>CAWHXR010000001.1:0-1006203 GCA_963833375.1 uncultured Solirubrobacterales bacterium
TTCGTGTCCGAGGGGTAGCTGAAACCCGGCGGGTGAGTGGCGCTGATCAGCTTCCCCGAGGGGGCCAGCAGGTCGATCCAATTTCCGCTGATCTCGGTGACGACTGTCGCGCCGCCGGAAGTTGGGAAGGCCCCGTTGGGACTGGCGAAGGACAGCGGTGGATTGTGGAGGCACAGTCCGGTCGATCCGAGCTGGCGCACCGGAGCGTGGGAGGGCGGGCGGAGAATGATCAAGCGGCAGTTCTTGATGTCGGCGCTGAGGATCGTGCCGCCCGCCATCGGGATAGCGTCGTCGGGATTGTTGAGCCGGTTCGGCGTCGCCCCGGGAACTCCCGGACGCCCGTAGCGGTAGACAATCCTGTGGCGGCGAACATCGATGACGCTGATCACGAAGTCGTCCTCCTGGGTGGCGACCACGAACTGTCCACTCGGATCGAAGAAGGCGTCGTCAGGGGACTTGAATGTCTGGCCGGGACGCAGATCACCCGGGCGAGGGAACTGCCAGACGACATGGCCGGCGGGATCGAGCTCGAGCAGGCGGTTGTTGCCGCGATCGGCGATCAGGACGTCGCCCGGCAGGACCGATGGGTTGGACCTTGGGCGCGTGAGGGCGCGGCTGTCGGAAGCTGGGCCCTGTCCCAGGTGGGTTCCACTCAAGAGCAAGACCACCAATATGCCGATCGGGACCAGCACGATGAGGCCTGCCGTTAACCGGCGCCGCCGAAAACGGCGCCGGCGCTCGAGCCGCCGACGCTCGAGCCGCCGGTCGGGAAGGTCGGGCTGGGGGGAGGTCACCCGTGCTGCTCCGAAGGCTTTTTCGGAGACTTGCGTCTTACAACTAGGGCGAGCGCGGCCCTTGCATCCGTAGTGAACACCGACTCGCCGAAGACCGCACTGGTGAAGCAGTGCGCAGGATTCGATGCGACGCCCTTTGCACTTCGAGGCGTCAGCGCTCGAACCCTAATTGAAGGGGACAGTGACGGGACCGGGCAGGCGCCGGTAGACGGCGAAGAAGTCGCGGTCGTCGGGGCTTAGGTAGCGGGTCGTGGGCTGGTTCGACGGCCCGACCTGCCTCGGGACGAGGCCGTGGTGGTGGGTGTAGGTGATCAGGGTGTGCCAGTCGGCATTGATGTCGAACTGCATCGCGCGAACCGCGCCCGCACGCTGAAGGATTCGCGCCAAGGTGATCACGGTCTGGTCGTCGGCGGCTGCGAAGATCAGGTTGCCACGACGGTCGATGCCGACGCCAGTGCGCCAGACGCGGACGGCGTTGCCAACCGTGAAGCCCCACTGCGAGCTGTCGTTCAGGGCGGGGTTGAGGCGGCCGTTCCAGATGATCGGCGGCAGGCTCTGGCGGGCCCAGGCAACGTTCGGCCCGGCGTTCGGGCCGCCGCTCCACCTCACGATCGCGACGCGGCCGTCGCGATAGCCGAGCAGGGTGGCGTTGCCCTTCGCGAGCGGCTCGTTGATGCGGCCGTTGTCGGTCGAGCCGTTGTTTGTGTCCGAGTAGATGAAGCCGCTGTTGAAGGTCGCAAGCAGCCGCGAGCGCTGGTCGTAGGGGACCATCATGGGCCCGCGTACGGCAGCGTTCGGCGGCTCGTAGCGGCCCGGATAGGACGCGAGCGCGGTGCGCGTGTGGTCGAACCAGGCCGCGTAGGCGACGATGCGTGGATAGTCGAGCTCGGGGCGAAAGGTCGTCACCAGCACGGGTGGGGCACCCTCGACCGGCGGGGCGGTCGACTTCCAGATCCCTTCGCCGGGCAGCCGGTGCGCGAAGACCGGCTTGATCCGCGGCGGCCAGGCAGCCGTCTTCCGAGGCGCCGCCGCGGCCCGCCCGGTCGCCGGCAGGCTGGTCAGCTGCGGTCCGCCCTTCTTCGGTGCGTTCCAGCTGTAGTAGGTGTGCTCGATCTGGTCGACCAGCTGGTTGCCGAAAGGCAAGTCGGCTCTCACCCACTCGACGCTGCGCGGGAAGAAGGCCATGCTCGAAGGCCGCAGCATCCAGGTCGCATACGAATAGATCGCCGGCGACAGCAGCATGAGGACGGCGGCGACCAAGAAGATTCTCCGGCGTCGCCGCCTGCGTCTGGCCTCAGCCTCGCGCCTCCGCTCTCGGTGGGCCGCAACCAGGGCGTGCACCGCCGAGCCGGGCGGTAAGTCAGCCGCATCCGGCGGACCACTCACTGCAGGACCGGCGCCAGACCGCCGTAGACCGCCCATCCGGGACACCCTAGGCTCGATCGACCAAAGGAATGCTAAGGGTGACGGTCGGGCTCTTAGCTTCCGTGCGCGCGGGTGTCAGCCGCTCTAATATTTCGCGTGATTTTCTCGCGTCAATCCCGACGCGGCGTGCTTGAACGGGGCCTAGAGCAGGCCGCCAGGCGGTCCGAATAGCCGCTTTCGAATGCCATGAAGGGACTCCAAATGGCAGTCCAAAGGAGCTATTTTCGAGAGTGCCGGAACGAGTAGATGCTCTTACCGGAGCGGCTTGGCGCTCTTGAGCCAGCGGGCCAGCACGTTGGTCCAGATGGCACCGAGGAGGAGGGCGCCGATGAGAACGATCGGCAGCACAGTGATCTCGAGAGATTCCATCGTGTGCCTCAGGGTAGAGGCAGGTTCTAAGCGGGAGATCAAGGAGGACCTTGCCCTGGGCGGGGCGGGCTGGCTTTGTCTCGGCTGGCACCCCCCCTTGGGAAAACTGGCTCAGTCTTAGTACCGTCGAATGTGACAGCTGATGACGCTCACTGACATTTTGATGACGCTCTACAGCTAGCTGTAGAGCGTCATTGGGGTGTCACGCGTTGCGTCACGGCCCGTCCCGATCAGCTGATTGCTCCCCGGTTGTGCGCCCGACTGCCCACACTCAGTCCGTGGAATGGTTTGAGCGCGTACTGAAGGAACGCGGTATCTGCGGTTGGCATGAGGCATCTCCGAAGTCTTCGTCACTACGCTTGCACGGGGCTCCTAGTCGTTGCATCCCGCCCTCGCGGTGGGCCGCTCACCCAAACGATCGTCTCGGCACTAACACTGGCATTCGCCTGATGGAGCGAACCCAGGTTGGCTTTGCCAGGCATCCGTTGCCCGCACCGCGAATAGCCGCTTTGGACCTTGACCTCAACTGGTCAGTGCACCACCCCTGACGTGTCGCATCGTCTCATCTAGTCCGAGCGCTGTCGAGCGAAGGCCGTAGGCCGAAGCGAGTCAGCGCTCGGAGTCGACGTCGTCGAGGCCGTCGATCAGCTCGGCGAGCTTCTCGGCCGGGGTAACGAAGCCGAGCGTCTCGCGCGGGCGGCCGTTGAGCTTGCGAGCGACGTCGTCGAGGGCCTCCTGGCTGATCCCTTCAAGAGACTTGCCCTTCGGGAAGTACTGCCGCAGGAGGCCGTTGGTGTTCTCGTTCGAGCCCCGCTGCCAGGGGCTTCGGGGATCGCAGAAGTAGACCTCGACCCCTGTCTCGACGGAAAAGCGCCGGTGCTCAGACATCTCCGAGCCCTGGTCCCAGGTGAGCGATCGGCGAAGCTGGGCCGGCAGGGTCGTGATGCTTGCCTTGAGCGCCTCGCAGACGCGCTCGGCGCCGCTCCCCTCGGGCAGGGCGACGAGCTGGCAATAGCGCGTCTGGCGCTCGACCAGGGTCGCGATCGCGTTCGTCCTTCCGCCCATCAAGAGGTCGCCCTCCCAGTGGCCGGGGACGGCGCGGTCCTCGACCTCCGGGGGGCGCTCGGAGATCATCACCATCCCGGCGATCTTGCCCTGGCTTTGGCCCTTGCTCGACTGGGCTCGCGCAAAGCGCCTTTGCCGGCGGGTTCTCAGGTGCCCCGTCAGCTCTCGCTTCAGCGTCCCCCGCGCCTGGACGTAGAGGGCGCGGTAGATCGTCTCGTGCGAGACCCGCATCGCCTCATTGTCCGGGTATTGGATCTTGAGCCAGCCCGCGATCTGCTCGGGGGAGTGGTCCTTTCGCAGATGCTCTGAGACGAGGCGCCGCAGCTGCGGGCAGAGCTCGAGCTTCGTCGGCCGTGGCCGCCGGGTCCGCCGCCTGGCCTCGCGCTCTGCCGCGTGGGCGCGGTAGCGCCGGCGTCCGCCGCAGCGGTTGATCTCACGGGCGACCGTGGTGTGTGAGCGGTGAAGCGTCCAGGCGATCTCGCGGGCCGAGTCGCCGCCGGCGATCCCGCGCGAGATCTCCTCGCGCTCGTCCAGGCTCAGGCACCTCGCCGCCCGCCGCCGCGGCCTTGGGCGGATGCCGCCGACCCTCGCCACGCAGCGGCTCACCGTCGCTCGAGGGATGCCGAGCCGGCGGCCGATCTCCGCCTCGCTCAGCCCCTCCGCTCGCAACTCCCAGATCCCGTCCTTCGTCGCCTCGCTCAGGCCGTAGCCCTTCGGCATCACCGCACCTCCTTCGTTGGTCAGCGAGTCGCTGACCCTCTCGGGTGGTGCGGCGGTGGTTTGAGACCGCCACGACAAGCGGCGCTTTGCATGGAAGGGGGACCTCGGCTGCCCGATCCACGTGCCGCGCGCGAAGCCCACCGGGAGGCTGGGCTGCGTTCAACCCTGCCCGTCGAAGCGGAGCAGCCCTTCCAGGGTGAGCATGGCAAGGGCCGCGGGATCCACTGGCTCCAACGGACCCGAGGCGAGGTACTCGGCGTAGGCGGGCAGGCGCCCGAGCAGCCGGCCGATCGGCGCCAGGGCACCGAGCATCAGGCGCTGAACCCACGGCGGAGGTGAGGCGATCACCATCACATCGCGATACCCGCGCGCCGTCACGGCCAGCTGGAGGAGGTGAGGGATGCCCCCGTCGACCTTGCCGACGCGGGCGAGCCCAAACATCCTCCCTACCATCTCCACGAAGCGGTCGCCGGGATTCACTTCGACGATCGCCTGTGCTTCGTCCTCGCCCACCTGCCACCAGTCCTAGAGGGAGTTAAGGCTGCACCTCGGCGGCGTCGCCGGGGCCGAGCTCAGATTGATCCTCGCCGATCAGAAAGCCGAGGAGGCCAGAGAGAACATGGAACCGCTCCGTCAGGGTCGGGTGAAAGTGCGGTGCGGCCACCCGGCCGCCGGGCCGGACGTGAAGATCGATAACCAGCACGAGCTCGGGCTGGTCATCGGGATCGGTGAGGACCACGGCGCGCTCTCCGGTCACCGGATTCTCAAAGACCTAGCCACGACGGTTCATCCGCCGGCCGAGGATAGCCCTCCGGACCCAGTGGCCTGGCGGTGCGGTACTTCGCTCTCGTTTCAATGTCCGCCGCTGAGGCGAAGCACCTACGGAAGCACCGCCAACCGTCGCCGCGCTGACCCGATCGTTCTTGCGCCTCCCTTCGCGTGAAAGACGCTACTTGAACAGCTCGGAGAACTGGCCTTCAAATAGCTGCTTTGGACGAAAAGCAGGACTATCGCTTTTGGTCCAAAGCGGCACTTTCCAAATCCCTCGACCCGCGACGGGGACCTCTGTTTTCACGCGAAGGCCCCGATGAATACTGAAGTGCAGTCGCCTTGCCGGTCTGGCGATTCAGGGCGAATTGCGCGAGGTCCCTGATCGGCTAGGCGACAAGCCAGCCGGCAGGGATGACGGCCGTTGGAGAAGATGCCTCGCGCTGTGACCTTCGGACTCGCCCTCGCCCTGGCCTGCGCGCTCGCTACGAGCATCTCCTTTCTGCTCAAGCAGCGCGGTGCGGTCTCGGCACCGCCCGTGCGCGTTCGGCACCCGCTGCGAAGCGCCGCCGACCTCTTCCGCTCCAGGTGGTTCGCGGTCGGCTGGCTGGTGGCGGTCGGAGCCTGGGCGCTTCACGTGGGCGCCCTCGCGCTCGCACCGCTCTCGGTCGTACAGGCCGTCCTCTCGGCCGGTTTGGTCTTCCTCGCCGTGCTCGCCGAGCGGTTCTTCGGCTTTCACCTCGGTCGCCGGCAGTGGATCGGCCTGGTCATCACGGCGGCAGGGCTTGCGGTCATCGGGATCACCCAAGGGTCACAGCCCGCCCACCCTCCGGGCTACGCACTGGCCGCCCTGATCACCGTCGAATGCACCGTCCTTCTGCTCGCCACGGGAGTTGCCGCGATGGCCGGCCGCCTCCGCGTCCTCCAGGCAAGGGAGGGCCTGCTCCTCGGCGCAGCCGCCGGCGCCCTGTTCGGCATTTCCGACATCGCGCTCAAGTTCCTCACCCACATCGTTCAAGGCGGGGTGCTCGAGTTGATCAGCCCGTGGACGTTCGCGGCGCTGGCCGCCTCGGTGATCGCCTTCTATGCCTCGGCCCGTGGCCTGCAGGTCGGTCCGGGCGTCGAAGTCATCGCGCTCACCTCGGTAGCGGCCAACCTGGTCGCGATCGTCGGCGGCGTCCTGGTCTTCCGTGATTCGATCGGGACCGGGGCGGTGGCGATCTCCGGACGGATGATCGCGTTCGGACTCGTGATCGCAGGCGCGGCCCTGATCCCCGCGCCGCACCGGGTGGCCGATCGGCACGACAAGCTTGCAGCGGCTGCCGGCACCACGATGGGCTCAAACAGATGACGCTGGGGCACGTCCAATAGCCAAAGCGCCGAGCGTCCCGATCGGGGTGCCCTCGCGTGTGAGCTGTGCCCCTTGCACGAACAGCGAGCGCCAGCTCGAGAAGCGCTCCTTTCTCTTTGAAGAGAACCCGGCTGTCAAGGGGGTGAACGTCCTGTGGTGATCGGTGTGCTCGTGCCGCTCCCAGCTGGTTGGTGAGGTGTGCTCATTTCTCTTTCGGCGCTCGGGGCGCAGATCGTTCCTGGGAGCTGCCTCGGCCGCTCAATTCCATGCAGGACCGTCGGGCGGTCAGAAAGGAGCAGGAGCTCGCCGGGGCAGTGTTCTCGCGCCGGGGCGGGAGGCTTGAAGGGCTCATCGCGGCTCAGCATGTGCCAGGCGGCGATCAGGAGCTTGCGGGCGACCGAGGACTTCGCCGGGTTCTTGCCGTGGCGGGCGGTGACCCGCAGGTAGTGGCGGTGCCAGGGGTTGGAGGGCCGCCAGGCCTGATTGGCGGCCTCGACCGCCGCCCAGCGCAGGGTCCTGGAGCCCGGCCTTGGAGAGGGCGCCGGTCTGAGAGCGCTCCCCCGACTGGCTCACCCTCGGGGCGAGGCCGGCGTAGGCGATCAGCTTGCCCGGGGATCGAAACCGAGAGACCTCGCCGATCTCGGCGGCGAAGGTGAGGCCGAGGAGCGGGCCGACCCCCGGCATCGTCGCCGAGCAGCCTCGCCCGCTCGATCCGCCCTCGCGATCGGGCCGAGCTCACGCTCGATCGGGGTGATCCGGCGGTCCATCTCCTCGGTGAGCTCGATGAGCTCGGCGATCGAGGCCCGCCAGACCTCCGGCACCCCGCGGCGCGAAAGCAGCTCGATCCCGTCGGGCTTACGAAGCCTGGCGTAGGGGATCCGCAACCCGAACTGGGTGAGCAGCCCGAAGATCCGGTTGCGGGCAGAGGTGCGGACCTTGACCAGGTGGGCCCGTCGGCGAAGCCGCTCCCTGAGCGCCCGGTCCTCGGCGGAGGGCAGCCAGAGCTCGGGCACCAGGTCCCGCCGGCAGAGCTCGGCCAAGACCCGGGCGTCGACCTTGTCGGTCTTGCAGGCGAGCGGGGCGACGTCTCTGACCTTGCGGGCGTGGGCGACCTTCATCTCCCAGCCGGCGGCCTCGAGCCGGTCGCGGACCCAGACCGCCCCGCTCATCATCTCGACGCAGCCCGAGGCCTCGGTGCCGAGCTCCAAGACCAGCCTCGCGAGACCGTCCTCGTTGGCGGGGATCAACCCTTCGGCGGCGATCTCGCCGCCCTCGCCCATCGCGCAGAAGGCTGCCTGCCCGTAGGCCCAATCGATTCCGACATAGTTCATGCCGGGTCTCCTCTCCTCGCTGGAACGGCAGTGGCAACCGCGGTTCTAGTGAGCGCGGCGGAGGCCCCTTTTCAGTTCAGAGGGGCGGGACCCTCATGACATTCCATGCAAAGCAGCGGTTTGATCGAAGCCCCCGTCGACGCAATCACGGTCGAGCCCACCGAAGGGCTTCACGGGCTTTTCGAAGGCGCTCGCGTATAGGTTACGGCGACCGGAATGCCCAGAGGAACTGAGAGACCTCGGTTGCGCACCCGAGCTCCGGCTCTGGCAGCGCTCGCGGGATCCCTGGCGATCGTCGCTGTGGGCGCCGCACATGCGCGGGCGGCCTTCGACGACGAGCGCGCCGCCGGGTACGACATCAACCCGAAGCGCCAGAGCAACTGGGAGCCCGTGGTTGCGGTCGACCCCAACCACGCGAACCGCGTCTACCAACTGATCACCGGCATCAACGCGCCCGCCTGCAAGGGCAACTGCCCTGGCACCAGCGTCCTATTCCGCCGCTCCACCGATGGCGGGGCGAGCTTCGATCCCGAGACCTTCGTCTGCGCGGCCGCCTGCAAGACGATCGGGTGGCAGTACGACCCCCAGATCCGGGTGGCGAACGACACCAACTCCGGGTGCAGCTGCGGGACGATCTACGCGGCATTCCTGGACCAGTTCGACCCGGGCGTGCAGCTGTTCACGTCCCACGACGGCGGCAGCACGTGGAGTGCTCCGATCACGATGAACGGCGGACTCAGCTACATGGACAAGCCCATCCTCGTGATCTCCCCATCGGGCCGGGACGTCTACGTGGCGTTCAACCGCAAGTTCGACAACATGGTCGTGGCCTCGCATGACTACGGTCAGTCATTCCTCCCGCCCCAAAAGGTGAATGACGACCACGTCTGGTGGTACGCGAACAGTGGGGCATACGCGCCAAACGGCGACGTCTACTTCGCCCTCAACGGCGAGACGAGCATCTCGGGACACGGGCATGACTTCGACGGACCGGCGGAGATCGCCCTGCTGCGGTGCTCGCCGTCGACGACAATGCCGTGCGCCAACCCGACGCTCATCCCCTTTGGGGCCGCCGCTGACCCGCCCCCCTGTCCGGTACCGGGGTGCTACCCGGACTACTTCGCCGCGACCGGCTCGATCGCAGTCGATGCAAGCGGCCACCTGGTCTTCGCGTACACCTTCTCCGAGGTGCCGAGCGGGCCGAAGTCCCTATACGTTCGCACCTCGGACGACGCGGTGAACTGGAGCCCCAACGTCCTCGTGAATGCCCTCGGTGACAGCAGCGTGCCGCAGATTGAAAGCGGCCCCAGCCCTGGGGACTTCCGCCTCGCTTGGCAGGACGACCGGACCGGCAAGTTCAACACCTGGTATGCGCGGACTACGGATGGCGGGGTCAGCTGGGGGCCGCAGGTTCGGCTCTCGAACCTCGGCTCGGGTGCTCCGTACAAGAGCGCGGCCGGCTACACCTTCACCGACGGTGACTACTTCGGGATCGCGGTGAGCTCGACGGGCATCGCTCACGTGATCTGGGGCGAGGCCGACGGCTCGTCGCTCTACTGCTGCGGCGACGTCTGGTACACGAAGGGGTCCTGACCGCGGCAGCCTCTCGTCGGGCGACGTCGCTCAGCCGGCAGGGTCTTGGCGTCGTCAATTGTTCGTGGAAGAGAACTGGGCAGGCGGGCAACGGCGATGACGACATCTGGTGCAGGCGGGTCACGTAGCCGACTTCCAGCATTGCGGCTAGTTCAAAGAAGGACCTCCTCGGTTGCCACGCTTGACGTGCAACCGAAAAACGAGCACCAAGGAGGCCCCAACACATGTTGCACGCTGGGCTGGATCTCAGCCGCAAGAGGATCGACGTCTGCCTGCTCTCTGAGAACGAGATGACGGTTTCCCGTTCCGGTGCAGTGAGGGACAAGGCTTGGCTCCCTTCGGGAGTTGGTGATAGGACTGGGCTAGCCCCTGGCGCCGCCAAAGGCCGCGTTGGGCTGGCCGAATTACGGAGGCCTTTGGTGCATCGCCAGGGGTCCTTCCGCTGGCTGGGTTCGTCCAGAGGTTCCGCTCCCACACCTGCTCCCGCGTTCCCCGTGGTAGCAATCAGCCCACTGATGCATTGGTGGAACAACATCCGGATCGACTTCGGTTGGCTTGCGGGACGTGTGGTGGTGTTCCTGTACGGACTCTTCCTTCTAACGTGCGGCGGCGCGATTGTGGTGGTGTCGGTACTCGGCCTCGGTGACAGCGTGGTGCTTGGTCTGTTCGGCGTCGGCTTCGGCGTCTTCAGCGGGTTGATCGGGGTATTGGTCTTGCACCAAGCCCTCGCAAGGGACAGATAGGAACCGTGCAGCGGACCTAGGACCGTCGCAGGGCTGCAGCAGAAGGGACGGCCTAGGCGGCGCTTGGCCTAACTCACCCGAAACTGCGGCTCTGTGCGGTGGATCGGGCGGGGGTGTCCACAGACCGGCGTGGCGGGTCCTCCCACGGGTCATCCTGCGCGAGATACTGCGTGGGCGATGTCGCAGGAGAACGTTGACGCCTGGCAGCGGGCGGTCGATGCATACAACCGCAGAGACACCGAGGGCGCTGTGGAGATCTACGACCCGAACGTGGAGTGGCGGCCCGCGGTCCAGAGGCTTCTCGGCGGTGACACCGCCGTCTACCGCGGCCGCGACGGTGTAAGGGGGTTCTTGCGGGACCTTGACGAGACCTTTGCTGAAATCCGGATCGAGATCACGGAAGCTCGCGACCTCGGCGATCGGGCACTTTTCTTGGGGCGCTTCCACGGACGCGGCAAGGAGAGCGGCGCGGAGACCCGCTCGCCGATCGCCTACCTGGTCGATTTCAGAAAGGGCAAGGTGACCCGGGTGGTCTCCTACCTCGATCACCAGGAAGCCCTCGAAGCCGCCGGGCTGCGGGAGTAGGCGATGTCGGAGGAGAACGTCGCGCTCGTGCGGCGCAACTACGAGGTCATCAACTCGATCGATCGCAGCGGTGATCAGTTCGTCGACCCCGAAGAGGTGGCACCGGATCTGTGGGCAAGCCTGGCACCGGACTTCGAGCTTCATGGCCGACCCGACGTGCCCGACGCGACGGTCTATCGCGGCCGCGAGGCGACGAAGGAGTTCTGGCGCATGCTGCAGGAAGTCTGGGCTGAATTGCTCTGGGAGCCGCGAGAGATCATCGACCTCGGCCATGCGGTCGTCGTCGAGACGAGGATGGTCGCGGTCGGCCGCGGCAGCGATCTCCGAATCGAGGCGGACGAAACCGACGTCTTCTGGTTCCGGGACGGGACGATCGTGCGGGTTCAGGGGTTTGCCACCAAGACAGAGGCCCTCGAAGCCGCCGGTCTGCGGGAGTAGGCGATGTCGGAAGCGAACGTCGAGCTTGTGCGGCGGGCCTACGACGCATTCCAGCGCGATGGCATCGAAGGGATCCTGCCGTTCCTCGACGAGGAGATCGAATGGCGAAATCCGGAGGACTCGCCGATCGCCGGGGTGTGGCGCGGCCACGAGGAGGTTCGCGACTGGTTTGCACAGGCGTCCGAGGCGTTCGGGGAGATGAGCTTCGCCCCCGACGAGTTCCGGGAAGTATCCGAAGGGAGGGTTCTCGTCCTGCTGCACTTCGGACTCACAGGGGCGGGAAGCGGCGTCCAGATGGACGTTCCGTTTGCTCATCTGATCGACATCAAGGCGGGTCACGCCACGGCACTGCGGATGTACTCCGATCAGCGGAAAGCCCTCGAAGCCGCCGGGCTGCGGGAGTAGGTGATGCCGCACCGTCTCGACAGGTGGATGTACAGAGGGGGGCGGCCAAATCGGGTGGCGAGATTCCTCAACGGACTGTGGAGGCGGACGGCCGCGGCCGGGTTGCCGCCGCACCGTATGCAGACGCTCGAGGTGCGCGGCCGCCGTAGCGGGCGGGCCAGGTCTTTTCCGGTCGTGGTGGCGGACTACGAGGGCGGGCGCTATCTGGTGGCGATGCTCGGCCAAGACGCGAACTGGGTTGCCAACGTGCGGGCCGCCAAAGGGCAGGGGGTCCTCCGGCATGGCCGCCGCGAGCCGGTGCTCCTGGAGGAGGTCGAGCCTGAAGAGCGTGCGCCGATCCTGCGGCGCTACCTGCAACTCGCCCCCGGAGCAAGGGGACACATTCGAGTGGACCCCGAAGCCCCTCTGGTGGAGTTCGAGCGGATCGCTCCGCAATACCCCGTGTTTCGGATCGAGGCTCGCTCGGGCCGCTAGTCGAAAGCCGAGACCCTCGATGCGTCGGGTTGCGGGAGTACGGCTCGTTATCGCTGTTGACCGCGGGGGGAGGCGCGTTCGCAGGGGAAATTGTTTGGGCCGGGTATTAATGAATGCGTCGTGCGCGCCGCGCTCGACCACTCCCCCGCCCCCCTGGTCCAGGTCTAGGCAGGGTTTCCGGCTTTCGGGTCCTGGCGCTTCACTCGAAGCAAGCAAGGTCATCGGACCATCGACCAGCAGAGGAAGGGAAAAGGGGAATGGCATCGGCCTGTTGTGCTGGCCCGCGTGCCCTGCCCTTGCTGTCCGGGCAGAACAGGGGGCGCGGACGGATAGGGCGATACGGCAGGGGCTTGAGAGGGCCTGAGGGGTACTGCTCGCGGTAGCCCTCGCGGTACGGAAGAGGGGATCGGCTTGGCTCTGCGGAGCGCAACGGCTGATGTAGCCGCGACGCCGATGGCGAGGCAGCCGACAGGCGGGCCGGGTTGGGCTCAGCTCGCGCGCGTTTAGTGGGTGACTGCGTGCGAGTTGCGTGCGTTCGTGCTTCCCTTCTCGCGCAGGGAGGCGGGACGGTTTGGTTACAGCTCGTGCTCAGTGCGAAGTTGTGGTTACTCGGCGGTGCCCCTTCACCGCTTAGAGGTGTGATTCGAAAGCGCCGCTTCACATGAACGGGGCGCTTTCCGAACTGACCTGGCGTCTCGCCAGTAGGCTGACCGCGCACGGACACATGGCGGTCGACCTGGTCATCGACATTGAGAACACCCCTGGGGCGCTGGCTCGGGTGGCGGCCGCAATCAGCGATGCCGGCGTGAACCTCGCCGCCGCCACGTGCGTCGGGCCCGGCGAGCGGGCCGAGCTGCACATCCTGGTACCGCACGCCGAGGCCGTGAAGCATGCGTTGGCGATTTCCCATGTCGCGGTCACCCGGGAGCGCGAAGTAGTCGTGGTCGATGTCGAGGACCGCCCAGGCGCGTTGGCTGACCTGGCTCGCAAGATCGCCGGGGCTGGAGTCAACCTCGATCTCGTGTATGTCGCCACGCAGAATCGAGTTGTCTTCGGGGCGGACGATCTGCCGGCTCTTCGGGCCGCGCTCGGCGCCGCGAGGTGAGGGCTCCTCGCGCGGAGAGTGAGGTCTCAAGGCGAGACGCACGACCGTGGATCGTTGTGCCCGGCCCACATCACCGAGGCGCGAAAAAGCACCGCTTCGGACGAGAAGCGCCGCTTTGCATGAAAAGCAGCGGTCTCGCCCCTGAGCTCTGCGCCACCGAGGTTGCGCCCCTGGGACCCTTGACGTGTTCCCACTAGAGGAATAGGGTCAGCCGCGGCGCGATGGCGCCGAGTGTCTCGACCCGTCTGCGCCCAGCAATCGAGTGAGGGCCTTTACCGCCCCGCCAATCGCAAGTCAGGAGCCGCAGATGGACGCCTCAGCCTCGACCAAGCAGACCGCCGCCGATCCGGGCACGGCCAAAGATGGAGCGATCCGACCCTTCAGCATTGAGGTTCCGCAAGAGGATCTCGATGAGCTTCGCCGACGCATAACCGCGACCCGCTCGCCGTCCAAGGAACTCGTCGACGATCGCTCGCAGGGGGTGCAATTGGCGACGATCCAGGCGCTCTCCCGGTACTGGACGATGGATTACGACTGGCGCGCGTGCGAGGCGAGACTGAACGCGCTGCCGCAGTTCACGACGGAGATCGACGGTGTCGACGTCCATTTCATCCACGTCAAGTCGGATCACGAGGAGGCGCTGCCACTGATCATGACCCATGGCTGGCCCGGCTCGGTGATCGAGCTGCTCGAGGCCGTTGGCCCGCTGACCGACCCGACCGCGCACGGCGGACGCGCCGAGGACGCGTTCCATCTGGTCCTGCCGTCCCTGCCCGGCTACGGCTTCTCCGGCGAGCCGACGGACCTCGGCTGGAACGTCGGCCGCGTCGCGCAGGCGTGGGCGGAGCTGATGCGACGGCTCGGCTACACCCGCTACGTCGCCCAGGGAGGCGACGTGGGCGCCGCGGTCACCGACGCGATGGGCCGCCAGGCGCCCGAGGGGTTGCTCGGCATCCACGTGAACCTGCTCGTGACGGCGCTTGCCGGGCCCCAGCCGACGGAGTCCGACGAGGAACGCGCCGCGCAGGCTCAGCTCGACACGTTCAGGGCGAGCGGCTTCGGCTACTTCCTGGAGCAGGCCACGCGGCCGCAGACGATCAGCTACGCGCTGCTGGATTCACCCGTCGCCCTGGCGGCGTGGCTGCTCGACCACGACACGGACGCCTACTACAAGATCTCGCGCGCGTTCGTCGACGGCGAGCCGGCGGGCAATCTAACCCGGGACAACATCCTCGACAACATAACGCTGTACTGGTTGACCGGCACCGGAGCCTCGGCGGCGCGGTCGTACTGGGAAGACGGACAGGTCGCAGCCGCTGCGGCTGCTTCCGGCCAGGCTCCTCCGGAGGTCTCGATTCCGACCGGCTTCACGACCTTCCCCGGCGAGATCTGGCGGACTCCGCGCAGCTGGGCCGAGAACTCGTACCCCAACCTCATCTACTTCAACGAGGTCGACAGGGGCGGCCACTTCGCCGCCTGGGAGGAACCCGATTTGTTTGCCAGCGAGGTTCGCGCGGCGTTCCGGTCGCTCCGCTAGATCACTCCGCCGGGTGCCCGCACCCGGCATCGCTTCGCGAGCCGTAGATCGGCCCGGTGACAGCTGCTTTGGACAAGAAGCGGCTATCCGCTTTGCATGGAAAGCAGCGGTTCCGGGCGCGATACTGGGCGGGCGATGTCGGAGGAGAACGTTGAGATCGTGCGCGCTCACATCGAGGCGTTTCGTCGGGGCGATTCCTCCGACGCGCTGTCGTACATCGATTCCTATGTGGTGTGGGACGCGAGCCGGATTGGGTCCCTCGACATTCGCCTGGCCTATGGCCTCAAAGAGTTCGGCGAAACGATGCGGCACCACATTGGAGCCTTCAAGGATCTCGAGCCGCAGCGGGCTACCGACCTCGGCTCCGGCGCGGTACTGGTCCTCGGGATCGAGAAAGAACGACGCGGGAAGGGCCATGCCGTTCCCGTGCGGCAGTCCTTCGCCGCGCTCTACACCGTGATAGACGGCAAGATTGCGCGGATCACCTTCTTCCCAAGTGAGGAAGAAGTCCTCCACGCCGCCGGGCTGTCGGAGTAGCTGCTTTGGACGAAAAGCGGTGCTTTGCATGGAAAGCAGAACTCCTTGAGCAGGTGGGGTGTTGCGTTCCCGGTTAGCGAACACCCTGCCCGCTCCTCGCGAGGCGCCGTTCCCAGATGCGGGTGATGCCGCGCGGGTTGAACTCTAATGCGAGTTTCCGCGACGGGCCTCCAGTTGAACGAGCGCCGATCACCAACGGCGAGTCCGCGGCGATTGCTGCGGCTCCTGTGGCTGTCGGTTGCAGCGGCGGTTGCGACGATGGCGC
The DNA here is from genome assembly GCA_963833375.1 of uncultured Solirubrobacterales bacterium. Taxonomy (GTDB): domain Bacteria; phylum Actinomycetota; class Thermoleophilia; order Solirubrobacterales; family 70-9; genus DASUPK01. The sequence continues at coordinate 15,506 of CAWHXR010000001.1, forward strand.
TCAAGGGGCTCGCCTGGCTTCTGACTGGTTCGGTGGGACTGCTCTCCGACGCCGCGGAGTCGGTGGTCAACCTCTTCGCGGCGCTCGTCGCCGTGGGGGCGCTGAGCTGGGCGGTGAAGCCCGCGGACGAGCAGCACCTCTTCGGTCACGCCAAGGCCGAATATCTCTCGGCGGGTTTCGAGGGCGCGCTGATCGTGGTCGCGGCGGTCGTCATTGGTGTCACCGCGACCGACCGCCTCCTGCACCCTCAGCCGCTGACGGACGTCGGCATCGGTCTCACGGTCTCCGCCGCGGCGTCTCTGATCAACCTTGCAGTGGGAACGATGCTGGTGCGAAACGGACGCCGAGAGCGTTCAATCACGCTCGAGGCTGACGGCAGACACCTCTTGACCGATGTTTGGACCTCAGCTGGAGTCCTCGTCGGCGTAGGCGCCGTCGCGATCACCGGGTGGGAGAGGCTCGATGGCATCATCGCCCTCGTCGTCGCGGTGAACATCATCTTCACCGGCACCATGCTTCTGCGCCAGTCCGCGGGCGGTGTGATGGACCGTGCCCTGGACGACGCCGCACAGGGCAAGATCGAGCAGGTGCTCTCGACGTTTCGAGCCCGCGGCATTGACTTCCATGCCGTGCGAACGCGACGGGCGGGACAGCGGGCATTCGTCTCGACCCACGTCCTCGTTCCAGGGACCTGGAGCGTTCAGCAAGGTCACGGCCTCGCCGAGGAGGTCGAAGCTGCGCTGCGCGAGAAGCTGCCTTACGCCACGGTGTTCACCCACTTGGAGCCGGCGGAGGATCCACGCTCCTTCGAGGACACCGAGCTTGATCGCTATACCTAGCGACCACCGGGCGCAACATCTGAACGGTTTGCCCGCGGCTGCCTTATCAGTATCGCTTCGGACGAGAAGCGGCGCTTTGCAGTGGAAGGGAGCGACGCTTTTCGAGGCAGCGCTCGCTTCTCGCGCGAACGAGGGAGCGCCTCCGTCCCCCTATGCCCAGTCCCCGCTTAGCCCTCGTCCGGAGGCTCGCTCTCGCCCACCAACCGCTCATAGGAACGGGCCAGCCCGTCGAGCTCGTCGACGAGGCGGCGCATGTCAGCGACCTGACCGGCCTCCCTCATGGGGTGCTGCTCGACAGCCTCAAGCAGCTCATCCGCTCGAATCTGGATGGTGTCCGCGATGAGGTGTCCCACCGCGATCGAGTCGCCGACCGGGACGCCCTCGAACCGAGGGAGCGCCTCCGCGAGCTTCCGAGGGACGCTCAACCTGATCACCGCCAATTTGCCTTTCTCCTTCTCCGGGAGGCACATCGATACCACCCGCACGAGATGTCAGGCAAGACGTAGAGACGCAGAACTTCCGCGGGGACCGCAAAGAAATGGCGATGGCCACTACCACCGGGCGCGAGTCCGATGGCCACTACCACCGGGCGCGAGTCCGATGGCCACTACCACCGGGCGCGAGATCAGAGGCAGCCGGCCCGCGCAGAGTGTCGCTTTGCATGGAATGTCATGAGGGTCCCGCTCCCTCTGAACTGAAAAGGGGCCTCCGCCGCGCTCACTAGAACCGCGGTTGCCACTGCCATTCCAGCGAGGAGAGGAGACCCGGCATGAACTATGTCGGAATCGATTGGGCCTACGGGCGCGCGGCCTACTGCGCGATGGGCGAGGGCGGGCACGATCGCGGCCGAGGGGACTGATCCCCGCCGACGAGGACGGCCTCGCAAGGCTGGTCTTGAAGCTGGGAACCGAGGCTCGAGGCCTGCGTGGAGATGATGAGCGGCGCGGTCTGGGTGCGCGACCGGCTCGAGGCCGCCGGCTGGGAGGTGAAGGTCGCCCACGCCCGCAAGGTGAGAGACGTCGCCCCGCTCGCCTGCAAGACCGACAAGGTCGACGCCCGGGTGCTGGCCGAGCTCTGCCGGCGAGACCTGGTGCCCGAGCTCTGGGTGCCCTCGCTCGAGGACCGCGCCCTGCGCGAGCGCCTTCGCCGCCGGGCCCACCTGGTGAAGGTCCGCACCTCGGCCCGCAACCGGATCTTCGGCCTCCTCACCCAGTTCGGGCTGAGGCTCTCCTACGCCCGGCTTCGCAAGCCCGACGCGATCGAGCTCTTGGAGCGCCGCGGGGTGCCGGAGGTATGGCGGGCCTCGATCGCGGAGCTGATCGAGCTGGCCGCGGAGATGGACCGGCGGATCGACCCGATCGACCGCGAGCTAGAGCCCGGTCGCACGATCAGACGAGCGCGCTCGGCTGCTGGCGACGATCCCGGGGGTCGGCCCGCTGCTTGAGCCTCACCTTCGCCGCCGAGATCGGCGAGGTCTCGCGGTTTCGGGCCCCGGGCAAGCTGGTCGGCTACGCCGGCTTGGCGCCGAGGATGAACCAGTCGGGGGAGCGCTCGGCGACCGGGGCCCTCTCCAAGGCGGGCTCGAGGACGCTGCGCTGGGCGGCGGTCGAGGCCGCCAACCAGGCCTGGCGCCCCTCCAACCCCTGGCACGGCCACTACCTGCGGGTGAGCGCGCGCCACGGCAAGAACCCGGCGAAGTCCTCGGTCGCCCGCAAGCTCCTGATCGCGGCCTGGCACATGCTGAGCCGCGATGAGCCCTTCAAGCCTCCCGCCCCAACGGCGGCGAGAACACTGCCCCGGCGAGCTCCTGCTGCTTTCTGACCGCCCGACGGTCCTGCATGGAATTGAGCGGCCGAGGCAGCTCCCAGGAACGATCTGCGCCCCGAGCGCCGAAAGAGAAATGAGCACAACTCAACCACCAGCTGGGAGCGGCACGAGCACACCGATCACCGCAGGACGGTCACCCCCTTGACAGAGGGGGTCGTCTTCAAAGAGAAAGCAGCGCTTTTCGATCGGGCGCTCGCTTCTCGCGCATTGCAGGAGTGCGGTGAGTACGGTGAGTAGACGGAGCGTTGACGGTGTGGTCAGTGCGGTCCACCGGTCCGCATCGTGGCTTGACCGGGATCGGTGGCCGCTATAGGGTCGCCAGAACGTAGCCCGAACGGCTATTGGCTGTCTCGGTGTCGCTCGGTGCTCGATATTTCGAGGACAGACGAGGGAGGTCCGAGATGAGCGCGCACGGAAGGGACTCGCATCCGAGGTCATCCGGCCGGGTCGACATGCGGAGGTTGAGCCTTCTCCTGGTTTGTCTGCTCGCGGCGGCCGCTGCGCTTCCGGCTCAAGCCGTTGCGGCCTCGACTCCGAGCTGCTTCGGCAAGCCAGCCACGATCGTCGGCACCGGTGCCATCACAGGAACTTCTGGCAACGATGTGATCGTCGGATCGAACGCCGCCGACACGGTCGACGGCCAGGGCGGCAACGACCTGATCTGCGGGCTTGAAGGGGACGACGTCCTCGTCGGCGGCCTCGGCAATGACAAAGTGGAGGCTGGCGACGGAAACGACCAGATCGTTGGCGACGTTTCCGCGGGCGGTTCTGAGCTCCCCGGACCCGATCCGGAAACCGGTGACGCCATCGGTGGAGGTAACGACTTGCTCCTCGGTGGAAACGGCGACGACGTGATCAGCGGCGACAGCTTCTCGCCAAAGGGAAACGCGATTGGTGGTGGGAACGACCAGATCTATGGAGGGGACGGGTTCGACCGGATCGCCGGAGACAGCAACACTAAGGGCGGAGCGGCTACCGGCGGCGGAAACGACCTCCTCGTGGGCGGCCCTGGCTTCGAAAGCCTGGTCGGAGACTCCCACTGGATCGACCACGCGGGCGACGTCTCTGGGGCGGGCGACGACGTTCTCAAGGGCGATCCCGGGGCGGAGGGTTTGGTCGGCGACAGCGAGGGACGTAATGCGACGGGGGCAGGCGGCGACGATGTCCTCGACCTCGGCACGGACGGAGGATTCTTCGCGATCGGCGACCACACCGCGAGTGGTGACGTGAGTGGCGCGGGAAACGACACGATCAGTGGCGGTGATGCCCCCGAAATCCTGATCGGCGACGGCTCGCCCGGTTTTCCGAGTCCGACGACGGCGACGGGGGCTGGCAACGACACAATCAGCGGAGGAGGCGGAGGCGACCTCCTCCTCGGCGACAACTCGGCCGACGCCTTCACGACCCTAGGGCCGGATGGTGGCAACGACAGTCTCGACGGCGGCTCCGGCGACGACCTGCTTCGAGCCGGTCCTGCGAACGATCGTTTGGACGGCGGTCTCAACAGCGACGACTGCGAGGGCGAAACCGGCATCGACACTGCAAAGAGCTGCGAGTCCTCGTGGGCATTCCCTAGACCGACTTGCACCTACTCATAGGAGTCGAACGCCGCGGGATCTGCACCCACTCGACCCGTCAACCTCGCCTAACAGCATCGGCCAAAGTTCCCGCCTTCCATGCAGACGAGGCGTGGGTATCCCATCGCTCATTGCCACTCCCTTCGCGTGAATGCGGAAGCCTGACCGGTCTGCGGGGAACACCCCCGAAATAGCCGCTTTGGACGAAAAGCGGCGGCTAGAGCGGACGCGGGTCTTCCCCTCAGTCAGGCCGGAGGATCTGCTCAACCTCGTCGTCGACGTCCGTCTCCTCCGGACCCGTGCCCGGAGCACCCGCTCGAGCACCGAGGCGGCGGTCACGTTCAACGACGCGCAAACAGCCTGACCGTAACGACGGTTGTGGTGGGGAGCGGGTCAGCGGCGAGGTCTTGAGACCCCGCCACGTTCACCTTGCACTTCTCCGGGTGGCTGACCGGGATGGGCAGCCTCTTGAGGATCGGCGACGTCCCGACGAACCCTCCCCGGCGCCCCTTCCACTTGTGTGTCCGCTCTTCGAGGCAATTGACTCCCCAACTTCCCAGAACAGTCTGCGGCCCGCTCGCCGTTGTGATTTCCATACTCAGTGAGGATGGCTGCTTGACGGTCGCTCCAGCCTTGCTAAAGGATTCTGCCGAGCGCTCGGCAACCTTTCGGGCATCCGCAGGAGTGGCAATCGCGAGGGATGCGGCAAGGCCGGCAACTACTAGACAGACTGCTCTGGGGTACCAGAAGTCCACCGTGCGCCCAAGCTATCCGGTGCGTTCATGTATCGCAAGATCGTCGTCCCGGATCAGCTTGTCCGCACCGGATGGTGACTGGCAGCCGGAGAGACGGCGCGTGGCCACAGAACACGCAACGGGCCTCGCCTTCGGTGCAGCCGGGTTGTGGGAGTAGCCGCTTGGACGAGAAGCAGCGCTTTCATGGTGGTCTCAAACCACCGCCGCACCACCCGAGAGGGTCAGCGACTCGCTGACCAACGAAGGAGGTGCGGTGATGCGAAGGGCTACGGCCTGATCGAGGCGACGAAGGACGGGATCTGGGCGTTGTGGGCCGAGGGGCTGAGCGAGGCCGAGATAGGCCGCCGGCTCGGCATCCTCGAGCGAGGGTGAGCCGCTACGTGGCGAGGGTGGGGAATCCGCCAAGGCCGCGGCGGCGGGCGGCGAGGTGCCTGAGCCTGGAGGAGCGCGAGGAGATCTCGCGCGGGATCGCCGGCGGCGACTCGGCCGCGAGATCGCCTGGACGCTTCAGCCGCTCACACACGACGGTCGCCCGTGAGATCAAGCGCTGCGGCGGACGCCGGCGCTACCGCGCCCACGAGGCGAGGCGAGGCCGGCGGAGGGCCGGCGGCCGCGGCCGACGAAGCTCGAGCTCTGCCCGCAGCTGCGGCGCCTCGTGTCAGAGCATCTGCGAAAGGACCACTCCCCCGAGCAGATCGCGGGCTGGCTCAAGCTCCAATACCCGGACAATGAGGCGATGCGGGTCTCGCACGAGACGATCTACCGCGCCTCTACGTCCAGGCGCGGGGGACGTTAAGCGAGAGCTGACGGGGCACCTGAGAACCCGCCGGCAAAGGCGCTTGCGCGAGCGCAGTCGAGAAAGGGCCAAAGCCAGGGCAAGATCGCCGGGATGGTGATGATCTCCGAGCGCCCCCGGAGGTCGAGGACGCGCCGTGCCGGCCACTGGGAGGGCGACCTCTTGATGGGCGGAAGGACGAACGCGATCGCGACCCTGGTCGAGCGCCAGACGCGCTATTGCCAGCTCGTCGCCCTGCCCGAGGGGAGCGGCGCCGAGCGCGTCGCGAGGCGCTCAAGGCAAGCATCACGACGCTGCCGGTACAGCTTCGCCGATCGCTCACCTGGGACCAGGGCTCGGAGATGTCTGAGCACCGGCGCTTTTCGGTCGAGACGGGGTCGAGGTCTACTTCTGCGATCCGCGAAGCCCTGGCAGCGGGGCTCGAACGAGAACACCAACGGCCTCCTGCGGCAGTACTTCCCGAAGGGCGAGTCTCTTGAAGGGATGAGCCAGGAGGCCCTGGACGAGGTCGCTCGCAAGCTCAACGGCCGCCCGCGCGAGACGCTCGGCTTCGCTACCCCGGCCGAGAAGCTCGCCGAGCTGATCGACGGCCTCGAGACGTCGACCCGAGCGCTGACTCGCTTCGGCCTACGGCCTTCGCTCGACAGCGCTCGGACTGATGAGACGATGCGAGACGTCAGGGGTGGTGCACTGACCAGTTGAGGTCAAGATGGAAAGGAGCGCTTTTCGAGGAAGCGCCGTTTTTTCACGCACTGATGCGTGACGCTCTACTCCGACAGCGCCGCGATCACCTCGGCTGCAAGCGGGTCGTACTGGTCGAGCTTCCGGGCATCGATGCTCACGTGCTCGGTCTGGCTGCTCCTGGTCAGCCGGAGCGTGACTTCATCCGACCCCTTCTCTCCTTCCTCTCCGAGGAAGCCGATGTTTTCGCGGTCGAAGACCGCGACCTCCTCCCCGACCACCGGGTTCACGGGGCCCCCGGAGTAGTCGAACACATGAACTTTGTCCCGGGTGACGGCAAGCAGGAAGTTTCTCGGAAGGCGACCTCCATGGGCCACCTTCCACCCGTCCCAAGCAGCGGCGAAAAACGCCCCGATTTCGCCTTCGTCCCAATCCCACCACACTTTCCGCGTGAACGGCCCTACCGCCTCCGTCTTCTCCCCACCCAGATGAGGCTCAACCGCCTCACGGCACTTCCGCTCCCATTCCTGACATTCCTCCGACGTCATCCCGGGCATCGCCCACGCAGTATCCCGTGCAGGGTGACCCAGGTGGGCAACCGCGAAAATGGACCTCGGGACACACCCCGCTACGACGGACCTGCAATAGCCGCTTTGGACGAAAAGCGGCTCGAGTGCGGAGAGGCCCCGCGCTTGTGGGGCTTCTTCGTGGGGCGGCGGTAGAGGTCGGGCCGGGCGGGATGAGCAAGCGAGAAGTCGGTATTGCGCCCGCCACGCAGTACTGCGACGATCGCGCCGGGTAGGGGCACCTTAGGGAAGAGGGAGAAGAGCACGCGGAGAACCGTCCTGCCGTTCGTTTTGTCAATGGGGCTGCTTGCAGTTTGGACGGCGCCCGCTGATGCCGCCTCTACCCGCGCCGAGTACGTCACGCAGGCCGAGGCGATCTGCCAAGCGCCGGGCCACCAGTTGTTCAAGCTCGACCAGCAAGTCAAACAGCTGGGAAGGCGGCACGATCTCAAGCCGAGGCAGGTTGCGGTGCGCCTCGGGAAGATCTTCGGGCGTCTCGCCAGCATTGAGGGAGCGATACTCGCGCAGCTTGGGACTCTGACGCCCGCCCCCGGCGATGAGGCGATCATCGCTGCGTGGCTCCAAGGTTTACAGCGGACAAAGGGCTGACCGGTCGCGCAGCGCGTGCCGGGAAGCACGGCCAGCTTCGGAAACTCGTTGGTCTCCTCCGCCAGGCACTCACCGCTGGGCAGCAGGCAGACCAGATCGTGGCTGGCTTCGGGTTCCGTGCTTGCGTATTCGGCTAAAGGAAGGCTGCCGCTTTGGATGAGAAGCGACTACGAGTGATTCGACTAGCTCAGCCCCCTGGCGCCGCCAGAGTAGGCCGCGCTGGGCTGGCCGGAGTACGAGGAGCCCCGACAAGGGGCCTCTTCGCATTGACGCAGGATTCACTGCGATTCAGGGTCGGTTTGTCACGGCCCATGCGCCGCTTCTCGAACCGCCTCGCACTCATGGTCTCGCTCGCCGCGCTGCCGCTGGCGGTGTGCGCCGCGCCAGCCGGGGCGTCAGCGACCGTCGGCCAGACCGGCGCCCCAGCCATTTGCACGGGTAGTTTCGACCGGCTGCAGCCGACCGTGACTTCGGGCAACACCTACGTGATGCCCGCAGCGGGGACGATTACCTCGTGGAGCACACAGGCCATCGCCGGTGGCGGCACGCTCGGGATGAAGGTGTTCCGGCCACTCGGCGGAGCGGGCTACATGGTTGTCGGCCACGAGGGCCCTCACGATCTGACCGGCGGCGTGGTGAACACCTTCCCGGCGAATGTCGAGGTGAAGGCCGGCGACGTCCTCGGAACGTTTACACCACTGAACCCCAACGACCCTGGCTGCGCCTTCCCCGTTCCCGGGGAGACGTTCCTTGGTCGCGCCGGAAGTCTGCCCGATGGTGGACAGGGGGACTTCCAACAGGCCACGGGCTTCCGCATGAACATCTCCGCCGTTCTCAACCCCTCGAACACCTTACGCTCGGCCGGATCACCCGCAACAAGAAGAAGGGCACGGTCACCATCGCAGTGAGCGCTTCCAACGAGGGCGAGCTGGCCGCATCCGGCAAGGGCGTCACGGCTGCCCTCTTGGGACCGCCGAACCAGCGGTTGCTGATCAGGGCGAGAGGCAAAAAGCAGAAAACGCTGAACGAGACCGGCAAGGTGAAGGTCAATGTCGCGGTCACCTACACCCCGACCGGCGGCGACCCGAGCACCCAGTCGGTGAAGGTGAAGCTGAAGAAGAAGCTCTGACGCTCGTCGACTACTGCTTTGGACGAAAAAGAGAAGGGAAGGTGAGGTGTGTGGGGTGATGGAGAAGCGGGGAGGTGGGTGAGAGCGCGTGTGAAGGTGGGTGAGGGTGTGCGGGCGCTCGAAAACGCCGCCCAGCGGCGGCTGGGTTGCGCTGCCAGACGAGTGGCTTGTAGCGGTGGTGGGGCAGCTGATGCTGGTGCGGAGCTTGTTGCTGGATTGGCGCAGTGCTGCGCTGGCTGGGGAACTGAGAGCAGCTTCACTCAGCATGAGGGCCGTGGGTAGTCTCGAGCGAAAAGCGCAGAACGGCAACGACTGCGTCCCGTGGCGACAGTCGCCACCTGAGCCCGCGCCGCATGCTGGTGCGCCCGAACAAGGCGTTCGCCGGCACCGGGGAGGACCCGTCGAAGGCGGAGAAGAGGTGCGACCACGCGAACCCACCTGATCCTCCGTGAGCAGGCGGGATGGGGATGATAAGGTAGAGGTGCGACAGCTTCTTATGGGCGGGATGCGCTGGAAGTGTCGACCGCCGCCAACGTCGCTGCCCTGAGACTAGCACGGTGACGTTGCCGCGCGGAGCGCCGAGACCAACTTGGCACGCTCTGCCGGATCGCGGCGATCTCTCGGTGGCTGAAGTCGAGCTGCCGCAGGGGACGAGCGTGCGCTGGCGAGGGCAGATCGACTCCGCGGCCGTCGGATGATGCAGGTGGCGTGGTACGGCAATGGGTGGCGCGTGGATTGGTTATGGCTGGAGCGGTGGCGACGAGCGGGGGGCGCTGAAGGCGCGCGGTGCCTGGGTGGACGTTCGAAGCCAGAGCACAGATGAGGTGGCCTGGGTAGGAGCGGGCAGGGCTCAGGCGTGAGGCGGTGGTTCTGGCCGCGCTGAGCGCTTGCGGTGCGTGGGGCTGGCGGCGACGATTGGCGAGTACGGCGGATGGATCGCCCACTGCGGCGTTACTGACTCGAGCGCGACCTCTCTCAAGCACGCGAACTCGACGACGGGCTGCGAATCCTCGGGCTCGTCTGGGACCTGGGCAGGAACGGTGCGCTTGCTTGGGCGTGCACCTCGTCGAGTCGCAGTCGATGTGGAGGCCGATGGACAACTCCATCTTGACCATCCTTCCTTCGCAGGTAGCATTGTGACGGAAGACGTCGAGAGACGACGTCGACGGGTCGGTCTCTGAGCCAAGCCAGCATCGCCGCATGAACAACTCGAACATCGCGCAGAAACGTGCTGTCTCCTGCGTCTCTCCGGTAGAACCCCCCTGTCCCATCGGCGCGAACACTAGGTCGGCTTCGGACGGTCGGCTTCCTCGAGCAGTCTGGTGCCGGTAGCACTTCTGTGGGCCAGCGGAGCCGCGCCTCCAATGCGCGAGGAGGGGCAGCCCGGCCCGATTCGATCTAGGAGCGACACATGGCGTGGGCGGGCAGGGTTCCGATGAGGCGCGGATGACCGTCGATGACGGGCGCGTCGATCAGCTCGAAGCCCTCGAAGCCCGCATGGCGAGCCATCGCGTCCAAACCTGCGGGGGTGAAGCCCCAGTAGACGAAGTCATCGCGAGGGTAGACCTCGCCTGGCTCATAGGCGTGGATAGCCACCGGGGCGTCGAGCGTCCGATCCGGTGAGCCGTAGGTCTCGAGAAGCACCCGGCCTTCGGCCGAGAGGCGCCGTCGAAGCACCTTGAGCAGGCCCATCGGGTTGTCTACCCGGTGCAGGATCCCGAAGCAGAGGATGAAGTCGAACGTTTCCTCCAGCTGGTCGAGATCGAAGGCGTTGAGGCGGCGGTATTCGACCTTCGAGTGGAGCAACTCCCGGATCGCTGTGAACCCCTCGCCCCCCTCAAGCTCGACATCCCAGCGCGACCGGACCCACATTCTGTATTGCTCGTTGTCCACCGCGACGACTCGCCGCGCGCCACGCGCTTCGGCGAGGAACGCGTAGAAGCCGTCAAAGGTGCCGACGTCGAGCACGCTCATGCCGCTGAAGGCCTCGGGAATGGCGGGGATCCGGTAGCGGTGGTCGCGGGCGACCCCGGGCGTGTAGAGCTCCTCGGAATGGTCGAGCGAGAAGGTGTGGAACCAGAGCGGCACCCGATCTAGGGCGGCTCTGGCCGCGTCGGGATCGGCCTCGATTGGCAGCAGATCAGCCACCTCGCGCTCGGCGGTAGTTGGCTTCGGAGGAGCTTCCCTCCGCAATGTCACGGTCCCCTTTGGTTCAGCAGGGTGCCGACTCCGGGTGCCCCTGGATACATCGGATGCTGAGAAGGGCCGCTCGCGCTTCGCGTCCTTGTGATTACGAACTGTGGCGGCAAACGCCGAAACGCCGTGCTGTGCCGGCGCCGAGGCTGCTCTGGGCCAGCTGAAAAGTTCCCAGTCTTTGGCGTGACCGTCCCGCGGGCGAGACATGTAACGGCCTTTAGGCATACCGCCGTTCTTTTGCTCCAAGGCGTCGAAGGCGGCATCCCGGGTCGACCCCTTGCAGTGCCCGCTTGCTTTCCACTTGCCCTCGACGTTCTTGTGTCTGAAGTCGAAGACCATCGCACCTAAGGTAACCGCTACGGCGCAGCCAGAGCAACCCCGACGAGAGCGCGACGGCGTAGGGCTGGTGGAAGAACCCCGCGCGAAAAGCAGGAGCGCCACCTCACCTCCTCATGCAGCAGTAGCGGCTGGCTACTTAGGCAACCAAGCAGGCGATGGAGTTGGCCGGACTCGAACCCCAGGGGCTTCGTCACTAGCTGCTCGTTTGCGCGAAAGCGAGCGCCAGTTCGAAAGCGCTCCTTTCAGCAGCACTATTGGAACCTGGTGGGGCCCGCCACTCTTGCGCGATATGCGGCAGCGCACCTTCCCTTTCCGCTTCCGCCTTGCCTTCGGTTGCCCGCTCTCGGCATTCTCCAGGTGGGAATGAAACGGCTCTATCTCCTGCGCCACGCGAAGTCGAGCTGGGACGATCCGACGCTTGCCGACCGCGACCGGCCACTGGCGCCTCGCGGTCGCCGCGCCGCCAAGGTCATGGCAAAGCACCTGGGGCGGAAGGGGATCTCCCCCGAGCTGGTGCTGTGTTCGCCATCGACGCGCACCCGCCAGACGCTGAAACGGCTCACGCCGGGGCTGGGGAAGAAGGCCGACGTGCAGATCGAGCCCGAGCTCTACGCGGCCCCGGCACGCGACCTGCTCGAGGTGCTGCGCAAGGTGCCGGACGAGGTCGAGTCCGTGATGCTGATCGGCCACAACCCCGGGATCCAGGACCTCGCCCTGAGCCTCGCCAGCGCCGGCTCTGAGATCCCGCGGTTAAGGAGCAAGTTTCCGACCGCGGCGCTGGCAACGCTGGAGCTCGACGGAACCTGGCGCGAGCTGGCGCCCGGAAGCGCTGAGCTGGTGTCGATGGTGAGGCCTAAGGAGCTCTCGGGCTAGCGTTTTGCATGGAAAGCAGCGGTTCGCGCGAGATACTGCGTGGGCGATGTCGGTCCAGAAAGTCGAGTTGCTGCGTGAGGCAACAGACGCCTTCAATCGACGGGATGGCGCGGCATTCGATGCACTTCTCGCTCGCGGCGCAGAGATCGTGCCGGTGAGGGCGGCCTTGGAAGGGACCGTCTATCGGGGTGCCGACGCTGGTTCCCAGTACTGCGCGGCTGTCGATAAGACCTGGGACTCCCTCAGCTGGGAGATCGAGGAAGTTCGCGACGTCGGAGACGCCGCTCTTGCCTTAGGGCGCATCCGCGGCAAGGGACAGGACAGCGGTGCCGTCATCGACACATCTGCGGCGTGGGTCGCCCACTTCCACGGTGGACTGATCGCTCGCTTTCGTACTTACACCGACCGTGGCGAAGCCCTCGAAGCCGCCGAGCTGTGGGAGTAGGCGATGTCGCAGACGAACATCTGGCACCTCAACATCAGCTACATCGGCACCGGTGAGGACGGAGAACGCGCCAACGACATCATCGTTACGGCGCGCAAGCAAGGGAAGCCGGTCTACGGCGAAGGCCCTTGGTGGAACGTCGCTTACGAGAACGTCGAGACCCGCGAAGCCGCGCTGAGTGCTCTCAGCATTGATCTGGACGAGATCGACCCAGGGTGGCGGGACGTACTCGAGGTCAGATAGGCGATGTCGGAGGAGAACGTCGAGGTCATCCGAAACGTCTTCGCGATGATCGACCGCGGCGACGCGCAAGCCTGGGACCTGCTTCCCCCGGATTTCGTGATCGATCTGTCGCGGCGGCTCATAGACCCCGTGGTGCTTCGTGGGCCCGATGAAATGCGTGCCTTCTATCGCGACCTTGATGCGACCTGGGCGGATGGGGCAAGGGTGGAAGTCGAAGAATTGATCGACGCGGGCGACAAGGTGCTCGTGCTGATCCGCTTCAGTGGCCGCGGCAAGACGAGCGGTGCTGAGGTTGAGGCTCTTGTCTGGAACCTGTGGACGTTCCGCGATGGCGAGCTAGCCAGGTGGACCTACTTCGGAGAAGACCGAGCCGAGGCCCTCGAAGCCGCCGGGCTCCGGGAGTAGCAGCTCGCCCCCTTTAAGGCCGCGACCCGCAGCGGGGGCAGCGTCAGGCCATTGGTGAATAGAGGGCGGTACTCGTGAGAAGGCCGGGCACTACTGCTTTGCATGGAAAGCAGCGGTTCGCGCGAGATACTGCGTGGTGCTTTGGATGAGAAGCAGCTATCCGCTTTGCACGGAAAGGGGCACCGGAGGCCACTACCCACCGCCGCAGGTAAAGAAAGGCGGTACTCGCTAACCCCAGGCCTCAACGGCGAGTTCCCGATCTCAGTGGCGGACCACTCAGGGTACGAAGTTTTCGAGATCCTCCGTCCCCGAGAACGTTCGGAAAAGGAGCGCTTCCAGATCCACGACGCGGCTGGGAGCGAAATCGCGCAGTTGCGCTGGTCCCGGCCGTCACTGGTTCGGCACATTGAAGAGCTGTGAGCTTCTTATTGGGGATGTGCCCGCCGGCACCATCGAGCTTAAGCGCCGGCAATTCAGGCTGATCACGACGGACGGCGTCGAGACGGTGGCGACCAAACGCCGGCTGCGCCGCCGCTACGAACTTACCCGGGCTGGCCGTCCCGCGGGGCTTCTCAGGGGAAGGCTGGTGCAGGCAAGGTGGACCTACACGCTCGACCTGCCCGAGGATCTCGATGTGGTCCCCCTGTTGTGCATGGTGGGTTTGATCCACCAGGAGCGCCCGAGCTACTCAGAGGGATTCAGCGCGGGTATCGCCTAGCCGCTTCGGACGAAAAGCAGCGGTTCTGCTTTGCATGGAAAGCGACACTCCGTCGAGAGATACTGCGTGAAATGCAGCCTCTACTGCTCGCGGTGGGAAGCGACTCGCGGATGGCGAAAGCCCTCGAGCGCCACCTCCGTCGCGCATTTTCTTCCCGGGGATTCAGAGCCGCAGGCTTCGACAGGACACACGCCCGGCGATGGAAGCTCTCCGCGAGTTGAAGGACCGCGGGGAGCTGGTGGCCCTTCTGATCGCCGACCAGCATGCAGCGCGAGATGGCGGGTCTTGACCTGCTGAGGGAAGGACTAAAGCTGCATCCAGAAGCGCGAACGGTGTTGCTGTGCGGGCACGCCGACTTCGAGCTCGCGGTCGACGCCGTCAACACGCTGGCGCTGGATCACTTCGTGGTCAAGCCGTTCGACGGCGAGCGGGATCTGCTTCCGATCGTCACGGACCTCCTCGACGGCTGGCAAGGCGCCCGTGACCGCGACGCAGAGGGAGTGAGGATCGTGGGGGAGCGGGATACGTCGCGGGGCCACACCATCCAGCAGTTCCTGGGACGCAACAACATCCACTACCAGTGGCTGGACCCGAGCCTCGACGAGGGAAAGACCCTGCTCGAGGCAGGTCGCCGAGCAGGACCGCGCCCACCTGCCAATCGCCGTGTTCCCCGACGGCGTCGCGGTCGCGCAGCCCACTAACGTGGAACTCGCCAGCCAGCTCGGGATCGCCACCCGCCCGACGCTCGATCACTACGACCTCGTGATCGTGGGAGGCGGGCCGGCGGGGTTGGCGGCGGCCGTGTACGCCTCGTCTGAGGGATTGAGCACGGTCATGATCGAGCGGGAAGCACCCGGCGGCCAGGCCGGGCAGAGCCCGCGGATCGAGAACTACCTCGGCTTCCACGCGGGACTCAGCGGATCGGAGCTAACGCGGCGGGCGATCATCCAGGCACGCCGTTTCGGTGCCGAGATCGTCCGCCCGCGCGAGGTGATTGGCCTCGAGCGGCGGGACGGCGACCGCATCCTCCACTTCTCCGATCAAACCACCCTCAGGGCCCGCAGCGTGCTGATCTCCACCGGGGTCTCGTACCGTCGGCTCACCGCGCCCGGCGTCTCGGAGCTGCTCGGCGCCGGCGTCTACTACGGCGCCTCCCGCCCGCGATGCCCAGGACCAGGTCGATCAGCACGTGTTCATCGTCGGCGGTGCGAACTCCGCCGGCCAGTGGGCGCTCAACTTCGCGCGCTATGCCGGCAAGGTGACGATGCTGATCCGGGCCGACTCGCTCGCAGAGGGGATGAGTCGGTACCTGATCGATCAGATCGAGCTGGCGGGCAATATCGAGGTCCTGACCCGGACGGAACTTACCGCGGCCCACGGCAGCGACCGCCTCGAGTCCCTGACCGTGAAGCGGAACGGGGAGCGAACGGGCGACCCCGTCCCGGCCGATGCGGTGTTCATCTTCATCGGCGCCTCCCCACACACGGATTGGCTTCAAGGGAAGCTGATCTGCGATGACGGCGGGTTCATCGTCTCCGGCCGTGATCTGGGAAGCCAGTCCGGCCGACTGGCCGCTCGATCGGGATCCCTACTTGCTCGAGTCCTGCATGCCGGGCGTGTTCGCCGCCGGAGACGTCCGCCATGGCTCGAACCAGCGAGTGGCCTCCGCCGTCGGCGAGGGCTCGATGGCGGTGCAGCTGATCCACCAGTACCTCGCGGAGGGCGAATGAGGGTCTGGAGCGTCCGGATCGCCCCGCCGACCGGGCCCCCCTGCAGCAGGTCGACGGTCCTCACCGATGAGTGGCCCGACCAGCTGGCCGAAGCGCTCTCCGAGCTCCTCGCGCTGGATCACAGGTCCGCGACTAACACGGCTCCCTTCGCGTGAAAGGGGAAGTCTCGGCTGATGGGACGAGGACTTCCGAAATAGCCGCTTTGGACGAAAAGCGGAACTAACGCGCATCGCGCAGCGCCCAGCGGCCCGAGAGCTCCAACACCAAGGGCGGCAGCGCCAGACCTGACTGAGGAAGAGGACCAAACACCTGCAAGCCCTGGCAGTACGGGACGCGACATGCGATAGCTACCTTGGGTCTTGACCGCTGTCGGTGGCGGCAGCTACCCGGGAATGGCGGCGATGCGCCGGCTCCGCCGGTGGGCCTCGATGAAGCGATCATTGGCCAGGGCTGCGCAGATCGCGAGCTCGCCTGCGACGAGGGTCGCCCCGACGATCTCGGCGAACTTCTTCGCCGTGCCTTCTCCGTCGCAGCCGAGCAGGGCCAGGCACTCGCGCTGCGTCGGGAGCCTGGTTCCACCGCCGACCGTGCCGACCACCAGGTTCGGCAGCCGCGCGGCCACGTAGAGGTCGTCCGCGCCAACCAGCTCGACGTCCAGGAAGCCGATGCTCGCGTTGACGATCTGTGCGACGTCCTGCCCGCACGCGATGTAGATGGCGGCCAGGCCGTTCGCGAAGTGGGCGTTCGCGCCGAGCGCGCCCGCCTGCATGGTTCCGAGCCGACCGGAGGCCGCGAACTCGACCAGGTCGGCGGGCGACACGCCGAGGTGCGCCTCGACGACGCTCGCCGGCAGGGTCAGGTCGATCGCCACCTCCTTGCCATAGGGCCGGAACAAGTTGATGGCGGCGGGCTTCTTGTCGCTCGAGTAGTTGCAGCGCAGGTACCACCGCTCGCAGGGCACCGCCTCAGCGACCTGCCGGCAGACCCGGTCAACCGCGAGGTTGACCATGTTGAGGCCCATTGCATCGCCCGTGCTGAACACGAACTGGGCAAAGACGCGCCGGCCGAACACGTGCGGGCGGATCTCGACCAGACGGCCGTGGACCGTGGTCTCGGCGGCCAGAGCCTGGAGCTCGGTCAGATGATCGTCAAGCCAGCTCGCCAGGGCGAGCGCTTCTCGGGTTGTCCCCACCACGAAGCAGGGGGTGATGTCGAGCGCGTCCGCCACGACGTACGCGTTGGCGCCACCCGCCTCGGTGATCGCCCGCATGCCGTACTGGTAGGTGGTGACGAGAGTCCCCTCCGTGGTCGCGAACGGCACGAAGAACAGCCCGTCGGCGTGCTGTCCCTTGACACGGATGGGTCCGCCTATGCCGAGCGGGATATGCGTCGCTCCGACGAGGTTCTCGATGTTCCCGCGGGTCTCTTCGGGCGCGAACGCCGTCTCCGCGGCCGCTTCCAGGGCGTGCCCGGTGTTGTGCGCGAGCCAGGCGCGTCGCATCGCCGGGTTGGCTCCGAGGATCTGGGGCATCGAGCATCGCCTCCGGTCGAACGCTTGGCAGCCAATTACATCACCAAGGACCCCAGTGCGCCAGCGGGGGCATCGAGGCGTGGACTTGGCACGACGCGGGGGATCGGAGCAGGCCGCGTGGGCTCAGCCGCGCGCCAGCCACGCGTCGGGCAGGTCCAGAGGCGGCAGCGCCAGCCCTAAGGAAATAGAACGGTATTCGTGGAAGGCCAGGCACTACTGCTTTGCATGGAAAGCGGGACTCCGCGGAGAGATACTGCGTGGGCGGTGTCGGAGGAGAACGTGGAGATCGTGCATCGGGTATTCGAAGCCTTCAACGCACGAGACAGAACCGCCGCTCTGAGCATGTGTGACCCGGAGATCGAGTACCGGTCGCCCTTCGAGCAGAAGACGTACCGGGGGGCTTGACGAGATGGTGCGGTGGAGGGAAGAAGTGGCTGCCGCGCTGGAGGACTTCCACTTTGAGGACACCCGGTTTCTCGATGCAGGCAGAGATCGCGTGGTCATTCTCTATCGAATCGTTGGGCGAGGAGCGGGAAGCGGCGTTGCCGTGAGCCGGGACGTCGGCGCTCTCTGGCAGCTGCGGAACGGCAAGCTCCTCAAAGGCGAGGTCTATCTGGATCAGCGGGACGCCCTCGGAGCCGCCGGGCTGCGGGAGTAGGCGATGTCACAGGAGAACGTCGGAAGGTCGGGCCGAATCACGGCTCCGATCCGGAGGCGGCTGCGGAGGACCCGGCCCCCTCGCTGTCCGCGACGCCGAGTGGTGCGCTCCTACGGCGCGGTGCACTGTTCGTCATTCCAGCCACTCCGTCTCCATGCGAGCGACCGGGTGGATGCTGACCTGTCGATGCTTCGCCGCGCGGCTGACGAACTTGTGCGGCGCCCCCGCCGGAACGACGACGATGTCCCCCGCCCTCGCCTCGATCGTGCTCTCGCCAACAGTGAAGAGCACCTCCCCGGCCTCGACGATGAACGTCTCCTCGTACGGATGCCGGTGTAGCTTCGGTCCGGTGCCGGGCTTGTTGTGGCTGAGGAAGAAGGACACTTCTGCGCCGTGCTCATGGCCGTCGAATGTCGATGCGTTCTCCCCTCCCGGGAGCTCGTCGACCTTGATCACGTAGCCGCCTCTATCACTGGTCATGCGGCACCTCCTGGTGGTGTCGACTTGCTGTCGGCTGACCCCGTTTGCTCATCCGTGGCCGGGAACCGCCCGAACGGGCTGCTTGGCAATGTGGAGCAACCGCTGAGTGACGCTGCCCACGAACAGTCCCGCGATCTCGGAATGTCCGCGAGTCCCGGTGACGATCAGGTCCGCTTTCGACCGATCGGCTATCTCCGCGATCGCGCGGGCGATCTCGGTTCCCCGGGAAAGCATCTCGCCGATCTCGACCCCTCGCCTCGATTCCCTCCTCGGCGAGGTCCTTGGCGAGCGTCTGGATCTCCGCCTGGATCTCCTCCTCCTCGATGTCTATCGGCGCTCGGCTCCTGGTCCCCATCCGCTCATCGACGTGGGCGATCAGGATCCTCGATCCGCTCTCTCGCGCGAGCCCGACGGCGGGCGGGATCGCCCGCTTGGCGCCCTCCGAGCCGTCCAGGGTCAGAACGATCGTGTTCATCTGGAACATGGTTCACCTCCGTACGGCCAAGGACCCTCGAAGGCTGACCAAGCTTCATTTATTGAATCGAACGATGCCGCCTTGGACGAAAGCGGCGCTTTGCATGGATGGAGAGCGGCGCCATCGGCCGGGATACTGGGCGGTCCGGCAACGAGGAGAGAGCCGCGTCGAGGCTCGAGGTCGGACTCAGCCAGCGCGAGAGCCTCCGTTCTGGACTACCCGAGGATGAAACTGCGTCGGATGCCCCAGCCGGGCGTCCGGTGGCGGCTTAGCGTCGGGCGCACCGGAACAAGGGGCACTTGGGAGAACGCAGATGGGCAGGCCGCGCATTATGGGATGGGCTGCGAGCCCGACGCTACTCACTGGCCGCCCCTGCGACTTGTCCGGTTGTGCTGCGAGCACGAATCCGTCGGTGTCGTTTGCCCGCTGCGTCTCCCACGTCAACCATCCGAGAGGAGGCTACGATGCGCTCGATAGCGCTGGATGTCCACCGCGACTTCTGCGAGGTCGCGATCAAGGAGCGGCGGTGAGGTGCGCTCGGCCGGGCGGATCAAGACCAGCGCCGAAGAGCTGGAGCTGTTCGCGCAAAGCCTGGCGCCGGACGACCAGGTGGCGCTCGAGGCGACCGGGCCGGCGCTGCGCGATCGCGCGCATGCTCGAGCCCCACGTCGGCCGCGTGGTGATCGCCAACACCGCGCAAGGTGCGGGCGATCGCCGAGGCGAAGGTGAAGACCGACAAGGTCGACGCCCGGACGCTCTGCGAGCTGCTCGCCGCCGGCTTCTGCCGCGAGGTCTGGGCGCCCGACGAGTGAGACGCGGGCGCTGCGGCGGCCGGCTCGCGCGGCGCGATCGCCTGGTGCGCCAGCGCACGCGGGCAAAGAACGAGCGTGCACGCGGTGCTCGCGCGCAACCTGAAGGGACGCCCGCCGATGACGCGACGTCTTCGGGCGAGCGCGGGCGCGAGCTGGCTCGAGGCGCTCGAGCTGCCCGCAGACGAGCGCGGAGACCGTCGACGGCTGCCTGCGCCAGGTCGACTTCCTCGACGCGCGAGGTCGAGGCGCTGGAGCGCGAGCTGGCCCGGCATGGCGCTCGCCTCGGCAGGAGATCAGCCGGCTGATGAGCGTGCCCGGGGTGAACCTGCGTCTCGGCGGCGACCTTCGTGGCGGCGGTCGGCGAGATCGCGGCGCTTCGAGACGCCGCGAAAGCTCGTCGCCTACGTCGGGCTCGATCCCAGGGTGCGCCAGTCCGGCGAGACGCCGGCGCGTCATGGGCGGATCTCCAAGCAGGGCTCCGCGGCGGCCCGCCACATGCTCTGCGAGGCGGCCTGGATCGCGGTCCGCACGCCGGGCCCGCTGCGCGCCTTCTATCGAGCGCCTGCGGGCGCGGCGCGGGATCGCAGATCGCGCTGGTGGCGACCGCGCGCAAGCTCTGCGTGCTCTTCTGGCACCTGCTCACGCCGCGAACGAGGACTACGCCTTCGGGCGGCCGTCGCTCACGCGCCACAAGCTGCGCCGGCTCGAGCTGCATGGCCGGCGATCCGCCGCGTCGGGGAAGGCGCTCGGGCTCGCCGGCGTCGCAAGCGCGAGCAGAGACGCACGAGCGCGAGCTCTCCGAGCAGGCCGAGGCGCGCCTACCGGCGGCTGGTCGAGGACTGGCAGCAGCAAGCCGAAGAAAAGCGGTGCGGGCGCGACACCGGGGCGCGCATCTTGAAGGCCGTCAAGCGGCCAAGCAGCGCGGCAGGCTCCGAAGCCCCAGAGGCCTGCTCTTTAGCTCGTCGTCACCGGCACCCAAGCCGAACTCTCCCAAAGGAGGCTACGTCAGAGCGGACTTGACTTTCATCCTCCGACAGCCGGGCGGCTTCGAGGGCCTCTCGTCTGGAGTGGCGGCTGGCGTCAGCCAGACCTGCGTCCGGTCACGCGTCGAGCAAGCCCAGTCACGAGTTTGCCCGCGGCGCGGAACGGCGCTGACAACGTGCGTGTTATCTGCATGACGAGAGCCTAATCTCGCTGGCACGGGCGGGTACCGCTTCTCGTGCAAAGCGGCGGTTTCCTCGGGACCGTCCCTGCCTGCTCCGACAGCTCGGCGGCTTGGAGGGCTTCGTGCATCTCCTGATACAGGCAGATGCGGGCGACCAGGCCACCGCGAACCTCGAAGATTAACGTGCTCCGAGCCACGGTCTCGATGCCATCCCGCCCTCGGACGTAAGCGGTGTTGGGAACGACGACCGAATCACCGGACTTGATGAAGCGGTTCGGCTCGACATCGACCTGCTCGAACATGTCAAGGAAGCCCTGGTAGAAGCGCAGGACCTCCTCCAAGCCCCGGTAGACACCTGCCTCCAGCCCTCGAGACGCCGACCAATCCACTTCCATCTCGCGGTGGCTCAGCTCCCTCAAGGCCTCGACGTCGCGCCGGTTATAGGCGGCGATATGGCGCTGCACGATCTCGACGTTCTCCTGCGACATCGGCTACTCCCGGATGTACGTGCTGAAGGCTGGCTAAGGCTTGGCTCGGCGAAATCGCCGTACTCGATCACTCGCGTAATGGCTCCATCACGGAGAGTGAAGACCCAGGCCTCTCGCTCTTCGAAGCCCACAAGCCCGTCACGATCTGACAAGGGGAGGAGGCGCGCGCTCGAGGTGGCGCACAGGCATCCGCGAACTAACCCCGCTTTCCATGCAAAGCAGCACTGTTGCCGGCAGCGGACCGCGATGCGCGTTCGCGTGAAAGCAGACGCCTACCCCTGGCTCAGGATCCTGCACAGTCCGACCCCTGCGGAAAACCTGGGCGGGATGACCCTCTACAACTGGTGCGAGCGGGAGGCCTAGCTGTAAGACCCGAGCGGGTTGTTTCTCAGCTCGTCAAGACGAGCCGCCGGTGGACTTCGGCCGGGGGTGTCCACCCACCCAGCCTGAAGGAGGTATCGCCGAAAGACAGCTCTGCAAAGCTCACGTCCGCGCCTCGGAGCTTCGGTAAACCAGCGCCGATAGGCTCAGCAAGCGAGCGTCGAGCGGAGGAGGCGCTCGGCCTCGCCGCGGTCAGCGGTCGCCGGCGGCCCAGGAGGTGAGCCTGAGCCCGACCGCCCTGCAAGTGGGCGCAGTCGATCTTCCGGGCCGATGGGCGAGGCCGTTGTCGGTCATCACCGCCTCGCCTCAGCCGCCAACCGCGTCTGGAACCGGACGGCGCGGCGCAGGAATCGCATCGAGGCGGTCCGCGCCCTGCGGCGTCTGCGCTTCACCGGCGCCGTAGGTCGGCGAGCTGGCGTCGTCGACGCCGCCGTGGACGACCGTCTCGGCCGGATCCATCACCAGGGTCGGCCTTCCGGGCGTCTGGGTAGCTGCCGGTGTGGTGTAGAGGCCGCCGGCGATCCGCTACCGGCGCCGCGCTCGATCCGGCCGAGCTTCTTGACGTCGACGTCAAGAAGCTCGCCAAGATGCGCGGAGCGCCGAAGCGGTCGCGGCGGCTCGTGACTAAGGCGACCGAGCACTACCCGAGGCCGACCCTGGTGAGGATCGCGCGGGATGGTCGGTCTCGGGGGTCTCGAGCAGCTCGGCGATCTCGGCGCCGGTGAAGCGCAGACGCCGCAGCGGCGCGGATCGCCTCGATGCGATCCTGCGGCGGTCCGCTTCCAGGCCGCGGTTGGCGGCCGAGGGGCGGTCGAGCCGACCGGCCTCGCCCTCGGCCCGATGAGCGATGCGCCCACTTCCGGGCGCTCGGGCTGCGCTCACCTCCTGCGGCGCCGGCGACCCTGGCCGCCGACCAGCCCTCCTCGTTGACCCTCCGTTGCGAGCCGTCGGCGCTGGTTCAGGCTGAGCGCGGCGTTAGCGTGGAGCTTCATCCGGGATACCTCCTTGAGGCTGGGTGGGTGGACACCCCCAGCCTTCAAGGGGGCCCGGATGAAACAACGGGCTCAGGGATTACACCTAGCCCGGCAGCTTCGACGCGATCACGTCGAGCTTCTCGATCTGCGGATCGGAGTAGAGCTCGCCGGCGTTCTCCCCGAGCGCTTTCGCGACCTCGCCGTCGAGGTGTGCATTGCGCCCGTCCTCGTCCGGGAACACGTCGAAGATGCCATACGTCGACTCGCCCAAACGGATGGCGAACCACGCGGTTGTCTCCGGCTCCTCCTCGACGAGCGACTTTCCCTGATTGAGGAAGTCCTCGACGTCACTCTCCTTGCCCGGCTTTGCCTCGATGCGGACAAGCAAACCCTTGGTCACGGTCTCGGCCATGGCCAGCTCCTTGGTCTTGGATTGAGTCGCGTCGGTCTAATTGGACGGTAACTCGTGGGAGCCGTGGCTCGTCGGCGATTCCCGCTTTGCAGTGGAAAGCGGCGCTTTGGCCGCGCCAGGCGGTCGGGGAAGGCCGCGGTCTTGACGAGATAATCGACTTCTGTAAGTGGGCTGGCATGCGCCGGGCACTGAGAGATGACCGACTCGACATGGCTGTTCATTGAGTGCTGCTGGGTGGTTTGGGCCCTCTATTGGGTGGTCATGGCCTTTGGGACCAAGCGAACGGTCGAGCGAGGAGGTTTCCTTGGATATCGCCTTGTGGCAGGCGCCCTGATCGTCGGAATCCTCGCCGCCGGGCGGCTCTTGCACGTGTCCTCAGAGTCACAGCTCTGGCACACACCGCTGGCATTGGGAGTTGTGACCGACTGCATCGTTCTCGCCGGAGCCGCGTTCACCGTTTGGGCGCGGATCACGCTCGGTCGCAACTGGAGCGCAGAGGTGACGTTCAAGCAAGACCATGAGCTGATTGAGTCGGGCCCCTACGCGTTGGCGCGGCATCCGATCTACACCGGCCTGATCGCGATGGCTCTTGGCACGGTGATCAACTACGGGCGGGCTATCGGCTTTGTCGTGCTTGTCGGGCTGTGTGGCGGTGCGTGGTGGAAGGCCCGCCAAGAGGAGAGGATCATGAGCAGGCACTTTCCTCACGCCTACGCCGAATACAAGACGCGCGTCCACGCGATCATCCCGTTCGTGCTGTAGGTCAGAAGCGAATGCGCTCAGGCTTAACCCAGCAGTTTCGCCTTCTCGCGCTCGAACTCCTCGTCTGAGAGCACGTTCTGCTCGTGAAGCTCGCCGAGCTGCTTGAGCTGCTCCATCACCTCGGGGGTCAGTGCGCCCGGCGAGGCGGGCTCGGCTGGCGCGGGCTGCTGTGAAGCCGCCGCCTCCTCTTCCTGCTGGGCTTCCTTTGCGTCGTGGTGCTTCTTGGCGGCAACAGCGGCCCCTCCGATCACGGCGGCGCGTCGCCTTCGCTGACGTCTATCGCGTCCTAGTGGCATCGTCAATCCTCCTCGATTGGACTACCTGATTAGGGGAAAAGCCGCGCTCCCGACGTCTGCCCACTGTAATGCAGACGGTCGGGGCGAAGCTGAACAGCCCTCGGATATTGGGAGCTAAGCCGCTCTCGGCCGGGTGCGGTCCCGGGCCATGTACGCCATGATCAGCGCCAGGGGGAAGAAGAACAAGCTCAGGACGAAGTAGCCAAAGAAGCTGTGGCCCTTACGGTCAGCGACCCGGGCCGGCCAAAACGCGATCGCGATCCAGATGATCGCCACGATGATCCAACCGATCGTGCTCATTACGAACCTCCGATCTCAGGGATCTCATGCCAAGTGCAGTGACGATCTCCCCGATTGGGATGTATGGACAGCTCATACATTCCGCTTTGGTCGCGGCACCAAGCATCGGCTGGCACCACCGGATCTGCCTGAGGGTTCTCTACCTAGTAGCAGCCCGTTCCCACGCCTAGAGCTGTGATTTTCAGAATGCCGCTTTGTACGAGAAGCGGTGCTGTGCATGGAACGGGGTATCCGGTTAGCTGCTCGGATTGGCTCCCGCCTTCACGCGTTAGCGGGCAGTCTCATCTACCCGCCTTGGTCAAACAGCGGGCGCTGAGCGAACCCTGATCCCGTCAGGGCCTACGACCAGAACTCGTCCCAGGCGTCGAGGTCGTAGAAGTGCTCGCGACCGTCGACGACCCGGCCATCCTTGATCTCGAAGACGAGGGCGCAGTCGACGTCCAGTTGCTTGCCGTCGCGCTCGGCGCTGGTGTGGTGAATGCCGACCGCGTGGCCGTCATCGTCCGCAAGCACGTACCGCAATTCCGCCTTGAAGGTCCCTCCAGTCTCCCCTCCGTAGCGGCCGAATAGCGCAAAGGCCGCCTCGCGCCCCTCGTGATCTCCGGCGACGGAACTTCTTCCCGGAGTGTGCCACGCGGCGTTCTCGTCGAAGAGCTCGGTGAGCGTCTCCATGTCGCCCTTGTTGAAGGCCTCGTAACCGCGGCGGATCAACTCAGCGTCTTCCTTGGCTGCCATGACTCCTCCTGTCGCCCCCCTATCGGTGTCTCGGTGACCCTACACGCGACCCGTCTTCCGCGTACCCCATTGCATGGAAAGCGTCGGTGTTGGGCCGGCCGGACCCTCGTGGTTTTGCGCGAAACGAGCAGGCCTCGGACTTACCGCGGCCGGGTCACCTCTGCCGGCGCTCGCTCCATCGAGGGCCGGGTCTCACGGGGGTGGGCCTCATACCAGCGGCCGTACCGGTTGGCCAGGAAAGCCGCGGTGATTCCGTGCAGGAGGATCGACAGGCCAACGGTCAGGTAGATCGCCAGCAGGATCGTCTGCTGGTGTGGGAGCTGCGACTCCTCGACCACGATCACGGCGAAGACGATCGATGCGAGGCCGCGCGGACCGAACCAGCCCATGAATCCGAGGGTCGCTGGGCGCGCTCGGGTACCGAGCATCGCGATCGCCACGGGGAGCATCCGCACGACCGTGAGGCTGAGAATCGCGTAGAGCGCGAGGTCCCAGCTCAAGTGGCTGAGCGCCGGCCCCAGCAGGATTGCCCCGAAGAGCAGGAAGGTGACGCCGTTGAGCAGGCTCCCCACCTCGTCGACGAGGTGGTTCACCTCGGCAGGATCGCGACCGAGCACTCCGCCGAAGACCCCTCCGGCGACGAAGGCGGCGATGAAGCCCGATCCGTCCAGGCCGGCGGCGATCCCGTAGGCCAGCGCCGCACCCGCGGCGGGGATCACCTGCAGCCATGCCCCGGCGATCAGCTTTCGGGGCCCGGCAAAACGGATGATGGCGGCGATCAACAGCCCGGCCGCGACGCCGCCGACGATCCCATAGCCGATCTCCTCCAGCACAAGCGTCGCCGCGCTGCGGCCCCCGGCCAGTTCGGAGTTAACGTCGGCGGCCGCCACCGCGATGAACAGCAGCGGCACACAGATCCCGTCATTGAGCCCGCTCTCCACGTTCAGCCCCTGGCGAATGCGCGCCGGCACCCGTGGGTTGGTGACGACCGCCTGGCCGAGTGCGGCATCGGTCGGCGCCAGCACCACCGCGATGACCACTGCTTCCTCGATGCTGATCTGCCCGAAGGTCGCCGCTGCCGCGAGGGCACCGAGCCCGATTGTCAGCGGGAGCCCGATCCCAAGAAGCCGTCCCGGGACGTTCGCGTCGCGGCGCAGCTCTCTCAGGTTGATCCGCGAGGCATCGGAGAACAGCACCAGTGCCAGGGTGGCCTCGGCGAGAGCACGAACTGTCGAGCCGGAGCTCGAGAGATCGACTTCGCCGAGCACCCTCGGACCAACCAGCACGCCGATGGCGACGAAGAGGATCGCCGGGGTCAGGGGTGTTCCGGCGATCCGCCCCGATACCGACGCCACCGCCAGGACCGTGAGCGCAATGATCGCCAGCGACCACTCCACTTAGAGACTCACGTTGTCGAGGTTCGGGCGGCGGATCGGATCGAGGCTATCTCGGTCGAAAGGGCTAACCCGAATCGAGGCATACTGCGCCCGATGTCAACCGAGAAGGTCGAGAGCGCTTGGCCAATTGGATCGAAGGCGGCCCTCGCGGCCGAAGGGGACGGTTGACATGCCCGAGGGACTGTCGGCACAGGAGGTCGGCAAGGAGATCGGAGAGCACTCCAAGCACGTGGGCCGGGAGAACGCCCAACGACACGACCGCCTCGTCTCGATCGCCGAGGCGGTCCTTCTGTCGATTGTCGCTCTGATGGCCGCGTGGTCCGGCTACGCGGCTGCGAAGTGGAGCACCGAGTCCCGCGTGGGCCTGGCGGAGGCCTCGGCGGCGAGAACTGAGGCCAACCGCGCGAATCTCAAAGCGATCGAGCTCCGGAACTTCGACTCCTCGACCTTCGAGGCGTGGTTCGCCGCCTTCACGGCTCGCAACCAGCAGGCGATGACCATCGCCGAGCGTCGCTTTCGTCCCGGGTTCCGTGTCGCATTCGACGCCTGGCGCAAGACGAAGCCCGAGAGCAACCCAAACGCGCCGCCGGGTCCGACCTACATGCCGCAGTACCGTCAACCCGGGCTCAGGCAGGGGAAGGCGCTGGATAATCAGGCGGACGTGGCTTTCGCCGCGGGCGCGACCGCAGGCGAGAGGTCCGACAAGTACGTCCGCACGACCGTCTTCCTCGCGAGCGTTCTCTTCCTGGTCGGCATCAGCACCCGGTTTCCCCTACGCGGCGGGCGCTACGCGCTCGTTGCGCTCGGCGCTGTGCTGCTGATCGTCTCCATCGTGCAGCTCGCCCAGCTGCCGGGTCCGCCCAGCTGATCCCCCGATCCGAGTGATGAGGGGCGCGGCAGGGCCTTCTGGAAGTGCGTTCATGCAAGACGATCCCAAGGAGGCAGAGCTGCGCGGGCTGGCTCAGGGCGCGGCCGTATCCGATCTGATCGGCGTCAAACTGACGCTCGGTCTGACGCTCTGGTTCCTCTGGGCAGTGCTGGCGGCGGGAATCCCCAGAGGCCTTTATTTATTGAGTAGGAGGCTGTGCTAATTTCGGGTACCGATTCGGCAAGAAGCCGGACGGTCGCGAGGAGAGGTAATGAGCAAGGGACTGCTCCACGGTCATCGGACTCTTCGGCGGACGGTCGCAACGATCGTGTCGGCTTGCGCGGTGGTTGTCGGCGCCCTCGTGGGGGCGGCGTCGGCCTCGGCGGCCCCTGCCGCGGACTGCCAGCCCTACGTCGAGCCATGCCTGCTGCCGTTCCCGAACGACCTCTTCACCAAGCCGGATTCCACAAGCGCCACCGGGCGGCGGGTGGACCTGCCGCAGGCGGCGATGCCGACGAACACGAAGGGCGTGCAGGTCAATGTCGCTCCCTACAACCGCAACGACGGATTCAGCCCCGGCAGCTCGATCGTCGTCCGCGTCCCCGGGCTCGATAACCAGCAGGCGTTCGACCAGACGGATCCCGTTCGGCTGACCGACATGTCGCAGACCTACGCGCCGGGCGCACCGATTGTGGTCATCGACGCCGCGACAGGAGAGCGGGCGCTGATCTGGGCCGAGCTGGACTCCAACGCCGGTGACCCGCAGCACACGACGCTTCTCATCCATCCCGGCAAGAACCTCGTCGAAGGCCATCGCTACGTCGTCGGCCTGCGCAACC
Source organism: uncultured Solirubrobacterales bacterium (assembly GCA_963833375.1). GTDB lineage: Bacteria > Actinomycetota > Thermoleophilia > Solirubrobacterales > 70-9 > DASUPK01. The sequence continues at coordinate 43,807 of CAWHXR010000001.1, forward strand.
TGAAGAACGCGGACGGGCAGACGCTCGCAGCGCCCGACTGGTTTGCCCGCTTTCGCGACGACCGCCCCTTGCTGAAGTCGCAGCGGGCCCAGCGTGAGCGCTACGGCCAGATCTTCAAAGTGCTGAAGGATGCCGGCATCGGCCGCAAGACCCTCTATATGGCGTGGGATTTCACCGTCGCCAGCAGTCGGAGCCTCGCCTCGCCGATGCTCTCGATTCGCAACGACGCCTTCGGGCAGCTCGGCGACACCAACCTCGCCGACACCCAGATTCAGGGGCAGGCGCCGCCCTTCAACGTCTCCGGTGTGACCGACTTCGCGCCGTGCGGATCGGATGGCTGCCAGTCCGGCGAAAGCGACAGGTTGCTGCGTCGCGTGACGGGCACCTTCACCGTGCCCTGCTACCTGGCCACCGCAGGCTGCGCGATCGGCGGAGGTTTCAACTACAGCTCGCCGGACCCGGGCCCCGACGCCACGCCGACCCAGCAGCCGGGCAACGTCGGCACTGCGCAGTTCGACTGCATCATCCCGCGGGTCGCGGAGGGGGCGCCGGCGCGGCCTTCGCTGTACGGACACGGACTGCTTGGATCGCGCACCGAGGTCGGCGCCGGAAACGTCCAGGACATGGCGTCGGAACATGACTTCGTCTTCTGCGCCACGGACTGGTGGGGCCTCGCCCAAGCCGACACGCTCTTCGACATCAGCGCCCTTCAGAACCTGAACCGGTTCCCCGCTGTTGCCGACCGGCTCCAGCAAGGGGTGCTCAACACCCTCCTCTTGGGCCGGCTGATGGCTAACCCGGGCGGCTTCGCCTCCAACGCGGCCTTCCAAGAGAGCGGAAACCCGCTCCTCGACACCTCCCACCTCTACTACGACGGCAACAGCCAGGGCGGGATCATGGGCGGCATCACGACGGCCGTTGCGCCCGACTACACCCGCGCCGTGCTCGGGGTCACCGGCATGGACTACGGCGGGGTCCTCCTGCAGCGCAGCACCGACTTCACGCAGTTCGCCGCCTTCCTGTATGGCCAGCAGCCGGGGGGCGGCTACACCGACTCTTCGATCCACCCGCTGGTGCTCGACCTCGTGCAGCAGCTCTGGGATCGCGGCGAGGCCGACGGGTACGCGGCGCACATGACCACCGATCCGCTTCCCGACACCCCCGCCCACGAAGTGCTGATGCAGGTCGCCTACGGCGACCACCAGGTGAGCCAGTACGCGGCCGCCGTGGAGGCGCGGACGATTGGCGCCAGTGTGCATGAGCCGGCGCTGGACCCCGTCCGCTCCCAAGACGCGAACCTCTTCTACGGAGTGCCCGCGATTCCGAGCTATCCGTTCGACGGCTCGGCGATCGTGATCTGGGACGACGGCCCGGGTCTCGTTCCGCCACCCCCGGTGACGAACACGCCACCATCCACTTCGGGCCACGACCCACATGGCGACGTGCGGGCGACGGTGGCGGCGCGGACCCAGAAGTCGGACTTCCTGGACGTGAACGGCAGCGTGGTGGACGTCTGCGGTGGCCAGCCGTGCCACACCGATGTCTATACGCCGTAGCGACGGAATCTGAGAAGCCCCATGCGGGCGAGGCCTTGATCGGGCTCATTCGCGCCTAGGGCCGGCGCAATCCGCTCACGATCTCGGTCGGAAAGCCCAACTGGGACGTGTATTCGCGCCGTACGTCCTCGAAGCCGAGTTCCTCGAGTACGGGCGCAGCGAGCACGCCTCGGCAGTTCGCGGTGAGGTTTATCCCGCGCGCGTAAAGCGCGTCCCAGACACGATGGCGGCGGCGCTCGCCGATGGTCATGTTCGAGAGCACGATGCGACCGCCCGGGCGCAGAACGCGGCCGAACTCCGACAGGGCACGCGGGATTTCGTCGCGCGGCAGCAGGTCGAGCATGTACGAGTTGACCACCAGGTCGAAGCTCTGATCCTCGAAGGGAAGCTCGAGGGCGCCGGCGCGCACGAGCTCGACCCGCTGTTCGATCCCCGCCGCCGCGAGCCGCTTGCGAGCCTGGGCAAGCATCCCATCGGCAGGCTCGACCCCCACCGTCTTTCCCGAGGGGTTCTGTCGCGCCAGCTCGACGAGCTGTGCCCCCGTTCCCGTGGCGACCTCGAGCACCGCCTCGCCGTCGCGCGGGGCCGCGAGCTCGAGCACGCGGCGTCGGGGCCCCGCCTCGGTCAGCCGCGCCCACGCCTCGTAGAAGGGGGCCAGCCTCGTATAGGCGCCCACGACGCGCTCCGGGCGCGTCTGGTTGACCTCTAGAACCTGGGAACGCCAGTCGTTGGTTTGCATAGCCCGGGCTCGCACGACCCTATCCGCGGCGTGATGCTCGCACAACACCAGGCTCGAGCTGCGAAACCGAAGGCCACACGTTCGAGGCACCGGCCACGAGGGACGTTTTGAACAGTGGGTGCAGAACTGTTCAGAGGCCGAGGCCGCGCACGCCTGCCTCATCCCAGCCGAGGTGGTGGGCCAGCTCGTGTTGCACGACTCGCTCCACCTGCGCCCGCAGCAGCTCGGGATCGTGGCCGAAGTCGCGCTCCAGGGTGTCCTGGTAGATGACGATCCGATCCGGGTAGATGTCGCGGGCCACCGTGCCGCCGATGTAGTGGCCGTATGCACGGTGCTCGTGCCCGAGGTTGGAGATGACCACCGGCGTGTGCTCGAGCAGCCCGCGGAACTGCTCGGGCAGGTTGTCGATCGCCTGCACGACCAGCTCATCGAACTCGCTCGGCGGCTCATCGGGAGGCGGCAGGGAGGCGAGCGCCTCGCTGCGGTCGACGAGCCGCCGGAACTCGGGCTCGGGCATCTCCGGACCGATCAACGCCACGGTCGCCCAGGCGGCGACGAGCATCACCGCAACGGCGCCAACCAACAGCGTCAGCAGGCCACCCACCCCGGCGAAGGACGGCGGGTTGAGAAACAGCAGAAGGAGGCCGAGGATGAAGGCGCTCAGGGCTGCGGCCCGCAGCGGTGGTACGAGGATGTCCCTCATGTGCTCCAGGTTAGAGCGACCGGATAGCGAGCTCACCCCAGGGAGGGCGCCGGGATCGTCGGCCAGGCGGGCGCCGGCCTGGCGCCCGCCTGAACCGTCACTTCCGCCTAGTAGCCGTAACCACCGCCGGACGAGCCGGAGCTGGTGGAGCTGGAGCTAGCCGCCCCACCGGGGGCGGTCGCCGCGGTCCAGGTGAAGCTGGTGCCGCCGAAGCTGTCCATCGCTCCGTTGCCCGTCGCCTGGCCGGGGCTGTCCTGGGTGAACGTGTACAGGGGCTTGCCGCCGAAGGTGACCTGGCTGCTGCCGCCCGGCCCCTTGACCACGCCGAGCATCGCCTGCACGGACGCGTTGTCGGATGTCGGCTGCCCGCTGGACGGGGCCGCCAGCGGAGGCCAGATGCTGGTGCACGAGCCGGTGCAGGCGATCTTCGACCCGCTGTCCTGGTTGTTGGTGTAGAGCGCGTCGCCCTTCGCGTCGACGAGCACGGTCCCGACGCCGCTGATCGATTTCGTCGAGACGGTGCCGGCGCCGCCGGCCGTCGAGGTGGCCGCGGAGCTGTTGCTGCCCGAGGAGCTGCTGCTGTTGCCGCCGCATGCCGCCAGGGCGATCGCGAGCACAGGGACGCTGAGGAGCGTGAGTATGGAACCGCGTCTGAGATGCATCATCCTCCTTTGATTCTTCCTGTCCCCAATTCTTTCCCTGCTGGTACTACGGAACGAGGCGATCGTCGGGATTGCCCGGCGGCGAGCATCTGAGCCGGCGGGCGGCCGTCGGTAGGCTCAATCGGGATGCCCGGCTGCAGCCATCTGGACCAGATCACCGTCGATGTGCCGGAGGAGTTCGCCGGCTGCGAGGACTGCCTCAAGATCGGCGGACAGTGGGTGCATCTGCGGGTCTGCCGGAGCTGTGGCCACGTCGGCTGCTGCGACTCCTCGCCCAACCGGCACGCCAGCGCGCACGTCGCCGCCACGGGCCATCCGATCGTCAGCTCGCTGGAGCCCGGCGAAGACTGGTCCTACTGCTACATGGACGACGTCGCGTTCGTGGTCTGAGTCAGCGCGACGGCGTCCAGCTTCCTGCGGTCATCGCGAGCCCGACCATCTCACGTCTGGGACGCCGCTCGTTCCTGACGCCCGCTCCAGTAGCGATCCAGCCCCGCCCACTGCTGCTCGGGCGGCACGGCCTGGAGCAGTGCCTGGGCGGTCTCGGGATCCGCCCGCTCGGCGAGGCGTTCCTCGATCCGGCGCTCGAACTCCTCGGAGGAGAGCTCCCGCGCCAGCTGCCCCTGCTCGCGAAGCCGCTCTCGCACCCGCTCCAGGTGGGCCTCGGGATCATCCACCGCGTCGAAGTGGGTCAGCCCGAGGCTGGTGGGCTCCCAGTCGAGGATCCGGTCGATCGAGTCCTCCCAGAGCTCGAGGTCGATGTCGGGGGGCGGGGTCGGCGGCATGATGAAGTCGCTGGGCGGGATCCGGACGGCCGCGGTGTCGCCGACGAAGGCCCGCCCGCTCGGCGGATGCAGGTAGCTGACGTGATGGGAGGCATGGCCCGGTGTGTACGCGACCCGGAATCCGAGCACCTCCTCCCCTCCGCTCAGCGGCTTCAGGTTCGCCTCCGGCACCGGCGCGACCTCGCCCCAGAGGCGCTGCATCTCGTCGCCGTAGAGGCGCTCGGCGCTCGCCAGCAGCTTCGATGGGTCGGCCAGATGTCGGGCGCCGCGCTCGTGGACGTAGACCGGCAGCTCCGGCCAGCGCCGCACCAGCGTCCCGGAAGCCCCGGCGTGGTCGAGGTGGATGTGCGTGAGAAGAAGGGCGCGCGGCTCCTGGCCTTCCACCGCCTCGATCAGAGTCTCCACCGAGCTGGTCGGCCCGGGGTCGATCAAAACGCCGTCGAGCTCCCAGCAGCCGATCACCCGCTCCCGGCCGAGGTGCCGGACGTCGATCAGCCTCATCCGGGGACGACCCGGGAGGCCTGTGCGGCCCGGGCCCCCGCCGCCGTCGCCAGGTCGGAGCCCTCGGTCCGCATGACCTCGGCGGCGGCGCGCTTCCCCGACTGGATCGCGCCGTCCATGTAGCCCATCCAGCGGGTGGCGGTCTCGGTGCCCGCCCAGTGGATGCGGCCGACGGGCTCGCGCAGCGCCCGGCCGCAAGCGGTCCAGGTGCCGGGGCCGAGGACGCCCGCGTAGCAGCCCCGGGAGTACGGCTCGGTGCTCCAGTCCTTGTCCACGTACAGGACAGGGTGGGCCGCGCGCCGGCCGAAGAGCCGCTGGAAGCCCTTCAGGACCGCCTCGCGCCGCTCGGCCTCCGAGAGCGCCCCGAGCTCGCGAGCCTCACGGCCCTCCAGGAACCCGATCAGCCCCGGGCTGCCGTTGGGAGGGGTGTTGTCGAAGACGACCTGGGTGGGGCCGGGGAGGCTGACCGCCTGGCCGGTGAGGCCGTCGGCACGCCAGAAGGCCTCCTCGTAGACGGCCATGCACTTGATCACCGAGCCCATCGGCATCCGCTGGGTGAGCTGGTCGCGCGGGCCCGGCAACGGCGGGTCGTACTCGATCCGCCCGGCGAGGGCCGGGGGCACGGCGACGATCGCGCGCCGCGCGCGCACCTCGCCGACCACCACGCCGTCGGCGTCGGTCCGGATCGACCGCACCGGCGCCGAGAGCTCGACGCGGTCCCCCAGCGCCTCCGCCATGCGGATGGAGAGCTGCTGGGTGCCACCGGCCAGCCGGTCCTGCTGCGCCCCGCCCTCCGTGTCGAGCAGGTCGTCCCAGCCGCCGGCCGCGGCGGCGTAGAAGAGAACGTGCAGAAGCGAGACGTCGGCGGGCTCGACCGAGAAGACCGCGCGGCAGGCGGTGGCGAGGGCCTCGCGCGCCGTCTTGGTCCGCGCCGAGCGCCGGATCCAGGTCGCAAAGGTCTGCTCGTCGAGCCGCTCCGCGTCCTCGGCCTCCCAGGGAGTCTCGGCCGAGACCCGCTTGATCAGCCGCTTCAGGCGCAGGTCCGCGCGGCCGTAGTCGACCATCACCAGCGGCCCGAGCATCGGGATCGTGCCGCGGAAGCGCTTCAGCTTCCCCCGGTCGTCCTCGAAGAGGTTCTTGCCCTGCACGTGGGTCGGATAGGTGTCGATGCCGAGCTCCTCGGCGAGAGCGATCACCTCGTGCTGTGTGGGCCCGACCCACTGGCCCCCGAGCTCGACGATGTCCTCGGGATGATCCCCGACCCGCTGGCTCAGGTTCCGCCCGCCGACTCGATCCCTGGCCTCGAGCACGCGGACGTCGAGTCCCGCGCCGGTGAGCTCGCGTGCGGCGGTCAGGCCGGCGAGGCCCGCACCGACGACGGCGACGTCGCAGTCATGCATCGCCGTGATTATCCCGCTCCGAGCCAAACGGCTCAGCTCGCGAGCTGAACCGCCTCCCAGACGATCGCCAGGGTCACCAGGAAGACGGCCGCCTGCAGCAGATGCGCACGCGAGTAGCGCAGGTGGACGCCGACCAGGACCAGGGCGATGGCGACCAGGGCGAGCTTCACGTGCAGCGTGCCATCGCTCCACAGATCGAGGTGGCTCGCCATCGCGCTGCCGGTCGCGATCAGCACGCCGAGCGCGACCAGCGAGCCCCAGCCGAAGCGGCGAGCGACCGCGCGCAGCTGCTCCCGGTTCTCGTCCCCGCGCAGCGCCGGCACGACCGCGGCGGCCAGGAGCAGCTGGCCGCCGAGGAAGAACCCCATCGCCACCAGGTGGAGAAACAGGATCGCCTGCCAGAGGGTCGTGTCCATCGCCGGTTTCTTACGCGAATTGGCCCGATTAGGGAAGCTCGGAGGCGGCCGCGCTAGGGCAGGCTGACCTCGCCGTCGATCACGGGGATCACCCCGCCGCCCACCCGCGGGCGTCCATCGACCATCTCGACCTCGAGCACGCTCGGCCGCCCCATCTCCTCGCCCTGGCGGATCGCCAGACGGTCCCAGCCGATGCGCTGCGACAGGTAGGCGCCGAGCGGGCCCGCGGCCGACCCCGTCGCGGGGTCCTCGCCCATCTCGGCCGTGCGGGTGAACGAGCGGGCGCGGACCCTGCCCTCCTCCGGCTCGCACCAGGCGAGGTAGATGACGATCGAGCCGTGGGGCTCGGAGAGCTCGAAGATCGTCGAGTAGTCGGGCAGCGCCCGGGCGAGCGCCTCGTGCTCCGCCACCGGCGCCATCACGTGCGGCATCCCGGTGGAGACGACCTGCGGAGGCAGAGCGCGGTGGGCGTCCTCGGCCCGCAGTCCGACCGCCGTCATCACCGCATCGCGCTCCAGCTCGGGCCCGAACTCGGCCTCGTTCTGGAGCATCGAGGCGCGCCACCCGCCCTCCGCCTTGCGGACCTCGACGGGCTGCAGCCCGGCGCCGGTCTCCTGGACGAAGCCGGCCTCCTCGAGCCCCCGCCAGCGCGCCACCGCCACGGCAGTCCCCAGCGAGGGGTGTCCCGCGAAGGGAAGCTCCTCGTGGGGGTCCCAGATCCGGTTGCGGTAGTCGGCGCCCTCCGTCTCGGTCGACTGCACGAAGGTCGTCTCCGAGAGGCGTGTCTCCTGCGCCAGGGCGAGCATCGTCTCGTCGCTCACCTCATCGGCGTCGTCGACCACCGCGAGCCCGTTGCCGGCCAGCGCCCGCTCCGCGAAGACATCCAGCCACGAGATCCGGTGGTCCATCGCCACATGATCGCGATCCTGCTTCGCGGGCCGCCATGCGGCGTAAGTTCTGCTTCGGGACGGCAACCCAACGATGGAGTGAGACATGCAGCCCGACTATCCCCTTACCTACTCAGTGGACTACCCGGATCGTGACCTGAACCGGCTGACCACCTTCTTCAGGATCTTCACCTTCATCCCGATCGCGATCGTGCTCGGCACGGTCTCCGGCGGGACGTACACGTACAGCGGCGCCAACGGCACGGCGGCGGTCGCCGCGGCGGGCGGGCTCCTCTTTCTCGGCCCGCTGCTGATGATCCTCTTCCGGAAGAAGTACCCGCGCTGGTGGTTCGACTGGAACCGCGAGCTGCTCCGCTTCACCCAGCGGGTGTACGCCTACCTCGCGCTGATGAGCGACGTCTACCCGTCGACCGACGAAGAGCAGTACGTCCACCTCGAGATCGAGTACCCGAACGCCGAGACCGACCTGGCCCGCGGCATGCCGCTGGTCAAGTGGTTCCTCGCGATCCCGCACTACTTCGTGCTGCTCTTCCTCTACATCGCGGCGGTCGTCTGCGTGATCATCGCCTGGTTCGCGATCCTGTTCACGGGCCGCTATCCGCGGTCGCTGTTCGACTTCGTGATGGGCGTGGAGCGCTGGGCGCTGCGGGTCATCGCCTACGCGTTCGTGCTGGTGACCGACAAGTACCCGCCCTTCTCGCTGGAGTAGGGCCTTGCTGCCTCCGTGCCGCAGGGGCGAGCCCTCGGGCGCCGGCCCGACGGGCCGGCGCCCGTGACGCATCAGAGGACGGCGCGGACCGCGCGGTAGTGGACCACGAGGACGACCGCCCAGGCGATGAAGAAGAACAGCATCGGCGGCAGGCCCGAGCCGGAGTATCCACGGATGATCCAGCTGGCCAGATGCGAGGCGGCGAGGACGGTGAAGACCGAGAGGTTGATGATGAAACCCCTGCGCGCTGCCCGCGCGGCCGGCGAGGTGGCGATGTACCGGCGCGGCTCCGCATCGAACTTCGCCCGGCACTCGCCCGAGCAGAAGAAGTAGGAGATCCCTCGGCGCCGCCGCACGGAGTCGGCCTGCGCCGGATCCACCGCCATCCGGCAGACGGGATCGATCTCGAGCCGTCGCTCGCCCTCTCCCGGGGTGATCGCCCTGTAGACCGGGATCGGCTCGGGAACGTGCTTGAAGTAGCGCGAGCCGTATTCCTCGATCGCAAAGCCCTCGCCGCCCGCCACCTTCTGGCTGGTCTGGCCCGTGAGCAGCACCTCTCCCGGCTTCGCCGCATCCGCAACCCGCGAGGCGAGGTTGACGGTGGCCCCGAACCAGTCCCCATCGCGGCGAACGGCCGCCCCCGAGTGCATCCCCACCCGGACCGGCGGCGATCCGTGAAAGGCCAGCTCGTCGACGATCCGCATCCCGAGGTTGACCGCCTTCACCGGGTCCTCGACCCGGATCATCACCTCGTCGCCGATCGTCTTGATCTCCTCCGCCTCGTACTCGGGGAGCAGCTGCCGGACCCGGGCCGTGAAATCGGAGGCGATTTCGATCGCCTCGGCGTCGCCGTGAGCCTCGGTCAGGGCTGTGAAGCCGGCGAGATCGGCGAAGACGAAGGTGCTCGACTCAGTGGGCATGGTGCTGGTGCACCACCGCGTGTCCGCGGCCGCGGGCGATCAGATGGCGGTTGGCCAGGAAGGCGAACGGGTAGGCGATCGCGAAGCCGGCGGCGATGCTGCCGTAGAAGAGGGGATCCCCGAGCCCGGCGGCGAGGGCGCTCGGGATCAGGATCACCGTCAGGTTGTCGATCAGCTCCATGATCGTGATCGAGACGGTGTCCGCGGCCAGTGCCGTCTTGACGATCGTGGGGGGCGCGAGCCGCGCCCTGATCAGCGGCAGCGAGGTTAGTGCGAAGCCAAAGAGGTAGGCCAGCGCAATCGCCAGGGCCATCTGGGCGACGTTGCCCCACCCGAACGCGGTGGCAAGCGCCATCCCGGAGACCTCGCCGATCGCGCAGCCGATCAGGCAGTGCGTCGTCGCAGCGACCGCGAGGCCGTTCAGCTCCGCTCGGCCGGGTCTCTGGGTGTGCGCGGATGCCTCCATCTAGTGAGCGTGCCCCGCGGCGTGCGCCTCGGCGGGCGCGCGCCCCTTGTCGGTGTACCCGGCGGGATCGGCCTGGAACTGCGAGCGGCAGTCCTCCGAGCAGAAGAAGTAGTTGCGCCCGCCGTGGGCGGCGGTGAGGGCCCGCGATCGGTCGACCTTCATCCCGCAGACCGGGTCGGTCGCCCCGCGCCGGGCAGTGAGGTAGAAGAGCGTCGCGAAGATCGCCAGCCCGAGCAGGTTGAGGATCAGCTTGTAGTCGAGCTCGATCGAGCCGAAGATGTCGGCGCGGGAGGGGCGGGTGTCCGGGATCAGCCCGGCCACTCCGAATAGCCCGTCGACGATCAGGGCGGCGATCACGATCGTCACGAACATCAACGCGGTGATGCGCAGGGCGAACTCCCGTCCGTAGTACTTGATGTAGGCGGCGACGATCGGCAGCACGATCAGGTCGGCGAAGATGAACGCGATCACGCCGGCGAAGCTGATGCCGCCGGACCAGAGCACGGCGGCGAGCGGCGCGTTGCCGACGGAGCAGACGAAGCTGAGCACGGCGATGATCGGCCCGACGATCACGTTCTCGATCGTCCTCACCGCAGCGGGCGCGTCCTCGATGAAGAGGAAGTTGAAGAAGTCGTTGCCGAGCAGCCCGATGAACCCGGCGAGCAGGAAGCCGACGGTGATCTCCTTCCAGAGCATCTGCCAGTCGCCGCGGAAGTTGTGGGCGACGTCGGACCAGGCGGCCGACGACGTGAGCCGCTCGCGCCAGCTCATCGCCTCGCCCGCCGCATGGTGTTGGTGGGCCGACTGGGCCTCCTGCGCGTGCTTGCGGGCCTGCTCCTCGAGCTTCGGCGAGACGAAGGCGCGCAGCAGGATCGCCATCAGCACGATCAGCACGATGCCGCCGACGAACTCCGCCAGGGTGAACTGCCAGCCGATCAGGATCCAGATCACCAGGCCGAGCTCCCAGACCAGGTTGGTCGAGGCGAACTGGAAGGCGAGCGAGGTGGCGGCCGAGGCGCCCTTCTGGAAGAGCGACTTCGCGATCGCGATCGCGGCGTAGGAGCACGACGAGGACGCCGCGCCCAGGCCCGTCGCCTTGGCGAGAGGCACGGCGCCGCTGCCGGAGAGCGCCGACTCGATCCGCTCGCGCGGCACCCAGGCCTGCACGATCGCCGAGATCGCGAAGCCGAGCACGAGGGCCCACCACACCTCGTAGGCCATCAGGAAGGACTGCTTGAGGCCCTCGCCGATCGTCGAGATCACGTCCGCCATTCAAGCCCTCCGCGAGATCGTTTGCCGGCGACGCTTTGACCGACTAAACCCCATGGGGGTATATTGCCAGTTGATGGCGAACACACAGACACCCGGCTACAAGGCCTCGAAGGAGCAGCTGCTGAAGCGGCTGGCCCGCGTCGAGGGCCAGGTCCGCGGAGTGAGCCGGATGGTGGAGGAGGACCGCTACTGCATCGATGTCCTCACCCAGATCGAGGCCGCGCAGCAGGCGCTCAACAAGATCGCGCTCGGGCTGGTCGACGACCACGTCCGCCACTGCATGCGCGGCGGTAAGGGCGCCAGCGAGGAACAGGTCCAGGAGCTGATGGGCGCCGTTGGGAGGCTGGTCAGCTCGTGAAGGTCCTGGTCGCCGGCGCGACCGGGCGGTTCGGTGTCGCGAGGAGCTTCAGGCGGAGATCCCGGAGGTCGCCTGGCACGGGTACGGGGCCTGGGCCGGCGAGCAGCTCGATCGCTTCCGCGAGCTCTGCCCTCACCCCCGTCGCTCACTGAATCCGCCCCGGCGGCGTTCACATCCCCGCGTTCGGGTAGAAAGCCGGGAATGAAGCGGGCCAAGATCCGGCGCTGGGCTCTCGCGGTCGTGACCGCCCTCGCCGCGGCCTCGATGTTCCCCTCGTTCGGCGGCTCCTCCTCCCGTCCGCGGGTCAGCTCCGCCGACCACCACGCTCGTCCCGCCCGCGCCGCGCACCGGCCGCACCCGTCCGCCTCGCGATCGCTCTTGGCGGCTACTGACTCAACACCTTGGCGAGGACCGGGTCGATGAGCAGCCCGATCTGGCGCTGCCCCTCGCCGTTGGGGTGGAGCGTGCCGGCGGTGCTCCCGATCACGTCCTGAATCTGGCCGAAGCCGACGCCGGTGAGCGGGAGCGGCTGGCCGCTCAGTCCCTCGCCGAGGGTCCGGACCCAGCGTTGGGGCTCGGGGGCGCAGAGCCCGTGACCGCGGAAGCGCTCGGCGACGCCGGTCACCACGTTCCAGTCGTGGTCCTCGGCCGACGCCTCGATCTGGTCGTTGAGGGACTTGAGCACGTGCTCCTGCGCCCAGCGGGACTCGTCGGGGGTGACCCCGCCGAAGAGCATCGTGCAGTAGGCGCCGTCGGCGCCGGTGGTCGGGTCGAAGTAGTCGACCAGGATCACCCGCTGCGGCGGCACCAGCGCCGCGAGCGCGGCGTCGAGGCGGTTGAAGCGGTCGGGCAGCTCCGCGAGCCCCGAGTCCACGAACTGCTGGAGCGTCGGGTAGCGGTCGCCCGCCACCGCGTAGGGAAAGTCCGGGTTGAAGTGCTGCTCCCAGCAGCGCTTCACCAGCGCGCAGAACTTGAAGACCTTGGAGAAGCCGATGTCGTTCGCGCCGATGCTGATCATCACCGCGGCCAGGCCCCCGGAGGGCTTGGTGATGGCCGCCGCATCCCCGAGCTGGTCGATCTGCGGGCGGGCGGGCTGGAGGACGGCGGGCTCGATCCCGCGGTAGGGGCCGAGCAGTCCCTTCGGGATGCTCGCACCCGAGCAGGCGTAGTCGAAGAACCCCAGCTCGGGCCGGTCCTGCTGCGCCTTCTTCGCCGCGATCGTCTGGCCCGCGATCGGGGAGCGGTGGCAGGCCCTGTTCTCCCAGCGCAGCCCGTGGTGCGATGGGTTCCCCTCGCCCGAGGCGACCGAGTCGCCGAGGGAGGCGACCGCGCTCCCGTCGTTGGGGGGCGGGTTGTCGCCGGAGCCGCAGCCGGCCACGGCTACGAGGGCGGCGGCCAGCGCGGCCGCGAGCAGAGCTCGTCGAGTGCCCCTCATCCCGCCGTGAGTCTACGGTCGGGATCCGAGCGATTCGTCGGGTTCCTCTGCCAGGCTGCCTTCCGGGGTGTGGATGAATCTCGAGCCGATACGGTCATGGCTCCGTAAGGTCGACTGGCCCTGGGACGCGCTGCTCGTCCTGCTCGCCGCGGGCGTCGTCGTCTCGCTGGTCTCAGGCTGGACCGAGGCGGCCGGGCTCTTCGCCGGCACCCTCTTCGCCGCCGCGCTGATCCTGCGCTTCCCGCCGGCCGTCGCGGGCGCCGAGCCGCTCGGAGGCTTCCTGCGCGGGCTGCGGCCGCTGATCCTGCCGCTGGTGATCGTCCTGATCGCCGGCACCGTGGCCTACTCCTGGCTGGTCCCGCTGCTGGCGGTCCCGGCCCTGCTGGTGGCCGGCTGGTATCTGCTGGTCGCCCCCGAGATCGGCCCGACGGGCGAGGCCTTCAGCGAGACCAAGGCGTGGCTGCGCAAGGGCCTTCACGGCTGGGGCCACATCGTCGCCGCGGTGGTGCTGGTGCTCGGCATCGCGGCGATCGTCCTCGTCGTCATCGGGCTGAGCCCGGACGTCGCCCTCTACGAGAGCCGGCCCGAGGTCTCGAACGCGGCGATCACCGTCGCCCTGGTCGCCTGGATGGTCTCCGCCGTGCTGCGACTCGGCGGGTTCGCGACCTCCTGGTTCCGGGCGGTCGTCGCGCTGATCTCGGTGCTCGCGGTCGTCCGCGTCCTGATGGTGGCGGGCCTGCTCCCCGGCCACAACTGGCTGATCCGCCACGCGCCCTGGTTCACCGCCGGCCACCTGCTCCTGCTCACGGCGCTCGGGCTGGGATTGATCGTGCTCGCGGACGCGATCATCAGCCTGATCCCGCGCCTTCAGTTCCTGCCCGGCTGGGGCGCCTTCCCGATCGGCCTCGGGCGGACCCTGCGCGGCCTCGGCTTCGGCGCAGCAGTCCTCGCCACCGTCGCGCTCGGGGCCGCCGCCTTCTATGGCGTGATCAGCTCGGAGGCCAACGGCCGCGAGGGGATCACGCCGCGGGACGAGGTGATCGCGGGCAAGGTCCGCAGCCCCAGGGGCCTCACGCTCCACCAGCTCGCCGAGCAGTACCAGCCGGTGCTGGTGATGACCGACGCCGAGAAGTGGGCCCCGGTCACCGTCGACTCCTACCTCCAGGACCAGAACCACCCCGCCTTCATGATCCGGCCGAACGGCAAGCGCCAGCGCGCGCCCTCGCTCGCCAACCTGCCCAGGACCGGCGACTGCCACGGCGCCCGGCCGCCCTGCTTCCAGATCACGATCGACTGCCCCTCGGGCTCGGACGACTGCGCCGAGGGCCAGCCGGACCGCACCGACAAGGGCGACACGATCCCCGACTACCGGGACGGCGCCGACTACGTCCGCATCATCACCCGCGACGAGCCGGGCGGCTCGCCGCAGGCCTTCAGCGGCACCGGCCCCTACGGCAAGAGCCTGCGGACGCTGATCCAGTACTGGTACTTCTACCGCTACGACGAGTGGACCCGGCCGGTCCTCGGCGGCCGGCTCGTGCAGCGCCACGAGGGCGACTGGGAGGCGGTGACCATCGGCTTCTCCGCCAAGGCCCCGCTCTTCGTCGGCTACTCGGCCCACTGCGGCGGCTCCTGGGTCCCCTGGAACAAGGCCGAGCTCGCCGACACCGGTCCGCCCCGCGTCCACCCGCTGGTCGCGGTCGCCGAGGGCTCCCACGCCAACTACACCCGCACCCAGGATCGCCGCGCCCCGGACTGGGCCGGCTGCCAGGGCGTGCCGGCCGGGACGACCACCGTGCTCAGCTACGCCGCCAACATCCGCGACGAGACCAGCTACGGCTGGGACTGGCTCCCCGCCCGGACCATCTTCGTCAACAACCTGAAGCCGCCGATGACCTTCCCCGGCAGCTGGGGCGGCAACGACTACACCGAGCTGATCAACGAGCGCGACCAGCGCCTGAGCGGCGCGGGCAAGGGCCCGCTCAACCCGCCCCTGCAGCCCCTCTGGTACGACCCGGTGGACCAGATCTTCTGCTCGAAGCACTGGCACGGGCCGGAGCCGTGTACGCGGTGAGCCGACGATCGGTTACGTTGAGCAGGTGACCGGGGCCGAGGAGTTCGACGCGGCGATGGAGCGCTACCACGCCGCCGCGGTCACCTTCGTCAAGGGAGACCCCGAGGCGTACAAGGAGGTGTTCTCCCAGACCGACGACGTCAGCCTCGCCAATCCCTTCAACCCGATCGCCCGGGGCTGGGCGGACGCCGCCGAGACGATGGAGCGGGCCGCGAGCCTCTACGCGGAGGGAGAGGTGGTGGGGTTCGAGCGGGTGGCGCAGCTAGTCACCTTGGAGCTCGGCTACGTGATGGAGATAGAGCGCTACCGGGCCAAGATCGGCGGCAGCGACGAGGTGAGCTCGGTCGATCTCCGGGTGACGAGCATCCTCCGGCCCGAGAACGGCACCTGGAAGGTCGTGCATCGGCACGCGGACCCGATCACCACGCCCCGTCCTCCCGAATTCGTGGTGCGAGACTAGCGAGCGCTCTCGTCCCGATCCCCGGGCGATGGTTAGCGAGTGGACCGCGTGGGGTAGCGTATTTCAGGTCTCGTACCCTGCAAGGAGGCAGTGATGGCGACTGAACGTCGTGGTGGTGGAATCGGTGGGATCTCTCTCGGAGGAATCCTCGTCATCCTCGGGATCGTCCTGATGATCGTCTGGAGCTTCTGGGCCGGGCTGGTCGTCCTGCTGATCGGGCTGATCGCGTTCGGCGGATTCGCTCGCGGTAAGTGGTACTGACGCCCTGACCTGGTCGCCTGCAGGTCGCTGCGACTGCGGGCACGGAGATACCGACAGAAACCGAACGGCCCGCCGGGAGCGGGCCGCCAGGTTTCCCGCAGCTGGTACCAGTAGCGCCGCATCTGCTCGTGGCCGCGCATCGGCGCGACATCGGTGAAGACGGCGGAGACATCGAACACGGCGTTCTCCGCGTACATCTCCATCATCGGCTCGAGCTCGTCACGGTTCCAGCATTCGAAGCGCTCCTGGAACCGAAGGCGGTCGAAAACCTCGGGGGAAACGGCCTTGGCGATGATCCGAGCCTATCCCCGCTCGGTCGCCGTGGGCAACGTAACGGCCTGTCGGTAGGCGCGAGATACTGCGGCCGATGTCCAAGGAGAACGTCGAGGTCGTCCGTTCGGTGCTTGAGCCGTTCGACGGCATCAACGGCGCCGAGATCGACTTCGGCTCCGACGAGATCCGCGAGATCCTCGCGCGGACTCATTCGCCGGATGTCGAGCTGAGGACACTCGAGTCAGGTATCGGCACCGGTATCAGCGATGTCTACCGCGGCTGGGATGGCCTCGTGCAGTACTTCCGGGATTGGCTCGAGCCCTTCAGCGAATACCGCTCCAAGTGGGTGGAGTACATCGACGCCGGCGATCGCGTCCTCGTTCCGGCCAAGCACTGGGGCATCGGCAGCGGGAGCGGCGCCCGTGTCGAGATCGAGCTCAGCTACGTCTTCGAGCTGCGTGACGGGCTGATCACTCGGATCGCCCAGTACGACACCCTGGAGGACGCCCGCGAGGCCGAGGGGATTCCGGCTAGTCGTACAGGGTGAACGCCGCCAGCACCACGTAGATCGCGATCAGGGCGACGCCCTCGAACATCTGCGCCTCGCCGTCGCCGGTGATCTGCCACATGGAGATGGCGGTGAGGAAGAGGGCGCCGATGTAGACGGGGGCGAGCGCGAAGGTGAGCGAGGTCGCGAAGAGCAGCGAGACCAGCACCAACGCCGGGAAGAGGAAGGCGGCGATCTGCGCGACGGAGTTCTTCACCACCGAGATCGCCAGATCGGACTTGCCCTTGGCGGCCAGGAAGATCCCCGTGAAGTTCTCGACCGCGTTGCCCGCGATCGCCACGATCACCAGCCCGGCGAACGCCTTGGAGAGACCGAGCGACTCGATCGCCGGGTCGAGGGCGTGGATGAACCAATCGGAGACGAACGCGGCCCCGATGCCGGCCAGGGCCAGCAGCGTTGCCGCCAGCGGCAAGGAGAGGCGCGGCTTCACCTGCTCCTCTCCGGCTTCCTCCCGGGCGGGATCCGAGCGCAGATATCCCCAGATCCAGAAGCCGTAGACGACCAGCAGGCAGATCGCGCCGATCGAGGAGATCCCCTCGATGTGGTGACTGGCCTGGTCGGAGGACGCGATCGCCAGCCCGACGATCACGATCACGAACAGCGAGACCAGCATCAGGGTCGCCGTGTCCTGGGGCAGGCGGTGGCGGAAGCGCATGCAGCGGTCGTCTGCGACCCAGACCCCGGCGACGATCACCAGCCCCAACACCAGCAGCGCGTTGGCGAAGATCGAGCCGATCAGCGAGGTCTGCGCCACCACCGTCTCGCCAGAGCCGAGCGCGAACAGCACGATGAAGAACTCGGGCAGGTTGCCGAGCGTCGACTGCATGAACCCGGTGACCGCCGGCCCGAACCGAAGGCCGACCTGCTCCGTCGCCAGGGCGACCACCCAGGCGAGACCTGCGAGAGCAAGCGTCGCGGCGGCGAAGGCGAGGACGGCATTCGCGTTCGAGTAACGGAGCACCCCGGCGATCGCGGTGATCGCCGCCGTCGCCCCAAGGATCACTTTCTCCCTACCGCTCACCGCCGAGAGACTTTCAGGTTCCGGATCGGCGCTATAGGGTCAGCGCGACCATCGCGCTGGGAGCGGGTTTCAAGGAGGAGCTACAGGAGGGAGGACCCGTGCGAATCAGAAAACATCTCAGCTATTCGAATGTTGTGGCGACACTTGCCCTGGTGATCGCAGTCGCGGGCGGAACGACCGCAATCGCCGGCAAGGTCACGGCGCCGAAGAACTCCGTGACTAGCAAGTCGATACGAGAGGGCAACGTCACAGCTAAGGACCTTGCCGGGTTGAGCAGCGTCCGCCAACAAATCCAGATCACTGACCCGACGCCATGCAGGTGATGGAGTCGTTTGGATCCGGCACCGTCGACGCTCATTGTCCGTGCCGGCTTGCGAGTGATCACAGGGGACGGCAGGACCGGACTAACCGCGTTTATCTGCAGGGGATCCGGACCCAGCGGAAACGACGGCTGGTCGCGCAACGGCCGCAACCGACAACGGTTCAACCGCGCTGGTCACCGCTGTCGCCTACTGCCTGCCAGCCAGCTCCAGCCAAGCCCTACAAGCTTCCCTAAGCAGACTGCAGGCCGGATGGGCTCGTCATCAGCCGAGGCACGGCTAGCCGCGAACGATCAGCTTGCGCTTCCGCGAGCTCCCCGGCTCATAGGGATAGCCGCTCTGGCGTTTCACGAGGGCCCGGAAGACGTAGCGCACGCGACCGATCGTCTGGGTGAATCGGTACTTGCCGCGGAACCTCACCGTCTGATTCTGTGCGCAACTGCTTGAAGGTGCGCCACTTGCGACCCACACGAGCCTGCAGTGCCACTGCGCGTCCGTCGGCGTTTGGGCCAGGTAGCTGCCCGCCGAAATGTGCGGCCTGGCCGTTGGCGAGCCTCTTGTCTGGAATCGCGAGGGTGGGGACGACCGTCGAATCGACTCGCACCTGGTCGGCAAGCGCCCTGTCGTTGTAGCGATAGACGAGGTCGAGATCGCGCGACGGTCCAGCGTCCAGACGGTCGCGAAGCGGCCGTTGCCTTGGGTGGTGACGGCGGTGACGAGCTCTCGCGAGGCGTCCGGCAGATCAACCGTCTGATAGATGCAAACCGTCGCGCCCGACACCGGTGCCGCCGCTCCGTCCCGGAGGACTCCGCGGATCACTGGCTCCTGGTTCGAGCCGAGCTGCGGCGCGGTCAGTGAGCTTGCCACCGACGTCCGCGCCGGCGTCGAGGTCCGCCGCGGCGGTGCCGCCAGACCCTGGGCAGGAGTTATCGACCTGGATCGTGCGCCGGATGCAGGGTGAAGCGTTGCCTGCGACGTCCCTCGCGCAGATCACCACATCATTGGGCCCGTTCGTCCAGCCTGGGTCGTTCTGGGTGTCGATCGAAAACTGCTGCGTCCAGGAATCCGGGCAAGGCTTGAGCCGGGTGTATCGGATCCCTTGGTAGTCAGGCGGACAGAAGTCAGCGCTCTTGGAGAGCACGCCATTGACGTAGACATCGATCCAGCGTGCCCCACCCCCGACATCCGTTGCGGTGGCACGAAGAATCTGGTTACCCCGAACAACGCCGCCACTCAATAGCGAGCCATCGGCGGCGATGGCCGGCGCGGCGTCGTCGTGCAGAGTCGCGAGAACGTTGGTGGTCCAGGCATAGGACCAGTTGCTGTGGCAGCCGCCGGAGGCGAAGCACTGCAATCGAATCTCGAAGACCCTTCCCCCCGGTCCGGCGGTGGGCGTTGCCCACTCGCTACGACTACCACCGGTGAAGACGTTGAATGTCGCGGGCGCCCCGTCGCTGAAAGAGGCCGCAGCGAATCCGCCGTCATTGCCGTAGTGCAGCGATGCACTGGCAGTGGCGAAGTTGGTCCCGGGCGGAGCGCTGAAACGCCATGCGAGACCCGGCGCCGTTTGCCGTTCCAGCGGTGTTCGAGCCAGTGTCCAGGCGAAGCCCATAGCCCGTCTGGCCGCCGCAGTCGTTTCTCCCCCAAATGCTGAAGTAGGCCCCGAACGGCTGCCAAGTCGCATCGGTGTATCCGGCGTCCGGCTCACATTGCGCGACCTTGTAGTCAGCGTGAGCACGCGCAGGTGAGATCGCCCCGATCAGCGCAACCCCGACGGCGACCAGGACGAACGAACGGAGCGCCCGGGTCTTGAGCCAACGGTGTGTTGCGAGTACCTCCATCTTCTCCTCCTCACCGGTCACGGTCGTGTGCTCCCTAAGGCAACGAGCCGCAGAGTTCTGCCCTCCCAGCCCTCATTTCTCGATCCCGAATCCCCCGCCTGATCCACCGCCCGCGCCTGATCCACCGCCACCTCCAGAGGGGCCACCGAACTCGCTCCCGCCGGGCGATGAGGTCGCCGGCTTCGCCGTTGCCTCCACCCCGAACTGACGCGTCTTCTGTTGGGTGGGCGTGGGCTGTTGAACCTGCTGCGCGGATTCCTTCGGCGGCACCGAGACCGCCTGGTCGGCGGCTTCCTGCGGCGTCTGAGTCTGGGGACCGGTCGAAGCCTGGGGACTGGTCGTAGCCGCGGGCTCTACCGGCCGGTGCAAAGCGGGCTTGTCCCCTGACCCGTCGCCGAGCGAGCCGGGATCCACCACTCCGGTTGCCACGCAGGTAGCTCCGCCCGCTGCGGTGGCGCCGCAGATCGCGAGCACCTTCGCCACGGCCGCCACGCCGGCGCCCCTGGATCCGCCGGCTGCCGCCACCGAGGCGGCATCGCCGCTTCCCCCGCCCCGGGACAACAGCGAATAGCCCGACTCCCGAAGCTTGTCGACGAGGGCACCGGCCCGCTCTGCGGCCCACTCGTGGAGTCCCCCACTCATCGACTGGTCGATCAGCGGACCCACGGGCATCAGCTCGTAGACCTTGTCCGGGATCGCGCGATAGGCACGCAACTTCGCGCGGCACGCAGAGCAGCTCCTCAGGTGGAACTCGAGGGCCTCAGTCGATCCGTTCGCGCTCTCGCCATCGGCCATCTCAGAGAGAGCTCCGGCGAGTTCCTCGCAACGGCGGCCTTGCTCGATATCGGCGAAAACTTGGAGGAAGCGCTTCCTTCCCTCCGCCATGCAGCGATTGATCTTCGTATACGTCCACCCCGTGATCTCGCCGATCTCGGCGTACGAGTACCCCTGCGCCTTCAGGGTGAGCGCCCGAACCTCTTGAGGCTTCAGGGCCTGCAGCGCCTCTCCACTTCGGAGAACGCGCTCGCGCCGGGCCACCTGATCGTTGGGCTCCGGGCTTTCCGAGGCGATTGACTCGAGCGGGTCTCGCTCCTTGTCCTCAGCTGAGGCCGGCGGTCTCGGAGACCCCAGGAGGCGCTCACGCTGCCGGCGGACGCCGAGCGCCTCACGCTTCGTCACCACCTGCATCCAGCGAACCAGTGCGTCGCCGTCGATCGGGGGAGCCTTGGTTAGGAGGATCTCGAGTGCGCGCTGGTAGGCGTCCTCGGCATCGTCGGCGCAGATGGAATAGCGACTGGCCGTGCGCCGGAAGACGGCGTCGTGACTCTCGATCAGGCGGCTGGCCGCCCTACGACGCGACTCGGGGGAGGCAGTCGCCTCACCGGCCTTGTCTGCGGATCGAGCTTCGGCCCCGGCTCGACTGGTTGTTCCTCCCAACAGGTCCAGACGGCTCACCTCCGACACATCCGGGTGAGCTGAAAGCTCCCATTACTCGCCCCGTTTCGCCAGACCCCGTTTACGCAAATTGCGAAGGCGTCTCGAAGGAATCCGACGCAAATTGCGGGATAGCTGTGGGAGCACCGGGCACTGATCCGGCTTGCCCACGCGATGGCGTCCTGCGATAGTCCGCCCGTGTTGACGGGGAGGGTAAAGAGACTTCTGATCGCCGCCGTGGCCGCGCTCCTCTGCGTGGCGATCCCGGCGACGACCGGGGTCGCCGCGAAGAAGAAGCAGAAGTTCATCTTCCTGAAGGCGAGGGTGGTCTCCGACGGCGTCGTCACCCCGGGCCAGCTCGAGACCATCCAGGTCTCCCGCCTGGCGCCCAAGGCGCCGATCAAGGTCTTCGTCGAGGCGCCACCGATCACGCTGCAGTGCGGGGAGCTCTACTTCTGCGACCCGGCGCCGACCTCGCCGGCCCCCGGCACCCCGCCCTACCGGAGCTCGGGCAAGGGCCGGGCGACCCTCACCTTCGTGATGCCGAGCGAGTACTACCTCGAGATCGACCCCTTCAAGCCGAGCCAGCGCCAGCCAGTCAAATGGATGAACGGGCAGGCGGTCCACATCGACGTGGCGGCCGCCACGAAGACGAAGCGCGTGATCCGCCAGAGCTTCGGCTTCGCGCGCGCGGTCGTCCAGCTGCCGCCCTCGTAGCTGCGAGCAGGCTCCCGCCGCCGCCCGAGTTCCTGGCTATGCTCGCTCGCCTGTGAGTACCTGCGTCGTCACCGGAGGGGCGGGGTTCCTGGGATCGCACCTGTGCGAGACCCTGCTCGGGCGCGGCCACCGGGTGATCTGCATCGACAACCTGGACACGGGAACGCTCGAGAACCTCGAGCACATCCGCGACGGCGACTTCGTCTTCGTCAACAACGACATCACCGAGTTCGTGCAGATCGACGAGCCCGTGGACTTCATCTACCACCTGGCCTCGCCGGCGAGCCCGATCGACTACGCGCGCTTGCCGCTCCACACCCTCAAGGTCGGCTCCTACGGGACGCACCACATGCTCGGGGTCGCGAAGTTCAAGCGGGCCCGGATCCTGGTCGCCTCGACCTCCGAGGTCTACGGCGACCCCGAGATCCATCCCCAGCCCGAGGACTACTGGGGCAACGTCAACCCGATCGGCCCGCGCGGCGTCTACGACGAGGCCAAGCGGTACGCCGAGGCGATGACGATGGCCTACCACCGCCAGCAGGGCGTCAACACCTGCATCTCGCGGACGTTCAACACCTACGGGTCTCGGATGCGCGCGAACGACGGCCGCGCGGTCCCGACCTTCCTGCGCCAGGCCCTCCAGGACAAGCCGCTCACCGTCTTCGGCGACGGCAGCCAGACCCGGAGCTTCTGTTACGTCGACGACCAGATCCGGGGCCTCGTCGCGCTCGCCGAGTCCGACGTGCACCTGCCGGTCAACATCGGAAACCAGGACGAGTACACGCTTCTCCAGCTCGCCGAGACCGTGATCGAGGTGACCGGCTCGCGCTCGGAGATCGTCCACGAGCCGCTGCCCGTCGACGACCCGAAGACCCGCCAGCCCGACATCACCCGCGCCAAGGACCTGCTCGGCTGGGAGCCGGAGGTCTCGCTCCGCGACGGGCTCAAGAAGACGATCGACGAGGCGGGCATCGAGCGCCTCGTCGGCCAGCCGGGCTGAACTTCCGTCCATTGCCGAAATAGAGGGGAGGAATGCGCCAGGGAGCGTGCCTAGACTCGCGCGCCAGTGGGGAAGCGATCT
Organism: uncultured Solirubrobacterales bacterium; assembly: GCA_963833375.1. GTDB lineage: Bacteria > Actinomycetota > Thermoleophilia > Solirubrobacterales > 70-9 > DASUPK01. Next base: position 66,687 of record CAWHXR010000001.1, read on the forward strand.
TCTAGGGGGCTCATCGCGCTGGTCGCGGCGGCAGCAGCGCTCGTCGCCAGCCAAGCGGCGGTCGGCTCAGCGCAGGCCGCGACGACGGTCGCCGTCGCTCCAGCCTCATCGACCTGCTGCATCAGCAACCCATTCGGAGAGACCAACATCTGGGCCCCGACGACGGTGTTCGTCTACAAGGACATTCCGGCGTTCAGCCTGAGGCCGGGTGACACGATCGACTTTGACCTCACCTCGACGAACGACATCGACATCCAACTCCAGATCGACCTGGCGCCGGCGACGACGAACGGTGGCAATCAGAACGCCGGATCCTTCACGCAGGTCGTCCCCAACTCGCAGCTTCCGGCAAGCCCGCGTGGAAACACCGTCGCCGGGGACTACGAGCTCCGCTTCACGGCCACCGCGCCCTTCGACTTCCCCGGCGGCGGCCTGCTGATTCGCTTCTCCCACCCCGGTGGGGCCTTCGCCGGTGACCTCGACGCAGGCGGCTCGGGCGTCGCTCCTTACGCCGGACCCTCCGACTCGAGCGGCCATTTCGTGGAGGAGGAGATGCGCGACCCGGATGGGGTCTACCCGTGGACTGGCGACACCTATCCGTTCATCAGCGGCTTCCGCCTGGACATCGCGGACGTCCCGCCTACGCCGCCGGCCGGCCCCGGCACACCCAGGAAGAAGTGCAAGAAGAGGCATCACCGCTCGGTGGTCAGCGCCAAGAAGAAGTGCAAGAAGAAGCGCCGCTAGCCGCGCCGGCGGCCTAGCTCGGCCGCGAGTTGAGCTGGAGCACCCAGCCGTTCCCGTCGGGATCGGCGAAGTAGGCGAAGCGGCCCCAGGGCTGCTCGTCGATCTCGCTGATCCCGACGCCTCGCTCGGCGAGCTCGTCACGCGCCGCCTCGATGTCGTCGACGACGAGCTGGAGCCCCTTGACGGAGCCGGGCTGGGAGTTCGGCAGTCCCTTCCCGATCGAGATCGAGGCCGGCGAGCCCTGCGGCGTCAGCTGCACGAAGCGGATCTCGTCGGTGGGGGTGTGGTCGTGGTCGAGGTTGAAGCCGACCTTGTTGACGTAGAAGTCGATCGACCGGTCCACGTCGGCGACGGGGACGTTGATCAGCTCGAGCCGCCAGTCGAGGCCCGTGGTCGTCTTGCTCTCGGGGTTCGCCATCTCGATCTCCTTTCGATCGGCGTCGGGGTCTAAGCTTCCCCTTGCCTGGTGAGTTACTTAGATGCTAAATATCTTAGTGGATAAGGGATTATGGCGGCGGCCGGCCGAAGGCAGAAGAGCGATCTGATCGACGAGCTCGTCAGCGAGTTCAGGATCAGCGGCAACCAGGAGGACGCCTTCGACAACCTGGCGGCGGAGCGGCTCGGCGTGAACCGGACCGACCTCCACTGCCTCAACACGATCGAGAACAGCGGCGGGCTGACGGCGGGGGAGCTGGCCGAGGAGGTCGGGCTCACCACCGGGGCAGTCACCGGTGTCGTCGACCGACTCGAGCGGGTCGGGTTCGCCCGCCGGGTTCCCGATCCCGACGACCGCCGCCGCGTCAAGGTCGAGGTGACGCCGAAGTTCTACTCGCGCGCCGAGAGGATCTGGGGCCCGCTCCGGGCCGACTGGGAGGCGGCGCTGAGCGGCCGCTTCACCGCCGAGCAACTCGAGCGGATCATCGAGTTCCTGCGCGCGACCAACGAGGTCGGCCGCAAGCACCTCGACCGCCTCAGGGCGATGGAGTGAGCCTGATATGAAGGACGGGTGACGCCGACCCAGCAGGAGAAGGGAGAGGCCCTCCGCGCCCTGCACGAGGGCGAGCCCTTCGTCATCCCCAACCCCTGGGACGCCGGCACGGCCAAGCTCCTGGCGGGCCTCGGCTTCAAGGCACTGGCGACGACCAGCGCCGGGCTCTGCTTCCGGCTCGGGCGGCCGAACAAGGTCCTGACGCTGGATGAGGTCACGGCTCACATCACCGAGCTCGACCAGGCGACGGACCTCCCGGTTTCAGCCGACCTCGAGAACGGCTACGGGCCCTCGCCCGAGGACGCGGCCCGCGCGATCACCCGGGCGGGCGAGGCCGGCGCGGTCGGCGGCTCGATCGAGGACTGGGACCCCGAGGGCCACATCTACGAGCTCGAGCACGCGGTCGAGCGCGTGGCCGCCGCGGTCGAGGCGGCCAGGGCGCTCGACTTCCCGTTCGCCCTGGTGGGGCGCGCCGAGAACCACTTCCGCGGCAACCCGGACCTCGACGACACGATCAAGCGCCTCCAGGCCTACGAGGAGGCGGGCGCCGACGTGCTCTACGCGCCGGGCGTCCGCGCCGCCGACGAGATCAAGGAGATCTGCGACGCGGTCAGCAAGCCGGTCAACGTCTACTCGATGGGCCTGAAGTTCGACGAGATCGTCTCGGCGGGCGCCCAGAGGGTGAGCACCGCCGGCGGGCTCACCTGGGCCGCCGCCAATGCGGTGATCGAGGCGGCCGAGCGGATCCGGGACGACGGGGACTTCTCCGGGCTCGGCATGCCGAGCCGGATCAGCGAGCTCGGGGCCTACTGAGCTACTTCGCCGGCACGTCGGTCGGCATCTTGAACTGCCGGCCCGCGAGCTTTGAGAAGGTGCGGTCCGGGAGCGACCCCTTGAGGCGGGCGGCGATCTTGGCGTCGGTGCCGACCAGGTAGCGATGCCGCGGATTGTCCGAGCTGATGGCGGTGTGAATCGCCTTGGCCACCTTCTCAGGAGGGATCCCGCGACTCGCCGTCTCCTTCAGGACCTCTTCCATTCGATCCAGCTGCTTCCCGTAGAGACGCTTCACCGTCGGCGAGAGCTTGGAGGTCTGCTCATCGATCGTCTCGGCGCCTTTCTCCCAGATGGGAGTGTCGATGCTGCCCGGCTCGATGACCACGACGTCGATGTCCCAGGGCTTGAGCTCGTGTCGCAGTGACTCGCCGAGCGCCTCGACCCCGAACTTCGAGGTGTTGTACGGAGACATGAAGGGGCTCGCGATCCGGCCGCCGATCGAGGCGATGAAGACGACGGTCCCCTTCGCCTCCCGGATCTGAGGGAGGAACGCTTGGGTGACCGCAACCTGGCCGACCAGGTTCACCTCAAGGGCCTGCCGAAGGTCGTTCAGGTCCATTGATTCGACGGGACCGCCAGTGCCGATCCCGGCGTTGTTGACCAGCCCGACGAGACCGTCATCGCCGACGGCGCGCTCCACCTTCTCCTTGGCTGAGGCGATCGAGCGCTCCTTGGTCACGTCAATCGTGATCGGGGTGAGGCGGTCGGAGGCCTCCTCGGAGAGCGACTCGGCGTCGGCCTGCTTGCGGACGCCTGCGAACACGCGGTACCCCTTCTTGTCGAGCAACAGCGCAGTTGCGCGCCCGATCCCCGTCGATGCGCCCGTGACCACCACAGCGCCGCTTTCGTTGCCGGCCATCTCGCGGGGACCCTACCGGAGCCGTTTCAGCCGCTAGGTTGCTCCGCTGTGACTGCCTCCGTGCTCGCGGTCGTGGGCGCCAGACCCAACTTCGTCAAGGCCGCGCCGGTCGTCGGCGCCCTGGAGCGTTCCGAGGAGATCTCGGTCCGCCTGCTCCACACCGGCCAGCACTACGACCGGGCGCTCTCGGGCGGCTTCATCGAGCGGCTGGGCATGCGGGAGCCCGACGCCAACCTCGGCGTCGGCTCCGGCACCCACGCGGAGCAGACGGCGGGCGTGATGACCGGCGTCGAGGCCGATCTGCTCGCCAATCCGGCGGACCTGGTGCTGGTCGCGGGCGACGTCAACTCGACTATGGGGGCGGCCCTCGCCGCGACCAAGACGGACGCGGCCGTCGCCCACATCGAGTCCGGGCTTCGCTCCCGCGACTGGGAGATGCCCGAGGAGGTGAACCGGGTGGTCACCGACCGCGTCTCGGACCTGCTGCTCTGCACCTCCCCGGACGCCGTCGAGAACCTCGCCGGCGAGGGGATCTCCGGCGACGGGGTCCAGCTGGTCGGCAACACGATGATCGACAGCCTCTTCCGCATCCTCGAGGGGACCGACCGTGAGGCGGCGCTGGGCTCCCAGGAGGTCGAGCGGCGCGACTTCGTGCTCGTCACCCTGCACCGGCCCGCGCTGGTCGACGACCCGGAGAAGCTGGGAGCCGTGATCTCGGTCCTCGGCGACCTCGCGGGCGAGCGCCCGGTGCTCTTCCCGGCCCATCCGCGGACGACCGCGAGGCTGAGCGACGCCGGGATCTCGATCCCGGCCGGCCTGCGGATGGTGGAGCCGATGGACTACGCCGAGTTCATCGCCCTGGAGGCGGAGGCTCGCCTCGTGATCACCGACTCCGGCGGGGTCCAGGAGGAGACCACGGTGCTCGGTGTCCCTTGCCTCACCTACCGCACCACCACCGAGCGCCCGATCACCGTGGAGCTCGGCACCAACGAGCTGGTCGGGGTGGATCCGGGCGCGCTGCTAGCCGCCGCCCAGCGCTCCCTGGCCTCCGCGCCGCCGGAGAAGGCCCCGGAGATCCCGCTCTGGGACGGGCAGGCCGGCCCTCGCGCCGCCGCCGCGGTCGAGGCCTTCCTCGCGGCCTGATGGCGCCCAGCCGGGACGAATCACCCCTGCGGCCCTGCCGGGCGGGATCTCCCATTCCGCATAAGAGGCAGGACCCACCCGCCGACGCACGAATGCCCGCACCATGAGGACCGCAGGCCGCACCCTGGTCAAGTCCCCGCCCGAGGTATGGGATCTGATCGACCAGCCCGACCGCATGCAGGGTCTGATGTGCGCCCTGCTCGGGCGGGCCACCGAGGTGACCGTCAGCGAGAGAAAGCCCGGGTCGGTCCTGCGCTGGCAGGCCGCCGACGGCGAGGACGCGTGGATCGAGGTCGAGCTGGCCGAGAAGGGCTGGGGCACGCACGTCGAGGTGAGCGCCCAGAGCTCCACGGAGCCGACACGGCTCGAGGGCTGGCTCGACGCCGTCCTCGACGAGTTGGCGACGCCGCAGAAGCGCCCCTTCGCGGGGATGGACAAGCCGCCGGCGCCGGTGCCCGACCTGGCTCCCGAGCGGCCGGCCGAGAACACCTCCGTCGAGGCACCAGCGACCGAGATGACCCCGGCCGAGCCGCAACCCGTCGAGGCGGCACCGCCCGAGACCTTCGCAGCCGAGCCGCCGACGCCCGAGCCTCCCCCGGCTCGACCCGCCAAGAAGCGTCGGCGCTTCTTCGGCTTCTAGCGTCCGCTGAGCGGGCGAGGCCGCCTCGCCGCCGCCAATCTATTCTGTCCGCATGGCCACCCGGCCAAAGGACGAGGCGCAGGCAGAGGGCGCGGAGGGCACCTCCAACGGCGCGTCCGAGGCCGAGCAGCGGGCTGCGGTCGAAGAGGACCTCCACCGCTACATCGCCCCCGTCGTCGGGCCCGATGACGAGCGGGTGATCACCGACTCGGGCATCGAGATCAAGCGCCTCTACGAGGAGGACGACGTCGCACCCGGGCTTCAGGAGCGGCTCGGGGACCCGGGCGAGTACCCCTTCACCCGCGGCATCCATCCCGGCATGTACCGCGACCGGCTCTGGACGATGCGCCAGTACGCCGGCTTCGCCAGCCCGGAGGACACCAACGAGCGCTACCGCTATCTGACCGAGCATGGCTCCACCGGGCTCTCGATGGCCTTCGACCTGCCGACCCAGCTCGGCCGCGACTCCGACGACCCGCTCTGCCAGGGCGAGGTCGGCCGCACCGGCGTTCCGATCGACACGATCGAGGACATGCGGATCTGCTTCGACCAGATCTCGCTGGCCGAGGTCTCGACCTCGATGACGATCAACGCTCCCGCCGCGATCCTGCTGCTGCTCTACGAGCTGGTCGGCGACGAGCAGGGGGTCCCGTCGAAGGAGCTGCGCGGCACGGTCCAGAACGACGTGCTCAAGGAGTACATCTCGCGCGGCAACTACATCTACCCGCCCGAGCCGACGATGCGGCTGACGACCGACATCTTCGCCTACTGCAACGAGAACGTCCCGAAGTGGAACACGATCTCGATCTCCGGCTACCACATCCGCGAGAAGGGCTGCTCGGCCGTGCAGGAGGTCGCCTTCACGCTCGCCAACGCGATCGCCTACGTGGAGGGCGGGATCGCCACGGGCCTCGACGTCAACAAGTTCGGGCAGCGGCTCGCCTTCTTCTTCAACGGCCACAACAACGTCTTCCAGGAGATCGCCAAGTTCCGGGCCGTCCGCCGGATGTGGGCGAAGATCATGAAGGAGCGCTTCGGCGCGACCGAGGAGCGGGCGCAGATGATCCGCTTCCACACGCAGACCGGCGGCGTCACCCTCCAGGCGCAGCAGCCCGAGGTGAACATCATCCGCGTGGCGCTGCAGGGCTTCGCCGCGGTCGCCGGCGGCACCCAATCACTCCATACCAACGGCTTCGACGAGGCGCTCGCGCTTCCCAGCGAGCGCTCCGCCCGGATCGCGCTTCGCACCCAGCAGGTCCTCGCGCACGAGTCCGGCGTCGCCGACACGGTCGACCCCTTCGCCGGCTCCTACTTCGTGGAGTCGCTGACCGACGAGATCGAGGAGCGCTCCTGGGAGCTGATGAAGAAGGTGGAGGAGCTCGGTGGCTCGGTCAACGCGCTCGAGTTCATGCAGCGCGAGATCGAGGAGTCGGCGGCCTCCTACCACGAGCGCTACCGGACGGGCCAGGACATCGTCGTCGGGGTCAACAAGTACGTCACCGACCAAGTCGACGACGTGGACATCCTCAAGGTTGACCCGGAGTCCGAGAGGCGCCAGCTCGAGCGGCTCGCCAAGTTCAAGGCCAACCGCGACCAGGAGGCGCTCGATCAGAAGCTCGAGGAGCTCCGCGAGGTGGCCCGCGGCGACGGCAACCTGCTCTACCCGATCAGGGAGGCGCTGCGGGCCGGCGGGTCGATCGGTGAGGTCTGCAACGCGATGCGCGACGTCTTCGGCGAGTACCGCGGCGGCGCGTTCTTCTAGTCCGAGGCATCGAACAAGCGCCTAGGCACCGAATTTTGCGAACGCAGGTCGCTTTGAGGCGCGACGGCATCTGGGCTGACTGACGGATCGGGAGGGCCCGGCCGTCCGTAGAATCGCCGGGCCATGAGAGAGAAGAACCCGGTCACCCACGAGGAGAAGCTCGCCTACCTGCGCGAGCTGCGCGACGAGGCGCTCCACGCAGGCTCCGAGGAAGCGGTCGAGAAGCAGCACGCCAAGGGCAAGCTCACGGCCAGGGAGCGGATCGGGAAGCTGCTCGACCCGGGCTCCTTCGAGGAGCTCGACACCTTCGTCCGTCACCGCACCCACGAATTCGAGATGGACAAGCGACGGCCCTACGGCGACGCCGTCGTGACCGGTTACGGCACGATCGACGGCCGCACTGTCTTCGTCTTCTCGCAGGACTTCACGGTCTTCGGAGGCTCGCTCGGCGAGGTGATGGCCGAGAAGATGTGCAAGGTCATGGACCTGGCCGCGAAGGTCGGGGCACCGGTGATCGGCATCAACGACTCCGGCGGCGCGCGGATCCAGGAGGGCGTCGTCTCGCTCGGCGCCTACGGCGACGTCTTCGTGCGCAACGTGCAGTGCTCCGGCGTGATCCCGCAGATCAGCCTGATCATGGGGCCGTGCGCCGGCGGCGCCGTCTACTCCCCCGCGATGACCGACTTCATCTTCATGGTCAAGGAGACCTCGCACATGTTCATCACGGGCCCGGAGGTGATCAAGACCGTGACGGGCGAGGAGGTCGAATTCGAGGAGCTCGGCGGCGCGATGAGCCACAACACCAAGTCGGGCGTCGCCCACTTCGCCGCGGACAACGAGGAGCAGTGCCTGGAGGACGTCCGCTACCTGATGAGCTTCCTGCCGCTCAACAACCTCGAGCTGCCGCCGCGGGTCGAGCCGACCGACGATCCAGATCGGGAGGACCCCGAGCTCGACACGCTCGTCCCGGACGATCCCCAGAAGCCCTACGACATGCGCGAGGTCATCTCACGGATCGTCGACGACGGCGAGTTCTTCGAGGTCCACGAGCATTTCGCCCAGAACATCGTCTGCGGGTTCTCTCGCCTGGACGGCCATCCCGTCGGGGTTGTCGGCAACCAGCCCAATCATCTCGCGGGGGTGCTCGACATCGAGTCCTCGGAGAAGGCGGCCCGCTTCGTTCGCACCTGCGACGCCTTCAACGTGCCTCTGCTCACCTTCACAGACGTCCCGGGATTCCTGCCCGGCACCTCTCAGGAATGGGGCGGGATCATCCGGCACGGCGCCAAGCTGCTCTACGCCTTCACCGAGGCGACGGTGCCGAAGCTGACGGTCGTGACGCGCAAGGCGTACGGGGGCGCCTACGACGTCATGAACTCCAAGCACATGCTGGCCGACTTCAACTTCGCCTGGCCGACCGCCGAGGTCGCGGTGATGGGCCCCGAGGGCGCGGTCAACATCATCTACCGCCGCGACCTGGCGAAGTCGCCGACGCCCGACGAGCGCCGCTCGAAGCTGATCGACGACTACAAGGCGCACTTCGCGAACCCCTATTCGGCGGCCGAGCGCGGCTACATCGACGACGTGATCGAGCCGCACCAGACGCGCCCGAAGCTGATCCGCGCGCTTCGCACGCTGCAGACGAAGCGCGTCGAGCAGCCGAAGCGCAAGCACGGCAACATCCCGCTCTGATGGCGGGCAAGAACGGCAAGGGCCAGCCACCGCGGCCCAGGATCGAGATTCAGAGCAGCGCGGCCGCCCCCGACGAGGCGGCGGCGATCGCCGCGGCCCTCGAGCGGTTCCTCTGGGAGACCGCGCCGGGCCCCGGTGCCGCCGAGGTGAGCCGCTGGCAACAGGCCGCGCTCCGCGAGGGCGTTGAGGGCCGCTCCGGCCTGGGGAGCGGCTGGGGGATTGCGCCCGGCACGTGACGCGGGCTTGCCAGCCGAGCGCTTGTGCAATAGAACACACGGCGCAAACAATCGCTGCTGATGAAGAGGAGGGCTCGTGGCCGTCGTAAAGATCATCGAGCTGGTCGGAAGCTCCAAGAAGTCTTCGGATGACGCCGCACAGCAGGCGTTGAAGCAGGCGCAGAGCTCGCTTCGGAACATCCGCGCGATCGACGTCGTCTCCACCGGGCTTCGCGGTGAGAACCTCGATGAGTGGCGCGCCCACGTCCGGGTCGCGTTCCTGGTCGAGGGCACGGACGTCGACTGAGCTTGGGAGGAGGGGCGGCGGCGGGCGGCGGCAGGGCGGGGCCCGCCGCCCCTTGATCCCGCTCCTCGACCAGCTACGCTGACCTCCAGGAGCGATCAAGGGGAGGGCGTCATGTGCGGAAGGACCCGCGCGAAGGGACAAAGCCGGAATCTCTTGCGAGTCACGCTGCTGGCTGCGGCGGGAGTCCTCCTGACCTGCGGCTCCGCCGGCGCGACCTCCCTCTCGTACACCTTCGACTCGGACAATCAGGGCTGGCAGCAGAGCCAGGACGGGATCTCGTACTCGGCGGCGGGATTCCAGCCGACCGGCGGCAATCCTGGAGGTCGGCTGACGGCTGTGGACACGGGCCGTGAGACCGGCTGTCCTGGACTGACGAACTGCAACCTCCTCTACTTCGCTCAGCCCGATGGTGCCGCACCTGGACTACGGCGGCGTCGCCTCCTTCGACCTGCGCTCGAGCGTCAATCCGGGGTTCGCCGCGGAGCTGCTGCTCTTTCCGAACGGCCCGGACTATCTGGACGGGCTGATCGCTGAGACCGGCGGGACGACCTACCACCATCTCTCGATCACGCTGGCGGAGTCATCGAACTGGTCCGTCTGTCCCTACGCCGGCGGTACCTGCACGGCTGCGACCAAGAAGTCAGGCTTCAGGGGCTTGATCGCGTCCAGCGACCAGATCGCGGTGATGGCGGACGTCGGGCCGAACGGGACCGGTGAGAGATACGACCTGGACAACGTCACGCTCACCGACGGCCCGACCCCGGCGGCGCCGCCACCGCACCCGGCGGCGCCGCCACCGCACCCGGTGACGAAGCCAAGAAGAAGAACAAGACGCAGCAGCAGCAGCAGAAGTGCAAGAACAAGAAGAGGAAGCACCACGCCACGTCGGCGAAGAAGTGCAAGCAGGACCACGCCGCGGGCGCACTGCTCAGAGGCTGACCACCGGCGCGTCGATCCCTCCCTCGCGCCAGCGCTCGTAGACGGCCTGGCAGATCGCCAGGTCCTGGATCGCCAGGCCGGTCGAGTCGAACAGGGTGGTGTCCTCGGCAGCCAGGCGTCCCTTCGCGCTGCCGACGAGCACGTCTCCCAGCTGACTCACGTCCTCGCGCTTGATCGCACGCGCCTCGACGGCGTTCGCGAGCTCCCCGCCGCCGCTCGCCTGCTCCCACTCGTCGCAGAAGAGATGGCAGCGCTCGATCGCCCCTAGCTCGACCTCCTGCTTGCCGTGCGCGTCCGCCCCGAGCACCGCGATGTGCTGCCCCGCCCGCAGGTCGCCGGCGAGGATCACCGGCTCGTTCCCCGGCGTCACCGTGACCACCACGTCCTGGGCCGCCGCCTCGGCGCGCTCGCCCACCGCCCATCCGAGCTCGGCGGCGAGCGCCTGCGCGACGCCGGCGCGCAGATCCGCGCAGACACCAGGGCCATACCCGCTCGCGGCCAGGCAGCGGGCCGCCCAGGCCCCGTTGACCCCGCAGCCGATGATCCCGACGGAGCTCGCGCCCGCCGCCGCAAGCGCCCGGGCCGAGACGGCGGCCGCCGCCCCCGTCCGCAGAGAAGTCACCGACGAGCATTCGATCACCGCGAGCTCCTCGCCGGTCTCCGCGTCGGAGAGCAGGACCTCGCCGCGGACCACCGGCAGGCCCCTGGCGCTGTTGCCGGGAAAGGAGGTGACCCACTTGAGCAGCGCGAGGCCGTCCCCCAGGGCCGGCATCGCCCGGAAGTCGCCGTACGGCGGGCTGTCGAGATAGACCTTGGCGGGCATCTGCCACTCGCCGCGGCCATAGCGCTCGAACGCCGTCCGGGTGCGCTCGACGGCCGTCTCGGGGTCGATCGCCCCGAACACCGCCTCGCCGGAGATCACGGGAACCTCGGTCACGCGCCGATTCTGTCGCGAGAGCGCGAATCAGGGGGCACCGATGAGTCTCGGCATGCGCGAGGGTCTCAACTGGTGAACTCAGAGACGAGAGGAGCCGGCATGCTCGAGGAGATCGAGCAGGACGAGAAGGGGATCTCGCTGGACCCGTCCGGCCCCAGGGTGGCCTGGTTCAAGGACCCCGCCGGCAACATCCTCGCGGTCACCGAGCTGGACGCAGCCGCATAAACACCTGAAACTCGATCAGGTTTGCTAGATTGGGCGGGCGATATCCGCCGGGCAAGGCTACGTCTACGAAAGGAAGCCGGTTTTCATGGAGCCTGTCTCCGCCCCTGAGAAGACGGGTGACGCCGCCAACGGCGCTCCCGCGAAGCCCAAGAAGACCGTCGATCCCGCCGAGCTCAAGCAGGAACCGGGCAAGAAGCAGCACGGCAAGGGCAGGCGCGGCTCGCTCGAGAACCCCGAGGTCTACGACAACGTTCCCGGGCACGTGATCCCGATCCTCGAGCGGGAATTCGACGACTTCGACACCGAGGCGGCCAGCTTCCTGCGCGGCGAGCAGACCGAGGAGCAGTTCATCGGCTTCCGCCTCAAGCAAGGCGTCTACGGCCAGCGCCAGCCCGACGTGCAGATGATCCGCGTCAAGCTTCCCTACGGCGGAGTCAGCCCGGAGCAGATGGAGGCCTTCGCGGACGCGATCGAGGAGCTCGCGCCGCTCAACAAGGGCCACATCACGACCCGCCAGAACATCCAGATCCACCACATCCCGCTGGCGGACGCCGCCGAGTTCATCCGGCAGATCAGCCAGGCGGGCCTCTCCTCACGAGAGGGCTGCGGCAACACGATCCGCAACGTCACCGGAGACCCGTGGGCGGGCGTCGCCGAGGACGAGCCATTCGACGTCACTCCCTATGCCGCCGCGTACGCGCGCTACTTCGTCCGCCACCCGACCACCCAGCTGATGCCGCGCAAGGTGAAGACGGCGTTCAGCGCGAGCGACGCCGACCGGGCGATCACCGAGATCCACGACGTCGGCTTCATCCCCAGGGTGAAGGAGATCGGCGGCAAGCAGGTCCGTGGCGTCGAGGTCAAGATCGGCGGCGGCACCTCGATCCAGCCACGGGTCGCCCCCACCCTCTACGACTTCGTCGAGCTCGACAACGGCGACTACCTCAAGGTCACCGAAGCGGCTTTGCGGATCTTCGACCGCCAGGAGTGGCTGCGCGAGAACCGCATGCGCGCCCGGATCAAGGTCCTGGTCGACAAGATCGGGATGGACGCCTTCCGCGAGATGGTCGAAGAGGAACTGAAGGGCGACTGGGTCGACGACCGCGACTTCTCGATCGACCACCTGCTCTTCGTCCACGACGAGCAGGCCAACGCGCCCTCCGTCCCGGAGAGCTACGGGTCGCCCAACGGCGACAAGAGCGAGTTCGACGCCTGGGTCGATTCCAACGTCCAGCCCCAGCGCCAGGAGGGCTTCGTCACCGCCACCATCAAGGTGACCCGCGGCGATCTCACCCCGGAGCAATTCCGCGGCCTCGCCGCGATCATGCGCGACTTCACCGGTGGCTACGCCCGCACGACCGTGCAGCAGAACCTGGTGCTGCGCTGGGTGCGGCCCGAGTCCCTCTACGACCTCTGGCTGCGCCTGAAGGAGCTTGGCCTCGGCGATTTCGGCGCCTTCCAGATCGGCGACGTGGTCAGCTGCCCCGGCACCGACAGCTGCAAGCTCGGGATCACGGCCTCGATGGGCCTCAACCGGGCCCTGCAGCAGCGGATCGAGGAGCTCGACATCACCGACCCGCTGACCAGGCAGATCCACATCAAGATGAGCGGCTGCCCGAACGGCTGCTCCCAGCACCACATCGCCACGATCGGCTTCTACGGGGCCTCGATCAAGGTCGGCGACCACACGATCCCCGCGTACATCCCCCACATCGCCGGCAACTTCGAGGGCGGCGGCGTGGTCTTCGGCCACCGGCTCAAGGCCCGGCTCCCCGCCAAGCGGGTCCCCGACGCCGTCGTACGCTGGATCCGCCACTACGAGGAGAACCGGAACGAGGGCGAGGACTTCAACGCCTTCGTCGATCGCACCGGCTTCGAAGCCTTCGAGGAGCTGATCTCGGACCTGAAGCTGCCGGTCGAGTTCAACGCCGACAACCTCATTCACTTCATCGACTGGAACCGCTCCGAGCCCTACAAGGTCGAGCGCGGCGAGGGAGAGTGCGCCGTCTAGATGGAGCCCACCGCGACGCAGGGACCACCCGGTACTGAGGCGGGCGGCAACGGCCGCAAGGGGATTCTGCACGAGGCCTCTGCAACACTGCCCGACCGCACGATGGCGCCGCCCACAAACACCGGCGGCGGATCCACCGCCGAGCTGGACAGCCTCGGCTTCGACCCTGAGGTCGTTGCCACGGACCTTGAGGACGCGAGCGCCGAGGAGGCGCTGCGCTGGGCCCTGGACACGTTCAACCCGCGGATGTACATCGCCTGCTCGTTCCAGAAGACGAGCTCGGTGACGGTCCACATGGCTCACAGCATCAATCCGGACGCGCGCTTCTTCTACCTGGACACCGACGTGCTCTTCCCCGAGACCTACGAGACCAAGAACCGCCTCCAGGAGCGCTACGGGATTCGCTTCCATCGCTACAGCTCGATCACCCTGGAGCAACAGAAGGGTCTCTACGGTGACGAGCTCTGGAGCCGCGACCCGGACGCCTGCTGCGGGATTCGCAAGGTCGAGCCGATGCGCTCGGCGCTCGCCGCGGTCGACCTCTGGGTCTCCGGGATCCGCCGCTCGGATTCGCAGACCAGGGCCGGGGCGCCGAAGTTCGGCTGGGACAAGCGCTTCGGCCTCTGGAAGCTCAACCCGCTCGCCGACTGGTCGGAGGAGCAGGTCTGGTCCTACGTCAGCAGGCACGAAATCCCGTACAACCCACTGCACGACCAGGGCTATCCCTCGATCGGCTGCACCCACTGCACCCGGAAGCCGGGGGCGGGCGAGGATGCCAGAGCCGGGCGCTGGGCCGGCCTCTCCAAGACCGAGTGCGGACTGCACGGCTGATGCGAGGGTGCTCCGAGGCATAGCCGAGGAGCAACTCGTGTGCCGAGCGCAGCCTTCGCTACCCTTCCCCGCTTCCTGACCGACCTGATCGTCTTTATCCACTCAAGGACGCCATGACTCAGACCGCTCTCAAGCTGCAGCTCACCGACCGCCAGACGGCCGACTTCGAGATGATCGGCAACGGCGGCTTCGCCCCTCTGAACGGCCCGCAGGGCCACGACGACTGGAAGAGCGTCGTCGAGAAGATGACTCTCGCCAGCGGCGAGTACTGGCCGATCCCGATCACGCTGGCCACAGATCTCGACGTCTCCGAGGGAGACACGGTCGAGGTCTCCAGCGACGAGGGCAATCCCCTCGGCCGCCTGAACGTCAGCGAGATCTTCGAGCGCGACCTCGAGGCCGAGGCGGAGAACGTCTACCGCACCACGGACAAGGAGCACCCCGGGGTCGCGGCGATCTTCGAGGAGGGCGCGCGCTGCATCGCCGGCACCTACGAGGTCGATGCGCTGCCCGACCACGAGGACGCCTTCATGCGCCGCTACTACACCGCGGAAGAGTCCCGCAAGGCCTTCGAGGAGCGCGGCTGGAAGCGCGTCGTCGCCTTCCAGACCCGCAACCCGATCCACCGCGCGCACGAGTACCTGACCAAGTGCGCGCTCGAGATCACCGACGGACTCTTCATCCATCCGCTGATCGGCAAGACGAAGGCCGGCGACATCCCGGCCGACGTGCGGATGCGCTGCTACGAGATCCTGATGCAGGACTACTACCCGAACGACCGCGTCATCCTCGGCGTCTTCCCCTCGAAGATGCACTACGCGGGCCCGCGGGAGGCGATCCTGCACGCGATCGCGAGGCGGAACTACGGCTGCACCCACTTCATCGTCGGGCGCGACCACGCCGGGGTCGGTGACTACTACGGCACCTACGACGCGCAGCTGATCTTCGACGAGCTCGACATCGACAAGCTCGGCATCCAGCCACTCTTCTTCGAGCACTCCTTCTGGTGCAACAGGTGCGAGGGGATGGCGTCGGGCAAGACCTGCCCGCACGGCCAGGAGGACCACGTGTTCCTGAGCGGCACCAAGGTGCGGGAGATGCTCGGTGACGGCGAACTGCCGCCCGAGGAGTTCAGCCGCCCGGAGGTGGCTCAGATCTTGATCGACTCATACAAAGAGGAAGGCAATGGCTGACGAAAAGGGCTTCACACTCTGGTTCACGGGGCTTTCGGGCGCCGGCAAGACGACGATCTCCCACCTGGTGGAGAAGGAGCTCCGGGACCGCGGTTCCCGGGTCGAGGTGCTCGACGGCGACGTGGTCCGCGAGAACCTCTCCAAGGGCCTCGGCTTCTCCAAGGAGGACCGCGACACCAACATCCGCAGGATCGCCTTCGTGGCGGACCTGCTCTCGCGCAACGGCGTGCCGGTGATCACGGCGGCGATCTCCCCATATCGCGAGATCCGCGACGAGGCGCGCGAGCTGATGGGCGACCGCTTCATCGAAGTCTTCGTCAAGGCCTCGGTGGAGGTCTGCGCCGAGCGCGACGTGAAGGGACTCTACGAGAAGGCCTTCAAGGGCGAGATCAAGGAATTCACCGGGGTCTCGGACCCCTACGAGCCTCCGCTCAACCCCGAGCTCACCCTGGACACCGAGCATCAGTCGGCGGAGGAGTCGGCGAACGCGATCCTCGGACTGCTCGAGGAGCGACAGCTGATCCCGGCGGCCCAGCCGGCGTAACGCGAGGGTGCTCCGCAGGCGAAGCCGAGGAGCAACCCGTTTAGTTCGGTCGCCTGGGTGGCAGCTCGGGCTCGCCGAAGTCATAAGTCGGGTAGGCGCAGAAGGAGTCGAACATCTTGTGGGACGGGCCGTGAAAGTCAGAGGAGGCCGTCGCCGCCAGGCCCCTGTCCCGGCAGAGGTCGAGCAGGAACTTGGTCTGCGCGCGGTCGTGGGCCGGGTAGAAGCACTCGACCCCGTCGAGGTCGAGGTCCTCGACCAGCGCCCCGACCTCGTTGGGATCGTCCAGGTCCCAGAAGGGGTGCGCGAGCACCGCGGAGCCTCGGGCGCCGTGGATGATCTCGATCGCCTCCGCCGCGTCGGGCCAGCGTCTGGAGACGAAGGCCTTGGCGCCCGGGACCAGCCACTCCTCGAAGAAGGCGCTCATGCCCTCCGGCTTCACACCGGCCGCCTTGGCGATGTGCGGGCGGCCGACGGAGGATGCATCCCCCGCCTGCGCGATCGCGTCCTCGAAGCGGACCGGGACGCCCTGCGCGTTGAGCCGCTCGACGATCTCCTGGGCGCGGGTGACCCGCTCCCGCTGCGCGCGCTCGCAGGCGGGCACCATCGCGGTCGTGTCCACCCAGTACCCGAGCATGTGCACGTCGTCGAGGCTTCCGTGGACGCAGGACATCTCGGTCGCCGGCACCAGGACGATGCCGGCCTCCTTCGCCGCCTCCGCGGCTTCCGCCACTCCGTCGACCGCGTCGTGATCGGTGAGCGCGAGCGTTGTGACGCCCGCCTCGGCGGCCGCCGCCACCACCTGCGCCGGCGGCAGCTCGCCGTCGGAGAAGGTCGAGTGGCTCTGCAGGTCGATCATCGGCGGCGCAGCATATGAGGATCTCGGCCAAAGCCGACTACGCCGTGCGCGCGGCCGTCGAGATGGCGGCGGCGGGCGACGAGCCGGTCAAAGGCGAGAGGCTCGCCGAGGCACAGGGCATCCCGCTGCAGTTCCTCGAGCACATCCTGCTCGAGCTCAAGCACGCCCGGCTGGTCCGGGCGAGGCGCGGCGCCCGCGGCGGCTACTGGCTCGCGCGGCCGCCCGAGGAGATCACGCTCGCGAACGTGATCCGCGCAGTCGAGGGGCCCCTGGCCAACATCCAGGACCAGGCCCCGGAGCAGACGAAGTACCCGGGCAACGCCGAGCCGCTCAGCGACGTCTGGATCGCGGTTCGCGCCTCCCTCCGCAGGGTCCTCGAGCACGTGACGATTGCGGATCTGCGTGACGGAAAGATCCCGGAGGACGTGCTGGAGCTGACCCGGGACGAAGGCGCCTGGGTCACCCGTTAGCGACATTCGGCACGAGAAAGTCCAGCTATTAGGGGGAAAAGATGGGTTCCGGTATGGTGCCCGGGTCCATTTAGGACCGTTTCGGTCATAAAAGGAAAGAAAGTGGGAATAGCGGCGTTCGTCCCGGGGCTGCTGATTCTCAACTCCCCATGGATCCAGCAATCGTCTTCTTCGGTTTCGGCGTCGGTTTCCTGGTCGGCATGACCGGCATGGGCGGCGGCTCCCTGATGACCCCCCTGCTCGTGCTGATCTTCGGGATCAAGCCGACGACGGCGATCGGCACCGATATCTTCTACGCCGCGGTCACCAAGACCGCCGGCAGCTGGCGCCACTTGAAGCTGAAGACGGTCAACATGCCGCTCGTCTACTGGATGGCGGCGGGGAGCGTGCCGTCCGCCATCCTCGGCGTTTGGGTGCTCGACCTCCTCAAGCGCAAGCTCGGGGATCAGCTCGACGAGACCGTCTTCGCGATCCTCGCCGCCTGCCTCCTGGTGGTTGGCGCCGCAACCCTCCTGCGCGGCTTCTTCCTCGCCGACAAGATCCAGGAGCGCGACGACTTCGAGATGCACACCCGGCACAAGGTGGCCGCGGTCGGCATCGGCGCCACGACCGGCTTCGTGATCGGTCTGAGCTCGGCGGGCAGCGGCACGCTGATCGGGATCATGCTGATCGCGGTCTACCGGCTCACCCCGAAGCGGGTGGTGGGCACGGACGTCGTGCACGCCGCCCTCCTGCTCTGGGCGGCATCGATCGCCCACATCGTCGGGGGCAACGTCGATTTCGGCCTCGCCGGCAACATCATGGTCGGCTCGATACCGGGCGTGGTGCTCGGCTCGAATCTCTCCGTCAAGTGGCCGCAGGGTGCGCTGCGCTACGCGCTCGGCTTCGTCCTGATCGGCGCCGGGCTCACGATCATGAACAAGGCCAACACCGACCTGGTCCCATGGGTGATGGGTGGAGCCGCTCTCGCGGTGGCGGCGCTTTTCGCTGTCCAGCTCGCCCTCCAGAAGGAGGTCGAGCACGACCCGGACGAGCAGGCCGAGCTCGAGCGGAACGCCAAGATCGAGCGGGAGCTCGCGGCCCGCGCCAGAAGCCGGCCAGCGGCGGCGACGGCGGCCAGGGACTAGTCCGAGCGCCGGAGCCACCGCGCCCCGGCGACGGCTCAGCCGCAATACTCCCCCGCCGTGTTCGAGAAAGTCCTGATCGCAAACCGCGGCGAGATCGCGATCCGCATCGCCCGAACCCTGAAGGAGATGGGGATCGGCTCGGTGGCGATCTACTCCGAGATCGACCGTGGCGCCCCGCACGTCCGCGAGGCGGACGAGGCGTACCTGCTCGGCCCCGCGACACCGGCGGAGAGCTATCTGAACGTCGAGAAGATCCTCGAGATCGCCGCGACCTCGGGCGCGGAGGCGGTCCACCCCGGGTACGGCTTCCTCGCCGAGAACGCCGCCTTCGCCAAGGCCTGCGAGAAGGCGAAGGTCACCTGGATCGGGCCGCCGCCGAAGGCGATCGAGGCGATGGGATCCAAGACCCGCTCCCGAGAGCTGATGCAGGAGGCCGGCGTCCCGATCGTCCCCGGAGCGACCTCGCCCGTCGAGGACGTCGCCGCGGCGAAGAAGCAGGCCAGGGAGATCGGGTACCCGGTCGCCTGCAAGGCGGCCGGGGGCGGCGGAGGCAAGGGCCTCCGAGTCGCCGTCGACGAGGAGGCGCTCGCCGATGCGTTCGAGGGCGCCGCCCGCGAGGGCGAGAAGTTCTTCAGCGACCCGACGGTCTACCTGGAGCGCTACCTGGAGGATCCGCGCCACGTCGAGGTGCAGGTGCTCGCGGACTCCAAGGGGAACGTGATCCATCTCGGAGAGCGCGACTGCTCGGTGCAGCGTCGCCACCAGAAGCTGATCGAGGAGTCCCCGGGTCCCAAGGTCGACGACGAGATGCGGGAGCGGATCGGGAGGATCGCGATCGACGCCGCGGCCGCCGTCGGGTACAGGTCAGCCGGCACCGTCGAGGGGCTTCAGGTCGGCGACGACTACTTCTTCCTCGAGATGAACACCCGCGTCCAGGTGGAGCACTGCGTGACCGAGATGGTCACGGGCATCGACATCGTGCGCGAGCAGGTGCTGATCGCGGCCGGCGAGCCGCTCTCGATCTCCCAGGACGAGGTCCAGCTCCGCGGCCACGCGATCGAGTGCCGCATCAACGCCGAGGCGGCGCACAAGAACTTCGCCCCCTCGCCCGGGAAGATCGTCGCCTATCGCGAGCCCGCGGGCCCGGGAGTGCGGGTGGACTCCGGCGTCGAGGGCGGCTCGGAGATCACGCCGATGTACGACCCGATGGTCGCCAAGCTGATCGTCTGGGACATCGACCGCGAGCACGCCACGAGGCGGATGCTGCGGGCGCTCGGCGAGTACGAGGTCGACGGCGTCACCACCCTGATCCCCTTCCACAGGGCGCTGCTCGCCACCGAGCAGTGGGCCAACGGCGAGACCTGCCGCGACCTGGTCGGCGACCGCGACTGGCTGAAGTCACTCGCGGCCGAGGAGACGGCCGAGACAGCGGTCCCGGCCGGTGAGGACGGCGAGAAGGTCTCGCGCGACTACATGGTCGAGGTCGGCGGCAAGCTCTTCGACGTCAAGGTGATCGGCGACGCCGCCGCGGCCCCCGTCGGGGCCGCCGCCGGCGGCTCGGGCCTGAAGCGACCGCCGAAGCGCGAGCGCTCGGGTGGCGGCGCAAGCGCCGCATCCGGCGACGAGCTCGTCTCCCCCCTCCAGGGCAACGTCTTCAAGGTCCCGGTCGAGGAGGGCCAGGAGGTCTCCGAGGGCGATCTGGTCTGCGTGATCGAGGCGATGAAGATGGAGAACGAGATCACCGCCCACAAGTCCGGCAAGATCACCAGCCTCGCCGCCAAGGAAGGCGCCTCGGTGAATCCCGGCGACCTGCTCGCCAAGATCGAGTAGCGTCCTCGGCCAGTGAAGCGCGTCCTGCTGCTCAGCGCCTGCTTGATCCTGGTCCTCACGACCGCTCCCGCGCTCGCCAAGGAGAGGCACAAGAACCCGAAGAGGCTCGGCCCGGTGGTGACCGTGACCGCCAATGGCGACCTCGTCAGCGGCGCAGGCTCGGTCTCGACGGCCGTCGCGAACTGCCCCGCGGGAATGCGCGTGTTCGGCGGCGGCTTCTCCCTGGCGCAGGGCGACCCGCAGGCGACCGCGGTGTTCGAGAGCTACCGCAGCGCACCCGGGAGCTGGACCGTGTCCGTGCTGACATCGGGCCCGGATTCCGGGGCCGCCGCCGCATACGGCTACTGCCGCAGGTCGGCCAACGAGGTCACGGAGGTCACCGCATCGAGCCCGGTGGCGGTCGGCCTGGGCCAGCCGGGGTCCGCTTCGGCATCTTGTCCGGCAGGCACCCGGCTGGTGGCCGGCGGGTTCCAGTCCACCTTCACTCCGGGAACCAGGTTCGTCAGCCTGCCGCAAACCAGCATGAGCAGCTCCACCTCAACCTGGTCGGTGGCATCGCTGAACAACGGCGCCCATCCCCAGACGCTCACCGCTTATGCCTACTGCCTGTCGGGGATCCGGGCGCCGAGAATCGTCAGCGCCGAGACCAGCGCGACACTGAGCGAGGGTCAGACGCTCACCGCGACCTCGCCGGAGTGTCCGCTCCCGCAGTACAGGAACGGCAAGAGGAAGCGCCGGCAGCTGCTCTCGGCCGGAGGGTTCTCCACGCCTGCACGGACCACTGAGCCGTTCATCCTGTTCACCAGCAGCCTCGCCGGTCCATCGGGGTGGACCGCCACCGCGGACAACGTCACGCCCACCCCGGGCACGTTCTCGGTGACCAGTCAGGGGATCTGCGTGTGAGCATCCGTGACCGTGCGGAGTCAGGCGATGTGCTTCTAGCTACTTCGCGCCGAGCTTCGCCGCGGCCTCGCGAACGTTCTTGACCGTGGCGTCGGGCGCCTTGCGCCCCTCGAGCTTCTCACCGTGGCGGTTGATCCAGATCACCGGCACGTTCAGCTTCAGCGCTGGGCCGACGTCCGCCTCGTAGCCGGACGCGATGTGCACCCAGCCCTTCTTGCCGCCGATCCGCCGCGCGCACTCACGCAGGTGGGTCGGGTCGGGCTTGTAGCTGCGGACCTGCTGGGCCGTGACGACCAGGTCGAGCTCGGTGCGAAGGTGGCGGCGGGAGATCCCGAGCAGCTTGTCGTCGATGTTCGAGATGATCCCGATCTCGTAGCGCTCCTTGAGCCGGTCCATCGCGGCGTTTGCCTCTCGAAAAGGGAGCCAGGACTCCACGCTGTCGGGCAGGAACTGCGCGCGAGACGGCTCGATCGTCCAGTCGATCTCCTCGGCGGTCTGCACGGCCGCCCGGCGCAGGACCTCCGCGTAGAGCTCGTAGGAGCCGGACATGATCTGCGCCTGGATCTCGAAGAAGCGGTCCAGGAACGCCTTCTCGTCGATGGTGAGACCGTCGCGGTCGGCCTCTTTCTTGAAGGCGTCCGCGATCCCCTTCTCCCAGTCGATCAGGGATCCGTAGCAGTCAGTGGTCACCCACTTGATGTCTTTCAGCTTGGGAAGCGCCATGAGGGGGCGCGGGATTATGGCAATTCGCCCTTTTCCGCCGCTCCCGACCCCCAGTCAGGCCGATCCGGCGCTCGTATAACCTCCCGCGGCCTTGGACCTGCTCGAGTATCAGGGAAAGCAGCTCTTTGCCGAACACGGCGTGCCCGTCCCCGAGGGGCGTGTCGCCGACACCGTCGACGCAGCCGTCGAGGCCGCGGAGGAGATCGGCTACCCGTGCGTGGTCAAGGCGCAGGTACAGATCGGCGGCCGCGGCAAGGCGGGCGGGATCAAGGTCGCGCAGGACCGGGCGGAGGCCGAGGAGCACGCCAACGCGATCCTCGGCATGGACATCCGCGGACCGCGTGGAGAGGGGCCCTTCACCGTGCATCAGGTCTGGGTCGAGCGAGCCTCTGAGATCGAGGCCGAGTACTACGCCTCGATCATCCTCGACCGCTCGGCCAAGAAGCTGCTCGCGATGCTCTCGACGATGGGCGGCATGAACGTCGAGGAGATCGCCGAGAAGGACCCCGATGCGCTGGTCCGCCGTCACGTCGAGCCCTCGGAGGGCTTCGGCGACGCCCAGGCCGGCGCCCTGGCCGCGGATGCCGGCGTCCCCGACGACGCCCGCGAGAAGACCGCCGAGCTCCTGGTGAAGCTCTACGCCGCCTTCAACGAGAGCGACGCCACCCTGATGGAGGTGAACCCTCTTGTCGTCACGAAGGACCGCGACGTGATGGCCCTCGACGCGAAGGTGACGATCGACAACTCAGCCCTCTACCGCCACGAAGGCCTCGCCGACCTGGAGGAGGGCTTCATCGAGGACCCCCAGGAGCGGATGGCGAAGGAGAAGGGCCTCACCTACGTCAAGCTCGACGGCGACATCGGCATCCTGGGCAACGGCGCCGGGCTCTGCATGTCAACGCTCGACGTGGTCGCCCAGGCGGGCGGCAGCCCGGCCAACTTCCTGGATGCCGGCGGCGGATCCAAAGCGGAGGCGATCATCGACGCCCTCCAGGTGATCACCTCCGATCCGAAGGTCGTGGCGATCCTCTTCAACATCTTCGGCGGCATCACCCGTTGTGACGAGATCGCCAAGGGCATCATCGAGGCCTCCCAGCAGATCGAGATCGACGTCCCCTTCGTGGTCCGCCTCGACGGCACGAACTCCGAGGAGGGCCTCGGACTGCTCGCCGACGCCGACCTGCCGAACCTGCACGTCGAGAAGACGATGCTCGGCGCCGCGGAGAAGGTCGTCGAGCTCGCCAAGGCAGGAGCGGCAGCCTGATGTCGATCATCGTCGGCGATGACACCAAGCTGGCGATCTCGGGCCTCACCGGCCGCGAGGGGACCTTCCACGGCCTGCGCAACCGCGACTACGGCACCGACGTCGTCGCCGGGGTCACCCCGAAGAAGGGTGGCCAGGACGTCGACGGGATCCCGGTCTTCGACACGATCAAGGAGGCGGTCGACAAGCGCGGCGCCAACACCTCGATGATCTTCGTGCCCGCGCGCTTCGCGGCCGCGGCGATCAACGAGGCGATCGACGCCGGGATCGGGACGGTGATCGCGATCACCGAGCACATCCCTGTCCACGACATGCTCGCCACCTACTGGAAGGCACGCGACTCCGGCGTTCGGCTGATCGGACCGAACTGCCCGGGCGTGCTCAGCCCGGGCAAGGCGAACGTCGGGATCATCCCGGCGCAGTTCTTCGAGCAGGGCTCCATCGGGGTCGTCTCCAAATCGGGGACGCTGACCTACCAGATCGGCAACGAGCTGAAGCAGGCGGGCCTCGGCAACTCCACGATCGTCGGCATCGGCGGCGACCCGATCGTCGGCTCGGACTTCATCGACGTCCTCACCCTGTTCGAGGAGGACGACGAGACCGAGCTGATCGTGATGGTCGGCGAGATCGGCGGCGACGCCGAGGAGCGCGCGGCCGAGTTCATCGCCGCGAACGTCTCCAAGCCGGTGGTCGCCTACATCGCGGGCTTCACCGCGCCGCCCGGCAAGCAGATGGGGCACGCGGGGGCGATCATCTCCGGCTCGTCGGGCACGGCTGAGGCGAAGAAGCAGGCCCTGGAGGCCCAGGGCATCCGCGTCGGCAAGAGCCCGACCGAGACCGCGCAGCTGGCCGCCGAGACGATCGGCGCGAAAGCCTAGCCCCTCCTCGCTCAGAGGCGTGGTTTCACAGGGGGCCTGGCTAGGCCGTCTGACGGGAGGCGCGACGGCGCAGCCTGGCTCGGGCCCGGGCGGCACGCTTCTGCTCCTCGCTCTTGGTGAGCGCCTGCTTGCGCGGGCGCTCGGCGGCGGGGGCCTCGGCCGGGGCGGGCGACGGCGCCTCGGGAGCCTGTGCCGGTTCCGGCTGTGGCGACGGCGCCGGCTGCCTGGCGGCCGCGGGACCGGTGGTCCGCTTGACCTGCTTCTGCTCGAGCCGGCCACCGAGCAGCTCCTTGGCCGCCCGGACTGCCTCCTTCGGCGTCAGATGCGTCGCCCAGGAGACGATCTTGGCGTGCTCGACGACCCAGAGTCCGCCGAAGCGGCGGTCGACCGCGACGCCGTCCTTCGGCTTGCCGCGCTCCCGGCAGATGCCGACGACCGTGCCGGGGCCCACCTCGGCGATCTCCTCGAGATCGAAGCGGTACTGCTCCCAGCCGTCGAGGTAGCGGCGCATCGCCCGCTGCACGTCGTCGTGACCCCAGACGAGGTCGCCGTCCGGCCGGGATGCGCGCTCGTCCCAGCGAATCAGCGGGTCGGCGAGAGCGAGGGCGATCTCGCAGTCGCCGTTGCCGTAGGCCTGCAGCGCGATCTTGACCAACTCGAGCGACGCTGGCATCGCGCCACAGTATTGCCAACGCATCGGCGCCGCGATTACGCGTCTCACGTCGGCGGGCGCCCGTGCCATCCGGGAAGGCTTGCCTGCCGATCTGGCGGCCTTCATCCCCTTGCGGGGCAGTATCGCACCATTCGTATACTCGATGCGCCATGGCCGAGCGGACGATCAGCTTCGCCCGCGGCGCGCCCAGCGCCGACATCCTCCCCCACGACGCCGTGCGTGAGGCGGCCGCCCATGCCCTCGAATCCGACTGGGAGAAGGCGCTCAGCTACGGCACCGGCCGTGGCCATCCCGGCCTCTGCGAGTGGATCGCCGAGCTCCACGGTGCGGACCCCGGGCAGGTCATGGTCACGAACGGCTCGATGGAGGCCGCGGCCCTCCTCTTCCGGCACCTGGTCTCGGAGGGGGATCGGGTGGTCGTCGAGCAGCCGACCTACGACCGGACGCTGCTGCTGCTCCAGCAGGCCGGCGCGGAACTGGTCGGCGCGCCGCTCGAGGCGGACGGGGTCGACCCGGCGGCGATCGAGTCGGCCTGCGGCGCGGGTGAGGTGAAGCTCGCCCACGTCATCCCCAACTTCCACAACCCGGCCGGCTGCACGCTCTCCCTGGACAAGCGGAGCGCCGTGGTGCAACTCGCGGCGGGAAACGGCTTCACCCTGTTCGAGGACGACCCCTATCGCCTGATCTGCTTCGAGAAGACGCGCGGGAAGACGATGCTCGAGATGGACACAGCCGACCGGGTGATCCATGCCTCATCGTTCTCGAAGTCGGTCAGCCCCGGCGTCCGCGTCGGGTACCTGGTCGGCCCGGCGGACCAGATCGCCACGCTCGCCAAGCGTGCCAACGAGACCTACATCTCTCCGAACATGCTCGCGGAGTCGATCGTCTTCGAGCTCTGCCGATCGGGCGGGCTCGACGAGAACCTCAAGGTCGTGAACGCGGCCCTGCGCGAGCGGCGCGATGCGCTGGTCGACGCGCTGCGTGAGCACATCCCCGAGGCGGAGTTCGTGGTGCCCCAGGGCGGCTACTTCCTCTGGCTCGACCTGAACGAGGACGTCGACAGCAAGGCGCTGCTCGCCGAGGCGAAGGAGGAGGGCGTGACCTTCGTCGCGGGGCCCGACTTCATGATGGAGGGAGGGGCCTCCAGCCTGCGGCTCTCCTTCGCGCCGGTGCCTGCCGACGAGGTCGCCGAGGGGGTCCAGCGCCTGGCGCGGGCCCTCGAGCGGACCCGTGCCACCGGCGCGAAAGCGGCCTAGGCGCGCTCTCCGAGGATTTCCTGGGTCCGCCGGTAGAGGTTGAGATCCTCCGCGCGAGTCGGATACGGCTTGCGCCGCGCCTCGCTTCGGTGTGTCTCGATCGCCCGAGCGATGGCGGCGAGCCGGCGCTCGGCGAGGTTGCGGTCGGTGATCAGGGCTCGGGTGGATTCCATTCTCTTTCCCCTGTTTGTTTAGTGACTTACTCGACTATTCTCGATTGAGCGTAGCAAGATGAGGAAGTCTCCGACCCCGACCTTCAGGGGAGGCTAAGAAGTGGTGAACCCGCCTAACGGCCGTAGCGATCGGAGCTGATCACGAGCTGCTCGGGCAGCGGCGGCCGGGGCGGCGGAGAGGGGTCGGCCCGGACTGAGACGGTCTCGGCGACGCTCTTAGAGACGGGATGCCGACCGGTGGCGGAGACGACCACCACCGCCTCGCCGTTCGAGCTGTGCAGCTTCCCCTCCATACCCGGATAAAGGCCCGTCTCCTTCAGATAGTGGAGGATCTCCTCGGCCTCGTTCTCGAACCGCAGGATCACGACCTCGGCGCCCGGCTCCACGTCGGCCAGGAGGACGCCGTGCTCGCGGGCGCCCTCGACGATCGGGTGGCCGTGGGGGCAGGTCTTGGCATCGCCGATCGCCGCGAGCATCCTCTCCTCGAGGACGGGGGACATCGCGTGCTCGAGCCGCTCGGCCTCCTCGTGGACCTCGTCCCAGGGGATGCCGAGCACGTCCGTCAGAAAGCGCTCGATCAGGCGATGGCGCCGGACGATCGCCTCGGCCTCGCGGCGGCCGCGCTCGGTGAAGGTCAGCGACTTGTCGTCGGCCCGCTCGACATAGCCGTCCCCCTCCAGGCGGCCGATCATCTCGTGGACGGTGGGCGGCGAGAGCTGCATCGCGCGCGCGATGTTCGCCCCGTTGATCTGCAGCCCGGCCTCCTCGAGCCAGAACATCGTCTGCAGGTACTCCTCCTCGGCGACCGTCGCCTGCGCCATCGGCCGATGCTACTAGGAGCGACTCCGCCGCTTCTCGAGCGAACGCCAGAGCGCCTCGAGGCGGTCATCCCACTCGGCGCTCACCATCTGGATCCAGTGAGCCGCCTCGTCGAGGGGCCGGGGCCGGAGCCGGACCCGCCGCCGTGGACCTTCGAGGACGATCGACACGCCGGCCGATGGTGACGTGAACCGTCCGTGGGCCTCAGGCCCCCGCCAGCGTCGACACCACGGCCTCGTAGACCCCGTCCCCCATCCGCCCCTCGGTGACGGTCACGTTGGGACGACCGGCGATCGCCTCGCGCAGGGCGGGATCGCGCTCCGGGCCGTTGGCGGGAACGAAGAAGCGCCCTACGACCGCGGCGACTTCGAGGTCCTCGACCGAATCGCCGATCGCGATGCACTCCTCCGGCGCGTAACCACGGGTCCGCATGTGGAAGGTGACCGCGTTGGCCTTGCTCGCCGTCTCCGGCAGCAGGTGATAGGCGTGCGCCGGTCCCTCGATCCCCTCCATCGGCGCGAAGATCGCACCGTTGTCGATCAGGCGCAGTCCGGTGTGGCCGCGCTCGGCGAGGAAACGGTTCGCCTCGTCCACGTCGATCTTCCCCTTGAAGAGGAGGGAGAGCTCGCGCTGGCGGTGCCAGGGGCTGTGCCACTCGAGCCGCCCGGCGAAGCGCTCGAAGAGCTCGTCCGGGATTCCCCGCTCGACCATCGTCTCCGCCAGGGTCTTGCCCGGGTTGCTCTCGGCGTCCCCGACCAGCACGGTCTTCTCGCCGTCGATCACGACCGCGCAGCCCACCTCGTAGATGTACGAGCGAGAGCCGATCAACCGCGCGTCCTCCATCACCTGGGCCTCGCGGCGCCCCGACTTGATCACGACCTCGGCGCCGGCGCGGTGGCACGCCTCGATCGCCCGCGCCTGCAGCATGGAGAACTCGCCCTCCGCGTCCCGGAAGAGCGATCCGTAGCGGCCGAGCAGGGTCCCATCGAGGTCGGTGTAGACGCAGCGGAGGGCCAAGGCGCAACCGTATTGGGTCTAGGCGAGGGTGCTCCGCAGGAGCAACCCGTTTAATGGTGTCTGTGGCCACCCAATGGCAGCTGAGGGACCGCGTCCTCGAGCTCGACGAACCCGTCGGCGTCGGCATCGTCAACGTCACCGACGACTCGATGTTCGAAGGAGCGCGGAGCGGGACGCCGGAGCGGGCCATCGAGGACGGCCTGCGGCTCGCCCAGACCGGCTTCGAGATGCTCGACGTGGGAGCAGTGGCGGCCCGCAGCGGTCCGCCGGTGGCGCCGGAGCAGGAGGCAGAGCGCCTCGTCCCGGCGATCTCCGGGCTCGCGGAGAAGACGGCCCTGCCGATCTCCGCGGACACCTTCTCGGCCGCCGTGGCCGAGCGGGCGCTGGATGCCGGCGCGGTCGGGATCAACGACATCAGCGGCAGCGCCGATCCCGACCTGCTCAGCCTGGTCGCCGCCACCGGCTGCGGCCTGGTGGTGATGCACATCGAGGGACATCCCCGCACGGACCGCGAGCCGCTCCGGTATGGAGATCCCGTGGACCACCTGCGCGGCTGGTTCAGCGAGCGCATCGAGGCGGCGGTGGGCGAGGGAGTCGCCCCGGAGCAGATCGCGCTCGACCCCGGCTTCGACTTCGACCTCTCCGTCGCCGACGACCTCGAGATCCTTCGCAGGCTGGCGGAACTGGGGCAGCTCGGCCGTCCGCTCTACGTGTCGCTCTCGCGCAAGGACTTCCTCGGCGCCGTCCTGGCCGGCTCCTGGGAGTCGCGGCTGCCGGCCGCCGAGAGGGAGTGGGGCACCGGCGCCGCCGTCGCTCTCGCCGTTTCGCGGGGCGCCAACCTGCTCCGGCTCCACGACGAGAGCGCGCTCCAGGCGATGCGCGTGGCGGCCGCCATCGAGGCCCCGCCGGGAGCGTCAGTTGGCTAGCCCGGCGGTCGCCGGCGGCGCCTGGGAGCCGGCCCTCGGCCCGGCCCGGGATGACGGTCGCCTGGTCGCCGAGTCGGCCGAGCCGGCGACGATGGCGAAGCTCACCGGGCTCCCCGCCTCGCTCGATCCGGGCCTGGCGGAGGCCCTCTCGCGTGCCGGGATCGATTCCCTCTACTCCCACCAGGCCCAGGCCTACGAGACGGCCCGGCGCTCCCACCTGATCCTGACCAGCGGCACCGCCTCGGGCAAGTCGCTCTCCTTCAACCTGCCGGTCCTCGACGGGATCGCCCGGGAGCCGAAGCGACGAGCGATCTACCTCTACCCGACCAAGGCCCTGGCCCAGGACCAGGCGCGCAAGCTCGGCGAGCTGCGCCCGCCCGGGCTGCGCGAGGCGATCTACGACGGCGACACGCCGCGCGAGGACCGCCCCTCCATCCGCCGCCGCGCCAACCTGGTGCTGACCAACCCCGACATGCTCAACGTCGGAGTGCTTCCTCACCACAAGCGCTGGGGGGACTTCATCGCGAACCTGGGTTGGGTGGTGGTCGACGAGGCCCACACCTACCGGGGCGTCTTCGGCTCCCATGTCGCCAATGTCCTGCGCCGGCTGCGCCGTGCGGCGCGGATCTATGGTGCGGAGCCGCGCTTCGTGCTGGCCTCGGCGACGATCGCCAACCCGGGCGAGCTCGCCGAGCGCCTCACCGGCCTGCCCTTCGAGCTGCTCGACGACGACGGCGCGCCCCGGGCCGGGCGCGAGATCGCGATGTGGAACCCGCCGGTGATCGAGCAGCGAACCATGACCCGTCGCTCGCCGGTCTCCGAGGCGGCCGACCTGCTGGTGGAGCTGGTTTCGCGCGGCGTGCGGACGATCTGCTTCATGCGCAGCCGCCGCGGGATCGAGCTGATCAACCGCTTCGCCTCGATGAAGCTCGCGGAGGAGGGCAAGGCGGGGCTGGCCGACCGCATCGCGCCCTATCGGGCCGGCTACACGCCCCAGCAGCGGCGCGAGATCGAGTCCCAGCTCGCGTCGGGCGAGCTGCTCGCGGTCGCCGCGACGGACGCACTCGAGTTGGGGATCGACGTCGGGGAGCTGGACGCCGCGATCTGCGTGAACTTCCCCGGCACCGTCGCCAGCCTCCGCCAGATGTGGGGCCGGGCCGGACGCCGGCGGCGCGGCCTCGCCGTCTACGTCGCCGGCGAGGACGCCCTCGACCAGTTCTTCTGCCGGCATCCCGACGAGTTCCTGGGGCGGCCGGTCGAGGCGGCGATCCTGGACCACCGCTCGGAGCAGATCCAGATGCAGCACCTGGTCGCGGCCGCGTACGAGGCCCCACTGGGGCCGGAGGACGACGAGATCCTCGGGGAGGGCTGGCAGCAGAGCGCCGAGCGGTTGGTGACGATGGGCGAGCTGCGGCGCGGGCGCGGCGAGCGTTACCTGACCCGAAGCGGCGACTTCGTCGCCGGCCGGATCGCGCTCCGCTCCGCCTCGGCCGACAGCGTCGCGGTCGTGGACGCCTCCTCCGGAGAGATGCTCGGGAACGTCGAGGCCGAGCGCGCCTTCTCGACCGTTCATCCCGGCGCCATCTACCTGCACCTCGGGCGCTCCTACGAGGTCGCCGAGCTCGACATCGCCTCGCGACGCGCGATCGTCAAGCCCTTCGAGGGCGACTACTACACCCAGGTGAAGAAGGAGACCGAGGTCTACATCGAGGGGGTCCAGACCCAGCGGCGGACCCTCGGCGTCGAGCTCAACTTCGGCGCGGTCTCGGTCTCCGAGCAGGTGATCGCCTACCAGCGCAAGCGACTCGGCGACAACAAGGTGATCGACATCGTCTCCCTCGATCTGCCCGAGCAGGACTTCGTCACGCAGGCACTCTGGTATTTGATCGGCGATCGGATGGCCGCGGCCCTGCCGAGCGAGGTGCTGCTCGGCGCCCTGCACGCCTCCGAGCACGGCCAGATCGCTGTGCTGCCCCTGATCGCGATGTGCGACCGCTGGGACATCGGCGGGCTCTCCACCAACATCCACCACCAGACGGGCTCGCCGACGATCTTCATCTACGACGGGCATCCCGGAGGCGTGGGGATCACGCGCCGCGGCTACGAGGAGTTCGAGCGGCTCGTCTCCGACGCGGACCGGCTGATCCGGGAATGCCCTTGCGACGACGGCTGCCCGTCCTGTGTGCAGAGCCCGAAGTGCGGCAACCTCAACGAGCACCTCCACAAGGGCGGCGCGCTGGAGCTGATGGGACGAATGCTCAGAGAGGGCAAGGCGAAGGCGTCGTGAGCCAGAAGCCGCAGATCTCGGTGATCGGCGCGTCCGAGGGAACAGAGCAAATCCTGCGAGACGCCGAGGCGGTCGGGCACGGCATTGCGGAGGCCGGCGCCGTGCTGATCTGCGGCGGCCTGACGGGAGTGATGGAGGCGGCCTCGAAGGGAGCGGCGGAGGCCGGCGGCACGGTCGTGGCCATCCTCCCCACCCTCTCGCCCGCTGATGCGAACCCATACGTCACCCACGCGGTCGCCACCGGGACGGGCCACGCGCGCAACCTGGCGGTGGTCGCCTCCGGCGAGGCCGTGATCGCGGTCGGCGGCGAGTGGGGAACGCTCTCCGAGATCGCCTTCGCGCGAAAGCTGGGGCGAACGGTGGTCGCGATTCAGAGCTGGGCCCTCCGGAACCACGCCGGCACCGACCTCGGGATCGTCGAGGCGGAGACCGCCGAGGACGCGGTCAAGGCCGCGCTCTCCGCCGCGGTGGTCGAGCCGAGCTCGGTCGAGCGGACCGAGGCGGCGGACGACGTGCTCGACCAGCCCGGGGTCGACCATCCCTGAGCCGAGCGACACTCCGACCCTCCTGCTGATCGGTGGGCCCACGGCGCTGATCAACTACGGCGGACTGCACCTGCTCACCGATCCGACCTTCGGCCGGCCGGCAGAGCCATGCTTCCGGAGGCGGGCCGGGTGCTCACGACCACGGCGGGCGCGGAGCGGATAGCGGGGAACGTGGTCGGCCTCGAGCCGCGCGACTCGGTCGACCTCGAAGGGGCCGACGATGAGGCCGTCGAGGTGACCGCGGTGCGTGCCGACCACGGCCCTCCGGAGGTCGCGGCGAGGAACGGGCCCGTGATCGGCTTCGTCCTGCGCGGCGCGGGCCTGCCGACGATCTACGTGAGCGGCGACAACGCTTCGGTCGACGTGGCCCGTGAGATCGCCTCCGAGCACGGGCCCTTCGACACGACGGTGCTCTTCGTGGGGGGCGCCGAGGTCCCGGAGGCCTGGGGCGAGGGGGTCTACCTGACGCTGACGCCTGAGACCGCCGTCCAGGTGGCCGGCTTGATGGACGGCGCCGCGATCGTTCCGATCCACCAGGACGGCTGGGCCCACTTCTCCTCCGGAGCCGATGACGTCGCTCGCGCGTTCGCCGAGGCGGGGCTCTCCGAGCGATTGCGCCCGGTCGCGCCGGGTGGAGAGGTGAAGCTCGGCTAGCGAGCTGCGCCGTATCGGGCGCGCAGGGCCAGGATCGCGAAGGCGTGCGACCAGGCGAGCGGGGTGGTCGACGTCGGCCGGCCTTCGGCGCTGCTCACCCGCTCCGGGAGGGTGCCCGCCGGCGTGGCGGCTCGGCGCAGCTCGGTGAGCAACCGGTCGGCCGCCCGATTCTCGCCGAGCTCCGCCAGAGCCCAGGCCGACCACGCCGTCGGCGCCGTCCAGACCTGGCCGGGAGTCCATCCCTCCATCGGAGGGATCCCGAACGGCGTCGACTCGCGGACGAGCGTCAGCAGGGTTCGGCACGCCGCATCGCGCAGGGCGGGTCTCGCGAAGGGCGCCACCGCCCAGGCGGCGGCCGAGTCGAGCCGGTCCGTCCCCCGCTCCCGGAAGAGCCCGCGAGCGGAGCCGAACTCGGACCCGATCTCGGCGGCCGGGGCGCCACCCGCGATCGCGTTGCCGAGCAGATCGCCGGTGATGTTCTCGCCATAGTCCTGGCGGTCAGCCCACCCCCCATCCGCCGGCGCGCCTGTCGGCTCACCCGTGGCCGAGAGCGCCGCCGACACCCAGCCCGCGGCGTCCCCCGCCTCCGGCCGTCCGGGAACCCGGTCTCCATCCGGAAAGTAGCGGGCCGCGTCAAGATCGAGGCCGCCCAGGAAGCGGGCAACTGCCCTGGCCTCGGGGTGGAGGCCGGCAGCTTGCAGGGCGATCGCTCCGGCGGCGGCGTCGCGGGGCCAGACGTAATCCCAGCCGGGGCGCTCTCCAGCGATCAGGGCGCCGCTCCGCGGGTCGGTCAGCGCGACCAACACCCGGATCGAGCGCCGGTAGAGGCGCCGGGCCCAGGGCGGCGCCGCCGGACCAAGGGGCAGCGTGCGCCGCCGCACGGAGGCGAGTGAGAAGGGGCCGGACGGCGGCGCGCCGAAGTGGGGCGCTGGAAGCGCGGTCTCGAGCGGCTGCGGCGGCTGCTCAGTCGCTCCGGAGACCGAGGCTGCGACCAGGACCGCTGAGCCCGCGGCGACGATGCTCCGGATCACGGCGCGAACGCTAGCCTTTGCGCCTCCCGGCGAGGTAGCTCAGTTGGTAGAGCACACGACTGAAAATCGTGGTGTCGGCGGTTCGACTCCGCCCCTCGCCATAAACACCTGCAAATCGGCGGTTTCTGACTTCTCTGATCTGCCAGGAACACCAAGAGTGCGAATCGCTGTCAGTCGAATTCGAGCCGTTGCCATCGGCCGGGCCGGCTGAGTTCACTGCTCCTTCGGCCGATTAGGAGCTCTGACCGCGCTCAGTGCTGGGTATCGCGCGAAGGGGCAGCGAGGGGAACGTCCGGCGAGCAACAGCCGCGATCGTCCTGACCATTACTTCTTCTTCTTTAGCTTCACCTTCGTCGACCGGGTGGCGGGGTTGCCGTTGGTCGGCGTGTAGGAAATCGTAACCTTCAGCTTCACCTTGCCGGTCGCGTTCAGCTTCTTGCGCTGCTTTCCCTTAGCGCGGATCAGGAGGGTCGCCGGGCCGGCGCTGACCGCCTTGCTGGTCACCGCCCGGCCAGCGGAGGCCGCCTTTACGCCCTTGCCCGAGGCGACGAGCTCGCCCGGGTTGGGCACGGTCAGGTTGAGCGTCGCGGTGCCCTTCTTCCTGTTCAGCGTCGTCTTGCCCACAGTGATGGTGTTGCTCGGATCGAAGACGGCGGTGACGTTCAGCCGGTAGAAGCAGCAGTTCCCGGGGCCGTAATCGTGGAAGGTCCCGGACTGGCCGTCCAGGAGATCGCCCGCGAGCTCGAAATAGGTGTCGGTCGTATCGAAGTTGCAGGCGGTCTCCGCGGCGTTGTCGCCGTGATGCAGGCCGATGATGTCGCCCGGCTGCACCGCGATGCTCGTTGCGAAGGTGTTCACGACGCCCGGGTTGAGCGGTTGGGGCCCATCGTGGCCGACTACCTTGTAGCTGAGGCCGCCGTTAGGGCGGAAGACCTTGAAGGTCATGATCTGTCCCGTGTCCGTAGCCGACCTGTTGCTCCATGACGTGATCCGTCCCGTCCCGGGAACCACGTACGTATTGCCGGCGGTGACTGTGGGCTGCAGCTCGTCGGTCGGTGAGGAACCGCTGCAGTTTGAATCCGGCACGCTGGGCGCGAGCTGTCCGAGGGTCACCGAGGCCCCGGCAGACGAAGCACAGGGCGACAGCAGGAGCGCCGCGACGGAGGCAGCGAGCGCGAAGCCCGTTCGCTGGCGCCGTAGTCGGTCAGCCGATCGAGTCGTGCCCTGCAGCCGTGGCCGAATCCTGCGTGCCCTTCTCCCCATTGCTGGGGCCACCCTAGTCGCTCTTCGTCGGCGCGGCAAGCGAGGGACGGTCGAGAAGGGGACTTGTTCGGCTCCCGTCGGTTCCAACCAGCGATGAGCAAACGAGCGCGACTCCCTTCGCGTGGTTGGGGCAGTTTCGGAGTCCCCGAGTTGGCGCGCAGGCGCTGCTCCTCTCGACGAAACCCGGCACTGCGGCCGACAGGAGTCCCGCTCCGGTGGACCAGCGGTCGCGATTCAAGAGGAAACGGCGCTGCGCATGGTCATGACCGGTCGCTCATGACCCAAATCCAACCGAATCCGCAGGAAACCAATGGCAACTCGCCAGTTGGCCCGATCAGGAAAGTCCCTGCAACCACGGCCAAATCATGGCCTCGATTTCCTTGACTGAAAATCGTGGTGTCGGCGGTTCGACTCCGCCCCTCGCCATAAATCCCTGCAAAACGGGAGTTTCTGGCCCCCGCTTTCGGAACGGGGACTTGGCTGACGGTGAGCAGGGAACTTTTTCCAGCGCCTTCTCGAATGAGCGCGTGAACGTATCGGCCGTGCTCAATCCGTCGAACTCGTTCACCCTCGGCGCCATCGCGCGCAACAAGAGAAAGGGCACGGCCACCCTCACGGTCAACGTTCCCAATCCCGGCGAGCTGACTGGGTCGGGTAACGGGGTCAAGATCGCCAGCGCCGCAGGAGCCGCGATCAGCAAGACGGTGAGCGCACCGGGCGACGTGCAGCTGACGATCAAGGCGAAGGGAAAGGAGAAGCGGAAGCTGAACGAGACCGGCAAGGTCAGCGTGAAACCCACGATCACCTACACCCCAACCGGAGGCGATCCGAGCACCCAGTCAAGGAAGCTGAAGCTCAAGAAACGCTGACGAGTCGCGGCTGCTCCTCGCGATGAGGAGCACTCCGGATAGTCAGTGCTGGGTTTGGCGCGATGCGGAAGCGGAGATCTGTACGCGCCGGGTGCGACCTCGCCCCTTGCTCGAAGACTGCGCTCCGCTGTACGAGCCTGACGGTACGCTGGCGTCACGAGTGCTCGAGGTCGTGAACGGTAGACGGGTGCTCGTGCACGATGCGGTAGCCGCCCGGCCGCCGCTCCCAGACCTCGGAGATGCGAGCTTCTAGTTCGTAGCGCCGGCCGTCCGCGAAGCCGTAGGCCAACCGAAACGGGTAGCTAGTGACGACGACGCGGTTGTCGGCGAGCCCCTTTGCCTCGACTGGACCGGTTCTCTGGACTTCGATGGTCGCTAGTCCGGGGTAGATGGCCTCGCGCATTTGTTCGAAGCCCCGAAAGCCGGCTAACGGCGCCAGACTGTCGTAGATGACGACGTCGGGGTCGGGCGCGTAGAAATCGGCCAGCCGCGCGTAGTCTGGCCGACCCACATCGCTGCTCCAGGCCTGACAGAACTCGTCGGCTGCACGATCCCAGTTCGGGTTTGTCTCGCTCACAGACACCAGCGATCGTTCCTAACGCGTCAGATCAGCTCCAGAGGAAGGCTCCGTTCGCTCTGCAAGAGCTTCCCGGCAAGCGGCTCCCAGCGCGCGGAATCGCCCGCCGAGAGGCCCTCATCCAGCGCCCCAAGCACGTCCCCCCGCCCAATCTTCGACTTTGCGCCCGGCATGCGAGTCGAGTTTAAGCGTCGTCGCTCGCTCCGCCGGAGTGCTGCCTTCGCGTGCATGGAGCACTGCAGAAACCCGCGCTGGGCACCTCGAAGTAGCGGGGGCCCGATGCGTTTCTCGCCACCACCGCACGCGTATTCGGGAGACCAGTCGGTACCCCAGCTAGGAAGTCCTCGCTCCCGCTCTTACGCGATAGCGACAGCGCGGCCTACGCGCAAAGTGTCGCTTTGCATGGAAAGCAGCAGTCGTATTACTCTTTTCCTCCCCCCTTCTTCCCCTTCCTCTCCCTCCTCCTTCCTGAGCCGTCGCAGATCGATCGTTGGGCAAGGGAAATGAGTCGAGCGGCTTTGGTCGGTGTGGCTGCTCTGCTGCTCGGGGTGCTGATCGCGCAGGTTGCCCTGGCTGGCGGATCTGGATGTCGAGAGGTCGCTGGACTGCAGCACCAGATCGACCAGCTCAGGCGGCACACTCGCCAAGACCCGCAGCGCGGCCCACGCGGTCCCGGCTGGTCCACAGGGTCTTCCCGGACTCCAAGGCGCGACGGGCCCGCAGGGACCGGGGGCGATCTCTATCA
This sequence comes from uncultured Solirubrobacterales bacterium, assembly GCA_963833375.1. Classification (GTDB taxonomy): domain Bacteria; phylum Actinomycetota; class Thermoleophilia; order Solirubrobacterales; family 70-9; genus DASUPK01. Next base: position 103,437 of record CAWHXR010000001.1, read on the forward strand.
ACATGCCTGGCGTCTCCCTCGGGCCCCCCTATCCACGTCCTCGCCACCATCAATGGCGTCGATGCCTGACTATGGCTGTGACGCGTTTGACTTTGGTTTTGTCGAGGTCGGAATACGGCCGCATCTGTCCGGAGACACCGTATTGGCGAGCGGCGACAGGGCCCAAGATGGGACCCTCACGTCGGTGCAGTCGGCATCGACGACAGCAATCTCCGCCGTCGCTACCTCCACGGCGAATTTCGATGTGATCGCGTGGAGCCAAAGCGTCGGCAAGTTGGCTCGCTTCGATCTGGGTGGATTCCACGGCAGCGGCTGGAACATCTGGGGACTGGTGATTCCGGGGTCCTAGCCCTGCGCGCGAGCGGGTTCGCCAGGTCATCGGGAGTAGCGCTTTGGACGAAAAGCGGCGCTTGGCATGGAAAGCGCAAACCTGTTCCACTCTGTCGACGAGACGCACCTGATCCCCTCATGTCTTGCCGAGGAGAGATCATCGCCAGAGCTCAAGCCTGACTGGTCTCCTACTTCCGGGCGCGATTGACGGCCTACTCGGCTAGCAGTAGGGTCGCCGTCTAGGTAAGGGAGGCGGTGAACGTGGGGCCGGCGGAGCGACGAAAGGACCAGATCGATGGCTACGTACGTGATCACCCATGAAGTGGACGATGTCGAGCATTGGCTGAGCTCCCCGAAGCGTGAGGAGGTGTTCGGGCCGATCGGCGTCAACGTGCGGACTTTTCGCGACCCCGAGGGATCCAACAAGGTCGCGCTCATCGCCGAGATCCCCGACATGGAGGCCTTCCAGGAGTTCATGAACAGCGACGCCGCCGCGGATGCGATGACGTACGACGGCGTCAGCCCCAAGACGATTCTTGTTCTGAGCGAAGGTCCCTAGCGGGGGGAGACTCCGCCACCTAGCGCTTTGGACGAGAAGCGCCGCTTTTCCGCGCGATACTGAGCCAGCGATGTCGGACAAGAACCTGACCGCGCTCAGAGAAGGGTTCGAGCGATTTCGAGCGGGCGGGTGCGCCCATCTTCGACCTGCTCGATCCCGAGGGTTTCGGGACGGCCGAGTTAGAGCACGCTCTAGGCGCGAGGCACGCGGAAGCGGAGCATGGTGACGGCGCCCGACTGGGTGTTGCTGAATGGTTCGAGGTCAATCCTGCGGAGGGTCGGGGTCGAAAAGCGGACCCCGTCGCCCAAGAGCACCGGTAGGACATAGACCAGGATCTCGTCGACGAGCCCTCGCTGCAGGCACTGGCTGGCCAGGTCGGCGCCGAGGATCTCCAGGTTCTTACCGCCCGCGGCGCTTAGCGCCGTGGCGACGGCTTCCGCGATGTCACAGGTGAGGAATGTGACGTTCGGGTCCGGCTTGTCGGGAGGCTCGTGGGTGAGGACGAACTCGGCTCCGCCCTCGTAGTTGCGCTCCTCGTCGGCCATCTGCTTGGCAACCTCGTAGGTACCCCGGCCGATAAGCATCGCACCAGTGGCGGCCATGACTTCAGGGAATGCGTCCGCTGTCCAGAAATCGGAGATCCAGTCCATCGTGTGGCCGGGACCGGCGATGAAGCCGTCAAGCGACATCGCCCTGTTCACGACCACCTTGCCAGTGTCGGTGCTCATATCACGCGCTCCTTTCCAGAATCTTGGGGCCCCTAACCCACGGCTAGCGGTGGTCCGAGCGGACCCAGCGGTCCGAGTGGTCCGAGCGGACCCTGCGGACCGAGTGGTCAGGGCGTTATGTGCGTCCTGCACGCGAAGCTGGCGGCCAAGGACGAGACACCCCCCACCACCTCCGCCGCCAAGGATCACACCCAGATCAAGGTCCGAAACGACGGGACGATCGACGGGACGATCGAGTTCAAGACCCAGATCAACAATAGGCCCACGAAAACTTTGCGTTGGGCCATATCCACCAGGCGCCCGTTGGCGTCGCCGGCCCCATTGTTGTGCCGCTGTTCGTGCCACCGGCCCCACCGACGAGTCTGCGCCACATCAAGCAGAGCGGCGTGGCGACGCCGAACGCGGGCACGACCGGCGCCGACCTCTGCCAAGACCCGGGCGCCTACCACGTCAACTACCACACCACGGTCTTCCCGCTCGGCGCGATCCGGGGCCACTGCACTAGGGGAAGTCATGGGGGCCTGGTTGGGCGTTGCAGTGATCCGCGGCGCTAAGCGCGGGATGGCAACGCCCGCACAACTTTCAACAGACTGGCTTACTCCCGCCGGATTGCGGGAGTAGCCGGTAGCTATCGCTTTGGACGAACAGTAGTAGCCGCTTCTCGTCCAAAGCGGCTATTCCGGAGACTCCCGTCCTGAACTGCCCATCCGCGTCTGATAGAGCTACCCCCATGGGAGGAAGGGCACATGGGGTAGCCGTTGGTCCCGGTGAGGGGGTTCGCAAACGGAGCCCGCTGGGGGGCGATATCACCTTCATCGTTACGGGCGAGCAGTCCAATGGAGCCCTCGCCGTGATGGAGGCCGTGAACGCACCGGGGGAGGGCCCCCCATTGCACGTCCACAACCGCGAGGACGAGACCGTCTACGTCCTGGAGGGCGAGTTTCGGTGGAAGCTCGGCGAGGAGCTCAGCGTCAAGGGCCCTGGCTCCTTTGTGTTCATCCCGCGCGGGCTGGCGCATACCTGGCAGATCATGGGCAAGCAGCCCGGCAGGATGCTGATCACCTTCGCCCCGGCCGGTATGGAGGGGTTCTTCGACCGCCTCTCCACGCTGACGGAATTCGACCCCGAGGCGTTTCGCGGCGTCGGCGCCGAATACGGGATGGACGTGGTCGGCCCGCCGCTGGCTGTCTCAGATCCGCTCTAGCCCCACTGGATCTGGACCGGGCGGAATAGCCGCTTCTCGTCCAGAGCGGTACTCGATGGCTCAGATCGCTATGAACACCTTGCCGTCGCGCTCGATTACCTTGCCGCGGCCCAACGGCACAACCCGGGTGAGGCTCCTGAAGAAGAGCCCCAGTCCTGGCACGCGCGCAAAGATGCCTTGCGGCCCGACGACCATCCGCCCGTTTCGCGGGTCATAGGCGCTCTGATGCCAGGGGCAGACAAGGCAACCGTCATCGTCGATGTGTCCCCCCGCGAGGTCGGCTCGGAGATGACGGCAGCGCCGTGAGACCGCGTAGCGGCGCCCGTCGACATTGAGTACTGCCCACCGGCCCACGCCGCGAACGCTCCCAGGGCCCAGCTCCTTCGCACTTCCGACCAGCTGCTCAGCCACGCCTTGCCCCTTCCCTACGGCAGTATTGAGCTCGTCCGAGTGACGTGCTCTGGCCAGTCCGAATCGATGCGGCTCAGCATCGCGTCGAACCCCGCACCACCCACGTCCTCGCCCTGGAGGTGGTACAGGCGGCCTCCGTCGCCCTGGATCTCGGTTGGCTGCTCCCCTGTCTTCTGTTCGAGCTCATCGATGATCTCCCGCCCGCGCTCGTCGACTGGAACCAGCCGGATTACACCCGCCATCGAGGTGGATGGTAAACCCGGACCGCGATCATCGCCGAGGCTGCGAGATCGCAGCTCGCTTGCCGCGAAAGCACTGCTTGCATGGAAAGCGGCGGTTTCACTCGCTCGTGCCGACACTGACTCCGGCGGTGACTCGCCGATACCGCTCCCTTGCCGCTGATCCGCCGCCTACTTCGCGCAGATCGGGTCGGCCCTCGTGCAGCGGAATGGGTGGGGTGCATTGACCAGTCTGTACCGCTTCACGACCCGCTCGTAGGCGCCGATGTCTGGCTTGGTGCCGCGATCGACCCCGCGCTGGTCCATACCGATGCTGAGGACCGCGTGGTCTATCGCCCTCGAGCCCCGACCGAGCGCGATCGTCTGCATCGGGCGGCCGTAGGTCCAGTGCTTGGCGCCGCCGTTGTCGGCGAGCTTGCCCAGCCCCAGCCGCCCGCCGAACAGGTCGCCGGCGGCGCCGAAGCCCGAGCATCCGTCGGCGTTGCCGATCAGGTTGTGGCCCAGCGAGTCGAGGCCGCTCGAGGCGCCGAAGCAATCGAGGCCGGTGGCGGCGGCGCCGGCGAGGTTGAGCGCCACAATCGTGTTCTGGACCCTGATCACGTCGCCGCTGCCCTGGTAGAGGCCGCCGCCGAGGTGCCCCGGCCCCGCAACGTTGCGGGCGACGGTGACCGCGTCGAGCTCGGTGGTTGAATTCCCGCCGGATGCCCCGATCCCGCCGCCGTCGCCGCCGGCACGGTTGCTGGCGATTGTCGAGTCCCGCATCTCAAATCCCACCACTCCCGCGGCGGCTCCAGACGCCGGAGCGACGGTTGTATGGATGCCGCCACCGGAGGAGGCGGCGCGGTTCCCCGAGACAGTCGACCATAAGATGCCGCCGCCGGACCCGGTGCCGCTGAAGGCGATCCCGCCTCCGTCTGCCCCGGACTGATTGTCGGCGACGGTCGAATAGCGCATACCCACCCCCGTGCCGAAGATGGCGCCCCCGGAGCCACCGGCGCTGTTGTGGGTGGCCCGGACCCTGTCCATCGCCAGGCCCCTTCCGGGGCTGCCACTCACGTACACCGCGCCGCCGTTGCCGGCGGCGGTGTTTCCCTTGAGCAGCGCCATGCTCATTCCTCCGGCCAAGCCGAAAAAGGCCGGGGAGAGTATGGTGGCGAAGGCGCCGCCGTTGCCAGCCGCGACGTTGCTGACCAGGCGGCTGTTGTTGTGAAGTTTGAGAAAGCCGCCGCGGATCGCCCCGCCGTCGCCGTCATCGCCGCCGCTTCGGCGGGCGTGACCGTCCCGCACCACGATCCAGTCGAGCCTCAGCCCGGTGCCGCGCACATCGAAGACGCGATCGATGTCGTTGCCGTCGATGACCGCCAGCCTCCCTCCGCGATGGCGCTTCTTCGCCCCTACAAACCCCTTCGTCTGCACGGTCAGGTGCGTGGTCAGGTCAAGATCGCCGGTAACGGCGGCGTCCTCGCCCAGGCCCGGCCGGGTGAGGACGTAGCGCCTGCCGGGACGCAGCAGGATGGTCGAAGGCGTCGGATAGCCGGCGTTGGAGGCGATCACCGCTTCGCGCAAAGAGCAGTCCTTCGCCTTGCAGCCGTTGGGCACCGGGTCGTCGGTGCGGGTCGGACGGTAGGTCTTGGCAGATGCGGCGGAGACCGTCGCCAGCAGCGCGACCGCGCCCAGGCAACCCGCGAGCAGCCCGCTGGTCCAGGGCAGCTTCGAGAGCTTCTTCAATACGCGCTCCACAGGCTTCTCCAGTCGGTACATCTCACCCACAGAGCCACGCCCAGGATCGAGGCAAGGACGGTGAGCAGTAGGCGTCTCATCGGTTCCTTCGAAGCTCTAACACCGAAACTCGCCCCACAGAGCGGGAGTTCCGGGCCTCGGCGCAAGTAGCCGCTTTGGACGAGAAGCGGCGCTTTGCATGGGTAGCGGGAACATGGGAGGGTTGACTGAGCCGTGAGCCAAGCCACTGGGGAGATCCTCGCACTAGGCATCGGCGTCGCGCTCAGCCCGGTGGCGATCATCGCCGTAGTGATGATGCTCGTTGCCCGGGAGGGGCAGGTGAACGCTTTGGCGTTTGTCGCGGGTTGGTTGCTCAGCCTCGGGGCCGTAGGAACGCTCGTGTTGCTCGTCGCCGACGGCGCCGACGCCCGCCGGAACGGAGCGCCCGCGGACTGGGTGATAGTTCTGCAGCTCGCCCTCGGTGTGCTGCTGCTGTTCTTGGCTGTGCGGCAGTGGCGGGGGCGTCCGCGCGGTGGAGCAGAGCCCGAACCGGCCGCCTGGATGCAGAAGGTCGACACCTTGACGCCGCCAAGGGCCATCGGGATGGCCGTGCTGCTGGCTGCGGTGAAACCCAAGAACCTGATCCTCACCGTAGGCGCGGCAGTCGCCATCGCGGAGACCGGCGTGAGCACAAGTGCACAAGCCGGCGCGCTCGCGGTCTTTGTGCTGCTGGGAACGCTCGGACCCGGCATCCCGCTGGCGATCTCCCTCGTCATGCGCGAGCGAGCCGCGATCATCCTCGGGGGCGTTCGTGACTGGATGGTCCGCGAGAACGCGACGATCATCGCGGTTCTCTGCCTCATCTTCGCCGCCAAGCTGCTCGGCGACGCCATCAGTGCCTCGCCGAGCTGATGACGATTCCCGCTTTGGACGAGAAAGCGGCGCTTTGCATGGAAAGCGGTGCTCCTGGAACCGGACCCTGAACGACCAATGAGCATCCCTCTAGCGCCCTCGTAACTGCGAGCATTGATCCGTGTCGGCGATCGCCACAGATCGACTGACCAAGTTCTACGACAGCCATCGCGGCATCGAGGGGATCACGATGGCGGTGGAGCAGGGTGAGGTCTTCGGGTTCCTCGGTCCGAACGGCGCGGGCAAGACGACGACGATCCGTACGCTGCTCGACCTGCTGCACCCGACCAGCGGCAGCGCCCGGATCTTCGGCCTCGACAGCCGGCGCGAGAGTGTCGCGATCCGCGCTCGGATCGGCAATCTGCCCGGGGACTTCGGTTACGGGAAGCTCGCGACCGGGCGCGAGGCGGTGTCGCTGCTCGCGCGGCTGCGTGGGGTCGACGACCTCGGCAGGGCCGAGTCCCTTGCGGCCCGCCTTCGCGCTGACCTCGAGCGGCCGTTGGGACAGCTCTCCCGCGGCAACCGTCAGAAGATTGGCCTGATCCTCGCTCTCTTCCACGAACCCGACCTGCTCATCTTCGACGAGCCCACAAGCGGGCTGGATCCGTTGATGCAGGAGGAGTTTCTGGCGCTGGTGCGCGAGGAACGTGAGCGCGGCTGTGCCGTGTTTCTCTCCTCCCATGAGCTCGATGAGGTGGAGCGCGTATGTGACCGCGTGGGGATCATTCGCGGCGGAAAGCTGATCGCGGTCGAGCGCGTGGCCGATCTGCTCGCCAGGACGCCGCGCCGGGCCTCGGTCAAGTTCGCGGAGCCGATCGACCTGGCGGAGCTGCGGGGCTGCCCCGGCGTGAGTGACCTGGAAGCCGCCGACGGACAGGTCAGCTTCAAGGTGGTCGGAGACCCCGACCAGGTGGTGAAGGCGGTCGCGCGCCACACGGTCTCTGATCTCGAGTTTGCGCGTCCGACCCTGGAGGAGGTCTTCCTCACCTACTACGAGGACGATTCCCCCTGATCGCGCTGATCGGCGCCCAGCTTTACGAACGCCGCCGGTCCTTGCTCTCGTGGGGTCTGCCGCTCGGCCTCTGGTCGGCGTTCATCGTCTCGATCTTCCCCTCCATCGAGGACGCGCTCGCCAAGGCGGTCACCAACTACCCGTCCGCGCTGAAGGAGGCCTTCGGGGTCGGCGAGCTGAACACGGTCGAGCAGTACCTGCACGTGGAGATGCTGAGCCTGATCGTGCCGCTTGCAGTCGGGTACCTCGCAGTGCGCTCGGTCGCCAGCGGCCTCTCCGGCGCCGCGGAGAGTGGGCGGCTCGACGTATTGCTCTCCGCGCCGGTTTCTCGCCGGCGCCTGGTTGCGGCCGACTTCTGTGCCACGGCGGTCGAGCTGGCTGCGATCCTCGTCATCGCGCTGGCCCTGACCGAGCTCGGCAGCCTTATCTCGGGCGCAGGGCTTTCCTTCGGATCCGGTCTGGCCGGCTTTGCCAACGTCTGGCCCCTGGCGCTCCTCACCGCCGCCCTCGGAGTGATCGTCACCGGCTTCTCGCTGCGCACGAGCGTCGTCACCGGCTCGGTGGCGGGCGCTCTGGTGGCGATGTACGTGGTGGACCTGCTTGGCCGGCTCGATCCGAGCCTCGACGGGATCCGCTACGCCTCCGTCTTTCGCTATTACGGCAAGGCGATCGAGAATGGCATCGACCCGCTGTCTTTCGTCGGCGTCACCGTTGCCGCCGCTTTGCTTGCCGCGGTTGGGACGTTGCTGTTTGAGCGGCGCGATCTTGCTCGGTAGCGTCGGCATCGCCTCGGTCGCTTTGCATGGAAAGCAGCGGTCTAGCGAGAGATACTCAGCGGGCGATGCCGGAGGAGAACGTCGAAGGCCTTCGAAGCTGGGCGGCGGAATGGCAAGCGGTCCCGAACGGGGGCCCACTCGTCAATCGCCAAACGGGCGAGCCCGTCACTTCTCACTTAGATCCCCAGGTCGTGTACGAGGACGGAACTCTGCCCGACCACGCTCAAGAAACCTATTACGGCATCGAGGGGGTGGTGCGGGCAACGGAGCGGTGGACAGAGCCATTCGAGGAGCTGACAGTCGAGTTGGAGCGAATTGTCGGCAGCGGTGATTGCCTCGTGTCCATCCATAGCCTCCGAGCGAGGGCGCGGCATACCGGCATCGAGTTCGACGAGCCCCTCGCCATCCTCTGGAGGTTCCGAGACGGAAGGGTCATCTACTTTCGGTCGTTTCGAGAGCCAGACGAAGCCCTCGAAGCCGCCGGGCTGTCGGAGTAGCGCTTTGGACGAAGAGCGGCGCTTTGCCTGGAAAGCAGCGCCTCCGAGGTAGGACTAGCTCCTCAGCTTGACTTTGCCGGTCTGCGAGCCGGCGGGTCCTCCCGGTGGCGTGTAGACGACCTTCACCTGGGCCTTCAGCTTGCCCTTCTCCGCCAGCTCCCGCTTGGCCGACTTGGTCAGCTTCAGGGTGAGGGCGACCTGCTGTTGGGTGGTCGAGGTCAGGGTCCGAGTCACCGGCTTGAGGCTCGTCTTCGCCGCCGCGCTGGCAAGCGCTGGATCAGAAGCAGAGCCTGCCTTGAGGGTGCCCGCGCCTGGGACCGTCAACTTCACCTTCACCTTCGGCTTCGTTCCCTTCTGCTTCAGCTTGTCGAGCGTCACCGTGTTCGGGCAGCCGTTGAAGGTTCCGGCCGTGCCGACGCACTTGTCCTGGGTGTCGTCCCCGAACCCGTCGTGGTCCGTGTCGCTCTCCACGTCGGCGTTGAAAAGAGACTCGAAGCCCGGGAAGTTGCCGCTGGGTGCCGTCGCGGTTGTGCCATCCGGCAGTGCGGGGTTCCAGGCGGACTCAGTGGAAGTGGGAGGAGTGAACCTAGGGACCCCTGAGCCACTCGGCTCGTTGATGCCGATCAGATCGCCGGCCTGGATCGGCAGGTTGGTCGTGAAGTTCTGATCTCCTGAGCCCACTGGCTGAGCTGGGCTGCTGGTCCCGAACCCTGTGTAAAGGCCACCGCCCGCGGGCCGGATCACGCGTAGCTCGAACGGTCCGCCCGTGGACCCGCCGGCAAGCCTCCAGCGCACGATGGTCCCGGAGATCGGCGAAGTGACGTTGGCGCCGGACTCCCCCAGCGCTGTGTTCGCCCACGTACACGCGGCACCGCATACGGCGGTGCCATTGGCCGGCATGGTCATGGGGCTGCCGACGGTCACGGTCGCCGCATCGGCGCTTGGAGCGGCCCAAAGAGCGCAGGCTGCCGCGCCGGCCAGCAGCAGGCTCGCCCGGCCTCGCAGTCGGCTGGCATCACTTGATGAAAGCCAGTTGGTCATTCAGTTCCTGCTGTCGGTCGTTGACAGGCACGCAGTGCTCGGTTAGCGTCGGAGCAGCGTTGGGGGCTTCGGGTAGCCGAGAGGATCGTTGCATGGACGGCCAGGATGCTCAGCGGCAAATCGCTCGAGGAGAGCTCCCGGCGCGCCTGGCACAACTAGCGACGCTACTCCTGCTCTCGGCGGCCCTCGCCGGCTCGCTGCTGGCGCCTGAGCTGGCGTCGGCTGCCGGCTCGGGCTCGTTTTCGCCCACTGGTTCGCTCGAAACTACGCGGAGCGGCGCCGGGGCCGCGCCTCTTCCGGACGGCCGGGTCCTGGTGGTCGCCGGCACGAACGGCACCGACGTGCTTCCCACGGAGGGGTTCAACCCGCAGATCGGCACCTTCAGCTCCGCGGGGCTCCCGGCTCTGAGCACCGGGCGGTACAACGTCGCCGCGACGCGGCTATCCGATGGGCGGGTCCTGATCGCCGGTGGCAACGAGGGCTCCGCCACCCTCCAGACGACCCTGTTCTTTGACCCTCAGACAAACGGTTTCAGCTCGGGGCCGATGTTGACCGTTCCGCGTGCCAATGCCGCGGCAGCCCTGCTCCCGGATGGGAGGGTGCTCGTCGCGGGCGGGAACAACGCCGGCGGGTTCCTGAACAGCGCCGAGATCTACAACCCGCAGACGAACGGCTTCAGCTCGGTCGGGCCGATGGGATCCGTGCGCACTGGCGCCGTCGCCGCCCCGCTCCCCGGCGGCCGAGTTCTGGTCGCCGGGGGCCGTGACGACGACCCCATCCACTCCAGCGCTGAGATCTTCGATCCTGGCACGAACACCTTCAGCTCGGCGGGGATCGGCTCGATGGGCACCGAGCGCGTCGCCGCCGCCGCCGCCCCTCTCCCCGACGGCCGGGTTCTGGTCGCAGGCGGCAGCAGCGCCACCTCGCCGGCCCTGGCGAGCGCCGAGGTCTTCGATCCCAAGACCAACACCTTCAGCTCCGCGGGAATCGGAGCGATGGGCACTGCCCGCTCGGGCGCCTTCGCCGCTTCGCTGTCCGACGGGCGGGTGCTCGTCGCGGGCGGGCAGGATGGTACGTCGTACCTGCAGAGCGCCGAGATCTACGCCGCGACCAACACCTTCAGCTTCAGGGTCAAGGGCAGGAAGCTGATCGTCAGCGTTCAGGCGAGCGGCAAGGTCTCCGTCAGCGACGCGGCCTCGTCGCTCAACGCTTCGGTCGCAAAGAAGAAGCGCAGGCTGCTGCTGAAGCCATCGAGCGCCTCGGGCGACCCGCCGACGATCGCGGTCGCCCTGCGCCTCTCGAAGCTCGCCAAGCAGCGGCTTCGTCAAAGGGGGAAGGTGAAGGTCAGGACGCGGATCACCTTCACGCCTCAGGGCGGCCTCGCCAACACCCAGACGGCAAAGCTGAAGATCAAGGGTAAGAAGAAGAAGTAGCCCAGCGCAGGCGCCCTGAGAAGAAATGGGGTAAGCGCCCTCGGCCACGAGGCCCGCTGCTCGTTCGCGCGAGAAGCGAGCGCCAGGTCGAAGAGCGCTCCTTTCCATGCAAAGCAGCACTGTCCGGCAGCGGGACACGATGTCGCTTTCGCATGATGGGGAGAGTCCCGCGACCTCCGGGCCTTTTGTCTGTTCGAAGGCCTAACGCATGCTTGGCCAAGCCCTAACCCGCGACGAGGAGAATGCGTGGCATGACAACGAGAATCCAAAGCAGACGCATCTCGCGGCTGGCGGCCGCCCTGCTGTCGGCGGCGGTGCTCGGCTCAGCGCTGGCGCCCGCAGGGATCGCGGCCAGTCAGGCGAACAATGGAGTCCGGGCGAAGGCGACCTCCGGTGCCGACGACAAGTGCCGGCAGATCAAGAACAAGAAGAAGCGCAAGCGATGCATCGCCAAGCATGAGGGCGTCAACCACCACTGAGCGTCTCGTCGGCTGGTCCAGTTCGAATCCCGCCCCCGCCACTGGAGAAAGGGCTGCGGATGCGGCCCTTTCTCTTTGGCGGAAGTAGACATGGGCGGGAATTAGGCGGTCCTCCCCTCCCAAGAAGGGGTGCGTGATTCCCAGCAACCCCCCGCTTTCCATGCAAAGCGCCGCTTCTCGTCTCTATGAAGAAGGGCTGGTTGTCAGGTAGCGGTGGTGATTGGGCTCAGGGTGCTCTCGTGGTTCGAGGGGTTAGGAGCGGTGCTCATGTCTCCATGGCCTCCTCGGCGGGAGGATCAGGCGAAATCGGATGCTTCGCTCTCGGGCGCAAATCCAAAAGGGCGGTCAGGCCGCCAGACGAAGAGCGGCGCCTCGGGGAGCGAACTCCTCATTGCGAGAAAGCATGTGCCAGATCGCGCGGGCGAGCCTGCGGGCGATCTCGATCTGGGCGACCTTGGCCCGCGCTGCTTGCCGAGCCGGCGCTTGGTGCGCTGGTATCGCTCCGAGTAGGCCGGGGGCTTGAGCGCGTGCATGGTGGCCTCGAGCAGCGCCCAGCGCAGGTAGGTGGGCCCGTGCTTGCTCAAAGGGCCGCGTCGGTCTGAGTCGCCCGACTGGACCACCCTGGGGCAAAGGCCGGTATAGCCGGCGGGCTTCCGCACGTCTGGTTCTGGGTCCCGGCCGGGGGTGGTCACTCTCGACCCTGGGCCAATCTCGCGTCGGCGGGCAAGGGATTGGGCACTTGCCGCCCTGCAATGATGGCCGCGTGGACACGATCTTCGGTGTCGCGTGGGAGGACTTGGAGCTTGATGACGTGCGGCGCTACCTGGATGGCGCCGAGGGCGAACCGCTGCTGTGGGAGTGCAAGGGCACCAAGCTGGACCCCCACGACGTCCGCAAGGAGGTCTGCGGCTTCGCCAACGGCAACGAGCCGGGCTACCTGATTCTCGGGGGCGACGAGGGAGCCAGTGGCTGGGAGCTGAACGGCCACGCGTTTTCGGACGAGCCGCCCGAGTGGGTATCGCAGGCGGTAAAGGATGGGGTGCGTCCATATCCAGCACTCGATGTGCGCTCCTGGCGTGTCAAGAGGGGCAGCCCCAAAAAGGTAGCCGTGGTGCGGGTGGAGCCGGTCGCCACACCGCCGTGCTTCAGCCGGGGGACCGTCTACGAGCGGGTGAGCGGCGCCACTGTCGCCGTCAAGGAACCCGTCCAGCTGGCGGCCCTCTATGGGCGCGGTCAGGCAGCGCGCCAGCGGGCGGAGGAGCTGGCGGTCGACTGGGCGAAGCTGGGACGCGACGACTACGAGCACGAGCTGGTGGCCGATGACCGATGTCGCTTCGCCCTGGCGGTCGCAGCCACCGGCTACCGGTCGGACATCAGCTCCCGGCTGTTCACCCCTGGATTCGATGAGGCTTTGAAGCAGGTGGCGCGGGAGTACCTGGTGCGGCCGGAAGGCCGACCCGAGGACATGCTCACACCGACCGTCCTATCAACCCGGCAGTGGGGGCGGTTGGCATACGTGCAGGATCAGCCCGCGCACGACCTGACTGTGGGCTGGCTCATCACGGGGCACTGGAGCGGGACGGTCGTCATCCAGTACGTGACCACGGCGGTGTGGGTCGAGGCCGACCTCCTCGTAGAGAGCGAAATGCGCGATGCGATGTCGGCGGCGCTGCCGTTGGTCGAGGCGCTGGGTGGTTACGGCCCGCGCCACGTTGCCGTCAACGTCCACGGTGGCGATGCGTTGCGGACCTCCGAGACGAGAATGCCCGTGGACGCGGCGATGGACCGTGGGCCAACTGACGACAGCCCAGATGAACTGATCCCCAGCCTGACCCGTGAGCTGCGGCGGGCGCAGGAGCGCACCGCTCAGGAGGAAGCGCCAGACCTCTCCTCCTGAGCGGGAGCCCCACCTGCCGGGCTGGTCGCGGCGCTCCCAGCTCGGCTGTTGCCGCTGATCACCATGCGCTACGCGAACCGTCCGGGCGGCATCCAGCAGGTCATCTCCTTCAAGAAGTACGAGACTGTCGCGCCGGATGGCGCGTAAGCAGAAGGCGATGGTCGGCGCGCACGTGGCGCCCAAGCAACCGCTTCAGGAGGCCGAGGCGATCGGGGCCGACTGCGTCCAGATCTTCCTCTCTGATCCGCAGGGCTGGAAGAAGCCGCCGCCGCGCAAGGACGCCGCCAAGCTCCGGGACTCGCCGATGCCGCTCTACGTCCACGCGCCGTACCTGATCAACGTCTGCTCGCCCCGCAACAACGTCCGCTACGGGTCGCGCAAGATCCTCCAGCAGACCTGCGAGGCCGCCGCCGACGTCGGGGCGGCCGCGGTGATCGTCCACGCCGGCCACGCGGAGGATGGGGTCGGCGAGGGCGTCGGCCGCTGGCTCCGGACGCTGGAGATGCTCGAGTCGGAGGTCCCGGTCCTGATCGAGAACACCGCCGGCGGCGAGAACGCTGTCGCCCGCCGCTTCGACGCCCTGGCCCGCCTCTGGGAGGCGGTCTCGAAGGACACGTCGGGGGTGGACGTCGGCTTCTGCTTCGACACCTGCCACGCGCACGCCGCGGGTGAGGAGCTCTCCGATGCGGTCGAGAGGGTGCTCGCGATCGTCGGGGCGATCGACCTGCTGCACGCGAACGACTCCCGGGACCCGCCCGGCACCGGCGCCGACCGCCACGCCAATCTCGGCAAGGGAGAGATCGGCGCCGAGGTGCTGCGGGAGATGATCAGGACCGCGGGCCCTCCGGTGGTGGTCGAGACGCCCGGCGGCGCGACGGAGATGCGAGCGGACCTGGAGTTCGTCCGCGCCGCGCTGGGCTAGTCGGAGGTGGTCACGGGCGCGACGCTCGGCGCCGGCTCACCCTCGAGCACCAGGCAGGCGCCCAGGATCGCGACCAGGGCGGTGAGCTGGGCAAGCGCCGATGCCTCGGTCCCCAGCGGAATCGTCGCCAGGGCCAGCAGGGCGGCCAGGGCGCGCCAGGGACGCAGCGGCAGGTGGAGGAAGCGCCGAAAGAGCGCGTGCCCGAGCAGGAAAGTGGCCGTACCCCCGGCGAGCGCGAGCGCCCGCGCGAAGTCCAGCGGATCGAAGGCATGGCCGATCGCCCGCTCAAGCGCCGCCGCGTCGAAGACGATCCCGAGCAGGATCAGCAGGTGGGCCCAGTAGTAGGCGGCGTTGGTGAAGTAGAACTCCCGCCGCGTCGGCGTCATCCGGCGAAGCGCGCCCTCGGCCTCGACGTCATCGCCGCCGAAGTAGACCCACCAGAGCTCGGCCGTGAGGATCAGGCCCAGCACGGCGACGGCGAGCATCTCGCCGGTGATCGCAAGGCCCGAGGCCCCGATCCCGACGGCGACCACCGATTCGCCCAGCGCCACCATCACGACCAGCCCGTGTCGCTCCACGAAATGCGAGGGGACGATCCAGCCGGCTTCCTCCGGGACCAGCGCAGGCGTGATCGCGAAGATCGGCACGGCGAGCCCCCAGAGCACGTACTCCAGGGTCCCCCCGACGATCGTCGCCGCCAGGATCAGCGCCCCCGCGACGACGTTCATGCGCGCGAAGCTCCATACGCCCGCCACCGACCAGCTCGCCGACTGCATGTAGAGGACCGTGTGGATCGCGATCACCGCGAGGTAGGCGCAGGCGAAGACGACCCCGTCGCCCGAGAAAGCGGTCGGGATCGTCAGGGAGATCGCGAAGAACGCCGCCATCCCCGCCAACAGCGGCAGGCGCAGGGCCGCCCGGTCGGGAGGAACCGCGTTGGTGAGCCAGGCGAAGGCGGCGTACATCCACCAGATCGAGGTCAGCATCAGGACGATCTGGGCGAGGCTCTTGCCGTTCGGCGCGCTCGCCAGCAGGGCAGTCAGCTGGGTGATCGTGAAGACGAAGACGAGGTCGAAGAAGAGCTCGATCGACGAGACTCGGACCTCCCCGTCCCCCTGTGCCGCCGCGGCCGCGGTCTCTGCCATCCAGCTCGAGATTACCGCCGCGGGTTGGACCGTCCGGCCGTGTTCTCGCGCCCGGCGCCGACCCCGATTCTGCGGATAGTCCTGTCCGCAGCCGTCTCTACTTTCAGAGACCTCATGGCTGAGACGCTTTTCGAGAGCGGGAGCGGCAACGGGACGCCGGAGGCGTCTCAGACCGGCCTGCTCCGTGAGCTCTCTGACGGCGATGAGGTGAGGGGCGCCTTCGTGGTGCGCGAGCGAGAGCGCCGGCAGAAGCGCAATGGCGAGCACTTCCTCCGGGTCGTGCTGGCCGACAAGACCGGCACGGTTCCGGCGATCGCCTGGGACGGCGTCGCCGAGTGCTTCGAGGCCTGCGCGCCGGGGTCGATCGTCCTGGTCCGGGGCAGCTTCTCGATTCATCCCCAGTTCGGCAGGCAGATCAAGCTCGTCGCCGTCCGCCCCGCGGGCCCCGGCGAGTACGACGCCGAGCAGCTGGCGGAGGGACCGGCCCGCTCAATCGAGCTGCTCGAGGTCGACCTCCGGGAATTGATCGGGACGGTGCAGAACCCCTTTCTGCGCAAGCTCCTGGACCGCTTCTTCGGGGCGGAGACCGAGTCGTGGGCGCGCTTCCGCGAGGCACCGGCCGCCAAGCACTACCACCAGGCCTACGCGGGAGGGCTGCTCGAGCACACCCTCTCAGTCGCCCAAGCCGTCAGCGCCGCGGCGAACTTCTTTCCCGGCATCGACCGCGAGATCGCGGTCACCGGGGCGATGCTCCACGACGTCGGCAAGACGGAGGCCTACAACGACGACCCCCTGGCCATCGAACTGACCGACGCGGGCCGTCTCGAGGGTGAAATCCCTCGCGGCTACTACAAGGTGCGCCGCCAGATCGAGGGGATCGAGGGCTTCGATCCCCACCTGGGCCAGGCGATCGTCCACATCATCCTCAGCCACCACGGCTCGCTGGAGCACGGATCGCCGGTTGTCCCCTGCACCCGTGAGGCGACCCTCGTTCACGCGATCGACAACCTCGGCGGCAAGCTCGGCAGTTTCGACCGTCTGGAGCGCGAGCTCGCCGACGGCGAGAGCTGGTCCCGCTTCGATCGCGGCATCGACGGCTCGGCTTTCTTCGGGTCTCGCGCGGCCTAGCGGCGACCGTAGCGGTCGAGCGCGCGCTGAAGCCCCATCCCATACGGCGTCCGCGCCGTATTACGCAGGTCAGCCAAAGGGACGAGAAGGGACGACTCGATGTTGAGCAGAACAGGCAAGTGGATCGTGGCCCTCGTGGCCGCGCTGGCCCTGGCGGTCGGCGGGGCTGGAATGGCGTTCGCGGGACACCACCACCATCATCATCACCACCACGGCATCCCGCAGCACAACGGCGGGGACCACGACTCCGACAACAACGGCGGGCCCAGCGACGGGGACGGCAACATCTAGTCGTCCTCGCCGCGTGCGCTGGCTTGTCGCCGCGCTCGCGCTGACGAGCGCGGCGGCACTCGCCGCCTGCGGCTCCTCCGAGATCTCCGGGCTGGCAGCACCGGCCGACCCGGCCGCGTTCGCCTGGCTGCATCCGCAGCCGGTCCCGGCCGGCTGGAGCACGCGGCGCCTGCCGTCGGGGCATTCCTCACTCGCCTATCCACCGGGTTGGCGCCTCACCAGGACGGATCCGGGCACGGTGACCGCCTCGCGCACGGATGGGGGTCGGATCGTCGGATACCTGAATGTCACGCCGCAGCAGGGCGAGGAGACGCTCGGCAACTGGGCGAGCTTCAGGCCGGCGCACAACCGCGAGGAGGGTGACCGGGACCTCGTCCCGCTGGCCTCCGCCACCGGGCTGCGCTTTCGCAACGGACGCGGTTCCTGCGTCCGGGACCGCTACACGACCGAATCGGACAGCCGCTTCATGGAGATCGCCTGCATCGTGCGCGGCCCCGCGGCGACGACCGTGATCGTCGGTGCCACCCCGCCGGCGCTCTGGAGCCAGTTCTCGCCGGCCCTCGAGCAAGCTGTCTCGAGCTTCGATGCGCGCGGCTAGCGCGGCCGACCCGAGGGAGACGGCCGCGCAAATTGCGGAAATGGATTCGAACGCTTGACGCACGATCCCGGGACGGGCGAATCCCGCGTCTATCCTGCGTCCCGCATGGCCAAGGACACCGAGAAGCTGATCCGCCAGCTCTCGCTGATCTCCTACCTGATGGCGCAGGGCAGGCCGACCTCGGCGCTCGAGATCAAGCGCGAGGTGGAGGGATACAGCGACATGAACGACGACGCCTTCGCGCGCCGTTTCTACGCCGACCGCGCGGAGCTCGAGAGCCTCGGCATCACGCTCCAGGTCGAGAAGCCCGGCGAGAGCCTGCAGGGCTACGAATCGGAGCTCTACTTGCTGCCGCCCGAGAACTACTACCTGCCGGAGATCCGCTTCGGGGACGATGAGCTGGCGGCGCTGCAGACCGCCCTCCAGCTGCTCGACGGCGAGTTCGCCTACGCGGAGCCGCTGCGGCTGGCCCTGCAGCAGGTCTCCTGGGGCCGGCCGAGCCCGCTCACCGCTCCGGAGCAGTCCTCGGTCGAGGTGCGGATGACCGCGAAGGCGGACGGCGCGGAGGTCTCGCAGCGCCTCTCGAAGATCGAGACCGCGATCTCCCGGCGCAAGACGATCGAGTTCACCTACTACACCATCGAGCGCGACTCGGAGGAGAAGCGGCGGGTGGACCCCTACCACCTCGTCTACCGCGGCGGGCAGTTCTATTTGATCGGCCACTCCCACGAGCGCGACGCGGTCCGCGTCTTCCGCCTCTCCCGGATCCGCGGCAAGGTCTCCTACGCGTCCAAGGCCGAGCACGACTTCGCCCCGCCCGAGGACTTCGACCGCCGCGACTACGCCCGCCGCGCCGAGTGGCAGCTCGGCGAGATCAAGGGCAAGGCCAAGATCTTCCTGCGCGAGCGCGTCGCCTGGCTGGTCGAGCGCGACTTCGGCGCCTACGGCGAGTTCCGCAACCCCGGCCGCGGCGACGGCTCACCGGGCAAGGGCCGGATCTTCGAGACCGAATACGCGTCGAGCCGCCAGATGGTCGCCTGGGTGCTGCACTGGCGCCAGAACGCGACCGTCCTGGATCCGCCGGAGCTCGCCGAGGAGGTCGCCGAGCGCCTCGAGCAGCTCTCGGAGCGGCACAGCGCCGACTTCGAGCCCGCGGAGTCCGTGCGGACCGTGCCGCCCGCACCGCGGTCGGCGCGCTCGAACGGCCGCGCGGAGTCGTCCATTCGACCCGAGCGCTTCGCCCGCCTGGTGACCCTCGCCGGGATGCTGATCGAATCCGCGAAGGGCGAGGCCCGGCTCCCGGTCGCCGACGTCAAGGACCGGCTGCACGTCACAGAGGAGGAGCTGCGCGACGACATCGACCTGCTCAACGTCGTCAACTTCGGCGGCGGGACCTACGTGCTCTACGCGGAGCTGCAGGGCGACGAAATCGAGGTCGACGCGGAGCCCTACGGCGACAACTTCGCCAGGCCGGCACGGTTGCTGCCGCTCGAGGCCAAAGCCCTGGTCGCCGCCATCGACCTGTTCGGGGATCACCTCCCGCAAAGCGGGCTGGTGAGCGCCCGCAAGAAGATCGTCGCCGCGCTCGGGCACGACCCCTCCGAGGAGGGCCTCGAGATCGCCGCCTCCGGCGGCGACGACTCCGATGTCGCCCGCAAGGTGAACAAGGCGATCGAGGGGCAGCGGGTCCTCTCGATTCATTACTACAAGGAGAACGAGGACGAGTTCACAAAGCGCGAGATCGAGCCCTACCGGCTCGCCAATGGCCCGGAGGGCTGGTACGTGGCCTCATATGACCGTCGGCGCGAGGACGTCCGCCACTTCCGCCTCGATCGGATCAAGGAGGCCGAGGTCTCCAAGGAGAGCTTCGAGCCCCGCCCTGAGGTCGAGGAGATCGCCGCGATCGAGGGAGGCTGGCTGTCTGGCGAGCAGGTGCCGGCGGCCGACGTCGCGCGGGTCTGGGTGTCACCCGAACGGGCCCGCTGGGCCCGGGAGGAGCACACCGTGATCGAGGAGCTCGCCGACGACGCCGTCGTGATCGAGGTGCCCTACGGCAGCACCGACTGGCTGCTGCGGGAGATCCTCAAGGGCGCCGGCGAGCTGGTCGTCCTCGAGCCTGACGCCGCCCGCGAGGCGATCGCCCACGAGCTTCAGGTGGACGCCGGCGCCACGGCCGTCAAGGCCGCGTAGCGGCTGCCAGGGCGCACCATTTGGGAGCCGCGGCGAGGCCGCCGCGGCTTATGCCGGGCGGCCTCAGGCAGCCGCGATCTGGTGGCGAAGCCGTCAGCCGCTCGGCGGTGGACCTTCGGCGTACCGGTGGTGGATCGCGAGCATGTTGCCGTCGGGGTCATTGAAGAACGTCTGCCAGCAGACGCCGCTGTCGATCACCTCGCCGACGAACTCGATGCCGCGTGACTCCAGCTCGGCCTTCGCGGCCTCGAAGTCGTCGACGTGGAACTCGATCGGGGTGCGCTGGGGGGCGAAGTCGATCCCGAAGGCGTCCGTCTGCATCACCGCCAACGTCACTGTCCCGGTCTCGAACTCGCCGGCGGGCATGTCGCCCCACTGCTTCCCGAACGGGAGCCCGAGCACCTCGCCGTAGAACCTACTCGCAGCCTCGTAGTCCTTGGTCGGCACCGTGATGAAGTCGACGCCGTTGAGCAGCTGTGTCTTGGTGGTCGTCATAGGGGCACCATCCCACATTCCTATGCCGGAAACCCGGCGTGAGCGGCCGGGGCCTCGACGGTCAGCACCTGCCCCGTTCGCGGCTCCTTCCCGATGCCCTCGGTGCCCGTCCAGTTCGCCACGTTCATGAACAGCGTGCGGCCGTCCTCTCCGCCGAGCATGCAGGCGAAGCAGAAGCGATCGAGCTCGATCCTCTCGAGCACCTCGCCTCCCTCGCGGACGCGTACGCAGGACTGGAACTTGGGGCTCCAGACGGCCCCGTCGGAGTCCATGCAGATGCCGTCGCCACCCTCGCCCAGGTCGGCCCACACCCGCCGGTTCGACAGGCTGCCGTCCTCCGCGATGTCGAAGGCCGTGAGCCTCCCCTCGTAGGACTCGGCGATGATCAGACTCGAGTTGTCCGGTGTCACCACCATCCCGTTCGGGAAGGCGATCCCGTCAGCCACCTGCAGCGCCGAGCCATCCGGCGTGACGAGGGCGATGATCCCCGGTCTCGGGTCCTCGCCCCCCATCAGGTCGAACTCCACGTTGTTCACGTAGGTGTTGCCGCGGCCGTCCACGACGATCTCGTTCCACCCGTAGTCCGAGAGCTCGCTGAGGTCGACGTGGGTCACCAGCGACCCGTCGGGCTCCATGCGAAGCAGCTGCCGGCCGCTCGTGATCAGCATGGGCCCGTTCGGCAGCCAGTCGATCGAGAAGGGCAGCGACCGGACGTTGGCCATCACCTCGCTCCTGCCCTCCGTGTCGAGGGCGATCACCTCCTGCGCGACCCAGTCCGAGAACCAAAGCCGGCCGTCGTGCCAGCGTGGGGACTCTCCCAGCCCGATGCCCTCCATCAGGACAGCGGGCTCGGAGCTCTTGCGCGAGCCCATCACGACCCCCCGTTGGCCGCCCGCGAGTAGCGCAGCGAGCCGGGAGTATCGAGCAGCTCTCCGGTCTCGAGCAGCGTCTTAAGGCCGGAGAGGATCATCGGCCAGCCGCCGTAGAGCTCCGGGTTGGCGTCGATCTGGAGCCGGTCGTGGATCACCGTCAGCTGGCACGAGTTCCCGACCTTCCTGATCTCCCAGGTGACCCGCGAGGCGGGCACGGCCTTCACCTCGTCGCTCCAGAGGGCGTTGAACGTCTGCACGAGTCGGTTGGGCGGGTCGACCTCCACGTTCTCGCCCTCGGCGATGTCGATCGCGCCCGGGACGCCGGACTTGTACTCGGACCCAGCTGTCCACTCCGAGTGGGTGGCGACCCCGAAGCTGTACTTCGCGCGCATCCCGGGATCGGTGATCGCCTCCCAGAGCCGCTCCGGCGTGGTCTTGATGTAGATCTCGAACACCGCCACGCCTCCGCCGCTCGGGTCGGGCGTCAACGCGATGCGATGCGGCACCTCGAATTCCTCAGCCATTGGGTTCCTCCTCGAGTTCTCTCTTCAGGCCCGTGAGCCCCGCGGCCCACGGCTCCGCGTACTTGCTGACCCAGCGCTCGTAGACGAGCCGGATCGGGACGGGGTTCAGGAAATGGAGCTTCTCGCGGCCCCGCTTGCGGGTCACCACGAGATTCGCCTCCTCCAGCACCTTGAGGTGCTTCATCACGCCGAAGCGCGACATCGGCAGGCGACCCTCAAGGGCGCTGAGCGACTGCCCGTCCTGCTTGAAGAGCTGGTCGAGCAGCTCGCGCCGGGTCGGATCGCTGAGCGCCTTGAACACCTCGTCCATGGGCGGGAGTATATGTGACCTTTTGGTCACTTGTCAAGGCAACGGCTTGCCGGAGAGCAGAGGGGCGACAATCTCCCTCAGTGGCCGAGGCGATCGACGTGGAGCGACTGACCGCGCCCAACCCGGGGCCGATGACCCTCCAGGGGACGAACACCTACGTGGTCGGCCGCGACCCGGCGGTCGTGATCGATCCGGGCCCCGACCACGCCGGTCATCTGGAGGCCGTGCGGGCTCTCGCCGAGGCGCGCGGCGGGATCGGCGCGGTCCTCCTCACCCACGACCACAGCGATCACAGCGAGGGCGTGGAGAAGCTGGGAGTCGATCCGACCCACCCCGCCGACGACGAGGTGGTCAGCGGCCTCCGCGCGATCGCCACTCCGGGGCATGCCGACGAGCACCTCTGCTTCCTGCTGCCGATCGCCGAGGAGACGGACGCTGGGACGTCCTACGTCTGCTTCACAGGTGATCTGATCCTCGGCGAGGGCTCCACGATCGTGGGGCCCCGGGACATGGGCGGCTCGCTGCTCCACTACATGGAATCCCTACGGCGCCTCGAGGGACTCGACCTGAAGCTGCTCTACCCGGGCCACGGACCGGAGGTCCACGACGCGCGGGCGAAGATCGCCGAGTACGTCGAGCACCGGATGATGCGCGAGCGGAGATTGGTCGCAGCGCTCGACCGGGGCGAGCGCTCCCGGGCAGCGCTTCTGGCCGAGGTCTGGGACGACGTCCCGGAGCCCCTCCGCGGGGCGGCCGCCATCGCGATGGAGGCCCACCTCGAGAAGCTCGGGGACGAGGGGCGCCCGCTGGACGACCTCCGCGACTGACCGCAGGGGGCTCGCCCCTGGTATGAAGGTCCGATGGGCATGGATCCACGCCGCCTCCTGCGTGGGGGCGCCAAAGGGATGGGGATCGGCACGGCGCTCGCCGGCGCGACGGCCGCCGGGCTCTGGTGGCGCCTCTTTCGCCGGCCGCTCCCCCTCACCCAGGGGGAGATCACCGTCAGCGGCCTGGACGGCCGCGTGGAGATCGCCCGCGACCGCTGGGGGATGCCCACCGTCAGAGCCCAGACGCCCGCCGACCTCTGGTTCGGGCAGGGGTTCTGCCACGGGCAGGACAGGCTCTGGCAGGTCGACATCCAGCGCCGGATCTGCTCCGGCCGGCTCTCCGAGGTCGCCGGGCGCGCCGGCTTGCCGGTCGACCGCCTGATGCGGACGCTGGGCCTGCGCCGGGTCGCCCTGCGCGAGGAGACCGAGCTGGACCGCGACCTTCGCCCCCTGCTCGACGCCTACTGCGCCGGGCTCAACCAGGCGGCCGGGATGGCCTCCGTGCCCCCGGCCGAGTTTCAGCTGCTGCGGTTGGAGTTCGAGCCGTGGCGACCCGCCGACATGCTCGCCGGAGGCAAGCTGCTCTCGTTCGGGCTGTCGACCAACTGGGAGCGGGAGCTGCTGCGGGCGGACCTCGTCCGGGAGCTCGGCGAGGAGCGCGCAGCGAGGATCGATCCCACCTACCCGAAGGGGAACCCGGTCGTGCTGCAGCCCGGGCAAGGATTCAAGGGAGACGGGCTCGGGCTCGCCGAGCAGATCGGCCGCGTCCGGGATCAGATCGGCCTGGCTGCCACCGCCAGCGGATCGAACAACTGGACGGTGGCCCCGAGCCGCTCGTCGACCGGCGGGACCCTGCTCGCCGGCGATCCGCATCTGCCCAGCGGGATGCCGGGCGTCTGGTACGAGATCGCCCTCGAGCTCGGCGACCGGATCTGCCGCGGCGCCTCGATCCCGGGGCTGCCCGGGATCTCACTCGGTCAGAACAACGACGTCGCCTTCGCCTTCACCAACGTGATGGCGGACGTCGAGGACCTCTTCGTCGAGCGAATCGAGGACGGGGGCTACGAGTTCATGGGCGAGCAGCGGCCGCTGGAGATCGTCGAGGAGCTGATCACGATCCGCGGCGACGATCAGCCGGAGCGTCACGAGGTCCGCCTCACTCATCACGGCCCGATCGTCAACCAGGCTCTCGGCGCGGACGACCAGCAGCCTCTGGCCCTGCGGTGGGCCGCCCTCGACGAGCCCTCGATCGCCCACGCGCACCTCGGCGTGCTGGAGCCGACGAGCGGGCCGGAGCTGGTCGAGATGCTTCGGGCGGTCACCATGCCGGTCTCGAACCTGGTCTGGGCCGACCGGCACGGGTCCATCGGCTACAAGATGATGGGCAGGGTCCCGAGGCGAAAGGGCGGCTGCCCGGACCTGCCGAAGCCGGGCTGGACGGGCGAGTTCGAATGGGAGGGCTGGATCCCGTACGACGAGATGCCGGAGCTGGTCGATCCGGAGGAGGGCTTCATCGTCACGGCGAACAACCGCGTCGTCGGCGACGACTACCCCCACCACATCACCAGCGACTGGCTCGACGGCTATCGGGCCGCGCGGATCGAGCAGCTCCTGAAGGAGACGGAGGAGCACGACCTCGACAGCTTCCGCCGGATGCAGACGGACCTCTATTCGATCCCTGGTGACGAGGTCGTCCACCGGCTGGCCCGGCTCTCGCCGACCAGTCAGCGAGAGATCCGGGCGATCGAGCGCCTGAAGAGCTGGGATCGCACCCTCAACCCGCGGACGGTGGCCGGGACCATCTACCAGGCCTTCCTCCTTCGCCTGGCGCGGGAGTTCACCAGGGCCGCGATCGGCGACCGGGACCTCGCCGACCGCTACCTCGACCGGGCCGACAACGGCTTCATCGCCCACGTCACCTCGCCCTGGCGCTGGCACTCGCATCTCCTCGACCTCTGGGAGGAGGGCGACGAGGAGCTGATCGGCGGCTCCTGGGACGAGCTCGCGCTCGAGGCGCTCCGCGGCGCCATCGACGACCTCGAGGAGCGCTTTGGCCCGGACCCCGAGCAGTGGCAGTGGGGCCACGTCCACCAGCTGCACTTCCCGCACGCGCTCGGCGCCGCCCACCCGGTGGCGGACTGGATCTTCAACCGCACGCTGCATCCGGGGGGCGGGCAGGAGACGGTGGCGCAGATCGCCTACGACCCGAACGATCCCTACCACGCGATCTGGGCCCCGAGCTGGCGGATGGTCGCCGATCCCTCGGCGCCGGAGCGCTCGCGGTGGCAGGCGTTCACCGGCCAGTCCGGACACGCCTGGAGCCGTCACTACGACGACCTCCAGCCGCGCTGGGAGATGGGCGCCATGCAGTCGATGGCCGGCGAGGCGCCTTTCGAGACCCTCGTGCTGAGCCCGGCCAACGGCGCGGCACCCCGCTGATGCCCTCTCGGCGCGACCAGATCAAGCTCAGCGATTCAGAGCAGCGCGAGCTGATCGAGGCTGAGCGCATCGTGGTTGTCTCCTCCAACGGCCCCCGCGGCTGGCCTCACTCCATGCCGCTCTGGTACGTCCCCCGGGACGGCGAGATCTGGATCTGGACCTTCGCCAAGTCCCAAAAGGTGAGGAACCTCGAGCGGGACCCGCGCGCGACGCTACTGGTCGAGACGGGGGTCGAGTACGGCGAGCTGCGAGGGGTGCAGATCGAGGCCGAGGCCGAGCTGATCCGTGAAATCGATCGGATCGTCGACTTCGCCAAGCAGCTCACCATCCGCTACAGCGAGGGGATCGACTCGGTGGAGGGCGACGCGGCCGCCGCCCTCCATGCCCAGGCCCCGAAGCGGGTCGCGATCCGCTTTCACCCGAAGCGGGTGGCGAGCTGGGACCACCGTAAGCTCGGGGGCGTCTATTAGAGCTTGGGCTCCTGCTGCTGGGCGCGGGAAGCGACGCTCGACGGCATCAGGGACACCTTCATCTCCTGCGGCAAAAGACCCCGTTGAAACCCACTAGGGATGTAGGTACAGCCGTGCCGCCGGTCGCCTTGCGTCGCTGAAGGAGGCTCGCGGGTAGCCTCTCCCGCGCATGGAAGATCTAAAGGGGCTGATCCTCTCGGGAGGTGCAGGAACCCGCCTGCGCCCCATCACGCATACCTCAGCGAAGCAGCTCGTGCCGGTGGCGAACAAGCCCGTGCTCTTCTACGGGATCGAGGCGCTGGTCGAGGCGGGGATCACGGACATCGGCGTGATCATCGCCCCCGAGACAGGTGAGGAGATCAAGCAGGCGGCCGGCGACGGGTCGGCGTTCGGAGCCTCGATCACCTACATCGAGCAGGAGGCGCCACTGGGCCTCGCGCACGCCCTGCTCACGGCCGAGGACTACCTCGGGCAGAGCTACTTCGTCATGTACCTCGGGGACAACCTGCTGCGGAACGGGATCGTCGAGCTGGTGGAGGTCTTCCGCCGCGACGAGCCCGACGCACTGATCCTTCTCACCCACGTCGACGATCCGTCCTCCTACGGCGTCGCGGAGCTCGACGGAGACCGCGTCGTGCGGCTCGTGGAGAAGCCGATGGACCCGCCCAGCGACCTCGCCCTGGTCGGCGTCTACATGTTCGGTCCCTCGATCTTCGAGGCGGCCCACGCGATCAAGCCCTCCGCCCGCGGGGAGCTGGAGATCACCGATGCGATCGACTCCCTGATCGAGACCGACCGCCGCGTCGTGCCGCACATCGTCAAGGGCTGGTGGAAGGACACCGGGAAGCTCGAGGACATGCTCGAGGCGAACCGGCTGGTGCTCGAGGACATCGAGCGGAGGATCGACGGCGATCTCGACGCCGCCTCCCGCGTCGAGGGGAGGGTCGTGATCGAGAACGGGGCAAAGCTCGAGCGCACGGTTGTCCGGGGGCCGGCGATCATCGGCTCGGACACGCACATCTCGGACTCCTACATCGGCCCATACACGGCGATCGACCGCGACGTGGTGATCACCGGCTCCGAGGTCGAGCATTCGATCATCCTGTCCGGCTCGAGCATCCGCGATCTGCACGCGCGGATGGAGGCGAGCCTGCTGGGCAAGAACGTCAGCGTCGGCCGCAGCGAGGGGATGCCGAAGACCCTGCGTTTCCTGGTCGGCGACAACGCGGACATCTCGATCCCATGAGGGTCCTCGTCACCGGGGCCGGAGGCATGCTCGGCCAGGACGTCGTCCGGGTGGCCAAGGACATGCGCCACCAGGTGGTCGCGCTCACCCACGACGACCTCGACGTCACGGACCCCGCTCGCGTCGAGCGGATGATCACCCGGGAGCGCCCCGGCGCCGTGATCAACTGCGCCGCCTGGACCAACGTCGACGGCGCCGAGGAGTCCGAGCAGGAGGCGTCCCTGATCAACGCCCAGGGGGCGGGCTTCGTGGCGGACGCAGCAGCCAAGGTCGACGCCAAGGTGCTCTACGTCTCCACCGACTATGTCTTCAACGGCACCGGCGGGCCGTACGGCGAGTCCGACGACCCGGACCCGATCAACGCCTACGGGAGGACCAAGCTGGCCGGCGAGCGCGCCACCGCGCTGGTCAACGGCCGCAGCTTCATCGTCCGCACCTCGTGGCTGTTCGGCCCGCACGGCGGCAACTTCGTGGAGACCATGCTCAGGCTGGGGCAGGGCGGCGGCCCGGTCGTCGTCGTTCACGACCAGGTCGGATGTCCCACCTACACGGGTCATCTGGCGGTCGGGCTGCTGCGGCTGATCGACAGCGCCTCGTACGGCATTCACCACATGGCCGGCGAGGGGGGCTGCTCGTGGTACGAGTTCGCGATGGAGATCTTCCGCCAGGCCGAGGTCGTGACCCGGGTGATGGCCTCGACCAGCGACATGATGGAGCGCCCTGCGAAGCGTCCGGCCAACTCCGTGCTGGTCAGCCGGCGCTCGGCGCCGATCGCGCTGCCGACCTGGCAGCGCGGGCTCTCCGACTACCTGGCCCGCCGAGAGGTGGCCGAGGAGGAGGCGCCGCAGAAGCAGCGCTCGAGCGCCTCGAAGCGCCAGCCGATGCTCGACTGGACGAGACTGGAGCGAGAGGAGCGCGAGGCAGCCGGCGAGGAGATCACGGGGGAGAACGAGCTGCCCGGCGGCGGTGACGGCGGAACCGACGCCCCAGCCGGGGACTCGGCCGACGAGGGCCAGGACGCGGCATGAGGCTCCTGGTCGCCGGCGGCGCCGGCTTCATCGGCTCGAACTACGTCCGCCTGCGCCTCGCGAACCGCCCCGACGACACGGTCCGGGTGCTCGACAAGCTCACCTACGCCGGGCGCCGCGAGAACCTCGAGGGGCTTCCGGAGGATCGCTTCGAGTTGATCGAGGCGGACATCGCCGATCGCGATGCTGCGCGCGCCGCGGTGGAGGGCTGCGACGCAGTGGTCAACTTCGCCGCCGAGTCCCACGTCGACCGCTCGATCGAGGCCCCGGGCGAGTTCATCACCACCGACGTCTTCGGCACCTACGTGCTGCTCGAGGCGGCGCGCGACGCCGGTGTTCGCTACCTCCAGTTCTCGACCGACGAGGTCTACGGCGATTTCGAGATGGGGTCGGCTACCGAGGAATCACCCCTCGCCCCCTCCTCCCCGTACTCGGCCTCCAAGGCGGGAGGAGACCTGCTGGTCTGGGCCTTCGCGCGCACATACGGCGCCGAGGCGCTGATCATGCGCGCATCGAACAACTACGGCCCCTATCAGTACCCCGAGAAGCTGATCCCACTCTGCATCCTCAACGCGCTGGCCGGCGACCCATTGCCCGTCTACGGGGACGGGATGCAGGTGCGCAACTGGCTCTATGTCGAGGACTGCAGTTCCGCCGTGGACGCCGTGCTCCAAGGCGGCGAGCCGGGCAACGTCTACAACGTGGGCGGGCCCGACGAGCTCCCCAACATCGAGGTCGTCAGGCGGATCCTCGCGCTCACCGACCGCGATGAGTCACTGATCTCCTACGTCAAGGACCGCCCCGGCCACGACCGCCGCTACTCGTTGTCCGCCGCCCGCCTGGAGGCGCTCGGCTGGCGGGCCGCCGTGGGCTTCGACGAGGGGATCGAGCGGACGGTGCACTGGTACCGCGAGAACGAGGATTGGTGGGCTCCGATCCGCTCCGGCGACTATCGCGAGTACTACGAGCGCCACTACGGCCAGGCCCTGAAGTAGTCAGCACATTTGGAGAAGACGATGGGAAGCCCGTCTTGCTAGAACGGGTCCTGGACGTCTGAGCTCGAGGATCGAGCTCGAAAAACCAAGGGGGAAGTTCTGGATGAGCCGTCGCCTAGCCCGTCTCGCTGACATCGCCTATCGCCGTCGGCGCCGAATGGTCCTGGCCTGGATTGCGGCCATGGTCGTGATCATCGGCGTCGCCTCGTCGCTCAAGGGCGAGTTCAACGCCGACTACAACACGCCGGGCTCCGAGTCGAAGGCGGCGAGCGACATCACGGAGCGGCGCTTCAACGGCTATTCGGGCCAGGAGATCTACGTCGTCTGGAAGGACCCTGCCGGCGTCCGCAGCGCCGCCGCCCAGCAGCGCATGAACGCGTTCTTCGCCCAGGCCGAGAAGGTCAATCACATCGCGGGCCACACACCGATCCGCTTCTCGGAGAACGGGCAGTTCGGCACGACCACGCTGCCGTTGACCGTTCCCGGTTGGGATGTGACCAAGGACCAGGGCACGCAGCTGATCGATGCCGCCCAGGCGAATGACGGCAACGGGCTCGAGATCAAGCTGGGCGGTGATCCGATCAACCGGGCGGAGTCGCAGGCCAGCCCCGAGGGAATCGGGTTCTTCGCCGCCGCGATCGTCCTGCTGATCGCGTTCGGCTCGGTCGTTGCTGCCGGTCTGCCGCTCGGGATCGCCCTGGTCGGCCTCGGCATCTCCTCCGCGGGCCTGATTCCGCTGCTCGCCAACGTCGTCGACGTGCCGGACTGGACAACCGCCGTCTCCGGCCTGATCGGGATCGGCGTCGGAATTGACTACTCGCTGCTCGTCCTGACCCGCTTCCGCTCGGCGATGCGCGACGGCAAGGACCGCCACGACGCGGTGGTTGAGGCGGTCACGACCGCTGGGCGCAGCGTGATCATCGCGGGCTGCACCGTGGTGATCGCCGTCCTCGGTCTCTTCCTAACGGGGCTCTCCTACATGTACGGCGTGGCGCTTTCGGCCGCGATCGCCGTGCTCGTCGTGATGCTCGCGGCGATCACCCTGCTGCCGGCGCTGCTCTCCTATCTCGGCCCGAGGGTCGATCGCCTGCGCATTCCGTTCCTTGGCCGGACACTGCGGGCGGAGAGCAGCGGCAAGGAGTCGCCCGCGGCCCGCTGGAGCCACATGGTGCAGCGGCGCCCCTGGACCGCGGCCATCGTCGCCACTGCGATCCTGCTCGCCCTGGCAGCGCCGGCACTCGGCATGCGGCTCGGCTTCCCCGACGCCGGCAACGACCCACCGGGCTCGATGACCCGGCAGGCGTACGACCTGATCACCGAGGGCTTCGGCCCCGGAACCAACGGGCCGGTGATCGTCGCCGCGACGCTGCCCAGCCCCTCGGACAAGGCGAAGATGGACGCGCTCGCCAACCAGATCCGCTCCGATTCCGATGTCGCCTTCGTCGGGCCAACCAGGGTCAACTCCACGGGCGATGCCGCCCTGATCCCGGTGATCCCGAAGAGCTCGCCCCAGGACCAGGCGACCCAGGACCTCGTCCACCGGCTGCGGGACCACATCGTCCCGAGGGCCGTGGGGGGGTCCGGGATCGACGTCCAGGTCGGGGGCGTCACAGCCGCGCTCGAGGATCAGAGCGTCTTCATCAAGGACCGCATGCCGATATTCATCATCGGCGTGGTCGGCCTCTCCTTCCTGCTCCTCCTGGTCGCGTTCCACTCGCCATTAATCTCGCTCAAGGCGGCGGTGATGAACCTGCTCTCCGTGAGCGCCGCCTACGGCGTGATGACGCTGGCGGCCAACGGCGGTGGGCTCAGCAACCTGATCGGCATCGACCACGAGGTGCCGGTGGCGCCGTTCATGCCGGTGATGATGTTCGCGATCCTCTTCGGCCTCTCGATGGACTACGAGGTCTTCCTGATCTCGCGGATCCGCGAGGAATATCTGCGTGACGGGGACACCCGACGGGCAGTAGCGGACGGGCTGGCGAAGACCGCCAGGGTGATCACGGCGGCCGCGGCAATCATGATCGTGGTCTTCCTCGCCTTCCTCGCCTCGTCGGACACCTTCCTGAAGCTGTTCGGGATCGGGCTGGCGTCGGCGATCTTCCTGGACGCGACGATCGTCCGGATGGTGCTGGTGCCGGCCGTGATGCAGCTGCTCGGCAAGCGCAATTGGTGGATCCCGGACTGGCTCGAGCGGATCCTCCCGCGGCTCGACGTGGAGAGAGTCGCGCCGGCGGGTGCGGAGACCGGGACCTAGCGGAGAGCATCAAGGTGCTCGAGCGGAGGGCCTCGACGGCTTCAGCATGCGGCGGGTCGCCGAGCAGCTCAACACCGGTGCGGCTTCGATCCCGAGCGCTGGCGGGAGCAGCTCAAGGAGGTCGCCCAGCGATGCGCCGGGCGATCCTGCGCCACCGAACATCGTGCAGCTGTCCGTCGGCCGGATTCCGATGGGCCCCAACGCCCTTCGCATGTCGGAGGTGTCCTGGCGAAGGCACCCGAGGGCGCCCCGGCGATGGATGAGGCGGCCCAGATGGTCCAGACCTACATCACGTCACTTCCCACTGAGCAGTTCTCGAATCTGAAGGAGCTCGCGGAGCACTTCGCGATCACGACCAGGCCGCGCGCTTCGATCTCCTCATCGACTCGTTCGTGGACGGGATCGCCGCGCGAGCCGCCTCAGAGTCGTAGGCCGAGCCGAGCCGAGCCGATCGGTAAGGTCGGTAGGTTCGGCATGAGTACGCCCGCGACCCCAACGTCACCCCTGGAGCCCTTCTCCCAGCCGGTCAGGAAGTGGTTCGAGGCGTCGTTCGAGGCAGCCACCCCCGCCCAGGCGGCGGGCTGGCCCGCGATCGCGTCCGGCGCACACACGCTGATCTGCGCTCCGACCGGCTCGGGCAAGACCCTGGCCTCGTTCCTGTGGGGGATCGACCGCCTGTCCCGCGAGCCCGACCGCCTCGGTTCGGGCGTGCGGATCGTCTACGTCTCGCCGCTCAAGGCCCTCTCCTACGACATCGAGCGCAACCTCCGTGCCCCGCTGCAGGGGATCGGCGTTCCGATCTCCGTGGCGCTGCGCACGGGCGATACGCCTCAGTCCGAGCGCCGGGCCATGCGCCGCGAGCCGCCGGACATCCTGATCACCACTCCCGAGTCCCTCTATCTGATGATCAGCTCGGGCGCCCGCGAGATTCTCGGGGGCGTCGAGGCTGTGATCGTCGACGAGATCCACGCAGTGGCGCCGTCGAAGCGAGGCTCCCATCTGGCGCTGACCCTCGAGCGGCTCGACCATCTCGGCGACCAGGAGGTCCAGCGGATCGGCCTGTCGGCGACCCAGCGGCCGCTGGAGCGGATCAGCCGGTTCCTGGTCGGTAACGGGCGGGATTGCGAGATCGTCGACGCCTCGGAGCCCAAGCAGCTCGACCTGGAGATCGTCGTCCCGGTCGAGGACATGGCGGAGCCCAGCCCGCTCTCCAACAAGCGCCGCGACGGCGCCGACACCGGCAAGACCCCGCCTCCCGACCTGAAGCATTCGCCCGAGCGAATCGATCCCGGCCCGATCGAGGCCTCGCTCGACCCCGCGACCAACACCCGGTCGATCTGGCCGGCGATCTATCCCGAGCTGCTGCGCCTGGTGCGCGAGCACAACTCGACGATCGTCTTCGTCAACAACCGCCGCGCGGCCGAGCGGATCGCCAAGCGGTTGAACGAAATGCATAACGACGAAATCGACGGCGAGCTCCCGGCGACAGAGCATGCTGGGCATGGCGATTCTCGGGCGGGTGGCGCGGCGAGGAACTCGACATCCGAGGACACGCCCGTACCACAGGATGTCGAGGCCTCGCCGCGACAGGACCCGCCCGCCGAAATCGCCCGCGCCCACCACGGCTCCCTCTCCCACGAGGAGCGCGCACTCGTTGAGGAGCTGCTCAAGTCGGGCGAGCTCCCCTGCCTGGTCGCAACCTCCTCGCTCGAGCTCGGCATCGACATGGGTGCGGTGGACCTGGTCATCCAGGTCGAGTCGCCGAAGTCCGTCACCCGCGGGCTGCAGCGCGTCGGTCGCGCCGGCCACACGCTCGGCGAGGTCTCGAAGGGACGGATCTTCCCCAAGTTCAGGGCCGACCTCCTCGAATGCGCGGTGGTCGCGCGACGCATGCGCAGCGGCGAGATCGAGGAGACCGTCATCCCGCAGAACCCGCTCGACGTGCTCGCACAGCACCTGGTCTCTATGGCCGCCCTCGACGAGTGGAGGATCGACGACGTCGAGCAGCTGGTCCGCTCGGCACAGCCGTTCGCCGAGCTCTCCCGCGAGCAGCTCGAGAACGTCCTCGACATGCTCGACGGCCGCTATCCGTCGGAGCGCTTCGCCGAGCTGCGGCCGCGGATCGTCTGGGACCGCACCAAGGGGACGATGCGCGGGCGTCCCGGGGCACGGCAGCTCGCGGTGGCCAACGCTGGAACGATCCCCGACCGTGGCCTCTATGGCGTCCACCTGCCGGACGGTCGCCGCGTCGGGGAGCTCGACGAGGAGATGGTCTACGAGGCGCGGCCAGGGCAGACCTTCCTGCTGGGCGCGAGCACCTGGCGGATCGAGGAGATCACCCGCGACCGGGTGATCGTCACCCCGGCCCCCGGAACCCCCGGGGCGATCCCGTTCTGGCGAGGCGACGGGATCGGGCGTCCCGCCGAGCTCGGCAAGGCGATCGGGGCCTTCGCTCGCGAGGCGGTCAATGCGGACCCCAACAAGCTCGCCAAGGAGAACGACCTCGACAAGCTCGCGGCCCAGAACCTCGTCAACTACCTGTCCGAGCAGCAGGCGGCCACGCGGGTCGTGCCCTCCGACGAGGCGATCGTGATCGAGCGCTTCCGGGACGAGATCGGGGACTGGCGCCTCTGCGTGCTGTCGCCCTGGGGCGGCCGGGTGCACGCCGCCTGGGGACTGGCGCTCTCGGCCAGGATCCGCGACGACCGCGAGCTGGAGGCCGATGCGATCTGGTCGGACGACGGGATCGTCATCCACCTCCCCGACGCCGACGAGCCGCCGCCCGCCGACCTGGTGATGATCGAGCCGGACGAGCTCGAGGACCTGGTGATCCGAGAGCTCTCGGGATCGGCCCTGTTCGGCGCCCGCTTCCGCGAGAACGCCGCGCGCTCGTTGCTGATCCCGCGAGCCTGGCCGGGCAAACGCACGCCGCTCTGGCAGCAGCGGCTCAAGTCCCAGAGCCTTCTCGAGGTCGCGCGCGACTTCCCCCGCTTCCCGGTCATCCTCGAGACCTATCGCGAGGTGATGCGCGACGTCCTCGACCTGCCGGCGCTGCGCGACCTGCTCCGCGACCTCCACTCGCGCCGGATCACGATGGTGGAGGTCGAGACGCCGACGGCCTCACCCTTCGCGTCCTCGCTCCTCTTCGACTACGTCGCCACGTACATGTACGAGGGCGACACGCCGAACGCGGAGCGCCGCGCCGCCGCCCTCGCGCTGGATCGCGACCTGCTCGCCGAGCTGCTCGGCCAGGAGGAACTGCGCGAGCTGATCGATCCGCAGGCCCTCGAGGAGGTGGCCGAGCAGCTCCAGCACCTGACCGAGGGCGGGCTCGCCAAGGACCGCGACGGGCTCCAGCAGATCCTGCGCCGTCTCGGCGACCTGACGGCCGAGGAGTGCGAGCAGCGAACCGAGGGGGGCTACTCGGCTTCCTCGATGCTCGAGAAGCTGGTCAAGGAGCGACGCGCGGCCCTGGTCCGCATCGCGGGCGAGGAGCGCTACATCGCCGCCGAGGACGCCGGTCTCTATCGCGACGCCCTCGGGGTTCCACCCCCCGCCGGCCTGCCGGAGAGCTTCCTCGAGCCCGTCGACGACGCCCTCGTCTCCCTGGTCCGGCGCTACGCGGCCACGCACGTCCCGTTCCCCACCCGGCAGCTCGCCGGCCGCTACGGAGTGGACCCGAGCTCGGCCCTGCGCGAGCTGGAGCGCTTGGGCGACGTGGTCCGCGGCGAGCTCCTTCCCGGCGGCACCTCCCGCGAGTGGTGCGAGGCGGACGTCCTCCGCCGGCTGCGCCGCGCGAGCCTCGCCCGCCTGCGCCAGGAGGTCGAGGCGACCGACCAGCGCGAGCTAGCCCGCTTCCTGCCGAGCTGGCAGAACGTCGATGCCCACGGGCGAACCGGCGCCGGCCCGGATCGGCTGCGCGAGGCGCTGATCTCGCTCCAGGGCGTGGCGCTCACGCCGAAGACCTGGGAGCGCGACGTCCTGCCCCGTCGGCTCGGCTCCTACAGCCCGAGCTGGCTCGACGAGCTCTGCACCAGCGGCGAGCTGGTCTGGATCGGCGCCGGCGCCCTCGGGCGCAGCGATGGGCGCGTCGCCCTCTACTTCCGCGAGGACGTCAGGCTCGCGGGCCCCCCGCCGGCCAACGCCAAAATCGATCCGCCCGAGGGGGAGATCCACGACGCGATCCGCAAGCGGCTGTCCGAGGACCCCTGCTTCTGGCTGGACCTGCTGGAGCTGGAGGGATCGACGGAGGAGCTTCACGAGGCCCTCTGGGACCTGGCCTGGTCGGGAGAGGTCACCAACGACGCCTTCGCCCCGCTCCGGGCACCCCGCCTGCGCGCCGCGCAGCGGACCGAGCGCGGTGGCCGCCGCTTCGCCCGCCGCCGGGCAGCGGCAGCCGGGACGGTCCTGGGGCGCTGGTCGCTCACCGCGCCGCTCTTCGAGGGCGCGCCCTCGGCCGGCCCCCGGATGCGGGCGCTGGCCGAGCTGATGCTGGAGCGACACGGGATCGTCACCCGCGAGACCGCCATCGCCGAGGGGATCCCCGGCGGCTTCGCCTCGATCTACGGCGAGCTGCAGAACCTGGAGCTGCTCGGCACCGCGCGCCGGGGCTACTTCGTCGAGGGCCTCGGCGGGGCGCAGTTCGCCCTCCCCGGCGCGGTCGAGCGACTGCGGAGCCTCCCCCGGGAAGATGGGGCGCTGCAGGTGCTGGGGGCCACCGACCCCGCGAACCCGTATGGCGCGACGCTCTCCTGGCCGAAGCTCGAGGGACAGCGGCGCCCTGCCCGCACCGCGGGGGCCTACGTGATGCTCCGCGACGGCGAGCCCCTGCTCTACGTCGAGAGGGGCGGCAAGGGGATCCTCCGGCTTCAGAAGCTCGTCGGCGAAGAGCTGGCCGGGGCGCTCGCCGAGCTGGCTTCGGCCGCCCGGGGTGGACAGATCGAGCGCCTCGCGATCGAGCGCCTCGACGGCGAGCCGGTGATCGGCTCGGGCATGGAGGCGGCGCTGATCGAGGCCGGGTTCAGGCGGCAGCCTCGCCGCCTCGTCGCCTAGATGCGAGGGCGCCCCGATGATGCGAGGGTGCGCGACAGCGCAACCCGCGTGATGTCGGAGGAGCGACCCGTTTAGTCATGGCCGAGGGCGACACGATCCTTCGCCTCGCGCGCCGCCTCGGCGAGGCCCTCGCGGGGACTGAGCTCGCGGTGCGCACGCCCGGCCGGAGGCGTCCGGCCGGGCTGCCGGCCGCCGAGCTGGACGGTCGCCGCCTCGACCGCGCCGAGAGCCGGGGCAAGCATCTGCTCCTTCATTTCGAAGGGGGCCTGGTCCTGCACAGCCACCTCGGCATGCGCGGCTCGTGGCAGATCTACCGCGACGGCGAGCTCTGGAGGCGCCCGGCCCGGCAGGCCTGGATGGCGCTGCGCGGAAACGGGGCCGAGGCGGTCAACTTCGGCGGCTCGACCATGCGGATCGCCCGCGAGGCGCAGCTGAGGCACGACCCGCGGCTGGCCGGCCTGGGCCCCGACCTGTTGGCGGACGATCTCGATGTCGCCGCCGCGGCCGCCGGCGTCCGCACGGAACCGACCACGGAGCTCGGCGAGGCCCTCCTCGATCAGCGGCTGGTCGCCGGGATCGGGAACATCTTCAAGTCGGAGGGCTGCTTCGAGGCGAGGCTCGATCCTCACCGCCGAATTGGATCCCTGAGCGACGACGAGCTCATCGCGGTGCTGGAGGCGACCCGCGGCCTGATGCTCGACGCCGTGGAGACCGGGCGCCAGCCGAGCCGTGTCTACCGCAAGGCCGGCAGGCCGTGCCACCGCTGCGGGACGACGATCCGCTCGCGCGCCCAGGGCGATTCGGCCCGGGTCACGTACTGGTGCCCGCGGTGTCAGCAGCGGAAAGCGTCGTGAGCAGCGATAATCGTCGGTGGGATGGAGAACGGAGCGAGACAAGGCATCGTCGAGCTCCTGGGCCGCGTACCGCTCTTCTCGGAGCTCTCGCCGGAGGAACTCGAGCACATCGCCCAGGTCGCGATCCCCAGGAGCTTTCCCGGAGACACCCGGGTCTTCCACGAGGGCGATCCCGGCGACGCCTGCTACATCGTCAGCCACGGCAGCTGCCGGGTGATCCGGCAGCACTCCGACGGCCGCGTGATCACGCTGGCGACCCTGGGCCCCGGGGCGATCTTCGGCGAGCTGGCGATGCTCGACGGCGAGAAGCGTTCCGCGAGCGTCGAGGCCGCGGAGAACACCGAGCTGCTCGCCCTCCCCGCGATCGACATGCGCACGCTGATCCGCGAACACCCCGAGATGGGCGAGAAGCTGATCGTCGCCCTGACCCGCCGGCTGCGGGAGGCGAACGAGCGGATCGCGCGCCAGTCCTTCCAGACCGTCCCGAGCCGGGTGGCCGGTGTGCTCAACCAGCTGCTCGCCGAGGAGGCGGTAACCCCGCTGGTCAGGGACGGCGTCACGATCCAGCTGAGGCAGTCCGACCTCGCTCAGATGGCGGGCACCTCGCGGGAGAGCGTCAGCCGGTTCCTCGCGACTCTCGAGCGAGCCGGCGTGGTGCAGGTGGGCCGAGGCAGGGTGACCGTGATCGAGCCCGAGCGCCTCGACGCGTACATCTTCTAGTGAGGTCCCTCGACCGCTCGCCCGAGTTTGCGGAGCAGCGGGCGCGAATGGTCGAGCGCCAGCTGCGACGCCGCGGGATCGACGACGAGCGGGTGCTCGCCGCCATGGGTGCCGTCCCCCGGGAGGAGTTCGTGCCAGATCCGGTGCGCCAGAGCGCCTACAAGGACTCGGCCCTGCCCATTGGGCACGAGCAGACGATCTCGCAGCCGTGGGTGGTGGCGGCGATCTGCCAGGCGATGCGCCTGCAGGGCGACGAAAACGTCCTCGAGATCGGCACCGGCTCCGGCTACTCGGCGGCGGTGCTGGCGAACCTGGCCCGGCACGTCATCAGCATCGAGCGGGTGCCCGAGCTCGGCGAGGGCGCCCGGCGCAAGCTGGAGGAACTCGGTATCGGGAACGTCGAGGTGATCGTCGGCGACGGGAGCCGCGGGCACCCCGAGGGCGCGCCCTATGACGCGATCGCCGTCCATGCGGCCAGCCCCGAGGCCCCGCACAGCCTGCTCGGCGAGCTGGCGACCGACGGTCACCTCGTCGTCCCGATCGCCACCGGCTCCGCGGACCTCCTCACGGCCTTCGTCCGCGAGAACGGCGGCCTGCGCCAGGAGACCATCGGTCCGTGTCGCTTCGTGCCGCTGATCGGCGCGGAGGGCTTCAACCCCCCTGAGTCCGCCCGCTGATCGCCCGCGCCAGCGCCGCGCCTGAAGTAGGCTCGCCCCGTGAACTCAGCCCTCTACGTCCTCAACTTCTACTCCCCGATCTTCTCCGATCAGCTGCGCAGCGGCCGCAAGACCGCGACGATCCGCCTGGGGGACAAATCGCGCAAGTACAAGCGCGGGCAGGTCGTCTGGATCACGATCGGCTACCGCCACCAGCCACGCGAGAAGATCTTCGCCGCCGTGATCGACGACGTCGAGGTGAAGGAGGTCCAGGAGCTCTCGCCCCGCGACATCGAGCACGACAACCCCGAGTTCCGCCGTCGCGAGGAGACCGTCGACTTCCTGAAGACGATCTACACGCGTCCGATCGGCGACGACGACACGGTCACGGTGATCCGCTTCTCGCAGATCGTCGAGCGCCCGAGCACCCAGTTCGGCAACGGCGAGACGCCCTCGCGTAACTGAACCGAGGCGGGGCCGTCCTCGTAGGTCAAAGGCGATGGCTGAGTACCGCTTCCTCACCACCTGGCTGCTCGAGGCCGATCGCGAGCGCGTCTGGGACGCGATCTACGAGTCCGAGCGCTGGCCGGAGTGGTGGCCCGGCGTGATCGAGGCCGACATCATCGAGAAGGGCGACGCCGACGGCGTCGGGCGATACAGCCGCTACGTCTGGAAGTCGAAGCTCCCCTACAAGCTCGAGTTCTTCGTGCGCACCACCAAGGTCGCGAAGCCCCACCTGCTCGAGGGCGATGCCGAGGGGGAGCTGGCAGGCGCCGGCCGCTGGCGCCTCTTCGAGCAGGGCGGTGTGACCGCCGCCCTCTACGAGTGGAACGTGCGCACCACCCGCGCCTGGATGAACGCGCTCGCGCCGCTGGCGCGGCCGGTCTTCGCGGTCAACCACGACTACGTGATGCGCCACGGCGGCGAGGGCCTGGCCAACCTGCTGGGGGTTCCGCTGGTCGCGATCGGCTGACTGCGGTCACTCGAGCCGGACCCGGGGCAGGATCCGGTCGAGCCACTTCGGCAGCCACCAGTTGGCGTCTCCCGCAACCCGCATGAAGGCAGGAACGATCAGCAGCCGGACGAGCGTGGCGTCCAGGATCACCGCCGTGGCCAGGGCGAAGCCGAACTGCTTGAGCTCCAGCACGTCGGCGACCAGGAAGCAGCCGAAGACCGCGGCCATGATCGCGGCGGCGGCGATGATCGGACGCGCGGTGTGCGCGATCCCCGTCGCCACGGCTTCCTCGTTGTCGTGCGTCTCCAGGTACTGCTCCTGCATGCGGCGGATCAGGAAGACCTCGTAGTCCATGGAGAGGCCGAAGAGGACCGCGAAGGTCATGACCGGGAGGTAGGACTGCACGAAGCCCACGCTGGTGAACCCGAAGAGCCGCTCGAGGTGACCGTCCGTGAACACCCAGGTGGTCAAGCCGAAGGCGGCGGCGGTCGCGAGCAGGTTCATCAGCACGGCCTTGAGCGGGAGCAGCACGGAGCGGAAGACGACCAGCAGGTAGAGGAACGACAGCGCCACCACGATCCCCAGGACGAGCGGCAGCTTGGCGATGCTCTCATTGCCGAGGTCGTCGAACTGCGCGGTCGCACCGCCGACCAGCATCTGCGGGCCGCCCGACGCCGTGTAAGCCGGAATCGTCTTGTCGCGAAGGTCGCTGACGAGATCGGTGGCCTTGGTCGAGTCGATCGGTGAGCTGGGGATGACGGTGATGATGGTGCGGTTCGACCCCTCGGCCACGTTGACGGTCTGCGCGACGAGCGTCTTCGCGGCCGGATCGTGCTCCAGCCGTGCCAGCGCCCGCGGGGAGACCTCGCCCTCCGTCTGTCTGAGCAGCGTCGAGATGGAGTAGACGGCACTCACCCGCTGGTCCTTCGACACGGAAGTCGTCAGCCGGTCTATCTTGGCCAGGTCGCTCGCGCTCAGGGACCCGGAGCCCTGATGGGAGGCCAGGATCTGCGTGGGCGACATCGCCCCCGGGCTGAAGGAGCGCTCGAGGATGATCTCCGCCTTGCCGGAAGGGGTGTCCGAGACCGCGGCCAGGCCGAGGTCGACGCCGACCTTGAGCCCGAAGATGGGCAACGCGAACACGATCATGAGGATCACCGCGGGAAGGGCAAGCCACGGGTGGGCGAGGACGGTGCGGGCCCACCGCTCCCAGCCACTCGGACGGTCCGGGGGGCGCTCGCTCTCGTCCGCCGGCTGGAACCGCTTCGGCAGTCCCCAGCGGTTGACCCGCTCCCCGAGCACCGCCAGCAGAGCGGGCAGCATCGTCCACGCCGTAACCAGCGTGCACGCCACCACCAGCACGGCGCCGATCGCGATCCCCTGGAAGATGGGGGACTTGACCACGAAGAGCGAGAGCAACGAGATCATCACGATCGTGCCGGAGTAGAGGATCGTCCGGCCGCTCGTCGTCATCGCGGTCCCGACGGCGCCCGGGACGGGATCGGGGCGTCCCTCGCGCTCGGCGCGGGCGAGCTCCTCGCGGAACCTCGTGAGAATGAAGAGGGAGTAGTCGATCGCCACCCCGACGCCGATCATCGTGATGATCGAGAGCAGGAAGGAGTCGGCGTTGAATCCCAGCACCAGGACCAGCACCG
Organism: uncultured Solirubrobacterales bacterium; assembly: GCA_963833375.1. Taxonomy (GTDB): domain Bacteria; phylum Actinomycetota; class Thermoleophilia; order Solirubrobacterales; family 70-9; genus DASUPK01. Next base: position 144,303 of record CAWHXR010000001.1, read on the forward strand.
CGAGGGCCCCCAGGGTCCCGGTGAGGCTGATGATCGCCGTGAACAGAGGGATGGACGCCGCGACCACGGCGCCGAGCGCCAGGAGGAGGACGATGAAGGCGACCGGAATGCCGAACGACTCGGCCCGCTCGACGTCCGCGTTCTCGACGTCGATCAGGTCGTTGGCCGAGGGCGAGTAGCCCGTCAGGTATGCGTGGACCGGGCCCGAACCGGCGGCCGAAGCGACCGCGTCCTGGACGCTGTCGGCCCGGTCGGATCGCTGGCTGTCGTCCCCGTTCAGGCCCAGGGAGGCAAGCGCCGCGTGTCCGTCCGCGGAGACCTGGCCCTGCGCTCCCGGATCGGTCGGACCGAGCATCGCGACGACCCCCGTCTCGCCCCGCGCCTTCGCCAGAACCCGGTCTACCGTGGCGCGGTAGGCGGGATCCTGGATCGTCAGGCTGTCCGAGTTGAAGACGATCACGTCCTGCTCGGCTCCGGCGGCGCTGAAGTCCGACGAGAGCAGATCGGAGACCTTGCTCGAGTCCGAGCCGGTGACGCTGTAGTCCGACGGGACCAGCGACGACAGCAGGCGCGGATAGACCAACCCGGAGGCGATTATCACTGCGCCCCAAACCGCCAGCATCTTCCAGCGGTGGTGGGCCACCCAGGTGCCCCATCTGACCGCCAAGGAGGGCCGGGGGGCGCCAGGGCCGCCGCCACGGCCCGGACGAGGCCCGGGCCGTCCGTCCTGAGACCTCTCTCGACGGCGGTTCAGCAATGGCAGGTGCACGATCCGGCAGGCTTTCAGGCCCGGGCCGCCCGCTCGACATCGAGGCGGAGCACCCTGCGGCACTCCGTAGTGAGTGCGGATAGCGGCCGCTAGCTACAATCAGCGTCGTTCTGGCACTCTCCCATCGAGAGTGCCAAGCTTGACTCGCAGGCTTGAGACACACCCACCAGACCCAGGAGGAATGCCGATGAAGTTGAAGCCGCTAGGCGACCGCCTGATCGTGCAGGCGGTCGAGGAGGAGGAGACGACCGCAAGCGGGATCGTCCTCCCCGACACAGCGAAGGAAAAGCCGCAGAAGGGCAAGGTGCTCGCTGTCGGCGACGGAGCAATCAACGAGGACGGCAGCCGCCGCCCGCTCGACGTGAGCGAGGGCGACGAGGTCCTCTACTCCAAGTACGGAGGCACCGAGATCACCGTCGACGGGGACGAGCTGCTCGTCCTGCGCGAGTCGGACGTACTCGCGAAGGTCGGCTAGTCAAACGACTTAGGAAGGAGGAAGCACACATATGGCTCACAAGGAGCTGCTGTACGACGAGGATGCGCGTGGCGCCCTGCAGGACGGGGTCGACGTCGTGGCCAACGCGGTCAAGGTGACGCTCGGTCCGAAGGGTCGCTACGTCGTCCTCGACAAGAAGTTCGGAGCGCCCACCATCACCAACGACGGCGTCACCATCGCCCGCGAGATCGAGGTGGAGGACGTCTTCCAGAACCAGGGCGCGCAGCTGGTCCGTGAGGTGGCGACTGCCACCAACGACGTCGCCGGTGACGGCACCACCACCGCGACGCTGCTCGCCCAGACGATCGTCCGGCACGGCCTCAAGAACGTGGCCGCCGGCGCCAACCCGCTCGGGCTGCGTCGTGGCATCGAGAAGGCCGTCGACACGGTCGTCGAGAACCTCCGCGAGAAGCAGTCGAAGGAGATCGCGGGCAAGGATCAGATCGCCCGAGTCGCCGCCATCTCGGCGGCCGACGACGAGATCGGCAACATCATCGCCGACGCCATCGACAAGGTGGGCAAGGACGGCGTGGTGAACGTCGAGGAGGGCCAGACCTTCGGGATGGAGCTCGAGTTCACCGAGGGCATGCAGTTCGACAAGGGCTACATCTCGCCCTACATGGTCACCGACCAGGACCGCATGGAGGCCGTCCTCGAGGAGCCGTACGTCCTGATCGCCAACCAGAAGATCGGCTCGGTGCGCGACATCCTGCCGGTGCTGGAGCAGGTGATGCAGGGCGGCAAGTCGCTGCTGATCATCGCCGAGGACGTCGAGGGCGAGACCCTGGCGACCCTGGTGGTGAACAAGCTCCGCGGCACCTTCACGGGCGTGGCCGTCAAGGCGCCCGGATTCGGTGACCGCCGCAAGCGGATGCTGGAGGACATCGGCATCCTCACCGGCGGCGAGGTGATCACCGAGGAGATGGGCCTGAAGCTGGAGAACACCCAGCTCGACCAGCTCGGCAAGGCGCGTCGCGTCGTGGTCTCGAAGGACACGACCACGATCATCGACGGCGCCGGCGATACCGAGCAGATCAAGGGCCGCATCAAGCAGATCAAGTCCGAGGTCGAGACGACTGACTCCGACTTCGACCGCGAGAAGCTGCAGGAGCGGCTGGCCAAGCTGGCCGGCGGCGTCGCGGTCGTCAAGGTCGGAGCGGCGACCGAGACCGAGATGAAGGAGAAGAAGCACCGCGTCGAGGACGCCCTGCAGGCGACCCGGGCGGCGCTCGAGGAGGGCATCGTCCCAGGCGGTGGCGTCGCGCTGCTGAACGCCCAGGAGGCGATCTCCCTCGACTCCTACGATGATGACGACGAGCGCACGGGCGCATCGATCATTCAGCGCTCGCTCGAGGCCCCGATGCGGCAGATCGCCGAGAACTCGGGCTTCGAGGCCTCCGTCGTGGTCGAGAAGGTCCGCGGCCTGAAGCCCGGCGAGGGCCTGAACGCGGCGAACGGCGAGTTCGGCGACCTGATCGCCGCCGGCGTCATCGACCCGACCATGGTGACCCGCTCGGCACTCCAGAATGCCGCGTCGATCGCGAAGAACATTCTCACCACCGAGGCGATCGTGGCCGAGCCGCCCGAGAAGGAGCCGGCCGGCATGCCCGGTGGCGGCATGCCCGACATGGGCGGGATGATGTAATTCGCCTCAACAGGCGAGTGTTCTTACTGCGATGGGGCCCGGGCGACCGGGCCCTTCGCTTTCCTGGGGACATGAGCAAGCTCCGGATCGCCGGCCTCCTGCTGACCGCCGGCGCGGCGCTGACGCTGGCGCTCCACTTCGCCGGCGCCCCCGAGGACGCTTACCGCTGGCTCTACGACCACCTTCTCTCGGGTCTCGACGTCCCCGACGATCCGCCCGCGGGGACCGTGGCTGCGGTCCGTTACGTCTCCCTGGTCGGCGGGATCCTGGAGCTTGTGGGCGGGACGGCCCTGCTCGTCGTCGATCGCGTACGCAGCGGCTAGCTCTGGATCCCGAGGACCGCGCCCATGGGGCGCGGCTCGACGCCGAGCCGCTCGGCATCCCGGGTGCCGCGCTCGCTGGTCATCGGCACCTCCATCAGCTCCGCCTCCTCCCAGGTGGCGAACACTGACGGCCCGCTGAGCAGCTCGAGTCCGCGCAGGCTCGCCCGCACCAGCGGCGTCGGCACGTGCACCAGCGGCCGGATCCGCCCGCTTGCCTCCATGACCCGCTCGACGATCCCGTCGTAGGAGAGGACCTCCGGCCCGGCGAGCTCGTAGCGCCCCGCCGAGTCCTCGCCCGAGGCGCTCCCCTCGGCGGTCCCGTCCACGGCGGCGGCGACGCATCTGGCGACGTCCCGGGCCCAGATCGGCTGGTAGCGCGCGGTTCCCGGGCCCGAGATCGGCATCGCCGGCAGGATCGAGAGGCGCTGCAGCAGGGTGACCCATGGATCGCCGGGTCCGTAGACGATCGAGGGAGCGAAGACTGTGGTCCTCAGCGGCGAGTGCCGCACGGCCTGCTCGGCCAGGGCCTTGGAGCGGAAGAAACGCGTTCGCTGAAAGGGCGTGGCGCCCATCGCCGAGAAGAAGACGAACCGCTCGACCCCAGCCCTCTGCGCGGAGCGCAGAAGGCGGCTGGTGGCGAGGCCGTTGAGCTCCTCGATCGTGCCCCCGGGCTGGTCTCGGATGGTCGCCGCCAGATGGATAACGGTGTCGATGCCGCGCATCGCGTGGCGAATCGAGAGAGGGTCCCGAAGGTCCCCGAGCGCGATCTGAACGTCCACCCGGTGCTCGCCGAGCTTCCTCGGATCGCGAACCAGTACCCGCACCTCATCTCCGTTGGCGAGCAGCGCGGGCAGAAGCTCTCGGCCGACCACCCCGGTTGCTCCCGTCAGGAGGATCACGCCGCCACTGTAACCAGCCCGCCCCAGGCACCCCCGAGCCGTCACTCGCCTAGAATGTCGCGTTCCGCGGCGCCCATCGGGGCGCCGCAACCGCAACAACGACCTGGAAAGGAATAGGCGCCTGTGGCGTACGTCATCGCAGAGCCCTGCATAGGCCAGAAGGACAACTCCTGCGTAGAGGTCTGCCCGGTCGACTGCATCCATCCGACTCCCGACGAGCCCGACTACGACAACGTCGAGCAGCTCTACATCGACCCGGACGAGTGCATCGACTGCGACGCGTGCGTCGAGGCCTGTCCGGTCGACGCCTGCTTCGCCGAGGACCAGCTCCCCGAGGAGTGGTCCAAGTACACGCAGGTCAACCTCGAGTACTACAAGTCTCAGGCCTAGCGCCCGCCAGGCCGCTCTCCTCCGGGAGCGGCGGCAAAGCCGCCGCGGCTCTGCGTCTCCAGCGGTCGCGACCCATCCGACTCGCGGAAGTAGATCAGCGAGCCGGTGGTGTGCCCTGGAGCGTGAACGACGCGAAAGCCGGCGATGAGCGAGACGCGTACCGAGTATTCATACGTTTGGCCAGAGGGGGGCGGATATTTGCCTGGACATGCGTTCCTTCCGATCCCCGCAGGGGATGGCGAAGTTGCGCAAGATCGTCTCGGTCGCGGCGTTTGCCTGTGCGCTGTTCGTCGTGCCGACGACGGCACACGCCTCCGGGCCCTGGGACTCGCTGCTGGCGCCTGAGTCCGCCTGTCCGGGCCAGTCGGATACCACGCTTCCGGTCGCCGCCCAGGTGCAGACAATGGTCTGCATGCACCGCTGGGCCCGGGCACACGAGGGCCTTGCTGGGCTGCACGTCTCGAAGCAGCTGCGCGCCTCCTCCGCCCGAAAGGCCCGGGACATCAAGCGATGCCAGGACTTCAGTCACGAGGCGTGCGGGCGCGACGCGTTCTACTGGTTCAAGCGGGTCGGCTTCCTGCGGGGCTCATTCGGCGCGGGGGAGAACCTGGAGCTCGGCAACGGCACCGCCGCGACCGTGCGGGGGGCGATGAGCGCCTGGGTGAACTCCGACGAGCACCGGGCGGTGCTCCTCACAAGGAGCTTCGACGACTTCGGCATCGGCATGACCTCGGGGGACTTCAGGGGTTACAGCGGCGTCGCGATCTGGGTCGCGCACTTCGGCTATCACCACTGAGCCCTCCGGACGATCGGATAGCGTGCGCCCGTGCGGCGCCTCGGGAAACTCGTGCTCGTGCTCCTGGCGGGCGGCCTCGTCGCCGCGGGCTGCGGTGGCGGCGGCGGCGACAAGAGCTCGTCGACGCATACCGGGCCCCTCGGCAAGAGCGACTACATCGCCAGCGGCGACCAGATCTGCGCCCAGGGCACCCTCGCGATCGGGCAGGCGGGGCGCGAGCGATTCGGCACCTCTCAGCCCACCCGGGACCAGGCCATCCAGTTCGGCCAGGACGTAGTGGTTCCCTCCCTGGAGGACACCCTCCGCAAGCTTCGCGCGCTGGAGCCGCCGGCGGGGGACGAGGCCAAGACCGCGGCGATCTACGACGCGCTCGAGCAGGGAGTCAACAAGCTGAAGCAGGACCCGAGCCTCTTCATCCAGAGCGGTCAGGCGGGAGCGTTCGATCGCGCGAACAACCTCGCCCGGGCCTACGGCTTCACGCAGTGCGGCCAGCGCTGAGCCTGCCGCTCAGTATTGATTAACCATTACCAATTCCTTCTTAGGTAGATGTCCGGCAAGATGGCCTCGGGTTAATACCGATCCGCTACCCCCACTTTTGGAGCGTTCGATTGGGCCGAGCCCGCTTTTTTGGCTCAGTCAGTGCGAAACGCGCGCAGCGGACCTTAAGCTTCTTCGCCTGTTTCGACGAATGTGTTACGAGCGGGGGGGTTGTATTTCGACGGAATGCGGGTACGGTCATCTCGGAATCGCCAAATTCCCGATCTGAGTCGGAAGCGCGGCTGACGGGGTTCGGCACGAGACCAGGGAGCACTTTCAATGAATCGCAGGAGCAAGCTTCGCCGCAAGGTCGGCCGCGCCGATCGCCGGCAGGGCACTGCCCCGGTCCTCAGTGGTCGCGGGGGCCCGATCACCTTCTTTGCGATCGTCGCGATTCTCGGCGTCACTTCAGGCTTCGCCTTGGCGTCCTCGAACACCAACAACGGCAACCCGCCGCAGGCTTGCGGGACCGGGACAGCCACGCGAATCGACGCGCCCACGAGCGGGGAGACCACCAGCGTCGCCGTGATCGGCGGCGCCAAGCTGACCTTCGTCTTCGACAACGCGTCCGGCGGGCCCTACCAGGCCGTCTGGACCGCCGATGCCCCGTTCACCGGCTCGATCGTGGTCAAGGCCGGCAGCGAGCAGAGCGGCGGCGGAGAGACGACGTTCTTCTTCACGAACGCGACTCAGGGCACCGTGTACAGCCCGTTCACGAACACCAACGGGAAGACGCTCGCGATCAGCCACGTCGATACCTGCGGCACGGGTACGACCACCCACACCACGGACACGACGCTGACGACGACGCTTGCCAACACGACGACGACGATCACGGCGCCGAACACGACGTCGACGATCACCCAACCCGGCACGACCTCGACCATCACGCAGCCAAACTCGACTGTGACGACGACGCTGCCGGACACGACGCTGACGACGACGCTGCCGGATACGACGCTGACGACGACGTTGCCTGACTCGACGACGACGACCACGGCACCCGGTACGACGTCCACGGTCACGCAGGACACGACGACGACCACGACCGGCCCGGATACGACGCTGACGACGACGATCCCCTGTGTCCAGACGCAGGCTGCGGTGACGCCGCGGTCGCTGACGACGATCACCATCGGGGGCACGACAATCACGTCGACTGCGCCCGGCTCGACGATCACCCAGACGCAGCCCGGCTCGACCGGCTACGTCACGCAGCCGGGAACCACACAGACGATCACGCAGCCCGGAAACACCCAGACCGTCACGCAGCCCGGCAACACCCAGACGATCACGGAGCCGGGCAGCACCCAGACGATCACGGAGCCGGGCAGCACCGGTGTGACTACGGTGCCGGGCTCGACCGTCGTCTCGACGGTCCCGGGCACCACCAACACCGTGACCGACTGCACGAACTCAACCACGACCACGAGCTCGACGGAGGGCACCACCACCACAACGAGCAGCGTGGCCGGGACCACCACCAGCGGCGGCAACACCGGTGGCACCGCGGGCACCAAGACCAAGGGTGGCGGCGGTGGAGGCGGTGGCGGCGGCAACGCAGCGGTCGCCGGGACGGCGCAGAGCGGCGCGGGCGGACTCCCCTTCACCGGTCTGCATGTCCCCCTGCTGATCCTGGTGGGGATCGGCATGGCCGGCGCAGGGCTGGTGCTCAGGCGGAGGCTCGGCAGCGTCGAGTAGCCAAGCTAGCCTGAGCGGCCTTGCTCAGTCTGAGTAGAACGGGTGCCAGACGCGCGTCCGGCCGAGAGGCCGGCGCGCGTCGGCGTTTGCGTGGGGCCCTCGTGGCGGGGGCCCTCGTGATCGCGGCGCTCTCCTCGCCCGCCCCAGCGGGCGCCCAGGGAGAGGGCACGGCGGGCTACCAGCCTCCCGTCGTCACCGTGCCGTCGGTTCTGCCTGAGACTCCCTTCGGCTATACGGTCGACGCCAGCACGGCGATCAACCGGTCGGACGAGAACCCGACGATCGAGAGACTGAGAAGGCGGCTTGGCCCGCTCTCGGCCGTCCCGTCGGCGACTCCCGATCACTGGGAGGTCGCCTACACGCAGAACGGGCGGCCGGTGGGGCTCACCTTCGTCGACTCGAAGAGCGGCAAGGTGACACAGGCGTGGACCGGCGCGCAGGTCATCTGGCCCATGGCCCGCGGCTACACGGGCCAGTTCGGCCACATCCTCAACGCGCCTTACGTCTGGATACCTCTCGCACTGATCTTCTTCCTGGGGCTCTTCGACCTGAAGCGGCCCGGGAGGCTCGCCCATCTCGATCTGCTGGTCCTGCTCAGCTTCGGGATCTCCCAGATCTACTTCAACAACGCGGAGATCGGGGTGTCGGCCCCGATCGCCTACATACCCCTGCTCTACCTCTTCGGGCGCATGCTCTGGATCGGGTTGCGGGGACGAGGCAGCGGGCTCAGGCCATCGGTGCCGATCACCTGGCTCGTCGTGGGGATCGTCTTCCTCTGCGGCTTCAGGATCGCCGTCAACATCGCCGACTCCGGCGTGATCGACGTCGGCTACGCCGGCGTGATCGGCGCCGATCGGATCGAGCACGGAGATGCGATCTACGGCGACCACGCGTTTCCCCAGGACAACTCGCGGGGCGACACGTACGGTCCGGTGAACTACGCGGCGTACATTCCCTTCGAGCTGGCCTTCCCCTGGTCAGGACACTGGGACGACCTGCCGGCGGCGCACGCGGCAACGCTCTTCTTCGACCTGGCGGCGATCGTCGGGCTCTTCTTCCTGGGCAGGCAGCTGAGACCCGGCAGACGGGGACGGGACCTCGGGGTGACCATGGCGTTCGCCTGGGCGGCCTACCCCTACACCGACATGGTCATCCAGTCGAATTCGAACGACGGGCTCGTCGGCGCCCTGCTGATCTGGGGACTGGTGGTCTTCTCGAGGGTGGGTTGGCGCGCGATCGTGATCGCGCTCGCGGCGGGCGCCAAGTTCACCCCGCTTTTCCTGGTGCCGCTCTACGCCACCGGCTACGAGGGCCTGGCTGGACGCTTCTCCTCGAAGGGCGGTGCGAAGGAGCGGCAGCCGAGCGTCGTCTCGCGCCTCACAGCGCTTCGCCTGCCCCGCAGCACCAGCGTCCGGATCCTGTACTTCGTCACCGTCTTCGCCTCGGTCTGCGCCCTGCTGCTCGTCTACCCGGCCGTGGATCCGGGCCTCGCCAAGACCTGGGAGCGGACGATCCAGAGCCAGCTCGACCGCACCTCGCCGTTCTCGATCTGGGGCCAGGTCTCGTGGCTGCAGCCGCTGCAGACCGCGCTGATGGTCGGGACCGTGGCGTTCGCATCGGCCCTCGCCCTGGTCCCGCGGCGACGCACCCTGGTGCAGGTCTCGGCCCTGTCGGCGGCGGTGATCATCGCCACCCAGCTCACCCTCGAGCACTGGTTCTACCTCTACATCGCCTGGTTCTTCGGCATGCTGATCGCGGCGATCGCGCCCGACACCGCCGAGGACGGGACCGGCGACGGTCAGGTCGATGGCCGGCGCCTCAGGAAGCCACGTGCCGCCGCGGAGCCGGCGGCTGCCCCGGCTTCGGATCCCCCGCCGGAGTTTCAGTTGCCCGCTCCCTCGCGGCCCGGCCGGCAACGGACCTAGTCACCGAGCGCGGCAACTTCCCGCGGGCGTAGCCGCTCTCGGCCCGGGGCCTGGGCCGGATTCCGCCACTCCCGCAGGATCGGGACCGCGACAAACCAGAGGTAGACGAGCAGGTACAGGTTCCTGGCCGCGACGGGCCAGACGAAGCTGCCGCTGAGGGCGTCCACCCCGTCGTAGTTCTGCAGGCCGATCTGGGTGAAGAGGATCGCCACCAGGAGGATCAGGTTCTCCTTCCCCAGTCCGTACGCACAGGCGGAGATCGGCAGGATCCAGAGCAGGAACTGGGGAGAGAGGACCGGGGCGAAGATGACCAGCACCGTGAGCAGCGCGGTGGCCAGCTTGAGGTTCGAGACCTTGGTGCGCCAGCCGGCGAGCACCAGCACCAGGTAGCCGGCGGCGCCGATCACCACCGAGATCCAGCGCGCCGCGACCGCGCCTGATGCGGAGATCTCGAAACCGCCGTGTCCCACCCCCGAGGTGACGCCTGACGATCCGAGCACGTGCGCGATCTCGAACGGGCTTGCGGCGAGGGCCTCGACCTGGAGCGCGCGCTGCGTGTGGTAGCTGATCGCCGAGCCGAACTCGTCTCCCATGACGAGGATCGCGATCGCGCACAGCAGCAGCGGGATGACCCCGGCGACCACCACCCGGCGGAGGTTCTTCTCCCCGCGCAGCAGCGCCGGGTAGAGGAACAGCGGGAAGGCCTTGATCGCCACCCCGACCGAGAGCAGGGCGGACCAGACGGCCGACCGCCCTCTGTCACGTGCGAGTACGGCGGCGAGCACGAAGAGGGCGGGAACGATGTCGAATCGCACCAGGACCAGCGGCCCGATGTCGATCAGCGACGGGTCCAGGACGACGTCGGAGAGGATCAGCGCGCCGACCGTGTAGATCCCGACGGCCGAGAGGACCCGCTTGGTGTCCCCGGGCAGTGCCAGGGCGATCAGCACGACCATCCCGAGATCGAAGGCGAGCATCTCCCACATGAAGCCGTCGACGAATCCCTGGGTACTGTCGTCGATGTAGACCGGCGCGATCAGTACCGGGACCGAGAGGGGCGGGTACTCGATCTTCTGGTCTCGGTATGGGAGATCGCCGCCCTTGATCGCCTGAGCCTGCGGCGCGAAGTCGTTGAGCAGGACGGAGGACCAGTCGCCGATGGTCGGCGCGAAGACGGCTATATGAAATGCGCAGACGAGGGCCGCGGCGGTCGCCCGCCAGCGGGTAGCCACCGGCTACTGCACCATCGGCAGCTCGGTGCCGCTGATCCCGCCGCCGTTCGATCCGGCGGCGCTGTTTGTGGCCGCCGAATCTGGAGCCGCGGGCTCCGCCTGCATCACCGGCAGCTCCACCGGCGTGGCGGCGACGATCCCGCGAGCCGCCTCGCGGATCATCTGGGACGCGGGCGCGTCGGGATCCTCGATCACGAGCGGCTTCCCCTCGTCGGCGTGCTCCCGCAGCTCGCCCGAGAGCGGCACCTTGGCGAGCAGCGGCACGTCGAGCTCATCGGCGAGCTGCTGGCCGCCGCCCTCGCCGAAGATCGCCACGCGCTCCCCCTCCGGGCCCGTGAACGCGGACATGTTCTCGATCACCCCGAGCACCTCGAGATCGACCTTTGCCGCCATCTCGGCGGCCCGCCGGGCGACGCTCTGCGCCGCCGGCTGCGGCGTCGTCACGATCACGATCTTGGCCTGAGGGAGTAGCTGCGCGAGGGTCATCGAGACGTCGCCGGTCCCGGGCGGAAGATCGAGGAGGAGATAGTCCAGCTCCTCCCAGGCGACATCCTCGAGGAACTGCTGGATGGCCTTGTGAAGCATCGGCCCGCGCCAGACGACCGCGGCGTTCTCCTCGACGAAGAAGCCGATCGACATCACTGTCGGCCCCGACGGCGAGACGGGCGGGATGATCTTGCGCTCGGGCGAGACGTCAGGCTTCCGGTTGATCCCCAGCATCCGTGGGATCGAATAGCCATAGACGTCGCAGTCGAGCGCGCCGGCCTTGTGCCCCTCGGCGACCAGGGCGGCGGCCAGGTTGGCCGTCATCGTGGACTTGCCCACCCCGCCCTTGCCGGAGGCGACGCAGATCACGTTCTTGACCTGGGCCAGGGCGCCCTCCGGGAGCTTCGCGCGGCCCAGCTTCTGCTGCAGCGTCGACTTCTCGCCGTCGGAGAGGACGTCGAAGCCCACCTCGACCGAGTTGACGCCCTCGAGCTTCGAGACGTTCTGGGCGACCGCCTGCTGGAAGTGCGAGCGGATCGGACAGCCCGGGGTGGTGAGCGAGACGACGACCTCGACGCGGCCGTCCTCGTGGATCTCGATCGAGCGCACCATCCCCAGCTCGACGATCGACCGGCGCAGCTCGGGGTCGATCACGTTGGTCAGCTTCTCGGTGATCTGGTCCTTGGTCGGCATGGTTCGAAGTGTACGCACGTGAAAACCGGGCCACTAGGGCCCGGTTTTCAGGGAGGAGAGGTTGCTGCTTCCCGCTCGCGAGGATGGCGCGAGCAGGCTTCTCCGGGCGCGCCACCTCTCGAGGCGGCCCGGGCTAAGCGTCAGATGCGCTCGCGCACCTTCTTCACCGCCGGCTCCACGCGGTCCCGGTAGATGGGCTCCACGCGATCCTTGACCACGGGCTCCACCCGGTCGCGGTAGACGGGCTCCACCCGCTCCTTGACCACGGGCTCGACCCGGTCGCGGTACACCGGCTCGACGCGCTCACGCGCCTTGCGGGCCTGTCCGATCAGTTGCTCGGTGACCTGACGCCGGACGTCGCCGCCCTTCGCCTCGGCCTTCTCGAGCTCGCTCCCGAGACGCTGGCGCAGCGAATCGATCTCGGTGGTCCTGGCCTCGCGCAGGGTCTGGACCCGCTTCTGCAGAGCCTCGATCTCCTGCGAACGCTGCTTGCGCCATGCCTCGGCGGTATTGCGAACCGCCTCGGCGACCGTCGGCACGGCGCCGACGGCGACGTCCACGGCCTGCAGGGCCTGCTCGGAGGCCTTGCGACCATTGGTCGTCACCTCGGGCTCGGCCTGCGGGGCGACCCTCTGCGTCTTGGTCTTCTCAGTCTTAGCGGGCATTCTCGCTCTCGTTCCCTTCCGCTTGCTTTCGTCGTACCTATTAGCCGTAAGTATGTTCAGGTTAGCACCGAACACACGTTTTGGCGAACACATGTTCTTACCCCCGCGCGCAGCCCACGTTACACGGCTTCGATATCCGAGCCGCGGCGTGCCGGCTAGCGAAAGAGGGCGAACAGGCGCCGCTCGCGTGCGGCCCCCACGCGGTCGACCCACTCCGCAGGGCTGTCGAGCTCGTCGGGCCGGGGAAGCGCGTCGGGGCCGCTCCAGGCGCGGTTGAGGGTCCTGATCCCGTGCGCGCGGACCACCTCGTCCGCAAACGCCTTGCCGCGCCTGTACTGGGCCAGCTTCATCTCGAGGCCGAGCAACTTGGAGACGATCGAGTCGAGCAGACCCCTGCGCTCACGATCCTTGTCGAGCGCCCGGCGCAGGTCGGTGTAGCCCGGGTCGAGCTGGTCCCCGATCGCGTCCATGACGTGCTCGGCGTAGCCCTCCACCAGGGTCATCGTGGCGGTGAGCTTCTCCACCAGGCGCCGCTGCGGCTCGGGCCAGAGCAGGGTGGCGAGCTCGCCGTTCGTCGCGGAGCGCACGAGCTCCCTCGGGTTGGTGCGGGCCAGCTTGCCGAGCAGCTCGCCGGGCTTCACCTCGACCGCCGCCTTCTCGAAGAGCTCCTCGGCAATCCCGCCGATGTGCTCCCGCAGCCAGGGCACCGAGGCGAAGTGGACCGCATGGGTCGTCTCATGGAGCGCGATCCAGCGTAGGAAGAGCTCGCGGTCGACCTCCAGCCGGGCCCTCGCCGAGGACAGATTGGGGCCCACGAACAGCAGCCTGGGAGCCCGAGCGGGGCCGATCAGGGCAACGTCGTACTGGCCGATCACCCGCTGGGAGAGGTATCCCACGGCCAGGCCGATCTCGGCGCCGGTGGCGGCGCGGACGATCGTGCGCTGCAGCCCCTTGCCCCCGCTTCCCGAAACGGGTCCCTGATCGGCTTCGCCTGCGGAGGACCCTCGCGTCAAGTCCATACGGCCCTCCAGGTGCTCCTCCACCCTGGCCGAGAGCTCGCGAAAGGTCTCGAGGTTCACCTGTGCCCACTCGTTCCGATCGACCAGCTCGGCCGACGGCACTCCCCCCTTCGGCTTCAGCCCGGTGTAGCGCCGGACCAGTGCCGCGGCGCGGTCGGATTCGACCCGAAGCTCCTCCTCGGTCCCATCCCAATGCGGGCCCGAGCCGGCCAGCGCGCCGGCGACGCGCTCGGCCATGCTCCAGTCGACCAGGCCCTCAGGCATGGACGGCGTCCTGTGCCCGCCGCAGAATCGCCAGGTCGGCGTTCGTGCGCGCGGCCGCGACGTCGTAGCGCGCGGTCAGATCGAGCGAGGCGTCCTCGAGGCCGCCGCCCGCGAACTCGACTGCCGCTCCCGCGCGCTGCGCGACCAGCTGGCCGGCGGCCGCATCCACGGAGCGGCAGTTGCGCGTCGTGATCATGCCGTCGTAGCGGCCACTCGCGACGTAGCAGAGGGCCACGGCGATCGACCCCGGGACGCGGATCCGGTAGGCGAGATCCTGGAGCGTCTCAGCCGCCTTCAGGACTCGCTCGGGCTTGCTCGCCTCCAGGGCGATCACCTCGAGCCCATCTCCCTTCGAAACCTGCAGCGGACGGCCATCGAGCAACGCATCCCCATCGATCCTGGCGACAAACTCCTCGCCGGCCCCGAACTCGTAGACGTAGCCGAGCGTCACATCGGCCATCGAGTCGCCCTCCGCCACCGCGATGCTGACGCTGTGCAGCGGGATGGTGCGGCGGGCGTTGAGCGAGCCGTCGATCGGGTCGATCACCACCCGCAGCGGCGACTCGTGGTCCCCGAAGCTGACCGAGCCGCGCTCCTCCGAGACGGCGGTGAACTCGTGGCCGGCCTCGTGAAGCGCCTCGAGCTCCTCGAAGATCGCGTCCTCGCAGAGGCGGTCGATGACCAGGGTGTGGTCGCCGCCCTCGCCGACCCCCTCGTACTGCGTGCGAGCCTCGATCCCGCGATGCTCCTGGAAGATGCGCCGCTGCTTCTCGACCGCCCGGCGGCAGGCGTCGATCCACTCCTGGTTGCTCGGACCGGCGGCGCGCGACGCCTGCGCCGCGTCGCCGCGGCCTCCTGCCTCAGTCATGGGCAACCACGCGGCCAGGTTAGCGGTCGATTTTGGCGCCACCAGCGGGAGTTGGGCCGGAGGCGGCGGAGGGGTGCACTAGCCTGGGCTCGATGTCCGAGGAGCGCGATCGAGAGGTCCCGGGGCTGAGCGGGCAGCAGGGGGAAGTGGTCGCCCACGGTCAGGGGGCGCTGCTGGTGCTGGGGGCGGCGGGCAGCGGCCGAACGGAGGCGCTGGCGCGCCGGCTCGCGCGGCTGGTGGGCGAGGGCCAGCGCGCCCTTGCCCTGACCAGCTCCACCGCGTCGGCCGGCCGCATCCGGGCGCGCGCCGAGCAGACGATCGAGACCGGTTACGAGGAGCTCGTCGTCCACACGCATCCGGTCGCCGCCGCCAGGCTGCTCCGCGAGCACGCGACGGAGGCCGAGCTCGACCCCTTCTTCGAATCGCTGAGTCCTGCCGAGCGGCTCGCGATGCTCCTCGACGGGATCGACGAGCTGCCGCTGCGCCGGCACGAGATCCGCGGGAACCCGGCCGGATTGCTGGCACGGATCGTCGACCGGATCGATGCCCTGAAGTCCGCCGGCGTCACCGCGGAGCGATTCCGCCGCTGGTCCGAGGAACAGGCGGGAGCGAGCCGCTCTGAGCGAGATTCGGCCGCCAGGGAGCGGGAGTTCGCCGAGATCTACGAGCTGCACGACTCGATGCTCCACGCGGCGGGGGCGATGGACGACATCGACGCCGTGATCGAGCTGACCAGGCTCCTGGGCCAGCGGCCCGCTCTGGCCGAGGCCGTTTCCGGGCGGTTCCCTCACCTGATCGTCGACGAGGCCGAGGACGCCTGCCCGGCGGAGCGCGCGCTGATCGAGGCGCTGTCGAGCGGGGCTGAGTCCGCGGTGCTCTCCTGCGATGACGAGCAGGCCCACGCGCCCTGCGGAATGGCGTCCGCCTGGATCCGCAAGGCGCTCTCGCCGAGAGAGGTGGTGCTCGAGCCGAGCTGGCGGTACGGGGGCGACCTGCTCGACGCGGCGCACGCCGTGGTCGCCCCGGCGGAGCGCGGCGCGGACGTCCCCCGCCGGGCCGCCGGAGGCGCGACGCGGGTGCGGTTCTGGTGCGGGACCAATGAGCGCGCCGAGGCCCAGGCCGTGGCCCGGGACATCGAGACGGCGCTTGCCGCCGGCGAGGTGAAGATGGAGGAGGTCTGCGTCGCGGTCCCGCGGGGCGGCGGGCGGGCGCGCGCCATCCCCGCGGCGCTCGAGGAGCGGCGCGTCCCGTACCGGCTCACCGGGCCGGGCGCGTTCTTCCAGCGCCCGGAGGTCCGCGACGTGATCGCCTGGCTGCGGCTGCTGGCCGATCCGACCGACGCGGCGGCCGCGGTCCGTGCGCTCAGCCGCCCCCCGGTCGAGCTGCGTTCGGTCGACCTGGCCCGCTGCACCACGATCGCCCGGCGCCGCAAGCTCGACATGGTCTCGGCCCTCGAGGCCTCGCTCGAGAGCCCGCAGATCCCGCCGGAGGCGCGGGACCGGATCCGCGAGTTCCTCCAGCTCCATCGCGCCGCGGCGAGGGCGATGGGAGAGATGCGGGCGGACGTCTTCGTGCGCCGCCTCATCGAGCGCATCGGCTTTCGCCGTCACCGGCTGTTCGCCGCGCATCCCGAGGCCGCCGAGCGTCTCCGCAACCTCTCGCGGCTGGGCGAGCTCGCGGCCGCCTGGACCCGCCGCGAGCCGACCGGTTCCAACCGCGACTTCGTCCGCTACCTGGTGGCGGTCTCCGAGGCGGGCGTCGCGCCGGTGGACGAGCCGAGGGAGCCGATCGTTGACGCGGTCCGGGTGATGCCCCTGGAGCGGATCAAGGGGCTCGAGTTCTCGCGCGTGTACGTCGTGGGGCTGCAGACGGGAGCCGTGCCGGGCTCGACCCCGGCCGGACCGCCCAAGGTCCCTCCCGGCGTCGCCGGCGGAGGCCCGTCGCACGAGGACGAGATGCGGCGGCTGCTCTACGTGGCGATGACCCGGGCCAGGGATGAGCTGGTCCTGTCGAGGCCGGTCGCCACGGAGGCCGGCAACGTTCGCCCCTCCCCCTTCTACGAGGACGCGCGCGCGGTCCTCGACGCCGGCGAACAGGAGCAGGGCGAGGAGCTCTTCGGGCCGGCCGAGGGACTGCAGGCGACCTACCGGATGATTCAGGACGAGGTGCTCGAGGAGGCCTGGCGCGCCGGCGGAAAGCTCCGCGAGCCGCGGCTCGACACCTACATGGATGTGACCCGGGCGGTCGCCCGTTTCCTGGAGCTGGTCAAGCTCGCCGGGCTGATCCAGGGATCCGACAAGGAGCCTGTGGCCGACGCCCTCGCGGCGATCAACGACCTGCTGGAGCACGCGATCTCGCCCGAGCAGCGCAGCGCCCTGCGCGACTCTGGCCTCGACGCGTACCTGCTGGACGAGGAGGGGGCGGCCAAGCGGCGCCGCGAGCTGATCGCCCAGCGAGACGAGCCCTCCCTCGAGGCCTTCCTGCCCCGGCGCGGCGAGGGGCTCGCCCTCTCGGCGACCGACATCGAGCTCTACCGGACCTGTCCGCTGAAGTACAAGTTCGCCCGGGTCTTCGGGATCCCCCAGGAGACGACGATCAACCAGCGCTTCGGGATCGTCATCCACCAGGTGCTCGAGCGCTTCCACGGCCAACAGGCGGCCGGCGAGGCCGAGGCGGGCAGTCTGGAGCGGCTGATGGCCCTGTTCGCCTCGGCCTGGCGCAGGTCCGGCTTCGGCGAGTCGGACGACGAGCTCCAGTTCCGCGAGAAGGCGATCGAGGCTCTCCACCGCTACCACGCCCGCGAGGTGGCGAGCGGCTCCCACCCGCGCTGGGTGGAGCGGAAGTTCGACTTCCGCATCGGCCCGCACCACCTGCGCGGCCGCGTCGACCGCGTCGACCAGCTGCCGAGCGGCGGCTACGAGCTGATCGACTACAAGACCGGCGACCCGAAGCCTCCGAGGGACCTCCAGTCCGACGTCCAGCTCGCGATCTACCGGCTGGCGGCCCGGGAGGCCTGGCGGCTGGAGGGGGCGGCGGGGAGCTACTGGTACGTGCTCGCCGACGAGAAGGTCGCCGTCGGCGGCTCGCCCGACGACCTCGAGCGGGTTGAGGGGGTCGTCCTGGAGGTCGGCGAAGGCATCCTCGGCCAGGACTTCGAGCCGCGCCCCTCGCCCGAGATCTGCTCGTGGTGCGACTTCCGCCTGATCTGTCCAGCCTCGGAAGCCTGAGCCGACTGTACATATGTACAGAACTTTGGTACATTTGTACAACCATGTTGGCCTGGTTCTATCTCTCCGCGGCGATCGCGACCGAGGTGGTCGGCACCGTCTTCCTGCGCTTCACCGACGGCTTCACCCGGCTCTCTCCGTCGATCCTTGTGGTGGTCACCTACGCGGGCTCGCTCTGGCTGACCGCGCTCGCCCTGCGCGAGCTTGAGATCAGTCTCGCCTACGCCGTTTGGGCCGGTGTCGGGACCGCCGCCGTCGCGGTGATCGGCATCGCCGCGCTCGGGGAATCGGTCAACGCGCTGAAGCTGGCGAGCATCGTTCTGGTGATCGGCGGCGTGGTCGGACTGAACCTCTCGGGCGCCAACTGAATTGATCTCGGTCATGGCGGAGCAGGCAACGCAGGGGCGTCGCGAGCAGATCCTGGACGCCGCCCTGCGCGTCATCGGTCGCTCCGGCCGCGAATCGGTGACCCACCGCGCGGTGGCAGAGGAGGCCGGCGTGCCGCTCGGATCGACGACGTACTACTTCGACTCGCGGGACGACCTGCTCCGGCAGGCGCTGGAGCACGTCGCCGCGCACGAGGTCGAGCGGTATGAGGAACTCGGCAAGGAACTGCTCTCCGTGCGTTCCGGCCGGGAGCTCGCGGACCGGCTGATCTCCGAGCTGGTCGCGGCCGCCGAGGACCGGGTCGCCTACATCGCCGAGTACGAGCTCTGGCTGGAAGCCGGGCGCCGGCCGGAGCTGCGCGAGGCCGCACAGAGCTGGTGCGATGCCGAGCAGCGGGCGGTGGCCGGGGCGCTGGAGGCCCTGGGCAGCAGCGATCCCCGGGCCGACGCCAGCCTGGTGGTGGCGGCCCTCGACGGGCTGGGCGAGCGAGTACTGGCGCGCGAAGAGGACCCGGCGGCGGCCGCGAAAGAGCTGCGGCCCGAGCTGCGCCGCTTGATCGAGCGCCTCGTCGGCTAGCGCGGCCCGGCGTCAGCCTTCGGGGCCGCCGCCCTGCTGGCGCAGGTAGCGCTCGAAGTCGCGGGCCAGCGCCTCGCCCGAGGGGACGTCCTCCTCGACGTCGAGTCGGTCGGCCTGCTCGGCCTCGAGGCGCTGCACGAGCTCCTCGATCTCGGGGTTGGCGGCGACCGCCCGGCTCACCTGATTCTCGTAGGAGTCGGATTCCTCCTCGAGGCCGGACGCCTCGACCGCGACCCCCACCAGCCCCTCCAGCCGCCGCAGCAGTGCCAACGCGGCCTTGGGGTTGGGGACCGCCGCGACGTAGTGCGGCACGGCGGCCCAGAGGCTCGCTGACGGGATCCCGCGCTGGCCGCAGGCGTCATGAAGGACGCCGACGACCCCGGTCGGCCCCTCGTAGTTCGAGCGCGCGAGATCGAGTCTCTCGACGAGCTCCTCGTCCGAGGCCAAGCCGGTGATCGGCACGGGCAGCGTGTGCGCGACGTCGGCGATCAGGGCGCCCAGCGTGACCACCATCTCCACGCCGAGCATCTCGGCCGCATCGGCGATGCCGTCCGCGAAGGTCCGCCAGCGAAGATTGGGCTCGGTCCCGGCGAGCAGAACGAGGTCGCGCTCGGCGCCCGCCGGAGTGGCGGCGAGCAGGACGTTGCCCGGCCACTCGATCTCCCGAGTCTGGCCCTCGGTCAGCCGGATCGTGGGCCGATTGGCCTGAAAATCGAAGAATTCCTCGGGATCGATCTGCGCGATCACCTCCGCATCGAGCGACTCCGCCGCGGTGGTGAGGGCGGTGGTGGCCGACCCCGCGGCGTCGTTCCATCCGGCGAAAGCGCAGACCAGAATCGGGGATCGCAGCTGCGGAGGCTCGGTCTCCCAGGCGAGCGCGTCCATGAATCGAGACTAGCGAGTTGGGCACGCCGACGTGTCCGGTGGACCTTGGAGACTCTGGGGGTGGAAGCAACGGTCACCTCGCCACAGATCGCCGAGCTGCAGCCGGGGCAGCGCTTTCGCGGCGTCTACGCGTGTGTCCGGAAGGACCGGCTCTCCGCCCGCAACGGCTCGATCTACCTCTCCCTGGAGCTGCGGGACCGGACCGGCTCGATTCCGGCGCGGGGCTTCCGCGAGGTCGATCGCCTCGCTGCCCGGTTCGAGCGCGGGGACGCGATCCGGGTCTCGGGCAAGGTGGAGCGCTTCCGCGGGGAGCTGGTCGCCGAGGTCGACGCCATCCAGCCGGTCGAGGAGGGCCAGCTGGAGCCCACAGAGTTCCTGCCGACCGCGTACAGGGACGCGGATGAGCTCGAGGGGTTTCTGGAGCACCTGACGCGCGAGGTCCACGACGCGCCGCTCCGCGAGGTCGTCGAGCGGGTGCTCTTCACCGAGCCCGTCGCCGCCGAGTTCCGTCGCGCGCCGTGCACCCGAGCCGGCCATCACGCCTACGTCGGCGGTCTGCTCGAGCACACCGTCGCCGTCGGGACGCTGGTCGGCGAGGTCTGCCAGCTTCACCCGCGCCTCGACTCCGACCTGCTGATGGCGGCGACGCTCCTCCACGACGTCGGCAAGACGCGCGAGTTCAGCTACGGCGCCGAGTTCGGCATCACCGAGGAGGGTCGCTTGATCGGCCACCTCGCGCTCGGCGCGGAGATCGTCGGATCCGCGGCCGGAGGACTGCCACCCGAGCGCCGCGCGGCGCTGCTGCACTGCCTGCTCTCACACCACGGCGCCGACGGGAACCGGCCGGGCGCGAGCGGCCGGGGCTTCGGGACGCCGGAGGCCCTCGCGCTCTACCGGCTGAACGCGCTCGACGCCGGCGTCAAGGGCGCGCTCGAGCACGGGCTCTAGCGTCGCGGCTCCTCGCCGTTGTCGGAGCGGGGCGCCACGACCCGCGGCCTGGCCCTGCCCTTCCGACCGGTGCACGGGGCCGGGCTGCTCAGGCAGGCTCAGATGCGGGGGCGCGGTCGCCGCGCTGGCGGAAGACGCCGACCACGGCGATCAGCAGGAAGCCGAAAGCGGCGACTTCCGGCGCCAGGATCGCCAGGCACACGACGACCACGTAGAAGCCCACGCTCGGGGTCGTCAGCGAGGTCATGGCGGTGACCTCTTCGTCGGTGACCTCGGGCTCGAGCAGGTCGCGGTGCCCGGCCACGTAGCGCCAGAGCGCGGCGGTGACGACCGAGATCGAAAGCAGGACGAGGCCGTAGAAGATGACGGCCGCGCGCTCGGCGGAGGTCAGGTGGATCGCCTCGGCGACGAGCCTGGTGGGAAAGGGCAGGAACGAGACGAGCATCAGCAGCAGGATGTTGAGGCGCATCACGACGACGTCCGCGCTTGCCAGGCGGCGGAAGATCGCGTGGTGTGCGAGCCAGAGGCCGCCGATGGTGATGAAACTCGTCGCGTACGCCAGGTACGACGGCCACTGGTCCGCGATGCCCTGCCAGAGATTGTCGAAGTCGCTCTCCGGGACGCTGATCTCGAGAACGAGCAGGGTGATCGCTATTGCAAAGACCCCGTCGCTGAACGCCTCGAGGCGGCCGGTGCTCCACCGGTTGCCTCATGCCGGCGTAGTTCGACGCCGGGGCGCGCCGCCCTCTGCCGGAACGCGGCGCGCGCCACCCTCTGCCGGAACGCGTGGCCTGCT
This sequence comes from uncultured Solirubrobacterales bacterium, assembly GCA_963833375.1. GTDB lineage: Bacteria > Actinomycetota > Thermoleophilia > Solirubrobacterales > 70-9 > DASUPK01. Next base: position 165,830 of record CAWHXR010000001.1, read on the forward strand.
TTCAACCCAGGAACTACCTGGAGGGTCGATCGCGGGGCCCCAGGGCCCGGATGAAGAGTTGAGCCGCGATCAGAAGGGCCAGGCCGGCGAAGGTCAGCTCCAGGGCGCGCTGCGGGACCGTGTTGGCGACGACCACGCCGATCCCGACGCCGAGCGGAGAGAGCGCGCCGATCAGGAGCCCGTCCCGCACCCGGACGTTGCCGTAGCCGAGCTGCCGCCAGACCGCCACGATCGCGACCGGGACGATCGCGAGCAGGGAGGTGGCCTCGGCTCGGACCTGGGTCTCGTCGACGAAGATGACCAGCGCGGGGACGAACACGATCCCTCCTCCGACACCGAGCAAGCCGCCGATCATCCCGCCGACGAACCCCATCAATGCCGCCGCGATCGAGCTCACGGGATGATCAACTCGACGGCGATCACGACCAGCAGCACGGCGAAGAGCAGCGAGATGATCCGCTCCGGCAGGCGCTGCTGGACGGCGGTGCCGGCGATCGCGCCGGCGATCGCGGGGATCCCGACCAGGGCGGCGTTCGGGGGATCGACGTTCCCGTAGATCGCCTGCAGGCTGACCGCCAGCGTGGCGATCACGACGATGGCCATCATGCTCGTCCCCGTCGCCTCCCGTTCACCGAAGCCGAGCCAGACGATCAGCAGGGGAACCAGGACGCTGCCTCCGCCCACACCGAGGAGACCGCTGAATGCACCAGCAGCCGTCCCGATCACGGCCAGCTTCAGGGTCCTGGGCATGGCGGGCGATACTAGTGCCGCGATGAACCCCCCGGCGGCAGGCGATCCCGGTCTCGATGCGCACGCCCTCGAGCTGCTGGCGCCGCTGCGGGAGAACGCCGGCCGCTCCGCGATCCTCACCGACGTCGACGGGACGATCGCCCCGATCGTCCTCGATCCGGGCGGCGCGGCGGTGCCGGACGCGACCCGCGAGCTGCTGCGCGCCCTGGCGGATCGCTACGCCCTGGTCGGCTGCCTGAGCGGCCGCCGGGCCCTGGATGCCAGGCGGGTGGTCGGGCTCGACGAGGTGGCCTACTCCGGCAACCATGGCTTCGAGCTGCTGCTGCCCGGCGACAGCGAGCCGCGGCCGGACCCGTCCCTGGACGAGCACGAGGCCGACGCACCGCGGTTCGTCGGCGGGCTGGACCGCTCGGAGCTCGATCGCGTCGGAATCCGCACCGAGGACAAGGGAGCGATCGTCGCCCTGCACTGGCGCGGCGCCGACAACGAGGGCGCGGCGGAATCCCTCGCGCAGGAGATTGCCAACGAGGCGGAGTGGCGGGGCCTGGTGCCCCATCGCGGTCGAAAGGTGCTGGAGATCCGCCCGAACGTGCCGATCAACAAGGGGATCGCGGTGGCCGCCCTGATCCCCTCGCGGCCGGTCGACGCCGCTCTCTACGGCGGAGACGACCGCACCGACGTGGACGCGTTCACGGCGCTGCGGACGCTGAAGGAGGACGGCCGGCTGCGCGACACCGTCTGCGTCGCCGTCGCCTCGGACGAGTCGCCGCCCGAGGTCTCGAACGCGGCCGACCTCACCGTTCCGGGACCGGAGGGGTTCGCGCGGGTGCTCAGGGCCCTGGCGGACTAGGGTCGCCCGCGATGGCCTTCTGCGACCTGCTGCGGATGACGGTTCTGCTTGCGGCGGGAGCGGCAACCGCGCTCGCCGCCGTGACCGTGATCTCGGCGACCAATGCGAACGACACGAGGACCCTCTACGTCGCCGCAGGCTGGTGGGTTCTGGCACTGGTCGGCGGCATCGTCCTCGGACGGCCGGCGCGCGCCGCCGACGCCATGCGGCCCGCGCTGGCGGAGGCGCGGATGGCCACGGCGCTCCCCTCGCTCGGCAACCAGACGCGCGCCGCGCTGGCGCGCCTCTGGCCCCTCGCGCTCTTCGCTGCGATCGCAGGCGGGCTCGGCTTCGTCTTTCCCGGTGTCGCAGCGATCGGGACGGGCTTCGCGCTGGGCGCGGCGCTCACCTTGCGCGCCAGAGAGGGAGCGGTGGCCGCGATCGAGGAGCGGGACGGCGTCCGCTTCTACGTCCAGCCGGGATCGGCGCTGCAGCCGGTCAAGCTGGTGAGGACCCCTGGCCTCCGCCGCGACCGTCCGCCGCCGGGTAGCCCGCCTCCGCCGCCGGCGGCTGCCGCGTAACCCAGCTTCGCCATCAGGCGCGACCGCTGGCGGCCGCCCCACCTGGGGTTGACGGGCTTCGCCCTTCGCTCCCAGATGGAGCGGCCTCTGCGGTTCTAGGCTCCGGCCGGAGCCGCCTCGACCTCGGCGTTCGCCATCTCGACATGCGCCTTGCTGTCCCGCGAGCGGATCAGGATCAGCGTCGCGACGAAGCCCAGCGCCGCGATCACCGCGCCGCCGAGGAAGGCGCTCTGGAATCCCTCGGTGAGCGCGTTCGGCAGGCTCGAGGCGCCGGTCGCCATCACGTGCTCGGTGCGCGAGGTGGCGATCGTCGAGAGCACCGCCAGACCCAGCGCCCCGCCGATCTGCTGCGAGGTGTTGATCAGCCCGCTGGCCAGACCCTGCTCGCGCTCCTCCACTCCGGAGACGGCTGCGATCGTCGAGGTGACGAAGCCGAACCCCAGCCCGACCGCCGCGAGCATCGACGGTCCGAGGATGTCGGTGAGGAAGCCGCCGCCGACGGAGACCTGGCTGAACCAGGCCAGCCCGGCGGAGACGAACAGCAGCCCGGCGGCGAGGATCGGCTTGAAGCCGAACCTGGTCACCAGCTGGCCTCCGAAGCCGGCCGCGACGATGATCGTCAGCGCCAGCGGCAGGTAGGAGAGGCCGGCGTGGATCGGGCTGTAGCCCAGCACCTGCTGCATGTACAGGGAGATGAAGAAGAACATCGAGAACAACGATGCCCCCAGCAGGATGCCGACCACGTTCGCCCCGGTCAGGGTCCTGAGCCGGAAGATCCGGAACGGGATCAGCGGCGCCTTCGAGCGGAGCTCGATCGCGACGAAGGCCGCGATCAGGGCCGCCGAGAGCGCCAGCAGGCTGACGATCTTGGTGGAGCCCCAACCCGAGTTGCTGGCGTCGAGGAACGAGTAAGCCAGCACCGAGAGGCCCGCCGTGACCGTGACGGCGCCGGCGGCGTCGAAGTGACGCGTGGCCGACTCGGAGCGGCTCTCCGGGATCAGGCCGGGCGTCAGCGCCAGCGCGACCAAGGCGACCGGGACGTTCACCCACAGGACCCATTCCCAGCCGAGGCTGTCGGTGAGGATGCCGCCGAGCAGCACGCCGACTGCGCCGGCCGAGCCGGCGACCGCGCCCCAGGCGCCGAGGGCCTTGTTGCGCTCAGCCCCGTCTGCGAACAGCGTCGTGACGATCGAGAGCGCGGCCGGCGAGATGATCGCGGCGCCCAGCCCCTGTGCGGCCCGGGCTGCGATCAGCTGGCCCTGGTTCGTGGCGAAGCCCGCGGCCAGGGATGCGACCGCGACAACCAGCAGGCCCGCCATGAAGACACGGCGTCGCCCGAGCAGGTCGGCGGCGCGCCCGCCGAGCAGGAGGAAGCCTCCGAAGGCGATCACATACGCGTTCACGACCCACGGCAGGTTCTCCTCCGAGAAGTTCAGTCCCTTGCCGATGCTCGGGAGCGCGACGTTGACGATGGACGCATCGAGGACCACGACGAATTGCGCTACGCAAAGCAGGATCAACGCTGTCCATCGACGCTCTAGGTATTCCTGTGCGGTTGTCATTCCCCCTGACTCCTTTCGTTATCGCGGCTGTCGGCTTTGCCTTTTCACCTCTACGACGAACGGCGATCGTTCAAATGGACAGCTCCGCTATCGTTATGGCCCAATCGGAAGATGAATTCCGGTTTCACTTTGGTGCACTATACGGAATCTTGATTCCGTTTGCGTGCATCTCGTCACACAAGGCCCGCCGAGCTTCCCTCACCCTTCTCACCCCATCTGATGGCAGCCACCACCAAGACGAAGCCCGCCAAGGCGCCCCACCTGCGCGCCGATGCCCGTCGCAACCGCGAGGCGGTTCTGCAGGCCGCGCGCGAGGCGTTCGCCGAGCAGGGCTTCGACTGCCAGATGGAGGACATCGCCCGGGCGGCGGGCGTTGGGGTCGGCACCGTCTACCGGCACTTTCCCAACAAGGAGGCGCTGCTCGACGCCCTGGTCACCGACCGCTTCGAGAAGCTCGCCGAGGAGACCGCGCGGTCGCTCGAGAAGGACGATCCCTGGGACGCCTTCTGTGAGCTGATGCGGTGGTCGGCCAAGCTTCAGGCCGAGGACCGCGGCCTCTCCGAGGTGCTCGCCTCACGCCCCCTGGTGGGCGAGGCAGCCGCCGCCAAGTCGGGGCTCGTCGATCTGAGCGAGAAGCTGATGCGCAAGGCCCAGCGGGCGGGGAAGATGCGCAAGGACCTGATGGTCGAGGACATCCCGACCATGATCTGCGGCCTCAGCGCCGTCACCGGGGCCGCGGACGGCAGCATGCCCGCGATGAACTGGGAGCGCTTCCTGGAGCTGATGCTCGACGGGATGCGCGCCCCGGGCGGGGCCAAGCTGCCGCCCCCCAGGGCGCGGCTCAAGCAGCCGCGCTAGCGACGCGAGGGTGCTCCGCAGGCAAGGCCGGAGCAACCGGTTTCATCTTGGCCTCGATCTCTTGCGCATCGACGCGAACGAGCGCCAGGGACGCGTATTCACGATCTGCTCCGCGCTCAACCAGGCGCGGCGGGCAGTGGCGACCGAGTACTTCATGTTCGCCAGCGTGTCGGTCCCGTGGGCGTCGGTGTTGCAGACGATCCGCACGCCGGCCTCCGCGGCGAGCTTGGCGTGGCCCTCGTTCAGGTCCCGCCGGTTCGGGTTGCCGTTGATCTCCAACATCGTCCCCGTCCGGGCCGCGGCCTCAGCGATCCGCTCGATGTCGACGCCGTAGGGCTCCCGGCGCAGCAGCAGGCGCCCCGTGAGGTGGCCGATGCAGTCGACCAGCGGATGCTCCATCGCCGCGATCACCCGCTCGGTCATCGCCCTCTCGGAGATCGTGAAGGAGGTGTGGACACTGCAGATCACCCAATCGAGCTGGGCCAAGAGCTCATCGGGGTAGTCCGGCGAGCCGTCGAGGCCGATGTTCACCTCCGATCCGGCGAGCAGGCGGAAGGCGCGCGGGCCGGACTCGTTCCAGGCGCCGATCTCCTCGATGCGGCCGGCGAGCTGCTTCGGGCTGACGTCGTTTCCAAAGCCGTGGCTCGCCGAGTGGTCGGTGACCGCGAGGTACGCGTAGCCGCGCGCCTGCGCCTCCTCGGCCATCTCCTCGAGGGAGTTGCGGCCGTCGGAGAGAGTCGTGTGGCAGTGCAGGTCCCCCCGGATGTCATCGACGGTGACGAGGTCGGGAAGCTCGCCGGTGTCGCCGGCCTCGATCTCGCCTCTGCCCTCGCGGAGCTCGGGCTCGATGTAGGGGAGGCCGAGCAGCTCGTAGACGCCCGCCTCGTCCTCGAACCTGTGGACCTTCTTCCCCTCGACCCTGGCGACGCCGTTCTCGCTGACCGAGAGCCCACGAGCCAGCGCCCGTTCGCGGAGCTGGACGTTGTGCGCCGCCGACCCGGTGAAGTGCTGGAGGAGGTTGCCGAAAGTCCTCTCGGTGCCGATCCGGAGGTCAACCTCGAGCCCCGAGTGTGTGAGCACGCTCGCGGCCGCGTCTCCGCCGCGCCTGGTCTCGGCCGAGAGGCCGTGGGTGGCGAGGGCCTGGGCCAGCGCACCAGGGTCGTCGGTGGTGGCGATCAGATCGAGGTCCTTGCAGGTCTCGGCCCAGCGCCTGGCGGAGCCGGCGAGCTCGATCCTGTTGGCGACGCCGAGCTCCTTCAGGTCGGCGCGGATCTCATCCGCGATCGGCAGGACATGCGAGAGGAGCAGCCGCTCTCCGATCCCGTCCTCGGTTACCCCCTCGAGCGAGGAGATGATGTTCTCCTCGGTCTTCGGCCCGAGGCCGCGGATCCCGGCGATCCGCCCCTGTTCGGCCGCCTCCTTGAGCTCCTGCAGGTTCTCGACCCCGATCTCGTCGTAGATGCGGCGGGCCGTCTTCGCGCCCAGGCCCGGGACGCGGGTGACCTCAACCAGCGTCGCCGGGAACTTCGCCTTCAGCTTGTCGGCCGAGGGGATGCTCCCCGTCTCGATCAGGGTCTCGATCTTCTGAGCGAGGGTCTTGCCGACACCGGGCAGCTCGGTGAGCCTCCCCTCCCGGGCGAGCTGCTCGATCGAGATCGGGCTCTGGGCCACCGTACGAGCCGCCTCCTTGTAGGCGAGCACCCGGAAGCGATCGGCGCCGTCGAGCTCATAGAGGACGCCGAGCTCCCTGAGGGCGGCGGCTATCTCCGCGTTGCGCATGGCTCAAAGCTAGTGCCGACGGCTATCTTGCCGCCGTGCCCGACGACCCTCCCCGGACGCAAGACGTCTGGGTCATCCTCCCGACCTACAACGAGGCCGAGAACCTCGAGCGGATCGTCGCCGCCGTCCTCGAGCACCTGCCGCCGTCGAGGAAGGTCCTGATCGTCGACGACAACTCGCCCGACGGCACCGGAGAGATCGCCGATCGCTTGGCCGCCTCCGACCAGTCGATCGAGGTGCTTCACCGCAAGCGCAAGGAGGGCCTCGGGCCGGCGTATCTCGCGGGCTTTCGAGTCGCGCTGAACGGCGGCGCCGAGCGCATCATCGAGATGGATGCCGACTTCTCCCATGACCCCTCGTATCTCCCAAGGCTGATCGAGGCTACGGAGCATGCCGACCTGGCGATCGGCTCCCGCTACGTGCCCGGCGGCGGCATCACCGAGTGGGGCCCCGTGCGCCGCCTCGTCAGCCGCGGTGGAAGCGTCTACGCCCGGGCTGCGCTCGGCCTGCCCGTGCGCGACCTCACCGGCGGCTTCAAGTGCTTCCGCCGGATCGTTCTCGAATCCATCAACCTCGAGACGATCGAGGCGCGGGGCTACGCCTTCCAGGTCGAGACGACCTATCGTGCGATCAGGGCCGGGTTCCGGGTCGTCGAGGTGCCGATCGTGTTCAAAGATCGCGCCGACGGGACATCAAAGATGAGCAAGGCGATCGTCGCCGAGGCGATGTGGCGAGTGCCGGCCATGCGCTTCAGGCGTTGGTAGTACTTGCTTCACTTTGTATAGTAACTTCGAAGCGTCTGGCTAGACCAATCTGGGACCTTCAACCACGACCTAGGAGACCACAGTGCCGGGCAAGCTCACCGATGTAACCGACGCCACCTTCCAGTCCGAGGTTCTGGACGCCGACGGCCCCGTGCTCGTCGACTTCTGGGCTCCCTGGTGCGGCCCGTGCCGCGTCGTCCATCCCGTCCTCGAGGAGCTCGACTCGGAGCGGGAGGATCTGACCATCCTCAGTCTCAACACCGACGAGAACCCGCAGACCGCGGCCAAGTACGAAGTCCTCTCCATCCCGACCATGATCGTCTTCAAGGGCGGCGAGGTCGCCACCCGACTGGTCGGCGCGCGGCCGAAGGCGAGGCTCGAGCAGGAGCTCGAGCCTGTGCTCGCGTAGATCCGGCCGCTGTTTGCGGCGACGTTGATGGCGAAGCCGCGTCTTCGCTAGAGGATCTGCTCGCTGACGAAGCCGGCGAGCAGCACGCCGAAGCCGGCGATCTCGATCACGATCAGGGTCCACATGAAGGGGTGCAGGCCGCCGGGCTCCTCCCCCTGGCGAAACTGGTTATCCGTGTCTCCCCGGATGCCGTGTGAGATGTAGGCGGTGATCGCCGCGAGGAAGAAGGCGATCACGGCGAAGGCGGCGATCAGGTTGACCGCAGCGCTCCAGCCGGAGAGCTCGACGAAGGTCGCGATCAGCAGCGTCGCGAACGAGTAGAGCAGCGCCGCGCGGTGCGCGACGTCCACGTAGGGATGCGCGAGCCCCTCCGGATTCGCCGCCATCTGCCGGTACTTCCAGAGGCCGAGCAGCAGCGCGCCGATGAAGATCAGCCCGGCGGCGAGCAGAACGGCCTTGGTGTCTCCCCCGAGCTCCACGGCCCGGAGCCTATTCGCCGCGCTCGAGCGAGTGAAGCCTCTCCGGTGTGAGATCCGCCGCGGAGGTGAGGGTCAGGCTCGCGAGGCCGAGCGCGTCGAGCTCCGGGGGGAAGTCCGCGTTCGGGGTTGCGATCACCACCATCCCGGCCGCGGCCGCCGCGCGGAGCCCGTTGCTCGAGTCCTCGACCGCCGCGCACGCACCGGGATCGGCGTCGAGGCGCCGAGCCGCCTCCAGGTAGACGTCCGGGGCCGGCTTGCCCCGCTCGACCTCCTCGGAGGAGACCGTGGCCCGGAAGGAGCCCGCCAGGCCGGCCCGCTCGACCACCAGGTCGATCAGGTGCCGGTTCGCAGAGGAGGCCACCGCGAGCGGCCACTCACGCGCCAGCGAGCGGACCATCTCCACAGCGCCCGGTAGGAGCGGCAGCCGCTCCCGGTATCGATCGGCTACCCGGTTGGCCACCCTTGCCGAGATCTCCTCCGGCGGGACCGGGACCCCGAGCTCCTCGTGCATGTAGCGCGACCACTCGATCGAGCTCATGCCGAGCATGTCCCACTGGGCACGCTCGTGCCAGTGGCCGCCGGACCCCTCGGTGAAAGCCTTCTTGACCTCCTCCCAGACTGACTCGGAGTCGATCAGGACCCCGTCGAGATCGAAGATCACGGCGGCGATGCCGCCGCCTGCCTTCGGGCGCGCCGCCACTCAGGCCTTGGCGAGGGCGATCCGGAGCTCGCGGCCCTCGATCGTCGCTGTCTCGCCGGCGCCGTCCGCGCCATAGCCGACCGAGGTCGCCAGCGTCTCGCCGGCGATGTAGGTCTCGTGCTCCCGGGCGGCTTCGAGCAGCTCGTCGTCGCCCCCCAGCTCCAGCGAGATCCGGTCGGAGACCTCCAGGCCGGCCTGCTTGCGCGCCTCCTGCACGGCGCGCACGACCTCGCGCGCCAGCCCCTCGCGCCGGAGCTCGTCGTCGAGATCGAGCTCCAGCGCCACCGCGTGGCCCGCCTCGGCCTCCAGCTGGTAGCCCTCGAGCGGCTCCATGACGAGGTTGATGTCGTCCGCCGAGAGCGTGTGCTCCTTGCCGTCGATCGCGATGCCGACCTCCGCGCCGGCCTCCAGCTGCTCCGCGACGCCGGCGGCATCGAGGGCCTCCACGGCGGCGGCGACCTGCGGCATGTTCTTGCCGAAGCGGGGCCCGAGCAGGCGGTAGTTCGGCTTGACCCGGTAGGAGACCAGCTCGGCCTCCGTGTGGACGAAGTCGAGCTCCTTGACGTTCAGCTCCGCGGCCACGACCTCGGCGAGCCGCTCGATGGCGGCCCGCTCCGCATCGGAGGCGACCACGACCGCCCTGCGGAGCGGCTGGCGGAGCTTCACCTTCGCCTGGGCCCTTGCGGCGCGCCCCAGCTCGACCGTCAGCCGGACCGCCTCCATCCCGGCCTCGAGCTGGGGGTCGACGAGGGCCTCGTCGGCCTCAGGGAAGTCACAGAGGTGGACGGAGTCCGGGCGGTCTCGGAACGCCTCCTCGTCCGTCCCGACGGCGAGGTTCGTGTAGATCTCGTCGGCCAGGAACGGGGTGAAGGGCGCCAGCAGCGTCGAGAGAGTGATCAGGCAGTGCCGCAGGGTCGCGAAGGCGGTCTCGTCGCCGTCCCAGAAGCGGCGCCGGCTGAGGCGCACGTACCAATTGGAGAGGTCCTCGCTGAAGTCGGCGATCGCCCGGGCCGCCGTGGTGCAGTCGAAGCCGTCCAGGTGCCGGCGCACCTCGGCGATCGTCCGCTGCAGGCGAGAGACAGCCCAGCGGTCGAGCTCCCCCGAGGAGCCCTCGCCCCTCCGGCCCGAGCTCCACACCTCCCCGAGCGACGCCGGCTCCATGCCCTCGGCGTTCGCGTAGAGCACCCAGAAGGAGTACGTGTTCCAGACGGTGAGGAGGAAGTGGCGGACGGCGTCCCCGACCGTGTCGACCGAGAACCGGTAGCCGGCCCAGGGCTGCTGCGAGGCGAAGTAGTACCAGCGGAAGGCGTCCGCGCCATGGCGGTCGATTACGTCCCACGGCTCCACCACATTGCCGCGGCTCTTCGACATCTTCTGGCCCTCGGGGTCGAGGATCAGGCCGAGGCAGACGACGTTGCGGTAGCTCGAGGTATCGAAGAGGAGCACCGACTCGGCGAGCAACGTGTAGAACCAGCCGCGGGTCTGGTCGATCGCCTCGCAGATGAAGTCGGCCGGAAAGCGCTCTCCAAAGAGCTCCTCGTTCTCGAAGGGGTAGTGGTACTGCGCCCAGGGCATCGAGCCCGAGTCGAACCAGGCGTCGATCACCGAGAGGACGCGGCGCATCGTGCCGTCGCATCCCTCGCGCTCGCAGGGAAAGGCGGCATCGTCGATGTAGGGGCGGTGCAGGTCGTCGGGAACCTCCGCGCCCTTGTCGCGAAGATCGGCGATCGACCCGGCGCAGAAGCGATCCTCGCAGTCGCTCGAGTCGCACTCCCAGATCGGCAGCGGCGTTCCCCAGTAGCGATCCCGGGAGAGCGCCCAGTCGACGTTGCCCTCCAGCCACTTGCCGAAGCGGCCGTGCTTGATGTGCTCCGGGTGCCAGCCGATCTCCTCGTTGGCGGCGAGCATCCGGTCGCGCACCTCGGTCGTCTTCACGTACCAGCTCGCCTTTGCGTAGTAGAGGAGCGGCGTGTCGCAGCGCCAGCAGTGCGGATAGGCGTGCAGATAGGCCTCGGCGCGCAGCAGCTTCCCCTTCCGGTCGAGCTCCGCGACGATGGCGGGGTCGGCGGCCTTGACGAACTGGCCGGCGAAGTCGGCGATCCGCTCGTCGAAGCGCCCGCGCAGGTCGACCGGGTTCTGCAGGGTGATCCCATACTGCTCGCCGAGCCGGAAGTCGTCCTCGCCGAAGGCGATCGCCGTGTGCACCAGGCCCGTGCCCTCTTCGGTGGTGACGAAGTCGGCCAGCAGCACGGTGTGGCCCCGCGGCCCGTAGTCGGTGATGTAGCCGAACGGGGGCTCGTACGAGGTTCCCGCGATCGCCTCGCCCGGGAAGTGTGCGAGCACCTCCGCCTCCTCGCCCAGGACGTGCTCGACCCGCTCGCGCGCCATCACGAACACCTCGTCCGCGAGGCGGGCCCTGACGTACTCGATCTCCGGGCCGGCGGCGACCGCGGCGTTCGTGATCAGCGTCCAGGGCGTCGTCGTCCAGACCAGGAGCTTGTCGCCGGGCTCCAGCGGGGACTCGGGGATCTGGTCGCTGGGCGCAGGCTCCTTGACGGGGAGCTTCACGTAGACGGAGGGGTCCTCGACGTCGTGGTAGCCGAGGGCGACCTCGTGCGAGGAGAGGGCGGTCCCGCAGCGCGGGCAGTAGGGCACGACCTTGTGGCCCTCATAGAGCCGGTCGTCGTCCCACATCTTCCGCAGCGCCCACCAGACCGACTCGATGTACTCGTTGGTGAGCGTCACGTAGGCGTCGTCGAGGTCGAGCCAGAAGCCGATCCTCTCCGTGAGGCGGTTCCAGTCCTCGACGTAGCGGAAGACCGACTCCCGGCAGCGCTGGTTGAACTCGGCGATCCCGTATGCCTCGATCTCCTCCTTGGAGGAGATCCCGAGCTCGCGCTCGATCTCCAGCTCGACCGGCAGGCCGTGGCAATCCCAGCCGGCCTTGCGGGGCACGTGGTGTCCGGTCATCGTCCGGTAGCGCGGATAGATGTCCTTGAAGACGCGTGAGAGGACGTGGTGGGTGCCGGGCCGCCCGTTAGCCGTCGGCGGTCCCTCGTAGAAGCCCCAGAGCGGCGCCGACTCGCGGTTCGCGAGCGAGCGGTGGAAGACGTCGCGCTCGCGCCAGCGCGCCAGGATCCCCTCCTCGAGCTCGGGGAAGGACTGCTTCGGGTCTACCGGGCGGAATCGCGCCATGAGCGGCGGATTCTGGCAGTCGCGCGCACGCGGCCGAGGTCCACCGTCGATACGGCTGGGCCCGGCATCGACATCATCGACACGAACGCGACCGCGAGACCGCGCCGGTCTACCACATCCACGCCGTCCTCCGGGACTTCTTCTTCGTCATCCCGTAGAGACTCCGGCCAGGCTCCTTGCCTAGCCAGGGAGCGTCACCGAACCGTCTTCCTCGATGGTCCAGCGCGGGTTGTGGGCGACCTCCCAGGGGTGACCTTCGGGGTCGATGAAGATGCCCGAATAGCCGCCCCAGAAGGTCTTGGCGGGTTCGCGACCGATGGTCCCGCCCGCCGACCGAGCCTGCTCGATCACCTCGTCGACCTCCCGGGTTGAGCGCGTGTTGTACGCAAGGGTCACTCCACCCCAGCCGCCGCCGTCGGTGACCGTGCTGTCCTCGGCAAGGTTGGCCCGATCCCAGAGCGCGACGATCATCCCGCCGGCCTGGAAGAAGACCACGTCGTCCCCCTCCTCGGCGCGCGTGCTCCACCCTAGCCCTTCGTAGAACGACCGTGCCCGTGCCAGGTCGGCTACGCCGAGCGTGACTAGGCTGACGCGCTGCTCCACGCCGGCGATCCTATGGGAGTGGTGTTCGGCTGATCAGCCAGTGGGTAATTCAAGGCAGCTCATGAGCAGAGCACGCCTTACCTCGTTCGGCGGTCAGTCGGACGTACGTCCACGGGCGTTTCGCCGTCCCCGCTTCCGAGCAAGATCAGGCTATGACCATCGGCACATCCCTATTTCTGATCGCGGTCGGGGCGATCCTCCGCTACGCGGTCGAGGACCGTGTGAAGGCGGTGGACATCCCGACCGTCGGTCTGATCCTGATCGTGGTCGGCGTCTTCGGCCTGATCCTCGGCCTCTATCTGACCTTCGTGCGCGGCCGTCCGGATCCGACCATGGAAGACGGCACGGTCGTGCGCCGGCGGCGGACGCGCTACTAAGCCGCGCGGTCCAGCTTGCGGCAGAGGTCGGCGAGCTGGCGCTTCTCGATCTCGTCGAGGACCCCGAAAGCCTCCCGCACCCTCTCGGCGTGCGCGGGGAAGGCGTGGGTGACGAGGTTGTAGCCCGCCGGCGTGAGGCCGACGGCGACGGCGCGCCGGTCGCTCTCCAGCCGGCTGCGGCTGACGAAGCCGCGCTTCTCGAGGGTGTCGAGGACCTCCGTGGCGGTCGCCTTGGAGGCGCCGAGGCGCCGCCGCATCGTGCGCAGCTCGAGGCGCCCGCCGGCGCTGGTCAGCAGGACCAGCATCGTGAATCCGGTGGCGGAGACGCCGATCCTCTCGAGGTCCGCCGCGAGCCGGCGGGTGAGGTTCGCCTCGGCCCGCACCAGCGCCTCCAGAGCACGGTGCGCGAGCGGATCGATGGGGCGAAGGGGCGTCGCCTCGTCGGTCACGAGTGATCAAGTTATGGCCCGCGGCGGACGAGTTTTCATGGAGCGGGTCGCTCCCCGCGGAGCCCGCCCTCGCAGAGACCGATTCGGCGCCTCGGCCGTAGGATCGTCCGGTGCCGCGTCCGAACCCAATCGCCCGCGCGGCCGCCGTCCTGGTGACCGCCTCCCTCCTCCTGGGAGCCGCCGGCTGCGGGCAGAAGAAGAACGACCTGGCGCCCGCCGCCTGCCTGGTCAGCAGCCAGGGCTACCTCCGCGCGCTCGAGCGTGCCCCCGCTCCGGTCCGCCTCGCCGGGACCACGGCGATCTCGGAGTGCCTGGTGCCTGAGCAGGACGGCGGACAGCTGGCGAACATCGGGCACGAGATGGTGATCGCAGCGACGAAGCTGAACGTCGAGGCGCGACGGGATCCCGCCGGCCCCGCCGCGCTGCAGCTCGGCTACCTGATCGGTGCGGTCGGCAAGGGGGCCGACACCATCCACACCGATCTGGTGCGGCGGCTGAACGCCGGCGCCCGTTTCAGCGCGAGCGGCGGCACGCTCTCCGCCGAATTCGAGCGCACCTTCGGCCGCGGCTATGCCGCCGGTCACAGCTCCGGCTAGATAGCCTGAGAGGTGATGGAAGCGAAGACCGGGGATCAGCTCTGGGGCGGTGAGACCACGAAGGCAGTCGAAAACTTTCAGATCTCCGGCCATCCGATTCCGGCGCCAGTGATCCACTGGCTGGGTCGCCTGAAGGCGGCGGCCGCGCGGGCGAATGCCGAGCTGGGCAAGCTCGACGCCGACCTCGCGGAGCGCATCGCCAAGGCGGGGGACGAAGTCGCGAACGGCGAGCACGACGACCAGTTCCCCATCGACGTCTTCCAGACCGGCTCGGGGACCTCCTCGAACATGAACGCCAACGAGGTGATCGCAGAGCTCGCCGGCGACGAGGCGCATCCCAACGACCACGTCAACATGGGCCAGTCCTCCAACGACGTCTTCCCGTCGGCGGTGCACCTGGCGGCTCTGGGCGAGGTCCACTCCGACCTGCTGCCGGCCCTCGACGAGCTCCGCGGAGCACTCGAGCGCAAGGCCGATGAGTTCAAGGACATCGTCAAGGCGGGCCGGACCCACCTGATGGACGCGGTACCCGTGACCCTCGGCCAGGAGTTCTCGGGCTACGCCGCTCAGATTCGCCTCGGTGCGGAGCGAGTTCGCTCGACCCTCGGCCGCGTCGGCCAGATCCCGCTCGGCGGCACCGCGACCGGGACCGGGTTGAACACCCACCCCGAGTTCGCCGCCAAGGTCCGCGAGAGGCTGAGCGCGGACACCGGCCTCGACATCTCCGAGCCCGCCGATCCGTTCGAGGCGCAGGGCAACCGCGACGCGCTGGTGGAGCTCTCCGGCGCGCTGAAGACGGTGGCCGTATCGCTCTTCAAGATCGCCAACGACCTCGCCCTGATGGGATCCGGTCCACGCGCCGGCCTCGCCGAGATCGTCCTGCCCGAGCTCCAGAAGGGCTCCTCGATCATGCCGGGCAAGGTCAACCCCGTGATCGCGGAGGTCGTGATCCAGGTCGCCGACCAGGTGGTGGGCAACGACGCGGCGATCACCCTGGCGGGAAGCCAGGGGCAGTTCGAGCTCAACGTCCGGGTCCCGCTGATCGCCCGGAACCTGCTCGACTCGCTCAAGCTGCTCGCGGCTGCCGTTCGCGCACTCGACGAGAAGTGCGTCAGCGGCATCGAGCCGAACGAGGAGATGCTGGAGCGCCACGCGGAGGCGACGCTGGCGACGGCGACCGCGCTCAACCCCCACATCGGCTACGACCGCGCCGCCGAGATCGTCAAGGAGGCCCACTCCTCCGGGCGCCCGCTGCGGGAGGTGGCTCGCGAGATGGGCGTCGAGGAGGAGATCCTCGACGAGGCGCTCGACCATCGCAAGATGGCGCGCCCGCACGACTGATCCTCGGCCGTCTCGGCTCCGATGCCGATCGAGGACTGGATCTCCGATCCGATCGCCTCGGAGCGGCACGAGCGAATGGTGCCGATCGAGCCCAAGCGCGCAATCGAGTTGGCCCTGGGGATGCGGGCCGAGGGCGACCCAATCGTCTCGACGGCGAGGATCCAGGGCAAGGAGCGAATCGACGACGCGGCCCAGTGGCGGAGCTGGGAGCGACCCGGGCTTGGATCAAGGCGGCGGCGACCTTCCGCGCTGAGCCGGCCGGAGACGGCGCCTCGAACCTGATCACGGAGACCCAGGTCGATGGCACCGAAGAGACCGCCAGGCGGCGCTGCCGCCGCGACTGGCTCGTGGTGGGACCATTCTCGGCCTTGATCCGCCGGCGCTGGCTCCGCCAGATCGCCAAGGCCGCCGCAGCGGAGCAAAGGAACACCCCGTGCAGGAACTCGGGGTAGGGTCAGTGGCGGTGGAGAGGCACGACGCCGTCATCGTCGGCGCACGATGCGCCGGGTCCACGCTGGCAACCGCCCTGGCTCAGCGGGGCTGGGACGTCGCCCTGATCGACCGCGACACCTTCCCCAGCACCACCGTCTCGACGCACCTGCTCTATCCCAACACCCTGGCCCGGCTGGAGAAGCTCGGTGTCCTGGATGCCCTGCGGTCCGAGCACAGGCTCACCTTCGTGGGGCACCGGCTGGTCGCGCTGGGGCACGAGATCGCGGGGCGCTACACGCCCATCGAGGGGTTCGACCTCGGCCTCGCTCCGAGGCGCGTCGCCCTCGACAAGGCCGGCGTCGACACGGCGCTGGCTGCCGGCGCAACCGGCTTCTTCGGCACGCGTGCTGTCAAGCTGCTCGGCGCGGGGACCGAGGAGGACCCGGCTCGGGGCGTGGTCCTGGCCGATGGCCGCGAGATTGCTGCCGACTGGGTGTTCGGCGCCGATGGGCGCGGCTCAATGGTGGCGAGCAAGCTCGGGCTGAAGAAGGAGCGGCCGCAACGTGGCGAGCTTGCCTTCTCCTACTCGTACTGGAGCGGGATCCCGCCTCGCGATGACTTCGGGACCCTGCAGATCAAGCTGGACGAGATGCTCTACCACGGACCGGTCGAGGACGGGCTATATCTCCTGATCGTCAACGGCGCAGCCGACCTCGCGCAGGGGACCAGGCCGGAGAGGGAGCGCAAGCACTTGGAGGCCCTCCGTCGCTTCCCCGAGACCTTCGACCCCGGGCTGCTCGAGGGCGCCGAGATGGTGACGGGGGTGACCGTCGCGCCCGAGACGCTGATGCGGGGCTTCTTCCGCCGGCCGGCAGGGCCGGGGTGGGCGCTGGTGGGCGATGCCGGTCATTTCAAGCACCCAGGCACCGCACAGGGGATCGGCGATGCCGTGGAGCAGGCGCTCTACGTGGCGGATGCTCTCTCAGGTTCAAAATCGAGCCTGGATGGCTACGAGGAGTGGCGGGACGGCAAGGCGGTGGAGCAGTACGACTGGTCCTTCGCCTGGGGGCGCTTCCCCCGGCCGGAGACCGCCGAGCCCATCTTCCGCGGCTGGGCGTCTGATGCGGACGCGGGGCAGGACCTGCGCGATTGCCTGTCGCGTCAGGTGGAGCCATCCCAGCTGATGACCCAGGAGCGTCTCGAGCGCTGGTTCGCGCCGCTGGCGGGGACCTGACCATTACCAACACCGACCTCGTCAGCTCGGGGCGGCGACCTGCACGATCACCTTCTCGGATGTCGCCAGCGCTGCAGAAAGCGCGCGAAACGCCTGCCGTTCTGATCTCGGCTAGCCCTGGAAGGTGACCAGGCGCTCCTCGGTGAGCTCGCGCACCGCGTAGTGGGGGCCCTCGCGCGTGTTGCCCGAGTCCTTGACGCCGCCGTAGGGCATCTGGTCGGTGCGGAAGGTCGGCACCTCGTTGATCAGCACGCCCCCGAACTCCAGCGTCTCGCCGGCCTTGATCGCCCGGCCGACGTCCCGGGTGAAGACGCCCGCCTGGAGCCCGAAGCGGGCGTCGTTGGCGCGCTCGAGCGCCTCCTCGAAGGTCTCGTAGCTGTGGACGGTCGCGACGGGGCCGAAGATCTCGTCACACCAGACGTGGGCCTCGCGCGGCGGCTCCTTGATCACCGTCGGCGCCAGGCAGCGGTCCTGGTCCACCAGCTCGCCGCCGGTGAGGATCTCGCCGCCCTGCGACGCGGCCTCATCGACCCAGGACTTGACCCTGTCGCGGTCGTCATGGGAGATCAGCGGCCCGACGTCGGTGTTCTCGTCCATCGGGTCCCCGGTCACCAGGGACTCAACGTTCGAGACGAAGCGCTTCGTGAAGTCGTCGGCCACCGACTCGTGGACCAGGATCCGCTGCACGGAGATGCAGCTCTGCCCCGCGTGGGAGAAGGCGTGGAGCTTCGCCTTGTCCGCCGCCTGCTCCCAGTCGCCATCCTCGTGAACGAGCAGCGGCGCCGTAGAGCCGAGCTCGAGGTTGACCTGCTTGCGGGCCGCCTTGGCCCGGATGTCCCAGCCGACCGGCGCTGAGCCCGTGAAGGTGATCGCGCCGATCCGATCGTTCTCGACGATCGCGTTGCCGACGTCCGAGCCGGAGCCGCAGACGACCTGCAGCCAGTTCTCGGGCAACCCGGCCTCGTAGAAGACCTCGGCGAGCTTGATCGCGGAGATCGGGGTCTGGCCCGCGGGCTTCAGGACCACCGCGTTGCCGGCGGCGATCGCGGGGCCGAGCTTGTGGGCGACGAGGTTGAGGGGGAAGTTGAACGGGCTGATCGCCCCGACCACGCCGTAGGGCACGCGGATCACGACGCCGAGCTTGCCCTCGCCGGCGACGCCGCTCTCCATCGGGACCATCTCTCCCGTCAGGGTGCGGGCCTCGACAGCGGAGAACTCGAGGGTGCCGACGCACCGTTGCGCCTCGACGCGGGCGGTCTTCACCGGCTTGCCCGCCTCCGCGGCGATGGTCATGGTGAGGTCGTCCTCGCGCTCGGCGACCAGGCGGGCGGCGCGATCGAGCACCGCGGCGCGCTCGTGCTGGGGGAAGCCCCCCGCCGCGAAGGCCCCGGCCGCCGCGTCGGTGGCCTTGTCGACCAGGGCGCCGTCACCCTTCGGCACGCGGCCGACCAGAGTGCCGTCGTAGGGGGCCTTCACCTCCGACCACTCGCCGGTCTCCATCCACTCACCGGCGACGTAGAGCTTGTGATCTGTGGCCTGAATCGTCTCGGTCGCCATCGTCCTCTCCTCCTCGATCAGACGGGTTGCTCCTCGGCTTCGCCTGCGGAGCGCCCTCGCATCTACCCACAACGTAGCTCACGCAGTCGGGCTGCCCGAGGGCTGGAATGGCAAGAGCGGTCGGCGGGGCTGCTCCATCCGGTAGCTGCGGCCCCGCCGTTTGTGGCGGCCGTCTGTGGGGACCGCAACTTCCCGCCGCCGTACCCGTTATCCAGGGGTAATGCACCGGGGGCGCAGAACCATCCTGCTTGCCGTGCTCGCCTGCCTGCTCCCCCTCCCGGCGTCCGCCGCGGCGAAGGGCTGGATCGTCAAGGGCGCCGGCTTCGGGCACGGCGTGGGCATGAGCCAGTACGGCGCCTACGGATACGCGAAGCACGGCTTCAACTACGACGCGATCCTGACCCACTACTACACCGGCACCACAATCGGGCCGAGCCCGGACCAGTCCGTCCGCGTGCTGCTCAACGACGACGTTCGCAGCGTCAGCTTCCGCGGGGCGAGCTCGGCGTGCAACGTCACCCTGAAGCCCGCCAAGGGCTACGTCGCCAAGCGGAAGGGGGGCGGGATCGTCGTGCGCAAGAAGAAGGGCGCCGTGGTCGCCAGCTGCGGCGGGGTGATGACCGCGACCGGAGCACCGACCGTCATCGTCGGCGGCAAGGGCACGTACCGCGGGGCGCTCGAGGTGAGGGCCTCGTCCGGCGGACTCGACGCGATCAACGTGGTCGGACTCGAGGACTACGTCAGGGGCGTGGTCTCCAAGGAGTCGCCCCCGTCCTGGCCGCTCGAGGCGCTCAAGGCCCAGGCCGTCGCGGCGCGGTCCTACGCGATCTCGACCGCCGCCCACGGCAGCACCTTCGACGTCTTCGACGACACGCGCAGCCAGGTCTACGGCGGGGTGGGAGCCGAGACCGCGAAGACCGACCAGGCGGTCGCCGCCACCCATCTCCAGGTCGTGCTCTACGGGGGCAAGGTCGCCCAGACGTTCTTCTTCTCGACCTCGGGCGGCCACACCGAGAACAACGAGAACTCCTCGCTGGGCTTCGGCCAGCCCCCGATTCCGTACCTGCGCGGCGTCGACGATCCCTACGAGGTGGACGCCGGCTCCCCGTACGAGCACTGGAAGCGGAAGTTCTCCCTCGGCCGGATGAGCTCCGCGCTCAGGGGCCTCGGCCTGCGCGGCAAGCTCCGCAACATCGTCGTCACCCAGCGCGGCGTCTCGCCGCGGATCGTGCACGCCAACCTGGTCGGCAGCGGCGGCACGACCACGGTCACCGGGCCGCAGCTGCGCACCGCCCTCGGCCTGCCCGACACCTGGGCCTTCTTCAAGAAGAAGTAGCTATCCGTCCGGGTACGGCTGCAACGGGATGCCGTGGTCGGTGTCGCGGGTGCCGAATTCGTACGCGGCGGCGCCCCGGACGGTCAGGCGCTGCGCGGGGCCGCCGTCGAGCTCCACGTCGAGCTCCAGGTCGGAGATCGAGCAGTTGAGGGTGTTGTGCTCGGGCCCGACCGGGTCCGCGTAGATCCAGGCGACGAAGTCCTTCGCCGCGGCCCTGACGCTGCCCGCGACCTTGACGCCCTTGCCCTTGAGCTCGAAGCGCGCGCCGGTCGGCTCCTCGCTCACCTCGGTGCTCGGGACGTGCCCGAAGCCGCCGAGCCGGTGGGACCTGCCGTCGAGCATCAGCATCGCGTTGCCGACCCAGGGAGTGGTCCGGCCGGCGACCTTGATCCGGCCGACCGCCATGTCGAAGTAGTCCTCCGGCGAGCGGCCCGCGAAGCCGGAGCCCTGGATCCAGACCCAGCGCTCGGCGTGCTCGGCCCCCCAGTTGTGGCCGATCATGCCGCGCCAGCCCTCCACCTCGATCCGCTCCGCGCCGACCTCGATCTGCCCGTTGAAGACGGCGTCCGGGTAGGGGCTGAGAAACTTGGTCTTCGGCAGCGGCGCGCGGTAGAGGAAGTCGCGGGGCAGGTGATGGAAGGGCTCGTGGCTGTCGGCGAAGCTCAGATCCCACCTCGCCTCCGTGACGTCGGTCGCGACGCGCCCGGTGGCGCGGCCATCCGACAGGGTCGCGTCGGCCACCCGGATGTAGCAGTCGGGGCCGGCACTGAGCTCGTCGGCGCCGAACTGGCGCTTGGTGGCCCGGGGCCCCGCCGCCGAGGAGTCGAAGAGGACGAACCAGATCGCGCAGGTCGCCTCCTCCCCGGGGCGCTTGTGGACCGTGTGCCGGATCCAGGCGCCCCTGCCGCCGCCGGGCTGGTTGAGCTTCAGATAGAAGCTCTCGTAGTGCCCGGCCTTCTGCGGGACGTCCGGGAAGCGAGCCTCGGTGCGCACGGGCGGGACGCTATCGGGCGGTGAGCCGGGCCGCGCGCGAGCGGACCTCAGCCACCGTCTCCCAGGCGCCCTGGACCTGGCGGTCCCGCATCAGTACCTCACCGGCGACGACCGTCGTATCGACGACCGAGCCGCCGGCCGAGTAGACGAGGTTGGCGTCGAGGTCTCCCGCGGAGAGCTCTGGGTCCGAGCCGCGCAGCAGCAGGAAGTCAGCGGGCTCGCCGACAGCGAGCGGTGTGGCGCCGAGCGCCGGGGAGCGCAGCCCCCTGGCGATCGCCAGGGCCTCGGCCGCCGGCAGGGTCGAAGGGTCGCCGCTCGCGTGCTTCTGGCTCAGGCCGAGGAGCTTCACCTCCTCGAAGGAGTCGAGGTTGGAGTTGGAGGAGACGCCGTCCGTGCCGAGCCCGATCCGAACCCCGGCCCGGGACGCGCTCGGATACGGGAAGAGGCCGCCGACCGCGAGCTTCATGTTCGCCGCGGGGTTCGCGACCACCGTCGCCCCGCGCTCGGCGATCAGCCCCAGCTCGGCCTCGTCCAGCCAGACGCCGTGCGCCAGCACGGCGCGGGGCCCGAGGACGCCGAGCTCGTCGAGGTAGGCGGCGGGCCGCTTGCCGTGAGCCTCGACGCAGTCGCTCACCTCCCGCCGGGTCTCCGAGAGGTGGATCTGGACCGGGATCTCGCGCTCGGCCGAGACCTCGGCGATCCAGGAGAGCGACTCGGGGCTCACCGTGTAGATCGCATGCGGTCCCAGGCTGGGCTCAACCCTGGGGCCGGCGTCCGAGATCCGGTCGAGGGCCTCGATCATCTCACCCCGCATCGTCTCTCCCTTGGCGGCATCGAGCTGGTCGATCATCACGCTGCTGACCGCCGCCCGCATCCCCGCATCGACGACGGCGCGCGCCACCTCGGTCCCGTGCCAGTACATGTCGAAGAACCTCGTCGTGCCCGCGCGGATCATCTCCACGCAGGCGAGCCGGGTGCCCCAATAGACGTCCTCGGGCTCGAGCTTCGCCTCGGCCGGCCAGATCCGGGTCTTGAGCCACTCCATCAGCGGCATGTCGTCGCCGAAACCGCGGAAGAGCGTCATCGCCGCGTGGGTGTGCGCATTGACCATCGGCGGGCAGAGCAGGAGGCCCTCCCCGTCGATCACCTCATCCCCCGCCTGCGCCTCGACCGAGGGGGCGAGCTCCGCGATCAGGCCGTCCTCCGCGCGCAGCCCCACGGCCTGCCCGTCGAGCACAGCGCCGGTGACCGCCAGGCTCAACTGCCCGGGAGCCCCTTGGCGAGGGTGGGCAGCACGTAGGCGAGGTCCGCCGCGAGCGTCTGCGCGGTCCGGTCGCGGCCACGGCGGTACTCGTCCACGGTCAGGGTCTTGTCGGAGACGCCGTTCGCGAGGTTGTCGATCGAGCAGACCGCGGCGTAGGCCAGCGCCGCCTCGCCGGCCAGCACCGCCTCGGCCGCGATCGTCATGCCGACCATGTCGGCGTAGTTGGCGAGCGCCCTCACCTCCGCGGGCGTCTCGAAGCGCGGCCCGATGGTCTGGGCGTAGACGCCGCCGTCCTCCAGCTCGGTCGCGGTCAGCGATCCCCAGGCGCTGATCACGATCCGGCGCCACTCCGGGTCGAAGCCCGGGACCGAATGGCCGCGGGGGTCGCGGTAGAAGCTCGGCGCGACCTCGGGCGCGTAGAAGTCCGCGGGGCAGATCAGGGTGCCCACCTTCAGGTACTCGTCCAGGCTGCCGGCCGAGCCGAGCGCCAGCACGCGGTTGCAGCCGAGCTCGCAGGCGGCGCGGATATTGGCGCGATGGTCGACCAGGTGCGCGGGGGTCGAGCGATCGAAGCCGTGCCGGGGGATCCCGACGATGTCGCCGCCGTCGGTCGCCTCGACCACCAGCGCGCCGCCGACGTCGAGCTCCACCCGCTTGCCCTCGACCGGGTCGGCGCCCTCCGGGAGGCTGTTGCCGTGGATCAGGGCGAGGCGATCACCGCCGGGCCGAGGCGCGGTCATGGCCCGACTCTAGACAGCGCTTGGGCGGCAGGTCGGCTGAACCCTAGATCCTGATGTGCACCACATCGCCGTCCTGGACGACGTAGTTGCGACCCTCGATCCGCAGGGTCCCGCGGTCCCGGGCGGCCGCATAGCCGCCCGCGTCCACGAGCTCCTCCCAGGCGATCACCTCGGCGCGCACGAACTTCCGCTGGATGTCGCCGTGAACCCGGCCGGCGGCGTCGTAGGCCGTGCCGCCGCGCCGCAGGGTCCGCGCCATCGCCTCCTTGCCGGTGTCGGCGGTGAAGAAGGTGACCAGGTCGAGCAGCTCGAAGGCGGCCCGGATCAGGCGCTCGAGGCCCGAGCGCTCGATGCCGAGCTCGCCGCGCATCTCCTCGGCCTCGCCGGGATCGAGCTCCCTCAGCTCCGCCTCGACCCGGGCGGAGATCACCACCACCTTCGCCTCCATCTCCTCCGCGTGGGCGACCAGCTCCGGCGGCGGCTCGGTCTCGCCCTCGTCGACGTTGACGACGTAGAGGGCTGGCTTCGCCGTTAGCGGCGCCAGCTTGCGGAGCGCGTCCGGGGCGGCCTCCGGCACCGGCACCTCCCGAGCGGGCCGACCCGCGGAGAGGGCCTTCACGACCCCGTCCAGCCACTCCCGCTCGGCGATCGCCTCAGCCTCTCCCGAGCGGGCCTGCTTCGTCACACGCTCGAGACGGCGCTCGGCGCTCTCCAGATCGGCCGCCAGCAGCTCGGTCTCGATCAGCTCGACGTCGGCGACCGGGTCGACCCTGCCCTCCGGATGGGCGACCGCGCTCTCGCCGTGCGCGCGGATCACGTGGCAGATCGCGTCGGTCTCGCGGATCGAGGAGAGGAACTGGTTCCCGAGCCCCTCACCCTGGGAGGCGCCCTTGACCAGCCCCGCGATGTCGTGGAAGTCGATCGTCTCCCGAACCACCTCCGAGGAGCCCAGCGTCTCGGCGACGCGCTCGAGCCGCTCGTCGGGCACCTGGACCACAGCGACGTTGGGCTCGACCGTCGTGAACGGATAGTCGCCGGTCTCGGCTCCGGCGGCGGTCAGTGCGTTGAACAGCGTCGACTTGCCCGCGTTGGGCATCCCGACGATCCCGATCTTCATCGGCGGCCGCCCACTAGAGCGGGACGAGAAGCCCGAGGCCCGTGCCGAGCAGAGCCCCCGCCAGCACGTCGGAGGGGTAGTGCATGCCCAGGTACGGGCGACAGGCGGCGATCGCCGCGGCGAGGATGAAGAGGAGCGCCGCCTCCGGCGCGATCCGGGTCATCGCCGTGGCGCAGGCGAACGAGGCGGTGGCGTGTGCGGACGGAAAGCTCAGCGAGCTCGGTGCCCCGCCCAGCGGGGGCAGCCCCTCGAGCACCGGGCGCGGGCGCCTGACCATCAGCTTCACGCCGAAGTTGATGCCGATCGCGATCGGACCGAGGAGGCCCGCGACGACCCAGTTCTCGCCGTTGTCGGGATCAATGAAGGCGAGCACGATCCCGAGCGCGAGCCAGATCGCGCCGTACTCTCCGACCCTCCCGAGCGCCTTCGCGACCGCCTCGACGGGCGGGCGGTGGAGCCGGGTCCGCATCGCATAGAGCAGGCGGCTGTCGAGCCGGGCGAGCACGGCGGCGCAGGATAGAGGCGCGGACCGGCTCGGAATGCCGCCGTGGCCGCCGGGAGAATCCCGGCCGTGCCGAGAGGGGAGGGATCTGACGCCGAGCGCCTGCGCGGCTACGAGCTCGGCTTCAGGCGCGAGGGGCTGCCGCTGTTCAGCGAGGACATCTCCGCCTGGGAGGACATCTTCAACCGCGCCGCACCGCTGCTCGGCCTGGTTCTGCTCGGCGAGCTGCTCGGGGCGGGCAACCTCGACTGGACCTGGTGGCAGAACGTGCTGGCCGTCACCGGAGGGCTGGCGATCCTGCTGCTCGCGATCGCCGTGCTCAACCGGGCGCGCGGCAGGTCCTTCTCCGCAATCCCGCGGCGTCTGGGCAAGACCGAGCTCGCGGGATTCATCCTGATCCCCGCGGTGCTGCCGGTGATCTTCGGCGGCCAGGTCGGCAGCGCCGTGGTCACCGCGGGCGCCAACCTCCTGCTGCTCCTCTTGATCTACGCGGTGGTCGGCCTCGGGCTGATCTCGATCATCCGCTGGGTGCTGGCGCGGATCATCGCCCAGCTGCGCTCCGCGTTCACGCTGCTCGCGCGCGCCGTGCCCCTGCTGGCGATCTTCGTGCTGCTCTCGTTCCCGACCCAGGAGCTCTGGGGCATCTTCTCCGACCCGACCCGCGGGATCTACGCGGTGATCCTGGGACTTCTGGCCCTGCTCGCCGCGGCGTTCCTGGCGGTCCGGCTGCCGCAGGAGGCGCGCGGCCTGGAGCGGGAGGTCGGCCAGGACGCCGCGCCGCTCTCCCGGCGACAGCTCTTCAACGTCGAGCTGGTCATGTTCGTGAGCCAGGCGGTCCAGGTGCTGCTCGTCAGCCTGATGATCGCCCTCTTCCTGATCGTCTTCGGCGTGCTCGCCGTCGACGAAAACCTGCGGACCCAATGGCTGGGCTCGCCCGGCCACGAGCTGTTCCACTTCCACCTGCTCGGCGAGCGCCTGGAGCTGACCAGCGAGCTGGTCAGGGTCGCGGTCGGGCTGGCCGCCTTCTCCGGCTTCTACTTCGCGATCGCGATGTTCACCGACTCCACCTATCGCGAGGAGTTCCTCGAGGAGCTCACCTCGGAGATGCGCCGCAGCTTCAAGGATCGGGGCGAGTACCTGCGCCTCCGCGAACGCGTGGCCTGATCCGCGACAATCGGCCGATCGCCGAGATCGCCAACAGGGTGATGGTGCCGGGCTACCGGCACATTCCGGGCAACCACTGCGGCTCGACCGCGCTGCGCAACCTGCTCGGCTTCCACGGCGTCGAGATCTCCGAGGAGATGGCGTTCGGCCTCGGCGCCGGCGCCTGCTTCTACTACCTGGTGCTGGAGGAGCACTCGCCGACCCGGTTCACCAACGGCCGCGCCGCCCGCCTTGAGGAGAACTTCCTCGAGCTGACGGAGGTGCCGCTGCGCCTGCGGACCGACGCGGACCCGGAGGCCTCCTGGCGGATGGCCCACGACGCCGTCGATGAGGGCAGGCCGGTGCTGATGCTCACCGACCTCTACTACCTCGACCACTACGGTCGCTCCGCCCACTTTCCGGGGCACGCGGTCGTCCTGGCCGGCTACGACGAGGAGCTCGCCTGGCTCTCCGACACCGCCTTCGAGGACCTGCAGACGACCTCGTTGGAGAGCCTCAAGGAGGCCCGCCACTCTCAGCAGGAGATCTTCCCGCTGGAAGGCCACGCGATCGACCTGCCGGAGGGCGTCGAGCTGAGCCGCGACGACCTACTGGCGCACGCCCCGAAGGCGATCGAGCGGGCCGCGAGCCAGATGCTCGAGCCCCCGCTGGGGGACTTCGAGGGCCTGCCGGCGCTGCGCCGCTTCGCGGCCGAGGTCGGCGAGTGGCCGACGGCCGCCGACGACTGGCAGTGGTGCGCCCGCTTCCTCTACCAGGTGATCGAGCGCCGGGGGACCGGCGGGGGCAACTTTCGGAAGATGTACTCGCGCTTCCTGGAGGAGACGGGCTGCGCGGAGTCCGGACTGGCCCACGAGGCGGCGGAGGAATGGACGAGGCTGGCGCTCGTCGCCCGCACGGCCAGTGAGCCGGACGAGCCCGAGCCCGAGCATTGGCGGGAGATGTCGGCCGAGGCGGCGAAGGTGCTCGACGCCGAGGAGCGGCTCTGGGCGGGGCTCGCCGAGCGCGGCTGAGCTAGCTCTTAGAGAAGCGGGCGAAGTAGCCCATCGCGTTGCCGGCGCGGCGCTCGTAGAGGAGTCCCGCGCCGCTGGCCCGCAGCCTCATCGGGGCGAGCCGGACGTAGTGCGGATCGCCGAGGAGCTCGCCGACCACCAGCCGCCCGCCCGGCCGGAGCACCCGCGCCAGCTCGCGGAGAGCGGCGTCCTGGTCGGGGATCTCCCCCAGGACCGTGACCAGGAAGGCCGCGTCGTAGGTCCCGTCCTCATAGGGCATAGCGGTGGCCTCCGCCTGCGTCGGGGTGACGTTGTCGAGGCCCCGCTCGGCGGCGCTCCGCATGGTGTGCTCGAGCATCTCCTGCTGCAGGTCGAGGATGTCCACCCGCCCGTCGGGCTTGACCAATTCAGCCACCTCCAGCGTGTAGTAGCCGGTCCCGGGGCCCACCTCGAGGATCCGCTCGCCCGGCTGCGGATCGAGGATCTCCCGCAGCCGGAAGCGCGTGATCAGCGGATGCGGCGCCTCGACCCAGAAGCGCTGTCCGTAGGGGCACGCCGACGGGTGCTTGCGCCACCAGAGCGCCGCTCCGATCACGGCGGCCGCGGCGCCAAGAAGCAGGCGCCGGAGCCTCATCCGCCGAAGCCGATTCGCTGCGGTGTCGTCGCGCTGCGGATGAAGACGACCTGACCCAGGTCGATCGAGACCATGCCCTCCTCCGCTTCGATGTCGAGCCAGCCCTCGGCGTTGTCGAGCGCCTCGCGCAGCTCCTTAAGCTTGGCGTCGTCGATCCGAACCTCGACGACCTGCCCGCCGGAGAACCCGATCGAGACTCGTTCGGCTGACGTCATCGGTGTCCCCCAACATCTTGTCGCCTGCGGCCCATCAGTGGGCCTCCGACGGCTGAACGATCTCGGTCAGCACCCCGCCCGTCGAGCGCGGGTGCAGGAAGGCGACGCGGGAGTTGCGGATCCCCACCCGCGGCTCCGAGTCGATCAGCTCCACCCCGGCGTCCTTCAGCTGCGCCAGGACCTCGTCGATGTCGTCGACGGCGTACGCGACATGGTGGAGGCCCGGTCCGCGCTTCTCGAGGTACTTGCCGACGGGGGTGTCCGGCCCGAGGGGCCTCAGCAGCTCGACGTGCCCGTCGCCGACGTCGAGCAGCGCCGCCTCGACGCCCTGCGACTCCACCGTCTCGCGATGGGCGAGCGGCATGCCGAGGGTCTTCTCGTAGAGCGCGAGGGCCCCCTCGAGGTCGTCGGTGGCGACGCCGATGTGATCGATCCGGCCGAGCACGGCCAGGAGTGTATTCAGGTGGCCTCTCCCACCATCAGGCGCAACGCGAGCGCCCGCCCGACTCAAGTCGCGGCGGCTATGCCGCCGCTCCCGGATGGAGCGGCCTCGCCGTTGATGGCCTCCTGCTCGACGCGGAGGATCTCGCGCAGGGCGGCGACGCCGACCTCGAGCTGCCCGGGCGTCGGCTCCTTGGTGGCGATCAGGCGCTGGATCTCGTGACCCGGCCGGTGGAAGGCGCGGGCGGCCGTCGTCTCCGGGTTCCGCTCGCTCCAGGCGAACATCTCGGCGGCGAGCGACGCGCTGGCGACCCCGACCGCCGCCCGGGCAAGCGGCCCGGGCTGCTCCAGCACGCGCTCGAGAAGCAGCTGCCCAGCCGCGGATAGCACCAGCATCGGGGCGACCAGATTCGAGCCGCAGCGCTCGTGCTCCTTGGTGGCCGAGGCCGGATCGTTCGAGCCCGCCTCATAGGCGCCGATCGCCTTGTGCTCCACCCCGTGGTAGGCGGCGAGGTTGCGGTCGCTGAGCGCCACCATCGCGGGAGCCAGCCCGAGCGCAGCCTGGACGAGCTCGCCCGCCGCGCTCGCCCGCCGGCGACGGAGCGCGCGGCTGGCGCTGGAGGCGATGAGCATCGCCGCAATCACGCGTACGTCCTCGAACGGGAGACGGGCGGCCCTCAGCCTCATCCTCACGGTCGGGATCAGCAGGAACGCCTCGGCCAGCCGCAGCGGCCCGCGCAGGAGCGGGACTCGCACGGCCAGCTCGGGCGCGAGGACCGGCTTGCGGCCGGAGGCGACCTGGATCTCCCCCGAGCCGTCGCGCGCCGCCGCAGCCCATGAGGTCGGCCCGTGGATCAGCAGGCCGTTGCGGAGCGCCATCCCGCCGAGCCGCAGGGGGTAGAACTCGGACTCCTGAGCCTCAGCTCCGGCAGCCGCTCTGTTGCCGTTCTGCTCGCTCACGAGAGCATCCTCTGGGGCAGCTCGTAGAAGAAGCCGGCCGCGAGCTCGACATCGGATGCGGGCACCCGCTCGTCGGCGCCGTGGATCAGCGGAGCGGCCTCCAGCAGCCCCACCTCCCGGTGCGGGCAGAAGCCGTAGACGATCGCGTCGGGGAAGGCGGTGCGGAACGGGTTGCTGTCGCTGAAGCCCGGCATCACCGTCGGTGCGATCTCCGCTTCGGGATCGACCTCTGCGAGCCAGCCGCGGATCGCGTCGGCGAGCGGCGACTCCATCGGCGAGCTGTTGCCGACGACGCCCTCGCTGAACTCGAGCTCATAGTCGCCCCCTCCGATCAGGGCGGCGAGCTGCCGGCGCGCCTCGTCCTCACCGTAGCCGGGAGGGACGCGGCAGTCGATCAGGGCCTCGCCCTCGGAGGGAATCACGTTCGCCTTCTTGCCGGACTCGGCGAGGGTCGGCGTGAGCGTCACCCCGAGCATCGGCTCCACCAGGTAGTCGGCGAGCAGCGGCTGCTCGGCGCGGAGGCGTTCCAGCCCGGCGCGCACTCCCTCCTCGCCCGAGAAGGGCTCACCGAAGAGGGCCTGCAGCAGCGCCTCGCCGACGGGCGTCGGCTCGGGCGGCGGCTGCTCTGAGAGGGCCGACAGATACCCGGCCAGCTTGAGCAGGGCGTTGTCCCCGATCCGCGGCAGCGAGGCGTGCCCCGCCTGTCCGTGGGCCCGGATCCTCATCCGGAAGATCCCCTTCTCGCCGACGCTGAGCGTGTAGAGGCGCCGCCCACCGAACTCGACGAGCTCACCGCCGCCCTCGTTGACGACGAAGTCGCTGCGCACCTTGTCGGGGTGCTCCGCGCAGAGCCAGTGCGCTCCCAGCCCCCCGCCGACCTCCTCATCAGCGGTCAGCACGAGCAGGAGATCGCCGGACGACGGCCGCCAGCCGTTTCCGCCCAGCGCCACGCACGCCGCGACCTCGGAGGCGACCTGGCCCTTCATGTCGAGCGCGCCGCGGCCGCGCACCCAGCCGTCGACGACCTCGCCGGACCAGGGATCGAACGTCCACTCCTCGGGGTCCGCGCGGACGGTGTCGACGTGCCCGAGCAGGGTCAGCGTGGGGCCCTCCTGCTCTCCGGGCAGGCGGGCGACGAGGTTGGGGCGGCCGGGCTCCGCCGAGAGCAGCTGGCATTCGAATCCGGCGGCTGACAGCGTGCCCTTCAGGAACTCCTGGATGGGTCCCTGGTCGCCGGGAGGGTTGACGGTGTTCGTCTGGATCAGCCTGCCGAGCAGATCCACGGCCCACGGCCCGAGGCCCTGGGGAACGGCCGCGGTGACGGTGCCCTCCTCCATCGGGTCAGCTTAACCCCGCCGGCGACGGGGCCTACGGCACCGGCGCCCCTACCGGCGAGCTGGGTCGAGGAGGGCCCGGGCAGCAGCGAGCAGGCCGCGTTGGCGTCCTCGAACGCGCGCGGGTCCGTCCCTCGCGATCGACGACCAGCCTGAGCAACGGCGAGAGTGTGCGGGCGGACCCCGGAACCCCGTCACCCGATCCGCAGCCACTCCCTCGCGATCACCCGGAGTGCAGTGGGATCGCGGTTCATACTGCGGGACCATGGCGAACCCGAACGTGCAGCTCGCCTACGAGGTGCTCGGCGCGTACGAGCGGGGGGACGAGGAGACCCAGCGTCGCCTCATGGACCCCGAGATCGAGGTCTACGGCGCGCCGGGCATCGTCAACTCAGGGACCTACCAGGGTTTCGAGGGATTCCAGCGCTGGGTGAAGCAATGGGAGGAGGCCTGGGATGAGATCACCTACGAGCTCGGCGAGCTGATCGAGGTCGACGACGCCTTCCTGGTGGCCCCGGTTCACGTCGTCGGTCGCGGGGCCGCCAGCGGGCTGAAGATCAACAGTGTCTTCGGCTGGCTCTACGAGTGGAGGGACGGCCGCTCGGTGCGCTTCCACGTCTACCCCAGCGTGGAGGACGCGCTGGAGGCGGCAAGAACGCTCGCCGGAGCGGGATGAACGAGCAGCTCTTCGAGACCGGCGGCAAGACGCCGCCAACGGGCGTGCCGCCCGAGGGCGCCCCGCTCGCCGTCCGGATGCGCCCGCGCGACCTCGCCGAGCTCGCCGGCCAGACCCATCTGCTCGAGCCTGGGTCCGCCCTGCGGATCGCCATCGAGTCCGGCGAGCCGCACAGCGCGATCTTCTACGGGCCGCCGGGCAGCGGCAAGACGACCGTGGCCCGGATCATCGCGGCGCGGGCCAAAGGCGCGTTCGAGGAGCTCTCGGCCGTCAACGCGGGGCGGGCCGAGGTCCGCGAGGTGATCGCGCGGGCGCGGGAGCGCCGGGCGTCGGGCCGCCCGACGATCTTCTTCCTCGATGAGATCCACCGCTTCAACAAGGCGCAGCAGGACGCCCTCCTCCCGGCCGTCGAGGACGGGCTCGTCACGCTGATCGGCGCGACCACCGAGAACCCGTACTTCGAGGTCAACTCGGCGCTGCTCTCCCGCTCGCAGATCTACGAGTTCCGGCCGCTCACGTCGACGGAGATCGAGGAGCTGGTCCTCCGGGCGCTCGGGGACGAGCGCGGGATCCCGGACCCGCCGAGCATCTCGCCCGACGCGCTCCAGATGCTCAGCTCTCGCGCGGGCGGGGACGGCCGCGTCGCCCTGGCCGCCCTCGAGCGGGCCGCCGAGGCAACGCGCGCGGCCGGCCACAACGAGATCGACGTCGCCGTGGTCGAGGACGCTCTGCAGCGCAAGGCGGTGCTCTACGACCGCGAGGGCGACAAGCACTACGACTACATCTCCGCCTGGATCAAGGCGACCCGCGGCTCGGACGTCGACGCCTCGCTCTACTACCTGGCCGTGATGTTGGAGGGCGGCGAGGACCCCCGCTTCATCGCCCGCCGGATGGTGATCTTCGCCTCCGAGGACATCGGCAACGCCGATCCGCAGGCGCTCGTGGTCGCCACCGGCGCCGCCCAGGCGGTCGACCGCGTCGGCCTGCCGGAGTGCACGCTCAACCTGGGCCAGGCGAGCGCCTATCTCGCGCTCGCCCCGAAATCCAACGCGTCGAAGACGGGCATCTCACGCGCCTCGGCCTACGTTCGAGAGCATGGCGCCGCGGAGCCCCCGCCCTATCTGCAAGACGCCCACTACCCGGGTGCCAAGGAGCTCGGGCGCGGTGGGGGCTACCGCTACCCCCACGACGAGCCCGGCGGCGTCAGCGACCAGCCGCTTGCTCCCGAGTCGGTTCGCGGCGAGCGCTTCTACGAGCCGACGGACCGCGGGTTCGAGGCGGAGCTGCGCGAGCGCCTTGAGCGGCTGCGGAAGCTGTTCTCGCCGGATTAGCGCGACGTTAAGCCGCGAGGGGCGCACCTGGGGCCGCAACCTTTCCGAGAAGGCCGTGTTCTGACGGTTGTCTGACGCTCTGGCAATCGTGCGGTTCGCCGGAGCCGGCGCGTAAAAAGCCGGGGAGTGGACACGAAGGCCGGGAGCTCGGGGATTGCTCCCGGCCTTCACATTTCCTCACAGTTGGCCGGGGAAGGGGAGGGAGCGGCCTCGGCGGGAGGCCGCTGCCCGCCAGCGGCTCGTGCGTAGAATCGCCGGGACGAGCGCAAGCGACGAGAGGAAGCAGGCGATGGAGGCGAGCAGCTCCCGCAAGACCGAGAAGTCCGGCAGCAACGGCAGGAGCGGCAACGGCGCCGCGTCGGCGCCATCTTCCAAGGCGAAGCCCTCGTCCAAGCGGTCGAACGCCAAGGCGAAGCCCAAGTACGGGCTCGAGTCCTTCAACCCAGCCACCGGCGAGCTGCTCGGCGGGGTCGAGACGATCACCCCGTCCAAGGTCCAGGGGATCGTCGACGACGTCGCCGAGGTCCAGCCGTTCTGGGCCGCGCTCTCACTGGAGGACCGGGCCCGCTACATGCGTCGCGCCGGCGACGTGCTGCTCGAGGACTTGGACGAGATCTCGGAGCTGCTCACCAACGAGCAGGGCAAGCCCCGGGTGGAGAGCTACACGATGGAGATCCTCCCCACCGTCGACTCGCTCAAGTGGATCGCCGACAACGGCCCGGACATCCTCTCCGACGAGAAGCTCTCGATGCCGCCGATCCTGAAGATGAAGAGCGCGAAGTTCACCTTCGAGCCGATCGGGGTGGTCGGGGTGATCGCCCCCTGGAACTACCCCTGGTCGATCCCCTTCGGCGAGGTCGCGATCGCGCTGATGGCCGGCAACGGCGTGGT
This sequence comes from uncultured Solirubrobacterales bacterium, assembly GCA_963833375.1. Lineage (GTDB taxonomy): Bacteria > Actinomycetota > Thermoleophilia > Solirubrobacterales > 70-9 > DASUPK01. Next base: position 198,912 of record CAWHXR010000001.1, read on the forward strand.
GCTCAAGCCGGCCAGCCTGACCCCCCTGATCGGGGAGCGGATCCGGCAGACCTTCGAGAAGGCCGGTCTGCCCGAGGGCCTGGTTCGCACCGTGCACGGCGGTGGGCGGATCGGCGATGCGCTGGTCAAGTCGACTGCGGGCAAGATCTTCTTCACCGGCTCGGTCGAGGTCGGCCGCAAGGTGGGGGTCGAGTGCGCCAAGCGGATGAAGGGCTCGGTGCTGGAGCTGGGCGGCAAGGACCCGCAGATCGTCTGTGCCGACGCCGACCTCGCCAACGCCGTTTCCGGCGCGGTCTGGGGCGGCTTCGCGAACGCCGGCCAGACCTGCTCGGGGATCGAGCGCGTCTACGTCGTCAACGAGGTCGCGGACGCCTTCCTCGAGGGCGTCGTTCGGGAGACCGAGCGGCTCACCGTCGGCGACCCGCGCGAGTGGACCACCGAGATCGGCCCGATGGTCTCCGAGGCGCAGGCGCAAGTCGTCAGCGAGCTGGTCGACGACGCGGTGAAGAACGGCGCCACCAAGCTCACCGGCGGCCCGACCGAGGTGAAGGGCATGAAGGGGAGCTTCATCGCCCCGGTCGTGCTCACGGGGGTCACGCACGACATGCGCATCATGAGAGAGGAGATCTTCGGCCCGGTGCTGCCCGTGATGACGGTCGACACCGAGCAGGAGGCGATCCGCCTCGCCAACGACTCGCAGTTCGGCCTGGGCGCCTCGGTCTGGACCAAGGACCGCGCCAAGGGCGAGCGCATGTCGCACCAGATCGAGTCCGGGATGGTATGGGTCAACGACCACTCCTTCTCGCACGGCGCCTGCCAGTGCGCCTGGGGGGGCGTCAAGGACTCCGGGCTCGGCCGCTCGCACTCCAAGTTCGGCTTCTACGAGTGCGTCAACATCAAGCAGCTCGCCTGGGAGCCCGGCTGGACGCGGGACATGTGGTGGCAGCCGTACGACCGCAAGCTGGCCGACGCTATCCGCTCCTCGGCGCAAGTGCTCTACAGCCGCAACGGCAACCGCCTGAAGGCCCTGCGCGAGGGCTTCCGCCCGCTGATGGAGGTCACGCGCCGGACGATGCGCAAGGGTCTGTAGCTCCCGGCGCGATTAGAAGACGGTGACAGCGGTCCCACTCAACCGCTGCAGCTCGCCACGCAGTCCTATCGGCTGACCGGCGCCGACCGGACGCTTGGGCACTGCTTGAGCAGGGTCCAACTTTTTCCTACCGAATAGTTTGTTATTCCTTCCGCCGTAATCGCGGCCGGCAAGGAAAGCCACGGCTCGAGCGTGACTCTCGGTCTCCCGGTGGGTCACGGCTAAATGTCACCGACGACCTCGTTGAGGCCGATTCGGCCGGCGGCCATCGTGAGCCTGCTCGCCGCGATCGCCATGGCGCAGCTCGTCGTCGGCACCGGCTGGGCCGCCGCGCAGCCGAGGGCCCACCCGAGCAAGGCCGTGAGCTACACGCAGCGCACCTTCAAGGTCGCCAGACCGAACCGGAAGCGGCGGCTGGTGGTTCGCTGTCCGGGCCGGACGGTGCCGCTCGGCGGCGGTGTCACGAGCTTCCCTCCGCCCAGCGCCGACGGCGAGGGGATCTATCCGCATTCCTTCGAGCGCTTGGGCGTCCAGCACGGCTACCACAGCACCGTCGTGCTGTTCGACCCGTCGCCCCGCAGCACTCAGCCGCGCCACGTGATCATGCAGGTCGCCTGCATCCGCAAGCGCAAGCACGTCACCCCGCCCCACCGGACTGTCTACGTGGGGCCGGGCCAGACGAGGACGGCCGTGGCCACCTGTCCCGGCCAGCGGCATCTGTTCGGCGGTGGCTTCCAGCGCACGGACTTCCGCGCAGCCGGCGGCGACTACGTGACAGAGTCGCGGAGGATCTCCGACAAGTCCTGGAGCGTCACCGCGCACGGTTTCGGCGCGTTCGGCGGCGAGCTGACTGCGATCGCCTACTGCTGGAGGAGCAAGAACCCGCTGCTCACCGAGGTCTCAGGCTCGGCCTCGGTCAGCACGGGCGGGTTCGCGACCGCGACGACACCGCCGTGCCCGACGGGCCGCCTGGTCTTCGGTGGCTTCAGCAGCTCACCCTCGGGCTCCGTGTTGCTCACCAACGGCGCCTTCAACGCCGACGGCAGCTGGTCCGCGTCGGCGATGAACCACTTCGGGCCGGCGGCGAACCTCACCGCCTATGGCTACTGCCTGACGCTCTAGCGCCGCGGCGCGCTTGGCGCACGCGCAGCTCTCCGAATTTCCACCGGAGGTAAAGGTTCGGCGCTCTTGCGCCGATTTGGTGGCCAGGGTGCAGATACGGTTCGGTGAACGGAATCAGACTCTGGGCGCCAGGTACTGGGCGACGGCGTCCATGCTCTTCGTCGCGCTGCTGGCCCAGCTTCTCGTCATCGATCGAGCGGAGGGTGCAACCGCGAGGATCGCCCGGTCCGTGACCGTCTCCACCAAGACCTACCGCCTCACCCAACCCGATCAGAAGCAGCGGCTCACCGTCGGCTGTCCGGGGCGGTCCCTCCCCCTGGGCGGCGGCATGACGAGCGACCCGCCTCCCCAGCCCGGGGGCGAGGGGGTCTATCCGCACTCCTACGAGCGGCTCGGAGTGCAGCACGGCTGGCACGTCACAGCGGTGCTCTTCAGCCCGGACCACGTGGTGCAGCCCCACGACGTGACGCTGCAGGTCGTCTGTGCACCCAAGTTGGGGCACGTGACCCCGCCCCACACGACGGTCAATCTCAAGCCGGGACAGACCAAGGCGGCGGTCGCCACGTGTCCAGGCCGGCGACAGCTCTTCGCCGGCGGTTTCCAGCGGACGGACTTCACGTCGCGAGGCGGCGACTACGTGACGGAGTCTCGGGCGATCTCATCCAAGTCCTGGAGGGTCGTTGGCCACGCGTTCGGCGGATTCGGCGGGCAGATGACCGCGATCGCCTACTGCGTCCACAGCAAGCGGCCGCTGCTCAACGAGGTCTCGGCCATGGCCCCGCTCGGCACCGGCACGCTCGCCACCGCGACCACACCATCCTGCCCGCCGGGGCAGCCGCTGACCTCCGGAGGGTTCAGCGCCACCTCCTACGGATCGGCCTTCTTCACCAATGGCGGCTGGAACTCGAACGGGACGTGGTCGGCATCCGGCTTCAACATGTTCGGGCCATCCGCCAACGTCACGGCCTACGGCTACTGCCTGAAGTAGCAGCCGCCAGGCGGATCAGCAATTCCTCGCGCGGCGGGCCGGGCGGCGGGGGTGGATGCGCTGCAAGCCGTTCGAAGATCGTCTCGATCCGACCGTGCAGCGTGTCGTCCCCGTCGAAGACGTCGGTGCGGTCGAGCAGACCGATGCGGCCGATCGTGCGCCGCAGGACCAGGTCGTCATGGGGGGCAGCCGCCAGAGCGCCAACGAACGAGAAAAGCGGATAGCAGCCGTCCCGTCGGCCGATCTCCAGAGGCGCGCCGCTCCAGCGCCGAGAGCGGGCCTCGTCGGTCGCGCAGGCGAGCCCGTGCCTCTCACGGGCTTCAGGACCGGCATCCTCGCGGTAACGCCTGGGAATCGCGTCGGCATCGGGTGCTTCAGCGGCGGCGCGGCCCAGCACCTGTGCGTGGGCGAGCGCGAACGAGAGACCGTAGGCGAAGGCGGGATCCGTATGGCAGAACGCGTCTCCCACCGCGACGATCCCTGAGACGCCGGGATCTCCGGTTCTGTCCACGTTCATGAGCCCGCCCATCGGCATCACGTCGGTGATCGGCCGTCCATAGCCGGCCGAGGTCATCACGTCCAACGGCGTGATCACAGAGCAGGCCGCCATCCAAGCTCGTTCGTGGCGCAGCACGCGCAGGTCGTGGTCGCCCGCCGGGACGAGGAGAATCACCGCGAACGTTCGGTTATCGCCGCGGAAGGTGTTGAAGCCCAGGTACCCGAGATCACCGCGTGGGTTCAGGATCGGCGCGTCGAGGTGCTCGACTCCGTCGGCGAGCTCGAAGTAGCGGCAGTAGTAGATGGCCCCGGAGTCGGTCGGCTCGCCAGCCGCGCGCGGCCAACCGGGCGGGCAGCGGTAGCGACCGAGGGCGTCGACGACGACGTCGCCTCGAACCGGGTCGCCCTTGTCCACCGTGACGCCGATGCCACGCGGAGCCCCGTTCTCGCTCGTCAACAGCCCCGTCACCCGCACACCGGCCCCGATCTCGATCGATGGCTCGGCTGCCGCCGCGCGCCGCAGCGCCCACTCGATGATCGGCCGCCGTACCCAGAGGTAGACGAGGTCCTCGTCGCCGGGCCGCCGCGGTCCCTCAAGCTTCAGCGCCAGGTCCTGCGGATCAGCGCCGGCCTCCAACAGCGAGTCGAGGACGTCCGGCGCCCAATCCGCCAGCAGTCGCCGCCCACGGGGGAGGAACGCGTGTGGTTGAAGGTAGTGGGGAATCCCCTGGCGCCCTGCCGCGAAGGCGCCTTCCGGCGGTCCGGCGGGATCGAGGAAATCGCGTTCGAGCACGACGGCCCGATGGCCCGCCCGCGCAAGGGCCAGCGAAGCCGCGAGCCCGGCGACGCCGCCGCCGGCGACGACGAACTTCATGGGCGCAAGTTATCCCTCTCCGATGCCGGCGGGCAAGCCGCGAACCGGGCAGGCGGGTGCCGGGGGTGACTGCGGGCGGCCGGGAAACACGCTGACGACCGCTAGATTCGCTCGCATGATGGAGCAGACGGCGGCCGTGCAGAGCCGTTCGGCCGGGCGAACGGGCCAGACGGGCCCGCCAGCGATTGAGCTGGTCGGGTTGCGGCGCGACTTCGGCGAGCGAACGGCGATCGTGCACGTCAGCGCCCGCCTGCAGCCGGGAGAGAGCATGGCGGTCCTGGGCCCCAACGGCTCGGGCAAGTCGACCATCCTGCGGGTCCTGGCCGGCCTGCTGCGGCCGAGCGGCGGCGAGGTCTCGGTCCTGGGATGCGCGCTGCCCAAGGAGACGCATCTCCTGCGCGGCCGAGTCGGGTATCTGGGCCACGCGCCGCTGCTCTACAGGGACCTCAGCGCGCGCGAGAACCTCGGCTTGGCGGCGGCGCTCCACGGGCTGGACCAGACGGCCTCTGCCGCGCGCATCGAGGAGCTGCTCGAGGCGGTCGGAATGGCACGCCGCGGCGACGATCGGGTCGCCGAGCTCTCGGCGGGGATGAAGCAGCGCGTCGACATCTGCCGCGCCGTGCTGCACGAGCCCGAGCTGCTGCTGCTCGATGAGCCCGACGCCCACCTTGACGCCGAGGCGCGCGGACTCGTAGCGCCGCTGATCGCGGCGGGCGGGGTCCGCAGCAGGGTGATCGTCAGTCATGACCGCGAATCCGCAACCACCGGCGCGGCCTCGGTCCTGGAGCTGCGATGAGCCCGTTCGCCGCCCTCCTCCTGAAGGACCTCCGGGTCGAGCTGCGCACCCTCCGGTCCTTGCCGGCGATGGCGCTCTTCGCGGTCAGCGCCTTCGTCATCTTCCGCTTCGGGCTTGACCGCACGACCCTGGACGGGGAGCTCGCCGCCGGGGTCCTCGTCCCCACCCTCCTGTTCGCGGCGCTGCTGGCGATCAACCGGCTCTTCGTCGCCGAGCGCGAGGAGGGCGGCTTCGACCTGGTCCGGCTCGCCCCGATCGACCGCACCGTCCTCTTCGCGGCGAAGGCCAGTGCGCTGGTGATCTACCTGGTGGTCCTGGAGCTGATCGCGGTGCCGATCTTCGCGCTCTTCTTCCTTGATTCGGCCTCGGGACTGATCCCGTTCGCGCTGATCCTGCTGCTGGCCGACGTAGGCCTGGCCGCGACCGGGACGGTGATCTCGACGATCGCGACGATGTCGAGCGCCCGGGACCTGCTCGCGCCGCTGATCCTGCTGCCGCTGCTGATCCCCCTGGTGATCGCGGCGGCCGGCGCCGGCGAGCACCTGCTGGCCTCCGGGGGCCCCGATTACGGGCGCTTCGGCACGTGGCTCGGATTGCTCGGCCTCTACGATCTGATCTTCCTCTTGGTGGGTTACGCGACCTTCGACTTCCTGCTCGAGGACTAACCCGGGACCATCGAATGGCCACAGCGCTCAACTCGATAAACCTTCGCCGCCTGGCGGTCGCGACCGTCTTGGTGATGGGCGCCGGCTACGCGCTGGCCTTCCTCTACGCCCCTGAGGACGCGGACCAGGGCTTCATCCAAAAGATCTTCTACCTGCATGTGCCGCTCGCGACGGTGGCGCTCGTCGGCTTCATGGTCGCCGCCGTCCACGCGATCCGGCACCTGCGGACCGGCGACCCCAGGCACGACGCCCGCTCCTACGTCTCGATCCACATCTCGGTGATCTTCGGCCTCGCCGTCCTGCTCACCGGCGCGATCTGGGCGAAGGGATCCTGGGGCGTCTGGTGGGAGTGGCGGGAGCCGACCCTGGTCAGCTTCCTGATCGTCTTCCTGCTCTACGCCACCTACTACCCGCTGCGGTACGCGATCGAGGACCGGGACCGTCAGGCCCGCTACGCCTCGGTCTTCGCGATCACCGCCGGGGCGTTCGTACCGCTCAACTTCCTCGCCGTGCGGCTCGCACAGCCGCTGGTCCACCCGCGGACCTTCTCCTCCGCCGGCGGCCTGCCCGGCTCGATGCTCTTCGCCTTCCTCGTCTGCCTGGCGGGCGTGGGGCTGCTCTGGGCGACCCTGGTCTGGTTCGAGCTGGACGCCAAGTCCGCCTCGGGGAATCTGAACCGGATCCGCAGGGCGCTGGAGGCGGCCACGTGATCCCGCTCGCGATCGAGAGCGCCGACCGTTACGTCGGGGGCGCCTATCTGGTCTTCCTCCTCCTCCTGCTCCTCTACGTGGCGATCATGGCCGCCAAGCTCCAGCGGATCCAGCGGGAGCTGAGCTCCCTCGCCGAGCTCGCCGACCGGTCCTCCAGGGGGAGCGAGAGGCACGACGTCGGCAGCGTCCGCGACCGCGAGCATGAGATCGAGGCGGTGCGACAGGGGGGCCGCGGATGAGCGGGCTGCTCACCCTCGGCGTCTCCCACCGGACCGCCCCGCTGGCGCTCCGGGAGCAGCTCGCCCTCACCGAGGGTCGCGCTGCAGGCGTCCTCAACGCGCTCGTCTCCGAGGAACCGATCAGCGAGGCGGCCGCGCTCTCCACCTGCAACCGAACCGAGCTCTACCTGGTCGCCACCGACTCGGTCGAAGCCGAGGCGGCCGGGCTCGGAGTGCTTGCACGCGAGGCGGGGATCCGGCCGACCGAGCTGCTCGGCCCGCTCTACTCGCTCCGCGGCGCCGAGGCCGCCAGGCATCTCTACCGGGTGACCTCCGGGCTCGACTCGATGATCGTGGGCGAGGCGGAGATCCAGGGTCAGGTGAAGCGCGCCTATGAGCTCGCCCTGGTCGAGGGCGCCACCGGCCCGATCCTCAACCGGATGTTCCGCGGCGCCCTCGCCGCCGGCAAGCGGGCCCGCAGCGAGACCGCGGTCGGCGAGAAGGGCGTCTCGATCCCCTCCGTCGCGGTCGAGCTCGCGCAACGCAACCTCGGTGACCTCTCCGCCCGGCGCGTTCTGCTGATCGGCGCGGGCGAGACCTCGGAGCTCACGGCCCGCGCGCTCGCCGCGCGCGGCTCGGACGCGGTCTTCATCGCGAACCGCGGCTACAACCGGGCGATCTCGCTCGCCCAGCGCTTCGGGGGCAGCGCGGTACGCATCGACGAGCTTCCGGCCCAGCTCGCCGGCGCAGACATCGTCGTCTCGGCGACCAACTCGCCACACCACCTGATCGAGCGCTCCGAGCTCGAGATGATCATGAGACAGCGCGAGGCCCCTCCGCTCCTCCTGATCGACCTCGCCGTGCCGCGCGACATCGATCCGGAGTGCCGGGAGATCGAAGGCGTCAGCCTCTACGACGTGGACGAGGTCCAGGCGATCGTGGAGCAGAACGCCTCCGGCCGTGAGGCCGAGGCGCGCCGCGCGCGCGGGATCCTTGACTCCGAGCTCGCCCGCTTCGAGCGCTGGCTCGCCGCACAGGAGGTGATGCCGACGGTCGCGGCGCTGCGCGAGCGCTCCGACTCGATCGTCTCGCAGGTGCTCTCCGAGAACGCCACCCGCTGGGAGAGCCTCTCCGCAACCGACCGCGAGCGGATCGAGCAGATGGCCCGGGCGATCGCCAACCGGCTCCTGCACGAGCCGACCGTGAGGATCAAGGGGCTCGCCGACCGCGAGGACGCCTACCTCCAGGTGAGCGCGCTCCGCGAGCTCTTCGGGCTCGATGCAGGCACCGAGCCCGAGGCCGCAGAGGGCGCCGACGTCGCCTCCCTCGACGAGAGGCGTCGTCGCAACGAACGCGGCTGAGCGGCGATGGCTGAGGCCCCGCTCCGGCTCGGGACCCGCGGCAGCGCCCTGGCCCTCGCGCAGGCGGAGCTCGTCGCGAAGGCGCTCGGGGACGCCGAGATCGTGACCATCAGGACCTCCGGCGACGAGGGCTCTCGCGGTGACTCGGCCGCCGACGGCGGCGCGGCCGGCGGCGACAAGGCCCGCTTCGTCAGGGAGATCGAGCGCGCGCTGATCGACGGCGAGGTCGACCTGGGGGTGCACTCGGCCAAGGACCTGCCCACCGACCTCCCCGGTGGCCTCGAGCTCGCCGGCGTGATGACGAGGGAGGACCCGCGCGACGCCTACGTCGGCAACGTCACCTCGCTGGGGGACGTGCCCGAGGGCTCGCGGATCGGCACCGCCAGCCTGCGGCGGCGCGCCCAGATCCTCGCCCTGCGTCCAGACGTCGAGGTGGTCGAGGTGCGGGGCAACGTCGACACCCGGCTGGCCAAGCTTGCAGGCCGGCGACTACGACGGGCTGGTGCTGGCGGCCGCCGGACTGCGCCGTCTCAGTCGCGCCGAGGAGATCGCCTTTCAGCTGGAGCTCGGCGACTTCGTGCCGGCGCCGGGGCAGGGAGCGCTGGCAATCGAGGCGCGGCACTCCGACGACCGCCCCGCGGCCGCCGCCGCTTCGATCACGGACCGCGGTGTCCTGGGGGCGGTCTCCGCGGAGCGGGCGCTGGTGGCCGCCCTCGACGCGAGCTGCAACACGCCTCTGGGCGCGAACGCCACTCTCGAGCACGGTGGCCAGATGCGGATGCGTGCCTTCTGCGGGCTGCCGGACGGCAGCGAGTGGCTGCGGGATGAGATGGCGATGGACGCCTCCGACCCCGAGGCACTCGGCCGCGCGCTGGCCGAGAGGATGAAGGCCGCCGGCGCCGCGGACATCCTCGAGCGCGCGGAGCGAATGGCGGTGGCGGGGTGAGCGACGGGCCCGGAATCGTCTACCTGGTCGGCGCCGGTCCCGGGGATCCGGGGCTGATGACCACCCGCTCCCTCGAGCTGATCGTCGCCGCGGACGTGATCCTGCACGACCGCCTGATCCCCGAGGAGGCCCTCGCCGTTGCCAGGCCGGACGCCGAGCTTCTCTACGTGGGCAAGGAGCCCGGCGCCGCGAGCGTCCCGCAGGATGGCATCGCCGACCTGCTGATCGATCGAGCCCGGGCGGGCAAGATCGTAGTCCGGCTCAAGGGCGGCGACCCCTTCGTCTTCGGACGCGGTGGCGAGGAGGCGGAGGCGCTCGCCGCGGCGGAGATCCCATTCGAGGTCGTCCCCGGCATCACCGCCGGAATCGCAGCGCCCGCCTACGCCGGAATCCCGGTGACCCACCGCGACGACGCCTCCGCGGTCGCCTTCGTCACCGGTCATGAGGATCCCGGCAAGGAGGACTCCGCGCTCGACTACGAGGCCCTGGCGCGGTTCCCCGGAACGCTCGTCTTCTACATGGGCGTCAAGGCGCTGTCGCGAATCGCCGAGAGCCTGATCGCGGCCGGGCGTGATCGATCTGAGCCCGCCGCGGTCGTGGAGCGCGGCACGCTGCCCGGACAGCGCACCGTGAGCTCCACGCTCGACGGGATAGCTCGCGCCGCCGAGGAGGCTGAGATTCGCCCACCATCCGTGACCGTGGTCGGGCCGGTGGCGGCGCGCCGCGAGCAGATCGCCTGGCTCGAGCGCAGGCCGCTGCACGGCAAGAAGGTCGTCGTCACCCGGGCCCGCGCCCAGGCGAGCGAGCTCTCCCGCCAGCTCGACGCGCTCGGGGCGGAGTCGATCGAGCTGCCGGCGATCCGGATCGAGCCCCGAATCGACTCGAAGGAGGTCCGGCGCTCAATCGACGCGCTCCACACCTACGCCCTGGTCTGCCTGACCAGCCCGAACGGGGCCCGGCTGCTCTTCGAGGCGATGGCGGCCGCCGGCCGCGACGCCCGGGCACTCGCCAACGCGAGTGTGGCGGCGATCGGGGGCGGGACCGAGGCGGCGCTGGCCGCCAACGGCGTGATCGCCGACATCGTGCCCGAGCGCTTCGTCGCCGAGGAGCTGGTCAAGGCTCTCGACGCGCTGGAGCTCGAGGGCAAGCCGGTGCTGATCGCCCGCGCGGCCGAGGCGAGGGAGCTCCTCCCCGACGCCCTCCGGAAGCGCGGCGCCGAGGTCGACGTGGTCAGCCTCTATGAGACCGTCGCCGAGCGCCCCGATCCCGGGGCGCTGGAGCGGGCCCGTGACGCCGACTTCGTCACCTTCACCTCGTCGTCCACGGTGCGCAACTTCATGGAGGCGAGCGGGAATGGGATTCCCGAGGGCGCCAGGGTCGTCTCGATCGGCCCGATCACGAGCGAGGCAATCCGCCGGGAGGGGGTCACCGTGGACGTGGAGGCAGATCGGCACGACATCCGCGGCCTTGTCGAGGCGCTGCTGGCGGCCGCTTCGGCTGACGACTAGCTGTCCGCGTAGTTGGATCGTTAGTCTGGCCACAGACTAGGGACTTCGACCATGGGGAGAGACAGATGAGCTTCGCGGGGAAGATCAATCGGCTGCTGATCACCGGAGCCCTCACGGCGATCGCACTCGGATGCACCGCCGCAACGGCTTTGGCCGGCACGGCCGGCTATACGAGCACGGGAACGTTCGGCGTTCCGAACAACACCGGCCAGGCCGGCGTTCCCTCACAGGTGTTCGTGCCGGCGGGGCGCACGGCCGTCCAGTCCCTCCAGCTCACGAAGGTGATGCCGAGCTTCGGCGGAGGCGGCGGCCAGGACCTTCAGCTCCGGCTGAAGAGCCCGAGCGGCACGGAGATCTCCCTGCTCTCGATCGGCTGCAACGTCTTCCCTAACACCTCGGCCTTCACGATCAGCGATTCGGCAGCGCTCTCCGTCGACACGCCGGGCTTCTGCACCGCGCTGGCGGGCGCGCCCACCACGACCAGCGGCAAGCCGACCCAGCCGCTCTCGACGTTCAATGGCACACCGAGCGCCGGAACCTGGACGGTGACCGTCGTGGATGTCGGCATCTCACCCACGCTGGGCAGCTGGAACGGCTGGACGCTCGAGATCAACCACGCCAACCCGACGCTGACGGCGACCAAGGGTCCGTTCAAGGTCAAGAAGAAGTTCGTCCTGACGGCGACCTGCAACGCCGACTGCACGGTGACGACCTCGGGCGCTGCGAAGCCGACCCCGACAAAGCTGGCCCAGGACATCCCCGGTGTGATCGTCGCCTCGCCCACCAAGAAGGCGAAGAAGAAGGGCAAGGGCGACGTCACGCTGACCGCCACCGATCAGACCGGCGGCACGGCGACCACGACGATCAAGGCGAAGGTCGGGAAGTAGCGACATAGGATCCGGCAGGGCGACGCCTCGGCCGGACAGGAGGTCCCGCATGGACAGCACGACTTGCAGGTCGGTTCTGTTCTTGCAGGGGCGCTTGTGCCGGCGAGCCTGGGCTTCGCGGGGAGCGCGTGCTGCGTCGTCGACCGTCACCTACAAGATGAAAGTCCTGAACCTTCTGCCCGTGATTGGATTCGGTCGTGGCAACCCCTCGGCCGATCACCTTCCTCTCCGATTACGGATACGAGGATGAGTTTGCCGGCGTCTGCCGGGCGGTGATCTCGCAGATCGCCCCAGGCGCGCCGCTGATCGACCTGAGTCACGGGATCGCGCGGCAGGATGTCCGGCAGGGGGCCGTGGCGCTCGCCAACGCCCTGCCGTCCTGCCCGCCGGGGGTCCACCTGGCTGTCGTCGACCCGGGCGTCGGCTCCGCCCGCCGTGCTGTCGCGGTGGCCGCGGCCGAGGGCCGGTTCCTGGTCGGCCCCGACAACGGGCTGCTCTCCCGCGCGCTCGACCGGCTCGGCGGAGCCCTCGAGGCGGTGGAGCTCTCCCGCTCCCCGTTCAGGCTCGAGCCGGTCTCGGCGACCTTCCACGGCCGCGACCTGTTCGCTCCGGTCGCCGCCCACCTTGCCCTCGGCGCCCGGCTGGAGGAGGCGGGCAAATCGATCGACCCGGCCTCCCTGGCGACCCTCGAGCTCCCCAAGCCGCTGATCTCCGAGAACGAGATCGTCGCCCACGCGATCCACCAGGACGGCTACGGGAACGTGACGCTCAACCTTGACGCGTCGATGCTCGGTGACGGCCCGCTGCGGCCGGGGGACGGGCTGGAGGTGAGAGCCCCCGACGGGCGCTGGGACGCGGTCTGGGCGCGCACCTTCGCGGACGTCAGGCCGGCCGACGTCCTGCTCTTCGAGGATGCCTCCGGGGCGCTCGCGCTCGCCGTCAGCGGGGGCAGCGCCGCCGCGCTGATGGACCTGAAGCCCGACAGCGAGGTCGCCCTGCGGCCCTACAGGTGACTCGACCCCGCCCCGGCTGAGTGGACCTCGGACGCCCGCACCGGCACTTCCGCTGCACCGACTCGACCAACGAGCGCGCCAAGGAGCTCGCGATCGGGGGCGCGCCGGGCGGACTCGTGGTCACCGCCATGGAGCAGACCGCCGGGCGCGGGCGCCGCGGGCGCGCCTGGTTCGGACCGGCGGGCTCCTGCCTCCTCTACTCGACGCTGCTGCGGCCGTTCGCGGCCGATCAGGTCCCGCTCCTGCCCCTCGCCGTCCCGATCGCCGTCTGTGAGGCAGCCGAGGCGGTGGCGCCGGTCCGCTGCCAGGTCAAGTGGCCCAACGACATCTGGATCGACGAACGCAAGGTCGCCGGCGTTCTGGCCGAGGCGCGGCCCGACGAGGGCTGGGCAGTGATCGGCGTCGGCTTGAACGTGGCGATCGCCCAGGACGACTTCCCGGAGGAGCTGCGAGAGACGGCCGTCTCGCTGCTGCCGACCGAGGCGGAGGGCGGGCTGCCGGCCGGCGGCGCGCCGAGCATCGCGACGGCCCTCACGGAGCTGAACGAAGCGCTGGGAAACTGGACCGAGGCGAGCGCGGACGAGATCCTCAACGCCTACCGGGCGCGTGACGCGCTCTGCGGCAGGCGGATCTCCTGGGACGGCGGCGAGGGCGTCGTCGAGGAGATCGACGAGCGCGGGCACCTCGTCGTCGAGACCGGCTCGGGAGAGAGAGTGGCGCTGGGGGCCGGCGAGGTGCACCTCTCGCTGACGCCGGCCTAGCTCTCCTCCGCCGCTTCGGCTGCGTCGAGCTCCTCATCCGCCTCGGGCTCCGCGCCGTTTTCGCTTTCCAGGTCGAGGTCCTCCTCGACGTCGTGCTCGTCCAGGTGCTCTCCGTTCACCGCCTCCGCGGCCGCCCCGTTCTTCTCGGCCGTGCCGCCGTCCTGCGAGCCGCCCTTGCGCCTGCGGCGACGCCGGCGGCCGCCGGCCTTGGGGAAGTTGCGAAGCAGCTCACGGGCGACGGCCGAGGGCTTCCGGGCGGCCCGCATCCGAGCCCCGCGCAGGACCTCCTCGCCCTCGGGCGTATGGGCGACGCCGGCGGCGAGCAGGGCCGCCGCCAGGCGTCGGTCCTGGTTGCGGGCGGCGTGGACAAGCCGGCGCGCGTTGCGCCCGTGGGCCCGGCCGGATGAGTTGACGAGCAGACCGAGCAGGCGCTTGGTCTCGGGCCAGCGCTGCACCGCGTACTCCTCGTGGAGGTCACGGGTGTAGTCCGCGAGCCGCCAGACCCAGGCCTGGGCCTGGTCGCGGCGACCGATCCGTCGCTCAGCGAGCGCCTCGAGCAGCACCTTGGTCCCAGCCTGGCGATCGTCGCGGGACCAGGTCCCGACCGTGTCGATCGCGTCGTCGAAGGCGTCCGCGTCGCGCAGGGCGGCGATCTCGGCGAGCGCCTTGATCCGCAGTTGCTGATTGCGGTTCCGCTGCACGCAGGTGAGCAGGAAGCGGCGGCGGAGCTCCTTGGTCTGGTCGTGCTGGAGCATCGCCTTGGCCCGCCGCCAGCCGGAAGGGTTGACGCGCGCGCCGGCAAGGGCGGCCCAGACATGCTGCTCGGAATGGTTCAGGTTCTCCACCGCGATTCGCCAGAGCTCGCGCTCCAGGACCCGCAGCCGGCGGTTCGAGTCGTCGGACACGGGTACGACGCGCTTCTCGACGCGCACCCTGCGGCCCCTCCCGCGGCGAACCGGGCCCACCACGATCGCGCCGCCGCGGTAGACGTCGCGGTCGAGCAGGCTGTGCAGGGTGACGATCGTCTCGTCGTGCGTGGTCGCCGGGTGGACGAAGTCGATCACCAGGCCCGACTCCTTGCCGGGGTTGCGTCGCGTGACGCGGCCGACGCGCTGCTGGTAGACGCGCCGCGAGGCGGTCGGGGCCAGGTGCATGCAGATCGTGGCCCGCGGGGAGTTCCAGCCCTCCGCGAGCAGCATCGCGTTGCAGAGCACGTCGACCTCGCCGCGCTCGAACCCGGCGAGGATCTCTGCCAGCTCGCGCTTTGGCGTCTCGCCCGAGACGGCGCGCGCGTTGATGCCTGCGTCCTGGAAGGCCTTGGCGACGTTGTTCGCGTGCTTGACGCCCGCGGTGTAGACGACGCCCGGGACGCGCCGGAACCGCGAGCGGTAGAGGTCGGCGATCGCAACGTTGAACGGCGTCTGGTCGAGGAGCTTGGCCAGCTCCTCCTGGTCGAAGTCCTGATCCACCTCGCCCTTGCGCAGCGGCACCTTGGCGATCGTCCGCACGCCGGGGCCCGGCGGGATCCGGACGCAGCGCAGTGGCGCGATCACGCCCCGGCGGGCGGCCTGGGCGAGGTCGAAGCGTGAGGTCTGGGTCGGGAAGAGGTCCGCGACGTGGCGCGCGATCAGGGCGCCGGTGGCGGTCATCCCGATGAAGACGGGGCCGGTCCAGGCCCGGATGCAGCCGCTGGTCTTCTCGCCGAGGGCCGTGTGGGCCTCGTCGCATACCACGATCGAGTACGCGTCCGAGATCCGACCCGCGTTGCGCACGAACCACTGGTAGGTCTCGACGGTGACCGGGCCGTAGGGGTGGTCGGCGCCGTCGAGCAGCGGCGGCGAGAGGCGGTCGGCGTAGCCGCGGTCCGAGATCTCCCCGATGAACTGGTCGACGAGGTTGCGGCGGTGGGTGAGGATCAGGATGCCGCCCGTGCGCGAGGCCTCGATGAAGCCCACGGCGGCGACGGTCTTGCCGGCCCCGGTCGCGTGCTCGAACCAGAAGCGGCGGCTCGCGCCCGGATCGTCGGCGGCCTCCTCGATGACATCCTCGTCCTCCTGCTCCGACCAGTCCTCGGCCTCCTCCTCCTCGGTGGCCTCCTCTTCCTCCTCCAACGAGTCGTCGCCGGCGCCGTTCTCCGAGGCCTCGGCCTCGGCGGCAACGGCGGGCTCGCCGCCGTTGCCGCCGCCGGTCCAGGCATGGCCGTTGAGCCGCTCCTGGACGTCGGCGATCAGCGCGGCGAGTGTTCCCGAGAGAGCGTCGACCTGATGTGGATCGAGCTGAGCGCCGTCGGCAAGATGCGGCTCTTCCTCCGAGAGCAGGCGCTCGAGCCCGAGCATGAGGGAGAAGTCGCCGCGCCACTCGATCGAGGGCGCCTCGAGCCCCTCGTCGATCTCGGCGAGGGCGGCGTCCAGCGCCCGGCGTCGCGGCGTGCCGGCTGCCAGGTCGCTGGGTCTCTCGCCCTCGAGCAGGAACGGCTCGCGCGCGAACTCGCGGGCGCGCTCGATGTCGGCGCTCGTAGGCGCCTTCGCCGCTTTGGCGGCTGCCTTGGTGTCTTCAGCCATTCGAGGCTCTCTGATCCGCCGCTCCCCGCCAAACGCAAGGATGGCGAGGCGCATTTGGCCTGATCACGGGGGACACCCGAGATACGGCTCTCCGCTCCGGGCTCTCCCTGGGTCCAGGAACTTGATGGACCGGTAGGAATTAAAGCACTCTTGATCGATGACTCGTATTCCCTGAACGTGAACTTTGACGCACGAGATCTCCGCCTAGGGCGCATCGGCCTCGCGATCGCAGGCCTGATCGTGGCGCTCGCGCTCGCCGGCTGCGCCGGCTCCGGCGCGGGGAACCCCGATTCGCGCCTCTCCGTCGAGCAGGCGAAGCAGCCGCTCTCCGGCGCGCCGCCGCAGCTCGCCGCGATCCGCTCGCAGGCGAACCAGCTGCTCGGCGGCGGCACCGATGCGTTCGACCAGCGCCTCCGGCAGCTGCGCGGAACACCGGTCGTCGTCAACAAGTGGGCCTCCTGGTGTGGGCCCTGCCGCTACGAGTTCCCCTGGTTCCAGTCCCTCGCTGAGAAGCACGGATCCCAGATCGCCTTCCTCGGCGTCAACGCCAACGACTCCGACAGCGCCGCCAACCAGTTCCTCAGCGAGCTGCCCCTGCCCTATCCCTCCTATACCGACCCCGACCTGAAGATCGCCCAGGATCTCGGCGGACCGCCGCAGGCCTTCCCGACCACCGCCTTCTATGACCGCTCGGGGAAGCTCGTCTTCAGCCACCCCGGCGTCTACGCCAACGAGCAGGACCTGATCGCTGACGTCGACCGGTATTCAGGCGGATAATGGGTCCATGACCCAGCTCGCCTTCGCTCTGCTGGTGGTGGCCCTGCTCCTCTTCGTCGCCGAGGCGCACGCGCCGGGGATGGTCCTCGGGCTGCTGGGCGTCGGCGCCCTGGTCGGTGCGGGCTTCGCCTGGCGGGACGCCGGCCACGATCTTCCCGTCGCCGCGATCCTGATCGCCGGCGCGATCCTCGCGGCATTCATCGTCTTCGCCAGCCGCAAGGCGCTCGCCGCGCACCGCGAGCAGCCCGTGAGGACGGGCTGGGAGCAGCTGGTGGGCGAGGTGGGCGAGGTGCGCGAGCCGCTCGACCCCGACGGTCAGGTGTTCATCGAGGGCGCCCTCTGGCGTGCCCGGGTCGCCGACGCCGGGAGCCGGGTGGAGCTAGGCAATAGAGTGCGCATTACGTCGGTCGACGGCCTGACATTGGAGGTCGAGCCCGTCGCCGACGCAGACCCGGCAAGCGTCGAGAAAGGGACCTGACAGACATGGCGATAGCGATCGGCGTCATCGTTGTCATCGCATTCTTCGTGCTGATCTTCCTGGGCTCGTCGGTCCGGGTCCTGCGGGAGTACGAGCGCGGGGTGATCTTCCGGCTCGGGCGGCTGATCGCCCAGAAAGGGCCCGGCCTGATCCTGCTGATCCCGGTGATCGACCGCATGGTCAGAGTGGACCTGCGGACGGTGACCCTCAACATCCCGCCGCAGGAGGTGATCACCCGAGACAACGTGCCGGCGAGGGTCAACGCCGTCGCCTACTTCCGCGTGATCGACCCGAACAACGCGATCGTCGAGGTCGAGAACTTCCTGCTCGCGACCTCGCAGATCGCGCAGACCACGCTGCGCTCCGTGCTCGGCAAGGCCGACCTCGACCAGCTCCTCTCCGAGCGCGAGCGGCTCAACGAGGATCTGCAGAAGATCATCGACGAGCAGACCGAGCCCTGGGGAGTGAAGGTGACCACCGTCGAGATCAAGGACGTCGAGATTCCCGAGCAGATGCAGAGGGCGATGGCGCGGCAGGCCGAGGCTGAGCGAGAGCGGCGGGCGAAGATCATCAACTCCGAGGGTGAGTATCAGGCGGCCGAGAAGCTCGCCCAGGCCGCCGACATCATCTCCAAGAACCCGGCGACTCTGCAGCTGCGCTACCTGCAGACGCTGCTCGAGATGGGCGTCAACCAGAACACGACGATCGTCTTCCCGCTGCCGATCGACCTGGTCGAGGCGTTCACGGCAATGGCAAAGTCCAACACCAAGTGACCGCGACCCGGCCCACGTGGGCTGCCGCCTGACCGTCACCGTCCGAGCCGCTCGCGAATCGTCGGAAATCAGGGCCGCACAGGACTTGCGCCTTGGGGTCTTCTGCGAGGAGCAGGGTGTCACGCGGGAGGAAGAGCTCGATGGACTCGACGACGACTCCACTCACGTCGTGGCGCTCGACGAAACCGGGGTCATCGCAACCTGCCGGCTGCGGTACCCGGATCCCGCCACGTGCAAGCTCGAGCGGATGGCAGTCGAGCGGCGACTGCGCGGCATGGGCGTCGGCGGCAGGTTGCTGGCGGGCGCGGAGGCCGAGGCGAAGGAGCACGGAGCATCGACGATCTTGCTGCACGCCCAGCGCCGCGCGGAGCCCTTCTACGCCTCAAGCGGCTACCTCGCCGAGGGAGACACGTTCCTGTCCGCGGGCATCGAGCACGTCCGGATGAGGAAGGCGCTCTAGGTGGCGGACGAGAAGCCGACGCCCGAGATCCGTCTCGACCAGCTCACCGGCCTGCGGACGATCCTCTCGCCGGCGCGGGCCGACCGGCCATTCGACTTCGGAGGTGTCCCCACCGAGCCCGACCAGCAGGGCGCCGAGAGGTGCCCGTTCTGCGAGGGCCGCGAGGACCGCACTCCCCCGGAGACCTGGGCCGACCGGCCCGGAGGCGACGGGGCGGACACCCCGGGCTGGCGCGTGCGCGCCGTCCCCAACCTCTATCCGGCGCTGGCGCAGAGCGATGAGGCCGATCCGGGGACGACGGCCGCGGTGACCAACGAGGGCCTGACTGCGGTCGGCGACCCGCTGCGCGCCGCCTCGCGCGGTCGCGAGCCGGACCTCTTCCGCGCATCTCCCGCCGGCGGCTTCCACGAGGTCGTCATCAACTCGCCCCGCCATCGCACCTCGCTCGGGCAGCTCGACGATGCCGAGCTGGCCTCGGCGGTGGCGGGATGGCGGGCGCGAATGAGCGAGCACGCCGAGCGGGCCGCCTACGTGCAGCTGATCATCAACGAGGGCCACGAGGCCGGCGCCTCGCTCGAGCACAGCCACACCCAGCTCTACGCCCTCGGCTTCGTCCCGGCGGCGGTAGCGCGGGAGCGCGAGCGCTTCGCCTCCTACAACCAGCACACGATGGGCGGGGACCTGCTGGCGGAGATCGCCTCGGAGGAGGTCCGGCGGCGTGAGCGGCTGGTCGCGATCGACGACGACGCGCTGCTGATCTGTCCCTGGGCATCGCGGTCGCCGTTCGAGCTGCGGATCATCCCCCGCAACCCGGCGCCGCGCTTCGAGCAGGACGGCGAGGTCGGCGTCGGGATCCTGCGGACCGCGCTGCGGTCGCTCGAGGCGCGGTTCGAGTCACTGCCACAGTTCAACGCCTGGACGCTGACCTCTCCGCGAGGGGCCGAGCAGTTCCACTGGCACCTCGACATCGCGCCCCGGATCGGAATCCGGGCGGGCTTCGAGATGTCCACCGGCGTCGAGCTCAACGTCTATCCGCCCGAGCGGGCCGCGGCGGAGCTGCGCGAGGCGCTCGGGTAGGGTCTTCGGCCCGTGCCGCCGGTACGCCGTCCCATTCCCCGCTTCATCGCCGACGCGAGCGTCGAGGGCCTGCCCTACGGTCGCTGGGGGCAGCGGCTGCGCGACGAGTTCGCCAAGGCCTGCGGGCCCCTCATCTCCGAGGCAGGTGGGCCGCCCGGCGAGGTGACCTGGTTCCCGGAACGCGCATGGGGAGGGCGGGTGTACGTGCCCGCGGTCGCGCCGGTGGAGGGCGCCCAGGAGCCGAGCGAGTACTTCGGCCTCGTCTCCCTCGTCCGGCCGGACGAGGGAGAGGCGGGCGGCTTCCAGGCGACCGCCGACTTCACAGACGTCACCGCGGACCAGAACCCGGACTGGATGATCGACCTGAACGAGGAGGTGATCGGCTCCTGGCGGGGAGAGGGCGATCGCCGGGGCGACGTCACACTGGTCTGGGGGACGCCGCTGGTGCGCGGCGCGAAGGCCGCTACGGCGGAGCTCGATGCGGAGGTCGTCGACCAGACGCCGATCACCGACGAGCGCTTCACCCTGGTCGCGGTGGATGCCGTGAAGGGCTTTCCGGATGAGCTCTACCTCGAGGTGAAGGTCTGGAGCGCGCAGGGCCAGCAGCTCGCGGCCGAGAGCCTTTACGACGAGCCGGAATAGAGGTTCGCGCTCAGCCCGAGCCCGGTGTTCTCAGGGAATGACCGACCGGGGTCTCGAGCATGGCCCGGATCGACTGCGGCGAGGCCCAGTAGAGGACCCCCGCCCCGCCCGCCTTGAGGATCTCGCGGGTACACGCGGCTGCCTGGCCGGGACCGATCCGCTCCACGGCCTCGGACGCCTTTGGGTTCGGTGCCTGGTCGAAGGCGATCTCGAAACCCAGGTGCTGCAGCAGCTCCCGGCCGATGTCGGGCGGGCCGCCCGAGACGCGCAGGGGCTCGCCGAAGACCCCCTTGTATTGCGAGATCAGCTGGGCCGTCAGGCCTCCGATCAGCGGCCCCGGGGCGGACGGCGTGCCGCAGTTCGGCTGGGACTGGATCACCTGATAGCCGCGATGCAGAGGGTCGAGGGCGAAGTTGGCCTCCGCGATCACCCTCGCGGTCCGGCCGTAATCCCAGGGAGGCATGTAGTCGGGCACCAGGCCCATCCGCGTCCGCGTGGCCGAGAGCCGTTTGGAGAGCAGCCGGAGACGCTCGCTGATGCGGGCGAGGTTCGCAGGCAAGGCAGGTGTCCAATGCCCCTGGCCGGCGTCGTCCCAGGTGTCAGGCTCCCAGTCGACGAGCACCGCGTCCAGCTCGGGGCGGCCGACCAGGGCGAACTCGTAGCCCGGCTTCTGGGGGTCCGGGCTGAGACCGGTCAGCGTCACGATCCGGTTGCATGGGAACTTCTCGCTGATCCGGTCGAGTGAGTCCTCCCAGTCATCCGGCTTGGAGCCCGGGAACTCCGTGTTGATCACGAAGACGTCGCGGGGCAGGATCCGATCTCGGAGAGCTTCCTCGATCTGGTCGACGTCGGAGGCCTGGTTGACGCGAATCCCCATCGTGAACGCAGCGGGGCCGTCGCCCGGTGGGGTGAGCGCCAGGTCGAGGGTGGGCCGGCAGCTCACCGGCTGCGCCGAGCTGCCCGCGCAGGAGGCGAGCTGCAGGGCGACAGCGACCAGGGCTCCGATCGCCAGCGCCCCGCGAATCATCGGTCGCCCCTGGCAGCCGTGTTGGGCACGCGCTCCTTATCGGCACGCCGGCCCGGCCCTCAATACCAACTAGCTAACTAGCTACATGGCCATCATCACATCGGATTCAGGCGCTTCGGCGGCCTTCGGCCTCGCCCCTCCCTCGGAGCTCTTCAGGAGGCCCAGGCCGATCAGCGGGAAGAGCAGGACGGAGAGCAGGCCGGCGCCGATCAGCGCCGCCCCCTCGGCCGCGCTGACCAGCCCGAGGCTTTGCATGGAAAGCGGCAGCTCTGCCAGCTGTCTTCGGATGCGCCTTGAGGTTCGCATCGCTCGACCTGAGGGAGCTTGGCCCGGCGGGTGGAGCGTGCATCCCCGTTGACATCGTCTCGGGAGCCCTGGTAGCGTCGCCGCGAGGAAGCAATTCCGGGGTGACTCGGAAGGGAGCGGATGGGTTTTCGCACGGCGAGGCGGCTGGGACGGGTTGGCGTGCTCGGGACGATGGCTGCAATGCTGGTGGGTGCGCCAGCGCTTGGGGCGGTAGTCGAGCCCAACACGTTCAGCGATGAGAATGGCGGCGGCACCGGCTGCTCCCTGCGGGAGGCCATCCTGGCCACCAACACCGACACCGCGTTCGGTGGGTGTCCGGCTGGCAGCGGCGCCGACACGATCTCGCTCGTCGCCGGGACGTACGGGCTATCGATCCCGCCTGGCACAACCGGTGACGACAAGCTCGACGGCGATCTCGACGTCGAAGGACAGCTGACGATCACGCACGCCGGCGTCACGCCGGCCGCAATCGACGGGGGCGGGGTCCACCGAGTGATTCATGTGCTCGGCGCCGCAAACCTGACCGCATCGGGGTTCACGATCAGGAACGGCAGGACCAGCCAGTCGGGTGCCGGGATTCGAAACGAGGGGAGCCTCGAGCTCTCAAACGCGACGGTAGCTGGGAATGAGACGACGGCGAGCTTCGGCGGCGGGATCGCGAACTCCGGCACGGCCACCATGTCGCTCACCAACGTGACGGTGTCCGGCAACCGCGCCGAAAGCGACGGCGGCGGTATCGACCAGGGCATCGGCGGACGGTTGGACCTGAACAACGTCACGATCACCGGCAACACGACCGACATCAGTGGAGACACCGGAGGCGGTGGAGGCATCTTCAACGCAGGGGGGACCATCAACCTCAAGAACACGATCATCGCCCGGAACCACGACCACACTTCGGACCCGATCGGCAAGTCGGCCGACTGCGGTGGGGCTGCCCTCACCTCGGGCCGGAACAACCTGATCGGTGACACGACCGGCTGCAACTTCGTGGCCTCGGGCGGGGACAAGATCAACGTCAACCCACTGCTCGGACCGCTCGCGAACAACGGCGGCGCGACCTTCACGCATGCCCTGCTCGCCCGAAGCCCGGCGGTGAATGCGGGTGGCGCGGGTGCTGCGCCCACCGACCAGCGCGGCGTTCCGCGCCGGGCGCCCGACATCGGCGCGTACGAGTTCGCGAGATGCGGCGGGACGGTGGTCAACCTGGTCGGTACCTCGGCCCCCGACAGGCTTGTCGGCACGAGGGCGGCCGACGGCGTGCTCGCCCTGTCCGGCAGCGACAAGCTCAGCGGGTTCGCCGGCAACGACGGCCTCTGCGGCGGTCGCGGCAAGGACAAGCTCAAGGGCGGCGGCGGCAAGGACAGGCTCGTCGGCGGTCCCGGCCGCGACTTCGTTG
The DNA here is from genome assembly GCA_963833375.1 of uncultured Solirubrobacterales bacterium. GTDB lineage: Bacteria > Actinomycetota > Thermoleophilia > Solirubrobacterales > 70-9 > DASUPK01. The sequence continues at coordinate 221,849 of CAWHXR010000001.1, forward strand.
TCGGCGGCAAGGGCAATGACCGCTGCAAGGGCGGGGCAGGCAAGGACGTCGAGAAGAGCTGCTGAGCTCTACCTGAGCCAGGTCCGGACGATCCCGTTCGCAAAGCCGATGCCGTCGCGGACGACCGCGGGCTTCTTCGAGTGGTCGTGGGTGCGCTTGGCGAGAGTCACCGGGACCTCCGTGGCCGGGATGCCGCTACGGTCGCCGTGAGCGGTGTCTTGCGCTTTCTCCCGCGCAATTGGGCGCCTCGAAGCACCCCTTGGGTTCCATGAGATCGAGACAGCAGCGGGGGCCGAGAGAAACCGGTTACGGTCTCTCGCGCCCACACACCGACACCGCACAGCATCTCGCTGTGGGAAAGACGAGGCAACGATGGCAACGGTGCTTGTGTTCCACGAGGTAGACGACGTCGACCACTGGCTTGCTTCGCCGAAGCGAGCGGAATTCTTCGGGCCGCGGGGCATTACGGTGCGCACTTTTCGGGACCCGGAGGGTTCGAATCGGGTCGGGCTGCTCGTGGAGGTCCCCGACATCTCTGACTGGGAGGAGGCCCTGCAGAGTGAGGCGGCGGCGGAGGCAATGAAGTTCGACGGTGTTCGCCCCGAGACGATTTTGGGACTCGTCGAGGCGTAGTACCGCTGCTCGCGCTAAGCGGAAGCTGGAATCTGAGCGCTGTGCTCGGGGAGCTGATTCACGAACCGGACCGTGTGATCAGTGGGCGGGTCTCGTCACTCAGCCAGCGCCCGTAGCCGTACCGTCTCCGCTTGGAGTTCTTGCTCGGCCCTCCGGAGGCGCGCTTCAGACAAGATGCAAGACCGCTCTAACTCCTTCAGTTGGACAAGACTCGCCGGCCGCGGACCGTACATCTCGGCCCGGTAGAGGTCACGGCAATCGCGGTGGTAGCGGGCATCCGCTCTCAGTTCGTCCAGGCGACCCAGAGAGGTCATCGCCCTGACTGCTCCCCGCATATCGCATGTAGGCGCTTGCGCTTATGGAGGGGGCAATCGCCAGCTCGCGCGCCTACAGCGATCTGCCCACGGGCTGTCTCCTCATCTTGGCGAGCGGTCATCTCGCCTTCACGACCCCCGGCCCGGTCTGAGCGGGAGTGCGTTCAGGCGTCGGCGTGCTCCCATGGCTTGGGCGACCTGGCGATCGCCATTGGCGTGATGCAACTCGCCGCGCCGTCGTGCTGCCGGTTGGGATTGCTTGCTGGTGGTCATCTCGTCCTCCTTGCTGGCGCTGTCGATCTGCCTCGGTCCCAGCGCTGGTCGACCCATTCAAGCCACCTCGCGCGCGTCGCAACCCGCTCCCTTGCTTCGCACAACCGGACGCAGGCGTTCGGCTCGTCCGATGTTTCAAATGCGGCCTCGTACTGGCGGCGGCGGCGGCCCTGTTCCGCAAGCGCCCCCTCCAACCGCTCTACCGCGTCGTCGTGTGGCGAGGTCGGTGATTCTGCGGGGATGGGCTGGAGGTCCGAGGCGGCGAGCGGCTCCTCTGCCCGATCGGACCGCGGCAGCCGAACCAGGGAGCGCTCGGTTGGGGTTGGGGTGGCGGTTTCGGGCATGGCTGACCTCCTTGGGCCCTCCGCCCTGCACCGAAGGGTCCTCTTCGCTCCTGGCCTTTGTAGCCGCGGGGTTGAGGGGGACAGCCGGGTGCTCCAAAGCCAGTGGTTCGCACCACAATGTACCATGTATTCATGAAAACATCTTCTGGAAATCTGAAGCAGGGTTCTCAAGCATCAACCACCCGCTGGGACTTTCTGACAAACCACGCCCACGTCCTCGTATGTGTGGCTCATGACTCGGGCATCCGCCTGCGCGAGATCGCCGCTGCGGTAGGCATCACCGAGCGTGCTGCCCACCGGATCCTGTCCGAGCTAGTCGAAGAGGGCTACGTGTTGCGCGAGCGACAGGGCCGGCGGAACCGCTACCAGGTCAAGCCTGAGCTTCCCCTGCGGCATCCCCTCTTCCAGGAGCGGGAGGTTGGCGACCTGCTCAAAGTCCTGGCGGAGGGCTAGGCAAGTCGCTAATCAGCGGGAAGGCTGGCAGGCCTCCGGCGTAGCTCTCGGTAGGTCGTAGCCGGCTCGGCCCTTTCGCTTTCGCGTGGAAGCGGAAGGCTCGGCCGTTGGGACGAGGATTCCCGAAAATAGACGCTTTGGACGAGAGGCGGCGCTTTGCATGGAAAGCGGCACTCCGCCGCGAGGGATACTGCGTGGGCGATGTCGCAGATCGGCGGGCTTGCTACGAGCGCCTGTTCCGGATAGGTTCGCCCCAATTCACGGTTGACGAAAGGAGCACGGATGGCCGGTGAGGTCAAGAACTTCGATTCCCCGGACGAGACCCGACCGTTTGAGGGAAAGGGAAAGGCCGACGTCGTCAACGTCGGGGGCAAGATGATCGGAAAGGCTGTCTTCGAGCCTGGCTGGAAGTGGTCCACCAACGTCAAACCAATCGCCCAGACCGACTCCTGCCAAGCACACCACGTCGGCTATTGCATCTCCGGCGGCATGACGATCCATATGGAGGACGGGTCCACCATGGAGATCAGTGCTGGCGACGTGTTCGACATACCACCGGGTCACGACGCCGAGGTCACCGGCGATGAGCCGTGCGTCCAAGTCGACTTCGGTGGGTTCGAGAAGTACGCAAAACGGGACTAGCTTTTCCGCGGACAGTTTCCTCGAAGCCGCCGGGCTGTCGGAGTAGTGCTTTGGACGAGATGCGGCGCTTCGCATGGAAAGCAGTGCTTTCTATGCTTCCTTGATGCCGCCGCTGCCACCGCGGGTTGGCGACCGCCCGCGCACGACACCGACGAACCCGCACACCCAGCTCGATCAGCAGCCACCCGACTTGCGCTGGGTTGAGGAACTGGCGCACCGCGTCTTTGCACTGCCCGGTGTTGTCGAGAAACCCAGCCGCATTTCCGTGCCGGGCGCTCGGGCGCTCGTCTTGGCACCCGGCGAGCCGGTCGGGCCCCCGGAGGCGTTCATGATCGATCGTGAGTTCGCCCATCTTCACCCCGCTCCGGATCACAGCCTGCACGCAATGCTTCCGACCGAGACTGTCACCGAGGCCATCGCGGCCGGCTGGGCAGAGCCCCATCCCGTCGCCCTCAGAGGCCTCATCCCTCCGACCGCGGTGATGCTCTACGCGCCCCGCGACGAGGCGGAGCTCGACGTCATCGAGAGCCTGGTTCGGGACTCACACGCGTTCGCTCGCCCCGGGTGACCGCGCTCCTGGCCGTTGCGTTGAGCCGCTGAAGTGGCCGAGCAGCGAAAGCAGCCGATCGCCACCAGCAACGAGGTTGGATATGGACGGTGCTCTTTGCGGTCCGTTGATCACTGTGATCGTCGCTTGATTCGTCACAAGGAGGACGACCCCGAAGAGGCGCATGCGGGCGCCGCGGGAGCGGGAACGACCAAGCCGACGCAATGATCCAGCGCCCATGGCGGTCTCTTGTTCTCGCTCACCCCCCACACGGTTCCGGGCGTGCCGTGCTTTGCTAAGGGCAAACAGCTGACCGGCCAGACCGAGGGCGCCAGGACACCCTCACGCGTGAGGAGGAAACGGCTCCACAAGGCCGTAATCTGGCATCCCGCCCCGATAGCTCAGCTGGATAGAGCGACTCCCTCCTAAGGAGTAGGCCCCAGGTTCGAATCCTGGTCGGGGCACTGCATTGATAAGCGGTTTGCAACCGTTTTGGGGAGTAGATCACCTGTCCCAAACGAACATTCCGCGAACACGAGGTCATGCACGCACCGCCTTGCGCTCGGTGACCAGATGCCCTCTGGCCTCGAAAATCCACCCCTCGAGAGTTGGAACCGAACGCCACGGTCTCGGTTAGCTGCAATCCGCCGGTGGCTCAGGCCTTTGCCGGCACCGGCTCCGGCCTCATCAAGCTGAGGAAGGGAAAGTTCACCTATTCGGACATCCGCTCGGACTCGTCGTCCGCGATCACCGGCACCGCGACGGGCAAGGTGCTCAAGAAGAAGCCCGGGGTGAGGAAGCAGATGCGGGTGGACGGCTCGGTCTCGGTCCTCGATTACAGCTTTCCCGCCTACGGCTTCCACAACTGCACGAGCGGCGGGCCGGTCCCCTACTCCGCGACCCCCTGTCGCCCCAGCCCATACACCAACCCTCCTTACATCAAGAAGTCGCTGCCGGTCTGCTCGCAGGGATAGCCGCATTGGACGAAAAGGGGCGGTTCGCCGAGTAGCCGCGAGATACTGGACGGGCGATGTCGGAGGAGAACGTCGAGATCGTCCGCGCCTCGGCCGCGGCCTTCAACCGTGGCGACCTGGATGCGTGGCTCGAGTACTGGACGGACGACATCGACCACCGGGCGGTCGAGGGGTGCCCCCGATGAGCATGGCCCCATCCACGGCAGGGATGCCCTGCGCGTCTACGCGCAGGGCTGGCTCGACACGTTCCGGATGACCTGCTCCTGCCTGACAGACCGCCGGGGTAATCGCGTGCGCACAACCTTGAACAACTGAACGATGGGTGCGGAACCCGGCAAGCCCACTAGCTACGCAGGAAACTTCGCCGCTCGGGGTCGGCGCTACGGACGAGAGCCCGAGGTGAGGTGTGTTCAGTTAGAGGACTGTGAGAATCCCATACAGGCCCGCGGCCTCTGCCCCAAGCACTATCGGCGGTTGATGGGCCACGGGGACCCGCTCGGTCGGAACCAGGTCACCTGTGGTCCGGGCTGCATGCTCGGGGAGGCCCTGGGTCCTAGGCAGACACACTGAGTCGAGCGTGAGCCTCGAGAGAATTACCGCTCGTGGTGTCGCCAGTTCGATTCTGGCCTCGCCACTTTCCGAATCTGATTGTTAATCGGCTAAGCGGCGGGGGCGTGGCGACGGAGCCGGTCGCGCACGCGCCCGATCCGCCTGTCCCGCAGAATCCGCCGGGCCGCGTTGTGCCCGGCCGCGGCCATCACGCCGCCGCCGGGGTGAGTCCCCGCGCCGCACAGGTAGAGGCCGTCCACGGGTGTCGCATAGTGCGAGAGGCCCGGTGTGGGGCGCATGAACGCCATCTGGTCGAGACCCTGCTCGCCTTGGAAGATGTTCCCGCCCTTCAGCCCGAAGATCCTCTCGAGGTCGGGTGGGGCGAGCACCTCTCGCTCCAGGATCGCTCCGGGGACGTTGGGCGCGTAGCGGGCGAGGTGCTCGATGCATGCGTCCGCATAGCGCTCCCGTCCGTCGCCCGTCCAGGCCTCCTCATCGGGTGGCCCGTACTGCGTGAACATCGTCATCACCCAGCGTCCGTCATCGGTCAGGCCCGAGTCGATCGCGGATGGCAGCTCGGCCTCGACGTAGGGCTCGGCGGCGGGGCGGCCGAGCAGGCAGTCCTGCCAGGCGCGCTCCAGGTAGTCGATCGAGGGGCAAAGGTTGACGCCGGTCGTGTGGAGCATCCGGTGCTGCTCCTCCGTCACGCCCTCATACCGCGGCGGCTCGGCGAGCACCATGTTGATCTTCACGGAGGCCCCGCGCGTCCGGTAGCGCCGCATGTCCTCGGCGATCTCGGCCGGGAAGCACTCCGCGCCGGCGAGGTCCAGGATCGTCGTCTTCGGATGCGTGCCCGAGGCGACCACCGGCGCGCGAAACTCCTCCCCGCTCGCCAGGGTAACCCCCAGCACCCTCCCGTCGGCGATGTCGATCGACGCCACCTCCGCGTCCGTGCGGACGGTCGCGCCGGCGGCCTCGGCCGAGCGGGCGATCGCCTGGCTGATGGCGCCCATCCCGCCGATCACCTGGCCCCAGACGCCGGGCATCCCATCGAGCTCCCCGAGCGCGTGGTGCAGCAGGTTGTACGCGGTCCCCGGCGTGCGCGGCCCGGCCCACACGCCGACGACGCCGGTGGATGCGATCGAGCCCTTCAGCCCGTCGTGCTCGAACCAGTCGTCGAGCAGGTCGCCAACCGACATCGTGAAGATCCGGACCAGATCGTGGACGTCGCGCTTCGAGAGCCCGGCGGCCCTGGCGGCCTCCCGCAGCAGCGCCGCTACGTCAAGTGGGTTTCGCGAGCCCAGCGCCGGCGGCTCGCGAAGGAGCATCGGGCGCAGGAACTCCGCCGTCCGCTCCAGCAGCTCCTCGAAGTCGGCGTAGACCCCTCCGTCGTGCTTCGAGTGCGCTGCGACCGAGGCAGCGGTCTGCTCGGGCTCGTTGAAGAAGAAGATCGGACCGTCGGGGGTCATCGCGGCGTAGGCGGGGTCCAGAGGAATCGCCCGGTAGCCGAACTCGTGCAACCGGAGGTCCGAGACGACCTTCGGCTGCAGCATCGAGACGACGTAGGAGGCCCGCGAGACCCGGGCTCCCGGCCAGACCTCCTCCGTCACGCATGCGCCACCGAGCACCGGTCGCCGTTCCAGGACGATGACCTCGAGGCCGGAGCGGGCCAGATACGCGGCAGTAGTCAGCCCGTTGTGTCCCCCGCCCACGACGATCGCGTCGTAGCTCGCCGGCGGAGGCCCGGGGGTCGCCGATGCGCTGGAGGCGGGGGTGCGGGTCGCCGTCTCGATGGCCGGACCCTATCAGGCTGTTGACCTTGTAGTCAACTTCACAAGCATCGCGATCGCGTCCACCGCCACACAGCCGCGCTCGTGGACGACCACCGGGTTGAGCTCGATCAGGCGGAGGTCGCGCTGGAGCAGCAGCTCGCCGAGCCGTGAAGCGAGCTCAGCCGCCGCACCGATGTCGACGGGCTTTCGGCCCCGTCCACCTGCAAGCAGGCCTGCGCCGCGCAGCGAGCGGATCGCGCGGGCGACGCGTTCGGGGTCGGCCGGCAGGGGGACCACCGCGGCATCCTCGAGGGACTCGGTCCAGACCCCGCCGAGCCCCACCGTCACCACTGGGACGACCGCGTCGGCCCGGGCCGAGATCAGCAGCTCGACCCCCGGCTCCGCCATCCGTTCCACGATCAGCGCGGCTCCGGAGGCCTCCGGGAGGCTCAGCAGCCGGTCGCGGGCACCGCGAAGATCCTCCTCGGATGCAATATCCAGCGCAAGCGCGCCCGTGTCGCTCTTGTGCCGTACAGACTCCCCCGACAGCTTCAGCACCACCGGCCAGCCGAGCTCCCTTGCCACGGCGACGCAGCGGTCCTCGTCGGCGGGATCCACCTCCGCCCCGTCGGGGACGGGGAGGCCGTGGTCCCGAAGCAGCCGCTTCGCCTCCCCCTCCCCCAACCAGTCGCCCGCTGTGCCGTTGGTCCCAGCGCCGGACCCTCCAGCCGCCGCCGCAATCGACCGCAGACGGAGGGGATCGCCCGGTCCGCTCCGAAGCGCGCTCACGCACGCCAGCGCAGTGGCGAGTCCGGCGACCGCCGGGATCCCGCGTGCCGACAGCTCCCGCGCCGCAGCGTCGTCAAGGAGGTCCGGCAGCGTCGAGGCGATCACCGCCGCAGCGTCGCAGCGCTCGGCGCCGTCGGTGAGCCCGGTCCTGACCGCGCGCCAAACCTCCTCGTGTTCCGGACGCAATCCGGCGGGGTGGTCATAGAGCAAGAGCAGCTGGTCGATCACAGGATCCGCGCCGACGGCCTCCACGATCGAGGCGAGCAGCTCGCTGTCTCCCCAGATCACCGACGTGTAGTCGAGGGGATTCCCTGGTGTCGCGACGGGCGGAAGCAGCTCGGCCAGCCTTGCCACCGTCGCGTCGGAGAGTGGCGGCAGCTCGAGCCCCTCCCGCTCCGCGAGGTCAGCCGCGGTGCCGGAGTCGCCGCCGGAGCAGGTGAGCACGGCGAGGCCCGCGCGATCCCGCCGGTCGGGCCGTGACCGCGGCTCGGCCAGGACCCGGGCGACCTCCAGCAGATCGTGGGGATCGCGGACCCAGGTTGCGCCCGCCTCCTCCACAAGCGCGCGAAAGACACGCTGGTCGCCGGCAACGGCTCCGGTGTGCGCCGCCGCGGCCTTCGCGCCCGCGCGGGACGCTCCCACCTTCAAGACCGCGACTCCGACGCCGCGCTCCGCGCAGACGGCAAGGGACTCCGCCAGCCTGGCGCCATCGCCGTCCTCCTCGAGGAAGAGGGCGATCGAGCGAACTCCCTTCCTGCCGGCCACCGCCGCCAGCCAGTCGCCGGCATCCAGCACCGTCTGGTTGCCGGCGGAAACGATGGTGTGGTAGTCGATTCCGCGCCGGGAGCCGATCGCATTGACGGCGAGGTTCCCGCTCTGTGTGATCAGCGCGACGGCTCCGGGCTGAAGGGCCGGTACGGAGTCGCCCCAGAGTGGCGCGCGGGCCGTGACGGAGATCACCCCGTTCCCGTTCGGTCCGCAGAGCGGTATCCCAGCCTCCAGGGCGACCTCCACCAGCTTCCGCTCGGTCGCCTCTCCACCGGGCGCCTCACCGAAGCCGGCGGCGATCACGATCGCTCCGCGGCAGCCGCGCTCGCTCGCCTCGGCAAGTGATGCAGGAACCTTCGCGGCGGGGATCGCGAAGACGACCGCGTCCACCGGCTCCGGCAGCTCCGCCGGGGACGGCACGCAATCCCGGCCGTGCACGCTCGTCCTTGTTGGGTGGACCCCCCAGACAGCGCCGGGGAAGCCCGCCCGCTCGAGGTTCCGCAGAACCGTGTCCCCGTATGAGCCGGGCCGGTCGGTTGCGCCGACCACCGCCACCGAGCGCGGCTCCAGCAGCGGGGCCGGATCGGGCCGGTGGGGGGTTCCCTCGGACACTAGTGGAGGATGCGCTCCACTCCCCGCCGCTCGAGGCCCCGGGCGATGATCAGCCGCTGGATCTCGCTGGTTCCCTCCCAGATCCGGTCGACGCGCAGCTCCCGCAGGAATCGCTCGGCAACGTTCGACCGCAGGTAGCCACGGCCCCCGAAGGCCTGCACGCAGCGATCGGCGCACCGCCAGGCTGCCTCGCTGACGAACAGCTTCGCCATCGACGCCTTGTGATGTGCGAGCTTGGGGTCGGCACCGGCGTCGATCATCGCCGCGACCTGCAGAGCGAGCAGCCGGCCGGCTGCGGCGTCGGCGGCTGAGTCGGCCAGCGGGAAGGAGACTCCCTGGTAGTCGTAGATGCGCTCGCCACCTTGCTCGCGGGAGGTGGCCCAGTCGACGGTCTCCTCCAAGAGCCTCCACATCGAGCCCACTCCCCGGGCGGCGATCCCGAGCCGCTCCTCGCTGAACCAGGAGCGCTGAAGCTCCTCGCCGCCGCCGACCTCCCCGATGTAGTCATCGGGTCCGACCTCGACGTCGGAGAAGCGGATCGTCGGGTGGCGGTCCGGATAGGTGTGCGTGAAGTCCGGGTCTTCGACGATCTCGACCCCCGGCCGGTCGCGGTCGACGACGAACAGAGTCGGCAGCCGGTCGGCGCCGTCGATCAGGTTCGCCATCACGACGATCACGTTCGCCACGTCGCCGGAGGTGACGAACCACTTCTCCGCATTGATCACGAACCCACCTTCGGTCCGCTCCGCGGTCGCCTCGATCCGGGATGGATCCGAGCCGGCGCCGTGCTCGGTGACGGCGTACGCGTCCTTCGCCTCGCCGCGGAGTGCCGGGCGCAGATAGCGGTCGACCTGCTCCTCGCTCGCGTGCTCCCAGACGTTGTAGGCGTTGGGCACATGCCAGCTGATCCCGTTGGTGCTGCGCCCGTACTGCTCCTCGACGAGCACCCACTCGGTGCGGGTCCAGCCCTGTCCTCCCGCCTCCGGGGAGTGCAGGCCGCCCGCCAGCCCGGCCTCGACCGCCTTCGCTCTGACCTGGACGATCGTCTCCTGCGGCAGCCGGCCGCCCCGCGCCTCGGCCTCCTCCTCGAGCGGCATCAGGACCTCCTCGACGAATGCGCGAGCGCGCCCCTGGATCTCCCTGGCTCGCTCGTCCAGCCCGGGAATCGGGTTGGAGAGATCGCCGACTGGCACCGTGGCCGGCATCGTGCGCACGTTAATGTCACTTGACTACAAAGTCAAGACCCCCTAGGATCCCGGCCGATGAAGCCCGCGCTCCCGCTCGACTCCGCTCAGGTCGCGGAGACGCTGCGACCGCTGGAGCGGGCGACGATGCTTCCCCCCGCCGCCTTCACCGACCCGGGGGTGCTCGACTGGGAGCTCGAGCGGATCTTTGGCGCCGGCTGGATCTGCGTCGGGCACATCTCCGAGGTGAGCGAGCCGGGCCGGTTTCTGATGCGCGAGATCGGCCGCGACAGCGTCGTCGTGATCGGCGGCGGGGACGGCCGGCCGCGCGCCTTCCACAACGTCTGCCGGCACCGGGGCTCCCGCCTGATCACCGAGGCCGAGGGCAGCGTCAGGCGACGGTTGCGCTGCCCCTACCACGCCTGGTCCTACGACCTGGATGGCGCGCTCCGCGCTTCACCGCACATGGACGGCGTCGAGAACTTCGATCCCTCCTGCAACGGGCTCGTCCCAGTGCGCCTCTCGACCATCGGGGGTCTCCTGCTGATCGACATCGGAGGAGAGGCGCCCGATCCCGCCGAGCACATCGGCGACCTCCTCGAGCACCTCGTGCGCTATCGGAATTCTGAGCTCCGCAGCGCCGGCAAGGTCCACTACGTCGTCGCCGCGAACTGGAAGGGGATCGTCGAGAACTACAACGAGTGCCTGCACTGCCCGGGCGTGCACCCGGAGCTGAACGCGCTCAGCGACTACATGAGCGGTGAGGAGATGGAGGGCGAAGGCGCCTGGTGCGGTGGCTCGATGACGCTGACGGGCGAGGGGGCGGAGACGATGGGCACGGGCGGTGGTCACGCGAGCAACCGGCCGCCGATCGCAGGCCTCGCGGGAGAGGACCTGAGCTCGATCCTCTACGTGGCGCTCTTCCCGAACGCCTTGGTCTCGTTCCATCCCGACTACGTGATGCTGCACACGCTGTATCCGCGCGCGGCCGACCGCACCGACGTGGTGTGCGAGTTCTTATTCGAGGCGGCGACCATCGACGTGCCCGGCTTCGACCCCTCGGATGCGATCGGGTTCTGGGACACGACCAACCGCCAGGACTGGTACGTCTGCGAGCTCGCCCAGAAGGGCGCGGGCTCTCGGGGCTACACCGCCGGGCGCTATTCGCTCGAGGAGACCGACACCCACGCCTTCGACCGGATGGTCGCCGAGCGCTACATGGAGGCGCTGCGGGAACCCAAGGCGGTGTCCGTGTGAAGCGGGTCGCGGCAACCCTGGGTGAGGTGGGGCTCCCGATGCCGGTCGCCTCGCTCGCCTCCCGGGACTGGGACGCCATCGTGGTCGGCGGCGGACACAACGGCCTGACCGCCGCCGCCTACCTAGCGCGGGCGGAGAAGAGCGTCCTGGTGCTGGAGCGGCGCGAGCGCCTGGGCGGTGCCTGCACTCTCGAGCGTCCCTTCGACGACGACCGGTTCGTGATCAGCCCCTGCGCCTACGTCGTCGGGTTGCTCGACGAGGTCGTGATCCGGGAGCTCGGCCTGCGCCAGCGCGGCCTGCGCGTCTTCGTCGCCGACCCGAACCTCTGGGTGCCCTTCGAGGACGGCACCTCCTTCGGCCAGTGGCTCGACGACGAGCGGACGGAGCGGAACCTGGACGAGCTCGGGGTCTCCGAGGCGGACAAGAAGGGCTACTGGGCCTACGAGGAGCTCTTCGACCAGGTGCGGATCAAGCTCCGCAAGGGGGCCCGCGACACCTGGCTCGGGGAAACCCCGACCCGGGCGGAGATCGAGGAGATCCTGGACGGGAACGAGACCATGATCGACCTCGTCTTCGAGGCATCGATCGCGGATGTCCTCGACGATCACATCGGCGACGAGCGGCTCAGGACCGCGCTCTACGGCCAGGGGATCATCGGCACGTGGGGCGGGCCGTGGGAGCCGGGAACCGCCTCGATCAAGTTGATGCACTACCAGGGGGATCTGGAGGGCCAGGGACCGGTTTGGGGCTACGTCGAGGGCGGCATGGGGATGGTGAGCTTCGCGATCGCGGATGCCGCCCGCGAGTCAGGCGCGACTCTGGCCTGCGGCGTCCCGGTCTCCGCGATCCATCCCGGAGAGGGGGTCGAGCTCGAGGACGGCACCCGGCTTCGCTCCGGGATCGTGCTCTGCAACGCGGATCCGAAGCGGTTGCTCGACATGCTCGATGGCTCTGACCTGGACCCCGGCTTCAGGCAGCGGCTCGAGGACTGGAAGGTCCGCAGCCCCGTCGTCAAGTTCAACGCCGCCCTGGAGCGGCTGCCGAACTGGAGCGCCGCGCTGGGCGAGACCTGGCCCGCCCAGGCAACGATCGACGTCTGCGGGTCGATCGAGGAGGCGCAGAAGGCATTCGAAACCTGTGCCGCCGGCGAACCGGCTGTCGGCTTCGGGGAGATCTACATTCAGACCGGCTACGACCCCACGCCGGCTCCCGAGGGCAAGCACCTGCTCAGCGTCTTCGGCCAGTACGCACCGTACGAGATCAGCGACGGCGACTGGGACTCGCGCCGCGACGACGTGGCCAAGCAGTTCATCGACTTGGTCTCGCGCTTCGCACCGGACCTGCCGGACTGCCTGATCGCCCACGAGGTGCTCGGCCCCCCCGACATCGAGGAGCGGATCGGCCTCACGGGAGGCAACATCTTCCAGGGCGAGGTGACGCCCGACCAGATGTGGGAGGGGCGCCTCAGCGCGCGTACGCCCGTTACCGGTCTCTACCTCTGCGGTGCTGCGACCCACCCGGCGGGAAGCGTGATCGGCCTCAACGGACGGAACGCCGCGGAGGCCGTGCTGGCGGACGCTGGCGCCGCGATCGGCGCTGCCGCCTAGAGGATCCGGCGTCGGCGGCGCTTTCTAGGCTGGATCTATGGAGGCGAGCGCCCCGCGGCCGGATGGGCCCGACGCCAGGGAACGGATCCTCCGCGCCGCCACCGAGCTGATCGCCTCCGATGGGATCGACGAGGTGAGGATCGCCCGGGTGGCAAACCGGGCCAGGGCCTCGACCGCCCTGGTCCATCATTACTTCTCGACCCGCGAGGAGCTTCTCGCGCAGGCGCTGCTTCGGTCCTTCGAGCTCGCGGCGGACGAGCGCTTCGGGGCGGGCCCGGCCGCGGCCGTCTCCGCGACGCAAGGACTCGCCATCGCGATCGACGAGTGCCTGCCGGCCTCCGAAGAGGGTGAGCGAGAATGGGTCCTCTGGGTCGAGCTCTGGCTGCGCGCGGCCCGTGAGCCGGAGCTGCGCCCGGTCGCGGGTCGGATGTACGAGAGCTACCGGGAGTGGGTCGCCAGGGTGATTCGCCGCGGGGTCGAGGGCGGCGAGTTCCGCGAGGTGGACCCCGACGAGGTCGCCGACCTGGCCATGGCGCTGTTCGACGGGCTCGGCGTCCGCGCCCTGATCCGTGATCCGGCGATGGGGCTCGAGCGCGCTCGCGAGCTGGCCGCCGAGCGTCTCGGCGCCGAGCTTGGAGTGGACCCCGCATCGTTGGGACCCGGCGCGGGTTGAGAGGGATGCCTTGTGCCGCTAGGAGGACCCGGCTGTCATCGTTGACGCCCTGATACGCAGAAGCAAGGTGCCCGCCCCGCACCCAAGCACCGCAGCCGTCAACCCGTAGGCGACATCGGCGCCCGCTACACCAAGCAACACGCCACCAAGGAGGGGGCCGATGGTGTATCCCGCCGCATAGAGCACGTTCAGCACCCCGTAGCCAAGCCCACGTTCCGTCTCACCGAAGGCCTCGTCGAGCCAGGGGACCGCGGCGGCGAACGTGAGGCTGAGTCCCGCGCCGAACACGGCGAGCGCCAGCGCCGCGCCCAGCGTGCCCCCGAGCCATGCGAGCAGCAGCGCCGACGCCGCTGTCAGGGCGAGGCCGGTGGCCGCGGGGCCGCGCCGGCCCCTCAGATCCCCCCACCGGCCCCCCAACGGCGCGAGCGCCGCATCGACCGCTATCGACCCCGCGAAGAGCAGCCCGATCCCGGCGCTGGACAGGTCGAGGCGAGAGTGAAAATCGAGCGGAGCGACTACTTCGATCAGCCCCAGCGCGCCCGCTGCACCGAGAGTCATGAGGGTGGCCACCGCTCCGATCCCGGATCCGATCGGGCCCCAGATCGCCGCCCATGAGAGGGTCTGCGGCGTGCGGCGCTGCGATTCGGGAGGGAGCACGGCTGCGGCCGCGAGCGCCAGTCCGACCGAGACGCCGCAAACGATCAGAAACGGAGCGGCATAGGAGATCAGGTCGGCAGTGACGCCACCCAGTGCGGGCCCGGCGATTGAGCCCGCCCCCGTTGCCGCCAGGGCGAATCCGATCGCCTCGCCCCGCCTCCCCGGCGGCGCCAAGTCGGACACGAGCGCGAGCGCCGCAATCCAGCTCGCCGCCGATCCGAACCCCTGGATCGCGCGACCGAGCATCAGAGCGTAGAGAGATTCGGAGGCCGCGATTACAGCGGAGCCCGCGGCCGCCAGGAGCAATCCTGCGATCACCAACTCCCTCCGTCCTCGTGAGTCGGCGAGCCGCCCCAGCGCGAGCGAGAGGAACACGATCGGCACCGCATAGGCTGCGAAGGAGGCGCCAAGCGCCCCCGCGCTTGCCCCCGTCCGTCGCTCGATGTCGGGGAGCAGCGGGGCAATCACTCCGAGCAGCGCGGTGTCGATCGTCACCGCGCTGACGGCGATGGCGATGACTGCACGCCGGCGCGGGAGGGGTCTCGGCTGGGACGTCGGGGTGGTTCGCATGGCGGCGAAGCTCCGCTGCACTCTCGCATTCAGCCACCCGGCGTGATCAGCCGGTCTCGATCGATTGCCGGCGCTCGCTGACCTCGCGCTCCCAGCGAGAGCCACGTGGGATCTTTCGAAGACCACTGGCCAGCTTCGCCGGATTCGGCCATGCGGGGAATTGGGCCAGCTGAGTCCTGGCCGGAGCGCAAGACCGCCGCCTTCTCTTTGAAGACGACCCAGCTGCTGATCTCAGCTCATCTCAGCGTGCCTGGCCTCGCCCAGCATGAGCCCACCGAACGGCTTCACGGCTTCTCATAACCCGAAGGTCGCGGGTTCGAATCCCGCCCCCGCTACTAGCCAAGGGCCCTCATACCGAGGCCCTTGGTGTTTCTCCTACGTGGACGAGAGGACCTGTTCGGCCGCGCGCTGTCCGCTCCGAAGCGCCCCCTCCATCAGGCCGTGCAACTCACCCGCCGTGTGCTCGCCGGCGAAGAACAGGGGGCCGATCGGCTTCACCAAGTCGTCGTCGCGAAGGGGCGACGAGAGCGTGCGGGCCGAGTAGGAGCCCCGCACCCAGGGGTCATCGTTCCAGCTCGAGAGCATGGCGCTCCCCGGCTCCAGATCGAGATCTCCGCGAAGCGCGACCAAGGCGGCAGCCCAGCGATCGGCCCCGTCTGAGCCACCAAGGGCGTCGATCGCGGACATCGTGCCCGTGTAGCCGGTCACAAACGGAGCCGGCTCGCCGTCGGGGCCCAGCTGCGTGTAGGTCCAGAAGTGTCCGGCGACGGACATGATCGCGCTGGGCGGTGCGAGGGATTGCATACGCAGGAAGAGCTTCGAATTCTGACCGTAGGTGACCGCACGCAGCGCGTCCGCGGTAGCACCCTCGAGCGGAGGATCGAACTCGATCTCGGTCAACGGCGCGGTGGGGATCGCAGCAACAGCCGCGTCAGCCTTGATCTCAGCATCATCCGTGGCAACGTTCACGGCGTATTGCGACCAGTGCACCCTCCGCACCGGGGAGGAGAGGCGGACGGCTTCGCCCAGCTCGGCGGCGAGGGCCTCGGCGAGCCGCATGTTGCCGCCCTCCAGGCTGTGGTTGTCGAAATCGCCAAAGGTCGATGCTCCCTCGTCGAGCACCGAGGCCGCGAGGTCGTCGACGGGATGGCCATTCGAGATCGAGACGCGCGTCCGAATCAGCTTCGAGAGGGGCGGATCCAGGTCTAGGCCCGCGATCAAGTCGCCGGCGCTTGAGGCGTCCTCGGTCACGCCCCCGGCGATGCGGTCGAACGCGCCCTCGAGGGCCGAGTGGGACACAGCCTCCTCGCCGATCGGCACGCGCCGGCCATATGGGGTTCCCTTGAGCACCAGCGGGATGCCGAAACGCGCGGCCAGGGCATTCATCAAGTCGTAACCGGGCAGGATGAACTCGGCGCCCCGCTCGACCACCACTCCATCCCCGAACGGCACCGACCAGACGCGGCCCCCCACCCGGTCGCGCGCCTCGAGCACGGTCACCTCCGCTCCGCCGGCGCGCAGGGCGTCGGCCGCGGCGAGGCCGGCAAAGCCGGCGCCGATGACGATGACCCGCTTCATTGGTTTCCCCCCTGCTCGCGCTTCACGACCGGGATTCTTCCAACGCTGGGCGCCGGGCACGAGCGGTGGCACCAAATTGAGCGCAATTCAGCTGAGCTCAGCTCATCTGACGCAGAACACCGAGCGCTCGTAGGGGCTTGACGGCGACCACCTTCTCCCTGATCCACGGGGCCTGGCACGAGCCCTCGTGCTGGGATGAACTGACGCCGCGCCTGACGGAGCGCGGTCATCGGGTCATGATCCCCGACCTGCCTTTGCAGGATCCCGAGGCCGGCTTTGAAGAGCGGATCCGGCCGGCCCTCGAGGCGGTCGACCGAGTCCACGGTCGGCTGGTCATCGTCGGCCACTCGCAGGGAACCGCCTACTCGTCCCTGGTCGCGGCGGCCAATCCGGAAGCCCTGCTCGTTCACCTCTGTCCGAGGCTGGGTGGATTCGAGCCGCCGCCGGGGGGCGCCGGATCCCTTCCGGGGGGCATCCCCTGGCCCGACCCCGGCCCGGACGGAGCCACCGCTTGGGGCGAGGAGGCCGCAATGAAGGTCATGTACGCGCGCGTGCCCGAGCCGCGTGCCAGCATGCTTGCCGGCCGGTTGCAGCCGATGGCTATGCCGCGGGGCGAGTATCCACTCGACGGCCCGCCTGACAACCGGACCGTGCGCATCTACGCCGCCGAGGACGAGTTCTTCCAGCCGGAATTCGAGCGGTTCATGGCGCGCGACCTGTTCGGGGTCGAGCCGATCGAGATCCCCGGTGGGCACTTCCCGATGGTCGAGGACCCCGACTCCCTTGCCGAGCTCCTCGATCGGGTCGGGTCCGGCTAGGAGCGCCGGGCACTCGGGCGCCGACGGATCCGGCCGCCGTACATCGGCAGCTCCGGTCCGGCGCCGTCCAGGGAGTCGAGCTGCTCCCACATCCGCGACACGCCAGCGACGCCGAAGCTCCGCACCCGCTCCACCGCGTCGAGATCGAGCACGTCGGTGAGCAGCTCCTCCCCCTCCCCGGCCTGGACTCGCACCAGTCCCTCGGGGTCCACGACCAGACTTCGCCCCAGCGCCACCGGCT
This sequence comes from uncultured Solirubrobacterales bacterium, assembly GCA_963833375.1. Classification (GTDB taxonomy): domain Bacteria; phylum Actinomycetota; class Thermoleophilia; order Solirubrobacterales; family 70-9; genus DASUPK01. The sequence continues at coordinate 239,104 of CAWHXR010000001.1, forward strand.
GCGCGGCGTTGACGTTGACGACGTAGAGCTGGTTGAAGATCGCGTTGGCCCGGGCGGCGATCAGCTCGGCCTCGCGGTCGGAGGTGGTGGTGAGCGTGGGCTGGATCACCACCTCGGCGCCGAGCCAGGCGAGCTGGCGGATCACCTCCGGAAAGAAGCCGTCGTAACAGATCGCCAGGCCGAGCCGGCCGACGTCCGGGATGTCGAAGGTGACGAAGCCGTCGCCCGGAACGGAGCGCTCGGACGGACGCCAGGGGAAGACCTTGCGGTAGCGAGCGGCGAGCCCGCCCTGCGGTGAGACGACGACCGCGGTGTTGTGGATGTGCCCCCGATCCGAGCGCTCGTAGACCGAGCCGGCGGCGACCCAGAGCTCGTTGTCGCGGGCGATCTCTCTGAGGCCCTCCGTGAGCGGCCCGGGAATCTCGACTGCGACCGAGTCGGCGTAGCCGTCGGACTCGTCGAGCAGCCCTGGGACCGCCGAGAGGTGGAGCTCGGGCAGCACCAGGAGTTGCGCGTGCGGGACGGCTGCCTTGACGGCAGGGGCTCGCTCGGCGAGGCGCTGGAGGGTGGCGTCGGGATCGCGCGCGATCGGCGCCGTCTGCATTGCGGCGATAGAGAGCGTTCTCATCCGAGCCTCAGCTGGCGGCGACAGTCTCCGGATCCGGCTCCTCACCCTTGAGGGAAGGCCCATCGCCGATGCCCGCAGGGAGGACGCGCAGCGCGTCTACGGGCAGGTGGAGCTGCACCGGGGTGCCCTGCTCGTAGGGGATTCCGCCGCCGGTGTTCTGAACGAGCGCCTGGAGCGCTTCCCCGGTGGCGGCCCGGACGATCACCTGGATCGTCGAGCCCACGTAGACGACGCGCTCCACCATCGCCGGGATGCGGTTCTGCCCCGACGGAGACCCGTGCTCTTCGAGCTCGATGCGCTCCGGTCGGATGACTATCTTCGCCTCCCCCGAGACGTCGCGGTCCGTACCGCGCGTCTCGAGCTCGTAGCCGTCCAGCGCGACGCGGCAGGCGCTCGTGCCGGCACTGACGATGGTGGCCTGCATGAGGTTCGACACGCCGAGGAAGTCGGCTACGTAGAGCGTCTCGGGATCCTCATAGACGTCCTGAGGCGCCCCGACCTGCTCGATGTGCCCGTCCTTCATGACCGCGAGGCGGTCGCTCATCGTGAGCGCCTCCTCCTGGTCGTGGGTGACGTAGAGGAACGTGATGCCGACCTCCTGCTGGAGCGACTTGAGCTCGATCTGGAGGGCCTTGCGAAGCTTCGCATCGAGGGCGCCGAGCGGCTCGTCCAGAAGGAGCACGGCCGGGTTGAGGACGAGAGCGCGCGCCAAGGCGACGCGCTGCTGCTGCCCGCCCGAGAGCTCGGACGACTTGCGCCTCTCGTAACCCGGAAGCTGGACGAGCTCGAGCGCCTTGCCGACGCGCTCGCGGATCTCGGCTTTCGGCCGCTTCGCCTGCTTCAGCCCGAAGGCGATGTTGTCGTAGACGTTCAGGTGCGGGAAGAGCGCGTAGTTCTGGAAGACGGTGTTGACGTTGCGCAAATGAGGCGGTGTGTAGGCGACGTCTGTGCCGTCCAGGAGGATCTCACCGGAAGTCGGTTGCTCGAAGCCGGCGATCATTCGCAGAGTGGTCGTCTTCCCGCAGCCGGACGGCCCGAGGAGCGAGAAGAACTCACCACCCGGGATCAGGAGATCGATGCCGTCCACCGCGGTCACCTCGGCGAACTGCTTGGTCAGCTTGCCCAGTTCGATTTCGCCGCGTGCCATTGGTCTTCCGAAACTAGGTGAGGTCGAAGGCGCCGCCGAAGTCCTCCGCCGGTTTGCCCGCCCGACGCTCTCCGCGGGTGAAGAGGCGCCAGAGGAGGAAGCCGGCCGCGACGATGAGCAGGGTTGACACCATCATGATCGTTGCGATCGCGTTCACAGACGGTAACGGCGCGGCGCGCGTGGCTGAGTAGATCTGGATCGGGACGGTGTCCGTGGGCGCGCCGCTTGACAGCCACTGGCTGATGACGAAGTCGTCGGCCGAGATCGCGAAGACCACGGCGGCCGAGGCGACGATCGCCGGGGTGAGCAAGGGCAGGAGGACGCGCGTCAACGCGACGAACGGGGAAGCCCCGAGGTCGGCGGCGGCCTCCTCGTACTGCCTGCCGATCGAGAACAGCCGACCGCGCACGATTACGACCACGAAGGAGATCGAGAAGGTCACGTGGCCGAGGATCTGGGCGAGCGTTCCCGTGTGAACGAAGGTGAAGATGTGGCTGAAGACGAGGAGGAGCGACACGCCCATGACGATTTCGGGCGTGACCAACGGAAAGAGCATGATGAAGTTGGAGGTGCCGGAGCCGCGACCGCGCCAGCGGGCGAGACCGATGGCGAGCAGAACCCCGAGCGGGACGGCGATGAGAACGTCCGCTCCCGCCAGCTTGAAGCTCTGAACAAGAGAATGCCGCAGGGTCGGGTCGTGCCAGACCGAGTCCACTGGATCCCCCCAGTACCAGCGCGTCGAGAAGCCCTCCCAGACCGTGCGCGACCGGGTCGCATTGAAGGAGAACAGTACCGCGATCGCCACCGGCACGATCGACCAGATGATGTAGGCCCAGGTGAAGACGACCAGGAAGCGCGGCTTTCCCCATGGGTTGCGGAGCCAGCCGCGCAGGCGGGTCGAAGTCGCAGGCTGCGGCCTCGCTCGCGGCTCGGTCGGCCTCGCGCGCGGCTCGGCAACGGCCGTCACAGCGCCCCCACCGTCCCGCCCTCGCGTTGGGCGCGATGGATGCTCCGCATGTAATAGAGCATCAGGATCGTCAGGAAGGCGGCAAGCACGATCGTGAGCGCGGCGCCGATCGTCGGCTGCGGCCCGCCATGGAAGTAGAGGTCGATCTGGTTGCCGATCAGCGACGTCTTCGGCGAGCCCGAGACGATGTTCGGCGTGTAGTAGTCGCCGAACATCGGGAGCGTGATGAGGACGGCGCCCCCCAGGATGCCGGTTTTCGAGAGCGGGAGGGTGACCTTGCGAAACGCGGACCAGGGGCTCGCACCGAGGTCACGTGCAGCTTCCAGGTGGCTGCGGTCGATGCGATCGAGCGCGGCGAAGAGTGGCAGGATCAGGTACGGGATGTAGCCGTAGACGAGGGCGAAGATCACGGTCGAGGCGCTCCCGCCGAGCCAGTCCCGCGGCTGGCTGAGCACGTGGGTGAACGTCAGGACGCTGTTCACCCAGCCGTTCTCCTGCAGGAGATTCACCCAGGCGAGCATTCGCATCATGTAGCTGATCCAGAGGGGCAGGATGATCAGGATGAGAACGACGCCTTTCCACCGCCCCGCGTGCCGGGCCGTGTAGTAGGCGACCGGATACCCGATCAGCAGGCAGAGGACCAGGGAGATGAGGACGTAAAGGAGCGTCCTGACCTCGACGTCGAACCAGATTCCGCCCGGGGCGAGCCGACCGAGGACCTCGGTGAGCCAACCCACGTTCCATTCGAGCGGGTTCCAGATGGGAACCGGTTGGAACAGGATCGGGTCGACCGTTCCCAGCGCGACCCCAAGGACCGCATAGAACGGAACGACGAAGAGGAGAACCAGCCAGAGAACGCCCGGGAGGGCAAGAGTGGGCCACAGCCAGCGCCGGTACACGACGCCCTAACGCTCCCGCCCCGGACCCGTCAACTCACCCTCCGGCGAGGAAGTTCGAGTAGCCGTCCTCCCACAGCGCCTGTCCCTTGGACGTGAGCGTGCAGTACTGCAGCGAGTCGGGCCCGAGATCGTCGTTCGTCAGAACGCTGTTCGCCAGGTTCTCGGGCACGACTCCCTTCTGCACCAGGGTGCTCGGGTCGATCTCGTTGAGGGGCGGCTGATACCCGTTGAAGTCGACGAAGTTCGAATAGGCGACGCCGTTGTCGAGGAGGTAGTTGAGGAACAGATGCGAGAGCACCGGCTTCTTCGTGCTCGAGCAAACCGCGAAGCAGTCGTTCTGCACCGGCACCTTCCCCTTGGGTGCCTTCCAGAAGGCGAGGGCGCTCGCCGGCGTTCCCTTCGGGAGGTAGTAGATGTAGCCCGCGATCATGTCCCCCGACCACGCCTGGTTGAGCCAACTCGACCCCTCCGGGACCGTCTGGAACTGGAGGTCGCCCACCTTGATGTTGCAGATGCCGTAGAGCTCCTTGAGGTCGGACACCGCCTGGTTCACGAGGGCGGGATCCTCGGTGTTGATGTCTGTGTGCCCCTTGCGCAGGAGCGCCATGCCGATCGTCTCCCGGTTCTCGGAGAGGAGCGCCACGTTGCCCTTGTACGCCTGAGACTCCCAGAAGATGTCCCACGGCTGGTCCATGCCGGCGATGTCCTGCTTGACCTTGTCCGCCCGCCAGGCGATGCCGGTGGCGTAGACGGTGTAGGGAACGGTGTAGCGCGACTCGCCGTCGTAGAACGGGCTGTGGAGCTGCGGCCAGATGTTCTTCTGGAGGTTCGGGATGTAGTCGAGGTTGATCGGCTTGATCAGCTTGCCGGCAACGGCGATGTCGAGCACGTCCGGAGTGATATTCGTCACGTCGGGCGAGACGGCTCCGGAGGCAAGCCGCTGGATTCCGGAGTTGACGTTGTCGAACGGCGTGTACTGGACGTCGACGTTGTACTTGGCCCCGAACTCGTTGAGGAGCTTCCTGTAGAGGTAGGCGGGATAGTTGAAGACGGTGAACGTCCCGCCTGTCTCCGGCTGGAGACCCGACGCGATGGGATCCTCCCAACGCGGCAGGGTCACGCTCTTGTCGGGCCTCGCGAGCGGCAGGCCTCCCGGCCCGACGAGTTCGCCGCTCGCGCCGGTGCTCTCCGCGACGTTCGTCGAGTTGCCGCAAGCGGCGAGCAGGGGGCCGGCACCGGAGAGGGCCACGGCGGCACCTGCGCCTCGTAGCAGGAAACCGCGCCTGCTCAGGGAGTTCGGCCGTTCCTTCGGGTGGTGCGTCATTCGAGTTCCCTCCTGAGTTCGGTGTCCGCGAGGTGGGGCACGGTCTCACGGACGGCGTACTTTGCTGCCTCCGATCCATCCCCCGCCGCGGTCTCGTAGGCCGCCGCCCCCAACTCACAGTCGAGGAGCGACTCGGCCATCTGGAGCGCACAGCGAAGCATCCGCTCGCGAGCCACATCGGGGTCATGCAGCGTCGCCTGGACGGCGAGTCCGTCGAGGAGCGAGCCGAGCAGCAGAGCCACCTCGTCGGCATCGGCATCACCGAACTCACCCGCCCCCTGCCCGGCTCGGATCACGGCCGCGATCTCCTCGCGCCAGCGGTTGTCCAGTCGCTGACGAGCTTGTCGCGACGCGGGATCACGAAGAGCGCGGGCCCAAAGCTCGATCCACAGGGTCCAGTCGTACTCGTCGGCTGAAGCCTCGATCATGAACCGCAACTGGTCGCGCGGGCGCTCCAACAGGTGAATGCGCTCGCGCATCTCGACGTAGAAGCTTTCCTCGTCGACCGTCAGCGCCTCGGCGAGCAACTCGTCCTTCGACCGGAACCAATAGAGCACCGCCGGCGGGCTGGTACCCGCTCGTTCGGCGACGTCCGCGATCCGCGTCGATGCAAGGCCGCGTTCGACGATCACGTCTGCTGCGGCCCTGAGCAGCTGCGGTCTACGGATATGGTCGATCTGCGGACGCGGGCTCACCCCGGTCTCTCCTCGCCCGAACGCTGAACAGCCGTTCAAACTATCACCGCTCGGGCTGAGATGCGAGCAAGCCGGACGCCACCCCCAGCTCGCGGACAAGCACGAGGGCGCGCGCTCGATCGGGCGGTCAGAAGCCCGCGACAGTGAATCTATGAATATCGCCGATAGGCCGGACACGACCGCTGCTTTGCATGGAAAGGAGCGCTTTTCGAGCTGACGCTCGCTTCTCGCGCGACGGAGCAGTTGAGCTGAGCCCACCACGGGAAGCCGGTGGCGTATAGGGTCGCAGCGACACCGTTAGGGGGATTAGGAGGAGGAGCGATGGGAGCAGATGAAAACGTGGCGATCATGCAGCGCGCTTACGACGCTTTCAACGCGGCCGACATCGACACCCTGACCGAACTCTTCGACGAGAGCGCTGTGTGGCACTTGCCGGGGCGGAGCTCGATGGCCAAGGACTACCAGGGGCGCGGCGCGACTCTCGCCTACTTCGGCCAGCTGGGTCAGGAGACAGGGGGCACCTTCCAGGCCGAACTGCAGCAGTTGTTCGCAGGTGATGACGGCCGCGTGATCGGCCTCCAGCGCAGCACCGCCGAGCGAGACGGCAAGCGGTTGGATGTCGGCAACTGCATCGTCTTCGAGCTGAAGGACGGCAAGATCGTCGACGGCCGGGAGCACTTCAACGACCTCTACGCTTGGGACGAGTTCTGGTCGTAGGCCCTGACGAGATCAGGGTTCGCTCAGCGCCCGCTGTTTGACCAAGGCGAGTAGATCAGACGCCTGCTTACGCGTGAAAGCGCAGTCTCGGCTGCCGGCATGAGGACTCCCGGAAACACCCGCCTTGGACGAGAAGCGGCGCTTTGCATGGAAAGCGGCACTCCGTCGAGAGATACTGCGTGGGCGATGTCGGAGGAGAACGTCGATCTGGTCCGACGACTGCTGGAGATGTTCGCGAAGCGTGAGCACGAGGCGGTGTTCGCTTTCTACGCGCCCGACATCGAGTGGGACGCGACAGCGTGGGAGTCGATTGCGGCGGTGAACAACGGGATCGTCAGATCCTTGAGCAGGTCTCCGTCCATACCCCGCCCGGCAAGCTAGCCGACTGCGGCATGATGCCAGCGTGAACCTCTGGCTGGTGGCCCTGATCGTCGCGGTTGGCGCCGCGGCGGCGGTCGGCCTCATGTATCTGGTCCGCCGCCGGTCGAAGGCCGACCACTTCTTCATCGAAATCGAGCGCGGCGCCGGGATCTTCGCGTTCCTCGGCACCGCCTTTGCGGTCATCCTCGCTTTCGTCGTCCTCGCGGCCTTCCAGAGCTTCAACGACGCCAAGGCCGGTGCAGAGAAGGAGGCCACGTCGGTGGTGGAACTCTCGCGGACGGCCGAGTTCTTCCCCGCGCCCGAGAAGGATCCGATCGAGGGCGTCCTGATCTGTTACGGGCGGGCCGTGATCCACGAGGAGTGGCCCGCGATGAAGAGCGGGGACCGGAGCCCGCTGGTGGGGGCGTGGGTGAACAGCTTCCAGGGCGATCTCAAGCAGCTGAATCCCCGGACCGAGGCGCAGAAGGCCGCGTTCCTGCAGCTCCTCGCGCAGCAGGACAACCGGACCGACGGCCGGCGGGAGCGGCTCAGCGAGGCGAACCGCTCGATCCCGGCGCCAGTCTGGTTCTTCCTCTGCATCGGCGCCCTCGTGACGATCGGCTTCGCCTTTTTCTTCGCCGACCGGCGCGAGGGTTTCCTCGTGCAGGGGAGCCTGATCGCGGCGATCGCCGCCCTGGTCATCTCGGGTCTCCTGCTGGTCTGGTTCCTCGACCATCCTTACGAGAACAGCAGCGGCAGCATCACGCCGGACGAGATGGAGCGGCAGCTCGTGATCGTCGAGCGCGAGCACAGGGACGTCGTGCCGCCGTGCGACGACGAGGGCCATCGGGCGTCCCCGCCGCCCGCGGTCAGGAGCTAGGGACAGTCACGTAACGGCGAGCGGTGCGCAAGGACCGATCGATATGGGCATCGACGGATTCGACTGCGAAGTCATCGACGGCAAGATCGCACGGGTGACGGCGTTCCTGACCGAGAAAGAAGCCCTCGAAGCCGCTGGGCTGTCGGAGTAGCTGCTTTGGACGAAAAGCGGCGTCGCTTTGCATGGAAAGCAGCGGTCTCGGCGCCCGAGGGAGATTGCTGTTGATCGGTGCTCCCCGACGATGCGGGATCGGTCGGCAACACCGATCCGGATGGGGATTCGCGGGGTTAGCGTGATAGAGGCCCATGGAGACGCGAGTGAAGCTCTCCATCCACCGTCCAGCAATACTCGCGTGGGGCTCGCGCTGCTGCTCGCCGCCGGCGCGATGCTCCTGTCGGCATCGGGCGCCCAGGCAGCCGCGCACCGCGGGGCCGTGCTGGTCAAGGACATCAATCCGGGTCGCTCCCCCAGCGTCACCGCCATCTACTGCGGCGAGTGCAACTCCCCCTATAACGGAGGCGAGCTCACCGACGTCCACGGGACCCTCTACTTCAGCGCCAAGGACGGCAAGCACGGCTTCGAGCTCTGGCGAAGCGACGGCACAAGGCAAGGGGACCAGGATGGTCAAGGACATCAACCCCGGGAAGGGCTGGAGCAACCTCTCCGGGATCACGGCCGTCAACCGCATCATCTACTTCACGGCCGACGACGGCGTCCACGGCGCCGAGCTGTGGCGAAGCGACGGCACGGCGCGCGGCACGAGGATGGTCAAGGACATCAACCCCGGTCCAGGCTCAGGCGGGCCAGGACAGCTCACCGACGTCAACGGCACCCTCTACTTCACCGCTGTCCGAGGGCAACCACGTCAGCGAGCTGTGGCGAAGCGACGGCACCCAGGCGGGGACGACCATGGTCAAGAGCGTGAGCGCCTTTGGCCTGACCGATTTCCGCGGCGCCCTCTACTTCTTCGGTCCAGGAGGACTGTGGCGGAGCGACGGGACCGAGGCTGGGAACGACCATCGTCAAGGACCAGCTCAGCCCGACCTCTGCTGCCTTGATCCGGAGTTCACCGTCGTCAACGGCATCCTCTACTTCGTCGCCGACGACGGCGTCCACGGCCACGCGCGCTGTGGCGAAGCGACGGCACCGAGGCCGGCACGACCATGGTCAAGGACTTCGGCCCCGGGAGCTGCATCGACCTCACCGATGTCAACGGCACCCTCTACTTCGCCGCGTCCCGCGGACCCGGTCCCATCCCGAACGAGCTGTGGCGAAGCGACGGCACCGAGGCGGGGACCATCTTGCTCAAGGCCGTCTTTCCCGGCTGGCTCACCGGCGTGAAGGGCATTGTCTACTTCAGCGACGGCTTGAAGCTATGGCGAAGCGACGGCACCGAGGCGGGGACGACCGTTGTCAGGGTCAACGTGCCTGGCGGCAAGAACAACAACATCATCTTGCCCTACGGGCTCACCGCCGTCGGTCGCACGCTCTATTTCGTCGGCTTCGACAAGAGGCACGGCACGGCGATTCGGCGGGAGCTTTGGCGAAGCAATGGCACCCGGGCCGGGACGACCCTTGTCAGGAACATCCACCGCGGCAGTGCCACCAGCGACCCCGGGAACCTCACCGCAGTCGGCGACACCCTCTTCTTCACCGCCAAGGACGGCCGGCATGGCAGGGAGCTGTGGAGGGCCGGACCGCCACCGTGCGGCGGCAAGGGGAAGTGCAAGAAGGGATAGGACTCCTCGTAGCTGCTTTGGACGAAAAGCAGTAGCCCGCGCAAGACCGCTGCTTTGCATGGAAAGCAGCGCTCTAATGGAACCCAGCCAAGGCAGCTGTGACGACGACCGAGACGCTGGTGACGCGTTCCGCCGGATTGAACCGAAAGTAGTCGGGGCGACTGGACTGAACCAGTGACCTTCGGCGCCCAGCCGACCGGCAATCAGTGTCAATGGGTCCCTGAGCGTCCGCAGCGTCGTATCAGACCCATGGACGGCCTGGACATATCGGGCGATCCATCCGGTACCAAGCCGGTACCAGGTTTCTGAGGAGCTTGTCTCGTCCGGGGCTCCGCGGTACCGTCACCTAGGTCCCCGGACTAGGAGTCCGAGAGCAAAGGAGGAGCCGTGGCTAAGAGCATGACGCTGGATGCCGCACAGAAGGTCGTCGAGGGCGCGCGCGCCAAGGCCGACGAGATCGGCGTCCCGATGAACATCGCAGTCGTCGACAAGGGCAATAACCTGACCGCGTTCGCCCGCATGGACGGCGCCTGGCTGGGTTCCATCGACATCGCCCAGAACAAGGCGTACACCGCGCGATCATTCGACATGTCGACGAAGGACCTTGCACCCCTGGCGCAGCCCAACCAACCGCTGTTCGGCATCGACGCTAGCAACCAGGGTCAGCTGATCATCTTCGCCGGCGGGATCCCGTTGCAGGACGGCGATCAGGTCGTCGGAGCGGTTGGTGTCAGCGGCGGCAGCGTTGAGCAGGACCACGAGGTGGCAGAAGCCGGGGTCGCGGCTTTCTAAGGAGGAGCAACATGGCCGACAACAGAGGCGTTGCCTATATCGAGCCGGGCAAGGTCGAGGTACAGAACATCGACTTCCCGGAGTTAGAGCTGAAGGACGGGCCCGGAGTTCACCCCGACAACGTCGGCCGCAAGACCCCCCACGGTGTGGTTCTGCGGATCGTTTCGACGAACATCTGCGGCTCGGATCAGCACATGGTTCGCGGGCGGACGACCGCCCCGCCAGGGTTGATCCTCGGGCACGAGATCACGGGCGAGGTGATCGAAGCCGGGCCCGACGTCGAGTTCATCAAGGAGGGCGACCTCGTCTCGGTGCCGTTCAACATCGCCTGCGGCCGGTGCCGTAACTGCAAGGAGGGTCACACCGGGGTTTGTCTCAACACCAACCCCGATCGCCCGGGATCGGCCTACGGATACGTCGACATGGGTGGCTGGGTCGGCGGCCAGGCCAACTACGTGATGGTCCCGTATGCGGACTGGAACCTGCTCAAGTTCCCCGACAAGGAGCAGGCGATGGAGAAGATCCTCGACCTGACGATGCTCAGCGACATCTTTCCCACCGGCTACCACGGGTGCGTCAGCGCGGGCGTGACCTCCGGATCTACGGTCTACATCGCCGGGGCGGGGCCGGTGGGGCTTGCGGCAGCCCACTCGGCGCAGTTCCTCGGTGCCGCAGTGGTGATCGTCGGCGACCTGATCCCCGAGCGGCTGGAGCAGGCACGCTCATTCGGCTGCGAGACGGTCGACGTCTCCAAGGGCGATCCGAAGGACCAGATCGAGCAGATCCTCGGCGTCCCGGAGGTGGACTGCGCCGTCGACGCCGTTGGCTTCGAGGCGCACGGCTACGGTGAGGAGTCCGCGCTCGAGGAGCCCGCCACGGTGCTCAACTCGATCATGGACCTGACCAAGGCCGCCGGCAAGCTTGGCATCCCGGGCCTCTACGTAACAGGCGATCCAGGGGCGGCTGACGACGCTGCCAAGCATGGGTCACTGTCGATCCGGATCGGCCTTGGCTGGGCGAAGTCCCACAACTTCACCACCGGCCAGTGCCCGGTGATGCGCTACCACCGCGGCCTGATGAACGCAATCCTCAACGACCGCGTTCAGATCGCCAAGGCGGTGCACGCGACCGTGATCACGCTCGACGATGCCCCCCAGGGCTATAAGGACTTCGACTCAGGCGTAGCCCGTAAGTACGTCTTCAACCCCAACGACCTGATCCCCGCCTGAGCTCCCTATCTCGGCGCGCGTTGATCAACAGGGGGTAGATCGCCGTGGCGGGAACGAATCTCTCGTGCGTAGAACCGAGTGCGGCTTGTGCCCTCAAAACCGCCCCCGCCGATTACCAGGGAAAAGTCGGGGCGACCGGATTTGAACCAGCGACTTTTCGGCTCCCCAGCCGGGAGGATCCCGCTGTGAACCTGCCCCCCAGCGTCCCCTGCGTTCCCATCGTCCACGTTCGTGGACGCCGTACTCTGGGGCGAACCCAGATGGAGGCTGATCAAGATGGCGAAGATCGTGTGTGTTCTCTACGACGACCCGGTGGACGGCTATCCGCCTGCCTACCCGCGCGACGAGATCCCGAAGATTGAGCGCTACCCCGACGGGCAGACCACGCCCACCCCGAGCGCGATCGACTTTTCGCCGGGCGAGCTGCTGGGCTGCGTCTCGGGCGAGCTCGGCCTGCGCAAGTTCCTTGAGGCCGCCGGCCATGAGCTAGTGGTCACCTCCCACAAGGACGGGGAAGGCTCCGAGTTCGATCAACATCTCCCCGACGCCGAGGTGGTCATCTCACAGCCCTTCTGGCCCGCCTACCTGACCGCCGAGCGGATCGCCAGGGCGCCCGAGCTGAAGCTCGCGATCACCGCCGGGATCGGCTCAGATCACGTCGATCTGCAGGCCGCGATCGAGCATGGGATCACGGTCGCGGAGGTGACTTACTGCAACTCGATCAGCGTCTCCGAGCACGTGGTGATGATGATCCTGGCGCTGGTGCGCAACTACATCCCCTCCTACAAGACCGTGATCGAGGGCGGCTGGAACATCGCCGATTGCGTCTCACGCGAGTACGACCTCGAGGGGATGCAGGTGGGCACCGTCGGCGCTGGCCGCATCGGTTCGGCGGTGCTCCGCCGACTCAAGCCGTTCGACGTGGCCCTTCGTTACACCGATCGCCACCGCCTGCCGGAGGAGGTTGAGGATGACCTCGGAGTCACCTTCTACGAGACCACCGAGGAGATGGTGGGGGAATGCGACGTGGTCACCATCAACGCCCCGCTTCACCCCGAGACAGAGAATCTCTTCGACGAGGCGATGCTCGCCCGGATGAAGCGCGGCGCCTACCTGATCAACACCGCCCGCGGCAAGATCTGCGACCGCGACGCGATCGCCAGGGCGCTCGAGTCGGGACAGCTCGCGGGCTACGCGGGCGACGTCTGGTTCCCTCAGCCGGCGCCGCAGGACCACCCCTGGCGGACGATGCCATGGCATGGGATGACCCCGCACACCTCGGGCTCCAGCCTCTCGGCGCAGGCCCGCTATGCCGCCGGGACGAGGGAGATCCTCGAGTGCCACTTCGAGGGGAAGCCGATTCGCGAGGAGTACCTGATCGCCGAGGGCGGCAAGCTCGCCGGAGCCGGCGCGCACGCATATAGCGAGGGCTCGGCCACCGCAGGCCACGAGGAGGCGGCGCGGTTCAAGAGGTGATCCCGGGCTCTATCGCTCGCCGGGTCCGAAGATCACATCGCTAGGCATCTTCCCCAACGGCCGTCATGCCCGCTGGCTCGTTTGTCACCTAGCCAACCAGGACGTCAAGCAAATCGCCCACCTCATGCTCCTCGGCAAGGGGATGGCGCAGCGGCAGCTTGGTCTTGACCTGGTAGTGGTTTCGCCGGCCCTGCCGCTTCCGCACCACATAGCCCGCGTCGACCAGCTCGGACACGATTCGGTGGGCGGCGCGTTCAGTGATCCCGACGGCGGTGGCGATGTCTCGTAGCCGGATGCCGGGGTCACGAGCCACACAGACCAGGACGTGCGCGTGATTGGTCAGGAAGTCCCAGCGAGGGGTCGTCTGTGGCGAGCCTTCCTCCATAACTCTAGAAAAGTATGTCATGAATTGCTGATAACATGTATGCATGGCCACGGAACCCACCCCGATTCCTCCAGCGTCGCGGATGCCACCCGCCTCGCCGATCCCGGCCGCTTCGCCGATTCCTCCCCCTTCAACGGTGCCGGCGGGGTCCGCACGAACGGAAAAATGACGACGAGCGCGGTCAACGAGCCAGTTGCCGGCTATGACAGCCTGAAGGCCAAGGACGTCGTTGCATCGCTCTCCAGCCGTTCGCGAAGGGAGCTTGCGGCGATCGAGAGCTACGAGCGAGCTCATCGGAATCGCAAGGCGGTTTTCAGCAAGCTTCGCCGGCTGCGCCAGGACGAGCCGCTCCAAGGCCCCGACGCGCTCAGCGCGCTCAGCACCGCGGAGGTCGTGGCCGCGCTTCGCCGCTTTCAGGCTGCCAGGGTCCCGCTCGTTTCTCGCGACGCAAAGCGCTAGCTAGGGCCTAACGAATCCGGCAGCTCACCTCGATAGGAAGGGAACACTCCGATCCGGCTCGCTCGCCTGATCGCGGACCGACGGCGGGCAGGTGCCGGTTAGTACACACCACAAAAACTCCTTGTTTCCAGAGCCTTAACAGCACCGAAGGGGTTTCGTGATCCGATTCGGGTCGATCGGAGATCGTTTTGTCACTGCCCCCGCTATATGCACACCGACTCGGCCGCCACTACGGTCCGGATTCCTCGGCGGCCGCGCTTCGGCACACGCTGACCGGCCCGGTCGATGGGCTCGAGACCGACGTCTGCCTGACCTCCGACGATCGGCTGGTCCTCCTCCACGACCCCCTGCTCACGCTCGCGACGACCCTGGATGGCTGGGCGCATCAGAGAAGCGCCGAGGAGATCCGCTCGGCGCTGATCCGCGACTCTGCAGGCGAACCCACGGCGGAGCATCCGCTCCTACTCGAGGAGCTGTTCGACCTGGTGCCGGAGGGGATCGGCCTTCAGCTCGAGGTCAAGGCGCACGCTGATCCCGCCCTTGCCCGGCGCACCGCCCAGATGCTCTGCGAGCGGCTGCGCGGCGAGCCGATCAGCAACCGCGTCGAGGTGATCAGCTTCCACAGTGGAGCATGCGCGGTTGCCGCCGCGCACGGATTGCGCTCGCGCGTGGTGATCTGGGCCGACTACGCACCCGAGGCGCTCGTGTCGTGGGCTCTTCGGGCTGGAGTGGACGGGATCTCGGTCGAGCACTTCCTGCTCACCGAGCGGCTCGTCCAGGTGCTTCGAAAAGCCGGGCTGAGCGTCAACACCGGCACCGTAAACCGCCCGGAGCACCTGGGTCGGGTGCTCGAGTTCGCTCCGGACGCGATCGGCACAGATCGACCGCACGAGCTACGGGCGGGGGCCGAGACGACCGAGACGGTCTCGGCGCCGGCGCTCAACAGTCGCTGAAGCCGAGGCCGCAACGTCGGCTACAGCTGGCGGGGCGTACCGACTCCTCGGAGGGGATGCCCGGGACGTCGATCCGCTGAGGTTCTTGCACGCGCCGATGGTCGCACGCCCTTCCGCCCCGCGCTCGTCCGATTTCGGCAGCGTCGTCGCGACTGCTTCGCCCGAGAAGCAAGCGCCTGCTCGAACAGCGCTCCTTTTCATGGCAAAGCGGCGCTTTGCATGGAAAGCATCGCTCTAATGGAACCCAGCCAAGGCAGCTGTGACGACGACCGAGACGCTGGTGACGCGTTCCGCCGGATTGGACCGAAAGTAGTCGGGGCGACTGGACTGAACCAGCGACCTTCGGCGCCCAGCCGACCGGCAATCAGTGTCAATGGGTCCCTGAGCGTCCGCAGCGTCGTATCAGACCCATGGACGGCCTGGACATATCGGGCGATCCATCCGGTACCAAGCCGGTACCAGGTTTCTGAGGAGCTTGTCTCGTCCGGGGCTCCGCGGTACCGTCACCTAGGTCCCCGGACTAGGAGTCCGAGAGCAAAGGAGGAGCCGTGGCTAAGAGCATGACGCTGGATGCCGCACAGAAGGTCGTCGAGGGCGCGCGCGCCAAGGCCGACGAGATCGGCGTCCCGATGAACATCGCAGTCGTCGACGAGGGCAATAACCTGACCGCGTTCGCCCGCATGGACGGCGCCTGGCTGGGTTCCATCGACATCGCCCAGAACAAGGCGTACACCGCGCGATCATTCGACATGTCGACGAAGGACCTTGCACCCCTGGCGCAGCCCAACCAACCGCTGTTCGGCATCGACGCTAGCAACCAGGGTCAGCTGATCATCTTCGCCGGCGGGATCCCGTTGCAGGACGGCGATCAGGTCGTCGGAGCGGTTGGTGTCAGCGGCGGCAGCGTTGAGCAGGACCACGAGGTGGCAGAAGCCGGGGTCGCGGCTTTCTAAGGAGGAGCAACATGGCCGACAACAGAGGCGTTGCCTATATCGAGCCGGGCAAGGTCGAGGTACAGAACATCGACTTCCCGGAGTTAGAGCTGAAGGACGGGCCCGGAGTTCACCCCGACAACGTCGGCCGCAAGACCCCCCACGGTGTGGTTCTGCGGATCGTTTCGACGAACATCTGCGGCTCGGATCAGCACATGGTTCGCGGGCGGACGACCGCCCCGCCAGGGTTGATCCTCGGGCACGAGATCACGGGCGAGGTGATCGAAGCCGGGCCCGACGTCGAGTTCATCAAGGAGGGCGACCTCGTCTCGGTGCCGTTCAACATCGCCTGCGGCCGGTGCCGTAACTGCAAGGAGGGTCACACCGGGGTTTGTCTCAACACCAACCCCGATCGCCCGGGATCGGCCTACGGATACGTCGACATGGGTGGCTGGGTCGGCGGCCAGGCCAACTACGTGATGGTCCCGTATGCGGACTGGAACCTGCTCAAGTTCCCCGACAAGGAGCAGGCGATGGAGAAGATCCTCGACCTGACGATGCTCAGCGACATCTTTCCCACCGGCTACCACGGGTGCGTCAGCGCGGGCGTGACCTCCGGATCTACGGTCTACATCGCCGGGGCGGGGCCGGTGGGGCTTGCGGCAGCCCACTCGGCGCAGTTCCTCGGTGCCGCAGTGGTGATCGTCGGCGACCTGATCCCCGAGCGGCTGGAGCAGGCACGCTCATTCGGCTGCGAGACGGTCGACGTCTCCAAGGGCGATCCGAAGGACCAGATCGAGCAGATCCTCGGCGTCCCGGAGGTGGACTGCGCCGTCGACGCCGTTGGCTTCGAGGCGCACGGCTACGGTGAGGAGTCCGCGCTCGAGGAGCCCGCCACGGTGCTCAACTCGATCATGGACCTGACCAAGGCCGCCGGC
This sequence comes from uncultured Solirubrobacterales bacterium, assembly GCA_963833375.1. Lineage (GTDB taxonomy): Bacteria > Actinomycetota > Thermoleophilia > Solirubrobacterales > 70-9 > DASUPK01. The sequence goes on from CAWHXR010000001.1 coordinate 255,624, forward strand.
AAGCTTGGCATCCCGGGCCTCTACGTAACAGGCGATCCAGGGGCGGCTGACGACGCTGCCAAGCATGGGTCACTGTCGATCCGGATCGGCCTTGGCTGGGCGAAGTCCCACAACTTCACCACCGGCCAGTGCCCGGTGATGCGCTACCACCGCGGCCTGATGAACGCAATCCTCAACGACCGCGTTCAGATCGCCAAGGCGGTGCACGCGACCGTGATCACGCTCGACGATGCCCCCCAGGGCTATAAGGACTTCGACTCAGGCGTAGCCCGTAAGTACGTCTTCAACCCCAACGACCTGATCCCCGCCTGAGCTCCCTATCTCGGCGCGTTGATCAACAGGGGGCAGATCGCCGTGGCGGGAACGAATCTCTCGTGCGTAGAACCGAGTGCGGCTTGTGCCCTCAAAACCGCCCCCGCCGATTACCAGGGAAAAGTCGGGGCGACCGGATTTGAACCAGCGACTTTTCGGCTCCCCAGCCGGGAGGATCGCGCTGTGAATCTGCCCCCCAGCGTCCCTGCGTTCCCATCGTCCACGTTCGTGGACGCCGTACTCTGGGGCGAACCCAGATGGAGGCTGATCAAGATGGCGAAGATCGTGTGTGTTCTCTACGACGACCCGGTGGACGGCTATCCGCCTGCCTACCCGCGCGACGAGATCCCGAAGATTGAGCGCTACCCCGACGGGCAGACCACGCCCACCCCGAGCGCGATCGACTTTTCGCCGGGCGAGCTGCTGGGCTGCGTCTCGGGCGAGCTCGGCCTGCGCAAGTTCCTTGAGGCCGCCGGCCATGAGCTAGTGGTCACCTCCCACAAGGACGGGGAAGGCTCCGAGTTCGATCAACATCTCCCCGACGCCGAGGTGGTCATCTCACAGCCCTTCTGGCCCGCCTACCTGACCGCCGAGCGGATCGCCAGGGCGCCCGAGCTGAAGCTCGCGATCACCGCCGGGATCGGCTCAGATCACGTCGATCTGCAGGCCGCGATCGAGCATGGGATCACGGTCGCGGAGGTGACTTACTGCAACTCGATCAGCGTCTCCGAGCACGTGGTGATGATGATCCTGGCGCTGGTGCGCAACTACATCCCCTCCTACAAGACCGTGATCGAGGGCGGCTGGAACATCGCCGATTGCGTCTCACGCGAGTACGACCTCGAGGGGATGCAGGTGGGCACCGTCGGCGCTGGCCGCATCGGTTCGGCGGTGCTCCGCCGACTCAAGCCGTTCGACGTGGCCCTTCGTTACACCGATCGCCACCGCCTGCCGGAGGAGGTTGAGGATGACCTCGGAGTCACCTTCTACGAGACCACCGAGGAGATGGTGGGGGAATGCGACGTGGTCACCATCAACGCCCCGCTTCACCCCGAGACAGAGAATCTCTTCGACGAGGCGATGCTCGCCCGGATGAAGCGCGGCGCCTACCTGATCAACACCGCCCGCGGCAAGATCTGCGACCGCGACGCGATCGCCAGGGCGCTCGAGTCGGGACAGCTCGCGGGCTACGCGGGCGACGTCTGGTTCCCTCAGCCGGCGCCGCAGGACCACCCCTGGCGGACGATGCCATGGCATGGGATGACCCCGCACACCTCGGGCTCCAGCCTCTCGGCGCAGGCCCGCTATGCCGCCGGGACGAGGGAGATCCTCGAGTGCCACTTCGAGGGGAGGCCGATTCGCGAGGAGTACCTGATCGCCGAGGGCGGCAAGCTCGCCGGAGCCGGCGCGCACGCATATAGCGAGGGCTCGGCCACCGCAGGCCACGAGGAGGCGGCGCGGTTCAAGAGGTGATCCCGGGCTCTATCGCTCGCCGAGTCCGAAGATCACATCGCTAGGCATCTTCCCCAACGGCCGTCACGCCCGCTGGCTCGTTTGTCACTAGCCAACCAGGACGTCGAGCAAATCGCCCACCTCATGCTCCTCGGCAAGGGGATGGCGCAGCGGCAGCTTGGTCTTGACCTGGTAGTGGTTTCGCCGGCCCTGCCGCTTCCGCACCACATAGCCCGCGTCGACCAGCTCGGACACGATTCGGTGGGCGGCGCGTTCAGTGATCCCGACGGCGGTGGCGATGTCTCGTAGCCGGATGCCGGGGTCACGAGCCACACACACGAGGACGTGCGCGTGATTGGTCAGGAAGTCCCAGCGAGGGGTCGTCTGTGGCGAGCCTTCCTCCATAACTCTAGAAAAGTATGTCATGAATTGCTGATAACATGTGTACATGGTCACGGAACCCACCACGATTCCTCCAGCGTCGCGGATGCCACCCGCCTCGCCGATCCCGGCGGCTTCGCCGATTCCTCCCCCTTCAACCGTGCCGGCGGGGTCCGCAGGAACGGAGAAATGACGACGAGCGCGGTCGACGAGCCAGTTGCCGGCTATGACAGCCTGAAGGCCAAGGACGTCGTTGCATCGCTCTCCAGCCGCTCGCGAAGGGAGCTTGCGGCGATCGAGAGCTACGAGCGAGCTCATCGGAATCGCAAGGCGGTTTTCAGCAAGCTTCGTCGGCTGCGCCAGGACAAGTCGCTCCAAGGCCCCGACGCACTCAGCACCGCGGAGGTCGTGACCGCGCTTCGCCGCTTTCAGGCTGCCAGGGTCCCGCTCGTTTCTCGCGACGCAAAGCGCTAGCTAGGGCCTAACCCCCTCATCGCTGAATCCGGCAGTTCACCTCGATAGGAAGGGAACACTCCGATCCGGCTCGCTCGCCTGATCGCGGACCGACGGCGGGCAGGTGCCGGTTAGTACACACCACAAGAACTCCTTGTTTCCAGAGCCTTAACAGCACCGAAGGGGTTTCGTGATCCGATTCGGGTCGATCGGAGATCGCTTGTCACTGCCCCCGCTATATGCACACCGACTCGGCCGCCACTACGGTCCGGATTCCTCGGCGGCCGCGCTTCGGCACACGCTGACCGGCCCGGTCGATGGGCTCGAGACCGACGTCTGCCTGACCTCCGACGATCGGCTGGTCCTCCTCCACGACCCCCTGCTCACGCTCGCGACGACCCTGGATGGCTGGGCGCATCAGAGGAGCGCCGAGGAGATCCGCTCGGCGCTGATCCGCGACTCTGCAGGAGAACCCACGGCGGAGCATCCGCTGCTACTCGAGGAGCTGTTCGACCTGGTGCCGGAGGGGATCGGCCTTCAGCTCGAGGTCAAGGCGCACGCTGATCCCGCCCTTGCCCGGCGCACCGCCCAGAAGCTCTGCGAGCGGCTGCGCGGCGAGCCGATCAGCAACCGCGTCGAGGTGATCAGCTTCCACAGTGGAGCATGCGCGGTTGCCGCCGCTCACGGATTGCGCTCGCGCGTGGTGATCTGGGCCGACTACGCACCCGAGGCGCTCGTGTCGTGGGCTCTTCGGGCTGGAGTGGACGGGATCTCGGTCGAGCACTTCCTGCTCACCCAGCGGCTCGTCCGGGTGCTTCGAAAAGCCGGGCTGAGCGTCAACACCGGCACCGTAAACCGCCCGGAGCACCTCAGTCGGGTGCTCGAGTTCGCTCCGGACGCGATCGGCACAGATCGACCGCACGAGCTACGCGCGGGGGCCGAGACGACCGAGACGGTCTCGGCGCCGGCGCTCAACAGTCGCTGAAGCCGAGGCCGCAACGTCGGCTGCTGCTGGCGGGGCGTACCGACTCCTCGGAGCCGGTGCCCGTGACGTCGATCCGCTGAGGTTCTTGCACGCGCCGATGGTCGCACGCCCTCCCGCCCCGAGCTCGTCCGATTTTGGCAGCGTCGCGACTGCTTCGCACGAGAAGCATGCGCCTGCTCGAACAGCGCTCCTTTCCATGGCAAAGCGACTTGGCGCCCCCTTTCCTCGCTTAGAGGTGTGATTCAGACTGCCGCTTTTCGTCCATTGCGGTAGCCGCGGGTACCCGCAGGCGCTCCGACCACAGAGTCAACGGCATGCGATTTTTCGTGATCTGAAGGCGCTCGAAGGAGCAGCGGCTACAAGCCGTTGCCGTGGCATCGGCCGCGGGCGTATGCTCACCTGGTGGGCGATCCGCGGACCTTGACGGACCGGCTGACCGCTGCGCAGAACGCGCACGATCTCGAAGGGATGCTTGCCTGCTTCCACGACGACTACCGCAGCGAGCAGCCGCTGTTTCCGGCTCGGACCTTCCAGGGAATCGACCAGGTGCGCGCCAACTGGTCGGCGTTGCTCGAAGGCATCTCGGACTTTCGCGCAGAGACCCTCCGGTCGGCGGTCGATGGCGACACCGTCTTTGTGGAGATCCGCTGGACGGGAAGCAAGGCGGACGGCACGCCGTTTGAAGAGCGTGGCGTCCTCATCATGGGCATCCGGGAGGACCGCATCGCTTGGGGGCGTCTCTACGTCGACGAAGTCGAGGACGAGGGCGCCGACATCGACGCCGTCGTCCGCCGCATGGCGGGTATTGAAGACGCTTAGCGCCCCGACCGCCGACCAACCCGGGCGAGGGTCAGGAGGTTGTCAGCGCGCCGCCGGCCGCGCTTTCCATGCAAAGCGCCGCTTTTCGTCCAAAGCGGCTACGTCGACAGCCCGGCGGCTTCGAGGGCCTCGGCCTTCTGAGCGAACCCTTGACCTGGACGACCTTGCCGTCCGCAAATCTCCACACTTGCCAGAACGTGAAGGTGGCAGGGATACCGCTCTGTCGTCCCTGCCCGCGAAGCGTTGCGCCGACCACCACCGAATCACCCGCGTCGATCAAGGCGTCGACTTGCGCGTGAGCATCGCTGAACTCCTCGGCCAGCCACGCCATAAATTCCTTATATCCCTCAGGCCCCCGATAGGTGCCGGTGCGTCCCGGCACCGTTCCTGCCGCTATGTACTCAGAGTCGGGCGCAATGTCCGCCACGGCCGCGTCGAGATCCCCTCGCTCATATGCCTCGAAAGCGCGGCGGATCATCTCGACGTTCTCCTCCGACATCCCGCTCAGTATCTCTCGACGGACCGCTCCTTTCCATGCAAACGGCACCTCCCGATTCATACGCGGCAAGGAGAAGCGCCAGGACTAGCTGACGCCGGGCGGGGGTGACTTGCCCCACGGGCCACCAGCGTCGATCGCCGATCGCTCGACGGCCATCAGATTGGCGACCTCCTCGACTGCCCAGGTCTCTGCATGTTCGGCCTCGCCGCTGCCTGCATGTCGACTCGACAGCCGTCGCCACCCCTCGCGCCAGTCGAGTTCCCAATAGCCGGAGTCAGCGTTCCGACCTAGGCGCCCGAGCACGACCCCGTTGAGGGTCACCAACCGAACGTCGTCATGGGCTTTCTCAATCTCGAGCTTCGCCACGAGTTGACGTCTGAGCTCTTCCCGAATGCCACGCTGGGTCACGCGCTCTCGACGCGCGCCTTCAGCTCGCCGGGGCGGGCGTTCACCAACATGGCCCGGATGGCGGCTTCGACTGGCCCGCGGATGAGCATCCCGAGCACGCGTCCAGGGTCGCTGTCCAGCGCGTAGGTCGCACGCGTTTGCCCCTCGCCGAGATCCTCCAGCGTCCAGGAGCCCTCCACGGACTTGAGGTCACCCTTCTCCTGCCTCCACGAAAGCCGCGTCGGAGGCTCGTAGCGGAACCGCACCTGCGTCTTGACATGCCTGACCTTGATGTCGTTCTCGGTCTCCACCAGCGTTGGTCGCCCGGCGGCGTCGCGTTCCAACGCCGACATCGCCACCATCCCGCCCTGCCATTCCGGGGCCGTGAGCACGTCCTCCACGACGGCCCATACGTCATCCAGGGGCGCGTCGATCTCTGCGCTGGCGGTGCCGCCCATGTGTGCGATCGAGGGCCTCCCCGTCGTGGTCAGGAGCCTGGAGACCATATCGCTGGCGCGGTACCGCCTTGCCCCTCCGCTTCTCCCTCGCGCGAAAAGCAGTAGTCGATCTGTGGGGTCTTCGGGAGATCGGATGGGCGGCCCGATTCGTCTCTCGCTACCACCCTCCCAAGGTCCGCGAGGTTCTCCGGGCTGTCGGTTGGGTGAAGGCGGTTTTCAGGTGGGCTGGCGCTTCTCGCGCAGAGGAGGCACCGGCTAGCCGCTGGCAGCAGCCTCTCGGCTGCGCCCAGCCGAGGTACGAAACGGAGTCGGGAGGCGCGCCTTCCCTGCGAGCCGTTCGGCGGGTGGCCGCGAGTCGCCGCTCGGAGTATCGTGTCTCGAGAGAGGAAGGAGACGATGCCCGGGAAGATGTCCGAAGGTCCCGTCCTGGTCGTCGGAGCAACCGGTCGGACCGGCCGCCTGATCGTCGGGCGCTTGGTCGAGCGCCGAGTTCCCGTTCACGCCCTGGTCCGAGATCCGGCCAAGGGCCGCGAGGTTCTTCCGCCAGACGTGCCGCAATTCGTTGGAGACGTTCGCCGTAGTGAGACGCTGACGGAGCCGACGGCCGGCGCGCGCAGTGTGATCAGCGTCGCCTGCGGCAGCCCGGAGCGCGCGAACAGCGCCGAGATGGTCGACTACTCCGGCACGCGCCACCTCATCCAGCAGGCGAGCGCCGCGGACGTCGACCTCGTCGTCTTCGTCTCCACCATCTACGCCAGCCGTCCGGACCACTACCAGGATGTGGAGCCGACGAGCCTGGGATGGAAGGCAAAGGCCGAGGAGCTGATCCGACGCTCTCGCCTGTCGTACTGCATCATCCGTCCCGGCTGGCTCACGGACGGGGGTGGCGGTGAGCCGCTGGTCGTGTCGCAGGGCGATAGGGCCGAAGGCCGGATCTCACGGGCGGATCTCGCCGATGTCTGCACGCAACTGCTCTTTCTCCCAGACGCACGCGGAAAGACGTTCGAGGTCGTCTCGGCGCCGGCAGGGCAGGCGCCGAACCTCGCATCGGCCGTCGCAGCCTTGGAACCCGACGCCGACGCTGCTCTGAGCTCGCGCGCCGGCCCGTGAAGGCTCCGAATCCCTCGGACCGCGGACCAACCGAGCGAAACGCGGCCATTGACCTATCTGCGCCAATGACCGAGCGCCCTATGTCCGACACCGTCGACACCCTGATCCTCGACCTCCTCGAGTGGATCGGCCCCAATCCCCGTCCCTACGCCGAGGTGCTTGAGGCGTGGAGGACATCGTGTCCGCGCTTGCCCGTCTGGGAGGACGCCAACGACCGAGGCTTCATCACGCGTCATCGCGCGCCGGGAGGCGGCGCGCTCGTCTCGGTGTCCGACACCGGCGCGAAGCACCTGCGGGAGCGCCGCCAACCGTCGCCCCGCTGACGGCTGATTGTTCAGACCGAAGCGATGGTGCCGCCGGACCGCGCACTGGCTCGGGCTGGGCACCCGCGCTACCGCTTCCGCGTGGATGCGGACTCTTGGCGAGCATTGGGGAGCAGGGCACGCTCTAACCGGCCACCACCCAGCCGCCATCCACATGGATCACCTGACCGGTGATGTACCCGGCCCCGTCCGAAGCCAAGAACAGGACGGTTTCGGCGATCTCCTCCGGCTTGCCGAAACGCTTCAGCGGGTTCATGGCGATTGCCTCCTCGATGTGCTCGGGCGAGACTCCCCACTCGGTCTCCCATTCGCCTGAGATCGGGCCGGGGGCAAGCGCGTTCACGCGGATCTCCGGGGCCAGGTCCCGGGCCAGGGTGGTGGTGAAGCCGCGGATTGCGCCCTTCGCGGTGGAGTAGGTGACGGGAACGAAGTTGATCGCGTTGTCGGGGTTTATCCCGTTCCCGTAGGTGCTCGAGAAGTTGACGATGGCACCGCCGCCACCTTCGAGCATCATCGGCCTCACCGCGTGAGACATCCGCATCGCTCCGATCACATCGACCTGAAGGAGGGCGCTCGCTGCGGCTGTGTCCAGTTCGCTGAATCTCACCGTGTCCGCCTCATCGAGGCGGCCAGCGGCGTTGACGAGGACGTCCAACCGACCGTAGCGCTCCGCGATGTCGGCGACAAACGCGTCTACCGAGTCCTGATCCGTGACGTCGAGGTGGCCGGAGTGAGCCTGCCCGCCCCGGCCCTCCAGTTCCGCCACGACTTCCGCGGCCTGGGAGCGAGAGGAGCGATAGCCGATCGCAACCGAGGCGCCCTCCAAACCGAAGCCTCTGGCAACAGCTCCACCAAGCGTCCCTCCGCCCCCGGTAACCACCGCCACCCTTCCCTCGAAGCGCCGCCCATCATTCCATTGAGCACCCATGCCTTCTCCCTCGGTCGGTGGCCTATGTGGAGCAGGCGATTAGATCAGAGGCCGGCTGAGCCCGACGCGCAGGCGGATTGAACATGCTCGGTGATCGTGGTCAAGACGACCTGGGGCGCTTCAGGGCTCAAAGACCGGCTACCGCAGGGGAAGAATCTCCCCCGCTGCCGCCCCTCACCCGCATTAGCTTGGGCAGGGCCATGCCTATGCCAGAGTTGACGGCGGGGGGCCGGGGCGAGGACCGAGACATGACGAGATTGGGCCCGCCCAATCGTGCGTACGCGCTGGTCAAGCGCGGGATCGACATCGTGGTCTCGGCGACCGCCCTCGTCTTCCTTGCGCCGCTTCTGGCGCTCGTGGCTCTTGCCGTCAAGCTCGAGTGCAGGGACGCGCCGATCCTGTTTCGACAGACCCGCTGTGGCAGGTTGGGGGGCCGATTTCACATGCTCAAGTTCCGCACGATGACGCCGAACGCGCACGAGCTCCGGGAATCCTTGCGCGAGCGCAGCACGGTTGCCTGGCCGGACTTCAGGCTGGAGAACGACCCGCGGGTCACCCGGCTTGGCCGCTACCTGCGCAAGACGAGCATCGACGAGCTTCCTCAGCTGTGGTCGGTCCTCCGCGGCGACATGAGCCTGGTCGGGCCGCGTCCGACGAGCTTCGATTCGGACACCTATCACCTCTGGCAGACCGAGCGCCTCGATTTCGCCCCTGGGCTGACCGGTCCTTGGCAGGTCCTGGGCAGGGACTCGATGGACTTCACCGAACGCTGCCGGCTCGAGATCAGCTTCTTTCGCAGGCCGTCGCTCTGGCGGGAGCTCATGATCCTGATCCGGACGGTCCCCGTCGTGATCCGCCGCACGGGGGTCGCATGATGAGCCGACTGCGGCCCTGACCTAACGGCTGAGGCGAATGCATGAACCGGACTGGTGACCCCGGCGAGGGCAAGGCCGAGGCCGTAGCCGCTGAGGGCCTCACGGGCACGGTGGTGAGGGGGACCGCACTCGCGGGGGTCGGCTACGCCCTGAGCCAGATTCTGACGCTTGCGTCCTATCTCGTGCTGGCCCGGCTCGTGACCCCGACCGAGTTCGGGCTGTTCACTGCCGGCATGGTCTTGGTCGGCCTCGCCCAGCTCTATACGGAGTCGGGCATGCTGTCCGCCCTGGTCTACCGGCGCGACCGGCTCGACGAGGCCGCCGCCACCGCCGTGGTCGCGACGGTCCTTGGCGGCTTGCTCGTCGCGCTCGTCTTGCTCGCACTAGCCCCGGTGATCGGCTCGTTCTTCCACAGCGGGACGGTCACCGGCGTAGCCGCGGCGGCGTCCGGACTGGCCCTCTTGCGAGCGGTTTCCACCGTCCCGGAAGCGTTATTGCAGCGCCGCTTCTCGTTCCTTCGCCGGATGGTCGTCGAGCCCGGGTCGGTGCTCGCCTTCGGCATAACGGGCGTTGTGCTGACAGCGGACGGGCTCGGAGTCTGGGGGCTCGTCCTCGCCCAGTACGCCTCGTTTCTGGTCAGCGCCCTTCTCTCGTGGGGCCTGGTGCGTTGGCGACCGCGGCTGCGACTGGCGTCTTATGCGATGTGGCGAGAGCTGATCTCCTACGGGCGGCACACGATCGCAGCCACGACGGTGATCCGAGTGAGTGAGGAGATCCCGGTCTTCCTGCTCGGACGGTTCACCGGCGCTGCGGCTTTGGGCCAGCTCCGATACGGGCGCCGGATCGCGTCCCTGCCGTTGGCGATGCTCATGGCCGCGGCGTCCTACGTGCTGTTCCCGGCTTTTTCAAGGATCGCGACCGAGCGAGCGCGATTCCACGCGAGCGTGCTGCGCGCATTACGCTGGATGGCGATCCTGGCCATCCCGGGCGGGCTGATCATGATCCCGCTTGGCGAGCCCCTGACGACGCTGGCGTTCGGCCCGGTCTGGACAGACGCAGGGAAGGCGGCAATGGCACTCGGCGTCTACACGGCCGCTCGCGGCCTCTCCTCTCTGCTCGTTGAGGCGTTGAAGGCCGATGGTCGGCCCGACGTGGTCACTCGGATGAACGTCGTCGAGATAGTCGTCGGGAGCGTCGCGATGCTGGCGCTATTGCCGCTCGGCCTCGTCGGCGTCTGCGTCGGAATCTCGATCGGTGCCGTCGTCCGAGCGGCGTACGCGTTTCGCCGCGCGCACGCTCGTTGTGGGACTGCCGCTCAGGAACATGCTGGAGGCGATACGCGCGCCGTTGCTCGCCGCGCTCGTGATGGTGGCGATCCTCTTCCCGCTTGAAGCCTTCGTACTCCACGCCGGAGATCGCGCCACGGCCCCTGGCTTCCTCCTGCTTGCGCTCGAGGCAGTATTCGGCCTCGCGATCTACGCGGGTCTACTGCACGTGCTCATGCCAGGTGCACTCGCGGAGTTTCGCGGTCTCCTCACGAGGATGTGGACGCGGTCCAGACCGGGCGACGACCTCAGTGAGCAGCAGCGGCAGGCGACGATCAAGAAGCGGGTGCTCGCGCGGAATCTCTTCGACCAGATGAGCGAGGTCGAACAGGATGACGCGCTCGGCCCAGATCTCGCGCAGGCTGTCCGCAGCGGGGAGGTCGAGCTAGGTGATCTCGTGACGCGGGGCCAGGCCTGAGGCGCGCCGCACCACAGAAGGGCCAGAGTTGATTAGCGGACATCGTCCGGCGACCGCGCCTGCGGAGCGGTGCCTCAAGGTCGTGGCGCTCGTGCGGGAGATTGGTCACGCGGGTGGCGGGGGGGCCGAAAGGGTGGCTCGCGACCAGCTCGTCGAGCTCAATCCGAAGCGGTTCGAGCGAGTGCTGTTCGTCAGCCGTCCCCCCGAGCCGGGTGACCGGGCCGGCGAGGCGATCGTGGCGGATCTGCGGCGACGGGGCGTAACCGTCCGCTTTCTCAAGCGGCGCTTCAAGTACGATCCGCTCGCCTGGTGGCCGTTGTTCCAAGCGCTGCGGCGCGAACGGATCGACGTGCTTCACACGCACGCCTTCGGCCAGAATGCATGGGGATCGGTGATCGGCCGACTGACTCGCGTGCCGGTCGTGATCGCCCACGAGCACAACTGGGCCTTCACCGGGCGCGCACTGCGCCCGGTGATCGACCGTGAGCTCATAGCGCGCTGTGCCAGCACGATGATCGTGGTGTCGCGGGAGGCTCGCCGCAGGATGATCGAGGTCGAGCGCATCGCCCCCCATCGCCTGGCGCTGCTCCCGAATGGGATCCGTGCTTTGCCGCCCGGTGACGGACGGGCCGTGCGCGCGGAGCTTGGAATCGATGAGGACGATCCCGTGATAGGCACCGTTTGCGTCATCCGCTCGGAGAAAGCCATCGACGTGCTGGTGCGGGCCGCAGCGCTGGTGACCAGGGACTTTCCTCGTCTTCGGGTGCTGATCGTCGGGGAGGGCCCTGACCGCGCGCGCGTGGAGGCGGTCGTGGATCAACTCGGGCTCGAGGAATGCGTGCTTCTCACGGGCGCCCGAGCCGACGTGCCCGACGTCCTGGCCGCCATCGACGTCGCGCTGCTGCCCTCGGACTACGAGGGCATTCCGCTCTCCATCCTGGAGTTCATGGACGCCGGCAAGCCGATCGTCGCCACGCGCGTGGGCGGGATCCCAGAGGTCATCGAGGATGGGGTCCACGGCGTGCTCGTGCCACCCCGCGATGAGGCGGCTCTCGCCTCTGCTGTCAGGGGTGTGCTTCGGGATATGGATGGTGGAAGGGAGATGGGCGCTCGAGCGCGGGACCGTTGCCGCCGCGAGTTCAGCCTCGATCGCACCGTCGAGCGCCTCGAGCAGCTCTATGAGCAGCTCCATTCGCGGCACCGCGGCAACCGGGCGTAGCGCTCCCCGGCAAGCGTCTCGATTGCGATGACGAACTCGAACTGAGCTGAGAGCTCTCAGCGCGGAGCGGCTCCCGGCGCGCGGGCCGGCGGGCGATCCTGCACGTATGATCGCTCAATGTCAGCGACTTCGCGAAGGATCCCGCCGAACGCGCTGATTACGGCGGATGCGGAGACTCGGGCGGTCCTCGCCACGTGCCGGGCGCTGGCCTCGAGCGGACTGCGGGTGACGGCGAGCGGGCGCGACTCGGAGGTCCCTTCCGTCTCGCACTTCAACCCGCGGGTGTACGGCTCACCGGCACCCGCCACCCCCGCGGGCGCCAACCACTCGAGCGATTCCGGTCCAGCAATCGCCCATTTCCTGCTCGAGTCCTGCGATCAATTCGGTTGGGTCGCTTGCGCCGAGCCGGCTGGCTCGAGCTTTCGCTACAGGTGACGCTGCGCATCGGAGTCGTGCTGGATGGGGTGCGCGCACCCGCCTGGGCCGCATGGGTGCTGAGAGCGATCCATGCGCATGACGACCTGGAGCTCGCGCTGGCTGTCATCGCTGATCGTACCGGCGACGAGCAGCCTTCGATCCTCTTCGCGGTGTACGAGGCTCTCGACCGCCGGGTGTTCTCCCATCCGCCCGACGCGCTCGAGCCAGTGGACATCTCGCCCGCGCTCCAGGGCGTGTCGAGCCTGCAGCTCCCGGCGATTCCTGCGCAAGGGGACAAGGACGACCAAAGACACGAGGACCCGGACTCAGATGAGCACTCTCTGGACGTCCTCGTCTGCCTCGGGACAGCGCTGGCTCCCGGAGAGATTCCGCTCGTCCCCCGGCAAGGTGTGTGGTCCCTCCACCTCGGGGACCCGCTCCGGTACCGGGGGGAGCCCGCGCTGTTCTGGGAGCTGTTCTTCGCAGAATCCGCGTCCACTAGCGTGCTCGAGGCCGTTGCCGGAAGTCCCAAGGAACGCAGGGTGCTTTACCAGCTCGTGGACGGCAACCGACCCCGTTTCGCTGCAGCGCACCCGCAATCCCGTCTACTGGAAGAGCGCTCGCTTCGCGCTTCGGCGCCTCGAGGATCTCGCGGCCGGGCGGTGGAGTCCGGAACTGGAGCCGGCGGAGCACCGGCCGAGTCTGCGGCGGCCGCCGCCTTCGAATGCCGACGCCGTCCGGCACGTGGCCAGGATCGCCGGGCGGGTAGCCCGGCGCCGGCTGCGCCGCACCGCGTTTCGCCGCCAGTGGTTCCTTGGCCTTCGGCAGCGACAGGGGGACATCCTCCCCCACGAGGATCCCAGGCCCTGGCACGTTGTGTCGCCTCCCGGGGACAGGTACTGGGCGGATCCGTTCGTGTTCGAGAGCGACGGTGACACGCTCATCTTCATCGAGGAGGTCCGCTTTGCCGATCAGAAGGGGGAGCTTGCCGTGGGCCGGCTGGAGCGAGGCGGCGAGCTGAGCGCCCTCGAGCCGATCCTGTCGGCCGCCCACCACCTGTCGTATCCATACGTCTTACGTGACGGCGGGCAGACGTTCATGATCCCGGAGTCGGGCGAGGCTCGCCGCGTTGAGCTCTGGGCGGCTACCGACTTCCCGACCGGCTGGACCCGCGTAGCGGTGCTGCTCGAGGGCGTCACGGCCGTCGATGCGAGCGTCATGAGTCACGGTGGGCTGTACTGGATGTGGGTGAACCAGTCCTTCGACGGTGGTCGCCTCGACGACGAGACCTTCTTGTATTTCAGCGACCGGCTCGAGTCGGGCTGGACCCCTCATCCCCGCAACCCAGTCGTATCCGACGCCCGACGGGCACGTCCAGCCGGTAGGCCGTTTCTCCACCGAGGGGTCCTGATTCGACCTGCCCAGGACTGCACCGGGGGCTACGGCTCCCGGGTTGTATTCAACGCCATCGAAGTATTGACGGCGGACGACTACCGAGAGCGGCCAGTGGGGTCTCTCGGGCCGGATTGGGCACCTGGGCGCAACCTCGGCGCCCACACCTACAGCTTCGACGGCTCCTGGGAGGCGACGGACTGCCTGGGCCTGGTCTCCAGGCTGCGCCGGTGACGACAAGGGGGCCGACTACGGTGCTCCCGCCCGTCCTTCCCGGTCGGGACGCTGGTCCGGCGAGCCGCAGCGCCCGGCCGTCGAACGCGTCGGGCGAAGGGCCTCAGGTCCTCAGCGGCGTACACCAAGCCGGCCGGCTAGCCACCTCGCACGGGCTCTGGGGCGCGAGGGCAGCCTTCGCCACGCTCGGCGCAGGCGAGCTCCGGCCGCTGCGCTGATGTGTGCCGGATGCCCTCGTGGTGCCAGGACGACGGTGCGCACGCTACGGGACGAGGTCGCGAAACGGCGCTTGAACGCCTCCTCTCCCAGCAGCATGTCGTACTCGGAGGCCCCGTCCTCGATCGCCTCTCTGATGGTCTCCGCGAGCAGGAGGAAGCCAGGGCTGTGGTGTGACCACGCTGGATCGAATCCCGCCTGGTAGTAGGACCACCGTCCGCCGATCAGCCACCCGTATAGGGCTGCGATCGGCACTCCATTGACCTCCATCACATAGAGGCGCAGCCATCCCCGCTCGAGCGCGGCCGTCGCGAACTCGAGGTGAAATGCGCGAATCGCGGGATCGGCGAAGGCGGAGCTGTCGGGACGCTCGGCCCAGCGAGCATCGTGCAGCCTGAACAGGATCCTGAGGTCGGCGGCGACCTCCTCTGAGCGCCGCGTGCGGCGGAGCTGCACATCGTGCTCCTTGCGAAGCGAGCGCAGCTTTCGGCCAAGCTGGCTGCGGAGCTGGCGACTCCTACCTGCGAGGTACTCGTCCCAACTGAGCCCCCCCAGCTCCACAAAGGGCAAGGCGGATTCGGCCCGCTCCACGGTCGCCAAAGGGGTGGGGAATGCCTCCGCCAGCGCCTGCCACCATCCCCCGCCCGCGTCGACGTTCTCGAGCAGGAGCGAGCGGAGGCCGCGGTCCCGCGGCGCCACGGCCGGCGCCGCGGCGATAGCCACTGCCTCCTCGTCCCGCGCGTCGGCGACGGGATGGAAACGGTCACCGACCGGGCAGAATCGAAGCACCTGGCGACCACTGCTTCTGGAGCTTAAGAGTGGCAGGAGCCCCCGAAGCCTGCCATGGAAAGTGCGTACGACCGCCACGCGGGGCTCCCAGTCCTGGCCACAGTGGCGCAACCAGGCCAGGAACCATTCCGGCGTCACGAACGCGTTCCCGCGCCGCTCGGCGAGCGGGCGCCATTCGCCCGCGAGCGCCTTCACCTCGCTGATCTCGGTGACTAGCTGGATCCGGTCGGGGTCGTCCATGGAATGCGCGGCCCGAAGGCATCAAACGGAGTCGCACGGTCCGCCGAGCTGACCGGTCAGCCTAGTCGAGCACTCTCATCCCGCGGCGCAGCGCGCCGCTATAGTCGCGCCATGTCGGCCGACCGGCAGGCGATCGTGGTTTCGTTCGCCCGCGACGGCCCCTTCTCGCCTCGGGTTCAGCGCACCGCACACCTGGCGACTGCCCTCGAGCGGCAGTTCGACTTCCGAGTGGAGCGAGTGCCCGGTCAGCCCGGGCACGCGGTGGGTCCGTTCAAGGCGACGCTGCCGCGACGCGTCGTGCGGCGGGCTCTCCGTCCGCTGGTGCTCGACTCCTTCGAGGTCCCGGCACGATTCGCACTGCGCGGTTGGAAGCCGTCGGGTAGAGGCGCGCTCTTGATCGGCTGGCCGTTCTCGCCGATCTGCATTGCGGCGTCGCATCTCATCGCTGCGGGAATTCCGTACGTGGTCGACGTCGGAGATCCCTGGGCGCTGACCGAGCCGGCGCCTTCCCCGTGGTTGCGACTCCCCTGGCGGCGGCGGGCAAACACCGCCGAGGCGTTCCTGTGGCGTCATGCCGCGGCGGGAGTCGTGACCACCAAGACGCAGGCGAGCAGTTTGCGGGCGATCTTCCCGGATCTCAATCTGCTGGTTCGACCCAATGGGTACACCACGGCCGCCGAGCCTGTGGTCGACCGCAAGCCCGCCCCCGCCATCGCCCACGATGCGCTCAATCGGTACGCACCACGAGTCGATGTCGCATCGGCCGGTGAGCTCCGGCTGGTTCAGTTTGGCTCGGTGAATCCTGCCAAGCTGCCGATCGGCGGATGGCTTTCAAGGCTGCGGGCCGCGGCAGGACTCACAAGTGTGCGCTTCGCCAACTACGGGCCGGTACACCGCCCCGAGCTATTGCAGACCCGAGATCCTGGGGTCGTCGTGGAGGTTCACGACCCGGTCGAATGGGGACGGGCCTGCCAGATCGCGCGTGGCTTCGACGCAGCGGTGGTTGTCGCGAACAGGACTCCAGCCGAGCTGCCGAGCAAGGCGATTCAGTACTTGACCCTGCCGGTTCCCCGGATCGCCGTGACTGCAAGTGGCGACCGAGGCGAGCTGGGCGCGTTCGCCGCGCAGCGCCCGGGGTTCATCGCGGTCGATGTTGACTCGCAGGAAGATATCCCGCGCATGATCACTCACCTGCGTCGTGCGTGGTCGGATGAGGAGCTGAGCCCGCCAGCCGGCGATTCCTGGGCCGAGGTCGCGTGCGAGATCGCGGGGTTCGCGATCGAGGCTTGGGACCGCAAACGGCCGCTGGGCGGACGAGACCACAGTGAACACGTCGCGAGGGCTCCGGAGTGGCGCGGCGAGTCCCTCGCCATCCGGCGGGGCGGCGGCTGAGACAGCTCGTCGAGGAGGCGAACGCGCGTCGAGCGCCGCTGCGGCCATCGCTCGAACTCTGATGCAGCGGGGGCCGCTTCTCGGCCGCCCGCCGCATGATGTGGCGCTTCGCAAACGCCTCCGGCCCTCGTCCTCAGGAGGCTCGCCCCGAAGAGGCAGCCGCCGAGCCGCGAGGGCCGCCGGTCGTCGGCTGCATCCCGAAGCCGGGGTCGCGCGCTGTGCCCCGAGCGAGATTGCCGGCGACAAACCCAAAGCCGATCACGATCCACAAATAGCGCGGATAGGTCGAATGCAGGAACAGGCCCGCGACGAGAAAGCTCACCAGCGCGACGAAGATACCTTCCGCCAGCAGCGCATCACGGCCGGCGAGCCTAAGCCTTGCCCTCCAAGCGCCCCGGAGTGCCAGCCACAACACAACCAGGAAGGCCGACGCTCCCACGATGCCGGTCTCGGAAAGAGCCTCCAGATAGAGGCTGTGTGGTTCTCGCTGCTGCAGACGCGGGTCGAGCCCGATCTGCTCCGAGTATCCAAGGTAGTGGAGCGGGTAGTTGCCGGGGCCGACACCGAGGATCGGGTAGTCGCGGAACATCTTCACTGCCGCGAGGTTCTCGGATTCACGCCCGCGTATGGCGCTTGCACTGCCCTTCGTCACCGCGGCGACTTGCTGGGAGTCCGCGGACGAGGTCGGCAAGCCGACCCGAGCCTTGAGACCGGTTGGCAGGAAGATCAGGCCGGCAGCGACAGCGAGAGCTCCGGTCGCTGCCACGACTCCGCGAGGGACCGGTGCCAGAATGAGGACGAGGAAGAAGGCTGCGGCGACGGCCACGAGCGCCCCGCGGGAGCCCGTGAGGCCGCTCGCCACGAGGCATGCGGCGAATGCCGTGAAACCGAGCACCCGACCGGCGCGGCCGCGGGAGGAGAGCGCCAGGTAGAGGGCGAGCATCGCGGTGGCGACAAGCACCTGACCGAAGAAGTTGGGGTCGAGTGGCCCACCGGCCCTGAAGACTCCCGCACCCTCCGACTTGGCGACGGCGAAACCGGCGAAGTCGCTCCCGGCGGTGCCGGTGGCCGCCTGAACGATGGAGACGATCGCGAGCGCTCCGCCGGCGATGACGACCGTCCACACCGCTCGCCGAAGCCAAATTGGCCGATCGAGGAGAACGACCAGGGCGGCGATTGTCAGCCCGTACCCGATGAAGTCTCGGATCCTTGCCAGGCTGACGCCGAGATCTGACGCGAAGGCGGCGGAAGCCGCGAATGCGAGTCCCAGCACGAGGAGGGCGCTCAGCTCAGGCGGAAGTGAAACCTCCTCCCCTCGCGTCAAATGGCGCCATGCCAGCGCCACGAGAATGATCAGCAGCAGTCCCTGGCTGAGCTCCGGGGCCCCGACAGCGTGGCTCGCGACCCAGCCCGCGTAGCTGTAGAGCAGAAACAGAAGGACGATAAGCGCCCAGCGCGTCGCTGTGAACGCGACCGTAACGACCGCTGACGCCGCCAGGACGCCGAGCAGCCCCGCGAGCGCGGTGACCGACGTCGCCGCGGCAACGCCGAAAAGGATCGCAAGGAGCGCGCCGCCACTCCAGAGGGCGACGACTAGGCCGCCGACGGGAAAGTGTCTGATGCGGGCGGAGAAAGCTTCCACTGGAAGGAGGTTCTCGGGGCGAAGGGCACCGTTCGCGGCGCCCCGTTGCGGCCGAGCGTAGTCCCGCGAGTCTAGCTGTGACGCCCCCCGAGGCGAGGGATCTGCGGGTGCGGCGGGCGATCACTCCTGGAGCGCGCTGTCCCTCTCTCGAAGGGCGAGCTCCGCTCTGATGACGCGACCGAGCAGGGTCGCATCGCCACACCGAGCTGCTGCATGCCGGAGGGGGATCCGATGCTACGACGCCCGAGGGTAGACCCGCCGACAAGGGCTGTCGCTTCGCAGGCGAAAGTCCTTCGCCTTCCGGTCGAGGTAGCCTGGTCTGGCGATCAGGTTGTCCTGGGCGGTGAAGCCTGGACCGCCGCTGATCCCACCCCCCTGGTTGTAGTAGGGGTTGGGGTTACCGCCAAAGACGCAGTTGCGCCGGACGAGGTTGCCGCTTCCGACCGGGCCCGGCCAGTAGGACTGCACGTTCCACCACCGCTTCGAATTGGCGATCACGTTGTGCTCCACGACGTTATCCGAGGACGCCGCGGCGCCGGTCCCTGAGAAGTTGAGCCCGATCGGGTTGCCGTCGATCACGTTGCCCTGGATCAGCGCCCCCTGAGACTCGGGACCGACCTTGATGCCGCGACTGCCGTTGTCGTAGATCGTGTTGCCGATGATCTGCGCGTCGCTGACGTTCTGCATGTAGATACCGTGGTCGTAATTGGTGGTCGTCACGCCGCAGTCGTGGATGCGGTTGCCCTCGATCACGGGGTGCCGGACCTCCGTCGTGCCGCCCAGCAAGAAGCAACTCGAGGCGCCGCGGCTCGACACGTCATTGCGCCGGAAGGTGACATCGTCGGCGTTGATGGTGGGGCTGGGGAGGCCGCGGAGATTGCGCCCGTCCAACCTGAGCCGATCCACCGTTACCCCATCGGCGGCAACCCTTAGCCGACCGATCAAGGTGGCCCCCTTCCCGCGGTAGCTGGTCAAGCGGATGCCGTGCCTCCTGATCGTGACCTCTCCCTGTCGGTACCTACCCCCGCGCAGACATCCGGTCTGTCCGGGGCCGAGCGTATCGACGAGCTTCTGCACGGTCCGGTAGGGCCGCGCGAGAGTGCCAGGCGAAGAATTGCTGCCCGTCGGGCTCGCGAAGCGAGCGCACCTTATCTGTGACGCCTCCGGGCTCGAGCCCTGCAGCGGGCCCAGCCCAAGAACCAGCGCGAGGATGACAGCGAGGATCAACAAAGGGTTGAGCCCCTCCTGATGAGTTGATCGGGACAATTGCTCGCCGGCGACACGATACTGGCCGCTGTCAGTGGGCTTCGCTTTACCCGGACCCATCACGCCCCCCATCGACGGGGCAGACGAAACGTGTTGCCAACCAGATCCCTGCCCCAGGCGCTGCAGAGCCCACCACATCTCACCGGGAAGAGCGGAGAAACTCAGCCACCCGCCGGCTCTCGGCCTCGAAGGTATGCTGGCGGACGCGCGCGACGCCGGCCTCCGTGAGTCGTGCCCGCAGGGACTGATCGCGCGCAAGCCTCAGCAGCTGGTCCGCCGCCGCCGCGGCATCTCCTGGCGCGACCAGCAGCGCGCACCCGGCTACCGCGCGAGGCACCCCACCCACGGCCGTCGCGACGACCGGAAGCCGTGCGGCGAACGCCTCGAAGAGCACCTGGGGCATCCCCTCCGTCCATGACACGTGGAGGAACAGGTGGCACTCACGGTAGAAGCGGGTGAGTCCTCGGTCCATGGGCACGTAGCCGCGAAGGTCCGCATACTGGCGGACGCCCAGCCGATCGAGCCGCTCCAGCAGCTCTTCGCGCATCGGCCCGTCACCGCAAACGACCAGCCGCCAGCGAGGCTCGCTTTCGCGGAGCAATGCGAGTACGTCCGCGAGCAGCAACGGGTTCTTCTCGCGCTCCAGTCGGCCGACGGCGAGAACGGTCAGCTCGCCCGAGTAATCACGGTACTCGCCAGCGGCATCCTCGATAGCCCGTTCCTCGACAAGGGAGACATACACTCCCAGCACTGCCCTCGCGCGACGATAGCGGCGCTCGAGGTCTGGACCGACGACGATGATCGAGTGGTAGCGAGCCAGCGCCCGCCAGGCGCCTTCCAGGATGAGAGCGACAACGCGGAGCGCGCGCCGGTCGGGGTGGCGGCTTGCAACGTACCGCGGCAGGTCCTGGCGGGCACCGAGAACGACCCGCTTCCGTCGGAGCGCCGCGATGGCCAGGAAGGCGAGCGAGAGCAGGTGCGGCCCGAGAAGCCAGACGACATCGACGCCATCGAGGGCACGCCAGAAGCGCCGAATCGACTTCACCATCGCGGGGGCAGCTGCGAGGGGCCGGGCGAGCGTCGGATACCAGGGCAAGGGTACGAACGACACCGACGGTGGAAGGCGGTAGTTCCACTGACCGGGTCGAGGGTCAAGGCGCCCCAGGAGCACGATGCCATCGAGCTCCTCAGCGAGCCGCGCGAGGAAGAGGGTGAACGCCTTCTCGGCGTAGACGCCGTCGGGATCGCGCCGGTACTTGTAGTCGGTGTAGACGGCGAGTCGCATCGCGTCGTCAACCAGAGCGCCTTCTGCATCCGGAGGTGACGTGGGCGAGGTCCTGGTCCTCTGCTATCACGCGGTGAGCGAGGAATTCCCCGCGTCGCTCTCCGTCTCGCCGGGCACCCTTCGCGATCAGCTTGGCATTCTCCGTCGCCGCGGCTATCAAGGCGCGACGTTTCAAAGCGCGATCAGCGAGCCGCGCGATGGAAAGACCGTCGCCGTGACGTTCGACGACGCCTACCGCTCCGTGATCACGCTGGCGCTCCCGATTCTCGCCGAATACGGGCTGCCCGCGACGGTGTTCGCCCCGACCGCGTACATCGGCGCCGAACGCCCGATGCGCTGGCCGGGCATTGACAGATGGCACGGAACAGCTCATCAGTCCGAGCTCATCCCGTGCTCGTGGCCCGAGCTCGAGCTGCTTGTTGACGCGGGCTGGGAGGTGGGGTCCCACACGCGAACGCATCCCCGCCTTCCCGATCTCACGGACGGTGACCTCATGAGCGAGCTGAGAGAGTCGCGGCGAGAGTGCGAGCAGCGCCTCGCGGTGCCATGCCGTTCGATCGCCTATCCGTATGGGGCAGTGAATCGGCGCGTCGCCGACGCGGTCGCCGACGCCGGATACTCGTTCGCGGCCGAGCTTCCCGGGAGCTTTCGAACGCCGTCGGCGCCGCTGCGCTGGCCCCGGGTAGGTGTCTACCACCGTGACAGGCGATGGCGTTTCCTGCTCAAGACCGCTCGATTCACGCGCACGCTGCGCGGCACGACAGCGTGGTCGGTGCTCGACCGAAGGAGGCACGCCCGCCGGCCCATCTAATCAACCTCCCGATCGGGCGGCCTGCGGCGCTACCGGCTTCCGGGCCCCTCGCGCCACATCCCATCTCTCGAAGCGGACGCCGCCGAGCACTGAAAGCACGGCGATGGCGGCGGCAGCGTTGACCAGGCAGAAGTAGTACGCAACCCACAGCGGGCGCGCTCTTCCCCATTCGCGCCCCCGACCGGCCCAGCCCGCTACGGCGAGGCCATAGAAGGCAAGCTGGGGCCCCAGAACGAGCCACCAGATCCCACTCGAGGTGGTCAACCAGGCGCTGGCCGCAACGGCCGTCAACAAGAAGAACGGAAGGAACCGGCGCAGCACCTTATGCGAGAGCACCTGAACGGAATAAAATCCCCCGCGCCACGGCAGGAGGAGCTCCCCAAGCGAAAAGGCGGCGCGCAGGCCCCTGTTCATTACGCGGACCTTCCGTCGCAGCTCGGGGGTCGCGTCGAGGGGTGCGTCGACGAGCACGTTCGCGCGCTCGTCGAACGCAAGCCGCCGACCCGACTTGACCACCTGGGTCGAGATCACGAAGTCGTCGGTGCCGGCGGTAACCGTCGATGGGCGGAAGAGCGAGCGCCGAACGGCGTAGAGACGGCCGCTCGCGGAGACCGCGCTGCCGACCTTGTCCTCGTACCTCTTGATCCACTGCTCATATCGCCAGTACATACCCTCTCCGCGGGCAACACCAGGGGCGTCAACCTCGACCCTGCTCACCTCGTTGGCCGACACACCGCCCACCATGGGGTCGGCGAAGTTCGCCATCAGCTCTTCGAGCGTATCGGGGCGAAACAAAGAGTCTGCGTCGGTGAACACAAGCACCTCTCCACTGGACGCCTCCACTCCGGCATTCAGAGCCGTGATCTTGCCGACGCGTGGAAGATCGAGCACCCGGTGCGCACCAGCTCGCCGCGCCGCATCGACGGTCCGGTCGGTGGAGCCATCGGAGGCCACCACGACCTCGACGAGCGAACGGGGGTAGCGGGTCGACAGCACGTTCGCCACCTTGGTCTCGATGACGTCCTCCTCGTCGTGCGCCGCGACGAGGACGGTGACCGTCTGATGGGTGGGTTTCCGCTCGCGCGGACGCGGGCGGCTGCGGGCGAGCGCCAAGAGGAGCAACGGATAGCCGACGTACACCCAACTGACCACTGCGCAAGAGATGAGCAGGAGGACGAGCGGGAGCAGCAAGCTCAGCGCTTTCGACGCGCGGTCTCGCGGTCGCGCTCCCGCCGGGCCACGGGTTGTGTCCCCTCGACCCGGCCGGGCTTGACTCTGCGAACAGACGCGTCGGTGCCCACCGAGTCTCGGAGGGTGGGCTTGAGCCGGTCGGTCTCGCCGGTCAGATCGCCGGTGCCCATCGGTCGGCCGTCACCTCCGCGGCCGAGGGGCCGGGAACCGAGATACGAACGCAGCTGCCGCTCGAGGAGGACGAGGGCGACCCCGAGGAGCGCGCCGAGAAGGAGCGCGAAGGCAACAGTCTGCTTGGTCTTCGGGCCAACCTGATCGGGCGACGACGCGGGGCCACTCAGGGAATCGAGTCGGTACAGGCTGAAGGCTTGGCCGACGAGGCTGGCGGCCTCGTCGGCAGCCGTGGTTTGCATGGTGAGGAGCTTTGCGTCGCTCGGGCCGGTGAGCTTGATGTCGACGATCGTGCTGCCGGGTCGACGTGAGGCCGTCCAGACGTACGGCGTGCCGCTCTCGCCGACGGACCGCGCAGGGAGGCCCGCAGCATCGGCGGCGCTGGCGCGTAGTCGAGCACTACCGAGCATGTCGACGATCGTCTCCGTGACCGCACTGTCCGGCTGAGCGAGCGTCCCGACGACGTCCGACAATGCTTTAGACGGAACCGTGTCACTTGGGCGGATTGCGAAGCTCGAGTCACGCTCATAGGTCTTCGGGTCGTTGCTGAGTGCAACGAGCGCAGCGAGGCCGGCAAGCGCCGCCAGCCCCACGACCGCCAATGCGCGCCTCATAGTCGGGGACATGCGCCGCATAAGCGAAGACACATGCGCGCCGATCTTCACGGTCGGTCGCTCATTTGCTTTCCGGGACGTCAACACCGCCCTCCACGTCTTGCGGCAAGGGCCAGTTTCGTGGCCAGAGAGTCCGTCCGAAGTTGGCGAATGTTCATGCGACAGCGTGAGGCCTGAGTCACTACGAGCGTCACACCCGCTTCTTTGCGGTAGACATCCGATGCAGGCACCGCGGGCTCCCCTCGCCGTTTGTGGCGGGAATATACCTCTGAGCCTTTAAGCACGCGCGAGTCGGCTGGCCTGGTCGTCATCTCGTGGGGGTTGAGGCGTCTCACGCGATCCGGCGTCTGCTGACAGCAAAGGGGTCTCGGTCAGATCGGGGCGGGCTCGAAGAACGACCCGTGGCTTGTAGGACAGTGGGACCACCCGCTGGCGCCGCCCCAGGACACTCCTTGCGACGGCAGGCGCCGCGTGCCAGGTGCCGACGACGAACCGCATCAGGGGACCGAAGCTGAGCGTCGCGGGAGCACCGACGAAGTGCAAGCCCGGAATGCTCGACTCAAGCCCTGGGCCCAGGAGCGGATAACCGCCGAGCAGCTCCAGGTCGCGGACAAGCTGGGGGGCAAGGAAGGGGTACCTGGCAACGTCCACGCGAAAACCGGTACCGAGCAGGACGTGATCGGGCTGGCGGACGGTTCCATCGTCGAGAGTGACCTTGACCCCGGTTCCGGCCGGAGCAGCCTCGGCGACAGCTCTGCCGAGGATGATCGGCACCTCCGCCAGCCGTGGGCGGAGCCAGGCAGCTCCTGCGGGGACGACGCAGCGGCGTGTGACCTCGGATCGCAGGCTCCCCGGCACCCGCCTCATCACCTCGGGTGCCGCAGCCAGCCACCCCGTCAACCTGCCGCCGACGCCGGTCGGTGGCATCATCCTTCGCGCCATGCGCGCCCGGACGCTGGTTGGGTGCTCGCCGGCCAGCCACACGATGTCGGGGGAGCGCGTGACGATCTCGACATCGGCTCCCGACTCGTGCAGGAGCGCGGCCGACTCGAGGGCGCTCTGGCCTGCGCCGACCACCATCACGCTCTTGCCCGACAGCGCCGCGAGCTCCGTATGGTCGGAGGAATGCGAGACGAGATCCCGCGGCAGCTCTGCCAGGGGTGGTGGCCTCCAGGCGAACGGCCCTGGGCCGGCCGCGACGACGACCCGGGAGGCACCAATCGCGTGCCCGTCCTCGAGCGTCAGCTCGAAACCACCGCCAACACGAACGATCCGGTCGACATGACGGCGCTCGATATCGGGGACGGCGCGCTCGCGGAACCAGTCGCAGTACTCGACGTAGCGGCGAAGCTCTATCGGCTCCGGGAGCCTGGCGCCGGTGCTTTCCTCGTACCGGTCGATCGTCAGGGCCAGGGTCGGATCGGCGAGGTGCGAGGAGCACCGGCGTGAGCGCAGGAGCATCCCCTCGGGCATCTGCCTCCGCCAGAAGCCCATCGGCTCTCCGAAGACCCGTGGCTCGACACCCGCGCGCCGGAGAAACGCGGCGCAGGCCAGGCCATAGGGCCCGGCCCCGATGATCGCTACCCGCGAGTCACTGTCCATTCGTGGCCTCCTTGGGTTCGGCCGTCAAGCGTGATCGGCGGAAACGATGGTTGACGAGAAGGAGGATGCGCGCGACCAACGGAGCAGGGTCGGTCAGCCTGAAGAAGCTCCTGGTCATCCGCCGTCGGGGCCGCAGGACGCTGAGCGCGGATCGAACCTGGCGCGCTCCCAGTCGTCGCCACAGGTTCCGAAGCTCGGCATCCTCCCATCTGTACTGGTAGCCAGGTCGCGCCTCACCTTCCTGGTAGCCAGGTCGCGCCTCACCTTCGACCTGACCCTTACCCAAGACCCAATCGCACCAGGCGGCGGTCAGGGGAGCACCCGCCCTGGTGATCAACTCGAGGGAGCCGAACAGACGCGGGTTGAAGTCGATCGCGGCGAAGTCCGTGTCCTTCTTCTGGATCACCTCCAACTCGAAGACACCCTGCCACCCAAGCAACGTGATCAGATCGTCCACCTTCTGACGCAGCTCAGGTGGTGGTGGGATTGTCTGCGCGAACGACACCGCGCCTCCCTCCGGTGGCCATGTGCGGCTGTAGCGGCTTACGCCGTATGCCAGCAGACGGCCATCGGCCGCCACCCCGGAAAACGACAGCACAGCGCCGCCCACGCATTGCTGGATGAGCAACGGGGTGGCATACCCGGGCCACAGCGCCGTGAGCGACGCCTCGTCCCTGGCAAGCACGCTCGCGCGTTGCCTTACCGCACCATTTCGTCCGAATACGGAGCTCGGCGGCTTTAGCAGGACGGGGTATCCGAAGCGACGCGCCGCCGCCCTCGCCTCACCCTCATCAGCGCACACCTCGGTCTCCGGCGAGTCGAGCCCGACGTCGGCCGCCGCCCGGGCGAGAGCCTGCTTGCTCACGCATCGCTCCACGACGTCAGCCGGCGGCAGTCCCAGCTCGACGAAAGGCTCGAAATGCTCACGGTGCCGCGAAATGGCGAGCAACGAGGCGTCGCTTCCCGTCACCAGCAGCCGATAGCTCGTGCTGCGAACGATGTTCCTCAGCTCCGCGACAAAGCGAGCCTGGTCCTCTCTGGGATCGCTCGCCGTCAGTCGCCTGCCGCAGAATCGCGACCAGTGGGCAGCGGCGGGCCGACTGGTCGCCAACGCATCGACCGAATACCCGGCTCTGACCAGACTCCTGCAACCCGCCAGGGAAGAGCGATCCTGAGCATCCGTGAGCAGGACGCGGGGCCGGCGTAAGCGGCCTTGCACGCCGGCATTCTCCCGGGCGGATCGTTGACCCGCGGCGGGTTTGTGAGAGCTGGTCGCCTTCACACAGCAACCACCAGAGGCGGAGCCGCACTGCGAGCCAGGGCCCATTCCGCCTGACGGGACAGACCCTCATCGAGGCTGACACGGGGGCTGAAGCCGAGGTCCCGAGCCGCTCGCCGCGGATCTGAACAGGTCCTGCGCACGTCGCCCCGCGCGTCGGGCAGGTGCTCGACCTCGATTGGGCGGCCGAGCAGCTCCTCGATCTTCCTCAGCGCATCGAGCAGGCGGACCTGCGTGCCTCCACCAATGTTGTAGACGGTGCCCGAGGCGCCACGGCGCGCGGCCGCGATGGTCCCCTCGACTACGTCGTCGATGAAGGTGAAGTCGCGCACCTGCGAGCCATCGCCAAGGATCTTCACCGGCTCCGCAGCCAACGCGCTGGTCAGGAACCGCCTGAACGCCATGTCGGGGCGTTGGCGCGGTCCGTAGGCAGTGAAGTAGCGCAGGCCCACGGTGCGTATGCCGTCGAGCCGGCCGTAAACCTTCGCGAGCTCCTCGGTGGTGAACTTGGTTAGGCCGTAGGGCGAGATGGGGGCCCGTTCGACCTCCTCAGAGGTTGGGTAGGTCAGGGAATTCCCGTAGACGGAGGATGACGAGGCGTAGACGAAGGACTGGACAGACGCCCCCGCCGAGGCCTCAAGCAGTCTCTGGGTCGCCAGCACATTGTCGTGCACGTAGCGCCCGAAGCTCACCCCGAAGCTCCCCCGCACGCCAGGTTGGGCGGCGAGGTGGAACACGGTGTCGACCCCCTCGACGAGGTCGTCGAGCGGATCGACACCCAGGTCCAGCTCGCGCAGCGTAAATCGTGGCCGGTCCCGTAGCCGCGCCAGATTCATCTCCTTCTGCTCTCGGGGGTAGTAGTCGGTGAAGCAGTCCACGCCGAGCACCTCGTCACCGAGGTCAGCGAGGCGTTCGCTGAGATGGGACCCCAGGAACCCCGCACAACCGGTGACCAGGACCCGGCTCAACGCGCTCTCCTGGCCGGGGCGCGGCCAGGATCGAGACTGCGGGAGGCCAGCTGACGACCCGGGAGCAGCTGCGACCTGCGCGGCCTCGGAGGCGGCGACAGACGTTCAGGAACGCGATCAGACGCCGCCGCGATCAGGGACTCGATCGTCACCCCGTGCTCGGGAAAGGTCGCCCAGCCCAGGCCGACCTCACTGCCGCAGACATGCCTGAGCCGATGCTCGATTGCTGCTTTCGCGCGAGCGTCAGCTTCGAGTACTGCGCAAAGCCCATATCCACTGAGAGACGGGAGGATGGCGACCCCGTCGGTGACGCGCAGCACCGAGGCCGCGGCGCTCGCGCTCCGTCGGTTCGCGGTCCGGCGTGTGATTGACGCGACCGGCGGAAGCTTGACCACCAGAATGTCCGCCGCCTTCTCGCTACGGCGAAAGCGAGCGAGCTGCAGGCGCGCCGGATAGAGCGTGTCCTGAACATCCTTCGAGCCGAAGGCCAGGATGGTCAACGCCAACGCCGCGCCGGCCGCGAGCCACGCGGCTTCCGACGGCTGCATGAAGCCGTCCGCTATCCCGACAATCGCTGTGAGCCCGGATCCCACGCCTGCCAGTAGCCCACTGGTCTCGAGCGTGCCCATCATTCTGCGTTGGTGCAGTTTCGCGCGGGCACGCTCCTGCCTATGGGGGAGTCTGCCCCCTTTGGGGGAGGGACCCAGCCGACCCCTGATAGAGGCATTTCTGACCTATACGTCGGGGCGGACTGGGCAGATCCTTGCCCCTCGGGGGGTTCGGCTTTTACTGGTCGAAGCCGCTTTCGGTGGATAGCTTCCGGATGAATGCAGATCGAGCCCGCAGTGCCGACTCGATCGTCACCGCCTCCGGCGATCACCGTCGTCATCGTGGATGGCGATCCTCTGGCACGCCGCGCCTTACGGGCGCGGCTCGCGACCGAGGACGACATCAAGGTCGCGGGTGAGGCCCCAGATGCGTCCACGGCGGTCGAACTGGTCAGAAGCCAGCGGCCGGACCTGGCTCTGATCGAGTTCGTGCCGCCTAACCGAACCGGCGGTCAGGCGATCGTCAAGATCCTCACGGAGTACCCACAGACCATCGTCATCATGCTTGCTCTCGAGGCAGATGAGGATGCTCAGCTCTGGGCGCTGCGGGCCGGTGCAGCCGGCTGGCTTCTCAAATCGATCGACCTCGAGGTCCTGCCCCGCGTTCTGCGGGGTGTGTGGGCAGGCGAGGCGGCTGTCACGAGAGCCCTCGGCACCCGCCTCTTGGAAGAAGTGATCCGGATCGGCAGCGCCGGGCTGAACCGGCTTCGCCCCGTTCGGAGCTCGCTCACCCAACGGGAGTGGGAGGTGGCCGATCTGCTTGTCGAAGGTGCGGCGACAACCGAGATCGCCGGCCAGCTGCAAGTCAGCCCCGCAACTGTGCGTACCCACGTCAAGCACATCCTCAGAAAGCTTGGGATGCATTCGCGGGACGAGGCGATCCGGTATGTCGAGCACCTCCGCCGGGCCTCCGGGGCGTAACCCTGCCAGTCCTATAAACGCTCACGTATATAGGAGTAGGATGCGACGAAACGCTCACGTATGAGAGGCCCAGAATCCGGGTAAGTGAATGCCTCGGTAGCAAGCGTGGGAGAACCAGGGGAAGGCGGATCTGGGTATGGCCAAGCTCAAGCTTGACAGCATTCACGTCGTTATCGCTGATTCGGATCCGCTGGCTCGCCGAGTCATTCGCGACGCTCTGCAGGACCGGACGGGCTTCGTAATCCCCGCGGAGGCCTCGAGCGGCCCCGAAGCAGTCGAGCTCTCACTCCACTACCGTCCCGATGTCGCATTGATGGAGGCCTCGCTGCCCGGCATGGATGGGCTCGCCGCGACGCGACGGATACGTGCAGCGGCGCCCGAGGTTCGCGTCCTCATCTTCTCGCGGTATGACGGAGAAGAGATCCAGCTGGAGGCGCTGCAGGCCGGAGCATCCGGCTTCGTGTCGAAGAACGTGCCCGTGGAGACCGTGTCTCGAGTCGTGGAGAAGGTGGTCCAAGGGGAAGCCGCCATCTCACGGAAGGTGACGATGCGGCTGATCGAGCGTCTGCGCCTTCTCCCGGAGGGCGGAACCGGGATGCGGCCCGTGCGGAGCCCGCTGACCGCGCGAGAGTGGGAGGTGCTTGACCTCTTCTGCGAGCGAAAGACGACAAAGGAGATCGCCGAGGCGCTCGTCCTCTCGGAGGAAACGATCTACAGCCACTCGAAGAACCTCTTGAGAAAGCTCGAGGTCCACTCGCGCGAGGAGGCCATCGAGGCGGCGCAACAGATGCGCCGACCGGTCGCCGGGCTTGCGGCCGAGACCGAGGAGTCGCACCGCAACGGGTCCGGAGAACACGAACTGGGGCGACGCCCGGTCGGCGCGGCGCGGTCACGGTCACGGTCAAAGGAGTACGCCCCGGGTTCAATCCTGCTCGGGCGCTAACGACGCGCAAGCGAGATGGGGGGTGGCCGGACCGAGGGCGCCGGCTCTCCGGGCGATCAGGGCGCCGCGGGCCCGGCTCGTCTACTTCCAGTGGCCGTAGGCGTGCCCGTTGCCGTGCCCATCCGAAGTGGGTGAGCCGGCGGACCCATCCGAAGTGGGTGAGCCGGCGGACCCATCCGAAGTGGGTGAGCCGGCGGACCCATCCGAAGTGGGTGAGCCGGCGGACCCATCCGAAGTGGGTGAGCCGGCGGTGCCGTTCGACATGGAGGGGCGGCTGATACGAGAGGAATGGCTCGAGTGTGAGTGGCTCACCGACCCGCCCTGCAAGGCGCTCCCGCTCGTGTCCTTGCCGTGACTGACGGGATTGTGCGTCGCCGGCTGTGTCGTGCTGGTCCGAGAGCTGCCCGTGGTGTCGGTGCTGCCGGGTTGAGGCGGGGGAGTGGATGTACCTGTGGTGCCGGGGGTGCTGGGGGTGCCCGTCTCCAGCTTCCCGACCTGGGTGGCGTTGCCACCGTGCTTGGTGGCGTTGCCACCGTGGCCGAGAGCCGGGGCTCCGGTGGCGGTGCCGGTCGACACCGGCTTCGGGCTCACCGTCACCGTCGGCACAACCGACCGCGAGACGGGCTTCGGCTTAGCGGGCCTGGCGGGGCTGAGGGTGACATCGGTCCCGACGCGGGTAGCGGAGACGTCGCCGGGATGCGGCCAAACCCGGAGCGAAACGAGTCCAACCATGGTGATAAAAGCGATCAGCGCGGCAGCGAGGAGTCCGCCGCTCGTGCCGGCTCCGCTTACGTAGCTGCGCTGAATCCTCTGCGCTGGGGCAGCCATACCAATCGCCCCTGAGCTTAGTCCTGGCCCGGGCAGCCGTCATGGGCAATAGTTGGCGTCTTTGGCGAGTCAGCGTGCCTGACTCACAACCGGAATTCGGTAGTTCACCCGGATTCAGGACTTGGAGCTGGAGCGGCGACGCCCGGCCGATGACGAGGCGCGCGAGCCGTTCGTGCTGTGCGTCCGGCGCCGGCTGCTCGAGCCGCTCGCCCGCCGCTCCGTGCGGCGCTTGACCTTGCCGTCCTCGATCGTCCCGCGCCAGCCTCCCTCGGCCTCTTCGTCGAGCTCGATCAGGGCCTTGAAGCGGTGCAGGTCTGCGCGAACCGCGCGCTTCGTGAAGCGCATGCCGCGGGCCATCTTCTCCAGCATGCCCTGGGGCTCGATGTCGAGGCTGACCTCGATCCTGGTGAGGCGGTCGGCGAGCTTGTGGAAGGTGACCACGCCGGTGTGGGAGACGCCCTCGGTGACGTTCCACTCGATCCGCTCGTCCGGGCGCTGCTCGACGATCTCGGCCTCGAAGCGCCTGTGGATTCCCCAGACCTTGGTCGAGAAGGAGAGGGTCGTGTCGTCGACCTGCTCGACGCTCTCGAACCGGTGCATGAAGTCGGGCCAGTCCTCGAACATGGTCCAGCGGTTGTATGCGACCTCGATCGGCACCCCCACGTCGACGGACTGCTGGATCGGCATCCGCCGTCCGCCGCCGCCGTAGCCGGGTGCGGCCCTGCCCTTTTCGTCGCTGTCGCTCTCGCTCTCGTCGGATGAGCCCGGCTTCAGCTTCGAGAGCAGCCCACCGCCCTCCTCGCCCTGGTCGGATGAGCCCGGCTTCAGCTTTGACAGCAGCCCCTCACCTTCGTCCTCCGAGGAACCCGGCGTGAGCTTCGAAACCGCGGCGCCCTTGGCTGCCTGCTTCGCCTGCTCACCGAGGCTCGACACCGCCCCCGAGGCCGCGTCCGAGACCTTGTCCTTCGCCTGCTCGCCGAGGTCCGAAACCTTCGGCGCAACCCGCTTGGCGATCTGCTCGACCGCCACCGGCAGCGCCGCGATGCCCACGCCCGCAGCCGCCAACGTCTTCGGGTCCGAGAGAGGCCCGTCCTTCGACTTCGTGTTCGTCGCCGTGTCCAGTGCGGTTCGCGTCATCCGTGCGAGATCAGACATATCTCTGCTTCTCCTTCTTTGGGTACAGGGCGCTTACCCGTCGCGAGAGTGAGCAAACCGGGTACGCGGGGCCGGCTACCTCCGCAGCAGGTCCCCCGGCTTCCCTGATCCGGCCTCGCAGCTTGTCCAGGGTGCCCCCGGCCTTGTCTCGTCCCTTGCTTCGCATCATCCACTCCCCTTCGTCGCCCTCGTGGGCGGGCGGCTATTTCCGCAACAGCTTGTAGGTGATCACCGCGCCCACGGTGCCGACGACCGCCGCCGCGCCGATCGCGCGGGGTGGGGCCGGCCGATCGCCGCTGAGGCGATCGGCGGTGACGCGCTTGATGAAGTCGCTCATGGTTCTCCTCGACCCTTCCACTCGCGAGCGCCTAGCGCTCGCCCTCCCGCTCCTCGTCTTCCTCCTCCTCGACGTCGTCGGGCATCACCGCCCGCGCTCTCGCCGCCCAGCCCACCTCGACGTTGCGGTAGGTGACGCCCGGCTCGACCTCCTCGGGGAGGTTCCGGCGCTCGCTCCGGGAGTCAGACTCGAGCTCGACGTCCTCGATCCCGTCATCCGAGCGCACTCGGGTCCGGCCC
Organism: uncultured Solirubrobacterales bacterium; assembly: GCA_963833375.1. GTDB lineage: Bacteria > Actinomycetota > Thermoleophilia > Solirubrobacterales > 70-9 > DASUPK01. Next base: position 288,108 of record CAWHXR010000001.1, read on the forward strand.
TCGAACTCCACCTTGGTCTCCGGCTTGCGGCGGAAGCGGAGGCGGCGAGCACGAGCGGCGGCTCCGACCTCGAGGTCGGGCTCGCCGGTGAGCCGCCGCTTGCGGCTCATTGCTCGGTCGCCTGCTTGACGTCGCGGACGGTGATCCGGCCCTCCGCGCCGCTGCCCTCGATCTCATCGAGGTCGACGCCGAGCTCCCCGGCCTGGCGGATCGCGGCCTCCGTGGCGTTGTGCTTCTCGGCCCGCTTGCGACGGCGCCGCTCGCCCAGCTCCATCACCTTCTCAGTCGCCTTGCGGGTTGCGGCCAAGCCGAGGTCCTTCGCCTCGCGCCTGGCGGCCGAGCCGAGGTCCTTGGCCTCGTCGGTCGCGGCCGCTCCAATCTCCTTGGCCATCATCTTGGCCGCTTCCTTGGCGAGCTTGGGTGCGGTGATCGCCTGCGCGCCACCCTCTGCACCCGCGCCGTTCTGTCCCTGACCGGCCGCTCCCTGAGCATTCCCTCCCTGGCCATCTCCACCCAGTCCTCCAAGGGCACCGCCAAGTCCGCCGGCCGCCTGGCCTAGCCCCCCAAGCAGCTTCTCCGGCTCCGTCGGCCGCCTGGCCGACACCTTGACCGAGCCCACCGACCGCCTGGCCGGCGCCCTCACCAAGCTGGCCGGCCGTCTGCCCGAGACCGCCCACGAGCTGACCCGCATTGCCCGCGGCCTGGCCCGCGGCCTGGCCGACGTCTCCAACAGCCTGGCCGGCGCCCTCGCCCACGTCTCCGACGGCCTGCCCAGCGCCCTCGCCGACATCTCCAACAGCCTGGCCGGCGCCCTCGCCGACCTCGCCGACCGCCTCGCCAGCGCCTTCCCCGACGTCGCCGACGGCCTTGCCCGCGCCCTGGCCGACCTGGTCGACTGCGTCGCCAACTCCCTTACCGATCTCGGGAAGAGTTTCGCCCGCGCCCTCGCCGACGTCCTCGACCGCCTCACCGGCCTCGCCGACCATGTCACCGGCGCCAGCGCCGACGTCCTGGACCGCCTCACTGAGGCTATGGACCAGCTCGGGATTGCGGTCGATCGTGGTCATCACTCGATCGACGATCGCCGCCACGTGGTCGAGGCGAACCTTGAGCAGCGCCTGTGCCTCGACCCCCTCGATGTCGATCTCGAGCTTGCCGAGGCGGACGTCGACTCCGACGTCGAGGCTGACGAGGTCGAGCACCTGCGCCTTGAGCGCGACGTGCGCTTCGAGCTCCGCAAGCTTGAGGTAGATCTTGTCGATCTTGAGCACCGGGACGTCGAGCAGCACGTCCGGGTCCTGGCCCGTCTCGGCCAGCGGGGAGGTGGCGTAGTCGCGGTACTCCTTCTCTGCGACGGTGGCGCGACCCTCGACGTTCTTGGCGAAGCGGTACTTCTCGGTCTTCTGCGAGGCGGACCGCGCATCGGCGCGCGGGGACATCGACTTTCCGTTCGAGCTCGAGCGATTGCGGCGAGACGGACTGCTGCCTGAGCTCGAGCGCTTCGAGCCGCCGCGGTTGGAGGAGCGCGAGCTCTTGGACTTTGTGGCCACTATCCGCCTCCTCCCTGCTGCTGGCCCTGTCCGGCCGGCTGGGGCTGTTGCTGAGGCTGCTGCTGTTGAGGCTGCTGACCCGTCAGCTGCCCGACTCCCTGCTGGACGCCCTGGCCGACGCCCTCAACTCCTTGGGCGGCACCCTGGCCGACGCCCGCGACGCCCCGGTTGGCACCCTCACCGACCTCGCCAAGCGCCTTGTTGGCGCCCTTCCCGACCTCCGGAAGGGCCTTCTTAGCGCCTTCGCCGACGCCGCCCAGGGCCTGGTTGGCGCCCTCGCCGACGTCGCCGAGCGCCGAGCTCGCGCCCTTGCCAACCTCCGGAAGAGCCTCCCCGGCGCCCTCACCGACGTCCTCAACCGCATCGCCGGACTCGTCAAGCAGATGACCTGTGCCGCCGCCGACCTCTTCGAGCGCCTTCCCGACGCCCTCCAGCAGCTCCGGGTTGCGATCCAGCGAGAGCAGCACGCGCTCGAGGATGTGGGTGACGTTCTCGAGCCGCGCCTTAAGCAGCGCCTGCCCCTCAACCCCCTCGATCTTCAGCTCGACCTGGCCCAAGTGAGCCTGCGCGCCGACGCTGATGTTGAGCAGCTTCCGGACCTTGGCGAGTACGGCTACCCGGGCATCGAGGTCATCGACCTCGATGTCGACCTTGTCCACCTTGATGACCGGGACGTCGGCCAGGACGTCCGGGCCCTCCGACATGTCCACGTCCTTCGGATTGACCACCGAGTAGTCGGGGAACTCCTCCCGCTTGCGCTTTCGACTGCGCGAGCCGCTGCGACCATTGGAGCTGGCGCTCTTGTCCCTCGGCGCTTGGGTGTCGGAATCGCTCTCGACGCGCCTCGACTCAGTGCGCGCCCCGGACCTGTTGTGCGTGGACGAAGAGCGGCTGGATCCGGACGCCCGGCTTCGGGAGCTCGCACTGGAGCGGCTCTTCGACGCGGACGAGCGGCTCCTCGACCTCGATGAAGAACTCTTGGAGCCGCCGGAGCGGGTCTTGCTGCTGGATCGAGAACTGCGCTGGGGCATCCTGCCCTTCCTCCTCCTGGATGGTCCGTTCAATCCGGTGATGCGCGGTTACCCGATCCCAACCATTCAAACACTCAACTTGGGCCGTCAGTTCAAATTTCACCTCAGCGGGTAGGCCAAGTGGACCGCCGGCGCGAAAGGCGCAGCTGGCACGGAAGCCAAGAGAGGCGAAACGACAATGGCGCAGACAACGCGGTCCTCGAGCAGAAGCTCGTCGAGCGGCAGCTCGAGGACAAAGAGATCTACCAGCAGGAACGGTTCTTCCGGCTCATCCAGAAGCGCTCGGTCGAGCTCCAAGCCGAGGAGCTCGAACGGGGGCAGCTCGACGTCCTCCCGGTCACGGCGCAGCACCACGTCGGCCTCCCGCCGTACGTCGTCGGGTGACCGCAGCGCCCGGCAGACGCCGTCGAACGGCCCGATCGCCAAGACCGGCGGGAAGGTCGTCGAGCTGGCGTCGAAGGCGAAGGCACCGCTGCTCGCGGGTGGAGCTGCTCTAGCCGGCGTCGCCGGTGGGGTTGCACTGAAGAGCCGCAATCAGAAGCGGAGGCCGCTCAAGCGGCTGAGCAGCGTCTCGCTGCCGAAGTCCCTCAAGAACGTCGACCTCGGCAAGGTCGACCTGGACTCGCTCACCTCGGTCGCGCGCCAGGTTGGCTCGATCGGAGAGCAGGTCGGCGACGTCGCCGACGCGGCGGACAAGACCCGCAAGAAGCACAAGTAGACCCGCGGCGGCGCGGAAATAACGGGATCAGCCGTACCGCCGAATCGGCCGTACCGCTTATCGGCGGTCGCGCTCGGCCGCGGTGAGAAACGCCTCGAGGCGCTCGTTGTAGGGCTCACCGGTCGAGGGGATCGTGTGGCCGCGACCGGGGATCACGGCGCGCTCGGCTGACAGCGACTCGGCGAGGGAGTCGCAGACGGCCTCGAAGACCGATGAGTGGTCCCCCGAGACGACGAGGACCGGGAATCGGGCGGCCGCGAGGCGGTCCAGCGGGATCTCCGCTTCCCAGGGCGGCCGCTCGCGCTTGAGGAGCTCGACTCCGTGGGCGAGCCACTCGGGCAGGTCGTCGGGCGTGTCGTGGGAGGAGCCCGCGCCGGAGCGGAACATGCGGAGAAAGGCCTCGGACGGGATCGACTCGGGGTCGCCGTAGAGCCGCTCGCCGTCGGCGATCATCTGGTCCACCTCGGCTCGGCCCTCCGCCAGCCGCAGCGCGCCGGGCTCCGAGACGGTCAGCGAGCGGACCGCCTCCGGTCGCTCCGCGGCGGCGAGCAGCGCGATCACCGAGCCATAGGAGTGCCCGACCAGGTGGGCGCCGTCGCCGAGCAGCTCCGAGAACATCGGCGCCTCGACCGCGAAGTCGTTGCGCTCGAGCGGCGGGCTCCCGCCGAAGCCGGGGCGATTCGGCAGAATCAGCTCCCAGCGCTCGGCGAGCTGCCGCTGCTTCCGCCAGGTGAGAGAGGCGCCGACGACGCTGCCGTGGACGAAGAGGATCGGCGGCCCCTCGCCGATCCTCTCAACCTCGAGCACGGCGCCTCAGCTTCCGCAGGTGATCGCGCGCACCATGGTGGCCAGTCTAGGAAGCCGCTTGCCTCCGATCCGTCGCAAGAGCCTACGATCACCCTGATGAAGCTGATCATCCAGATCCCCTGCCTGAACGAGGAGGAATCCCTGCCACAGGTGCTCTCGGAACTGCCGCGGCAGGTCGTCGGCTTCGACCGGGTGGAGTGGCTGGTAATCGACGATGGCTCGACCGACCGCACCGTCGAGGTGGCCCGGCGCCACGGGGTCGACCACCTGGTTCGGTTGACCACCCACCGGGGGCTGGCCACCGCCTTCCAGTCGGGGCTCGACGCGGCTCTCAAGCTGGGAGCGGACGTGATCGTCAACACCGACGCCGACGGCCAGTACAGCGCCTTCGACATCCCACGCCTGGTCGAGCCCATCGTCAGCCGCCGAGCCGACATGGTGGTCGGCGACCGGCAGGTGCAGACCGTCGAGCACTTCTCCCCCACCAAGAAGCTCCTGCAGAGGCTGGGAAGCTGGGTCGTCCGCCGGGCCTCCGGCACCAAGGTGCTCGACACGACCTCCGGCTTCCGCGCCTACAACCGCGAGGCGGCCCTCCAGCTGATCGTCGTCTCGCGCTACACGTACACCCTCGAGAGCCTGATCCAGGCCGGCAAGATGTCCGTGGCGATCGAGGACGTGGCGGTCTCGCCCAACCGAACAGACCGCGAGTCGCGGCTCTCCGGATCGACCTCGGCCTATGTCAGGCGCAACGCCTTCGCGATCTTCCGCGCCTACACGCTGTACGAGCCGCTGCGCGTCTTCATGCTGCTCGCCATCGCCTTCGGCGCGCTCGCGCTCGCGGCCTGGTCGCCCTTCCTCGTGGATTGGATCGTGAACGGGGACCGCAGCGGCCACATCCAGTCGCTGATCCTGGGCGCGGTCCTGATGCTCGCGGCGGTCCAGATGTTCGCCCTCGGCATCATCGGCGACGCGCTCGCCGGGCAGCGGGCGATCCAGCAGCGCGTCTACGAACGAGTCAGGCGGTTGGAGCTGGAGGCCGGCGTCGGCCCCTCGCACTACGAGCGCGGCGATCGCGACCGGGTCCACCCGCTCACCGTGGAGACGATCGAGACCACCGTCGCCCGGTGAGCGTCCAGGCCGCCGAGACCGGCGGGAACGTCTACGACAAGTACTGCACGTCCAACCCCGTCGCACGACGGCTGATGGCCGGGTTCATGGGCGAGCTCGACGAGCTGGTCGGACTGACCGGGGCGAGCGAGGCCCACGAGGTCGGCTGCGGCGAAGGAGAGTTGTCCATTCGCCTGGCGCGGAGGGGGCTGCGGGTGCGAGGCACGGACGCTTTCGGTCAGGTGCTCGAGGAGGCGCGGCGGCGCGCGAGCGCGGCGGGTGTGGAGATCGGCTTCGAGGCGACTCCGGTGGAGGAGCTCGAGCCCGAGGGGCACGCCGCCGAGCTGGTCGTCTGCTGCGAGGTGCTCGAGCATCTCGAGGACCCCGAGCGGGCCCTGGAGGTGCTGGCGCGACTGGCGCGGCCGTGGCTGATCGCGAGCGTCCCCCGAGAGCCGCTCTGGCGCGCGCTCAACCTGGCGCGCCTCTCCTATGTGGGTGAGCTCGGCAACACGCCGGGCCACCTGAACCACTGGTCGAAGGGAGGGTTCGTGCGGTTTCTCACGCGGCTGTTCGAGGTGGTCGAGGTGAGCAGCCCGCTCCCCTGGACCATGGTCCTCTGCCGCGCCGCCGGCACATCTGAGAGAAGCGAGTACTCGCCCCACTAGAATCGCCGCCTTCATGAGGGCTCTGCGACAGTCGCTACAAGCACTCCGTGCCCGCCCAGGCGTCGCCGCCGTGGTGACGCTCGGCTTCGCCTGGGGATTCGTCATGCACCAGATGGGCTGGGCCCAGATGGCCCACTTCGACCAGGTGCAGGCCTTCTCCAAGGGCCAGACCCAGATCGACCAGTGGCACTGGGACACCAACGACAAGGCCTGGGTGGACGGGCACTACTACTCCGTGAAGAGCCCCGGGATGGCCGCGCTCAGCACCCCCCTCTACGTCGCGATCAAGGACCTTGGCGGCGAGAAGCTCGCCCGTGCCGGCGTCGACAACGCGGCGCGCACGGCCCATCCGAAGTGGCTTCCCGACAGCGTCGTGCCGCTCGAGAACTACGGCTACGACGTCGAGCGGGGGCTGCGCGTCGAGGCCGCCGTCCAGCAGGCGACGCCGATCGTCTGGGCCCTGACGCTGCTCGCGGCCGTGATTCCCGCCGTGCTGCTGCTGCTCGGGGTGCGGTGGGCGGCGGATCGGTTCGTGCCCGGCTACGGGACCGCGGCAGCGATCACCCTGGGTCTCGCCACGGTTGTGATGACCTTCGCGGCCGAGTTCTTCTCGCACGTGATCTCCGCCGGATTCGGCTTCGCGGCGTTCTGCGTCCTGATGAAGGAGAGGGACGGCGCTCCCCGCCGCGGCCTGGTGGTGCTGGCCGGCCTGCTGGCGGGGCTGGCCGTCACCTTCGAGTTCCAGACCGGCCTGGTCGGCGTCGTCCTGTTCGGATACGCGCTCTCGCGCCCACATGACACCGGTCGCGCTGGCGCGCGCGCTCGCATCCTGCTGCGCCGCGGCGCCGCCTACGCGGGGGGGGCAGCGCTCGGCGCGCTGCCGATGCTCGCCTTCAACTACTGGGCCTTCGGCAACCCGCTCAAGCTCGCCTACGGCTACGCCGTCGCCTTCCCCGGCGTCAGCGGACATGACGTGCTCGGCCTCAACAGCCACGGGTTCTTCGGCATCACCTCGCCTCGATTCGACAGCGCGGTGAGCCTGCTGCTCGCGGGCCGCGGCCTGCTCGTCCTCACGCCGATCGTGGTCATGTCGGTGATCGGCGTGATCTTGATGCGAGGGCGGGGACACCGCGCCGAGGCGAACACGATCCTCGCCATCGCCGCCGTCTACTTCATCTACAACTCGGGCTACTGGCTACCGTTCGGCGGCGGCACCCCGGGCCCGCGCTTCCTGATCCCCGCCCTGCCGTTCCTGGCGATCGGCCTCGCCTTCGCCTACAAGCGTCTGCCGGCCCTGACCCTCGGCCTGGCGATCCCCTCGGCGCTGATGATGCTGATCGGGACCCTCACCTACCCGCTGATCGGCAGGCAGGGCACGGGCACCTGGGCCGACTGGCTGATGGAGGGCAGGCTCGAGCACACCGTCCTCACGGCCTTCGGCGTGACGAACGCCTGGCTCGCGGTCGCGCCCTTCGTCGCGGCGGTGTTGACCGTGGTCGTACTCACCCTTCGCGCGACGCCCTCCACCTCCCTCTCCGACTTCCGCCTGGCCGTGGCCGCCGTACCGACCTGGGCCGTGGTCTCCGCGGTCGGCCCCGGCATCGCCGGCGACGACATCAGCCCGTTGGCGCGCGGCAACACCTCCGCGCTCTGGTTGGTGGCCTCGGGGCTGGTGCTCTCCCTGGCGACGCTCACGGTGGTGCGGGCGCGGGAGCGACGAGCTCAGTCCGACCCGGAGGTGCCGCCGGCGCGGGAGGCGGCGCTCAGGGCGGAGCTCGCGTTCGACGAGCCGACCTCGTAGACCACCAGGCGGGGAAGCCGGTAGCTCGTCAGCGGCAGGCCGGCGATCGGCTTGCGGGCCGCCCCGGCCTGTGGCGTTCCCTTACTCAGCCCGAGGTGCAGGATCACGGTGCGGACGCCGTAGTCCTGGAGCTCCCGGACGGTCGCGGCATCGGGGAAATTGGCCATGTCGCGGATCAGGTTCAGCACCGGGGCGGGGTTCGTGCTGGCTCGGCCATTGACGATCTCAGCGAAGCTCTGGGTGGACTCCAGCTGATAAGCGCGGTTCTGCTTGGCGGTCAGCGCCGGCAGGTGCAGCTGGGGTCCCGGGATGTCGGCGGTCGAGGGGCCCGGCGGCGGCACGAGCGGCTGCGCCTGGTTGTCGAAGGGATCGAGCGGCAGGCTCCGCCCCTCTGTGACGATCGCCAGGCCGAGCACGCCGGCGATGGCGATAGCGGACCAGGCCGGCCATCGCCTACGTCCGGCCGCGCGGATCGTGGCCTCGGCGCCGGCCGCCGCGAGCAAGGCAAGCGCGAGCGATGAAAAGGTCGCCAGCCGCCCTGGGGTACGAATCGCGTCCCAACCCGGAAGCACGTCGTAGAGGACACGGTAGGGCCAAAGCAGGCCGCCCTGCTCGCGGAAGCCGAGCTCGAGCACCACGATCGCCACGGCCGCGATTCCGAGGCCCACGAGCCAACGCTTGGGCAGGCTCTTTGATCCCAAGCCCACTATGGCCAGCACGAGGATCACCGCGCCCGGGAAGAGCGTCTTCTCCTGCCAGGTAGTGAGGCTGTCGCGAAAGCCGTCCGTGGCCGCGCCCCAGACGAAGTTCTCCTCGGGTGCGGTGAGAAAGACCTTGAGCGGACCGGAGAAGGCGGCAACCTCGTGCGGGGTCCGCTTCGCACCCGGGAACTCGTCCGCGATGTGGAGGTAGGCGTGCGCGATCCAGTAGGAGAACGCAACGAAGACGACAGCGCCGGCGGCCGCGCCGATGATCATCCGGCGCGGGACCGGAGGCCTGCCACGGACCAGCCACGCCACAACCCCGATCAGAGCGCCGCCGGCGAGCCCATAGGCGAAGGGCAAGCCGAGCACCCAGCCGAGTGACACCTGCCAGGCAGCTACCACCCAAGCCCAGAACAACCACCACGGCCGCCTCAGCCTGACCCCCCGGACCGCGAACGCGATCGACAGCGGGATGCCGCCACTCGAGATCACCTGCATGTGGCCGTCCTGCTCGAGCCGGTACGGGGCGAAGGCGAAGGCGGCCCCGGCGATCGCCGCGCCGGCGGGACCCAGGCCGAGCTCGCGGGCGAGCAGGTACGCACCGAAGAAGGCGAGCGCGTAGGCGAAGAGGAAGAGCAGGTCGTAGCGGACGATCGCGGCGTGTGGCCCACTGCCGATGATCCCGGTGGGGGCGTAGCCGATCAGCGCGTCGCCGAAGGCCAGCGAGTCCTTGATCGGCCAGAAGCGGTTGGCGTCGAAGAAATGGAGGGGCTGATGGAGCAGGGCGTGGCCACCCCAGGCCGGCTGCCAGGCCTCCGCGAGCGGGTCGCCGATGTCTCGCGGCACGGTCGATCCCAGGTGGAGCAGCAGCGGCCACGTCATCACGGTCGCGAGCAGGACGGCGCCGATCGCCGCGATCACGACCTCCTTCGCCGTCAAAGCGGATCGGGTCGCGCTCGAGCGCGCCCTCGACTTCGCGACTTTGCGCGCCATCGCGGCCTGGGTGGCAGACATGAGCCGGGCATCCTCGCAATTAGTGACGCCCCGGCGCTTCGCCATGCATATGCTCGACGCGTGGTCGCGGCGCTGATCGCAATCGGGGTGATCGCGTTCCTGGCGTTCGACGCCTGGGTTCTCTACCGCGTCTTCAAGTCACGGGCGAGCGCCGGCGACTACGGCTCCTTCCCAGTGCCGGGCGAGACCACGGTGACCGTGCCGGCGGGGAAGCTGAAGATCTCCTACCAGGAGAGCTACAAGGCCTCGAGCAGCGGCGACAGCATCGACTTCGGCACCCCGGCGGCGCTGCAGGTGCAGGTGACGAGCGCCGCGGGGGGCGACCCGCTGCCCATCAAGGGACCGGGCTTCCGGGGGATGGGAGGGTCACTCAACACCGGCAGCGGCTGGAGCCGCTCGCTTGTCGGCACCGTCCAGATCCCCGAGCCCGGCAGCTACACGATCACAGCCGGGCCGGCGATCGAGGGCGGCGTCGAGCCGCAGATCCTGGTCGGCAAATAGTCCCTGCACTGAACGGGTCGCGCTACGCGCACCCTCTCATCTATCGGGCCGCTCGGGGTAGAGCTCGTCGATCGTGACCAGCGGGCGGTAGGGCGCGCCGGCGGCCTCCTCGATGGCGTCGGCGCCTCCGGCCAGGCGGTCGACGACCGCCGTGACACCGGCGACCTCCAGGCCCTCCTCCCTGATCCGCTCGATCGCCCGCACCGTGGATCCGCCGGTGGTGACGACGTCCTCGACCACCAGGCAGCGTGTGCCCGGCTCGAGCAGCGGGCCCTCGATCCAGCGCTGCAGGCCGTGCTCCTTGCGGTCCTTGCGCACGAAGAACGCGACCAACCCGTCGCCGCGCTCGACAGAGATGGCCGCGCAGGCGAGTGGGTCGGCCCCCATCGTCATGCCGCCAACCGCCGTCGCGCCTCGCTCCACCGCCTCGGCGGCGATCAGCTCGCCGGCCGCCCGAAAGGCCGCCGGCCGCAGCAGCGCCCGCTTCGCGTCGACGTAGTACTGCGCGGTCTGGCCGCTGGAGAGCCTCACCTCCCCGATCACCAGGGCGTGCTCGCGCAGCTGGGCGAGCAGCGTCTCGCGAGCTCCCTGCGGGTCCGGCGGCATCGGCGCATCCTAGGATCCCTCCGATGCGGACGGGGCACAGGCTCGCGCTCGGCGTCGCGGGCATCACGGTGGCCATCGCCATCGCCCTGTTGGTGATCGAGGCGGTCGGTTCCACCCGCGACCCGAACGCCTATGGCGAGATCCCCGTCCCCGGCCGTGGCTCCGTCAACCTGCCTGCGGGTGAGGTGATCATCTTCTACGGGGAGCGGATCGGCCTCAACGAGGACTCACCCCTCAGGATCCCGCCGAACCTGAGACTGCGCGTGCGAACCACCAACGGCCAGCTCCTGCTCGGCTCCACGCCCTACGGCTTCGACCAGCTCAACGACGGGGACTACGTGCGCCGCTCCGTCGCCAAGCTGAGGGTGCCGGAGGCCGGCGACTACGAGGCGGTCTCGCCCACCCGAGCCACCGGCGCCGTTCAGCCCTTGATCAGCTTCGGCCGCAACGGGACCAGGAACTTCGGCTACGTCCTCTTCGTGCTCGCCGGGGGCCTGCTGCTCGCGGCGATCCTCGCGGTCGGTACTGCCCTGGTCGCTCGAGCCGAGCGGAGGGGCTAGCCGAGATCCTGGCGGAAGCCCTGGCGCCAGCTCGGGTACTTCGGTTGCCAACCGAGCTCCCGCTTCGCCTTCTCGTTGGAGGCGCCCTCGAGCTCGGTCGCCGTCGCCGCCGCCTGCCTGCCGGCCACGAGTCGTGCCAGCCAGACCGGGACCCGGCGCGGCGGCTTCGCCCCGAGCGCCTCGGCGTATGCCGGCAGCCACTCCGAGATCGGCGCCGGATCGTCGTCGCAGACGTGGTAGAGGCCGGATCCACGCTCGATCGCCAGCACCGTGGCCGAGGCCGCATCGTCGACGTGGACGAAGGAGAAGATCCCCGTCCCCTTCCCCACGATGGGCAAGCGTCGCCTGCGCACGTCCTCCGCCCAGGCCCCGTCGCTCGCGTACGCCGATCCGGGCCCGTAGAAGAACCCGTACCGGAGGACGACGCCCTCCAGGCCGGGGGTCTCCAGGCTCGATCGCTCAAGCGCCTCCATCGCGAGCATCCCCTGGGCCGCGGGCGACTCCGGCGGCAGCTCGAGCAACGGATCCTCCTCGCCGTGCGCCCTCTTGCCCGTCGGCGCACAGAAGAAACAGACGCTCTGGGAGATCAGGCGTCGCGCCCCCGCCTCGGCTGCGGCGCCGGCCAGGGCGGGCCCAACCTTCCCCCGCAGCTCGTTCGTCGGGCCGAACGTCTCCTCCGCCTTCCGGTAGTTGAGCCTGGACGGCAGGTTGGTGAGCTGGTTGATCACCACGTCGGGTTCGGCCCCCAGCACGGCGCGGCGCAGGGCGGTGGTGTCGCGCGCGTCGACGACCACGGGCCGGGCGCCTAGCTCGCGGACCGCCCCGGCCCGCCGCTCGGACCGGGTCGTCCCCACGACCTCATGCCCCGCCTCACACAGCTGCTTGGTGAGCGGCCGGCCGATTACGCCGGTCGCCCCTGCGACGAGGACCCTCATGCAGCGAGGATACGGACGGGCCTACTAGCCGTAGATATGGATCGCGTCGCCGAGGTTGATCCAGCTGTAGATGTAGCGCGAGAAGGGGATCGGGTTCCTCACGCAGCCGTGGCTCGCCGCCTCATGCATCGGCACCGGGTTGTAGCCGTGGGTGGCGTAGCCCCGGATGAAGTAGATGGAGTAGTACATGCCCTCGGCGTTGTAGCCGGGGGACTTGCGGTAGAAGTGGAACGTCCCGCGGATGGTCGGGGTGGAGGGCTTGCCGGTGGAGACGTGGAAGGTCGCGACGACCTTGTCGCCCTCGACCAGCGCCATCACCTGGCGCGAGATGTCGACCTCGACGTGATGACCGCTGTGGTACCGGGGCCGGAAGGCACCCTTCCCCATCAGCAGCTTGCGGAAGATGACCGGCTTGTACTGGTAGTTCCTGGCCATGTTGTTGACCTTGCGGAAGGCCAGCGTCGCGAGTTGCGAGCCGCGGCCGTAATGGGCGCCGATGTGACTGCCGACGTAGTAGCCCGCGTGCACCAGGGACTCGTTGTAGAGACGGGTCACGGCTCCCTTGCCCAGGTGCTTTCCTACGCGCACCGAGAAGCGCTGCGGCGCGGCGCTCTGGCCTCCACTGGTCGCCGTCACCTCGTAGCTGCAGCAGGAGTCGACCACGAACGGGAATGAGAACCTGCCGTCGCCGCCCGGGGTGACCTGTTTCTTCTCGACGGTCCGGCCGCTCGCCTGGACGACGATCGTCACCTGGTCGCCGGGGGCTGGATTCGGGAGCACACCGGTGGCGGTGACCTTGTCGAGCAGGGACGGCTTCTTGGGACCGTTCAGGTTCAGGGTGGGCGGACCGGTCGCCGCGCTGGCCGAGGCGGCCGGCAGCGCCAGCGCCGCGACCGCGCTCGATGCGAGGGCGCACGTCAGTGCAACCCGTTTGGAGCCGGTGAATTTCCCTCCCCATCGAATCACGACCGCGGCATTGTGCACGATCGGACGGCGGGAGGGCGAGCACCCGCAGACCAGCATCGCCGAGGCGAGGTCTGCGAAGTCGCTACGCGACCAGCTTCCTGCGCAGCGCCCTGACCGGGATCGTGAAGAGCAGCGCGCTGACCAGGGCGAGCCAGGCCGCGTTGCCCACGATCGACCACAGCTCCGGCCCGGTCGCCAGGCCCCGGGTGATCTCGACCAGGTGGTAGAGGGGCATGAACCAGGCCACCACGCCCACCCAGTCGGGCAGCTGGTTGAAGGGGAAGAAGATCCCCGAGAACAGGAACATCGGCGTGATCCCGAGGGTGAAGAAGTAGGAGTAGAGGTCGATCTTCGGGATCAGCGTGGTGAACGTGTAGCCGATCACCGAGAAGCAGAGGCCGCCGAGGACGACGAACGGCGGAATCAGCAGCGCCCAGGGCGACGAGATCAAGCCGAAGGCCGCCACGACCACGAGCACCACGCAGCCGTAGACCGTCGCCCTGCTCGCGCTCCAGGCCAGGTCACCCGCGACCACGTCCTGCACCTCGACCGGGGTCGAGAGCACGTTGTCGTAGAGCCGGAGCTCGTTCATCCGGAAGTAGACGTTGTAGGTCGTCTCGAACGCGGAGGACCACATCGCGGCGGACGCAATCAGCCCGGGCGCGATGAACTCCTTGTACGGGATGCCGTTGATGTGGGCGACGTAGGTGCCCAGCCCGAACCCCATCGCCAGCAGATAGAGGAACGGGTCGAGGAAGGTGGGCAGCAGAGCGCCGCGCCAGAGCTTCGAGAAAACGCGGGCGTTGCGGAGCCAGACGGCGCCCGCGAGCCGCGGGATCGGGACCAGGTCGCGCAGCGGGATCCGGGGGCCGAGGCCCGCGTAGCCCGGCTCTTCGAGCATTGCCACTACTCGCGCAGGCTCCTTCCGGTGAGTCGCAGGAACACGTCTTCCAAGGTCGCACGGCGGACGAGCGCGGACTCGGTCGGGAAGCTGTCGTGGTCGAGCCCTTCGAGGACGGACTCGGCGTCGTCCGCGTAGAGCATCAGCGTGCGCTCGGAGAGGTCATGGCCCTGGATTCGGCCGTTGAGCGAGCCGATCAGCCGATCCGCGTCGCAGCCCTCGTCGAGCTGCAGCTCCAGCACTTCCTTGCCGACGTGGTGCCGGACCAGGTCCGAGGGCCTGCCCTCGGCCACGATCCGGCCTTCGTCCATGATCACCAGACGGTCGCAGAGGCGCTCGGCCTCCTCCATGTAGTGCGTCGTCAGCAGCAGGGTCACGCCGCGCCGGCGCAGCCGGTCGAGCGCGTTCCAGACCGCCAGCCGGGCCTGCGGATCGAGCCCGGTGGTGGGCTCGTCGAGGACGACCAGCTCCGGGTCCCCCATCAGGGCGCGCGAGATCAGCAGGCGGCGCTTCATCCCACCCGAGAGGGCGTGGATGCGGTCATTGGCTCGCTCGGTGAGCAGGGAGAAATCGAGAAGCTCGGTTGCCCGCCGGTTCGCCCGCTCCGCCTCGATCCCGAAGTAGCGCGCCTGCTGGAGCAGGTTCTCGCGCACGGTCAGGTCCCCGTCGAGGTTGGTCTCCTGCGGGACCACGCCGATCCGGCTCTTGATCTCGCGGCGTTCCCGGTTCGCGTCCATCCCGAGGACCCGGAGCTCGCCGCCGTCCACTGTCGCGAGGCCGTAGATCATCTTCATCGTCGTGGTCTTCCCGGCGCCGTTGGGCCCGAGGAAGCCGAAGCAGATGCCGGGCTCGACCTCGAAGTCGATCCCCGCGACGGCGAGGCGCTCGCCGTAGCTCTTGGTGAGGTCGCGGGCGGTGACCGCGGCTGGCACCGTCGCCTCCATCAGTGGATCAGCGCCAAGGCCAGCCCGTTGTTGATCGCGTGGGCGATCATGCACGGCCACACCGACCCGGTTCTGTCGTAGAGAAAGCAGAGGGCAAAGCCGAGGGCGGCGAGCGGGATGACCGCGGTGATCCCAGTGGGGGCGTGCACCAGTCCGAAGATAAGGGCGGAGAGCAGGGCCGCCGGCCAGAACGACCACCTGGAGCGAAGCCCCCCGAACAAGAAACCGCGGAAGAAGAGCTCCTCGGCGAGCGGCGCGAGGAGGACGATCTCGAGGACCGCGAAGACGGCGATCCAGGTGCTCGGGTTACCGACCCCCAGGTCGCCGCCGATGTCCTCCTGATTCGGCTTCAGGACGTAGGTCGCGAACAGCCCGGCGGCGATGTAGTAGGCGATCAGGGTCGCGACCAGCAGGCCGATCGCCTTGAGCTGGAAGCGGCGCATCCCGAGCAGGGTCAGGGCCCTCTCCAGCGGCTTGAACTTCCAGCCCGAGGCCATCCCGACCGCGACCATCAGCAGCAGGCCGTCGAAGAGCGCCTGCGCGGCGAGCAGGGCGCCGTCCCCCTTCAGATCCGGGTCGAATGGGGCGACCAGCAGGGGCGGCACGATGATCGCCAGGAGCAGCCCGCCGATCAGGCCCCAGAGGGTGTCCCTCGGCGTCCAGGGGACCGGCTGCACCTGGCGCTCCACGGTCAGCTCGCGCTCCATGGTCAGGCCGCCCGCTCCTGCACCGAGCGGGCGCGACGCACGACGACCGTCTTCGCCGCCTTGTCCCCGAGCCGCTGCTTGCGCCTGCTGGCGACGATCATCAACTCGCCGATCAGGAAGAAATCGATCAGCCGGAGCAAGTTGCGGATGCTCGCCTGGGCGAAGCTGAGATGATCGTCCCCGTCGAGCGAGCGGACCTCGATTCCGGTGGCGTTCTTGCCGATCGTCTGGCCCCAGCGCCACTCGCAGAACGCGAAGTAGTTGAACCAGAGCGAGAGGACGACGACCACGCCGACGTAGGCGGCGGTCGCCGACGCGTTCGCGACGTCGACGGGCAGCCAGCCGAGGATCATCGAGATCCCGAGGAACCAGGTGACGTTGTCGAGCGACGCCGCCAGGGCGCGGCGCCAGAAGCCGACGTACTCGGGAGCCAGCCCCGGACGCGAAACGGAGGAGCCGGCGAGTTCGTAGGGGGCAGCTGCCTCGACCACCTCAGAGATGCTGATCGATCTCCTCGAGCGAGGAGATGTCGCCGTCCGTCCCCTGGCGGTCGATCAGCAGGGGGCGGATGCCGGCCGCACGCGCGCCGGCGACGTCCTCCTCGGCGGTGTCGCCGACGTGCACGGCCTCGTCCGGCCCGCAGCCGGCGAGCTCCAGCGCCGCAGCGAAGATCGCCGGGTCCGGCTTGGGGGCGCCGGCCTCCGCCGAGGTGACCGTCCCGTCGAGCATCCCCTCGAGGTCGCAGCGCTCGAGGACCCGGGGCAGCGAGCAGTCCCAGTTCGAGACCGCGATCAGGCGCAGGCCGCGATCCCGGAGCGTGCCCAGGGCGGGCACCACATCCGGATAGGCGGAGAACCGGATGGACTCGACCAGCTCGTCGACCGTGATCTCAATTCCCAGCTTTCCCGAGACGATCGCGGCACAGCGCTCGCGCAGCTCGGCCAGCGAGGCCTCGTCCCGTCCCTCGTGGGCGTGCTCGCGGTAGTAGGCCATCTCGGCGCGAAGAGCCTCCATCAGCCGCTCGTCGCTGACCTCGGCCGAAACCCGATCGCGCAGCGAGATCCACGGCGGCTCGAGCTCGAGCAGCGTGCCGAGGGCATCCAGGAAGACAGCGCGGGTCATCTCGACTAATACTCCCCCACCGAGCGAACGGCCCTCATGCACCAGAGCTTCTGGCAAGCCCACGGCGACGAGATCTCGGCCGCGATCACGATCGTGGTCGCCGTCCTGCTCGCGATCGTCGTCGACCGCCTCCTGATCGGGCGAGCCGTGAAGGCGACGACGCGCCTGGAGACCGGGGAGCTCTCCCGGGAGGCCAGAACCCGCCTGCGCCTGATCCGCCGCCTGCTCTTCCTCGCGATCATCCTGATCGGAATCGCCCTGGCGCTCAGCCAGTTCACCTCGATCAAGCGCTTCGCCACCGGCGTTCTCGCCTCGACCGCGGTGCTCGGGATCATCATCGGCTTCGCGGGGCGTCAGGTGATCGCCAACCTGGTCTCGGGCGTGATGCTCGCGATCACCCAGCCGATCCGGATCGGCGACCTCGTCTCGATCGGGGACGAGGTGCATGGGAAGGTCGTCGACATCGCGCTCACCTACACGAGGGTCGACGGCGGAGACGGCAGCATGATCGTCGTCCCCAACGAGAAGGTCGCGACGGACGTCGTCATCAACCACTCGGCGGGCAACAGCAGCGCTCCGGTCACCGTGGACGTCTGGTTACGCCCGGACGCAGACCTGGATGGGGCCCGGAAGGCGCTCGAGCGCGGAGAGGTGACCTCGGCGCACCTCGCGGAGCTGACGCCCGAGGGCGCCCGGCTCACGGTCAAGGCTACGATCGACGCCGGGGTGGACCGCGAGGCGCACGAGACGGAGCTCCGCGAGAAGGCGCAAGGCGTCCTGCGCGAGGCGGGACTACTTGGATCCTCGTGAATCCGCGCTGAGTACCCTTCCCGGACCATGAGCGCCCGCTCCCGCCGGCGGCATCGACGCACGAGCCGCAAGAGAAACCCATTCCTGGTCACGCTGCTGCTGCTCGGGTCGATGCTCGCCATCGGCGCGCTCGGATCCGGTCTCTGGCTGCTCAGCGTCTACAACTCGGCGCCCTCGCTCGCGAGCCTGACGCCAATCACGCACGGCGCCGTCTCAAAGGTCTACGCGGCCGACGGCTCACTGATCGGGGTAATCCACTCCGACAAGATCCGGCAGCCGATCGCCAGCGCGAGGATCCCCGCGGACCTCAAGGACGCAACGGTCGCGATCGAGGACAGGCGCTTCTACAGCCACGGCGGCATCGATCCCTCGGCGATCATCCGCGCCGGCTGGGAGGACCTGACCGCCGGGGGCAAGCCGGTGGAGGGCGGCTCGACGATCACCCAGCAGCTCGTCCGCAACCTCTACATCCAAGACCCGCAGGACACGTTGAAGCGCAAGATCATCGAGGCGCACCTCGCCAATCAAGAGGAGGACCAACACTCGAAGGACTGGATCCTGACCGAGTACCTGAACACCGCTTCATATGGGACCAACGAGGGAGCCACCGCGATCGGCGTCGAGGCGGCGGCCGAGACCTACTACTCCAAGCACGCCCGCGATCTGACCTTGCCGGAGGCGGCGATGATCGCGGGACTGCCGCAGGCGCCCTCCCAATACAACCCGCTCCTCAACCCGCGGGCGGCGCTTGCCCGGCGCAACGAGGTGCTGCAGGCGATGGAGCGGCAGGGCGACATCAGCACGAGCGAATACCAGGACGCGATCGGCCAGGGCCTGGGCCTCCACCCGGGGCGGAAGTACACGACGATCCGCCAGCCCTACATCTTCGACCTCGTCAAGCAGGAGCTCCAGGACCGCTATGGGGTGAACACCGTCCAGAACGGCGGGCTCAAGGTCTATACGACGATCCAGCCGCGCCTCCAGGAGGCCGCGCAGAACGCCGTGGACTCCTGCTCGGTCTGCTACTCCGGCGGTGGCCCGGCGTCGGCACTCGCCTCGGTCGACCCGTCGAACGGGGAGATCGTCGCACTCGCCTCGACCCAGCGCTACTCGTTGTCCAGTCAGTTCAACTTCGCCGCCCATGCCCAGCGCCAGCCGGGGTCCTCGTTCAAGGTCTACGACTTGACGACGGCGATCAAGCAGGGCATCGACCCCGACACGACCTACTACGACGGCACCTCGCCGAAGACGCTGGAGACTCCCGGCGGCTCGACCTGGACGGTCAACAACGCCGAGCAGGGCGGCGGGGTGATGCCTCTGACCGAGGCGACCTGGGAGTCGGTCAACGTGGTCTTCGCCCAGCTTGGCCTCGACGTCGGTCCCGAGAACATCGCCAAGACCGCGTATGAGATGGGGATCACGTCACCGCTCGGAATCAAGGGCGCGCACGACATCCCCTGCAAGCTCGGTCCGCACTGCTACATCCCCCCGGCCGATGCGATCGGCGGGCTGAGCGTCGGTGTCACCCCCCTCGAACAGGCCAACGCCTACGCGACCCTCGCCAACGGCGGCGTACGCCACGACGCGACCGCGATCGACCGGGTGGTCTTCCCCGGCGGGAAGGTCGACGGGCCGAGCGCAAACGAGAGCAAGCGCGTGCTGACTCCCGGAGAGGCCTATGAGGTCACGAAGGTGCTCGAGGGCGTGATCACCAGCGGCACCGGAGCCGGCTACACGTCCATCGGTTGCCAGTCGGAGGCCGGCAAGACCGGCACCAGTGAGGACCTGTCCGACGCCTGGTTCGTGGGCTACACGCCGCTGTATTCGACCGCCGTGTGGACCGGTCACCCGCTCTCGCGCGCCTCCACCGGCTTCGGCGGTCCCACCTCCGGCCCGATCTGGCGTTCCTACATGGAGGCCGCCCAGGGAGGCGAGTGCCCCGACTTCGAGGTTCCCTCGAGCCTGCCGAGCCTGTCCGCATACCACGGGGAGCACACGGCCTCCAGCTCGAGCTCCTGCAGCAGCAGCAGCAGCGGCTCCTATTCCTGCGGCTCCTCTTCGTACACCCCGAGCTACGGCGGCAGCTACGGAGGCAGCGGCTCCCAGGGCGCCTACGCCCCCGGTGTGGGGCAGAAACCGGCGCCCTCGCTGAAGCCGAAACCGGCGCCCGCCCCACCGGCGCCTCCAGCACCGGCGCCGCCGCCGAACGGCGCGGTCACTCCCTGAGCCTCTGCAGGGCTCCGGGGCCCGCACCCTCGATCTCGATCAGCTTGCGCCGTCCCCGGACGCCCCGGGCGATCCGGATGCGGCCGGGCGCCACGCCGATGCGCTTGGCGATCAGCTTGACGACGGCGCGGTTGGCCGAGTCGTCCACGGGCGCCGCGGTGACGCGGACGGCGAGCACCCCGTCCCGCATGCCGGCGATCTCGTCCCGGCTCGCGCGCGGAGTGACCTTCACCTCGATCCTGAGCGGTGCTTTGCTCACAGGCCCATGATCGCGCCCTAACGTGGGCCCATGCCGGCGAGCGAATTCGACCTGATCGCCGCGATCAACGAGCGGCTCCCAGCGGCCGGCCCCCGGGTGCGGGTGCCGAGCGGCGACGATGCCGCCGTCGTGGAGCCCCGCGCGGCGAGTGCGGTCTCGGTCGACGCGATCGTCGACGGGGTCCACTTCCGCCTCGAGGACTTCGGGGCACCGGCGGTCGGCCGCAAGGCCCTCGCGGCCGCGCTTTCCGATCTCGCCGCGATGGGCGCAGCGCAGGGAGAGGCCTACGTCGTCGTCGGCGCCCCGGCGGAGCTCCCCGACGAGGATCTGCTTGGCATTGCCGAGGGGCTGGCTGAGGTCGCCTCACGGGACGAGGTCTCGATCGCCGGCGGTGATCTGGTGAGCTCCCCGGTGCTGATCGTCTCCGTGACCGCCATCGGCTACGAGCCCGGTGGCACGCGCTTCGTCACCCGCGACGGCGCCAAGCCGCGCGACGTCGTGGCTCTGACGGGGGAGCTCGGGGGCGCTGCCGCCGCGCTGGCGCTGATGGAGGACCGCGAGCGGCCCGGCGTTCTCTCGGAGGACGCGCGGGTTGCTCTGCTCGTTCGCCAGCTCGATCCCATTCCCAGGCTGCGGGAGGGCCGCGCTCTCGCGGCCGCGGGGGCGACGGCGATGATCGACGTCAGCGACGGCCTGGGGGCCGACGCCGGCCACCTGGCCGACTCGAGCGAGTGCCGGCTGGAGATCGACCTGGGACGCGTACCGGTCGCCGCGGGCGTGGCGGAGGTCGCGGGCGGCGAGCGGGCGGCGCTCGAGCTCGCCGCCTCGGGAGGCGAGGACTACGAGCTCCTCGTCACTCTGCCTCCGGGGAGCTTCGAGAGCGCCGCGGCGGCTGTCGCACAGGCGGGCTCGGCCCTGATCGAGATCGGCTACGTCGCCGAAGGCCGCGGCGTGAGCCTCCGCCTGCCGGGCGGCGGCGAGCTCGAGCCGGGCGGCTTCGACCACAGGCGCGGGTCCCTCTCCGGCTCCGGCTGAGCCGGCTCCGGCGGCGCCTCCGGCTCCTCCTCGTCGGGCGCGACATCCCCGGGAGCCTCAGGCTCCTGCCTGTGGACAGAGATCTCGCCCTCCTGCTCGATCCTCATCTCGGGAGCGGGCCTCGCGGGGGGGCGCCCGGCGATGGCGACGATCGCCACCCCCGAACCCGCCAGCAGGCAACCGAGCAGCGCCAGGGCCACGCTGATCTGCCCATCCGCGAGCATCAGCAAGAGGTCGTGCCAGACCCCGAGCCCGGCATCGAAGCGCCCGGCCAGATTCCCAACCAGCGCAACCAGCGGTACCAGTCCAAGCAGGATCAATCCGCTCGCCGCAAGCCGTCCCCCGGCCGGCCGGGCCGCCGCGATCAGCCAGGCCTGCATCCCGACGGCCACCAGCAGGCCGAGATAGGGATTGGCCAGCCAGACGCCCAGGGCGGCGACACAGGCGACGAGCAGCGCCGCGGGGGCGGCGGTCACGACGGCGGGGGCGGGGGGCGGCCGCAGAGGCCGCAGGAAGAAGGCGATCGCGCAGTAGAAGAGCAGCGCCGCGACCACCGCGATCGCTCCTCCGAGGCCGAGGGACTCGACGCGCGGGTCGAAGGGGAAGTCGGGACTCGGCATCACGCCGACCAGCGTCGCCGCCAGGATGACCAGCAGGGCGCCGAGGAACGGCAGCGTCCGGAGCAAAGACCAGGCGAAGCCGCGGGCCACCTCCACCGGGCTGCGCGCCGCGGAGGCGAGACCCGCGCCGGCGCCGAGCGCGACGGGGAGCAGCAGCGCGAGAGCCAGCATGGCGATCGTCCAGCCCGGCAGCAGGTTCCCGGCCAACCCGATGTACCCGCCGGGGCCGTGCTCGACGGCCCCGGGGGAGGCATCCAGGGCGAGGATCAGCGAGAGCGCGGCGCGGCCGAAGCGGTCGAAGGTGTCGGCGCTGAAGTGCTCCGGAGTGTCCTGCGAGGGGTCGATGGGCAGCTCGCCGTCGGAGGACAGCCGGATGGCGGGCAGGCCAGCCTCGACCAGCGGGCCCTGCTCGCCCAGCCCGGCCGGGAGGGCGAGCCTGAACAGGTCGCTGAGCGGGCCCTCGTCGCCGGCTGGCGTGGCGGTCTCCTTGGAGACCGTCGAGTTGGCCGTGTCGGCCAGCTGGCTCGCCGTGCTCTGGGGGCCGGTCGACCACGGGATCACCAGTGGAGCGACCGGGTGGGTGATCGCGGGCTGGCTCAGGTCGATCGCCGCGTCGAGCAGGCCTGCGTCCGTGTAGTCACGGACGAAGCGCCTCGCGCCGAGCGCGCCGATGCTCGATCCGTCGGTGGAAACGAAGACGAGGGTCTTGTGGTGGGCCGATCCCGAGAAGCTGTTCGCGATCTCGAGCATCGCCGCGGTCCCGGCCGCGCTGGTCACCGCACCGCTTCCCCGGGCGACGTCGCGAGGAGCGATCAGCGCGATCTGGCGGTTCGACTCCCCGGGGAGGGTGGCGATCAGGTTGCGCAGGTGGACGTCGTGGCCGTGGAAGCTGCCGTCGAAGCGCTGCTCGGAGACCGTCGCCCCGTCGATCGACGAGAACTGCGCCCCGACCTGCTCGGCCATCGCGTTGTCGGCAGCCGAGCCCGGCGTCGGGTACGCGGCCGACTCCGCGAGCTGCTTCGCGAGCGGGGCGGCGCTCGACGGGTCGAAGGCGTCCGGGGGCACCCCGCCGGTGAGGGAGGAGGGCACTCCCTGCAACGAGAACATCGCAACGACGGCCGCCAGAGGCACCGAGAGCAGACCAATTCTCCAGAGTCGTAGATCGATCACGGCTTGCCTTCTAACCTTCAGGCATGGCGCGAGGACAGGCGCGGATCCTGCTCGTGGACGATGAACAGGCCGTGCAGACGCTTCTCACCTACCCGCTCCGCAAGGAAGGTTATGAGGTGGTGGGGGCCATGGATGGACAGGAAGCGCTGGAGCGCTTCTCGGAGGAGCGGTTCGATCTCGTAGTCCTCGACATCATGCTTCCGAAGCTCGATGGGATTGAGGTGTGCAGGCGCCTCCGCACGCGCAGTCAGGTGCCGATCATCATGCTGACGGCAAAGGGGGACGAGATCGACAAGGTCGCCGGCCTCGAGATGGGAGCCGACGACTACATCACCAAACCCTTCTCGGTCCGGGAGTTCCGCAGCCGCGTCAAGGCGGCGCTGCGCCGCGGAGGGATGGCGGTGCAGGCGCTCGCGAACAACGAGCCGATCCGCTCCGGCGAGCTGGAGATCGACTTCGAGCGGCGCTCGGTGACGCTCGCGGACAAGCCGGCCCAGCTGACCTATGTCGAGTTCGAGATCCTCGCCGCCCTGGCGGTATCCCCGGGCCGGGTCTTCACTCGCGAGATGCTGCTCGAGCACATCTGGGGCGACTCGACCTACCGAGACCCCCGCACCGTCGACGTCCACATCAGGCACCTGCGCGAGAAGCTCGAGTCGGACGCCAAGAACCCCGAGTATCTCTTCACCGTGCGCGGCGTCGGCTACCGCTTCCGCGATACAGAGCGCGATTGAGGCTAGACACTCTCCGCAATCGGCTGGTAGCGCTGATCACCCTGATCACGGCCGCGGCGATCGCGTTCGTCTACCTGTACGTCGTCCCCCAGCTCGAGTCGAGCCTGACGGCCGAGAAGCTCCGCCGGCTGGAGCGGCTTGGGAACGAGCAGGCGCCTCGCATGGCCCGCGCGCTCGAGTCCGGCGCCTCCCAGCAGCGGATCGAGGAGCTGGTCCGCACCACCGCCCAGTCCACCGAGAGCCGGGTGACGCTGCTGGCCATCCGAGACGAATCGGGAGGGCCGGTGCCCGCGTTCGTGCTCGCGGACTCGCAGGCGGAGGCCACCGCGATCCAGGGTCGTTACCTGACGGCAGACGCGGCGATCTCCGACGGGCACGTCGCCTCGGGGGTGGAGCACGTGGCCGGGATCCGCGTCGGCACCTCGGCAGTCCCGATTGAGCTTGGCGGCCAGTCCCGCTGGGTAGAGGTCCTCTCGACTCCTCTCGCGGAGGTGAACGACGACGTCGCGCTGGTGCGCCGCCAGATCCTGATCGCGGGCCTGATCGCGCTGGTGGCGGCGTCGCTGATCGGGTTCTGGGCATCGGGCGCGGTCTCTCGGCGGCTGCGGCGGATGCGCGAGGCGGCCGAGGCCGTTGCGGAAGGCCACTTCGACCAGCCGATCCCGATCGACTCCTCCGATGAGCTCGGGCAGCTCGCCCGGAGCTTCAACGACATGCAGCGCAGGCTCGCCCGCCTCGACAGCTCCCGGAAGGAGTTCATCGCCAACGCCTCTCACGAGCTCCGCACGCCGATCTTCTCGCTGGGCGGCTTCGTCGAGCTGCTGGAGACCGAGAGCCCCACCGCAGCGGAGCGGCGGGCCTTCGTCGCGGAGATGCGCGCTCAGATCGAGCGGCTGCAGAAGCTCACCATCGACCTGCTCGACCTCTCGCGCCTGGACGCCGATGTGATGGAGATCCGCCGCGAGCAGGTCGATCTCAAGGAGGCCGCCAGGCAGGTCGCAAACGAGTTCCGGCCGGCAGCCCAGACCCACGGCTCGACTCTGCAGGTCCGGGGACGCGGGCAGGTCGTCGCGCTCGCGGACCTAAATCGAGTCTCACAAATCATCCGTATTCTCATCGACAATGCACTCACCCATACGCCGCAGGGAACGAACGTGACGGTCACCGCTGTGCGCGGAGACGAGTACGCGGAGCTGATCGTGGGCGACGACGCCAAGAAGGGCATCGACCCTCGCGCGATCGACAAGGTCTTCGACCGCTTCTACACGAGCGACACGGCGACCGGCTCAGGCCTCGGGCTGGCGATCGCCGACGAGCTCGCGCTGCGCATGAACGGCCGCCTCGACGTCGTCTCACGCCGTGGCTTCACGGCGTTCACCCTCGGCCTCCCGCTGGCCGAGCGCCGACAGCGCCAGCGAGAGCCGGCAGGAGCGGCTGCGTGAGAAGGATCTCAAGCCGGCTCTGGCTCACCCTCATCGCGGTCCTCGCAACGGGCCTGATCGCCGCGGGCTGCGGCGGGGGCGGCGACACCACGGTGTCCGCGTCGAACGCGCCGGCCACCACGCAGCAGGTCGTGGTCGAGTCGAGCGGCGGCAGCTTCAACCCGGCCCAGATCTACAAGGACGTCTCCCCCGGCGTCGTCACCATCACCTCCGTCTTCGACTCGAGCGGCAACTCGCTGCTCGGCGGCGGCGCCTCGGCCGGGCAGGGCTCCGGCTTCGTGATCGACAAGGAAGGCGACATCGTCACCAACACCCACGTGGTCACCAGCGGCGGGCGACTCAACGGAGGCGGCAGCCCCCATGAGGCGAAGCAGGTCTTCGTCGAGTTCGGGGACCGCAACCGGGTCCCGGCCGACATCGTCGGGTTCGACGCCGACGCCGACGTGGCGCTGGTCAAGGTCGATCCCAGCGGCCTGGACCTGGAGCCCCTGACGCTCTCGGATCGCTCGAGCTTCGCCGTCGGCGAGCCGGTCGCGGCGATCGGCAGCCCCTTCGGCGAGGACCAGTCGCTCTCGATCGGCGTGATCTCGGCGACCAACCGGACCGTCGAGGGCCTCACGAACTTCGGCATCGACAACGCGATCCAGACGGACGCCTCGATCAACCCGGGCAACTCGGGCGGCCCGCTGCTCGACGCCAAGGGCCAGGTGATCGGCATCAACGAGCAGATCGCCTCGAGCTCGGGGAGCAACTCCGGGGTCGGCTTCGCGATCCCCGTGACCTCGGTGCGCTACTCGGTCCCGCAGCTCAAGGACGGCGGCAAGGTCGAGTACGCGTTCCTCGGCGTGACCAGCGAATCCCTCTATCCGCAGCTCGCCGACCACCTCGGGATCGACAGCAAGAGCGGCGCCCTGATCACCGACGTGGTCAACGGCAGCCCCGCCGACGATGCCGGCCTGAAGGGCGCCAGCGGCGAGACCACGTTCCAGCTCCAGCACATCAAGACCGGCGGCGACGTGGTAGTCGCGGTGGACGGCAAGCCCGTCTTCGCGAACAACGACCTCTCCGAGCTGGTCGCCGCGCACAAGCCGGGCGACACAGTCACCCTCGACATCCTGCGCGACGGCCGTCACGCGCAGGTCCAGGTCACGCTCGGCTCGCGCCCGGCGGACGTAAATCAGTAAGAAACAGCCGCCATGCAGATCCGTGAGCTGGTCACCGACCTCGCCTCGACGCTGCGCGAAGAGGTCCTCCCGCACCTCGGCGCCCACGCTGAGCGCGCCCACTCGGGCGCGGCCGAGGGCGGCGACGTCACGTTCCAGATCGACCAGCGCGCCGAGGACCGGATGGAGGCCTTCCTCGCCGAGCGGGCCCCGGAGATCTCGTTCTACTCGGAGGACCGCGGGCTCGTCTCCCCCACGGGGGACCGGGCGGAGTGGGTCCTGGTCGTCGACCCGATCGACGGCACCCGGCCCGCTCTGGCGGGGCTCGAGTCCTGCTGCGTCTCGGTCGCCGCGGCTCACCTCGACACCGATCCCACCATGAGCGACGTCGAGGTCGGCTGCATCCTCGAGCTGAAGAGCGGGCGGGGATTCGTCGCGGAGCGAGGGTCGGGGCTGGATCCGGCGGCGCGCCTCTCGCAGAACACCTCCCTCGAGCGGATGTTCTGGACCTACGGCTTCCGGGGGCGCCCGGCGCGGGCGCTGGCCGAGGTCCTCGCCGAGCTGATTGACGCCTCGTCGGTGGGCGGGGGGACCTTCGACCTCGGCTCCGCGACCTTCGACATGACCCGGGTGGTGACCGGGCAGCTCGACGCCTACATAGAGCCCGGCCCGCGGATGATCGACGACGTCCCCGGCATCCGCGAGGAGTTCGAGCGCATCGGCGGCGGGTCCGTCCTCAACAACTCGCCCTACGACTTGGCGGCGGCCACGATCTGCCTGCGGGAGGGCGGCGCGGTGGTCACCGACGCATACGGCGGGTCGCTCGCCGACCGGCCTCTGCTCGGCTCGAGCCACGAGTTCCAGATGTCCTGCGTGGCAGCCGCCAACCAGGAGCTGCACGGGGCGATCTGCGCGGAGCTCGACGCCGGAATCGAGCGGCTGCGCGCCGCCTCGGCCTGACGAGTACTTTTCCGCCCTTGCGGACACAACTCTCGGGTCGCTCCTCCAACAACTCACGGGTCGCGCTGTCGCGCGCCCTCGCGTCATCGGGGCGTCCTCGCATAACGGGGGTTCGATGCTTCAAGAGGTAGCGCTCGGCAACAAGTCGCTGGCCGACTACACCCACCTGGCCGGCCGGGGCCTGGTGGACGAGGTTCGCGAGCTCGCTGAGAACCTGCAAGGGAGGCGCATCCTGCACGTCAGCGCGACCGCCTTCGGCGGCGGCGTCTCGGAGATCCTCTACACGCTCGTCCCGCTGATGCGCGACGTCGGTCTGGAGTGCTCCTGGCAGGTGATCATGGGCCGCGAGGAGTTCTTCAACGCGACCAAGCTCCTCCACAACTCGCTGCAGGGCGACCCGAACACGCTCACCCCCAGCCAATGGGAGCTGTTCGACCACTACAACAAGATGAACGCCGAGGGCCTCGACGGCGAGTGGGATGTGATCGTCGTTCACGACCCGCAGCCGGTCGGGATTCGCCACAACGCCATCGATCACGCGAAGAACTGGATCTGGCGCTGTCACATCGACCTCTCGGAGCCGAACCCGGAGCCGATCAACCGACTGTTGCCGCTGATCTCGGAGTACGACGTCACGGTCTGGCACATGGAGCAGTACGTGCCGAATGAGCTCGACGGGCACGGCGGGGTGCGGATCGTCCCTCCGGCGATCGACCCCCTCTCCCCCAAGAACATGGCGCTCTCCCCCGACGACGCCTCCTTCGTCTGCAACCAGTTCGGGATCGACGTCGACCGCCCGATGATCTGCCAGGTCTCCCGCTTCGATCCCTGGAAGGACCCGATCGGCGTGATCGACGCTTACCGCCACGTCACCAAGGAGCTGCCGAACGTGCAGCTCGCGCTGGTCGGCTCGATGGCGACCGACGACCCGGAGGGCTGGGAGTTCTTCCACCGCACCTTCGAGTACGCGGGCTCCGACCCCGACATCAAAATCCTCAACAACCTCAACAACGTCGGCGCGATCGAGGTGAACGCCTTCCAGTCGCAGTCCGACGTCGTCCTGCAGAAGTCGATCCGCGAGGGCTTCGGGCTGACGGTCGCGGAATCGCTCTGGAAGGGCAGGCCGACCATCGGCGGCGACGTGGGCGGCATCCCGCTTCAGATCGTCGACGGCGAGGACGGCTACCTGGTCTCCTCGCCCGACCAGGCCGCCGAGCGCTGCATCGAGATCCTCCAGGACCCGGAGCTGGGCCGGAAGCTCGGCCGCGCCGGCAAGGAACGGACCCGCGACCGTTTCCTTACCCCGCGCCTGCTGCTCGACTGGCTGCGGATCTTCACCTCCCTGGATTCGTAAGCGCGCACAGAGCCTTCCCGGCTCACCGAGCGTCGCCTGATACAAACGACGGGTGCCCGAACGCCCTCTGACCATCGTCTCCAACCGCGGCCCGGCCGAGTTCGGCCGCGACGACCGGGGCAACCGGATCGTCCACCGAGGCGGCGGCGGGCTGGTTACCGCGCTCTCCGGGCTGGTCTCGCACCGGCACGCGCTCTGGGTGGCATCGGCGATGACCGAGGAGGACGTCGCGGTCGCCTACGAGGTGGACGGCCCGGTCTCGATCGAGCTCGACGGGATCGACTACGACGTCCAGATGGTGGCCTCCAACCCCTCCGCCTACGACCGCTTCTACAACGTGATCGCCAACCCGATCCTCTGGTTCATCCAGCACTACCTCTGGGACCTCTCGAACGCGCCGGACATCCGGCAGGCCGAGGTCGACGCCTGGGAGGAGGGCTACAAGGTCGTCAACGACGACATCGCCGACGCCGTGATCCGGGCGATCTCAGATCAGGAGGACCCGGTGGTGATGCTCCACGACTACCACCTCTACACCTGCCCGGGCCCCATCCGGAAGGCTCGCCCCGACGCCTTCCTCCACTACTTCGTCCACATCCCCTGGTCTCAACCGGACTCCTGGCGGATCCTCCCCAATCGCTGGCGCGAGGAGATCTACCTGAGCATGCTCTCCAACGACATCATCGGCTTCCACACCACCGCCTACTGCCGCAACTTCCTGCAGTGCTGCCGGGAGCTGATGGAACTGGAGACCGACTACGAGCGGATGGCGGTGACGTACGAGGGCCGGGAGATCTGGGTCCGCGCCTATCCGCTCTCGATCGACACGCAGCGCCTCTACCGGGCGGCGGAGTCGTCGGACGTCTCCTTCTACGAGAACGAGCTGCTCCGGCGCCGCCGCGACCACCTGATCATCCGCGTCGACCGGGCCGACCTCTCCAAGAACGTGCTGCGCGGCTTCACCGCCTTCGACGTCTTCCTCGAGCAGCACCCCGAGTTCCGGGAGAAGGTCACCTTCATCGCCCACCTGCAGCCCTCGCGGCAGGACGTCCCCGAGTACGCGGAGTACCTGGAGCGGATCGAGGCGCTGGTTGCGGTCATCAACCACCGCCACGGCACCACCGACTGGATGCCGATCGACCTGCGGATCTACGAGAACTTCCACGAGGCCGTCGCGCGCTACAAGCACTTCGACCTGCTGATGGTCAACTCGCTGTTCGACGGGATGAACCTCGTCGCCAAGGAGGCGCCGGCGGTCAACACCCGGAACGGCGTCGTGATGCTCTCGGAGAACACCGGGGCCCACGAGGAGCTCGGGGACTGCACACTGTCGGTCAACCCGTTCGACATCCAGGAGCAGGCCGACGGGATCTACCGGGCGCTCATCATGGAGCCCGAGGAGCGCGCCCTCCGCTCCAAGCGCCTCAAGGAGATCATCTCCGAGCGCGATCCGGGGGACTGGATCGACGAGCAGCTCGCCGACATCCGCGCGAAGCGGGCGCCGGCCGGCGTCGAGGGCTAGCTGTAGTTCCTCAGAACGTTGTTCATCCGGGCCGAAGCGTCCCACTCGACATCTGGCTCGGCATCTCGCGCAGCAGCGCCGGTGCAGGCCGCGACCGGGCTAGCGCTCGAACCTGAATTCGCCGGGCGAGGGTGGCGGGTAGGCGGCGGGCGCGGGGGCGTAGGCGGCGGTCGGGGCGGCAGCCGTGACCGTTTCGCCGGCCTGCAGCCGCCCGTGATCATGCTGCGCGCCGGGGCGGCGGCCGCGCCGGGGCCGATGACGGCTGGGAACTTGCCGGTCCCGATGCGGACGCTTCCCCCTGGCCGCCGGAGCAGGCCGACGTGCCTGCTCGGCTTTCGCCGCGGGGGCCGGGGGAGCCGAGATCGGCGCCGGAGTCAATCCGACGTCCGCAGGCACCGGCGGCGGCCGATCTCCGCCGAGCAGCGCCGGCAACGACGCGATTCCCGCGACCGCAGCGACCGCGATCGCCGCAGCGCGACCCACGCTCGCCCATCTGACCTGCCTTCCGGCCACGCACGAATGAGCGAGTCGCCTTCCGCTTCTCTCCCCCGCCGACATTGAGCGGCAGGCCGCTCGCTTCGCATCCGCCGCCCCCTCGCGCCAGTCCTCTATAGTCGCGCGTCGCTGTGAACCGGAACTACGAACTCGTACTGATGCTCGACCCTGAGGCTGCGGACGAGGCCCGCGAGAAGATCGCCGGCGACGTGCGCCAGCAGATCGAGTCGGTGGGCACGCTCGACCGCGCCGACGTCTGGGGGATGCGGAAGCTCGCCTACGAGATCCGCCAGCGAAACGAGGCCGACTACCGCTTCTACCGCTTCCAGGGCGAGCCCGAGCTGCTCGAGCGCCTGGACCACAGCCTGAAGATCACCGACGGCGTCCTCCGCTTCCGGATCTTCAAGGTCGACCCCGACGCGCCGGCGAACCCGCCGGCTGCCGCCGAGCGACCCGCGGCCGTGGGCTCCGACCGCCCCGATCGTGAGCGCCGGCCGCGCCGCGACGATCGCGACGAGTAGCTCCCCCACATCAAACGGGTTGCTCCCGCACCTGAACGGGTCGCGCCTTGCGGCGCGCCCTCGCATCACCGCAGTTTCCGGCCTTTCTTCCCACCCGGGGAGAGAACCCGCCGCGCGGCGACTTAAGATCGAAGTTCGGAATCGAAAGGAAGGGAGCTTCAACTTGGCGGCCTCCAACATCAACACGGTCGTGATCACCGGGAATCTGACCAAAGATCCCGAGCTGCGCTCGACCCCCAACGGGACCTCCGTCTGCAAGCTTCGCGTGGCCGTCAACAGCCGTCGGAAAGACGGGGCCAGCGGCGAGTGGATCGACAAGCCCAACTACTTCGACGTCACCGTCTGGGGCGCGCAGGGCGAGAACTGCGCCAACTACCTCTCCAAGGGCCGTCCGATCGCCGTCGAAGGACGGCTGGACTGGCGCGAGTGGGAGGCGCAGGACGGCTCCAAGCGCCAGGCGGTGGAGATCATCGCGAACAGCGTCCAGTTCCTCGGCTCGCGCTCGGACAACGCGGGCGGAAGTGGCAACGGCTTCCAGGCGAGCTCGGACGTCCCGGCCGACACCTCGGACTTCGAGGGCGCAACGGCCAGCTCGAGCGCCGGCTCGGACGACGACATCCCGTTCTAGGCTCGGGGCCCGGCCGGCCCTCGGCCGCTATCGTTCCCCTTCCAGCCGGCACGGCTTCCGCCGTGCCGGTGGCATGAGATGGCGCGACAGCAACGACAGGCTCAGGCAACCGGCGGCCGCAGGCGCCGCGGACTCACCGATCGCGGTCGCCCGCGCAAGTACACGCGGATCAACGTTGACCAGATCGACTACAAGGACCTGACCCTGCTCCGCCGCTTCATCTCCGACCGCGGCAAGACCCGGTCCCGCCGCGTCACGGGCCTCTCCCGGAAGCACCAGCAGCAGCTCGCCTTGGCCGTGAAGCGGGCCCGCGAGCTCGCCCTGCTGCCCTACGTCGGCGAGCGCTGAGCCGATGGCCCAGGCCGTTCTGCTCAAGGACGTGGAGGGCCTCGGCGAGGCCGGCACCGCGATCGACGTCTCCCCCGGGTACCTGCGCAACTACCTCGTGCCCCGCAAGCTGGCGCAGCCCGCAACCAAGGGCGCCCTGGAGGAGGCCCAGCGCAAGCGCGAGCGCGCCGCGGAGGCCGAACGCCGGGCCGCCGAGCGCGCGGGCGAGACCTCGGCCCTGCTCTCCAAGACCGTGCTGACGATCAACCACCGCGCCGGGGAGGACGGCAAGCTGTTCGGGTCCGTCACCTCCGCGGAGATCGCCGAGGCGATCCAGGCCGCTCGCGGCATCAAGGTCGACCGCAAGAAGATCCGACTCGAGGAGCCGATCCGCGAGACCGGCACCTTCATGGTCGAGATCGAGGTCGGCGGCGGCGCCACCGCGTCGGTCAAGACGATCGTCGCGGAGCTGCGAGAGGGTCCCGAGGGCTGAAGCCCGAGGGACCACTCGTCTAGTTCCCGGACGCAAAGACCGCGCTTCCGCCCCAGGCACGAAACGTGCCTGGAACAAGCAGACCGCAAATAGCCCGAACATGGGTCGCGCAGGCACGCTCGCTGTGATTTTCTAGCCAGGCTCGCGCGGATCGGCTTCATTCCGGGGTGAAGGGAATCCGCCGGGCCCTTAACCAGACTTGGGAAGAGATTCGGCGGTTGCCGAGTCGATTGGCTGCGCGAGAGGAACAGTTGGCGACCAACGGAAAACCGACCATCGTCCCGCCCCAGAACCTGGAGGCCGAGGAGTCCGTGCTCGGGGCGATGATGGTCTCGGAGTCGACGATCGAGCCGGTGCTGCTCGATGTCCGCCTCCACGCCGACGACTTCTACCGGGATCGCCACCGCACGATCTACGAGGCGATCATCCGCCTCAACGAGGACGCGAACCCCGTCGACGTCCTCACCGTCTCCGAGGCGCTCGCCCAGCACGGCCGGCTCGACGAGGTCGGTGGCCGCGACGTGGTCGCCAGCCTGGCGGCCAAGGTCCCCGCCCCGGGCAGCGCCAGGCACTACGCGCAGATCGTCAAGCAGAACGCGCTGATGCGGCGGCTCGACCAGACGGCGAAGCGGATCCAGCAGTCCGTCGCCGAGCGCGACGGCGAGCCCTCGGAGCTGGTGGAGCAGGCGGAGCGCCTCCTCTTCCAGGTCGCTCACGAGGAGCGCGCGGTCGACTTCCGCGAGATCGGCGAGATCCTCCACGACGAGATCGACAAGCTCGAGGCGCTCGCCAGCGGTAGCTCGGAGGTCACCGGGACGGCCTCCGGGTTCCGCGACCTCGACGACAAGACCGGCGGCTTCCAGCCCGGCAACCTGATCGTGATCGCGGCGCGGCCGGCGATGGGCAAGTCGACCCTGGTCTGCGACTTCGCGCAGAACGTCGCGATGAAGCAGCGGAAGCCGGTCGCCCTCTTCTCCCTCGAGATGTCTGAGATGGAGCTCGCCCACCGCTTCATCGGCTCGCAGTCGCGGATCTCGAGCGACCGCCTGCGCAAGGGCAAGGTCGCGAGCAAGGACTGGCCGAAGGTCGTCAAGGCCTGCAACCAGCTCGAGTCGGCCCCGCTCTGGATCGATGACTCCTCCGACCTCGGGCTGCTCGAGCTTCGCGCCAAGGCGAGGCGGCTGCACGCGCAGGAGAGGGGCCGCGGCCACGAGGGCCTCGGGCTGGTGATCGTCGACTACATGCAGCTGATGCGAAGCGACGACTCGCGCGCCAACCGCGTCGAGCAGGTCGCCCAGTTCAGCCGGGGGCTGAAGATCCTCGCTCGCGAGCTGAGCGTGCCGGTGATCGGCATCTCCCAGCTCTCTCGCGCGCCCGAGCAGCGGCCGGACAAGCGGCCGATCCTCTCGGACCTCCGCGAGTCGGGAGCGATCGAGCAGGACGCCGACCTGGTCGGCTTCCTCTATCGCGACGACTACTACAACGCGGAATCCGAGGATCCGGGCGGAGCGGAGCTGATCCTCGCCAAACACAGGAACGGGCCGGTCGGCACCGTCCGGCTCGTCTTCCTCGAGCACTATCCGAAGTTCGCCGACCGCGCCCGCGAGGAGCGGCCCGTCGAGCAGCCGGCCGGTGAGGGGCCACCAATCCAGGACCTCTCCGGTCCCGAGGACGACTTCGCCGATGCCGGGGAGGCCTGAGCTGGCCGCCAGCCCACCATCCGGCGAGCGCCAGCCCTGCCGGCTCGGCATCTGCGACGGCTCCGGCTGGATCCTCGGCCCCGAGGACGTCGCCCGGCCCTGCGAGTGCCGCTCGCGAATGGTCGCCCGCGCCAGGCTGCGTGGCATCGACTCGGTGATCCCGGCGAAGTACCGCGGGGTCTCCTTCGATCGCCCGCCCGTCACCCAGATGAACGAGATCGTCGTCCGGCGGGTGCGGGACTACTGCACCTCGATCGAGGAGAACATCGCCTCCGGCCGCGGCCTCTGGCTCTACGGCAGCTCGGGGACCGGCAAGACCACCCTCGCGATGCTGGTCTCGCGCACGGCGCTCGAGGCGGGACGCTCGGTGGCGATCTACTCGCTGCCCAAGCTGCTGGCGCGTATCCGCCGCACCTTCGACGCTGAGGTCGGCGAGCAGTCCTACTCCGACCTCTTCGAGCGCCTGGCGACCGTCGACCTCCTCCACATCGACGACCTCGGGGCCGAGAACCGCACGGAGTGGGTGCTGGAGCAGCTCTACGCGCTCGTCAACGAGCGCTACGAGGCGCAGCGCTCCCTTGTAGTGACCACCAACCTCGAGGAGCACGAGCTCGAGGATCAGATCGGCGCGCGCGTCGTCTCGCGCCTGGTGGAGATGTGCGGCGATCCCCTGCCGCTGTTCGACGAGGACCGCCGGATGCGAGTCTCGGCCGACGTCGCGGCCTCCCTGGGCGAGGGCGGCGGATCCTCCCTCGGCCCCCTCGACCACTAGGGCCGGCCGCGCGGACCGCCGGGCCGTCTTTGGACCCTCATAATCTGGCGCCGTGCCTGGAATCGTCATAGTCGGCGCCCAGTGGGGCGACGAGGGAAAGGGGAAAGTCACGGACCTGCTCGCGGAGCAGGCCGATCTCGTGATCCGCTTTCAGGGCGGCAACAACGCCGGCCACACCATCATCCGTGACGGTGAGACCTTCAAGTTCCACCTGATCCCCTCCGGGATCCTCTATCCGGGCAAGACCTGCGCGATCGGCAACGGCGTGGTGATCGACCCCGCGGTCCTGACCGGCGAGATCGAGGAGCTGCGGCACCGGGGCATCGACGTCAGCGGCCTGCGCGTCTCGGCCAACGCGCACCTGATCATGCCCTACCACGTGAAGCTCGACACGGCCGGCGAGCTCAAGCTCGGCAAGCTCGAGATCGGCACCACGCGGCGCGGGATCGGCCCCTGTTACTCCGACAAGGCGGCGCGCCTCGGGATCCGCGTGCAGGACCTGCTCGACCCGAAGATCCTGCGCAAGAAGATCATGGCCGCGATGGAGCCCAAGCAGCAGATGCTGCGGCCCTTCGCCAAGGACCCCGAGCTCGACCTCCACACCATGGTCGACTCCTATCTCACCTACGGCCATCGCCTCGAGCCGCACATCGCGGACACGGCGAAGCTCTGCTGGGACGCGCTGGACGGCGAACACACCGTGCTGTTCGAGGGCGCCCAGGGCACGATGCTCGACCTCGACCACGGCACCTATCCCTTCGTCACCTCCTCGAACCCCGTGGCGGGCGCGGCCTGCATCGGCGCCGGCGTCGGACCCCGCGACATCGACGAGGTCTGGGGGATCGCCAAGGCCTACGCGACCCGCGTCGGAGCAGGGCCCTTCCCCAGCGAGCTCGAGGACGGCCTCGGCGACACGCTGCGCGAGCGTGGCGGGGAGATGGGAACGACCACCGGCAGGCCGCGGCGCTGCGGCTGGCTCGATCTGGTGGCGCTCCGCTACGCGGTCAGGCTGAACAGCATGAGCGCGCTCGCCGTCACCAAGCTCGACGTCCTCTCGGGGATCGACCCCCTGCGGGTCTGCGTCCGCTACCGGCATCCGGAGGGCGCGGTCTTCGACGAATTCCCCTACCACCAGTCGATCATCCACACCGCCGAGCCGGAGTACGAGGAGCTGCCCGGGTTCGAGGCCGAGATCGGCGAGTGTCGCCGCGAGCAGGACCTGCCCTCCGAGGCGCGTGACTACCTGGCCGCGATCTCCGACCACCTGGGCATCCCGATCCGGCTGGTCGGGGTCGGCCCGGGCCGCGACCAGGTGATCTGGATGGGCCGCGAGGCGGAGCCGCGGCTGCGGGCCGCCGCCTAGCGGCCACCCCGCAGCGATCCACTAGGCGAGCGCGCCGGTCGAGCGCATCACGTGCTCTCCGAGCTGCGGGATCAGCCCCTCCTCCACGCCCCTCACCTCACCGCGGCGGAGGACGCGGAGTCCAAGGATCGTCGCGGCGAGAGTCGCAGTGATCCCGAGGCTGAGCTGCACGCTGAGCAGCCCCTGCCGCGTCCAGTAGACGTCCTGGAGGTCGAGCAGCAGCGCCGCCTCGTCCATGGTCAGGCCCATGCCGACGCCGAAGGGGATCGCCAGGGTCGCCTCCACCCTCTCGTTCCGGCTGGTGATCGCCCCCACACCGGAGCCGAAGGCGAGCACGATTCCCGGGATGAAGTGATGGATGTGGCGGCCGTTGATCCGGACGTTGGCCGCCGGCCACCAGCCGCTGCGGATCCCCCAGGTCGAGAGCCGGGCGATCGCGAACGCCCCGAGGAAACCCTGCAGGATGTTGAAGAGGACGGTCTCGCTGTGGGGGGTCGCGCGAATCCCGCGGCGGGCGACCGCGATCGTGTCACGGGTGGCGTGGCTCGCCGCGTCGACGAGGGTGGTGGGAGTGTCGGCGTTCCTGCTGTCGCGGCGGCGTCGCGCCATGCGCACGAGCTCTCCGGAGACGAGCGTGCCGAAGGCCCCGAGAGCGAGCACGGCGAGCCCCACGGTCGCCCGTTCGCTGCTCGCCCCGCTGGCGAGGGCGGTGAGCCGCCGCTTCCTGGTCCGCCTGCCGATCGGCCTCATGCGCTGCTGTGCATGCTAGCCAGGCGGAGTCTGGCAGCCCGCAAATAGCGGCAGGAATTCGGCGTTGTGCAGCTAAATCAGTGGTTTCTACTGGCACGGGGGTCCGCGGCGCTCAATAAGGTTTTGGCGATGCGCAGGCTGCTCTCACCGGTCAACGTAGGCGTCAGCGCCGCCCGCCACGTGCTCTGGTATCTGAGCTACCACACCGGAACCCGCCAGGCCTAGGCGACCAGATCGATGGGGGTAATCGCCTGGATCATCCTCGGACTCTTCGCCGGAACGATCGCGCGCGCCCTGATCCCGGGCCGGACGGAACCCGGCGGCTGCATCGGCACCACCGCGGTCGGCATCCTCGGCGCGCTGATCGGAGGGTTCATCGCCAGCGCCCTGGGCGTCGGGCACATCCACGACTTCTTCAATCTCGGGACCTGGCTGATCGCGATCGGCGGCTCCATCCTCCTGCTGCTGATCATCCGCGCGGTCGCGCGCTGACCAGAGCCTGCTCGGCTAGGTGTAATCCCTGAGCCCGTTGTTTCATCCGGGCCCCCTTGAAGGCTGGGGGTGTCCACCCACCCAGCCTCAAGGAGGTATCCCGGATGAAGCTCCACGCTAACGCCGCGCTCAGCCTGAACCAGCGCCGACGGCTCGCAAGGAGGGTCAACGAGGAGGGCTGGTCGGCGGCCAGGGTCGCCGGCGCCCAGGAGGTGAGCCAGCCCACCGCCCGCAAGTGGGCGCATCGCTTCCGGGCCGAGGGCGAGGCCGGCCTGCTCGACCGCCCCTCAGCCGCCAACCGCGTCTGGAACCGGACCCCCGAGGATCGCATCGAGGCGATCCGCGCCCTGCGGCGTCTGCGCTTCACCGGCGCCGAGATCGCCGAGCTGCTCGAGACCCCCGAGACCACCGTCTCGGGGATCCTCACCAGGGTCGGCCTCGGGCGTCTCGGTCGCCTTGGTCTCGAGCCGCCGCGCCGCTACGAGCGCTCCCGCCCCGGCGAGCTCCTCCACGTCGACGTCAAGAAGCTCGGCAAGATCAAGCGCGGGGCCGGCAAGCGGATCACCGGCGGTTCCTCTCACTACACCGGCAGCTACACCGACGCCACGGGAAGGCGGCGCGGGATGGCCGGCTGGGAGTTCGTCCACGTCTGCGTCGACGACGCCACCCGCCTGGCCTACGCCGAGGTGCTCTCAGACGAGCGGGCGAGAACCGCAGTTGGATTCCTGCGCCGCGCCGTTCGCTTCTTTCAGCGCCACGGCGTCGAGGTCGAGGCGGTGATGACCGACAACGGCTCCGCCTATCGCTCGATGATCCACTCGCTCGCCTCCAGGGCGCTCGGGCTCAAGCACCTGCGCACTCGCCCGCGGCGACCGCAGACCAACGGCAAGGCCGAGCGCTTCATCCGCACGATGCTCGGTGGTTGGGCATATGGGGCGATTTACCGAAGCTCCGAGGAGCGGACGAGAGCTTTGCAGGGGTGGCTTTGGCGCTACAACTTCCGGCGACCGCATGGCTCCCTCGGCCGAAGGCCACCGGCGGCTCGTCTTGACGAGCTGAGAAACAACCCGCTCGGGTCTTACAGCTAGGACAGCGCCCAGCCGAAGCTGAGGGCGGAGACGATCGCGACGAAGGCGCCGCCCAGCTTCGCCAGCTCGCCACCCACGAGTGCGTCGAACAGCAGGTAGGCGACCAGGCCGACGCCGCCACCGAGCACGATCGCGCCGAGTGCCCGAATCAGCCCGTCGGAGTTCATGGGTTCATTCTCCGCCGACCAACCGGCGGCGTGGCAATTCCCTTCCCCGGGTGGTCTCTAGTAGCCCGGGAAGTAGCGCGCCGTGTAGCCGACCGGCGAGCGCTGCGTCGTCCGCCAGCGCGGCCCGCTGCCCTGGTTGAGGGCCTCACCGACCGCCGACGTGTCCCAGCGGAGTCCCGCGATCACCGCGTAGGCATGGCTGTTGTTGGCGTAGACGCTGATCCACTGGCCAACGCCGGGCAGGCCCCAGCTCCGAGCCAGCGGCCCCGACGACAGCGGGCTCCTCAGCATGCCCGCGGCGTGCAGCACGTAGCTGACGGCGCCGGAGCAGTCGTAGCCCGTGCTCCTGAACTTCCGGTTGTGGCCGCCGCCCCAGAGATAGGGCAGGGTGTGGATGCGGTTGCCGGCGTTGATCGCCTTGCGGACCGGCCGAGGGGCGTCCGTGGGCGGAATCGCGCTGCCATCAGGGGCGAGCGTCGCGACACCGGGCACGCCCGCGGTGGGCGCGCTCGGGTCCGTCGTCGTGCCCCCCGGCGGCCCCGCGCCGCCCGTCTGGGCCGCCGCTGATCCCGAGCCGGCGAGAAGCGCCAACGCAGCGAGGAGCGCCGAGAGCCCCACCGGCTTGCCTCGACCCGATCGATGTCCGCGCAACTCGACCTCCTCCGTCGGCCTGCGGGGTTAGCTGTCGGGCTGGCGCTAAAGGAGCCTGCGCCCCCACCCTGTGGTGGGCTCGCCCCGGAATCTCGGGTTCCCCGCTCTCGTCTACGTCAAGACGAGATTCGGCTTGTGCGCGCAAAGTATCAGCGCTGGACGACCGCTTGCACCGAACTGGGGGGCCCGCGCGCCTAGCCGATGAGCCGCCGCACGCTGTAGAGCTTCTCGCCTCGGGGGGTTTCGACCGAGACGGCATTCCCCACGGGCGTGTCCCTCAGGGCCCGCCCAACCGGCGATTCGATCGACAGGCGCCCGTTTGCGAGGTCAGCCTCGGTGGATCCGACCAGCGTCCAGGTGTTGAGCTTCCCGGTCGACTCGTCCAGCACCTCGGCGGTCCGCCCGAAGGCAAACGAGCCGGGGGACGCGTCGTCCGGTTCCACCACGCTGGCCTTCCTGAGTCTCTCCCGCAGCCGCCTGATCCGCGCCTCGAGGTGGCCCTGATCCTCCTTGGCGATGTGGTACTCGGCGTTCTCCTTCAGGTCACCGAGTTCGCGGGCCGCCTTGATCCGCGCCGCCATCTCGGCCCGTCCGGGGCCCTCGAGCTGCTCGATCTCCGCTCGTAGGGCGACGAGGCCATCGGGCGTGATCGATTCACGATTCGAGGTGGTGTCGCTCATTGAGGCTCGTGATGATGGGCCGTGCAGGGATCGAACCTGCGACCTTGAGA
Organism: uncultured Solirubrobacterales bacterium; assembly: GCA_963833375.1. GTDB lineage: Bacteria > Actinomycetota > Thermoleophilia > Solirubrobacterales > 70-9 > DASUPK01. Next base: position 328,219 of record CAWHXR010000001.1, read on the forward strand.
TTAAGAGTCTCCTGCTCTACCAGCTGAGCTAACGGCCCTGGTGGAGGGCGAAATTATAGGAAGGGCCGCGATGAATTAGAGCCCGCCGGTGCCGGTGCCCCCCAGGCCGCCGCCGGTGCCGAGGCCTCCTAGCGGGTTCCCGCCGCCGGTCGCGCCGCCCGGCGCGCTCTGGGTCTTCTGCTGCTGCTTCGTGAGCTGCTTGATCGCGGTCTGGAGCTGCTGGCCGAGCGACTGAATCGACTTGAGCTGGTTGTCGATCGTGGCGGCGTCCGCCCCCTTGACCGCCTTCGCCTGGGCGACGGCCTGGTCGCCGCCCTTGGTGTCCCCGGCGAGGTAGAGGTACTGGGCGAGCGTCGCGTACGAGTTCGAGGTGGCCTTCTTGGGCTGCTTCTCGATCAGCGCCTGCTGAGCCTGCGCCGCGGACTTCCAGTCGCTGACGGCCGCATTGACGTCGGTGAGGGCCTCGCTGGTGCTGGTGTCAGCGCGGGCCGCGGAGAAGTCCAGCCGGCCGAGCAGGTCGAAAGTGTTGAGTGCGTAAACCGCCGCCGTCGGCGAGATGTTCCCCTTGCTCGCCTTCACGTACTTGTTCCAGGTGTCGGCGGCCCCCCGTAGCTGCTGCTCGCCGTCGCTCGTCGGGACGCCCTTGCTGTCGGTGTTGGCGTTAGCCGCGGAGTAGTGGAGCTGGACGAGTGTCGCCAGCGTCGCCGCGTCGTTGGGGTTGACCTGAAGCTTCGCCTCCGCGGCGTTGATCTGGCTGTCGAAGGCGCTCGAGGGGCTGCCGCCGCCCCCGCCGCTGAACAGGTCGCTGAAGCTGAATCCACCCCCTCCGGTGCCGACCCCGAGGAAGACGAAGCTGATCGCGAAGATCAGCGCGAGGCCGCCGAACACCACCCGGACCACGCGGCGACGACGGGGGGTCTGGAGGTCGAAGAGCACGGCGGAAGCGTAGATGAAGGCGGGCGCGGGCCTACGCCGCCCCGCTGGGCGGGGGCTCGGAGACCGTGATGTCGCGTTCTCGCGCCTCGTCCGGCGGCCTGCCGAGGATCCTGGCGAGGAGCACGCTGCCCTCATAGAGCAACAGGAGGGGGACCAGTTCGAGCAACATGCTCACGGGGTCGGTTCCTGGAAGAAGCATCGCGACGACCGCGAGGATCAGATAGGCGTAACGACGGTTCTTCGTCAGCTGCTCCGGGGTGACGATCCCAAGCCTGGTGACCGCGAGGATTGCAATGGGCAGCTCGAAGATCAGGCCCATGACGCCGAGCGTCAGCGTGAAGAAGCTGTAGTAGTCCCGAGCGCGGATCTGGATGTTGAACTGGTTGTCGTTGAAGTTGAGGAGGAACTTGGTCGCCGCGGGCAGAACCACGAAGTAGCCGAAGACGACACCGGCGACGAACAGGCCGGGCGCCAGAATCAGGAAGGGGACGATGTACCGCCGCTCGCGTGTGGTCAGGGCCGGGAGGACGAAGGCGTAGGCCTGGTAGAGGATCACCGGCAGCGAGATGACGATGGCGGCGTAGGCGCTGATCGTCACGGTTGTCGTGAAGGGCTCCGCGACGCCGAAGGTGATCGGGTTACGGTCGCCGGGCAGCGGCGCGTTCGCGATGTCGAGCAGCCTGCTGTTCTGCCAGAAACAGAGAGCGAAAGCGAGGCTGAACGCGACGATCGAGACGATGATGCGCGTGCGAAGCTCGTCGAGGTGCTCGACGAGCGTAAGCCGGTCCTCGAAGTCGACCGGCCGTAGCCGGGCCATTGACTAGGCCTTGTTCTCGGTGACGACCTCGCCCTCGACGGGCTCCGCGGGATTCTCACCGGCCGCCTGGGGCGGCTGTGGCTGACTCGCCTGCGGCTGCTGGCTTGCCTGCAGCTCGCGTCGCTTCTCCTCCGGGGAATCCTTGTCCTTGTCCCCGGAGAGCGAGCTCTTGAATTCGCGGATACCCCGTCCCATCGACTGGCCGAGCTCCGGAAGGCGCTTCGGCCCGAAGATGATCAGGACGATGACGAGAACGACAGCTATCTCCAGCGGTCCCACGTTCGGCATCGAGGCGGATGTTAGCGGCAGGGGGCCCGGCCACCCGCAACAGGGGGCCCGCCCAGCCGGAATTAGCTCTTGCTGGGCTCCCGCTGGGGAAAGTTGAGGTAGAAGCGGCTCGCCGTCGGCTCCGCCTGGCCCTGGTACTTGCTGCCCGCCTCACGGGCGCCGTAGGCGTGCTCGACGGGCCCGTCCATCCGCATGAACGAGATCTGCCCGATCGGCATGCCGTGGTAGATCGTGATCGGCAGAGTGGCGAGGTTGGAGAGCTCGAGGGTCAGGTTCCCCTCGAATCCCGGATCGACGAAGCCGGCGGTCGAGTGGATCACCAGGCCGAGCCGGCCGAGCGAGCTCTTCCCCTCCAGCCGCGCCACCAGGTCGTCCGGCAGGCGCACTCGCTCCAGGGTCTGACCGAGGACGAACTCCCCGGGATGAAGGACGAAAGGCTCGTCGTCGGAGACCGTGACCAGCTCGGTCAGGTTCTCCATCGGCTGGCGCACGTCGATGTACGGGTAGCGCGAGTTGGCAAAGACGCGGAAGCTGCGGTCGACGCGCATGTCCACGCTGGAGGGCTGCACGAGCCGCTCGTCGTAGGGGTCGAAAACCAGCCTGCCGGCCGCGATCTCCTCCTTGATGGTGCGGTCGCTGAGGACCATCAAGGCAGTCTATTCCGCGTGCTGGCGCCTGATCGGGCAAGAACGCGCTGGATGCGGGGTTATCCGCAGCGTCACAAGAACCCCACTATTCCGCCTATAGATCGCGCAAGGCGATCCCGATATGTCCCCCACGATGGGAGTTCCGAAGCGGACGAAGACTGATTCGAGGGCGCGCGACAGCGCGACGCGTGCAGGTCGGAGGAGCGCCAAGTCGGCCGACGGAATGCACGCGTGCCCGAGCTGCTCCTCGGTCCTGGTTCAGCCGGTTGACTGGCACGAGCAGGGCGACGGCTACTGGAACGTCGAGCTTCGCTGCCCCGAGTGCGAATGGTGGGGCCGGGACTCCTTCTCCCAGGGAGAGGTCGACCGCTACGACGAGGAGCTCGACCGGGGCGGTCAGGAGCTGATCGAGGACCTTCGCGCGCTCACCCGGGCGAACATGGAGGAAGAGGCCGATCGATTCGGCATGGCGCTGGCGAGCGACACCATCCTCCCAGAGGACTTCTAGGGCTTAATGCGAGGGTGCGCGCAAGCGCAACCCGCTTTAAGAAGGACCACTCCAAAACGAGTCACCTCCCTGCAGCCAACGGCCCCATAAGGGGCCGTTGGCGTTATGCGTACCGCTCCACGACGCCGTCGGCGATCATGCCGAGCAGCTGGCGCTCCTCGTCGGTGAAGTCCGGTGCGGCCAGGATTCGCTTGGCCCGCGTGATCCCGCCCTTGGCGCGGTCGCGGACCTCCTCCAGGGCCCCGGTATCTTCGATTCGGTTGCAGAGGGCCTCCGCCGGACCCTGGTCGAGCCCGCGGAGCTCGGCCGACTCGAGGCCGGGGTCGAGCCTGCGCGCCAGGATCAGGGGCAGCGTGACGGTGCCGTCGAGGAGGTCGGTTCCGCGAGCCTTCCCCGTCCTCTCCGGCGGCCCGGTCACGTCGAGCACGTCATCGAGCAGCTGGAAGGCGAGGCCGATCTCCCGGCCGAAGGCGGCGAGCTTCTCCGTCCCGCGCGCACCCGAGGCGAGGCGGCCCACCCGACAGGCGGACTCGAACAGTCGAGCGGTCTTCAGGGAGCAGCGCTCCAGATAGCGCTCCTCGGTGATCGAGGTGTCGTAGGCGTCGTGGCGCTGAGCGAGCTCGCCCAGGGCGAGCGCGACCGACGCGGAGCTGAGCTCGGCCACGATCGCCTCCCCACCGTCTGTGGCTAGCTCTGCGAAGGCACGTGAGAAGAGCAGATCCCCGACGCCCACGGCCCGGTCGCGCCCCGAGCGGGCGACCACCGTCGGCCGTCCGCGGCGAACGGGGGCGCCGTCGAGCACGTCGTCGTGGACGAGGGTCGCCATGTGAACGAGCTCCACGGCGGACGCGGCCCGGACGGCACGCTCGCCCGCCCCCTCGCCGGCTGCCATCAGGACGAGCAGCGGGCGCAGCCGCTTTCCACCCGCGGTCAGGGTCGCCTCGGCCTCCTCGCCGAGCCGGGGGCCGTAGCCCGCAGAGAGCTCGGCGAGTCGCTCCTCGACTTCGCCCATCCGGGCCGGGAGCCAGGCGCTGGCCGCGTCCATCACGGCTGTCACGGGAGGTGGTATCGAGGACCGGGTCATCCGGACTTCGTCCCGCTGTGGATGGCGATGATGCCGCCGGCCAGCAGCAGCCAGCGGATCTCGGCGAAGCCCGCAGCGTCCACCATCGCGGCGAGCCGCTCCGGCTCGGGGAAGGTCCGCACCGAGTTGGGCAGGTAGCTGTAGGCGTCGGAGTCGCCGGCGAGGGTGCCGATCACGGGGACGACGCGGTCGAACCAGAGCGAGTAGAAGCTCGCCAGCGGCTCGCGCTGCGGCCGGGTGATCTCCAGGATCACGAGGCGGCCGCCGGAGCGGAGCACGCGCGCCATCTCGGAGACACCCTTCTCGAGATCGGCGAGGTTGCGGGCGCCGAAGCCGATCGTGACCGCGTCGAAGCTCTCGTCTCCGTAGGGAAGCTCGAGGGCGTCGGCCCAACCGAACTCGACCGGCAGCCCCTCGTCGCCGCTCTTGCGGCGGGCCTGCTCGAGCATCGGCTCGGAGAAGTCGCAGCCGACCACGCGGCCGTCGGGGCCGATCCGGCGGCGCAACTCCAGCGCCAGGTCGCCGGTCCCGCAACAGACGTCGAGGGCGTCGGAGCCGGGGCCGACGTTCGCCCTGTCGACGGCCCTCTGGCGCCACTGGTGGTGGAGCCCGGCGGTCATCGCCGAGTTCATCACGTCGTAGACGCCGGCGATCCGGTCGAACATGCCCCGGACCTGGGTCGCGAACTCCTCCGAATCGCGCTCGGGGACGCCGCTCTCGGCCTCTGTGCCGGACGAGACGCTCACGTGGCCGAGGTTACTTCGCTCAGTTGAGCGAGGCGAGATAGGCCGTCAGAGCCTGGGACTTCGCGGGCGACAGCGCCGAATACGAGGGCATGATGCTCGGCCCGACCTCGAGCGAACGGGCGATCGCGTTCCTCGGCAGCCGCGCGCCGATATGGGTCAGCTCCGGGCCCGGCCCGTTGTTGCCGTTGTCACCCAGCCTGTGGCATGCGAGGCAGCCGGATTGGGCGACGACCTCCTTGCCCGGCTCGAGCGCGGCGGATGTCTTCAGGTCGACCTGGGTCGGCGGGCCGGCGGTCGCGCCGAGGAAGGTCAGGTAGGCCATCGCGATGATCGTCAGGATCCCGGCCGTCAGCGCGATCGGCCGCCGTTCGGGTCGTCGTTCCGCGTTGCGGTCGTAGAAGGGGAGCAGCAGGAGCAGGACCATGGCGATCGTCGGGATGCCGATCGTCGCGATCGGCGTCGCCCACGGCGGCTTGATCACCCGCAGCAGCTCGAAGAGGAAGTAGAAGTACCAGTCGGGCCGCGGCGTGTAGGTCGTCGTGGTCGGGTCGGCCTTGGGGCCCTGCTCGGCCCCGAGCAGGATCGACATGATCACGATCACGGCGACGACGATCAGGAACATCGCCGAGTCCTTCAGCACGGCGTACGGGAAGAACGGCTTGCCCTTCTTCTTCAGGGCCTCGTACTCGCGGAGATAGGCCTCCTTCTCGGCCCTGTTCACCCGACCTCCTCCTTGCGGAGGGACTTGGGCCGCTCCCCGCGAAGCCAAGGCGGCGCCGTGGTGCCGAGCTTGACGACGAGATAGAGGTGTGCCCCGATCAGCGCGATGATCAACCCGGGCACAAGGAGCATGTGGATCGCGTAGAAGCGCGCCAGTGTGGTGGCGCCGATCTCGGGGCCGGCGCGCAGGAAGTCAGCCAGGTATGGCCCGAGGACCGGGCCGGTGCCCGTGATGTTGTTGGCGACGATCGTCGCCCAGTAGGAGCGCTGGTCGAAGGGCAGCAGGTAGCCGGTCAGCCCCATCACCAGGGTGAGGATCAGCAGGACGACCCCGATCACCCAGTTGAGCTCCCGCGGGTACTTGTAGGCGCCGAAGAAGAAGGTGCGCCCCATGTGCAGGAAGATCACGATGATCATCACCGAGGCGCCCCACTTGTGCATGCCGCGCACGAACTCGCCGAGCCAGACGTCGTTGGTGAGATGGGTGATCGAGCCGTAGGCCTGGGTCGGCGACGGCGTGTAGTACATCGCCAGGAAGACCCCGGTGATCGCCTGCACGGTGAATGCGAACAGGGTCGCGGAGCCGAGCGTGTAGAACCAGTTGGTGCCCTTCGGGACCTTGCGGAAGAGCAGCCCGGTGAGGAAGCTCGAGCCGCCGGTCCGCTCGTCGACCCAGCCGAGGACGTCGCCGCCCGTCTCCTTGGCGATCTCGGCCGGGCCGGCGCCGTTGCCGTTCGCGCCGTTCGGCCGCTCCCCCGGCTCTGGCGGGCGGCTCAACGGTCCTGGTCTGGGAAGCTTCGGCACGGTCGGCTCCTACGGCGGCGGTGGCACCGAGGGCCGCGGCGGGTAGAGGTAGTTCCAGACGCCGCCGGTGAACTCGCCGGGATCGCGGGCGCGCACCGGATCGAAGTGGTTCGTGACGCTGTAGCGGGCGCCGACCTGGACCTGCCCATTGACGACGCGCGTCTGGAAGCGATCGAGCGGGCGCACCGGCGGGCCGCCGATCCGCTCGCCCAGGAAGCCGTAGACGCCGCCGTGGCAGGGGCAGATGAAGTTGCCGGCGGCCTGGACGAAGTTGACCGGGCAGCCGAGATGGGCACAGCGAGTGGTGATCGCGATGTACTCGTCCGGCGTCTCCCGCTCGTATCCCGACGGCAGATTGGGGATGTCGGGGTTGCCCTGGCGGACGTAGACGGTCGTCTTGCCGGCTTCCCCGATCCCCTGCACCGCCGTGATCACCACCGGCCGGTAGGTGTCCGGGCTGAAGTCCGAGGTCGAGCCGACGGCCTGCCAGGGCTCATCCTCCTGCTCGAAGAGGGGCGCAGCCGCGAAGCCGATCGCGGGCAGCACGATGGCGAGCCCGGCGATGCCGCCCAGCGCCTGGCCACCGACGGTGAAGGCGGTACGGCGAGTCATGGACTCGCCCTGGAAGTAGCCCGCGGGGTCCGGGGTCGGAAGGCCCTTCGGTGCCCCCTGCTTGTCGTTTCCCTCTTCAGCCACTGTCCGGCAGATCCTCGGCGGGGAAGCCTATCGAGTCGGCTGCGCGAGCCAGGGCACCACCGAGACCCGCCCGGCGGGCGTTTTGGGCGGCACTTTCGATCAGGTTCTCGGGGGCCCCGGGGTCCCCGCGGCGAAGCGACTCCTTGGCGCTTTCGTGCTCGTCGGTCGACCCCGCGGCGACCGCGACCGTCGCCGCGAGCCAGAGCGCCCGCGCGGCGGAGTCCGGCGAACCCGCCCCGTTCTCGGTATGAATCTGGGCGGAGAGGCTGATCAGGTCGGCGAGCTCCCTGACCGCCTCGAGGTCTCCCCTGGCGGCCAGTCGCTCGAGGCCCAGCGCGTAGAGATAGTCGCCCGCCAGCAGCCGGAGATCGGCGTCGGCCCCCTCGATCAGCCTGGGGGTCTCGTAGTGCAGCAGGTAGCCCTCCCTGATCGCCTCGAGCAGGAGGGTGTAATCGGCGGGGGCATCGGCGGCGCGCGGTCCCGCGGCGGCGAGCGCGCCCAGCGCGGGCTCCTCGGCGCAGTCACGGACGTAGGGCGAGATCACGTTCTCGCCGTCGCGAAGGAGCGCCGCCAGGGCGGCGAGCGAGGTCGTCGTCGTGGCCATGCGGGAGATCGAGATTAGGGCCTGCGTCAGGAAATGGCCTGACGGAACGCTTCGCCGGCGGCCTCGATGGTCTGCTCGATCGCCTCTTCGTCATGGGCGAGCGAGGGGAACCAGGCCTCAAACTGCGAGGCGGGCGGATACACCCCCCGCTCGAGCATCGCGCGGCAGAAGCGGCCGTAGGCAGCCGCGTTGCAAGCGGATGCTCCGGCGAAGTCGCGAACGGAGGCGGCACTGAAGAAGACGGTCACCAGACCCGGGACGGCGCTCACCTGAACCGGGCGATCGCCGGCCGCTTCACGCAGCCCGTCGGCGAGCCGGCTGGTGATCGACTCGATCCCGAGGTAGGCGGGCCCGTCGAGCTTGCGAAGGGTGGCGAGCCCCGCCGCGACGGCGAGTGGATTGCCCGAGAGGGTTCCCGCCTGGTAGACCTCGCCGGCCGGCGCAATCCGCTCCATCAGCTCCCGCGAGCCGCCGTAGGCCGCCGCGGGCAGCCCGCCGCCGAGCACCTTGCCCATCACGGTCAGGTCGGCCTCCACCCCGAGCAGCTCCTGGGCACCGCCGTGGGCGACCCGGAAGCCGCTGATCACCTCGTCGAGGATGAGCAGCGCTCCAGCCTCGGCGGTCGCGTCCCTGAGGTTCTCGAGGAACCCCGGATCGGCCGGGACGACGCCCATGTTGGCCGGGATCGGCTCCGCGATCACGGCCGCCGGCTGCCGGGTCGCGATCGCCTGCTCCACGGCGGCCGCGTCGTTCCACGGCACGATCACCGTGTCGGAGGCCTGGGCCTCGGTGACGCCGGGGCTGGCCGGGACGCCCGCGGTCGCCAACCCCGAGCCCGCCTCAGCGAGGAGGCCGTCGACGTGCCCGTGGTAGGCGCCGGCGAACTTGATGATCGTGGTGCGGCCGGTGACCGCTCGCGCCAGGCGCAGTGCCGACATCGTCGCCTCGGTGCCTGAGCTGGTCATCCGGATCATCTCGACGCTCGCGAAGCGCCGGGCCACCTCGCTCGCCAGCTCGACCTCCCCGGCGGTCGGCGCGCCGTAGCTCGTGCCGCGCCCGGCCGCCTCCCGGATCGCCTCGACGACGACGGGGTCGGCGTGCCCAAGGATCAGCGGCCCCCAGGAGGCAACCCAGTCGACATAGCGGTTGCCGTCGACGTCCCAGATGTAGGGGCCCTCGCCGCGCGCGATGAAGATCGGGTTGCGGCCGATCGAGCGCATCGCCCGCACGGGTGAGTTGACCCCACCGGGGAGGACCTCCTGAGCTCGCCGGTACAGCTCCTCGGACCGGCTTATGAGTGCTCAGCCTCCCAGTGCGCGTAGTCGTCGGTGAAGTAGTGGAGGCGGATCTTCTTGAACTCGGTCGAGGAGTAGAGGACCGCGCGATCGTCGCCATGGAGGTCGTGCTCGTCGGCGATCCTGTCGAGGATCGCGTCGCACTCCTCCTTCGAGCGGCCGTGCGCCATGGTGAAGACGCTGTACGGCCAGTCCGGATAGGTCGGGCGCTGGTAGCAGTGGGAGATGCCGCGGACCGCCGCCATGCGCGCGCCCACCTCGAGGATCTGCTCCTCGGGCACCCGCCAGACGCCCATTCCGTTCGCCGAGAAGCCGGCCCGGCGGTGGAAGAGGATCGCCGCGACGCGGCGCAGCAGCTTCCGGTCGACCATGCCCCGCAGGTGCTCCAGGAAGTCAGGGGTGCTCATGCCGACTTGATCGGCGGCCGCGTCGTAGGGACGGTCGGCCACCTCCATGGGCCCCTGAAGGGCGCGGATCACCGCGACGTCGGTGTCGCCGTAGGGCTGGCGCTCAAGCTCGCGGGGCGGTGCCGTCTCGACGGGGGCTGAGAGCGCCTCGGTGCCGCCCTCCATCTCCAGGTTCATGTTGATCTTGAAGAGCTGCAGCGTCGGCAGCTGGCGGATCGACTCGGCGCCGGTCAGATCCTGGAGGACGCGCAGCGTGCCCTCGAGTCCCAGCTCCGAGTCCGGCGGCGTCGCGATCGTGAACCAGAGGTTGAACTCGTGGGTGCGCAGGTAGTTGTGCGAGACGCCGGGATGCGAGTTGATGATCTGCGCGGGGCGGTGCGGGTTCTCGGCATCGACCTTGGCCGCGACCAGCATCGAGCTGTAGCCGAGCGCGCGCGTATCGAAGATCGGGGTGATCTCGCGGATGATCCGCTCGTCGAGCAGGCGCTGGGTGCGGGCCTTGACCTCGCTCGGCTCGAGCTCGGCCTCGGCGGCGATCAGCTCGAACGGCTCCGCTTCCAGCGGATAGCTCGACTGGAGCAGGTTCATCAGCCGCTTGTCGGTCTCGTCCAGCGGGACGGCCGCCCCGCCGGCGCGCGAGCGCAGCTTCGGCTTCGCCGTCGCCGTGGTGATCCCGTCGGCGGGCGTGTTCACCGGCGGGCCGCCTCCGAGGCCAGCCAGGCGGCGGCGTCCTTGGCGAAGTAGGTGATGATCATGTCGGCGCCGGCGCGGCGAATCGCGGTCAGCGACTCCATCGCCGCGGCGCGCTCGTCGATCCAGCCGTTCGCGGCGGCGGCCTTCAGCATCGAGTACTCGCCACCGACGTGGTACGCGGCGAGCGGGGCGCCGGTCGCCTCCTTGACCCGGCGGAGCACGTCCAGGTACGGCAGGGCGGGCTTCACCATGACGACGTCGGCCCCCTCCTCGAGGTCGAGCTTCGCCTCCCGGACGGCCTCGTCGGCGTTGGCGGGATCCATCTGGTACCCGCGGCGGTCGCCGAACTCCGGCGTCGAGCCCGCGGCCTCCCGGAAGGGCCCGTAGAAGGCGGACGCGTACTTGGCGCTGTAGGCGACGATCGGCACCGAGGAGTGGCCCTCCTCGTCGAGCTGGCTGCGGATCGCGCCGACCCGGCCGTCCATCATGTCGCTGGGCGCGACCGCGTCGGCGCCGGCGGCGGCATGAGAGATCGCGGTCTTGGCGAGCAGCTCGAGGGTCAGGTCGTTGTCGACCTCGCCCTCCCGGACGATTCCGCAGTGCCCGTGCGAGGTGTACTCGCAGAGGCAGACGTCGGTGATCACCACGATCTCGGGGTGCGCCTCCTTCAGCGCCCGGACCGCCATCTGGACGACGCCCTCGTCGTCGTAGGCCTCGCTGCCGACCTCGTCCTTGCTCGCCGGGATGCCGAAGAGCAGCATGGCCCTGACTCCGGCGGCGGCGATCTCGGTCACCTCGGCGACCGCCTCGGAGATGGAGAGGCGCTCCATCCCGGGCATCGAGGAGATCGGGTCACGCACGCCCTCCCCGGCGGTGATGAAGAGTGGCTGCACGAGATGGTCGGCCGTCAGGTCGGTCTCGCGAACCAGGTCGCGGAGCGGCTCGGTGCGGCGCAGGCGGCGGAGGCGTGTCGCCGGAAAGCTCATGGCCTTGATTCTATGCCGGTCGACTAAACCGCCTGGGCGCGCGGGAGGCGGTTACGCGAACCGGCGTAGCGCCAGCCGCGCGAGCACCAGGTAGCCGACCGTCAGCAGCGCCAGGTGCAGCAGCGGCAGGCCGAGGTCCGGGCCCGATGCGGCCAGCGCCCCCGAGAGAGCGTCGACCGCCGGGCGGAACGGGAAGGCTCCGGCGATCACGTGGATCACGTCGAGCAGGCTCTTGCCGACCGTCCCTGAGGGCACCAGCGAGATGAAGGCGACGGGCAGCGCCAGGGCGAAGGCGAGCAGGGCGCTCGCCCTCACCTCGCGGGCGGCGGCCCCGATCGCCAGTCCCAGCGCCGAGGATGCCGCGCCGGCCAACAGGATCGCGGGGATGATCAGGTAGATCCGCCCCCAGGCGATCGACTCGAAGGGGGTGATGGCGACCAGCATCAGCAGGGTGACGAGGAGGGCCGCCGCAGTGCCGAGGGTTGCCTTCTCGATCAGCAGTCCCGTCCGGCTGACGAGCCCGCGGGTGAGCCTGGTGTAGGTGTTCTCCTCCCGCTCGAGCGCGAGCGACCCGGAGACGAGCAGCACCGTGACGAAGAGCAGGGTGATCGCCGCCGCGACGGCGACCGCGAAGGTGTCGAGCGGCGGGATGCTCCCGGCGATCACCTGCTTGTCGACTGCGATCGGCTGGCGCACCGAGGAGAGCAGCGTGTCGGCGAGGGCCAGGTTCTGGCGCGCGAGCCGGGCGAAGTCGCTCACCTGGGAGACCTGGTCGCGCTCAGACGGCGGCAGGCTCGCCGCGATCGAGTTGAGGATCTCCTCGGAGCGCCGCAGGCCGAGGATGTGGACCGTCTGCCCGAGGAACGGGATCGTGAACTCCCCGCCGTTGGCGAGGATCCTCTCGTAGTTGCTCGCGACGTCGCTGATCTTGGCCGAGAGCAGCAGGTTGGCCTGGGTGAGCAGGGAGCTGATCCGGTCGTCGACGATCTGCGCCTTGAGCGGGTCGTCCTGGTTGACGATCACGTCGACCTTGGCGGGCTCCGTCCCGTTGGTGCTGAGCTCCGCCTGCAGCTTGCTGAGGAAGTCGGCCGGCAGGATCAGGCCCCCGAGCACCTCGCCGTCCTTCACCTTCTGTTCGACTTCCGCGCGGCTCTTCGCGGTGATGCAGTCGATCTTCGTGCAGAGCTCGCGGTAGGCCTCCTCCTGGCTGAACCCGCCGGTCGTGCCGAGGTTGAGCCCCGTCCCCTTCGGGATCTGGTTGAGGAACGCCACCCGCGGTTTCTCGGGCCCGCGCGAGATCGCGAGACCGATCAGCACCGCGAGCACGATCGGATAGATCACCAGCAGGCCCGTGACCAGGGGCGAGCGACGCAGCACCTGGAGGTCCTTGACCAGCAGCCAGCGCATCAGTAGCCGCTCCTTCGCAGGAAGCGGACGAAGTCGTACTCGGCGGTGGCGGGCTGGCTCTTGGGCCGCGCGCCCGCGGCGCGGCGCATCTGGGCGAGTGTGCCGTCGAAGATCGACTCGCCGTCGGCCAGCACCACCAGACGATCCCCGTACTGGCTCGCCTCCTCGATCTGATGGGTCGAGTAGATGACCGTGGTCCCGCCCTTCGCCAGCCCGGCGACGAACTCCCAGAGCCGGACCCGCTGGCCGGGATCGAGACCCGAGCTGGGCTCGTCGAGGAGCAGCGCGGAGGGATCGCCCAGCAGCCCGATCGCGATGTTGATCCGCTGCTGGTTGCCCCCCGAGAGGGACGAGACCTGGTCGTGGCGCCGGTCGGCGAGGCCGGTCTGCTCGAGCATCCGTTCGACGGTCGCCTCGATGTCGTCAGATTCCTCCAGCCGGGCGAAGAGGCGCAGGTTCTCCTCGACGGTCAGCCGCCGGTAGAGGGCCGCCTGCTGCGGCACCCAGCCGATCTCTCCCTCCGAGCGGCTGATCTGCCCGGCGTCCGGGCTGGTGATCCCGGCGAGGATCGAGAGCAGCGTCGTCTTGCCCGCACCGTTCGGGCCGAGCACCGCGAGCAGCTCGCCCTTGGAGGCCTCGAGGCTCACATCCTTCAGGGCGACCTGATCGCCGAAGGACTTGGAGAGGCCGTCCACCTCGAGCACGGGGGCGGCCCGGCGCCGGCGCGCCCGCGTGGGCTTCTCGCTCATCGCGCGAAAGCTAGTGGGTCGGTGCATGCCGCACGTGCTCTACGCTGCGCCGCCTGATGCGGCTCCTTTTCATAGGGGACGTGGTGGGCAAGCCCGGCCGAGAGGGGCTGGCGGCGGCGATGCCCGGGCTGCGGGCGGAGCGGATGCCCGACCTCGTCGTGGTCAACGGCGAGAACGCCGCGGGCGGCGTCGGCGTCACCGCGGAGACGGCGAACGAGATCTTCGAGGCGGGCGCCCACGTGATCACCCTCGGGAATCACACGTACCGCCACCGGGACGTCTACCCCTACCTCGACTCCGAGCGGCGGATCGTCCGGCCGGCCAACTTCCCGGCGTCGAACCCGGGCCGGGGCCACACGATCGCCGAGGCGGCCGGCATGCGGGTCGCCGTGATCAACCTGAGCGGCCAGATGCACCTGCGGGTGGAGCGCAATCCCTTCGCGGTGATCGACGAGCTGCTCGAATCGCTGGCCGGAGCGGCCGACGCCTTCGTCGTCGACTTCCACGCCGAGCTCACCAGCGAGAAGGTGGCGATGGGCTGGCACCTCGACGGCCGGGTCGCCGCGGTGCTCGGCACCCACACCCATGTCCCGACCGCCGACTGCCGGGTCCTCCCCGGCGGTACCGCTCACATCTCGGACGTCGGCATGACCGGCTCCCGCGCCGGCGTGATCGGTGTCAAGCGCGAGCAGGCGCTACGCGCCTTCAAGACCCAGATGCCGGTCCGATTCGATACCGCGGACGAGGACATCTGGCTGATGGCTGTCGCGGTCGAGATCGGAGACGACGGGCTCGCTCGCGGGATCGACCAGATCGTCGTCCCCGTCCCCTCCTAGCGGCACCGTCCCCGTCGCCAACAGGGCGATCAGCAGGAAGGGCAAGAACCAGGGGATGTAGAGGTAGAACCAGTGGTCGACGGTGAGCTGCATGCCGATCATCACCGCGGCCCCGAGCGCGGCGACCGTGACGTGGTCGCGCCGGCGGGGCCGGAAGGCCACCAGCAGAGCGAGCGCCACCACGGCGCCCTTGACGACGGCCTGCAGCCAGCCGAGCGAGTGCGCCTGGCCCCAGACGCTGAAGGGCGAATCTCGACCGCCCTGCTCGGCCAGGGTGCGGTGCCAGAAGGTGGAGAGGCCCGGGTTCTCGAGCGCCTGGAAGCAGACGACCAGGATCGTGAGGGCGAAGGCGATCGCGAACGGGATCACCACCTTCGCGTAGCGCCGCAGCGATCCGGTGGCCGTGGCGCCGTAGGTGGCGAACAGCGGCCCCAGGGCGAGGGGCGCGAACTTCGTCATCGAGGAGAGGGCCAGCGTGACGCCCCGCGGGATCGGCGCGCTCAGACATAAGAGCGCCGCGGCAAGGGTGAGCGAGACGAGGGCGTCGTTGGTGTTCGCCTCCAGCGAGAACGCCGTGTAGGGGCACGCTGCCCAGGCGAAGCAGAGGAGGACACCGAGCTCCGTCCCCCTGCGCCCCCTCCTGATCCGCCGGCCGAGCAGGAAGAGCGCCGCCATCGTGCCGAGGTCGAAGAAGATCGAGGCCGCGTGTGCGGCCGGCAGATCGTCCCAGGTCCCGCTCCAGGGCAGGGCCTGCTCGAACGGGACGTAGGCGTAGTAGGCGACCGGCCCGTAGGTGTCGCCGGAGGCGTCGTCGGAGGGGAAGTTGCCGTAGAGCGGCTTGCGGTCCGCGATCCGGTCGGCGCCGATCACGCCCGAGTAGCCGACGTCGATCACGTTCGAGTCGACCACGTTCAGGGTGATCCGCCCGGCGACCAGCACGACGGTCGCCACGGCGAGTGCGGCGATCGGGATCGAGGGCCGCAGTCCGCTGCCCTTCGCCCGGCGGAACCCGAGCCAGAGCGCCCGCCCCAGCAGGTAGAGCAGCGGCGGATAGGCGAGCGGCACCGAGAGGCCGATGTTGCCCTTGTTGAAGAAGTAGTGCGAAAGCCCGAACCCGGCGACGAGCACCAGCAGGTCCAGATGCGCGAGCCGGAACGGCCGTCGCCAGTCGAGCAGGCCGAGGACGAAGATCGCGCAGAGGGGAAGCCAGACGTAGGGGGCGTTCACGGTCCGTCCGAACGCGCCCGGATAGCCGCGCGCCATCCTCCAGGCGATCTGGTAGCCGGTCCAGGACTCGACGATGTCGCCCCCGACCGGGTCGACCACGACCTGGACGACCTCCACCTCGCCCGTGAAGAACCCGACCTCCCAGAGGCCCGTCGACTGATTGCGGCTCGCTGACGGCGTCAGGTTGGGATGGGCGTGGGCGGCCGCGATCGCCTTCGGGTCCTGCTTGGCGATCTCGATCGCCTTCGTCTGCGTGATCTTCGGAGGGTCGGCGCCGACGGGGGCCGGCAACAGCAGGATGGCGGTGAGCGCTAGGGAGGCGGCGAGGAGGAGCGCCCGGGCTAGGCGAAGGTCCACAGCTTGTTGCCGATGAAGTTGAAGGGCATCGCGATCGCCACCGCGATCGCCTGCGCGGGCAGGTCGCTCATACCGTCGCGGACCAGGAGCTCCAGCGCCACCAGGTTGATCAACAGGGCGAGCACGCTGACGGTGAAGAAGCGAGCTGCCTGGAAGCCGGCGTGCCCGTGCCTGGCGTCGAATGTCCAGTGGCGGTTCCACCAGAAGTTGTTCAGGACAGCGACGCAGAAGGCGAGCACAGCCGCGACGAGATGGTGGAGCCCCAGGGGCCCGACCAGCACCGCGAAGACCGCCAGGTTGACGATGTATCCCGACGCACCCACCAACCCGAACTGGAGGAGCTGGACCCAGTTCCCGGGCTTCAGGGTGCCTCGTCCGATCCGCTTGGCGGTCTCGACCGGCGTCATCCTTGCGGCCTTCCACCGTTGACCCCGAAGTGCTCGAGGATCACCGGTGCCAGATCCCGCAACGCCCACTGCGGCCGTTTACCCGGGTCGTCCGGTCCGCAACCGACGAAGACTGCCGGCGCCAGCGAGTCGCCGCGGCCGAGCGATCCGTGGCTGCCGCCGCCGGCGTGGCTGATCCCGCCCCAATCGACGCACTCATACCCCTCGGTCGCGGAGATCAGGACATCCCCGGCGTGCGGCGAGGTCAGGGCCGACCAGAGGCGGGCCAGGGCGTCGGGGTATTCCTCCGACTCGAAGCGGCCGCGCGTGACGTCGCCGGCGAGGGCCTCGGGCTCCCCGCTGACGGACCAGTTGTTGCCCCGCAGGTCGCGAAGCTGGCCGCCGGGGCGGAAACGGAACTCGTGTCCGTCCCGCTCGACCACGGCCTCGAGCCCGCGCGAGTCCGGGAGGCCGACCCCGGTCCGCAGGAGGGGGGTCCCCTCGTCCGCCGCCAGCCAGGTCACCAGGTCGACCCCGGCGAGCTCCCGGAGGCGAAGCCGGGCGCGTTCGTGGGTGCCCGGGTGCCGGCGGCCCGTGTCGAGGATGTAGACCGCGCCCGCGCGTGAGGTCGGGCTGACCGCGATCTCGGCCTCCTCCGGGCGATCGGTGTTCGGCTGCAGCACCGCCCAGTCCTCGGCGAGCTCGTCGGCGAGCGGGAGTGCGTGCTCCACGGCGGTCTGGGCATGATCGGCGGTGAGCACGACGGCGTGCTCGGAGAGGAAGGCATCCAGCCCGCCGCCGGCGTCGACGATCCGGGTGAACATCGCGTCCGCCTTGGCGATCGAGTCGAGCGTCGCCTCGGGGCCGTGCCGATGGGAGTGGAAGTCGTTGTCAGGCAGGCTGAAGAGCAGGAAGTCGTAGGCGCCCTCGCCGACCAGCGACTCGGCGACGCACGCCGAGTACTCGTCGCGGGTGCCGGGCCTCGTGAAGCTGGGCCCGCAGCCGGTCGGGCGGCTGGCGTAGAGGTCGCCGTAGAAGAACTCGTCGGGTCCCCAGACGGCGTGGCGAAAGTTCGCAGCGGCGGCCGCTCTCCGCACCAGCCCCTCCAGGCCGAGCTGGTGCCGCTGCCGGCCGCGGTAGATCAGGAAGGGCGTGGCGGCGGTTCGCACCCCGGCGTCGCCGAGCCGCTCGAAGACCGTCTGCGCCTGCCAGCTCAGATGGTCGAGGTTCATGTTGTAGACGAGGTCGTACATCGCCCTGAAGAGCCCGAAGGTGCGCGTCGCCTCGAAGGACGACCCGTACTCGATGTAGCGGCGCTCCAGGCGGTGGTACCAGTTCATGCCCATCACCCAGTGGCCCGCCGGCCCGGTGCCGGTCATCATCTCCGAGCTCGCCACCGGGGTGACTGAGGGAAAGCTCGAGACGACGTCGGTGACGACCTCCCCGCGCTCGAGCAGGGCGCCGAACGTGGGCGCGAGGTCCTCGTCGATCGCCCGGAGGAGCATCTCGGGGTGCATGGCGTCGACGACGACGAGGACGAGCTTTCGCGGCACGGCTAGGCGCTTGATCCGGTCGCCGAGTTCATCTAGCGGAGAACCCGCAGGCCCTCGTGTTTGCGCTCGGCGCGACGACGGCGGGAGACCGAGAGCCAGGTCAGGGCGACCAGGACGAGCAGCGAGAACGGCTTCAGCACCAGGCTCACGCCGGCGATCACCACCGCGGCGAGCACGACGATCGCCGTGACGCCGCCGGCGGCCTGCGCGTCCGCTCCGGTCAGCCGGTCCTGCTGCCTCCGCGCCGCGCCGGACGCCACATCGCGAGTAACCGCGGCAGCGAAGCCAGCGCCGATCACCCCTACGGGCAACGCGGGCCAGAGCGCCTCGTCCGCGCCGTTGAGCGCGGCGCCCGCGGCGAGCACCCCGAGCGGAGCCGCCCCGACCACGGCGCCCCAGGTGGGCATGATCGGCGGGACGACGACGCCGATGATGAGGCCCACCGCGATGGCCAGACCCAGTCCCTGACAGATGGCGAGGAGCATGATCGGGGCCGGAGGCTACAGGGCCGTACCTGAAGGCCAATTGCAGGATTTCCGGCCGGTCGAATCATCCTTGCCGCTCAGCGGGGCTCCTTTCGCAACACTGTCCCGCATGACCGATCCGAGGGAGCAGCAGGGCCGGCCGAAGGGCTCCGGCGAGCAGCCGCGCCGGCGCCGGGCCCACACCACCTCGCGCGACCTGGAGCGCTACGCCGGCCTGTTCGCGCGGCGCACCCAGGTGATGCGCTCCTCCGCGATGCGAGACCTGATGGCGATCACGGCGCGCCCCGAGGTGATCTCGCTCGCCGGCGGGCTACCCGACACCTCGACCTTCCCCTCCGACAGCTTCGCCGCGCAGATGACGCGGATCGCCCACGAGTCCTCGGCGGAGGCCCTCCAGTACGGGCCGACCGAGGGGTTCGAGGAGACCAAGGCCTGCATCGTCGAGGTGATGGAGGCGGAGGGAATGGCGCCGGACCCGGACGACCTGATCGTCACCACCGGCGGCCAGCAGGCGATCGACCTGGTGACCAAGACCCTGGTCAACCCGGGCGACCCGGTGATCTGCGAGGCGCCCACCTACCCGGGGGCCGTGCCGACCTTCTGCAGCTACGAGGCCGACGTCCATCAGGTCAGCACCGACGACGACGGGATGCGAATCGACGAGCTCGAGGAGCTGCTCGGCGCCCTCGCCACCGCGGGCCGGCGGCCGAAGTTCATCTACTCGGTGCCGAGCTTCCAGAACCCCGCCGGGGTGACCATGTCGGCGGAGCGCCGCCGGCGCCTGGTCCAGCTGGCCCGCGAGCACGAGGTCCTGATCTGCGAGGACAACCCCTACGGGCTGCTCCGCTACGAGGGCGACCCCCAGCCGACCCTGTACAGCCTCGACGGAGGGGACTACGTGCTCTATCTCGGCACCTTCTCCAAGATCCTCTCCCCCGGGATCCGCATCGGCTGGGTCGCGGCTCCCCCACCCGTGCTGGAGAAGATCGGGCTCGGCAAGCAGGCTGCCGATCTCTGCACGTCCACCCTCACCCAGTACTTCGTCCGCGAGTACTTCGGCGAGGGCCGCTGGCGCGAGTACATCGAGGACCTGATCCTGATCTACCGCGACCGCCGCGACGCGATGCTCGAGGCGCTCGAGCGCCACTTCCCCGAGCAGGCCGAGTGGACACATCCCGAGGGCGGGCTGTTCGTCTGGGCGACGCTGCCGGACTACATCGACACGACCGATCTGCTTGCCAAAGCCTTGCGCGAGAACGTCGCCTTCGTTCCCGGGCGCGCCGCCTACGTCGACGGCCGCGGGGCCTCGTCGATGCGCCTCAACTTCTCCGCCTCCGGCGAGGACGAGCTGCGTGAGGGGATCCGCCGCATCGGCGGCGTCGTCTCGGAGCAGGTCGCGCTCTACGAGACGATCACTGGCGAGCACCGGACGGAGGCCGAGCCGGACGACGGCGAGGAACCGGGCGGCGACGTCGTCCCGCTGCCCAAGCGCCCATGAGGGTCGTCGTTCTGCAGGGCGGCAGCTCCCTGGAGCGGGGCGTCTCGCTTCGCTCGGCGGCCCGGGTCGAGGATGCGGTCACGGCCCTCGGTCACGAGGCGATCGGGATCGACGTGGGGCAGGACCTGGTCAGCCGGCTGCGAGCCGAGCAACCGGACGTGGTCTTCATCGCCCTGCACGGTCCCGGGGGCGAGGACGGCACCGTCCAGGAGCTCCTCGAGATCCTCGACCTGCCGTACACGGGCCCCGGTGTGGCGGCGTGCGCGCTCTGCATGGACAAGGTCGCGGCGAAACACGAGATGCGGGCGGCGGGCCTCCCCACCCCCGACTGGGCAGCCTTCAACGAGACTGCCTTCCGGCAGCTCGGCGCCGCCGACACGCTCGACGAGATCGAGGAGCGCCTCGGATTCCCGCTGGTGGTGAAGCCCGCCAGCCAGGGCTCCTCGCTCGGCGTGGAGTTCGCCTCCGCTCGCGACGAGGTGCCGCAGGCGCTGGTCGCCGCCTTCAGCTACGACGACCGCGTGCTGCTCGAGCGCTACGTCAAGGGCCGCGAGCTGGCGGTGAGCGTGCTCGGCGCGGAGCCGCTGCCGGTGGTCGAGGCGATTCCCCGCGAGGAGGACTTCTTCAACTTCGAGGCACGCTACGAGATCGGCCGCACGGAATACATCTGTCCCGCGGATCTCGGGGGCGAGGAGACCCGGCGGGTCCAGGAGCTGGCCGCCCGGACCTACGAGACACTCGGCTGCAGCGGCTTCGCCCGCGTCGACCTGATCCTCGAAGAGGGCGGCCCGCAGATGCTCGAGGTGAACGCCATCCCAGGCCTCACCGACACCAGCCTCTTCCCGATGTCGGCCGAGGCCGCCGGCATCGACTTCACCCAGCTGGTCGACCGAATCCTTGAGTCGGCCCGCTCCCGGCCGGCGACCCAGGCGACGCTGCCCGCCTAGAGGTCCTCGCCCTGGGCGAAGTCCTCCGGCGTGACGTTGTCGAGGAAGTCCTTGAACTTCTCGACGACCTGCTCGGTGTCCTCGACCTCCTCCCCCTCGAACTCGATCGCGGACTCCTCGATTACCTCGTCGGCGGCGAAGATCGGTGCCGAGGTGCGGACCGCGAGGGCGAGGGCGTCGGAGGGGCGGGAGTCGATCTCGAGCTCGGACCCGTTCATGGAGATCGTGATCGAGGCGAAGAAGGTGTTGTCGCGAAGCTCGGTGACCGAGACCTTCTCGCACTTGGCCTCCATCTGGTCGAGCACGTCGGAGAGCAGGTCGTGTGTCATCGGGCGCGGTGTAGAGGCCCCCTGCAGCTTCATCAGGATGGCCGCGGCCTCGGGGTGGCCGATCCAGATCGGCAGGAACTTGTTGCCATCGACGGTCTTCAACAAGACGATCGGCTGCTTGCCGACCATGTCGAAGCTGACTCCGTAGATGGTCATTCGCTGCACGCAGGTCTCCTCGGGCGTCCTTGTCGGATTATAGGAGCGGTCCCAGGGGCGCCAGACGCCCCACGCACGGCCGCCACAAACACCGCGGCCGTACCATCCTGCTGATGTCGAACACCTGCCGGCAGCAGGCCTTCATCGACGCTCCGCTCGACACGGTCTGGAAGCTCGCCTCGGACCCAGACCGCCAGACGGAGTGGTGGCCGGACACGATCACCTTCGAGTGCATCGACGGCGAATTCGAGCAGGGCTGTCACGTCAGGAACATCCAGAAGCGGCCGTGGCCCATGTCGGACCTCGAGACCACCCTCGAGGTCGACCGGATGGTCCCGGGCAAGGAGCTGACCATCCGCTGCATGGACACCGGCACCTACACCCGAGCCGTTCTCACCGAGGGACAGGGCGGAACCTTCCTCGAGATGGAGGCCGGCAACGATCCGAAGACCCTCAACGTCCGGATGCAGCTGGCCGTCGTCGGAAATCGCCTCTTCCGCCGCTGGGTCGAGACCGCGCTGGAGAGGCTTCGGAGCGCCGCGGAGGGCGCCCGGGCGCCGAGTTGAGTGGGCGACCCTGAATTCGATCAGGGACCTCTTCCCTTCAGGACCGTGAAGGGGCGGGCGGTTGCACGTCAGCTGCGGAGCAAGGGCGGCAGGTACATCAGCGCCGCGCGGTCAGAGCGCGCAGAACCATCTCGATCGGCGAGCTGTGCTTGGACCCGTTTTCGATCGCTTCCCGCGTCTTGCGCACCTCGGCTGCGAACTGGCCGACGTTCTCGCTGAACCTGCCGACGTTCCTGCCGGCCTCGGCGAGGTTCCTGCCGGCCTTGCCGCTGCCGCTGCCAACGCGCATGCCCAGGACCTTGTGCCCGGAGTGGCGCTTGGCGCCCAAAGCGACGCCTCCGGCCAGGCCCGCAAGGGCCGCGCCCCCCGCCACTGCCGGCCATTTGACCTTGCCTGCGGCTGAGGAGATCACGCTGTCGCCGCCGGAGCTCGAGCTCGCCGACGAGCGCTTGCCGGGGCTAGCACTCGTGCGCGAGCGCCCGGTGCGCGAAGCGCCTGACTTTCGGCTGTTCGCGCCCCCTCCGCTGCGTGACTGACGCTTCGAGCTCGATCCCGTGGACGAGGTCGACGCCCGCGTCGAACCGCTTGAGCGCCTCTTGCCGCCGCTGGGCGGCGACTTTCTCGTGCTGGTCTGGGCCATTCGGACCGTCCTTTCGCATCCGTGCTGGTTCCTGCCCCGCCTCTATCTACCCGCATTTGCGGCGACAAACCTCATCGCCCTGTGGCTGCGTGACTGGAAAGGCTCGGGAGATCAAGGACTCGTCCTGGGGCGCCCCAGGCCGACCAGCGACTTCGCTCAATCGGCGTCGCGCTCGCGCTCGGCGGCCCGCTCGCCGTGGAACCCGGCGGCGCGGCCTTCGCGCTCCGCGCGCTCCTCGGCCTCGACGGCACGCCGTTCGCGTTCCTCCGCCTTCTTTGCGTGCTCGTCGGCAATCGCCGCATGTTCCGCCGCGCGCTCGCGCTCGCGCTCGGCCTCGTCATGCTTCTCCGTCGCCGCGACGGCGTGGGCCTCGGCTTCCTGGCGATGTCCGGCGGCCTCACTGCGAAGGCGTTCGCGCTCGCGTTCGCGCTCACGGCGCCGGGCTTCGACCACTCGTCGGGTGGCGAGCAGCACCAGGGCGGCCACGACGATGAGGACGGCGATTACGGCAATCGTTGACACGGGTTCTTCGTACCCGATCGGAACGTCCCGCACACGCGCGGACGGCTCAGCGCGGGTTGCGATGTCGAGTCCGACCCTCGGGTGTTGGCGAGGTAGGAACGGTGGCGATCACCGCTGGGCGTAGGACCGCCTGATTTCAAGCACGCGTATAGCGTCCTGGCTATGGCGCTACTCGATCGTCTCACCCGCCAGGCCTCCCATGGCGTCCAGCTCGCCGGCGCGGCGTGGCCGCAGTTCCTCCGGCCGCTGGTGCTGGAGCTCGCGTCGCATCGGCCGATCCGGGAGGTGCTCCCCGGCGTCTACCACTGGACGGCGATCCACCCGAGAATCAGGCTGCCCGTGGACTCGTACTACATCGAGCCCGGCCGGATCGTCCTCGACCCAATGGTGCCGCGCGAGGGGCTCGAGTGGTTCGAGCAGCGCGACACCCCGAGCCAGATCGTCCTCACCAACCGCCACCATCTCCGTCATAGCGAGCGTTATGCGGAGGCGTTCGGCTGCCCGATTCGCTGCAGCACCGCCGGCTTGCACGAGTTCGAGCGCGGTCCGAAGGTCGAGGGGTTCGGGTTCGGGGAGGAGCTCGCGCCGGGGATCACGGCACACCAGCTGGGAGCCATCTGCCCCGACGACACCGCGCTACACATCCGGATCGCCGGCGGCGGCGCGATCGCGTTCGCCGACGGCCTCACGCACCCGCGCGGCGGCCGGCTGACCTTCGTGCCCGGATTCCTGCTGGGCGATGACCCCTCGCAGGTGCGGGCTGGGCTGCGCGAATCGCTTCGCCGGCTGCTCCACCTCGATTTCGACAACCTCCTGTTCGCGCACGGCGAGCCGCTGGTTGGCGGCGGCGGGGTGGCGCTGCGCGAGTTCGTCGGCTCGGGCGAGAGCTCGCCTCCCCGGCACTCTGCCACCGGCACGTCGACGCACGTCGTGAGGCGCTGACGCCTCGCCGCACGGCGAACGCCTCCTACGCGCTTGGGCTTTGCGGGGCTACGCCGCGGCAGTCGCGTGCCGCACGTCCCGCAGGGCCCAACCGACGATGCACAGCCCTAACCCTCGCAGGACGAAGGCGATGCCGATGAACAACGCCAGCGTTGCCACGCCGATCTCCGGGCTGGAGACGATCACCACCCCGGCGACGATCTCGACCAGCGCCACGAGCAGGTTCCAACCGCGTCTCCCGGGAAGCGAGAACGCCTCGATCAGGCGGACGACCCCCACGCAGACCAGCCAGATGCCGATGAACAGGGCGAGCGTGACCACGCCGCTGAACGGATGACGCACGAGCACGATGCCGACGATCAGACTGAGGACTCCCAGCAGGGCGACCAGGCCGCGGGACTCGGTGGACCTGCTGAAGGAAGCCACGATCGCAT
Source organism: uncultured Solirubrobacterales bacterium (assembly GCA_963833375.1). Taxonomy (GTDB): domain Bacteria; phylum Actinomycetota; class Thermoleophilia; order Solirubrobacterales; family 70-9; genus DASUPK01. The sequence continues at coordinate 352,484 of CAWHXR010000001.1, forward strand.
ATATCCCGTCGATCAGGAGAAATATCCCGGCGATCACCGCCAAGGTGGAGAGGCTGATATCGGGCTGGGCCAGCACGATCACCCCGGCCGCGATGCAGAGCAGCCCGACCAGCATCACGACCCACCAGGCCCCGCTCACCTCTCGAATCCGCTCGGGCGCTTCCAGCGTGCTTTCCATGGCTCGCCTCCCCTAGTTCGAACCCGGCATCGTGCCGGGTGTCATGGTTCTTTCCGCTGCCTGGATTTCATCTGGCTTCCATCGGCGGTTGCGGCCAGAGTCAAGGCCGACTGGCGACGGTATCAGAGGCGTCTTGCTATGTGACAATTTTCGCTGCAAATCCGGCACTTCTTCGTCACACCTGCTCTTTCTCCAAAGCGATGATTCGCGAGCTATTCCGACCGCCCGGCGGCTTCGAGGGCCTCCGCATGGTTCGCGAACCACTGGTCGCGAACGATCTTTCCTCCGCGAAAGGTGACGACGACCCAGTAGTCGACCTCAACGTCTGCGCCGCTTTCACTGCCGCGGACGTCGCTTCGATGGTGGGCCAGGACCTTGTCGGGCGCGGCATCGACGAGCTCCACGTCGTCGCTGTACGGCTGACGCTCGAAGGCGTCGGCGACCTTGATGTAGAAGTCCCAGGCAGCCTCGGGTCCGCGCACGTCGCCCTCCGGCCACTCGCCGCTGGTAACCAGCTCGAGGTCGTGATCGCGGACCGCGATCCACGCCGTCCTGTTGCGCCGATCGAAGGCTTCCAGGGACCGGCGGAGGATCTCGACGTTCTCCTGCGACATCGCCCGCGCAGTATCTCTCGACGGAGTTTCGTCGGCTACGGCGTCGGTGCGGCGTTGTACTCCTCGTCGGTGACGTGCTCGCCCCAAGTGGCGTAGTTGCCTTCGTCATCGACCTCGAACATCGCCAGGTGGGTCATGAAGCGGTTCGGGGCGGCGCCGTGCCAGTGGTCCTCGTCCGGCTCAAAGAACACGCGGTCGCCGGGTCGGATCACCTCGATCGGGCCAAGGCGCCGCTGCGCGAGGCCGATCCCCTCGGTGACGTAGATGGTCTGGCCGTTGGGATGGGTGTGCCACGCCGTCCGAGCACCCGGCGTGAAGTGGACGCTGATCGCCTGCAGGCGCGACGGCTCCGTCGGCGACGTGACCGTGTCCACGTACACCGCGCCGGTGAACCACTCGGTCGGGCCAGTCGTGGTCTCGATGGAGTTCTTGGTGACCTGCATGTCGTTCTCCTTGGGGTGTTGTTCATCGGCGCGAGCCTAGCCGGTGCAAGACCGCTGCTTTCCATCCAAAGCGGCGCCTTTGAATGTCTGGTCCCGCTTGCCCTGGCGAGATGCGTGAGGGAGCGCCCTATCCCGTGGGCCGCCGGCAAGGTCGGGGCCCGGAGGCCTCCATGACGCTCCCATTGCGGTGCCCTCCAGAGCCGGATTGGGGACCCGCCGATACCCCGGAATCCCGCTGATAGAGCGATGGGCGATCCAGGACTCGAACCTGGGACCTCTTCCTTATCAGAGAAGCGCTCTAACCGACTGAGCTAATCGCCCGGGCTGAATCAAACGAGTCGCCCCTCGGCTTCGCCTGCGGGGCGCTCCCGCATCTTAGCTTCGCTTCCGCAGCCGGCGGGCGAGCGATTCGAGCTCGGCGAGGTCGTCGAAGCGAAGCTCCGCCTTGACCCCGTCGCCGGCGCGGCGCACCCGCACGTCCTGGCCGATCGCCGAGCCGAGCAGGTCCTCGGCCTCGGCCATCGCCGCTCGCTCCTCGGTGGAGATCCGACCTCCCGGGGCGGCCTTCTTTCGCCGCGGCCCGGCGCCGGCGTGCCGCTCGGTGTCGCGAACCGACCAGCCCTCCGAGGCGGCTTGCCTGGCGAGTCGCGTGCGCTTGTCCCGGTCGGAGACCTGGAGGATCGCGCGGCCGTGGCCCTCGGTCAGCTCGCCCCGCTCGAGCAGGCCCAGCACCGGGTCGGGCAGGTCGAGCAGGCGAATCAGGTTGGAGATCGCGGCGCGGCTGCGGCCGACGCGGCGGGCGAGCTCCTCCTTCGAGATCCCGAGGTCGTCCACCAGGGCGGCACAGGCCCGGGCCTCCTCGACCGGATTGAGATCCTCCCGCACCATGTTCTCGATCAGTGCCGCCTGCAGGCGCTCGTCCTCCGGCGAGGTCCGGATGACGGCGGGGACCCGGTCGATGCCGGCCTTCTGGGCGGCGCGCCAGCGGCGCTCTCCGGCGACGAGCTCGTAGCGCCCGTCGTCGATCGGGCGGACGATCAGCGGCTGCAGCATCCCCACCGAGCCGATCGAGCCCGCCAGGGCGTCGAGGGCGGCCGCGTCGAACTTGGCTCGCGGCTGGTCGGGATTCGGCTCGATCTGGGTGACGTCGAGCTCGCGGAGCTCGGGCCCGCCCGCGGCGCTCTCGGGCAGGATCGCCGCCAGCCCCCTCCCCATTCCCCGCTTGCGCTCAGCCATCGGCCACCCCGAGGGCGAGAACCTCGTCGGCGAGGGCGCGGTAGGCGCGGGAGCCGGAGGACTTCGGGTCGTGCTCCGAGACCGGGACGCCGTAGCTCGGGGCCTCGGCAATCCGGACGCTGCGCGGCACGACCGTCCTGAAGACTCGCGCCGGCAGGTGCTCGCGCAGCTCTCGCTCGACGTCCCGGGAGAGCCGGGTGCGGTCGTCGTGCATCGTGATCAGGACCCCAGCCATCTCGAGGTTCGGGTTGAGCTCGCGCTGGACGAGCTTCAGGGTGTCGAGGAACTGGACGAGGCCCTCAAGGGCCAGGTACTCGGCCTGCACCGGGACGATCACCTTGTCCGCCGCGACCAGCGCGTTGACGGCCACCGGGCCCAGCGAGGGCGGGCAGTCGAGCAGCGTGTAGGCGAAGCGCGAGCGGACCGGGCCGAGGCCGTCGCGGAGCCTCGTCTCGTAGCCACCGAAGCGCGGCAGCTCCACCGCCGCCCCCGCCAGGTCCACATGAGCCGGGACTATCCACAGGTTGTCCGGCCCGGCCGGCCTGGCCGCCTCCGCCACCGAGACGTCCCCGGCGAGGCAGTCATACGACGAGGGGCTCGAGTCCTTGGGCAGACCAAGCGCAACCGTGGCGTTGCACTGCGCGTCGAGGTCGACGAGCAGCGTCTGCTGCCCGTCGCCGGCGACGGCGGCGCCCATGTTCACAGCCGTGGTCGTCTTGCCGACGCCTCCCTTCTGGTTCGCGATCGCGTAGACGGTTCCCATCGAATTGGTTCGGGTTAGTGCTGTTCGGACCCGAACGGGCGCTTGGCTGCCACGCCAGGACGGCGGGGCAACCCGTTCGGAGTCGGTCCATTCTTGCGGAGGAGGTGGATGTGTCTGTCGCGACTCCCCGGATAGGGCCTCACCGGCCTCACCTCGACCAGCTCCATCGCGAGGCGCTCGCCGGCGCGCTTGGCCTCGGCCTCCTCGTCCTCGGACCGCGCGCCCTTCCAGGCGGCCAGAAAGCCGCCCTCCCGGAGCAGCGGCGAGGCGAGCTCGGCGACGGTCGCAAGGCGCCCGACGGCGCGGGCAGTGACCAGGTCATAGACCTCACGGCCCTTCGCCGCCGGCCCAGTCCTCGGAGCGCTCGCAGACCACCGCGGCGTTCCCGAGAGCCATCCGCTCGATCGCCTCGCGGAGAAACTCGCACTTCCGCCCGACCGACTCGATCAGGTCGAAGCGCGCCTCCGGCCGGCCGGCGGCGAGAACCAGGCCGGGAAGGCCGGCGCCGCTGCCGAGGTCGGCGAGCCGCCTCGCCTCCTCGAGCGGCTCGAGCTCGAGTCCGCTGAGCGAGTCGGCGATGTGGACATCCCCGGCCCGCCGAACGCTCGACGCCGAGATCGGCGCGCGCGGATCGCGGAGCAGTCCGCGCAGCGCCTCGAGGGCGGGCTCGGCGGCGGCTGGGGCGGCGCTCAATCGGAGAGCAGGGGCGCGACAACCACGTATCGGTTGGGCTCGTCGCCCTCGCTGTAGGTCTCGATCTCAGGCCGGTCGCGGAGGTGCTCGTGAACGACCCGCCGCTCGTTCGAGCCCATCGGATCCATCTCGACGGCCTCTCCGTGCCGCACGGCGTCCTCGGCTGCCATGTCGGCCCGGCGGCGGAGCGACTCTCCCTGGCGACGGCGGTAGCCCGCCGCATCGACGGTGACGCGCTTGCGGTCCTGGTGGCCGCGGAAGGCGGCCTGGTAGCAGAGCAGCTGGATGGCGTCGATCGTCTGGCCGTGGCGTCCGATCAGCAGGCCGACGTCCTCGCCTTCGATGTCCGCGTGGATCTGATCGTCCCCCTCTTCGACCCCGATGGACGCCTCGAGGCCGAGCTCCTCGAGGATCCGCTCGAGCATGACGCGAACGCGCTCGGCCGGTTCCTCGGGCAGCACCGACGGGCGCGATTCAACTCCTCCTTCGGCCACGTGCGGAGTCTAAGACCGAGGCCGAACGGGTCGCGCTGTCGCGCGCCCTCGCATCACTTGCGCCGCTTCCGCTTCCGCGGCGGGGGCGGCGGGGCCTTGGTGGCCCGCACCTCCTCCGGCGTCGGCACCGACGGCAGCGGCCAGACGACCCTGATCACGCCCTGCTGCGCCACCTGCCAGACGCCGCTCGCGATGAAGTAGACCGCGATTCCGGCGGGGGCGTTCGGGATCAGGAAGACCGTGACCAGCGAGAAGATCCCGGCCATCAGATACCGCTGGGAGGCGCCGCCCGTGGTCGGGGAGGGGTTGAAGAAGAGCAGCGCGAAGGTGGAGAGCACCGAGAGCACGATCAGCACGGCGGCGACCGCGCCGGTCGGGTGCTGGGTCAGGTCCGGGATGAAGAGCCAGCCGGTGTCCCCGACCTCGTTCTTGAACGTACTGCTGCGGAGCAGCGCGTACAGCGCGATGAAGACCGGGAACTGGAAGAGCAGCGGCAGGCAGGCGGAGAGGGGATTGACACCGTGCTCCTGGAAGAGCGCCATCTGCTCGCGCTGCATGCGCTGGCGGTCGTCCTTGTACTTCTCCTGGATCTCCTTGAGATACGGCTGCAGCGCCTGCATCTCACGCATCCCGTGCATCGACTTCAGGGTGAAGGGGAGAACGACCGCCCGCGAGAGCCAGGTGATCAGGACGATCCCCATGCCCCAGGCAAGCCCGACGTCGTTGTGGAGCCACTTGAGGATCGAGTTGAAGACATCGATCAGCGGCTGCAGGATGTGGGCTTCGACGAACACGGTGGAGTTCTACGTCAGGTCGGCGCCGCTGGATCCGCCGTCGGGTGGCAGCTGCAGCCGCGGTGTCTGTGGCGGCCATTGATCCTGTGCCGCCCGCTCCGAGCGGGTCGGAGTGTCGCGGAAGAGGCGGCGGTCGGAGAGCTGATCGACGCCGCCGTGGCTGAACGGATTGCAGCGCAGCAGCCGCCAACAGGCCAGGATCAGGCCTCGGATCGGGCCGAGCTCGCGAATCGCCTCCACGGCGTAGTTCGAGCAGGTCGGGTAGTAGCGGCAGCGCGGCGCGAAGGCGGGGGAGATCAGGCGCTGATAGACGCGGATCGGCGCGATCAGGATGGCAGCCCGGCAACCGTTTCACGACAAACGCTCCCCGCCCGGGGTGTCGACCAGCTCGGCGAGCGAGGACCGGATGCCCTCCTGACCCTCGCGCTCCAGCAGGCCCTCCACGCCGGGACGAGCGACGATCACGTAGTCGTGCCCGGCCCCGAGCCCGTCCGAGAGCTCCCAGAAGGCCTCCCGCACCGCCCGCTTCACCTTGTTCCTGGTCACGGCCTTGCCGATCTTCCTGCCGACGGAGAGGCCCAGCCGCGCCCCGTCGCTCGCCTCGTCCTCGCTGCGCGCGAAGGAGTGGAGGACCAGGAACCGGTTGCCACGCGAGTTGCCCTCGCGGTAGACGCGATCGAAGTCGCCGCTCCGGGAGAGGCGACGCCGGCGGGCATCGGGGCGGCCCTTCGACGCCAACTTCTACGGCGTCAGGCGCTTGCGGCCCTTCTGACGGCGGCGCCTCAGGATCGCGCGGCCGGAGCGGCTGCTGCTCCGGGCCCGAAAGCCATGGGTCCTGGCCCGCTTGCGCTTCTTCGGCTGATAGGTCCGCTTCATCAGGAGAGCCCCACCTGGGAGGGGAGAGGGCACGGCAGTATAGGGCGTGGCCCGACTGCCCTCGACCGTCGCGGCACCGTCCGAAATCCGCTTCTCGGTTTTCGCCGCGTTTTGCACGGAGGTAGCCGGCGAGCCCCTTTCGACGTGCCCGGGCCGAGCCTATGATCGCCGCTCGGCTCAGGCACGAATCGACGAGAAAGGAGGACCCTGTCCCGGGGCAGGTTCACGAAGCTCGCCAGGACCTAGAGGGTCCCTGGCGTGAGATCCAGCGAGAGCTGGCAGCCTCGGTGAACGAGGACACCTACCGCCTCTGGTTCTCCCCCCTCTCCCCGGTCTCGCGCCGGGGAGCCACGCTGTACGTCACCGGTCCCCGCCGGGTGACCCGCTGGGTGGGGCGCCGCTACACGGAGCTCCTGCGCGCCGCCACCGTCCGGGCGGTCGACGGGATCCGCGAGGTCGAGCTCGTCTCGCCTGAGGACGCACCGGCCGGATCCAGCGCTGCCGACGCCGCCTCCCGGGTGGCGCTCAACCCCGACTACATCTTCGAGCGCTTCGTGATCGGGCCGGGCAACCAGCTCGCTCACGCCGCTGCCCTGGCGGTCGCCGAAGCCCCCGGCGAGGCCTACAACCCCCTCTTCCTGCACGGGCCGCCCGGGCTCGGCAAGACCCATCTCCTCGGCGCGATCGCGAACTACCTCAACCGCCACAGCCCCCAGCTCGCGGTCCACTACACGACCGCCGAGTCCTTCACCAACGAGTTCGTCTCCTGCCTGCAGGGCGCCGGCATCGAGGGCTTCAAGGAGCGCTATCGGCGCGCCGACGTCCTGCTGATCGACGACGTCCAGTTCCTCCAGGGCAAGGCCCGCACCGCCGACGAGTTCTTCCACACCTTCAACGCCCTCTACGAGGGGGGCGCGCAACTCGTCCTCACCGCCGACCGCGTCCCCGCGGAGCTCTCCGCCCTCGCCGAGCGCCTCCGTGACCGCTTCGAATGGGGCCTGACCGTCCCGGTTGAGCCACCCGACCTCGCCACGCGGCTCGTCTTCCTCGGGAACCTCGCCCGCGAGCAGAGCGAGCAGCTCCCGCCCGATGCTCTGCGCGCCCTGGCCGCAAAGACCTCGGCCAACCTGCGGCTCCTGAAAGGATCCCTCACCCGGGTCGTCGCGCTCTCCTCCCTGACCGCTTCCGCGGTCACTCCCGACTCCGTCAACAGGGCCCTGCCGGCCGAGACCATCGCCGCGCCGCCCTCCGAGACCCCCGACGCCCGTCAGGTCCAGGAAGCTGTCGCCGCCAGGCTCGGGATCAGCGTGGACACGATCCTCTCCCCCAGCCGCAGCGCCCCCGTTGCCCGGGCCCGCCAGCTCGCCATGTACCTGACGCGCGAACTCACCGACCTCTCGCTCCCGGCGATCGCCGGGGCCTTCAACCGCCGCGACCACACCACCGTGATCCACGCCATTCGCAAGGTGGAACGAAGCGCCCTCGAAGATGCGAGCCTCTCGCGCACCCTCGAGGAGCTCAGCTCCGGGCTTCGCTCACCGGGCGGAATGGATCGTGACCGAACCGATTGAAAGAATCGACCGAGGAGGCTGTCCACATATCCACGCCATCCACAGCCCTTACTACTCCTAGGAACCTCCAAGAGCAGCCAATGAAGATCAACACCACCAGGCAGTCGCTTCTCGATGCGCTTCTCGTCGTCTCGCGAGCCGTGTCGGCCCGCGCGGCGCTGCAGGCTCTCTCCGGCATCCTGATCACCACCAACGGGGAGGCCCGGCTGCGTGCGACGGACATGGAGCTGGGCCTCGAGGTGGGCCTCGAGGGCGAGGTCGACGGCGCCGGCTCGGTGGTGCTACCCGGCCGGCTGCTGGTCGAGGTGGCTCGATCCCTTCCCGACGGTCCCGTCAGCCTCAGCCTCAGGGAGGCCCAGCGCGACATCGAGATCAGCGCGGGCTCCTCGCGCTTCCACCTCCGGACGCTGCCCGCCGACGACTTCCCCCGCTTCCCCGAGACCGAGGGCGAGCCGGCCGCCCTGCCGGCGGCTCCGCTGCGCGACACCATCAACCGCGTCGCCCGCGCCGCTTCGCGGGACGAGGCTCGGCCGGTCCTGACGGGTGTCCTGGTCACCGTCGAGGGGGAGGAGATGACGATGGTCGCGACCGACTCCTACCGGCTCGCCGTGAAGACGACGAAGCTCGGGTCCTCGGTGCCGGAGCGGCTCGAGGCCAACGTCCCGGCCCGCGCTCTGCGGGAGCTCGCCCGCTTGATCGAGGCGGCCGACGAGGATTCGCTGAGCGTCTGGCTGACTCGCAACCAGGCGATCTTCCGCGTGGGCCAGACCTCGCTGAGCTCGCGGCTGATCGATGGTCAGTTCCCGAACCATTCCCAGCTGTTGCCCGAGTCCTACGAGCACGAGGTGAAGCTGCCGAGGGCCGAGCTGCTCGAGATCACCCGCCGCGTCTCCCAGCTCGCCCAGCGAAACGCCGCGCTGCGGCTCTCGTTCTCGGAGGGGGAGCTGGTCGTCTCGGCCGAGACGCCGGACCTGGGGGATGCCCGCGAGGCCCTGCCGGCGCCCTACTCCGGCGAGCTGCTCGAGATCGGGTTCAACCCGGAGTTCGTCCGGGACGGGCTGGAGAGCATCGACGCCGACGAGGTGGTCTTCAAGCTGATCTCGCCACTGCGCCCGGGGCTGCTGGAGCCGGCGGGGGACGACGACTTCAGCTACCTGGTGATGCCCATCCGCCTCAACGTGTGACGCCATGGTGGTCGGCGCAGTCGAGTGCCGCGGGTTTCGCAATCTCGTCGATGCGCGCGCCGAGATCGAGGCCGGCATCATCGTCGTCCATGGGCCCAACGGAGCCGGCAAGACGAACCTGCTGGAGGCGGTCTACTTCGGGCTGACCGGTGGCTCCTTCCGGACCGGCAACGACCGGGACATGATCCGCTTCGGGGAGGAGGGGGCGCGAGCGGAGCTCGAGCTCGCTGACGGTGGCCGGCTGCTGGCTGCGCTGGACCGCTCCGGCGAGCGGCGGCACCTGCTCACGGGCACGCCGCTCGCCGGGCATCCGGCCGGGCGTCCCCTGGTGAGCGTCTTCCATCCCGACCGCCTGCAGCTGGTCAAGGGCGCTCCCGCCCACCGCAGGGCCCATCTCGACCGGCTCTGCGGCGCGCTCTGGCCTGCGCGGGCGAACCTGCGCTCCCGCTTCGGCCGTACCCTCGCCCAGCGCAATGCACTGGTGGCCCGGGTGCGTGCCGGCCTCGGCGGCGCCGACTCCCTGCCCTCCTGGGATGACCGCCTCGCCGCCGAGGCCGCGCCGCTGATCGCCGCGCGGGCCGATGCGGTGGGGGCTCTGGCCGAGCCGTTCGCGGAGCTGGCCCGGCGACTCGGCCTGCCGGAGACCGAGATCTCGTATCGCCCGAGGGCCTCGGGGGACCGCGAGGAGCTCGCCGCCGAGCTCGCCCGCCGCCGCGGCGAGGACCTGGGACGCGCCTACACCTCCTATGGCCCGCAGCTCGATGAGATGGAGCTCCGGCTGGGAGGCAGGCAGCTGCGGCGCTTCGCCTCCCAGGGACAGCAGCGCCTCGCTCTGCTCGCTCTGCTCTTCGCTGAGCGCGCGGCCCTGCTCGATGCCGGCTGCTCGGCGCCGCTGATGCTGCTCGACGACGTGATGAGCGAACTCGACCCCACTCACCGCGAGCTGCTGGTCTCCCTGCTCGAGGGCGATGGGCAGAACGTGATCAGTGCGACCGAAGCGGCCCATGTTCCCGCGGCGAAGGCGCTTCGCATCGAGGTGAGCGAGGGGGTCCTGGCGACGGCGCCCGCGCTGAGAGCAGCGTGACGCGGAGGAGGGCTCCCCGTCCGATTGCCACAGCGATCGGGGCCGCGCTGGAGAGCGCCGAGCCAGCGACTCTGCTGGCCTCCGTCCAGAGCGCCTGGCCGGGTGCCGTCGGGGAGGCGATCGCCCGGCAGGCGACGCCGGTCTCCGAGCGCGGCGGGGTCGTCACCGTCGCCTGCCTGTCGGCGACCTGGGCCCAGGAGCTCGACCTGCTGAGCGGCCAGATCCTCCCTCGGATCCGCCAGAATCTGCCCGACGGATGCGTCCTGGAGGCTATTCGCTTCACAGCCTCCGCAGACCCCGGGTAAGTTTCTCATATTATGCGTCATTTGCAGGGTATTTGTGACGGTCCTGCGCAAATTCCGCTGCTCCCGACTGGTAGACTTATGTCTACTTGTGTGAAGCCCCGACCCTCCTGTCCGCGAGGACTTTCCGAGCCGGGTCACGAAGGTCGAGGCGTCCCCTGATTGGACTGAAAGGAAGCTGAGTGGCGAATACCTCCCAGCGCGGAGCGGCCAGCAAGAAGAAGAGCTCTACCGGCAAGGCCGGGGGCCCGAGCGGGAGCTCGAACGGCGCCAAGGGCAAGCGGGGCGGGTCCTACGAGGCGAAGGACATCACCGTCCTCGAGGGCCTCGAGGCTGTCCGCAAGCGGCCTGGCATGTACATCGGCTCCACCGGTCCCCGCGGCTTGCACCACCTCGTCTACGAGGTTGTGGACAACTCCGTGGACGAGGCGATCGCCGGCCACGCGAAGAAGGTCACGGTGACCCTCCATCCGGACAACACCTGCACCGTCGTCGACGACGGCCGCGGCATCCCGGTCGATCGTCACCCGAAGCTGCGCAAGCCGGCCGCCGAGGTCGTGCTGACCACGCTCCACGCGGGCGGCAAGTTCGGCGACGGCGGCGGGTACAAGGTCTCGGGCGGGCTGCACGGCGTCGGCGTCTCCGTGGTCAACGCTCTCTCCGAAAGGCTCGAGCTGGAGATCTGGCGAGGGGGCCACGTCTGGCAACAGACGTACGAGCGCGGCAAGCCCGTCACCAAGTTCAAGAAGGGGCGCGCTGTGAAGAGCACCGGGACCACGATCACCTTCCTTCCGGACATGGAGATTTTCGGGGACGAGATCGAGCTCGACTTCGAGACGCTGGCCGAGCGCCTTCGCGAGACCGCCTTCCTGACGCGAGGCCTGAAGGTCGAGCTGATCGACGAGCGCGGTGCGGGGGAGAGGGTCGAGTTCCAGTACAAGGGCGGCATCGCGGACTTCGTCAGGCATCTGAACGAGTCCAAGGATCCGCTGCACCGCAAGATCGCCTTCTTCGAGGGTGAGACCAAGGAGGGCCAGGTCGAGGTCGCGATGCAGTGGAACGCCTCCTACCAGGAGTCCATCTTCAGCTTCGCCAACAACATCAACACCCATGAGGGTGGCACCCATCTCTCCGGCTTCCGCTCCGCGCTCACCCGGACGCTGAACGCCGTCGCGCGGAACCGCGGTCTGCTCAAGGACAAGGACGAGAACCTCTCCGGCGAGGACGTGCGCGAGGGGCTGACCGCCGTCGTCTCGGTGAAGCTCGCCGACCCGCAGTTCGAGGGACAGACCAAGACCAAGCTGGGAAACCCGCCGATCGAGGGCCTCGTCAAGGAGGTCGTCAACCGCGCCCTCGGCGAGTTCCTCGAGGAGAATCCCGCGGACGCCCGTCGGATCCTCGTCAAGGCCGTCGATGCCGCTCGTGCCCGCGATGCCGCCCGCAAGGCGCGAGATCTGACCAGGCGGAAGTCGGCGCTCGAGAACTCGACCCTGCCGGGCAAGCTCGCCGACTGCACGGTCAAGGATCCGCGCGACGCGGAGCTGTTCATCGTCGAGGGCGACTCGGCCGGCGGCTCGGCGAAGCAGGGCCGCGACCGGAACACCCAAGCGGTCCTGCCGCTGCGAGGAAAGATCATCAACGTCGAGAAGAGCAGGATCGACAAGGTCCTCGCCAACAACGAGATCCAGGCGCTGATCACGGCAATCGGAACCGGCGTCCACGACGAGTTCGAGCTTGCCGAGGCGCGGTACCACAAGGTGGTCCTGATGACGGACGCCGACGTCGATGGTGCGCACATCCGCACGCTGGTGCTCACCTTCCTCTACCGGCAGATGCCGGAGCTGATCGAGGCGGGGTACGTCTACATCGCCAAGCCCCCGCTCTACAAGCTCAAGCAGGGCCAGCGAGAGGTCTGGATCGAGCGCGAGTCCGAGCTTGAGGAGCTGCTCCTGCGCGACAAGCTCGAGGACTTCAAGGTGATGGACGCCGATGGGAAGCAGCGCAAGCTCAGCAAGCGCCGCTGGCAGGACCTGACCCGCCACTACAAGGCGTTTGAGGGCTGGCTCTCCACCCTGCGGGCCGAGTTTGGACACGAGGTGATCGACTTCATCTCCGAGTCCCACCTGCTCGAGTCTCAGGCGAAGACGATGGCCGCCGCGGCGAAGGTGTTCAAGGCCAAGGACCCGAAGGACCGGCCCTACATCACCCAGCTGGTCAAGGAGGACAAGCAGGCCTTGGTGGTGAAGGGCACGCACAGGCGCACCGGCCTGGCCCGAGAGCACCGGATGCGCAAGGAGCTGTTCGGCGACCACGCCTACGCACAGCTGATCGAGGCGCACGGGAAGCTGCGCGACCTGGTCGGCGAGCCGCCCTTCGTCGTCGCCCTGGGCGAGAGGGAGGGGGACGCGGACTCGTTCGCCGAGCTCCGCCGGACCGTGCTCGAGCTCGCCCGCGAAGGGGTCCAGCTCCAGCGCTTCAAGGGCCTCGGGGAGATGAACCCCGAGCAGCTCCGCGAGACGACGATGGACCCCGCCAGTCGCACCCTTCAGCAGGTGGCGATCGACGACGCGGCGACGCTCAACACCGAGCAGACCTTCTCGGACCTGATGGGCGACCAGGTCGAGCCGCGCAAGGACTTCATCGAGCGTCACGCCCGCGACGTGAGGTTCCTCGATGTCTAGCCCTGCCCCCACGGAAGGCGACGGCGCTCTGGAGGCCCTGACCGGCAACGTCGAGCCTCGGGAGCTCGAGAAGGAGATGCGCTCGTCCTATCTCGACTACGCGATGAGCGTGATCGTCGGCCGGGCGCTCCCCGACGTCCGCGACGGGCTCAAGCCGGTCCACCGCCGGGTCCTCTACGCGATGCACGATCTGGGCCTGCAGCCCAACCGGCCGTACCGGAAGTGTGCGTTCATCGTGGGCGAGGTGATGGGTAAGTACCACCCACACGGCGACTCCGCGATCTACGACACGCTGGTCCGCATGGCGCAGGACTTCTCCCTGCGTTACCCGCTGATCGACGGACAGGGCAACTTCGGCTCCATCGACGATGACCCCGCGGCCGCGATGCGATATACGGAGGCCCGGCTCGGACCGCTGGCGACGCAGATGCTGCGCGACATCGACGCGGACACCGTCGACTTCGGTCCCAACTACGACGAGCGCACGCAGGAACCGCTGCTCCTGCCGTCCCGCTTTCCCAACCTGCTAGTCAACGGCGCTGCCGGGATCGCCGTCGGCATGGCGACCAACATCCCGCCCCACAACCTCCGCGAGGTGACGGGTGCGGTCAACGCATTCATCGAGGACCCGGAGGTCGATCTCAAGGGGCTGATGAAGCACGTCAAGGGGCCAGACTTCCCCGGTGGCGGAATCATCATGGGGACGGAGGGAATCCGCGACGCCTACGCCTCCGGCCGCGGCTCGGTCAAGGTTCGCGCCAGGGCCCACATCGAGCCGCTCAAGGGCGGCAAGGAGGCGATCATCGTCACCGAGCTCCCCTTCATGGTCAAGAAGGGCGGCGAGGGGGGTCTGATCACCAAGATCGCGGACCTGGTCCGCGACAAGAAGATCACCGGGATCTCGGACCTGCGCGACGAGTCCGACCGCTCGGGGATGCGCATCGTGATCGAGCTGAAGCGCGGGGGGGATCCCGCCAGGGTCGTGCTCAACCAGCTCTACAAGCGCACCCAGATGCAGCAGAGCTTCGGCATCAACATGGTTGCCCTGGTCGACGGCGTGCCCCGGACGCTCAGCCTGCTCGAGGCTATTCGCCACTACGTCGTCCACCAGCGCGACGTCATCACCCGGCGCACGCAGCACGAGCTGGCCCGGGCCGAGGCCCGCGCCCACATCCTCGAGGGGCTGCTGGTCGCGCTCGGCAACCTCGACGCGGTGATCAAGCTGATCCGCAGCTCCGCCGACCCGGATGTCGCCCGTGACGGCCTGATCGACAAGTTCAACCTGACCCGTCCTCAGGCCCAGGCGATCCTTGACATGCGCCTGCAGCGCCTCACCGCGCTCGAGGCAGACAAGATTCGCAAGGAGCACACCGAGCTCACCAAGCTGATCAAGCAGCTCCGCGCGATCCTCGCCGACGAGACCAAGGTGCTCGGCCTGGTCAAGTCGGAGCTCGCGGAGATCGCCGATCGCTACGGCGACGAGCGCCGGACCGAGGTCACCGCGGCCGAGGGCGAACTCGACATCGAGGACGTGATCGCCGACCAGCAGATGGTCGTCTCGATCACCGCCTCCGGCTACGCCAAGCGGACGCCTCTCGCCACCTACCGCCAGCAGCGCCGCGGCGGCCGCGGGGTGATGGGGATGAACATGAAGGAGGGCGACTACATCGAGCACCTGCACGTCTGCTCGACGCACGACTATCTCCTCTTCTTCACCAACCAGGGAAAGGTCTACCGGCTCAAGGTCTACGAGCTGCCCGAGGGCAGCCGCGCCTCCCGCGGGCGCGCCCTCGTCAACATGCTCCCGCTCAAGGACAAGGAGCGGGTCATGGCGGTGATCCCGACCCGGGACTTCTCCGAGGGCAAGTTCCTCGTCTTCGGCACCGCGCTGGGGATGGTCAAGAAGACGCCCTTCAAGGATTACGACACGCCGATCCGCGCCGACGGGATCATCGCGATCAAGGTCAAGCCCGGCGACGAGCTGGTCAGGGTGCGGATGACCTCGGGCAAGGACGACATCATCATGGTCTCCAAGTCGGGCCACGCGGCGCGCTTCAACGAGAAGCTCGCCCGGCCCATGGGCCGCGGGACCGCCGGCGTCAAGGGGATGAACGTCTCCGACAAGGGCAACCGGGTCCTCTCCCTCGACGTCGTCCGCGGCGAGGACGAGCTCCTGGTCGTGACCGAGAACGGCTACGGCAAGCGCACCTCCATGTCGGAGTACCCCGTCAAGGGCCGCGGCACGAAGGGCGTGCTGACCGCCAAGCTGACGGCGAAGAAGGGCGGCCTGGCCGGCGCCCGCGTCGTCCGCGAGAACCAGGAATTGCTCTTCATCTCGCAGACGGGGATGGTGCAGCGCACCGCCGTCTCCGGGATCTCCCGCATGGGCCGCCCGACTCAGGGGGTGCGGCTGATGAACCTGAAGAAGGGCGATCGGGTGAGTGCCGTCGCGCTCGTCGTCGAGTCGACCGAGCAGAACGGAAACGGCGCTTCGGCCTCCGACGCGGCAGTCGAGGACGAAGCGCCGACCCTCGAGAGCGTCGCCGACGCGGCAGCCGCCGCGGAGGCAGCGGGTAACGGCGAGGCGAAGGTGACCGAGGCCAAGCCACGCCGCCGCTCCTCGAGCGACAAGGCGCCCGCCAAGGGCAAGGCCGCCGCGAAGGCGAAGGCCAAGGC
This sequence comes from uncultured Solirubrobacterales bacterium, assembly GCA_963833375.1. Classification (GTDB taxonomy): domain Bacteria; phylum Actinomycetota; class Thermoleophilia; order Solirubrobacterales; family 70-9; genus DASUPK01. Next base: position 368,073 of record CAWHXR010000001.1, read on the forward strand.
GGCGCCCTCCACCAAGGCCAAGCCGGCGGCCCCTGGGAGGAAGGGGAGGGCGAGCTCAGCGAGCTCCGCGAAGCCCAAGCCCATGCCGAAGGTGAAGCCGAAGCACACCGCCACGGCGAAGCAGCGCGCCGAGTCGGCGAAGAAGAAGAAGCGCTAGAGGAGCGCTAGGCCGCGAGCAGGTATGGCTCCCAGGCCGCCGGTGTCCGCGGCGCGGCGATCCTGATGAAGACCGTCGGGCCCGGTGGGCGCGGGTTGCGCTTGGGATGCATCCTGATCTCCTGGGGGAGCCGGTTGCCCTTCTTGCGGTTGCATGGGGCGCAGGAGGCGACGATGTTCTCCCAGATCGACTCCCCCCCGCGGCTGCGCGGGACGACGTGGTCGACCGTCAGGCTCGGCTTGCTCGAGCCGCAGTACTGGCAGGTCCAGCCGTCCCGGGCCAGGACCGCCTTGCGCGTGATGCGGCGCCGGTGGATGTCTCGCGGGACCCGCACGAAGCTGATCAGGCGGATCACCTCCGGCCGGTCGACGCGCATGGTCTCGGAGCGGAGCACGTCGTCCCCTCGCTCGAGCACCTCGGCCTTCTCCTTCAGGAGCAACACCAGCGCCCGGCGCACGGTGCAGACGTTGAGCGGCTCGTAGCTCGCGTTCAGGACCAGCACCCGCCCCCGGGTCAGGCGGCGGGCGGCGGATACCGCTACTTCGCCGTCGGTCTCCCCATCCTGGGCGACATCGTGGCCGTTCAGATGAGCAGCCTCATGGGCCTTGATGCCGGCGGTGGCGTGGCCGTTCTGCGATTTGCGGCCTCGCGCCGGCACAGCCCCTCCGGCCGCCACAAACACCGCGGCCGAATCTGCGGTGGCCCCGTTGCCCATGTCCCGCGCGATTGTAATGGAGGTCCTACCCGACCCCCGGAACTCCGGGCGGCGCCTCGATCGGCCAGCTGCCCAGCACCCGCACCTCAGCCTTGGAGCGCAGGGCATCGATCGCCCCGGTCAGCGGCGTCCTCCTCCGCCGCCCCCTCGATGTCGAGGAAGAACTGATAGCGACCGAGCCCCCGCCGCAGCGGCCTCGACTCGATCCGGGTCAGGTTGACGTCGCGGTCGGAGAAGACCTGGAGCGCGTCGACCAGGGCGCCCGGGTGGTCCTCTCCGAGCTCCGAGAAGACGAGCGAGGTGCGCCAGGCCCCCGAGCCCGATGGCCTCGTGCCCTCGGGGGCGACCCAGACGAACCTGGTGACGTTGTCGCGCTCGTCCTCGATCCCCTCCCGGAGGACCTTCGCTCCGTAGAGGTCGGCTGCGGATGCCGTGCCCACGGCCGCCCACGGCTCCTCGGTCTCGACGACCGTCCGCACGGCCTCGGCAGTGCTCGGCGCGGCGCGCACCTCCGCCCGCGGCAGGTTCTCTCGGAGATAGCGGGCGCACTGCGCGCTCGGCTGCGGGTGCGAGAGCACCACCTCGATCGCGTCCGGCTCGACTCGCTCGCGGGCCATCAGGCAGAGCCTGATGGGCAGGTCGTACTCCCCGACCAGGGTGACGCCGCCGGCGTCGAAGGCGAGCGTGTCGAGGGTGGTCGTCACCGCGCCCTCGATCGAGTTCTCGAACGGCACCAGCGCTCGTTCGGCGGTTCCCTCGCGAACGGCGACAATTGCGTCGTAGACCGAGGGGGCGGGGGCCGCCTCGACCTCCTCGTCCCCGACGGCGGCCCTGAGGGCGTCCTCACTGAAGGTTCCCCGCGGCCCCAGGTAGGCGATCCGCACGGCTATCAGCCGAAGACGACCGTATAGGTGGCCTGGTTGTTGTCGGTCAGCTGCTCGCCGGGCACGGGCGAGACCACGACCTGGAGGGTCGCGTCCGTGCCGGGGGTCGGCTTGCTGGTCAGCGGGATCTTCACGGTGCCCGTCTCGCCGGCGCTCAGCGCCTGAAGCTGTCCGGTCAGATCGGAGCCCGCGAGGGTCGCGCTGACGCTGATCCCGGTCTCGTCGCTGTCGCCGGAGTTCTGGACCTGGATGTCGATCTCCTGGGCGTCGCTCGGCACGTTGGTGGTCGAGTCCGCCGCCAGCGTCGTCCCCCCGATCGAGGTCTGGAGCAGCTGCAGCCCGTGGGTGCCGCCGCTGGTCGCGGTCTGCCCCGTGATCCCGTTGAGCTTGGTGACCAGCGTCGCCTGGTTCAGGAAGTCCGTCGCGTTCGCCGGCATGAACTTGCCGGGCGGGAGGGCGGGGGCGTCAACGTTCTCGTCCTGCAGGACCTTCTTGATGTCGGGTGAGCCGATCTGGGTCCAGAGGATGTCGCTGGCGTAGAGCGAGCCCATCGCATCGCCGATCGTTGAGATCGCGTTGCTGGTCTGCGCCCGAGCGGTCGCCTGACCCACGTTGCTGGCGATCGAGTTGAGGGCGTCGCGGCGGAGAGTCAGGCTGAGGATCACCGCACTCTGCGCGTCCTTCATCTGCCCGGGGGCGCTGACGTTGTGGGCGCGATCGAGCAGCGTCTCGGAGGCGTCCCGCTGGGCGAGCACCTGGTTCTGGACGTCCAGCGAGCTCGACCCGGTCGGGCCGTTGAGGAGCTGGAAGAAGTCCTTGCCGCTCTGCTCGGACTGCTGCATGATCGTGGCGATGTCCGAGGTGTAGTTGCGCAGGGCGCGATCGGAGCGCGCCTCGAGGCAGCCCCTGATCCCGATCACGATCAGGATCAGGAATGCGAGGCCCACCCCGACGCCGATCAGGCGTCGGACCAGGAACTGCTGGCGTCGCCGCTGGGCCCCCCCGACCCTTCGCCTTGGTCGCTCCGGCTCGTCGGCGACGACCAGGTCATCTTGTTCCTCATCGAGGAATGCCAAACCGGCGGACAGTATGAACCCCAAAGCGGCCGCCAGGCTGCCCCGTCTCGGAGCGAAGGCACGGTCCGAAGCGAGTTGTGAGGGGGCAGCCGTTTGTGGCCGCGACCTCGTGGCGAAGCCGCTCCGCGCAGGAACAGGCATGCGCACACAGAATCAGGAGAGGCCATGGTGGGTGAGCGAATCCTGGGCAGATTCCGAATCGAGGGCCGGATCGGCAGCGGCGGCTTCGGCACCGTCTACCGCGCCTGGGACGAGCGGCTGCAGAGGCCGGTCGCCGTCAAGGTGATCGATCGCGAACACGGCGCGCCGCGGGTGACGCGCGAGGCCCAGGCCGTCGCGCGCCTCGCCCATCGCAACATCGCCACGCTCTACGAGCTCGCCACCGATGGCGAGCGGGCCTTCCTGGTCTCCGAGCTGATCGAGGGCGAGACCCTGCGCGCACTGGGCCGCCGCGGCGAGCTCACCGACCGCCTCGTCGCGCGTGTCGGGGCCGACGCCGCCGCGGCGCTCACCCACGCGCACCGGGCCGGCGTCGTCCACCGCGACGTGAAGCCGGAGAACATCCTGGTGGGGCCGGGCGAGGAGGCGAAGCTCGTCGACTTCGGGATCGCCCGCATCGCGGGAGAGCGGACGCTGACCGCCACCGGTGCGGTGGTCGGGACCCTCGCCTACATGGCGCCGGAGCAGGCGGACGGCTTGCGCCCCGGCCCGACCGCCGACGTCTACTCGCTCGCCCTGACTCTCTACGAGTGCCTGACCGGCGAGCACCCTCTGCTCAGGGAGGGTGCGGCGGCGACCGCCCGAGCGATCGGCGAGCCGATCGCACCCCTGTCCGCCGTCCGGCCGGAGCTGCCGGCGGCGATCAGCGCGGTGATCGACGCTTCTCTGGATCCGGACCCGGAGCTTCGCCCACTCGCCTCCGAGCTGGAGGCCGTCCTGGCCGCCCACGTCAACGAGCTCGATGGCCATCCCCTGCCGGCGATCGCCGGTGTCGACGGCGAGCCGCCGCTGGCCCGCCGGCCGCGGCACGGGATCGCTCGTGCGCTCCCTGCCGCTGGAGTGGCCGCCCTCGGCCTGACCGCGCTGATCGCCACCGGGGCTCCGGCGCCGATCGTGCTCGCAGCGCTGATCCCCGGCGTCCTCGCCCTGGGACGGCCACGCCCCGCCTACGCGCTGCAGCTCGCCCTCACCTTTCTCTGGCTCGCGATCGGGTCCGGCGAGCCCGGTGTGGCGGCACTGGTGGCGATCCTGGGGGCTCCCCTGCTGGCACCCGCCATCGATCCCGAGGCGATCGCGCTCCCCGGTCTCGCCCCGATCCTCGGCCTGCTCGGCCTCGGCCCGGTGTATCCGGCGCTGGCGGGCCTGACCCGCGGCGCCGCGAGCCGAGCCCTGCTGGGAGGGATCGGATACATCTGGATCGCGGCCTGGGAGGAGCTTGCGCACCGCACCCTGCTGCTCGGCCCAGTGGCGGATCCGCCGGCGGGGTGGGAGGGGTCGGCGAGCACCGCGATCAGCGACGTGATCGCCCCCCTGATCGACGGGTCCGTGCTCGCCGCGGCGGGGATCTTCGCGGCCGCGGCGCTCGTCCTGCCTCTCCTGGTGCGGGGCCGCACGCCGCTGATCGACGCGCTCGGTGCGCTGATCTGGGCCGCCGGGCTGATCACCGCGCTCCGCCTCGTCGCAGGCAGCACTAGCCCGCCGGGCCTGCTCTTCGGCGCCCTCTTGGCCGCGGTCGTGGCGGCACTCCTCACCCGCAAGCTGGGCCCGCCCTCGAACTACCCCGACGATCCCTCGACGAGCGCCAGCCCGACGCTGTTGCGTAGCGTGGGGCACTAGCATTTCGCACCCGGCTCCGCCCGAGCCGCCGGCCAACCCATCGATCCAAGGACTCTCCGATCAGCGTTCTGCGCAACCTTGAAGCTCGCATAGAGGGCCTCGTCGAGGGCGTCTTCAGCCGCGCCTTCAGCTCCGGCGTGCAGCCGGTGGAGATCGCGCGCAAGCTCGCCAAGGAGATGGACGCCCACAAGACCGCCTCCGTGCAGCGCGTCTACGTGCCGAATGAGTACACGGTCTGGCTCTGCCCGGACGACTACGAGCGCTTCAAGGACTACGAGTCCTCGCTGGCCCAGGAGCTCAGCGGCCACCTGCTCGAGCACGCGCGCCATCACGACTACGACCTGCTCACCCGCCCGGTCGTCAACCTGGACCAGGATGAGCGCCTCCGTCTCGGGGAGTTCGGGATCCAGACGCGGCTGGTGCGCCCGCCTCAGGGACGGGGCGCCGAGCCCACGCAGGGGGAGCACGGCCACACGATGGTCTACTCGGCGACCCAGGCGCAGAAGGCGCGCTCCAAGCGCCGCCCCGATGCCGCCTACTCCGAGACCCGCGCGATCGTCTCCGTTGACGACCGCCGCTACGTCCTGGACGGCCCGACGGCGACGCTCGGGCGCTCGAAGGAATGCGACTGCATCATCGACGACCCCAACATCTCGCGTCGGCATGCCGAGCTGCGCCGATCGAACGTGGGGGACTGGCAGATCGTCGACCTCAACTCCACCAACGGGGTGAAGGTCAACGGCCGCCGCGTCGCCAACGCCCGTCTGTCTCCGGGCGACGAGATCACCCTGGGAACCAAGGTCTTCGCCTTCGACATCGAGCAGTGAACGACCTCGAGCCGCTAGCGGTAGCGCTCAAGTTCGGCTTCCTGGCCGTGCTCTATCTGTTCCTGTTCTGGGTCACACGCATGGCCCTCCGCGACCTGCGGGGCACGGCTTCACCCGGCTACGAAACGGGCTACCACGACGTCCTCGGGGGCGATCAGGGAGCGACCGACGCCTTCCTCGTCGTCCAGGAGGGCGGCGGGCTGCCCAAGGACGAGCACTTCGACCTTTTCGGCGGTGTCTCCCTGGGGCGCTCCGCCGATGCCGACATCCGGCTCGACGACCGCTACGCGTCCGGCTTCCACGCGAGGGTGTTCAACCGGTCGGGCGGGTACTTCGTGGAGGACCTGAACTCGACCAACGGAACCCTGCTCAACTCCCGCGAGTTGCACGGAGAGGCCGAGCTCACCCCCGGTGACGTGATCCGAATCGGCGACACTGAGTTCCGCTTCGAGGTCTCCTGATGCTGACCGTCGCAGAAGAGGCTCACAAGACAGACACCGGGCGCCAGCGCCACGCCAACGAGGATTCCTACTTCGCCCGGGCGCCCCTGTTCGCGGTCGCCGACGGGATGGGTGGAGCCCAGGCCGGCGAGGTCGCCTCTCGCATCGCCGCCGGCGCCTTCGAGCGCCGCGGGCAGGTGAGCGATGACGCGTCCGCGGAGGGCCAGCTCGAGGAGATCGCGCAGCATGCGAACCGCGAGATCCATCGGCTCGCCCAGGAGGACTCCTCCCGCGCCGGCATGGGCACGACCCTGACCGCGGCGATGGTCCGCGACGACGAGGTCGCCTTCGGCCATGTCGGCGACAGCCGCGCCTACGTCTACCGCGACGGGCAGCTCAAGCGGCTGACCAAGGACCACTCCCTGGTGGAGGAGCTGCGGCGCCAGGGCCGGCTGACCGAAGAGCAGGCGGAGGAGCACCCGCAGCGGTCGATCATCACCCGGGCCCTGGGCCCGGAGCCGAGCGTGAACGTCGACACGATGACCTTTCCTGCGAAGAACGGCGACGTCTTCCTGCTCTGCAGCGACGGCCTCACCACGATGGTCTCCGACGACGAGATCCGCCAGATCCTCGGTGAGGCGAGGAGCCTGCGGAGCGCTGTCAACAAGCTGGTCGACACGGCGAACCGCGGCGGTGGTCGGGACAACATCACCGCGGTCGCCTTCCGGCTCGTCGACGCTGACGCGAAGGAGGGCGAGGAGAGCGCCACCCTGATCGCCCGGACCGCCGAAACCGCGGGCCTCACCAGCGAGCGGGTGCGCGCCGCCACCGACCGGATCCGGGGCCGCGGCCCGATGCCTGCTCCTTCCCGCCGCCGGCGGCTGATCGGCATCGGCCTGGCGGTGCTTGCGGCCGTGGTGGTGATCGCCGGAGGCCTCCTGCTCGCCCGCTCCGTGTACTTCCTCGGGACCGACGATCAGGGCAATGTCGCCCTCTACCGAGGCCTCCCGTACCAGCTGCCACTCGGGATCAGTCTCTATTCGAAGCAGTACTCGGTGCCGGTGCAGGAGGGCACCCTCTCCGAGGAGCGCCAGAGGGCGGTCACCGGCCACACGCTGCGGGGCAAGGGCGACGCCACCGACCTCGTCAACGACATCAAGCTGAGGCCAACCGAGGGGCTGCCGCCCCCGCCTCCACCACCCGCCAAGAAGAAGAACAAGAAGTCCGGGGCCGGCACCAAGGGCAAGCAGGCGCAGAAGAGTTGAGCGCGCGCACCCGCGAGCTCTTTGCCCTGATCCCGGTCGCGCTCCTGGTCACGGCTGGGTTCACCGCCGTGCTGATCACCAACTCGGATCAGCTCGGCAACCTGAGCATCTTCTACGGCGGGTATTTCCTCGCCCTCTGCGTCGCCACCCACATCGTGATCCGGATCCGGCTACCCGACGCGGATCCCTTCCTCTTCCCTCTGGTGGCCCTCCTGGCCGGCTTCGGGATGGTGATGCTCTACCGGCTCGACGAGGGCCTCGCCCGCGACCAGGCCAACTGGTTCGTGCTCGGCCTCGTCCTCTTCTCGGCCACGATCATCTTCCTGCGCGACTACGAGGCGCTCGAGCGGTACCGGTACCTGATCGCGCTGGCGGGGATCATCCTGCTGATCCTGCCGCGCTTCCTCGGCCACGCGACGAACGACGCGTTCCTCGCCATCGACCTCGGGCCGATCACCTTCCAGCCGACCGAGCTGGCGAAGATCTGCATCGTCGTCTTCCTCGCCAGCTATCTGAACGAGCGGCGCGAGGTGCTGGTGGTGGGCGCCCGGACGGTCGCCGGAGTGGTGCTGCCGCCCCTCAAGCACCTCGGCCCGCTGCTGGTCGTCTGGGGTGCCGCGATGGTTCTGCTGGTCTTCATCCGGGACCTGGGCAGCTCGGTGATGTTCTTCGGCGCCTTCCTGGCGCTGATCTACGTCGCGACCGCGCGGATCTCGTTCGTGATCATCGGGCTCTTGATGTTCGTGCTGGGCGCCTGGTTCTTCGCCCACACCGCCGCGCACATCCAGCAGCGCTTCGACATCTGGCTCGATCCGTTCCACGACGCAGGCGGGACCGGCTACCAGATCTCCCAATCGATCTTCGCGCAGGCGGATGGCGGGCTCTTCGGCAGGGGCCTCGGCAACTCCCTGGTGCAGCTGCCCGGTGCGACCGGCTGCCACGACTTCCCAGCCTGCGGGGCGATCCTGCCCGCCCCGCACACGGACTTCATCTACGCCGTGATCGTCGATGAGCTGGGGCTCTTCGGCGGGGCCGCGGTGGTGCTGATCTACGCGCTGATCGCAGAGCGCGGTTTCAAGACCGCGATCCTGGCGGAGGACGGCTTCTCCAAGCTGCTCGCCACGGGCCTGACGGCGATCTTCGCCCTGCAGGCGTTCGTGATCATCGGCGGCGTCACCCGCGTGATCCCGCTGACCGGCGTCACGCTGCCCTTCATCAGCTACGGCGGCAGCTCGATCGTCGCCAACTTCATCCTGCTCGCCCTCCTGCTGATGGTCTCCGACAAGTCGAGGCGACGGGTGCGGCTCGAGAACCAGGCGGAGGCCCTGGAATGAACCGCCAGATCGTCAAGCTCTTCGGCTTCATCCTCGTCCTCTACGCGCTGCTCTTCGGCTTCACCTCGTACTGGTCGATCTTCGATTCCAGCTCGCTGAAGGCAAACACCGCCAACCGCAGGCCCCTGCTCGAAGAGGAGAAGATTCACCGCGGCGACATCCTCGCCGACGACGGCTCCGTGATCGCCCGCTCGATCCCGCAGGGCAAGGGCAACAACAAGATCTACGTCCGCCGCTACCCGCGGGGAACGCTGTTCGGAAACCCGATCGGCTACAGCTTCGTGGACCGCGGGCGGGTGGGATTCGAGCTCTCCCACAACGACGAGCTCGTGGGGAACAAGACCGAGTTCCTCTCGGTCCTGGACCAGCTCCAGGGGCACGCCCAGGTTGGGGACAAGGTCCAGTCCGCCCTCGATCCTCAGGCGCAGCGCGCGGCCATCGACGGGCTCGGCGGCCAGCGCGGTTCGGTGGTCGCGATCGTGCCCTCCACGGGCGAGGTCCGCGTGATGGCAAGTGTCCCCGAATACGACCCCAACCAGGTCCAGAACCCGAACGCCTTCCGGCGTCTCAACAGCGAGGGCAGCGCCCCGCTGTTCAACCGCGCGACGCAGGCCGGCTATCCGCCCGGCTCGACGATGAAGGTCGTGACCGCCACTGCCGCGCTCGACAGCGGAGAGTTCAGCCCCAGCTCGGTGCTCAGCGGCCGCTCGCCGCAGGTGATCGGCGGCGTTCCCCTGTCGAACTCGGGCGGCGAGCAGTTCGGCGACATCGACATGACCACCGCCCTGACCAACTCGGTCAACACCTGGTGGGCTCAGGTTGGCGAGAAGCTGGGCAAGGACACGATGTTGAAGTACATGACCCGCTTCGGCTTCAACGCCAAGCCGCGGCTCGACTACCCCGGCTTCCAGCTCGCCGCCAGCGGCGTCTACAACGGGAATCGCCTCCTGACCAGCAGCGATCCCATCGATATCGGCCGCGTGGCGATCGGGCAGGAACGGCTGCGCGTCACCCCGCTGCAGATGGCCGAGGTTGCCGCGGCGGTCGCCAACAAGGGCACCCTGATGGAGCCGCGGCTCTGGTCGAAGGTGATCGATCCCGACGGCCGCGAGACCAAGCTGAGCCCGGCCAAGCAGAGCGACGTGATGAGCGAGCAGACGGCCTCCCAGCTCAACACCATGATGCAGAGCGTCGTCTCGGAGGGAACCGGTACCGCTGCGGCGGTCTCGGGGATCGACGTGGCCGGCAAGACCGGTACCGCCGAGGTCTCGGGTGGGGTCAACCAGGCCTGGTTCATCGGCTTTGCCCCCGCGAACGACCCGAAGATCGCAATCGCGGTGACGGTGGAGCGGACCAGCGGCTTCGGCGGGCCGACCGCCGGACCGATCTTCAAGTCCGTCGCCGAGACGATCCTCGGTCAGGGGGGCGGGGGCTGATGACCAGTCCGCGCAAGGGCACCGTCGTCGACGAGCGGTACCGCCTGGAGCGGAAGATCGGCACGGGCGGGATGGCCGACGTCTGGCTGGCCGAGGACGCCGAGCTCGACCGCGACGTCGCGATCAAGATCCTCCACGACCGCTTCGCCCAGGACAAGGAGTTCGTGCAGCGCTTCCAGCGCGAGGCGCAGTCCGCGGCTGGGCTCCAGCACCCGAACGTGGTCGGGGTGTTCGACCGGGGGGCCTTCCGCGACACGTACTTCATCGCGATGGAGTACGTCGACGGGCCCTCGCTCAAGGAGCTCGTCAGGGGCGGGATGCGGATCCAGGACGCGATCGATTTCACCCGCCAGATCCTCAATGCGGCCCGGTTCGCGCACCGCAAGGGCATCATCCACCGTGACCTGAAGCCGCAGAACGTCCTGATCGACGACGAGGGCCGCGCCCGCGTCGCCGACTTCGGGATCGCCCGCGGCGGCGAGAGCTCCGACATCACCGCAACGGGCTCGGTGATGGGCACGGCCCAGTACCTCTCGCCGGAGCAGGCGCAGGGGAAGCCGACGACGCCCCGCTCCGACATCTACTCGATCGGGGTGATCCTCTACGAGGCGCTCACCGGCAGGGTCCCGTTCGAGGGCGACAGCGCGGTGGCGGTGGCCCTCAAGCAGGTCTCCGAGGCGCCCCGCCGGCCGAGCGCGATCAACCCGGACATCCCGCCCGCGCTGGATGCGGTCGTGATGCGGGCGTTGGCCAAGGATCCTGACGCGCGCTTCAAGGACGCCGACGCCTTCCTGAAGGCGCTCGACGCTGCCGAGCGGGCCCCCGACACTCCCCGCCCCCAGGACACCGCCGCCTATGCGGCGGTCTCCCCGGAGGGTGAGACCGACATCCCCGGCGAGGAGGAGGAGTACGAGGAGGTGGAGCGGGAGCGGCGGGGCCAATGGCGCTGGATCGCCCTGGGCCTGCTGGCCGTCGGCGTCGCCGCGCTGGTCGCCTTCGCTTTGACCAGGCCGGCGCACGTGTCGGTGCCGGACGTGATCGGCAAGGACGTCGACGTCGCGACCCAGATCCTCGACAAGCAGGGCCTCAAGTGGCGGATCAAGGCGGTGCCGAGCTTCGTCCCCCGCAACCAGGTGGTGGAGCAGGATCCGATCCCGACCGACCGCGGCGGCGGCAAGGCGGAGGAGGGGTCGACGGTGACCCTCAACGTCAGCTCCGGCCCCGCTGTCGTCTCGGTGCCCAGCGTGGTCGGCCTCAGTCAGGCAGAGGCGATAAAACGCCTGCAAAAAGTGGGTTTTCGAGTGACGACGCAGCAGCAGTACTCCAAATCGGTGCCGCGGGGCGCGGTGATCGGAACCGAGCCGGCGGCCGGAACGCAGCTGTCGACCGCCCAGCCGGTGACCCTGCTGATCTCGCGAGGCGCCAACACGGTGACCGTCCCGAACGTGGTCGGTCTCGATGACCAGGTCGCCCTGACGACGCTGCAGAACGCGGGCCTCGCCGGGGCCGAGGTTCAGCGCGACTCGACGGAGCCGCAGGGCAAGGTCCTGAGCCAGAGCCCCGGCGCCGGGAAGCGCGTCGCGCGCGGCTCACAGGTGACCATCTTCGCCTCGACCGGCGCGATCACCGTGCCGGACGTCACCGGCCAGGCCCGGAAGACGGCGGTCACCGCGCTGAAGAAGGCGGGATTCACGGTCGCGGTGACCGAGGAGACGACCGCCGATCCCTCCGAGGTCGGACGGGTGATCTCCGAGTTCCCGCCCGGAGGGTCCCGCGGCCAGCGCGGCGACACCGTGACGATCTCCGTCGGCGTCAGCCCCCCGACCGCGACGACGCCATGAGGGTCGCGGTGCTGGGCGGCGGGACCTCGAGCGAGCATGAGGTCTCCGTGCGCTCGGCCGCGTCGGTGGCTGCCGGCCTCAGGGAGGCGGGTCACGAGACGGTCGAGGTGACGATCGGGCGGGACGGGCGCTGGTCCGCGGAGGGGGATCCCGTCAGCTTCTCTCCGGGGGACGGCCTGCTGCGCTGCGACGTCGCCTTCCCGGTGCTGCACGGCCCCGGTGGGGAGGACGGCAGCGTCCAGGGGGTGCTCGAGGTCCTCGACATCCCCTACGCCGGCTCGGACGTCGAGGCGTCGGCGATCTGCATGGACAAGCTCGTCTTCAAGGACCTGCTCGCCCGCCACGGGATCCCGCAGGTCGATTACTGTCGCGCCGGGGAGGATCAGTGGCGCGAGCTCGCCTCCGGCTTCGGGCAGCCGGTCTGGGTCAAGCCCGCCCGGCTCGGCTCCAGCGTCGGCATCGCGCCGGCGTCGGGGGAGGACGAGCTCGACCGCGCGGTCGAGCAGGCGAAGCGCCACGACCCCCGCGTGATCGTCGAGGCGCCTGCTCCCGGCAAGGAGGTCGAGTGCTCGCTGCTGGGCAATGACGAACCGGTCGCCTCACCCCCCGGCGAGATCGTCACCAAGGGCCACGATTGGTACGACTACGAGGCCAAGTACGGGGAGGGCGGCATGGAACTGGTGGTGCCCGCGGAGATCTCGGCGGACGCCACCGAGCGCCTCCAGGAGCTGGCGCGTCGCGTCTTCGTGCTCTGTGGGTGCAGCGGGCTGGCGCGCTGCGACTTCTTCGTCGACGGGGAGGACGTCCTCGTCAACGAGCTCAACACGATCCCCGGCTTCACCGAGACCAGCGTCTACGGCAAGCTCTTCGAGGCGGACGGGATCTCCTACCCGGGGCTCTGCGACCGGCTCGTCAAGCTGGCGATCGAGCGCCACGAGCAGGCGCGCTCGTACGAGTTCTAGCCCCGGCTACTGCAGAAGCCGAACGTCCGAGATCTCGCATCTGGTAGCGGCCCGGGTCGTCCTTGGCGGGCGGCGCCTTGGTGATCCAGATCAGGAACGACTGGGCGGACCGGCCGGGGAGGTTCACGGTCTCGCTCCCCCCTCCGTCGCTGACCCTGGCGACCGGCTGACCCCACCCTGACAGCGAGCTGGGCGGGGAGCCGTCGGCCTGGTAGATCTCGGCGTCCCAGCCCGGCGTCAGGCTCCTGATCTGCATCGACCTGGCGGTCACGGTGGAGCCCGCGTCGATCGCCAGGCCGACGCCGTCCTTGAGGCCGCCGAAATCCTGGGTGTCGTAGTGCTCGGTCGTCCAGGCCGTACCGGTGGGGTTCGAGTCGATCGCCTCCCGCTGGGTCCCGGTCTCGTGCTCGTCGCCCGGAGGCGGGTCGAACTCGCTCGCCGCGTCGGCGGGCAGCCTGATCTCGGCGCCGCCGCTGCCGGGCGTGTTGCTGCCGCCGAGGTGAATGTGCTCGCCCCCGAAGATCAGGGCGCCCGCGATCAGGGCGATCCCGATCATCCCCATCGCGATGCCGAGCCTCGATCGGCGCGGGCCGCCCAGTCGGCGCCGAGAGGCCGGCACCGAGTCGAGCACGCTGGTCGCCTCCCCGGTGGTGCCGCCCCGGCGGGCCGCCTCGACCTCGAGGGTCTGCTCCAGGTCCCGGACCATCTGGGCGACGGTGCCGTAGCGGTCGCGCGGATCCTTGGTGGTGGCACGGTCGACGACCGAGGCGACCGCCGCGGAGACCTCGGGCCGCTTCGCCTGGACGTCGGGCATGGGCTCGTTGACGTGCTTCATCGCCACCCCGACCTGCGTCTCGGCCCGGAACGGGACGTCGCCGGTGAGCATCTCGTAGAGGACGACGCCGAGCGAGTAGACGTCGGAGCGCTCGTCGACGTCCTCGCCCATCGCCTGCTCGGGGGAGACGTAGTCGGTGGTGCCCAGCACCCTGCCGGTCGCGGTCAGCCCCTTCGACTCGAGGGAGCGGGCGATGCCGAAGTCGGTCACCTTCGCGCGGCCGTCGGGGTCGATCAGGACATTCTGCGGCTTCACGTCGCGATGGACGAGCTTGCGGGCGTGGGCGGCGGTCAGGCCGCGGCCGATCTCGATCGCGTAGGCGACCGCCTCGTCGACCGGCAGGCCACCCTCCTCCTGGATGCGCCGTTTCAGCGTCTGCCCCTCGATGTACTCGAAGACGATGTACGGGCGGCCGTCGTCCTCGCCCGCGTCGATCACGCCGACCAGATTGGGATGCGAGAGGCGGGCCGCCGCCCTGGCTTCGCGCCGAAAGCGCTCGAGCTGGTCCTCCTCCTCCGAGATCTCGCGATGCAGCAGCTTGATCGCCACCGGTCGATCGAGGACCTCGTCGAGCGCCAGGTAGACGGTCGACATGCCGCCGGAGCCCAGCTTGGATTCGAGCCGGTAGCGGCCCGAGAGAACCGTGGAGCTCAAGCGTTCCAAGTGAGTGACCTTTGCATCGACGTGTATTTTCGCCCTCGGGTGCCCCCGCCGCTGAGAGCCTGCACCCGAACGAATGATGACTGTCCAGGTTCGCTTCTACACCGATCCCGCCTGTCCCTGGTCATGGGCCGCCGAGCCGGCCCTGCGGCGACTGATGTGGGAGTTCGAGGGCGAGCTCGAGTTCGCCTGGGTGATGGGTGGACTCGCCCGGCGCTACGGGCGCGAGTACCGCGACGAGGAGGGGCGCATCGGCACCGGCCCGGACTGCTTCGCCGATCTGATCTCGCACTGGCTGGAGGTCGCGGCCGATGGCCAGATGCCGACCGACCCGCGTGTCTGGACCGAGAGCCCACTGACCTCGACCTACCCGGCCTGCCAGGCCGTAAAGGCAGCCGCGGAGCAGGGATGGGAGGCCGGCTACCGCTACCTGCGCGGCCTCCGCGAAGGGATCATGTTCGAGCGCCGCAAGCTCGATCACGCAGATGCCCTGATCGCGGCCGCGGGGGCCGCCCGCATCGACCGCGCTCGCTTCGAGATCGGCCTCTTCTCCGAGGCGATCACGGAGGCCTTCGGCGCAGACCTGGACGAGGTCCGAAACCCGCCCCAGGAGGCCCGGGAGGCTGGGGCCGTCCGCCGCACGGAGGGCCACGAGCGCCTCAGCTTCCCCTCGGCGCTCTTCATCGGGGAGGGCGATTCCCGGCACGGCGTCTGGGGCACCGCCCGCTCCCATCCCACCCTCCGGGACGCGGCCCTGGCGGCCGGCGCGCGACAGGTCAACGAGGGCGCGCTTGGACCCGTCGAGGCGGTGCGGAGGTTCGGCCGCTGCGCCACCCGGGAGCTGGAGATCCTCGCCGAGAAGCCGCTTCCCGTGCTCGAGGCCGAGCTCTGGGCGCTCGCCCGCGACTGGAAGCTCCGGCCAGTTCGGGCGCTGACCGGTGTCCTCTGGGAGCCGGCCTAGGTCGCCCGACGGATCTCGGGCGGGCCCTCGACCGCCCGTCCGACCCGGCTCGCGCCCGGGTAGTGCGTCCGCAGCATCTCGAGGGCCGGCTCCTCGCCCGCCGCCGTGACGACCACGCAGAAGCCGCAGCCCATGTTGAAGACCTCGCCCATCTCCTCATCGCTCACCTCGCCGAGCTCCTGGATCAGGGAGAAGACCGGCGGAACCGGCAGCGGGTCATCGATCTCGTAGGCGACCTCGGTCTCGAGCCGGAGCAGGTTGCCCAGGCCACCCGAGGTGATGTGCGCGAGGCCGCGCACGTCGACGGACGAGCGCAGCAGCTCGACGACCGGCTTGACGTAGATCTCGGTCGGCTCCAGCAAGACCTCGCCGAGTGGGCGTCCGAGCCGCTCGTCCTCGAACCCGAGCCCGTCGAGCACCGAGCGCGCCAGCGTGTAGCCGTTCGAGTGCAACCCTGAAGAGGGCAGCCCGATCAGCGCATCGCCCGGCTCGATCGCGGCGCCGGTCACGAGGGCGTCGAGCGAGACGATCCCGAAGCAGGCGCCGGCCAGGTCGAGGCCGTTGACGATCTCGCCGAGCTGGGCGAGCTCGCCCCCGACGATCTCGATCCCCGCCAGCTCCGCGCCCCGCGCCAGGCCGACCCCGATCGCGCCTGCGATCTCGGCGTCGGCCCGGTCCACCGCCAGGTAGTCGACCATCGCGAGCGGCTCCGCGCCGACGCAGACCACGTCGTTGACGTTCATCGCCACGCAGTCGATCCCGACCGTGTCCCAGCGGCCGAGCTGCTGGGCGAGGACCAGCTTGGTCCCGACGCCGTCGGTGCTCAGGGCGATCCCCGTCCGCTCGTCCAGACGCACCACGTTCGCGTAGTGGCCGCTGGCGAGGACCTGGCGGCTCTGCGCCGGGGGGGAGGCGGCCAGGGCGGAGACGAGCGAGGCGACGGCGGAATCCGCGTCGCCCTGGCTGACGCCGGCCTTCGTGTAGGCGTCCTCGCTCAACCCGCCTTCCTCTCTGGGCCGGTCGGCGAGGCGGCCCAGCCGGGGGAGCCGTTGCCCGCAGCCACGGCACCATTGCCCGCATCCGGGGAAGCGACACCCACGGGCTGCGTATCGAAGGTCCTGGAGCGCCGCCGGCTCCGCCACATCCTGCCGAGCACCACGCCGGCCAGGCCGGCGCGGTAGGCGGCATAGGGCCAGAGCGCGCTATCGCGCTCGACCAGCCGGATCAGCTCCTGGGAGGCGAGCGTCGAGGCGAACGAGGTCGCGGTCCCGGCGGCGAATGCGGTCCGCTGCTCCTCCGGCAGACCGCGGCGGCGCAGACGGACCCCCTTGAGGATCGCCGCGCCGACGATCACCGGCAGCGCGACGGTGCGGGAGAGCATGTTGGAGTGCTGCCGCGTGAAGCCACGCCAGCGCGCGGCGGTCAGGGTGGCCCCGTTGCGGGAGACGCCCGGAGCCAGCGCAGCGGCCTGGGCCAGGCCGAGGGCGAGCCCGTCGGCCGCGGTCGCCCTGCCGCGGTCGCGGAGCTGCGGCCTGCGATCGGCGGCGACCATCGCCGCGGCCCCGGCGAGCAGGCCCACCGCGGTGGAGAGCGGTCCCCCCAAGCCCCGCTCGATCGGGCGCTCGAGGGCGAGGCCGCAGACGGCCGGGGGCAGGAACGACAGCGCCAGCACGGACGCCTTGCGGGCGTCGAACGAGCGGAGCTCCTCGGCGATCACCCGCCGCTGCCCGATCAGCAGCGCCGCGGCGGCGCCGGCGTGCAGCGAGACCTCGAAGCTCTTCTGCAGCTCGGGATCGCGCCCGCCCTCGTCCCAGCCCGCGAGCCAGGGGACCAGCGTGAGGTGGGCGGAACTCGAGACGGGGAGAAGCTCGGTCGGCCCCTGGACGGCGCCGAGGACGATCGCCCTCGACGGCTTCATCATGAAACGGGTTGCTCCTCTGACGTCTCACGGGTCGCGCTGCCGCGCGCCCTCGCGTCATCGGAGCCCCCTCGCTCATCGGTCGCCGGCTGGACGCGGCCGCGGCGGCGCTTGATCAGCGCCCAGACGATCAGCGCCACGATGCCGGCGAGGACGAGGTAGTCCAGGTAGTGCAGCCGGTCCTTCCAGTCGTCCCACTTGCTGCCGACCGCCTCGCCCAGGATTCCCAGGGCGAGCACCCACGGAATGCAGCCGGCGAGCGTCAGCCAGGTGAATCGCCAGAACGGCATCCTCGCCACGCCGGCGGGCAGCGAGATGAACGTGCGGATGATCGGCAGCATCCGCGAGAAGAAGACGGTCGCGTCCCCGTGCCGGTTGAACCAGTCGTCGGCCCAATCCAGGTAGCGCTTGTTGGCGTGGAAGATCGGGTGGCGCTCGACCAGCTCCAACCGGCCGAAGTAGCCGAGTGCGTAGGCGATCCAGGAGCCGACCAGGTTGCCCAGGACGCCCGCGGCGACGATGCCGAAGAGGGTCAGCGTGCCGTCGTTCACCTTGAAGCCGGCGAACAGCATGGTCGCCTCGCTCGGGATCGGGATCAACGCGCTCTCGAGCGTCATCAGCACGAAGACGCCGGCGTACCCGGCGTCCCCGATCAGGTTGGTGGCGAACTCGACCAGCTTGTCGGTCACCGCGCCGGTGAGGAGTACGAGGCCCGTCACAGGGGCGGGATGGTAAGGCGTTGCAGGTCCGCTCGCGTGGCATAAGCCGATTCTCACGAGGGGTCCGGCGGGGGCTAGAGTTCTGGCGGCGTGGAGCGGCTCAAGCACCCCGTCTACAGGCACCGCCTGGGCCAGATCGCCGCGGATGCAATCCTCGTCGCGGCGGCCTACTACCTGGCGTTCAGGTTGCGGTTCCTCGATGCCCCGGGCGGCATCCCGGACCGCTACGACCACATGCTCGGGAACTCGATCGGGTTCGTCGTGGTCGGGCAGCTGATCGTCTTCTACGCCTTCGGTCTCTACGAGAAGTGGTGGCGCTATTTCCGCCTTCCGGACATGATCGACGTGCTGCGCGCCTGCGCGGTCTCCACGGCGATCCTGGCGATCACCTTCCTGCTGCTGAAGCCGTTCGACGACCAGATCCCGCGCTCGGTCGTCGTCACCTATTTCCTGCTCACGGTCTTCCTGATCGGGGGTGCCCGGCTGCTGGCCCGTATGGTCCTGGTTGAGCGGCTGGCCCGTCGCGAGGTGCGGGGGGCGCGCCGGGTGCTCGTCGTCGGCGCCGGCTCGGGCGGGCAGATGGTGGCCCGCGAGCTGCAGCTCAACCCAAACCTGGGCGCGCGGGCGATCGGCTTCCTGGACGACGACCCGCGCAAGCGCGGCATGCGGCTGCACAGCATCAACGTCCTCGGGACGACCGACGAGGTCGGGGAGATCCTCGACGAGTTTCACCCCGACGAGGTGATCATCGCGATCCCCTCCGCGCCCGGCGTGCTGCGCGGCCGAGTGGTCACGGCGTGCAGGGAGCGCGACGTGCCCGTGCGGACGCTGCCGACCGTCTTCGAGCTGCTCCGCGGCGGCGTCCAGCTCACCCGGCAGCTGCGCGAGGTCCAGGTCGAGGACGTGCTCGGTCGCGAGCCGGTGCGGATGGAGCTCGACCGGGTCGGCGCCTACATACAGGAGAAGGTCGTCCTGGTGACGGGCGCCGGCGGTTCGATCGGCTCCGAGCTCGTCCGCCAGATCGCGAGGGTCCGGCCGAAGCTGCTGGTCATCCTCGACCACGCCGAGGACAACCTCTTCCGGATCGACCGCGAGATGATCGAGGAGCGGCACTTCACCCGGGTCGAGTCGGTGCTCGCCGACTGCAAGGAGGCGGAACGCATGCTCGAGGTGATGCAGCGCTTCAAGCCGGAGGTCGTCTTCCACGCGGCCGCCTACAAGCACGTCCCCCTGATGGAGGCAAACCCGCTCGAGGCCATCCGCAACAACGCGATCGCCACCAAGGTCACCGCCGAGACGGCTGTGGCGTCTGGATGCGAGCGCTTCGTCCTGGTCTCGACCGACAAGGCGGTCAATCCCAGGACCGTGATGGGCGCCTCCAAGGCGATGGCCGAATGGATCGTCGAGGCCTCCGGCCGCAAGCACCCGCAGACCCGGTTCGTCACCGTCCGCTTCGGCAACGTCCTGGCATCCTCCGGGAGCGTCGTGCCGATCTTCCGCAGCCAGATCGAGCGCGGCGGACCGGTGACCGTGACCGATCCGGAGATGACCCGCTACTTCATGACCATCCCGGAGGCGGTCCAGCTGGTAATTCGCTCGGGCGATCTCGGCGGCGCCAGCGGCGAGGTCTTCGTTCTGGAGATGGGCGAGCCGGTGAAGATAGTCGACCTCGCCCACAACATGATCCGGCTGGCCGGATACGAGCCCGAGGTCGACATCGCCGTGGAGTTCGTCGGGGCGCGCCCGGGGGAGAAGCTGCACGAGGAGCTCTTCAACTCGGATGAGCGGCCCCAGCCCACGGCCTCCGACAGGATCGTCCGTGCCGTCCGCCACGCGCCGCTCGATCCGGAGTGGGTCAACGGGACCCTGAGCCGCCTCGAGTCGCTGGTCCGCTCCGGCGACGAGGCCAACCTCGCCGTGCAGACGGTGCAGCTGGTCTCCGACCGCCGGGCCGCCGCTCTGCGGGTCGACGACCTGACCGCGTAGCGCATCCGGCCGCCGGCCCGCTCCAGAGGCCGGCCGAGGCACGCGGCCCCTGAGCCACACGGGGGCGCTTCCGCGCGCCCTCGCAGAATGCCCCTTAACATCCCGCGCCGCGGCCATGAGCAGTCTTCTCAAGGATGTCGGCGCACTCGCGGGCCTCGCCTCGTTCCTGGGGTTGGCCCTGCTCGCCCTGCTCTACTTCGCTCAGGCGCGCGACCTGCGCCGCCTCCGGGAGCAGGCGAGCTTCCTGGTGGAAGGCGGCCAGGCGGACGGCGAATCCGTCGCTCCGGCCGAGAGGACCGCGACGGCGGTCGCCACCACCACCAAGGAGCCGGAGAAGGCCGCGGCTGCCGCGGCGGCAACGGCTCCCAACGAGGCTGAGGCCTTCAGGCGGGCGGAGCTCGCCCGGCAGGCGGCCCAGCGCCGGCAGCGGTTCGAGCAGCGCCGGAGCGGTCCGGATGAGGGTCGCGAGCGTCCCTCCTGGCTCTCCGAGCCCGCCTCCCTCGCCGTGATCGTGGTCGGGGCGATCCTGCTGCTCGCCGGGATCGCCTTCGGCGTCACCCGGCTGACCGGTGGCGGCTCCTCGTCTACCGCACCCGCGGCCAACGCCGGGAAGGGACCCTGCCCGCCCGGGCAGACCAAGGTCGCCGTCCTCAACGGCACCGCCACGCCGGGCCTGGCCGCGCAGTCGGCCGCGCCCCTCAAGCAGCACGGCTACAAGGTCGGACCCGTCGGCAACACCTCGACTCCCTTCACGACGAGCGTCGTCATGTTCGACCCCACGGACGGGCAGCAGTGCGCTCCGATCATCGGGCAGGTCGTGGGCATTCAAAAGACTCAGCCGATGAACAACGAGGTCCGGCAGGCGGCCGAGGGGGATCCCGTGGCCGTCGTGCTCGGGGACGACAAAGCCGGGGGGTCGAGCGGAACTGGGGCCAGCGGCACGACCGGCTCGGGAATCTGAGCCACTCACCAGCCCGGTCGCCCTGTGAGCGAGCGCAGTCGATCGGCCGCCCTGATCTCCGCTGTGGCGGTGGCGATCCTGCTGGCGGCCACCGCCGCGGCGATCGTGCTCACGCAGCACCTGCGTGACGAGGGGCCGGTGGTCAGCTCGATTCGCTGGAAGACGCGCCCCGGTCCGCGCTACAGGGCCTGCTTCCGGCTCACCCGCGACGACCGCGTCCGCGTATCGGTGGTCGACTTCTCCGATCGCTCTGTGCGCGTTCTGGGTGACGCGTCCCTGAAGGGTGGCGACACACCGCATTGCTTCGACTGGGACGGCAGGAACGCCGCGGGCCAGCCGGCGCCGCCGGGGCCGTACCACCTGCAGCTCTCCCTCGAGAGCGCGGAGCGCACCGCCGTCTCGGGCGAGCGTTTGGTGATCCGGGCGACCGGAGCCCAGTCGTGAGCGAAGCGCTCGAGGTCGTCGGCTGCCTCGGAGCGGCCGCAGCGCTGTCGGCTTCGCTGCTCGTCTCCGATGCCCGCGCCCGGGCCGCCGGCCTGGTCGGAGCGATGGCCCTCGCCACCGCGCTGATCGCGGGCCAAGGCTGGGACGAGCTCCAGACGCTCCGCAGCCACCACCTCGAGTTCGCCGGCGCGATCGTGGGGGCGGTGCTCGTACTCGCCGTCGGGGCGGCGGCGATGCTGCGCTGGCCGATCCTCCTGCCCCTGTTGATGATCGCGGCGCTGCCCTTCCGGGTCAGGCTGCACGTCGCGGGCGGCCAGGCCGTCAACCTGCTCGTCCCGCTCTACGCGGTGATCGGCGCGGGCGTGCTGGCGACGGTGGTGGCGACGGTGCGGGGCCAGACGCGGCTGCGGCGGCTGCCAAAACCGCTCGTGCTCGCCCTCGTCCTGGTCATCTGCCTCTACGCGCTGCAGACGATCTACTCCCAGGATGTCGCCTTCGCAACCCGCAACGTCGGGTTCTTCCTGATCCCGTTCGCGGTCCTCTTTTCGCTGCTGGCGGAGGCCAACTGGGACCGGCGGCTGCTCATGCTGGCGTTCGTCGTGCTGCTCGCCGAGGGCGTCGTCCTCGCCGGGATCGGGATCGGGCAGTTCGCCGCCCAGCACATCTTCTGGAACGGCAAGCTCGAGGCCTCCAACGACTTCCACTTCTACTTCCGGGTCAACTCCGTGTTCTGGGATCCGAACATCTACGGCCGCTATCTGATGCTGACGATCCTGCTCGGGGTCACGGTGCTGGCGTGGGCGGCCAACCGCGGGCTGGCGTTCGCGCTCGCCGGAGCCCTCGCGATCAGCTTCGCCGGCCTGGTCTTCGCCTTCTCACAGACGAGCTTCATCGCGCTCTTCATCGGCCTGGCCGTGATCGCGGCCCTGCGCTGGAGCGTCCGCTGGGCCGTCGTCGGCACGCCGGTCGCGCTGGTCGCAATCGCCGTCGGGGCGCTGTTCCTGGCCGGCGGCTCGAATGAGTCGACCCGCACGGTGACGGAAGGGCACAGCAGCCTGGTCTCGGGAGGGCTGAAGCTCGCCGAGCACAGGCCGCTCTACGGGTACGGCTCGGCCTCGTTCTCGAAGGCGTTCGCCAGCGCCGAGCACGTCAGGGCGGGCGATACGACGATCTCCCACACCGAGCCCGTCACCGTGGTTGCCGAGCAGGGGGCGGTCGGCGTCGTCGCCTACCTCGCGCTGCTGGCCGCGTCGCTCTGGACGGTCCTCTCCGGGATGCGCTCGATCGCCCCGGGGCTCGGCGCCCGGTTCCGGTCGCTGGCGGAGGGGAACCGGGCGGAGCTGGCTCCCGCGAGGATCGGGATCGCCGCCGCCTTCTGCGCGCTGCTCGTGCACACGATCGGCTACGCGGCCTACCTCACCGACCCCCTCACCTGGGCGCTGCTGGCGATCGGAGGCGTGCTCGCGGCGGAGGTCGGCGCTGGAGGCTGGCCCAGCACAAACGGCGTCTCCTCCGCTTCGCGTCCGGCGACGCCTTCCGGCGGATCCTCTCGTCAGTCTGAGGGGTAGCCATGACCGGATACCTCCGCCGCCTGGCGACCACGGGGGCCGCGTACACGGCCTCCAGCGTGATCTCGAAGCTGATCGCGGTCGCTCTGCTGCCGCTCTACACGCGCTATCTGACGCCGGCCGACTACGGAGCCGCCGAGGTCCTGGTGACCGGCGTGATCGCGGCGAGCATCGTGATCCGACTGGGGATCATCGAGGCCCTGCTGCGCTTCTACTACCAGTCCGGCGAGGAGCCGACCCAGGTGGTGAAGACGGCCTTCGCCTCGCTGCTCTGGACGACGACGATCGGCCTGGCGCTCGCGCTGCCCTTCGCCGAGCCGATCTCGCGGCTTCTGCTCGGACACTCGGATGCGGGCCTGATGCGAATCGCGATCTTCGGTCTCTGGGTCTTCACGATGTTCGAGTTCCTGACCGCGCTCTTCCGGCTGGACGAGAGGGCGAAGGCGTACTTCGCCTTCACCGTCTCGAACGTCCTGGTGACGATCCCGGCCACGGTCTGGCTGGTGGTGGGGGAGGGCAAGGGAGCGAGCGGTCTGCTGCTCGGCCAGTACGTGACCGGCGCCGTCTTCCTGACCGGGCTGGTGATCGCCCAGAGACGCCGCCTCGCCCTGGTTCCCGACTTCGCGCTCTGGCGGAGGATGCTGCGGTGGGGCCTGCCGACGATGCCGGCGGAGCTCTCGCTCTACTCCCTCAACTTCATCGACCGAGTCCTGATCGTCCGGCTCGTCGGCCTCGGTGACGCCGGCCTGTACAGCCTCTCGGTCAAGTTCGCCCAGGCCGTGAACGTGCTGGTCAAGGGGTTCCAGCTCGCCTGGCCCCCCCTGGCCTACTCGATCGAGGACGACGACGAGGCCCGCCACGCCTACGCGGTGATCGTCACCTGGTTCGTCTCGGTGACGACCTTCGCGGTCGCGGGAATGTGGCTCCTCTCCCGCTGGATCGTGCGCGCCCTGGCCGCTCCGGAGTTCTTCGACTCCTACAAGACGATCGGCCTCGTCTCGACCGGGGTGATGCTCTACGCGCTCTATCTGGTGCTCGTGATCGTGCTCGGGCGGACGGGGCGGACCGAGTTCAACTTCCCGGCGACAGGCGCCGGCACGGTGGTCAACATCGGCCTCAACCTGGCGCTGCTGCCGTCTCTCGGCATCGTCGGCGCCGGCATCTCCCTGGTCGCGTCCTACGCCGTGGTGCTCGTCCTCATGTACGTCTTCACCCAGCGCCTCTTCAAGGTGCCCTACGAGTGGCTGCGGCTGGGCCAGGCGGTGGGGCTGGCGGCCGGGCTGGTCGCCCTCGGCGAGCTGTTGCTGCCCACCTCGGGCATCGACGCGCTGGCGGGCCGAACCGCCCTCTGGCTCTCGTACCCCGTGCTGCTCTGGGTCACCGGTTTTCTCAACGACGAGGAGCGGGAGGCCGCCGGCCGGGTGCTGAGCCCGGCGACGGTGAGAGCCGCGCTGAGCAGCCTGCGCGAAGCACCCTCCGAGGGCCCCGCCCCCGAGCCGGAGCCCGCTCACCTGCGGACCCTGCCGGGGCCGCGCCTGACGCGCGAGGCCCTCGAGGCCGAGCAGCGAGACGAGGACGCGATCCGCTAACCGGGGCGGGACGCGGCGCGCTCCAGCACGTCCGCCATCCGCGCCGCCATCCGCCTGACGTCGTGGGCCGCGGCGGCCTGCCGGGCCGCCGGGTTGGGAGAGGGCATCTCGGCGGCGCGCTCCAGAGCCGATTCCAAGGCGCCGCGATCCTCCGGGTCGACGAGCACGCCGGCCTCGGGGGTGACGAACTCCGGCGGCCCGCCGACAGTCGTCGCCACGACGCTGCGCTCCATCGCCATCGCCTCCAGGGTTGCCTGGCCGAAGGGCTCGATCAGCGAGGGCTGGCAGAGCACGTCGCAGGCGGCGACCCATTGCGGGACGTCCGCCTGTGGGATCCGCCCGGTGAGCGTCACCCCGGCGCGTGCCTCCAGGGCCTCCCGGAGCGGCCCGTCGCCGACGAAGGCGAGCCGTCCCCGGCCGATCGACGCGAACGCGTCGGCGAGGCGGACCACGTTCTTGCGGTCGATCAGGGAACCCACGCAGAGGTACGCGGGCCCCTCGCCGTCCCAGCCGAGCTCCCGGCGGGCGTGATCGGCGGAGCGGGGCGAGAAGGCCTCCAGATCGACGCCGCAATCAGCGATCTCGACCTTCGGCCCCACCTCGGGTATGCGCTGCTCGAGGCGACCGGCGAGCCAGCGCGAGTTGGAGATCACGGCCGCGGATCGCTTCAGGACCCAGCGGGTCGCCGCGGTGACGCCGGGCATCCGCCCGAGGTTGGCGACGTCCTGGCCATGGGCCATCACCACCAGCGGCGCGCCCGCGGCGCGGGCCGCGAGTGCCCCGGCCGCCCCGGCCGGGAAGAGGAAGTGGGCGAAGACGACATCCGGCTGGCAGCGGCGAGCGGCTGTTCTTGCCTCAAGGGCGAGCCGCACGTACTTCGAGCGCGAGCCGCCCCGCTGGCTGATCGAGGCGACCTCGACCTGATGACCGAGTGACTCGAGCTCGCGCGTCAGCGGCACCAGGAAGCTGCCCAGGTCCGGCTGCTCCGGGCTGGGCCACATCTGCGTCACCTCCAGGATCCGCACGGCTACGACCCTAAGGCCCGGTTGTACGCTTCGGCGGCCTCGCGGATCCCCTCGCCCCGGCCGGGAAGCAGCGCCTGGCGGGCGTGCAGCCAGTAGCGGCGGGCCGAGTGGCCCGGGAGGAGGAGGGCGGCGGCGGCCCGCAGCAGGTACGGCCAGGCGAGCAGTGGCCGAAGCAGGAGCGCCTGCGCACCTCCCAGGTGCTTGCGCAGGTAGCGGTCGCGGTTGCGGTGGTACTCCACGATCCGCCGCTCCGCCCCGGAGGCGTCCTGGGCCATCTGGTCGTGGTGGATCGCCCTCGCCGAGGGCACGTAGAGGATCCGCCAGCCGGCGTCCCCGAGCCGCTTGCAGAAGTCGGTCTCGTCGGAGTAGACGAAGAACTCCGGATCGAGCCATCCGACCTGCCGGGCGGCATCCCGGCGGACCAGCATCGCGCTCGACTGGACCCAGCCCACCGGCCGGGTGCCGGTGCCGCCGCTCTCGACCGTGACGCGGCGGTGCGCAAAGAGGGCGCCGGCGAGGGCGGTCTCCGCGCTGGGCAGCCGCCAGGCGCAGGGCACCTCACGCCCGTCGGGCGTCAACAGCTGCGCGCCCGCCGCGGCCGCGTGGCGGTCGGATTGGAGCGCGCCCAGCAGCGCCGCGACGGCCCCCGGCTGAAGCTCGGAGTCCTCGTTGAGCAGCAGGCAGTACTCGCCGCTCGCCTCCTCGAGCAGGCGGCTGTCGTTGGCAGCCTTGCCGGCGCGCCGGTCCAGCGCAACCAGCCTGATCTGGGGGTCCAGGGCGCGGACCGCCTCGGCCGAGCCATCCTCGGAGGCGTTGTCGAGCACCAGGATCTCGTGCTCGAGATCGGGCGGCGTCGTTCGCTCTATCGCCTGCAGGCAGGCGAGCAGTAGCTCCCGCCCGTTGGTGTTGACCACGCAGTAGGAGACCAGCACGGCGACAATGCTCGCCCATGCGCGTCCAGATCGTCGATCCGGCTGCCTACACGCCACCGTACGACCACGCCCTGGCCGGCGGGCTCGCCCGCGCCGGCGCGGAGGTCGAGCTGATCACCTCTCGGTTCCCCTATGGCCCGGTCCCGCACCAAAATCAAACGGGTAGCCCCTCCGACCTGCCACGGGTTGCGCTATCGCGCACCCTCGCATCTGCGGGGCTCGCTCGCACCTATGAGGTGCGCGAGCTCTTCTACCGGCGGGCCTCCCGCCGGCAACTCGGCGACCGCCGGCGCCGCCTGCTGCGCGCCGCGGAGCACATTCCCGACATGCGCCGCTACCGGCGCGTGGCCGAGGAGGCCGACCTCGTCCACTACCAGTGGCTCCCCATGCCGGCCCTCGACCGCCGGCTCCTGCCGCCGAAGCGCCCGCGCGTCTTCACCATGCACTGGCGCCTGCCGGAGTCCGGCACCAGGATCGCCCGCACGCTCACGGCGCTGCTGGCCGAGATGGACGCGGTCGTGGTGCACTCGGCGCACGGCGCACGGCGTCTCCAGGCCGAGTTCGGGGTCCCTTTCGGGCGCCTGCGGGTGATCCCCCACGGCGCCTTCGACTACCTGACGCGCCTCGAGGACGAGGTTCCCCTGCCCGAGGAGCTGCGGCGGATCGAGGGACCCGTGATCCTCGCGTTCGGCCTGATTCGCGACTACAAGGGCACCGACGTCCTGCTCGAGGCGTTCGCAGAGGTCGAGGGGGCCGAGCTCTGGATCGTCGGCATGCCGCGGATGCCCATGGGGGGGCTGCGGGAGCTGGCCCGGAGAGCGCCAGGCCCGGTCCGCTTCGTCGACCGCTTCATCCCGGACAGCGAGATCCCGGCATACATGCGACGGGCCGATCTCGTCGTCCTGCCCTATCGGAACATCGAGCAGTCGGGCGTCCTCTACACGGCGCTCGCCTTCGGCCGGCCGCTGGTGCTGAGCTCGGTGGGGGGCTTCCCGGAGATCGCCGAGGGCGGGGCCGCCCGCCTGGTGCCACCAGGCGACCCGGAGGCACTGGCCGCGGTCCTGCGTGAGCTGCTGGCCGAGGCTGGCGCCCGGGAGGCCCTGGCCGCCGCCGCGACGCGGGAGGCCTCGTCCACCTACTCGTGGGACCGGATCGCCGAGGCCACCATGGGGCTGTACCGTGAGCTCCTCGGTTCGCCTCCACCTGCCACGGGTCGCTCCTGAGGGAGCACCCTCGCCTGCAGTCCGCCGATAATCCCCCGCTGATGGCGCTCGAGATCGTCTTCTGGGCCGCCCTCGGCCTGATCGTCTATGCCCACCTGGGCTATCCGCTGCTGCTCTGGGCTCTCGCCGGTCTCTTCGGCGAGCGCCGAATCCCGAGCGGGCAGGCCGGCGAGCCGCCCACGGTCACGCTGATCATCCCCGCGTACGACGAGGAGGAGGTGATCGAGCGCAAGATCGCCAACGCGAGGGCCCTCGACTACCCGGCCGGCCGCCTCGAGATCATGGTGGCCTGCGACGGCTCGACGGACAGGACCGCGGAGCTGGCCCGGACCGCCGGCGCTGACACGGTGCTGGAGCTGCCCCGCGGCGGCAAGGTCGCCACCCTCAACCAGGCGGTGCGCTTGATGCGAGGGGGCCCCGCAGATGCGAGGGTGCGCGATAGCGCAACCCGTGGCAGGTCGGAGGAGCCACCCGTTTCACAGAGCCGGATCGTCGCCTTCTCGGACGCGAACAGCTACTGGCGCCCGGACGCGCTTCGCTGCCTGGTCGCCCGGTTCGCGGACGAGCGTGTCGGCTACGCCTGTGGCCAGGTGCGCTTCGAAGGCGGCGAGGGGGGAAACCAGGAGGGTCTCTACTGGCGCTACGAGATGGCGGTGCGCTCGATGGAGACGCGCCTGGGCGGGATCACGGCCGGCAACGGCGCGATCTACGCCGTGCGGCGCGAGGCCTACATCGAGCTGGATCCGAGCAGAGGCCAGGACATCGGCTTTCCCTTCGAGCTCACCAAGCGGGGCTGGCGGGCCGTCTACGAGCCGTCGGCGGTCGCGGAGGAGAAGATGGCGCCGACCGTGGAGGGTGAGTTCCGCCGCAAGCGCCGGATGATGTGGGGGCTCTGGGACGTGATGCTGAAGTGGGGGATGCTCGATCCTCGTGGCTACGGCCCCGCCTACGCCCTCGAGATCTACTCGCACCGCCTGATCCGCTACCTGACGCCCTGGCTTCACCTGATCGCTTTCGGGGCCAACGTCGCGCTGCTCGGGCATGGCGCCCTCTACGTCGTCACGATGAGCCTGCAGCTCGCCCTGCTGGTGGGGGCGCTGCTCGGGCGATTCGTCCCCGCTCTGCCGTTCCGGATCGCCTACTACTACGTCACCGTGACCGCCTCGATCGCCGTCGGACTCTGGGACCGCCTCCGCGCCGGCGCCGTGCCGGTCGGCTGGGAGAAGGTCGAGGGCACCCGATGAACCAGCCCCGCAAGGGCCTGCCGCGTGCGGCCGACCTGGCGATCGCCCTGATCGGCCTCGTGCTCGTCTCTCCCCTGCTGTTGATCGCGGCGATCGCGATTCGGCTCGAGTCGCCCGGGCCGGTCTTCTACCGGCAGCGGCGGGTGGGCAAGGACGGCGTCGTCTTCGAGCTGTTCAAGCTCCGCACGATGCGCCAGGGGGCGGACCCGGTGGGTGTGGGCACGGCCGTGACCTCCGATGACCCGCGCGTGACCCGGTTCGGCAGGTTCCTGCGGCGCTTCTCGCTGGACGAGCTGCCGAACCTGATCAATGTCCTCTGCGGCGAGATGCGAATCGTCGGGCCGCGCGCCACCCTGCCCGCCCAGGTCGAGCTCTACACGCCCCGCCAGCGCCGCCGGCTCGCCCTCCGGCCCGGCGTCACGGGCTGGGCCCAGATCCACGGCCGGGCCGGCATCCCCTGGGAGGAGCGGATCGAGCTGGACGTCTGGTACGTGGAGCACCGCTCTTTGTGGCTCGACCTGAAGATCCTGGCGCGCACCCCGGGCGCCCTGCTCGGCGGCGCGGGCAACGTGGCCGCGGACCCCTACGCGGGATCCTCGCCGGATTCGCCGCTGAGGAAGGCCGCAGAGCGGGAGCAGGCCGGCCAGGCGGGCGAGAAGTAGCCGCCATGGCCCGCGGCATCTCACTGAGGGACTTTCGCCCGGAGGACGCCTCCGCCGTGCAGCGCTGGTTCAACTCGCCGGCGGCGACGGCCAACCTGCTCGAGCACCGGGACGAGTTCACCGAGGAGGACGCCCGGCGCTGGGTGGACCGGGCGATCGAGCAATCGCGCGATCCGAACGCCGAGGACCGCAAGTGGGCGGTGGAGGTCGAGGGAATCGACGAGCCCGTCGGCTACACGGCCCTCTACGGGCTGAACCGTCAGACGGCCCCGGAGCTCGGCGCGATCATGGGCGACGAGCGGATCCGAGGGAAGGGCGTCGGCCGCGAGGCGGAGCGGCTCACCAACCTGAAGGCCTTCGAGGAGTTCGGCGCCCACAAGGTCTACGGCCGGATCCCGGCGATCAACGAGGCGGCGAAGAAGGCCGTGATCTACAACGGCTGGAGGCAGGAGGGCGTCCTGCGCCGCCACGTCCGCCACGGCGACGAGCTGATCGACGTCGAGCTCTGGGGCGGCTTTCGCGAGGACCTGCCCGAGCCGCCCGAAGAGTGACCGGCATGAGGGCGACGCTGATCGCGGACGGCGGCGAGGCCGCCTCCGACGAGGGCAACTTCTTCCGCTCCCCCGCGTTCCTGTCGGCCGAGGGTGTCACGGACACCGTCGAGATCGAGGGGGCCGATCTGCGCTTGCCTCTGATCGTTCGCCCGATCGAGTCCGGAGACGGAGTCGACGCCATCTCGCCCTACGGCTATCCCGGCGGATCGAAGGCGCCCGGCTCCCCTCCCGATCCTGAGGAGATCGACTGGTCTGACACCGGGCTGGTCAGCGTCTTCGTCCGCGACCGGATCGGCGGGGAGTGCTTCGCCGGGGGCACGGTGCGGACGCACGTCCACATCGCCGACGGCCACGGAGGGATCCGCAAGCGGCTCCGCGAGCAGATCCGCCGCAACGAGCGCCGGGGCTGGGGGGTCGAGGTCGCCCGGGGTCCCGAGGTGCCGCCGGAGGGCAGGGCCGCCTTCGAGCGCGCCTACGCGGAGACGATGTCGCGCACCGACGCGGCCGAGCGCTACCTCTACCCGAGCGAGTACTTCGAGCGCCTGCTGGGCAGCGAACGGAGCTGGCTGCTGCTGGCCGCCCGGGGCGGCGATGGGCAGGGCCTCGCCGGGGCCATCGCGGTGGCGAGCGACGGATACCTGCACTACTACCTCGGCGGCACGGTGGATGCGGCCCTCGGCGACTCGCCGATGAAGAACCTGTTCGCGGCGATGATCTCGCTCGGAAAGGAGCTCAGGCTGCCGGTCAACCTCGGCGGTGGGCTGGTCCCGGGCGACTCACTCGATGACTTCAAGCGGGGTTTCGCGACCGGCCAGGAGCCGTTCCGCACCCACGAGATCGTCTGCGACCGGGGGGCCTATGAGCGGCTGGCCAAGGGGGCCGGCAAGGTCAGCGAGGGCTTCTTCCCGGCCTATCGCTGATCGGGTGGATCGCCGCCGCCGCGCCGCTCGGATCTAGCCCGGCACCCCGCCGGCGTGCTGCTTGCGGTGCTTCTTCTTGCGCCGCTTCTTGGCGAAGTGCTTGATCCGCTTCTGCACGGCCGCCTGGATCTGCGGGACCAGCGGGATCATGGCCCCGCCCGGGCAGGCGGTCAGGCCGAGGGTGGTGTGGCCGAGGATCCTCGGCACGGTGACCACCGCGCCCGCCGGGTAGCGGCTCTCAGAGCCGCCGGCTGAGGTCAGCTGCACGGTCGCGTTGACCGGAAAGGCGCGGTCGACCGCCATCTTCCAGGCGAGGAACTGGATGATCGAGCGCTGTGCCGATGGGGTCGGCGCCTCGCCGGTGTGATCGCCGATCGAGGCGATCGAGGTGGTCTGGGCGTTGAAGCCCTGGGCCTGCGCCCCCACCACGGGCCGCTTCAGGCCCCCCGCACGGCCCTCGTAGAGCGTCCCGAAGCGGTCGACGAGCGCGTTGTAGCCGATGTCGTTCCAGCCGTTGCCGTAGACGTGGAACCGGCAGATGCCGAGGACGATCGAGGGGGCCTCCTGCGGCGTGTAGTCGTTGGCGTTCACCGTGTGATGGATCACCGCCGCCTGGACGGTGCCGTACCCGGGCGCCTGTCTGGGCTGGCAGCCGCCATCAGCGAGATCCGCCCCCCAGCCTGCACGGCTGACGACCCCGGGCTTCGGTGCGATCGCCTGCGCGACCGGGGTCGACGCGACCGAGATGAAGGCCGTGTTGATGGCCCGCCTCGCGGAGTTGAGCAGCCGACCGGCGAAGCCTCCGGACGTGCCCGAGACGTTCACGAAATGCAGGCTCCCCCGCGGCCTGAACGGAGCGCGAACCTGGGCCTGGTCGGCTCCGCCGACGTAGATCGGCGTCCCGTCCTCCTGATCGACCCAGCCGCTCCAGCGCCCGCCGTCGTCCCGGACCCGGATCTGGACCGTGCGCATCTCGCGGGCGACCCCGACGAGGTCGAAGCGGTGGGGCGCCTCGATCGGCGGGGAGATCCAGCGAGGCGCGGCCTCCCCCGGGTGCGCGGAGCGCGCCGAGGCCACCGCCGCGGCCGCCATCCGCTTGGCGCCGGGAATCGCGTGCTCGAAGTCAACCGCGCCCGGTATGTACGGGCGCAGCGAGAGAGCGGGCGCCGCGACCCAGGCGAGGGCCGTGATCAGCGCCAGGGCGATGCCCATGATCGATCGGGTTGCGCTGACGCGCACCCGCGGATCCCGCTTGCGCATGCTGATTCGGGAACACATGGTCAACCCTTTTGATTCTCTGGTGATGGACGGCTTCGTCATCAGGTCGCGGCTGCACGCGACCGCCCATGCTCGACTGAACGGGTCGCGCTGTCGCGCGTCCTCGCATCACGGGTTTCGCCCCTCCGCCCCGAGTGGGCGGCCTGGGCACAAAACGGGTTGCCCTTACGGGCACCCTCGCATCAACCCAGGTTGATCGGGATCTGCTGCTCGGGGCCGTTGCCGCGGTAGGTGTCGCGGAAGTCGCGGATCACGTCCAGGACGACCGGGTTGTAGGTGGGGCAGACGACCTCGTTGGTCCAGGCGGTGACGGCGACGTCGTAGGGCATGTCCGGATCCGGGTACAGCAGGACCCCATCGGGATCCGCGTCGAAGACGCCCTTCAGGGCCAGCTGCTCGTTCTCGGGCAGGCTCGGCTTGTAGTGGATCTCGATCCGACCGTGCTCCATCGCGTGCACCTCGTTGCGGATGTTCGGGTGGTTGTTGGTGTCGCTGGTCACCGGCGTCGTGTAGGCGCCGTCCGAGATCGGGACCGGGTTGTGGTTGCCCGAGGTGGGCGGCACCGTGCCGTAGTGCACCGGGGTCGAGTCCGGCACGTGGGTGTTGCCCTCGTCCCGCAGGTTGAGCTTGAGCTGGCAGCTGGCCTTCTGCGAGGCGACCGCGAGATCCCCGTACTGGACCGGGGACTTCGGCTCCGACGTGCCCGAGCGGCAGTCCGGGCTGAGCCCCTTGAAGCTGCCCGTGTTCTGGATGTGCGCGTTGTCGCAGGCGTTCGCCGCAGCGCTGCCGCCTCCGCCGCTCGCGATCACGGCCACCAGGCCGGCGACGACCGCGAGGGCGAGCACGCCGGCGACCACGTAGCCGGCGAGGAGACGCCGCCGCCCGCCCGACGCCGCCGCCTGCTCGGCGGCGAGGCGCTGCGCGCGGAGTCGCTCCTTCTCTTCCTTGCGACTTGCCATCAGAGGGCGAAGAGGCTAGCGGAGGTCGTTCAAGCCCCGCTTAGCGCGGTCTCGGCGACGGGCTTGCCCGACCAGACGTCGTCGAGGAACTTGCCCAGCTCCGCGTCGAGGCGCTCGGGCGAGAGCCGCCACTCGAGGATCGAGTTGGCCTCGATCAGGCGAGAGTTGGGGAGCTCGTCGGCCAGCATCCCCGAGTCCGAGAAGGGGTGGAGCGGGTCGCGATGGTGCCCGATCACCAGCGTGGGTTGGGTCATCTGCACGCGGAACTCATGATGCGGGGCCGACGAGCCCAGGAACAGGCCCTCCAGCACTGCGGACGAGGGACCGGGATCCTGCCGGACCCAGTCGAGTCCCATGTCGAGCAGGGGGTTGGTCCGCGGAATGCGCCGCGCCGCGGCGGCGATCCGCTTCAGGACGGGCTCGCCCAGTCGCAGCCCGACCATGATCGGCGTGAAGATCAGCGCCGCGGCGAGCAGGGCGTTGTCCAGCACGGGCATCTCGACCATCATGCCCCGCACGCGGTCCGGCGACAGATAGGCCATCTCGAGGGTCGCGTTGGCCCCCAGCGAGGTGCCGCCGATCACCGCCTGATCGAGCCCGAGATGGTCGAGCAGGGCCTCGACCTGCCGGGCGAAGAAGGTCATCGAGTAGTGGATCATCTCCGGCGGCCGATCAGAGCGGCCGTGTCCGAGCAGGTCCACCGCGATCACCCGGTTGCCCAGCGCGGCCATCTCCGGACCGAGCCGGTCGAACATCCGGCGGTTCATCAGCAGGCCGTGGATCAGGACGAGCGGCCGGTCGCCCTCGCCGTACTCGTCGTAGGAGATCCGGTGCTGGTCGTAGGTGTACTCCGGCATCGCGACCGGGGAGTCTAGGCGGATGCTCAGGTGGCACCGGCGGCCGCGGGCGCGCCGGACGCACGCTGCTCCCACGGCTTGGAGGCGCGCAGGGCGCCGAGGATCGCGCGCGTGGCGGGCCAGCGGTTGAGCGCGTAGACGTGGATGCCGGGAGCGCCCCCTCGGAGGAGCTCGGCGCACTGCTGGGACGCGTACGCGACGCCCAGCTCGAACTCCGCCCGCTCGTCGCCGCCCAGCGCCTCCATCGCGGTCGCCAGGGGCGCCGGGATCTCCGCCTCGCAGAGCTGGCAGAAGCGCCGGATCTGGGCGTAGCTGGTGATCGGCATGACGCCCGGGATGATCGGGACGTCGATGCCCGCCGCGCGCGCGGCCGGGATGAAGTCGAAGTAGCGGCTGTTGTCGAAGAAGAGCTGGGTGATCAGGAAGCTGGCGCCGTTCTCGACCTTGGTCTTCAGGTAGGCGAGGTCCGCCTCCAGGCTGGGCGCCTCCGGATGCACCTCCGGAAAGCATGATCCCCCGATGGCGATCTCCGGATGTGACTCGCTGATCAGCGCGGCGAGCTCGGCGGCGCTGCCCAGCCCGCCCTCGGGCTGGACGAAGTCCTTCTGCCCGCGCGGCGGGTCCCCGCGGAGCGCCAGGATGTTCTCGATTCCGGCGTCCGCGATTCGGTCGACGATCTCGCTCAGGCTCTCGGTCGTCTCGCCGACGCAGCTCAGGTGGGCCATCGCCTCGACCCCGTAGTCGTTGCGAATCGCACGGGTGGTCTCGAGGGTGCCCTCACGGGTCGCGCCGCCGGCGCCGTAGGTGACGGAGAAGTAGCTCGGCTCGAGCTCCCGCAGCACCTCGACGGTCTCGAACAGCGCCACGCGGCCCTCCTCGGTCTTCGGGGGGAAGAACTCGACCGAGAAGGACGGCCGAGTCGTGGCGAGCATTTCGTCGATTCTCACATCAGCAAGGGTATTCAGCCCGCCACTAGCATCGGGCAGTGGCGTTTCACGTGGAGATCAGCCGCGGCTTCAGGCGCGCCCGCGCCTTCAACCTCGACGAGGAGAAGCTCCGGAGCACGATCCTCGAGCCGTGGATGCGCGGCCGGGTCATCCCGCTCGGGGACAAGGAGTGGGAGCCGAAGGACTGCAAGCTGATCATCCTCGAGGGCCCGGAGCTGGGCGACACGGATCTCTCCATGGGACGCGGCTGGTCGAACGCCGAGCGCGGCGCGAAGAACGTCACCCGCCGCCTGGTCGAGGAGGCCGCGGCCCCGGGCGCTGGACCCGTGGTCGCGGTACTGGCGGAGGACACCTCCGCGGAAGCCGCGATCACCGGAATGCTCGAGCGGCTGGCGCTCGTCACGGCACCTTGGGCGGAGCTCCGGGCCCGGATCCTGACCGCGTCGGGCGGCGGTCCCGGCTACGCCGCGATCCTCGCGGTCGGGGACGCGGAGCCCTCCGCGACGTGGCTATTCGACGCCGGCCTGGCCCGCGGGGCGCTGGGGGCGATGGCGGTGGTCGTCCAGATCGGTGACGCGGCGATTCCCGCACAGCTCGCCGGCGTCGAGGTGATGCGCCTCGAGCCGGCCGACGAGGCCTCGGTGAGGGCGCTCGGCGGCCGGCTCGGGCGGTGAGATCAGACCTTGGAGAGGGGCCGATCGGCGAGGGACGGCTTGGAGAACTTGACCTCCGTGCCGCGTGCGACGGTGATCACCGGCGTGTTGGCGATCTCGATCGCATAGCCCGCCCTGGCGCTCAGGTTGACGTGGCCCTTGGGCGATGCCGGGGAGGAGCCGACGACCAGCAGGTCGGTGCCCTCCGGGCGGTCGGCGACGGTGGCGCCGAGCGCTTCGGCCAGGCCATTGGCGGTCTGCAGGGCCGCATCGTCGCCGTCGTCCTCGGGCAGGACCCCGATGCTCCTGATCTCGGGCTCCTGGTTGCGGTAGCCCGCGGGCGCGACAGCGACGGCCACCGGGCCGCCGGTCAGCATCCGCTGCGCGGAGGTGCCGGGCATGACGGCGCCCGCGGCGGTGCGGTAGTCGGAGCCGAAGACGATCAGGTCGGCCTTCTCGGTTTCGGCGAGCTCCCAGAGGCCGGCGCCCGTCGAGGCGTGGACGACCAGGTGGCGCGGGATCCTCTCGTCGCCGAGAGCTTGGGCGCCGTGCTCGAGCAGCTCCTCGGCCTCCTTCTCCTCCAGCGCCTCGCGAGCGCTGTCGGGCTGCTGCGTGTGGCGGACGTACGCCAGCGAGATGTCGCCGCCCAGCTCAGCCAGCACACGGCCGAGGGCGAGCGCGTCCCTGTCGTTGTCGGTGTCGTCGTACGAAACGATGATCTTGGCCATTTGCGAGGTCTCCAGTCTGAGATTTGGCGACTTGAAGTTCGCTGGCATGGTGCCGGGGACCTGCCATTAGTACAAGTACTCTTGATGATCCCTAGAATCAGTGCTGCTAATGCTGAACGTACAGCGGCTCAGGGTGCTCCGGGAAGTGCTCGCTCAGGGCTCTTTCTCGGAGGCGGCCAGCGCGCTCAACTACACGCAGTCCGCGGTCTCGCAGGCGATCGCGACGCTCGAGTCGGAGGCCGGCGTGCCGTTGCTCGAGCGCGACCGCCGCGGCGTGCGACCGACGACCGCCGGCGAGCGCCTTGCCGAGCACGCCGGCAGGATCCTCACCCAGCTCGACGCCGCGGAGGCCGAGTTGGGGGCGATCGCCGGCATCAGGGGCGGCGATCTGCGCATGGCGTCATTCCCGACCGCCGGGGCGACGCTGATGCCACTCGCGATCGCGGCCTTCCGCTCGGCGCATCCCGACGTCACGCTCAGCCTGGTCGAGGGCGAGCCTGAGGAGGTCACCCCCCGTCTGCGCGACGGCGAGTTCGATCTCGGCCTGATCTTCGAGTTCGAGGGGACCGGCAAGCTCGGTCCCGGGCTGCGCAGCACGCCGCTGTTCGAGGACGCCATGAAGCTCGCCCTGCCGAGCGGCCACAAGCTCGCCCGCAAGGAGCGGATCGAGCTCGAGGACCTCTCCGAGGAGGCCTGGGTGCAGACCTCGGAGGACAGTGCGTGCGCCCGCCACGTGGTCCGGATCTGCCGCGGGGCGGGTTTCGAGCCCCGCGTTTCGTTCGAGAGCGACGACTACCTCACCGTCCAGGGGCTGGTGGCGGCCGGCGTCGGCGTGGCGCTGATCCCGGAGCTGGCGCTCTCGCAGACGGTCAGCTACGACATCGCGGTCCGCGAGCTCCACCCGGGCGGCCCGGTCAGGCACGTTGTCGCCGCCACCCCGGGAAGCGGCGTCTCGCTGCCGGCGGCGGCAGCGATGCTGGAGATCCTCCGCGAAACCGCGGGCCGCTACCAGCTCGCTTGAGCCCACAACGCCGCCGCCCCCACCTTGCGGCGGGGGCGGCGGTCGATGCGTCGGATGTGACGAACGGCTAGCTCGTCGCTCCGGACGGATACGCCAGCGACGGCACGTCCGAGGGGTAGACCTCGTGGCCGTGGACGGCGATGTCGCCCTCCTCCATGTCGGTCTCCTCCATGCGGAGCGACACGAACAGGCCCACCAGCTTCAGCAGGATGAACGTGCCCAGCGCGGAGAATCCGATCACCCAGAGGGCGGTGACGAACTCGTCCTTCAGCAACTCGCCGCCACCGCCGTTGAACACCCCGGCGATGCCCGGCAGGTTGGTGGCGCCGCCACCGGTCGCGGTGTAGACGACGATGTTCGGGTCCGCGAAGAACCCGAGCAGCAGGCCGCCCATCAGGCCCGCGAACCCGTGCGTGTAGATCACGCCGAGCGTGTCGTCGACCTTGCGGAACGGAGCCACCCGGCTCAGGTAGTTGAGCGCGAAGTAGCAGATGATTCCGCCGACCAACCCGATGCACAACGCGCCCCAGCCGTTGACGAAACCGGCCGCCGGCGTGATCACGACCAGGCCGGTGATCATGCCGTTGACGCTCGAGATCAGGCTGGGCTTGTGACCCGTGAGGTAGTCGCAGGCGACCCACGACAGGAACGCCACGGCGCACGCCAGGTTGGTGTTGAGAACGGCCAGCGAGGCATCGGCCCCCGCGTAGTACGGGTCGCCGCCGTTGAAGCCGTTCCAGCCCATCCACAGCAGGCCGGCACCCGTCGCAACCATCAGCAGGTTGTTCGGGGCGTCGATCTCACGGTCACGCTGGAGACGGGGTCCGATCACCGCCGCCGCGACGAAGCCGGAAACGCCCGCCGCGAGGTGGATGACGTAGCCGCCCGAGAAGTCGAGCGCTCCATGCGCCGCCCACCAGCCACCGCCCCAGATCAGGAAGGCGTTGACGGTGTAGATCAGGCTCGACCAGAGGAGCACGAAGGGGATCCAGGCCCGGAAGTTGATCCGCCCCAGCACCGATCCCAGCATCAGGATCGGGGTGATCGCCGCGAAGACGAGCTGGAAGTAGACCAGCGTCGGTTGGCTGAAATTGAACGCCGGCCCGGTGGTTATCAGTGGGACCGCCGCCTGAGCCTGCTCCGCTCCGGTGCCCAGCACCGAGGCGGGCGTCCCCCACATGTTCCCGAAGAACGAGCCGTCCCCGGCGCCGAAGATGTGCATCGGGCTGCCGAAGGCGAACTTGAACCCGTAGAGAACCCAGACGACCAGCACCAGAGCGAACGCGACGAATGCCATCATCATCGAGTTCACCGACCAGCGCTTCTGCATCACGCCGCCGTAGAGCACGGCGAGGCCGGGCACGCTCATGAGGCCGACCAGGGTCGCCGCGGTGAGCTGCCAGGCATTGTCGCCAGGATTCACAAAATCGGGATAAGGCACCCACGTAGGCATAGGTCTGCCTTCTCCTTTCTTTGGATTTCGAGATTGGCGATGCCTGTCGGCCGTCAACGGCGACGTCCGGACCGGTAAAGCCACGCTGCAGGGTGCCGGACAGGCGGTCCGGCTCCTATCGCCATATGGAGAAAATCCCGCGCTCCGATCTCGACACTCGGTCGAAGGACTCGCCGGAATCCCGCTTCTAGACTGCGCTCATGCCCCTCCAAGGCCACTGGCAGCGGGTCAACACGCCCCTGCGGGAGACGACCCCGCGTGAGCGCCGGCTCGTCTGGCTGATCGGCGGCCTGGCCGCGCTCGGGGCAATCGCGGCCGTGATCGTGGTGATCGTCACGAACTCTCCGACGACCGCTGCCGGATGCATCCGCGTCGACCTGCCCAGCACGATGGGCGGGGGGACCCCGCAGCTCTGCGACGGCGCGGCCGCCTCGTTCTGCGGCAGCCGCGCCGCGCACACCGCACCGCTCAACGCGACGGCACTGCCGAAGTGCCGCGACGCGGGCTACGAGTGAGCGCCCACTAGCCTGGGGGCGTGGGCGCCGAAGGGATCCTCACCGAGCGGGAGCTGAACCGGGCCCTGCTCGCCCGCCAGCTGCTGCTCGAGCGGGGCCGGGGGCCGATCCCGAAGGTCCTCGACCGGATGGGAACCCTCCAGGCGCAGTACGCGCCCTCGATGTACATCGGGCTCCACTCGCGGATGGAGGGCTTCGAGCGCGACCAGCTCGACCGCACGCTCGAGAGGCGCTCGGTTGCGCAGGGGACGCTGATGCGGGCGACGATCCACCTGGTCTCGAGGGGGGACTACTGGCCCGCCGCAGCTGGGCATCCGCCGCAGCCGGCGGGAGGTCTGGCTGAAGGCCGGCAGCCGCCGCGCCTACAGCGCCGCGCAGATGTCGTCGCTGGCCCGCAAGCTCCGCGCCCGCCTCGGCGATGGGACGATGAGCCGCAAGGAGATCCACGAGCTGCTCGGCTCGGACAGCGTGATCACCAACGGCGTCAACATGTGGCTCGACCTGGTCCGGGTGCCGCCGTCCGGCACCTGGGAGCGCCGGCGAGCGGACCTCTATGCCGCGGCCGATCGATGGCTCGGGTCGCCGCCGAAGATCGACGAGGCCGACGGGATCGAGCTGCTCGTGCGCCGCTACCTCGGGGGCTTCGGTCCGGCGGCGGCGGCGGAGATCGGCAGCTGGGCGGGGATTTCTCCCGAGCGCCTGCAGCCGGTCCTCGGTCGACTCGAGCCGCGGAGCTTCACCGCCGAGGACGGCACCGAGCTCCTCGACCTGCCGCGCGCGGCGCTACCGGATCCCGAGACCCCGGCCCCGCCCAGGTTCCTGCCGACCTGGGACGCGACCCTGCTCGTCCACGCCCGCCGCACGGGCATCCTGCCCGAGGAGCACCGGCCGAAGGTCTTCAACACCAGGACACCGCAGTCCGTGCCGACCTTCATGATCGACGGCAGGGTCGCGGGGACGTGGAGCTACGAGAAGGGAAAGGTGCGGACCGAGCCGTTCGCCCGGATCGACGCCGCGGCGCGGCGCGAGCTTCGCGAGGAAGCGGACCGCCTCGCCGAGCTGCACATGAACTAGGTTCCGGTCCTGATGCGCCGGCCCCGTGCCCCAGGACGAGCGCGGCCCTGGGCCGATCGGCCCGGGTGCAGGTGCCCCCGCCCGAGACCGGACGGTGTGTCGATCTGCACGGTCGGCAATGGAGCTAGCCGGACTCGAACCGGCGACCTCCTGGGTGCGATCCAGGCGCTCTCCCAACTGAGCTATAGCCCCGCGTGGGTGGGAAATATGTTGGCTCGCAGGCGACTGACCAAGCGCGCCGAGGGCCAAGGATACGCTGTCCCGCGGTGAGCTTCGGACGACGCCTGGCGCTGTTCTTCCTGCTGATTGCGATCGTGCCCACGGTGGCGCTGATCGCGATTCTGCTGTTCGTCAGCGAGGACTCTCAGCGGGGAAAGGCCGATGCACGGCTCGCCGCCGGGATCCAGACGGCGGTCGCCGTCTACGGCAGGCGAACCGAGGACGCGACCACCGACGCGCGACGGCTCGCCCGCGACCCGGGTCTGGCCGCGGCGATCAGGGCGCATGACGTCTCCGGGCTGCGCGCCTTCGCCCGGCGGGCGGCGCGGGAGCCGGGGGTGGTCCGGGTCGAGGTCCTCGATGACGCCGGGCACCAGACCGCGCGCTCCGGACCCAGCGCGTCGGTCGCGTACGCCAGCGTCGGGCTGACCGAGAAAGGCCGGGCGGTCGGCGCCCTTCGCGTTTCGACCACGACCGCCGGTCAATACGTCGCGGAGGTTCGTAGCCTCACCGATCGCGAGCTGGTGGTGAGCCGAGGGACGGCGACCCTGGCGTCCACGGTGCCGCCGCCGGAGCGGACGCTCCGCCCGGACGAGACTGCCGACCTGAGGACCGGTGGAGCCGATTACCGGGGTCACCTCACCGTGCTCAACCCGAGCGACAACGAGACGGTGTTGCTCCTCGGTCCGCCGAAGTCCGGCGGTGTGCTGGGGATTGGCGCGCCCGGTCTCGCGATCCTGATCTTGTTCCTGGTCGCCGCGGTCGCGTTGGCCTGGGCCCTGGCGCGGACGCTGACCCGACTGCATCAGCGGGTGGCCGAGCAGGCTGTGACGGATCCGCTGACGGGGTTGTGGAATCGCCGGTACATGGCGCAGACGCTCGACCGCGAGGTGTCCCGGGCGATCCGCTTCGATCACCCGATCTCACTGATCATCCTCGACGTCGACGACTTCAAGGAGATCAACGACCGCCAGGGGCACATGCAGGGGGACGTCGTCCTCGAGAAGGTTTCGGACGTCGTCCGGGAGGCCACGCGCTCCATCGACGTCGCCGCGCGCTACGGCGGAGACGAGCTCGCGCTGATCCTGGTCGAGACGGGCCGCGAGGGAGCCATCTTCCTGGCGGAGCGGCTGGGCGAGCGGATGCGGGACACCGAGGTGCCGCTCCGGGACGGCGGATCGATGGCCGTCACGATCAGCGTGGGCGTGGCGACGATCCCGGATTCCGCGGAGGACCTCGCATCCCTCGTGGACGCCGCCGATCGCGCGCTGCTGCGGGCCAAGAGGGAGGGAAAGAACCAGATCGGCGCCGCGCCGGTGACGCGTCCGGCGGCGAAGGACTGAGGGCGAATGGCCGGAAATTGGTCGGTCGAGTGCAGGGTCCAGGCGACCATCGAGCTATCACATGTGCGCCTCAGCACCTAAGCTTTGATCCCTCGAGGGGGTCAGACCGCGCATCATGGGCATACTCGACGACGCGATTCGCGAACACCTCGATCTGAAGCGCAAGCACGGCGCCCGCGACGCCGAGTTGCGCGAGATCGAGGACGAAGCCTTCGGTTCGACCGATCAGCCGGACCCCTTCGCGGCCAACGAGCTCTTCAACGAGGTCTCCTCCGGCACGGACGCCGAGGCACCGCCCGCGGGGGCGCCGCCGCAGGAGATCGGCGGCCTCGGCGAGCCCGACGAGGGCGGCGAGGAGCCGACCCTGTTGGTCGAGCCCGAGGCGCTCCGCCCGCCCGAGCCGGCGCAGGAGGAGTCAGAGTCCGCCTCGCCGGCTGAGCCGGTCAGCCCACCGGAGGGCCTGGGTCAAATCCCGGGTCAGGTGGAGCTGCCGGGACAGGACGAGATTCCCGGTCAGGAGCGCCTGGAGGAGCCGGTCGAGGGCTATCAGCCCGCGCCGGAGCCCGAGCCTGCCCTCGAGACGCCCGTGGAGGAGGCCGGCGAACCCGAGCCGCCTGCGTCGTCCGAGTCGCTCGAGGAGCTGATCGCCGAGGAGGAGCCGTTCCCGGAGGACATCGCGGCCCCACCCGTGCCCGAGCAGGCGCCGCCGCCGGGGACCGAGGAGAGGGAGCCCGCCCCGCCTGAGCCAGAGGCCGAGGAGGTAGGAGAGGAGGAGCCGGAACCGCGGCCCGAGCCGGAGAGCCGCGTGCCCGAGCCACCCCCGCCGCCTCCCGACACCGCGGCGGAACCGCCGGGAAGGGCCCGCGGCAGGGTCGACGTCCCCACCCAGGAGCATCCGCCCCCCGGGCAGACCGGCGGCCTGCCGCCCGTTCCAGCGGGTGAGCCCGAGTCCTTCGAGCCGGCGAGCGAGCCGCTGCCCGTCGAAGAGGCTCTCCCGGCTGATGAGCCACTCGCCGAGGATCAGCCCGCCGACGGCTCACCCGGCCCGGCGCTCTACGACTTCGAGACGGACGAGGACGATCTGGCCGCGCCGAGCGACACGGCCGACGACGAGTTCGAGGCTCTCGGACCCGCGGAGGAGGAGGCGCCCTACCTCGAGGAGGAGGAGCCGCACACCGAGGAGCCCGCGTCCGGCAGCGATCAGCCCTTCGACGAGCCCAGCACGGCTGTCAGGCCCGCGCTCGAGGACGAGGAGCCGTACGAGGGCGGGACGCTCGATCCCGAGGAGTCATACGAGGAGGAAGAGGGAGAGGAGGGCCTCTGGTTCGAGAAGGGCCCGCCTCAGGACTTCGACTTCGACGAGTAGCCCCGCGCTGCTCGCCTTCGCGCTCCTAGACGTAGCCCCGCGTGCGGCTGGCCTCGACCACCCGCTCGATCCCCACCAGATAAGCGGCCTCGCGGAGCGAGATGCGCTCCTCCTTCGAGCGAGCCGAGACGTCGCGGTACGCCCGGCGCATGATCCCGCCGAGCTTGTCGTTGACCTCGCGCTCGGACCAGCGGAAGTGCTGGAGGTTCTGCACCCACTCGAAGTAGGAGCAGACGACCCCACCCGCGTTCGCCATCACGTCGGGGATCATGTGGACCCCCTTGTCATGCAGGATCTGGTCGGCGGCGGGCGTGGTGGGGCTGTTGGCGCCCTCGATGATCAGCTTGGTGTTGATCCGATCGGCGTTGCCCTCGTGGATCATGCCGCCGAGCGCCGCGGGGATCAGGACGTCGCATTCGATCGCGAGCAGGTCGTCTGGGCTGATCACCTCGGCGCCGGGAAACTCGGTGAGCTTGCCTCCCTCGCGTATGTGGGCCGCCAGGTCGTCGGCGTCGATGCCCTCGTCGCTGCGGATCGCGCCGGTGGCGTCGGACGTGCCGACCATCTTGGCGCCGAGCTGCTGGAGGATGCGGGCGGCCCAGGAGCCGACGTTGCCGTATCCCTGGACCACGAAGGTGCTTTCCGCGGGGGTGAGGCCGATCTGCGGGGCCGCCTCCCGGAACATGTAGATGCAGCCGCGGCCGGTGGCCTGCTCTCGACCGTATGAGCCCTCCAGCGCGATCGGCTTGCCGGTGCAGATCGCGGGCGTGTGGCCGTGGAGCTTGCCGTACTCGTCCATCATCCAGGCCATCACCTGGGCGTCCGTGTTGACGTCGGGGGCCGGGATGTCGCGGGTCGGGCCGAGGATCTTCT
Organism: uncultured Solirubrobacterales bacterium; assembly: GCA_963833375.1. Lineage (GTDB taxonomy): Bacteria > Actinomycetota > Thermoleophilia > Solirubrobacterales > 70-9 > DASUPK01. The sequence continues at coordinate 412,333 of CAWHXR010000001.1, forward strand.
GGATCTTGTCCATGAACGAGCGCGTGATGGTCTGCAGCTCGGAGCGGTCCAGCTTCTCCGCCGGGCAGTTGACGCCGCCCTTGGCCCCGCCGAAGGGGATGTTCGCCACAGCGGTCTTCCAGGTCATCAGCGAGGCGAGGGCGCGCACCTCGTCGACGTCGACCTCGGGGTGGTACCGGATGCCCCCCTTGTAGGGGCCGCGGGCGCCGTTGTGCTGGATCCGATAGCCGGAGAAGGTGTGGACCTTCCCGTCCGAGAGCTTGACCGGGATCTGGACGGTGACCTCGCGGTACGGGGTCCAGAAGACCGTGCGGATGTCGTCGGGGAGCTCGAGGCGCTCCACCGCCCGGTCGAAGTAGAAGCGGACGATGTCGAGGTTGGAGACCTCGGCGCGCTGTGCGGGCTTGGACTCGCCGGCCGCTGCAACGCGCTCCCTTTCCTGGTCGACAGCGGTAGGCGATTTGTCCGTCGCCTTCCGTTCCCCGACTGATTCCGGTTGCTTGGCCCTCGTCGCCACAAGCCCTCCTGGGGCGGATTGCGCCAGCGCCAGTCTCTCACACGATGCTTCACGGGGGTGGCGGTCGCGCACCTACAATCGGTGCACCCCCTTGGGGCCATAGCTCAGTTGGGAGAGCGCTTCGCTTGCACCGAAGAGGTCGCCGGTTCGAATCCGGCTGGCTCCACTTGCGGCCCCGAAGGGCTCGCCGAACCCGATCCGCGTGTAGCCGGCGACACTTGGCGGCTGCAGGATCGCCGCTGCGGGCCGAGGAGCTAGCGGTCGGTCTTGCCGTGTGGGCCCGCGGCGGGAGGGCCGGTCTCCCCGCCGCCTCCGCTGGTGTCCCTGATCACCTTCCGCTCGATCCTCTCCAGCTCGACGTCGAGCTCGCGGTCGGCCAGCATGCCCCGGAGCGCCCCGGTGATCGTCCTGGCCCACATCCGGCGGGCGACGGCGACCTCGGTGTGGCCGTCGGCATCCGACTCGTACTCGGTCCACTCCACGCAGACGTTCCGCTCGCCGACCGAGGGGGCGTCATCGGGGAGCGGAGCGCCGTTCCCGTAGAGGAGGATGCGCGCGCTCCATCCGTTCGGGCAGAGCTCCTGCATACGCTCGCGGGCCTGCCACTCTCGAACGACCATCGCGTCGCGACGCCGCTTGAACCTGCTGAGCAGCAGCACCGTCGCCGTCAGCAGAGCGCACGCGAGCACCGCCGCACCGACGATCTCGATCGAGACACCCAAGCCTCCACCCGACTTCTGCACCGTGTTCTGCAGACCGAGGATGTGAAGCGCCGGAGTCATCGTCGTCCAGAGGACATCTTCCACGGTTCGCCCAGAAACTCCAAGGGGTTTGTTGCGTGTGCAATTCATATACCCGACGCCGTTCCGCAAGGCCGACGACCGCCATCAGTAGAACGCGCAGGTGCTGGCGAGCACCAGGAGCAGCGCCACCGGGCAGGCGATCAGGCTGATCAGTGCGGCGACCCAGCGCCGCATGACCAGCGCCCCGACCCCGGCGGCCATCCCGCCGATCGCGGCGACCGCCGTCACCGAGTCGATTGGGTCCGTCCACGACGGCGGGCTGCCATCACCGCCGCAACCGGGCTGCGCCGTCACGAAGATCAGCCCGAGCACCCCGGTGATGGCCGTGAGCCCGAGGGCGACGATCGAGAGCCACCTGGCCAGCTCCTCCATCCGGGATCGCCTGGCCTGACCCGCGGTGCCGATGTGGATCGCCAGCTTGCCGAGGTGAATGACCCTCTCCCTGATCCCATCGGCCTGGCTCTGCTCCGCCCACCCCTCGGAGCGCCCGATCAGCGTCCCGGTCGCGGCGGCGGCCAGCAGGGCCACCGGCAGAACCAGAAGGGGCCCGGGCGGCGGCGTGACAGCGTTGCCGTCAGTGCTCAGCAGCACGACGATCACCCCGATCCCGAGCCAGACGCCGATCACGCCGAGATTGGTGAAGATCCGCGGCCACTCCGTGCGTCGGCTGGCCCGCAGGCCGTACGCGGTGGCGGCGGCCGCGATCGCCAGAACCGCGAAGGCATACAACCAGGCCCGTGAGTCGTACTGGCGCTGCAGCGGATCGGCCGCCCGGTCCCTCGCCACCTCCGCGCTGAGCTGTGCGTTGAAGCAGCTGGCCTCGTTCCGCTGGCAGGTGGGCGACGACTCGGGCAGCCGCGACTCGGTATGCGCCAGGTCGACGCCGGCGACCATCAGGATGAGGGCGCACAGCGCCAGGCACGCGAGCGTCGGCCTGCTTGGCGTCAGCTCACGCATCGGCCCCGCTCAATCCGTCGGGGGCTTCGGCTTTGGGCGGGGCGGCGGGGGAGCGACGATCCCCATCTCGTCGAAGCCGGCCCGCAACAGGGCGGGCACCTGCAGCAGCGGATTGGGAGAGTGGAGCAGCACCACCCCGAGCTCATGGCCGCCGGCCCGGGCGGTGGTGACGTAGCAGCGCCCCGCCGCGTCGGTGAATCCGGTCTTCAGCCCGGTGACCTGCGCTTGCGGCAGGCCGGGGAGCCCCTGCTGCAGGAAGTAGTGGTTGTTGTAGAGGTAGAGGTGCTTGCCCTTGATCGGGAAGCGCGGCTTCGCGTCCCGTGTCTGCGCGATCTCGGCGATCCGCGGATTTGCCAGGTCCGCCCGCGCCAGCTCCGCCAGGTCGAGCGGGCAGGAGTAGTTGTTGCGATCCCGCAGACCGTTCGGCGTGGAGAAGTGCGTGCACCTCAGCCCCATCGAGCGGGCCTGGAGGTTCATCTGCTTGACGAATCGGGTCACCGTGCCGCTGTCGTGCTCGGCGAGCGCGACCGCCGCGTCGTTGGCCGAGATCATGATCAGCGCTTGCAGCAGGGGCTCCAGCGGCACCCGCTTGCCGCGCGGGAGCAGCCCGGTGGCCGAGCCGGGGGTGTGGGCGGCCTTGTTGCTCACCATCACGTGCTCGGAGGGCCGATTCCGCCTGGCCACCAGCAGTGCGGTCATCATCTTGGTCAGGCTCGCGATCGGGTGCTCGAGGGAGGGATGCCTCTCCCAGAGGATCTGCCCGCTCTTCACGTCGAAGAGGATCCCGGCGATCGGCGGATGCTTGAACCGGTATCGGACCGGCAGTGGCTGATCGACGGGACGCAGCGCGAAGCGCGTGTCCGGCGGCAGCGGCGCCGTCCCGATGTCGGGAGACGCGATGCCCCCGCCGACCCCGGCTCCCGCGTCCAGTCTGCCCGAATCCTCGCCGGCGGACCCCGCCCCCGCGAGCAACCTGCTTGTGCGCGTGTTGGTGGTCCCGGCCTCGCCGGCTCGGTCCGGCCAGATCGCCACGGCGACGACGGCCGTGGCGCCGCAGGCGAGCATCAATCCCACGATGGCTGCGATCCGCTTAATCATCCGGTGGGTTTCTCAGGGCGCCGATCAGGCCGGCGGCGATCATCACGATTATCAGCAGCGAGACACCGTAGAGGCCGATTGCGCCGATGTCCCCGAAGGTCCTCAGCCGCAGGCCCGTGTCGACGATCACGTAGATGGTCACGGCGGCGAAGAACCCGCAGAAGACCAGGCCGAGCATCAGCAGGGCGTTCCTGAGATCGGGGTCCAATTTCGCTCAGTAGACGGGTAAGCGTGGCTCGGGTGGTCGCCCTCGCATCGTGCGGAGCATGATCGCCGCGACGGCCAAACCGAAGACGAACCCGCCGACGTGGGCGAAATAGGCGACCCCCTGGTCGCCTCCCGAGCTGACCGCGACCTGGCCCAGGGCTGGGACGAATTGAAGGATGAACCAGACCGCGAGCAGGATCAACGCCGGTATCTCCACCAGCGTGACGAAGAAGATGATGAAGATCAGGGTGAGCACCCTCGCTCTCGGGAAGAGCAGGGCGTACGCCCCCAGCACTCCCGCGATCGCGCCGCTCGCCCCAATGGTCGGGGCCGTGGATCCGGCGGTGATCAGAGCCTGCGTGTAGACCGCGATCAACCCGGCCAGCAGGTAGAAGAGCAGGAACTTCACCCGGCCCAATCTGTCCTCGATGTTGTTGCCGAAGACCCAGAGGAACAGCATGTTCCCGGCTATGTGCAGGATCCCTCCGTGCATGAACATCGAGGTAAAGAGGGTCTCCCACCACGGCTTCTGATCGATCTGGAACGGCCCAAGATCCGAGTTCGGGTTGGCCTGGCTCCGCGCGACGGCGTCCGCGTAATCCTTCGTCCCGGGGCAGACCACCCCGGCCTCGAACTGCTGCACGCTCACCTGGCTGACCGCCCCGATGTCGCATTTGCCCGTGCTCGGATGGGTGATCCGGTAAGGGATCGCTCCGTACTCGAGCGAGCTCTGGTCGATCGACCCGAATCCGGCCTGCTCCAGCCGCTGGTTGGTCGGGAAGTTGAGCTGCCAGATGAAAACCGCGAGGTTGATCACGATCAGCGCGACCGTGACGACCGGGAACCGCGCGGTCGGGTTGTTGTCCTTCAGCGGCAGCACCTGGCGCGGGAAGCGTAGCCGCGGCCGCCGAGCGGCTCGCCGGTGAGGGGCGGCTGGGAGAATGGGTACATGCGTGAGATGGCGCAAAGACCGCGAACCGCCGATCCCTGGCGTGACACCGACGTGATCGACGAGCACGCCCCCCGCTTCAACCAGGCGGTGACGGGAATCGTCGCCCTGCTCGGCGCGATCTTCGGCTGGCCGCTCGCCTGGGCGCTGATGGCCGCACAGCTGCTGATCGGTCTGACGCTCGGGCGGCGCTTCTGCCTGCCCTGCGTCGCCTACTACGTGCTGGTGCAGCCCCGGCTCGGCGAGGGCCCGCTGGAGGACTCCAGGCCGCCCAGGCTCGCGAACAAGATGGGGACGGTCTTCCTCGGCTCGGCGGCGGTCACCTGGTGGCTCGGCGCCCCCACGGTCGGCGTCGTCCTGGGCCTGCTCGTCGCCGCTCTCGCGCTGCTTGCGGCGACCACCGGGTTCTGCGCGGGCTGCGAGATCTACAAGCTCTCCGCGCGGCTGCGCGGGATCTCGCCCCGCCACCACAGCCACATCGACACGGCGGACCTGGAGGGCATCGACGGTCGCCTCGCCTACGTCGAGTTCACCCACCCGCTCTGCTCCGAGTGCCACGACTGGGAGCGCCGCCTCGGCGATGCTGACGAGCCCCTGCTGAAGCTCGACGTGAGCGACCGCCCGGATCTGGCCCGCAAGTACGGCATCGCGGTCGTGCCCACGGTTCTCAAGGTGGCGCCCGACGGCGCCGTGCTCGAGCGGCTGGCGCCCTAGTAGCGGCCAGCCCGCGCGCGGGGCGGCGGAATCTCGTCCCGCACGGCCGGCAGCTTCGCCGACTTCGGCGGTGGCAGCGCGAGGCGGCCGGACGATCCCGCTGCGACCGCGCCGCCGTTGGTCCAGCGCACCGCCAGGGGCTTGTTCTGCAGCAACGGGCCCCAGGTGGGGATGTCGAGGTTGCCGGTCTGCGACAGGCCGTGATCGGCCTGGAACGCGTAGACCGCCGCCTGTGTCGGCGCCTGGAAGTAGCCGTTGACCGGGACGCCGTAGCCGCCTCCGGCGAGCAGCTGCTGGGCCCAGGCGACAGAATCCCCCTTCGAGCCGAGGTGAAGGAACGGGTAGCTCGGGTACGGAGTCGCGGAGGCGGGCGAGACCGGCGCCCCGACCGCCTGCCACTGCCGCTTTCCGGCCTCCTGCCAGTTCCACCAGCTGACGCCGTCGAAGCCATGAGCCATCGCGAGCGCCCGGAAGCGGCGGATCTGGCCCGCCTTCGGGCGGCTGTAGAGCTGGCCGAGCGGCTCGATCGGCCGGCCGTAGATGCGGTTCCAGACCCAGGTGTGGATGTACCCCGCATCCACGGTGGTCCCGATGTCCTTCCAGTAGAGCTGGGGGACGTTGTACTGGGCGCCTCCGGGTCCCAGGAAGACGGAGAACGGAAGGGCCGGGTGGTAGTCGGTGTAGGGGAAGCTCGCCAGCGCGACCGGATAGTCCGGCCCGACCAGTGACCGAAGCGTGGACATGTAGAAGGACGCCTGCGCGTAGCGGCCCTCATACTGGCCCTCGACGTCCATCACCAGGCAGTCGGCGCCGTTGGCGACCGCCGCGGCCCCCACACGCGCCTCCTTGCCGGGCTTGCTGCCGTAGAGGAACTGCCAGGCGCAAACGTTCAACCCGCGCGCGTGCAGCCCACTCGCCACCGAGGACGAGAACTGGCCCCAGTAGTGCGTCCCGTCCCCCGACTTGATCAGCACGGTCTCGATCCCGTGAGCCTTCGCCTTCTTCGCGATCGCCCCGAGCTTTCCATGCGAGGAGCGGCTCAGGTACCAGATCCACATCCCATCCCCGGCCAGCGGGTTCTTCGTGGTGGTGTCGCTCGTCTGGGACGAGGCGCCGCCGGCCAGGGGGCCCGCGGTGAGCGCGATCGCGCAGGCGGCCGCGATCAGGGCAAGGGCTGTTCTGCGTCTGCGAGAACGCATGATTTCGAGGCTACGGACCCCGGAACACGCGACCGCAAGGAAAGCTGCGCTGGCGCGCTGGTGCGCGTCCCGTTCGATGGCTAAGCCGTGGACGCGGCCGGGAGCTGCTCGTCCGCGTGGTACGAGGAGCGGACCAGCGGTCCGGATGCCACCGAGGCGAAGCCGAGCTCGTACGCCGCCCTCCCGAGCGCCGCGAACTCATCCGGGTGCCAGTAGCGGTCGACGGGCAGGTGCTTCTCGGTGGGCCGCAGGTACTGGCCGACGGTCAGCACCTGGACGCCATGGTCCCTGAGGATGGAGAACGTCTCGACCATCTCGTCGAACTCCTCCCCCAGGCCGACCATCAGACCGGACTTGGTGACGACCGCGTCACCGCCCATCTCCTTGGCCATCCGCAGCACCCGGGCCGAGCGCAGGAAGTCGGAGCCCCGGCGTGCCACCGGATAGAGCCTCGGGACGGTCTCCACGTTGTGGTTGAAGACGTCGGGGCGCTCCGCGATCACCTTGGCGAGTGGCATCTCCTGGCCGCGGAAGTCCGGGGTGAGGACCTCGACCTTGCAGCCGTGGGCCAATCGCCGGATCGAGCGGATCACGCCGACGAAGGCGCCTGCACCGTAGTCCGGCAGGTCGTCCCGGTCGACCGAGGTGATCACCGCGTGGCGCAGGCCCATCCGCTTCACCTGGTTGGCGACGCGCAGCGGCTCGAGGGGGTCGTTCCAGGTCGGTTTGCCCGTCTGCACGTTGCAGAAGCCGCAGCGGCGGGTGCAGACGTCGCCGAGGATCATGAAGGTCGCCGTGCCGCGCTCCCAGCACTCGCCGACGTTGGGGCAGTTGGCCTCCTCGCAGACGGTGTGGAGGTTGTCCCGCTCGATCGATTTCTTCAGCCGGCGGTAGGCGGGGCCGCCGGGAGCCGGAACCTTGAGCCAGTGCGGCTTGCGGGAGCGGAACCCGACCTTGCCCTCGGTATCGATCACGCGACCGCCCGGGTTGGCACGGGAGCGTGTGACGTGGATGCGTTCGTCGATCGTCTCGGCCATCGCCTCTACCGTACCGGGGTGGGTTCGCCGAGCAGCTCGGCCAGCGCGTCGGGCTCCGTCAGGGCCGGCTCGCGGCCGTAGATCTGAGCGAAGCGCTCAACCACCACGTCCATGTAGGCGTCCATGTCCTGCTGCGCGCCGAGCTCGCGACAGAGCGAGGTCATACGGCAGCCATCGATGCCGCAGGGCACGACCCACTCGAACGGCTGCAGGTCGTTGTTGACATTGACCGCGAACCCGTGCGTGGTGACGCCCCGGTTGACGTGCACGCCGATGGAGCCGACCTTCCTTCCGTCCGGCGGCTCGCCGCCGACCCAGACGCCCGTCAGGCCGTCGATCACCTCGGCGCCGACCCCGTACGCGGCGAGAGAGCCGATCATCAACCGCTCCAGCTTTCGCACGTACTCGTGCACGTTGTCCCCGTACCGCTTCAGGGAGACGATCGGATAGCCGACCAGCTGCCCGGGGCCGTGGTAGGTGACGCGGCCGCCACGGTCGGTCTCGCAGATCTCGATCCCCTGCATCCGGTACCAGTCCTCACCCATCCCGAGCTCGCCCGGCTCGGCGCGGCGGCCCTTCGTGTAGACCGGCGGATGCTCGAGCAGCAGCAGCACGTCCGGCACCTCGTCGGCCTGCCGGGCCGCCTCGATGCGCTTCTGCATCCGGCCCGCCTCCTCGTAGGGGACCAAGCCGCAGCGCACGACCAGCACCTCGTCCATGGAGACAGTGTCCCGCATCGCTCGCCTCCCTCAGGCGGCGGTTGCCGGGGCGCCCTCCTGATCGGACGGCCAGAACGGCCATTCCTCGAAGTGCGTGCAGCGGCCGGCCTCATCGAGGCGGACGATCCAGAGGTCGCGGTACTCCTTGTTCCTCGGCGCGCCGTATCGGACCTCGACCCTGGCGACGCCTGTGTCTCCCTCGACGGCCACGATCTCGCCGGTCATCTCGAACGCCTCGTCCGGGCCGAGGCGCTCCGCGTCCCACATCTCGCGGATCGCCTGGAGCCCGCGGTGCGGGTTCTCGTAGGGCGCGGTCGAGTAGGTCGCCTCCTCGGTGAACAGCCCGGCCAGGGCGTCCGTGCCGGGCTTCCGCCATGCCCGCTCGTAGCCCTCGAGCCAGCCGCGCAGCTGCTCGCGGTCCATGTGGCGCCTAGAGCGCCAGGCCGAGCGGCTCTTCGAGCAGCTCGCGCACGTGGGCGAGGAAGATCGCGCCGTCGGCCCCGTAGAGGATGCGGTGGTCGCAGGCGAGGGTCACGCCCATCAGCTGGCGCGGCTCGACCTCGCCGGACTCCGTCACCACCGGCTTCGCCGCAAGGGCGCCGACGGCGAGGATGCCTGCCTGCGGCGTGTTGATCACCGCCTGGAAGTTGGAGATCCCGTACATGCCGAGATTGGAGACCGTGAAGGTCCCCCCCGAGAGCTCCGGCGGCGTGATCGAGCCGTCGCGCACCCGCGCCGCGAGGGCCCTGGTCTCGGTTGAGATCTGGCGCAGTCCCTTGCGGTCCGCGTCGAAGACCGTCGGGACGACCAGCGCATTCTGAGCCGCCACGGCGACGCCGACGTTGACCCGCGAGTAGAGCTCGATGCGGCCGTCGCGGTAGGCGCCGTTGGCCCGGGGGTGCTCCCGGAGGGCCAGCGCGCACGCCTTGACGATCATGTCGTTGAAGGTCGGGACCGTCTCCCCCTCCTTCGCCATCGCCTTCAGGCGCTTGCGCCCCTCGACCGCCGCGGTCATGTCGAACTCGGCCTGCAGGTAGAAGTGCGGCGCGGTCGCCTTGGACTCGGCCATCCGCCGGGCGACGGTCTGCTGAAGTTTGGTGAGCTCCACTATCTCGACCTGCCCCTTGGCCGTCTCCGGCTTCTCGCTCACCCCCGGAGTAGGCCCGGCGGGGGTGGGCCGAGCGATCGGGGCGGGAGCGGTCGCCGGCGCGGCGACTCCGGCGGCAAGTGCCTTCTCGACGTCCGCCTTGACAATGCGGCCGCCCGGGCCGGACCCGGTCAGCCCGTGCAGATCGAGCCCGCGATCGCGCGCGATCCGCTTGGCGATCGGAGAAGCCTTGACGCGCCCGTCTCCACCAGCTGAGGCTGGGGAGGGTGCCGCGACGAACGGTCCTGCTGCCGGCGGGGGAGCCTGGGGTGCGGCGACGGCGGGCTCCTGCCTTTCGATGGCCCGCTCGTCAGCGGCTTGGGCCCGCTGACCGAATTCGTCGCGGGCCCTGCCCGCCGGAGACGCTTCCCCAGCTCCGTTCCCAGCGACCTCGCTCGCATCGCCGACCCGCGCGATCGGGTCCCCGACCGGCAGCGTGTCGCCCTCCTGCGCAAGGATCTCGACCAGCGTCCCGGCCGCGTCGGCCTCGTAGACCATGTTCGCCTTGTCGGTCTCGATCTCGACGAGCTCCTCGCCGACGGTCACCGCATCGCCCACCGACTTCAGCCACCGCAGCACGGTGCCTTCCTCCATCGAGTCCGAGAGGCGCGGCATGACCACATCAACCATGCGGGCTCCTCCCGGGGGAAACGGGTCGCCCGGGCCCGCGCCCTCGCATTTCCGGTGCCGGCATGGTCACTGCATGCTTCCCTCGAGCGTCTGCAGCGCCGCGCTGACAACGTGCTCGGCGTGCGGGATCGCTGCCTGCTCCAGGCGCTTGGAGTACGGCATCGGCACGTCGGCCCCGGTGACTCGCTCGATCGGGGCATCGAGGTGGTCGAAGGCCTGCCCCTGGATCAGCGCCGCGAGGTTCGCCCCCACCCCGCCGTGCGGCCAGCCCTCCTCCACGATCACCGCCCGATTGGTCTTCCGCACCGACTCGAGGATCGTGTCGAGGTCGAGCGGCCGCAGCGTGCGCGGATCGATCACCTCGGCCTCCACGCCTTGCTCGTTGGCCAGGGTCTGCGCCGCCTGCTGGGCGGTCTCCGACATCCGCAGGATGCCGACGATCGTCACATCCGAGCCCTCGCGCCGGATCGCGGCCTCGCCGAAGTTGACCACCTCGTCGTCGCCCTCCGGCACCTCGCCGCGCAGGCCGTAGAGGGTCTCGTGCTCGATGAAGATCACCGGGTTGTCGTCGCGGATCGCGGCCTTGAGCAGGCCCTTCGCGTCGGCAGGCGTGGAGGGGCAGGCGACGAGCAGCCCCGGGATCTGCAGGAACATCGCCTCGAAGCTGTGCGAGTGGGTCGGGCCGAGCTGGTGCCCACCCCCTCCCGGCATCCGCACCACCAGCGGCACCCTGACCTGGCCGCCGAACATGTAGGGGATCGCGGCGGCGTGGTTGACGATCTGATCCATCGCCAGGAGCGCGAAGTTGACGGTCATGATCTCGACGATCGGGCGGACCCCGCCCATCGCGGCCCCCACGCCCATGCCCACGATCGTGTTCTCGGAGATCGGCGTGTCGCGCACGCGCTTCTCGCCGAACTCGTCCAGCAGCCCCTCGGTCACCTTGAACGAGCCCTGGAAGACCCCGACGTCCTCCCCCATCACGAACACGTTCTCGTCGCGGCGCATCTCCTCCGCCATCGCGTCCCGCAGCGCCTCCCTCATGCGAAGGGTCGCCATCAGTGCACGTCCTCGGGCGCAGTATCCGGCTGATCCCCCTCGGCCTCGCGCAGCGCCTGCGCCTCCGGGGCGGCGTACGCGGCCCCGTGCTCGGCCAGCCTGCGAGCCCTCTCGCCGGCCTTGCGCTCCTCCTCGGCCGGGTGGGAGTCGGGCGAACGCTCGTCCACCCCGTACCAGCCGGGGATCTGGTCGCCGAGCACATAGAGGTGGTCGTAGAGCGAGTCGAGCGGCGGCTCGGGCGAGTTGTCCGCGAACTCGACGGCCGCGGTGACCGTCTCCTCGGCTTCGTCCCTGATCTCCTGCACGTCGTCCTCGGTGATGACCCTCTCCTTGATCAGCCGCGCGGCGAAGGACTCGATCGGGTCCTTGCGCTGCCATTCCTCGACCTCCTTCTTCTCGCGGTAGATCTCGGGATCCGCCGCGGAGTGGCCGCGGTAGCGGTAGGTGAAGGCCTCGATCAGGGTCGGCCTGTGGTCCTCGCGGGCGATGCGGATGTGCTCGGCGACCGTCTCGCGGACGGCGATCACGTCCATGCCGTCGACCCGAACCCCCGGGACGCCCAGGCCGTCGGCCTTGTGGGAGAGGTCGGTCACGGCGGAATGGCGCTCGACCGCGGTCCCCATCCCGTAGAGGTTGTTCTCGACCAGGAAGACGACGGGGAGGCTCCAGAGCGCCGCCAGGTTCATCGTCTCCCCGAAGTTGCCGGTGTTGGACGCGCCGTCGCCGAACATGCAGACGGTCACCTCGTCGGTCCCCCGGTAGTCAGAGGAGAGGGCCAACCCTGCCGCCAGCGGCAGGTTGCCGCCGACGATCCCGTAGCCGCCCATGAAGCGGCGCTCCAGGTCGAAGATGTGCATCGACCCGCCGCGGCCGCCGGAGGTGCCGTCGACTCGGCCGAAGAGCTCCGCCATCACGCGTCCGGGATCGGTACCGCGCGCGATCGCATGGCCATGGGTGCGGTAGGTGCCGATCAGGTAGTCGTCGTCCCGCATCACCGAGGTGGTGCCGACGATCGTCGCCTCCTCCCCGATCGCGAGGTGGAGGAAGCCCCCCGCCTTGGCGCGCTGGTACTGCCGCCCGGCCTCCTCCTCGAAGCGCCGGATCAGGACCATCAGGCCGAGCAACTCGCGACAGGTCGCCTCGTCCGGCAGCTTCGGCTGGGGGGCCGCCTTGCCCTTGCCGTCGGACGATCCGCTCGCGCCCCGTGCGGTTTTGGTCTTGCTCTGGGCCACGAGCCCAGCCTACTCCCGCCGCTCAGCGTGGTCGAACTTCAGCGTGCGGCGGCCAAGGCGGCGGCCTCGACGGCCTCCTCCAGGCGGTCGTCGCCCCAGAAGAGCCGCTCTCCGACTGCGACCGTGGGAATCCCCTCCACGCCGAGCGCGACGGCCTCCTCCGTTGCGGCACGCAGCTTCTCCCTGACCGCCTTCGTCTCGATCCCCTTCAGGACCGCGTTCGGATGTAGCTCGCAGGCGGCCGCCGCGACCAGCACGTTGTCCATGTCGCTCATGTCGCGGCCCGCGGCGAACACCTGGCGGAAGCAGGCTAGGGAGAAGGAGACCACCCGCCCGGACTCCTTCGCGTAGATCGCCGTCCGGACCGGGTTGAGGCTGTAGTTGTCGCGCGGCCAGCCCTGCGGGTAGCGCACCTCCGGAAGGCCGCGCTCGGTCGCGCGGCGCTGGATCTCCTCCAGGTCGGCGGGGTTCGCCCCGTCCGGCCGCAGCGACCAGGGGACCCTCCCGCTCGCCTTCAGCAGGTGCCCGAAGGAGATCGGCTGCCACGCGGGCTGCTCCACGCCCGCCTCGGCGAACAGCCCGCTGATCCGCTCGGCCGCCAGGTAGGAGTAGGGCGAGCTGAAGTCGTAGTAGAAGGTCGTCCGCTCGGTCACCCGGCGCCCCGATCCGCGTCCGCCACGGGGCTCCTCATGCCGGCGACCATGTAGTAGACGGCGAGGGCGGCGTTGATCACGAGCACCACCGCCGGGTTGATGAAGGCGAACGCTAACTGGACCGCGTAGAAGGGCGTTCCGATCTGGAACCGCCTCGAGATGCGGCGGACCTGATCCCCCGTGAGCTCCACGCCGAGGAGCTGCTTGCGGTTGGTGATGTAGGTCCAGAGGAACCCGTACGCGAGGGACATCGCCAGGAAGGCGCCGCTGTAGACGATCGCCGCGACTCTCTCGTCGGCGCCCGACTTGAGGTGCTCGGCGAGCAGCGCGGTCGGAAACGGGATGAAGACGACGGTGAAGAGGAGCAGCAGGTTCAGGTAGAGCACGCCGCGGTCAGCCCGTGCCAGATGGTCGAGCACCCCGTGGTGGTTCACCCAGATGATCCCGATTACCCAGAAGCTGACGAAGAACGCCGCGAAGGAGGGCCACTCCTCCTTGAGCTGATGCCAGAGGTGGTCGCCCGCCGGCACGTTCAGCTCCAGGACCAGCAGGGTGATGGCGATCGCGAAGACCCCGTCGCTGAAGGCCTCCAGGCGGTTGGTTGTCATTCCTACGCGTGGATGGCCCAGCCGTCGACGGCGCGGGCCCCGTCGAGGATCGCCTCCGACATGGTCGGATGCGGGTGGATGATGCGGCCGAGCTCCGGATAGCCGCCCTCCAGCGCGATCACGTTGACGATCTCGCTGATCATGTCGCAGGCGATGTTGCCGACGACATGGGCCCCGAGGATCTCGCCGTACTCGGGATCGCCGACGATCTTGACCAGACCCGCCCGGTCGTCGTAGACGACCGAGGCGCCGGCTCCGCCCAGCTTGAACTTGCCGACCTTGATCTGGCGGCCGGTCTCCTTGGCCTGCTCCTCGGTCAGCCCGACGCTCGCCACCTGCGGATGGCAGAAGGTCGCGCCCGGAACGAGGTCGACGTTCATGGGCTCGGTCGGTTGACCGGCGGCGGTCTCCATCGCGATCACGCCTTCCTCTGAGGCCTTGTGCGCGAGGGCGGGGCCACGGACGAGGTCGCCGATCGCGTAGATGCCGTCCGCCGACGTGCGCTGGTACTCGTCGACCTCGATCTGCCCCCGATCGTTGGTCTTGACGCCGGCGGCGTCCAGGCTGAGTGGGTCGGTGTCCGGCTTGCGTCCGCCGGCGATCACCAGGTAGTCGGCCTTGACCTCTTGGTCGCCCGCCTTGACCTTGACGCCGGTCTTCTGCTCCTCGACGCCCTCGACCTTGGTGCCGGTCATCACCTCGATGCCGTCCTGCTTGAACTGGCGCTCGACGACCCGCGCCATGTCCTTGTCCTCGGCGGGCAGGAGCTGATCGAGCATCTCGATCAGGGTGACGTCGACGCCCAGGCGGGCATAGCCGGAGGCGATCTCAGAGCCGGACGCGCCCGCCCCCGCGACCACCAGCGCCTTCGGCATGGAGTCGAGCGACCAGGCGCCCCAGGTGTCGATGACGCGGTCGGAGAAGTCGATTCCGGGGATCGGCATCGCGACGGAGCCGGTGGCGAGCAGGATCGTCCTCGCCCGGTGCTCGTCCGAGCCGACCTTCACCTTCCCGCCGCCGGCCAGCGAGGCCTCGCCGTGCAGGAACTCGACCTTGTTCTTCTTCCAGAGGAACTGGACGCCCTCCTCGAGGGTCTTCGAGACCTTCTCGCGACGGCCCTGCAGGGCCTTCCAGTCGATAGAGGTCCCGCTCGAGTTGATCCCGAGCTGAGCGCCCTCCCCGGTTACCGTCGAGTAGACCTCGGCGGTGTGGAGGATGGTCTTGGCCGGGATGCAGGCGTAGTTCAGGCAACGCCCGCCAGCCTTGTCGCGGTCGATGACCGCGGTCTTCTGACCGAGCTGGGCGGCGCGAATGGCAGCCACATAACCCCCCGGGCCGCCTCCGATCACGATCACGTCGTACTCGGCCATCGGCCTTCGACTCTATAGGAGCGGGATTTCGGCCGGCCTCGTCTGGGCGACCTGACTGAACGAGGACTGGGATTGCCGATCCGCCCTCCGGCGTTAGACGTCGCCGGGGGGCTCGGCATCTGGATTCGCGCCATCGCGCGGATCAGGAAGTAGAAGAGCGTGCCCGAGCCCAGCAGCAGCAGGGTCGTACCGATCGCCTGCAGGACGGAGTTGACCACCACCAGGCCGAAGGCGCTGGCGAGCATCATCAGCAGGAGCACGGTCTGAAAGCCGAGGACGGCCCAGTAGCGGGCCCGCCACATGCCGATCGCCATGGCCCAGAGGACGACGGCGAACAGGAAGAGCGGCGCCGGCCTGGTGGTTGCATCCCCCGCGCCGACCCCCGCCAGCGACAGCACGCCCTGGACGCTGATCGCGATCGCCAGCAGCGTCGAGACGACCGCCCCGACCGTGACCGCCCGGGGGCGCTCGCCCCGCCCGAGCGGCTCGAGCTTCGCGCGGGCCTCGGCATTGCGCTCCTCGTAGCGGCGGGCCATCCTCTCCTGGAAGGTCTCCTGCCGCGGTGCATCGCCGTTGGTGTCCCCGGGCGCGGCCGCCTGCTGGGCGGCGGGTGAGGGCACCGTCTCTGCCGGGCGGCGCTTGCGCTTCTGGCGCTCAGCGCGCTTCCGGTCCCTGGCGGCCGCCACTAGCCCTCTCCTTCGGCCCGCGCGGCGGGGTCGACCGCTCCGAAGAGCTCCGTGGCGGCGGAACGCGGGTCCTCGGCGTCCCGGATCGCCCGGACCACGCAGATCCGCGCGGCGCCCGCCGAGACCACCTCCGCCACGTTGCCGCCGTCGATCCCTCCGATCGCGAACCAGGGCGGCCCGGCGACCTCGGCGGCCTCGCGGATCAGCTCGAGCCCGGTCGCAGGCCGCCCCGCCTTGGTGGGCGTCTCCCAGATCGGACCGACGCTGATGTAGTCGACCGGAGCGCCGGCGGCAGCCTCGATCTGCTCGCGGCTGTGCGTGGAGAGGCCGATGATCGCGTCCGGCCCCATGATCCGGCGGGCCTCGGCGGGGTCCATGTCGCCTTGTCCGAGGTGGACGCCGTCGGCGCGCAGCTCGAGGGCGAGGTGGGGATCGTCGTTGACGATGAAGAGCGCGCTGTAGGTGTTGGCGAGGCGGCGGAAGGTGTGGCCCGAGCGCTCGATCACATTTCGGGGATGCTCGCGGTCGCGGAGCTCGATCATCCCGGCCCCGGCGCCCATCGCGGCGTTCAGAAGCGCCTCGGGGTCCCGGCCGTGTGGCCGCGCGTCGCAGACGAAGTAGAGCCGAGCCCATCGCAGCCGCTGGCGGCGCAGCTCGCCGATGGCCTCGGGCGGTGTGAGATGAGTCGTGCCGGGCGCGGCGTCGGTCACTTCACGCGCAGCGTAGATCACCGTCATCGGACGGGTGGCTGCTCGGCTGCGGGAGCCCCCTCGCATCACAGCTACGATGGTCATGCAACGGGAGCCCACCAAGGGCTGAGAGGGCGGCTGGAGCGCCGCCGACCGTCTGAACCTGATCCGGGTAATGCCGGCGCAGGGAGGTTGGAGCGCAGCGGCCGCCGGAAAGAGCGGCGGATGGCAAAGCACAGCGGCACCGGGTACGACGCGATCTTCGCCGGCGGCGGCGTGATCGGGCTTGCCTCCGCCTGGCGCGCGGCGGAGCGCGGCGCGCGCGTCTGCGTGCTCGAGCGCGACCGTCCGGCGGCCGGCGCGACCGGAGTCGCTGCCGGCATGCTCGCCCCGGTCGGGGAGGCGTCCTGGCGCGAGGAGCAGCTCCTCTCGCTCAACCTGGAGTCCCTGCGCCACTGGCCAGGGTTCGCCGAGCGGCTGGAGGCGGCCTCGGGGGTCGAGACAGGCTTTGCGGCCAGTGGCGCCCTGCACGTGGCACTCGACCGCGACGAGGCCGAGGAGCTTCGCCATCGCTACGAGCTTCACTGCCGGCTGGGCCTGCCCTCCGAGTGGATGGCGGCGAGAGCCTGCCGCCGGCTCGAGCCGGGGCTCGCGACCGCCGTCCGCGGCGGCGCTCGTGTCCCGGGCGAGGCCAGCGTCGATCCCAGGCGGGTGGTCGCTGCTCTGCTCGGTGCCCTGGAGACAGCTGGTACGCCCGTGCACACCGGTGCCGATGTGATCTCCGCTGAGCGGACCGACGGCCTCTGGCGGGTCGGGGTGGCGGACGGCCGCAGCTTTGAGGGCGCCACCCTCGTGCTGGCGGCCGGCTGCTGGTCCGGCGCGCCCGGCTGGATCCCATCGGAGGCGAGGCCCCCGGTCCGCCCCGTGAAGGGCGAGATTCTCACCCTGCGCGGCTCGGCCGACGAACCGGTCTGCGAGGGGATCCTCGCCGGGGAGCGCGTCTACATGGTCCCCCGCTCCGATGGGAGGCTGATCGTCGGGGCAACGGTCGAGGAACGCGGCTTCGACGTGACCGTCACCGCCGGCGGTGTCCACGAGCTGCTTCGCGAGGCCTACCGCCTGATCCCGGAGATCGCCGAGCTCGAGCTCGTCGAGGCCAGCGCGGGACTTCGCCCGGGCACGCCCGACAACGCGCCCCTGATCGGCATCGGTGCAACCGAGGGGTTGCTGGTCGCGACGGGCCATTTTCGAAACGGCGTCCTGCAGGCGCCCTTGACCGCGGACTGCATCGCGGCCCTGCTGGCCGGCGAGAGACCGCCGTTCGACCTGGCGCCGTTCTCGCCGCTCCGCTTCGCTCGGTCGGCCACCGCCGCGATGGAGGTCGCATGAACGTCGAGCTGAACGGCGAGGTCGTGGTCCTGCCCGACGGCGCCACCGTCGCGGCCGCGATCGAGGCATCCGGCGCCGAGCTGCAGCGAGGCGTCGCGGTCGCGCTGGAGGGCGAGGTGGTTCCGCGAAGCGAGTGGGACCGGACGCCCCTCTCGGAGGGCCAGAGGGTCGAGGTGCTGGCTGCGATCCAGGGCGGCGCGGAGGATGGCTTTCAGCTAGGCGACCGAACCTGGGGCTCCAGGCTGATCGTCGGGACGGGCGGCTTCCGCTCCCTGGAGCAGATGGAGGAGGCGCTGATCGCCTCCGGGACCGAGATCGTCACTGTCGCGCTCCGGCGGATCGATCCGGAGGCGGAGGGCTCCGTGCTCGACCTGATTCGCAAGCGCGGGCTGTTCGCGCTGCCCAACACGGCGGGGTGCTACACGGCCCGCGACGCCGTCCGCACGGCGAAGCTCGCCCGCGAGGCGTTCGAGACCGACTGGGTGAAACTGGAGGTGATCGGCGACGACCGCACGCTCTTCCCTGATGCCGTCGAGCTGGTCGGGGCCGCGGAGACCCTCGTCGACGACGGCTTCACGGTGCTGCCCTACACCAACGACGATCCGATCCTGGCGCGCCGGCTCGAGGAGGCCGGGTGCGCCGCCGTGATGCCCCTGGGGTCGCCGATCGGGTCCGGGATGGGGATCGGCAACCCCTACAACGTGCGGATCATCGCCGAGCACGCCGGAGTGCCGGTGATCCTCGACGCGGGGATCGGGACGGCCTCGGACGCGGCGCTGGCGATGGAGCTCGGCTGCGACGCGGTGCTGCTCGCCAGCTCGGTTTCACGGGCCGAGGACCCAGCGGGCATGGCTGCAGCGATGCGATCCGCGGTCGAGGCGGGCTGGGCGGCGCGGCAGGCGGGCCGCATTCCCCGCCGGCTGCACGCCGAGGCCTCCACCCCGCTCGAGGGACAGCCGGACCTCTCCTAGCCGCGTCGCCGGCCGACGACGCGGTCGATCCCCTCGCCGACCGAGCCGAAGGCCCAGCCCACGCCGTGCGCGGCGCGATTGAGCAGCGAGTCCTCCAGCGGTGCGGCTGCGCGGTCGGGGTCCGTCCCCAGCTCCACGGCCGCCTCTCGTACTGCTTCCAGCACGGCCTCCAGGCGGCCGGCCCACTCCTCGCAGAAGCCGGCCAGTTCGCGATCCTCCCTCGCTCGCGCCAGTTCGGCGAGCTGCCGCAGGAGGGTCGTCAGGTGCTCGATGTCGAGGACCGCGAACCGCACCACCAGGCCGGTGTCCGCGCCCCGGTCGGCGATCGCCGCGCGCAGGTCCGCGATCCGGGCGCCGACGCCCTGAGCCATCGGCCGGCCGTGCAGGCCATAGGCGGCGGTGCGCGGCTCCAGGGCCTCGAGCAGCCGCTCGGTCTCGGCGACACCCCGTTCGAGGCTTTCGCCGGCCGGCGTCCCCTCGAGCGCCGGAGCGAGCCTGCCCCAGCGGTGGATCAGCTGCCGGGCGGCCGCGTACAGCTCCCGGTAGGCGCGGTGCTCGGCTGAGTGAAGCTTCGTCTTCTCGTCGGTCATCGGGTTCTCGTCAGGAGAGGCGCTCGCGTGCTCTGCCCAGGTCGCCGACCAGCAGGGCCATCGCGTCGTCCCGGTCCGAGGGGTCAGCCCGGAGGATGGCGGAAGGATGAAGCGTCGGCATCGCGGTCCGGCCCAGCCGCGACTCCAGGAACTCGCCGTGGTCCTTCATCACGCGGGCCTTCGAGCCGATCACGGCCTTCACAGCCGTCGCGCCGAGGCAGACCATCACCTCCGGATCGACGAGGGCGAGCTCGGCCTCGAGCCAGGGCGCGCATGCCGTGATCTCCTCTGCGCGCGGGGCCTGGTGGATGCGCCGCTTGCCCTTCGGCTTCCACTTGAAGTGCTTGACGACGTTGGTGACGTAGGCGTCGCCTCGCTCGATGCCGGCCTCCTCCAGCGCCTTGTCCAGGATCCGCCCGGCGGGCCCGACGAACGGATGGCCCTCGATGTCCTCGCGGTCGCCGGGCTGCTCGCCGATCAGCATCAGCCTGGCCCGCTTGAGGCCCTCCCCGAAGACGGTCTGGGTCCCGGTCTTCCAGAGCGGGCAGGCCCGGCAGCCCGCGGCGGCCTCGCGAAGGGACTCGAGTGTGGGGCTCTCGGGGATCAGCGCCTCGGCGCCGCTGGTCTCTCCGTCGGTGAGGGGAAGCTGGCTCACGGGATCGTCCTACCCGTCGTTCAATCGACGCATTCGCAACCGAAGGATATGCGAACATCTGTTCGATGCGCTGGGACGCACAGAGGGTGGAGAGAGAGAAGGGAAGGAGCCTGCCCGGCCTGTCGGTCGAGCGGGTCCGCACCTTCGACGCGCCGGAGGCCCTCGGGATCAACTTCCACGAGGTCAGGGCCAAGTCGGCGCTCAACAAGGTTCCCGGCAACTACCTCCCGTTCAAGTGGACGGTCAACGCTTTCAGAGGGTGTGCCCATGCATGCACCTACTGCCTGGGGGGCGAGACCCCGATCATGCTCGCGGACGGACGCGTCAGGCCCATCTCCGATCTGAAGGTGGGAGACCGCATATATGGCACTACGAAGGGCCCGACCTACCGCCACTACGCCATCACCGAGGTGCTTGCCCACTGGGAGACGTTCACGGAGGCTTACCGCCTCACGCTCGAGGACGGGACTGAGCTGATCGCCAGTGACGATCACCGCTTCCTGAGCCGGCGGGGGAATTGGAAGCACGTCATCGGAGCCCAGTGTGGCCCGCTGCAGCGCCCATATCTGACGCTCAACGACGAGCTGATGGGCGTCGGGCAGTTCGCCCATGGTCCGGATACCGATTCCCCTATGTATCGAAGGGGGTATCTCTGCGGATTGATTCGAGGCGACGGAAATCTCCGCATCTACGAGGACAGGCGGCCCCACCGCACGGGCCAAAAGCTCCACCGATTCCGGCTCGCGCTCGCCGACTTCGAGGCTTTGCGCAGGGCACAGGAGTACCTCCGCGACTTCGACGTGGAAGCGGGCGAATACGCCTTCTCGGCCGCCTCGGGCAACCGACGCGAGATCCGCGCGATCCGAAATCAGACGAGGGCGGGTGTCGAGACGATCCGTGAGGCGATCGCATGGCCGTGCGGATATTCGGAGCTATGGGCCAAGGGGTTCCTCGCCGGGATCTTCGACGCAGAGGGCTGTTACGCGCAGGGGGTATTCCGAATCGCCAACTGCGACCAGCAGATCATCGACTGGACCGCGTGGTCCCTCCGCCTGCTCGATTTCGATCATGCAATCGAGCGGAGCGGTCGACCCAACGGGATGACAAACGTCCGAATCCGGGGCGGTCTCCGAGAGGTGCTGCGCTTCTTCCACCTCACCGAGCCTGCGATCACGCGGAAGCGATCGATCGCGGGCACCGCATTGAAGTCCGACTCGAAGCTCCGTGTTGCCTCGATCGAGCCGCTCGGTGAGCGCCAGCTCTTCGACATCACGACCGGAAGCGGTGACTTCATCGCCAACGGTGTGGTCAGCCACAACTGCTTCGCCCGCAACACCCACACCTACCTCGACCTCGACGCCGGCCGCGATTTCGAGCGCGAGATCGTCGTCAAGGTCAACGTGCCCGAGCTGCTCCGGGCGGAGCTGGGCAGGCCGAGCTGGAAGCGCGAGCTGGTCGCCTTCGGGACGAACACCGATCCGTACCAGTGGGCCGAGGGCCGCTACGAGCTCATGCCGCCGATGCTCGAGGCGCTCCGGGATGCGGAGACGCCGGTCTCCGTCCTGACCAAGTCGTCGCTCGTCCTCCGCGATCTCGATCTCTTTCTGGAGCTGGCGCAGGTCGCCGACGTCAGCGCCAACTTCTCGGTGCCGACCCTGGACGAGAAGGTCTGGCGCGAGACCGAGCCGCACACCCCGCACCCGCGCAAGCGGCTGGAGGCGGTGGCGGCCTTCAACGAGGCGGGGATCCCGTCCGGGGTGCTGGTGGCCCCCCTGATGCCCGGGATCAACGACGCCCCGGAGCTGGTCGAGGAGATCGTCTCGATCGCCGAGGGTGCGGGGGCGACCTTCGTCAACGGCATCGCGCTCCACCTGAGGCCCGGGGTGAAGGAGGTCTTCATGTCCTGGCTCTCGGCCGCGCGGCCGGACCTGGTGCCGCGCTACGAGGAGCTCTACCAGGATCGCGCCTACGCCCCCAACGCGGAGCGCAAGCGGATCGGGAGCCTGGTCCGGGCACCGAACCGCTCGCGGGATCCGCGCTACAGCCGCCGCGACGAGCTCGAGAGGCGGCGGCGCCGGCGCGCGAGCGAGGCCCGGGAGCCCGGGGCCGCGCAGACGAGGCTCTTCTAGCCGGTCGCCTGACGATTCGGTGGCCGCGTGCCGGGTAACCGGCCGGTGAAGAGGATCGAAAGGAGGTTGCGATGCCACCGAGAGGCGTGAGGAAGGGCACGAAGTGGGCCCGGATGTACGAGCACGTCAAGGAGAGCGAGAGGCGCGAGGGCCGCCCGAAGAGCAAGGCGGAGGAGATCGCGGCCCGCACCGTGAACAAGGAGCGGGCCAGGGCGGGCGAGTCCGACGAGGCCTCGAGCTCCTCGCTGCGGGACATCTCGTCGTTCCGTCGCGGCGGACTGCGCTCCGGCCGCGGCGCGGGCGGGCGAACGTACGCGCAGCTCTACGAGGAGGCCAAGGACCTTGGCATCAAGGGCCGCTCGAAGATGAACAAGCGCCAGCTCGTCGGAGCCGTGGAGGGGAGGAAGCGCTGATGGCCACCCAGAGCCAGCGGCGCGCCGCGAGGCGAACGCGGTACGCAAGGGCGATCCCCCGGCGCGGCGGCACGGCCGACTAGCGGGGGTCAGCCCTCGATGCCGGTGGCGTCGTGGGGCGCCCCGACAGGCTTGGACTGCGAAGAGCCCCGCTGGCGGAGGAAGGCGGTGATGGCCACGAACGAGCCGACCGCGAGGAACTCCGACTGCCAGTTCTGCAGCGTCGCCTCCCAGAAGTCCGCCGATCCGACATAGCCGAGCCAGGACACCACCTTCTCGTGGTGGTCGACCTGCACCGCGTTGTACTTCGTCCAGCCTGTGACCGATTGAGCGAACCAGGAGCCGAAGAAGATGATCGACATCACGATCAGCAATGAGTTGGAGTAGACGAAGGTCTTGATGCCGCGAGGTTTCGCCCAGTCGGGCGAGTCCTCGTGGGCGTGCTCCCCCACCTTCTGCTCCTCGTCCGACTCGAGCCCCTCCTTGCCGGGCTCCTTCGACTCCGGGGATCCGCGCTCGATCAACCAGATCGTGGCGAGCATGAAGAGCATGAACTGCAGGTACTCCGACTGCCAGTTCTCCATCACCGCATTGCCGAAGTCCGAGGAGACGATGTAACGCGAGAAGGTCATGGTGGTCCCGTGATGGGCCATCGCATCCTCGTTGTGGAGGATGTGTCCGGCGATCGCCTGGCCGACCAGCGCCGCGAGGAAGATCACCAGGAAGAAGAGGGAGAGGGAGTGATCGCGGATGAAGCGGCGCATCCGCGGCCTCAGTTGTGGGCCAGGCCGATCACGGAGTAGAAGACCAGCCCGGTCGCGATCACGGTGAGCCAGATGACGAGCATCGCCTTCATGCGGAGATGTCCTTCCCCGATGCGGCTTCGCTAATCGGATCCACGCTGCGAAGGCCTTCTTTCCCATCGGCTTGCTGGGCATTTCCCCCGATCGGATAGGAAATGAGGAGCTTCTTGATCCAAAAAGTCGAGAACTCTGGTACCGTGGCCGACTTCTTATCAACGAAACCAATGAAGAAAGGTCACAAAGCCTCTATGACTCAGGCAAAGAAGAAGCGCCAGCCGGGGCGCCTCCTCGCACGCCCTGGAATTGCCGCGGTCGCTCTCGGAGCGGTCCTCGGCATCGCCGCGTGCGGCTCGAGCGGGAGCTCCCTCAACTTGGTGGCGTACTCGACTCCACAGCAGGTCTACGAGCAGAGCCTCGAGCCCGGGTTCAAGAACACATCGGACGGCAAGAACGTCGACTTCTCCAACTCCTTTGGAGCGTCGGGCGATCAGAGCCGCGCCGTCGAGTCCGGTCAGCCGGCCGACGTCGTCGAGTTCTCGCTCGAGCCCGACATGCAGCGTCTGGTCGACGCCGGCATCGTCTCCTCGGACTGGAACCAGAACCAGTACAAGGGCATCGTCACCGACTCGGTCGTGACTCTGATGGTCCGGCCGGGCAACCCGAAGCACATCACCAGCTTCGACGACCTCGCCCGGTCCGACGTGGAGGTGATCGATCCGAACCCGGCCACCTCCGGCGGAGCCCGCTGGAACATCATGGCCATCTACGGGTCGCAGATCGCGGAGGGCAAGTCCCCCGCTCAGGCCCAGGCCTTCGTCAAGCAGGTCCTGGCCAACACCTCCGTTCAGGATTCGAGCGCCCGTGACTCGCTGAATACGTTCTCCAGCGGCAAGGGCGACGTGCTGGTCGGATACGAGAACGATGCAATCCAGGCGAAGAAGGACGGCGTCGAGCTCGAGTACGTCACACCGTCCAGCACGATCCTGATCGAGAACCCGATCGCCGTCACCAAGGACGCACCGGCGGAGGCCCAGAAGTTCGTGAGCTTCCTGTACACGGACCAGGGCCAGCAGGACTTCGCCGACGCGGGCTACCGCCCAGTCGTCAAATCCGTCGCCGACAAGAACGCGAGCAAGTTCCCGGTTCCGGCGGGTCTGTTCACGATCGACAAGTTCGGTGGGTGGAGCAAGGTCGCCGATCCGTTCTTCGGCGACAACGGCTGGGTGATCCAGGCCGAGAAGGACCTCGGGAACCCGACGAGCTAGAGGAACCGAGTGGCATCCGCCGATACAGCTGTCGCCAGACCGCCGAGGGTGGGCCTGCGGGCCCCCCTCGGCGGGGCTGCTCTCGCTCGCGGGGCGGCGACGTTGTGGATCAGCGTCATCGTGCTGATCCCGCTCGCGGCGGTGCTCAGCCGCGGCTTCTCCGATGGCCTCGGCCATTTCTGGTCGGCGATCAGCGACCCGGAGGCCGTCGCCGCAATCAAGCTGACGCTGATCTCCTCCCTGATCGTGGTGGCGATCAACGCGGTGATGGGGACCCTGATCGCCTGGGTCCTGGTCCGCGACGATTTCCGTGGAAAGCGGCTGGTCAACTCGATCATCGACCTGCCCTTCGCTTTGCCGACGATCGTCGCGGGCCTCACGCTCATAGCCCTGTACGGGGCGAACTCTCCGATCGGCGTGCACATCGCGTACACGCAGGCGGCGGTCGTCTTCGCCCTCCTCTTCGTCACCTTGCCCTTCGTGGTCCGGGCGGTCCAGCCGGTCCTGATGGAACTGGACCAGGAGATGGAAGAGGCTGCCGCCTCCCTCGGCGCCTCCAACCACCGGATCTTCCGGAGCATCATCCTGCCGAACCTGACGCCGGCGCTCGTCGCCGGTGCAGCGCTGGCGTTCGCCCGCGCGATCGGCGAGTTCGGCTCTCTCGTGCTCCTCACCGGGAACATCCCCTTCAAGACGCAGGTCGCCTCCGTCTACATCTACGGCCGCATCGAGACCAGCGACCCGTCCGGCGCGGCTGCGGTCTCGATTCTGCTGCTCGCGATCGCGGTCGGTCTGCTGTTCGCGCTCAACCTGTTCGCCACCTGGAGGTCGAGGCATGAGCGCGCCTAGCCGCCTATCCCGCTGGGGCCTGCGCTCGGTGGCGCTCTTCTACCTCGCCGCCCTGCTGATCGTCCCGATCGGGATGATCTTCTACCGGACTTTCGAGCATGGGCTCAGCGAGCCGATCGACGCCGTGACCAGCCCAGATGGCCTGCACGCCTTCTGGCTGACGATCATCTGCGTCGGGATCGCGGTGCCCTTGAACACCCTCTTCGGGGTGATCACCGCGCTCGTGCTGGTGCGCCAGGACTTCCGCGGCAAGGCGCTGCTCAACGCGGCGATCGACTTGCCCTTCGCGATCTCGCCGGTCGTGATCGGACTGGCGCTCTTCCTCGTCTACGCCCCGCGCGACAGCTGGATCGGCAGCTGGCTCGCCGACAACGGCATCCAGGTGATCTTCTCCGTGCCGGGCATGGTGCTGGCGACGATCTTCGTCTCGCTGCCCTTCGTCGTGCGCGAGGTCATGCCCGTGCTCCAGGAGATCGGCACCGATCAAGAGGAGGCGGCCACGACGCTGGGCGCCTCCCCCTGGCAGACCTTCCGGAAGGTGACCTTGCCGGCAATCCGCTGGGGTCTTGCCTACGGCGTGGTGCTGGCAACCGCCCGGGCGCTTGGCGAGTTCGGTGCGGTCAGCGTGGTCTCCGGAAAGATCTCCGGATCGGGGGCGACGCAGACCCTGCCGCTGTACGTCCAGAAGCAGTTCGAGAACTTCAACCTGGCGGGCGCCTATGCCGCCGCGATCCTGCTCGCGATCCTCGCTATGGCGGTGCTGTTCAGCATGAACTTCCTCCAGAGTCGGTCGGCACGGAGTGCAGACGCCGGCGGCGAGGAGGACGACCACGCGCTGCCCGGACCGGGGGTCTTCGTCCCGCAGCCCATCGAAAAGGAGGCCTGAGATGGCCATCTCCGTCAAGAACGTGACCAAGCGGTTCGGGGACTTCGTCGCCCTCGACGACGTCTCGATCGACGTGCCGGACGGGGGCCTAACGGCTCTCCTGGGCCCCAGCGGCAGCGGCAAGTCGACGCTGCTTCGGGTGATCGCGGGCCTCGAGCAGCCCGACAGCGGTCAGGTGCTGATCTCCGGCGAGGACAGCACGGGGACGCGCGTGCAGGACCGCAACGTCGGCTTCGTCTTCCAGCACTACGCCGCCTTCAAGCACATGACCGTGTTCGACAACATCGCGTTCGGGCTGAAGATCAAGGGCGAGGGCAACGGCACGATCCGAGAGCGGGTCAAGCAGCTGATCGAGCTGGTGCACCTGACCGGCTTCGAGCGGCGTTTCCCGAATCAGCTCTCCGGCGGGCAGCGCCAGCGCATGGCGCTGGCTAGGGCGCTGGCGGTCGAGCCGCGGGTCCTGCTGCTGGACGAGCCGTTCGGCGCGCTCGACGCGAAGGTGCGCGAGGAGCTCCGGACCTGGCTGCGGCGCCTCCACGACGACGTGCACGTGACGACCATCTTCGTCACCCACGACCAGGAGGAGGCGATGGACGTCGCGGAGCAGATCATCGTGATGAACCACGGCAAGGTCGAGCAGTCGGGAGGGCCGCGGGACCTCTATGAGGATCCGGCCTCGGAGTTCGTGATGGGCTTCGTCGGGCCGGCACATCGCCTCGGCGAGGCCTGGGTGCGGCCGCACGACGTCGACATCCGCCACGAGCCGAACGGTCAGACCATCGAGGCGATGGTTCAGCGGATCGTCCACCTCGGCTTCGAGGTGAGGGTGGAGCTGACGCTCACCGACGGGGAGCAGTTCTCCGTGCAGCTGACCCGCGACGAGGTCGACCAGCTCGAGCTCAGCGAGGGGCAGATCGTCTTCGTACGTCCGCGCTCGACGCGCGTGTTCGCGCCAGATGGCCGCGCGTCCCGCGTCACCACCGAGTCGGAGGTCGGCTAGGTCAGGTCCCGCTGGGCTGAACGAGCCGGCGAGCCGTCACCGGGTCGCGTCGCCGAGGACGACGGCTAACGCTGACTCCAGGCTTCCGCCGGCTCGCTCAGCTCACGGACCGGCGGCGGGCAGCTCACCGCCGACGAGGTCGCCGAGGGTCGTGTCCTCCATCACGGCGCGGAGATTGGCGCGCAGCGCGATCCAGACCTTCTGGAGCGGCACGGCCTCGCCCTTGTACTCGAGAGCTCTCGGGGCCCTGGCCGCGGACGCTCGCGAGCGGGTCCCTCGACGGCACGGACGATGTCGGCGAGGCTGACCTCATCGGCCGGCTTGGCGAGCCAGTAGCCGCCCTGTGCGCCCCGGCGGCTGGCGACGATGCCAGTGTGCTTGAGCTCGCCGAGGATGTTCTCCAGGAACTTGAGCGGGATGTCCTGGGCGTCCGCGATCGCCTCGCCTTTGATCGGATCGTCGCCGGCCGCGGCGAGCTCGATCGCCGCCCGGACGGCGTAGTCCACCTTGGCCGAGATCCTCATCGCATTGCGGGACTCTATTGGCCCGCGGCGCGAAGCCTAGACTTCCGTCGCCCCCGTAGCTCAACTGGTCTAGACGGCGAGACTTTTAACTCGTAGTCTGGGTTCGAGTCCCGGAGGGGGCACTTCTCCGACTTCTCGGCTTCAGGCGTCAGCGGCGAACATAGGTTCGCTGGGCAGGACCCGGGCGAATCGAGGATCCGAACTGCAGGCGCCAATCCCACTCGTCAAGAAGAGGGGTCGCCCGCCTGATCCGAGGACGAACGTGTCCGGTGGAGGAGCGGCGCTGCAGGCGGCATGGGCTGACCGAGTTCGCTCAGTACAGCCGCGCCCAAGCCGCGGCTACCGCTGGTCGTGCAAGCGGTGCGTCGGTGAGGCCGTACCGCCGTCGGCAGCAGAAGCTGAAGCGCATGCTCGTCGAAGAGGCCGGTGGTCTTGCTGCGGTGTGTGGCTATGACCGCTGCATCAGTCAACCTGCGGTTTCCACCACGTCGATCCAGCCAGAAGTCATTCGCCATGATCGATGGCGATGGGTAAGTCGATCGCCAGCTTTCGTGAAGAGGCCAGAGAAGTGCGTCCTCGTCTGCGCCAATTGCCACGGCGAGATCGAGGCGGGACTGATTCAGAGCCCGCCCGCGGGAACCAAGTTCAGTGGCGGCCTGAAGGCCGCCTAGGGTTGGGTGGCTAGTGCCGGAAGTGGCGGCGCTTGGTGAAGACCATCGCGACGCCGGCCGCGTCGCAGGCCTCGATCACCTCGGCGTCGTTCTTCGACCCACCCGGCTGGATCACGGCCGTCGCTCCGGCGTCGATCGCGGCCTGCGGCCCGTCGGCGAAGGGGAAGAAGGCGTCGGACGCGACCACGGACCCGGCCAGGAGGGTCTCGGCGTCCGGTCCGCGCGACTCCTTCGCCTTCTCGATCGCGAGCCGGACGGAGTCCACCCTGCTCATCTGCCCTGCGCCGATCCCGAGCGTGGCGCGGTCGCGCGCCAGGACGATCGCGTTGGAGCGCACGTGACGCACCACGCGCCACGCGAAGAGCAGGTCGGCCCATTGCTCCTCGCTCGGCTGCGCCTTGGTCGCGACCTCCATGAGCTCGCGCGGCTCCGGTGAGCCGTCGGGGTCCTGAACCAGGATCCCTCCGCGGACCCGTTTGATGTCCGGCTCGATCTGGTGGGTGCGCCGCTCGGTGTCCTCGAGGATGCGGATCGCCTGCTTCCGCTGGAGCATGGGCAGGGCGCCTTCCTCGTAGCCGGGAGCGATCAGGACCTCGACGAACTGCTTGTCGAGGCGCTCTGCCAGAGTCTCGTCAACCGGCCTGTTCAGGGCGATCACGCCCCCGAACGCCGACATCGGATCGCAGGCGAAGGCCGCGTCGTACGCCGCGCCGAGCTCGTCGGCCTCGGCGACCCCGCACGGGTTGTTGTGCTTGACGATCACACAGCCCGGCCCTTCCAGGTCCCCCAGCAGGGCCCGCGCCGAGTTCAGGTCCAGCACGTTGTTGAACGAGAGCGACTTGCCGTGCAGCTTCGACACCCGCGAGAGGACGTGAGAGCGCGCGCGCGGCTCCACGTACAGCGCCGCGCGCTGGTGCGGGTTCTCGCCGTAGGAGAGGTCGAGCTCCTTCTCCCACGCGGTCACCCAGTAGGTCGGCAGCTGCTCGTAGCGACGCGCGAACCAGCGGCTGATCGCGGCGTCGTAGCGAGCGGTGTAGGCGAAGGCCTCGTTGGCGAGCCAGTGGCGGGTGGCGGCCGAGAGCTCTCCGGTCTCCTCGAGCTCGTCCAGCACCGCGTCGTAGCTTTCCGGGCGGACCACGACGGCCACGAAGCGGTGGTTCTTCGCCGCGGCCCTGATCATCGTCGGACCCCCGACGTCGATGTTCTCGATCGCCTCCTCCTCGGGCACGTCGCGGCGGGAGACCGTGCGCTCGAAGGGATAGAGATTGACGCAGACCAGGTCGATCTCCTCGATCTCGCGCTGCCTGAGGGTCTCGGAATGCTCCGGGTTGTCGCGCACGGCGAGGAGCGCGGCGTGCAGATGGGGATGGAGCGTCTTGACCCGGCCATCGAGGATCTCCGGGAACCCGGTGAGGTCCTCGACCGGCCGGGCCTCGACCCCGGCCTCATGGAGCACCGAGAGGGTCCCACCGGTTGAGATCACCTCCACCCCCTGCTTGGCGAGTCCGGCGGCGAACTCGGCGACGCCCGTCTTGTCGGCGACGGAGATCAGCGCCCGGCGCACCGGCAGCGACTCGCCGGCGGGCTCTGGAGCGATCTCGGAAGAGGGAGTCGACACGAGAGGCGAGTCTATTAATGCGTGGGTGCTCCGAGGCGGAGCCGAGGAGCAACCCGCTTTACGTTGGGGCGGACCGCCAGCCGTTCAGCCCCCGCCCTCGGGCCTGATCCGGACTACGCGGGGATTCGCTTCGTCGAAGCTGACCCTGCCTGAGGCGATCATGCGGATCGCCTCAGGCAGCAGCGCATGCTCGGTCCGGTGAATGGCGCTCTCGAGCTCCGCGCGGTCACGGCTGGGCGGCACGGGGATCGGCCGCTGCAGCACGATCGGCCCGGAGTCGACGCCCTCGTCGACGAAATGGACGGTCACCCCGGTGATCTGCACGCCGTGCTCCAGCGCCTGCCCGATCGCGTCGAGCCCGGGAAACGACGGCAGCAGCGCCGGGTGGACATTGACGATCCTGTTGCGAAACCGCATCACGAAGTGCTCCGAGAGCAGCTGCATGTACCCGGCGAGCACGATCAGGTCGACACCCCGCTCCTCCAGCCAGTCACCGATCGCGGCGTCGCGGGCCGCCCGGTCCTCATAGTCGGCCGAGGGGAACGTCGCGGTCTCCACGCCCGCCTTCGAGGCGCGCTCGAGAGCCATCGCATCCGGCTTGTCGGAGGCGACTGCCGCCACCGCGATGCCGTCCTCGCCGTGGAGCTGGTCGAGGATCGCCTGCAGGTTCGTGCCCGTGCCCGAGGCGAGCACGGCGATGCGGAAGTCGCTCACTGCCGGGAGATCGCTACCGGCTCGCGGGGACCACGGCGATGTCCTCGAGGGCGAACTTCCCGTTCGCGGTCTCCGGATCGCCGAGCGGGTAGTCGCCGGTGAAGCAGGCGTCGCAGTGCTTCTCACGCGGGGTCCCGACCGCCTCGTAGACGGCGTCCATGGAGAGATAGGCCAGCGAGTCCGCGCCGAGCTCCTTGGCGATCTCCTCCACCGACCGATCGTGGGCGATCATCTCCTCGCGCGTCGACATGTCGATGCCGTAGTGGCAGGGATGGCGGATCGGCGGAGCCGAGATCCGCAGGTGCACCTCTTTCGCGCCCGCGTCCTTGAGCATCGCGACGATCTGACGGGTGGTGTTGCCTCGCACGATCGAGTCGTCTACCACCACCACGCGCTTGCCGGCGACGATCGCGGGAAGCGGGTTGAACTTCATGCGGAGGCCGTGCTTGCGGAGCTCCTGTCCCGGCTGGATGAAGGTCCGCGCGACGTAGCGGTTCTTGATCAGCCCGTCGTCCTTCGGCAGGCCCGTGGCGCGCGCGAACCCATTCGCCATCGGGTTGCCCGAGTCGGGGACCGAGATGACGAGATCGGCGTCGACCGGAGCCTCCTCGGCGAGAAGCTCGCCCATCCGGCCGCGGACCTCCTGGAGGACGCGGTTCTCGAGCCGCGTGTCGGGCCGGGAGAAGTAGATGTGCTCGAACACGCACTGGGCGGTCCTCTTGCCCCGGATCACCGGCTTCATCTCCAGTCCGCCGGCGGTCAGCGAGACCATCTCTCCGGGCTGGACCTCGCGGATCAGCTGGGCACCGATGATGTCGAACGCGCAGCTCTCCGAGGCGACCACGAAGCACTCGGGGAAGCCGTCGCTCGCCTTGATCTTGCCGAGGGCCAGCGGCCGCACCCCGTGCGGGTCGCGGAACGCCACGACCGCGTGCTTCGTCATCACCACGGTCGAGTACGCGCCCTGCAGTCTCGGCATGACCTCGGCGACGGCGTCCTCGATCCACTCATCGCCCTCCCCGGCCGTTCGCGAGAGCAGCGCGGCCATGATCTCGGAGTCCGAGGTGCCGCGGAGCTGCAGCCCGGAGTCGGTGAGCTCGTTGTACAGCTCGACGGCGTTGGTCAGGTTGCCGTTGTGCGCGAGGGCCAGCTCACGGCCGTCGTCGCGCCAGACCGGCTGCGCGTTCTCCCACGCTCCGCCCCCGGTGGTCGAGTAGCGGACGTGGCCGATCGCCATGTCGCCGGACAGGGCGCGCAGCTTCTCCTCGTCGAAGACCTGCGAGACCAGGCCGAGGTCGCGGAGTGTGGTGATGTGGCCGCCCTCGCAGGAGGCGATCCCCGCCGACTCCTGGCCCCGATGCTGCAGCGCGTAGAGGCCGAAGTATGCGAGGCGGGCGACCTCGCGGCCGGGCGCGTATATGCCAAACACTCCGCACTCATCGCGCGGACCATCGCGATCGGGAACGTCAAAGCGCGCGTCGGTCACGTCTGGAGGAGGTGTCTCAACCTCTGGAGATCGAATGGCCGGGCAGGACTTCAGCCCGCAGAGGGAGGGTAGCAGCGGGCACGGCGCGCTCCGCGACCCTGGCTCGCCCAAAATGCGGCGATTTGCAGGGACCTACTTCGTCTTCTTGCCCTTCTTTTCGAGGGTGACCGTGACCTGCTCTGAGTTCGGCACCCCGGCCACGCCCGCCGGGACGAAGTGGATGAAGACCTTGACCTTCACCTTGCCCTTGCCCTTCTTCTTGACCTGCTTCTTGAGCTTCTTGGCGGTCTTGCCCTTCGGCTTGACGGGCAGCTTGAACGACGACGCCTGGGTGATCGTCAGGCCGACCTGCTTGACAGCGGCGGCGGTGGCGTTGACGTCGGGTGGGGTGTTCGTCTGGTTCAAGGTCACCTGACCCGGGCCGGGGACCTTCGCGTTGATCGTCGCCGTGCCCTTCTTCTTCTTTCGGGCGACCGAGTTGATGGTGATCTTGTTGGATGGGGCCGCGGCGAGCAGGAACGGGCTGCTGACTCCGGTGATCAGGCGCAGGATTCGGGGAGTTGCCGTTGATGTTCGCTCGTCCGATGCGCCGGCGCGTCGCCGTTGCTCCAGAAGACGTACTGCGAATTGACCGCGAAGCCGAACGGACCGCCGCTCGTCGTTCCGGTCGGGAATGAACGACCCATCTGGAGTGCCACCGCCCACGGGTACCCGGCCGACGGTGTTGCCGGCGTCGGATCCCCAGTAGAGGAAGCTCGGGTCGACGGCGAGACCGCAGAAAGGTTCGGGGATCGCAATGAAGTTGGGTTCAACCCCGGTCCCGTCGAGCCTCGCCCTACCGATGTGGGGGCCATCGCCGCCGAAGAAGTAGACGAAGCTCGAATCGGCGGCGACGCCCACAGGTGTCGACCGGGCCGCTGATGAAGTCGGGATCAGGGTTGCTTCCGTCGATGTTGGCGTGGCCGATCGACGTGCCGCCCATGCCCACCTCGTTCGTCCAGTAGATGCCCGAGGAGGTGACCGTGACGCCGGTCGGGTTGGTCACACCGGTGGTGATGAACTGAGATTCACCCCCGAGCCGTCGAGGTTTGCGCGGCCAATCGAGGCGGTGCCGCCACCCCCTTCCGCCCAGTAGATGAACTTGGCGTCTACGGCGACTCCGCGCGGCTGGTTGATGCCCGCGATGAAGTTGTTGTTCGCGCCCGTCCCGTTGATCTTGGCGCGGCCAATCGTGCTGCCGGGAGATTGATTCGCCCAGTAGACGAAGTTCGCGCTGGCGATCGGCGGCAGGATCAGCAACAGCATCGCGGCGAGCAGACCCGTCGCGAGGATCGCCGCTGGACCGGGACTCCCCTGCCGGTGATGCTGACCATCTGGACGAGGGTGGAGCACTACTTCCCCAAACACGCGTGGAGCCTACCCGGCGCGGTCCTGGCCAATCAAATGCGCTGGTCGAGGGACCGCCAGGCGCGCACTGCATCGGCGAGCGGGAGGGAGACGTCCCGTTCGGCCGCGGCGATCGAGATCCGGTCACCCGAGGCGAGCCCAATCTCGAGCGCCTCGACCCCCGCCTGCTCCGCCCGCTTGAGCGCGTTCTCGGCGCCCTCCGTTCCGACGGCGAGCACGATCCCGCCTGGACCCTCGCCGAACAGGCAGGTCTCGCCCGAGCCGCCGCGCAGCTCGACCAGCGGATCGAGGTCGGCCTCGATCCCCGCGCCGGCGGCGATCGCCATCTCAGCCAGGGCGCAGGCGAGTCCGCCGTCGCTGACATCGTGCGCGGCGGAGGCGGCGCCCGCGCGGACCAGGTCCCTGACGAGGCCGAGCGCAGCGTCCACCTCCGCGACCGGCGGCTGCGGCAGGCCCTTGTCGAGCTCGCCGCGGTGCTTCGCCAGCTCGGAGCCCGCGAGCGAGGGCGCGAACGGCCCGATCAGGAACAGCCGGTCGCCCTCGCGCGGTGCCAGGCCCGGGACCATTGCCGGATCGGGCAGCTCGCCGACCATCCCCACGACGGGGGTCGGGTAGATCGGCCCGTGCTCGGTCTCGTTATAGAGGGAGACGTTGCCCCCGACGACCGGCACGCGCAGCGCGAGGCAAGCGTCCGCCAGGCCGAGCACCGCCCGGTCGAGCTGCCAGGCGACGCTGGGCTTCTCCGGGTTGCCGAAGTTGAGGCAATTGGTCAGACCCAGCGGCTCCGCGCCGACGCAAGCGAGGTTCTGGGCGCACTCGAGCACCGCCTCGACCGACCCCGCATAGGGGTCGCAGGCCACCCGGCGGCCGTTGCCGTCGATCGCCACACCGATCGCCCGATCGGACTCGGGGAGTATGAGGACGGCGGCGTCGGCCGCCTCCGGCCGTCTCGCCGTCCGGGAGCCGACCACCGAGTCGTATTGCTCGAAGGCCCAGCGCTTCGAGGCGACGTTCGAAGAGCCGAGAAGCGCGCAGAGGATGGCCGAGGGGTCGCTGGCATCGGCCGACCGCCCAGCTCTGAGCGCGACCCGCTCGGCGAGCGTCTCGGCGTTGCCGTACATCCACCCGCCGGGCTCATCGGGCTCGAGGTCGTAGAGGGGGCACTCGTCGACCAGCGCCGCGACGGGGACGTCGCCGACCTCCACGCCGTCGTCGAGCACCCGCAGGTGGCGGCTGTCCGTGATCTCCCCGATCGCCGCGGCGCCGGTCTGCCATCGCTCGCAGGTCGCCACTACCTCGTCGAGGCGCGCGGGCTCCACGACCGCGAGCATCCGCTCCTGGGATTCGGAGATCATCACCTCGAAGGGCTCGAGGTCCGGCTCGCGGAGCGGCACCCGCGCCACGTCGATCTCGATTCCGACGCCGCCCTTCGATGCCATCTCCCCGGCGGAGGAGGTCAGCCCCGCGGCGCCCAGGTCCTGAAGCGAGACGAGCAGACCGCGCTCCAGCAGCTCCAGGCAGCACTCGAGCAGCTTCGACTCCTCGAACGGGTCGCCGATCTGGACGCTCGGACGCTTGCTGTCATCGCCCGCCTCGAGCTCCGCGGAGGCGAGCACCGACGCGCCGCCGATCCCGTCCCGCCCGGTCGACGCGCCCATGATCACCAGCAGGTTCCCCGGGCCCGCCGCCGCCGAGCGGATCATCTCGTCGGTCTTCGCCAGCCCGACGCACATCGCGTTGACGAGGCAGTTGTGCTCGTACGGAGGCTCGAAGTAGACCTCCCCTCCCACCGTCGGGACCCCGATCGAGTTGCCGTAGTGGCCGATCCCGGCCACCGCGCCCTCGAACAGGTAGCGGGAGCGCTCCGAGGAGAGCTCGCCGAAGCGCAGCGAATCGAGCACCGCGATCGGCCGCGC
The DNA here is from genome assembly GCA_963833375.1 of uncultured Solirubrobacterales bacterium. Taxonomy (GTDB): domain Bacteria; phylum Actinomycetota; class Thermoleophilia; order Solirubrobacterales; family 70-9; genus DASUPK01. The sequence goes on from CAWHXR010000001.1 coordinate 447,893, forward strand.
CCCGATCGCGAACACGTCCCGGAGGATCCCGCCGACGCCGGTGGCGGCGCCCTGGAAGGGCTCGACGGCGCTCGGATGGTTGTGGGACTCGACCTTGAAGGCGACGGCGTGTCCGTTGCCGACGTCGACCGCCCCGGCGTTCTCCCCCGGGCCCATCACCACGCGCTCGCCCTCGGTCGGCAGCCGCCCCAGCAGCTTGCGGGAGTGCTTGTAGGCGCAGTGCTCCGACCAAAGCAAGGAGAACATCGCCAGCTCGACCTCGTTCGGGTCGCGGCCTAGCAGCTCGGTGATGCGCTCGTACTCGGAGTCGGTGAGCCCGAGCTCAACATATGCCGGCACCTCCTCAGCTTCGCGTCCGGGGGTGCCGGCTGTTGATGCAGGTCCGGCGCTCACGCCGCGGCGGCCTGCGGGGCGCCGACCAGCGCCCGGAACAGGGCGAGGCCGTCGTCGGAGCCCGTGAGCGGGTCGACGGCGTGCTCGGGATGAGGCATCAGGCCGAGCACGTTGCCGGCCCGGTTGATCACCCCGGCGATGTCGCGAGCGCTCCCGTTCGGGTTCTCCCCCGCGGCGTAGCGGAAGGCGACCTGCCCGTTTCCCTCCAGGCGATCGAGCTCGTCGTCTGGGGCGAAGTAGCGGCCGCTCATGTGCTTGATCGGGATCGAGAGGCGCTCGCCCGCGCCGAGCTCCGAGCCGAACGGCCCCGCGACGTCCTCGGCGACGAGGTCGACCTGCCGGCAGATGAAGCGAAGCCCCTCGTTGGGGAGCAGCGCGCCGGGCAGGAGGCCCGCCTCGCAGAGGACCTGAAAGCCGTTGCAGATCCCGAGCACCGCGCCGCCATCGGCGGCGAACCGGGAGACGGCCTCCATCGCGGGCGAGAAGCGCGCGATTGCTCCGGCTCGCAGATAGTCGCCGTAGGAGAACCCGCCGGGCACCACCACGCCGTCCAGCCCTGACAGGTCTGTTTCCTCGTGCCAGACCAGCCGGCCCTCGCCGACCCGCCTGACGGCGGCCAGCGCATCGCGCTCGTCGCAGGACCCCGGGAACTGGATGACGCCGATCACTGGTCGATCTCCACCTCGTAGTCCTCGATCAGGGGGTTCGCGAGCAGCTTCTCGCAGAGCGCGTCGAGCTTGCTCGGATCGTCGGTCTCCAGCTCGACGAGCCGGCCGACGCGCACGTCGTGGACGCCCTCGAAGCCGAGCGCCGGCAGCGCTCTCTCCACGGCCTTCCCCTGCGGATCGAGGATCCCCTCCTTGGGCCTGATCAGAACCTTGGCCTTCACCGGCCCAGCGTACAAGCGCACCCGGCCCAACAAGTCGCGTGATCAGTCCAGTTTGCGGCCGGTAATGCGCTCGTAGGCCTCGATGTACTTGGCCCGCGTGTTCTGGACGACCTCGTCGGGCAGCTCCGGGCCGGGGTCAGTGTGATCCCAGTCCACCGAGTCGGAGTAGTCGCGCACGTACTGCTTGTCGAAGGACGCCTGCGAGCGCCCGGGCTCGTAGTCGTCGGCGGGCCAGAAGCGCGAGGAGTCGGGGGTCAGGACCTCGTCGCCGAGGACAACCTCGGCCCCGGCCGTGCTGCCGAACTCGAACTTCGTGTCGGCGAGGATGATGCCCCGCTCCGCCGCGTGGTCGGCGGCCTTCTCGTAGATCTCGATCGAGACCCGGCGCAGCTCCTCCATCAGCGGGCGGCCGCCGATGATCTCGGCGGCCCGGTCGAAGTCGATGTTCTCGTCGTGCTCGCCGAGCTCCGCCTTGGTCGCGGGGGTGAAGATCGGCTCGGGAAGCACCTCGGATTCGCGCAGCCCCTCAGGCAGCTCGATCCCGCAGACGGCGCCGGACTCCCGATACTCCTTCCAGCCGGATCCGGAGAGGTAACCGCGGACGACGCACTCGACCGGGTACATGTCGAGCTTCTTGACCCGCATGCCCCTGCCGGCCGCCTCCGGCGGGACGTCCTCGGAGATGAAGTGGTTCGGGACGATGTCGCCGGTCAGCTCGAACCAGAAGAGCGACATCTGGGTCAACACTTTCCCCTTGTCCGGGATCTCGGTGGGCAGGATCACGTCGTAGACCGAGATCCGATCCGAGGCGACCATGATCAGCTCGTCGCCGTCCTCGTAGATCTCGCGGACCTTGCCCGAGGCGTGCAGACGCAGATCGGTGAGCGATGAGGTCATCCGCCGCCGACCGCGGGCTGGTAGGCGGGATGGGCCCGCGCCCACTTGACGATCTTGCCCGAGCCGACCACGGTCTTGCCCTCGTCGAGGACGAGGACGGGCACGTTGATCTGCCCCGTAAGCCTCCTGACCTCCTCGCGTCCGCGGCGACGCTTGCCCCAGGTCCAGGGGGCGAGGCGGTAGCCCGGAAGGTCGCGAATCTCGTACTCGTATCCCGCCTGGTCGAGCGCCCTGGCCGCCCGTCCGCAGGGGTGCCCGATCGAGGCCTGCTTCTTCTTCTGTCCGCAGGTGTAGAGGATCACGCCGCAAGCCTATCCAGGCGGCCGATGACCTCGGGGACGTGCTCGAGATACGCCTGGTAGTCGAAGACCGCATCGAGGTCGAGTTGCGGCGCCGCTGCGCCGATCAGCTCCCGGAAGCTCGTCCCCTCGTCCCAGGCCCGCTGGGCGTTCTCCTGAACCACGCGGTAGGCGTCGTCGCGCGTCATCCCGGACTCGACCAGCGCGGTCAGGGCCCGCTGGCTGAAGAGGGCGCCGTGGGTGAGCTCGATGTTCTCCCGCATTCGGTCGGTGTGGACCGTCATCCCCTCGACGATCCGGGTGGCGATGTGCTGCATGTAGTCGAGCGCGATCGCCGCGTCCGGCAGCACGACCCGTTCGGCGCCGGAGTGGGAGATGTCCCGCTCGTGCCAAAGGGCGATGTTCTCGATGCCTACCTGCGAGTAGCCGCGCAGGACACGCGCCAGGCCGCAGAGCCGCTCGGCCAGGATCGGGTTGCGCTTGTGCGGCATCGCCGAGGAGCCCTTCTGGCCGGAGCCGAACGGCTCCTCGACCTCCCGCACCTCGGTGCGCTGGAGGTTGCGGATCTCGGTGGCGAAGCGCTCCAGGCCCGCGCCCGCGATCGCGATCCGCGCCAGCACGACCGCGTGCCGGTCGCGCGGCACGACCTGGGTGGAGACGTCCTCCGCGGTCAGCTCGAGCGCGTCCATCACCTTCGCCTCGACCGACGGCGGCACTGAGGCGTAGGTGCCGACCGCGCCCGAGAGGTTCCCGACGGCCGCCTGCTCGAACGCGTCGCTCAGCCGCTGCAGGTTACGGTCGGCCTCGAAGGCGAAGCTCGCCAGCCGCAGGCCGAAGGTGGAGGGCTCGGCGTGGACGCCGTGGGTGCGCCCGACGCAGAGGGTCTCCGCGAACTCCTTCGCCCGCTTCACCAGCGCATCCCGGTAGGCCCGCGCGCCCCGGACGACGATCTCGCCCGCATCGGAGAGCTGCAGCGCCAGGGCCGTGTCGAGCACGTCCGACGAGGTGAGCCCGTAGTGCAGCCAGCGCCCCTGCTCCCCGATCGAGCTCGAGACCACGTCGACGAAGGCGGCCACGTCGTGACCGGTGGTTCGCTCGCGTTCCTCCACCGCCTCGACCGTGAAGGAGGCTCGCTCCCGGCAGGCCCGGGCGGCCTCCTCCGGCACGATGCCCTCGGCGGCCCACGCCTCCGTGGCCGCCAGCTCCACCTTCAGCCAGGTCTCCATCCGGCGCTGCTGGGTCCAGACCGCGCCGATCTCCTCCCGTGTGTAGCGAGGGATCACGTTCCGCTCATGCGGCGAGCCTCGGCTCCGGTGGAGCCAATGCCTCCGTCAGCAGTTGGGTGTCGCAGTACTCGGTCAGCTCCCTCACCATGCCGTCGGCGAGCCGGCAGACGTAGCAGTAGGAGTTCCGATACGGCTTGCCCGCCTTGGTGTGGACATCGCCGCGGGATTCGATCACAACCCAGTCATCCTCTGCGACCCGACCCGGCGGTGTCCCCGATGATGGTCCAGCGCACGTCCTCGGCGAGAGCGCCGACGAACGGCCGCCCGTTGCCGTGGGCCAGCTCGGCGAACACGTCACGCATCAGTCGCTTGTTCTCTGCTGCGTTCACGATGGGCACCTCCTGGCAGTTGGTTGCTCCACGACGGTAGGCCCAGAAGAGCTATGCCACAAGCGACGATCCAGCACAGCTACCATGCGTAATACGCATGGCTGAGCTTAGCCTGACCGGGTTGAGGGTCCTGCGCGAGGTCGCCACCCGCGGCTCGTTCACGGCCGCCGCCGAGTCGCTCGGCTACACGCAGTCCGCGATCTCTCGGCAGGTCTCCGGCCTCGAGGGAGCCGCCGGGGCGACCCTCTTCGAGCGCGGGCCGCGTGGGGTGCGGCTGACCGAGGCGGGCACCACCCTGCTCATGCATGCCGGGACCGCCCTCGACGAGCTCGACGCGGCCCGCCGCGAGCTCGAGGGGATCACCGTGAGGGCCACCGGCCGGTTGCGCATCGGGGCTTTCCCGACCGCTGTCGCGGCGCTGCTTCCCCCAGCCCTCGCGGCCTTCCGGAACGGCCATCCTGGCGTCGAGATCTCGCTCAGGGAGGGCAGTACCCCCTCGCAGATCCGCCGGGTCGTCTCCGGCTCGGCGGACGTCGCCGTGATCGGGGTGCTGCCCGGGGCCCGTGCGACGCACGACCGGCGGCTCAGGCTCGAGCACCTGCTCGAGGACCCCCTTCTGCTTGCCGTCGGGCAGGCCCACCCGCTGGCCCGGCGGCGGACGGTTGCCCTCGACGACCTGGCCGGGGAGCGGTGGATCGCCGCCAGCCCGAAGGCGAACGACACCTTCCTCGGCGCCTGGGAGTGGGCCGAGTGGCAACCCAGGGTCGAGTTCATCGCGCGGGAGTGGACGGCCAAGCTGGGCCTGGTCGCGGCCGGCCTCGGGGTGACACTTGTGCCCGGCCTGGCCGCCGACGCGGTTCGCCCCGACGTGGCCCTGGTCCGCATCCGGAGCGAGAGGCCCGCGAGCCGCGAGGTGCTGATCGCGACGCGCCGCGGCGGGGACCAGGCGCCGCACGCGGACGCGTTCGGCGAGCTGCTGGGGGAGGCGGCAGCGGAGCTCTCGGCGCAGCTGCAGCGCCGGGTCCGCGCGCGCTGACCGGATGCTCTAGGTGCTGATGATCCTGACGGCGAGCAGCCCGGCGTTCTTGGCTCCGTCGATCGCCACGCACCCCACCGGGACCCCGGGCGGCATCTGCACGGCCGAGAGCAGTGCGTCGAGGCCGCCGAGGTTCTTGCCCGAGATCGGCACGCCGATCACCGGCAGGTCGGTGTGCGCGGCGGCGAAGCCCGGCAGCGCCGCCGACATCCCCGCGCCCGCGATGATCACCTTGAGCCCCCGCATCCGGGCGTTGGTGCAGTACTCGCGCGTCGCGTCGGGGTCGCGGTGCGCGCTCAGGACCCTGACCTCGTAGCGAATCCCGTTGTCCTGGAGGGCCTCCCCAGCCGGCTGGAGCTTGGGCTTGTCGTTCTTCGACCCCATGATGATCCCGACCAGCGGGGCGTCGACCTCGATCTCCTCGAACGCCTTCTCGACCTCGGGCATCGTCTCTGCTACCTCGCCCTCGGGCATCAGCTCCTCCATTCCGTAGTCGTCAGTCCTCGGTTGTCCTATGCCGCTGCCGCTTCACCGTCAGCGGCGCGGGCGGCGATGTCGGTTCGCATCTGCCGGCCCTCGAAGCCGATCAGCTCCGCGGCATCGTAGGCGCGTCGACGGGCATCCACCGCCGTCGGCCCCAGTCCGGTGACGTTCAGAACGCGGCCGGCCGCCGTCACGACGTCTCCGTCTCGCTGGGCGGTCCCGGCGTGGGTCACCTCCACTCCCTCGAGCGCGGCTGCCTCGTCGAGCCCGCTGATCACGTCGCCCTTCGATGACGAGGCGGGGTACCCGGCGGACGCGAGCACGACGGTCACGGCCCAGTCGTCGCCGAAGTCGGCATCCGCTCCGGCCAGCCCGCCCGGCTCCCGCGAGGCGAGGCAGAGGTCGAGCAGGTCGGAGCGCAGGCGGGGCAGCACAGCCTGCGTCTCCGGGTCACCGAAGCGGCAGTTGAATTCGAGCACCTTCGGGCCGGCCTCGGTCAGCATCAGCCCGGCGTAGAGCACCCCGTGGTAGGGGGTCCCCCGCCGGCGCATCGCCTCGACGATCGGGCGGTGCACCAGGCCGGCGATCCGGTCGGTCTCCTCGCGGTCGAATCCGGGGACCGGCGAGTAGCTCCCCATGCCGCCCGTGTTCGGCCCCCGGTCGCCGTCGTAGATCCGCTTGTAGTCCTGCGCCGGGGCGAGGGGGACGACGTTCTCCCCGTCGCAGAGCGCGAGGAGCGAGAGCTCCTCGCCCTCGAGGAACTCCTCGATCACGACCTCGGTGTCGCCGAAGCGGCGCTCCTCGAAGAAGACGTCGGCCGCCTCGCGCGCCTCGGCCTCGGACTGGCAGATGATCACCCCCTTGCCCGCCGCCAGGCCATCGGCCTTCAGCACGGCGGGATAGGACGCGCAGGAGATCTGATCGAGCGCGTCGGTGCGAGATCGCAGAACCGTGTGGGATGCCGTCGGGACCTCGGCCTCCCTCATCAGCTCCTTGGCATGGAGCTTCGAGCCCTCGATCCGCGCCGCCTCGCCGCTGGGGCCGAATGCCGCGATCCCCTCGCGCTCCAGCGCGTCGACCAGCCCGGCCACCAGCGGCGCCTCCGGGCCGACCACCACGAGATCGACCGACTCGTCGGCGGCCGCCCCGACCAGCGCGTCCACGTCCTCCGCGCCCGCCTCGATGCAGCGAGCCTCCTCCGCGATGCCCGCGTTGCCGGGAGCGCAGAGCAGCTCCGGCCCCCGTGGAGAGCGGGCGAGGGCGCGAATGATCGCGTGCTCGCGCCCCCCTCCGCCGACGACGAGAACCCTCAAAGGGCGCCCGCCAGCTCCTCGGGCGGGATCGCCGCCAGCGTCTGGCTGCTCATCGTGCCGCGCGAGCCGAGCTCGACGGAGACCTTGGCCATCGTCTTCTCGTCAGGCGCCTCGACGATGGTGATGAAGTCATACTGGCCGAGCGTGGCCCACTGCTCCTTGACGGTGACCCCGAGTTGCTCGACCTCCTTGTTGACCTCCTGCACCCGGCTCGGGTTGTTCTTGAGCGTCTGAACGCCCTCGGGGGTCAGATTGGTGAGCATTACGAACGTCGGCATCTGTTCTCCTCTCCTCGTGACTTGCCTCTCGTTGGACCCCCTTTCTTTCACTTTCGGGCGCCTCGTGCAATCTCGGCCACCGAGCGGCGGCGCGCGTCCGAAACAGTGGAGATGATTTCAACGTGAGCGAGCACCCGATCTTCGCCCGCTTCTACGACCGGATGACCGCCGGGACCGAGCGAGCGGGCCTGGGTGAGATGCGGCGGGAGCTGCTCGCGTCGGCCGCGGGGCGCGTCCTCGAGCTCGGCGCGGGCACCGGCCACAACCTCGAGCACTACACCGCGGCCGTCACCGAGCTCGTCGCGACCGAGCCAGACCCGCACATGGCGCGCCGCCTTCGAGACCGGCTCGCCGCGGACCCGGCTCTCACCGGGCGCACGTCGGTGGTCGAGGCTCCGGCGGAGGACCTGCCGTTCGACGACTGCACCTTCGACACGGTCGTCGCGACGCTCGTGCTCTGCACGGTCGAGGACCCCCACCGCGCTCTGACGGAAGCCCGACGCGTCCTGGTCGAGGGCGGGAAGCTGCTCTACCTCGAGCACGTTCGCAGTGACAGGCCGGCGCTGGCACGCTGGCAGAACCGGCTGGAGCGGCCGTGGGGGTTCTTCGCGGCCGGATGCCACCCCAATCGCGACACCGGCCAGCAGCTAGCCGACGCCGGGTTCTGGATCGACAGCCTCGAACGCGGCAGGCTGCCGAAGGCTCCGCCGATCGTGCGGCCGCTGATTCGGGGGGTCGCCCGGCGGCCCTCCGGGGTCGAGTCGGACTAGCCCCGGCGGGAGCTACTGGGGTGGCCCGGCCGCCCGTCCCTCCTGCCAGGGGCCCAGTCCCTCGGCCGTCGCCCAGGGGGATGCCCCGTCGGCCTCGACCTGCCTGGCCATGGCCGCCATCTTCTCCTGCGAGGACTCCGTCGCCGAGGAGACCATGAACCACTTGCGCTCGACCGCAAGGCCCTTGGCCAGCGGCCGCGAGCCGCCCTCGTAGACGGCGCGCTTCAGCGACCGGATCGCCTCCGGCGACCGCCGCGCGAGGCGCTGCCCGATCCGGATCGCCGCCTCCTTCACCTGATCCGCCGGGACGACCGCCTGGACCAGGCCGAAATCGAGCGCCTCGCGAGGGCTCAGCGTCCTGCCCTCGAGCAGCATCTGCATCGCGCGCCCCACGCCGACCAGCCGCGGCAGCCGCTGGGTCCCTCCCGCGCCGGGGTTGAAGTCGATCGTCATCTCCGGCAGGCCGATCGCGATGTCGGTGTCGGCCATCAGACGGAGATCGCAGGCGAGTGAGGTCTCGCAGCCGCCGCCGGTGGCGGGCCCGTTGATGGCGGCGATGAAGACCACGGAAGAGCGGTTCATCTCCAGGAAGAGCTCGTGAATGCGGTAGAGCTCGAAGACCGCGGCGAGGGGCGTCCGCTCGGCGAGCCCGCGCAGGCCGGGTATCCGCCTGATGGCGCCGGCCACGCGCAAGACGATGCCCGTCAGCCAGGGCGGCGCGGCGATCCCCGCTCGCCTGACGCCCGCCAGGATCTCGCCGACGTCGTAGTGGGTGATGTAGAGGTCGTCCGGCTTACCGGTGATCACAACCGCGCCGATCGAGCGATCACCGCTGAGGGAGCGGACCAGCCCCCTCAGCTCGCGCACCATCTCGCCGTTCATGAAGTTGTGCGGCGGGTTGTCGATCCGCACTTCCAGGACGCGCCCGTGGCGCTCCGTCTCGAGCATCGGCATGGGCCCGGAAGCCTATGCCTACGGCCTAGGCGTCGAAGCCGACGTGGACGTGGTCGCAGTGGTCGGCCTGGGCGAACCCGCTCGGGTTGGCCGGGCCGTCGGGGTCGAAGCAGTAGATCAGCTCGGTCGGCTCCTGACCCGCCGGCAGTGCGCCGAGCTGGCGGGCGATCGTGCCGCACGGCCCGTCGGGGGAGACGTTGGTGCAGGGGACGCCGTCGATCGCCGCGATGTCCATGGCGCGGCCGTAGTAGTGGTTCGAGACGTTGCCGCTGGAGGTGGACTTGGAGTGGTCGGAGCGCAGCGCCGAGATCCGAATGGTGTGCTGCTGGCTGATCGCGCCGAGGATGTTGAGGATCCGAGGATCGATCGCACCCGACTGGATGTCGACCATCTCGAGTGAGTTCGAGAGCTCGACGTTGCCCCAGTTGATCGGCGCGTTGGTCGGTCCCGGAAGCGCCACGGAGTAGGCGACCGTCTTCACCTGGCAGCTGCCCGCCATGGCCTCGGCGTCCTGGAGCACAGCATTGACGTACCACTCCGCGTGGTTGTGCTGGAAGAGACCGGCTCGCACGTCGCCCGAAGCCCAGATCATCCGCGCCAGGGTCGCCGCGGAGTCGGCGGGGCTCTCGTGCCTGACCTTGCCGTCGCCGTCGCCGTCGACCGCATACCTCCTCCAGTTGTCCGCGGTGATTCCGAGCGGGCCAGTCGAGCTGAGCTGCTCAGCGCTCATGCCCTTGCCGAAATTGGACTCGAGGCGGGCCACCGCGGCGATTGCCCAGACACCGTTCTGGCCCAGGTCGTAGCGGCCCGCGGCGTCCTGGAAGGCCTTCATGTAGTCGCCCGGGATCGACCGCCTGCGAACCCTTCGCAGGCGCGCAGACCAGCTGCTGTCGCTTCGGGATCAGCGAGAGTCCGCCGATCGCGCCGTTGCCGATGCCGCTGAAGCAGGCGGCGCGCGCCATCACCTCGGCGACGTACCAGTCGGCGTGGTTGTAGGCGAAGACGGCGCCCTCGGGGTCCTCCGGCATACCCGCGGCCCGCAGGTATCGCGCCGCGGCGAAGATCGCATCGTTCGGGTTGTTCGGGTCCTTGGTGCCGTCGCCGTCCGCATCGACGCCGTAGGTGGCCCAGGTCGATGGCATGAACTGCATCCATCCCTCGGCTCCGGCGGAGGACGGGCCGAGGTTCTGGCCGAAGCCGCTCTCGATCTCGTTGATCGCCGCGAGGATTGACGGACCGGCCGGTCCAAGGTCGTAGGCCTGGGCGGCCGCCTGGTAGATCGGCCCGAGGTAGGCGGGCACCGCCACCGGCCCGCAGGCGCCCGGCATCGGGCTGACCGGGGGAGGCGGAGCCGTGCCGCCCACTGTGGCCGTGCCCTTCTCGTTCTCGCCGCCCTTGTGGCCGGGAGCCTTGCTCCCTCCGTCGCCCGAGGGCTTGGGTGAAGGCTTGGGCTTGGGCTTCGGGACAGGTTTCGGCGCGGGCAGCACCGTCACCGGCGGCTGCGGCTGGGTCGCCGGGGGGTCAGGCGGGGTGGTGGTCGTGGGCGGCGCCGGATCCGGCGTCGTCTGCGCGTTCGCGCTCTGCGCGGCGATCGCCGCGCCCACGACCACCGCCGCCATTGCCGTCCTGATCCTTCCCATCAGCCAAGGACCTGAGCGACCCGCCACCCATCGCCGGTCTTCGTCAGAGTGAGGCGCACCTCGCTGATCGCCCGGAGCCGGACGAGCGAGACGCTGGCGGTCACCTGCTGCTTGCCGGCCGCGCCGAGGACGACGTTGAGGACACGCGCCTGCGGAACCTTGCCGTTGGCGGGAAGGCGCGGCGGGTTGACCCTGAGCGCCTTCGCCAGCGGCTTCGTGGCGGTCGAGGTGAATGCGGCGTCGGTCTTCTTGTCGGAGTGCCCGACCTCATATGCGACGAAGGCCTGCGCGAACTGCCAGGCCACCTGTGTCGGGGGATCGGCGGACTCGGCCGGGGGCTTGGGAGCGGCGACGGGTGCATGGCCAGGCTGGAACTGAGGTTTCACGCCCTGAAGGACCAGGGTGTTCGATCCCTGCGGCGCCGCGGTCACCGAGGCCGGCACCGGCACCGGATCGGGCCCGGAGGGGTGGTCGGTCGCGCTGAGCGCTCCGCCGACGGCCGAGGCGAGCGCAACCGTCGCAGCCGAAGCCGCGATTGCGGCGCGCGTCCTGCCGCTGCGCTCCCACAGGACGTCGCCGATCGGCCAGGTGATCCGCGTCTGGATCAGCCGCTGCAGCGGCTGCACGGCGCGGCTCGCGCGCCCGAGGGCGTCGCGAGTGGCGTCGCTGCCTCGCCACCAGACCCGCTCCTCGAGGCCCCAGGCGGCCTCTCGGATGGTCCAGCCGGCGTCCTCAGCTGAGACACGAATGTTCATGCCCTCAACTAGTCGTCCGGCTGAGGGCTAAGCCCCATACCGAGAAGTTGGTCGATTACGCCTACCGCAGGCGTGACGCGGGCGGCTAGCGCTTCTTTCGCTTCACCTTGAAGTCGTTAGGAGGAGACCTCGCCGAACTGCGTCCCGCCCAGCGTGGTCTCCACCCGGAGGGCTAGGCGGTTGCTGCGGGGGCCTTCTCGCCCTTCGCCTCGGAGGCCTTCGCCGGCTTGGCCTTCGTGAAGTTCAACTCGCCATCGCGGGCGTCCACCTCGACCCGGTCGCCCTCGGCGAAGTCGCCCTCCAGCAGGCGCAGCGCCAGCTTGTCCACCAGCTGCTTCTGGATCACCCGCTTCAGCGGGCGGGCCCCGTAGGTCGGGTCGAAGCCGAGGTTGCCGAGCAGCTCGCGGGCCTTGCCGGTGAGATCGATCTCGATGCCGCGCTCGTGCACCCGCTCGGAGAGCTCGGCCACCTGGATGTCGACGATCTTGCCCAGGTCCTCCTTCGTCAGGCGGTGGAAGATGACGACGTCGTCAATCCGGTTGAGGAACTCCGGTGGGAAGGTCTGGGTCAGAGCCTCCTCGACCTGCTCGCGGGCCTTCTCCTCGACCGACTCGGCCGCGATGAACTGCGAGCCGACGTTCGAGGTCATGATCAGAACGGTGTTCTTGAAGTCGACGGTGCGCCCCTGGCCGTCGGTGAGCCGGCCGTCGTCCATGATCTGCAGCAGGACGTTGAAGACGTCGGGGTGGGCCTTCTCGATCTCATCGAGGAGGATCACCGAATAGGGGCGGCGCCGAACAGCCTCGGTGAGCTGCCCCCCTCCTCGTAGCCGACGTAGCCCGGCGGCGCGCCGATCAACCGCGCGACCGCGTGCTTCTCCATGTACTCGGACATGTCGATGCGGACCATCGCCTGCTCAGAGTCGAACATGAACTCCGCCAGCGCCCGGGCGAGCTCGGTCTTGCCGACGCCGGTGGGGCCGAGGAAGAGGAAGCTGCCGATCGGGCGGTCGGGGTCGGAGAGACCCGCCCGGGAGCGCCGCAGCGCACCCGAGACCGCCTCGACGGCCTCGTCCTGACCGATCACCCGCTCGTGGAGGCGGTCCTCCATGTGGATCAGCTTCTCGACCTCGCCCTCCATCAGGCGGGACACCGGGATCCCTGTCCACTTGGAGACGACCTCGGCGACGTCCTCCTCGGTGACCTCCTCGGTCAGCATCGAGCCGCCGTCGCGATGGAGCTCGCCGAGCTTCGCCTCCTGGTCGGTGACGGTCCTCTCCAGCTCGGGGATCCGGCCGTAGCGCAGCTCCGCGGCGCGCTCCAGGTCGGCGCCGCGTTCGGCGCGCTCGGCCTCGCGGTGCGCCTCGTCGAGCTCGGCCTTCGCCGACTTGATCCGATCGATCGCGCCCTTCTCGTTCTGCCACCGAGCCTTCATCTCGGAGGAGCGCTCACGCAGGTCGGCTAGCTCGGCCTCGATCACCTCGCGTCTCTCCGCGGAGGTCTCGTCCTTCTCCTTCTTCAGCGCCTCGCGCTCGATCTCGAGCTGCTGGATGCGGCGCTCGACCTCATCGATCTCGGTCGGCATCGAGTCGATTTCGATCTTCAGCCGCGAGGCGGCCTCGTCGATCAGGTCGATCGCCTTGTCGGGCAGGAAGCGGTCGGCGATGTAGCGGTCCGACAGGGTCGCGGCGGCGACGATCGCGGCGTCCGTTATGCGGACGCCGTGATGCACCTCGTAGCGCTCCTTGAGCCCACGCAGGATCGCGATCGTGTCGGCGGCGTCGGGCTCTCCGACGAAGACGGGCTGGAAGCGGCGCTCGAGAGCGGCGTCCTTCTCAATCTGCTTGCGGTACTCGTCGAGGGTGGTCGCACCGACCGCGCGCAGCTCGCCGCGGGCGAGCATCGGCTTGAGCAGGTTGGAGGCGTCGACGGCGCCCTCAGCCGCGCCGGCGCCGACGATCGTGTGAAGCTCGTCCATGAACAGCACGATCTGGCCCTCGGCCGCCTGGATCTCCTTGAGGACGGCCTTGAGCCGCTCCTCGAACTCACCGCGGTACTTCGACCCGGCGAGCAGAGCGCCGATGTCGAGCGCGATCACGCGCCGGTCGCGAAGCGATTCGGGAATGTCCCCCGAGACGATCCGCTGGGCGAGGCCTTCGACGATCGCGGTCTTGCCGACGCCCGGGTCGCCGATCAGGACCGGGTTGTTCTTGGTTCGCCGGGAGAGGACCTGGATGACCCGGCGGATCTCCTCGTCCCGGCCGATGACCGGGTCGAGCTTGCCGCTCTCGGCCTCCGCGGTGAGATCGCGGCCGTACTTCTCGAGCGCGCCGAAGCTGTCCTCCGGGGTGGGCGAGGTGACGCGGTGCGGGCCGCGCACCTCCGAGACCGCCCGGACCAGATCCTTGCGATCCGGCAGCAGGTCCGCGACGCCCGAGCGCCGCTCGGCGAGGGCCAGGAGGATGTGCTCGGTGGAGATGTACTCGTCGCCGAGCCCGGTCGATTCCTTCTCGGCCTGCTGCAGCACCCAGACGAACTCGCTCGAGGGCCGCACGTCGGGGACCGTGTTGCCACTCAGGCTCGGCAGCTTCTCGATCGCTGCGCGGGCCTGGCTCCGGGCATCCTGGGCGTCGACGCCGAGCCGCTGCAGCACCGGCACGACGACGCCCTCGTCCTGCTCCAGCAGGGCGAGCAGCAGGTGCGCCGGGGCGACCTCGGGCTTCGATCCCTCGGAGGCGAGGCGCTGCGCGGCGGCGACCGCCTCCTGGGACTTGATCGTGAATCGGTCGGGCTGCATCCCGGCAATGGTAGCCGCTATAGTCGCCGAAGTAAAGAAATCTATGTGATCAGGACTTAGATTCGTGCCTGGAGTATCCTGGACCGATTGTCAGGTTGGCAAGGACCCGCGGCTGGCCATAGGATGGCTTTCGAGCGGGTCAAGGATGACCATGGAAGCGAACGTCGAGATCTACCAGCTGATCCTGGAGACCTTCAATCGCGAGGGGATCGAGGGCGTGATGTCCTACTTCACCGACGACGTCGAGGTCTATGACCCGGATCTGCCTGCGGGCACGTACCGGGGTCCCGATGCCGCGAGGCAGGTGATCGAGCAGCTGATGAGCGGATTCGTGAACGTCGAGATCCGGGATTTCCAGCTGCTGCCCGCCGGCGACCGCGTCGTCGCTCTGATCCACACCCGGGCCAAGGGGGATCGCGATGACCTGCAGGTCGAGGTGCGGGACGCGCACACGATGACGTTCCGCGACGGGAAGATCGCGTACTGGCGGCTCTATCTCGACCAGGGCGAGGCGCTCACCGACGCCGGCCTCGACCCCGAGCTCGCCGGCGCCCGGTCGGGCTCCTAGAGGCGCCTCCGCTTCCCCGGTGGGGAGCGCCAGGATCAAGCGGGCGCCTGCGGCCCTCGTTGCCGTGATGGCGGCGGCGCTGGCTCTCGGCGGCCAATCGATCGCCGAGCCGGGGAAACCGCGGCAAGCGCCACGGCCCAGATCGCGTCTGGCCGCGAATCGCCTACCCGCCGGCCCGCGCCATCCGACGCGCGCAGGGGTTCGCCGCTGGCCGCGGCGATGTTTCCTTCGCCGTCTGCGATCGCTCGATCGGCCTGCGCGGGTACGACACGGAGAGGCAGTTCAGCTCGGCGAGCGTCAGCAAGGTCCTTCTGCTGGCGGCGGAGCTGCGCCGGCTGGAGCGCGAGGACCTGCCGCTCGACTCGGAGACCCGCGGTCTGCTGGAGCCGATGATCACCTACTCCGACAACCGAGCCGCCGACGCGGTCTACGCGCAGGTGGGAGATGACGGGCTCGAGGAGGCCGCCCGCCGCGCCGGCATGGACGACTTCGAGGCCACGCCGGGCTTCTGGGGCGGGGACAAGATCACCCCCGCGTTCAAGGGCGGCTGGCGCCCCCCGGGGCAGAAGCGCACCAGCGGACCGGTCACCCACCAGGTCGCGCTTCTCGAGCATCGTGGTGGCGAGCGCCTCGCCCTGGCGGTGCTCAGCGATGAGCCGCCGGGCGACGATGGCGGCTTTGGAGCCATCCGGGGCGTGGCCGAGCGCCTGCTGGGCCCGCCGCCGCCGCATCGCGGCGGCTGGGTCGCGCCCTAGGAGCTGCGGCGCCGGATGGGGATCCGGGTGGATCCGCGGCCCCGGGCGATCGTCTCCGGCTCGTAGGCGCCGTAGGGGACGAGCTCGCCGCCGATCGACTTGCGCAGGCGCTCGAGCTCCCGGGTCATGCGGCTCTCCATCTCGGCGGCGCGCTTGCGCATCCGCGTCATCTCCAGGCGCATCCGCTCCAGCCGCCGCTCGAGCTCCAGGACGGTCTCGACGCCGGCGAGGTTGAGACCCTCCTCGCTGGTCATCTGCTGGATGCGACGCAGGCGATCGACGTCGGCCTGCGAGTAGAGCCGGGTGTTCTTGGGCGAGCGCTTGGGGGTGATCAGGCCCCGCGCCTCGTACATCCGGAGGGTCTGCGGGTGCATCTCGGCGAGCTCGGCCGCCACCGAGATCATGAAGACCCCGCGGTCCTCGTCGATCTGCCGCTCGCCGGCGGACTGCTTGTTCCTGCGTGCGCCGTCAGCCATCGGTCTCAACTCTCCCCTCTGCCCCGGACCGAGCGGCGTGGCCGAGCAGCGAGGCGCGTGGATCCTCGCCGTTGAGGGCCTCGGCGAGCCTCTCGACCGCCTCGCGCTGCTCATCCGAGAGCTCCTTCGGAACGTCGATCTTGATGCGGTAGTAGATGTCGCCCCGGCCCGATCCCTTGGTCCGCGGCGGCCCCTCGCCACGCAGGCGCTGCACGGTGCCGTGCTGGGTGCCGGGCGAGATGCGGATCGTCTTGGAGCCGTCGAGCGTCGGCACCTCGATGCTGGCTCCTTGGATCGCCTCCGCCACCGTGACCGGCAGGTCGACCTCGAGGTTGCCGTCGGGGCGCTGCCGGAAGACCGGTGAGGGTGCGACCCGCGTGGTCACGTAGAGGTCCCCGCGGGGGCCGCCGCGGTATCCCGACTCCCCCTTCCCGGGCAGCCTGATCCTGCTGCCGTCGTGGACGCCCGCCGGGATGTTGACCCGGTAGCGCTTGGTCTCCTGCGCGATCCCGCTGCCCGCGCAGGTGGGGCAGGGCTCGTCGATCAAGCTGCCCTGGCCGCCGCATTCCGGGCAGGGCTGAGAGATCGAGAAGAAGCCCTGGCTCTGCGCGTCGATGCCGCGACCCTCGCAGCGCGGACAGACCCGCGGCGAGGTGCCCGGCTTGGCTCCGCTGCCATCGCAGGTCGGGCAGGGGCCGGTCGTCGGGACGGAGACCGCCACCTGGGTGCCGTGCATGGCCTGGTCGAACGAGAGCCGGACCTCGGCCTCCAGGTCCCGGCCGCGCTGGGCGCGCGGGCCCTGCTGCCGGCCGCGACCGAAGAACGAGGAGAAGATGTCCCCGAGGTCGGAGGCGAAGCCGCCGCCCGGGAACCCACCCCCGCCCGGGAACCCACCGGCCCCGAAGCCGGCGAACCCGCCGGAGTCGTACTGCTTGCGCTTCTCGGGGTCCGAGAGGACGTCGTAGGCATGCTGGATCTCCTTGAAGCGCTCCTCGGCCTCCTTGTCGTCCGGGTTGCGGTCGGGATGCCACTTGCGAGCCAGCTCGCGGTAGGCCTTCTTCACCTCGTCCTGCGAGGCGGACTTCGAGACGCCGAGCACCTCGTAGAGGTCACGCGGGCCGGCCACTACTGGCTCACCACCACCCTGGCCGGGCGGAGCACCTGCCCGTCCAGCCGGTAGCCCTTCTCGAGCGTCTCCACGACCACGCCGGGGTCGGTGCCCTCCTCGGGCCGCGTCGAGAGCGCCTCGTGCAGCTGGGGATCGAAGCGCTCGCCCGTCGGGTCGAACGCCTCGACGCCGGCGCCCTCCAGCCGGCCGCGAAGCTCATCGTGCACGAGCGCTACGCCGTGGATCAGGGCCTCGTGGGCCGAGGGGTCCTCACCCGCCTGCAGCGCGCGCTCCAGGTTGTCGATCACGGGCAGGAGCTCCCGGGCCAACTCGGCCTTGCCGCGAGCGAGCGCCTCGGACGTTTCCCGGGCGACCCGCTTGCGGTAGTTGTCGAAGTCGGCCCTGGTGCGCTGCGCGAGCTCCAGGAACTCGTCGCGCTCGCGCTTGGCCTCGCCGAGCTCGTCGAGATCTCGCTCGACCTGCTGCTCGGCCTCGCGCTCCTCGCGCTCGGCCTCCGTCGGGATGCGCTCCTCGGCCTCGGGGGACGGCTGATCGCTCATCGGCCGCCCTTACGAGGTCTTCTCGTCGTCGACGACCTCCGCGTCCACGACCTCCTCCTCGTCGCCGGCGCCGTTCTGCGAGGCGCCGTCGCCGGAGGCCGTTGATCCGGCCGCGGTGTTCGTGGCGGCCGTTTGTTCTGCGGCCGCCTGCGAGTAGATCTGCTCGGAGACCTTCTGGAAGGCCGCCTGCAGCGCGTCCGACTTCGAGCGGATCTCAGCGGCGTCCTCGGAGCCGAGCGAGTCGCGGACGTCCTTGATCGCCGCCTCGATCTCCTCCTTGGAGGAGGAGTCGACCTTGTCGCCCAGCTCGCCGAGCTGCTTCTCCGCCTGGTAGGCGGCGTTCTCGGCGACGTTGCGGGCCTCGGCCAGCTCGCGCTGGCGACGGTCTTCGTCGGCGTGCGACTCGGCGTCCTTGATCATCTGCTCGACCTCGGACTCGTCGAGGCCGGAGCCGCCCTTGATCTCGATCTTCTGTTCCTTGCCGGTGCCGAGATCCTTGGCGGAGACGTTGAGGATGCCGTTCGCGTCGATGTCGAAGGTCACCTCGATCTGAGGCATGCCTCGCGGAGCGGGCGGGATGCCGGTGAGCTGGAACTTGCCCAGGCTCTTGTTGCCGGACGCCATCTCGCGCTCGCCCTGGAGGACGTGGACCTCCACGGAGGGCTGGTTGTCCTCGGCCGTCGAGAAGATCTCCGACTTCTTGGTCGGGATCGTCGTGTTGCGCTCGATCAGCTTGGTCATCACGCCGCCCTTGGTCTCGATGCCGAGCGTGAGCGGAGTGACGTCGAGCAGCAGCACGTCCTTGACGTCGCCCGCCAGGACGCCCGCCTGGATCGCGGCGCCGATCGCCACGACCTCGTCGGGGTTGACGCCCTTGTGCGGGTCCTTGCCGGTCAGCTCCTTGACCTTCTCCTGGACCGCGGGCATGCGGGTCATGCCGCCGACCAGGACGACATGGTCGATCTCGGTGCCCGAGTCGGCCAGCGCCTGCTTCACGGGGCCGACCACCCGCTCGAGCAGCTCCGAGGTCAGCTCGGAGAGCTTCGCCCGCGTCAACTTGATGTCGAGGTGCTTGGGCCCCGCGTCGGTCGCGGTGATGAAGGGCAGGTTGATCTGCGTCTCCTGGGTGGTGGAGAGCTCGATCTTCGCCTTCTCAGCCGCCTCGTAGAGGCGCTGCAGCGAGTTCTTGTCGGCCGAGAGGTCGACGCCCTGGTCGCGCTTGAACTCCGCGACCAGCCACTGGACGATCGCCTTGTCCCAGTTGTCGCCGCCCAGGTGGTTGTCACCGGCGGTCGACTTCACCTCGAAGACGCCGTCCCCGATCTCCAGCACGGAGACGTCGAAGGTGCCGCCGCCGAGGTCGAAGACGAGGATCGTCTGGTCGGATTCCTTGTCGAGCCCGTAGGCGAGGGAGGCCGCCGTCGGCTCGTTGATGATCCGCTTGACGTCGAGACCGGCGATCTTGCCGGCGTCCTTGGTGGCCTGGCGCTGGTCGTCGTTGAAGTAGGCGGGAACGGTGATCACCGCCGAGTCGACCGGCTCGCCGAGCTTGGCCTCGGCGTCGGCCTTGAGCTTCTGCAGGATCATCGCCGAGATCTCGGGCGGGGAGTACTGCTTGCCGCCCGCGTCCACGCGGACGTCGCCGTTCGGGCCGGCGACGACCTTGTAGGGGACGATGGTCTCCTCCTCCTTGACCTCGGCCTCCTTGCGGCCCATGAAGCGCTTGATCGAGAAGATCGTGTTCTCGGGGTTCATCACGGCCTGGCGCTTGGCAACCGTGCCCACCAGGCGCTCGCTCGAGTCGGTGAAGGCGACGACGGAGGGGGTGGTGCGGCCGCCCTCGGCGTTCTCCAACACCGTGGGCTCACCGCCCTCCATCACCGCCACGCACGAGTTCGTCGTGCCCAGGTCGATGCCGATCGTCTTTGCCACTGTCAGTCCTCCAAAGCTCGTCTGCGGTTACGGCTTCCTAGGCTAGCACCCAAGAAATCTAAGTCGCAGTGGGGCAGATTGTCGTCCGCCTGCAAGGCCAAAAAGAGAGGCCGGGGCACCTGGCCCCGGCCTCTCGGGAACTGCTGGACGGCTGGGCCTACTTCTTCTTGCCCTTGTGCTGCTTGCCGCCCGGAACGTTCAGCACGCCCAGGACTCCGGCGTGATCCGACTGCCAGAGGCCGTTGGCGAAGGTATTCAGCAACAACGAGCTCTTGAGACTGATGCTTGAGCTGTTGGTGAGAATGTGATCGATGTGCTTCGTGAGCGTGTTGTCGTTCGGGTCGGTGAGCAACTCGGCGTGCCCATCGGTCGGCGTGCTGAGTGACGTCAGAGACGAGAACCCAGCGGCCGCCAGCCTGTTGTAGGCGATGTTCGACGCGTTGTCCGCGTTGGGATCGGCGCCCGGAGCAACGTTCGCATCCGAGTTGAGATCGCCGATCAGGACCGTGTTCGGCTGAGCCGCCGGTCCGCCCGGAGCGACCAGCTCTGATGCCTGGTCCTCTCGGAACGTACCTGCGTTCTCCGACTCGAGGTGCGTGTCCACGAGGTGGAACTTCTTGCCGCGGACATTGAGATCAGCGGCGATCCAGCCTCTGGTGAACCTGAGCGTCGCGGCTCCACCGAGCACCGACACCGCGAACGTGTTCTGCGGCGCGTAGTTGCCGCTCTTCACGTTCGATGACTTGATGTCCGCGCCCTTGCGGACGATGACGGCGTCGCGCATCTGCAGACGCGCGTCTGCGTCGACTCCGTGGAACATGCACACGGGGGCGCGTGCCGCCGCATACCCGGCGCCGCTGAACGGCCACCCTAGGGTTCCATCCGCGGGGCCCGGGTCCGCGCTGGTGTCCTGCTCGGGCTCCGTCGGCGACGCACAGTCCTCGACGCCCGCGGCATCGAGCCCGTTTCCGGCCGCGTCGAACGCGACGGGGCTGGGGCTATCCCCGCACCCGCCACCGCAGAGCGGGGTGCCGTTGTCCGGCGACGGGAAGTTGCCGGACAGGGCGCTGTGATCGAAATTGGCGTCCTGCGGCAGCCCGATCGGGTCCTGGCCCGGCGGATTGACATCCGTCTCGCTGTTGTCCAGCCGGCTCTCGCAGTCATACGGGGCGGCCGCGCCCTGCATGCCGGTGCCCGGCGTCGGGTCCCCAGCAGCCGGACCACTCTTCTCGTTTCCCGCCGTGGGCCCATAGTCGATCAGGCCATCGCCGTCGTTGTCCTTGCCGTCCGAGCACTGCGCTGCGGGCGGCTCCTGGGCCTTGACACCGACGTCGTCGTTGCCCCAGAGCCACTTCCCGATGTCCAACGGGCTCGTGGTCTGGCTGACGTCGAACGTCCTGCCGTCGGGACCGTTGTTGTGGTCGAGATCCGAGGGCTCACTGACATCTGCCTCCTGCTGCGCCCGCAGCAGCGTGTAGCCGCGGTAGCACTGCTTGTTCGGGTGCTTCTTGTGGAAGTTCTTGCACCCCTTCTTGGTCAACGCCTTCTGGTTCAGGGTGTTCAGCAGGGTGTCGATGTAGTCGATCAGCGGCGTAGTCGCCCCAAAGCCGGGTGGGGATCCGAGCTTCCACAGCGCCGCCTCCTGCAGCCCGACGACGTCCGCCTTGTTCTTTTTGATCTCGTTGGCGATCGTCTGGGCGCGAACGTTGAAGTCGTTCGTGTTCACGTTGTTGATGATCGTGCCGGCCTCATCGACCAGCCCGTCCGTATGCGAAAGCGCGCCCTCTCTCGCGGCACGCGTGAGGTCAGAACCCAGATAGAGGTTCTGGGTCATGACCTTGACGTAGTCCTTCTTCTTCTTTCCCTTCGCGTCGGCGACGCCCGGGAACAGCACCAGCCCGAGGGCCGCAACCAGCCCCAAGACCACTGCCAGCCCCACGCGTCCCCGCTTCCTCGGGAACCGATCTGCGTAACTCAACAGGACTCCTTTCTGAGAGACGCAGCCCCGCCGCCCCTCGACTCTCCTCTCTCTACCCCCATAAGACTCTGCCCCTATAAATAACGCTATTCGATCCAGAGTTGCGCGGATACCGGGGAAAACCGCAGAACTCGGTAGTAGCCCCCACTTAGGGACAACTCGGTACGAGCTGGATGGCGCCTGGCGCGCCTGGCCCTAGGGCCCCTGTCCCGCGACCTGGGAGACGAAGGTCGCGACCTCGTCGGCCTGCTGGCCGCTGAGGATGCCCTTCGGCATCCGCCCGGCGACGCCGTTGTTGATCGCGCTGAGCACGCGGGGCTTGATCGTCGCCGGGTCCGGCGCGCTGGAGCTGGGCGGCGCCAGCAGCTCGTCGAGGTTGGGCCCGACGACGCCGTCGGTGCCGGCCTTGGCGAGGGTGTGGCAGGCGCCGCAGTTGGTCACGAAGAGGTCCTTGCCGGGCTGCAGGCTGGAGGAGACCTCCTCGGGCGAAGCACTGCCCGAGCCCTCGTGGGTGATCGCCCAGGCGGGGATGCCGACCCCGAGGATCAGCACGACCAGCCCGAAGATGACGAAGGTGCTCCGCTTCATTTCTGGCGGCGGAGCATATAGCCGCTCATGGCGCCGCTCTTGTAGAAGGGGCACATCCGGCGCAGCCCGCACTCGCCGCAGCGCGGCCGCGGGCGGCAGATCGCCCGGCCGTGCCGAATCAGGTTGATGTGGAGCTCGTAGGCGTCCTCGGGCGGCGTGATGGCGAGCATCTCGTCGTGCGCCTCGTCGAACGAGGCGCCCGCCCTGAACAGCCCCAGCCGGCCGCCCACCCGGTGAACGTGCGTGTCGACCGGGATCTCTGGGCGCCCGAGGGCGAAGATCAGAACGCAGGCCGCGGTCTTCCGCCCGACGCCGGGCAGCTCGGTGAGGAACTCGAGCGCCCGCTCGCGCGGCGCCTCGGCCAGCCAGTCGAGGTCGGGCTCGTCGCCGAGCCGCCCGAGGATCTCCTGGATGCGAGGGGCCTTCGTCGCGCTCAGCCCACCCGGCTTGATCGCGGCCTCGACCTCCTCGGTCGGCGCGTCGCGCACCGCCTCCCAGGTGGGGAAGCGCTCGCGGAGGCGGTCGTACGCCACGTCCCGGTTGCGGTCGTTCGTGTTCTGGGAGAGCACCGTGCGGACCAGCTCCGCGATCGGGTGCCCGTGCGGCTCGTTGACGGGCTGCCCGTAGAGCTCGCGAAGGCGGTCCCGGATGGCGAGCACCCGGCGGCGCGGCGGCCGGCGCCAGTCCGGGTCGCGCTTCGGAACGCGCGGGGGAGGCGAGGGAGGGAGCGTCGCGGTCTTGCCGCCGGCGAGGACGACCTTGCTGGGCAGGGGCACGCGGCGAGGATATTGTCCGCGCCCACCGTGGCCTCCATCGAGACCGGCACCGTGATGGTCGACGGCGTCTCCGCCTTCTTCCGGAGGGTGCACGGGGACGGGCCGCCGGTCGTCTTCGTCCACGGCAATCCGACCCACAGCGAGGATTGGCAGCCGTTCCTCGAGCGAATGCCGGGCCCGGCGCTGGCGTTCGACCTCCCTGGCTGGGGCCGCTCGGGGCGCCCCTCGCCCTCGGACTTCGACTACTCGATGGGCGGCCTGGCCAGGTTCACTCGGCGCTTCCTGCAGCGGATGGCGGTCGACGATTACTCGCTGGTCGTGCACGACTGGGGAGCGGTCGCGCTGATCGCCGCGCAGGAGGAGCCGGAGAGGGTCAGGCGGCTGGCGGTCGTCAACGCGGTCCCGCTCCTGCCCGGGTATCGCTGGCACCGCACCGCTCGCGCCTGGAGGACCCGCGGCCTGGGCGAGCTCTCGAACCGGCTCTGGACCCGGCGGCTGCTGGACCTGGGGCTGCGCGAGTCCCGCGGCGCCTGGAGCCGGCACGACGCGGCCTTCGTCGACATGATCTGGAACCACCTCGACCAGGGCACGTTCGACGCGATCCTGAGGCTCTACCGCTCGGCGGATCCCGACGAGCTGGCCGCCGCCGGCCGGCGCCTCGCCTTGCTCACGTCGCCCGCGCTGGTCCTCTGGGGCATGCGCGACCGCTACATCCCGTCGAGGTTCGGGGCCGAATATTCCGCTCGGCTGCCGAACTCGGAGCTCGTGGAGGTCCCGGAGGCCGGCCACTGGCCTTGGGTCGACGCGCCCGAGCTGGTCAATCGCGTGGTCAGCTTCCTGGCGAGCCACGAAGACTTCCGCAACCCTTGACGAACTTGTTATCACCGGTTAACTGGGTGACTAGAATCCCCCGACTTATGCGTGCCCTGATCGACAGAATCGGTAGGTGGCTACCTCAGGGGTATGGGGACGCGGCCCGGCAGCTCAGCTTGTTCGTGGTCGCGGAGCTCTGCTACGAGGCCGTGCGCGGCGTCGCCGATGGCCAGCGGATGCACGCGATCACCAACGGCCAGCACGTGATCTCGTTCGAGAAGAGCATCCACGCGTTCTTCGAGCCGAATCTGCAGGCCGCCTTCATCGGCCATCGCTGGATCGTCGACTTCGCGAACTTCATGTACATGAACAGTCACTTCGTCGTGACCACGGCGTTCCTGGTCTGGCTCTACATCTTCCGCAATCAAAACTTCTACTTCGTCCGGAACATGTTCATGGTGGCGATGGGACTCGCGGTCGTCGGCTACGCCCTGCTGCCGACCGCGCCGCCGCGGATGTTCGACGAGTTCACCGACACGATCACCAAGTACGCGCAGGTCAACCACGACTCCGGCCTGGTCAAGCTCTTCATCAACCCCTACGCCGCGATCCCGAGCATGCACGTGGCCTTCTCCACGATGATCGGTGTCACGGGGGCCCTGATCTCCAGGCACACCATCAGCCGCGTCCTCTGGTGCGCCTATCCTGTGCTCGTCTTCTGGGTCGTCGTGGTGACCGCGAATCACTTCTGGGTTGACGGCGCGTTCGGGCTGCTCGTCGCGGCGCTCGCGGCCGTCACCGCTCGGCAGGTCCTGGCCCGCGTCCGGCCCGCCGTTTGGTCCTGGCGGCCAGCGACGGCTTGAGCGCGCGAGAGGCGCTCCGCCGCTATGGCGAGCCGGGGCTGGTGGCGGCTGCGCTCGGCGTCGCCTACCTGATCGTTCAGCCGGACAGCGCGGACCACGCGGCCCAGATCTATCGCTCGAGCCTGTTCGCCCACGAGGGCCTGATCACCTGGGACAACGGCTGGTTCGGCGGCCACCACCTGCCCGGGTATGGGGTCCTCCTGCCGGTGCTCGGCAGTCTGATCGGGCCGAGGCTGGTCGGAGTGCTCGCCGCGATCGCCGCGGCGCTGCTCTTCTCCGGGATCGCCTATCGCCGCTTCGGCGATCGCGCCCGCCTGGGGGTGCTCTGGTTCGCGACAGCGACCGCGATCAGCCTGTTCACGGGCCGGCTCACCTTCGCCCTGGGCGTCGCCGTCGCGCTCTGCGCCGTGCTCTCCGCGCAGAGGGGACACCGGGTCCTGGCGATCCTGTTCGCCGCGCTCTGCCCGTTCGCCAGCCCGGTCGCCTCGCTTTTCCTCGCCTGCGGAGTGGTCGCCAACGCGATCGCGGAGCGCAGCCGCAAGGGGCTGGAACTCGCCGTGATCAGCGTCGGCATGGCGCTGCTGATCTCCGCCGCCTTCCCGGAGGGCGGGTCCGAGCCGTTCGACTTCTCCAGCTTCGAGCCGGCCATCCTGGTGACGATCGCCGTCTTCCTCGCCCTGCCACCGGAGGAGCGCCTGCTCCGCTGCGGGGTGGCGGCATACGCCGCTGCGCTCGCGGCGGCTTTCCTGATTCAGAGCCCGATGGGCGGCAACGCCACCCGCATGGGATCCCTGCTGCTCGGTCCCGTGCTGGCCTTCGGCCTCTGGCGCCGCCAGCGGTTCGCCCTGGTCCTGCTGGTGCCGGTCCTGATCTACTGGCAGTGGTCCCCGGTCGTCCGAGACCTGGAGGAGGTGAACGCCCAGCCTTCGGTGAGCGCCGGTTACTACGCGCCGCTGATCGACTTCCTGCGCGGCAGGCCGCATCGCGACTCCCAGCGGGTCGAGGTGCTCCCCGAGGCGCACCACTGGGAGTCGGCCTACGTTCCGAACGGGATCTACATCGCCCGCGGATGGGAGCGGCAGCTGGACCGCAAGCTCAATCCGCTCTTCTACCAGTCCATCGCCCCTGACGGGGCCGCAGTACAGGAGCTGGCTCGACGATCTGGGCGTCGGCTACGTCGCGGTCCCCAACGCGCCCCTCGACTACGCCGCACTGGGCGAGAAGCGCCTGATCAAGCGCGGACCTCCCAGATACCTCGAGCGCGTCTTCCACAGCCAGGACTGGACCGTGTACGCGGTCCGGCATCCGTCGCCGCTGGCGATCGGCGGGAAGATGATCAAGCTCACGCCCCAGGGCTTCGTGGTCGACGCGGCTGAGCCCGGTACCGTGCTCGTCAGGGTGCACTGGACGCCTTACTGGTCGATCGATCGGGGCAGCGGATGCGTCGAGGAAGCCCCCGGCGGCTACACGATGATCGACGTCGCCACCCCGGGCCGCTTCCGCGTGGGCATCGACTTCGCGCCCTGGCGCGCGGTGAGCTCCGGGCCGCGCTGCCGTCAGGAGCCCGTGATCCAGTCCGGGACGGCCGAGACCTCGTCTCCCGCCGGCCGCGCCGCGCGCATCGCTCGCATGGGCAGGTCCCGGTGACGGCAGCGACCCCCCAGCGCCGGATCCTGCCGCGCGGGCCACTCGACCTGGCGATCCAGCTTCTGGCCCTGGCCTTCGCCTACTGGGTCTGGCGGCACGCGCGCGGCGCCGTCGACGGCAGCCTGGGCCTGTCGTTCTCCCACGCCCGCGACATCGTCACCGCGGAGCGTTCCCTCGGGCTGCTCTTCGAGCCGAACGTCCAGCACTGGGCCGTCAGCGCGGGCTGGCCCGCGGAGGTCGCGCGCTGGGGCTACGCCAACCTGCACTTCAAGGGCAGCTGCCTGATGCTGGCGGTCCTCTACTTCGGCTACCGCCGGAGCTACGGCTTCGTCCGCAACGCGATGTTCGCGGCGATGGCGATCTCGGTGATCGGCTATGCGCTCTTCCCCACCGCCCCGCCGCGCTTCCTCCCGGAGCTCGGGCTCGATCCATCGAGCACGGTGACGGGCAACAACCCCCTCCTTTCGAATCCCGCTGACGCGCTCTTCAACCCTTTCGCGGCGGTGCCCTCGATGCACGTCGGCCTCTCGGTGATCCTGGCGTGGTCGCTCGCGATGCTGGTCCGCCCGCGCGCCCTGAGGGCCGCGCTCTTCGCCTATCCGCTGCTGATGACCTACGTGGTGGTCGCCAGCGGCAACCACTTCTGGCTCGATGCCGTCCTCGGCCTGGCGACCGCCGCGCTGGCGGTCGGCGCGGCGACCCTGCTCGCCAGGCTCAACCCGGAATGGTCATTCGACCCCGGGCGCCGCGGGGAGAGGGCGGGCGAGCTCGAAGGGCAGGCCCAGCCGGAGGCGGCCCCCGCGTGAGGGGCTGGGTTCCCGGATGAGCGTCGAGCAAAGGGAGCGCCGCCCGAACGGGTCGCTGGGGGCCGGGGCGCGCCCGACCACCCCCGCGGAGCTCTCCGCTGCGGTTCGCAACCGCCTGATCGAATCGCGCCTCACCCCGAATGCGATCTCGATGGTGGGCTTGGTCGGCAACCTGGCCGCCGCGGTCCTGGTCTGGCAGGGGTACTACTTCCTCGGTGGCGTCGCCTTCATCATCGGCTCGGTCATGGATACGCTCGATGGGCGCTACGCGCGGGCGTCGGGCAAGGGCACGCTCTTCGGCGCGTTCCTCGACTCCACGCTCGACCGCGCGGAGGAGGGGATCGTGCTCACGGCGGTCGCTTATCGGTTCGCCCTCACCGGCGACGAATTCGCCGCGGCGATGTGCGTCGTCGTCGTGCTCGGCTCGCTGCTGGTCTCCTACACCCGGGCACGGGCCGAGGCGCTCGGCGTCGAGTGCAAGGTGGGGTTGGCCACACGCCCCGTCCGGGTAGTCATACTCTCCATCGGCCTCGTCTTCGCGAACGGCGCCGGGGTCTTCGACGCAGAGCTTCTGGCACCGGCGATCTACGCTATGGCGGCGCTGACGGCTTTCACCGTGGTTCAGCGCGTCTGGCACGTGAGAAACGCGCTCAAAGAACGCGGCGCGGATGTGGAGCAGGCGCCGGCGCAGGACGCGGTTCCAGCCGACGACGTGTAACCGCGCAGCGGCGCAAGTGTCGTTTCAAAGCTGAGTCTTCGTATCCAGGAGGATTGTCCAGAGATGAGCCCCGTGAATGGAAGAGCCAACGGCGCCCGGCGCGACGGCGCCCGCGACGACAAGGTCCGCGTGGCGATTGTCGGCGTCGGCAACTGCGCGAGCTCTTTCGTGCAGGGCATCCACTACTACAAGGACGCCGATTCCGCCGAGCGGGTCCCGGGCCTCATGCACGTGGATCTGGGCGGCTACCACGTGCGCGACATCGAGTTCACCGCCGCCTTCGACATCGACGCCGAGAAGGTCGGCAAGGACCTCTCCGAGGCGATCTGGTCGGGGCAGAACAACACCTACAAGTTCTCGGATGTGCCGAACCTGGGGGTGAAGGTGCATCGCGGCATGACCCACGACGGGCTCGGCAAGTACCTGAAGCAGAAGATCGAGAAGGCGCCGGGGCAGACCGCCGACATCGTCGGCATCCTGCAGGACACCCGGACGGATCTGCTCGTCTGCTATCTCCCGGTCGGCTCGGAGGATGCGACGAAGTGGTATGTCGAGCAGGCTCTCGCCGCCGGGGTCGGCTTCGTCAACTGCCTGCCCGTCTTCATCGCTCGTGAGGACTACTGGGACCGGCGGTTCGAGGAGGCCGGCCTGCCGATCATCGGCGACGACATCAAGTCGCAGGTGGGGGCCACGATCGTCCACCGCCAGCTGGCGACGCTGTTCGCCGACCGAGGGGTGAGCCTGGAGCGCACCAGCCAGCTGAACGTCGGCGGCAACATGGACTTCTACAACATGCTCGAGCGCGAGCGGCTGGAGTCCAAGAAGATCTCGAAGACCAACGCCGTCACCTCGATCATGGATCACGAGCTGCCGCCCGAGGACGTCCACGTCGGTCCCTCGGACTACGTCCCATGGCTGACCGACCGCAAGTGGGCGCACATCAGGGTCGAGGGCAAGGCGTTCGGCGACGTGCCGCTCAACCTCGAGTTGAAGCTCGAGGTCTGGGACTCGCCGAACTCGGCCGGGATCGTCATCGACGCGGTCCGGATCGTGAAGCTGGCGCTGGACCACGGGATCTCCGGCCAGCTCGACGGCCCGTCGAGCTACCTGATGAAGTCGCCGCACAATCAGCGACCCGACTCGCTGGCGCGCGAGATGACCGAGGAGTTCATCGCGAAGTACGCCCGACGGCGTGGCCTTCCTGATGAGAAGGGCAAGAAGGACACGAAGAAGGGCAGGAAGGCCAAGGCGAAGGCCAAGTAGACGCAGGAGTCATGGGCGGCGCCGGCCACCGCCTGCTACCCGCTTGCAGGGCTCGCTCGGCGGCAGCCGCCCGGCCCGGAATCCCCACTCCCTTAAGCTCGGCCGGTGGGCGCCGACTCCCTCTCCATCGCGCAGGTCAGCCCCCATCCGTGGGGGGCGAGGCACGAGATCAACGAGTTCGTCCGGCGGACGTCCGAGGAGCTGGCGGACCGCGGCCATCGCGTCCTGATCGTCGCCCCGTCGGAGTCGCGGACGGCGATCCGCGAGACGCGCCGGCTGATCCGCGAGGCCGGCAAGGATCGCTCGGTCCTCCTGAGGGGCGAGAACCCGCGGGTCCTGGCGATCGGGCAGAGCATCCCGCTGCCGAGCGGCCCGCGGCGCCGGCCCGCGCCGATCCCGGTGGACGTGAGCCGGGCCATGGAGCGCCTCCTCGGCGCCGTCCCGCTCGACCTGGTGCACGTCCACGAGCCCTTCGCGCCGAGCACCGGGTCCGCGGCGCTCCGCCATTCCCAGGCGCTCAACGTGGCCACCTTTCACGAGCCCGTCGAGCGCGTGCTCTCGACCCAGGTGGCCCGGATGCTGGTGGAGGTGTTCTTCGGGCGGATCGACGAGCGCATCGCCAGCAACGAGGCGACCGGGGAGCTCCTGCAGCGCTTCTTCCCGGGCCACTACCGCCTGATCCGGCCCGCGGCGGACGTCGCCGAGCCCGCCCTCGAGCCGCCTCCCGCCGGGCGGGTGCGGATCGTCCACTGCGCGGAGGAGGAGCGCGGCGCGCTGCGGCTGCTGCTGAGGGCGCTTCGCAAGCTCCCCGACGAGCTCGACTGGGAGGGCGTGATCTGGTTCGACGGGCCGACCGACCCGCTGGCCCACGTCAGCCGCCGGCTCCGCGAGCGACTGCGGGTGGTGAGGCCGCGCGACGGCGAGCCCGGGGAGTTCCTGGCCGGCGCCGACATCGCCTGCCTGGCCTCCGGCGGGGTGCGCGCGGCCCCGGGGCTGCTGCGGAAGGCCTTCGCGGCCGGCGCCGTCCCGGTCGTCTCCGACCTGGAGCTCTACCGCGAGCTGGTGGGCGACGGAGAGCGCGGGCTGCTCTTCCCGCTCGGCGACGTGCTGACGCTGGCGGCGCAGCTCGAGCGTCTCTGCCGCGACGAGAGCCTGCGAAACCGGCTGCGGGCGGCCGCCCGCGACTGCGGCGAGGCACGGCCGTGGAGCGAGGTCACCGACGAGGTGGAGGCCGTCTACCGCGGCCTGGCCGCGCGGCGGCACGATCCCACCGGCAACCCGGCGATCAGGCAGCGCCTGCGGAGCCGCGACCACATCCACTGCGACCTCCACATGCACACCGACCACTCCCCCGACTGCGCCACCCCGGCTGAGCTGCTGCTCGAGACCGCGAAGGTGCGGGGACTGGGCGCCATCGCGATCACCGATCACAACGAGATCTCGGGGGCTCTCGAGGCGCAGAGGATCGCCGCGCGGATCGGCGGGATCAAGGTGATCGTCGCCGAGGAGGTGAAGACGGCCCACGAGGGTGAGGTGATCGGGCTCTTCCTCAACGAGCGCATCGACCGAGGGATGTCGATGGCGGAGACGATCGCCGAGATCCGCCGGCAGGGGGGCCTGGTCTACGTCCCGCACCCGTTTGACAGGCTCCACTCGGTCCCCGACTACGAGCATCTGCTCGAGGTGGTGGACGAGATCGACATCCTCGAGGTCTTCAACCCACGGGTCGCGTTCTCGTCGTTCAACGAGGAAGCCGTCCGCTTCGCCCGCAAGTACTCGATCGTGCCGGGGGCCGGCTCGGACAGCCACGTCGCCCAGGGGCTGGGGAGCGTCAAGATCAGGCTGCGGGACTTCGACGGCCCGCAGGAGTTCCTCGAGTCGATGCGGGAAGCGGACATCGTTCGCAAGCACAAGAACCTCGTCTACGTCCAGGCGCTCAAGTTCCTGCAGACCACCGGAGGACGCGGGGGCCGGTCGCTGCCGGGACGGGATGGCCGCCGCAGGACGCGCTCCCGGCGGCGCTCCGCCGGCAAGAGTTGATGCACTCGCAAGGGGCAGAGCCGGGGCCGAAGAAGAGGCAAGGCGCCGTGTCATCCATAACCGACGACGAGATCCGCGAGAAGTACCTCGAGCGCGCGATCCGGGAGCTGAACGACCTCGGCAGGGAGCTGTCGTCCTGCCAGGACTGCCCCCGGGGGAACGTGATGCCGGTGCAGGGCTCGGGACATCCCCAGGCCGACATCTTCATGTTGAAGCGCTCCGCGACGCCTTCGGAGATCGAGGAGGGCGTGGCCTTCTACGGGCGGGCCGGCAATGCCCTGATGAAGAGCTTCAAGCGGCTCGCCATCGATCCGATCGTCGTCTTCGGCACGCTCTGCGTCAAGTGCCCGCTCACCGATCCGACCCATGCGTCCGATGCCTGCATCGTGCGGGTCGCCGAGGAAATCGCGATCGTCCAGCCGCGGATCGTGGTCGTGATGGGGGAAGAGGCCCTCGAGACGCTCAACGACCTCGAGCTGCCCCTGTCCGATCGCATCGCGCCGGTCGAGGGCGAGGTTCAGCGCCTCACGCCGACGATCGACGCGCTGTACGTGCCGGACATCGACGACTCGCTCGACACCGAGGACGCCAAGCAGCAGTTCTGGTCGGCGTTCAGGGTGCTCGGCGACTGGTACGACCGGCTGCCGCCGTACTAGGCGACGCCCCACGCTCAGAGATGTGGTTTCCCAGGCCCCGGGAGCGCCACCGCAGAGCGGCGCCTTCCAAATCACACCTCCGAGCGTTGAAGGGCGACGCTAGGCGCAGTAGGCGGCGGCGTTCAGCGAGACCGCCGGCTCGCCGCCCGAGTGCAGGCCGGTCACCTGCCAGCTGTCGCCCACCCGCCGGGACGAGTAGACGATGAAGAAGCTGACCGGGCCGCTGTCCGGCTGCGCGAAGCCGCCGGCGGCGGGGCTCGTCCCGGCCGGGCAGCTCGCCGTGGCCGTGTTGGCCGTGGAGTCGAGGCCGCTGGGGTCGCTCGAGCCGTCCGCCTCCACCGGCGCCGGCCCGCGCTTCGCGCAGTAGGCCTCGCTGGTCACGCTGCTCGGCCCCGCCGGGCCGGTCACCACCCGGGCGTCCCAGCCGGAGGTCCCGGAGCGCAGCGAGTCGAAGAAGAGGTCGGTGACCGTCGGGGGGATCAGCGGCGGGGGCATGTGGAAGCCGCCGGCGATCGCCACCTCGTCGCGTGGGCAGCTCGCTGAGGCCGTCGGGCCCATCTGAAGCTGCCCGTTGGTGGGAACGGTCGTCCCGCTGGACCTGGTCGCGGGGAGGTGCGCCCGGCAGTAGACGTAGGTCGTCAGGGTGAGCGTGCTCGGGTCTCCCGGATCGAGCAGCTGGACCGAGGCTCGCCAGCCGCGCTGCCCGACCTTGACCGACTCGTAGACGAGCCCGGCGGCGTCGGCCGACGAGGGCGCGTCGAAGCCGCCCCCGGCGGCCTTCGTGCCCGGCGGGCAGCTGGCGGTGGCCGAGGCGGTCGAGCCTTCGCCGCTGGCCTCCGCCGTCGCGCTCGCCTCCTGCACCGTGCCTCGGGGCGGCGGGCCTCCGTGCGACGGGCCCTGGTGTGGCGAGGGCTTCGCCGGCGCCGCCTGGACGACGGCCGCCGACAGAACCAGCACCGTGGCGCTCGCGGTGAGCATCCGGATCATGGGGGCAAGATCGGTGCCGGGACCGGGCGTTCAGGAGGATCGCCAGCCGCCGTGGCCGAATGCACCACGGCCCCGGTCCTACATCGGTCCATGCCCGTGTCTCGGGGGCGAATAGACTTGGGGGCATGGAGCTCGAGGAGCGGACGATCGAGCAGCTGCCCGACCGGTGCCAGAACTGCGGCGCCAAGCTCACCGATGCCGAGAAGGAGGCCGCGCTCACGGATGGGCCGCCCAGCGGGCTGGTGCTCTGCACCACCTGCGCCGCCGAGGTCGTCCCGGTCCAGGAGGACGAGGAGCCCGAGAGCTGAGCGGCTACCGCCTGTGTCACTTGCGGTGTTTCGCGACCCGGCAGCCGACGTGGTTGCGGACTCCTGGGCTCCCGGGCCGGACGCTGACGGCGACGCGGCGGCGGCCCTTGCACGTGGCCACCTTGAGCAGGCTCGCGTTGGGCTTCGAGAGGATCGTCCCGCCCTGCACCGCCACCCTGTAGCCGCGCGGGTAGTGATTGCCGCCCACGAAGATCTGGGTCTGGCGCCTCTTCGCCCGCTTTGAGCGCTTCGGCCGGTGTCGCGCGAAGTTCCTGCCGTTGGGCCCCTTGGTCGAATAGGCGAGATGGAACTGATGCGTCGCCTCGTCGAAGCCGTAGGCGCTCGGCGTGCCGGCGATCACCTGCGGATAGGGCTCCGTGAGCACGTCGAGCTTGGCCTGCTTGACGTTGGAGCCCGAGGGCGGCAGCTTCGGGTCGACCACGATCGCCTGCGTCCCGGAGCCGGAGGTGGTCGGGTCGAGGCACTCGCAGTAATGCCAGTACTCCCATGAGACCATGTGCTGGTCCGCCTGCCGGAGGTTGAGGCGGATGGTTTCGAGGTCGTCCGTCGCGCCGAACTCGCTCAGCATCAGCGCCTCACCCGTCGTCTGCGCGTACTTGTCCGCGTTCGAGAAGACGTGGTCGTCGAGAGCGGAACAGCCCTGGGCGTTGTATGGGGCCACCGCGGGACCCCCCGGGGTGCAGTAGACGTGGAAGCTGAAGCCGGCGGTCCGGTCGAGGGCGGGGATGCTGGAGTCGGCTCCGAAGTTGAAGAGGACGTTGGGCTCGTACCAGAGCAGCTTCTGCGGGTCGACGTTCCTGATCTGGGCGGTGACGCGCTGGTAGAAGGGCGCCATCGTTGCGGTGTCGAATTCCGGGCAGCCCGTCGGCACGAAGCAGGTGGACCAGGGCGTTCCCGGCCAGGGCTCGTTCATCAGGTCGAAGCCGAGCGTGTGGCGTGCGGACGCGAACCGGGACGCAACGTGGGCCCAGGCCGCGGCGTAGCGATCCTGGAGGCCGACCCCGCCGGGACCCGCTGAGTTGGCCCAGAAGTGGTCGAACGCCCGGATCAGGGCGCCCATCGCGAAGTAGTTGCTCGGGAAGCCGAGCTGCGGCGCGGCGGGCAGGCCATCGTCCTGGACGGCCCAGTCCGGCCAGCCCTCCCCCTGGAAGCGCTCGTTGTACATGTCCTGGTGGAAGTCGAGCTGGCTGAAGATCCCGTGCCGGGCGAGAGAGGACTCGGTCGTGGCGAGCTGGTTGAGGTAGCCGTCGTCGTAGGTCCCGGGATTCGGCTCGACGCCCTTGTAGATCAGGCCCAGGCGGACGGCGTCGAACCCGTTGCGCTGGAGGAAGGCGGCGTCGTCCTCGGAGAAGCCGCTCGCCGCCGGGGTGTAGGGCGGCTGCTTGTTCACCATGTTGACGCCGTGCAGGATCACCACGCGGCCACCGGCGTCGGTGATCCAGCGCCCGGAGTGCCCGAGCGGGGCCGTGGGAGCCGCCAGGGCGGTGGCGCACAGGGCCGCGACGGCGATTGCCGCGACGGCGCCTACCGACAGAGCTCTCCTCTCCCTCGGCACGCCGCCAGTATGCCGCAGCGTGTCGCCTAGGCGCCCGGGGAGGCGGCTTCGGCGAGCGCTGCCATGTCCTCGAACGTGGCGCTGGCGAGGGCCCTGACCACGACGGTGTCGAGGGCTCGGTACCGGGAGAGCTGCTCCTGGGCGACGCCGGAGTTCTCGGCCGCCACGCCCACGGTTCCCTCCGGCGCGCCCTGCCGGTCGAAGTGGCTGCGATACCCCTGGTGCAGGTCGCGGTAGAAGGACTCGTCCTTGGCCAGCCGCTCCTCCGCGTTGGCGCCGACCGCGGTGCGGACATAGCCGAAGATCGGCGGGGCGTCGCGGCCGGCCTCCCGTGCGCCCTCCTCGACCCGCTCGCGCGCCTGGGCGGCGAACTCGGGCGTCATCCAGTTGAAGAAGACGCCGTCCCACTCCGCGCCCGCGAACGCGCACATCTTCGGCCCCATCGCGGCGAGCACGAGGCGGACGCCGGGCAGAGCGTCCCGCAACCCGGGGAGGGCCTCCCGCATGGTCGTCAGCGGCTTCTCCGTGAACCCGGCGCCGAGGCCGAGCCAGAGGCGGTCCCCCTCGATGCCGAAGCGCTCGACGTCGGAGGCGATCTCCCCCGGCGATTGGCGGTCCAGGGCGATCACGGCCACACCCAGGTCGATGCGATCGGCGCCCTTCGCGTAGGCGGCGAGCGTCTCGAGTCCCTTCGCGCCGGGATGGTCGTTCGACCACATCGAGCTGTAGCCGAGCTCCTGACAGCGGCCGGCGAGCGGACTCGCGATCTCCTCGTCCAGTCCCGCGGTGACCCCGAACCCGCGGCTCATGGTCTCTCCAGGAGCGCCACGCACTCGATGTGGGGCGTCTGGGGGAACATGTCGACCGGCTGCACGCGCCGCAGCCTATAGCCGGCATCCGCGAGCTGAGCGGCGTTGGGGGCGAGCGTGGTCGGGTTGCAGGAGACGTAGAGGATCCGAGGCGCCTCGCACTCGATCAGCCGCCGCACGACCTTCTTCGAGAGCCCGGCCCGAGGCGGGTCGACGACCACCAGGTCGGGGCGGCCGGCCTCGGCGAGCAGGGGGCGGATCTCCTTGCGGGCGTCTCCGGTCCGGAACCGGGCGTTCTCGATCCCGTTGAGCCGCGCGTTCTCCTCGGCGTCCGCGATCGCCTCCTCGACGATCTCGATTCCCCAGACCTCGCTCGAGCGTCCCGCGAGGCTGAGGCCCAGGGTCCCGATGCCGCAGAAGAGGTCGAAGACGCGTTCCGCGCCGGTCAGCCCCGCCATTTCGGCCGCGATGCCGTAGAGCCGCTCGGCCATCTCGGTGTTGGTCTGGAAGAAGGCGCGGTGGGAGATCCGGAACCGCAGCCCGCAGAGCTCCTCCTCCAGCCACTCGGCCCCGATCGCCCCGGTCGGGCCGTCGGTGCCGTCGCCCGGTCCCTCGACGATCGTGTGCAGGTCGACGGGAGGACGCGGGATCTCCGCGCGCGAGGTGACCAGGCGGCTCTGGAGCTGCCCCGTGCGGCGGCCCTCACGGATCACGAGGTTGCGGAGGACCCCCTCCTGACCGCGGCGGTCATAGGCGGGCAGGCCTGCGGACCTGGCCCAGTCGCGCAGCTCGTTCCGTCGTTCGTTGTTGCGCTCCGAGGCGAGCTGGCAGTCCTCGGCGTCGACGATCAGGTCCCACCGCCCGCGCGCGTGGAAGCCGAGGACGAGCTCGCCATCGCGCTCGCCGAAGGAGTACTCGAGCTTGTTGCGGTAGCGCCAGCGGTCGACCGCAGGCTCGATCGGCTCGAGCTCGAAGCCCTCCAGGCCGCCCAGGCGCACCAGCGAGTCCTCGACCTGCGCCTGCTTGTGGCGGAGCTGCTCCTCGTACGCGAGTCCCTGCCAGGGCGCCCCGGGACAGGGCTCGCCGCCGTGGTCGCAGCGGGGCGGGACGCGGTCGGGCGACTCCTGAAGGACCTCGCGCGTCGATGCCTCCGCGTAGGCGCGCTTCGCCTTCGTCACCTCGGCGGTCACGCGGTCGCCGGGCAGCGCGCCGGCGACGAAGACGACGTAACCGTCCCGCCGGGCCACGCCCTTGCCGCCGTAGGCGAGGGACTCGACGTCCAGGGTGAGGAGCTCGCCGCGCGTCGGCCGCTCCTGCGTGACGGTCTGATCGGTCATCGTCGGCCTATCGTTGCAGCCGTTGCCCTGGGATCTCGACGAATACCGGCGGGGAGCGGAGCGCTTTCTCGAGGAGATCGACCGCGAGTACTACCTCCACCTGGCCGGGCACAAGCCCGAGCTGGAGCTTGAAGCGATCTACGAGCGGCACGAGGGTCTCTTCGGCCGCGATGCCGTGGATCGCATCGGGGAGACGAGACGAGGTGCGGACGGTGAGGAGGAGACGCGGCTCAGGTATCTGCACCAGTTCGCCCTCGATGGGTACCTCGGCGCCCAGACGCGGGAGCTGGAGGAGCGGATGGCCGAGCTCGAGGCCTCGCTCGAGGTCGAGGTGGGCGGCGAGGCCATCCCCTACCGGATGGCGCCGGTCGTCCAGGCAAACGAGCCGAACGCGGACCGCCGGGCAGAGATCGAGAACGCCCGCAACGCGGTGCTCGCCGATCAGCTCAATCCCCTGTACCTGCGGGCGCTCGAGCGCGGGCAAGCGGCCGTGCGGGAGCTCGGCTGGCCCTCCTACCTCGATGCCTACTCGGACGTGCGCGCTCTCGACCTCAGGGCGCTGGCTTCCAGGCTGGAGCGCTTCGCGCAGGAGACCGAGGCCGACTACGCCCGGGCCGTCGATCCCGAGCTGGAGCAGACGGTGGGGAGGCCCCTGGCCGAGCTGCGCCGCTCTGACCTGGCTCGTTTCTTCCGCGCCTCGCACCTCGACGAGCTCTTCCCGAGCGATCGGATGGTCCCCGCGCTGCGCGAGACCCTGGCCGGCCTCGGGATCGACCTCGACGCGCAATCGAACGTCGTTCTGGACACCGAGACCCGGCCGACCAAGAGTCCCCGTGCCTTCTGCTCGACCCCGCGCGTACCCGAGGAGGTCTACCTGGTGATGCCGCCGGTCGGCGGTCGCGAGGACTACGCCGCCCTCCTCCACGAGGCGGGCCACGCCGAGCACTACGGCTGCACCGACGCCGGGCTTGCCTTCGAGTTCCGGCATCTCGGCGACAACGCGGTCACCGAGTCCTTCGCCTTCCTGCTCGAGGGGCTGACGGCGAGCAGAGAGTGGCTCCAGGAGATCCTCGCTCTGGAGGGGGCCGAGGCCGCGATCGAGCACGCCCGTGCCGCCAGGCTGGTGATGCTGCGTCGCTACTCCGCCAAGATCGCGTACGAGGTCGAGCTGCACGGACCGGACGCCGATCTGGCGGCGATGCCCGAGCGGTACTCGGAGCTGCTCGGCGGGCGAATCGGCGTGCCCTGGCCGCGCGAGACCTGGCTCTCCGATGTCGACTCGAGCTTCTACGTCGCCTGCTACCTGCGCGCCTGGGCACTCGAGGTCGACTGGCGAAGGGAGCTCACCGCTCGGTTCGGGGGTGGCTGGTTCGCGAATCCCGACGCGGGTGAGTGGCTGCGCGGAATCTGGGCCCAGGGTCAGCGCCTGGACGCCGAGCGCCTGCTGGCCGAGACGACCGGCGGAGCGCCGGACTTCTCCCGACTGGCTTCGGACCTGATCGCCCTATAGGCTTGCGGCGCGTCTTGCGGGAGAAACCCTCGAGCAGGAGGTCAAAAGGTGGAAGCAAGCGGAAGTGGTGGCGTCAGGGATCAAATCCAGAAGGCGATCGACGATCTGCGCGCAGCCGCCGAGAAGGCGACCGGCGACGTGCGTTCGGAGATCGACTCCGCGGTGGCACGGCTCCGCGATGTCTCCGGCGATGCCAGCTCCAGGGCTCAGGACCAGCTCTCAGGCTGGCGCGAGACGCTGGAGAAGGCGACCGAGGACGTGCGCAAGGAGCTCGGCAAGCTCGCCGTCCGGACCCAGACTTCGCTGGAGTCCCTCGACGAGATCGCCAAGGAGCTCGACGAGCGCCGCAAGGCCCTCGAGTAACTAGTCCTGCAGCTTGCGGTCGAGCGACCGCAGGAGGCCCTTGCGGGCCTTGTTCCGGCGCTCGTAGGTGCGCACCTTGCGCAGCTCGACGCGGCTGAGCTCCTGTAGCCGCCGGTCGATCTGGCGGATCGAGAGCTGGTCGTAGGCGGTGATCGGGAATCCCGGGACCCGCGCCGCGCGCCGGACTCGGTCGGCGCCGGCGAGCGGCTTGTCGACCGCGCCGACGGCGCGTTTTCGCGCCTGCTCGGCCCGGCCGCCGACCTCCTGCCGCGCCTTGTCGGGGACGTCGCGCACCTGGGCGAGGAGCCGCTCGAGCTGGGCGAGCAGCTCCTCGGCCTGCTCGCGCCCCCTCGCGGCGAGGCGGCTCACCATCTCCTCGGCGTCGCCTCGGGTCATGCGCCCGCGGTGGACGGCGTCGTCGACCACCTCCTGGAGCCGGTCGCGCGAGATTGTGATGCTCTTCCCGAGTGCGTCGCGGAACGCCTGAACGCTCTGCTCGGCGCGGGTGCTCTCCTCGGTCCCCCTGGGCAGGCTAGCCATTCGCTCGCACTATCCCACAGTTGCGAACTTTCCAATCACGGGGTTGTGATCCGACAGCCGGATCTTCAAGCCCGTGGCGGAATCGATCCGGTCGCGTGCCTCGGGTGGCCAGGCGGCGGGGTGCTCGGTGACCTCGAGGCCCCGCACCAACAGGTGGCTGAGTCGGTCCGGCGCGGTGCTGGACGCCAGGCCGAAGCGCTGCTCGAGCTGGTCGAAGACCCTGCTGGCTTTGGGCCGGACGTTGAAGTCGCCCCCGAAGATCAGCGGATCCGGGTCGGCGAACTCGACTGCGCGCTGTGCGGCGTCGAGCAACTCCCCCTCCGCCGAGGAGGGCTTGGTGCTGACGTGGACGTTGGCGACGCAGATGCCGGATTCGAGGCGGGTCAGGGCCATCACCCGGAGCTCCGGCCTCCAGGTCAGGCCTACCCACCTGCGCTCGGCGATTCCCCCCGCTGAGGGGCGGACCAGGGTGGTGTCGGACCCACCCTCCCAGGCGCCGAGCAGGTCCGGGCGCCAGCGGCCGATCGCCGAAGTCAGCGGCTGCAGCCAGTTCCGCCCGCTGAGGGCGCGGTGGGCCTCGGCCCCGCACGCCCTCGCCATCCTCGTCTTCCAGCTCGGCGGGAACTCCTGAAACAGGGCGACGTCCCAGTCGATGCCGCAGATCAGGGAGGCGAACTCGCCGAACAGGTCCCAGTTGACCTGCTCGTAGCGCTCTCCACGACGTGGACCGCGGCGGAAGTTGCCCTTGTGGGCGCGCACCTGGAGCTCGGGCTCGGGCGGCCAGTCACGGCCGTGGAACAAGTTCCATGTCATTGCGGTGAGCTTCACGGCCCTAGTATCGGCGGCCCGATGGCCCAGCCGACGGCACATCTTCCAGCCAGCCACTTCCTGACCGGCGAGGAGCTCGACCGCGGCGAGCTGATCTCGCTGCTCGAGCGCTCCGAGGAGCTCAAGCGCGGACGCGATCGCGGCGAGGGAAACGATTCGCTGACGGGCCGCTCGGTGGCGCTGATCTTCGAGAAACCCTCGACGCGGACCCGGGTCACGTTCGAGGTCGGGGCCGCCGAGCTGGGGGCGTCGCCGGTCGTGCTGCGCGGCGACGAGCTGCAGCTCACCCGCGGCGAGTCCTTCGGTGACACCGGCAGGGTCCTCTCCCGGTACGTGCACGGCATCGTGATCCGTTCGGGATCCGATCAGAGGGTCCGGGACCTGGCGGAGGAGGCGAGCGTGCCCGTCATCAACGGGCTGACGCCCGGGCACCACCCCTGCCAGGCGCTGGCAGACCTGCTGACGCTGAAGGAGCGCTTCGGGGAGCTTGACGGCCTGCGCCTCGCCTACGTGGGCGACGGGAACAACGTCGCCAGGTCGCTCGCGATCCTCGGCCGGATCGCCGGCGTCGAGGTGGTCGTCTCCAGCCCTGAGGGCTATCGGATCGAGGAGGGGTTGGCCGAGCTCGCCGGCGATCCCCGGGCCGCGGTCGCGGACGCGGACGCGATCTACACGGACGTCTGGGTGAGCATGGGCGACGAGACGGAGGCCGACCGGCGCCGCGCCGACC
Organism: uncultured Solirubrobacterales bacterium; assembly: GCA_963833375.1. Lineage (GTDB taxonomy): Bacteria > Actinomycetota > Thermoleophilia > Solirubrobacterales > 70-9 > DASUPK01. The sequence continues at coordinate 488,546 of CAWHXR010000001.1, forward strand.
TGGCGCCCTACCAGGTGAACGACGAGCTGCTCGCGGCCGCCTCGGACCGCGCGATCGCCCTCCACTGCCTGCCCGCCCATCCCGGCGAGGAGATCACGGCGGAGGTCCTCTACGGGGAGCGCTCGGCTGTCTGGGACCAGGCGGAGAACCGCCTGCACGTCCAGAAGGGGCTGCTCGAACGCCTTCTCGCATAATCAGCTGCGCGGCCCCGTGGTGTAACGGTTAGCACGCGAGGTTTTCAACCTCGTAGCGCGGGTTCGACTCCCGCCGGGGCTATTTGCAGGACGACGGCGACCGCCTACGTGGAAAACCCCTAGTCGAAATCTGGGCACAGGGCTGAGGCGGCCGCGCCCTGCCGGGGTGAGGCTTCCCGCATGGCGGACGGAATGACGGGAAACGGTGTTCCCGGCCAAGGTAGGTCGGCGCTGGCACGTGTCCTGGTTCTCGGAGGCGGCTTCGGCGGGCTCGAGACCGCCTTCGGCCTCCGCCTGCTCGCCGGCGACCGGGCGCAGATCACTCTGGTCTCCGACCAGGACCACTTCCTCTTCAAGCCCAACTCGATCTACGTGCCCTTCGGCCTCGACCCGGAGCGCCTCAAGGTCCCACTGGCCAAGCCGGCCGCGAAGCGCGGCATCGAGCTGGTCCATGGCCATGCGCACGAGATCGATCCAGACTCGCGCCGGGTCCGGGTCGACGGGCAGAGCCTCTCCTACGACCAACTGGTGATCGCCACCGGCTCCGGGATGCGGGCCAGCGAGATCCCCGGGCTCGCGGAGCACGCGATCAGCATGTGGACGATCGAGGAGATGCTCCAGCTACGGGCCGCCTTCGAGCGCGTGCTCGAAGCGGCGAAGGCGGGCGGCCACCAGAGGGTCCTCTTCCTGATCCCACCGAACAACAAGTGCGCCGGTCCCCTCTACGAGATCGTCCTGATGTTCGAGACCTGGTTGCGTCGCCAGGGTGGGCGCGAGGGGGTGTCGATCACCTGGGCGACGTACGAGAGCGGATACATCCAGGCTTTCGGCCCCCGCCTCCACCACGTGGTCACCAACGAGTTCCTGCGCCGCGGGATCGAGGGGCGGACCGACTGGATCGTCGACAGCATCGACTCGCAGGGAGTCGAGTTCCACAACGGCGAGCGCGTCGACTATGACCTGCTGGTCGCCTTCCCGCCCTACGTCGCATCGACGCCCTTCCCCGGCCTGAAGGCCGACGACCGCGGGTTCCTGGCCACGGACCTGCCGACACGGCGAGTTCAGGGGCATCCCGACATCTACGCGGTCGGCGACGCCGGGGACTTCCCGGTGAAGCAGGCCTTCCTCGCCTTCCTGCAGGCGGACGCGGCCGCCTCGCAGCTCGCGGGTGCGATCCTCGGCACCGAGCCGGAGCTCAGCTTCGACCCGGTCAGCATGTGCATCATGGAGCAGTTCGACAAGGCGACCTTCGCCAAGGTCCCGCTGCGGCTGACCGGAGACCCGGCGCACCCGGTCGAGGTCAGGCCAGATGCCAACGGCGACTATCGGGTCGGCTCGTCGAGGATCTGGCGGATGGGCAAGAAGATGCTCGGCACCTCGGTCCCGTGGCGCTTCAGCCATGGCCGGCCGTTCCACGCCGGCGCCTTCTGGAGCGGCATGGACGTCGGCCTGAAGGCGATGTCGGGCGTCTTCTCGGACTGACCGGCTCCAAACCGCCCGAGCCGTTTAGCCCGCTCGACTAGCCTCCCGTCCGGTGCTGCCCGAGATCCACATCGGACCGGTCACGCTGCAGACCTTCGGGATCTGCTTCGCGCTCGCCTTCGTCTCGGCGGGCGCGCTGATCTGGCGGCGCCTGGGGGAGCTCGGCAAGCCGGTGGACTGGGCCTACGAGATGGGCTTCGCCGCGCTGCTCGGCGGGCTGGTCGGGTCCCGGCTCGACTTCATCATCGAGAACTACAGCGACGTCAAGGGCGATCTGCTCGGCAACCTCTTCTCCGGCTCGGGACTGGTCTGGTATGGGGGAGCGATCGGCGGCGCCCTCGGGGTCTTCGCCTGGGCCTGGTGGCGCGGCTTCCTCAACCTCGCCCTGCTCGACCTGGCCGCCCCGGCCCTCGCCCTCGGCTACGCGGTCGGCCGCTGCGGCTGCCAGCTCTCCGGTGACGGCGACTACGGCAAGGCGTGGGACGGGCCCTGGGCCATGTCGTATCCGGACGGCACCAAGCCGACGGACCAGCCGGTGCACCCGGCTCCGATCTACGAGACCCTGGCGATGGGCCTGGTCGCCCTGCTGCTCTGGCGCCTCCGCGACCGGCTGACGAACGGGCTGCTCTTCGCCCTCTACCTGCTGCTCGCCGGGACCGAGCGGTTCCTGGTCGAGTTCATCCGCCGCAACGACGACGTCGCGCTTGGGCTGACCCAGGCGCAGCTGATCAGCGTCGCGATGATGATCGCCGGCGGCGTCTGGCTGCTGCTGGCGTTCCGCCGGGCTCCCAGGCCAGCTCCGGCGTGAGCTAGATCGAGCGGAGCATGCCGCCGTCCAGCGGAATCACGGCGCCGGTGAGATAGGCGGCCCGCTCCGAGGAGAGGAAGGCGACCAGGTCGCCGTACTCCTCGGGCCGTCCCAGCCGCTTCGCCGGAATCCGCTCGGCGGCGGCCGCCTCGGCCTGTTCCAGCGAGCCGTGGCGGTCGGCCAGGCGCTCGGTGGCGAACATGCCGGTGGCGACGGTGTTGACTGTGATCCCGTCGCCGGCGACCTCGTCCGCGAGCGTCTCGAGGAAGCCGAGGGCCGCCAGCCGGTTCGCGTTCGAGAGCGTCAGACCCGGGATCGGCTCGCGGATGGAGCTCGAGCCGACGTTCACGATTCGCCCCCAGCCGCGCTCGCGCATTCCCGGCAGCACTCCCTCGACCAGGACCCTCGTCGCGAGGACCAGCGAGCGAAACGCTGCCTCCCACTCCTCGAGCGAGTTGTCGAGCGCGCCGCCGCCCGGGGGGCCGCCCGTGTTGGCGATCAGGATCTCGACGGGGCCAAGCGCCTCTGCCACCTCACCGGGGAGCCGCCGCAGGCGCTCCAGGTCACCGCTGTCCGCCGGAAAGGTGCGCACCTCGCCCGCGATCCCCTCGGCGGTGGCGCGCAGCGAGTCGGCGGATCTACTGGAGATCGCGACCCGGGCGCCCTCGCGAGCCAGCGCCTCTGCGATGCCGCGGCCAATGCCCTTGCTGGCCGCCATGACGAGGGCGGTGCGGCCCTCGATGCCTAGGTCCACGCCGTTCCTCCCGGCCGCTGGGCGAGCCAGGCGCACCAGGCCGCGAAGGCGGCGACGGCGATCGCCACGCCGAGCCAGTGGATCCCGGCGATCACCGCGAGCGCGCTCGGAATCCCGGCCAGGACCGCGCCCAGGAGGACGGCGGGCGCCTTCAGATGCAGCGCCCAGGCCGTCAGGGCCGCGCAGGCGAGCCAGGCGACGGGTCCCGTGATCCAGCCCCAATCCTCGAAGAACGAGTGGGGCAGGAGCACAGCGAGGACGATCGAGAGGGCGGCGACGGAGACGACCTGCAGGACCGCCGCTCGCCAGAGGATGGTGCGGTCCATGGCCCCATTCTCGCAGCGGGGCTCAGCCGGGCGGAAGCCCCGGGATCGGCTGGCCGTCCCAGGTGATCCCGTCGGCCATCACGACGAAGAGCTGCTCTCGCTGGCGCAGGCTGAGGCGCTCGAAGCGGGCCAACGCCAGGAAGGAGTAGACCGAACCCTATGACCGGTCGCGACCAGTCTCGGTGCTTGCGCTTGCGCCGGCCCCTCGGTCTCGCGGCGGTCCCGATCCTCCCGACGCACTCTCCGGAGCCGCCATAATCAACGGGCCAGGGGCGGTTAGCTCAGTTGGGAGAGCGCCTCGTTTACACCGAGGAGGTCGCTGGTTCGAGCCCGGCACCGCCCATCGCAGCATCCCTCCCGGCCGGAGCATCTTTCGGATTGCGCCACCCCTGCGCGGGTATACGTGCGGCGAGCAGCCAGTCCAAGGAAGGAGGGAAAGCTCAATGCTGTGGCTAATTGCAGGCATCGTTCTGCTGATCATCGCCATTGCGGGCGGGGCCATCGTGCACCCGATTCTGTTCGCGCTGGCCATCGTCGCGTTGCTGGTCTTCTTCATGGGACGCGGCACCCGCACCGTCTGAGCATTCCAGCACCGCACTTGGAGCCGTAGTCGGCGCCCGCCCGCTGCCGTCGAGCCCTGCTTTTCGGCGGTGGGCGGGGGCGCCGGCACGCGACCCAGATCGGCTCAGAGGACGGCTCGGTCCCGGTCTCCCGGCATGGCGGCGGCGTTCGAGGTGGGCCGCGGCTCTCCGCGCTTCAGCCCGGCCTAGGCCGACTTGCGGGGGTCCTCGGGGTGGGTGTGCTGGGGCATCAGCGCCCCGCTCGACCCCGCCCGGTCTCTGGCGATCAGCTTCCTGGCCTCCGACTGGCTGCCGTTGGGCAGCAGCGAGCGGCGCAGGTCGTGCGCGCCGAAGATCTCGTCGAGGTCCTCGCGGGTGAGGGTCTCGCGCTCCAGCGCGTTGCCGGCGAGGTCGTCGAGGCAGCGACGGTTCACCTGCATCAGCTGCCGGGCGCGCGCGTAGGCCATGTGCGCGAGCTCCTGGGCGTTCTCATCGACGTCGCGGCGGGATCTGTCCGACATCGCGTAGTCGCTGGTCGGCTGCGCGAGCGGAGCGCTGTCGGGGGGCCCGTGCGAGACCGTCATGCCGAACTCGGTGACCATCTGGACGCAGATCTGCTGCACGCGGGCGAGGTCGTCGGCGGCGCCGGAGTAGGCCTCGTCGAAGACCTCCTCCTCGGCCGCGCGCCCGCCGAGCAGGATCACGATCTCGTCCAGCAGCTGCTTGCGCGAGCGCAGATAGCGGTCCTCGCTGGGCGAGTGGCCGACGAATCCGAGGGCGGGCCCGCGGGGCACGATGCTGAGGATCTCGGGCGGGTCGAGTCCGCAGAGCCGCCGGCAGAGGGCGTGCCCCGCCTCGTGGTAGGCGACGATCCGGCGCTCCACCTCGGTCAGCCGCCGCGACTGCTGCGAGCCGACCGACTGGCGGAGCAGCGCCTCGTCGAGGTCCTCGCGGGCGATCGCCATCCGCCCGGCGCGGCCGGCGATGATCGCCGCCTCGTTGAGCGCGTTGGCGAGCTGCGCACCCGTCAGCCCGGTGGTCTTGCGGGCGACGTCGACGAGATCGACCTTGTCCGACAGGGTCTTGTTGCGGGCGTGCGAGCGGAGGATCGCCTCGCGCCCGTCCCGGTCCGGCGGCGCGACCAGCACCTGGCGGTCGAAGCGCCCGGGCCGGAGGAGCGCCTTGTCGAGCTTCTCGATCTGGTTCGACGCAGCCAGGACGATCACGGTGCCCGGGTCGCGCTCGAAGCCGTCGAGCTCGACCAGCAGCTGGTTGAGGGCCTGCTCGCGTTCCGAGGTGCCGCCGTCACCTGCGCCGGAGCCGCGATGTCCGCCGACGGCATCGATCTCGTCGATGAAGACGACCGCCCGCCCTGAGCGCCGGGCCTCCTTGAAGAGTCGCCGGATTCGCGCGGCGCCTCGTCCGACGAACATCTCGACGAAGCTCGATCCCGAGGCGGCGAAGAAGTCCACACCGGCGTGCGCGGCCACGGCGCGCGCCAGCATCGTCTTGCCGGTGCCGGGCGGGCCGTAGAGCAGCACACCGCGCGGAGCCCGGGCCCCGAGGGTCTCGAAGCGCTTCGGGTCCTTGAGCCACTCCGCGACATCCACCAGCTCCTCCTTGGCGGCGTCGACGCCCTGCACGTCCTCCCAGAGGACAGGGGCCGTCGAGCTCGCCTTGACGGTCTCGGGCCTCGTCGTGCCCATCGTGTTCCGGAGGAGGAAGGCGAAGATGATCAGGAGGCCGCCGGAGAAGAAGACTCCGAAGACGGGATACCAGGTGAAGAAGAAATCGGGTATGGATGCGAGCAGGGGCATAGAGGGCGCCAATTTCCTTTATCGGCAGGAGATCATCGGCCCTGGAATGTTTCCAGGCGCTACAGGCCGGGCTTCACGACCATCTCGAAAGATCACCGCGATCAGCAGGATCAGCTCGATTCTCGAGATCCATTGGATCCGCGACGCGCGCCGCTGCACCTCGGGGTCATCCGCACCCTTCTCCTGGGCCCCGATCGTGGCGATCCGGCCGCTCTCGGGGCCCAGGAAGCCGACGCCGGTGATCGCCGAGGCGAGGAAGAGCACCAGCCCAGCGTGACCCAGGTCTGCGAGAACCCCCACGAGGAACTCCAGCGTCGTCCCTCGCTCGCCCGGGCCCGCAGGTAGAGCGCCTGCGGCATCGCGTCGCCGCCGATTGGACTCTCCTCCCCGTTCCGTGGTGGATGTCGCACTCTACGCGAGTTCCTTTCGGATACGTTGGCGCGGACCGGAAGCACCCGCAGGAAGAGGAGAAGAGACGATGGACGCAACCCAGCTGAAGCGGATCCCGCTGTTCTCGGATGCCTCGGACGAGGAGCTGAAGCAGGTCGCTGTCTTCGCCCAGTCCAAGGAGGTCGCCGAGGGCCAGGTCGTGCTCGAGGAGGGCGGCTTCTCGCGCGAGCTGCTGGCGATCGAGGAGGGCACGGCCGAGGTGACCCGCGGGGGCGAGCACATCGCTGATCTCGGTCCCGGCGACGTCTTCGGCGAGGCCGGCATGCTCGACGACGAGATGCGCAGCGCCACCGTCACCGCCACCTCGAGGCTGAGGCTGATCAGCCTCGGCCACTTCGAGGTGAAGCGGCTGAAGAAGCATGCCCCCGGCGTCTACCGCAGCATCGAGGAGCTAGTCGAGGAGCGGGCCGGTTGATTCTGCCGCGGTAATTGTGGGGGCCGTTCATGGCGGGCCGCTGCTGAAGCGGTCGAAGCAGGCGGTGATCTGTCGATGTCACCGTTGGAGAACGATCGGGTCTTCGCGCACCGTTAGGCGATCGTCGTGCGCAGCTCGCCCAGGGTGGGGGAGGAGATCACGATCTCGTCCCCGGGCTTGAGCCAGATCCGCGGCTCGCGGACGCTTCCCACCCCGGACGGGGTCCCGGTCGAGACGATGTCGCCGGGCTCCAGAGTCATCCAACGCGAGAGCCTCGAGGTCAGCTCGGCGATCGAGAAGATCAGGTCGGAGGTCGACGCCTCTTGCATGCGCTCGCCGTTCAGGTCGAGGCTGAAGGAGATCTGGTCCGGCGCCCCGGCCTCGTCGGGCGTGACCAGGGCGGGGCCGCAGGGGGCCGAGCCGTCGAAGACCTTGCCGGGCATCCACTGCGGTGTGGCGAACTGGAGGTCGCGCGCGGAGAGGTCGTTGAGCAGCATGTACCCGGCGATCGAGTCCAGCGCCTCCTCCGCTTGCACCTGATTGCAGCGCCGCCCGACCACGAAGGCGATCTCGGCCTCGTAGTCGACCTTCTCGCTCGCCGCGGGCAGCTTCACGGTCGAGTCCGGCGCGATCAGGGCGTTGCGGAACTTGGCGAAGAAGGTCGGCTCCTTGGGCGGGTCGATCCCCGCCTCCGCGGCATGGGAGCGGTAGTTGAGGCCGATGCAGACGATCTTGTCCGGATCGGGGACGGGCGGCAGCAGCTCGGCGCCGGAGACGGACCGTGCGTCCGTTCCCTCCAGCTTCTGGCCGAGCTCGTCGATGCGCTCGCCCGCGATCAGCCCCCTGATGCCCACGCGATCGACCCCGAGTACCTCCCCCGCATCGATCACGCCGTCGCCGGTCTGGACTCCGGCACGCACCTCGCCGTCGCTCCGATAGCTCACCAGCCGCATTCCGGCCACCCTAGTCCGTCTCGTGGGCATCCCGCTGCCGGGTTCGTTAGGTTCCCGCGCCATCGGAGGGGGTCAATTCCCCGGAACCAAGAAGCGGAGGCGCGAATGGCAGAAGGAACCGTCAAGTGGTTCAGCAGCGAAAAGGGATACGGCTTCATCACGCCGGACGACGGGGGCAAGGACCTCTTCGTCCACTTCTCGAGCATCGGTGGGGACGGCTATCGCTCGCTGAACGATGGCGGGCGGGTGAGCTACGAGTCCGAGGAGGGCCCCAAGGGCCCGGTCGCCACGAACGTTTCCGAGCTGAGCGGCTAGCCTGCAGCGAGTGCGGCGGACGGTTCGCCGCAAGCCCTCGGGGGCGTAGCTCAGTTGGTTAGAGCGCCGGCCTGTCACGCCGGAGGCCGCGGGTTCGAGTCCCGTCGCTCCCGTTCGCTGAAGTGCCTGCAATTGGGGGAGTTTCGCGACCGCAGGCGCAGGCCAGGACGGCTCACCTCGCCCGGTAGTGGCCTGGACGCCCTCGGAGCCTGTCTCGGCCTCGCCGTCCCGCTCTCGATCGAGCGGATCGAGGCGACCGGCGATCGACCTGAGCGCACCACCAAGCAGGGTCCCGTAGTGGCGCCCGATCATCCGATGGGACGGGTCGCCTGTGCCTGCATCCTCCCGATCCGTGCCTGGGGGCATTCTTGCGCGACGCGCTGAGCGCTCTCAAGAAACCGGGGCGTGAAGCAGCTCGCTGAGGACTTCCAGCCCCGTATCCCTGCGGGTCGGGCGGGCGCTTACCTCGGGTACATGGACTAGATAGTCGGCGAGGGGAAGCGGCCCGCGTACGGGATCCGGATAATCGGTACGGGGCCGCTTCCGGTGCATCCAGAGAGGCGGTAGCCGGAGAGTGCTCCGAACCGCCCCTCTCGAAACCACGGTACCCGTACCCACTGGTTGGTATCGGTACCTCCCTTTCATCGGGCTTGATCGGTTCGCCAATTGGAGGCCACGGGGATCGTCACCCTGCGATCATCCGGCGGCTGTCAGACGCGAGGAACCCGGCCTGGCGGTTAGCGTGGTGGCCATGGCGAAGATCCGACCATTCACACGGGGTGATCTATCAGCGGTGGCGGCGTTGGTGGAGGCGCGCCTCCCGGGGTGGATCTGGGGCGAATCCCTGTTGGCCGAGACCCTGGTCGACCATCCGTGGGCGGATCCGGAGCTGCCATCGCTCGTGGCGCTGGACGAGCGTGATGAGGTCATCGGATTCATGGGCGCTCAGGTGCGACGCCTGCGCCTCGACGAACGCCCGCTGCGCGGAGTCTGCTGCTCTCACCTCGTCGTCGCGGCCGATCGCCGCGCCGGTCTCGCAGGCACACTCCTTTTGCGCCAGATGCTCGCCGGGCCCCAGGACCTCAGCTGGACCGACACTGCGACCGACGCCGTCGTGCGCATGTGGCGAGGGTTCGGCGGCCACCGGGACTATTCACGTTCCTGTGACTGGATGCTCGTGCTGAAGCCCCTTCACTGGGCGGGCCTGATTCTGAGGGCGAGGGCGCGGCGGCAAGCGCTCGGTCGCTGGCTGACGCCCGTCGCCGCGCTTCCGATCCAGGCAGTGGGGCCGCGGCTCATGCCGCGCGCCTTCCCCGCTCCTCCTCCGGACGTCAGGGCCGAAGAGGCGACGGTCGCCGCCATCGTCGCGCAGCTTCCGGCCCTGACCCGCAACGTGCGCCTGCGAGTCGATTACGATCGGGCGCACCTCGAATGTCTGTTCGCGCAGCTGGAGGCCGCGGTCGGCCCGGTCGTGCGCCGGCTCGTCCACCGCGGTGGAAGCCCGATCGGCTGGTACGCATACGTGCGGCAGCCGTCCGGCGTGAGCCGCGTGCTGCACCTCTCCGCGCTCGAGGCCGAGACGGACGCGGTCGTCGGTGAGCTCGTCGAACACGCGCGGGCGGACGGCAGCGCCGTATTGACCGGACGCGCCGAGCCCTATCTCTATTGGCCACTGCGCCGCCGTTTCGCGGTGCTGGGGTTCGCCCGCCAGCCGGTCGTTCACACGCGCGATCCTGAGATCCGCGGTCTGCTGGCGACGAGCTCCTCACTCCTCACCGTCCTCGACGGCGAATGGTTCGGGACCTGAGAAACCGCCCGGACTCGATGCAGCTCACCGTTGCGCTCGCAGCCGAGGAGGCGGCAGGTGGCCAGGCGCTGAGGTTGCTGGCCGCGCGCGGCCACACCGTGGCTGCGGTCTTCAGCGATTCTCGGGGAGCCGCCAGGGGCGCCACGGTCAGCAGCGTCGCGGATAACCTGGGGATCCCCGTGCGCCCGGCGGCGGAGGTCCGCGATCCGGCCCTGGCGGGCGAGCTCCGCGAGACCGGTGTGGAGCTGCTGCTCAACATCCACTCGCTGTACATCGTCGATGTCGAGGTGCTGGCAGCGCCCCCCTTGGGCGCATACAACCTCCACCCGGGTCCGCTGCCCGAGCGCGCCGGCCTGAACGCTCCGAGCTGGGCGCTGTATGAGGGCGACGAGCTTCACGGAGTGACGCTGCATCGCATGACGCCGGGAGTCGACGAGGGGGCGATCGCCTTCGCGGAGCGCTTTCAGGTCGGGCCGCGCGATACGGCGCTCAAGGTGATGACGGAATGTGTGCGCCGCGGGCTGCCGCTGGTGGAGCGGCTGCTCGACTTGGCCGAGCGCGGCGAGCCGATCCCCGCCCATCCTCAGGACCTCGCCCGCCGGCGGTGGTTCGATGCCGGACCGCCCGAGGGCGGTCGCCTGGACTGGGACCGCCCGGCGCGCCAGGTCGCGGACTTCGTGCGCGCCTGCGACTACGGACCGTTCCCCTCGCCCTGGGGATTTCCCCGCTGCGAAGCGGGCGGGCGGGAGATCGCCATCGCCGCGGCAGAGGCCCTGTCGGAGGAGACGGACGCGCAGACCGGTCTGGTGGCAGCGGGGCAGGGCGGCGGCAGGCTCGTGGCGGCGGCCGACGCCTGGGTGCGCGTCGACCGGGTAGAGGTCGCGGGTAGACGGATCGCAGCGGCTGAGGTCCTACGCCCCGGCGAGCGGCTGCATCCAGCCCGCGAAGTCAAGCAACGGGAACATCGATGACCGATTTGACTGAGGTCGTGCTCGGGATCTTCCGAGACGAGCTCAGCATCGAGGTCCCTGGGCCGGACGTGGACGTGATCGAGACGGGCCTGCTCGACTCCCTTGGCTTGGTCACGCTCGTGGTCGAACTCGAGCAGCGTTGCGGCGTCCAGATACCGTTTGAAACCCTGGAGGTGGATGACTTCCGCACGACACGCTCGATCGTCCGTCTCGTCGAGGCGCGGCAGAAGGAGTCGGCGAAGTGACGGTCCCGCCACCACCCTGACCGCGGTGCTCTCGCCCTGGTCAGCTTGCCTTCGTCGTCTCGAGATCGATGCTCTCGCGCAACGCGCGCCGGTCGATCTTCCCGTTGGCGTTCTTCGGCAGCGCGTCGAAGGCCAACCAGCGCGTTGGCAGCATGTAGGCGGGCAGCGAGCGCGCCAGCGCAGCGCGTAGCTGCGGAGGCGCCACCTCCGTCTCTCCCGGCACGTAAGCGCAGCAGATGGCGTTGGCTTCGAAGCCCTGGGTTTCCACCGCGACCACGGCGCATTCGCGCAGCTCGCCGAGCGCGTTGAGCGCACTTTCGATCTCGCCGAGCTCGATGCGATAGCCGCGATGCTTGATCTGCGAGTCAACGCGGCCGGCGCAGCCGAACAGCCCGTCCTCGCCAACCCAGCCAAGGTCGCCCGTGCGATAGATCCGGCCGTTGCCGCCCGGGTCCGGGATGAACGCGGCCGCGGACTTCTCCGCGTCCCGCCAGTACCCCGGGCTCAGCCCGACCCCCCCGATGAAGATCTCCCCGATCTCGTTGGGCGGCAGTGGTCGGCGCTCCTCGTCGAGCACGAGCAGCCTCTCGCCGGGGCAAGGTACCCCGATCGGGACGGGCTCCGTCTCGACCTCCGGCACGGCGGGAACGTCGAAGTAGCTCGAGGCGATGGTCGTTTCGGTCGGGCCATAGAGGTTCGTGTATTGGGCGTGCGGGACGCGTCGCATCCACTCAGCGAGCACCGGCGTGGGCATCGCCTCGCCGCAGAACAGGACGCGCTTCAGGGTCTGGAAATCGTGATTCTCGATCGCGCCTGAACGCACCATGAAGGCGAGAGTCGAGGGGACGGAGAACCATTGGTCCAGGGCGCTGTCACGGATGAAGTCGGCCAGCGCACCGGGCAGCATGTTCGCAGCCGCGGGCACCAGATGGAGCTCCGCTCCGGCCTTCAGGGTCGCGTAGATGTCAAAGGTCGAAAGGTCGAAGTGCAGCGGGGGGTGTCCGGAGATTCGTTCGCCCCGCGCGGTGCCGAAGTGCTCCACCGCCCAGTCCACGAAGGCGCTCACCATCGCATGCGTAATCTGAACGCCCTTCGGCACCCCGGTCGAGCCGGACGTGAACAGGATGTGGGCAAGCTGCTCCGGGCTTCCGCCACCCTCGAGCCGATCGTCCGGTAGACGGGCCCAGTCGGCCGGACCGTACTCAGCGGTGAGGCGCTCGCCGCCAGACCACTCGGGATCAACAGAGATGACCCGAACCCCGTCGAGCGCACCCTCGTCGGCGAGCCCATCGAGCAACCCGGACGCCGCGCCGGCGGTGAGCACGGCGCGCGGTTCGGCGGAGTCGATCACCAGGGCGGCCCTCGGTGGCGGGCTGTCGAGATCAACGGGGACGTACGCTGCCGAGGCCTCGAGCACCGCGTGCACACCGATGATCGCCGGCGGCGACTTGGGCACCATGAGCGCAACGCGGTCACCCGGCGCGACCCCGGCCTCCACCAGGATGCGCGCCAGTCTCCGGCTCTCGGAAACGAGCCGGCCATAGGTGAGGCGCTCGTCCCCGAGCACGACCGCGGTCGCGCCCGCGTCCAGCGCGGCCGAGCGAGCCGCGTACTCGTGCAGGAGGGGGCTCATTCGGCGCTCGCCCGAGCGCGCTCGAAGGCGGTACCGGTGTGTTCGAGCTCCTCGCGATCGGGCGGGATGTCGAGGATGAAGGTGGCGAAACCGGCCTCCATGTAGCGCGCCAGCTCGGCGCCAACCCGCTCGTGGCTGCCCACCAGGTAGGGGCAGAAGGTCTGACCTTGGTTGAACGGGCCCAGCCAATAGGGGTTCTCCTCGTCCTCTTCCCCTTTCTCGCGCTTCGAGAGCTCGCGATGCCAGTGGGAGTCCGAGACCTTCATCGCCAGCTGATGTTTGACCTCGCCCTTGCGGTCCTCGGGGAAGCGCTCGCGCGCAACCCGCCAGGCGTCCTCGGCGCTCTCGCGCGCGACCACGCCGACCCGCACGCCGACGCCGCCCGCCGGCCGTGACACGCTCTCGCGTTGCTCGTCCTCAACCGGCTTTGGATACCGGACAGCGAGCGCTCCGATCTCCGCAGCGGCGGCGAGGCCGGCCGGTGAGGAGCCCGAGATCGTCAGTCCGGGCGCCAGCTCGGGGGGCAGCGGCGGCGTCAGACGCAGGTTCTTCACCTTGTACCACCGTCCCTCGAAGGTCACCGTCTCGCCCTTCAACAGGCCGGTGATGATCTGGGCGTATTCGACCGTTCGGTTGTAGCGGTCGTCGTGGGGCGTCTCGTCACCGAGTGCGAGCAGATCGTTGCGGAACCCACCGGCGACCAAGTTGAGGTCTGTCGCGCGCCCGTGCAGGTAGGCCAGCGACGTCACCATCTTGGCGACGCTGTACGGGCTCATATACACCGCTTGCACGGCCACGAGCGGCCGCAGCTGTTGGGTTGCCTCGATCACCAGCTGAGCCACGAGCCAGGGGTCCGCGATCCCGTTGTCGGTGTAGACAAGGATCCCGTGGCAACCCGCCTCTTCACTCCATCGGGCGACGTCCGCCACGCGGTTCCTGTACTCGGCGGCGTCGACGTCCTTGCTCTGGGGACACGTCGCGTAAATCCGCAGGTCCTGCCGTTCCATTCAGCGCTGTCCTTCGCCTCGCTTCACGATCCCCACCCTCGCACCGTCGGCGCTCACTCGCAAAGCGCCTCGCTCAGAGAATGCTCGCGCTGGCCGCCATCGAGCGGATGTTAATGCTGATCCCGCGACTTCCGCATGGCGAGCAGACCCTTACCCAGGCGAGCTGCGGGTGGCTACAGGGATTTTCCCGCGATCGGTGAAACTGCCCCACCTATGGGAGCCCCACGTCTCGCGGTCGCCGCCGCCGTGATTGTGCTCGCCGCCCTCCCCGTCTCGGCATGGGCCGAAGGGGCGATCCCGGCCGATCCGGCCGACCAGCCCCCCTTCGACGGTGGGCAGACCTACCGGCTGTCGGTGCCGCCGTCGGGGTCCAAGCCGCCGCCCGGCTTCACGCTCGACGCGCGCCGGGTCGCGACGATCGCCACCAATGCCGTCAGCGGCGATCTCGGCGGGCGTGCGCACCGGGTCCGCGTCCGGACCCGGCTCGGCTCGGACGGCCGGAACCAGTGGCAGGTCGACTTCTACGAGCTCAATGGGGACGACGTCGCCGAGGTCGTGGTCGACGACGCGAGCGGGGAGGTCGTCGAGAAGTGGACCGGCTCGCAGGTCGACACCAAGCTGGCCCGCGGCTACCAGGGGGCGGTGTCCGGGAAGGTCAATCGCTGGTGGATCTGGCTGCCGCTCTGCGTCCTCTTCCTCGCGCCCTTCGTCGATCCACGCCGCCCGCTGCGGCTGATCCACCTGGACCTGCTCGCCCTGCTCGGCTTCAGCGGATCGCTCTTCTTCTTCAACAAGGCGGAGATCGGCGTCTCGGTCGCGCTCGTCTATCCCGTGCTCGCCTACGTCTTCCTGCGGATGCTGATCGCCGGGTTCTGGCCGACCGAGAGCAGGGACCGACTGCTGCCGTTTGCGCGACGAGGCTGGCTGGTGGCGGGGATCGTCGCCCTGGCCGCCTTCCACACCGCGTACATCGCGACGGAGGGCAAGGTGATCGACGTCGGGCTCGCCGGCGTGATCGGCGCCGACCGGCTGACGCAGGGCGAGGAGATCTACAGCGAGGATTTCTCCCAGGGCCTGCCGCCGAGCTCCGACGTGCGTGGGGACGTCTACGGGCCGGTCAACTACCTCGCCTACGTCCCGTTCGAGCAGGCGTTCCCATGGAGCGGCCACTGGGACGAGGTCTCGGCGGCGCGTGCCGCCGCGCTCGGCTTCGAGCTGCTCACCGCCCTGTTGCTCTTCGGGCTAGGGCGCCGGCTGCGGGCGGGGCCCGCGGGTAGCACGCTGGGCATAGCCCTGGCCTATGCGTGGCTCGCCTACCCCTTCACGATGTACACGCTGGGCTCGAGCTTCAACGATTCGCTGGTGGCGATGCTCGTGGTCTGCTGCCTGCTGGTGCTCTCCTCTCCGCCCGCGCGCGGCGCCGCCTCGGCGCTCGCCGGCTTGACCAAGTTCGGCCCGCTGGTGCTGGCGCCGCTGTTCGCGGCCGGCCATGGAGACAGGCGCGTCCGGCCGCTGGTCGTCTTCGCGCTCGTCTTCCTCTTCACCGCAGCGGTCGTCACGATCCCGCTGCTCCCCGACGGCGGCTTCCGCGAGCTGTACGACCGCTCGCTCGGGTACCAGGCCTCGCGCGGCTCGCCGTTCAGCGTCTGGGGCCAGGCGCCCTCGCTGCACGCGCTGCAGACGCTCAGCAAGGTGCTCGCGGTGGGGCTCGCGGCGCTCTTCTTCTTCGTCCCCCGGCGGCGCACTACGACGCAGGTCGCGGCCTTGGCGGCAGCCCTGCTGATCGCCGTGCAGGTGACCGCGAATCACTGGTTCTATCCGTACGTCGTCTGGTTCGCGCCACTCGTCCTGGTGGCCCTGTTCGCGCAGCGGCGCGGTCCGGAGTCGGCCTT
The DNA here is from genome assembly GCA_963833375.1 of uncultured Solirubrobacterales bacterium. Classification (GTDB taxonomy): domain Bacteria; phylum Actinomycetota; class Thermoleophilia; order Solirubrobacterales; family 70-9; genus DASUPK01. The sequence goes on from CAWHXR010000001.1 coordinate 504,175, forward strand.
CCGCGCTCGCTGACCGCCGCCGGGTGCTGCCCGGCCAGGCGCGGATTTCGACAGCCGGTCGACGGCCCACGAGCGATCTTTCGACACCTGTCCAACGACCGGGACCGGCTCCGTGCGGACAATTTCCCCGATAGCCCACGGGATCGGGGGTGGAGCCATGCAGGCGGCAAGACAGGTTGTTGCGTTCGGCGGCGGCGGTTTCTCCCAGGAGTCCGGGAACCCACTTCTCGACGACTACGTCCTCGGCCTCACCGGGACGGCGAGCCCGCGGGTCTGCTTCCTGCCGACCGCGAGCGGCGACGCCGACCACTACGTGGTGCGCTTCTACAGCGCCTTCCGGGACCGGGCCAGGCCCTCCCACGTCAGCCTCTTCCGCCGGGAGCGCGGCGTCTCCGACATCCGCTCCCACCTGCTGGCGCAGGACGTGATCTACGTGGGCGGTGGCAGCCTGATCAGCCTGCTCGGGGTCTGGCGCGCACATGGCATCGACACGATGCTCCGCGAGGCCCATGAGGCGGGGGTGATCCTCTGCGGCCTCAGCGCCGGGTCGCTCTGCTGGTTCGCGGAGGCCGTCAGCGGATACCACGGCGAGGTCACCCGCGTGCCGGCCCTCGGGTTCCTGCGGCACAGCAACGCGGTGCACTACTGCGACCGGGAGCGGCGCGGCGCCTTCCATCGCCACCTCCTCGACGGGATGCCGGCGGGCTTCGCGGCCGAGGACGGTGCGGCCCTCCGCTTCGTCGGCGGCGAGCTGGTCGAGGTTGTCGCCTCGCGCCCGGAGGCGAGGGCCTACAAGCTGGAGCGGCGAGGGAGCCAGATCCTCGAGACGAGGCTGGCCACGCGGTACCTGGGTGCGGAGGCCCCGGCCACCGTCATCCCCTTCGTGTGCCGGGCGGCCGCCTAGCCGTGATGCGAGGGTGCTCCGATCGGGCGAGAGCCGCCGCCCAGCGCCCGACCCGTGTCGTGGCTGAGGAGCAACCCGTTCAGTGATGGCCCGGCGCCGCATCCTCGCCCTCGGTGGCCACGACTTCGACCGCCGGGCGGGCAACGACGCGATCTGCGACCTGATCGTCGAGCTGGCGGAGTCCCCGAGGCCCCGGATCTGCCTGCTGCCGACGGCGAGCGGCGATCCGGAGGACCAGATCGCTCGCTTCCGCCGGACCTTCGCGGAGCGCGACTGCGTCCCGCAGGTCATCTCCCTGTTCCGGCTGGGCGAGGATCCCATCGACCTGCGTGAGGAGCTCCTCGCCCAGGACGTGATCTACGCGGGCGGCGGCAGCATGCTCAACCTGGTCGCGATCTGGAGGGCCCACGGCCTCGACGAGATCCTGCGCGAGTGCTGGCGGGAGGGCATCCTGGTCTGCGGGCAGAGCGCCGGGGCGATGGTCTGGTTCGAGGGCGGGATCACCAGCTCGCAGGGGCGAGCCCGCCGTCGCCGACGGGCTCGGCCTGCTGCCGGGCAGCGCCTGCGTCCACTACCTCACCGAGCCCGTCAGGCGCCGACGATTCCTGCGCGCGATCGGCTCCGACGAGCTCGAGCCCGGCCTCGGCCTCGAGGATCAGACCGGCGCGCTCTTCGAGGACACGGAGCTCACCGAGACCGTCAGCGCGCGCGACGGCGCCGCCGTCTGGGAGGTGACCGCGGGGAGCGCGGGCGCCCGCGAGGTCGAGCTCCGATCGCGTCGCCTGGAGGGCAGCCGAGCTCCGATCAACGACATGCGGGGCGAGATCCTCGAGCTGCGACAGACCCTCGCTAGCCGCGCGGCCAGGCGGCGGGCGCACCACAGGCGCCCAGGTCGGCTCGACTGAGCCCAGAGGGCCTAGAGCATCCCGCCGGCGGCGGGGGGAGTGGTCGGATCGGCGCCCTCGTCGCCGATCTGCTCCCGGGCGAGGAAGTCCTCGATCAGCAGCGGGCTGTCCTTGGCCTGCTCGCAGACGTTGAGCAGGTCCATCATCGAGGAGACCTCCTCGACCTGCTCCTTGACGAACCAGGTGAGGAACTGCTCGGCCGGGAAGTCGCCGGCCTCGCGGGCTAGCTTGAAGAGGGCGTTGATCTCCTCGCTTACCCGCTTCTCCTGCTCGAGCGCCATCTGGACGGGCCCGACGACGTCGTCGTAATGGGTCTGCTGCGACTTGATGTCGGGGATCCGGACCTCCTCGTCGGTGTCGAGCAGGTACTGGACCATGATCATCGCGTGGTTCCGCTCCTCCACCGCCTGGCGGTAGAAGAAGGTGGCGAGGCGCGGCAGGGTCTCCGAGTCGTAGTAGACCGCCGCGCCGATGTACTGCTGGGAGGCGGCGAACTCGTTCGAGATCTGCTCGTTGAGGGCGTCGGCGAAGCTCTGATCAGCCATGCGCCGGGAGCCTACTCGCCCCAGCGAAAGCCGGTCTCCGTCGGCATCGGCTCGAGCGGGCTGGAGGGCAGCCCGGGCTCGGTGCCGGCCGTGTTGTAGCCGGAGGGCGCCACGTCGTTCGGCGTGTCCGGGTGGAAGAGCGAGGCCAGGTACTGGATGTGGCCTCGCCCCGGGCCGAGCTCCCACTGGCCGCCGCCGTAGGCGCCGATCCCGTTCTCGTCGCAGTAGTCGTAGGCCGCGAAGAGCTCGTGCAGCGGGCCGAACCGCGACGGCTTGACGTTCACCATCCTCGGCGGCCAGGGCTGGCCCTTGATGTCGGCGACCGAGTGGATCACGGCGTCCCAGGTGACGCGGTCCGCGACCGGGTCGAGGATCGGCTTGGTCTCCTCGTTCACGTCCGGGTCCTCGAGCCAGGCCTCTGGGAACGCCTCGATCAGCTTGCGATAGAGCTCGGGATCCGTGTCCACGTCGACTGGGGTGCCCTTGTACTGGCCCTTCAGGTCGAGCGAGTCGACCGCTCCGGTCTCCACCAGCTGTCCGACCAGCTCGTCGGTCCAGTCGTTGGTGGGATCGAGCTTGAAGCGCAGGGTGGGGTAGACCTCGAGCCGCTTGCGGACCGGTTCGATGGTCGAGACCTGGTCGGAGCCAGGGGGGGTCAGGCGCATCGAGACGACGAAGGTGACAGGGCGCGGCTCGCGGCCCATGACCTCGTGCAGGGACTTGCCCGCCTGGCGGAGCGCCAGGTCGAGCGCCGCGCTCTCGAACGCCCAGCGGCGGTAGTTGAGGGAGACCTCGCGCTGGGGCGGGCTGGGGAACAGCTCGAACTCCTCGAGCAGCTCCGAGAACGAGGCCAGCGTGTGCTCGCCGGCGATCTCCAGCGCGGGGCCGGCGTCCTGGAAGGCGACGTGGTCCAGCGCGTCGTAGACGACGTCCTCGCCCAGGCCCTCGTGGCCGTCGCCGTTCAGGTGGATGATCGTCGTCAGCCGCGTGAAGCCCGGTGTCTCGAACTCCAGGCCCTGGAGCTCGTAGGAGTCGATCCGCAGCGGCAGGTCCTTGATCCGGTCATAGCTGCTCACGGCGGCGGACACTACCGACCGGCCCATTCGGCCGGCGAGGGTCGCGTAACGTTGCGGCCAAAGGGGCGACGGAGAACAGAACGCCTGAAGTCGTCCAATCAGAGGAGAGGAGAAGGAATGGCCGAGTCACTCGGCGCCGATGCCGGCGCGGGCCTGAAGGCACTGGGAGTCAACTGCACCCTGAAGAAGTCCCCCGAGACCTCCAACACGGAGGCGCTGATGAACCGCGTCCTCGGGATCCTGGAAGAGCACGGCGTCGAGACCGAGATCCTGCGGCCGGTGGACTTCGACGTCAAGTTCGGCGTCAGCTCCGACGAGGGCGATGGCGACGAGTGGCCCCAGATCCTCGAGAAGATCAAGGCCGCCGACATCCTGCTGATGGGCATGTCGATCTGGTTCGGTGTGCGCTCCTCGGTCTGCCAGATGGTGATCGAGCGCCTCGACGGCACCTACAACGAGCGCAACGACGTCGGCCAATACCCGCTCTACAACAAGGTCGCCGGCGTGGTCGTGACCGGCAACGAGGACGGCGCGCACGCGAGCGCTGAGACCACGCTCTTCAACATGACCCACCTCGGCTGTGTGGTGCCGCCGAACGCCGACACCTACTGGGTGGGCGACGCCGGTCCGGGCCCCTCGTACCTCGACGCGGGCGGTCCCGATCACCCCTACACGCAGCGGACGAGCTCCTGGTGCGCCCACAACCTGCTGCACATGGCGCGCATCCTGCGCGAGAGCCCGATCCCGCCGATCGGCAACACGCTGGAGGAGCACGGCGGAGACGCCGTGCACACCGGGTAGCGGCGACTCGCTGGGTGAACCCCGGCGCAATATGCTGGTGACCCTCGGAGGGAGCTGAAGCAAGGAGCGGGCGACGGAGTGAGCTGCATGGGAAGGGCGAGGCGGATCAGGTGGGCGGCCGGGACAGCGCTGGTCGCGGCCCTTGCCCTCGTCGCGCTCTTGCCCGCGGGCGCGTCCGCCGCCAACGCCCTCAGCGTCCACGGCAGCGTCGAGCAGGTGTACGTCACCGGGGCGCAACCCGGCACGAGCCTGCTCCTGATCGACCGCAAGGGCAAGCGGGTCTCGAAGAAGCCCGTGGGGTCGCTGGGCGGAGTCCTCTTCCGGCGCGTTCCGCCCGGCAAGGGATACCGCGTGCGGGCGGCCGACGGGTCCCGGTCGACGAAGGTCACCGTGATGAACGACAGGCCCGCGCCGAAGGACCACTCGATCTACAGCCAGGCCCTCCCGGCGGGGGGCTACGGGTACATGAACACCCGGGACGGGACCAGCCTGGCGCTCGACGTCCGCCTGCCCGGTCCGCCCTCCGCGGGGCCGTATCCGACGCTGGTCGAGTACTCGGGCTACGGCTACGCAAACCCGGCCGGCCCCGAGAGCGGCATCAGCCAGATCCTCAACCTGCTCGGCTACGCCGTGGTCGACGTGAACATGCGCGGCACCGGCTGCTCCGGCGGCGCCTTCGACTACTTCGAGAGGCTCCAGAGCCTGGACGGCTACGACGTGGTGGAGACCGCCGCCCGCCAGCCGTGGGTGCTCCACAACATGGTCGGCATGGCCGGCGTCTCCTACGGCGGGATCAGCCAGCTCTTCGTCGGCGCGACCGCGCCTCCCCACCTCTCCGCGATCACGCCGCTGTCGGTGGTCGACAACACCGCGACGACCCTGTATCCGGGCGGCATCCTCAACACCGGCTTCGCGCTGCAGTGGGCACAGGACCGCGTCCACGACTCCAAGCCCGCCTCGCCCACCGAGGGACAGGCCTGGGCATACAAGCGCATCCAGGACGGGGACGCGATCTGCAAGGCCAACCAGACGCTGCACACCGCGGCGGCACATCTGATCAGCAAGGTCCACCGCAACCGCTTCTACCGGCCACGGGTCGCAAATCCACTCAACCCGTCGACCTTCGTCAACCGGATCAGGGTGCCCGTGTTCCTGGCCTGCCAGTTCAACGACGAGCAGACCGGCGCCCACTGCCCCAATCTCGCCGACAGCTTCACCGGGACCAGGCGCAAGTGGTTCACCTTCACCAACGGCCTCCACATCGATTCGCTCGATCCCGAGACGTTCAACCGATGGTTCGACTTCCTCGAGCTGTACGTGGCCGGGCGAAGACCGGTCTTACCGCCGGCGGCGGCCGCCTTCGCTCCGCTCCTCTACCAGACGGCGATGGGCGTCCCCGGCGTCACCCTCCCGCACGACCCGATCCGGGATCAGCCGACCTACGACACCGCGAGGAACGCCTTCGAGGCCCAGCCCCCGGTGCGGATCCTGTTCGACAACGGCGCCGGCGGCCCGCCGGGGTTCCCCTACCCGGCGTTCGAGCGAGGTTTCAGCCGGTTCCCGATCCCCGGGACCCGGGCGCGCTCCTGGTTCTTCGGCCCGAACGGGACGCTCGCCAACAAGCCTCCGAAGAAGGGCCGTAAGGGCGGCAGCGACACGTTCACCTGGAACCAGGGGGCGCGTCCCGCCGATGACTTCGCGGGGACGGACACCAGCGGCGGCGATCTCTGGACCGCCCACCCGAGCTATGACTGGCGCCAGCCGCCGGCGGGAACGGCCGCGTCCTATGAGACGCCGCCTCTGAAGGCCGACGCCGCGTTCATCGGAGGCGGCGCCGTGCACACCTGGATCCGCGCCTCGGTTCCGGACGTGGACCTCCAGGTGACCGTCTCGGAGGTCCGCCCCGACGGCAAGGAGATCTACGTCCAGAGCGGCTGGCTGCGGGCCAGCATGCGAAAGCTCGACCCGCGCAAGAGCTCGCTGCTCGAGCCGGCCCTCAGCCTGCGCCGCGAGGACGCGGCCAAGCTGCCCAAGGGCCGCTTCTCGAAGCTGATCATCCCCCTCTACTACGAGGGCCACGTCTATCGCGCTGGCTCGCGCATCAGGGTCACCGTGACCGCACCGAGCGGCGACCAGCCCGTCTGGTCGTTCGCCGAGACCGTGCCGCTGCACCTGGCGAGGGTGACCGTCGCGTTCTCGCACAAGCGCCCGTCGCGGCTCATCCTGCCGCTGGTCCCGGGCGTCTCGGCGCCGAGCCCGCCGCCGCAGTGCGGGGCGCTGCGCGGCGAGCCCTGTCGCTAGGCGGCCTTCAGGCCCGGGCCCGGCAGCGCCTCGGCGTCCTTGGCGCCGACCGGATCGCCGCACTTCGAGCAGCGCAGCTGGAGGGTGGGCTCGCCGCCGCAACCGCGGTGCCGGATCTCCAGGGGCGGGCCCTCCTCGGCCAAGTAGCGGTCGCCCCACTCGCGCAGCGCCATCAGCACGGGATAGAGGTCGAGCCCCATCTCGGTGAGCCGGTAGCGGTCCCTGGTCCGCACCGCGTCCTTGTAGGGCTCCCGGCGCAGCACACCGGCGTCGACCAGCCGGCCGAGCCGCTCGGAGAGCAGGGAGCGGGAGATGCCGAGGCTGGACTGGAAGTCCTCGAAGCGCTTCACCCCCGAGAAGGCCTGGCGCAGGATCACGAGCGTCCAGCGGTCGCCCAGCAGGGCGGCCGGCCGGGCGATCGAGCATCTCTGTTCGGCGATCTCCGCGGCTCGCATTCCGGCGCCAGCATAGCGAGACTGCGTTCGGAATCCGAACCCTATAGGCTTGCCTCCAGCTTCAGACCCCAAAGCCATCGGCCCGGGCTGCCTCGGCTCGCGGCCGGCCCGAGGAGGACGCGATGCCGAAGCTCGACCTGACGATCCCCGCCGAGTCTCTCACCGACGACTCCCGGCAGGAGCTGGCGCGCGAGCTGGGCGCGGCGCTGCTGCGCTGGGAGGGAGCGCCGGACACCGAGTTCTTTCGCTCCATCACCTGGACCCACGTCCACGCCCTGCCCGCGGAGGCGATCCAGACCCCCGACGGCGTCGCCGAGCCACACGCCGTCATCGAGATCACGGTGCCCAGCGGCGCCCTCAGTGACCGGCGCAAGGCCGGGCTGGTCGAGGAGACCACCAAGCTCGTCCTCGAGGCGACCGGCTGGGGTGCGGACGCCGGAGTCCGGGTCTGGACACTGATCCACGAGGTTCCCGACGGCAACTGGGGCGCCGCGGGCCAGGTCGTCCACTTCGAGCAGCTCCGCGAGGCCGCCAAGGCCGAGGCCGAGCAGGAGGGAAGCGGCCGCGACAAGGTGCCGGCGGCGGGTGGCCAAGAGGGAGTGCCGGCATCAGCGTAGGTGCGAGGGTGCCCCGAGGCAGAAGCCGAGGGGCAACCCGTTTGATGGCGGAGCGGGTCACGGTCGAGCGCGCCGGGGAGGTTGCGGTGGTCCGTATGCGAGCCGGCGAGAACCGCTTCAACCCGGACAACGTCGACGCGATCTGGACGGCCCTGGACGAGATCGAGGCTGCTGAGACCGGTCCGGTCCCCGTGGTCCTGACCGGCGAGGGCAAGTTCTTCTCGAACGGCCTCGACCTCGAATGGATGTCGCAGGCGCCCGAGGGCGAGCCGGAGCGGGTGCTCGCCCGGGTGCACGGGCTGCTGGGCAGGCTGCTCGGCTTTCCGTCGTTCACCGTGGCCGCGATCAACGGCCACGCCTTCGCTGCCGGGGGCATGCTCGCCCTCGCCTGCGACGGGCGGGTGATGCGAGAGGACCGAGGCTATTTCTGCCTGCCCGAGGTCGACCTCGGGATTCCGTTCAGCGAGGGGATGTCGGCGCTGATCAAGAGCAAGCTTCCGGTCAGGACAGCTCAGGAGGCGATGCTCACGGGTCGCCGCTACGGGGGCGGCGATGCGGAGAGGGCCGGGATCGTCGACGAGGCGGTTGCCGAGGAGCAGGTCCTGGCGCGGGCCGCCGAACGCGCCTCCGCGCTGGCCGGCAGGCCCGCCCACGCGGTCGCGGGGATCAAGACGGGCCTCTACGCGCAGGCGCTCCAGCGGCTGACGGCGGCCGCCGGAAAGGAGACCGCGTGATGAGGCAGCTCGAGTTCATCGAGAAGGGCAAGCTCGAGTGGCGGGAGGCCCCCGAGCCGAAGATCGAGGGGGACGGCGAGGCGCTCGTGCGCCCCGTTGCGCTTGCGACCTGCGACCTCGACGTCGCCTTCGTCCGGGGGATCGCTCCGGCCGCCGGGCCGTTCGCGTTCGGGCACGAGTGCGTCGGCGAGGTCACCGACGTGGGAGATTCCGTCCAGTCCGTGAAGCCCGGGGACCTGGTCAGCGTGCCTTTCCAGATCTCCTGCGGCGAGTGCGCCGCGTGCCGCGCGGGGCGGACCGGCAACTGCGAGTCCGTGCCGCGGCTCTCGATGTACGGCCTGCCGGTGGGCCCGCAGACCTACGGCGGGTTCGCGAGCGACTCGGTGAGGGTGCCGTTCGCCGACGCGATGCTGGTCCCGGTCCCCGACGGCGTCAGCCCGGCCGCTGTGGCGAGCCTCTCCGACAACATCCCGGACGCCTGGCGAACGGTCGCCCCTCCGCTCGAGGACGCGCCGGGCTCGCCGGTGCTGATCGCGATGGGCGCCGGATCGATCGCCCTGTACTCCGTGGCGATCGCGCTGGCGCTCGGCGCGGAGCGGGTCGACGTGGTCGGCGGCCGCAAGCGCGACCGCGAGCTCGCCGAGAGGCTCGGGGCGAACCTGCTCGACGAGGAGTTCCCGGAGCGGGTCGGCTTCTATCCGATCACGGTCGACGCCAGCGCCGACCCAGCCGGGATCGCCTGCGCCCTGCGCTCGACCGACGCGGACGGGATCTGCACCAGCATCGGGATCTACTTCCAGCCGATCCCGCTGCCCCTGCTCGACATGTTCACGCAGGGGATCACCTTCGTGACCGGCCGGCCGCACGTCCGGCGCCTGATGCCCGACGTGCTGGAGCTGGTGCGGGAGGGCAGGTTCGATCCGGACCCGATGACGGTCAACAAGGTCGCCTGGGACGACGCGGCCGAGGCGCTCTCGGACCTGCGCGCGAAGACGGTGGTCGAGCGCGCGTCCTAGGGGCTCCCGACGCCGCCGGTGTTCGCGGAGCCGGCGCCAGTCGGCGGACGGAGCGCGGCGATCTGGGGCTGCTGGAAGAGCAGTCTCATCGAGTCATCGGAGGCGAAGAAGAAGAAGGCCCCGACGCCCTGCTTGAGCGCCGGCGTCACGCAGGCGGCCGCCTGGGCGGCCGACGTGCTCAGGATCGCCTGGCTGGCACTGGCCTGGGGGCTGTCCGTGAACGAGATCTCCATCCCCAGGTTGTCCATGATCGGCTTGGCCTTCTTCTTCAGCGGCAGCCGGATCGTCTTCTGCCGCTTCTTCTTCTTGCCAGGGATCTTGATCTTCTCGGTGATGAACTTGAAGGTGTACTGGAGGCGTAGCTGCTTGGCCCGGGCGCCGAAGCCGGCGGCGGCGCCGTTGGCGCAGGCGTCCTGGGCCTGGACGCTCATCGGTCCGAGCTTGCGCGCGCCGAGGCGAGAGTTCTTCTTGTTGAGGTCCTGCGCAATCTGCCCGTAGTTCCAGGTGCTGAGGTCCTGGGGCGCGAGGCCGGTCCGCTTGCCGGCTCCAACCGGGTTCGCCGCGACCGTGGACATGACGTTGAAGTCCCAGCCCTTGAGCAACGGAAAGGCGATCTTGAACTTGTTGGCCCACGGCGGCCGGGTCGGATCGGTGAGCAGGCCGTCGTTCCAGTCGCTCTGCTCGTAGTCGGTGAGCAGGGCGAAGACATTCGGATCGTCGATCCCGGAGAACGCATAGCCGGCCGCATTCGGGTCGAAGCTCATCCCGTTCAGGGCAATGATCCGGTTGCAGGGGAAGGTGCTCCTCAGATCCGCTGCGAGCTGGGCGGCGACGGGGGGCGTCATCGCCGGAAACTGGCCGCTGCCCTCGAAGCGCGTGTTGAGCACGAAGATGTCCTGAGGCCGGACCCGGTTGCCCATCCCGCCGTCAGGCTTCGTATAGGTGTCGACGTTCCCCTGGGTGTTGATCCGGATCAGCATGGTGAAGCGCTGCGCAGTGGAGCCCGTCGGCGCCAGGCCGAACGGTTGCGCCGGGCAGCCCTGCGCGGCCTTGGCTGCCACGGCATCGCTCGGCGACGCCGAGCGCCCTGCGAGGACGAGCAGGCAGAGCGCCAGAGCGCCCGCGACGACTGCGGCCGTTCGGCGGGCGCGCCGCGGCGCGCTCCCATGTGGGTGTGAGGCGACTCCTAGCATTTGGACGAGTGGGGCCGGAAGCTAATGGCGCCTCTTCCCTCAACACGCGAGTCAGCTTGCAGTTGTGCGGAGGTTCGCGAGAGATGCAAGCGCGCGCGTAAGCGCGACCCGTCTAATCGCGAAGCCGTAGATCCACCAACGCTCCAAATGATTCGATAGCTGCGCTCAGATCGAGCGCCGCGGTGTCCTCCTCGGGGGCGTGGCTCAAGCCTCCGATCGAGGGTGCGAAGACCATTGCTGTCGGCACGTGCGGCGCCATCGAGGCCGCGTCGTGGAGCGCTCCGCTCGGCAGCTCGAACGCCGTTCCGGTGGTCCGCTCGCAGGCCTCCAGCGCGAGGGCCACGAGCCCCGGGTCGAAGGCGATCGGCTCGATTTTCCAGATCGGCTCCTCGGCGGACTCGCAGCCGCGCTCCGCGGCGGAGGCCGTGACCGCCTCGCGGGCTGACTCGTGCATCCGGGCCAGCGCGTCCGCGTCTCGGTGGCGCAGGTCGACGAGCATCGACGCGCTCCCGGCAACCGCGGTCGGGATGCCGGGCTCGAGGTCGATCGCGCCCACGGTCCCGACGCCGCCCTCGGCGCGGGCGATCCCCTCGATCCGCAGCGCCGCGTCAGCCGCCGCCAGCCCCGCATCGTGGCGGGCGTCCATGGGCGTGGTGCCGGCGTGCGAGACGCGCCCGCGAATCAGGAAGCGGGAGCGCTCGACGCCGACGCAGCCGCTCACCGCCGCGGCCCTGACCCCCTCGGACTCGAGCACGGGCCCCTGCTCGATGTGGAGCTCGAGGTAGGCGCCGATCCGCTCCAGGCGCGCACGGCACTCGGGCGCCCGCTGCAGGTCGACCCCGTTCTCCGCCAGCACGCCCGGCGCGCGGCGGCCGTCGGAGTCGCGGGCGTCGGCGAGCGCCGCCGGGTCGAGGGTGCCGGCCGCCGCCGAGCTGCCGAACAGGCTCCGGCCGAACCGGGCGCCCTCCTCGTCGGCCCAGTCGACCAGGGCGAGGGTTCGCGGCGGCCTCTCCTCCGAGCCTGCCCACGTCCGCATCACCCCGACCGCCGCCATCACCCCCAGCGCGCCGTCGAGCCAGCCGCCGTTGGGCACCGAGTCCAGATGCGACCCGACCGCCAGCGCGGGCTCCGCCTCCCCGTCCAGGTAGGCCCAGGCGTTCCCGGCCTCGTCCACGTCCGGCTCCAACGCGATCTCGGAGAGCAGCTCGCGAAGGAAGACGCGCGCCTCGCGCCACTGCTCGCCCCAGCAGAGCCGCTGCGCGCCGCCGCCATCGCCGGTGCGCTGCCGGAGCTCGCGCAGATCGGCGATCACGCGCTCCGCGTCGATCGCCGGCTCCGTCGTCAACCCACGCGCTCCCGCCGCAGAGCCTGGCTCAGGCAGTGTGGACCGCCGCCGCCCAGGGTGAACATCGAGAGGTCCAGCTCGGTCACCTCGAGACCGCGGACGCGCAACGCCTCGTTCAGCTGCATCGCCCCCGCCGCGGAGATCACCCGTTCGCCGCCCAGGGAGATCGCGTTTACACCCAGCGTGAAGGCCTGCTCCGCGCTCACCTCGATCAGCTCGAAGCCCTTGCCGCGCAGCCACTCCACGGCCGCAGCGGGCAGCACCTCGGTGCAGACGGCGGCCAGCTTGTCCGCCAGCACCGCGACGAGGACGTCGATGTGGACGTAGCGCTCGGGGAACGGCTGGACGCGCGCCTCCCAGCCGTCCTCCTCGAACCAGGCGGCGAGCTGGTTCGCCGCCACCTCCTGGGTGCGGGTCTCGCCGCAGCCGATCAGCACGGCCCCGGGCTCGACGATCATCACGTCCCCTCCCTCGAGCGAGCCGGCGGTGATCATGCCGCGGATCGGGATCTCGGCCTCCTGGTGAAAGCGGATCGCGGGCGCGTACTCGCCACGCCGCCACCACTGGGCCGGCTGGGCGATCACGGTCCCATTGGGCCCGATGGCGCTCGAGTCGCGGGTGAACACCTGGTAGGGGAGGGCGGGATCCGGCTCCAGGAAGTGGCAGCGGACCTCGGCGTCCTCGTAGGCGTCGACCAGAGCCGCGTGCTGCGAGGCGGCCAGGGAGCTGTCCAGCCTGTGGCCGGCGTCGAGCGTCGCCCGCGTGATCGCGCTCGTCACGCGCCAGCGGAAGTTCTCGGGCCGGCAGAGCAGGACGTCGAGCAGCCGGCCGTGCTCAGAGTCGACGCCCCAGGCCGGGTCGGCCGTCACTCCATGACCACCCGGATCGTCTTCAGGGACCGGTCGCTGGCGCCCCTCACCAAGCCGCCGTGCCCGAGCGAGTCCGCGATATAGGCGATGGTCGGCGCGGTCAGCCGCTCGCCGGGGAGCACGTTCGGGACCCCGGGCGGATAGGCCGCGAGCGATTCCGCGGCGATCCTGCCCTCGGCGTCGGAGAAGGGGACGACCTCCTGCGGCCCCAGAAAGGCGTCCCTGGGGGCCAGCTCCAGCGGGCCCCAGGGCGGCGGCTCGGCGAAGGCCCGGCGGAGCTCCACGTCGCGCGGCCCGATCTGCTCGACGGCGTGCTGGAGCCCCTCCACCAGGCGGTCCGCGGTGGCGGCCGCCGTCTCGCCGATCCCGAAGACCGCGACGACCACGTTCTCGGAGAAGAGCTCGAGGACGATGTCGTCCTTGTCCCTCATCAGCTCGGCGATCCGGTGGCCCGTCGCGCCGGTTCCCCGGACGTCGATCGAGAGCCGCAGCGGGTCCCAGGCGGCCACGCTGGTCCGTCCCGCGAGCCGCTCGTCGAGCACGTCGAGCCCCTGGATCTCACGGACCCGCTCGCGGGTTCGCTGCAGCGCCTCGAGGGTCTCGTCCAGCAACTCGTGGCCCCTGGTGGCGGCGAAGCGGCGCGCGGCGTCGAGGGAGGCGGTGAGGAGGGCGTTGGGGCTGGTGGACTCAACCAGCGTGACCGACCGGTCGATCACGTCCTCGTCGACGCGGCCGTCGTCGCCGAGGTGGAGGATGGCCGACTGAGTGAAGCTGCCGACGATCTTGTGGGTGCTGGAGAGGACCATGTCGGCGCCCCCTCGCAGGGCCCCGGCCGGCAGCCCCTCATGGAAATAGAGATGGGAGCCCCAGGCCTCGTCGACGACCAACGGAACGCCGTGGGCGTGGGCGACCTCGGCGAGCTCCCCGACGCGGGCGACCGCGCCGAAGTAGGTGGGAGAGACGAGTATCGCGGCGGTGGAGTCCGGCTCCGAGCTGAGCGCCGCGTCCAGCGCCTCGGGCGTGACGCAGTGCGCGATGCCGAGCTCCGGGTCGATCTCGGGCGCGACGAAGGTCGGCCGCAGGCCAGAGAGGACGAGGCCGTCGATGATCGAGGAGTGGACGTTGCGCTGGACCACGACGCGGCCGCGGTGCGGCGGCCCAGTGGCGAGCTCGCCCGTGGCGTGGGCGAGGGTCATGCAGATTGCGTGGTTGCCCCCCGAGGCGCCGTTGAGCAGGAACCAGCTCCGCCGCGCCCCCCAGGCGTCCGCCGCGAGACGCTGCGCGCGCTGGAACGGCGTGGGCTGGGGCCCGACGTCGATTCCCTCGATGCCGGCGGGGACGTCGTGGAGGACCGCCGCCTCGCCGAGGGCCCGGATCAGTCCGGGATCGGCTCCCGTGCCCTTGTGGCCCGGGATGTGGAAGCGTCCGGGGTTGCGAGCCACGTACGAGACGACGGCATCGAGATAGGGGGCTTCGGTCTGATCGGCCACTCGGCCGAGTGTATTTGGGCGGTCGTCCGCCTCAAGCCCCGTGAGGGGGCTCGCCGCCGGTGTAGCGGGAGTACGGGTACCACCACTCCTTCGGTGCAATCTCGCTCTCGATGTGGACGTGCTTGGTCTCCTGGAAGGCCTCCAGGCCCTCCCGGCCGAGCTCCCGGCCCAGGCCGGACTGCTTGAAGCCGCCGAAGGGCCCGGCGTCGTTGTCGGTCAACGGGTCGTTGAACCAGACCGTGCCCGCCTTCACCTCTCGCATGCAGCGCAGGATGGTCTTGAAGTCCTCGGTGTAGATGTTGGCCCCAAGCCCGTACGGCGTCGAGTTGGCGAGCTCGATCGCCTCGTCCAGGCTCTTCACGGGCACCAGCGGAGCGACCGGCCCGAAGGTCTCCTCGCGCAGCAGCTCGGTCTCCGCCGGCGCGCCGGTGACGACCGCGGGCGCGAAGAAGTGCCCGCGCTCCTGGCCTCCGGAATCCCCGCCGACCACGACCTCCGCTCCGGCCCCAACCGCGGCCTCCACCTGGTCGTACACCTTCCGCCGCTGGTTCGCCGAGACCATCGGCCCGATGTCGGTGTCGCTCTTCATCGGGTCGCCGATCACCAGGCCCCTGGTGTAGTCGACGAAGGCGCTCAGATAGTCGTCGTAGACGTCCTCCATGACGTAGAAGCGTTCCGCCGACGTGCAGACCTGCCCCGAGTTGAGGAAGGCGGCCCAGGCGCCGCCCTTCGCGGCGACGTCGATCCGGCTGGCGACGTCCGAGCAGACGATGAAGGGGTCCTTGCCGCCCATCTCGAGGTTGACGCGCGCCATGCGGTCGACGCAGGCCTGGGCGACCTTCTTCCCGGTCGCCACCGAGCCGGTGAAGGCGACGCCATCTACGCGCGGGTCGGAGGCGATCGCCGCTCCGACGTCAGGCCCGCCGGCGACGAGGTTCACGACACCCGGCGGCAGCTGGTCGAAGCAGGAGGCCAGCATCAGCGTGGACAGCGGCGTCAGCTCCGAGGGCTTCCCGACAAGCGTGTTGCCCGCCGCCAGCGCCGGTGCCATCTTCCAGGCCAGGAGCAGCAGCGGGTAGTTCCAGGGCACGATGCAACCGATCACGCCGAGGGGCTCCTTGACCACGAGGGAGAGCTGGCTCGACTCGATCGAGGGGATCACCCGTCCTGCGGAGTCCCGGCCGAGCTCGGCGTAGTAGTCGAAACAGGCGGCCGCCCAGCCGACCTCGTCGGAGTTCTCGACCAGCGGCTTGCCGCCCTCGAGGGTCATCACCTCCGCGAGCTCGCCGGCTCGTGCGCGCAGGCGCGTGGCGACCTCTCGGAGCAGCTCGCCTCGGTCCACGGCCGGGGTTCGTGCCCACTCCCGCGATGACTCCCGGGCGGCCGAGATGGCGGCGTCGAGCTGCTCCGGATCGGCCGTCGCCACCGATGCGATCGTCTCCTCGGTGTAGGGGTTCTCGACCTCGAGCGGCGCCCCGTTCCCGGGGAGCAGCTCACCAGCGATCAGCAGCCGTGTCTCGGGGTCCGCCATGCGTCGATCGTATTGGGCCGGCGCCCGTCGCCGAAATCCGGGCAAGGCGGGGTAGGACGGCCAGGGGGAGAAGGAAACCGGCCGCCCTATCCGCTCGCCTTGCGCCGAGGCTGAAACTCGGCGGAGACGAGGCGTCCAATTATGTGGGCGGGCGCCGGAGTAGGGGGTCTCCGAACGCCCGCCCGCTGCCTCGACTCAAGGGCCTGATTACCCCTGCCTTCAGAGCCCTAAACGTGAGTTTGCGCCACCCATAAACCTGGGTAGCTACCGTCTGTGGGCGGCTCCGCATCACGCCTACGGAGTGAGGGCGAGTTCGCGGCCAGAGGCCGTGAGGAGCCGGGATCAATGAATGAGATCGCCTCGGCAGAAATCCAGATGACTCCCATTCCCTCCCCCGGACCTCGGGAGCAGCTCGCGGGCGAGCGTCGTCTGCTCGAGCGCTACGCCAGGGACCGGTCCCCGACAGTGCGTGAGGAGCTCGTCGAGAGATTCATGCCGCTCGCCCGGCGCCTTGCGTCCCGTTACGCCGGTGGCGCCGAGCCCTTCGACGACCTCGTGCAGGTGGCAAGCGTCGGCCTCGTCAAGTCGATCGACCGCTTCGACCCCGAGCGAGGGACCGCCTTCTCGACCTTCGCCGTCCCCACGATCCTGGGCGAGCTGAAGCGTCATTTCCGTGACCGCGGTTGGTCCGTCCACGTCCCCCGCGACGTTCAGGAGCGCATCCTGAAGGTCGAGCGGGCCACCTCCGAGCTCCCCTCGAAGCTGGGCCGCACGCCCACCATCCAGGACATCGCCAAACGCATCGAGGCCACGGATGAAGAGGTCCTCGAGGCCATGCACGCCTCCCAGGGCCACCACGCGATCTCGCTCGACGCGACCTCGACGATGGGGGACGGCGACGAGCCCGGGCCGCTGCGCGACCGGATCGGCGCCGAGGACCTCTCCTTCGACACCGTCGAGTACGGCGAGGCGATCGGGCCCGTGCTCAAAGAGATCTCGGAGCGAGATCGCAAGGTCCTGCATCTGCGCTTCGTCGAAGACCTGACTCAGAGTGAGATCGCCGACCAGGTCGGCGTCTCACAGATGCACGTCTCGCGAATCCTGCGCGCCACCATCGAGAAGTTGCGGCAGCGGATCCCCGAGGAAGAGCGCTGAGGCGAGAGCGCGCGCCAGCGCCGATGCGAGGGTGCTCGGAGGCGCAGCCGAGGAGCAACCCGCGCAGCCGAGGAGCAACCCGATTAGTCCGTTGGCGAAGCCGTCTACCGACTGACTTCGAACGCCAGGTACTCAGCGGTCCCGCCTGAGGCCGTCTCCGCCTTGACGACCTCCATGTTGCTGGCGAGGCTCTGGAGGGAGCCGGCGCCCGGCACCTCCATCTCGGCCATCAGCCGATCGCCCGCTCCCTCGACGAGGGGGCCGACGCGGACGTCGAGCGTGCCGTCGCCGTCCTTGATGGAGACCCCGACCCGGCCGTCGGCAAAATCCGCCTCGCCCGACGACGAGACGGCATCGCCGAGCAGGACCGTGTCGGCCAGCCGGTCGACCGAGAACTCGGCCCGTGCGGCCAGCGCGCCCATCACCCGCGCTAGGACGGGCTTCACCGTCAAGCCCGGGGTCAGCACCATCGCCAGCTCGGCAGGGGCCTCCGCTGGCGGGCCGTTCCCGTTGGTCTCCGGAGGCGTGTAGCCGAACCGGATGGTCGTCCTGCTTCCCTGGCCGGCCGTGCCGCTGATCTCGAAGCTGTCCGAGAGGGCGGCGATCAGCGGCAGCCCAAGGCCCAGGGAGGCGTCGCCCTCGCTCGCGCGGGGCCGGAATCCGCTGCCCTCGTCGGCCACCTGGATCTCGAGCTGGGACCGGCCCGGCGAGGCCGTCACCTGAAGCGGGCCCGGCTGGTCGTCGTAGGCGTGCACGACGACGTTGTTGCAGGCCTCGCTGACGACGGTCTTCAGATCGGCAACCCGCGAACCGGAGAGGCCGAGGGCCTCGCCCAGGCCGGCCACCGCCTGGCGCACGACCATCACGTTCTCGGCGGTCGCCGGCAGCGTCAGCTCGAATCCGCCCTCGCTCATGCGGGTGTCTTTCCGGAGTCACCCGAGGCCGCGGCGATGGCCTCCTCCCGCTGGGCGTGCACGGGCAGCTCGGCGCGCAGGCCGGTCACCTCGAGCACTCGATCGATCGCATCCGCGCCATTCGTGTGAACCACAGCAAACCCGATCTCCGCATCGGCTGCGCGTCGGCGACTGTCGAGGATCACTCCGAGAATGGACGAGTCGATGAAGGTGGCGGGGGAGAGATCTACGACGGTGGCCGTCCCCTCGTTGAGCAGCTCGTCGAGCCGGCGCCGGAGATCCGGCGCCGTACTGAGGTCATGCTCGCCAGAGACGGTCAGCACAGCCAATCCTGAATCGGTTCGCTCAAGGGCGAACTCCCCGGTGCGCACACCAGCGAAACTACCTTGATCGGAGGTCACTCAAACCTCCTGCTCGCACGCCGACACCGCTAGGCGCGAACCACCAACACCGGCGTCTCAGAGAGCTGAACAAGCTTGTAGGGGGTTGAGCCGAGGACTGCTCCCTTGACGGGGCTCTCGCCGTGGCTGCCGACGACGATCATCCGGGCCTTGCGCTTGCCGGCGACCTCGAGGAGCGCATGAAACGGATGCTCGGCGACGAGCTCGACCTCGCAGTCCGCTTTGGCTTCCTTGGCGAGCTCGATCCCCTCCTGGGCGATCTTCTCCCCGAGCTCCTTGACCGCCTGCCTCTGCGCCGGGACCTCACCTCCGCCGTAGCCGCCCGGGGCATAGCCAAAGACCAGGACGAGCTTGTCGCCCAGGCCCTTGGCGAGCTCGGCCGCTTGGCCCAGCGCCGCCTTGGCGCAGTCCGAGCCGTCGTAGCCGATCACTATCTCTCCCATACCATCTCCTCAGTCCGTCATCACGGATGCTTCGCCCGTGACGGTGCCTTCAAGGATCCCGGGTTCGGCCGTTTCCGGCTTGCGCTTGAAGAAGGCCGGATAGACGAAGTTGGCGATCACCATCACAACCACGCCAAGGAGGAGCGTTCCCACGCCGATTGCCACCGGGACACCGAAGCCGAGGAACGTGCCGGCATAGGTGTTTTCCACCTTGTTGTAGTCGATCAGCGCCTTGATGAATATGCCCGTGAGCATCAGGCCGCCGACCAAGGGCACGACGCCGGCCATGAAGAAGTTCTTGAAGCTGTTTGTGAGCTGCTTGCGGTAGAAGATCGCGCACGCGAACCCCGTCAGGCCGTAGTAGAAGGCGATCCCAAAGCCGAGGGCGCTGATCGAGTCGCCGAGCACGTTCTGGCTGGCGTTGATGATGAACAGCGTCCAGACGAGCGAGACGGCTCCCATCGCCAGGGTCGACACATCCGGTGTCAGGTGGCGTGGATGGATTCGCCCGAAAGCCCTCGGGATCGCATTGAAACGCGCCATCGAGAGCGTGGTTCGCGCCGTCGGCAGGATGGTCGTCTGTGTCGAGGCTGACGCCGAGGTGAGCACCGCCACGATCAACAGCTTGTCCCATGGCGACCCGAAGACCTCCGTGCCCAAGGCGCTGAGTACGTCGTCGCCGTGGTGCTTCAGGAAGATGGTGCCGGCGATCGACTGCGCCGAGGCCGTCACGGCGACATAGATCAAGAGCAGCAGGAGGGTGCTCATCACCGCGGCCTTGCCGGGGCCGCGCGAGCTGTGCTCCGACTCCTCGTTGACGCAGACGCCGCTGTCCCATCCCCAGTAGATGAAGATCCCGAGTAGCACCCCGTCGATCAGCGCGGTCCAGCCGCCCGGGATCTTGAACGGGGAGAACCAGTAGAGCTCGATCGGGGTTCCCTGGTGACCGATGTAGACGTGGCCGAGGGCGAGGGCGCAGAAGATCCCCAGGATCACGATCTCAGCCGTCAACAGGACGTACTGTGTCCGGGCGGACAGCTCGATTCCCACGTAACAGATCCAGGTCATCAGGATGATCCATACCGCCGCCACGATGCTCACGTCGAGCAGGTTGTTGGCGGCTGCGTCGAGGCCGAAGAGCAGGAACGTGTACTTGCCGGCGATGTACGCGAGCGCCGCCATCACCACCACGTCTGTAACCACGATCGCCCAGCCGGTGAGCCAGCCGAGGCGCGGGCCCATGGCGCGGGTCACCCAGGTGAAGCTCGTGCCGCAGTCGGGGTCGGCACGGTTCATCCAGTAGTAGCCCGCCGCGATCAGCAGCATTGGGATGAAGGACACGATCATGACCGCCGGCGCGTGGGCTCCGATTGCGCCAACCGCCACGATGAAGCCGAGCGTCGCCGCGAGGCTATAGGCGGGCGCCGTCGACGCGACTCCGATCACCAGGTTCGACAGGTAGCCCAGCGCGCCCGTCTTCAGCCCCTTCTCACCCGGGGCTGCGCCCTTCGGGTCGCTGGCCGCCGCGCTATGCGGGTCCCGCCCTGAGATCGAGGCGCTCTCCATCCGGTTCTCCTTCCCTCGCGGGCCCGGGGTCGGGCCCGATTGGCCACCGTGGATGCCCGAGCCTAGGAGTTGCGCCAGACCGTAACAAGGGGCGAAAGCCCTAAAAGCGGGGTCCGGTCTTGTCCAACTTGTACAAGCGGCCGGGACGTGATTTCACACAATGCGCTTGTAGGGCCGAGCAGCGGCGGGTAGCGTTGTACGGTGAGGCTAGAGAGATTGGAGGAGATGGATGGCATCGACCAGCGCCCCGGAACAGGCCAAGGCTGACGCAAGTGCACTCCAAGAGCAGGCTCAGCGCCATCTCTGGATGCATTTCACGCGGATGGGGGCGTTCGGCCCCGAGCACGAGGTGCCGATCATCGTCCGCGGCGAGGGGTGCTACGTCTGGGACGACCACGGCAACCGCTATCTGGACGGCCTCTCGGCGCTCTTCTGCGTCAATTCGGGTCACGGACGCAGTGAGCTGGGCGACGCGATGGCCGCCCAGGTCCGCGAGCTCGACTTCATCACGGTGTGGAGCTATGCCCATCCGGGAGCGATTCGGCTGGCGACGCGCATCGCCTCACTGGCGCCCGGCGACTTGAACCGGGTGTTCTTCACCAACAGCGGGTCGGAGGCGGTGGAGTCGGCGCTGAAGCTCGCGCGCAGCTACCACCGCAGGACGGGCAACAACCACAAGACGAAGGTGGTCGCACGCGAGATCGCGTACCACGGAACCACCCTGGGGGCGTTGAGCGCGACCGGTATCACGGAGCTTCGCAGTGAGTTCGAGCCCCTCACCCCGGGCGGGGTCCACGTGCCGAACACGGACAGCTATCGGTGGCCCGCCGATCGCGATCCTCTCTGGGCGGCCGACAAGATCGAGGAGCGGATCCTGTTCGAGGGACCCGAGACGGTTGCCGCGGTGATCCTCGAGCCGCTGCAGAACGCCGGCGGCTGCATTCCTCCCCAGGACGGTTACTTCCAGCGTGTGCGGGAGATCTGCGACAAGCACGACGTCCTCCTGATCTCCGACGAGGTGATCTGCGCCTGGGGCCGGCTCGGCCATTACTTCGGCTGCGAGCGCTACGGCTACCAGCCGGACATCGTCACGGTCGCCAAGGCCCTGACCTCGGCCTACGTCCCGATGGGCGGCATGATCGTCTCGCGACCGGGTCTTCGAGCCCTTCGAGGAGGGCACCGCGATGTTCGCTCACGGGTCGACCTTCGCCGGGCACCCTGTGGCGGCCGCCGCCGCCATGGCCAATCTGGACGTCTTCGAGCGCGAGGACCTCTGTGGGCACGTCCGGGCCAAGCAGGGCGAGTTCAAGGCCGCCCTCGAGTCGCTCTACGACATCCCGATCGTCGGTGACGTTCGTGGGGACGGCTATTTCGTGGCGATCGAGCTGGTCAAGGACAAGGAGACCAAGGAGTCGCTGGACGACGAGGAGTCCGAGGCGCTGCTGCGCGGCTACATGTCCGGCGAGCTCTTCCGTCGCGGACTGATCTGCCGCACCGACGATCGCGGCGACCCCGTCGTGCAGCTGGCCCCGCCGCTGATCGCCGATACCGAGCAGTTCGAGGAGATCGTGGATGTCGCTTCGTCCGGTTCTCGAAGAGGCATCTCGTCGCGTAGGACACTGATGCTCACGGTCGAGAGCCTCACCTCCGAGCTAGGCCTCGAGGTCGCGGCGGGAGGCGGCGGCGCCGAGCGGGAGATCCGCTGGGTCCACATCACCGAGCTGCTCGACCCGACCCCGTGGCTCTCCGGCGGGGAGCTTCTGCTGACCACCGGCATCAGGCTGGAGAGCGCCGAGCTGCAGCGGAAGTTCATCCGGCTGCTCGCGGACGCGGGCGTCGCCGGGCTCGGCTTCGGCACCGGCTTCGACCACCCCAAGGTCCCGAAGGCCGTGCTCACCGAGGCCGAGGCGGCCGAGTTCCCGGTCTTCGAGGTCCCCTACGAGACGCCCTTCATCGCGATCACCGAGGCCGCCTTCAGCCGTCTGGTCAACGAGCAGTACGACGTGCTCTCCCGCGGCATCGCGGTGAACGAGCGGCTCGAGCGGCTGGTGCTGCAGGGAGGAGGCCTGGACGAGGTCGCCCGCGAGATCGCCGCTGCCATTGGGGGCAGCTCGGTCGTGCTCGACGCGCGCGGCGAGGTTCTCGCAAGAGGCGGGCGCCGCCTCCCTGAGTACCTGATCGACGCGATCCGCGCCGAGGTGCAGCCGCGCGGGACCGCCGCAGCGCCCTTCGTGCCCAACCAGTCGGACCTTCGCGGCAGGGCCCTCGCCCACCCCGTCTCACCGCGCGCCGGCGCCGCCGAGGCCTGGCTGGTGGTGGTCCGTCGCTCCGGCGAGCTGGGGGATTTCGAGCGGCTCTGCGTGCAGCAGGCGGCGATCGTCGTCGCGCTGGAGCTGATGCGCGAGCGGGTAGCGCGGGAGACCGAGCGCCGCCTCTCAGGTGAGGTCCTGGCTGCGACGCTCTCGGGGCGCCTGGCGTCGGACGACATCCGCGACCGGCTGGCCCCCTTCGGGATCGGCGAGCGGGCGGTCGTGCTGGCCTTCGAGCTCGGCAGACGCGGCGGCGGCCGAGCCGACCCTGGCGGAGTATCTGGCGAGCCAGAATCGCCCTGCCCTGGTGGCGCCTCACCCCGCGGGCCGGCGGGAGCTGCTCTGCGCCGTGGTCGACGGCGCGAAGGGAGACCCGCTCGAGCTCGCAACGCAGGCCCGGCAGGCGCTGGAGGGAGTGCACGGACCGACCCGCGCCGCCACCAGCCGCTCGCTGCCGACCGAGCGGGTGCGCCACTCCTTCCACGAGGCGCGCTGCGCGCTCGAGGCGACCGGCTTCGCCAACGGCGCGGCGCCAGACGTCGCCTCGCACCGCGACCTCGGCGCCTTCACGCTGCTGCTCTCGGTCCAGGACGCCGAGGCGCTCCGGCTCTACTGCGAGAGCGTCCTCGGGCCGATCGAGGACTCCGACGAGCGCTACGCGAGCGAGCTGCTGCGCTCTCTGGAGGCCTATATCGACCGCAACGGGCACTGGGAGCGTGCCGCCGGCGACTGCTACTGCCACCGGCACACGCTCCGCTACCGGATCAAGCGCATCGAGGAGCTCACCGGACGCGACCTGAGCCGGGCCAACGACCGCGTCGAGCTCTGGCTGGCGCTGCGGGCCAGGGAGCTGATCGCGTGAGGGTCGCCGTCCTGGGAGCCGGGGGGACGATCGCGCCGGCGATCGTTCGGGACCTGGCCGAGTCCGAGGAGGTCACCGAGATGCGCTTGCTCGACATCGATCTGAGCCGGGCGGAGGCGGTCGCGATGGAGCACGGGGGCGGCAAGGCGGAGGCGCGCCGCGCGGATGCGACCGCCGACCTCACCGAGCAGCTGGCTGGGATGGACGTGCTGGTCAACTCTGCCCACTACCCGGTCAATCTCGCCGCGATGGAGGCCTGCCTCGAGGCCGGTTGCGACTACATGGACCTAGGGGGCCTCTACCACGTCACCGCCAAGCAACTCGAGTTCAGCTCGCGCTTCGAGCAGAGCGGCCGAATCGCCATTCTGGGCGCAGGTTCGGCGCCCGGCAAGACCAACCTGATGGCCGCACGCGCCGTCCATGAGCTCGGCGGCGAGGCTGAGTCGATCTCGGTCGCGGCGGCAGGAAGGGACCTGGATCCACCCGGCGGGATGGCCTT
Source organism: uncultured Solirubrobacterales bacterium (assembly GCA_963833375.1). Classification (GTDB taxonomy): domain Bacteria; phylum Actinomycetota; class Thermoleophilia; order Solirubrobacterales; family 70-9; genus DASUPK01. The sequence goes on from CAWHXR010000001.1 coordinate 528,106, forward strand.
TCCATACGCCGTGCGGACCCTGATCGCCGAGATCAGCAGGCCGCCAATGGCCCTGATCGACGGGCAGCCGCGAGAGCTCGAACCGATGGAAGCCGGCCCGCGCGTCGACTTCGGTGATCCGATCGGTGAGGCGGAGACGATCTTCACGCTCCATTCCGAGGTGCTCACCTTCGGCGACAGCTTCGGCGCCGAGCACGTCACCTTCGCCCTCTCGCTCTCTCCGCAGGTGCTCGAGCTGCTCCAGGAGCTGGCCGAGGCGAGCGAAGAGCGAGTCGCCGAGGCGGCTCGCCTCTCCAACCCGCCCTCGCCCAATACCGTCTCCGCGCACATCGTCGACGCGACCGCGGGCGAGAAGACGGTGCGCGCCGCGAGCGTCACTCCGGCAAATCAGGCTTGGCAGCTCGGGGGCGGCGTGATCTCAACCGGTTCGGTTGCCGCGGCCGCTGTGCGCCTGCTGGCGCGTGGCGAGATCAAGGACACGGGCGCGTTGCCGCCCGAGCGCTGCATCGATCCCGACCAGATGTTCAGCGAGCTCGAGACGCGCGGCGTGCGCTTCGAGTTCTCAGAGCGCCCGAGCGAGGTGGCGAGATGAAGGTAGGCGTTCCCACCGAGATCAAGGAGGACGAGTACCGCGTCTCCCTGACCCCCGCAGGCGCCCGGGAGCTGACCGACCGCGGTCACGAGGTCCTGATCCAGGCCGGGGCCGGCGAGGGCAGCTCGATCCCCGATGAGGCCTACACCTCTCAGGGGGCGCGGATCGTCCCGGACGCGGTGGCGGTCTTCGAGCAGGCCGAGATGATCCTCGGCGTCAAGGAGCCCCAGCCCGGCGAGGTCGAGATGCTCCACCCCGAGCACACCCTGTTCACCTTCCTGCATCTCGCGCCGGCGCCGGAGTTGACCAGGGGCCTGCAGGAGAGCGGCGCGACCTGCGTCGCATACGAGACCGTGGAGGACGCCCAGGGCCGCCTGCCGCTGCTCGCTCCGATGAGCGAGGTGGCCGGCAAGATCGCCACCCAGGCTGGGGCGTTCTTCCTCGAGAAGCCGCTCGGCGGCCGGGGCATCCTGCTCGGCGGCGTGCCTGGGGTGGCCGCGGCCACCGTGATGGTGATCGGGGGCGGAGCAGTCGGGATGAACGCCGCGTTCATCGCGATCGGGATGGAGGCCGACGTCTTCGTCCTCGACGTCTCGACCGACAAGCTCCGCGAGCTCGACGTCGCCTTCGGCGGACGGGCCTCGACGGTCTTCTCCTCGACCCTGGCGGTCGAGGAGATGCTGCCGCGGGCCGACCTGGTGATCGGCGCGGTCCTCGTCCACGGGGCCAAGGCCCCCTACGTCGTGCGCCGCGAGCAGCTCGAGCTGATGAAGGGGCACGCCGTGCTGGTCGACGTGGCGATCGACCAGGGCGGTTGCTTCGAGACCTCGCACCCGACCACCCACCGCGATCCGGTCTTCGAGGTCGAGGGGATCACCCACTATTGCGTCGCCAACATGCCCGGCGCGGTGCCGATCACCTCGACCTACGCGCTCACCAACGCCACGCTTCCCTACGTCCTGGCCCTGGCGGACCACGGCGTCACGGAGGCGGCCCGCCGCGACCCAGGGCTTCGATTGGGGATCAACGTCGCCGGCGGCACTGTCACTCACCCCGCCGTCGCCGAAGCCGTCGGCGTCGAGCACACGCCGGTCGAGGACGTGCTCGGCAGCAAACAGAGAGTCTGACCAAGGAGGAAGCATGGCCACCGCAACCGCCGAGAAGAAGAACAAGAAGAGGACCGACGTGCTCGAGCTTCGGAACATGATCGGGGGCAAGTTCGTGGCTCCCGCGGAGGGCAAGACGGAGGACGTCGTCAACCCGGCGAACGGCGAGGTGATCGCGCACGCTCCGCTCTCGACAGGGGAGGACGTCGACCGGGCGGTGAAGGCCGCTCGCAAGGCGTTCGAGACCTGGTCGGTGACGACGCCGGGCGAGCGCCAGGCGCTGCTGTTGAAGCTCGCGGACGGATTCCAGGAGCGCGCCGAGGAGATCACCGACCTGGAGACGAAGGACGCGGGGAAGCCGCGGCAGGCCATGTTCGACGAGGAGATCCCGCCGATGGTCGATCAGCTTCGCTTCTTCGCGGGCGCGGCCCGGACGATGGAGGGCCGCGCAGCCGGCGAGTACATGGAGGGATACACCTCGATGATCCGACGCGAACCGGTCGGGGTCGTCGGGCAGATCACGCCCTGGAACTACCCGCTGATGATGGCCGTCTGGAAGATCGGCCCCGCCCTGGCCACGGGGAACACGCTGGTGCTGAAGCCGGCCGAGACCACGCCGGTCACGACGCTGAAGATCCTGGCCGAGCTCTGCGCCGAGATCTTCCCGGAGGGCGTCTGCAACTTCATCAGCGGACACGGAGAGCCAGCCGGGGCAAGTCTGGTGACCCATCCGGAGGTCGACATGGTCTCCCTGACCGGGTCCCCCGAGACCGGCAAGTGGATCGCGAGGGCTGCATCGGACACGCTGAAGCGGGTGCATCTCGAGCTGGGCGGCAAGGCCCCGGTGGTCGTCTTCGATGACGTCGACATGGAGACTGCGATGGAGACGATCGCGGGCACGGGCTACTTCAACGCCGGACAGGACTGCACCGCCGCCACGCGCGTCCTGGCCTCGAAGGGCGTCTACGACGACGTCGTCTCGGGGCTCGCGGAGCAAGCGAAGGACTACAAGACGGGCGACACGTTCGACCCCGACACCGTCCTCGGGCCGCTGAACTCGGAGCGCCAGCGCGATCGCGTCGAGGGCTTCCTGAAGGGGAAGCCGGACTCGGCGGAGATCGTCACCGGCGGAAACCGGCCTGACCTGCCGGGCTACTTCCTGGAGGCGACCGTCGTCTCAGGGCCGGACCAGCAGAGCGAGATGATCCAGCAGGAGATCTTCGGCCCGGTGATCACGGTCCAGCCCTTCGACAGCGAGGAGAAGGCGATCGAGTGGGCGAACGGCACGAAGTACGGGCTGGCATCGTCCGTGTGGACGCGCGACATCGGCCGCGCGCTTCGCGTCTCCAAGGCCCTGCGCTTCGGCTGCGTCTGGATCAACGACCACATCCCGCTGGTCGCGGAGATGCCGCACGGCGGCTACAAGCAGTCCGGGTACGGCAAGGACCTCTCGATGTACGCGCTGGAGGACTACACCCAGATCAAGCACGTGATGGCAAACATCACCTGAGGCCGCTCTTCGGGCCCACACGAGGCTCGGCTACTTGGCGGTCTGGCAGTAGCCGTAGGCCGTGAGCATGTCGGCTGCGCCGAAGTAGCCGAAGGCGTTGGCTGTCGTCGTGCCATCCGAGTTCAGCGAGCTGCCCGCGAAGAACGCGTTCCGGGAGCCGTTCAGGCTGAACCCGGTGGAGGTCAGGGTCAGGCCCGAGGGGCACTGCGGCGTGGTGGCCGACGCGTTGGCGCCGGTGGCCACCGGCGCCGAGGCCGAGACCTCGGTGAGGATCGGACGCTTTGCCTTCGAGCAGTAGGCGATCGCCGTCAGCTCCCCGCCCCCGGTGAATTCAGTCCCGGTGAAGGCGCTCCCGGTGACCCGCCAGGCGCTGAGGCCATCGGCGCGGGACTCGACGATGTAGTTGCCGCCGTCGCTGGCGAAGTTGGTGCGCTGGAAGCCGCCCATGATCAGGTACTGCCCCTTCGGGCAGCGCGCCGTCGCCGTCTTGGTCTCACCGGGCTTGATGAAGACCGTCTTGTGTGGCGTGGGGTTCTGCGGGATCTGGCCGCGGGCGCAGACGGACTGCACGGTCACGTTGCGCGGCGTCGTCGAGCTGTGGTTGGCGTCGTAGAGGACTTCGCTGATGTGGAAGCCGCGCTGCGCACCGAGCCGCTCGTACGAGTGCGGATAGACGCCCTCGCCGTCCGATCCCGGCGGCAGGTTGACGGACATGCCGCCCCCGATCGGATAGGTCTTGCCGGGGCAGAAGACCTCGAGCCGGGTCAGCTGATCCGGCGCCGACATCTTGAACGTCTTGGAGAGGATCCGCACGCCCTTGGGCGGCCCGGGCTTCCCCGGCACCACCCTCGGTCCACCGCGGCCCTGGACCCGAATCGTCCCCTGCGCGGAATTGAGGATGTAGAGGCCCGAGGAGGCGCGCAGCGCCATCAGGACGTGGTTGCAGGTCGAGCCGTGCTTGATCACGAAGACGGTGTTCATCCGATGAACGGACCCCGGGCTGTTCGCCACCCCCACGGTCAGGCCCCGCTTCGTCTTGCCGATCGCCTTGGCCAGCTGCGGCGCCGGCGGGTAGCAGCCGTCCTTGCTCACCGAGCGCACGTAGAGGGCGATCTTGAAGGCGTCCTCCAGCTTCTTCGTGGCCGGGTTGTGGCCCGCTCCGCCGCGCGCCTGCGCGCTCCCCGCGCAGGCGAGCAGTGCGATCAGGATGGCCACTGGGATCAGGGTTCGTTTCACGCTCACGATTGGCTACCAACACGCCTGCGCAGCAGAAAGAGCGCCAGCCCGGCGAGGATCACCGCGCCTCCGATGGCGAAGGGCCACCACACTACGCCACCGCCCGACGACTCCGTCGTGGCGGACGGCGGCCCGCCGGGCAGCACCTGGGCGAGGAAGTTCCCGTACGCGTGCGCGCCGGGGAAGTTCGGATGGAAGAGGTCCGGCAGGAACCACGCCCCCGGGGCGGGGTCCGCCCGGTGGTGCGGGAGGCTGTACTTGACCCAGTCCAGCAGCTTGATCTCGTCCGGATGCCGCCTGGCGGCGTCGCGGATCACGTTCGTGTCCGGCGCCGGCGGGTGCCCGGTGTCGGCGTCGTAGGCGGTGACCAGGACGAGGGTCCTCTTCGGCCCCAGCACCTTGAGAGCGAACTTGATCAGGTCGTCGTTGAGCCCGCCGTTGCCGTAGGCGTTGATCAGGACGAGCTTCGGCAGGATGCCGCGGTTGCGGAGGTCGCGCGCGACCCAGATGCTCTGCTTGAACCCGCGGCAGCCCTTGGCGTTGACGTCGAAGCCGACCCGGGTCAGGTCCGGGATCGGCAGCAGCATCGTGGAGTCCCCGATCGCGATCGGCGGCGGGCCAAGATGAGACGGGTTGCCCTCGCCGGGCCCCCTCGCATAAGGATTCCTCTGCGCCTGGGCGGTGTGGACGTGGCCGCAGCCGAACGCGGGCTCGCCGACCGCCAGGGCGCCGCTGGCGTGCCAGAGCCCTAGCAGGATGAGCGCCAGCATCATCGGCGGCCACAAACACCGCCGCCGGATCATCGGCGGCCACGAACACCGCCACCGGGCCAACGCCTTCGTCCTCAACCGGCCCCCGCTCCCTCTAGAAGTTCTGCGTGTAGCTGCTCTTGATCTCGGAGTCGCCCTTGCGACAGTCGACCGTGGCGTTGTACTGCACGCCCGGCACGGACTGGCGGGGGCCCTCGGTGCAGCTGAAGCCCGCCACCGCCGTCTTGCACGTGCCGCCGGCGCCGCCGTTCGCAAGCCTGCAGCGGTGATAGGCGACGACGACCTTCTCGGCCTGGTCGCAGCTCACGGCCGCCACCTGGATGGAGGTGACGTAGGAGGCCCCGAGGTCCTGCTGCTTGCCGTTGATGTTGCACGGGCTGAGCGCGGCGGCGCTCGTGCTGTTGGAGGAGCCCCCGCCGCCGCAGCCGGCAGCGACCAGGGCGACCGCGAGGAGGGCCAGCGCGAGCGGTGTCCTCGTGGCGTCGACTCGGTTCAAGACGGCGGCCAGTCTATTGTTCGGCCGTCTTGGTGAGGGTCTTCGCGGCAGTCATCGCAGTCGCCGGCCTGCTGGCCGGCGTGCTCGCCCAGTCGGGCGGCGCCTCGCCGGTCGCCCACACCGCCTCCTTCTCCGCCTGCGAGATCAGCGGCCAGCAGCAGAATCTTGGCGCGTCCTACGTGACCTCGCTGAAGGTGGAGGGCGTCACCTGTGCCAAGGGCGAGAAGGTGATCAAGGCCTACCACCGGTGCCGCCACCAGAGCGGAGGGCCCGCGGGCATTTGCTACGGCAAGGTGCTCGGCTTCAACTGCAAGGACGGCAAGCGGACCGGCGTTCCCAACGTGCAGTACAACGCGACCGCCAAGTGCCGCAAGGCGTCCAACCCCGCCAAGCGGATCAAGAGCACCTACACGCAGAACACCTAGCGGCAGCTGGTCGCTCAGTAGTCGAAGTCGCGATTCACGGCTTCCAACACGAGGTCCGCGGCCACCGCGGAGCCGTCCTCGTTCAGATGGATGCCGTCGGCCATCCGGACGATGGTCTGCTTGCCGTCGATCGGGATCGAGTCGCGATACGAATCCCCGGGTGTGAAGGTTGGGACCAGGTCGACCACCCTGACGGCCGCGCCGCGGTCGGCGGCCGCCTCGCGGACCGCCTGGTTGACGTCATCGGCGATCGGCTTGCGAGCTGGATCGCGCTGGGTCGGGACGGTTAGCCAGTAGATACGCTGCGCGCCGCCGTCCAGGTAGTTGTCCATCATCTGGGCGACCCTGGAGCGGAGGACCGCCTCCCAGGCCGGGCCGCAGCAGCTCACTTGGGTGCCGTTCGGGCCCGGCATCGGATAGCCCTCGTTGGCGCCGATGAAGAGGACGACCGCGTCGGGGTCGTCCTCGGACGCCTGCGTGCTCGAGAGCTGACCCCAGTCCACCAGTCCGGTGTTGGAGATGCCGGTGGCGAGGTGGGGATCGCGCGTCACCTGCACCCCGGCCCCCTGGTCGGCGAGCTTGCGGGCGATCTCGATGTCGAGCGGGGTTGCGAGGGAGTCGCCCGTGACCAGCAGCCTGTGAAGCGGCTGCGGGGTCGTCGGCACCGGCGCCGTCGCGCGTCCGGCTCTGCCGGGGCTCGCGCGACCGGCCGCGAAGCCCCGGCCGGAGAGCTGCTGGTCCGGGGAGAGCCAGGAGGTCAGATCCCGGCGGGTTTGGGCGAAGGGAAGCTGGTCGGCGATCCAGCCCGCCGGCTCGCCGATGGCCTTGACGATGTCCCGGCCGAGTCCGGGCTTGAGCTCGTCCGCCGCTGCGCGAATCGACCCGCCGGCGAAGATCACCAGGAGGACCGTCGCCAGCGCTACCGCCTTGACCGCGTCCCAGCCGGAGAACCGCCGCAGGCCCCAGCGGTCGAAGCGGCCCATCAGGCTGTCGTCGCCGTGGGGCTCCCCCTCGCGCCCTGGGCGGGCCTCGGCCTCCATCTGCGCGATCGTCTCGAAGTTCTCCGGCATCACAGGCCTCTCAGAAGCGGAAGTAGATGAACGGGGGGACGCCCTGGCTCGGCACCGTCGCGCCCACGATCAGGACGACGAGGGCCAGAGCGGCGCCGAGCAGCAGTGGCTGCAGGCGGCCGATGCGCAGCTCGATGCCCTCCATCGGGCGCTCGGGGAGCAGCTGAAGCCCGACGACCAGCGCGATCGCGCCCACCACCGGCACGGAGTAGAGGGTCGCCGGCCCGGAGCGGACCAGCGCGGACATGTAGTCGCCGAACACGGTCAGGTCCGTCGAGCGGAACAGGATCCAGCCGACCACGATCAGGTTGAAGGTGACGAACCATCGCAGCCAGCCGGGGAAGATTCGGCCCAGCCGACCCTTGATCGCATGCTCGGCGGAGAGGCCTGTCCCCTGGTAGGCGCCCCAGGCGACGAAGTTCCACGCCGCTCCGTGCCAGAGACCACCCAGGGTCATGGTCATCATCAGGTTGACGTAGGTGCGCACCCGGCCTTTGCGGTTGCCGCCGAGCGGGATGTAGAGGTAGTCGCGGAGGAAGCGCGACAGGGTCATGTGCCAGCGGCGCCAGAAGTCGCGGAACCCGGTCGCCCGGTAGGGGCTGTTGAAGTTCTGTGGGAAGACGAAGCCCATCAGCAGGGCCAGCCCGATCGCCATGTCCGTGTAGCCCGAGAAGTCGCAGAAGATCTGCGCCGCGTAGGCGTAGGCGGCGAGGATCGCGTCGGGCGCGCTGTAGGCCTGCGGCACCGCGAAGACCTTGTCCACCACCTCGCGGGCGAGGTAGTCCGCGATCATCACCTTCTTGATCAGGCCGAGCGCGACCAGGGAGAGCCCCGCTCCCACCGCGACCCGGTCCGGGTCCCTCGGCTCGCGCAGCTGCGGCAGGAATTCGCTGGCACGGACGATCGGCCCGGCGACCAGGTGGGGGAAGAAGCTCAGGTAGATCGCCGCGTCGAGCAGCGAGGCGGGCTCGGTCTGACGTCGCTTGACGTCGACGACGTAGGTGACCGCCTGGAAGCTGAAGAAGCTGACCCCCACCGGCAGGGCGATCGTCACCAGCGGCAGCGGCATCCCCAGGCCGATCGAGTCCAGGACGTCCGAGACGTCTGTGACGAAGAAGCCGTAGTACTTGAAGACGGCGAGGATGCCGAGGTCGAAGACGACGCCCCCGGCCGTGAACCACTTGCGGAGGCGCTCGTCCTCGGTGCGGTGGATCCCCACCACGGCGAGCTGGCTGACCAGGGTGATCGCGGCGAGCAGCAGGCAGAAGCGGGGGTCGGCTGCCGCGTAGAAGACGTAGCTCGCGACCACGATGAACGGCTTCCAGAGCTGCTGCCTGGGCATGAGCGCCCAGGAGATCGCGAGGACGATCGGGAAGAAGATCGCGAATTCGACGGTGGGAAAGAGCAAGGCTGTGAACGGCGCGCTTCGGCGCGCCCCCGCGGGACGGCGATGCTAGAGAATCAGCCCGGATGAACGGAGGCGTCGGCACGGCCAGGATCGCGCTCGCCGCCGTCCTCACGATGGCCCTGGCGTCGCTCTGGGTCCCGAGCGCCCGGGCGGGGTGCGGCGGCGTCGAGATCGCCAGCCCCAAGCACAAGGTTGCGCCTCGGCCGCCGCTCGCGATCGGCGACTCCTCGATGCTGCTGGCACTGCCGGCGCTCGCCCGCGTCGGCTACAAGGTGAACGCGCGGATCCGGCTGGCGTAATCCGGCTTCGCCATCAGACCGCGACCGCAAGCGGCCACCCCGCACAAGTCGCTCGGCTTCGCCTCGCTCCGAGGTAGGGCGGCCTGGTGGTCGCTATGGCAAGGGCGGGAAGCGCCCGTCCCTGGCCAGCGGCAGCGCCTGAGCGAGGAACTGCGCGTAGGCGTCGGCGCCGGTGTAGTTCGGGTGGAAGAGGTCCGGCAGGAACCAGGCGCCGGCCTTCGGCTCGGCGGCATGGTGGGAGCGGCTGTAGCGGACCCAGTCGAGGACGAAGACCCGATGCGGGTAGCGCTTCGCCGCCTTGAAGAGCATGTCCGTGTCCGGCGCCGGCGGATGGCCGGTGTCGGCGTTGTACTCGGTCACCAGCCCGAGCACGCGTGAGCGCCCGAGCACGCCGAGCGCATCCTGGACCAGGGTCGGGTTCGCCCCTCCGTTGGCGTAGCCGTTCATGAGGACGAGGTGGGGGAGGCGGTGCTTGGCGCGCAGCTTGGCCGCCATGTTGATCGACTCCCTGAATCCACGGCAGCCGCGGCCGTTGACGGAGTACCCCAGGGCGTTCAGGTTCGGGATCGGCAGCAGGATGGTCGAGTCCCCGATCATGACCGGCGGCAGGCCCCGCGGGTTCGGGTTGACGTCCGCCGCCCCCCGGTGGACCTTCTTGCAGCCGTAGGCCGGCTCGCCCGTGCCGTGGGCGGCAGCCGCAAGCGCGAGGACGAGCAGCATGCAGAGCCCAACGACCGCCGGCCTTCCCTGGCGTAGGTCCATCTGTGGCGCAGTCTAGGACGGACGGCTTCGCCGCAAACGGCCGCCGCAAACATCGCGGCCGAATCTATGGAATGGCCGTGCTCTCGGCGATCGTGCCGCCGCCGCGGCTTGAGATCGCCTCCTCGCGCGTCAGGCGGTGCGCGAGGTAGACGGGGATGATCGAGATCAGGACCACGATCACGGCGACCACGTTGGTGATCGGCAGCTGCTGTCCTCGGAAGAGGTTCTCGAGGATCCAGATCGGCAGGGTCTGCTGCGCGGCGCCGAGCGTGAACGTGGTGACGATGATCTCATCGAAGGAGAGCGCGAAGGCAAGCAGCGCCCCGGCCACCAGCGCGGTCTGCATGTTGGGCAGCGTGATGTGCCGGAAGGTCTGCCAGGTGTGAGCGCCGAGGTCGGCCGAGGCCTCCTCGAGATTGCCCGACACCCGTCGCAGCCGTGCGATCACGTTGTTGTAGACCACCACGATGCAGAAGGTCGCATGCGCGACGATCACCGTGAAGAGGCCCAGCGTCACGCCGAGCACCTGCGTGAAGGTGTCGCTCAGGGCGAGGCCCGTGACGATGCCCGGGAGCGCGATCGGGATCACGACGAGGAAGGAGACGGTCTCGCGGCCGAAGAAACGATGGCGGGCGACCGCGAAGGAGGCGAGGGTGCCGAGGAGGAGGGCGATCCCCGTCGCCGCCAGCCCCACCTTGACCGAGGTGAACAGGGCGTTGCGGGCGCCCGAGTCGTGGATCGCTTCGCCGAACCACTTCGTGGTGACGCTGTCGAGTGGCCACCCCAGGGTCGTGCTGCCGTTGAAGGCGTAGATCGCGATCACCAGCAGCGGGATGTAGATGAACGCGAGCGTGATGGCGACGCCGACGCGCAGGAGGTTCCTGTAGCGGGGTGAGAGGGTCATCGGCTCAGAGGTGCTCGAACGCCCCCAACCGGCGGGCGATCAGCAGGTAGATGACCATCACCACGATCGGCACCGTCGCGAAGGCTGAGGCGAGGGGCAGGTTGTTGGTGTGGCTGGAGAAGACGACGTTCCCGATGAACTGCGTGTCCGGGGAGACGAGCGAGGGCGTGATGTAGTCGCCCAGGGTCAGCGAGAAGGTGAAGATCGAACCCGCGACCACCGCGGGGAAGGCGAGCGGCAGGATCACCCGCCGGAAGGTCCGCAGCGGCTTCGCGCCGAGGTCCTCGGAGGCGGAGAGCAGCGTGTCCGGGATGCGCTCGAGCCCGGCGTAGATCGGCAGGATCATGTAGGGCAGCCAGAGGTAGCTCTCCACGAGCCAGACGGCCGTGGCGCCGAAGCCAGGGCCGTTGAGGCCGAGCGGGTCGAGCGCCCAGTTGATGATCCCGTTGGCGCCCAGCATCGTCTGCCAGGCGTAGACCTTGACCAGGTAGAAGGACCAGAGAGGCATCAGGACCGCCACGACGAGGAGCCCCTTCACCCTGGGCTTGGCCAGCTTCGCCATGTAGAAGGCGATCGGGAAGGCGAGCAGGGCATCGGTGACGGTCACCGCGGCCGCGATCCCGATCGTCCGGAACGCCACCGTCTTGTAGACCGAGGTCTGCCAGAGTTCCTTGTAGTTGTCGAGGCTGAAGCCCTTGATGAGCTCGCCGCTGAGGGCGTCGACGCTCCAGAACGCGGCGATCAGGAGAACCGCCAGCGAGCCCAGGTAGCCGAGCACCAGCCAGCCGATCGGTCCGGCCAGCAGCGTGCCCACCTGGAGCCGGGGTCGGCCATGGAAGAGGTCGGCGAACCTGCGGCTCGCCGACCTCTTCCGCGGTCCGGCTGCTACGCCGGCCGCTTCCATGACCTCTGAATCATGAGGCGATCTCGACCAGCGACATCACCCCTTGATCTGGGTCCAGGCCGAGACCCAGTCGTTGTAGTCCTTGCATGTGTTGCCGCGGCTGTCGCCGCAGTCAGCCAAGGGCGTCTGCCAGTAGTAGACGCGCTTCCAGAAGGACGGAACGCCTGCGTGGTACTTGTTGCAGAACTGCGGATCCGCTGGATAGCCGTCCGCCTTGGCGGCCGCCGTCAGCGTGGACGCATCGCACGCCTTGCTCTGCGCCGGCGCCTCGCCGAAGGACTGAGCGACCTCGGCGTTGGCGCTGGGCGAGACGATGAAATTCATCCACTTGTACATGCAGTTCGGATGAGCCGCATCCTTGGCGATCATCCAGGTGTCGGACCATCCGGTCGCGCCCTCGCTGGGCAGGAACCCCTGGGAAGCGGGGCTCGCGTCGATCGGCTGGTTGTCGGCCTTCAGCGCGAAGTACTGGTACTGCCAGGTCGTCCCGACCACCACGTCGCCGTTGGTGAACGAGTTGATCTGCTTGGCGGCGTCGGCCCAGTACTCCCCGACGTTGGGGTGCTGCTGCTTGAGCAGGTTCACCGCCGCGTCGAACTGGTCTGAGTCCAGCTCGTAGGGGTTGGTGATCCCGAGGTCGGGCTGGTGCGCCTTCAGGTACACCGCTGCGTCTGCGATGTAGATCGGGTCGTCGTAGGCGCTGATCTTGCCCTTGTACTTCGCCGCCTGGGCCGGGTCGAGCATGACGGACCACGAGGTGGGCGCCGGCTTGACGTCGTTCCGGTTCCAGATCAGCAGGTTCGCGCCGCGTCCGTGCGGGATCCCGTACGGGGTCCCGTCGAACGTGTTGTACGGCTGGTTCTTGAGGTCATCGAAGATGGTCGCGTAGTTCGGGACCAGATCCGTGTTGACCGGCACGACGTCGCCTCCATCCACCAGCCGGGCGCTTGCGTTGCCCGAGGCGGAGACGCCGTCGTACTGCCCGGTCCGCATCAGGTCGATCATCTCGTCGGAGGTGCCGGCTTCCTTGACGTTGACCTGGCAGCCGGTCTGCTTCTCGAAATCCGACTTCCACGGATCGGCCACATAACCGGGCCAGGCAACGAGATTCAGCTGGCCCTCGCCGGCCCCGACGGACTTCTGCGCCTCGCCGGTGCTGCTACCACCTCCTCCGCCACCGCAGCCGGCGATCACCAGCATGGTTGCGGCGAGCCCTCCGACGATCGCGGCGGGCAGCCAGGCGGGGTGAGCTTTGAATCGGCTCACTTTCCTTCCTCCTCTCCCTTCACGGCGACGGTCTGATCCGCTCGCCATCCGATTTTCACTTTGCGGCCGCGTTGCGCCTGGGCCTCCGCGGAGGATGTCTCCAGGTTCTGGCGGACGATTTGAAGCTCTCCCCCCGCTTCGAGGTCGACGAGGTAGCGCGTGATCATGCCCGCGTAGGAGACGTCCTTGATCGTCCCCTGCTCGACGTGAAGTCCCTGGGGCGCCAGGCCGTCCTCGACGAACGAGATCTTCTCCGGGCGCACCGTGAAGCGCCGCCCGTCGCGCTCGAGCAGGTTCGAGACGCCGACGAATCCCGCCACAAAGGCGTTGTCCGGCCGCTCGTAGATCTCGGTGGGGGCCCCGATCTGCTGGATCCGGCCCTCGTTGAAGACCGCGATCCGGTCCGACATCGTCAGGGCCTCCTCCTGGTCGTGGGTCACGTAGATGAACGTGATCCCGACCTGGCCCTGGATCGTCTTCAGCTCCACCTGCATCTGCTCGCGCAGCTTCAGGTCGAGGGCGCCGAGCGGCTCGTCGAGCAGCAGGACCCTCGGCTCGTTGACGATCGCCCGCGCCAGGGCGACGCGCTGCTGCTGCCCACCGGAGAGCTGGTTCGGCTTGCGGCCCTCGTAGCCCGCCAGCCGAACCGTGGCGAGCGCCTGCGAGGCGCGCCGCCGGCGCTCCTCGCGGTCGACCCCCTTCACGCGCAGCCCGTAGGCGACGTTCTCGCCGACGGTCATGTGGGGGAAGAGCGCGTAGTCCTGGAAGACGGTGTTGACCGAGCGGTCATATGGCGGCAGCCCGGTGACGTCCTTGCCGGCGAGCTCCACGCGGCCGGTGTCCGGCTCCTCGAAGCCGGCGATCATCCGCAGGGTCGTCGTCTTGCCCGATCCGGACGGGCCGAGCAGCGTGAAGAACTCGCCGCGCTTCACCTCGAGGTCGAGCGAGGCGACGGCCGTGACGTCGCCGTAGCGCTTGCTGACCCCGACCAGCCGGACGTCGGCTACCTCGGCGCTGGCTGACGCGCCGGGTTTCCCCTCACTCCTTGCCTGGGTCGAGGCTACGGCGGTCTCCTTGTCTGGCTTCTCTCACCGGGTCGTGATGTGCGCACCGTACAACCCCGCCCGGTGGAGCATTAGGTATATCCGAGCGTCACCCTGCCTCGCGAGGACGCGTTGGACAATCTTTTCCGCATGGCTTGGACATCCCGACTTCGCCGTTCGGGAGTCCGCGGAGCTCTTCAGCCGCGATGACCTAGTAGCCGGGGGCGTACTTCGCCGTGAAGCCGACCGCCTTGCGCTTCTTCTTGCGCCAGCGGGGGCCGCTGCCCTGGTTCCACCGGTCGCCGCCGGAGGAGGTGTCGAAGCGCAGCCCGGCCACGATCATGTACGCGTGGCTGGCGTTGGCAAACACGGTGATCCAGCGACCCTTGCCCGGCGCGCCCCAGCTGCTGGCCAGGGGGCCTGACGGCATCGGGCTCGCGATCAGTCCCGCGGCGTGCAGCACGTAGCTGACGGCGCCCGAGCAGTCATAGCCGGTGTCCGTGAAGCTCCGGTGGCCACCGCCCCAGATGTAGGGGAAGGTGTGGATCGCGTTACCGGCAGCGATCGCCGCCTGGATATTGGCCGGTGCATCCGCCGGCGCGAGGGCCGTGCCGTCCTTGCGGAGCTTGGCGCGGCCGGGAGGGCCGACGGGCGCCGCGGGATCGGTCGTGGTCGTGGTGGTGCTACCGGGCGGCCCTGACCCGCCGGTCTGGGCGGCCGCGGGCACAGCCACGGCCAGCATGCAGATAGTCGTTATCCCCGCCACTGCGAGGCGACGCTTCAGGCTAAGTGTGTCTCGCATCAAACAGTTCTCCTTTGCAGGCCTGCGGGGTTAGCTGTCGGGCTGGCGCTGAAGGAGCCTGCGCCCCCACCCTCGCTTCCGGTGGGTTCGCCCCAATATCTGGTTCCCCCGCTCCCATCACCACGTAGGGATGGGACTCGGCGTAACTGGCGCGGGACCTTACCAAACGTGAATGAACCTTTGCAATCGAGGGCCGATCGCTCGTAACGACGCGCACGATCTTCGATTCGACGTTCGCGGGGGCCGCTCCTGCAAGCGCTCGAGGGGGGCGAAGGCAACGGCGCGCCGCGCCGCCCGGGCGGGCGGCGCGGCGGACCTGGGGGAGAGGTGGCCTCTTCGAGGGCCCCCTGCGGCGCTCAAAGACCGGGGTAGAAGCGAGCGGCGTAGCCGCTCCCCGCGCGCATGTTCGCGCGCCACCGGGGGCCGGATCCCTGGTTCAGGGACTCACCCGCCGCGGAGGTGTCGTACCGCAGGCC
Source organism: uncultured Solirubrobacterales bacterium (assembly GCA_963833375.1). Lineage (GTDB taxonomy): Bacteria > Actinomycetota > Thermoleophilia > Solirubrobacterales > 70-9 > DASUPK01. The sequence goes on from CAWHXR010000001.1 coordinate 543,175, forward strand.
GGCGACCGTCATCCAGGCGTGGCCCGAGTTGGCGTAGATGGTGATCCACTGGCCGATCCCGGGGGCGCCCCACCGCATCAGGGGCCCGGAGGCCAGCGGGCTGCGCAGCATCCCGGCGGCGTGCAGCACGTAGCTCACTGCGCCGGAGCAGTCGTAGCCCCGCGACTTGAACCCGCGGTGGCCGCCGCCCCAGATATAGGGCCTGGTGTGGATCCGGTTCGCGGCGTTGATCGCCTTGCGAACCTGCCTGGGTGCATTGGCCGGCGGGAGCGCCGTGCCATCGGACTGCAGCTGTGCCGTTCCGCCGGGAGCGCTGGGCGGGGTGCTGGTGGTGGTGCTGCCGGGCGGTCCCGCCCCACCAGTCTGGGCCATCGCCGGCACCGCTCCGGCGAGCGACGCGACGAACAGCAGCCCTGCCACCAACCTGAAACGGGTCGCGCCTGGCGGCGCGCCCTCACATGAGCGACTTCGGCTGAATGTGTATGACCGCAAACCGTTCTCCTTCGTCGGCCTACGGGGTTAGCTGACGGGCTGACGCGAAAGGAGCCTGCGTCTCCACCGTTGGTGGATTCGCCCCAACTGCATTGGTTCCCCCGTTCTCGTCCCGCCCTGGCGGGGACGAGATTCGGCGTTTGTTGCGGGGGCAACCCTAGCAGGGCCGACGGATTTGTGAGCGGGTACTCACAAAAGAGCCGCCGCGGGCTCAGAGCCCGGGGTAGTGCCGTACCGCGAAGCCGGCGCCCGTCCGCACGGTGAAGCGCCAGCGGGGGCCGCGCCCCTGGTTGATCCACTCGCCGCGCGGCGAGGTGTCGAAGCGCAGGCCCGCGACCATCATGTAGGTGTGGACCCTGTTCGCGTAGACGGTGATCCAGGAGCCCGGCCCGGCAGTTCCCCAGAAGGCGAGCTGACCCGAGACCAGCGGGTAGCTGAGCAGGCCGGCGGCATGCAGGACATAGCTCACCGCGCCCGAGCAGTCATACCCCCTCGCCTTGAAGCTCCGGTGGCCGCCGCCCCAGATGTAGGTCTTCGTGTGGATGCGGTTGGCAGCGCCGATCGCGCGCTGGACCGCGTAGGGCGCGCCGGGGGGCAGGCTGGCGAAGCCGCCCGGCAGGATCGTGGCGGTGTCCGGTGGAGGGCCGCCGGCCGGGGCGCCCGGAACCCCGGTGGTCGTGGTGGTCCCGTCCGTCTGGCCGACGGCGGGCGCCGCGGCGACGAGCGTGACCGCGAACAGCAGTCCTGCCATTCCAAGCGTTCGCCCTCGTTGGGATGAGCGAGACAGCAAGCGACTCTCCTCCGGCTCGGGCCCTCCTGGGGGAACCCGTTTCTCCTGCACGCGACCGTAGCAGAGCGGGAGGGTTTTGTGAGCGAGCGCTCACAAATAGTTGTTCGCCGCCGTTGCTCCCCCCGGCGAGACCGTCAGGTGCGCGGGTGGGCTTCCGCCCAGGCGATGATCCGCTCCGAGCCCTGGACCGTCGAGCCGTCGTCCAGCTCGAGGACGGGAACCCAGCTCTGGCCGGTCAGCTCCTTGACCCGCTGGCGGCCGGGGGTCTGCTTCAGCGGCCCGAACGCGGCGCCGTAGACCCGCTTCACCTCTGGATCGTGGCCGGCCTGCTGCAGCGCCTTGTACGCGTTGCGGCAGGGATGGCCGTGCGGCGGGCGCGGCGCCCAGAACGTGCCGTAACAGACGTAGAGGTTCATCGAACATTCCCCACGGTCGTGCGGACTCTACTCGGGCCCCCGTCAGGTAGGTTGCCGCCGTGGATCTCGAGGGGAAGCGGGTCCTGCTCAGCGGCGCCACGGGGGGGTTGGGCCGCGCAATCGCCGAGGGGCTCGCCGCGAGCGGAGCGAAGCTGGTGCTGAGCTCACGCCGCAACGAGGAGCTCCAGGAGCTCGCTCGCTCACTGCCCGGCGGGGCCCGGCGGCACCAGGTGGTCGTCGCCGATCTGGCCAAGCCCGGGGCCGCCGAGAAGCTGGTCAAGGACGCCGGCGACGTCGACGGGCTGGTCGCGAACGCCGCGCTGCCCGCCACCGGGAAGCTTGAGAGCTTCAGCTCCGAGGAGGTGCAGCGGGCCCTCCGGGTCAACTTCGAGTCGCCGATCCTGATGGCCCGAGCGCTCGCGCCGAAGCTCGTCAAGCAGGGCGAGGGGCACCTGGTCTTCATCGCCTCGCTGTCGGGCAAAGTCGGATCGCCGCGGTCCTCGCTCTACAACTCGACCAAGTTCGGACTTCGCGGCTTCGCCTTCGGGTTGCGCGAGGACCTCTACCCACACGGCGTCGGTGTGTCGATCGTCTCGCCGGGCTTCGTGCGGGAGGCGGGCATGTTCCACGACGCCGGGTCGAAGCCGCCCCCGGGGGTCGGCACGACCACCCCCAAGAAGGTGGCCGCCGCAGTGGTCCGGGCGATTCGAAGCAACCGCAACGAGATCACGGTGGCGCCGAGGCGCCAGCGCTTGATCGCCGAGATCGGCTACCGCCATCCGGAGTTCGCCGCACGAGTCCAGCGTCGGGGCGGAGCCGAGAAGATCGCGGAGGACCTGGCAGCCGGCCAGTCCGACAAGCGCTAGAGACCAGGCCGCTGCAGGTCGGGAGTATTCTCCGAGGAGCGCGGCAAGGAGAGACGCGCAGCGGGTGGGAGGGACGCGTGATCGATCAAGGACAGGAGAGGTGATGCGCAGGTTCGTGGTCGTCTCGGTCGTCGTCGGCTCGCTGGTCGCTGCAGCCGGTGCCCACGCCGCCATCCCGAGCGCGCGCGGAGTGACCTGCACCGTGGCCCCGGACAGACGTCCGGGAATGCGGCAGCGGCAGCCCGCGCAGCACCTCCCCGACCTGGGACGGCGACCCCATCGACGTCAACATCGCCTTCCCTCCCGATCCGAGCGTCCGGCGACGGCAAATACCCGCTGATCATCGTCGGGCACGGCTATGGCGGGATCGAAGATCGGGTTCGGTGCCTCCGGGAGCACCAGCGGGCTGCGCCGCTTCACCAGCCGCGGCTACGCCGTCTTCAGCATGACCGATCGCGGCTTCCACGAGTCCTGCGGGACCGACCTGGCGATCGCCGCCGCGCCTCCCGGCGCCTGCGAGCAGGGCTTCATCCACCTGATGGACGACCGCTTCGAGATCCGCGACGCCCAGTTCTTCGCCGGCGAGCTCGCGGATGCGGGACTGATCGATGGCGAGCGCATCGGCGCGATCGGCGGCTCCTACGGCGGCGGCCTCTCCCTGCAGCTCGCCGCCCTCAAGGACCGCACGATGATGCCGGACGGGAGCCTGGTGCCGTGGACCAGTCCGGTGGACCACATTCCGATGCGGATCGCCGGCGCGACGCCGGACATCCCCTGGAGCGACCTGGCCTACTCGCTGACGCCCAACGGCAGCACCCTGGACTACGTCGCGGACTCCTCCTACACCGGCCGGATCGGCGTCGAGAAGGCGTCCCTGGTCGGCGGTCTTTACCTGGGCGGCAGCTTGAACGGGAAGTACTGCGGCATCTCGCCGCTGCCGAGTCCCTGCTCCGATCCGCAGGCCGACGTGACCGCGTGGAAGACCCGGCTGGACGCCGGCGAGCCGTATGACGGCGATCCGACCGTCACCTCGATCGTCGACGAGATCACGGCCCATCACTCCGGGTACTACATCGACCACTCGCAGCCCCCGGCGCCGCTGCTGATCTCGAACGGCTTCACCGACGACCTGTTCCCGGCCGATGAGGCAATCCGCTTCTACGACCGGACCAAGTCGCAGTACCCGGGCGCGCCGCTGTCGATGCTGTTCGGCGACTTCGGCCATCCCCGCGCGGCCAACAAGAGCGCAGACAGCAGCGTGCGAAACTCCGCGCAGGACGCCTGGCTCGACTACTACGTGAAGGGCACCGGCTCTGTTCCGTTCCAGGGGGTGACCGCCTTCACAATGACCTGCCCCACCTCGTCGCCCTCGGGCGGCCCGTTCGAGGCGAGCAGCTGGGCCGGCTTCCAGAAGGGGGAGGTCCGCCTCTCCGACCAGTCGACCAAGACGATCGCCCCGAACGGCGGCGACTCGAGTGTCGACGCGACCTGGAACCCCGTCACGCAGAACCCCTGCACCTCGACCTCCGCGTCCGACCTCTCGGGCGTGGCGAGCTACCGCCTGCCGGCGGCGGCCGCGAGCGGCTACACGCTGATGGGCTCGCCGACCGTGGTCGCGAAGATCAGCTCGCCCACGGCGAATTCCGAAATCGCCGCGAGGCTGCTCGACGTGGACCCGAACGGCACCGAGACGCTCGTGGACCGTCAGCTCTACCGGCCGATGGTCGGCACGGGCAAGCAGGTCTTCCAGCTGCACCCCAGCGGCCACCTGTTCGCGCCGGGTCACGTCGCCAAGCTGGAGCTGCTTGCCAAGGATGCCGGCGGTCTGCTGGGAGGCTACGGCCGGGCCGCCAACGGCCAGGGCGAGGTGACGATCTCGAACCTCGACTTCAGGATCCCGGTGATGGAGTCAGCGGGGGAGGCCGGCGGCCAGGTCGTCGCGCCCTCGCCACTGAGCGTTCCCTGCGGCTCAGCCGTCGCGTCGGACTTCGCCTCCCATGCCGCTCTGAAGGCGCAGCTCGGCTCGGGGAAGGCGAGACGGAAGGGCAAGAACGCGATCGTGCCGGTCGACTCGGCCCCGGGGCCCCACCCCTGCCAGGTGAAGGTCGAGCTGCTCGGTGGCGGCAAAGAGAAGAAGGGCCGCTCGGCTCGCAAGCAGAAGAAGGGCGGCGTCCTCGGGAGCGCCCAGGTGACGATTCCCGGTGGCGCGACCAAGGACGTCAAGGTGAAGCTCGGCAAGCGCGGTCGCGCGCTGGCGCGCGGCGGCGCGAAGGTCACGGTCAGGGTGACGACCCTCGACCAGGCCGGTAGCACCGTGCAGACGACCAAGGTCAAGCTCGCAGGCAAGAAGAGCAAGCACAAGAAACGCTGACGCTCGCGGCTGGTCAGCGGGAAGTGCACGGCGGTAGCCGAGGGTCCGCAGGGGTCATACTGCGCGTGTGAGCGGCAGCGACAGCTTCGGCACACGCGCTGAGCTGGAGGTCTCGGGCCGCCGGTTCGAGATACACCGCCTCGACGCCCTGCAGCAGAAGTTCGACACAGCAAGGCTGCCGTACTCGCTGAAGGTCCTGCTGGAGAACGCGCTCCGCCTGGAGGACGGCACCTCGGTCACCTCCGAGGACGTCGAGGCGATCGCGACCTGGGACGCCAAGGCAGATCCGTCGGTGGAGATCCCCTTCCAGCCGGCGAGGGTCCTGATGCAGGACTTCACCGGAGTGCCCGCGGTGGTCGACCTGGCGGCGATGCGCGACGCCATGGAGGACCTCGGCGGGGATCCCAGCGCGATCAACCCGCAGATCGACGTCGACCTGATCATCGATCACTCGGTGCAGGTGGACGCCTTCGGCAACCAGCGCGCGTTTGAGATCAACGAGAAGCGCGACTACGAGCGAAACGGCGAGCGCTACGCCTTCCTGCGCTGGGGACAGACGGCGTTCGACAACTTCCGGGTGGTGCCACCCGCCACCGGGATCTGCCACCAGGTCAACCTCGAGTACCTCGGCCAGTGCGTCTGGACCCGCGAGTCCGACGACGGCGCGCAGGCCTACCCCGACACGCTCGTCGGGACGGACTCTCACACGACGATGATCAACGGACTCGGCGTCCTCGGCTGGGGGGTCGGCGGGATCGAGGCGGAGGCGGCGATGCTGGGCCAGCCGATCTCGATGCTGCTGCCGCAGGTGATCGGCTTCAAGCTGACCGGCGAGCTGCGCGAGGGCGCGACCGCCACGGACCTCGTCCTCACCGTCACAGAGATGCTGCGGGAGAAGGGCGTCGTCTCCCGGTTCGTCGAGTTCTTCGGCCCCGGCATCGCGGGCCTCGGGCTGGCCGACCGGGCGACGATCGGCAACATGTCGCCGGAGTTCGGCTCGACCTGCGCGATCTTCCCGATCGACGCCGAGACCCTGCGCTATCTCGAGTTCACCGGGCGTCCGACCGAGCAGATCGAGCTGGTCGACGCGTACACCCGCGAGCAGGGCCTCTTCCACGAGCCGGACTCAGAGGACGCCACCTACAGCGACACCATCGAGCTTGAGCTCGGCGACGTGGAGCCGAGCATCGCGGGCCCCAAGCGCCCGCAGGACCGGATCGCACTCACCAACGCGAAGCCCGCCTTCCTCGAGGCGATGCAGGAGTGGGATCCCGAGGCCGGCAAGCAGCTCGGGAACATGCGGGACCACGCGATCGACGAGTCCTTCCCGGCCTCCGATCCGCCCGCCGAGGTCCACGACGGCGACGGCGGCAAGCCGCGCCGCGCCGGGCTGACGGCAGTCGCGGAGGAGAGGAAGACCAGCGACGCGATCCCCGTCCAGCTGGACGACGGCCAGACCGTGGAGCTCGACCACGGGATGGTGGTGATCGCCGCGATCACGAGCTGCACCAACACCTCGAACCCGTCGGTGATGCTCGGCGCCGGGCTGCTCGCCAAGAAGGCCGTAGAGCGCGGGCTCGCCCGGAAACCGTGGGTCAAGACGTCGCTCGCCCCCGGATCGACCGTGGTCACCGAGTACCTCGAGAGGTCGGGGCTGCACAAGTACCTCGATCAGCTTCAGTTCAACCTCGTCGGCTACGGCTGCACGACCTGCATCGGGAACTCCGGCCCGCTGCCGGAGGCGATCTCGAAGGCCGTCAACGACAACGACCTCGTCGTCTGCTCGGTCCTCTCCGGCAATCGCAACTTCGAGGGGCGGATCAACCCCGACACCCGCGCGAACTACCTGGCGTCGCCGCCGCTGGTCGTCGCGTACGCGCTCGCCGGCCGGATGGACATCGATCTGACCAGCGAGCCGCTTGGGCGCGACGCCGACGGCGAGCGGGTTTACCTCTCAGACGTCTGGCCCAGCTCCGAGGAGATCAAGGAGGTCGTGGGCGAGGCGGTTCGCGCGGACATGTTCACCAAGAGCTACGCGGACGTCTTCACCGGCGACAAGCGCTGGCAGCGGATCGAGGTGCCGGAGGGCAACCGCTACACCTGGCCCGACTCCACCTACGTCCGCAAGCCGAGCTTCTTCGAGGGGATGGCCCCTGAGCCGCAGCCCGTCGAGCCGATCAAGGGCGCACGCGTGCTGGCGGTACTGGGCGACTCGGTCACCACGGACCACATCTCCCCGGCCGGCGCGATCAAGAAGGACAGCCCCGCCGGCAAGTGGCTGCTCGACCAGGGAGTGGAGGTCCGCGACTTCAACTCCTACGGCTCGCGGCGGGGCAACCACGAGGTGATGATCCGGGGCACCTTCGCCAACGTCCGGCTCCGCAACAGGCTGGTCGAGAGGGAGGGCGGCTTCACGCGCCACTTCCCGGACGGTGAGGAAACCACGATCTACGAGGCGGCGATCAGCTACTCGGACGAGGGCGTGCCGCTCGTCGTCCTCGCCGGCAAGGAGTACGGCTCGGGCTCGTCCAGGGACTGGGCGGCGAAGGGCACGAACCTGCTGGGCGTCCGCGCCGTGATCGCCGAGAGCTTCGAGCGCATCCACCGCTCCAACCTGATCGGGATGGGCGTCCTCCCCCTGCAGTTCGGTGAGGGAGAGTCGATCGACTCGCTGGGGCTGACCGGCGAGGAGAGATTCGACGTCGGCGACCTCGATCACGGCGCGGCGAAGAAAGTCGAGGTCACCGCCCGCCGGGAGGGCTCGGAGGACGTCACCTTCGAGGCGACCGTTCGCATCGACACACCGAACGAGGTCACGTACTTCCAGAACGGCGGCATCCTGCACCGCGTCCTGCGCGACCTCCGCGCCCGGGCCTAGCCCTTCGTCGCGAGCGCGCCGGCGGCCCCCAACTCCTGAATCCCGGGCAGCGAGCGATCACCGGCGTCCCCTTGTGCCGGTGCAGGTAAGAAGCGGCGTGGCGGGGCCGCGGGAGGCAGGGGGTCCACACGGCCCGCGCCACGCCTGCGCGTCGGTAGCCAGGGAGGGATTTCCGACGCGATCATCCCCGGAGGCGGGACTGGCCCGGGGACGAGTCTGTCAAGTTAGTACGTCCTCCCGCGCTTACCTAATTATTCACGGTTTGGTCGCGCGGTGTCAACAGTTTTTGGTCGATTCCCCAGCCTCGCCGCTCGATCAGCTCGATTCCGACGACGCTGCCGACCGGCCCGAGGGGGGTGAGCGTCGCGGCGAGCAGCGGCCACGGCGCCTGGCGACGCACGATCGCCACGAAGATCAGGGCGCAGAGGCCGAGATAGCCGAGCCCGTGCAGCAGCCCGAAGAGCGCGGTTTGGGAGCCGTAGCCCGGCGCGATCCAGAAGAAGAGCAGCGTGGCGAACAGGCCTAGCTCGAACCAGGACGCGATCTTCACCCAGCGGAAGAGCGGGCCCGGCACGGGCCTCGGCAACGGATTGCTCTCGGCCTTGGCCACGGTCCGAAATTAGCGGGTGCGTGGGCTCGACCGGCGGTCGAACTCGCACGGGGCGATCTTCATACCGGCTGTCCATTCCTTTTCGGCCCGTCTGAGGCCAAGATGCCCGCGATGAAGCGATTCCATGAAGAGCAGACCTCAAACGTGGCCATGCGGAGGCTCGTGCGATTGCAGCGCTCGTATCGATGCGCGAGCTGTGCCGCCGAGCACCTCTCCTGGGCACAACTCAGCGCCTGTCCCGATTGCGGCCGCTCCCTCTCGGTGGCCGTGATCAGACGTATGGCCCTCACGGGACCGGCCTAGCGGCAGCCAGGCCGCCCGCTGCTGCGATCTGATGGCGACGCCGTCCAGGGCTCCGCTACGCCGGATCGGCGCGACCCATCAGGGCCGTCAGGACGATCCGCTCCTGCTCCCTGGTGTGGGCGACCGCGTAGCCCTCGCCGGGGCTGGCCCGCGGCGGCCGGCCGATGTAGCCCAGCTCGACGCCGTCGGGCAGTAGCTCGGGCATGCGTCGCTGCATCACCGACCAGGCGCCCATGTTCCGCGGCTCCTCCTGGACCCAGACGATCTCCTTCAGGTTCGGGTAGCCCGCGATCAGCTCGGTGAGCTGCTCCTTGGCGAACGGATAGAGGAGCTCGACGCGCGCGATCGCGAGGTTCTCGATCTCGCTGCGCTTCGGCGCCGCGTCGATGTCGTAGTAGAGCTTGCCGCTGCAGAGGACGAGCCGCTCGACCTTGTCCTTGCGGTCCTGGGCCTGGGCATCGTCGAGCACGAACTGGAACGAGCCGGAGGTCAGGTCCTCGAGCGTCGACGTCGCGCGCGGCAGGCGCAGCAGGCCCTTCGGGGTGAAGACGACCATCGGCCTGGCCTTCTGGATGTGGGCCTGCCGCCGGAGCAGATGGAAATACTGGGCCGCGGTCGAGGGATTCGCGATGCGGATGTTGCCCTCGGCGGCGAGCTGGATGAATCGCTCGATCCGGGCGCTCGAGTGTTCGGGGCCCGCTCCCTCGTAGCCGTGGGGCAGGAGCAGCGTGAGGCGCGAGGTCTGGCCCCACTTGGCCTCGGCCGAGACGATGAAACTGTCGATGATCACCTGGGCCGCGTTGCCGAAGTCGCCGAACTGCGCCTCCCAGAGCACGAGGCTGTCCGGGGAGTGCGCGGAGTACCCGTACTCGAACCCGAGGCAGGCGGATTCGGAGAGTGGGCTGTTGTGCAGCTCGAGCGGCGCGTTTGCCTCGGCCAGGTTCTGGATCGGCGCGTAGCGCAGGCCCGTCTTCTCGTCGTGGAGGACGAGATGCCGGTGCGAGAAGGTGCCGCGCTCGGTGTCCTGGCCGGTGAACCGGACGTGCACGTCCTCGGTGAGCAGCGACGCGAGAGCCAGCGCCTCGGCGTGCCCGAACTCGATGCCGCCCTCGTCCATCGCGTCGAGCCGCTTGGAGAGCGGCTTGCGGAGCTTGCGGTGGATGGTGAAGCTGTCCGGGACGCGGAGGAGCTCCTCGTTCAGCTTGCGCAGCCGCTCCTCCGGGACAGCGGTCTCCACGCTCGGGCTGCGGGTCCGGTCGAGCTCGCCCGTGCCGGTGGCGGTCGGGTCGGCGTACTCGCCGGACTCGATTCGGCGCCGGAGCTCGTCGTGGGCCGACCGCAGAGCCTGCTGCCGGTCGTGGTTGCGTTCCTCGACCTCGTCCGGGGTGACCATGCCCTCCTTGACCAGCGCCTCGGCGTAGAGCTGGCTCACCGGCGGGTGCTCCTTGATCTTCTGAGCCATCAGGGGCTGCGTGTAGGCGGGCTCGTCGGTCTCGTTGTGGCCGAAGCGGCGGTAGCCGATCAGGTCGATGACGACGTCGCGGCCCCAGCGCTCGCGGTAGGCCATCGCCAGCCGGATGGCGGCGATGCAGGCCTCCGGGTCGTCGGCGTTGACGTGGATGATCGGGACGTTGAAGCCCTTCGCCATGTCGGCGGCGTACGGGGTGGAGCGGCCCTCCTCCGGATCGGTCGTGAAGCCGATCTGGTTGTTCTGGATGATGTGGACGGTGCCGCCCGTCGCGTAGCCCTTCAGGGACTGGAGGTTGAGCGTCTCCGCGACGACGCCCTGGGCGGGGAATGCCGCATCGCCGTGCAGGAGCACCGGGACCGCAGCCATCGGATCGTGCTCGAGTCGCCCGTTCTCGCGGCTCGTCTGCGAGGCGCGCGCGGCGCCGGTGACGACCGGGTCGACGTACTCGAGGTGGCTCGGGTTCGCGTAGAGCCGGACGCCGATCTCGGAGCCGTCGCGCGACTTGAAGACGCCGCTGTGGCCGTAGTGGTACTTGACGTCGCCGGTGCCGCCCGTGGGGATGGCGGCGAGCGACTTGACGGCCTCGATCGCCTTCGCGCCCTCGAACTCGGCGAGGATCGCCTCGACGGGGCGGCCGATGTTGTGGGCGAGGACGCTGAGCCGGCCGCGGTGGGCCATGCCGATCACCACGTCGTGCGCGCCCTCCGTGTGGGCCATCTCGAAGACCTCGTCCAGCATCGGGACGACGGCGTCGAGGCCCTCGACCGAGAACATCTTCTGGCCGAGGTAGGCCTTCTCGAGGTAGCGCTCGAAGCCGAACACCTGGATCAGCCGGCCGAGCAGCGCCTGTTTCTCCTCCGGCTCCAGCGGCTTCCGATGCCAGCCGGTCTCGATCATGTCCCGCAGCCACATCCGCTGCTGGTGGGAGGAGAGGTGCTCGATCTGGTACGCGATCGTGCCGCAGTAGGCCTCGCGCATCCGTGGCAGGACCTCGAGCAGGGTCTCGCCCTCGACGCCGATCCGCAGGATCTCCGCCGGGATCTGCGACATCAGCTCGGGGGTCAGGTTGAGGTTCTCGGGCTGAATCGCGGGGTCGCCCTTCGGCTCGGAGCCGAGCGGATCGAGCCGGGCGGCGAGGTGGCCGTGGGTCCGGTACGCCTTGAGCAGTGAGGTCGCCGCCTGGACGGCCTGCAGCAGCTCCATGCTGGGCTTGGCCACGGGGCCCGCTGCCGCACCCGGCGCTCCGGGCGCCGCCAGGGGTGGGGCGGAGGCGGAGGCAGCGTGCGCGGCCGTGATGCTCGCCGGCTCGACATCGAGATCGGCGGCGACCGACTCGTAGAAGTCGTCCTCGCCCTGGAGGAGCTCCTCGATCCGCCGCAGGAAGGATCCCGACTCCGCTCCCTGGATCACGCGGTGGTCATACGTCGAGGTCATCGTCATGACCTTCGAGATCCCGAGCAGCTTGATCTTCTCCGGCGGCGCGTGCTTCCACTCGACCGGATAGGCGAGTGAGCCGCAGGCGACGATCGTGCCTTGCCCGCTCATCAGGCGGGGGACGGAGGCCACCGTGCCGAGGCCGCCGGGGTTGGTGAGGCTGATGTTCGTGCCCTGGAAGTCGTCCGCCGTGAGGCTGTTCTCACGCGTCTTGGTGATCAGTTCCTCGTAGTAGGAGTGGAAGCCCTTGAAGTCGAGGCGCTCCGCTCCCTTGATGCAGGGAACCATCAGGGAGCGCTGCCCCTTGCGCTCGACGTCGACCGCGATGCCCAGGTTGATGCCGCCGGGCTCGATCACGGTGGGCTTGCCGTCGCGCTCGGTGAAGGAGCGGCCCATCACCGGCCATTCCTGGGCTGCCTTGACGATCGCCCAGGCGATCAGGTGGGTGAAGCTGACCTTCATCCCGCGCTCCTTGAGGACCTCGTTGAGCGCTCTGCGCTTGGCGTCGAGCGTGTCGACCGCCAGTTCCCGGAAGGAGGTCGCCGTCGGGATGGAGCGGCTCTCCTCCATCGCCTTGGCGAGCATCGCGGCCGGCCCGCGGAGCGGCTTCGCCTCTCCGGCCTCCGCGGCCGGGGCCGGCGCGGCCCCGTCGCCCTCGGCGGAGATGACATCCGACTTGGTGATCTTGCCGCCCGCGCCCGTGCCCTTGACGGCCTTCAGATCGACGCCGTTCGCCTGGGCGGCGCGTCGGGCGACGGGGGTGGCGCGCGCGCCGTCGCCGGCCGCAGCCTCCTCTGCGCGTTCGGGGGCGGGGGTTGCGGTTTCCGCCCTGGCGGTCTCCGTCCGCCTGCCGTCAGGGCTCGGCGCCGCGCCCTGGGCCATCTCACCGAGGGGCTTGCCGACCTCGACGGTCTCGTCGGGGCCGACCAGGATCTTGGTGATCGTCCCCGAGGCGGGGGCGGGAACCTCGGCATCGACCTTGTCGGTGGAGACCTCGACCACGGTCTGGCCCTCCTCGACGGCGTCGCCCTCGGAGACGTGCCACTCCAGGACGGTTCCCTCGGTCACCGACTCGCCCATCTCGGGCATCACGATCTGCACAACATCCACCGCCACGGCCTCGCCTTCGGCTGCGGCCGCATCGGGCTTCGCATCTGCCTTGGCAACCTCCCTCGCCTCGGCGCCGTTGGACTCGGCGGACGACCCTTCCTCGGTGGCTGGCTCCTGGGACTCCTCCTGTTCCTCGGACTCCTTCTTCGGCTCGGGCGGCGCCTCCTCCGCCTGCGCGGCGGCTGGAGCACCGTTGGTGTCGATCTCAGCCAGCGGCTTGCCGACCTCGACCACCTCGTCGACGTCGACCAGGATCCTGGTGACCGTTCCCGAGGCTGGGGCGGGCACCTCGGCGTCGACCTTGTCGGTCGAGACCTCGACCATCGTCTGGCCCTCCTCGACCAGGTCCCCCTCCGAGACATGCCACTCGAGCACGGTGCCCTCTGTCACCGACTCGCCCATCTCGGGCATCATCAGCTGGACCTGTTGCTTGGTGGCCATTCCCCTTACTAACTGTATGACGTTCCCCAAAGCCGCCCGACAGGAACCATCCGCGGCACGAAACGGGTCGCCCTGTCGGGCGCCCTCCCGGCAATCAGCTGATGCGGGCGATCAGGTCGACCGCGGGCCAGCCCTGGTCGCGAATGAACTCGCGGGTGGGCGCCGTGGTCTCGCAGAAGGCGCAGGCGATCACGTCCGAGAACCCGACCGGGCCCGACAGGGCGATCGGCATGTCGCATTCCGGGCAGGCCAGGGAGCGCATCCCGAGCCACGCGGCTCGCTCCGCGGGCCGCAGCTCGACCCGGGCCGCCGCCGCGCGCAGCCGATCCTCACGCTCGGGATCCGGATTCGCGGCTGGATCGATGAACAACCCCACGCGTTGATTATTGCGCCGTCGAGGATCGTGCTCGGTGTAAGTTCCGCAGTGATGGATGGAGGGGTGAGATGAGCTACTTCGTAACCGGTGCCACCGGCTTCATCGGCCGCAACCTGGTCGAGCAGCTGCTTGTGCGCGAGGGGACGATCTACGTCCTGGTCCGCGAGGGATCGCGCGGCCGCCTCGAGGAGCTGAAGAGCCGCTGGGGCGCCGAGGAGGGCCGCATCGTCCCCGTGAGCGGCGATCTCTCCCAGGAGCACCTCGGGTGCGGCGATCAGATCGACGAGCTCAAGGGGAAGATCGACCACTTCTTCCATCTCGCGGCGATCTACGACATGACCGCGGACGCGGAGAGCCAGCGCGTCACCAACGTCGAGGGCACCCGCGAGGCGGTCAAGCTCGCCGAGGCGCTCGAGGCGAAGCACTTCCACATGGTCAGCTCGATCGCCGCGGCCGGCCTCTACAAGGGGACCTTCACCGAGGACATGTTCGACGAGGCCGAGAAGGTCGACAACCACCCCTACTTCCAGACCAAGCACGAGTCCGAGGCCGTCGTGCGGGAGGAGTGCGATGTCCCCTGGCGCGTCTACCGGCCGGGGATCGTCGTCGGGCACTCCGAGACCGGCGAGATGGACAAGATCGACGGCCCCTACTACTTCTTCAAGCTCCTGCAGCGGGCGCGGAACGCACTGCCCCAATGGTTCCCCGGGGTCGGAATCGAGGGCCGCCGGATCAACCTCGTCCCGGTCGACTTCGTCGCCAAGGCCATGGACCACATCGCCCACATCGACGGGCTGGACGGCCAGGCCTTCCACCTCACCGACCCGAACCCGCTGACGGCCGGCCAGGTGATCAACACCTTCGCCAAGGCGGCGCACGCGCCCGAGGCCGCCATGCGGATCGACTCGCGGATGTTCGACTTCATCCCCAAGCAGGTTCGGATGGGCTTGACCATGCTGCCGCCGGTCAAGCGCATCACCGACCAGGTGCTGGCCGACCTCGGCATCCCCAGGTCGGTCCTCGTCTACATCAACTACCCCACCGACTTCGATTCGACCAGGACGCAGGAGGCGCTGGAGGGCACCGGCATCTCGGTGCCGCCGCTCCCCAGCTACGCCGAGCGGCTCTGGGACTACTGGGAGCGCAACCTCGACCCCGACCTGTTCAAGGACCGCTCGCTCTCCGGCGCGATCCGGGGCAAGGTCGTCCTGATCACCGGCGCGTCGTCCGGCATCGGCAAGGCGACGGCGATCAAGTGCGGCGAGGCCGGCGCGGAGGTGCTGCTGGTGGCACGCACCCCCGAGAAGCTGGAGGAGACCAAGGCCGAGATCGAGGAGGCCGGCGGCACCACGCACATCCACCAGTGCGACCTCTCGGACATCGAGGACGTCGAGCGCATGGCCAAGGAGGTCCTCGAGCAGCACGAGCGGGTCGACATCCTCGTCAACAACGCCGGCCGCTCCATCCGGAGGTCCGTCGAGCTCTCCTACGACCGCTTCCACGATTTCGAGCGGACCATGCAGCTCAACTATTTCGGCGCCCTGCGGCTGATCCTCAGCCTGCTGCCCAGCATGCGGAAGAGAAGCAAGGGCCGAAAGGGCGGCCACATCATCAACATCAGCTCCATCGGCGTGCAGACCAACACGCCGCGGTTCTCCGCCTACGTCGCCTCCAAGGCGGCCCTGGATGCGTGGTCGCGCTGCGTCGCCTCCGAGGTCGTCGACGACGGCATCCACATCACCACGATCCACATGCCGCTGGTGCGGACGCCGATGATCGCGCCGACCAAGATGTACGACGCCTTCCCGACGATCACCCCCGACGACGCGGCCGAGATGATCACCAACGCGATGATCACCAAGCCGAAGAAGGTTGCGACCCGGCTGGGCAACTTCGGCGAGCTGCTCTACAACGTCGCCCCGAAGGCCTCGGACGCGATCCTCAACACGGCCTACAAGCTCTTCCCGGATACGAGCGCGGCCAAGGGCAAAGAGGGCAAGGTGGACGGCAAGCCCGCCAAGGAGGCGGAGCTGTCCAGCGAGGGGGTCGCCTTCGCCTACCTGATGCGCGGCGTCCACTGGTAGCGGCGTAGGTCGGCTCTTCGCAATGACCAAGGCGACCCCGGAGGCGAAGCCGACGAGTCGCCGCCTGAAGTGGTGGGGCTGGGGCTACGAGGACCAGCAGCCGGCGCGCAAGCAGGTGGAGGGGATCGCCGAGGCCGTCACCGAGAGGCTCGGCTTCGAGGTGGACGAGATCGAGGAGCCGGTTCCGCTCGAGGACGTCGAGCTCCCCCCGTCGCGCCTTGCGCCGCCGAAGGAGCTCACCGGGATGTTCTCGGCCGAGCGCTACGACCGCGTCTCACACGCGCTCGGCAAGGCGTACCGCGACGTGGTGCGCGGCTTCCGCGGCGAATTCCCGAACCCGCCGGACCTGGTCGCGTATCCCGAGTCCCCGGAGGACGTCGACGCGATCCTGGCCTGGTGCGCGGACGAGGGGGCGGCGGCGATCCCCTACGGCGGCGGCACGAGCGTCGTCGGCGGGGTCGAGCCGCGCATGCGCGGGGACTATCCGGCCGTGGTGACGGTCGACCTGCGGCGGATGGACCGGGTGCTCGAGGTCGATCCGGTCTCGAAGGCCGCCCGCATCCAGGCGGGCGCGACGGGGCCGGGGCTGGAGGAGCAGCTCCGCGAGCACGGCCTGACGCTGCGCCACTTCCCGCAGTCCTTCGAATACTCGACGCTGGGCGGCTGGATCGCCACCCGGGCAGGCGGCCACTTCGCGACCCTCTACACCCACATCGACGACCTGGTCGAGTCCATTCGGGCCGTGACGCTCGACGGCGACTGGGAGAGCAGGCGCCTGCCGGGCTCCGGAGCCGGTCCCAGCCCCGATCGGATGCTGATCGGATCGGAGGGCATCCTCGGGGTGATCGTCGACGCCTGGGTGCGCGTCCGGGAGCGGCCCACCGAGAAGATCTCCTGCGGCGTCGCCTACGACGACTTCAGGGCCGGGGCCGACGCGGTCCGCGAGATCTCCCAGTCGGGCCTCAACCCCTCGAACTGCCGCCTGCTCGACGCGGTCGAGTCGGACACCTCGTCGGCAGGCCCCCCCGGCAAGGCGATCCTCGTGCTCGGTTTCGAGTCCCCGGAGCAGCCGGTCGAGGAACCGATGTCGCTCGCCCTCGACATCTGCCGAAACCACGGCGGCGAGCCCGGGGAGATGAAGCGGAGCGGAGCCGAGCCACCCGGTCGCGCGGCGAGAAGCGACTCGCCGGCGCCCTCCGAGCCCGGGGACGACCCGGTCAACGCCTGGCGCCACGCCTTCCTCTTCGCCCCCTATCTGCGCGACTCGCTGGTCGCCTGCGGCGTCCTCTCCGACACCTTCGAGACGGCGATCACCTGGGACCGCTTCCCCGACTTCCACGACGAGGTGATGAAGACGGCGCGGAGGGCGGTCGCCGAGGCGTGCGGGGGCCGCGCTGAGGGCCGCGGCTCGCCGCGGATCAGCTGCCGCTTCACCCACGTCTACCCGGACGGACCGGCGCCCTACTACACGGTCCTCGCTCCCGCGAGGCGCGGGGACGAGGTCGCGCAGTGGGATGAGATCAAGGCGGCCGTCTCGGAGGCCGTGATCGAGGGCGGGGGCACCATCACCCATCACCACGCGGTGGGGCGCGATCACCGCCCCTTCTACGACCGGCAGCGCCCCGCTCCGTTCGCCGACGCCCTGCGGGCCGCCAAGCGGGAGCTCGATCCGAAGGGGCTGCTCAATCCGGGCGTCCTGATCGACCCGTAGCCGTCGCGGCGCTCCGCATAAGTCACCTCTCAGAAACTGCTTATGCCGGGCTTAGGGAGGGCTTCGACGCTCACTCTGCTTGCTTCGTCTTGAGAGCCACGAGCTCGGTCCGCGGCTGTACGTCCTCGGGCGACGGGTTCACGAGTGTCATACCGGGATCGCGCTGGCGGCCGTCGCCGCCTCGATCCTGGTCACCGGCTGGCCGCTGCCGGCGCCCGCGGCGCTCGCCGTGCTGGCCGTCGGAGCCTGGCTCATCTGGAAGGACTGGCGGGACCTCTTTCCAGGGCGTCGGGACGAGGCGGCGTGGAGCGCCGGTATGCACCGGTTGCCCACCCCGCTTCGCGGGCGGGGACGGGGGCACGCCCTCGCGCCGGTGGCGGGCGCCTGCACCGCCGCGATGGGGCTCGTCAACGTCGCCTCTGCGCTGACGCCCGGAGTGCATTCCAGGATG
Organism: uncultured Solirubrobacterales bacterium; assembly: GCA_963833375.1. Taxonomy (GTDB): domain Bacteria; phylum Actinomycetota; class Thermoleophilia; order Solirubrobacterales; family 70-9; genus DASUPK01. Next base: position 560,979 of record CAWHXR010000001.1, read on the forward strand.
CACCTGCTTCTCCAGCTCGTTCCGCGAGAGGTTCCCGTGGCGGCGCACGCCCTGGCGCTCTCCGCGGGAATCCTCCTGACCATCCTGGGCGTCTACTTGATGCGCCGCCGCCGCCGTGCCTGGGCGCTGGCGGTGGCCATCCTCGCGCTCGCCGGGGCGCTCAACCTGCTCAAGGGCCTGGACGTCGAGGAAGCGCTGGCCAGCTGGGCGCTGGCCGCGCTCCTGATCTGGGGCCGCGACGCCTTCTACGTCCTGCACGGGGACAGCGGCTGGCGCGGGCCTGTCGTCCGCAGCCTGACCGTCGTCGCCGCCGTCCTGGCCACGAGCCTCGTCACCCTGCTGGCGGCATCCCACTGGGGCACGCCCGGTCTCAATGCGGGCCGGGCGCTCGCGGAGCTTCAAGGGTCCCTGACGCTCTCGGCCGAGCCGATCCACTACCGCGACCCGTTCGACTGGGTCCCCGCAGGCCTGGCCCTGCTCTGGATCGGCGCCGCGCTCAGCGTGGCCTGGATGCTCTTCCGTCCGCTGGGCGCCCCGCGCGGAGTCCCGGCGGCCGAGCTGCGTCCGCTGGCGCGCCGGATGGTCGAGCGTCACGGAAGCGACACCCTCAGCCTCTTCAATCTGCGAGCCGACAAGCACCACTTCTTCGACAGCTCACAGCGTGCCTTCGTCGGGTACCGCATCGAGGCCGGTGTGCTGCTGGTCTCCGGCGACCCGGTTGGACCGACGGACGCGCTCCCCGCTCTGTTGCGGGAGCTCTGCGGCTTCGCCGAGACCCGCGGGCTGGTGATCGGGGTGGTCGGAGCGAGCGAGGAGTTCGCCGAGCTGGCCCGGGGCGCCGGACTGGGCTCGTTCTACATAGGCGACGAAGCGATCATCGATCTCGCGGCGTTCTCTCTCGAGGGACGCCAGATTCGCAAGGTCCGACAGGCGGTGACACGCGTTCGCAAGGCCGGCTACACCGCAAAGCTGCAGCCCATGGGCGAGTTGCCGGAGGCGGAGCTGCGCGAGCTCGAGGAGCTCTCCGACCGCTGGCGCGGTGACGAGCCGGAGCGCGGGTTCTCCATGGGAATCGACGGCCTGCGCGGGAAGTACCTGTCCGACAGCCAGATCGTCGTCGCCCGGGACGCGGAGGGCGCCGCGCGCGGCTTCCTGCACTTCGGACCGTGCTACGGGCGCCCGGCAATGTCGCTCGGGCTGATGCGGCGGGACCGCGAGACGGTCAACGGGCTGACGGAGTACCTGGTCGTCTCCGCCATCGAGCTGCTCCGCGAACGTGGGATCGAGGAGATCTCCCTCAATTTCGCGGCCTTCGCGCGGCTGCTGCGAAGTCCCCACGGACTCGTTGAGCGGACCCTCGCCAGGCTGGTGGGGCTGGCCAATCCGTACTTCCAGATCGAGAGCCTCTATCGCTTCAATGCCAAGTTCTCGCCACGCTGGCAGCCGCGCTACCTGCTCTACGAGCGCCGGCCGCTCGGCTTTGCGCGCACTGGTCTCGCGGCGATGTCGGCGGAGGGCCAGCTGCCCTCTGCGATCCCGCGGACCGCCCGCTGACGCGGCGGTCTTCGCCGCAGCCCTGGCAGGATCGCCCGATGAGGCTTTCCGCGATCGACATCGGCGACGGGCCCACGGCCGTCCTCCTGCACGGCCAGCCGGGCAATGCCGGCGACTGGTGGCCGGTGACGAGCCGCCTGCGAGACCGCATGCGCGTGATCGCCCCCGACCGCCCCGGCTATGGGCGCACGGGCGGCCGTCCAGTCGGCTTCCGCGGCAACGCGGAAGCGGTCTCGGCGCTGCTCGACGATCTCGACGTCGAGCAGGCGGTCGTCGCGGGCCACAGCTGGGCCACCGGGGTGGCGCTCGACCTCGCCCGGCGGTTCCCGGTGCGTGTCCGCGCGCTGGTGCTCGCTGCTCCGGTCGCCCCGGGCGCCCCACCCGGAGTCGTTGACCGCGCGCTTGGACATCCCCTGGTTGGGGCATCCGCCGCACGCATCGGGTTCCGGCTCGCCGGGCTGGGGCTCGCCCTCGGGCCGGCCCGGAAGCTCGCTCGCCACTTCGTGCGAGGGCTGCCGGCGGAACAGGTTGCGGCGACCGCGGCCGAGTGGCGAGGGGACGCCGTCTGGAGGAGCTTCTACGCGGAGCAGCGGGCTCTCATCACGGAGCTCCCATCGCTCCAGCCCGAGCTGAGATCCATCGAGCAGGAGACGACGCTCCTTCACGGGACGCGGGATCGGATCTCCCCGCCGGCGCACGCGGCGCTGCTCGCGAGCGCCATGCCGCGCACCGAGCTCGTCGCGGTCGAGGGTGTCGGGCACATGCTGCCCCAGCAGCGGCCGGAGCTTCTCGCCGAGGCGATCGTGCGAGCCGGCCGCTAGCTCCCGCGACCCGTCCCCGGGTGAGCCGCTGCCCGGTCACGTGGGCGGCCGCTTGCGGGGGCGACCTGATGGCGAATGCCCGGTCATGGCCACTACCCTTCCCGGTCCATGGTCGGCCCTCTTACGAAGGAGCGGGCCGAGCCGGGGGTGGCCCAGGTAGCCGCCGACGGCCGGTCCTCGAAGCCGCGCCGCGGGCCTCTGCTCGCTGCGATCGTCGCGATGCGCCCACAGGAGTGGGTGAAGAACCTGCTGGTCTTCGCGGGCCTGCTGTTCTCGGCGAAGTTCAAGGAGATCGACGCGGTCGTCGACGCGACGATCACCTTCGCGGGCTTCTGCGCCGTCGCCTCGGCCGGCTACCTGATCAACGACGTCCACGACGCCGAGCTCGACCGCCAGCATCCGAAGAAGCGCCGCCGGCCGATCGCCACCGGCGAGCTGGGCGTGAAGACGGCGATCGCGATGGCCCTGGTGCTCGTCGTGGTCGGCATCGCCGGCTCGGCGGTCGCGGTCAAGCCGCTGGTCGGTGCCCTTGTCCTGGCCTACGGCGTGGGAACCACGCTCTACTCCTACGTCCTCAAGACCGAGGTGATCCTCGACGTGATGACGATCGCCGGGCTGTTCGTGCTGCGGGTCCTCGCGGGTACGGTCGCCGTGAATGCGGACGCCTCGGCCTTCCTGCTCCTCTGCACCGGGATGGTGGCCCTGTTCCTCGGCTTCACCAAGCGCCGCCAGGAGGCGACCTCGGAGCTCCACTCGGGGACTCAGACGCGCCCGGTCCTGGAGCACTACTCGATCCCCTTCCTCGACCAGATGGTCGCGATGGTCACCGCCGCCACCGTGATGAGCTATGCGATCTACGCGGTCAACTCGCCGCTGATCGGCTCGAAGATGCTCGCCACCCTGCCCCCGGTGCTCTACGGGATCTTCCGCTACCTCTACCTGATCTACGACCGCAAGGACACCCGCTCGACCGACGCGATCCTGCTCGAGGACTACGGCATGATCGGCGCGGCGGTCACCTGGGTCGCCTCGGCGCTCATCCTGCTCCTGATCTACCACTAGCGAGCTCGCTCCCGGAGAGGCCCCGCCCATCCCGGCCTGGACGACGGGAAGCTCCACCCCGATGCGCTCCAGGAAGGCGCCCACCCGCCCGGTATCCCGGGCTCCGGCCCTGACTGGCCAGTCGGCCAGTCAGATAGTGTCCCTTTCTGCTTATGGACCTGACGCTGACCGACTCGGAGTCCGCCTTCCGCGACGAGGTTCGGAGCTGGCTGGAGGAGAACCACCCCGGCCCCTCCCCCGAGGGTGACGATCAGGCCGAGTTCGAGTTCCGCCGCGCCTGGCAGAAGAAGATGCACGAGGCCGGCTGGGCCGGCATCTCCTGGCCGGAGGAGTACGGCGGCAAGGGCGCGACCCTGATCGAGCAGTCGATCTTCAACGAGGAGCTGGCCCGGCAGCGGGTGCCCCTGCCCGCGAACGTGCTCGGCCTGGTGATGGGCGGCCCGGTGGTGATCGCCCACGGCAACGAGGATCAGAAGGAGCGCTACCTGGAGCCGATCCTCTCCGGCGAGGAGATCTGGTGCCAGGGTTTCTCCGAGCCCGAGTCGGGTTCGGATCTCGCCAGCCTCAAGACGCGCGCCGTGAAGACCAACGGCAACTGGAAGATCACCGGCCAGAAGGTCTGGACGACCTACGCCCACGAGGCCAAGTACTGCATGCTCCTCGCCCGCACCGACCAGGACGCCCCGAAACACAAGGGGATCACCTACTTCATCCTCGACATGGACCAGCCCGGCGTCGAGGTTCGCCCACTGCGGCAGATCACCGGCGAGGCCGAGTTCAACGAGATCTTCCTCGAGGAGGCCGAGGTCCCCGACCAGGACATCGTCGGCGAGGTGGGGGGAGGCTGGGCGGTCGCCATCACGACGCTGATGTTCGAGCGCGCCGGCCTCGGGGCCGCCGCCGTCATGGGGCTGAAGCGGACGATGGAGGACCTGCTCGCCGTGGTCCGCGAGCGCGGACTCGACGGTGACCCGGTGATCCGCCAGAGGATCGCCGACCTTCAGATCGGGATCGAGGCCATGCGCCTCGGCGCGCTCCGCGCGCTCACGCAGACGATGAAGACCGGCATCCCCGGCCCCGAGGGCTCGCTCAGCAAGTGGCAGTGGGCCGACTACAACCAGGCGCTCACCGAGCTGGGCAACGAGGTGCTTGGCCCGGAGGGGATGCGCGTCGGGACCGACTGGAGCTACCGCTTCCTGCGCTCCCGCGCGAACTCGATCGAGGGCGGCACCACCGAGGTCCTCAAGAACATCATCGCTGAGCGCGTCCTCGGCCTGCCGAGGTTGAGGTAGCCGTGAACTTCGACCTCAACGACGAGCAGCAGGAGATCAAGCGAACCGCCCACGAGTTCCTCGCCTCCCGCTTCAAGCCGGAGAAGGTGAGAGAGCTGGCCGAGTCCCGGTCCTACGATGACGGCCTCTGGAAGGAGATCGCCGAGCTGGGCTGGCCCGGGATCGCAATCGCCGACGGCGACGGAGGTCAGGGACTCGGCATGGTCGAGCTCGCCGTGCTCCTGGAGGAGTCCGGCTACGCCTGCGCGCCGAGCCCGCTGCTGGGCAGCGCCGGCGCCGCGCTGGTGATCTCCGCCGCCGGCTCCGACGAGCAGCGCGCCGAGTGGCTTCCCAAGTTGGCTTCCGGCGAGGCGACCGGGTCGTTTGGCGGCTTCGACCAGGTGGCGAACGGCGACACGGAGAGCACCCTCTTCTGCGACCTGCCGACCGCGGACGTCGTGGTCACCTTCCATCACGGCGGCGCCTTCCTCGCGCCCGCGTCCGAGGTGGACTTCGAGACCGTCGAGGCGATCGACGCCACCCGCTCCTACGGGCTGATCTCCGAGCCGCCCGGTGACCCCATGCCCGGCGACGTCGACGCGGGCCGCGACCGGCTCGCCGTCGGCATCGCCGCGGAGCTCACCGGGATCGCCCAGCGGGCGATGGAGATGGCGGTCGAATACGCACGCGAGCGGCAGCAGTTCGGGCGGCCGATCGGCGCCTACCAGGGTGTCGGGCATCGCTGCGCCGCGATGCTCCTCGCCACCGAGGAGTCCCGTTCGCTCACCTACTACGCCGCCTGGACCGCCGACGCCGAGCCGGAGTCGCTGCCGATGGCAGCGGCGATGGCGGGCGCCAGAGCCGCCGACGCCGGCTGGCAGGTGCCGGCCTCCGCCCTGCAGGTCCTCGGCGGTATCGGCTTCACCTGGGAGCACGACCTGCAGTTCTGGCTCAAGCGCGGCCGCGTTGCGGGCCGCATGCTTGGGACGCCCCGCGATCATCGCGAGCGCGTCGCCGACCTCTCCGGGCTCGGTTCCGGCGCCCCGGTCCCCGCCTAGCCGCAAGAAGCGGAGGGCGAGCGGGAAGCTCGCTGCCGAGCGCGCCTGCCGGGCGAAGCGCCAGCCGGGCTCAGGCGGCGAGTTCTGCGATCAGGTCGACGCCGTCCAGGTCCCGGTGGGGCAGGTACTGGAGCATCACCCGGTGGACGCCCAGGCTCTCCAGCTCTCTGAGGCGGCCGCCGATCTCCGCGACCGTGCCGATCAGCCAGTGCTCCGGAGCCTCGTGCAGGTAGGCCTCCGGGTCCTCGGCATCCTCGCCGCGGATCTCCGCGACACGATGGGCTCTCTCCAGCAGGTCGACCCGGTCGGAGCCGATCACGCAGCCCGTCATCAGTGAGACCACCGGGTCGCCGCGCCCGGCGCTCCGCCAGGCCTCCACGACCCTCGGAACTGCCTCCGCGCACTGATCCGAGCCCATCATCACCAGGTTGTATTCGTCTGCCCAGCGTGCCGCCAAGGCGAGGCTGCGCGGCCGCGCCCTGCCGCCGACGATCAGGTTCGGCGGGGAGATCGGCTTTGGCAGCGCCTCGAGGCCGTCGATTCGGTAGTGCTCGCCCTCGAAGTCGAGGGCGCCCTCGTCCCATTCGCGGCGGACGATCTCGATCTGCTCCTCGAGCATCTTCATCCGCTCCCCGGTCGCCGGAAACGGGAATCCGTAGGTGTCGTGCTCGACCTGCAGCCAGCCGGTGCCCATCCCGAGCTCGATCCGGCCGCCGCCCGAGATGTGGTCTGCGGTGACCACGCACTTCGCCAACACGGAGGGGTGCCGGAAGGTGACCGGTGAGACGAGCGTTCCGAGCCGCAGCGAGGAGGTGCTCGCGGCGATGCCCGCGATCGTCGCCCAGGCGTCGAGCGAGCCCCGATTCGCCATCCCCATGACGGAGTGGTAGTGGTCCGACCGAAAGAGGGCCTCGATCGCACTCTCCTCGCACGCCTTCGCCAGCGCCACCCAGTCCTCCCAGGTGACCGACTCCTGCCCCTCGATCATCAGGCAGACGCGCATCAGTCGCCCAGTATCTCTGCATCCGAGATCACCTGGACCTTGCCGCCCCGGCGGAAGTGGACGTCGACCGTCTCGTTCTTGCCGTAGCTGCCGAACAGCCCGAGGGTCATCGCGAGCCAGCGCCCGCCGCTCACCTTCTCCTTCATCAGCGGCCTCGTGAAGACGATCTCGCGGCCGTGGACCCTGTAGTCGGCGCCCTCCGACTGCTCCTGTCCGTTGACGAACACCGAGATCGGCCTTTCGGCTCCGTTCGGCAACCGGACGCGACGGCCCGCTTCCACGCTCTCGCTCATCGGCGGGCAGGTTAGCCCGGGCGGCTCAGCCGGCGAGGACCCGCCGCAGCCGGCCGAAGGCCTCGTCGAGGGTGTCGGCCTCGATCGTCTGCTTGCGGATGACGCCGGTGTAGGCGATCGCCCTGCCGTCGCCCATCACGTCGATCCCGCCCTCAGCTGAGCGGATCAGGCCCGGGCCGGAGATCTCGATCCGAGCCTGCACCTGCTGGGAGGGGCTGAAGTCCCGCAGCATGCTCACCGGCGGCAGCCGGTCCTCCCGCTCCACCTCCTCGACGCGCCGCCTGGCCTCGTCGATCGCCTCGTCGAGGGTCGCGAACTTCTCCCTTCCGACACTGGACCCGTGCCGGAGCGTCACCTTCCAGCTCATCCCGCGGGCAGCCTAGCCGCCCGCGGCTGTGCTCAGGCGCCGCGCCGCGGGCGCTTGGGACGTCGCGCCGGCGGCCCGGTGATCTTCTCCGGGCCCTCGCGGTTCTCGATCGGCGTGTAGTCGACGTCGCGGCGGCCGGTGTAGATCTGGCGCGGCCGCGCGATCTTCAGCTCCGGATCCTGGTTCTGCTCCATCCACTGAGCGATCCAGCCGGAGGTGCGGGGGATGGCGAAGATCACCGTGAACATGTCCGTCGGGATCCCCATCGCCTCGTAGATCAGTCCGGAATAGAAGTCGACGTTGGGGTAGAGCTTGCGCGACGTGAAGTACTCGTCGTCGAGCGCCCGCTTCTCCAACTCGGTGGCGATGTCGAGCAGAGGGTTGTCCCCGGTCGCCTCGAGCACCTCCTCGACGTGCTTCTTGATGATCCGCGCCCGCGGGTCGTAGTTCTTGTAGACCCGGTGGCCGAAGCCCATCAGCTTCTCCTGGCGGTTCTTCACGCCCTCGAGGAAGTCGGGGATGTTCTCGAGGGTCTCGATCCGTCGCAGCATCCGCAGCACGGCCTCGTTGGCGCCGCCGTGCAGCGGGCCGTAAAGGGCCGCGACCCCGGCGGCGACCGCCGAGTAGGGATCGACGCCCGACGAGCCGACCGAGCGAACGGCGCTGGTGGAGCAGTTCTGCTCGTGGTCCGCGTGGAGGATGAAGAGCACTTCGAGAGCCTTTGCCAGCCGCGGATCCGGCTGGTAGGTGTTCTCCATCTTGAACAGCATCGACTTGAAGTTCGAGCAGTAATCAAGCTCGTTGTCGGGGTAGACGTAGGGGAGCCCGAGGCTGTGGCGGTAGGCGAAGGCGGCGAGGGTGGGGATCTTGGCGATCAGCCTGATCGCCGCCATGTAGCGCTCCTCCGGGTCGTCGATGCGCTTCGCCTCCGGGTAGAAGGTCGAGAGCGCGCCGACGGAGGCGAGCAGCATCCCCATCGGGTGCGCGTCGTGGCGGAAGCCCTCGATCATCTTCTTGATGTCCTCGTGAACGAAGGTGTGGTGGGTGACGTCGAAGACCCAGCGCTCGAGCTGCTGTTGCGTCGGCAGCTCGCCGAAGATCAGGAGGTAGGCGACCTCGAGGTAGCTGGAGTGCTCACAGAGCTGCTCGACGGGGATGCCGCGGTGCTGGAGGATCCCGGCCTCGCCGTCGATGTAGGTGATCGCCGAGCGGCAGGAGGCCGTGTTGGTGAAGGCCGGGTCGTAGCCCATCAGGCCGAAGTCGCCGTCGGAGACCTTGATCTGCCGGAGATCCAGGGTGCGGATCGTCCCGTCGGTGATCTCCACCTCATATGCCTTGCCGGTTCGGTTGTCGGTGATGCTGAGGGTCTCGCCGGTCGCGGCGCCGTCCTGCGACACGTCCTGCGGCTCTTGCTGGGCCTCCTGCTTGGTCGCCATCGGACCTCCTCGCTCCGGGATTGCCGCCGTACGCCAGTATCTCACGGTGGGAATGTCGGCAAACCGGCTCAGCAAGGAGGAGACGCTGCGCCTCTTCGCCGGGCTGCCTCGGCGCTACGACCTGGCCGGCGCCCTGCTCAGCTTCGGCCAGGACCCGCGCTGGCGCCGGACGATGGTGGGGAAGGTCGGTGCCACGCCTGGGGACCGCGTCCTGGACGTCGCAACCGGCACCGGAATGGTGGCCACCGCGCTCGTCCGGCGCTACGGCTGCTCGGTGGTTGGCCTTGATCAGAGCGCCGAGATGCTCTCCGGGGCCCAGGCGAAGCTCGATGCGGACGCCGAGCTGGCGGCACGGATCGAGCTCGTCCGCGGCGAGGCGGAGTCGCTGCCCTTCGCGGACGGCGGGTTCGACCACCTGACCTACACCTATCTGCTTCGCTACGTGGAGGATCCGGGGGCGACGCTCCGCGAGCTGGCCAGGGTGGTGAGGCCCGGGGGACGCATCGCCTCCCTGGAGTTCATGCTTCCCCCCAACCCCGTGGCCCGATCGCTCTGGAGCATCTACACCCGCACGGCGATGCCCCTCCTCGGTCGCCTGATCTCGCCCGACTGGCACGAGGTGGGCCGCTTCCTTGGCCCGAGCATCACCGAGCTCTACCGCCGGCTGCCGCTCGAGCGCCAGCTCGAGCTCTGGAGGACCGCCGGGATAGACGGCGTCGAGGCGCGGGTGATGAGCTTCGGCGGCGGCGTCGTGATCTGGGGGACCCGTGGCTGACGACCGGCTGCAGCGGCCCGCGTTCTACGCCCTCCGCCGCGGGGGCTGGCGCGACCTCGTCACGGTCCTCCATCCCCCGTATACGGCGTGGAACCTGGCGAACGTGGGCTTCGGCGCCGCGGCCGCCACGCAGATCCACACGGACCGCTTCGTGGCGACCCTGGCGGCGTTCTTCCTCGCCGTCGGGATCAGCGCCCACGCCCTCGACGAGCTCAACGGGCGCCCGCTGAAGACCGAGCTCTCCGACCGAGCGCTGATCGGCCTGGCCGCGGTCTCCCTGGCCGGCGCGGTCGGAATCGGGATCGCCGGCTGCCTCATCGTCTCGGCGACACTCGCGCCGTTCGTGGTCGTGGGCGGTTTCTTCGTCGTCGCCTACAACCTCGAGCTCTTCGGCGGCCGCTTCCACACCGACTTCTGGCTGGCCTTCGCCTGGGCGGCGTTCCCGGCGCTGACCTCCTGGTGGATCAACACCCTGTCCTTCGGCTCCGCCAAGACGGTCGTGGCGGGACTGCTGACCGCCGCCGGGTGCTTCGGGCTGGTCAGCGTCCAGCGGCGGCTCTCCACTCCGGTGCGGCGGCTGCGGCGCAAGACGGTCTCGGTCAGCGGCGAGCAGCGCCTCGAGGACGGCACCGTGATCCCGCTGACCGTCGCCGAGCTCGCCGGCCCGCTCGACGGGTCGCTCCGCGGGCTCTCCTGGGCGGTGGTCGTCCTCTCGATCGGGATGGTCGTGATCCGCTACTGAGCGGTCAGGAGCCGGCCGAGGTCTCGAGAGCGGCCGTGAGCGAGGCCGCGTCGAACGAGCCCGCGTGCAGGCGCCCGCCGACGAAGAACCCGGGCGTCCCGGTGACTCCGCTGGCGAGCCCGCTGTCCACGTCGCGCTGTACGCGGGGGGCGTGGACGGAGGAGTCGAGCTCAGTCACGAATCGGTCGACCTCCAGCCCCAGCTCCGTCGCGTGATGGATCAGGTCCTCGCGGCTGAGCGCCCCGTGCGACTCGTACATCCGGTCGTGCATCTCCCAGAACGCGCCCTGCGCCGACGCGGCCTCGGCGGCCTCGGCGGCGCGCTGGGCGTCGGGGTGGACGTCCCGAAGCGGGAAGTGGCGAAACGCGAAGATCAGCCGACCGGCGAGCTGGTCGCGGATCCGGCGGACGATCGGATAGGCCGCGGTGCAGTACGGGCACTGGAAGTCGCCGTACATGACCAGCTCGAGCTCGGCGCGGTCGGGCCCGTCGACGTGATCCTCGGCGGAGAGGGGCGGGGTGAGCTGGGGCATGGGCGCGATCGTAGACTCGCCCCGTGAACGACATCGAGATCCTGATTGCGCTCGTCGCCGCGGCGATCGTCCTCGTCCGCCTCGCGGACCTGATCTCGATTCCGTATCCGATCGTCCTCGTGCTGGGCGGCTTGGCGATCGGGTTCGTGCCGGGCGGCCCCTCGCTCGAGCTGCAGCCCGACGTGGTCTTCCTCGTCTTCCTGCCGCCGCTGCTTCAGTCGGCGGGCTATTGGGCCTCGCCCAGGGAACTTCGCGCCGAGCTCGTTCCCCTCACCTGGCTCGTCCTGGGATTGACGCTGGCGACGATGGTCGCCGTCGCGGCCGCGGCCCAGGCGGTGATCCCGAGCATCAGCTGGGCGGAGGGATTGGTGCTCGGCGCGATCGTCGCGCCGACCGACCCGGTTTCCGCGATCACCACCTTCGAGCGGATCGGCGTCTCGGACCGGGTCGCGACGCTGGTGGAGGGCGAGAGCATGGTCAACGACGCCGTCGCCCTGGTCTCCTACAAGGTCGCCCTCGTCGCGGTGGTCAGCGGCACCTTCAGCGCCGCCACGGCGGTCGACGACCTGATTCTCGGCGTCGCCGGGGGCGTCGTGATCGGGCTCGCCGTCGCATGGGCCACCGCGGTCGCGCTCCGCAGGCTCGACGATCCGCCCCTGGCGATCCTGCTCACCGTGTTCACCGCCTATGCCGCTTTCGCGCTGGCAGACGGCATCGGGGCGTCGGGCGTCCTCGCCGCCGTCACCAGCGGTCTGTACATGGGCTGGCGCTCGCACGAGATCTTCGACGCCGACGTCCGTCTCAACGCCCAGGCGTTCTGGCGGGTGCTCGTCTTCGCGCTGAACGCGATCCTCTTCGTGCTGGTGGGCCTGCAGTTCCCGGAGGTCCTCCGCCGGGTAGGCGAGCAGTTCTCGCCCGGTGAGATCATCGGCTACGGCCTGCTGGTCTCGGCGGTGGTCGTCGGAGTGCGGGTCGCCTGGCAGTTCCTGCCGGTGTCGATCGGCCGGGTCCTCCCGGCCGTGGGCGACACCGGAGCCGGCGAGGACTGGCGCGAGCGCCTGCTGATCGGCTGGAGCGGCATGCGCGGCGCGGTCTCCCTGGCCGCGGCGCTCGCGCTCCCGTTCGAGCTCGACTCGGGCGCGCCGTTCACCTCCCGCGACCTGATCATCTACCTGACCGTGGCGGTGATCCTGGTCACCCTGGTCGGCCAGGGCCTGACGCTGCCGACGGTCGTCCGCAGGCTGGGGCTCGGGGCCCACGAGGCGTGGGCTCCCGACGAGGCGGTGGCCCGGCTGGGAGCGGCGCAGGCGGCGCTCGACCGACTCGAGGAGATCCAGGCGACGGAGCCGGGGATCCCGGACAACGTCCTGCAGCGCCTCCGCGAGCTCTACCAGGCCCGCTTCGCCCGCTGCGTGGCCGCCCTTTCAGGGAAGGACGGCGAGGTGCCGATCGAGAACCCCCTCATCGGCTACCGCAGGCTGCGCCACGATCTGATCGAGAAGGAGCGCGGGGCCCTGCTCGACATGCGAAACGACGGCCGACTGAAGCAGGACACGTTCCGCCGCATCCAGAGCGACCTCGACCTGGACGAGGCCCGCCTCGGGTCGTAGCCGCCGGCCTCAGGTGGTGGCGGCGTCCGAGGCCGACTCGACCTCGAAATGGGTCAGGCGGCGGAGGTCGCGGAGCCGTCCGTCGATCTCGTCGCGGGTCAGGGAGCGGACCCGCTCGGTGCCGAAGTCCTCCACGTTGAAGGACGCGAGGACCGAGCCGTAGGCCATCGCCTGGCGGAGGACGCCGTGGTCGAGCAGGTGCTCGCCGGCCGAGCGGCGGCCGTCCAGATAGCCGAGGAACCCGCCCGCGAAGCTGTCACCGGCGCCCGTCGGATCGCGAACGTCCTCGAGCAGGTAGCCGGGGATCGCGAAGAACTCGTCGCCGCTGAACAGGGCGGCCCCATACTCGCCCCGCTTCGCCACGACGACGCGCGGCCCCATCTCCATCACCGCCCTCGCCGCCCGGGCGAGGTTGGGCTGCCCGGTCAGCTCGCGGATCTCGGCGTCGTTGAGGAGCACGCAATCGACCTCGGCGATCGCCGCCGACAAGGAATCCCGCTCATTCTCGATCCAGAGGTTCATGGAGTCGAGCGCGGCGAACTCCGCCTCGCGGCAGCCGGCGCGGACCCGTCGCTGGAGCTCCGGCTGGATGTTCCCGAGGAAGAGCATCTGCGCCTGGCGGGAGTCCTCGGAGAGCTTGGGGTCGAACTCCGCGAAGACGTTGAGCTGCGTGTCGTCGGTGTACGCGACGTTCAGGTCGAAGTCGTAATGCCCCTGCCAGAAGAAGGTCTCGCCGCCCGCCACCCGCTCGATGTCGTCGGTGACGACCCCGCGCCCCTCGAGGATGCTGAGCTCCTCCTCGCCGAAGTCGTCGCCCACCGGCCCCACCACCCGGACCTCGGTGAAGAAGCTCGCGGCCAGGGAGAAGTGGACGGCTGAGCCGCCCAGCATCCGCTCGCGCTCGCCGAATGGAGTGCGCACGGAATCGAAGGCAATCGACCCTACGACGGTTAGCGACATATCCTGATGCGATGAAGGCTATTCAGATCGAGGAATTCGGCGGGCCAGAGAAGCTCAAGCATGTCGAGCTGCCCGATCCGGAGCCGAGCGACGGGCAGGTCGTCGTTGACGTCGCCCGCTCGGGGATGAACTTCGCGGACACCCACGCGATCCGCAACGACTACCTCGCCGAGCAGAGCCTGCCCCTGATCCCGGGGGCGGAGATCGCCGGCACCACGCCCGACGGGCGCCGCGTCGCGGCGATCCTGCAGACGGGCGGGTACGCACAGAAGGCCGTCGTACCCGAGACGTGGCTGGTCCCGCTCCCCGAAGAGGTGAACGACGACCAGGCGGCGGGCCTGCTGCTCCAGGGGCTCACGGCGCACTGCCTGCTGCACCACTGCGCACACGTCGAGGAGGGCGAGACGGTCGTGGTGGAGGCCGCGGGCGGCGGCACCGGCAGCCTCGCGGTGCAGCTCGCGAAGCGGGTCGGCGCGAAGGTCATCGCGCTGGCCTCCAGCGACGAGAAGCGCGAGCTCGCCGAGCGGCTGGGCGCGGACGCGACCGCGGACTCCCGCGCCGATGACCTGAAGGACGCGATCCTCGAGGCCAACGGCGGCGAGCGCGTCGACGTCGTCCTCCAGATGAGCGGCACCGGCTTCGAGGCTGAGCTCCACGCCCTCGGCATGCTCGGGCGAATCGTCGTCTTCGGGAACGCCGGGCGGCACCCGAACACCGTGGAGACCAACTACCTGCTGCGAACCTCGAAGTCGGTGCTCGGTTTCTGGCTCGTGCCCATTCTCCTCCAGCGCCGCGACATCGTCGCCCGCGTGATCGGCGAGCTGCTCGGCGCCGTCGCCGCCGGCGAGCTCGAGGTCGTGATCGGCGGCGTCTACCCGCTCAGCGAGGCCGCCCGCGCCCACACCGACATGCAGGAGCGCCGCACCAGCGGCAAGCTGCTCCTCGACCCCTCGGCCTGATGAGCGAGAACGGCGGCCCTCAGGAGGCGACGACCTCCTTCGCGGACCTCGGCCTGTCCGAGAGCCTGCTCCAGACGCTCGACGAGCTGGGCTACGCGGAGCCGACGCCGATCCAGGCCCAGGCCATCCCCGAGTTGCTCAACGGCCACGACGTGATCGGCCAGGCCCAGACGGGCAGCGGCAAGACCGCCGCCTTCGGCCTGCCCATGCTGGAGCACATCGATCCGGAGAACGAGGAGACCCAGGCGATCGTCCTGACCCCGACCCGCGAGCTCTGCATCCAGGTGACCCAGGCGCTGCGCGCGTACGCCGAGCACCTCGAGGGGGTCAGCGTCGTGGCGGTCTTCGGGGGCGCGCCGATCCGCGATCAGCAGTCCCGGCTTCGCTCCGGCGCCCAGATCGTGGTCGCCACCGTCGGCCGGATGAAGGACCTGATCTCACGCCGGTCGCTGGTGCTGACCGCCGCCCGCTACGTCGTGCTCGACGAGGCCGACGAGATGCTCGACCTCGGCTTCATCGAGGACGTCGAGAAGATCCTGCGCATGTGCCCGGGCGGCCGCCAGACGCTGCTCTTCTCGGCCACGATGCCGGCGCCCGTCGCCCGGCTGGCCGAGCAGTACATGTACGACCCGGTCACGATCCGCGTGACGCCGAAGAAGCTCACCGTCGACTCGGTTGAGCAGGCCTACGTGATGGTCGAACCGCGCAAGAAGACCGAGCGCCTGGTCGAGGTGCTGAAGGCCGAGGAGCCGGAGCAGGCGATCATCTTCGTCCGCACCAAGATCGGCGCGGCGAGGCTCGGGACGCAGCTGGCCGACAAGGGCCTGCGCGTCAAAGCGCTCCACGGCGACCTCAGCCAGGGACAGCGCGACGGCGTGATGATCTCGTTCAAGGAGCACAAGACGCCGCTGCTGGTCGCGACCGACATCGCCGCGCGCGGCCTGGACATCGAGCACGTCACTCACGTCATCAACTACGACCTGCCGAACAACCCCGAGATCTACGTCCACCGCATCGGCCGGACCGGCCGCGTGGGGCGGACCGGACGGGCGATCACCTTCGCGACCTCCAAGCAGGCGGGCGAGCTCAAGGAGATCGAGCGGGTGGTCAAGGCGCCCATCGGCGAGTGGGAGCCTCCGGAGGAGCGGCTCGAGCACGCACCGAGGCCGCGCCATCGCGAGGGTCCGCCGCCGAAGCCGGCCAACGGGACCGTGAAGCTGTTCGTCAACCGTGGCAAGCGGGGCGGGATCAGCGAGGAGGACCTGAACTGGGCGCTCGTCGAGGGCGCGGTCGTCCCGAAGGAGTCCATTCGCTCCATCCGCGTGCTCGATCGATTCTCGTTCGTCGAGGTCTCCGCCGATCAGGCGGAGCGGGCGGTGGAGTACCTGGATGGAACGAAGCTGAAGGGCAAGCAGATCCGGATGGAGATCGCCCGCTCCTGATGCGAGGGGTTGATGCTCAGGAGTCCGAGGTGAGCTCCTCGATCTTCCCGATCAGGTCCTCCCACTCGAATGGCTTCGGGATGATGTCCGTGGCGCCCAGGGCGCGCATCCGATCGGGCATCTGCGCGTCGAGGTGCGCCGAGATCATCACGACCGGGATCTTGGAGCCACCGCCGCGGAGCTCCTCGAGGACCTCGGTCCCCGACTTGTTGGGCATCATCGCGTCGAGCAGGATCACGTCGGGCTCGTTGGTGCCGGCCTCACGCAGTCGCTCGAGCGCCTCGACGCCGTCGGTTGCTGTGACGACCTCGTAGCCCTCCATCTCCAGCCGGCGCTGGAGCATGAGGAGCACGGTCTCGGAGTCGTCCGCGACCAGAAGCTTGGTCATCCGGTAGCCCCCGCCTTCGCCCTGCGCGTAGGTGTCGTTTGCTTCGGCCGCCCATCCTTGGCGATCGGCAGCACGAAGCGAAAGGTAGCGCCCTCGCCTGGGATCGAGTTCGCGGAGATCGTCCCGCCGTGCAATTCGACCAGCGACTTGGCGATCGCCAGGCCCAGTCCCGTACCGCCGACCGACTGGGTCTCGGTGCTGTCGGCCCGCCAGAACCGGTCGAAGACGTGGTCGAGCTGCTCCTCCTCGAGGCCCTGCCCGTTGTCCGAGACCGCGAACTCGATCTCGTCGCCGGCCCGGGCCGCGGCGAGCCGGACGCGGGCGCCCGCGGGGGCGTACTTGTTCGCGTTCGTCAGCAGGTTGGCGAGCACCTGGCCGATCCGGTCGGCGTCCGCGTCGATGTCCGGCAGGTCCTTCTCGACGCTGACCGTGAAGCGCTGGTCCTTGCCCTCGAAGTGGGGGCGCATCTGCCTGCCGATGCGCTGGGCGAGCAGCCCGACGGGGGTGGGCTCCGGCTCGATCCGGAGCTTGCCGGCGTCGCTGCGGGCCAGGTCGAGCAGGTCGTTGATCATCTTCTGAAGCTGGCCGGCGCTCTCGGCGATCACCTCGGCCGCCTCGAACTGACGGGAGTTCAGCGACTTGCGCTGCGCCGTGAGCATCTCGGCGAAGCCCTTGACCACCGTCACCGGAGTCCGCAGCTCGTGGGAGACCGTCAGCACGAAGTCGTCCTTCATCTGCTCGACCCGGTCTCGCTCGCGCGCGTCGCGCTCGAGGGAGTTGGCCATCTCGTTGAAGGCGCGGCCCAGGGTTGCGATCTCGACCGGTCCGCCGACCTCCACGCGAGTCCTCAGGTCGCCTCCCGCGAGCCTGCGGGCCCCTTCGACCAGCCGGGCGAGTGGCGCGCGCATCGAGTTGATCAGGCCGGAGAAGAGGATCAGCGCGGCGAGCAGCGCTCCGGCGAGCCCAGCGGCCACCAGGATGGTGGTGTTGCGGGTGTCGGTGCGGGCGTGCTCGCGCGAGGAGTCCCGGGCGCTTCGGGTCTGGGCCGCCAGGGCGTCGCTGCCGTTGGTGACCGCGGAGGTCCTCCGACGCTCGACCCTGGGCGGGGGGATGCGCCCATGCACGAGGGGGTCGGCGACAGCTTGGCGCCAGGATCCCTCGCTCGTGACGAGCTGGTCGATCTTCGCGATCAGGACGGCGTCGCCGTCGGTCAGGCTGCGAGCGCGATCAGCGGCCTGCGCGAAGCTCGCGGCGGCCTGGTTGAGCTCCCTCCGGCTCGGCTTTTGATGGGCCGTGGCGGGCCGGGCAGTCGCCTGCTCGAGGATGAATGCGGAGCGCAGGCGCTCGCTCTCAAGCTCCAGCTGGAAGAACCGGGTGATGTCGTTCTCGTAGTTGACCCGGATCTGAAAGAGCCGGCCCACGCCCAGTAGGGAGACGACCAGAAGCAGCGCGAACAGCACCAGGAAGCCGATTCGCAGGCGCGCGGTCAGTGAGGGGTTGAATCTCATCTCTTTTGTGGATCCCCGTTCACCCGTAGACTACGGCCCAGGGGATCTAACTCATGGGTAAAGGATTGCTTGGGTGGTGGCGCCGAAGGATCGTGGCGCGAGGGCTGGCGGGGGCGGTGCTCTTCGCTGTGCCCGTCGCCGTTGCCGCGTTGATCGGCTTCGGCAGCAGTCTCTCCGGGGTCGCCGGCGGGCTCTCCTCGGTGACCAGCGGTCCCGAGGCTGCTCCGGCCTCGGCGCGGACCGCACCGAAGGGGCTGAATCAAGCGGTCGTTGCGCTCGCGAGCAATCAGAACGGCTCGGGTGGATCGGCGTCCCCCAACAACAATGGTCGTGGCTCCAACGCCACGACGCTCGGCACGGGCGGTGGCTCGGGTGGCTCCGGCGGCTCGGGTGGCGGCGCGACCGACACCATCAACGACACTGTCAATAACGTGGTCGGCGGTGTCGACGACACCCTCAACGGACTGCTCGGCAAGTAGGGCCAGACAGACCTCGTCCGGTTGCTCGCGCTAGCGATCAGCCTCGCGTCCGCGTTCTCCTGGGGCGTCTCGGATTTCCTCGGCGGCGTGCAGAGCCGCCGCCTGCCGGTTCTGGGCGTGCTCGCCGTCTCCCAGCCGGCCGGCTTGATCCTGATCGCCCTCCTCATCCCGCTGACGGGGGCCGACCCGATCTCAGCAGACAAGCTGATCGTCGCGTTCCTGGCCGGCGCCGCCTCACTCGGTGGGCTCGGCGCCTTCTATGCCGCGATGGCGATGGGCACCGTCAGCGTCGTCGCGCCCATCGCTTCGCTCGGAGTCGTCGTGCCCGTGGCCGTTGGCCTCGCCACGGGGGAGGCCCCGGCCCCGATCCAGCTCGCGGGCCTGATCCCGGCGATGGCCGGTGTGGTGATTCTGAGTTACGAGGAGCACCCGGAGCACGCCCACATCGCCCGCCGCTCGATCGTGCTCGCGATCATCGCCGGGCTCGGCTTCGGGGTCTTCTTCACCGGGCTCGACCTGGCCGCCGCCGATCGGCCTGGCTGGGCGATCCTGGCGGTTCGCGTCGGGGGAGTGACGACCGTCGCAGCCGCGCTGCTGGTCGCGCGGCCCCGGCTTCACGCGGTCCCCGCCGCCGCTCCGGTGCTGATCACGATCGGGGCCTTCGACGCACTCGCGAACGCGCTGTTCGCCGTGGCGTCGACGAGGGGGGTGCTGCCCGTGGTGGCGGTCGGCGGCTCGATGTACCCGGTCTTCACCGTCGCGCTCGCCCACGGCGTGCTCGGCGAGCGACTGGCGCGGGTTCAGTGGGCTGGGGTCGTGCTCGCTCTGGCGGGGGTCGTGATGATCGCCGCCGGCACCTAGCCGGCCTGGGCCAGTGCGACGCCCGTGAGCTCGGTGAGCCGGGCGAGCGTTTCGTCGGGGCTGCGATGCCGGATGGCGGTCATGCCGACGGCCTCCGCCCCCTCGCAGTTCTCGCGCAGGTCGTCCACGAACAGACAGGCGGCCGGCTCGATCTCGAGGCGCTCGGCGGTGAGCGTGTAGATCTCCGGCTGCGGCTTGTGCAGCCCGACCTCGGCGGAGATCACGATCTCGTCGAACAACTGGTCAAGGAGCTCCCGGTCGTAGTGCCCCATGCTCCACGAGTTCGAGATCAGGCCGGTGAGCATGCCGTCCGCGTGGATCTCCCTGACCGCGTCGACCATCGGCTCGAGCGGCCTCATGCCGGCGAACATGCTGTCGATCAGGTCATCCGGGTTGCTGAGGCCGAGCCGGCGGCCGAAGGTCTCCTCGAACTCGGCCTCGCTGAGGGCGCCGGTCTCCAGGGCCCGCAGGTCGGCGAGCGCCTCGGGGTCGGTGCGAAAGAGGTTCTTGATCGTGTCGGGGTCGAGCCCCTCCGAGCGGCAGAAGGCCGCGAAGCTGTCCCAGACGGGGGTGGTCAGGACCCCGCCGAAGTCGAAGAGCGCCGCCGCATATGCTCCCGCCATGGCAGAGCAGGCTAACGAGGCCGCAACCGCCGAGGCGCCCGACGGGATCGACCGGTCCGGCGTGGAGGGCTGGTTCGAGGCGAACGTCCCGGACGCGCAGCTGCCACTGAGCTTCGACCGCATCTCCGGAGGCCGGTCGAACATGACTTTCGGCGTCCGCGACACGGCCGGCCACGCCTGGGCGCTCCGCCGCCCGCCGCTGGGCAAGCGCCTCGGCTCCGCCCACGACATGGGCCGCGAGCACCGCGTGATCGCGGCGCTCCAGGACACGCCGGTCCCGGTTCCGCCGGTGATCGGCCTCTGCGAGGACGAGTCGGTGAACGAGGCGCCCTTCTACGTGATGGGCTTCGTCGACGGTCCGATCCTGCGCTCGGCCGAGGACGCGAAGGAGTTCGACGAGGACGAGCGCCGCGCGATCGGCGAGCGCGTCGTCGACACCCTGGTCGCGATCCACGAGGTGGATCCCGACCAGGCCGGGCTGGGTGACCTGGGCCGCAGGGAGGCCTACGTCGAGAGGCAGCTGCGGCGCTGGCACGGCCAGTGGGAGAAGTCGAAGACCCGCGAGCTGCCGGTGGTGGACGACGTTCACGACCGCCTCTCCGCGCGCATCCCCGAGCAGGGGCCCGCGACCATCGTCCACGGCGACTACCGCCTCGACAACATGATCCTCTCGCCCTCCGGCGATGTGGCCGCGGTGGTCGACTGGGAGCTCTGCACGCTGGGCGAACCGCTCGCCGACGTGGGGATGCTGCTCGTCTACTGGTCGGAGGAGGGCGACGACTTCATGCCGCTGTTCGCGCCGGCGACTATCGCGCCGGGATTCCCCAAGCGGGACGACGTCAGGGAGCGCTATGCGGAGCGATCCGGGCGCGACCTGAGCCAGATCGACTTCTTCGCCGCGCTCGGCTATTGGAAGCTGGCGATCATCCTCGAGGGCGTCTACGCCCGCTACGCCTCGGGCCAGTACGGCAAGACCGACGAGGGCTTCGAGGCGTTCGCGAAGATCGTCGAGCGGCTGGCCGAGGCCGCCGACGAAGCGGCGAACCGCCTTTCGTAGGCGGCGCAGTCCGTCACACATCCAAGGCACTCGCTGCACGCCCTCTTCACCGTCTGCGGCTGAGCGGTCGGGGCGAGACCGGGACTGTGCCACGCAGATGGGGACATCGGCTGACAGTGATGGGGGTACTCAGGAGTACCCGCCCGGTACCGACGAGTACCGGTCTGACACAGGCGACTCCGTCTATAGCGAGACTCCCGAGGCCGCTCGCGAGGCGCTCAGACGCCAACCGCCGTGGTGGGAGCGGGAGGGCTTTTCGTCGCTGGCCGACGCGCTCGCTGAGGCCGCAGCAGCCCGGGACCGCGTCATGGGCCGCAAGCCTCGCGATCTACGGGGATTGAGTCTCGAGCAGGTGATCTTCTCCGAGCCCGAGCGACCTCCAAGGATTCGACCCAGGCGGCGGCGACGGGACCGCCAGGTCAACGTGAAGCTGACGTGCGAGGAGCACGCGAGCCTCGAAGAGGCGGCCCGGCACTACGGGGTCGCCACCGCCACGCTCGCCAGGATCTTCGTGGTCCGGGCCGCGAAGCTCGCCCTTGACCAGTAGAAAGGATCTAGGTCGTCGCCTTCGCCGGCTCGGCCTTGCCCGCGCTGTCCGAAGCCTGATCGGCGCCGCCCGCGGCCTCGGCTCGCTTGGCGGCCCGGTTGAGCTCGCGGCGCGCGATCACCATCTTGTGGACCTCGTCCGGCCCGTCGGCGACGCGCAGCATGCGCATGAAGCGCCACATGCCGGCGAGGGGCGTGTCATCGGACATGCCGAGCGCTCCGTGGACCTGGATCGCCCGGTCGAGGACGTCCATGACGACGTTCGCCGCAACCACCTTGATCATCGAGATCGCCTGGCGGGCGCGCCGCTTGCCCTCGGTGTCCATCTGCCAGGCGGCGTAGAGCGTCAGCAGCCGGGCCTGGTCGACCTCCATGCGAGAGGTCGCGATGAAGTCCTGGACGAACTGCTTGTCGGCCAGCGGGCCGCCGAAGCTGTCGCGCGTGTTGGCCCGATCGCACATCATCTCGATGGCGCGCTCGGCGGCGCCGATCGCCCGCATGCAGTGGTGGATGCGGCCCGGGCCGAGGCGGTCCTGGGCGATGACGAAGCCGGCGCCACGCTCGCCGAGCAGGTTCGACTCGGGCACCCGGCAGTCCGTGTAGCGGACCTCGCAGTGGCCGGGTCCTCCGTCGTGCCCCATCACCGACACGTTGCGAACCAGCTCGAAGCCGGGCGTGTCGACGGGCACGATGATCATGCTCGCCCGCGTGTACGGGGCGGCCTCCGGATCGGTCACCACCATCGCGATCGCGAAGTTGGCGCCGTTGGCCCCCGAGGTGAACCACTTGTGCCCGTTGATCACCCACTCCCCACCTTCGAGCTCGGCGCGAGCCCGGAGGGTGGTCGGGTCGGATCCCGAGACCTCGGGCTCGGTCATCGAGAAGCAGCTGCGGATCTCGCCGTCGAGCAGCGGCTGGAGGTAGTGCTCCTTCTGCTCCGGTGTGCCGTGGTCAACCAGGATCTCCATGTTCCCCGTGTCAGGGGCGGCGCAGTTGAAGGCCATCGGCGCGACCACCGGGCTGCGGCCCATCTGCTCGCAGAGAATCCCGTACTCCCAGTTGGTCAGGCCGGCGCCGAGCTCGCTGTCGGGCAGGAAGAGGTTCCAGAGCCCCTGATCCTTGGCGCGGGCCCGGACCTCGACCACGATCTCCGGATAGGGGACGCCCGGCTTGACCTCGTCGTCGATCGCCTGGATCGCTTCGGCCTCGACCGGATAGCAGTGCTCCTCCATGAATCCCTCGATGCGCTCTCGGAGGGACTCGAC
The DNA here is from genome assembly GCA_963833375.1 of uncultured Solirubrobacterales bacterium. Classification (GTDB taxonomy): domain Bacteria; phylum Actinomycetota; class Thermoleophilia; order Solirubrobacterales; family 70-9; genus DASUPK01. The sequence continues at coordinate 583,591 of CAWHXR010000001.1, forward strand.
CTCAGGCGAGGGCTTGAAGTCCACGCCTGAAACCTACGACATCCCGCGATAGCGAGCGAAGAGCTCGCCGCTCGATTCGAGCAGCCAGGCGAGCTCGACCTCGTCCACATCGGGCAGCGCGCCCTCCAGGACCCTCGGGCCCTCGCCGCCGGCGATCTTCGGCGCGATCGTCAGGAAGAGCTCGTCGGCCAGGCCGCCCTCGCGCAGCCGGCCGTGGAGGGTGGGGCCGCCCTCGCAGAGGACCGAGCAGATGCCGCGCTCGGTGCGCAGCCACTCCAGCGCCTTGTCGAGCTCGACCCCGTCGGGGTGCCGCACGATCCTCACCGGGGTGGCCGTCTCCGGCGGCTCCTGCTCGGAGGCGGTGAAGATCACGACCCGGCCGCCGCCGTCGGTGAAGAGGCCGGCGTCCCAGGGAAGCTCCATGCGGTTGGAGACGATCACACCGAGGGGATCGTGGGCGAGCCCGGTCCGCTCCCGGTAGGCGCGGAGGTGCGGGTCCGGGACCATGCGGCCGTAGCGCTCGGCGCGCATGGTGCCGGCGCCGATCATCACCGCGTCGACGCGCGTGCGCAGGCGCTGCAGCATCTCCGTGTCCGTGTCGTCGCCGATCGCTCCCGACCTCCCCGCGATCGCCGCGCGGCCGTCGAGGGTGGTCGCGAAGTTGAGGATCAGATAGGGACGTTCCGGGAGGGCGAGCGGTTTCAGATCGAGCGTCGCGAGCTGCTCGGCCACGGTTACGTCGCTCTGATCGGGAAGCAGACGGAGGACGTTGTGGGTCTTCCCCGGGATCCTCATCTAACTGCCCTCGATCTCGGAGAGGTGCACGACGTTGGCCGCATCCTCGGCATCGGAGCTGGGCTCGCCGCCGAACCAGGCGTCGAGGATCTCGGACAGCTCCGCCTCGGAGGTGGCGCGCAGGCTGAGCGCCAGGGCGTTCGCGTCGTTCCACCTCCGCGCACCGTCGGCCGTCTGGGCGTCGAGGCAGAGCGCGGCCCGCACACCGTCGACTTTGTTGGCCGCGATCGAGGCGCCGGTGCCGGTCCAGCAGCAGACGATCGCCTGCTCCGCGCGTCCCTCGGCGACGTCACGGGCCGCGGCCTCGCTGGCCCAGGCCCAGTCGTCGCGCTCGTCGTCGGCCAGGGCACCGTGCGGGATGGGCTCATGTCCCCGCCTGCGGAGCTCCTCGACGACCGCATCGGCCACCCCCACCCGTTCGTCTGCGGCCACGGCGACACGCATGCGATCAGGTTATTCCAGCCGGTTCGACACCTACGCGGCCCGATCCCTCCCCGTGAACAGCTCGATCACGCTGGTCTTGACGCGGCCATCGCGGCGTCCGGCTTGATCCGCTCTACAACCATGTCAACCCAGAGTCAGGAGTAGCTCTTCCAGCCGGCGAACCGGCGGCCGGCGAACTCCTGCAGGGCGGCCACGTCCTCGCTGAACTGCGAGGTGAGCGTCTCGCGGATGGAGTCCGGCAACTCGGGCTTCGGCGCCGAGGGGGCATCCGGGTCGTGAACGATCTTCTCGACCATCCAGCGCATTCGCTCCGGGAAGCGATCGAAGTTGCGGTCGAAGGAGCGAAAGCCCGGCAGCTTGACCAGCTTCTCCATGATCTGGTAGCGGTCCGACTCCTTCGCGGTCGACTTCTCCCACTCCCGTGCGAACTGCTCGGAGTAGAAGTTCTCGTCGACGCCGGCGAAGTGGAAGGCCTTGCGTATCGTCCCCTCCCGATCTGACTGCAACTCCTCCTGGGTGATCACCTCGATCTGCGAGCGGTCGAAGCACTCGAGGTAGGCCTGAAGCTGCATCCAGTAGCGCGAGCGGGTCACGTAGGTCTGGTCGGGGCGCGCCAGGGCCTCGCCCATCGGCCGCGTCTCATAGCCGGCGCCGACGGCGTGGCGCCAGTGGGAGAGGATCCGCGAGATCGGGTCGCGGACCATGTAGATCAGCCTCGCTTCAGGGATGTGCTCGCGGATTCGCTCCGGCACCCCCGTGAAGTAGGGGAGGTTGGTGTAGTGGGGAGAGGACTCGCCGCGAACCGGGAAACGGTCGTCGAAGCGGCCGCGGTACCAGTCGAGGCCCAGGTCCCAATTGAGCTCCTCGACGAAGAAGTTGAGCTCCTTGGGCTTCGACATGTTGATCTCGGGATGCAGCCCCAGGTAGTGGTGGATGCTCGTCGTCCCGCACTTGAGGCCGCCGATGATGATCAGGTTTGGCAGCGCGGCGTGGCGCCGCCGGCGTCGGGGGACGCGTCCTCCCCGCTTCCGGTCGGCGGCATAGCGCTCTCGCGCCCGGAAGCACATCGCCTCGTCGGCGGGGTCGTGCGTGGGCGGAGGCATGGCTGGAGATGAGACGGCAGCCACGAGGGCGGGCATGTTAGCGGGGCGTCTGGCCGCATATCCTGCGGCCCTGGTGGACGTCTTCAGGACTCCCGACGAGCGCTTCGAGGGGCTGCCCGGCTTCGACTTCGGGCCGCACTACGCCGAGGTCGACGGGCTGCGGCTCCACTACGTGGACGAGGGAGAGGGTCGCCCCGTCGTCTGCTTCCACGGCGAGCCCACCTGGGCGTTCCTGTACCGCAAGATGCTCGGCCCCCTGGTCGACGCCGGCAACCGGGTGATCTGCCCCGACTTCGCCGGCTTCGGCCGTTCCGACAAGCCCACCGATCGCGACTGGTACAGCTTCGATCGGCACGTCGAGCTCGTCAGCGGGCTACTCGAGGACCTTGCCCTTGACGACGCAATCGTGGTCGTTCAGGACTGGGGAGGGCCGATCGGCCTGACCTGGGCGTTGGGAAATGCCGATCGCGTCGGCGCCCTGGTGATCCTCAACACCGGACTGTTCACCGGAAGGGTCTCGAAGGGCTTTCTCGCCTGGCGTGACTTCGCCGAGAGGAACCCCGACCTGCCGGTCGGGTTCGTGGTCGGCGGCGGGACCGCGACCGAGCTGCCGGACGAGGTGGTCGCGGCCTACGAGGCTCCCTTCCCGACCCCTGAGTCCAAGGCCGGCGCGGCGCAGTTCCCGCTGCTGGTGCCGACCGAGGAGGATGCCCCCATGTCCGTGCAGCAGCGGAAGCTCGCGGAGGAGCTCGGGCGCTGGGACAAGCCCGCGCTGGTCGCCTTCTCGGACAGCGATCCCGTCTTCCCCTTCCCGCGTGCGGGAGCCCGGTTCGTGGACTTGCTCCCGACCGTCACCGATCAGGTGAAGATCGAAGGGGCGGCGCATTTCCTCCAGGAGGACCGCGGCGAGCAGATCGCCGGCGAGATCCTCGGCCTCCTGGATTCGGCGTGAGGGAACGGCGCGCCGCGCCGTCAATGCCGGGAGCGACCGCTTGAGGTCGGAGGCCGCCCATGGCGAGATCGCCCGGCTGCCGTGGCGCGGGCCGCCTGAAGATCGTCCCCGGCTGGCGGTGCCGCCCGCGCGCATGCCCCTGCTGCTCGGGCGGCGGCTGCGGAAGCGCTGGCGCTGGGTCGGCGCGTTCGCCGAGAACCTGATCGTCTTCGCGGCGATAGCGCAGGTGGGCCCGGCCTCCGTGACCTTCTGGGGAGTCTGGGACCGCGAGCGGCACAGGCTCTGGGAGCGGACACGACGCGGTCTGCCCGGACGCCGCCCGGAGGTGGCGATGCCGGGGCGCTCGGTCCGGGTCCGCTCGGGGAGCATCGAGTTCGACATGGAGCTCGGCGAAGGGACGCCGATCGAGTGCATGTGCCCGAACGGAGAGGGTGGCTACACATGGACGCGCAAGGCCGCCGGTATGCCCGTCACCGGCGAGGTTCGGATCGGGCGCAGGACGAGCCGGCTGCAGGGGCTCGGCATCGAGGACGACTCGGCCGGCTACCACGCCCGCTACACGTCATGGAAGTGGTCGGCGGGGGTAGGCGTAGCCCGTGACGGTCGCTCCTTCGCCTGGAACCTGGTCAGCGGGATCAACGACCCGCCCAGCTCGAGCGAGCGCACGATCTGGCTCGCCGGACAGCCCACCGAACCCGGGCCGGTCCAGTTCCAGGGACTGGAGACGATCCACTTCGAGGACGAATCTCGCCTCAACTTCACCGCCGAGACAGAGCGGAGACATCACGAGGGCATTCCCCTGCTCGCCCGCTCGGACTACGAGGCCCCGCTGGGGAGCTTCAGCGGCTCGCTCAACGGCCTGCCGGTCGAGTCAGCGCTCGGTGTGATGGAAGCGCACGATGCCGTCTGGTAGAGACGAGTGGGTCGCGGTGGCAAAGGCGATCTACAGCCGCTTCGGCGAGGTGCAGCTCACCGATAGAGCGGCCGCCCAGACCTACTACGCGATCCTCTCGCTGTTCCCGGGCCTGCTCGTCACGGTGGCCGTGCTGGCGCTCGTCGGCCAGTACCCGCAGACCTACGAGAGCATCGTCAACACGCTCCGCGACGCGGCCCCCGGCACCGCGGTCGACACGATCAACAGCGCGCTTCGCGATGCGCTCTCGAATCGCGGGCACGCCGGCACGCTTTTGGTGATCGGCCTCGTGCTCGCCCTCTACTCCGCCTCCGGGGCGATGGGCGCGGCGGTGCGCTCTCTCGAGGCGATCAACCGCGCCAAGAGGGGCCGGAGCTTCTTCCCCAACCTCGGGGTCCGCGTCGGCCTCACCGCCCTGGTCACGCTCCTGATCGTGATCTCGTTTCTAGCGGTGGTGGTCGCCGGCCCTCTCTTCGGCGCGATCGCGGACGCCGCCGGCTTCCCGGCCTTCGTCAAGGGCCTGGTGGGCTACCTGCGCTGGCCGATCGGCGTCCTCGCGCTGCTCTTCGCCTTCGCCCTGGTCTACGCCCTCGGCCCCCGCCGCGGGCCAAGGGCGAACGACCGCTCGCTGCGCTCGGTGCTCCCCGGCGCCGCGGTGGGCAGCCTGCTCTGGTTCGCGGTCTCGCTGCTCTTCACCGCGTACGTCTCGCACTTCGGCTCCTACGACAAGACGTACGGCACCCTCGGGGCGATGATCTCGCTGCTGATCTGGCTCTGGCTCGGGAACCTGGCGTTCCTGCTGGGCGCCATGTTCAATGCGGAGGTCCAGCGGATCAAGGGCGGGGGAAGATGATCGCCCCGCTCGGGGTGGACCTCGGCAACAGTTTCAACAGCTTCCAGCACGGGGCCGAGGAGTTCTTCCGCCGGCTCGCCGAGATCGCCTGGCCCTCGATGGCGATCGCCCTCGCCTTCTACCTGGCCCACCTGCTCGCTCGGAGCCGGGCCTGGCAGAACGTCCTGCGCGCGGCATATCCGGACCGCGCCGTCCCCTTCTCGAGGATCACCGCCGCCTATCTCGTCGGCGCCGGGTTGAACAGCGTCGTCCCGGCCCGGATCGGCGACGCGGTGAAGATCTTCCTCGCCAAGCGATCCATCCGACGCTCGACCTACCCGACCGTGGTCTCCTCGTTCTTCGTCGGCTCGGTCTTCGACACGTCGGCCGGGATCCTGGTCTTCGTCTACGCGCTCACCCAGGGCCTCCTGCCCAAGCCGCCCGAGCTGCCGAATCTGCCGGCCTTCGACATCTCCTTCTGGGCACAGCATCCGAGCCTGCTGCTCTTCACGATCACGGCGCTCGGGATCGCCATCGTGATCACCATCGCGCTCCTCGCCCGCCGCGTGGAGGCCTTCTGGGACCGGGTGAAGCAGGGCGCGATCGTGCTGACCGACCCCGGCTGCTACCTGCGCACGGTGGCCTCCTGGCAGGCGTTCGGCTGGCTGCTGCGCTTCTTCTCGTTCTGGTTCTTCCTCGACGCCTTCCACATCGGCGGCTCTTTCCAGAACGTGCTGCTGGTGATGAGCGTGCAGACCATCTCAACGCTCCTGCCCCTGACGCCGGGCGGCGCCGGCGCGCAGCAGGCGCTACTCGTCGCGACGCTCGTCGGACCGGGCCCGATCGCGGTACTCACCTACTCGGTCGGCCAGCAGATCGCGGTCGCGGCGTGGACGGTGCTGCTCGGCGCGCTCGCGCTGATCTTCGTCTTCCGCACGACGGACTGGCGGCGGCTGATCCGCAGCGCCAGCGCCGAGGCCGAGCAGCACGCATGATTCGGCCGCGGCGTTCGTGGTGGGTCGTTCACGTCGCCGGTCGCGAAGCGATCCGCCATCGCCACGGCGGATCGTCGCCGCCGCCCGGCACCTAGGGACATTTGGTAACCCGATTCAGCGTCAGGCGACGCGACGCAGCAGATGCTCAATGTCGGGAAGAGGAATCCCTGACCGCGCCATCTTCGTACTCCACTGGTAGCAGGCCAACGAATCACCCGTAGGCCGACGACAAGAACGCGTTGGCCGTGCACCCTCCGCACGAACTGCAGCCACCCGAATAGGAGTACGCCAATGGATGAGACCATGCACCAGCCGCAGGACTTGATCAGCCGTCGTTCGATGATGTTCAAAGGAGCCGCGCTAGGGGTCGGAGCCACTGCGGTGGGCCGGCTGTTGGTCGATCCGCCGGACGTCTTTGCGAAGGGCCACACCAAGGCCAAGGGCGGCCGCCTTACCCGTGGAGACGCAGCGATCCTCCGCTTCCTCTGTGCCGCCGAGATCATCGAGTCCGATCTCTGGCAGCAGTACAACGAGCTCGCCGGTATCCAGGACGGCGAAGTCCCCGGCGGCAGTGGGAACCCCGCCTATACCGCCAAGGTGGCGGTCCTGGACGAGGACATGGACCAGTACATCCACGACAACACCGACGACGAGTTCAGCCACGTCGCCTTCATCAACGCCTACCTGGAGGCGCACGGCGAGAAGCCGGTCAACCTCGACAACTTCCGGACGCTGCCGAGCAGCCAGGCGGACGGCGCCCAGAAGACCGTCGGACGGCTGACCAACCTGATGCAGTTGAGCGTCGACACCAGCTTCTGGACGCGCTATCGGAGCGACACCCAGAACCCCGACCTCGGCGACACCCTGCCGCAGGCCGTCCCGACCCTGGCCGTCGGCCAGCATCCGGCGATTCCCCGCGACAACAGCGATGTCAACGATCCCAACCACCTGCAGGCGATCGCCAATACGGCCGGTTTCCACTTCGCCTTCATCGAGCAGGGCGGTACGAGCCTCTACGCCTCGCTGGCGCAGCGGGTCACCAGTAAGGAGGTGCTTCGGATCCTGCTCAGCATCGGCGGCAGCGAGATCATGCACTTCCAGACCTGGCAAGACAAAGCCGGCAACGCGCCTGCCCTGACCGACGGCGGGTTGGTGTTCCCCGACCTCAACGCCGACGGCGAACTGACCCAGACCAACCTGATCATGCCCGAGCCGACGCCGTTCCTGAACCGGAAGTTCCCGCACGTCTCGATCATTCGCCCGACCGAGACCAAGGGCGCGGCGATGGGCGCGGCCAACGCGCTCACACAGGACGGGCTGTTCATCGGGCAGCCGAAGGAGTTCTTCAACGTCGTTACGAAGCTGGCAAAGGCCGCAGACGCCGCCCGACCCGGGCACTAGAGCCACGAGAGAGGCAGACGCGGCGAGCCGCCTTCGGGTGGCTCGCCGCCTGTCGACAACAAGCGAAAGGAACGTTCCGTGATGCCAAACGTCGGACCACTAGAGATCGCCGTAGTCCTCCTGATCGTCCTGGTCGTCTTCGGGCCGAAGCGCCTGCCCGAGCTCGGCAAGTCGATGGGGAAGGGGATCCGCGAGTTCAAGGGATCCCTCTCCATGGACGACAAGGACGAGATTGCAGTTAAGAGCTCGACCAAGCCGCCCGAGGTTGTCGAGGGCGAGGTCGTCACCGAGCACAAGCCCTAGTCAATGGCCCGGGTTCGGCCGGTCAGCTTCGAGGACCGGATCCCGCTCGTCGAGCACCTGGACGAGCTTCGCACGCGGATCCTCGTCTCGATCTCGGCGTTTGCGGTCGCCTTCACGCTCTGCTTCTGGCAGAACGGCAGGCTGCTGGATATCGCCAACGCACCGCTGCCCGGCAACCGGACCCCGATCACGTTCGGGGTCGCCGAGCCATTCACCACCACCGTGACGATCACCGTGTACGCGGCGATCGTGCTCTCGCTGCCGGTGATCCTCTACGAGGCTTACGCCTACGTGCTGCCGGCGCTCACCGACCGCGAGCGCCGGGTGATCGTCCCCTTCCTGGTCATGGTGCCGGTGCTGTTCTGCGCCGGGGCGGTCTTCGGCTACTTCGTCGTCCTGCCGGCCGCCACCAAGTTCCTTCTCAACTTCAACGCGAGCCAGTTCAACATCCAGATCCGGGCGAAGGACTACTACAGCTTCTTCACCATGACGGTCGGGGTGATGGGGCTTATCTTCCAGCTCCCGATCGGGATCCTGGCCGTCACCCGGCTTGGGATCGTCACTCCCAAGCAGCTCGCCCAGAACCGCCGCTACGCCTATCTGGTGATCGCCATCGTCGCGATGCTCCTCCCAGGCACCGACCCGATCAGCATGCTTCTGGAGATGGTCCCCCTGCTCCTGCTCTTCGAGGCCAGCCTGGTGCTGGCGCGGGTGTTTGGGACCCCGGCTCGAGCGGATTCCGAGACGGAGCTCGCGACCGCGGACTCCACGTAGCGCACTATGGGAGCGGGTCAGCTACATCGGGGAAGGCCACCGAGTGGCGACCTTGCCAGCCGTCGAATCCGGGGCAGGTCACCGGATTACCCCCTTTCCATGCAAAGCAGTAGTGCCCGGCCTTCCATGAGTTCGGTCGCCCAGGCGTGACCTTTGGTGCGCCCGCTGTTCGTCGGCTGACCTGCCAGACTCGCCGTTAGTCCAATCCGTCTTCCTCGCAGCCGCGTAGGCCTGACGATGACCGACACGACCCAGACGACCGGCCTGTGGCCGGATGGCGCTTCGAGGGTCGGCGCTGGCGTGACGCCGTTCCAGACCGACGCCGAGGCGACGATCCGGCTCGCGGTGGGTGCCGAGGAGCTTGGTTACGCCCGCTTCGGCACCGCCGAGGGGTGGACTAACGACGCGGTCGTGGTGCTCACGCAGATCGCGGGAGTGACCTCGCGGATCGGCCTCGTCACGGCCGTGCTCCCGGTCTGGAGCCGCACGCCGGCGGCGATCGCGATGGCCGCGGCCGGCCTCCAGCGGGCGTCGGACGGCCGCTTCGCCCTCGGCCTCGGCGCGAGCAGCCCGCCGCTCGTCGAGGGCCTGCACGGGCTCACCTGGGACCAACCGGTCGGTCGGATCCGTGCGACGCTCGTCGCCGTCAGGGCGCTGCTCGGCGGCGCTCGCCTGCCGCTCGACCGACAGGGCGTCAGAGCGCTGCGCCTGGGCGCACCGCCCGAGCAGCCCGTACCGATCCTCCTCGCGGCACTCGCCCCGGCCTCGGTCCGCCTCGCCGGTGAGCTGGCGGACCAGTGGCTGCCATTCCTCTGGGCCCGCTCGCGGCTTTCCGACGGCCGAGCCCTGCTCGCCGAGGGCGAGGCGCTTGCCGAGGTCCCGGCGGCGACCGCGGTAACCCCCAGCGTCCCGCTCGCGATCGGTGAAGACGAGGCGGCCGCCCGGCAGATCGCTGCTGGTTGGCTGCTCGCCTATCTCACCCGCATGGGCCCCCTGTATCCGCGGATGCTCCGGGATCAGTTCGGATTCGCGGACGAGGTCGATGCGCTGCTCGGCGCCAACGAGGGCGGCGGGCCGCCGCAACTGCCCGCGGCGGCGGAGGGGCTGGCGCGCGAGGTGACCGTGATGGGCACCCACGACGAGGCGCCGGACGCCGTCCGCGCCTGGCGCGAGGCGGGGGCGGACGCGATCGACCTGGTGTTGCCTCTTGGATTGCCCGAGGAGCAACTCCAAGAGATGCTCCAGGCCGCCGCGCCTGCGACCTCCCCCGGAGGCGAGCAAAGTCCGCCGAAGGGAGAGCTGTCGTCGCCGCGCCCTTAGGGCACGCGCACGGCGGGAATCTGGCGCCCCATAGCGGCGATCGCGCATCGCAGCTCTAACCGAAGGGGCGACCGCTCGGTCGTGAGGCGATCGACCAGCGCCAGGGAGGTTCCTCGCCCGGCGGGAACTCGTAGTGGTCCCGGCCGGGCAGGGTCTCAAGCGGGACCAGCGCGGGGTCGTCCTCGAGGCGCAGCCTGATCGACTGGGCGGCTGCGATCTGCGCGGCGCCGGCGCTGCGGACGATCCGCCGCCAGCCGCCGCCCGGCCGGTAGAGCCAATAGGTGACCCGGACCTCCCCGCCGGCCCCCCGGCCGTCCTCGACGGAGGTGAACTCGGTCACCCGGCGTCCCGAGGAGGTGAGCCCCGGATCCGGTCCGGGCAGGGCGCAGCTGGCGCGCAGGCAGTAGCGGAAGTCGACCGGCAGCTCGCCCCGCTCGATTCCGGGCCGCGGCGCCAGGGCGCGGACCAGCTTGCCCAGCGGAAAGCCGTATGCCAGCGCGAGAGGATTGCGGCCGCAGGGGATCGGATACCGCGGCGTGCACGCGATGCGCCTGGCGAGCATCTCGCCCAGCTCGCGGTTGCCCCGCGTCGGCGGCGAGGCCGCCAGGGCGGCGACCGCCGCCACGATCAGCAGGCCGATCACGCCCGCGAGCGCGACGTACTCGACCGAGGCGGCGCCGCGGCGCGCCGCTGGTGGTTCATCCGGCACCGGCGCACGCTCCCGCGCGGGATGCGCCGCGGGACGCGCATTCGCGCCGATTCGGTGACCGGTTGGTGGCGCGGTCTATGATCGAGCCCATGGAAGGCTTCGGCGGACTGTTCGGCGACCCGGAGGAGATGCGTCGCCGCATGGAGGAGCTCCAGGAGCAGATGCAGGGAGCCCAGAAGGTCGCCTGGGCGGACAACGCGATCAAGCTGGCCGTCGAGATGACGGTCGCCGCGATCAGCTCTCTGGAGCTGAGCGGCTCCAGCGACGAGCAGGCGGTCCAGGTCCGCGACGCGATCAGGATCGTCTTCCCCGAGGCCGTCACCCTGGTCCGGGAGGCCCGCGAGGGCCTGCAGGACTGATGCCCGCTCCAACTCAGGGGCCCTGACCGGGTGGGGCTTCCGGAGCCCTCCGTGAGCAGCACCGCCCTCGTCACCGGCGCGTCGTCCGGCATCGGCGCCGCGATCGCGACGGAGCTCGCCTCGCGCGGCCACACCGTGACCCTGGTCGCCCGCCGCGAGGAGCGGCTGCGCAGCCTGGCGACCGATCTCACCTCCGAGCACGGCGTCGCCGCCGAGGTGATCGCCTGCGACCTCGGTGACCCCACGGAGCGAGACAGGCTCGAGGGCGAGCTCCGGACGCGCGGCCGTGCCGTGGAGCTGCTGGTCAACAACGCGGGCTTCGGGCATCAGGCCGACTTCGCCACCAGCCCGCGCGAGCGGATGGTGGGGATGGTCCGGCTCAACGTCGAGGCGGTCGTCGACCTGACCAGCCGTTTCCTCACCCCGATGATGGAGCGCGGGCGTGGGTGCGTCCTCAACGTCGCCTCCCTCGGGGCCTTCCAGCCCCTTCCGGGATCCGCGGTGTACGGAGCGAGCAAGGCCTTCGTCCTCTCCTTCAGCGAGGCCATCCGCACCGAGCTGCGCGGCACCGGCGTGACGGTGACCGCGGTCTGCCCCGGGCCGGTGAGGACCGAGTTCACGGAGGCTGCCGGGATCCCCGGCGTCGAGGAGCGCACGCCTGGGGTCGTCTGGATGTCCGCGGAGGACATCGCCCGGCACGCCGTCGACGGCACCGAGCGCGACCGCCGGGTCGTCGTCCCCGGGATGCTCAACCGCGCCAGCGCGCTCGCCGGCCAGCACAGCCCCAGGGCAGTCGCCCTGCCGCTGATCGGCCGGATCTGGCGAAACCTCTGACGAGCCGGGGGATGCCCACCCTCGAGGCCCGTGGCGTCGAGCTCGCCTGGAGCGAGCGGGGCGAGGGGTCGCCGGTCCTGCTGATCCACGAGACCGCGGCCACCGGCGAGGTGTGGGGGCCGGTCGCCGCGGCGCTTGCCGAGGGCTTCCGCGCGATCGCCTACGACCGCCGCGGCTGGGGCAGCTCGAGCGCCCCGGACGACTATCGGCGCACCACTGTCGAGGAGCAGAGCGAGGACGCCGGGGCGCTCGCCGAATCGGTCGCGGACGAGCCGGTTGGCGTCTGCGGAGCCGGGACCGGGGCGGTGGTTGCGCTCGACCTGATGCTGCGCCGCGCCGATCTGGTCTCGGCGGCGGTGCTGATCGAACCGCCGCTGCTGCAGCTCCTCCCGATTGCGACGGAGGCGCTCTCCGGCGACAGCCGGCGGCTGGAGGACGCCGCCGCTGCCGGCCACGACCTGATCGAGCTCTACCTCTCCGGAGGCCTGCCGGCCCTCGGGCCTGGCGCCGGCCGCCTGCCCGACGAGATGGCGGCGGCGGCACGCGAGCGCCCGGCCAGCGTGATCGCCGAGCTCGGCATCGCCGCAGGCTGGAGGATGCCGCTGGCGCGCCTGGCGAACGCCGAACGCCCATCGGCGATCGTCATCTCCGCGTCGACGCCCGCGCTGGTGCGGGCCGCCTCCGAGGCGCTGGCCGACCGCCTGGCTGGCAGCTTCCCCAGGGAGGTCGACTCCGCCGCCGCGCCGCCCCACGTGGGCGCCCCCGGCGAGGTCGTGGCGGTGGTGCGCGAGCTCAGCGCGTAGGGGGAAGCCTCTCCGCCTCGAGCTCGATGACGCCGCCGTGCCGGCCCAGGACGGCCCCGGTCTCGAGGACCACCGCGATGATCGCGGTCGGGATTGCCGCGAGCACGGTGACCACGGCGTCGATCCAGAACGCCCCCAGCCCGCGGCCGGTGCCGGGCCGAAGGCGCCGCGAGGCGGCCTCGGAGGCGAAGTCGCGGTGGAAGGTGAGCAGGTTGAGGAGCGTCTGCCACATCCCGGCCATTCCGGGCCCGGCGAGGTGCCGGACCCGGCGCACCTCGAGCCCGCGCCGGGCCAGCAGCAGCCGCGCGGCTTTGGGGGTCGGCTTGATCCGGTGCCCGCCGGGACGCAGGGCCGCCCAGTTCTCTGCCCCCAGCCAGGCCTGCAGGCTGGCCGCGTTGTCGGCTCGGACCAGGACGCGCTCGCCTTTCTCCGAGCGCCCGAAGAGGAGCGCGTCGGTCGCCTGGTCGGGCGATGGGACCGAGCCACGGGCCAGTGCCAGGCCGCAGTTCTCGCAGCGATCGACGATCTCCTCCTCCCGCGGGCCGTAGCCGGAGCTCTCGACCCAGACGAAGAGCGGCTCGCCGCAGGCCGGGCAGCGCGCCGCTCCGGGAGGCGCTCCCTCCTCGAGGCTGACGGCCCGTCGCCGCCGGGTGCCGAGTCCGATGGCCATCTGCCTCAGGCCTCGATCGCGACCGGCACGTGCGTCTCGAAGACCTGCCAGTCCAGGTCGAATCCCTCGAGATCGCCGAGAAAGCTCTTCGGTTCGAACGCCTGCGACGGCGCCAGCCCCCCGCGCGCCTCGAAGCCGCGCCCGGCCGCGGTCGTCGCGCCCTGGACGATCGCCGCGGCGGTGATGCCATAGACGTCCTTCCCGCTGATCACGCCCTTGCGCGCGACCTCACCGCGCTTCGCCTCGCAGACGATCGTCCACCGCATCTTCTCCCGCTGTTCGGGGGTCGGGCCCTCGGGCAGCCGCGAGATGACGGCCCCCGCCAGGCGCTTCAGCGGCGTCCTCATCGCCAGTCCGGCCGGCCACATCGCGGCCGCGAAGACCGGTGCCAGGCGCTCGGTCGACATCGAGGACGCGTTGATGCTGGTCCGGACGTTGCGGGTCGGAACATGGCGCGGCACCGTGATCTGCTCGCCGGCGGGGTAGCGAACCATCCGCTTGCGGCCGATCGGAGCCGGGAACTCGTAGGTCCCCCTGGAGTAGCCGCCGCTCGCTTCGACCCACTCCATCTGCCGCCATTCGAGGTCCCCGCTGCCGATGATCTCCAGAGTGGTGCGGGCGGTCCCCTGGCTGGGGGTGAAGTCCTGCCAGCAGTAGTGCATGGAGAGCTCGTCGAGCTCACCCATTCCCTCGGCAGTGAGGGCGGCGATCATGTCGCCCGGCACGTAGTCGAATCCCATCGCGGGCACCACCGCCACGCCTGCTCGGGCGGCGCCGGGGCCGTACCGCTCGAACGCCATCTTCATGTAGGGCTGCTCGCCGGTCGTGTCGAGGTAGTGGGTCTGGGTCTCCACCGCCGCGGCGAGCATGGGCTCACCGAAGCGGACGAACGGCCCGGCGCAGTCAATCACCGCCGAGCAGTCGGAGAGCAGCTCTCGGAGGGACGCAGGGTCGTCGAGACTCGCGGCCCTGGCGGGCGCCTCCAGCCCGAACTCCGCCCGCAGGGCGTCGAGCTTCTCCAGATTGCGCCCCGAGACGACGAAGTCGGCCTCGCCTCGGGAGAGCTCGGCAACCACGAGCCGGCCGGTGTACCCCGTGGCTCCGTAGACGGCGATCGGTCCTGTTTGGCGGGAGATAAGCGGCATCGCGGCCAAGATACAGTCCTCCCATGCAGCTCCGCGAGATCATGACCGCGGGGGTCGTCACGGCTGATGAGAGGGAGGAAGTGCTCCAGGTGGCGCGCCTGATGCGCGACCGTGGGGTCGGCTCCGTCGTGATCTGCGACCCCGAGGGCGGCCCGACGGCGATGATCACCGACCGCGACCTGGCCGTGCGGGTGGCGGCGGGTGACCGCTCGCTGAGCGAGGCGGTCGGGCTCCACGCCTCACGGCCGCTGATCACCGGAGAGCCCGATATGGACCTGGAGGAGGCAGCCGCGGTGATGGTGCGCCACCGGGTCCGCCGGCTGCCGGTTGTGGATCAGGGCAGGCTCGTGGGCATCGTCAGCCTCGATGACATCGCCGTCCGCACGGGCGACCTGGAGGTTGCCCACCGGATGACCGCCGAGGTGATCGAGAGGGCGCTCCCGGACTTCTACTTCCACGAGCGCGGCTAGTCAGGGAGACTCCCCTGCTTGAACTCGCTGCCGAGTAAAGAGGAGCTGCTCGCCTTCCAGGCCCGCTGGCAGAAGCCCGCTGGGCTGACGGGGCTGGTGGCCGCCTTCGTCGTCGCCGCCTCCATCGTGTTGCAGAGGGCTGGACTCGACCTGCCCAGCGGCAATTCCGACGCGGACCAGCTGGTGTTCGTGGACGCGCACAGCGGCCGGCTGATCTTCTCGTCGGTGATCCAGGCAATCGGCTTCGCGCTCTTCCTCGTGCCGCTGCTGTTCCTCTTTCGCGCGGCGAGCGGGCGCGCTGAGCGGATGCGGGGCGCCTTCGCCGGACTGATCGTGCTCGGGCCCCTCGCGTTCGGCATCGGCCTGGCGGTCTCCTCGGTCGGCAGCTCCCACGCGGCCGACAAGTTCAAGACCCAGGAGCCGGCGGTCGTCCAGCACGCCCGCCAGCAGGCCGAGGCTGCGCAGGCGCCCACTCCGGCCTCGCCCAAGAAGGGCGAGCCCGCGACCACCACGGCGAACGGATCGACCACCTCCCCGACGGGGACCACCACCACCACCGCCGCAAAGCCGAAGACCCCGGACCAGGCGGCGAGCGACGCGCGCGAGGGCCTGGCCGACCATCTCAACAAGCACACGACGCTGCTGGTCGTCGGGGGCATCATCTCGACCGTCGGGGTGTTCGCCCTGGTGTTCGGGATGATCTACACGAACCTCTGGTCCATGCGGGTGGGGCTCCTGACCAGGTTCTGGGGCGCCCTCGGCATGGCCTTCGGCCTCTTTCTGATCATCCCGCTCTTCCCGCCGATTCCCGGGCTGGTCCTCTGGTTCGCGGTGATCGGATTGATGTTCCTCGGGCTTTGGCCAAGGCCCCTGCCGCCCGCATGGGGCGCCGGCGAGGCGATCCCCTGGCAGCGTCCCGGCGACGACCTCGGCCAGGCCGGCGCGCAGGGACCCCCGGGCACCGTCGAGGGCAGCGGCCGCGAGGTCTCGGAGGCGCCCCTGCCCGAGGACGCGGGCGCGAACGGCGACGCGGCCGGAGCCGGCGATCAGGCTCCCGGCGAGACGCAGGGCCAGCGCCGCAAGAAGCGCAAGCGCCGCGGCTAGTCCTTGGGCGGCGGGGGGAACGCCATCAGCTCGACCCGATGGCCGCCGGGCGCGATCGCGAAAGCGCGGTCCGCGCCCCAGAGCTGTCGCGTGTCCTCGACCTGGAAGCCGGCGCCGCGCAGCCGCTGCTTGGCCTCCGCGTGATCCGGCGCCACCACCGCGGCGTGACCGAGCGCCGGCGCGGTGTGGCCCTCGGTGAGGATCAGGTGGATCTGGGTGGCGTTCCGCTCGAGCCAGCGGACCGAGTCGCCGAGCACCTCGGCGGCCGGCACCTCCTCGAAGCCGAGCAGGGTCCAGAACTCGACCGAGCGGTCCGCCTCCTCGGGGGGCACCTCGAGTGAGACGTGGTGGAGCACTGCTGAGCCTTTCCGGTCGCGTTCAGCGGCTAGAAGAGAGTGAGCTGCCGCCCGATTGCGGCAGCTGCGGCCTTCCGGCTGGAGTGCCTGACGATCAGCCCTGAGACGAGCAGCGCCGCCCCGACCAGCGCGAGGGCGCCGACGGCCATTCCGGTCATCGGCAGCGTGTTCGAATCACCGGCTGCATTTGGCGACGCGGCCGCCTTTGCCTCCGTCGGCGCCGAGCTGGAGCTCGATCCCGAGCCCGACGAGGAGGCCGAACCGCTCGAGCTCAGCACCCGGACGGTTCCCTTCATGTTCGGGTGGATGGTGCAGACGTAGCTGAATGTCCCCGGCCGGGTGAACATGTGGGACGCGCTTTGTCCCGAGACAACGGTGCCCGTGTCGAAGCTCCCGTCATCCGCCGTGGCCGTGTGAGGGGCGTTGCCGCTGTTGTGCCAGGTGACGATGTCGCCCACGCGGACGCTGACCGACGAGGGTGAGAAGAAGAAATCGCCCATCCTCACGGTCACCGAGGAGGCGGTGTGCGCCTTTCCCTTGCGCTGCGAGCCGTCGCCTCCCGCCGGGCCTACGCTGTTCGTCGGCGGGGGCGCAGCCGCATCGGCACTCCCGCCACTCTCGCCAGGCTTGCTGGTGTTGCCGGCCGGCTCCGAGGACGGCGGGGCCGGATCCGGTGCCGCGGGCGGAGCGGGTGGCGGCGGAGCGGGCGGATCAGCGGTCGTCGTGGTCGTCTCGCCCGGCGACCCCCCATCCTGCGCGGCGGAGACCGCCGGCACCGCGCAGATGGCGGCAAGGATGAGGATCCCGCCCGCGACCGCTCTCACTCCCTTCATGGCTCGAATCCTAGGCGCCGCCACCCTGCTGGGTGGTACGAAATTCTCGTTTTGGCCGGATTGCCCGCTAGCCGAGAGCGCTGACGCCCGGCGGGGCGTCCGAGGGCTCGGGAGGCTGCTCGGCCGCGACCCGCTTCCGATGGGTGCGGATCTCGCTCATCATGCGCTCGAGCCGCGGCTCGGTGGAGGCGTCGACGTGGGTCATCGCCGCCGCAATCGCCGGATGGACCGAGGCGATCCGCTCGTGCATGGCGTGGGCGACCGCCCGGTAGGTAGGGTGACCCTCGCGGCCGGAGCGCAGCTCGATCAGGTGCATCGCCTCACGGGCGTTCAGGTCGAGCAGGTAGCGGATCCGGTAGCCGAGGCAGAGCGCGTACGGAGCCGCGTCCGGCATCCCCGCCGCCGCGAGTCGCTCGTACTCGGTCCGTGAGATCTCCAGAGCGCGCTCGTACTCGGCCCCGGCGCCCGCCTCGCTGACCTCGTCGGGAATGCCGGCGCCCAGGTCCGGGCTGAGCCGCTGCCACTGGCAGGTCAGCATCCGGTGGCGCTGGAGGTCGCGGAAACCGCCGTAGTCGGAGACGATCTCGAAGCGGTAGCGGACCGCCTCCCAGCCGCGGCCTGGGCGGTGGCGCCGGTTCGGCCGATCGCCGGCGAGCTCGGCGATGATCTCGGCCTGCTCGTCGGGGGGCAGCGTCCGCACCCGATCGAGGATCGCCCGCTCCGAGGTCCCGGCTGACTCGAAGAGCGACGCGGCGATCAGCTCCTCCTCGGAGCCCTCGACGTCGAGCAGCTCGACGGAGGGGGCATCGGAGCCCTCCCGCCGATCGAGGCCCATCCGGGCGACCCAGCGCTCGGCGGCCTCCCGCCTCGCCTCCAGGTAGGAGATCCACTCGCCGCCCCGGTCGGGCCGCTCCACCCGGGCGACGAAGCTCGGCATCACCTTCTTCAGCTCCTCGAGGATCATCGCGGCGAAGTGCCGCGACTCCGGCAGCGGCGAGGCCAGCATCCGAAGCAGGAGTTGCTCGTAGGCCTGGCCGGACGCGAAGATCCCGACGTGGCTGAGGGTGGAGGCGGGCAGCAGGCCGCGCAGCAGGTCCAGCGCCTTGGCCTTGATCGAGCGCTCCCAGGCCGCCTCCGGCTCGTCCCCGCGCGGCCAGCGCTCGGCGGCCCACTGCCTCAGCTGCGCGAGGGAGTGCGAGTAGATCGCGAAGATCTCCCCCATCGCCTTGGCGTACTCGGGACCGAGCTCGTCGCCGCCATAGAAGCGATGACCGCCGCCGGCCGACTCGGGAAGCGGCTGGTCGTAGGCGATGTAGCGGGTGGACTGCTCGAGGTAGGCGGCGAGGCGACCGCGCTGGAGGACCTTCGTCAGCACGTTGGAGACCCACTCGCAGGCGACGTGCGCCCCGCCGACCTGGGCGATCGAGTCGTCGCCGTATCCCATGAAGACGCGCTCGTAGAGCCCGGCCGCCCGCTCGCCTTCCTCGCCCTCGAACGGCCGCCCGCCCTCGGGGACGTCGGCGGCGAACTCATCGAGGTAGAGGCGGCGGAGCGTCCCGGCGTAGCGCGAGTAGCGTGCGAAGAGGGCCCCCTTGATCGTCTCCGGCAGGTTGACCAGCGCGAAGACGGGACGGTCGAGGTTGGTGAAGTGGGGGGAGAGGAGCCTCCGTTCCTCTTCTGTGAATTCCTCGACCGGGTAGCGCACGGGCGAGCCAGCCTAGCTCTATCCCCAGATCGATTGAGCGGCCAATGCCGCAATCACCGCGACGGCGGTCGTCCAGGCGACGGCCCGCGCCGCGAACTTCGCGTCCAGCCCGTAGACGTGGGCGACGAGCAGCGTGTTGACACCGCAGGGCATCGCCGCCAGCAGCAGGTATGGGCCCGGCAGGTCGATGAAGGGAAGGGAGAGGAGCAGGAGCAGACCCGGCGCGATCACGAGCCGCAGCAGGATCGCGGCGCCGACCGGCGGCTGAAACGGGGAACCGAGCTGGACGCGCTGCTCCTCGACCTCCTCGGCGAGCACCGCCCCCACGGCGAAGAACCCGATCGGCAGCAGGGCGATCACCGCGGCGCGCGAGACGTCGACGAGGACGCCGGGGGCGAGCGAATCCGGGGCGATCAGCGCCGCGATCGCCGCGTAGAGCGGCGGGTTCCGCGTGAAGAACGCGATCGTCCTCCCCTTCACCCCTTCTCCGGCGCGGCGGCCGAAGCTGGCGCCCACGCCGAAGCCGAGCAGCAGCAGGCAGGGCGCGGAGACCACCACGTCGTAGACGACCGCCTCCCCCAGCGCGTGGAAGCCGAGCAGCGAGGCGCAGAGCGGATAGCCGAGGTAGCCCGTGTTCGGCACGAGCGTGCCGGTGATCAGCGTCCCGGTCGACGGGCGCTGCAGCCGCAGCAGGCTCTGACCGGTGACCCAGGCGAGGCCGGCGGCGCTCAGAATGGCGATCCAGCCGATCACCAGGCCGCCACCGAGGTCGGCGTTCAGGTGAACCGTGGCGAGGTTGAAGAAGACGACGAACGGGATCAACGTGTAGAGCGAGATGACCAGGGCGCGGCGCGCCCAGCCCACGGCCCGGACCGGCCAGCGGCGCTCGGCGGCGATCCCGGCCGAGCCGGAGACGACGATCGCGGCGACGGTGAGGAGCACGCCCACGGCGCGCCATCCTCGCGGAAGGGACGAGACGACGGCGGAGGCTCAGCCGAGCGTCGTCGCCAGCGACGAGGCCGCGTGCGAGGCCCAGTCGATCAGCGGCGACGGGGCGACGCCGAACACCACGGTCGCCGCGCCGCAGAGCAGTGCCGAGCCGACGATCAACATGCAGCGACTTCCCCCCTTCACGGGGCCGGGCGCCATTGCGACGTCCGCCTCCGGAGAGGCCCCGGCGATCACGGGCAACGCCGGCCCGGGTTCCGCGCCCGGTTCGGGTCGCATCCAGACAGCCGCCACCACTCGCAGGTAGTAGGCGAGGGAGACCATCGCCCCGGCGACGATCGCGACGCCGAGCCAGGTGTAGTCGCCGTCGACGGTCGCCTCGATCAGGAAGAGCTTGCCCATGAACCCGCTGGTGCCGGGCAAGCCGGCGAGGGCGAGCATCCCGATCGTCAGCGGCCACGCCAGCAGGGGGCGCGAGCGGCCGATCCCGGCGAGCGCCTCGATGTCGTCGCCGCGGTCGGTCTCCCGCTCGCGCGCGAGCACGACGGCGAAGACGGCGAGGTTCATCAGCGTGTACGCGGCCAGGTAGAAGACCAGGGCCTTGAGCCCGGTCTCGGTCGCGACCACGACCCCGGCCAGCATGTAGCCGGCCTGGGCGATGCCGGAGTAGCCCATCAGCCTCTTCATGGAGTCCTGGCTGAGCGCCCCGACGTTGCCGATCGCGATGGAGGCGACCGCCAGCGCCGCCAGCGCCGGCTTCCAGTCGTGGGCGATCGGGCCCAGCGCGACCTCGAAGAGACGGGCGAGCGCAAGGAAGGCGGCGGCCTTGGTGGCGACCGCCATGAACGCGGTGATCGGGGTGGGGGCGCCCTGGTAGACGTCGGGCGTCCACTGGTGGAAGGGCGCCACGGACGTCTTGAAGGCGAGCCCGGTGGCGACCATCGCGGTGCCGATCAGGACGAGGGTGTCGTTGCCGTTCCCGCCCGGGCCGACCGCGTGCGCGATCCCGGTGAAGTCCGTCGACCCCGACGCCCCGTAGAGCAGGGCGAACCCGTAGAGGACCGTCGCCGAGCCGATCGAGCCGATGATCAGGTACTTCAGGCCGGACTCGAGCGAGCGCTCTTCGCGGCGGGCCGACGCGCACAGCACGTAGAGCGGGATCGAGAGCAGCTCCAGGGCGACGAAGAAGGCGACCAGGTTCTGCGCCTGTGCGATCAGCGTCATGCCGAGGACCGAGCCGAGCAGCAGGGTGTAGAAGGCGCCGTGGCCGGCCTCCTCGGCGGCGGGCTCGCGGATCGAGAACAGGGCGGCGATGGCGGCGGCGGCGCAGGCGATCAGCGTCGCCGAGAGGCCGAAGGCGTCGAGGCGCAGCGCGCCGGCGACCAGGTCGGCGTTCGATCCCCACTGCCAGATCGCCAGGCCGGCCGTTGCGGCCAGCACGGCGATCGTCAGGTAGGCCGCCGTGAACCGGCCGATCCGAGGGATCAGCCCGGCCAGCAGCACGACGCAGAGCCCCGCGGTCAGGGCGATCACGGGCGAGAGCCCGGCGTAGTCGATGTGGGGGGCGTTGAAGGTCATCGCTCAGCGACCTGGGCGGGCGGCTTCTGCGCCGAAGGCGCGAGCTGGCCGCTGACCGTCTTGTCGGTCCGATGGAGGATCAGCCCCGGCCAGAGCGCGAGGGCGACGAGGCAGGCGACCAGGCCGCCGATCACGCTGCCCTCCAGCAGGGCGATCTCACGCGACTCGATCCCGTCGGGCTTGCGGTTGTGCATCGCGTGCTGGTAGAGGCGCAGCGCGTAGTAGGCGGCGAGCGCGATGCCGAAGGCGGCGACGAAGGCGTAGACGATCTTCGCCTGGAAGATCCCGTTGAGGATGTAGAACTCGCCGACGAAGTTGGAGGAGCCGGGGATGGCGAGCAGGGCCATGGTGACGATCAGGAACATGGCGGCGAGGACCGGCGCCCTCATCGCCAGGCCGCCCATCCTGGTGATGTCGTCGCCGCCGGCGCGGGCCGCCAGCACCACCACGATCAGCAGCAGCGGCGCCACGACGAGGCCGTGGTTGACCATCTGCAGGACCGCGCCGTCGGCGCCGTCGGCGCGCAGGCTGAAGATGCCCAGCGTGATGAAGCCGAGCTGGGCGACCGAGGAGTAGCCGGCGATCAGCCGGGCGCTGCTCTGGCTGAACGCCATCACCGAGCCGTAGAGGATCGAGGCGACCGCGATCACCAGGATCACCTCCTGGAAGTGGTTGGTCGCGGTGGGGAAGATGGGCAGCACGACGCGCAGGAAGCCGTAGGCGCCGACCTTGGAGAGGACGCCGGAGAAGATCGCCAAGGCCGGCAGGGGTGCGACGCGGTAGGCGTCCGGCATCCAACCGTGGAGCGGGAAGGCCGGCATCTTCACCAGGAAGGCGGCGGCGAAGAACCAGAAGATCCAGTACTGGCTGCCTGCGCCGAGGGGGTGGGCGGCGAGGTGCTGCATGTTGAAGTCGATCGGCCCACCGTTCGCGGTGAGGATGCCGGTGGCGATCGCGCCGACCAGCATCAGCAGCGACCCCACCAGCGTGTAGACGATCATCTTGATCACCGCCGGCTGCGGCCTGATCGGGCCCTCGCCCTCCTGCGGCCGGCCCGGATGCTGCGTCCCCCAGCTTCCGAACAGGAAGTAGAACGGGATCAGCATCAGGTCGAAGAAGAGGACGAAGAGGATCAGGTCCTGGGCGAGGAAGGCGCCGAGTGTCGCGGTCTCGGCGAGGCCCAGCATCAGGAACCAGGTCCGCGGTCTCTCCGGCGGGTTGATCGCCGACCAGGTGGTCGCCGCCAGCCAGAGCACGGATGTGAGCAGGACGAGGAAGATGCTGATCCCGTCGACGCCGAGCTGGTAGCGGACGCCGAGGGTGGGGATCCAGCTCTCGTCGACGGTGTGCTGGAGGCCGATCGACGGATTGAAGTTGGCGACCACGTAGATCACCAGCCCGAGGCGGGTGAGCGCGGTGAGCAACGGGGGCAGCGGGACGAGGCGCTGTGGCATGGCGCAGGCGAGCAGCCCGGCGGCGAGCGGGGCCCAGAGCAGGATTTGGATCACGAGACGCCCCTCATGAGCTCTGCAGGAGGAAGTAGAGGCCGAGTCCGGCGAAGCCGGTGACCAGGAACAGGGCGTAGGAGCGCAGGTAGCCGGACTGAGCGCCGCGGACACCGGCGTTGGCGCCCCGGACGAGGTCGGTCACGCCGACCACCAACCCCTGGACCACGTACCGCTCGAAGATCGAGTTGGCGCCGCGGCCGATGGCGAGCGCCGGGCGCACGACCAGGATGTCGAGCGCCTCGTCGAAGTACCACTTGCGCTCGAGGAAGTCGTGGAGCCAGGGGAAGCGCTTGATCAGGGCCGCGGTCGTGCCGGGCCTGCGCAGGTAGGCGTAGTAGGCGGTCGCGATCCCGAGCACGGAGATCAGCCCGCCGATCAGGAGCCCCCGATAGGCGGCGGTCGTGGTCGGCCCCTGCTCGTAGAGCTTCGAGTCGAGGAAGGATCCGTGCAGGAACTTGTGGACGACATCGTCGACGCCCGGGATCTGCACAAACCCGGCAAACAGCGCCCCGAAACCCAGGAGGGTCATAGCGATCTTCATCGGCCACTCCCGCTCGGCGATCTGGTGGGTGGGGCCGGGGAAGCCCACGTCGGTGTCCTCGGGCTCGCCCGTCGCCGGATTCTCCGGCTCGGCGTGGTGGATGTGGCCTCCCTCGAGCTCGCGGGCCTCCTCGCAGGGCTCGCCGAAGACCACCCGGAAGCCGATCCGGAAGGCGTAGAAGGCCGTGAGCAGCGCCCCGATGTACCCGCCGATGGTGAAGATCACGTAGAAGCCGCCGCGGTAGGCCGCGAAGTCGACGATCTCGTCCTTCGAGAACCATCCCGAGGTCAGAGGGAAGGCCGCCAACGCCAGCGCGCCGATCAGGAGCGTCGCCGAAGTGAAGGGCATCGCCTTCCGGAAGCCGCCCATCAGGTCGATGTTCTGGCGGTTCGCCATCGCCCCGATCACCGAGCCGGCCGCCATGAAGAGGAGGGCCTTGAAGAAGGCGTGCGTCATCAGGTGGAAGAGCCCCTCCGAGTAGGCGCCGATCCCGACCCCGACCACCATGTAGCCGATCTGGCTCATGGTCGAGTAGGCGATGATCCGCTTCAGGTCGGTGACGACCAGCGCGATCGTCGCCGCGATCAGCAGCGTGGCCAGGCCGACGAACGCGGCGACGTCGGCGGCGGTGAGCCCGATCTCGAAGAGCGGGTGGAAGCGGGCGATCAGGTAGACGCCGGCGGTCACCATCGTCGCGGCGTGGATCAGGGCGGAGACCGGCGTCGGGCCCTCCATCGCGTCCGGAAGCCAGGTGTGGAGAGGCACTTGGGCGGACTTGGCGAACGCGCCCACCAGCAGCAGCAGGCAGATCGCGATCACGACGCCCTGGTTGGTGTGGAAAGTGGCCTGGGCCTTGCTGAACACCTGGAGCAGGTCGAAGGTCCCAAGGTCCCTGAAGATGAAGAAGGCCGCCAGCACCATGCCGACGTCGCCGATCACGTTGATGACGAACGCCTTCATTCCGGCGCGGGTGGCGGTGGTACGCCGGTACCAGAAGCTGATCAGCGCGTAGGACGCGAAGCCGACGAACGCCCAGCCGACGATCAGCAGCACGAGGTTGCCGGCCAGGACCAGCAGCAGCATCGAGAAGACGAAGAAGTTGAGGTAGGCGAAGAACCGGTTGAAGCCGCGGTCGGAGGTGAGGTAGCTGATCGAGTAGAGGTGGATCAGCATCGAGACGCCGCTGACGATCAGGCACATGTAGACCGAGAGCGGGTCGACCAGGACGTTGAGTTGGATGTTGAGCCCGGCCGCGCTCGCGTAGTCGTAGAGCGAGGAGGTGACCTGCCGGTGGTCGACCGGCAGGTCGAGGACCTTGACCAGCATCCCGATCGAGGCCAGGAAGGAGAGACCGATGGCCGCCGTGCCGATCCACCCGGCGCTGGCTCCGGGCAGCTTCTTGAAGGCGAGGCTGATCAGCAGGGTCCCGCCGAGCGGGAAGGCGAGAACCAGCCAGCCGTACGCGGTCGCGCTCAAGCTCTAGCCCCTGAGGCTGCGGAGGTCGTCGACGTTGAGAGGGATCCGGCGCCGGTAGGCGGCGACGATGATCCCCAGGCCGACCACGACCTCGCAGGCCGCGATCACCATCACGATCAGGGCGAAGACCTGCCCGTCCTGGTTGCCGAGCGAGCGCGAGAAGGCGAGCAGCGCGAGGTTGCCCGCGTTCAGCATCAACTCGAGGCAGAGCAGGATCACCAGCGGGCTGCGGCGGAGCAGCACTCCCGAGACGCCGACGGCGAAGAGCAGCGCCGAGAGGACGAGGTACCAGGTGATGTCCATCCCTATCCGGGAACCTCCTCAGCTTCGCTTCCGGGGGTCCCCGGGTTTGGTGAGGGATGACGCCCCGCCAGGACCACGGCGCCCACCGCCGCGATCAGCAGCAGCAGCGAGGCCGCCTCGAAGGCGATCAGGAAGCGCTCGAGCAGCAGCTTGCCGATCGCCGAGGGGGAGCCGAAGCCGAGCTCGACCGTCGGCCCCTGGGTGTCGATCGCCTCCAGCCCGGAGCCCGTGATCGCGATCGCCAGCTCGACGAAGAGCGCGATGCCCAGCATCGGCGCGATGAAGCGCTGTCCCGGGATCGGCTCCCAGAGCGGCTCGTCGACGTTGCCGACGTAGGCGGCGACGAAGACGTAGAGCACCATCACCGCCCCGGCGTAGACCACGATCTGCGCGGCGGCGAGGAACTCGCCCTGCAGCAGCAGGAAGAGCCCCGAGAGCGAGATCAGGTGGACGATCAGGGCGAGCACGCTGTAGAAGGCGTTGCGGAGCGCGATCACCGCGATCGCGCCGCCCAGGGCCCCGATCGCTCCGGCGAAGAACGCGACCTCCTTCACTCGCCCTCGCTCCGCAGCGGTGTGCGGTCGATCGGCTCGGCGAGCAGCATCTCCTTGGTGAAGATCAGGTCCGAGCGGTTGTAGTCGGACATCTCGTAGTCGTGGCCCATCGTGATCGCGTCGAAGGGGCAGGCGACCTCGCAGTAGCCGCAGAAGATGCAGCGGGAAAGGTTGATCTCGTAGACCTCGGCGTAGCGCTCGCCGGCCGAGACGCGGTTGTTCGGATCGTTCTCCTCCGCCACCACCCGGATGCAGTCGGCGGGGCAGGCGGCGGCGCAGAGGGAGCAGCCGACGCACTTCTCGAGGCCGCTCTCCTCGAAACGGTGGAGCTTGTGACGGCCGCGGAAGCGCTGGTAGACCGGGGTCTTCTCTTCCGGGTACTGGATCGTCACCGGGCCCTCGAGGACGCGGCCGAAGGTGGTGCGCAGCCCGCGGAGCGTCTCGCCGAAGGCGCGGTACGCGCCGCCCAATCCGCCGGGCTTGGGGCCGCGCTGGACCGAGATCACGTCCTCGGCCCTCTCCAGGTAGGGGAAGGCCGTCCAGTCGGCCTTCTCGGTGTTCAGCTTCGCCTCCATCAGCTCACCGTCACGATCACCGCGGTGGCGAGGATGTTCAGCGTCGCCACTGGCAGCAGGACCTTCCAGCCCAGCGACATCAGCTGGTCGTAGCGGAGACGGGGGAGCGTGGCGCGCACCCAGACGAAGAAGGCGACCAGCGAGAGGGTCTTCAAGACCATCCAGACCGGGTCGAGCCAGCCGGGGCCCGGTCCCATCCAGCCGCCGAGGAAGAAGGTGACGGCGATGCCCGAGACGACGAACATCTCGAGGTACTCGGCGAGCAGGTACGAGCCGAAGCGCATCCCGCCGTACTCGGTCATGTAGCCCTGGACCAGCTCCGCATCAGCCTCGGGCAGGTCGAACGGCGCGCGGTTGGTCTCGGCGAAGCCGGCGACCATGAAGATCAGGAAGCCGATGATCTGAGGGACGATGTTCCAGATCTCGCCCTGCCCGTCGACGACATGGGTGAGGGAGAGGGAGCCGGTCATCATCACCACGCCCAGCAGCGAGAGGCCCATCGAGACCTCGTAGGAGATCAGCTGGGCGGCCGAGCGCATCGCGCCGAGGAAGCTGTACTTGGATCCCGACGACCAGCCGGCGAGCAGCAGGCCGTAGAACGAGAGCGAGCCGAAGGCGAAGAAGTAGAGGACGCCGATCGAGACGTCTATGCCGTACAGGCCGATCCCATCCTGGACGTTGCCGAACGGCAGGATCGCCAGCGTGACGATGCCCGAGAAGATCACGATCGCCGGCGCGATCGCGAACAGGACGGGGACGGCCGCCTGAGGCCGGAACATCTCCTTGCCCGCCAGCTTGACGATGTCGGCGAGCGGCTGAACCAGCCCGACGGGGCCGACCCGGTTCGGGCCATAGCGGTTCTGGAAACGGCCGATCAGCTTGCGCTCGGCGACGGTCAGCACCGGGACGATCAGGAAGACGCCGAGGAAGATGACGATCGACTTGACCACCATCACCCAGACGGCCTCCGTGTAGTTGACGTCGGCGACCGGCAGGCTCATCGCCTCGTCACCTGTACTCGCGGGGGGACGCCGTTGGTGAGCACGTTGGCGTTCTCCTCGTCGGTCCCCTCGATCAGGAAGGCGGCGCCCTGCCGCATCCGTTCGCGGATCGCCACCGTCGCCTCGACGCGGCTGCCGTTGACCGCGATCGTCACCTCGTCGCCATTGCTGAGCTCCAGGGACTCGGCGTCCTTGGCAGCCAGCTCGAGCTTCTGCTTCGGCATCAGGAAGCGCAGGGCTGGATTGCGCTTGGTGAGGTCGGTCGCCCAGAGGTCGCGGTAGGTGCCCAGCAGAAGGCCATCGGCGGGGGCCGAGGGGGGTTCCTCGGGTCGGCTGTTGCCGGGAGTTCCCTCGGAACCCCCCGTCGATCCCCGCCGCGCGTCCTGTGGCACCCACGAGGCACCCGGGTCCCGGTCGCCCCAGCGCAGCCCCGTGCCGCCGATCTCCTCGTAGGTGAGCGTGTCGTAGAAGGACACCTCGCTGGAGAGCGCGTCGAAGACGTCGGCGGGCGACTCGGGGGAGTCCTCGCCGCCGAGCTCGGCGGCGACGGCGGCGAGGAAGCGCCAGCCGGGGATCATTCCCTCGGGCAGCGGCACGTTGCGGCGGACGCGCTGGAGGCGCCCGTCGGGGTGGGTGACGGTGCCCTCCTTCTCCGCGAAGGTCTCAGCCGGGATGACGATGTTGGCGAGCCGGCTGGACTCGTCCTCGAAGCCGGCGATCGCCACGACGAGCGAGGTGGCGAGCGCCTTGCGCCATCCCTCCGAGTCCGGATGGGTCCGGACCGGGTCCGAGTTGACGAGCAGCAGGGCACCGAGCTCGTTCGACGCGAGCCCTTCCCTGATCTGGGCGCTGCCGCGGCCGGCGGGGGCGGGCTCGAGCCCAGGCTTGCCGCCGGGGAGGCAGCCGACCTCGCGCAGGCCGCGGCCGTTCGACTCCTCGGGGACCTCCAGCAGGCCCGGCCCGATCCGCTGGTGCATCTCCAGCGACCGCGCGCAGGCGTGCAGGGCCTCCACCGCTCCCCGGCTGCGCCAGAGCCGCTCGCCCCAGATGATCGTCTGGTCAGGCGCGGCGCGCAGGACCTCCGCCATCGCGGCGGCCTCCTTCTCGAACGGGCCCGAGGTGTCGTAGCCGTCGGCGCCGAGCGCACCGGCCAGCGCGCGGGCGAACGAAACCGCGTCGCCGGGGGCGTAGCGGACCGCCTCGGCCGCGCCGCCGTCGAGCGCGGTCGGGCGCTCGGAGGCGACCATCAGCTTGGCGCGCCCGCGGCGGACGGCCTTCCGGATGCGCAGGTCCAGGATCGGCATCTCGTGCAGCGGATCGACGCCGATCACCAGGATCGCGTCGGCGTAGTCGAGGGCCGCCATCCGCGAGCCGAGCTCGGGACGCGAGAGCTCCCCGAGCAGGCGCGGCTCGACCGGGCTCGCCGAGCAATCGATGTTCGTGGACCCGACCCCCCGGAGGATCCGCTGGACGAGCCAGCCCTCCTCGTTGGAGGTGCCGCCCCCGACCAGGGCGGCCGCGTTCTGTCCCGCGTTGCGCAGGCCGTCGGCGACGCGGGTGACGGCCTCGTCCCAGCCGATCGGGCTGAGGCTGCCGTCGCCGGCCCGCACCATCGGGCGGGTGATCCGGTCGGCCGAATTGAACATCTGGAAGCCATAGCGGCCCTTGTCGCAGAGCCAGCCGTCATCCACGTCGGCGTTGTCGCGGGCGAGGACCCGCAGGACACGCTCGTCGCGGACGGTGAACTTGACGTTGCATTGGCTCGGGCAGAGCGTGCAGATCGAGCCCGCGTCCTCGATGTCCCAGGGCCGTGCCCGGAAGCGATAGGTGTAGCTGGTGAGCGCCCCGACCGGGCAGAGCTCGGTGATGTTGCCGTGGAAGGGCGCGATGTACGGCCGCTCGTCGAAGGTGCCGACGAAGGTCTTGTCGCCGCGCTCGAGCAGCTGGAGCTGCTCGTCCTCGGCGACTTCCTGGCTGAAGCGGACGCAGCGGTAGCAGAGGATGCAGCGCTCGCGGTCGATCGCCACCAGCGGCGAGAGCTCGAGCGGCTTCTGGAAGTGGCGTTTGGGGTCGGTGAAACGGCTCTTGCCCGGGCCCCAGCCCATCGCGATGTCCTGCAGCGGGCACTCCCCGCCCTTGTCGCAGACCGGACAGTCGAGCGGGTGGTTGACGAGCAGGAACTCGACCATCGCGTTCTGCGCCTCCTTCACCCGGTCGGTCTGCGTGTAGACGACCATCCCGTCGCGGATCGGGGTCGAGCAGGAGGTCTGGAGCTTCGGCATCCCCTCGATCTCGACGAGGCACATCCGGCAGGCCCCCACCGGGTCGCCGAGCTTGGGCTCGTAACAGAAGACCGGAATCTCGACGTCGCCCTTCTTGGCCGCGTCGTGGAGCATCGTCCCCTCGGGCGCCGTCACCTCCCGCCCGTCGATCACCAGGCTGACCGCGTTGCGGATCTGCCGGGTCACGCGACCGCTCCGGCTCTGGCCGGCATCGCCTGCGAGCGAGCACCCGGCGGCACGATGGCGGGCTCGCCGCTGGGGGCGCCGAGGGACGCCCCGGGGACGCCGTGCTCGATCGCCTCCATGAACTCGTCGCGGAACTTCTTGACCATCGCACCGACAGGCATCGCCATGGAGTCGCCGAGCACGCAGAGGCAGTTGCCGATGATGTTGTCCTGGACCGAGGCGACGGTCTCCAGGTCGATCGGGGTCGCCTCGCCGCCGATCATCCGCTCGAGCATCTTCACCGTCCAGTTGGTGCCCTCGCGGCAGGGTGTGCACTTGCCGCAGGACTCGTGGTGGTAGAAGCGCGCGGTCCGCAGCGCCAGCTCGACGACGCTGGTGGTGTCGTCGAAGACGATGATCGAGCCGGACCCCAGCATCGAGCCCGCGTCGGCCATGGCCTCGAAGCTGTAGGGCAGGTCGAGCCCCTCGTCCGCGGTCAGGACGGGCGCGGATGAGCCGCCGGGGAAGAACCCCTTGATCTCGCGACCCTCGCGCGGGCCGCCGGCCAGATCGCAGATCAGCGTCCTGGTCGGGATGCCGAGCTCGACCTCGTAGTTGCCTGGCCGCTGCACGTCGCCGGAGATCGAGACGACCTTGGTCCCCGGCGACTGCTCCGTGCCGAAGCTCTTGAACCAGTCGGAGCCCGAGGCGACGATGTGCGGGACGTTCGAGAGCGTCTCGACGTTGTTGATCAGGGTGGGCCCGTCGTAGAGGCCCTGCACGGCGGGGAAGGGGGGCTTGAGCCGCGGGTTGCCGCGCTTGCCCTCGAGCGAGTCGAGCAGCGCCGTCTCCTCGCCGCAGATGTAGGCGCCGGCCCCGCGGTGGACCACGAGCTCCACCTGCTCGCCGGTGCCGAACAGGTCCTCGCCCAGGAAGCCTGCGTCATAGGCCTCCTCGACCGCCTTCTCGAGGATGTCGCCCTGCAGGTCGTACTCGCCGCGGATGTAGATGAAGCAGCGATTGGCCCCGGCCGCCCGTGCCGCGATCGCGATGCCCTCGATCAGCTGGTGCGGGTTCTTCTGCAGGAGCTCGCGGTCCTTGAAGGCACCGGGCTCAGACTCGTCGGCGTTGCAGCACAGGTACTTGTCCATGTCGCCGCGGGGCAGGAACGAGGCCTTCTTGCCCATCGCGAAGCCCGCGCCGCCGCGGCCCCGGAGCCCCGAGGCCTCGAGCTCGTTGAGGACCCTCTCCGCCGTCATCTCGGTGTAGGCCTTGCGGACCGACTGGTAGCCGCCGAACTTGCGGTAGGTCTTGATCGAGGCCAGCTTCGGCTCGTCGATGTTTCGGAAGAGAAGGCGCGTCTCCTGAGAGGCCATCAGCTCTTCCCCTTCGCCTTGGAGGCCTTGGATGCAGGCCGCGTCCCCTTGTTCAGGGGGTGGCGGCTGATCCGCTTGTCGGATGAGCCGAGCTTGCCTCCGGCGGCGCCGCGGTCCTGGAGGCGCTTCTCGGGCAGGACCTGCTTGCGCGAGCGGAGCTGCTCGACCGCCGCCTCCGCATCCCCCTCCTCCAGCGGCCCGTAGTAGCGCTCGTCGATCGAGGCCATCGGGGCCAGGTCGCAGGCGCCGAGGCACTCGAAGCCGCGGACGAGGACATCATCCGGCACGTCCTCCGGCACCTCACGGGTCGCGCTGTCGCGCGCCCTTGCATCAACGGGCGTGCCGGGCGAGGGCGCCTTTGGCTTGGCAACCTTGTTACCTGCCGCCTCCTTGAACGCCTGGAGGAGTTGGTCCGCGCCCCGCAGCCAGCAGCTGATGTTGGTGCAGACCAGGACCTGGTGCTCGCCCTCGGGCTCCAGGCGGAAGAGGTCGTAGAAGCTCGCGACCGACTGCAGGTACCCCGGGGTCACCTCCATCACCGCGGCGGCCTGGCGAATCCCCTCCGGCGTGCACCAGCCGTAGCGGCGCTGGACCGCCCAGAGCGCGGGGATCGCCGCCGAGCGCCGGCGCGGGTAGCGCTTCATCGCCCGGCGGATCTCCTGGGCCAGGGCCCGCGGGACCTCCACCTCCGACGGCTCGGGGACCGGAGCGGGCTCGCCGTGCGGCTGGCGCTCCTCCGTCGTCGCCTGCACGACCTCGATCTCCTCGGCCGGGATGTCGACCCCGACCTGCTCCTGCTCGTCGGGCATCGGCGGCGTGGTGGGCACGTCGTGGATGTGCCCGGGATCGGCGGTCCAGGGCCGGTCGCGTTTCGGGATCAGCGGGCTCACCGGTCGACTCCTCCGATGATCGGATCGAGCATCGCCAGGTTCTGAATCAGGTCCGCGATCAGGCCGCCGACCGACATGTCGCGGAAGGCCTGCAGGTTGACGAAGGACGGGTCGCGGAAGTGGACGCGGGCCGGCTTGGAGGAACCGTCGGCCAGCACGAAGCAGCCGAGCTCGCCCCGCGGCGACTCGATCGAGTAGTAGAGCTCCCCCGGCGGGACCCGATAGCCCTCGGTGACCAGCTTGAAGTGGTGGATCAGCGCCTCCATCGAGGTCGAGAGCTCGTCCCTCGGCGGCAGCACGTACTTGCGCTCGTCGGAGATCCACGGCCCCTCGGGCAGGCCGTCGAGCACCTGCTCGATGATCCGCACCGACTCCCGCATCTCCTGGAGGCGCACGCGGTAGCGGTCGTATCCGTCACCGACAGTTCCCACCGGGATCTTGAAGTCGAAGTCGCCGTAGCAGAGGTACCCCGGGCTCTTGCGCATGTCCCAGGGCTCGCCGGCGGCCCGGAGCAGCGGACCGGTGACGCCCAGCTCGAGCAGCCGCTCGCGCGAGACGATCCCGACGTCGCGGGTGCGGTGCAGGAAGATCTCGTTGCGGTCGAGCAGCGCCTCGTACTGGTCGATGCGGCTCGGCATCACCGCGCAGAACTCGCGGACCTTCTGCTCGAAGCCGACCGGGATGTCCTCGAAGACGCCGCCGACCTGGAAGTAGCGGGTGTGCATCCGCTGACCCGCCGACATCTCGAAGAGATCGAGGATCTGGTCGCGCTCGCGGAAGCAGTACCAGAACATCGAGATCGCGCCCAGGTCGAGCGCCGAGGTGCCGAGCCAGACCAGGTGCGAGTGGATCCGGTTGAGCTCCATGTGGAGGACCCGCAGGTACTCGGCGCGTCGCGGGATCTCCAGCTCGAGGAGGCGCTCGACGCAGCCGCAGAAGGCCTCCATCTGGAAGAAGTAGGAGAGGTAGTCCATCCGCTCGACGAAGGGGATGACCTTCCAGTAGCTCTTGTCCTCGCAGTTCTTCTCGATGCCGGTGTGGAGGTAGCCCATCACCGGCTTGACCTCGAGGATGCGCTCGCCCTGCAGGGTCACGATCAGGCGAAGGACGCCATGGGTGGCCGGGTGGTGCGGGCCCATGTTGATCGTCAGGACCTCCTGCTCGGGCTCGAGGCCCGGGCCCTCGAGGTTCTGGCTGGCGACCTCGGCCGCGTCCACCAGCGGCGCCGATGGGTCCTCCAGCTCTCGGGCAACCCCGCGCTCTGTCACGTCCGCCTCGTCTCTGAGCACCTCGTCCGCCATCACTCGAACCAGCGCGGGGCTTCGATCTCGTTGTGGGTGAAGAGCACCGGCTCGCCGCCCATCGGGAAGTCGCGGCGCTGCGGCCAGCCGGCGTAGTCCTCCGGCATCAGGATCCGCCGCAGGTCGGGGTGGCCGCGGAAGACGATCCCGAAGAAGTCGTAGGCCTCGCGCTCCTGGAACTCGGCGGTCGGGTAGAGGGCGACGCAGGAGTCGAGCTCGGGAAGCTTCTCGACCGCCGTCGCCGCGTTCGACCCGTCGCCGGCCGCCGGATCCTCGAGCAGCGCCTTGACGTGCAGGCGCTCCACCCTCTCCCTGCAGAGCAGCTCGTAGTGGACGGCGAAGCGGGGGGTGGCCGGCAGGTAGTCGGCCGCGTGCAGGCTGGAGAGAAAGCGGTAGCCCTGGTCGTCTGTGTCGCGCAGCCACCGCAGGGCGTGCAGGACGCCGTCGGGACGGACGATCAGGGTCGCGCCGCCGTGCTCGAACGTCGTCTCGACCACCGTTCCCTGCCGCCCCTCCTCGATCCCCTGGGCGATCAGCTCCAGCCCGGGGGCATCAGGCATGGGTTCCCTGCCGAGGGATTGACGGCTTCGCCATCAAACGGGTTCCTCCTCCGACTTCTCACGGGTCGCGCTGTCGCGCGCCCTCGCATCTGCGGAGGACCCTCGCCTAACCGCGAGGGCGGCCCGCTCGATCGCCTCCGGGGTCGGCTCGCCGGTCTCCAAGCGCGCCCATTCCTCGGTGCCGATCGCGTTGTAGCGGCTGCGCCAGCCGAGGTCCGGCTGGCCGCGCACCAGTCGCTGGAGCTTGTTGAAGCCGTGGAGCAGCGCCTCGGGCCGCGGCGGGCAGCCGGGCACGTGGATGTCCACGGGCATGAACTTGTCCGCGCCCTGGACCACCGCGTAGTTGGAGAACATCCCGCCCGAGGAGGAGCAGGCGCCCATAGCGATCACCCACTTGGGCTCGAGCATCTGGTCGTAGACGCGGCGGACGACCGGCACCATCTTGATCGACACCCGGCCCGAGAGGATCATCATGTCCGCCTGGCGGGGGGAGGCACGGAAGGCCTCGGCCCCGAACCGCGCGATGTCGTAGCGCGAGGTGACCATCGACATCATCTCGATGGCGCAGCAGGCGAGGCCGAAGGTCATCGGGAAGAGCGCGTTCGCCCGCCCCCAGTTGAGCACGTTCTCCAGCGTGGTGGTGAGCAGCCGCTCCTCGACGTACTCCTCGAGGTCACGGCCCTCGAGATCCCCGCGGAGCAGATCGCGGGCCCGCAGCTGGCGAGCTCGGAGGCTCTCCCTCTCTACTTCCAATCGAGCGCTCCTCGACGCCAGACGAAGACCAGGGCGACGAGCAACAGCACGACGAAGACGAGGATCTCCACCAGGACGAAGACGCTCTTGGTGGCGTGCACGAGGACGCCGACCGGGTAGAGGAAGACGACCTCGATGTCGAACAGGATGAAGAGCATCGCGATCATGTAGAAGCTGACCCCGAAGCGGAACGAGCGGGTGATGTGGGAGGGGAGGCCGCACTCGTAGGGCTGCCCCTTGATCGGGTTCGGGCGCTTCGGCCCGGTCACCGAGTTCAACAGTGCGAACGCGCCTCCCACGACTATCCCTAGGCCGGCGAAGACGAGAACGGGGAGGTAGCTCTGGAGCACGATTCGTTCGGTCTTATACCACTTGCCTCCCACTTTGTATCAACTTGTTACATAGTGCTTTTCCGCATCAGCAAGCGGAATCCCGACCCTTCCTGGCGGCTTTGCCCTCGATCCCTCTCTAAGCTCTCGCGGCCGTGCCCGAAGTCCATCTCGTAGTCGGGGTCACCCTGATCGCCGCGAATCTCGTCGCGGGGGTCTGGGGCGGGATCTCCTGGCTCGAGCACCGGCCGACCGTCGGCTTCTGGTACGCCCTGCGGATCGCGCAGGCGGCGGTCATCGTCCAGGCGCTGCTCGGCCTGGCGCTCGCCTTCACGGGCCATCACGCCGACAAGCTGCACTATCTCTACGGCGCGCTGCCGCTCGCCGTATCGCTGCTCGCCGAGCTGGTGCGCGCGGGCTCCGCCGCTCAGGAGCTGGGAGACCTCGACATCCACTCGCTGCCGCCCGAGCGCCAGACCCAGATCGCCCTGGCGATCGTCCGCCGCGACACCGGGATCATGGCAACGGCCTGCCTGGTGATCTTCCTGCTGGCGCTGCGGGCGGCGGGGACGAGCTCGGCGTTCTAGCCCGGATCGGCGTGACAACGCTCTCCGTCGGTCTCCCAGCCGAACAGCTCCGAGTAGAAGGAGGCCGCGGCGTCGGGATCCGGGAAGACGCCCGAGACGAAGCAGGGGACGCCCTGCTCATAGCCGTCGCGCTCGCTCATCGGGGGTCCTCCTCGTATCTGTCGTGGCGCCGCCACCAGTCGTAGGGATCGCCCTGCGGGCAGCCGTCGGGCGAGTCCTCCCACTTCTCCTGCCGGCCGAAGGGTGTGATGTCGAGCAGGCTCCAGACAGTGCCCAGACCCTCGACGCCGCGATGCGCCGTGAAGTACGTGCGGTAGACGTCGTCGCCCTCGCGCAGGAAGACGCTCAGCCCAAAGCCCTCACCGTCCTGGTAGGCGCCCTCCTTGGGCTCGGGCGGAGAGGTGCCGAAGTCGACCCCGAAGTCACCGCCTCCCCAGGAGTACCACGGATGCTCCCAGCCCAGGCGCCGCCTGAACGGCTCGAGCTTCTCGAACGGGGTCCGTGAGGTGATCGCGAAGGTCACGTCCCTCGCATGCAGGTGGGCGGGATGGCCGACCTGGTCGATGAACATGCAGCAGCCGTCGCAGCCCTCGTCCTGGTTCGGCCCGAACATGAAGTGGTAAAGGATCAGCTGGCGCCGGCCCTCGAATAGGTCCGGGAGCGCGACCTTGCCCCGCGGGCCCTCGAACTCGTAGTGCTTTTCAACCTTCGTCCGCGGCAGCCGCCGCCGCTCCGCGGCAAGCTCGTCGCTCCGCCTCGTCAGCCCTTTCTCTTTCGCCCGGAGACCCTTCTGCGCGGCCTCCCATTTCTCTGCGGACACCACCTCGGGGAGGTCCATCCCATTCTCCTTCCGTCTGCTTGGCGGCTTCTCCATATCGCGAGCGCACCGTACCATAAAGTTCTAAAAGACAACTCAACAGTTGTATTCCAGGACTTCAAATCGATAAACTGCCTCTTGCGATGGCGAGGACGAGGACCCATGACGACGGCTGCGGGATAGCCCACGCATCCGATCTGCTCGGGCAACGCTGGGCGCTGCTGGTCGTCCGGGAGCTGCTCCTGGGG
The DNA here is from genome assembly GCA_963833375.1 of uncultured Solirubrobacterales bacterium. Taxonomy (GTDB): domain Bacteria; phylum Actinomycetota; class Thermoleophilia; order Solirubrobacterales; family 70-9; genus DASUPK01. The sequence goes on from CAWHXR010000001.1 coordinate 620,203, forward strand.
CCGAAGCGCTTCACGGACCTGCGCGCCGGCATCCCGGACATCAGCCCGAACGTGCTCGGCCAGCGGCTCCGCGAGCTCGAGGAGTCGGGGATCGTGCGGCGCCGGAAGCTCGCGCCCCCGGCGGCCGTCCAGGTCTACGAGCTGACCGAGTGGGGCCGCCAGCTCGAGCCCGCCGTCCTCGCGCTCGGCCGCTGGGCGAGCGGATCGCCCTCCTTTCCCCGCGACGCCGAGATGGGCCCGGACTCCCTCGTCCTCGCCCTGAAAGCGACCTTCGACCCCGCCAGGGCGGAGGGACTCCATGGGATCTACCAGCTCCAGCTCGGCGAGACCCCTTTCCGGATCGAGGTCTCGGGCGGCCGCTTCGAGGCGGCTCGGGGTGAGGCCGACCGGCCCGATGCGGTGATCCGAAGCGATCCGGATGCGATCACCGCCGTCGCCTTCCGGGGCCGGGCGCTCAGCAAGGCGATGGAGGCGGGGGAGATCGAGGTGGAGGGGAGCCCGAAGGCCGTGAGGAGCCTGTTCGGCGCGCTCACCTAGTCACAGATCGGGCGGCAATTTCGTCCACGTATTGAGAACGACGAAAGGAGCCGCCATGACCACCCAGATCACCGCTCGGAGGGCCGAGGTCGCCGACGAGATCTCGAAATGGACCGTCGGTGGGGGCATCATCACCATGGCGCTCTTCCCCCTCGCGCTGCCGATCATCGCCCTGACCGCGTTGGCGGCGCTGCCTCTCCTGGTGCCCGCGCTGGCGGCGGGTGTGCTGATCGGCCTGATCGCCGCGCCGATCATGCTCGGGCGGCGCGCCGTCCGGGCGCTGCGCCGCCGTCGCAGCCGGGGCCGCTCAGCTCTCGGCCAGCAGGTCCCGGTAGGCGCCGTGGTGGAAGAGCAACGGCTGGCCCTCCCGCGAGTCGACCTCGAGGACGCTGCCGGTCAGGATCAGGTGATCGCCTCCGTCAATCAGGTCCCGCAGCTCGCAGGCCACCCACATCAGGGCGCCCGCTAGCCGCGGCAGCTCGCTGCTCTCCGACCACTCGACGCCCTCCCACTTCTCCGCCTCGGTCTGCTTGCCGGCGAAGCGGCGGGCCAGCTCCTCCTGGCCGGCGGCCAGCGCGTTCACCCCGAAGCGTCCCTGGGCGCGGACCGAGGTGAGCGTGCGCGAGCCGCGGTCGAGGCAGGCGAGCATCATCGGCGGCTCCAGCGACAGCGAGGCGACGGCGTTGGCGGTCGCGCCGGAGAACCCATTCGGACCGATCGCCGTCACCACCGTGACCCCGGTGGGAAAGGCGCCCAGCGCGGCGCGGAATTGCTCCGGGGAGACTCCGTCGCCGGCCATGCGTGAAAGCTAGCCGGGCGGGCCGGCGCGTGATGGATATGGCGCGGACCTCCTCGCATATGATCCCGCCGCGTGCGAGGGGCACACCTACTGATCGCAGTCGCCGCGGTCGCGACCGTCACCGGTTGCGGGACTCAGGGCGTCCAGGTTCCGGACAACGATCCGACCCACGCGGGCGCCCAGATCTTCGCCGAGCGCTGCTCCGGCTGCCACACCCTGACGCCGGCCGGCACGGAGGGAACCGCGAATCGCAGCGAGCGTCAGCAGGGTCCCAACCTCGACCAGCGCCCGGAGACGATGGCCGACGTGATCTACGCGATCCGCAACGGCGGCTTCTCGGGGGCGATCATGCCCCAGAACATCGTGGTGGGCGCCGACACCCAGAAGGTGGCTGCCTTCGTGGCGAAGTACGCGGGGCAGGACGTCGTCAGCTCACCCCGGCCGCCGACGACGACGGCTGCTCCCTAGGCAGCTCGAGGGAGCCGAGCCACGCTCGACCTGAAGCAGATCCGCAGCGATCCCGAGTCGGTGCGCTCTGCGCTGGCGAGGCGGGGCGCCGCCGAACAGGTGGATGAGCTCCTGGCCCTGGACGAGCGCAGGCGTGAGCTGAACACCCGCATCGACGGGATCCGGGCTGAGCAGAACAAGATCTCCGGCGAGATCCAGGAGGCGGCCCGGGCGGGCAAGGCCGACGACCCGGAGGTCAAGGAGGCGCGCGAGTCATCGAGCGCGCTCAAGAAGGAGCTCAAGGAGCTCGAGCCGCAGCTTTCCGAGCTGGGCGAGCGGCGCGACGAGCTGCTCGCCTCGCTGCCGAACCTCCCCGACCCGGATGCCCCCGACGGCAAGACGGACGAGGACAACGTCACGGTGCGGGAGGTCGGGGACCTTCCGGAGTTCGGCTTCGAGCCCCTCGACCACCTCGAGCTCTCCCAGAGGCACGGCTGGATCGAGATGGAGGCCGCGGCCGAGGCGTCCGGCTCGCGCTTCGCCTACCTGCTGGGGGACCTGGTCATGGTCGAGCTGGCCCTGGTCCGGTTCGCGATGGAGCAGGTGCGCGCCGAGGGCTTCCGGCCCACGATCCCACCGGTGCTGGTCCGCGAGCAGGCCCTCTACGGCACCGGGTTCTTCCCGGGCGAGCGGGAGATGATCTACGAGATCCCCCGCGACGAGCTCTTCCTGGTTGGGACCTCGGAGGTCTCGCTGGCCTCCCTCCACGCCGACCAGATCATGGAGGCCTCCGAGCTGCCGAGGCGCTACGCGGGCTTCTCGACCTGCTTTCGCCGCGAGGCGGGGGCTGCCGGGCGGGACACACGCGGGATCTTCCGCGTGCACCAGTTCGACAAGGTCGAGATGTTCAGCTTCGTCGAGCCGGGGTCATCGCGCGAGGAGCACGAGCGCCTCCTGGCGATCCAGGAGCGCATCCTCGCCGCCCTCGAGATCCCCTACCGCGTGGTCGACGTGGCCGTGGGCGATCTGGGCGCGCCCGCGGCTCGCAAGTTCGATTGCGAGGGGTGGATCCCCAGCCAGCGACGCTACCGAGAACTGACAAGCTGCTCTGACACTACGGATTACCAGGCAAGACGCCTGTCCAGCCGGTACCGTCCCGCGCAAGGTGAATCCCCCGAACCCGTGCACACGCTGAACGGAACTGCGGTGGCTGTGGGTCGAACCCTCATCGCGCTGCTGGAGAACGGTCAGCGGGGGGGCGGGAGGGTGGATCTTCCGGCCGCCTTGCAGGAATTTGGCGTTCCAGAGAGCATTCCCACATAGATGCCCCCCTCGACTCCGAAACGCGTAGTGCTCTGCGATGACCACGAGATCGTCCGCGAGGCGATCAAGGCCCGGATGGCGTCGGTCGAAGGCGTCGAGATCGTCGGCGAGGCCGAGACCGGCGAGGAGGTGGTCGACAAGGTCAAGGAGCTCGAGCCCGACGTCTGCATCGTCGACGTCGAGCTCCCGGGCAAGGACGGCATCGACGCCACCAAGGACATCCTCAAGGTCCGGCCCGAGACGCGGGTGATCATCTTCACCGCCCACGCGCAGCCCGACCTGCTGACGCTCGCGTTGCGCGCCGGCGCCTCCGGCTACGTGCTCAAGTCCGCCCCCAGCGAGGACATCGCCCGTGCGATCGAGGTGGTCGCGAGCGGAGGCACCTTCGTCGGCACCGAGCTCGGCCAGGGAGCGGGCGAGGTCGAGAAGCTGCTCGAGCTGACCCCCCGCGAGCGCGAGATCCTCGAGCTGCTCGCGGAGGGCCTGCGTGTCAAGCAGATCGCCGACCGGCTCTCGCTCAGCCCCGCCACGGTCCACACCCACGTCCGGAACGCGATCGCCCGGATGGAGGTGGACACGCGGACCGAGGCGGTGGCCCTGGCGGTGCGGTTCAGCTATCTCGGGGCGGGCGGGAAGGTCTGAGCACCGCCTTGGCAATCCTGATCGTTACGACTCCGGGTCGAACTTCAGCGCACAGCCGTTGATGCAGTAGCGCTGGCCGGTCGTGTCGGCGGGACCGTCGTCGAAGACGTGACCCAGGTGCGCGTCACAGCGTGAGCAGAGGACCTCGGTCCGCCGCATCAGGAAGCTGTTGTCCGCCTCCGTCTCGACGGCCTCATCGCCCATCGGCCGGTCGAAGCTCGGCCAGCCGGTGCCGGAGTCGAACTTGTCCTCCGAGCTGAACAGCGGCTGCCCACAGGCCACGCACACAAAAGTCCCGGCGTCCTTGACTTCATTGAGCTCGCTGGTGAAGGGCGCCTCGGTGCCCTTGTTGCGCACGACCTCGTACTGCTCGGGCGTGAGCTCCTGGCGCCACTCCTCCTCGCTCTTCTTGAGCTTCTCCAACTCCTTACCTCGCTTCCTTGTGGTATCGACCAGGTTAACCCGGTCGATTCACAGTCTCTGAGGCGAGCTCTGCGTTACTCCGCGCCGATTCCGCGAGGGGGCCCGCAGGCGAAGCCGAGGGCCACCCGTCTAAGCAGGGGCGATCGCGGCGAGCAGCTCCGAGCGGTCGAAGAAGACCTCGTTGCGCTCGATCAGCCCGTCCCGGAGCCGGACGGTGCAGACGCCGTCGCACTCGATCACGGTGGACCCGACCGGGACACTCGCGTGCCAGTGGTTCAGGAATCCGCCCTCCATCGGCGTGGAGCCGGTGTGGGTCCATTCCCAGTCGGGAAAGCGCCCGAGCAGCGCCCTGAAGTAGGCGAGCAGAGCCTCCTTGCCGCTGACGCCGTCGGGCACGGCGGGGTCCCGGTAGAAGGCGTCGTCGGTGTAGAACGCGGCGAGCCGCTCCGGGTCGTTGCCGGTCCAGGCGGGCAGCCAGCGCGAGGCGAACTCCTTCGCGTCGGCCGCCGTTGACCCTTCGAAGCTCCGCATCGCGATCGAATCCTAGGATGGGCCGGTGCCCGACTCCTTCTACGAACCCGATGGTGACCGCTACATGGCCACTGAGCTCACGCGCGGCCCGTGGGACTCCGAGGCCCAGCACGCGGGACCGCCCGCCGCCCTGATCGCGAGGGAGGTCGAGCGGCTTGGCGGTGGCCGGATCGGCGGCGAGGACGGTTTTCCGGCCCATGTCGGGAGGATCACCTACGAGCTGCTCCGCCCGGTGCCGATCGGCCCGCTCAGGGTCGAGGCGGAGATCGTGCGCCCTGGCCGGCGCGTGGAGATGTTCGAGGCGACTCTCTCCGATGACCGCGGCGAGCCGCTGATGCGCGCCCAGGGATGGCGGCTGCGAACCGATGAGGTCTTCTTCGAGATGCCCCCGGAGTTCCCACATGTGCCGGGGACGCCGCAGGAGGCCGAGCCCGGCAGCTTCTTCGACACCGGCTACGACGTGGGCTACCACTCGGCGATGGAGTACCGGTTCACGAAGGGAGCGTTCCTCGAGCCGGGCCCCGCGACGGTTTGGCTCCGGATGGCGGTGCCCCTGCTGCCGGCGCAGGAGCCCAGCCCGCTCCAGCGGGTGATGATCGCGGCGGACGCCGGTAACGGGGTGAGCGCCGCCCTGGACTGGGGCAAGTTCCTGTTCATCAACGTGGACCTGAGCGTCCACCTGCACCGGATGCCGGAGGGGGAGTGGGTCTGCCTGGACGCGGTGACGCTACCCGAGCCGCATGGGATCGGGATCGCCGACAGCTCCCTGTACGACGAGCACGGCCCGATCGGGCGGGCGGTGCAGACGCTGCTGATCGCCAAGCGCTGACTGGCGGGCAGATTGAGCGGCCCTCTGGCCCGCCGTCCCAGGCCTTACCAACTCCTAACTCATGGCTAACCGGTGCGTGACCGATGGTGTCGATAGTTGCCCGGTCAAGTCAAATCGAAGGCGGCCGGGGCAAAACGTCGATCAGAGGACGGCCGCCACCGACAAGGAGGAAGCAGATGAGAGGAAAGGCCACGGCCTTCTCGGTGGCCGCCGCCGGAGCGCTCGTGCTCCTGCCGGCTGCGTTCGGCGGCACTGCCGTCGCCAAGGACCGCAATCACGACCACATCTCGGACAAGTGGGAGAAGAAGTTCAACCTCTCGCTGAAGGTCGATCAGTCGAACAAGGATCAGGACCGGGATCACGTCGACAACCTGAACGAGTTCCAGGAGGGGACCAACCCTCGCGTCAAGGACACCAACCACAACGGGCGTCCTGACGGCAAGGAGGACTCGGACCACGACGGTCTGAACAACATGGGCGAGGACGAGACCTCCAACCTTCCGGACGATCAGGACACCGACAACGACGGCATCGAGGACGGCGGCGAGAACGCCGGCACGATCGCGACGTTCGACGGCACCACGCTGACCATCGACCTCGCCGGTGGCGGCCAGGTGTCGGGCACCGTTGACCCGAGCACCGAGATCAAGTGCGAGTCCGAGGACGAGCACGAGTCCGAGGACAGCACCAGCGCCACCGCCTCGCACGACGGTGGCGGCGACCAGTCCGGTGAGGACCAGTCCGGTGAGGACAGCAACGGCGGCGAGGACGGCAGCCGCGTCTGCACGACCGCCGACCTCACCCCACGCACCGCGGTCCACGAGGCCGAGCTCCAGGGCACCACGTTCGAGGAGATCGAGCTCGTCAGTTAGCGCTTTCTCCCCCCAAGAGGACCGCTCCGAACCGGGCGCCCACTGGGCGCCCGGTTCCTCTTGCGGGGGAGCGAGCCGACCGGCAGCGGGCCGGTGAGCTCGTCCGCCGGCGTGGACGACGTGCTCAGGGGCGCCGACGAGGTGATCGGCACGATCGACATCACCGGCGCCAAGCTCCGGTAGCCGGCCGTCGCCGAGCGGAGGGGAGGGATTCGAACCCCCGAGGGGATCGGCGTCTCGACGCTGAGGCGTATGAGGTCGGATAGCCACCGTGCACGTGCCCTGGCGACGCCTCGCTATCGCCCAGCCGCGAGGTCCTCCCTGCCCGGTCCGACCGTGACGGCTGGGCGCGTGCCGAGCGAGAGCCTCACGGGTCGGCTGCATTCCGCCGTAACACTGTCAGCAGAGGCCCGCAAACGGACACTTGCGCCCCGGTATCGCAGGCGTAGGTCGACCTCATCCCACTCACTCGGCAGGTTCGGGTCGATCCGCAACCCATCCTCCGACGGACGAACCCCCATGATGCCGAGCACGACGGCGCGCCAGGTGTTCCCCATCGCCGCTGTATGCAGCCCCGGTCGTGGGACGGGGCGAAGCTGCGGCATGTCGATGAAGGCGGACTCGTGCAGCCAGCGCAACGCGTCGCCAGGGCGCCCCGCCCGGGCGAGTGCCTCGGCACTCGATCCAGCAGAGAGCGAGCTCTCATGGGCGGTGCGCGGCTCGTAGAAGTCGAGGTTAGGTCCGAGCGACCCGGGGACCGTTTCCTCCGGGACGTTCAAGTGCAACAACAGGACGTCGGTCTGCTTGATCAGCTGGCTGCCGGCGATTCTTCGATGGTCGAGTAAGAGGGGGGCCGAGAACGGCCGCTCGGCGACCTCGCTGGCAACCAAGGAGTCGAGCCCGTAGAAGCCCGAGAACTGCTCGTAGAGGCGTGACTGCGGGTCATAGCCATCGACGATCGCGTCCGCGGTTGCCAGCCAGCTGCGTACTTCGTGACTGGGGACGGCGGCACCGTAACGTGCGACGTGTCGCGCCGCCGTCCTCAGGTTCCACCTCGCCATCACGTTGGTGTAGGCGTTGTCGTCGACTCCCTCGTGATACTCGTCCGGACCGATCACGCCCCGGATGTGACAGCTGCCGTCGGTGTCTCGTTCCACCCGTGAGGCCCAATAGCGTGCGGTGTCGACGAGCAAGGCGCTGCCGTCACCGCGGGCGAACTCCAGATCGCCGGTCCACGCGAGGTAGTGATCGGCGGCCCACGCGACATCGGCGGTCACGTGCTCCTCGAGCGCGCCCGTCAGCACGTCGACTCGCTCGCCTCGATGGTCGATCCGCGTCAGAGGCGTCGCCTCCTCGCCCGTCGCCGCCGATTCCCAGGGAAAGCGCGCGCCGGCGTGCCCGTGCCGCGCGGCGTTCGCGCGTGCGGCCGCGAGCCGGTGGGCACGGTAACGCAGCATGGCGCGCGCCGCCCCTGGATTGGTGGCGGCGGCGAAAGGAAGCACGAACACGTCGGCGTCCCAGAACACATGACCGTGATAGGTGTCGCTTGTCGTTCCGCGCGCTGGCACCGCGGCTTCCCCGGTGGCGCTGATCAGGCACGTCAAGTGGAACATCGCCAGCCTCAGCGCGAGCTGCAGTTGCGGATCACTTTCGACGGCGATGTCGCAGCTCTCCCACCGTCTCCTCCACGCATCGCGCTGCTCGGAGACGAGTCGAGGAAAGCCGGTTTTCTCGGCGTCCTCGAGCAAAGACTGGGCGTTGCGCTCGTCGGGCATCTTCAGCGGATCGACGGCGTAGGCGGCGATCCGCTCCAGTTCACGGGCGCCGACGCGCTGCCGCGCCACGGCGACGGCGCCGCCGGGTGCCCCACGCGCCTCCAACACGTTTGCGGAGTCGATCCCGCTCCCGGCGGGATCGCCGCTGGGCTCCAGAGTTCGGGCTCGCAAGGGGGGTGATTCCGGCCGCCGCAAGTCCTCGGCGGGCGTCGGCAAGCGGAGCGGATCCCCAGCATGAAGCAGGGCGGAATCGCCGGTGGCGCGCATCACAAAGGTCCCGGGACGAGCGAGCGAACAGAAGCTCGTCACCGAGAGGTCACGGCCGCGGTCATCCACGTGCTGCTGAAGCAAGCCGGCGCGCATGTCCAGCGTCCGCTCGATCCGCATTCCCCGCCTATGCGCCGCCTTGAGACGGGTGCAGTCAGGGAGCGGCAGCAGCTCGCTGTCTGCCCCCTCGCCGTGAAATATGCCGGGCGCCCGCACTCCAGGCGTCGCCGCCCGATGCTCGACCACAGGCGCACCCGCGACGCCAACGACCCCGTCACCGAGCTCGAGCACGGCGGCATATGCGGCCTCCTCCTCGGCCGGCACGTCGGCTATGTGCACGGTCCAGCCGGGCTCGTGCTCTGCCTGTGGCCCGCTCGCTCCTGCCTCCACCGGGGAAGCGAATCACAACTACCGAGGTCGGGTACAAATCATGCGTGCTCGGTTTGCCAAGCGGGACAAGGGGCTGCCTGTTCGATCTCGACGGAGTGCTCACCCGGACGGCTGATCTCCACGCGGCTGCATGGAAGGAAATGTTCGACGGCTATCTCCGGACACGCCAGTCGGCGTCGTTCACCCCGTTTGACATTCGCGCCGACTACCTGCGCTACATAGATGGCAAGCCGCGTTACGAGGGCGTGCGGTCTTTTCTGGCCACGCGTGGGATCGAGCTGCCGGCGGGCAATCCCTCCGATCCGCCCGGAGCGAAGACCATCGCCGGACTCGGGAACCGCAAGAACGAGCTGGTGCTCCGCCTGATCCGCGAGCGGGGCGTCGATGTGTTCGCGGGCTCGGTCGCCTACGTCCGCGCCGCGCAGTCGTTGGGACTTCGGCGCGCTGTCGTGTCGTCCAGCAAGAACTGCAAACAGATCCTCGCGGCAGCCAAGATCGAGGATCTCTTCGAAGCCCGAATCGATGGCGAACTCGCCGCGAGCGAGGGGCTGCGCGGAAAGCCCGCGCCGGACACCTACCTCGCCGCCGCGCGGTCGCTCGGCGAACCGCCCGATCGGTTGGCCGTATTCGAGGACGCGCTGTCAGGCGTCGAGGCCGGTCGGGCGGGTGGCTTCTCGTTAGTGGTCGGCGTCGATCGAAGCGGCCAACGGGATGCCCTGCTGGAGCACGGAGCGGACCTGGTGGTCGAGGACCTATCCGAGCTACTTCCGGCGGAGTCTGTCCAGACCGCCCCACGCCGCGAACGACCGTCCCGTGGGTGAGCGAGGCAACATGGGATACGGATTGCGATCCTGGGGTTGCGATACCGAGCCCTGAGACGCGGTCGCACGGTCGTCGCCGCGACCCATCGGAGGCTGACCCCGACGCACCTCCTGGCCCCTGCCGGCTACCCGGCCGGCTTGATCAGGCCGTAGTGGCCGTCGTAGCGCATGTAGATCACGTTGCCGCGGCCGCTCGCGGCATCGGTGAAGTACATGAACCGATGGTTGAGGATGTTCATCTCCGCTACCGCGTCCTCGAGTCTGGTCGGCCCGCTCATCCGGCTCTCCTCGTGGACGATCCCAGCGCTCTCGCCCGACCAGCCGATCCCGCTTGGTCCGATAACGCCGAGTCGGCCGTCGTCGCGGTGGTACGCGACGGCGTCGGCGTCGGTCTCGCGCTCGATGAACAGATAGAAGTCGTGATCGAGGAACTCCATCTCCTCGGCGGCCTCAGCGGGGGTGAGCGGGTCGGTGGCGAAGGTCTTGCGGCGGACTATCTCCCGCTCCTCCGGAGCTCGCGGGAAGTAGTCAGGACGGTCGGTGGCGAAGCTGGAATGCCGCCATTCGCCCGCCTTGCGCTCGGTCGGACGGCGGGCCCGGTCGGTGCGACGGTCGACGAAGCTCCGCAGCTGCTGCTCGAGCCGCTCAGTGAGGCTGTTAACCGCTGCGATCGGGTCGAGGTCGGCGACCTTCGCCCGGATCATCGGGCCATTCAGGTCGATCTCGCCCTCGGCTCGGGCGGAGCGCTCGATCCGCGGGTTCGCTTCCTGGACGAGCACCACTCGAGCACCGAGGACCGGGATCTCGACGAGCCGGTCCAGCGCCCCGACCTTTTCCTCCGCGTGCTCGCGCGCCTCACCCGGGACGTCGCCTCTCATCGTCACGTCTACCTGAATCATCCCTCCGACTACCTCCTTACCTCGTCGCTGCTCAGCCTCGCCAGGATCGAGCAGAGGCTCGGCGGCCGATCGCCAGAGTATCGGCCGCCGGATGACACCACTCGGGTCGCTCTCCATCAGCGCCCTCGATGGTCCTTTCACGCGGTGTTGGATGCCCTGAGGTGAGCTGAGTTTCGCTCCGTTCGGTACCACGGCTGGTACCTCGGTGCCCACGATCTCGTTGGGGTAAAGAGGGCACGAAGATGGCGCGCTCGAAAGTACCGCTTTGCATGGAAAGGGCGTTTATCGAGCCGGCGCTCGCTTTTCGCGCAGAGCAGGGGCTAGCGCTTGATCAGCTTCACCTTCACCGACCGCGTGCCGGGGTCGCCGTTCGTGGGCGTGTAGGTGATCGCCACGTTGAGCGGCACCTTGCCGGTCTGGTTCAGCTTGCGCTTCTTCTTCCCCTTCGCTTTGATCAGCAGCTGCGCTGGACCCGCGGGGACTGACTTGCTGAGCACCGCCCGCGCCGACGCAGCCTTGACGCCATTGCCCGAGGCGGTCAGCTCGCCCGGGTTGGGGAGGGAGAGGTTGAGCGTCGCCGTGCCCTTCTTGATGTTGCGCTTGGCCTTGCCGAGGGTGACGATGTTGTTGTCGGGGATGAACGTCGCCCCCAGGTTCATGGTGAAGCCCCCAGGGCTGGTTTCGACGGAGGCCAGGGTCTGGTTGGGAGCAAGGGGGGCCGGGATGAACAACGCGGTCACCGTCGACGCGACCGGGACCGCGCCAGCGTGCCAGAAGCAGATGGCCCCCGCGGCGCTGGTGAGGCCGAGCGTCTCGCCGGCCGTGACCGGGATCGGCGCCGCGAGCTGGAAGGCTGCGACCTCCCCTGCGGGAAGCGGAGAGGGCAGAGTCCGTGCGTCCACACCGACCACGCTGAACGACCCGCCACCGACCGGCTTCAGGACCACGAAGGTCAGCGGCTGTCCCGCCGTATCGAGCGATGTATTCGTCTGCCACTGCGTGATCTTCCCGACCCCCGGGGCGAAGTACGGAGTGCTCGGATCGTCCGTTAACTGCGCATCGACCGAGGCGCCACTGCACGTCCCCGGCACCGAGCCGGAGGGCACCGTAGTCGAGCCGAGCGTCACCGCCGCCCCGGCTGACGAGGCGCTCACCACCAACGACATCAAAGCGAGGGAGGCGAGGAGCGCGAAGCGCTTCAAGAGGTGCCGTTCCCGCCTGGCCAGTGGGGCCTTGCTAGCCAATTTTTGACCCATCTCACTCCTGCTTCGCATGGAAAGCGGCAGCTTCAGAGCTTCTTCTTCAGAATCATCTTCGGCTTCTGTGCAAGGCCGTTGCCGAAGCCCCCGCCGGTCGGCACGAAGGTGATGATCGGCGTGACCTTGACCTCTCCGTCTCGATTGAGCTTCCTCGTCTTCGGCTTGCCGATCGCCCTTATCGGCACGTTGACGGTCCCAGGTGCCGAAACGCTGATCGTGCCTTTTGCGACGCCCTTGCCGGTGAAGTTCACCGCGCCGGGGTTCGGAACGGTGACCGGCAGCCTCGCGGTGCCCTTCTTCTTGTTGAGCTTCGGCTTGCCGACGGTGAAGGTCGAGCTGGGCTCGACGTCGGCGTTGAAAAGAAGCTCGAAATTGCTGGCGAAGGAAGTGGGCGCGCCCTTGGAACCATCCGCCAAAGCCGGCGCCCACACGGCAAAGGCGGAGCCGGTGACGCTCGCGTCGGAAAGGTGGTGGCCATTTCCATAGTCGATGCCGATCAAATCGCCTGCTTGGACCGGCAAGTTGGCGGTGAAGGACAGCGTGGTCGTGCCAGTGGCAGTGTGCGGGTCGCTGGTGCCTGCGCCGGTGTATTGGCCGCCGCTTGCGGGCCGCAGGATTCGGAGCTTGAACGTGCCGCCGTAGTTGCCTGCGATCCGCCAGCGCACGACCACGCCGGAGATCGGCGAGGTGACGTTGGCGCCGGGTTCAGCGAGGGCCGTGTTGGCCCAGGTACATCCCGCGGGGTTTCCACAGGTAACGGTGCTGAAGTACGGCCCGGTCAGCGGGCTTCCCACGGTGACCGACGCCTGGGCAGTTGGGACGGCAAGAAACCCTGAACCGGCGACCGCGGCGATCAAGATCTGAGCCACGCGCCTCCGAGTGCATCCGAGAGCTTCATCCCGCCCGCTCCAGTTCATCCTCTCGCCACCCTAATCCTTGGGCGCATGGGGCGTCAAACAGTTTGGTCGCCCCCGATGGGCGTCGAAATAGCCGCTTTGGACGAAAAGCGGCGCTTTCCAAATTCACACCTCTGAGCGTTGAAGGGGGAAGCTGCTTAGCGAATTGGTGCCCGATTGGTGCCCGCCGGTGTAGTGAGAGCCCGCCGGTGATCCGGTGACCGGCAACGCGATAGATCTTGCCGAGCTTCTTGACGTGGACGTGGATGGAGCTCGCTGGGGCGGGAGCGCTAGTAGCGGCGAGGAGGCGCGAGACCAAGGCGACGGAGACGCCCGAGGTAGACCTCTGGTGAGGATCTCCGAGACGGTGAGACTGGGGAATGTCGAGAAAATCGGCGATCTCGGCGCCGGTGCAACCGCAGAAGGCGCAGGGCGCGGATCGACTCGATGAGATCCTCGGGGATCCGGTTGAAGACGCGGTTGGCGGTTGAGGGGAGGTAGACAGGCAGGCCTAGACTTCGGCGCGGAAGCGATGCGCCCCGCTTGCGGACGGTGGGCTAGCTCACCTCGTGCGGCGAGCGGCGGCCCTGACCGACCGACCAGCCCTCCGCGATTGACTAACTTGACGAGCCGTCGGAGCTGTTCAGGCGGAGAGCGGCGTTAGCGTGGAGCTTCATCCGGGATAGCTGATTGGGCCCAGACGGTCGGGATCGCGTGCCTACCAGCACGAAGCCCCCGCATTAGCAGCGGAGGGGGAGGGATTCGAACCCCCGAGGGACCGAAGGCCCCTAACGGCTTTCAAGGCCGCCGCATTCAACCGCTCTGCCACCCCTCCATCAAGCGGGTTGCTCCTGGCGGAGCACCCTCGCACAAGCAAGGCTAGAGGCGAGAGCCGATCAGTCGTCCTCCGGAGCGCAGACGATCACCGGGATCCGGCGATCTCCCGCCCGTTCCTGGTACTTCGCGAAGCCGGAGTAGTAGCCCGTGGCGAGGTCCCAGAGTCGCTGGCGCTGCCTGCCCTTGGCCTCCTTGGCCCGGTAGCGCCCGCCGCCGCCCTTGGTCCAGAGCTCGACCTCGGGATTGGCGGTCACGTTGTGGTACCAGGCGGGATGATCGCGGTGGCCGCCGCGGGAGGCGATCAGGACGACGTTGTCGCGGTCGGTGAAGTACGCCAGCGGGGTCGTCCGCTTCTTGCCGCTCATGGCCCCGGTGTGGGTGAGCAGCACCGTGGGCGCGCTGAAGGTGCTCTTCACGCGCCCCCCTGTGGCCCTCATCAGGTAGGGGTCGATCTTGTTCCCGACGTTGACCAGGAACCAGGTGACCGGACGCTGCCGCCCCACCCACGACAGCGTGCTCATCCAGGGACCCTTCGGCTCCAGCGGGTCGAATGAGGGAACTCTCCCCACGCGGGCATCCTGGCACAGCGCCCCGGTCTAGGAGATCAGCTCGCCGAGCCTCGCCGAGGTGAGCATCTTGCCCATCGCCTCGGGCGGCTGCGGCCGCGCGAAGTAGTAGCCCTGGCCCCGGTCGCAGTGGAGTGCCTGGAGCTCGCGGAGCTGCTCCTCGCGCTCGACCCCCTCGGCCGTCGCCGTCAGCCCAAGACCGTGGGTCAGACCGATGATCGCGGCGACGCCCGCCGAGTCCTCAGGCGAGCGTCCCAGCCCGGCGATGAAGGAGGCGTCGATCTTGATCGCGTTCAGGCGGGGAAGCCGCTTGAGGCTGCCGAAGGAGGAGATCGCGATGCCGAAGTCGTCGATCAACAGGCGGATGCCCAGCGCCTCCAGGTCGGGGATCGCGCTGAGCGCCGATGCCCGGCGATCCATGACCGCCCGCTCGGCGATCTCGAGGCAGAGGGAGGAGGGAGGCAGCTCCGCGTCTGCGATCGCCTGCGCGATCTTGCCGCTCAGCCCCGGATCGGAGAGCCGGCGTTCGCTGATGTTGACCGAGACCGTGAACTGCTCCCCGTCGGGCATCTCCGCTCGCCACCTCGCCGCCTGGAAGCAGGCTTCCCGCAGGACGACACCGTCCAGCTCGGCGATCAGATCGGTCGACTCGGCGACGAACAGGAACTGAGCGGGCTCCAGCAGGCCCCGGTCCGGGTGGCGCCAGCGGATCAGGGCCTCCGCGCCGGTGATTGCGCCGTTGTTCAGGTCCACCTCCGGCTGGTAGTAGACCGTGATCTCCTCGTTCGCGATCGCCGCCCGCAGCTGGCGCTCGAGCCCTGACCGGTCGGGGTCGCCCTCGCGCATCCAGGTCTCGAACAGGGCGTAGCGGGACTTGCCCGCCGCCTTGGCCCGGTACATGGCGAGGTCGGCCTCGCCGAGCATCTGATCGGGTTCTCCGCTGGCGCCGCCGCGCGTGTACAGCGCGATCCCGATGCTGGCTGCCTGGGTGAGTGATTTGCCCTGGATCTCCATCGGCTTCGCCATCGCGTCCATCATCCGCTCCGCGATCGTCCGCACCTCCGCGTCGCCCACCTCCTCGCAGAGGAGGGCGAACTCGTCGCCGCTCAGGCGCGCGAGGGTGTCGCCGGCGCGGAGCAGCCGCTCGAGGCGGCGCGCGACCTCGACCAGGACCTGGTCGCCGGCCGCGTGGCCGAGCGTGTCGTTGACCAGCTTGAAGCTGTCGAGATCGAGGTAGACGATCGCGAAGCCCCGGGTTCCCCGGCGGTTCGACGCCATCCGCACGCGGTCCGCGAACAGGGTCCGGTTCGGCAGGCCCGTGAGGGAATCCTGGAGCGCCTGGCGGGTGAGCCGCTCCTCGGATGCCTTGCGGTCCGAGATGTCCTCGACCTGGCTGATCAGGTAGCTGAGCGTTCCGTCCGAGTCGTAGACCGGCCAGACGTTCAGGGAGACCCAGACCGGATGGCCCTCCGCGTGGATGTAGCGCTTCTCGGTCCGGTAGCCGTAGCGCTCACCGTCGACCATGTCCCGCAGCGCGTCGAGGTCGGCGTCGATGTCCTCGGGATGGGTGATCTCGCTGAACGTCTTCTGGAGGAGCTCCTCGCCCCCGTAGCCAGTGATCTCGCAGAAGGCCCGATTGACCTGCTGGTACTGGCCCTGCGGCGAGACGAGCGCCATCCCGACCTGGCTGTCGTCGAAGGCCTTGCGGAATCTCTGCTCCGTCTCACCCAGTTCGTCGTTCATCCGCCGCAGCGTGCGCACCAGGGTGTGGACCGCCCATCCCACGGTGGAGGCGAGGCCTATCGCGACCGCCGCGCGCTGATACTCGTCGCTGTCGTAGGTGGGTGGCCCGACCAGCGCGGCAGGCAGGACCAGGGTCAGGCCCATGCCGAGCAGGGAGACGGCGAGCTCGCCCAGGGTCCCGTAGATCGCGAACCAGGTCACCGGCAGGGCGACCAGGGGATCGAAGATGCTGGGGCCGCCGCCGCTCGCGTCTCGGAGCAGGGCGACGATCGCGAAGTAGGAGAGCGGCAGAATCGCCTGCGGCCACGCCGGGAACCGGCTCCACGGCACCAGGAACACGAGCGAGATCTCGATCGGGACGATCGCGGCGGCGATTAGAACCCGCGCATCAGTGAAGGAGACGTCGGCGAAGGGAAGGAGCGCGAACGGCAGCACGCCGCCGAGCACGAACGGTGCGATGCGCCAGCGGACGTAGTCGCCCTCGAAGAACCGGCCCGGCTCGACGTCGAGGCCGATCGCCCGGGACCAGCCACGGTCGGCCCTGCGACCGAATGCGGCTGACCGTTGCCTCACTCGCGACGTCCCTCCCTCGAAGGCCCCCTCCAAGCCCGCTGTCAGGAAGTGCATCCTTCCCCGTGGGAACCCGAGCGACGGTAGACAGGCGCCGCCCGCGCAGAAAGACCGCTATTCGGTACCGGGGCGGGACTGGACGTTCGTTCTAGCGGCGACAAGGCCGCTCTCGCATGGGAGCGGCGGCTACCGCGCCGCGACTTGTGATGGGCGGCCGCTGATCGCCGCGATCTGATGGCGAAGCCATTTCACAGGAACGACTTGCCCTCGCCGCGATAGGTCGGGACCTCGTCGCGGATCGTCGTGCCGGTGACCAGGAAGAGCCGGTCGAAGCGCTCGCAGAGCTCGCCGGCCTTGACGTGTCTGAAGTAGACGCGGTCGCCGAATTTCAGCCGGTCCGCGGCCGAACCCCGCAGCGGCGTCTGCACCTCACCGGCACCCTCGCGCGAATCGAGTCTGAGGCCCGCGGGCAGGTGCGGGACCGGCATCCTGCTGGTCCCGACGCCGGACGCGGGATATCCGCCCCCGAGAACCGTGGCGACTCCCGGGCCCGGGCGCCTGATGACCGGCAGCGCGAACATCGCCGCGGGACGCGGTCGGAACGAGCGGTAGTGGTCGAACAGGACCGGTGCGTAGAACCCCGACCCGGCGGCGACCTCGGTCACCGCCCATTGCGAGGAGGTGAACTCGATCGATCCTGTCCCACCGCCGTTTACGAACTCGAGCTGGGCGACGTCGGAGACGGCCATGACGATCTGGGCCCGCCGCTCCGTCACGTCCCTGGCCGAGGCCGACTGCATCGTCCTCACGAGCGTGTTGTTGATCGCCTTGCGGGGGACGTTGTCGCCGACGCCGGCGATCTGGCCCTCGTAGGCCTGGATCCCGACGAGCCGGGTCCGCTCGCGGCGGTCGATCTCCTGAGCGAGCGCGACGGCGTCATCCGCGGTCCTGATCGGCGAGCGCTTCGGGCCGATCTTGAGGAGGCCGCCCAGTGGCCACCAGGAGAGGTCGACGTCGATCGCGACGCGAATCGGGGCGACGAAGGAGCTCGCCGCCTCCTCGATCAGGTCGAGGTGCTCGATGCAGTCGACCATCACCACCGGGGCCTCGTCGGGGTCCTCGGAGGTGATCCGGGCGAGCCGGGTCAGGCAGGCCCGGTCGGTCGTCGGGTAGGCGACCACCAGGTCGTGCAGTCCGCGCTCCCAGAGCCAGAGCGTCTCGGGCAGCGTGAACGTGAGCGCGCCCTGGAATCCTGGGTCGAGGTCCAGAAGCCGCTCGAGCACTGGCCGCGAGCGGATGGACTTGCTGGCGATGCGGATCGGCTTGCCCCGCGAGCGCCGGAGCATGTCCGCGGCGTTCGCCCAGACCGCATCCAGGTCGACGAAGGCGAAGGGGGCCTGTACCCGACCGAACACGGCCTCGAAGCGCTCGTAGGCCTCAGTCGGTGTCGGCAGCGGCAGTGGGGTCGGGGTGTCGACCGCCGAGAGGGGCCGCGTCTCCTCCACGGGTGCCGCGTGGTCGTTCGTGCTCGGCTCGGGAGTGGGCCTCTCGGCCTCCGTAATGGGATTCTCGTCAGGGGGCACTGTCCCGATCCAGCCTACAATCGGGCCGCTTGGTCGCCTCGGCGACCGGCGCCCCCGGAGAGGTGGCCGAGCGGCTGAAGGCACTCGCCTGCTAAGCGAGTAGGGGGCTAATAGCTCTCTCGAGGGTTCGAATCCCTCCCTCTCCGCTCATGAAGTTGCCCGCGCTGATCGCGGCGGTGGTGATTCCCGCCACGGCCGCGTTCCTGCTCGTCGGTCGTGGCCACGACCGGGCCGTCGTCGTCCCCGGCGCCGGCGACGGCGTGCTCGGCGCGCTGCGGGCGAGCGTCCCGTTGCCGGACGTCCATCTGGATCCGCCGCCGTCGAGCGTGAAGGGACCGAGCTTCCCGATCGCGACCGTCAGTCCCGGCCACCGGATCGAGCTGCGCTCCTCGGCCGGTGGGAAGGTGATCGAGCGGGTCGGCGACCGCACCGAGTTCGGCTCGATGAGGGTGTTCTGGATCAAGCGGGTCAGGGGCGCCTGGTTCGGGGTGCCGAGCGAGGACCTGCCGAACGGGCAGCTCGCCTGGATCAGGGACGACCGAACCGAGCTCGACGTCTCGCAGACCCACTTCTGGATCGACGCGGACGTCTCGCGGCGGCTGCTCGAGCTCCACTACGGCCACCGGGTCCTGGACAGGTTTCCGGTCACCGTCGGGTCACCGACCTCTCCGACCCCGCTCGGGGATTACTCCTTGACGGACGGGCTCGTCGGGCGCGGCCTCGGACCCTGGTACGGGTGCTGTGTGCTCGCCCTCTCCGGCCACCAGCCCAACCTGCCGTCCAGGTGGATCGGCGGCAACCGGATGGCGATTCACGGCACCCCCGGCTCCATCGGCGGCGCCAACTCAAACGGCTGCCTGCGGGCCTCCGACCCCGACATGATCTCCCTGTTCGCGCGCGTCCCGCTCGGCGCGCCCGTCTTCATCCACGCTTAGGGTGAATCACCTCCTCGGCCTCCACCTGACGGGTCACGGTGTCGGTGAGGAAGTCGTCGAGGGCTAGGAGCGGCGCTGAACGTGATCTGCGCTAAGTGCGGACGGGCCGGGAGCCCCGAGCAGGGCAAGGGCCAGTCGCAGCTCGTCGGCGAGCATCTCCAGCGCACGGCGCGCGCCGGCCTCCCCCTCACAGGCGAGGCCCCAGAGGGCCGGGCGACCCACCAGCACCGCCTCGGCGCCGAGCGCGAGCGCCACGGCGACGTCGGTGCCGCGGCGAACGCCGCCGTCGATCAACACCGGGATCCGGCCGGCCACCGCCTCCACGACCTCGGGCAGGGCGTCGATCGTCGCCGGGGCGTTGTCGAGCTGGCGGCCTCCGTGGTTGGAGACGACCACGCCCGCCGCCCCGTGCTCGACTGCGAGCGCGGCGTCCTCGCCGGTGATCAGCCCCTTGACCAGGATCGGCAGGTGGAACTCCCCGCAGAGCTGCTCGAGATCGGTCCAGGTGATCGAGGGATCGACCAGCGCGAGGACCTCGGCGGGGGTGAGGCTGCGATGACCGGCGGCCGCCTCGATCGCCGGGGCGCGGATCTCCGCGGGTACCTGGAAGCCGGTGCGGAAGTCGCGCTCGCGCCTGCCCGCGTAGGGCGCGTCGACCGTGAGCAGAAGTGCCTCGTAGCCGGCCTCTGAAGCCTCCTCGACCATGGCGCGGGTCACGCCGCGATCGCGGAAGCAGTAGACCTGCATCCAGCGCCTGCCCTCGGGGGCCGCCCCCGCGACCTCCGCCGGCCGCGTGCTGGTCAGGCTGGAGAGGCACATCACGGTCCCGGCGTCGTGTGCGGCGCGCGCCATTCCCTGCTCCCCGTCCGGGTGGGCGAGGAGCTGGAAGGCGACGGGCGCCACGAGGATCGGCATCTCGAGCTCGCCGCCGAGGACCGTGGCCCGCGTCGTCACCTCCGAGACGTCGACCAGAACGCGGGGGCGCAACTCCCAGCCCTCGTACGCCTCGGCGTTCCGCCGCAGGGTGCGCTCGTCGCCGGCGCCGCCGGCGAAGTAGCCGTGCGCGCCGGGCTCGAGCTTCTCGAACGCCAGCCGTTCGAGATCGGCGATGTTGACCGGTTCGGTGACGCGAGAAGGCTATTCGTGCGGCGCGTTGCCATCCTTCGGCCATGCCGAAGCGACGCAAACGCCGCGAGGGGGGGCCGGTGGAGACCGTGGACTACAGCGACGCCGAGGGCAACGTGCTCACGCTGCGGCAGTCGCTGAGCCCGAAGACGATCAGGAAGATCGGCGAGCCGCCCCGGCGCGACGCGGCCTCCGCCGAGGACGTCTGGGCCCGGCGGCAGGAGCTTCTCTTCGAGCGGCTGGCGGTGCGCTGGGAGATCGCCGGGTTGCCCCTCGACGATCAGAAGATGCTCATCGGGCGCTACCGGATGGCCGACTCGGACACCCGGCGCTGGGTTCGTGAGACCATCAGCACGCACCTCGAGCGCCACATCCCCGAGCTCTCCTGAAGCGCTCCGCTCAGCGGGCCGTCGCTACGCTAGTGCCCGCACGCGCCCGTAGCTCAGTTGGATAGAGCGTCGGTCTACGAAACCGAAGGTCACAGGTTCGAATCCTGTCGGGCGCGCTCTCCAATGTCCCGCTAGCCGTGGATTTTCCCCGGAGCAGGGCTGTTTCAGCTATTCGGCCCGGCCCTTCTCCGGCCCTTGCGAGAGTCGCGAGAGCAGGCGAGGATCGACTAGCGGGGACCCCTTGAACGCCTTTCGGTGAGATGACCGGGCGGGTTAGTCAGCCCACCAGTCGCGCTGGCCCTCGACGTCTTCGCGCGGAGCCTCGCCGAGATTGGGCGCGCCGATGACGATGATCTCGAGGCCCTCCGGCCCGGCCTCGTAGCCTCGCCACGTACCGGGCGGGACGCGGACCGCGTCCCACTCCTTGAGCTCGACGATCTCGTCGTCGAGCTTCATCCGCCCGCTCCCGCCAACGACCACGTACACCTCCTCCTGCTTCTTGTGCGTGTGGCCGTACGGAAAGCGATAGCCCGGCGGGACGCGCTGGTAGCTCAGGCCGGATTGCTCGAGTTCGAGCGCCTCGGTCGCCAAACGGAACTCCAGGTCCGGCGCGCCGTCGAACCTGGACCCGACGTCCTCCAGGTCCTCCTTGAGGTTCCTGAGCGTGAACGGCACGGCCGAATAGTCTCACTCAGATGCGTTCAAGGGGCGGGGAATAGGTAGCCCCCCTTTTCTCGCTTAGAGGTGTGATTCAGAAGCGCTGCTTTGCATGGAAAGCAGCACCGGAGATACTGAGCGGGCGATGTCGGAGGAGAACGTTGAGATCGTGCGCAAGGCGATCGCTTACGAGTACGACGCGGTCGGCGACCGCCGCGAAGCGGAGGCGATTTTCGACCCCAACGTGGTGATGAACCCGACCGACGAGGCGCCGTCGTACGGTTTCGATGCGATGCGGTCCGATATGGAGCGGTGGGCGAGCGCCTTTGAAGAACTCACGGTGACGTTCGAGGAATTCATCGACGCCGGGGATCAAGTCCTCGTGGTGGCGCATCACCGGGGACGCGGCCGAAAAAGCGGGGTCAAGGTCGATACCCGCTTCTACGAGGTCTATACGTTGCGCGAGGGCAAGGTCTCGCGTGTGGATGAGTTCTACGAGCGGGCGGAAGCGCTCGAAGCCGCCGGGCTGTCGGAGTAGTCGCTTTGGACGACAAGCGGTGCTTTGGATGGAAAAGCGGCTGGGGCAGGCCCTCCTTGATCTCCCGCTTAGAGCCTCCCTCCATCCTGGGACACACGATGGAATCTCTCGAGATCATTGTGCTGCCGGTCGTCCTCATTGGCGCCCTCCTCCTCGGCGCCATCTGGACCACCACGGCGGTCCACTGGCTAAGGAGCACCAAGCCGCTCCGGTAGAGCTTCTGCTCGTCCCGGCATCCGCGAGACAGCCGCTTTGGACGAGAAAGCAGCTCCTTCTCGTCGGAAGCGGCAGTCGTCATCCCCGCCTCACGCACGAGCGCCCATGAGGAGTCGCCGTACGGCTATCACTTCTCGGGATGAGCCAGCAGGCAGGCACGCGCGTTTGGGCTCAGGCGCAGGTTGCGGCCGTGCGCGACGATCCTGAGGCGCGTCTTGCGTTGATGGCGCGGGTGTTCCATGGGCCGACGGGCCGCGCGCCGCGACACCTGCCCTTCCGACGGGCGGCGTTGTCATTCATGCGCTGGCAGGCGCGCCGTGGTCTGCTCGATCCGCTCGACGCGTCGCCGCCCGGCAGCGCGTGGTGGCGGGCGGTCAACGAGCGCCTGCTGCGGGATGGGTGCGAAACGATCGCGATCCTCGGTGGCCGGGCGGGACAGCCGTCCTCGCAAGCCGTGCGCCTCTGGCTGGAGTTCAGCGCGACACCGACGGGGCACTGTTGGTACCGATCGCACAACGCGAGCATTGTGGGCGGCTACCTGGAGCATCGAGGCCTCGCCGATGCGGAGAGCGCACCCGAGCGCTTCTTCATGAACGTCGCGCTGGCGCGCGTGCTGTACGCGCACGCGCTCGCCACGGCGCCGCGCTTGGCGCTGGGGAGGTTGGCTCCGCTCGGCCGCCTGGTCAGCGATCCGCGGCTCGGGATGGCAGGAGTGTTCCTCTCACTCAGACGTGTGCTCCCGAACCGCTATCCGCTCGACCGTGACGTCGAGCGCTATATCGCCGAAGAGCAGCGCCTAGGCCGGATGCTCGACTACGCCGTGATCGCCCCGCGCCTGCAACACCTGTACGAGTGGTCCGCCCAGGAGCTCGCCGAACCGCGCCTGCTTGAGCTGGTTCGCGACGGCAACCCGATCTACGCCTGGCCCTTCGAGGAGCGACACGTATGGCGCTCTCGGCACATGCCGTTCGCAGCCCGTGTGCTTGCACGTGTCACGCGCCCATCGACGCAGACGCGCGCGCGTTTCCTGCTGAGCGGCGCCGACGGTCGTAGAACGTCGTGCGCCAGGGCCGTGCGTTTCTGGGACCGGAGTCGGTAGGGAAGTACCGCTTCCCATCTTGACCTCAACTGGTCAGTGCACCACCCCTGACGTGTCGCATCGTCTCATCTAGTCCGAGCGCTGTCGAGCGAAGGCCGTAGGCCGAAGCGAGTCAGCGCTCGGAGTCGACGTCGTCGAGGCCGTCGATCAGCTCGGCGAGCTTCTCGGCCGGGGTAGCGAAGCCGAGCGTCTCGCGCGGGCGGCCGTTGAGCTTGCGAGCGACGTCGTCGAGGGCCTCCTGGCTGATCCCTTCAAGAGACTTGCCCTTCGGGAAGTACTGCCGCAGGAGGCCGTTGGTGTTCTCGTTCGAGCCCCGCTGCCAGGGGCTTCGGGGATCGCAGAAGTAGACCTCGACCCCTGTCTCGACGGAAAAGCGCCGGTGCTCAGACATCTCCGAGCCCTGGTCCCAGGTGAGCGATCGGCGAAGCTGGGCCGGCAGGGTCGTGATGCTTGCCTTGAGCGCCTC
The DNA here is from genome assembly GCA_963833375.1 of uncultured Solirubrobacterales bacterium. Classification (GTDB taxonomy): domain Bacteria; phylum Actinomycetota; class Thermoleophilia; order Solirubrobacterales; family 70-9; genus DASUPK01. The sequence continues at coordinate 643,637 of CAWHXR010000001.1, forward strand.
GCAGACGCGCTCGGCGCCGCTCCCCTCGGGCAGGGCGACGAGCTGGCAATAGCGCGTCTGGCGCTCGACCAGGGTCGCGATCGCGTTCGTCCTTCCGCCCATCAAGAGGTCGCCCTCCCAGTGGCCGGGGACGGCGCGGTCCTCGACCTCCGGGGGGCGCTCGGAGATCATCACCATCCCGGCGATCTTGCCCTGGCTTTGGCCCTTGCTCGACTGGGCTCGCGCAAAGCGCCTTTGCCGGCGGGTTCTCAGGTGCCCCGTCAGCTCTCGCTTCAGCGTCCCCCGCGCCTGGACGTAGAGGGCGCGGTAGATCGTCTCGTGCGAGACCCGCATCGCCTCATTGTCCGGGTATTGGATCTTGCAGCCAGCCCGCGATCTGCTCGGGGGAGTGGTCCTTTCGCAGATGCTCTGAGACGAGGCGCCGCAGCTGCGGGCAGAGCTCGAGCTTCGTCGGCCGTGGCCGCCGGGTCCGCCGCCTGGCCTCGCGCTCTGCCGCGTGGGCGCGGTAGCGCCGGCGTCCGCCGCAGCGGTTGATCTCACGGGCGACCGTGGTGTGTGAGCGGTGAAGCGTCCAGGCGATCTCGCGGGCCGAGTCGCCGCCGGCGATCCCGCGCGAGATCTCCTCGCGCTCGTCCAGGCTCAGGCACCTCGCCGCCCGCCGCCGCGGCCTTGGGCGGATGCCGCCGACCCTCGCCACGTAGCGGCTCACCGTCGCTCGAGGGATGCCGAGCCGGCGGCCGATCTCCGCCTCGCTCAGCCCCTCCGCTCGCAACTCCCAGATCCCGTCCTTCGTCGCCTCGCTCAGGCCGTAGCCCTTCGGCATCACCGCACCTCCTTCGTTGGTCAGCGAGTCGCTGACCCTCTCGGGTGGTGCGGCGGTGGTTTGAGACCGCCATGCAAACGGCACTTTCGAATCGCACCTCCGCCGAGGGGGGGCCGTCTGATGCCCTCTGCACCCCAACGAGATGCGAGAGGCGGGAAGCACTGGTGGGCAACAAAAGGGCAACGGACTGGACGAAGTCCAGACGAACCCAGACGAACTCGAGTCCCGGCGTCGAGCCGAATCCCGAGCCCAGACGAGCCCCACCGAACTCCCGTCGCGGTCTACGAAACCGAAGGTCACAGGTTCGAATCCTGTCGGGCGCGCTGCTGCTGCCTCTCCTCAGTCAGCCATTCGGGGCTGCTCGGTCAGGCGCTCGTTTCCGCGGCGAGCCGCCCGCTTGCAGCGGCGTCTTTCAAGGCCTGGTAGTCGCGTTCGTTCTGGTCGGCGTAGGCGACCGAGAACTTCCAGATCGCTCGGTCGAAGGCATCCGACCTCCCCAGGTAGGCGGCGATTGCGACCCTATCGCCCGAACGTGCGTGGGCGCGGGCTAGGGTCCAGCCGCACATCCGCCCCCAGAGCTCCATGCCGGCGAGCGTCATCCCCTCGATGTCGGCGGATCCCTTCCAGTCACGGAGCTGCCTGATGTAGTAGTCACACTCGTCGCCCAGCCAGACGAATCGCTCCCAGCCGAGGAAGATGTCGCTGGCCGCCTGCATCAGCCGCTGCCCGGCCACAACCCGCTGGCCGTGGTTGGAGAACTCGCTCCTCGAGGTGAACTCCTCGATCACGGAGGCATCGGCTTCCTTGACCTGCAAGAACAACGGAGCATCCGAATCGTCGAGGAGCAGCAGGATCCAGGCCTGGGTCCCCACGCTTCCCACGCCCACCACCTTGCGAGCGAGGTGGACGAACCGGTACTGCTCGAGCAGGCTCCGCCGATCGCCTTGCAGCGTGTCTCGATAGGAGCGGATGAATCCGTCCATCGCCTCCAGCACCGCCTCAGGCTCGATCCCGCCCGCGAGCTCTTCGACGGGCGTGATCAGCGGCGGTTGATGAAGGATCCTGCACTCGCCGTCCACGACCTCGGCGAGTTTCGAGAAGGCCTGCACGCTGTCGTGGGCACGGGCCTTGGTGATCGCCTTCCAAACGGCGGGCGTCTGCGTGCGATCGAGGCTCGAGTGGAATCGCGGCAGCAACTCGTCCATGTCGAGGTGGGCGTACCAGACCTGGAGCGTCGACCTTTGCGCGAACTCGCGCATCGCCTCTCGATAGGAGCGCACCGCCCGACGCACGAGGCTCTTTCGCGCCTGCTCCGGGAACCCGTTGTCGCGGCTCGCGATCTCCAGACTGGCCGCCAAGCGCTTCACGTCCCACTCCCACGGTCCCGGCGCGGTCTCATCGAAGTCATTGACGTCGAAGAAGAGGTGGCGCTCGGGCGAGCCGAAGACTCCGAAGTTGCATAGGTGGGCGTCCCCACAGATCTGCGCCTGAAGGCCCGAGCTCGGCGTGGTGGCGAGATCCGAGGCCATCGGCAAGGCCGCTCCCCTGTAGTAGCTGAAGGGCGAGGCCAGCATTCGCTGGTGGCGGATGGGCACGAGCTCAGGAATGCGCGCCTTCGCCTGCCGCTCCAGCAAATCGACGGGGTTCGTTCTGTCGGTGGGCGGCTCCCAGAGGGCGTGGCTCGACCTGCCTACTTTGGCGCGGGCTTTCTTTCCGCGAGCCACTCGTTCATTAGCCGACACTCGTTCCATGAGCCGGTTCCCCGGTCTCAGGCTACTCGGCGCAGGATCCAGGCCCGAGCTCGCCGCGACCTACACGGCAGGGGAGAAACCAACGCCGGTCGGCGTTCTGGGAAAGTGCCAGGCCGTTCGGTAGGGAGCGTCAGGCGGATACGGCGCCATCACCCTTCTCGGAGGCGCTTGACCGCCTCACCATTCGCCTTGATCTTGGTCGTGCCCCCGTCCGCCTCCCTCCATGGTGAACACCAAGATCGCCGTCTTGCGGAGGATCAGCAGGAAGAACCGTGTCTCGAACTGCCGAGAACTCAGCGCAACTCAGCGCACTCTCAGGCACGGAGGACCCGCCCGCAGTACCGAGCCTCACGCAGGGCCCGTAACTACGAAACCGAAGGTCGCAGGACCCGGCTGCCCGTCTCCTCCCCCGAGGCGCAGACGAGGAAGGTCGATTTCCGAGAGAGACTTGCGGTGGGGGCACGAAGGGAGGAGCCTTCAGGCACTGCCTAGCACCAAGGAGGTGCACGATGAAGTACTTGGTCATCGCAAAGCCCGGTCCAATGCCGCCCCCGATCGAGGCCGTACGTGCGGCCCAGGAGTGGCTCCAGGGCAAGCTCGACGATGGCACCTTCGAGTGCGTTTACGCCTATCCGCAAGGGGGCGGCCTCAGCATCGGCGAGAACGAGTCTGTCGAGCAGCTCATGGAGCAGCTCATGGAGTACCCGCTCTCGCCGTTCATCGACTACGACGTGCAGCCACTAGTTGAGATGAATCCGGCATTCGATCGCTTCATCCCGTTTGTGGAGAAGATGAGCGCCCAGCTCGCCGGCCAGGGCTCGTCGTAACGATTTCCGGCGTTCCCGCGCCGCGATCTCATGCGGCGCCGCGCCGGCGCCTGGTCGGCGGCCATGTGCCGCCGGTCCGACGGATAGACGAGCTTCGATCTCGGAAGATGAGGGCATGAGCCTAGTCACCCTCTCGGCGACCTACGGCGCCGGTGGCAGCGAAGTCGGGCCCGCACTGGCCGAGCGTCTCGGCGCGCCCTTCGTGGACCGTCTGATCCCCACCGAGGTCGCTGCGCGCCTTGCCGTTCCGGCCCACTCCGCGCTCGTGCATGACGAGGCGTCGGGTGGCCTTCTGGTCCGTCTGCTCACGATCCTTGCGCCGATAGGTCAGGCGTTCGGTGCTGGGGGGCCTGCCACCAAGCCCGCCGGCGAACGGGAGTTCCGAGAAATGACCGAGCAGGTGATCTTCGAGCTGGCCGACAGCGGGCAGGGCGTCATCCTCGGCCGGGCCGGAGCGGTCGTGCTGCGTGATGATCCGCGGGCCCTCCACGTGCGGTTGGACGGCCCCCGCAAGGCACGCCTGCGGCAGGCGATGCGTATTCAGGGCATCGAGCTTCCCAAGGCCGAGCGGCGAATGGCGGAGACCGACCGTGCACGCCACGCCTACGTGCACCATTTCTACCGCGCAGATGCACGCGACCCCGCCCTCTATCACCTTCTGATCGACTCCACCGCCATCGACCTGGCCGTCTGCGTGGAGATCATCGTGCTCGCGGCCCAGGGGCGAGCGAGGCACGCCGCCCGAGAGGCCGGTTCATGAGCGTGGAGCCCCCCGGCGGGGCGCTCGCACCATTTGCACGTGAGTTGGCGGAACTGGTGCCGCCCGGCAGCATCGTCGTGGACGCGCACACGCACCTGGGCGTGGACGAGGATGGCCGGTCACAGGACCTTCCCACGCTGCTCGAGCATCTGGACACAGTCGGGGCTCAGACCCGTGCATGTGTCTTCCCGCTCCATGATCCCGATCGGAGCCCTGCCTACCGCAGGCCAAACGACCGCGTGTTGGCCTGGGCAGCCCAGAGTGAAGGACGGCTGACGCCGTATTGCCGGCTTGACCCCGCCGAAGATCCCGTGGGCGAAGCGGAGCGATGCCTGGCGCTCGGCGCGAAGGGGATCAAGCTCCACCCTCGCGCACAGATCTTCGGCTTCGGTCACGCAGCCGCCGAGGGGATCTTTGAGGTGGCTCAGGATGCTGGGGTTCCGATCCTGGTCCACGCCGGGCGCGGAATGCCGCCGATGGATCACCTGGCCAATTTGGCGCTTCGCTTCCCGGAAGTCACTCTGGTCCTCGCGCACGCGGGCATTGCCGGCCAGGGGATGTTCGCGTCCAAGCTTGCCCAGCACCCGTCGGTGCTCTATGACACCTGCGCGTTCTCGGCCTTCGATGTCGTCGAGCTCTTCGCTCGCGTGCCGGCGGAGCGCATCGTGTTCGGCTCCGATTCTCCTTACGGCCACCCCCTGCCGGACCTGTACCTGGCGATGCGGGCGGCGGCTCGCGCGGGCGTAGACGCGCAGGGGCGGGCGATGATCGCCGGCGGCACGATGGCCGCGGTGATCGAGCGCCGACCACTGCCGCCGGCGAGCGAGCCGCGTCTTGATCAGGTCCGGCCAGTGAACGGTCGCCTGCAGCGTGTCAACGGCTACTTGCTGATGGCCGCCGGTGCAGCCCTGACGGCGAATCCGCCCGACATTGGGCGAGCCCGGGAAGGGGTGGCTCTTGCCCGTTACGTCTGTCGCGATCCCGACCCCGGAAGCGCCGGGCGCGCGCTAGAGCGAGTGGACGCTTCGCTGGCTGCAGCTGAGGAGATCGTGGCCGGTGGCGGCGAGCAGGCGACCTTGGCAATTGCCCTGGCGCTGGCCGCCGCCGCCGTAGCTGCGACGGAACCCGTCATCGAGCCGAAGCAGTAGGTCGCGGCGGGCGCCCTACGAACCGAAGGTCACAGGTTCGAAACTCGACTACACGGTAAGCGCCCAGGCGGGCCCCAGAATCAACTGGCTGGCGCTGGTCGTGGATGAGAGACCCGCCCGCCTTGTGCGAAGCGCGCCTCCGCAGGACCGAGCGAGAACACGAAGCGAAGACGGGACGGCTAGAGGCGCAGCCTGAGAGACGAGGGACGAGGGACGAGGATCCCACCGGCCGGTTCTTGATAGTTCCCCGAGCCTCGGGCGAGCCACATCACTCCGGGGTCTCTCTGACCTTCAGGATGGCAACGTGGGTCGGGTTGACCCCGACTGAACCACCGGTTCCGTACTCCGTGAACCAGGCGAGACGCGATTGGCCTGATCGAGCAGCATCGGAGAGCTTGCTCTCGACCTCGTCCAACGTTCCCTCCACCGTGACGACGTCACCATTTAGGAGCCTGACTTCCGTGTAACCCACGCGAGCCATGGTAGGCATCCGGCGCAACCACGGCCGACTCCTGAGTAAGAGCGGGTGGGTGGAGGCGCGAGCGTGAGGTCCATAGGCTTCGACCCTCACGTGAGCGCCTCCCGAGACATCCGAACATCCGACTCGCGCGCCGGTGTCGCCGTTCTGACGGACAGCACGTCGTACCTGCCTCGGGAACTGGTTGACCGGTGGCGGATTCACGAGGTCAGCCTGTATGTGGGCTGGGATGGTGACCTGCGCCCCGAGCATGAGTACGACGACCTCGATGCCTTCTATGCGCGGCTGCGCGAATCCCCGACGCTGCCGGCGACCTCGCAGCCGTCGGTGGGAGACTTTCGCGCCTGCTACGAACCGCTCGTCAGTGCAGGGCGCGATGTGGTCTCCGTTCATATAGCCGCAGGCATCTCGGGGACTTGCGAGAGCGCAACTGGGGCGGCGCGCTCCCTGGCCAAAGAAGGGCATCCCGGGCGCATAGAGGTCGTCGACAGTCAGACCGGCGCCGGCGGTCTGGGCTGCCTCGTCGTCGCTGCGGCGCGCGCAGCCGAGCAAGGTGCGGAGCTGCAGGCCGTCGTCGACAGCGTGCGGAAGGCTCGCGAGCGCCTCGAGATCTGGTTTTGCCTGGACACTCTCGAGTACCTGCGCCGCGGGGGGCGCATCGGGGCGGCGCAGGCGATGATCGGTACGGCGCTGAAGGTCAAACCGATCTTGACCTTCGGCACCGAGATAACCCCGGTTGGCCGTGTCCGAACGCGGCAGCGGGCATTGGACCGGATGGATGCCTACCTGGATGAGCTGCACGACCGCGGCGCCACTGACTGGGTCGTGCAGCACGCACAGTCGCCCGAGGACGCCGAGCATCTGGTGGCCCAGGGCACGGAGATCTTCGGCGCGGGTCCGCTGTTCTGCACCGAGGTGGGTCCGGTTCTCGGCACGCACCTCGGCTCCGGAATGCTCGTCGGGGGCGTCGGGCGCGCCTGAGCCGTTCAGCGCCGTGGGGGAGATGACCTCATCCGTCAGGTTGGCCCAGCCGCCCTCGGGCCCGTCGGTTTGGCTCGAAGCGCGAGAGGGGGAGCCCAAGGAAAGACTCCTGGTTACCACCGCGTGGAAGCAGAACGCTGGGGCCAAGGGGAGGGAACTGCCGGGAAAGTGCCGCTTAGGACGGAAGCGGCTTCGCATGGGAAGGGGATGCGCGTCGGCCAGTCCAGCTTGCGGCCGAGCCTGTGGTATTCGGGGTTGGCGACCACTTCCTCCGACATCGCCTACTCCTGAAGCCCGGCGGCTTTGAGGGCATCTTCTTCGGTCAAGAAGACGCCCCACCAGACGCATTCTCCCTGCCGCCAGCGTGCGGGCACCCAGTACGTCTGTTCAAAGGGCATGCCGCTCGTCGCGCCCTGGCCCCGCGTGTGCATGACGGCCAGCACCAGGTCATCGCCAAGGTCGCGCCCCTCGGCGACCTCGGTGGTGAGGTCAGGTATCCCCTCGACCACGTTCTTCCACCAGCGACGGATTCCATCGTGGCCGTGGTAGCCGCCCGCGGCCAGCTGGGGCTGGACCCTTACGCCCTTGGCCATCAGTGCCAGAAGCCCATCCAGATCCCTCCCGTTGACCAGTTCGGAAGCGCGGTAGGTCAGTTCCACGTTCTCCTGCGACATCGCCTACTCCTGAAGCCCGGCGGCTTCGAGGGCCTGATTGCGGTCGAAATACTCCTCGGCTCGGACAATCAGCCCAGCCTGGACCGTGTAGATGAGCCACTGCCGCCAGTCCATGTCGATGCCGCTCGCCCTTGCTCGCCCGGTGTACCGAACGGTGGCGAGCACCTGGCGATCGGACACCCCGACGCATTCTTCAAGTTCAGCACGGAGTCCGGGGAAGGTCTCCATGTACCCCTCGAAGTAGCGCCTGACAGCTTCCCGCCCCCTGTGGGTCGCCGCGTCGGGGTCCTCAGCGCTGGTCTGCCACTCAATGGCGGGGCCCTGAAGCTGGGAGACCGCCTCGAGGTCGCCTCGCTCGAAGGCTTCATACGCGGCCCGCACGATCTCGACGTTCTCCTCCGACATCGCCCACGCAGTATCTCCCCAGAGAGGGGAGGGTCGCAAGCCGCGAGACGCAATCGCGCAGACCGCCGGGGTTATGAAGAGGTCCTGAGAATGCTCGCGGAGAAGGCGGGCGACGGTTCGGTCAGTGCGCTGGAAGCGCTCGAGCGAGCGCTCTGACATAAAGACCAAGACGACCAGGACGACGCGTTAGAAGACCGAGTTTTCGCGCCTCCTTGAGAATGACGCCGGAGCGAAGATCCGTGGCCGGTCGGCGTAGTGCCTACGAAGATCGTGACCTCGGCGGCTGGCGTGATGGGCTGCGCCGGCGCCTGAGACTCAAGGACCGCGCGCCGTGAATGGTGAGCTTGTCCCGTTTCCCGAGGCACCACCCGGACCGTCCCGACTTGTGGCCGGACGAATGGTGGGCTCGCATCGCCAAGTTGGGGGCCGGACTGGATGCGGTGAGCGCGGCAATCGCACCGGCAGAGCGCGTACCATCGGTGCGAACAGAGGTGGGGCCGCGGTGCGTGAACACCCGGCCCCGTGGCACCGGGCTACTAACCGCGGTGCGCGGGAGAGGCTATCCGCCCCTTTGGCCCCTCAAACAGAGGAGGACGCAACGATGACCGAGGTAGCTGTTCAGATTCCCGGCGAGATCGCGGTGGTGCGTTGATGACCACCCCGGAGACGTCGGAACAATTCGAGGCTCTCTTAATCCCGGTTCGGGATCACGTGGAAGCTGTTGCTGCGCGACTTTGGGCTCGCGAGTCCGTCGTTGACGATGAGCAGTACGACACGAAGATCGGTGACGCTCGCGCGGTTTGGCACGCGTCCGAAATTGCGCTCGGGATGCTCTCGTCGGGCTACGTGCCCAAACGTGAGGCGATGCTCCAAGTAGCCGAGCTGGTCGATGGCTGGCGCAAGGACGGACTGATCGAAGAAGCGGAGGACTGATGGTGCGGGCGCTGGATGCGGCGCGCCGGCAAAGACAGCCGACCGCGATCGCGCGGGTTCACCGAGACCACCCGCGAGGACTACCGAAGCGCTGAGAAAGACCGCTCGCCGCCCTTGCGTCGCGACGCGAACGGCGATAGCGTGGCGCCAGCGACGGATCGCGACCGAAGGGAGCAGCCCTGATCATGCGTCTGCCGGTTGGAGCTCTCATCGCCAGTGCCGGTTTCATGTTGATGTGCGCGCCTGCCTCGAGCGCCGACACCTTCAGTCTTGGGGTCGCAGCCGGTGAGGTGACTCCGAACTCAGCCGTTCTCTGGGCACACGCCGATCAACCCGGCCAAACGCGCATCGAGGTGGCCACGGACGCGGGCTTCACGCACGTGGTCAGCCGCCCCCAGGTCAAGGCGATCCCAGCCAACGACCTGACGGTCCAGCGGCAGGTCGATGAGCTCCAGTCGAGCACCCGCTACTGGTACCGCTTCACAAGCGGAGCGGCGGCCAGCGACGTGGGCACCTTCGTCACAGCCCCGAAGTCCAACGACGATGCAGCGATCAAGTTCGCGTGGACCGGCGACTACGACGCCGAGCGGGCGATCGGGGGGACGGGGCCGTTCTGGAACGACTTCGGCGTCTTCGGCTCCATGCAGGCGGAAGGGAACGACTTCAACGTCGGGCTCGGCGACACGATCTACTCCGATAGCGAGGTGCCCGGCAAGCTGAACCCTGTCGCCCTCACCGTCGAGCAGAAGTGGGCCAAGTACAGGCTCAACCTGGGCGAGCAGCCGCTGGCCGGCCTGCGTGGCGCGGCGGGCTTCTACTCCCAGTGGGACGACCACGAGTTCATCAACGACTTCTCGCGCTTCGAGAGCGTCTTCAGCAGCGGCGCGATCGACGGACAGGAGCTGTATCAGCGCGGCGTGAAGGCGTTCACCGACTATGCGCCGGTCGACTACAGCAGTGGTGACGGGCTATATCGGACCAGGCAGTGGGGCAAGAACCTGGAGCTCTTCTTCCTCGACGAGCGCTCGTTCCGCTCCGCCAAGGCGAGCAAGGACGGCGTCTGCGACAACCCGCAGACCGGCCAGCCGGACCTGGCGCCGACCGCGCCTCCGGGCGTCCGAAACGCGTTCGCGGGGGTGATCCCTTCGCTGGCCGAGCCCGTTTCCCAGGCCTGCCTCGACGCGATCAACGATCCCAACCGGACAATGCTCGGGGACAAGCAGATGAAGGACTTCCTGCACGACATAACGCACTCCCCGGCTCGCTTCAAGGTGGTGATGAACGAGGTGCCGATCCAGCAGTTCTACGCCCTTCCCTACGATCGCTGGGAGGGCTATGAGGCGGACCGCCAGCGTGTGCTCCGCGCGCTCCAGGGCGTGAAAAACGTCGTCTTCCTCAGCACCGACGTTCACGCCACACTCGTGAACGACGCCCGATTGAAGACGCTGGAGCAGGGCGGTCCGCAGAACAGCGGCATCCTCGAAGCGACCGTCGGACCAGCGGCCACCGCTTCGTTTGCCCAGGAGATCAACGCCGCCGTGGGGCTTCCGTTCGCTGCGCCTCTGGTAGACAACCTGTTCTTCGAGCCGCAGCCGCCTTCCGGGCTCGGTATGCAGTGCTCGGGCATCAACCAGTTCAGTTACGGCGAGGTCGCGGTGACCAGCACGCAGCTCACGATCACCCCCAAGGACATCGCCGGCAACCCGCTGGCGACCGATGACGGTGCCTGCGGGCCGTTCGTCTTGAACTCCCAACCCTGACGAGCTTCCGTTTCGACGGGCCGCTGTTGGCTCCGTGCTTAAGCATGGGCGAGGGCAACAAAGGGCGACGGACGGGAACGGAATCAACCATCTGAGTTACGCACGCGCCTGTGTCGGATCGCCGGCGAGCGCCCGCCACTCCCGCTCGATCTCTCGCATCATCGGCGGGTACACGAGCAGGTGCCGGAACGGCCTGATTGCGGCCATATAGGCGCTCCCGAACGGACCATTTGGCTTCACCAAGACGGCCATCTGGCCGCGGTAGCCGCCGATCCCGTCTGGGACCCAGCCCAGGTGCATGACCCCGTGCATGGTCCGGTTGGCGATCTCCGCAGCCCACTCGTCGTCGAGCAGGTAGAGCGAGGTGAAGGGGAGCGCGTCGAAGTCCGGGCCGGATGGGGCTTCGCGCAGATCGACCGGCAACCGGTCGCGGAGCGTCGGCACCCTGGAGCCGAGGCCGGCGTCCGGGTCGTCCCAGGCGAGCAGCCCCCCGAGCTTCCACCGGATCGCGAAGAGCGCGCGGACGGCGCCGGAGGAGCTTTGCGACGGGTCGCCCGAGGCAAACCGCTCCACCAGCCGAGGGAAGTCGTCCGGGCCGCCCGGCGTCGGCAGTGCCCAGACGTCCTCGAGCCGGAAGTCGCGGGTGAGCTCGTGAATCCGCCAGGGCCGGGAGGTGTGCGCGGTGTTCGGGAGCCTCATCGTGGACTGGCCGGCAGCTTCAGACCCCTGCTCTCTGGTTGGCCTGGGCAGCCTTTAGCAGAACGCGCCTGCTCGCGGCGCCGCCTCCGGCGGAAGAGCCCCAACGGGAATGTATGCGTCGAGCGTCGGACATCACTGTCCTCCTGGATGGGTCCGTGCGGACTGCTGGCCACCCGCGCCGCCGCTGGCGTACTCGGGTTGAAGAGCCAGCCAGCACCCCCACCCACTTGATGGATCGCGGGAATGTCGGGGACACGCGCGCGCTTGAGGTGGCTCAGGTGAGCCGGCCCTGTTCATCGAAGCGCTGAGCCGCTTCATCTTGTCGGTCGCTGTCGCCGGCAGGTTCACTGCGGCGCGGCTCAGGAGGGCCTCAGCAGCGCTCGCGCGATCACCAGCCGCTGGATCTCGTTGGTGCCCTCCCAGATCTGGTAGAGCTTCGCGTCCCGGTACCACTTCTCCACCGGGTGGTCACGCACGTACCCGTGGCCACCCAGGATCTGGACTGCCTCGGTGCAGCAGCGCACCGCGACGTCAGCGGCCATGCACTTGGCCATCGAGCCCTCGGCCAGCTTGAGCGGTCGCCCCGAGGTGGCAAGCCATCCGGCGCGCCACAGCAGCGCCCGCGCCGCCTCGATCTCCATCGCCATCTGGGCCAGCTTGAAGGAGACGGCCTGGTGGCTGGCAATCGGTACCCCGAAGGTCACCCGCTCCTTTGCGTAGTCGCGCGCGTACTCGAAGGCCGCCCGCGCGATCCCCAGCGCGGCCGCGGCGAAGGTCATCCGCGAGTACTGGAGCAAGGTGAGCGCGAGGGCGGTGCCGGAGAGCTCGCCGTCTCCGCTGCGCGAGCCGCCGAGGGACTGAGCCGCCCCGCCCCCGGTGGGGAGTCGATTCTCGGCCGGCACCCGGCATCCCTCCAGCACCACCTCGGCGGTATGTGAGGCGCGCATGCCGAGCTTGCGCTCCACCCGGCCGCCGCTGAGCCCAGGCGCTCCCTTCTCGACGATGAACCCGGCCATCCCGCCCTCATCGGGTACCTTGGCGAAGACGACGTGGAGGTCGGCGATCCCGCCGTTGGTGATGAATTGCTTGCGGCCGTCGAGTACCCACTCCTCGCCCTCCCGGCGCGCCGACGTCGCGATCGCGGCAATGTCGGAGCCGGCCTGGGGCTCCGTCAGGCAGAGCGCCCCCAGGCGTACCTGATCCGAATCGCAGAAGGGGGGGAGGTGCCTGCGCCTCTGCTCCTCGCTCCCGAAGCCGAGAATCGGGCCGGCGGCGTAGGCGCTCGAGCCGATCTCGGTTGCGATCGCCGCGCAGCCCCAGGCGAGCTCCTCGGTGACCACGAAGTTGGTGATCCCGACGATCCCGTCGGGGACGCCCCCGCCTCCGTACTCCTCGGGGAAGCCGTAGCTGAGCAGGCCGACCTCGGCCGCCTTGGCGAGCACCGGCCACGGCATCTCCTCCGCCTCGTCGTAGCGAGCGGCCACCGGGCGGATCTCGCGCCGCGCGAAGTCACGCGCCAGCTCCTGGATCTGGCGCTGCTCGTCCGTGAGCGAGAAGTCCACGGGCATGGGCGCGAATCTAGCGCTGAGCCCTGACACCCGGGCGGCCGTAGCCTCCGGCGGTGCTATCGCTTAGCGGTGTCCGCTGTAGGAGATCGCCTGCTGGAAGGTCGGCCGGTTGGTCCACGCCATCGTGAGCGGGAAGAGCGGGCTCGGCGGGAACGTGATCCGCTCCGCCGTCGCATCCGATCGCCACTGGGCGGGATCGTTCGTGCCCTGCGCCGCAGCGAGCTGGTCGCCCGCATCCTTGAGCGCCTGCCAGAGCGAGTTCCGGCATGCGGTCAGGTCGCCCGCGCCGCAGAACCGCGTCTGGAACTTCCCCGTGACATTCCGGCTGAGGAGTGTTCGCAGGTCCTTGTCGACGTAGCCGTACCAGCCGGACTGGTACGAGGAGCCCTGGCTATTGGCTTTGTTGTCGCGGGTGATGAGCCTCGCCAGATCGCCCAGCTGCGGACCCAGCACCGGTCCCATGACCGCGTCGGCGATCTTCGGCCACGCCGCGTCCATGATCGCCGCTCCTGGATCGTCGATCAGCCCGTCGAGGTTGCGGTCGAGGCGGCTCGAGCCGTTCGCCCGCCACTGGTCGAGCAGAGTCGAGCATCTCCTGCTCGCGCGGGCTCGGCGCCGGACCGGTCTGCAGGACCGCCTGAATCGAGGGCAGGACCTCGGCGTCCCTGATGTCCTGCGTGGCTGCGCGGTTCATGGCCGCGACCAGCGATCCGAGCGAGTGCGTGCTCCTGCGTGCGACCGCGTCCGCCAAGAGCTCGACGCGGTGCACGGAGCCGTAGGCCCACTGGTCGTCGGCGGCGGTCCACCCGCCGCCGGCTTGTTGTTCCAGTTGATGATGGCGCTCCCGCTCGGGTTCACTGCCTGCGGGTGCTGCGCGGTCGTGTAGAACCCGTTGCCACTCGTAGGCGCCGTACCGATGGTCGGTAGCCCGAGGTCAACCCCATCGGCGCGAACCGGCACGCGCCCGCTCGAGAACATCGCGATGTTCTTGTCGTCCGCGTAGAACCAGTTGAAGGTGAGCTCGATCTTGGACGCCGCGTTGATGAAGCTCGCCGGGTCGTGGACGCTGTCGTCGTTGAAATGCTCGAACCCGATGGCGTTCACCACCTCGCGCCCGCGGGTCGAGCGGTCGTTCGAGATCGCGACGCGCTGGCCGTTCGACCTGGCGTAGCCGCTCACCGGGCCGTGGACCGTCTCGTTGAAGGTCACGGGGCCTGCAGGCGGTCCCGGTCCGGGGCCCAGGGTGCCCGCGTTGAACGTCGTCATGTCGACGCACTGGCCGTTGAACATGTACTTCAAGTCGCTGCCGCCGCAGAGCGTCTCGACGAACTGGTCGATGATGTCGGTCCCGGACGAGGTCGCGCTCCACGAGAAGTCCGGCCCCCGACCCATCTCCACATAGGGCGCCGATCCGGGGAAGGTCACACCGCGAGCATCGATACCACCGCCATGCAGGTCGGCTTCGTAGAGAATCTCCGGGTAGGTGTAGCCGACCTGCGGGCCCGCCACGAACAGCGGATGACCGTTCTGCGAGCGACCGGCCCCGAGGAGCAGGGCGTTGCTGGCGCTGGCCTGGGAGGACTGCGCGGTCGCCGCTGCTTGGGCGGCCGCGGAGCCGATGCTGCCGGCGTCGATCACGGCGTTGCCCTTGCCCTCCTCCGAGTTCAGCTTGAACTTGCCCGGCACCGAGACGTAGTGCTCGGGATCGTTCTGCTCGCGCAGATCGTTGAAGACCTGGCGGCCCGTTCCGTCACCGAGGCGCTGCTGAAGCGCCGAGAGGAACTGGGCACGTCTGGCCTCGTCGCCGCCGCCCTTGCCGAAGCGCGCGCCGATCAGGGACGCGACAGCAACGACGTCGTTGCGAGTCCATGGCGGCCCGGGCGTGCCCAGCTGGCTGCGCTTGTCGTTGATGCCCTGGAGGTAGTTGTCGAAGTCCTGGACGACCTGCTGTCCCTCTGGCCCCGCGTTCTGCAGGAGCGAGATCTGGCTTGACAGAAACGCCTCGGTCTGTGCCGAAGGCGTGAACGTACGCCCTGCGAATACCAGTGAGAAGGGGTCGATCCCCGGAACGTCGAGCGCTGCCACTCGCCCGGGCCCGCGCAGCGCCTCCATCAGCGGGGCGCCCGGCTGGTCGCGGTCCTCGACCGTCACCCATCCGGCGCCGTACATCACATCCGCGCGCGTGTCACCGAACACATGCGCGACGCCCTTGCTGTCACGCTCGATCCTCAAGCCGGGCCGCGGTTGCTCGACGCTCGCCGGCGTCGCGCCTCCCAGCCCGAAGATGTTCGGCTTGAAGTAGGTCGGCAGGTCCGAGTCCGTCACCTGGTCGAACAACCCCGTCAGGCCGTTGTAGAGAAGGGCTTGGTTGAACGAGTTCGCGTTTGGTGATGCGCTGCCGGACTCTCCCGGCGGCAGCACGTTCCAGGCTTCCCCCGGAGAAGAGAAGTCGGGCGGGCTGTCGGAATACGCGGCCGGTGCCAGCCCACCGAGGACCAGTGCCACCGCTAGTGCGCAGCCGCACAGGGCCCGCAGAGCGAAACCCCCCATCCCGGATACCCAGCTGCGCGGCTGCAGATCAACGGCCAACGCGTATCTATAAAAGGGCGCCGTTCATAGAAACGCAGCAGTTCATATACCCAAGAATCAGCGATGTCAAGTTCTCTCCCGCGCCACCGACTAATCCGCTGCGAAACCGAAGGTCACAGGTTCGAAGCCTGTCGGGCGCGCTCTAGCCCAGCCCCGTTACTGCGGGGGCCTTCTGCGTCGCGGGCGAGCTCCCACCGAAGAACCCAGCGCCACCTGTGGCGCAGCACGCGTCGCTGGATGGGACGCGATACTGCGCGACGATGAAGGAGACGGAACTCCTTCGGAACCGGGACTTCCGTCTCGTAGCCGGGTCGGTGGGCCTTTCGGCCCTCGGCGACTGGGTGGCGATCGTGGCGCTCGGGCTCCAGGTGAAGGAGATGACCGACTCCGGGTTCGCCGTGGCCGGGCTCTGGATCTGCCTCTTCGGTCCCTCCGTTGCGGTCGCGGCTCACGCCGGGCTCCTGGTCGACCGATTCGAGGCGACCCGCCTGCTGGCGAGCGTCTCACTGCTCGGAGCCGTGGTGGCCGCAGCGCTCGGCTTCACGACGACGACGGCGACGATGCTCGCTCTCACCACGCTCGTCGGACTCGCCTTGGCAGTCTCGCAGCCCGCGGAGTTCGCGCTCGTGCCGCCGCTGGCGGGCAGGCGCCATGTCCAGGCGGCAAACGGCTACGTCGAGACCGCTCGCTACATCGGCTTCGGCATCGGTCCCGTTCTCGGGAGCTTCCTCTTCGCGGCCGGTGGACTCGAGCTGGCGATGCTCGTCGATGCGGCGACATTCGCGGCGGTCGGTTGCGCCGCGCTGGCGCTGCGCGTGCGCCGCGACCCGATCGCGCTGGGGGAGGCCGATCAGATGCCACGGGCGCGTGATGGGATCGCATATCTGTTCCGCGACCGGCTCCTCTCACTGGCGATGGTCGTTGCCTTCGCGTCGCTTCTGTTCATGTCGGCGGTTTGGGTCGGCGAGTTGTTCTTCGTGCAGGATGTGCTCGACAGGGGGGGCGTCGGCTACGGGTTGATGCTCTCGATCTGGACCGGGGGGATGGCCCTGGGAGCGCTTCTGCTGTCTCCTCGCGTCGCCCCGGCCGCTGTGGCCGCCACCGGGTTGGCCGCGGTCGCCGTCCAGGGATCAGGGCTCGGCCTGCCTGCGCTGTGGCTCAGCTTCGGCTTCTTCCTGGGCTGTTCGTTCATCGGCGGTGTCGCGCATGGCCTCAAGAACGTCATGTTCCGCAGCCTCATCCACGTCCGCGTGCCCGACGACCTGCACGGCCGGGCCTTCGCTGCGTACAACGGGATTCGCAACTCAGCAGAACTGGGAGCATTCGCGGCAGGGGGTCTTCTCGTCGCGACGATCGGGCCCCGCGGCACGCTCGCCTACGCCGGCGGCCTCTCGGCGCTCGCCGGGATGATCGGCCTGCTCGCCCTGCTCCGCATGTACAGAGGATGGGTGCCCACCGGGCCGGTGGGCGCGCCGGGCCTCGGCGCTCGCGGCAGCTCGGAGCCGCCCGGTCCCGCCCAGCTGGCTCCCGAGGTTGAGTAGGAACACCGGGCGCGGTCCACGAAGGTCACAGGTTCGAATCCTGTCGGGCCCGCTTCAGGCAAGGTCGGCAAACCGCCCAGTGCGTGGGGGACGATCGCGCAACCATCGGCGGATCCAGCCGCGAGATGCTCACCCCTCGATGTTCTCAGCAGCGGCAGCCTGCGCGGCGGCCACCCGCGCGATCGGCACCCGGTAGGGCGAGCAGCTCACGTAGTCCAGTCCCGCCCGGTGGAAGAAGCGGATGCTCTCCGGGTCACCGCCGTGCTCGCCGCAGATGCCCATCGTCAGCTCCGGGTTGGCCGCCCTGCCGCGCTCTACGCCCATCCTGACCAGCTCCCCGACCCCTGGCTCGTCGAGCGTCTCGAACGGGCTGCCGTCGAGGATGCCGCGGTCGATGTAGGGGCCGAGGAAGCGGCCCTCGACGTCGTCGCGCGAGAGGCCGATCGCCGTCTGGGTCAGGTCGTTGGTGCCGAAGCTGAAGAAGTCGGCGTGCCGCGCGATCAACCCTGCCACCAGGCAGGCCCTCGGCAGCTCGAGCATCGTGCCCACGTGGTAGGTCACATCGGCACCGAGCTCCCGCTTGGTCTCCTCGGCCGCCTTCACCACCTGCTCGCGGACTTGCTCGAGCTCGGTCTCGTAGGCGATTAGCGGCAGCATGATCTCCACGCGAGCCCCCTCGCCCTCAGCCGTCGCCGCCGCAGCCGCCTCGATGATCGCCCTGACCTGCATCTCGTACAGCGGCGGGTAGAGGATCGCCAGCCGCACCCCCCGCGTGCCCAGCATCGGGTTCGCCTCGTGCAGCTCGCGGACCAGCGCCACGGTGTGCTGGACCCGCTCGATCTCGTCGCGGTCGGCGCCCCTCCGCTGGATCGCTGCCAGCTCCGCTTCGAAGTGCTCCGCGGGGAGGAACTCGTGCAGTGGCGGGTCGAGCAGCCTGATCGTCACCGGCAATCCCCGCATCGCCCGGAAGATCCCCTCGAAATCCGATCGCTGCAGGGCACGGAGCTGCTCGAGCGTCTCCCGGAAGCGGCCCTCTGTCTCCTCGGCCAGCCTGGCCGCCTCGCGCGAGGCCTCCTCGTCGGTGTCGGACGAGGCGATCAGCGCGCGCCGCCACTCCTCGGCCGCAACGAACATCTCCTTCACCAGCCGGTCCCGATCAGCCCCGAAGAACATGTGCTCGGTGCGGCAGAGGCCGATCCCCTCAGCGCCGAAGCTCCGGGCCCGCGCCGAGTCCTCCGGCGTGTCCGCGTTGGCCCTTACCTGCAGCCGGCGCAGCTCGTCCGCCCAGCCGAGCACGGTGCGGAACTCTTCCGAGATCTCCGGGGTGATCAGCGGCACGTCGTCGAGCGTGATCGCCCCGGTGGAGCCGTTGATGGCGATCATCTGGCCGCCGCGCAGCTCATGGCCGTTGACGTGAACCAGGCCCTGGTCGATGTCGATGTTGAGCTCGGATGCGCCGCACACGCACGGCCTCCCCATGCCGCGGGCCACGAGCGCGGCGTGCGAGGCCTTGCCACCCTCGGAGGTGAGGATCCCGCGGGCGGCGGCGAACCCCGCGACGTCCTCGGCCTCGGTGAAGGGGCGCACCAGGATCACGTCCTCGCCCGAGCCGCCCCGCTCAACGGCCTCGGCGGCGGTGAACACGATCGCGCCGCGCGCTGCGCCCGGCGAGGCAGCCACGCCCCGGGCCAGGACCTCGTACTCCCTCTCGGGGTCGAAGGTGGGATGCAGGAGAGCGTCGAGCTTGCCGGCGTCGATCGTCCCGAGCGCGCCCGCCCTGTCGAGCAGCCCCTCGGCGACGGCGTCCACCGCGAAGCGAACCGCCGCCTGGGCGGGCCGCTTCGCGTTGCGGGTCTGCAGCAGGTAGAGGCGGCCCTCCTCGACCGTGAACTCGACGTCCTGCATGTCACGGTAATGCGACTCCAGCGTCCGCAGCGCCTCGCTCAGCTCACCGTGGGCGCCCGGGACCAGCCGGGCCATCTCGTCGAGGCTCTGGGTGTTGCGCACGCCCGAGACCACATCCTCCCCCTGGGCATTGGCGAGGTAGTCGCCGGATGGCTCGGGCACACCGGTGATCTCGTCGCGGCTGAAAGCGACGCCCGACCCCGAGTCCGCGCCCTTGTTGCCGAACACCATCTGCTGCACGTTGACGGCGGTCCCCCAACTGTCGGGAATACGGTTCAGCCGCCGGTACTCGACCGCCCGCCTGCCCTTCCAGGAATCGAACACGGCCCGGATCGCGTCGGAGAGCTGCGCCCGCGGATCCTCGGGGAAATCCTCGCCGGTCTCCTCGCGATAGATCTGCTCGAAACGATCCTTCAGCCCGCGCAGCCGCTCGGCATCGAGCTCGGTGTCCAGCTCCACCCCGGCTTCGCTCTTCGCCTCGGCGATCGCGTCCTCGAAGCGTTCACCGGGGATGCCCCTGACCACGTTTCCGAACATCTGCACCAGGCGCCGGTGCGAGTCGCGGGCGAAGCGCTCGTTGCCGGTGCGGGCAGCGAGGCCCTCGACCGAGCGGTCATTCAGTCCGAGGTTGAGGATCGTGTCGAGCATGCCCGGCATCGAGATCCTGGCGCCCGAGCGCACCGAGACCAGCAGGGGATCCCCGGGATCCCCGAGCCTGTGGCCCGCGCTCCGCTCCAGCCGCGCCAGGGCCTCATCGACCTGTGCATCGAGCCCCTCCGGAACCTCCGCTCCCGATCCCATGTATGCGACACAGGCCTCGGTGGTGATCGTGAACCCGGCGGGGACGCGATCGGCGCCGAGCACCCGGGTCATCTCGGCGAGATTGGCGCCCTTGCCGCCGAGCAGGTCGCGCATCTCGCGCGAGCCCTGGTCGAACGCGTAGACGTACGTGATGGCGGCTGCCGTACTCGTCGGGACCTCCGCGACGATTCTAGTCTCGCCCCGAGGGGGGTCCGAGTCTAGGCCTCGGTCGCGCCAAGGCCCGCCGCCTTGCCCCGGGCGATCAGCTGGTCGGCCTGCTTCCGGCTGGCCTCGTCGATCATCTCGCCATCCAGCTGCACGGCGCCTCGGCCGCCGCCGGCCTCCAGCGCCTCCAGCACGGCACGGGCGCGCTCGAACTCCTCCGGCGTCGGCGAGAAGATCTCGTTGAGCGGATCGAGCTGGCTCGGGTGAATCGCCCACTTTCCGTCGTAGCCCAGGGCGCGAGCGCTCAAGGCGGAGGACCGCAGCCCATCCTCATCTGAGAGGTCCAGGTACGGCCCGTCGATCGCCGCCAGGCCGGCGGCGCGGGCATTGACGAGCACGGTTTCGCGTACCCAATGCCAGCGGTCACCCGGATACAGCCCTTGCGGCGGAAGGCCGAGTGAAGCCCCCAGGTCGGCGTAGCCGACGATCATCGTCTCGAGCCGAAGACCGGCGCCGGCGATCTCGCCCACACGGACGAGCCCGGCCGCAGTCTCAATCAGCGCCTGCAGACCGACAGGGGGCCCGTCGAAGCCCGCGCGGTCCCCCGCCCCCTCGAGCAGGCGGTCGACCGCGTCGATCTGGGCTGCTCTTTCGCACTTTGGGATCACCAGGCTGCCGAGCGCACCGCGATCGGCCTTGGCCAGCTCGGTCACGTCTCGCTCCCACCACTCGGTGCCCGTTCCATTGATGCGAACCGCCACGGCCCGGCCACCCCAGTCCTCGGCGATCGCCGCGCAGGCGGCGGATCGCGCCGCCTCCTTCGCGTCGGGAGTGACGGAGTCCTCAAGATCGATCACGATCTCGTCGGCGGGCAGCGACCGCGCCTTGGCGAGCATCTTCGCCGAGGAGGCAGGGACGGAGAGGCAGGAGCGGCGGGATCTCACAGCTTCGCGAGCATAGTCTCGGAATCAGCTAGCCTCACCTGCGTCGTGTCACCAGCCCGGCCCGGGACGGCCGGCGCGGTCACGTCGAGGAGGAGAAGTTGGAAGCGAGCCAGCGGATCGTCAGCGACGGTCCTCATTTTGAGGATTTCGAGGTTGGCGACGTCTTCGAGGAAGCGCCCTCGCTCACACTCACCTCCGGCCATGCTGCCCTCCATCAGGCACTGCTCGGAGACAGGTTGAGGTTGCCGCTCGACGCCGAGCTGAGCGCCGCGGTCACGGCACGAGATCAGGCCCTGGCGCATCCGAACCTGGTCTGTGACGTCGCCATCGGTCAGTCGACCGGGCCGACCCAGCGTGTCCTGGGCAACCTCTTCTACCGTGGCCTGGTGCTGCATCCGGCTCATCTCGGCGACACGCTGCGAACTCGAACCGAGGTCGTCGGGCTGAAGCAGAACCGGTCCCGGGAGGACGGCACGGCGAGCGGACTGGTCGCGCTGCGAATCCGCACGGAGAACCAGCGCGGCGAGGTTGTGCTCGACTTCTGGCGCTGTCCGATGATCCCGCTGCGAGACCCGACGGTTGAGACCGGACACGCCGACCGTTTTGAGGAGATTCCCGACGAGCTCGACCCGGAGCGGGTCGCCGCCGCCATCCCCAGCAAGTGGAGGCTCGATCGCTTCCGAGAGCGTGTCCCGGGAGCGCACTTCGCCGACCTTGAGGTCGGAACCACGTTCGAGGTCGGCGGTCGCGACACCGTGAGCTCGGCGCCGGAGTTGGCCCGACTCACCCTCAACCTCGCCAAGGCGCACACCGATCCCGGCGCGAGCGCGCATGGGCGCCGGCTCGTTTACGGCGGCCACACCATCGCCGTGGCGGCAGCACAGGCCACGCGAGCGATTCCCAATCTGGTCACGATCGTCGCCTGGCGTGGGTGCGACCACCTCGCTCCGGTGTTCGAGGGCGACGTCTTGGCGACCGAGCTCAGTGTCGAGCGGGCGCAACCGCTCGAGGGGGACGGTGGCCTGGTGGACCTGCGCGCTCGGGTGCAGGCCGATCGCTCCGGGAGCGGTGAGATCGCCGAGGTTCTCGACTGGAGCTTCGTGGGATTGATGGCCTAGGGAGTAGAAAGGGGTCGACGATGGGAATTCTGGAGGGCATGCGAGTTGTGGAGGGCTCGGCCTTCGTGGCGGCGCCCCTGGGAGGCATGACGCTGGCGCAGCTCGGCGCGGATGTGATCCGCTTTGACCCGATCGGCGGCGGCCTCGATCGAAACCGCTGGCCGGTGACCGAGGATGGCAAGAGCCTCTTCTGGACGGGCATGAACAAGGGCAAGCGCTCGATCCAGGTAGACCTCCGCTCGCCCGCCGGCCAAGAGCTCGCGACCGCCCTGATCACCGCACCTGGTGACGAGGCCGGTCTCTTCCTGACCAACTTCCCGGCCCGGGGCTGGCTCGACTATGAGGCCCTGCGGGAGGGCCGCGAGGACCTGATCATGGTCAGCATCAACGGCAATTACGACGGCACCTCCGCGGTGGACTACACCGTCAACCCCGCCACCGGGTTTCCGTGGGCCACCGGCCCGCGGCACCTCTCGGTTCCCTTCAACCACCTGTTGCCGGCCTGGGACGCGATCACGGGCACTCTGGCCGCGGCCGGGATGCTCGCGGCCGAGCGGCACCGGACCCGGACCGGCGAAGGCCAGTTGGTCAGGGTCGCGCTCTCAGACGTCGCCTTCGCGATGGTCGGCAACCTCGGCAAGATCGCCGAGGCGCAGATCTGCCGCCGGGAGCGGCCCAAGGACGGCAACTACCTCTACGGCGCCTTCGGCCGCGACTTCCTCACCAAGGAGGGGCAGCGCATCATGATCGTGGCATTGACCCTTCGCCAGTGGCGGAGCCTGGTCGAGGCGACCGGTCTCGGCGAGACCTTCGAGGCCCTGGAACGGATGCTCGATGTTGACCTGGACAAGGAGGGGGATCGGTTCGCAGCACGCGAGGTGATCGGCGCAACGCTGAAGCCATGGACCACGGCGCGCACGCTGGGCGAGATCCGGGATGTCTTCGACGCGCACGGGGTCTGCTGGGGCCCCTACCAGACGTTCATGGAGCTGGTCGACGGAGATCCGCGCTGTTCGACCGACAACCCGATGTTCGACGAGGTCGAGCAGCCGGGGATCGGCTCCCACCTGATGGCGGGCTCGCCGCTCGAGTTCGGTCAGGTGGAGCGTGTGCCGGTGCGCCGCGCCCCACTGCTCGGCGAGCACACGGAGGAGGTGCTCGCGGAAGTGCTCGGCCTCAGCGATGCTGAGATCGGCCGTCTGCATGAGGATGGCGTTGTCGCGACCGAGGGCGCCGTTGCCGTCTGAGTCGGAAGTCAGCTACTGACCCAGCAGTCCGGATCAGAGCCGAATCCTGAGTCCAGGCGAGCTCGAGCGAACTTCCGCCGCGGTCCACGAAACCGAAGGTCACAAGGAGGGATCGACATCGGTGAGGTCATCGAGACGGTGCGAGGACGGCGGGCTCCAGTCATTCCGGCTGCCGCTGTCCTGGCCTCCTCGCGATCGCGTCCAAAGCGGTGCTTCTGCCTACTCCCGCAGCCGACGGCTTCGAGCCTCTACCTCTTCCTCTTCTTCTGCTTGCACTCTTGCGAGGTGCTAGCCGTCAACGTCTTGCCGCTCTGGTACGTGATCGTCTCCGTGGTCGTCCACCTGCGCGACTTCGAACACCTGATGGAGATGAGGAACGTCTTCTCCACCTTGCCCGTCTTCTTGTTCCTCTTCTTCTTGGTGACGACCGGGTTGAGCGTGGTGTCGAAGTGCTCGCTCACCATGCCTTGGACCGGCGGAATCTGCAGCGTCAGAGCGTTGCCTCGAAGGACGCCGTTCAGGATCGGCTTGGTTGCGACTCCTGCGATGTCGAGGTGCAGATAGAGCGACGGGTTGCCGCCCGAGGGCAAACCCTTGAACGCCGTAATCACGCCGTTCAGGGTCCGGCCGTCCAGGCTCCTGCCTACGCTGCTTCCCTCTCCGACGATCGACCGGGGGCAGGACGCCCTGGCTGCGGCCGTGGACTTGCCCAGGAGCGACGCCAGGCTGCAGGCGGGCAGGTTGCCCGGATCGATTGCGACGTCCTTCGGGAAGGTGATCAGGCTCTGGACCGAGGCCGGGGTGGCGAAACAAGTGAGCTCACTACTCGTCGTACACCCCGGCTGGCCAAGGAAGGCACCCGCGTGCGCTTCATTGGTTTCGAAAAAGACCGTCGCTGGTCCGTGCTTCTTCGCGTCCTGTTTCGCGGGCGTCCAGCGCGAGCCGATGCCAAGGCTGGTGACGTCCGCGGAGGCGATGTTCGAAAAGGCCACGGCACCGATCAGGCCGGCGATCGTCGCGATCACGTACTTGCGCATTTGCATACCTCTCCCTTCCCCTGTCAAGTCTTACACCCCGCGGCAACTACCTACCGGTAGGAAGGAGGAGGGTCCGAGGCTGCAGGACTCCACCGGGCTTGATGTGGGCCGGTATGTCTGAAATCGCTCTTGGCGGCCGAGGGTCCCACTACACGGGACCAGCCCCCGAAGCGGTCGGTTCGGACCTCCTGCGTGGCATCGGATCAGGTGAGGCACCCCGGTCTCGACCGCCGCGGCGACATGCCGATAGTGTGGCGCGCAGGCGAGCCATGCCGGCGTGAAGCGCCATGGAGCGGAAGGAGCGAGCGTGGCTGGAGTGGTCGTGCTGGGCGGGGCCGGCGGCATCGGTCGCTCCGCGGTCCGCGCACTTGCGACCTTCGAAGACGTCGAGACCGTCGTCGTCGCGGACCGGGACGTCGCCGCGGCCCAAGCGCTGGTCGATCAACTCGCCGATCCGCGCCTGAGGTCGGCCGCGGTTGATGCGGCCTCGCCGCCGAGTCTCGCCGAGGTGCTCCGAGGGGCCGATGCGGCTCTCAACTGCGTGGGCCCCTTCTACCGCTTCGGGCCCGCGGTACTCGAGGCGGCTATCACCGCCGGCGTGGACTACGTCGACGTCTGCGATGACCTCGACGCCACCCACCGGATGCTCGAGATGGACAGCGCTGCGCGCGGCAGCGGAGTGTGTGCGCTGATCGGGATGGGGAACTCCCCGGGCCTGGCGAACGTGCTTGTCCGCTTCTGCTCCGACCACCTGCTCGACCAGGTGGACGGCGTCGAGATCATGCACGTGCACGGTGGCGAGCCCGAAGAGGGGGCGGCGGTCATCAAGCACCGCATTCACGCGATGACGAGCGACGTGCCGCTCTTCATCGACGGCGAGTTCGTCTCGGTGCGAATGCTCGAGGACAGTGCCCTGCCCTACGTGCGGGAGATCAACTTTCCGGAAGTCGGCACCTATCCGGCCTACCCTTACCCCCACCCCGAGACGATCACGTTGCCGCGCCACATCGACGGCCTCTCTCGGGCGACCAACCTGGGCGTCGTGGTGCCGTTCGAGTACTTCCAGCTCACGATGGCCGCGGTGCGCCTGGGAATCTGCACCGAGGAGCCGATCACGGTCGACGGCATGCCGGTCATCCCGCGCGAGTTCGCCGTCGAGTTCATTCGCTCCCAGCGGCCGGCACTGTTGGAAGCGGCTGGCATTGCTGGGCCGCGGGGGTGCCTGAAGGTCGAGGTGACGGGACATCGGGACGGCGATGGGCATACCTATGAGTTCTCGATGGCGTCGGGAAGCGAGGGCGCGGGGGAGGGGACCGGGATCCCGGCCGGGCTGGGGACGATGCTCATGCTGCGCGGCCAGCTGAGCGGCGACGGAGTCTTCCCGCCCGAGGCGGGCGTGACGCCGACTGAGTTGATCGCGCTGGCACGAGAGGCCGTCGCCCGCCTCGGGGTCGGGGACGGGTTGCCGCTGACGCTGGAACACCGCGACAGCGCCGGCACTGTGGAACGCATCAAGCTGCCTCTATGAGCTGGGGCCGGACACGGGGATAGGGCTGCCCCCTGCGTTTCGAGACTCAAGCCTCGCTGGTCTCGACCGCCGCCACAACGCGCCGAGCCGTGCAAGCTGGCTCAGAGATGCGAGTGACGTGCCTACGCCGACGCCCTGACCCGGTAGGGGGCGAAGTCCGGTGAACGCTTCTCGTTGAACGCCTCGATGCCCTCACGGGCCTCGTCGGTGTCGACGAAGAGCCCGAGCCCGCTGAAGGCGAGCTGGCCGAGTCCAGCCATGTGCTCGGTGTCGGCGTTGAACGACTGCTTCAGGAAGCGCAGGGCGGTCGGAGAGAGGGCGAGGATCTCGTCCGCCCAGCGGCGAACCTCCGCGCGCAGCTCGCCGGGCGGAACCACCCGATTGACGAGGCCCCAGCGCTCGGCGGTCGCCGCGTCGTAGCGGCGGCACAGGAACCAGATCTCCCTCGCGCGCTTCTCGCCCACGACCCGGGCCAGGTAGGCGCTTCCGAACCCGGCGTCGAAGGAGCCCACGCGGGGGCCGCTCTGGCCGAACTGCGCCTCGCTCGACGCGATCGTCAGGTCGCAGAGCACGTGCAGGACGTGGCCGCCGCCGATCGCGTAGCCGTTCACCGCGGCGATCACCGGCTTCGGGATCTCGCGGATCAGACGGTGGAGGTACTCGACCTCGAAGAGCCCGGACTCGGAGGGGCCGTAGTCGCCGCTCTCGGCTCGTTGCTTCTGATCGCCTCCCGTGCAGAAGGCACGGTCGCCGGCGCCGGTGAGGCAGACCACTCCCACGTCCGGGCTCGCCCACGCGTCCTTCAGACAGCCGATCAGCTCGTCCACCGTCCGGGCCCGGAAGGAGTTCATCCGATCCGGGCGGTCGATGGTGATCCAGGCGAGGCCGTCCTCGACCTCGTAGCGCACGTCCGTCAGCTCCTGCATCTCGCTCCTCCTCGTCGTCTCTGAGTGCCGGCCGCAGGCTAGTGCCCCACTCGCGAGGCGATCCGGTCGAACCGGCGTCAGCCACGATGGGACAATCCCGCCGATCCCATGACGCCGCCGGACAAGTACACCCAGGGGGGACCGGAACGGACCGCTCTGGTCACCGGCGGCGGCCGCGGGATCGGGCGAGCGATCGCGCTGGCGCTGGCGGCGGACTCACGGAGGGTGGCCGTCGCCGACCTCGACGAGCGGGGCGCCGCGGAGACGGCGTCCCTGATCGCCGCCACGGGCGCCCACGCCCACGCGGTCCGCCTGGACGTCACGGATGCCGACTCCGTGCGGGCGGCCGTCGAGGAGTCCCGCGCCGAGTTAGGTCCGATCGAGATCCTGGTCAACAACGCCGGATGGGACGAGCTCATCCCCTTCCTGGAGACCGACGAGCCCTTCTGGGACCGGGTTATCGAGATCAACTTCAAGGGCTGCCTGCGCCTCACCCGGGACACCCTGCCGGCGATGGTGGAGCGGGGCTGGGGACGGCTGGTCAACATCGGCTCGGATGCGGGGCGTGTGGGCTCGTCCCTCGAATCGGTCTATTCGGGTGCGAAGGCCGGGGTGATCGCGTTCACCAAGACGATCGCGCGGGAGGTCGCGCGCTCCGGTGTGACCGCGAACGCGGTCTGCCCCGGGCCGACGCGCACCCCCCTGCTGGAGGGGATGGCCTCGGGCGAGGGAGGCGAGGGCCTGATCGCCTCGCTTGAGCGGGCGGTGCCGATGAGGCGGCTGGGTGAGCCGGAGGACGTCGCCGCCGCGGTTGCCTTTCTCGCCTCCGAGTCTGCCGGGTACATCACCGGGCAGACCCTGTCGGTGAGCGGCGGGCTGACGATGGCCTAGGCGCCGCCCCCGACATCGCCCGCGCAGTATCTCTTGATGGAGTGCCTCTACCACGCAAAGCAGCAGTGCCCGGCTGCATCGTTCTGCCAAGCTGATAGCGATGTCGCCGCTGTCAGAGCTTGGCGGGAAGCGACTTCCGTTCCTGCGCTGGTCGATGGTGCGCATGCTGCTCGGCAGCCGGCGACTGGCGAGGGAGTGGCAGGTCGGCGACGGGCGGGAGCTGGCGCTTGCCCGGCACGTCGAGGCGGAGGCTCGTCGGGGCGACCTCGACGACGTGATCCGCGTCGTCGATGACTTCGCCTACCACCGCAGCTTCCTGATCAACGTCGGCGACGAGAAGGGCCAGATCCTGGACGCGGCGATCCGGCGGACCGGACCGCGCCGACTGCTCGAGCTCGGGACCTACTGCGGCTACAGCGCCCTGCGTGCGGCGCGGGTGATGCCGGCGGGGGCGCGGCTCGTGTCGATCGAGTTCAACGCCGAGAACGCGGCGATCGCGCGGCGCATCTGGGACCACGCCGGCATCGGCGAGGAGCTGACGGTCCTCGTCGGCACGCTCGGGGACGGCGGCGCCACGATCACGAGGCTCGAGTCCGAGCAGGGCTTCGCCCCTGGATCGCTGGACTTCGTCTTCGTCGACCACGACAAGTCCGCCTACCTGCCCGACCTTCGGCGGATCCTCGAGCAGCGCTGGCTGCATCCCGGCGCGGTGGTCGTCGCCGACAACATCAGGCAGCCCGGAGCGCCCGACTACCGCGAGTTCATGCGGAGGGAGGAGGGCCGGGCCTGGCGGACCAGCGAGCACGAAACCCACGTCGAGTACCAGTCCCTGCTCAAGGACCTGGTGCTCGAATCGGAGTACCTGGGGCGCTGACGAGGCACGCCGCGCGGGACGAGATCAGCGTGCCTTGGCCGACGGTCTGCCTCGTCCCCGCGAGCATCGCCTCCAGCTCTCCTTCGATCACGAAGAACGAATCGACCTGGCGGTCTGATGGTGAAACGACCGGTGTCCGGGGGGTAATGGGCAGGCGGATGCCCAATACTCAAGAGCCATGTCTGCCCCGCTGATCGAATTCCCCGCCGATGACCCCGCACGCGCTCGCCGGTTTTGGGGTGGCGTGCTCGGAGCCGAGCTTGCGCCAAGGCCCAGCAATGCGGGAACGGGCTGGGAGCTCGACGATGGCGACCTTCGCATCGGAGTGCACAAGCGGGGAAGGGGTCCCGGTGACACCGCCTCGCTGCCCTACTTCACGGTTGCCGACCTCTCGGCCACGCTTCACCGCGTCCAAGAGCTCGGCGGTTCGGTGATCCATCCCGGGGATCGTTGGGCCGTGTGTCGTGACTCCGAGGGCAGCCCATTCGCCCTCGCGGCGAGCCCGATGGAGGCTCCGTAGGCAGCGCCGGGATGTCCTTTCTTCAAGTCAATGGAACTCGGCTCCACTACGAGCGCGCCGGCGCCGGGGACCCGCTCGTCCTTGTGCACGGGTCCTGGGTCGACTGTCGAGTGTGGGAGGCCGTATTGCCCGCACTCGTTCGTTCCTTCGACGTCGTCTTCTATGACCGCCGTGGCCACAGCCGCAGCTCCTGCCCGCCGGGGCAGGGAAGCGTCCGGGACGACGTCGATGACCTCGCTGCCCTGATCGATCTCCTCGGGCTGACTCCGGCTCATGTCGTCGGGGCCTCGTGGGGAGGCTCGATCACACTGCGCCTGGCCGCCGCGCACCCCGAACTCCTGCGCAGCGTGGCGGTTCATGAGCCGCCGTTCTTCGATCTGCTCAGCGGCGAGGCCACGGACTGGCCCCAGCTGGCCGAGTTGCGCGCCCGGCTCACAGCCGTCGCGACCCGTCTCGAGTCAGGCGACTTGGAGGGTGCGGCCCGGCACTACTTCGATCGGGTGGCCGTAACGAACGGCGGCTGGGCGGGCCTCGACGGTGGGCACCGGCGCACGTTGCTGGCCAATGCTTTGACCTATCTCGATCAATGCCGCGATCCCGAGGCGCTGGACGTCAAGCTCGAAGGCCTGGCCGCATTCAGTGGGCCGGCCCTCGTCACCTACGGAGACCTGAGGCCGCCTTTGTTCAAGCGCATCGTCGAGCTGGTTGTCGCCGTCATGCCCGGGGCGAGAGCTCAATTGATTCCCGGCACCGCGCACGACCCCCAGGTCACGCACCCCGACTCCTATGCGCGAGCGGTTGAGGACTTCACGGCTGTCGGGGCTCACTCATAACGAGCTCCGGACGCGTGGGCGCAGACCAACTCCTTCGCACTCCCGGCCCGGCCTGCGAAACCGAAGGTCACAGGTTCGAATCCTGTCGGGCGCGCCTCTTCACGAGCGGTACTCTCGGGAGCGTGAGCACGGTCGCACCGTTGTTGGCTGCCCTCTCGATGCAGGAGACGCTGCCGATTCTCCTGCTGCCGCTGGTTGGGAGTGCCGTCTTCATCGCTCTCTTCATCTGTCTGCGGCGTTTCGATGCCGAGGAGGGGAGTGACGGTGATGGGCGGCGCGGCGGTTGGGGTGAGCTTGGGCCTCGTCCGGATCGCCCGATTGGGCCGCTCGCCGTTGTCGACCCTCCGCTGGGAGAGATTCGCGCGAGCCGCGCACCGGTTTCCGCAAAGCTCCCCGAGGAACGTCGCGAGCGCGAGACGGCGATCGCGCCCGCTTCCCGCACTCGAGCCTGACCTCGCGAGCGAGCGCTTCGGTTCTTGACTGGGGCCTTGCGCGGGAGTAGCGTGCCAGGCGCGCTGCCCTTCTCGTCGCGGTCCGCGGCGAGAGGGCAACGGGGAAGGAGAGTTGACGGAGTGAACTCCCTCGCTGCGCGGTGGCTCGCGATCGTCGCCGGAGTGGTGATCGTCGCGGTGGCGATCGGGCTCTACGTCAACAAGCTCGTCCGCTCCCCGACTCCGATCGCAGCGGGACAGACAGGGCCGGCCCAGGCGCAGCTGACGCTGGGGACCACCCCCGCGGTCGGGAAGCTCGGGCAAAACCCGACCTGGGTCTCCTACCTCGTGCGCGAGGGCGACCAGTGGAAGCACACGACAGTCTTCGACGTGCCCGCCCACTCACTGGTCAAGGTGACGATCCTCAACTTCGACGGCGCCAGCGGCCTCAGGAACCCCTTCCTCTCCCAGGTGCAGGGCACGGTCGGAGGGGTGATGCAGCTCGACGGGCAGACGGTGAAGTCCATCGCCGCCCCGGACGCTTCGCACACCTTCACCGTGCCGCAGATGGGTATCGTCGTCCCGATCCAGGGGGTGGCCGACGACGCCCCGAACCAGTGCCCGGAGATGCCCTGCTCCCTCGACCAGGCCCACGAGACCGTCACCTTCGTGATGCGCACGGGCAAGAAGGGCCGCTACCGCTGGCAGTGCTTCGTGCCCTGCGCCGCGGGCTTCATCAGCGGGTTCGGCGGGCCAATGCAAACGATCGGCTACATGGACGGCTTCCTGCACGTGGTCTGAGCCCGAACGGCGATGCCTGAGCCCCCTCACTTCAGACGAATCCTGATTCTGTGGGCCGCGCTCAGCATCGTCGCCACACCGATCGTCGTCCTCGTGTTCGCGCCCGGGCTGCCGCCGGGCAAGGACACAGAACAGGGAGCAGGGCAGGTGACGGACAACACGGTCCTGCTCGGGATCGTGACCCCGATCGCGGCGCTGATGATCGTCTACTTCGCCTACGCCCTGATCGTCTTCCGGCGGCGCGAGGGCGAGCCCGACGAGGGTTTGGGGATCCGTGGAAACTGGGGCATCCAGACGACCTGGCTGGCCGCGACCTCGGTGATCGTGCTCTTCCTGGCGAGCTACGGGACGATCCGTCTCTTCGACGAGGGTTCCGGCGGCGGACAGGGGGCGGACCCCGTAGCCAAGCCGTCGGGTGACCAGTTCCAGGTCCAGGTGATCGGCCAGCAATGGGAGTTCACCTATCGCTACCCGTCATTCGGTGGGGTGGAGACCTCCCATCTGGTGCTGCCGGTCGACCGCGACGTCGAGCTCCATGTCACGTCCCTCGACGTGATCCACTCGTTCTGGGCGCATGACCTGGGGGTCAAGGCCGACGCCAATCCGGGCGTCGACAACATCGTCTACGTCAAGCCGACTGCGGTCCGGAGCTTCTCAATCCGCTGTGCGGAGCTCTGCGGGCTCTTTCACGGGCACATGTTCGACACGGGGCAGGTCGTGAGCGGCCCCGCCTTCCTCGCCTGGATCCACGCGCAGCAGGCCCAATTCGGCCCGGCGACCGGGGCCCTGCCCCCGTACAGCACCCACTACAACCCCGCCCCTCATAGGAGGGCTGGATGAACACCGAACCGAGAACCCGTTCGCCCCTGCGTGGCCTGATCGGCTTCAACCTGCTCTCGGGCATTCTCCTGGGGATCGTCGGCTTCTACTTCGGCTGGTGGCTGGGCCACCGGATCCACTTCACGGGCTATGAATTCGTCGCCGACACGGGCCAGAACGACATCGCCCTGCTGCTCGGCTATCTGTTCTTCGTGATCGGTTTCGTGGCCGGGCTGGGCTTCCTCAGGTACCCGCTGGCCAGGATGCTGGGCCGCGAGCCCTCCTACCGCGAGAACGAGACCGGCGGCATCGGACGCTATTTCGGCCTCTGCACCGATCACAAGGCGATCGGGATGCAGTACCTGATCGGGATCGGCGTCTTCTTCTTCATCGGCGGGCTGAACGCGATGCTGATTCGGGCCGAGCTGCTGCGCCCCTCGCCGCAGCTCTTCGGCGCCGGCAACTACCTGACGATCGTCGGCCTACACGGCGCGATGATGATGGGGATCATGACCTCGGGCATCCTCGGCCCGTTCGCCAACTACTTCGTCCCGCTGATGATCGGCGCGAAGCGGATGGCCTTCCCGCGGATCGAGTCGCTCACCTTCTGGCTGCTGATGGCGGCCGGAACGATTCTGGTCAGCGGCGTCTTCTTCGGCGGCTTCCCGACCGGCTGGACCGGCTACGGGCCGCTCAACGACCAGGCGAACCTCGGATACGACTCGTACATCTTCTTCTTCGTGTTGGTCGGGATATCGATGACGCTGCTCGGGCTCAACCTGATCGCCACGATCGTGACGATGCGCGCACCCGGGCTGACCTGGGGACGGCTGCCCATCTTCTGCTGGGGTGCGCTGTCAACGTCGGGCCTGATGGTCCTGGCGGCGCCGGTCCTGGCAGCCGTCCTCTTCATGGTCGGGCTGGATCGGACCGCGCAGACCTCGTTCTTCCTCAGCAGCGCCGGCGGCAGCCCCTATCTCTTCGAGAACCTCTTCTGGTTCTTCGGGCATCCCGAGGTCTACGTCCTGGCCCTGCCCGGCTTCGGGATCCTCCTCGAGATCCTGCCGGTGTTCGCCCGCAAGCCGCTCTGGGGCTATCGCCTCGCGGTGGCGGGGATGCTCGGCGTGGCGCTGCTGAGCTTCTTCGTCTGGCAGCACCACCTGTTCGTGAGCGGGATCAACTCGGCGCTGCGCCCCTTCTACATGCTCTCCACGGAGGTGATCTCGATACCCACGGGGTTCATCTTCCTCTGCGGCATGGCGACGCTGTGGAGGGCGCGCGCCCGGTTCACGGTGCCGATGCTCTTCTGTCTTGCCTGGTTCTTCAACTTTTTCATCGGCGGCATCTCCGGGGTCTTCCTCTCGGACACCCCGAGCGACGTCAGCACCCACGGCAGCTTCTTCGTCATGGCCCATTTCCACTACACGATCATGGGCGGGCTGGTCTTCACCTTCTTCGCCGCGATCTATTACTGGGTGCCGAAGATGACGGGGTTGCAGTTCAACGAGGCCCTGGCGAAGATCCACTTCTGGTCGATGTTCATCGCCTTCAACTCCACCTTCGGCCCGCTCTTCGCAGCCGGTCTGCTGGGGATGCCGCGGCGCGTGTCGACCTACGCGTCCGACCTGCAGCCGCTCAACATCTGGGTCTCGGTGTCCGCGTTCGTCCTCGGTCTCTCGATGCTCGTCTTCATCGCCAATGTCCTCTACTCGATGGTCATCGTCCGCAAGCCGGCGGAGGAGAACCCGTGGCGCTCCAAGTCGCTGGAGTGGCAGCTGCCGACGCCGGTGCCCGTCCACAACTTCGACCAGGTCCCCGTGATCGACTCTGATCCCTATGACTACGGGACTCCACCGCCGCCCACCAGACCCGTGAAAGCACCGGCCGAGGCAGCTGGATAGAGATGGTCAGGCTTCCGAGCAGACGAGCAACGACGCCCGCCGGGGGGGAGGCCGAGCTCGTGGAGCCGCCGGAGGTCCAGGAGCGGAACCTGTGGATCGGCGCTCGGGTGATCGCCGGGACCACGATCATGTTCTTCCTCGCCTTCGTCTTCGCCTACTTCTACCTGCGCTCGCTCAACAACGCCGGCCGGTGGCGCCCCGAGGGCGTCGACGTGCCCGATCGCTATGGCGCGTTGATCGTCCTCTTGTTCGCGGTGAGCGCTGGCTCCCTCCTTTACGCGGCTCAAGCGGTGCGGAGGAATCGCGACTGGCTGGTGGCCGTGGGTGTCTCGCTGGCGCTCGGCCTCGCCGGTTGTGCGGTGCAGATCTTCGAGTACTGGCACCTCCATTTCGGGCCGCTGGACGGCGGCTACGCCAGCGTGTTCATCGGCTGGACGGTCTTCTATGCCGTCTTCGTGCTCTTCACCATGTACTGGGTGGAGATCCTGCTCGCCGAGGGGCTGCGCAACCGCCGCGCATCCACCGCGTTTGTGCCCCTGGGGCTGGGGGATGCCGCCTTCTACTGGGCCCTTCTGGCGGGCATCGGGGTGCTCAGCTGGGCGATCCTCTACCTGCTCTGAGCCGTGCCCGCGACGTCGTCCTTCAGCTGGACCGCCGACCCGGCGCTCCTCTGGGTGACCTCCGCCGCCGCGCTCTACTGGTTGGGCGGCCGGAGGGTCGCGACGAGAACGCGGTCGGCTGTCCGGCGTTGGCGGACGGCGGCGTTCGTCGCCGGGCTCGCGACGATCGTCCTGGCCGTCAGCTCCCCGCTGGACGGATGGGCGGATCAGCTCCAGTGGGCTCACATGCTCCAGCACGTCCTCCTGCTCCTGGTGGCGCCCCCGCTGCTGGCGCTGGCGCGGCCATGGAACCGGATGTGGCGCGGATTCCCACTCAGCCTGCGGCGCCGGGTTGCGCATGCCGTCACCCAGGGCCGCGGGTCGGGGGCGCTTCGCCGCACCGCGCGCTTCCTCGGAGACCCGCTTCCGTCCTGGCTGCTCTTCAGCCTCACTCTGGCCGTCTGGCACCTGCCGTTTGCCTATGACGCGACCCTGCGCTCACCCGCAATCCACGCGCTTGAGCATGGACTCTTCTTCGGGACGGGCCTGGTGTTCTGGACGCGTGTGATCGATTCGCCCCCCTGGCGATCGCCCCTCGCCGAGACCGCGCGAGCCGTTTACGTCGCCTCGGCTCTCGTGGTCAGCTGGATGCTCGCGGTCGTCCTGGCCGTGGCGAGCTCGCCGCTATATGCCCCGTACGCGGCGGAGGCGTCCAGGCCGGGCGGGATCACGGCGCTCGCCGACCAGCAGCTCGCCGCCGGGGTGATGTGGGTTCCCGGGTCGATTCCCTTCACGATCGCGATCCTGTTCGTCGCATACCGGTGGCTGGAGCCCAAGCGTCCGCGCCGATCCGCCCACGACACGCAGCCGCTCGCCGGAAATCCGTGACCTAGGAGAAGACGATGCACCCGACCGCACCAACGATCATCGCCGCCTCAGTCGTGGGGCAGGGCATCCTCACCTGGGCGATCCCACTGGGCGTCTTCCTCGTGGTCCTGCTCTGGCAGCTGCTCGACCTGCGCCGGCGCCATCCCGAGTGACGATCAGCCATCGATTCGCCGCGGATCGATGAGGCGCGGCCGGATCGGGCTCCCGGGTGCCGTTCTGGTCATCCTCGTTGCCGCAGCCCTCGGCGTCGGGGCGGGGGTCGCGATCCACGTGCTGAAGCCCGGAGGTTCTTCGGGCTCGCCGGACAATCCGCCGGGTCTGCACGGCCAGGCGACCTGGGAGCCCGGAGCAAGGCCCGCCCCCGACTTCATCCTGCCGGACCAGAGCGGCCGCCCCGTTTCCCTGGCCTCTTTGCGCGGCGACAACGTGATGCTGGTCTTTCTCAGCTCGCGCTGCAGTCTGGCCTGCGCCCGTGAGGTGCGATCCCTCGGCATCGCGCTCCGCCTGCTGCCCCCCTCGGCCCGGCCGACGCTGGTCGTCGTCAGCTTGGACCCGCTGCACGACACCCCTGAATCGACCCGCGCCGCGACCGCGCGCTGGGGGCTCGCGGCCGCACCGGACTGGCATTGGCTGCTCGGCTCGAGGGATCAGCTGGCTCCGGTGTGGAGGTCGTACAGGATCGAGGATCGGCACACCGGCGGGGCCGCCACAGCCAGGACCCCCGTGTACCTCATCGACAGGAAGGGATTCGAGCGCGCGGGCCTCCTCTACCCGTTCCCGCCCACCTGGCCGGCCGGCGATCTCCGGATCCTCGCCCGGGAGGGATGACCGAGGCACCGAGGCGGTATCCGGCCGGGCTGATGCCGCAATACTTGGGGACCAGAGCCGATGAGCGGTCCCTTCAGCCTCAGCTTTGCAGGACGTCGACACGTGAATCCGCGCCGAGGTTCCCACGTCCTCTTGGTGTTGGCGGCGACGGCGCTGATCGCCGGCTGTGGCGGGGGCACGACGAGCCAGACCGGCGCCTCCGCCGGCCAGTCCGCCTCGTCGACTGCGAAGTACGCGGGTGTCGCGGCATCACCGATCCAGCCGGCCCCGCCTCTCGCCCTTCCGGACTCCCTCGGGCGCCAGGTCAAGCTTGACCAATACCGGGGCAGGGCGGTGCTCGTCACCTTCATCTACGACCATTGCCCCGATGTCTGTCCACTCATCGTCGGCAACCTCCACACGGCCCAAGCGCAGCTCGGCCCGGAGGCCAGCGATCTCCAGATCGTCGCTGTCTCGGTGGATCCGATTGGGGACACTCCGGAGACCGTCAAGGCTTTTCTGGCGGAGCATCGGATGACCGGACGGATGGAGTACCTGCTCGGCTCCCAGCCCCAGCTCGAGAGGGTTTGGCGCGCCTGGAACATCCTCTCCAAGGCAACGCCCGAGAAGAGCAATCCGGAC
Organism: uncultured Solirubrobacterales bacterium; assembly: GCA_963833375.1. GTDB lineage: Bacteria > Actinomycetota > Thermoleophilia > Solirubrobacterales > 70-9 > DASUPK01. The sequence goes on from CAWHXR010000001.1 coordinate 680,251, forward strand.
CTCGTCGAGCATTCTGCGCTGGTCTATGGGATCAGCGCCAGCGGCAAGCTCACAACCCTCTATCCACAGAACTTCAGGCCAGCGCAGATCGTGCACGACGTGCCGATCCTGGCCTCGGAATAGGGGATTTCCATACGCCGCAGCCTGCGCATTGCCCTGGTGACGCTCGCGGTCATCGCGGGGGTGATCGCGATCGTGCTGTTGAGCGGCAAATCGAACCGCTTCGGAACCGGTCGGCCGGCGCCGCAGCTGCCGACCCGCGTTCTCGTTCCCCCCAAGGTCACGATCGCGTCACTGCGGGGGAGGCCCGCGGCGATCAACTTCTGGGCCAGCTGGTGCACTCCATGCGTGAAGGAGGCCCCGGTCCTGGCGCGCGTGAACCGCCAGCTACACGGGAGGGCCCGGCTGGTCGGAGTCGATTGGACCGACGGGACCGGCGCCGCTCGCTCGTACCTCTCCCGGTACCACCTGACCTTCCCGAACCTGAGCGACCCGGACGGAGTCGCCGGCAACGCGTATGGACTGAACGGGCTTCCGACCACCTTCATCCTCGACTCCCAGGGGAAGATCACCGATGTGCTGCGGGGGCCCCAGTCCGCGGAGGCCCTGCTGCAGACGCTCCACCTGACCGGTTGAGCCCAGAGACGACCGGTCGCCCGCGGGGCACGCTGCCCAAACCCACTTCTTAGGGAATTGTCATCCGATCCTCAGGCCGCTCCCAGGTCCGGCCGCGAAGGTGTCGGAAGCGAAACACCGGGCAACAGTGTCCGAAGGCAGAACGCAGCAGAGAAAGGAGACGAAAGTGACGATGGCAACGATCTTGATTCTCAACGCGGTGGCGGTCACTGGCCTGCTCGCCCTTCTGGCCGCGACCATGCGGCTCCCATACCACCTGTCGACCTCCCCGGGATCCGGTGTCGCTGGGCGGCAGACCGGGCAGCGGCGTCGGAAGACCTCGCCGGCGAGCCGGCGCTCGCGCCAGGGACGTGGCGCGCCCGAGCCGGTCTACTCCCGGTAGGCCCAGCTGCGATCAGGCGGCGGCGCGGTCAGGAGACGACGACCGTGTCGACCGCCATCGCGGAGAAGAGAATCGCCAGGTAGAGCAGCGAGAAGTGGAAGAGCCGTCCGGCACGGGCGGGATTCGTCTTGTGCGCCAGGCTCAGCGCCAGGCTGATGAAGACTGCGTCGAGGCCCAGCGCCGTTCCCAGATACAGGCCGCCGACCGAATGCCAGAGGAAGGGCAGCAGCGTCGTCGCAGCCAGCACCAGCGAGTACCCGACTATCCGGCGCGAGGTCTCGCGATCCCCGCGGACGACGGGGAGCATCGGAATGCGGGCGGCGGCGTACTCGCGCTTGATCAGCAGGGCGAGGGACCAGAAGTGCGGTGGCGTCCAGAAGAAGATGATCAGGAAGAGGAAGACCGCCGGCAGGGTCAGGTTGCCGGTCGCGGCGGCCCAGCCGACGAGTGGCGGCACCGCCCCCGCGGCTCCGCCGATCACGATGTTCTGCACAGTCCAGCGCTTCAACCAGTGGGTGTAGACGAGTACGTAGAACAGGCCCCCAACCAGGGCCAGTGCGGCCGTCAGGACGTTCACCAGGCTGGCCAGGAGGACGAAGGAGAAGGCCGAGAGCACGAGGCCGAACTCGATCGCACGCGGAGGAATCAGGCGACCCGCGACGATCGGCCTGTCTGACGTCCGATCGCCCATCAGGGCGTCGATGTCCCGGTCGAGGTAGTGGTTGAGCGCGCTCGCCCCGGCGCAAGCGAGTGCACCGCCGGCCAGGACGACCACGAGCTCTGGCAGGTTCGGCAGGCCGCCCGCCCCCACGAACATCCCGGCGGCCGCCGTGATCAGCAGGAGCACCATGATCCGCGGTTTGGTGAGCGCCAGGTAGTCGCGCCATGCGCCTGCCGGCACGCGCTCTCCGCGGAATGACGCGGCGGCGCTGAGCAGCGCCGCCGCCAGGGCCAAGCCGGCGAACACGAGGTGGAGCGCGACGGCCCACCCGGGCCGGTCCGCCAGCGCGACCACACCGCCGAAGGCGCTCTCGGCGGCGAACAGGCCGAGAGCCGCGACCGAGATCCCCAGCAATCGTCGGTGCGCGGTCGCTGCGGCGACGACCATCGCACTGAGCAGGGGGACGGCCAGGATCGCCAGCAGCCGGTGGGGGAGACCCAGGTGCAGCGCACCGCTGATGACCACGAGCGCCGTGGCGGCGGCGGCCCCCAGCGCGGCCAATCGCAGCCAGGCACCGGGCGCGACCTCACCCGCGTCCAATCGTGGAACCTCGCTTTGCGGGTCGCGGATCAGCGTACGGGTGTGAGCCATGCCAGCCTCCTTGGCCGACGCTCTGGCTGGGGGAGTTGCGACTCCGTAGCCAAGTGTCGTCACTTGATCGGCGACTGTCAAATTCTCGTTGTGCCCACCGCAGCACAGCTCAGGCGGACTGGACCGCCAAGCGGCGGGGGCAGGGGGAGCCGCTCCTGCAGCCCGTAGCATCCGCGCAGCTTGGAGCAACGGATTCGCTTCTGCGCCTCCTCCGACGGGGCACGGATCGCCTGGGCGGAGCACGGAAAGGGTCCTCCGCTGGTCAAGGCCGCCAACTGGCTCACCCATCTCGAGTTCGACTTGCGGAGCCCGGTCTGGCGGCACTGGATCGAGGAGCTCGGCTCGTCGCATCGGCTCGTGCGCTACGACCAGCGAGGCTGCGGTCTCTCCGATCGCGAGGTGGAGCGGGTCTCGCTCGAGGCGATGGTGGGGGACCTCGAGGCCGTCGTCGAAGCTGCCGGACTGGACGACTTCGCGCTGCTCGGCATCTCCGGGGGCGGTCCGGTCGCAATCTGCTACGCCGCCAGGCATCCGGAGCGCGTCAGCCATCTGGTCCTCTACGGCACCTACGCCCGCGGGCGGCGCAAGCGGGACCTCACGGCCGAGGAGCGAGAGGAGGTCGAGCTGCTCCAGTCGCTGGTTCGAGTCGGCTGGGGCCGCAGCGACCCCACCTTCCGCCGGGTCTTCACGACGCGGTTCATCCCGGAAGCGAGCGAGGAGCAGAAGGACTGGTTCGACGAGCTGCAGCGAGTGTCGGCGTCGCCCGAGATGGCCGAGCGCCTCCGGGACACCTGGAGCGAGATCGACGTCACCGACGTGCTTGACAAGGTGTCCGTGCCGACCCTTGTCGCCCATGCCCGCGAGGAGTCCTCCGTTCCCTTCGCGGAGGGACGGTTGCTGGCGACGGGCATCCCGAACGCCCGCTTCCTCCCGCTGGAGGGCCGTAACCACATCCTGCTCGCCGACGAGCCCGCCTGGCCCGCGTTCCTCGCGGCCCTGCGCGACTTCCTCGGGACGGGCGCCTTGCCGCCGCCGGACCTCGAGGATCTCAGCCCGCGCGAGCACGACGTCCTGGAGCTCGTCGCGGCGGGCCTCAGCAACGAGGAGATCGGCGCGCACCTCCATCTCAGCGTCCGTACCGTCGAGCGCCACCTCTCGAACATCTACGCGAAGCTGAGGGTCTCCGGCAAGGCCGCGCGGGCCGCCGCCGCGGCCCGCTTCTCGAGCCTGCGCCGGTAGCTCCGGCGCGCCTACGTGTATCCCGCCAGGCCGCCGCCCGGAAGTTGGGTGGTGCCCCCGATGTCAGGGGGCGATGCGGACCGTAGTTTGGCTCGCGATGTCAAAGCCCGCCCCATTGCTCTTCATCAGCATGTTCTCCGCCCAGGCGGGAATGCTTGTCCTGGCTCCGATCCTGCCGGAGGTGAGCCGCGAGTTCGGCGTCACCACCGCAACCGCCGGTCAGCTGCGCTTGTTCTCCGGGATCGCGGGTGGCCTCACCGCAGTCGCCCTGGCGCTGCTCGCCGGCCGGCTCGACCTGCGCCGCCTGCTCGTCCTCGGTCTCGGCCTGCTGGCGATCGGCTCACTCGGCAGCTCTCTCGCCCCGAGCTTCGGCGTGCTCGCTGCCGCACAGCTCGCGATCGGCGGCGGGCTTGCGGTTGTCGCCTCCGCCGCGCTCGCGGCGTCGGCGGAGTGGGCGGCCCCGGCGCGCCGCTCGAGTGTCCTTTCCTGGGCGCTCGTCGGTCAGCCGGCGGCGTGGGTCGTCGGCATGCCGGTGGCGGGAGTGGCCGCGACCATCGACTGGCGCCTCGCCTGGCTCGCCGTGCCCTTCGCGGCCAGCGTGGTCGCCCTGGCAGCCGTGCTCAGGCGTCCTCCCGGGCCGGCTTCCTCGTCGGCCTCTAACGCGTGGCATCTCCGGAGGGTCCCCGGGTTGACGGGATGGGCACTGGGCGAGCTCTTCGCTTACGCCGGCTGGGGCGGCACCCTCCTCTACTGCGGCGCGCTCTTCCAGGAGTCCTATGGCACCTCGCCGGCGGCCGTTGGGCTGCTGCTCGCGGTTGGGGCCTCGGCCTATTTCCCCGGGACGTTTCTGGCTCGGCGCTGGGTCCAGCACGGGGCGCGGACAGTCCTGATCATCCTCGGCCTCGGCCTCGCGGCGGGCATCACTGCGTTCGGAGTGACCCGGCCGGGGGTGGCCTTCAGCGCGGTGCTGTTCAGCGCCCTGGTCTTCCTGGCAGGCGGGCGAACCCTCGCCGGCAGCACGATCGGGCTTCAGTCCTCCGAGCACAAGGTGGCGGTGACCAGCATCAGGGCCGCGGCGACGCAATTCGGGTACCTGCTCGGAGCGGCCGCGGGTGGAGTCGCACTGGCGCTGGGCGGGTATCCGGCGGTCGGGGCCGCGCTGGGGGCACTGTTCCTATGCGGAGTGCTCCCGCACCTCGCCATCTCCGTGGCGGCTCGGCGGGGCGCCCCTTCGGCCCGCGACCGGGCGCTCGGTCTGGCGCCGGTTCGCTGACCTCGAAGGCCGTGCGGCGGAGATCTTCGCGGCGGACGTGCCCTTAAGACCAAGGGCGGCAACACGCGCTACGTCGTGCGCAGCTCCGATGGGGACGAGTACACGACCTTTCGCGAGGCGATCGGCGAAGCGGCGCTGCGAGCGAAGGGAGCGCGGGCGCGGGTGGGGTACCACGAGCAGCAGCGCGGGCAGCACACAAACGTCTATCTCGACGAGATCGAGCCGCTGCCGGGGTGCGGTGGGCGGCGGCGAGTCCTCATACCGATGTTGCCTCGATGACGTGGATGAGCCTGGCGCCGGGATCGCGACGGTCGACGGCCGCGGGAGGGTCGGCGTCTCCGGCGTGCAAGCGCGCCTGGCTGAAGCCGGCAGCCTTCAGCGCAGCTGTGGCCTCGGCCTCGTTGACGAAGTGCGTGTGCACCCTGCCCCGCACGAACACGGAGAGGACCACGCTGAAGGCTCGCTCGCCGGGGCCTCGGTTCAAGCCGGCCAGACGCAGGTCCGCCAGATAGAGGCCCTCCCGGAACTCCCCAAGCGCGCTGGCGAAGCGGCGCCAGATTGCGACTACTTGCTCCCGGTCCAAGTAGGTGAGCAGGCCCTCGGTGATGATCGCCACACCCTCGCCGCGATCGAGCGTGTCGACGAGGCTGCGAAGGCTCCCCGCCCCGCTCTCGCGCAGGACGTCGAGATCAACGACGCGGTGGCGGTCGCTCAACGAGCCCATTCGAGCCAGCGCGCGGCGCTTGCGCTCGGCCATCTCGGGAAGGTCGCCCTCGACGTAGGTCAGCCGCTCGCCGTAGCGCTCGCTGAAGCGCCAGCCGCGAGGCGACATTCCACATGCCGGCTCGATCACCTGGCGCACGTTCCCAGCCTCGATAGCACGCTCGAGCAGGTGGTCAATGACCCGGTGCCGCGCAAGCAGGGCGCCCTCCAGCGTGGGCCCGCCGAGCACACGGCTCAGCGCCATCGGCGGACCAAGCGCCTCAAACAGCACGCGACCCTGCCAGGTGGCGAGCTCCGGATGCGAGAGCTTGTTCCGGACCCAGGCGTGGCCGGTGTAATGCGCGGTGGGACTGATCGCGTCTGGTCCTCGGCGAAGATTCAGGTGAGGGGCCATCCGCTTTGAATTGTGCGTGGCTCTCCGACCCAGCGACCCGGTCAGCGCGGGCTACGAAACCGAAGTTCACAGGTCGAATCCTCTCGGGCGCGCTATTTCGCGCCCCGCTGTGTGTCGCTGCGCCTAGGATCAGGGTGAGGTGACTTCCCGAATGGAAAGGTCCGGAAGATGGCGGCTGGGGGAACGGTGATGCCCGCGAGGGACAGCTACGCGGACAAGTCCTTCTGGTTGGAAGGCGAGCCCTACAGTGAGGCCGAGCCGCTCAGCGGGGAGCGCCAGGTCGATGTCGCAATCGTCGGGGGAGGCTTCACGGGGCTGGCGACCGCCCACTTCCTGAAGCGAATGGAGCCCTCGCTGAACGTTGCCTTGCTGGAGGCGCAGGTGATCGGCTACGGGGCCTCCGGTCGCAACGCCGGGTTCTCGATGACCCTGTTCGGACTCAGCCTGTCCGTCACCGCGACCCTTTACGGGCGCGAGCGGGCCCTATCGGCGCACCGCTACATGGAAGAGGCGGTCGAGACGCTCGAGAACCTCGTTCGGGACCACGAGATCGACTGCGACTACGAGCGGCCGGGTTTCCTGCGAGTTGCAACGACTCCCACACAGGTCCGGCGCATTCAGAAGGAACTCGAACTCGCGGATCGGATGGGCATTCGAGACGTCGAGTGGCTGGATGCCGAGCAGGTCCGGGCCGAGGTCGACAGCCCCACCTACCTGGGCGCCTGGTGGGAGCCGCGCTGCGGGCTGGTCAACCCCGCGAAGCTGGCGCGGGGAATGCGGACCGTCGTCGAGGGCCAAGGAGTCGCCGTGCATGAGCGCAGCCCGGTGACCGCGCTCCGGCTAGATGGCTCGCCCCTCGCGCTCGAGACGCCGAACGGGCGGCTGCTGGCGGACCGGGCAGTCCTGGCCTTGAACGGCTATTCGCACCTGCTGCCGCAGCTCCGCAGCCTTCAGGTACCCGCCTTCACCCACATCGTGCTTACCGAGCCACTCCCCGCGGACGTGCGCGAAGCGATCGGATGGCGACAGCGCCAGGGGATCGAGGATGCGCGCAGCCTGGTCCATTACTACCGCCTGACCGCCGATGACCGGCTGCTGATGGGCGGGCGCGACGTGACGCTCGCCTACGGCGACGACATGGCGCACGATCGCAACGAGCGAACCTTCCGCGCCCTGGAGCAGGACGCGAGGCGGACCTTCCCGCAGCTTTCCGAGCTGCGCTTCACTCACCGCTGGGGAGGGCCCGTATCGGTGCCGCTGCAGCTGGTGCCCGCTCTAGGCCACCTGCCCGCAAACCGCCGGGTCCTCTACAGCCTGGGCTGCATGGGCCATGGCGTCTCGCTCACCCAACTGAACGGCTTGACGCTCGCTGAGTTGCTGCTCGAGCGCCCCAGCGAGCGCACCGGACAGTTCTTCGTCGACCGGCGAGTCCTACCTTGGCCGGGAGAACCCCTCAGGATGGGCGTGGCGGCCGCTCTCCGCCAAGCTTTTCGGGCCGATGACGCCTGGGCGGAGCGCCGGGGGCCAGCTGCTGACTGAACCATCCCGATAGCTCCACCGAACACCCGGCGCGGTCTGCGAAACCGAAGGTCACAGGGTCGAATCCTGTCGGGCGCGCTTCCGGGCGGGCCGAGCGGAGGTCTACACTCGGATATCGGACTTCTGGTGGGGGCGAGTCCGCCCAGGTGGAGAACAAGACCGTCGAAGAAAAGGAACGCGTAATCATCCGCTTCGCGGGTGACTCCGGCGACGGCATCCAGCTCTCCGGCAACCTGTTCGCCGCCGAGACGGCGCTGATCGGCAACGACCTGGTCACGCTGCCGAACTTCCCGGCCGAGATTCGCGCTCCCGCAGGCACCCTGGCGGGGGTCTCCGCCTTTCAGATCCATTTCGCCTCCCGCGAGATCCTCACCCCGGGCGGGCGTCCGAACGTGCTCGTGGCGATGAACCCGGCGGCACTCAAGGCGAACCTGTCGGAGCTCGAGCCGGGCGGCATCGTGATCGCCAACCAGGACGGCTTCACCAAGGGAAACCTCGGCAAGGCACACTACGACGAGAACCCGCTCGAGGACGGCTCGCTCGACGGCTACCAGCTGTTCCGGGTGCCGATGACCTCGATGACGGTGCGTGCGACCGAGGGAATCGACGAGATCAGCTCTCGCGATGCAGCTCGCTCCAAGAACTTCTTCGCCCTGGGACTGGTTTCCTGGATGTACAGTCGGCCGACCGAGTCGACGGTGTCCTGGATCGAGAGCAAGTTCGAGTCCAAGCCCCCGATCAGGGACGCCAACCTCGCCGCCTTCAGGGCCGGATTCAACTTCGGCGAGACGGCCGAGCTGCTGCAGGTCAGCTATCAGGTGAAGGCCGCGCCGGCGGACCCCGGGACCTACCGCGCCGTCAACGGCACGACCGCCACCGCGTTAGGGCTGATCGCCGCCAGCGTCCGTAGCGGCCTGTCGCTGTTCCTCGCCAGCTACCCGATCACCCCGGCCTCCGAGCTGCTGCACGAGCTCTCGCGCCAGCGCCGCTTCGGAGTGCGGACCGTCCAGGCCGAGGATGAGATCGCCGCCGCCAACATGGCGCTGGGCGCCGCCTTCGGCGGGCACCTCGGCGTGACCGCCACCAGTGGCCCCGGGATGGACCTGAAGGCCGAGACGATCGGGCTCGCCGTCGCGCTGGAGCTGCCGCTCGTGGTGATCGACGTCCAGCGCGCGGGCCCCTCGACCGGAATGCCGACCAAGACCGAGGCCGCGGATCTGCTCACCGCGATGTACGGGCGACACGGCGAGTCGCCCCTGCCGATCGTGGCCGCCTCGACGCCGGCGGACTGCTTCGGGGCCGCACTCGAAGCCGCCCGCATTGCGATCACCTACCGGACCCCCGTGATCCTGCTCTCGGACACCTTCCTGGCGAACTCCTCGGAGCCCTGGCGCCTGCCGGACGTCGCCGAGCTCCCCGAGATCGATCCTGGATTCGCGACCGAAGTGGATGGCGACAGCTTCCAGCCCTACGCCCGCGATGACCGCGGCGCCCGTCCCTGGGCGCTTCCGGGAACCCCGGGCCTTGCCCACGTGATCGGCGGCCTCGAGAAGGAGGACGTCACCGGGGAGATCAGCTACGAGCCGGATAACCACGCTCGCATGACCGAGCTACGGGCCGCCAAGGTCGCCGGCATCGCCGACGAGATCGGCGAGCTCGTCCCCGACGATCCCGACGGGGCGGACCTGCTGGTCCTCGGGTGGGGATCGACCTACGGCGCAATCACCGGCGCCGCCAGGCGAATCAGGCGCCGCGGCGGGCGGGTCGCCTGCGCGCATCTGCGCCACCTCAACCCGCTGCCACCGAACACGGGCGAGCTGCTCCGCTCCTACGAGAAGCTGCTGATCCCGGAGACGAACAGCGGCCAGCTCTGGAGGATCATCCGGGCCGAGTTCCTGGTCGACGCGCTCCGCTACAACAAGATCGAGGGCCTTCCGATCTTCGCCGAGGAGCTCGACGAGGTGATCAGCGCCGAGCTATGAGCGAGACCAACGGACACGCGGGCAACGGCGGTGCGCCGCGGGCGCCGGCTGGGGAGGCCGCCGCGACGCTGACGAAGAAGGATTTCGCCTCGGACCAGGAGACCCGCTGGTGCCCCGGTTGCGGGGACTACGCCATCCTGGCGACGGTCCAGCAGTTTCTCCCCGAGCTCGGAGTCCCGCCGGAGAAGATCGTCTTCATCGCGGGCATTGGCTGCTCGGGGCGGTTCGCGTACTACATGAGCACCTACGGCGTTCATGGGATCCACGGCCGTGCCCCGGCGCTCGGCACCGGCCTTGCGCTCGCCCGCCCCGATCTCTCGGTCTGGGTCGTGACCGGTGACGGCGACTCCCTTTCGATCGGCGGCAACCACCTGATCCACGCGCTGCGCCGCAACGTGCCGATCAACATCCTGCTCTTCAACAACCAGATCTACGGGCTCACCAAGGGCCAGTACTCGCCGACCAGCGAGGAGGGCAAGGTGACCAAGTCGACGCCCTTCGGCTCCCAGGACCATCCCTTCAACCCGATCGCCCTCGCCCTCGGCGCGGATGCGAGCTTCGTCGCCCGGACCGTCGACACCGACCGCGACCACGAGACGGAGGTCCTGCGCGCAGCGGCCGCGCACCGGGGATCCTCGTTCGTCGAGATCTACCAGAACTGCAACGTCTTCAACGACGGCGCCTTCGAGGCCGTACGCGGGAAGGCGAAGGCCGCCAACCAGATCCGCCTCGTCGACGGCGAGCGGATTCGCTTCGGCGCCGAGGGCGAGCGCGGCGTCGTCCGCGCCCCGAATGGCCGACTCCAGGTGGCCGAGGTGAGCGATGTCGGAGAGGACGCCCTGGTCGTGCACGACGCCGATGACGCCGCCCATGCCTACGCCCTCGCGCGCCTCGCCGACCGCCCCAGCGGCCCCACCCCGGTCGGCGTGATTCGCTCGAGCGACCGACCCACGTACGCGGAGGGGATGACCGAGCAGCTCGCCGCGGCCCGGGAGGGCCTCGGCGATGACGACCTCGCTTCGCTGCTCCGTTCAGGCGACACCTGGACGATCGAGTAGCGGCTCGGCGCGGTCTACGAGACCAAAGGTCCAGCCGGCCTCGCAGCGAGGGCTAGCCTTGCTGCGAATGCCGCAGACGCCGGAAAGGCCGCTCGACCGCGACCGGCTCGCCAGCCTCGCTCGAGCAGGAGCAGCGGCGCTTCGTCGAACTGCACCCGCGCTCGCAGGAGCTTTTTGAACGGGCCGGGGGAGCGCTGCTCGCCGGCGTGCCGATGCCGTGGATGACGCAGTGGGCGAGCCCCTTTCCCGTGTTCGCCGCGAGCGCGGCGGGCGCCCGCTTCACCGATGTGGACGGTAACGACTACCTCGACCTTTGCCTCGGCGACACCGGGGCGATGACGGGGCACTCGCCGCCGGCGACCGCAGCGGCGGTGACCGAGCGCGCCGCTCGTGGGATCACGCTGATGCTGCCGACCGAGGACGCGAGCCGGGTGGGGGAGGAGCTCGCGCGCCGCTTCGGCCTGCCGCGCTGGCAGTTCGCCTTGACCGCGACTGACGCCAACCGATTCGCGCTGCGCCTCGCGAGGGCGATTACCGGCCGGCCGAAGGTCCTGGTCTACGCCTGGTGCTACCACGGCACCGTCGACGAGAGCTTCGCGATCGAGGTGGGGGGCAAGACTCGCTCGCGTCCGGACAACATCGGGCCGCCCGTCGACCCGGCGCTGACGACGCGGGCGATCGAGTGGAACGACGTCGACGCGCTCGAGCGGGCCCTGGCGCCCGGCGACGTCGCCTGCGTGCTGGCGGAGCCGGTGATGACGAACGCGGGGATCGTGCTACCCGACCCCGGCTACCACGAGGCGCTTCGCGAGCTGACTCGCGAGCACGGCACGCTGCTCGTGATCGACGAGACCCACACCTTCTGTGCCGGGCCCGGCGGCTACACGGCCGCCGCGGGACTGGAACCCGACCTGCTCACGATCGGCAAGGCGATCGCCGCCGGCATTCCTGCGGCGGCCTACGGCATGACCGAGGCGGTGGCCGAGCGGATCACCGGCTACCGGCGGATGCTGGAGGCGTCCGATGTCGGTGGGATCGGCGGGACCCTGGCGGGCAACGCGCTCTCGCTGGCGGCAACGCGCGCGACCCTCGAGGAGGTGCTCACCGACGCGGCCTTCGACCACATGATCGGTGTCGCCGAGCGCTTCGCAGCCGGCGTGAACGAGGTGATCGCCGCCCACGGCGTCCCCTGGCATTCGACCCGGCTCGGGTGTCGGGTCGAGTACCACTTCCGGCCGACGCCGCCGCGAAACGGGTCCGAGGCGATTGCAGCGGACGACGCCATGCTTGGCCGCTACATGCATCTCCACGCGCTGAACCGCGGGATCCTGCTGACGCCGTTCCACAACATGGCGTTGATGTGCCCGGCTACCACCGACGCGGACATCGACCGGCACACGGCGGCCTTCGATGAAGCGGTGGCGACGTTGGCCGGCGCGACCGCGGGCTGAGCGTCGACTACGCCGTGACCGTGAACGGCCTCATCATGTCGTTGTCTCACCGAAGCGTCGGGCCAGCGCGGAAGGCAATCCGCGATCTTCGCGTTCAGAAATGAACCGACGGATCCGGCTTGAATCCCGAATGGAGCCTGTTCAGCCCGATTTGACCTCCTCCGCCGGAAGCGGCTTGCCGTTTACTCGGGCTGGCCCGGCTGCACTGGACCAATCCGATAAGGCCGCATCATCTCGTTGTCCTCGTGCTCGACGATGTGGCAGTGCCAGACGAACTGGCCGGGCGTCTTGAATTGTGCGCGTAGGCGCGTGACCTGCCCCGGGTAGGCGACGACCGTGTCCTTGAAACCGTGCTCCCACGGCTCCGGAGGGGTGATGTTGCCGTCAAGCTGGATCGGCTGGGCTACCTCTCCGTCTTCCCCCGTCGTCACGAGGCCCTCGCGGTTCACGACCTCGAAGGCGATCTCGTGGATGTGCATGGGGTGGGCGTCGACGGTCGTGTTGTACATCTCCCAGAGCTCGGTCGCACCGACGGCGGGGTTCTCGGTCACCGGGTCCATCCACAACCGCTCCGTCAACTCCCCGTCGTCCACCGTGCCGAGGAGTGCCTCGACCGGGCCCTCGACCGGTTCGTCCTCTGCGTCGAAGCCCACGCCCGCCTTCTCGATCAGCGCCACCTGCCGCGTGACCGTCGCCGCCGGCAGCGGCGTGATCGCGGGCAGCTGGAGGAACTGCGGCGGGGTCGTTGCGTCGACGGTGAGCGCCGGCACGACGCGGAACTGCATGATCTGCCCGGTGGTGTCGGGGTCGGCAGCCTCGAAACCCTCCGGTGGCTCGCCTGGCTCGCCGCCGCCGAAGGGCTCGTCGGGACCGACGTTCCTGAAAATGTGATTCCCAACGGGGACGTTGGTGAAATCGACGATCACATCCGCCCGCTCGGCGAGGCCCATGAGGAGACGGTTCCCGTTATCGGCGGTGAGGTTCACCGGCGCGGCGAGGAACCCGCCCTCGTTTCCGATCTGCCAGGCCTCGACCCCGGGGATGTCGTTGAAGTCGAGGATCAGGAACCGCGACTGACAGCCGTTGAGGAAGCGGAACCGGTAGCGGCGCTGCTCGACCTGGAGGAACGGCCAGGTGTTGCCGTTGACCATGATCATGTTCCCGAAGAACTCGGGATTCCAGATCGGCGAGAACTCCCCGTCAGGGATGTAATCGCGCACGATTCCGTCGAACAACTCACGGCTGTCCGGATAGAAGAGCGACGCATCCTCGTTGAAGGCGCGGTCCTGGATCGCGATCGGGATCTCCCGGTAGGGCTTGTTGGGCGGGAACTTGTCGCCCTCCCGCGGCGCCGGGCCGGGAAGCGACGCGGTCTGGCCGGTTCGGCTGTCGAGTACGGCCCCGTCGCCGGCCGGCCCGCCCCGGACGATGTAGAAGCCCGCGGGGCCCGCGTAGACGTTGAGACGCGTCATGCCGAGGGAGTGGTCGTGGTACCAGATCGTCGCCGCCCGGTTCTCGTTCGGGTACTGGAACGTGGCGAAGCCGGGTCCCCAGGTGACGCCGTAGCTCTTGGCGGCCTTGCCGGCGAAGAAGTCGTACCAGGTGCCTTCCGTGGCGAAGCCAGCGGGGATGTTGCCCGCGGCAGGTAGGTACCACGCCTCCGCGTAGCCGTCGCTGTCGTCATGCACGCCCACGGCGCCGTGCACGTGGGTGACGATCGGAACCGGGCCCGTGTAGCGGCCGGGCGTCTCCGTGAACGTCGGCCGCGTGTCGCGGTCGGCGGTGCCGCCAGGCGGGTTCGCCCAGTGCAGGGTCGGGTCGACCGGGAGCAGGTGGGGCAGGAAGTTCCCGCCGCCGTCCACCAACTCGTTGATCCACTTGATCCGGACCGGCCTGTTGACGCTGGCCTCAATCGTCAGCGAGGGAGCGTGGTGGATGAGCAGGCCGCGATTGCTCTGCGCCGACTTCCCGCCGTAGCCCCACACGGTCGTTTCGTCAAAGCCCGCCGGGAGGATCTGCTCCGTGATCTGCCTCATCGAGATCTCGTAGTAGTCGATGGGCTTGCCGCCCGGCGCTCTGAGCGTGGCGGCCTTGGGCATCACCGGCGGGATCAGCATCGGAGTGCCGAACTTGGGCACACTGTTCGGATCCAGCGAGCCGCCCGGGATCTGGGCGAGCGCGACCGGTGCGCTCATGCCGGGAATCCGCCTGAACAGATAGAAGCCGGCGCTTGCGCCCCCGACCCAGGCAACGAACGTACGCCGGGAGAAACGCTCTTGGGTCCCCATCAGTATTCCCCTCCTCTCCAGCCACAGCTACGCGCCGCCCAGGGCAGCGCCACCGCCGCGCCTGCTGCCGCCCTGTACTGCAGGAAACGCCGACGCGTCATGTCCATCATCTCCACCCTCCATCGGTCGGCCGTATAAGAACTCAGGCGTACATATATATACGCCAATGTCTGTCCTTCGACAAGCGCTCCGGCTGCGGCGGGGAACCCCGTCGGCGCGCGTCACGCGCGTCCCTGCCGTCTCATGCCGGCCCTACACCACCGCAAGGTCGCAAGCCGCCAGGTGCCGGTACAGGTTGTGCACGTACGGCACGACCTCGGGGCCGAGGAACGGCCGCTCTGCGGTGACCACCATCGAAGTGGTCAGGCCGCTGCGGCCGATCTCCACCGCGACCGACTCCGCGCTGCTCTAGCCGGAGCCGCGGAGTGCACCCGGTGATTACTCGGTACGACGGGATCGGCCGGTCCGCTCCTTCTGCTGCGCTTCCGCGTATAACCCCACGAAAGGGGAATCGATTGGAGAAGGACGCGCTGCGAATCCAGTTGCTCGGCGGTTTCTCGGTTTCGACAGCCGCGGAAGGCGTCGACGAGGAGCAATGGAGGCTGCGCAAGGCGAAGAGCCTCGTGAAGCTGCTCTGCCTGGCGCCCGACCGCAAACTGCACGCCGAGGAGGTCAGCGAGGTGCTCTGGCCGGAGCTTGCTCCCGATGCCGCGCGGAACAACCTCCATCAGGCGGCACACGCGGCGCGGCGGGCCTTCGACCTCCGCGGCGCCGACGGAAGCCGTTGCCTGCAGCTTTCCGAGGGACTGATGCAGCTCTGTCCAGAGGACCCGGTCTGGATCGACTCCGTCGCGTTCGAGCAGGCCGCTGCGAGCGCCCGAAAGCAGCGACAGGCGACCGCGTACGTCGATGCCCTGGAGCTGTACACCGGCGAGCTGCTGCCGGAGGACCGTTTCGAGGAATGGACCTCCGTCCAGCGCGAGAAGCTGCGTGACCTGCGCCTTGCGCTCGGAATCGAGCTCGCCGAGGTGCAGGCCGCGGCGGGCGAGGAGGGGGCGGCGATCGAGACACTGAGCTCGGCGCTGCTCGCCCACCCGCTCCACGAGCCGGCCCATCGGGCTCTGATGCGCCTTTACGCCCAGGACGGCCGACGGCAGGAGGCGCTGGCCCAGTTCCAGACGCTGAAGCGGAGCCTCAAGCGGGAGTTCGAGGACGAGCCCGACGATGAGACACGCCGTCTCTATCAGGAGATCCTCACCCGGAGCCTCGCAGGCCGCGGGGAGCGGGATCCGGGCGACGCAGACGCGAACGGCAGGGAAACGGGCAACCTGCCGGCTCAGCTCACGAGCTTCGTGGGACGAGAGCGCGAGCTCGAGGAGATCGCCACCGCCTTGGGGTCTACCCGCCTTCTCACCCTGACAGGGGTGGGGGGAGCGGGCAAGACTCGCCTCGCACTCGAGCTGGCCTCTCGGCAGAGCGATCGGCTTCCAGACGGAGCCTGGCTGGTGGAGCTGGCGGCTCTCGCCGAGCCGGAGCTGATCGGGCCCGCGATCGGGGAGGCGCTGGATGTGCGCCTGGCCTCCGAGCGCGCGCCGGAGATCGCCCTGGCGGAGCACATCGGGGACCGCGAGCTGCTCCTGGTCCTGGACAACTGCGAGCACCTGATCGCCGCCGCGGCCCGCTTCACCGATGCACTGCTTCGCTCATGCCCTCGACTTCGCGTGCTCGCCACCAGCCGGGAGCCCCTGCGAGTCGCAGGGGAGGTGGTTTGGCGCGTCCCGTCGCTGTCGCTTCCGGAGATGGGCGAGGACGTCGGCCGAGTCGCCGTGGTGAGCTCCGAGGCCGTGTGCTTGTTTGCCGAACGAGCCCGGCAGGTCGCCCCCTCCTTCGAGCTGGAGGGCGACAACATCGATGCAGTGGCGACGCTCTGCCATCGCTTGGACGGAATGCCGCTGGCGATCGAGCTCGCCGCGGCCCGCACGGGGACGCTTTCGCCGGCGCAGATGGCGGAGCGCATCGACGGCGCACTCGACCTGCTCGCTGCCGGCAGCCCCGCCGCGCTGACGCGCCAGCAGACGCTGCGCGCGACGCTCGCGTGGAGCCATGAGCTGCTCGACGCCGATGAGCGGGTGCTGCAACGGCGGCTGGCAGTGTTCGCCGGGAGCTTCGCGCTCGAGGCGGCCGAGGAGATCTGCGGGACCGATCCGCTGGGGCGGGGAATGGTCGCGGGACTGCTGAGCCGGCTGGTGGACAAGTCCCTGGTGCACGTCGAGGACGGAGGGGAGGCGCACCGGTACAGGCTGCTGGAGACCGTCCGCCAGTACGGAATCGAGCAACTCGATGTCGCCGGGGAGCGCCCCGAGTTCGAGCAACGCCACCGCGATCACTTTCTCGAGCTGGCCACTAGCGATCCGACCCCCTCCGGCGACCTGCCCTCCGGGGAGTGGCTCCAGCGGCTGGAACGCGAGCGGGAGAATCTCCGGGCCGCCCTCGGCACGGCGCTGCACACCGAGCCCGCCAAGGCGATGCGGCTGGCGGTCGCGCTGTGGGGGTTCTGGTTCGTGCGCGGCTACCTGGCCGAGGGACATCGATGGCTGGAGGAGGTTCTCTCCGCGACGCCGGAGCCCACGTCCGAGCGGGCCAGGGCCCTGATCGCCGACTGCATGCTCGGCTTCCGGCGCAGCGCCTACGGGCAGATCCCGGCACAGGCGGCCGAGAGCGGCGAGATCTCTCGCCGGCTCGATGACCACGCGGGGATGCTCGCCGCGGTGGAGGTCTCCGCGGCGGGCTTGGCAATCATCGGTCAGCGCCGTGAGCTCGAGGCCCTGGTGCAGGAGCACGAGGGGCTCTCGGGCCCGGACCTTCCGCCTGAGCGGGCGGCGATCTGGGCGGCCAACACGAGGGGCGTTGGCGCCTGGCTGCGAAACGACTACCGCTCCGCTCGCCGGGGGTTCGAGGATGCCCAGGGCATCGTCGCCGAGATCGAACCGAACACCGAGTCGGTGATGTGGCCCCTCGCGTACGGGATGGTGCTGGTTGATGCCGATATCCCGCACCCGGTGGTCTTGCAGGAGGAGACGGTGGTCCTCGGACGGAGGGTCGGCGGAGCGGCCGCCGCCGCGCACCTGCTCATCAATCTGGCAGCGGTCGACCGGGCCGAGGATGCCCCCGCCGATGCCGAGGAGCGGCTGCGCGAGAGCATCGCCCGTTTTCGCGGGCTCGACGACCTGCAGGGCGAGGCGCTCGCTCTGAACGCATGGGCCAACCTGGCCTCTCAGGTCGGGGACTTCGAGCGCGGCCGGTCTCTCTTCGAGCAGAGCCTCGCTTCGCGCGAGGGGCTTGGGGACCGGCGAGGCGTGGGTCTCACCCTCGGCGGGCTGGGGGTGCTCCTCGCCCGGTCCGGAGACAACGACGCCGCCCGGGCAATGGCAGAGCGCTGTCACCGCTGGTTCTCGCAGGACGATGACCAGGTCGGACTGAGCTCCGCGGAGCTCTCTCTCGCCTACATGGCGCTGCGGCGGGGGGACCTGTCGGAGGCTGGCGGGCATCTGGAGCTCACCCTTCAGATCCTGGATCGGCTGAGCCCCGCTCCGCAGAAGGGATGGAGCGCGGCCGCGCTCGCCGGGCTTGCGATCGAGGACGGCAACCAGGATGAGGCGCGCGCCTGGATCGAGCGCGCCCTGCCGCTGTTCGAGCGGGCGGGGGATCAGCTCGGGATCACGCGATGCAGGCAACTCGCGAGCGAGGCCGGGATCGGCGCCGTGGAGGTCACCTGACCGCCGCTAAGCGGACGCAAAGAGGCTCCAAAGGGGGGCGCCCTACGGTGATCCGCACCGAAGGTCAACCCGAAGGAGCAATCTGATGGCGACCCACACAGCACTTGGCACGGCCACCCTGAACGAGCTCGAGCAGGAACTGCAGGGCGAGCTGATCCGGCCTGAGGACGCCGGCTATGACGAGGCACGCGCGATCTGGAACGGCGCGCACGACAAGCGGCCGGCGCTGATCGTCCGCTGCGCCGGCGTGGCGGACGTCCGGCAGGCGGTCGGCTTCGCCCGCAGCGAGGGGCTGGACGTGGCGGTGCGTGGCGGCGGCCACAGCATCCCCGGCTTCTCCACCATCGATGGCGGAATCGTCATCGATCTCTCGCCCATGAAGGGCATCAAGGTGGACGAGGGGAGTCGCACGGTGGTCGCCGAGGGCGGTCTCACCTGGGGCGAGCTCGACGCGGAGACGCAGAAGCACGGGCTCGCCTTGACGGGTGGCCTCGTCTCCACCACCGGGGTCGCGGGCTTCACCCTCGGAGGAGGGATCGGCTGGCTGATGCGCAAGCACGGGCTCGCCTGCGACAACCTCCGCTCAGCCGAAGTGGTCACCGCCGACGGTCAGTGCGTGACGGCCAGCGCCGACGAGAACGCGGAGCTCTTCTGGGGCCTGCGCGGCGGTGGCGGCAACTTCGGCATCGTCACCTCGTTCCAATTCGACCTGCATCCAGTGGGTCCGGTCGTGGCCGCCGGGCCGATCTTCTACCCGGGCGATCGCGCCGCCGAGATCCTGCAGCGCTACCGGGAGCTCGCTCCCGGTTTCCCCGATGAGCTGACCACGCTCGCAAACCTGCTCACGGCGCCCCCCGCTCCGTTCCTGCCCGAGGAGTGGCACGGCAAGAAGCTGGTCGGGTTGATCGGCTGCTACGCCGGGCCCAGCGAGGAGGGGCTGGAGGCGATGCAGCCGTTGCGCGAGTTCGGAGACCCGGTCGCCGACCTGATCGGTCCGATGCCTTACGTCGAGATGCAGAGCCTGATCGACGCGCTCTATCCGCATGGGACCAAGGCCTACATGAAGGCGGGCTACCTGCGAGAGCTCGACGATCACGCGGTCGAGACGCTGACGAGCTACCACCAGGACGCGATCTCACCCAGCACGGAGCTGCACATCCACCACTTCGGCGGTGCTGTCGCTCGTGTCGGTGACGACGAGACGGCATACGGAGAGCGCCAGGCGCCCTACGTGCTCAACATCGTCGCGTTCTCACACGATGAAGGTGGGATCGAGCCGCACGCGGAGTGGGCCAATCGCCTCTACGACGACCTGGCGCCGTCGCTCACCGGCGGTGCGTACATCAACTTCCTCTCCTCGGAGGGGAAGGAGCGGGTGAGGGCCGCATACGGGGCCGAGAAGTTCGCGCGCCTGCAGGCGCTCAAGGATCGCTACGACCCGACCAACCTCTTCCGGCTCAATCAGAACGTCCCGCCCTCGCCGCGGGGGGAGTAGGTCTCGACGATGGAACGAATTCAGATCCTGATCTTCGATGGGTTCGACGACCTCGACGTCTTCGCGCCGTTCGAGATCCTGGCCGCCGCCGGCTTCGCGACGGAGCTGGTCACCCTCAGGCAGACCTGGTCGGTTCGATCGGCCCACGGCGCCTCGGTCCACCCGCACTCCGTGCTCGCGTCCGATCCGGACCTGCTCGTCGTGCCCGGTGGCGGTTGGGCCTCGAGAGCGCCGCGGGGCGCCTGGGCCGAGGTGCAGCGCGGGCAGCTGCCGTTGCGAATCGCCGAGCGGCACCGTAACGGGACCGTCGTCGCCGGCATCTGTTCCGGTGTGATGCTCTTGGCGGCGACCGGGATGTTGCGTGGCCGGCCGGCGGTCACCCACCGGGTGGCCCTGGACGAGCTTCGCGAATCCGGTGCCGACGTGCGCCGCGAGGCCCGCGTCGTGGACGACGGCGACGTGCTCACCGCCGGAGGTGTGACCTCGGCAATCGATCTCGCGCTCCACATCGTCGAGCGAGAGCGAGGCCAGGAGGCGGCGGCGGCCGGCGCGCGGCGCATCGAGTACCAGCGCAGAGGCCCGGTGCTGCAGACGGCATCCAGCGCGACCGCGAAGGTCACCGGCCCAGCGCCGCGCGCATTGAGCGCCGGGCGCTGGTGAACACCTCCGGGTTGCGCCACAGCTGGAAGCCGTAGCTGGCCGCTGCCGCCAGGGGCGTTGAGCTGGAAGGCCACGTCGGCTGCCTCGGTGTCTGGCGGGAGCTCGCCGGGTGCTCGAGCCGGGCGAGAGCTTCGAGCCCGTCCTCGGCCCCGTGAACGGCTGATGGCGGGACAATCAGATAGGACATGGCACCGCAGGTCGGCCAGGCGCTACGCGAGGCCCGTACCGGGCGGGGGATCGAGCTGACGGAGGTCGAGCGGGTCACCAAGATCCGCGTCAAGTTCCTGCGCGCGATGGAGGAGGACCGGTGGGAGGAGCTGCCGGGGCCCTACTACGCCCGCGGTTTCCTCTCGACCTACGCGCGGTTCCTCGGTCTCGACGAGGAAGCGCTGGTAGACGAGTACGGAAGCACCTTCGAGGGAGCCGATCGGGCGGAGCCGATCCCGGCTCGGGTGGTGCACCCGGGCGGCGTCGCCAAGCACCACCGTTCGACCAAATCCGTGCTGCTGCCGATCGCTGGTCTCGCCGCGCTGGTGGCCGTGGGCCTCGTGGTCGTCGGCTCCCTCGGGAGCTCGAGCGACGGCGGCAAGGAGACCCATCACGGTGGGAAGGGGAAGGGCGGCTCCGCCCGCACGACTACCACCGGCACGACCCCGGCTGCGACTGCCGGAGCGCTCCCGGCGGGGCAGGGCTCCGCGGTCTCGCTCGAGCTTCGCTCGACCGCCGCCGTCTGGGTGTGCCTCGTCGACGATCAGGGCCGCGCCCTGGTCAATGGCGAGACGCTGACCGCCGGCGAGGCGCGGGGTCCGTTCGACGGTCCGGCGTTCGAGATGACGTTCGGCAACGGCTCGGTTGGAGATGACGGTCGACGGCGAGCGGGCAAAGGTTCCGCCTGCGGCGGAGCCTCTCGGCTACCGGGTCACCCCGAGCGGCACGAGCAAGCTCGCCCCCTCTGCTCAGCCCAACTGCCTCTAGCTCGACCCAGCTGAACGCGGATCCCGCCACATGCAGCCCACCGTCGGCTCGCCGCCCGGTGCGGCGAACTCGCCGACCTGGACGAAGCCGAGCCGCTCGTAGCGGTGATCGTTGGCCCTGTTGCTCGACTCGAGGTAGGCCGGCATCCCCAGGGCGTCGATCTCCTCGAGGTTGGCGGCGAGCAGGCCCATCCCCTTGCCCTGCCCCCGGTGGTCGGGGTGGGTGCCGAGCAGGCTGAGGTAGAAATGCGGCTCCTCACGCGGGTGGTTGGAGTCGAAGCTCTCGACGAGAGTGAGCACGTCTTCGGCGTGAGAGCCCACCAGGCTGCGAACCAGCGGCTCCAAGGCGGCTTCGTCCTCGGCGCTCAGCTCGGGCTCGCCCGGCGGAATCCAGAGCGAGGCGGCTCCTCCGTCCTCGGTCATCCAGACCCATCCATAGGGAACGGCGCTGCGCATGAAGAGCCCCCAGAGAGCGCGGTGGTGCTCCGTTCGCCTCTCGGGATCGGGAAATGCCCAGCTCCAGGTCGGATCCTCGTAGAAGGCGAGCACGAAGAGCTCGGTCACCTCGTCGGCCTCGGCCGCGGTCACTCGCCGGGCTGCAGATGCGGATCCGCCGGTCATGCCGGGGGATTATCGCCACCGCTGGGCTGGATGTCCTCGGCAGAAGAAAAGGGGGCTCGAACTGTCGGCGAACGTGTTCGTCGCCGAGCTCACCCACTTCTTCAGTTCCTAGCCGTATTTCTCAGCGCTCCGGCGCGCGGCCTCCTCGAGCCGCTCCGCGAGCCGGTTCATGCCGCGCTCGCGGGCTGCTCTGGCGGCGCCGCGATAGTCCGTCCGCTTGTCGCGGGGGCGGCGGACCTTTTCGGTACGCAGGGTGGCGATCTCCTTGAAGGCGAGCAGCTGCTCGCGGTCGCCGGTCAGGGCGGTCCGCAGCGCGGGGCGCGTCTCCCGGATCGCGGAGTCGAGGACCTTCTCGAGCGAGCCGTGCTTGCGCAGCAGCTCGACGGCCGTCTTCTCGCCGACGCCCTTGGCGCCCGGGATCCCGTCCGATGGGTCGCCCCGGAGCGCGATCAGGTCGGGGACGAGCCTGGGCGGGATGCCGTAGCGCTCCTTCACCTCCGCCGGTCCCATCGGCTGGCCCCCCTGTTTGCCGGTGCTGACGTAGAGGACCTTGGTGGACCCGCTGGCGCACTGGAACATGTCGCGGTCACCCGTCATCAGCAGGGTTCGGCCGCCGGCCTTCTCCTCGCTCTCGGCGAAGGAGTGGAGCAGGTCGTCGGCCTCCAGCGTCTCGCTGCCGGCGACGGTCCAGCCGAAGGCGCCGAAGAAGTCGGCCGAGTCCTCCCACTGGGGACCCAGCTCATTGGGAAACGCGGCCTCGCGATCGGAGTGGTACGCCGGGAACAGCTCGACGCGGTAGGCGGCGGCATCCGGTCCGAAGCAGAGCACGACGGCCCGCGGGTCGTGCTTCTCGACCTCGCGCAGGATCAGGTTCGCCGTCCCGAGCAGCGCGTTGACCGGCTTGCCGTCCGGGCCCTTGATCGACTTCGGCAGCGCGTAGAAGGCGCGGAACAGCATCGAGGGTGCGTCGACGGCCAGCAGGGGGCGGGGCACGCCCCGGACGCTAACGCGAGGTGCCCGGCCGGGTCAGCCGGCCTGGCCCTCGGGCTGCGCCTCGGCGGCCGGCGCGGTCCGCGGCTGTCGGCGCCGCTCCGCCACCCAGTCCACGGCGTAGACCGCCGCGCCCGCATAGGCCCAGCCGAGCAGGATGTCGATCAGGTAGTGCTCGCCCAGGTAAATCAGCGAGAACGCCATGCCGAGCGGATAAGCGAGCAGCAACGGTCGCCAGCGCCGGTTGACGCGCGGCCAGAGGAACACGCAGATCATCATCGTGTAGCCGGCGTGCAGCGAGGGGACCGCCGCGACGTCGTTGCCCCAGTCGGTGCCCTTCTGGAACATCGCCCCCGCTTTCGGCACCGGCAGGTTGTTGACCACCGCGTGGGTGATCCGGTACGTGTGCGGCAGGTAGCCGTGATCGCCGGCCAGCCAGGGCGGGGCGGCCGGGAAGATCACGTAGGTGACCAGCCCCATCGCGGCCAGCAGGACGATGCAGGCGGCGAAGCGATGGAACCACTGGTACCGATAGAGCCAGATGCCCACCGCCACGAGCAGGGTCGCGAAGAAGTGCGAGAACCAGAACGAGAACGCCGCGTAGTCCCAGAAGTGCAGATGGCCCGGCGTGTAGAGCGCGTCCTGCAGGTGGATCGAGGGGACCTGGCCGAGGCCGAGGATCTTGTCCGCCTCCACCGGCGGCTGCCAGTGGATCGGAAAGAGGTTGCCGTCGGCCACCCCGCGGAGCAGGTCGTAGGCGAGCAGCGCGACGATGATCGGCAGCCAGTCCTTGATCAGCCGCCGGACCGAGTGCTGTCCGTCTCCGATGGAAAAGGCCAGCATGAGGACGACGATCCAGACGAAGATCCAGTCCTGGGAGTAGGGGAGGCCGACCCGGTTGATCACCGCCGCCGTGCCGAGCAGGAAGAGCGCGGGCAGGGCGACGCGGGCGACCCAGTGTGACCGCCATCCTCGGTTCGGGTTCCTCCTTCGGTCGCCTGCCTTGGAGGCGCTCGCCTCGGCGACCGCGGTGCCGCTCATCCGAAAAGCCTAGAGCAGCCGTCTCATGCAGCCCAGCGGACGGGCAGGCTCTTGAGCTGGTTGAGGAACGCTGAGACGGCGGGCTCGGGCTTGCCGGCCAGCTGCATGTTCGGGAAGCGCCTCAGCGTCTCCTCGAAGAGGATCTTGAGCTCCAGTCGCGCCAGGGCCGAGCCGAGGCAGAAGTGGCGGCCGCCGGCCCCGAAGGCCTGGTGCTCGGGGTTGCGGTGGACGTCGAAGCGGTTCGCGTCCTCGTAGACGTCCTCGTCCCGGTTCGACGAGACGTACCACATGATCACCTTGTCGCCCTCGGCGATCGGCTGCCCCGCGATCTCGCTTTCGCGGGTCGCGGTCCGCCGGAAGTGGGCGAAGGCGGGATACATCCGCAGGCACTCCTCCACCGCACCCGGGATCAGGGAGGGATCGTCGACGAGCAGCTTCATCTGGTCGGGATGCTCGAGCAGTGCCCGCATGCCGCTGGCGAACGTCGCTCGCGTCGAGTCGTTGCCCGCCGCGACCAGCAGGAAGAAGCCCATCACGATTTCGTGCTCCTCGAGCTTCTCGCCGTCGACCTCGGCGTGCACGAGGACGCTGGTCAGGTCGTCGGTGGGATTCTCGCGTCGCTCGGCGATCATCAGGCGGCAGCGCTCGAAGAGCTCCGGGATGTCCTTCTCGAGGATCTGCTCGAGCCCACCGGGGTTGAGATCGTCGTCGCCGAGGCCCAGCGACGAGTTCACGATCCTGGCCCAGATCTCATCGTCCTCCTCGGGGATGCCCATGAAGCTGCCGATCACGCGAGAGACGACGGGCTGGGCGATCTCGGTGACCAGGTCGCAGCCGCCCTGCGGCGCGATGTCGTCGAGGACGCGCTCGGCGATCGCCCGGATCCGCCCCTCGTGCTCCGCGATCCGCTTGGGAGTGAAGCCGCGCTGGAAGAGCATCTTGAGGCGGTCGTGTTTCGGCGGGTCCTGGGCGATGAACATCGCCCGGGCGAGCTCGAGCGGGATCGCGTGGGTGAGCCCCGTGACCCCGCCTCGCTCGGAGGAGTAGGTCTTCCAGTCGAGGCTCACCTCGCGGACGTCCTCGGCCTTGGTCACGGACCAGAAGCCGGCTTCGTTGGGGTACTCGTTGATCTCCGACCAGTGGACGGGGCAGCGCCCGCGAAGCTCCTTGAAGATCTCGTGGGGAGGGCCCTCCTGCCAGTGCTCGCGGTCCGTGACGTCGAGAGCCTCGAGGTCCTCGACCGACTCGTGGGCGAGCTCTTCCTGGGCCGGCCGGTTCATCCTCCGCGCAGCGTAACTGGCCAGCCAGCCAGTTTCCAGCCCGATCGCGTGGCGGGCCCCGGCTCGTTAAGGTCGCGCCCCGTGAACGGGGAGCGATCGGTCGAGGCGACTGCGGAGGAGACCCAGGGGACCGCCTGGGAGGTGGCCTACGGCGCGGTCTTCCTGCTCTCGAGGGAGAGCAGCTACGTCACCGGCCAGAGCCTCGTCGTGGACGGCGGCCTCACCGTGGGGCCGCGAGCATGAGCCCCAATCCCCGCGTCCCGCCGCTCCCGCCGGAGGAGTGGAGCGACGATCTGCGGCCGATCCTCGAGGCGGTTCCGTCCGGGATCGACCGCCGCCTGGGCGACAACAACATCTTCCCGACCTTCGCGCGGCATCCCGACCTCTTCCGCGCCTGGCTGCCCTTCGGCGGATACCTGCTGACGGCGGGCAAGCTCTCGGGCCGCGACCGCGAGCTGCTCGTCCTGCGCACGGCGGTCCTCTGCGAGTCCTCCTACGAGTGGGGTCAGCACGTGCGGATCTCGCTCGACGGCGGGATCGAGCGCGGGACGATCGACCGGGTGCTCGAGGGTCCCGATGCGGAGGGCTGGAGCGCGCACGAGGCGGCGCTGCTGCGGGCCGCGGACGAGCTCCACGAGAGCTCGCGGATCTCCGACGCGACCTGGGAGAGGCTGGCCGAGACCTACGACACCCACCAGCTGATGGAGGCCACCATGGTCGTCGGCCACTACCACCTGGTCGCCTTCGCCCTGAACAGCTTCGGCGTCGAGCTGGACGAGGGGCTCGAGCCGCTGCCGTAGGGCTCTAGGGTTCGGCGCGTGAAGCCCGTCACCGTCACGGTCGAGGTCCCGAACTCGACGCACGAGGTCTACGAGTACCTCGACGTGCTCGGCAACCACGAGCAGTTCATGGACCACTTCATGGTCGACTGGAAGCTCTCGGGCCCCAAGCGAGGGGTGGGGGCCAAGGCGAACGTCCGCGTGAAGGCCACGGCCGAGAAGGACTGGACCGACATCGAGGTGGTGGAGGCGGACTCGGGGCGAAAGCTCGTGGAGGAGGCGACCGGCGGCTCGCGCGGCAAGCGGCGCACCAGGGGCACATATCTCCTCGAGGCGCTCCCGGACGGCGGCACGCGGATCACCTTCGAACTCGAGTTCCTGCAGCTGCCGGCCGGCGAGCGGATCATGGGGCCGCTCAACCGCGCCTACCTCAAGCGCGTCAACGGCAAGGCGATGAAGCGCCTCGCCGAGCACTCGCCGCGCTCTCGGCTGAACAGAGGCGAGCTACATTGCTGGACCGTGCGGGTAGGGAAGACACTGCTGATCCTGGTTGCGGCGGCGCTGCTGGCGCTGGCCGCGGGCTGTGGCTCCGACTCGAGCGGCAACGACAGCACCCCCGCCGACGGTGTCGATCCCGTCGCCCACCTCGCCGATCCCCACCACCTCGACGCCCAGCACCGCGGCCGGGGTGGGGAAGAAGACGGGCTCCACCACGACCACCGCGGCCGGCGGCTCGGGCCCCTGCTCGATCCCCGACGCCTTCCAGAACTTCAAGTACGCGGGCCTCGACTGCACGGCCGCCGTCGCCGTCGCCAGCGCCTGGGACCAGAACGGCAAGGACTGCAACACGGTCGACAACCCCAATGTCGACGCCGGCTACCAGCGCACCTGCTCGGTGGAGGGCTTCACCTGCACCGCCAAGCGGGACGTGCACTCCGACGGGCGCTTCGTCACCTGCACGCAGGGTGGGCAGAGCGTCCGCTTCACCTGGCTGCCGGCCTAGTTGACAGCGGGCACCCTTTGCTTCGTCAGGCCCCCGGCTAGTCTCTGATCAGAGGAGCAGTGGAAGAAGAACGTTCGCCGATAGGTCGCTCCGAACCCGAGCGAACCCCGCGAGATACCGTCGCCGGGCACAGCCAGAACGGAACAGTCGACTCGCTGCTCCAGGCGACGGGTCGTGCGATTGCGCCGGTGGCCCGCGCGGGGTGGCACGGTGCCCAAGGCATCGCGAAGCGACTCGGCATCGACCGTGCCGTCGACCGGGGTGTGGACCGGGCACTGGACAGCGAGACGGCGGCTGAGGCGACCGAGCGGCTGCTGAAGACCGATACCGCGAACCGGGTCTGGGAGAAGGTTCTGGAGAGCGACGAGGCGCAGAAGCTCGTCGAGCGGGTCGCGGAGGCGCCGGAGGTACGGTCGGCGATCGCGGCGCAGGGCGATCGGCGTGCTGGAGGACCTGCGCCGCGGGGTGCGGCGCGATTGCCCGCGGGCATCGACACGGTCGTGGAGAATGTGGCCAAGCGAAGATGCTCAGGAGGCCGGTGCGGGAGGCCAGCGTCCGATCTACGCCGGAACGCCGTCAGCCGGATTCTTGCCTGGCGATCGACGCTGGCGTGGTCTATGGGACCTTGCTCTTGATCTCCGCTGCGATCGCTTTCCTGGTGACGACCTTCAGCCCTGCGACCAGAACGCCGGACGGCCGGTGATCGCCATCGGGTCTCGCCTGGTTGTTGATCGCGGGCGCATACCTGGTCTTCTTCTGGTCCGCTGCGGGGCGCACCGCTCGGCATGTCCTTCGTCGGGATGCGGATGTTGGCGGAGGACGGCTCACCCGTCGGAGCCGGGACCGGCCATCCGCCGCGCCGATTTGGCTTCTACTCGCGGCGCCTGCCATCTCTTCCTCGGCTACTGGGGGGTGCTCTTCGAGCCGCGAGCGCCGCGGCTGGCCCGACCGCAGGGCCGGGACCGTCGTCTGCTACGCGGACCCGGAGCTGGACAAGGACCTGGCCTAGCGGGCAGCGACTCGCTCGCGCTCGCCCGCAGCAGCAACGAGCGCGTGCATCAGCTCCACGGCCTGGGCGTCCTCGAGTCCCTGCTCGCGGACCAATGACCGCCAGGTCGAGAAGGCGAGCGCGTGGCCGACGGCGGCCTGGAGGCGCGCACGTCGGCGTCCGCGCACGTCCCAGCCCTCCATGAGCGCGTCGCGGGCGGCATCCATATAGGCATGGAACGCCCGGAAGGTCCGCTTCACGTTGGGGTTCGTCGCCTCGTCTCGGAGCAGGTTCCCGATCATGCGCTCGGTGCGCCGCCAGTAGGCATAGAGCTCCTCCAGGGCGAACCGCGTGCGCTGCTGCGGATCGGCGATCGCCGCCCAGCCGCTCAGGTCCGGAGGCGGATTGGCGGCGGACCAATGGGCGCTGCAGGCCTCGAAAAGGGCGGCCTCGTCCGGGAAGTGACGGTAGAGCGTGGACCGCCGGACGCCGGCCTGCTCGGCTACGGCGCTCATCGAGGTGCGGGTCGGCCCGACGGTGCCATGCAGCTCGACGGCGCTCTCGGTGATCCGTCGCCGCGTCTCGGCCTCCAGCTCGGCGCGCCGCTTCTTGCGGTATGGACGTGTTTGATCGGACATAGATGTCCAATGAAGCTTGACAGATGACGCGGAGGTCTGTATAGATTCACGCGACACTACTGTCCACTCAAAAGGAGAAGGGCCATGGAGGCGACCGCGGCGAAGGTGGTTGGACCGAAGGACGGGAAGGCCGGATTTCTGGGGAGCATCGGGGTCCGGTTCATGATCGATGGCGACGAGACCGGCGGCGGCTTTTCGCTCGTCGAGCACCCGATGTCCCCCAGGGCGCTGGCCGCGCCACTCCACCGGCACAACCGGGAGGACGAGTACAGCTTCGTGCTCGAGGGGAAGGTGGGCGCGCTGCTCGGCGACGAGGTGCTGGTCGGTGAGCCCGGCGATCTGATCTTCAAGCCCAGGAACCAGTGGCACACCTTCTGGAACGCGGGCGACGAGCCGGCTCGGATCCTGGAGATCATCGCGCCGGCCGGGTTCGAGCGGTTCTTCGAGGAGCTCGTCGACCTGGGCGGGGTCGCCCAGGCGGAGCCGGAGGCACTGGCGGAGCTCAGCGCCCGCTACGAGCTCGAGATGGATCCCGAGAGCATCCCGATGCTCCTGGAGCGCTTCGACCTGGTGGTGGGCGAGCCGATCTAGGGCTCGTCCAGCAGCTCGTTGGCCTCGCTCCAGTTCCCCGGGGGGACGCGGAGCGCGATGTCGCCGCGGCCGTACTCGTCGAGCGGATGGTCGGCGGTGATCACCGCCCCTATGCCGGCGTCGGTGAGCTGCTGGCGCCAGGCGCGGGCGGCCTCGAGCTCCTCGAAGTCCCGGACCACGTCCCAGTCGTCGTAGCTCGCGTCGCCGATGTACAGCTCGGCCAGGCCGTCGGGATGGCGCGACCCTTCGCCGACGCCGAGGAGCTCGCGGAGCTTGTCGCCGAGACCCATGGGACCTAGGCCGGGGCCGGGACGCCGGTGAGCTCGGAGGACAGCTCGCGCAGCCGCCGCCGGGCCTCGGGATCCTCGGCCTGGGGATGAGGGGCCGACTCGCTGGTGCCGTCGAAGTAGTGCCCGTTTACCCCCTCAAGCTCGGGCGAGGCGATCAGGCGCAATGTCGCCTCGACCCCCTCCTCGAGCGGGGTCACCGGGTCGACACCCGCCGCGCGGACCATGTTGGTCGGCATGTACGTCCCGGGATGAAGGCAGGTGGCGGTGACGCCGCTGCCCTCGAGCTCCTCAGCGAGGTCGAAGGTGAACATGACGAGCGCGAGCTTGCTCTGGCAGTAGGCCTGGACCCCGCTGTAGCCCTGCTCCAGCATCACGTCGTCGAAGTCGATCGGGGCCTGCCCTGCGGAGCTCACGTTGACGATCCGCGACGGGGCGGTATCCCTGATCATCGGCAGGATCAGCCGAGTGAGCAGAAACGGCGCCATGTAGTTGACCGCGAAGCGCAGCTCGTAGCCGTCGGCGCTCTCTTCCCGGTCGCCTCCGCCCGGCTCGGACGTACCGATCCCGGCGTTGTTGACGAGGACGTCGATCCGGTCCTCGTCCTGCAGGTCGTAGGCGAGATCTCGCACCTCGTCGAGCGAGGAGAGATCCGCGACGTGCCACTCCAGCTCGGCGGTCGCCTGCGGCCGCAGCTCCTCGATCAGCGCCCGGCCCTTGTCCTCATCGCGGCCGTGCAGGATGAGGCGGCCATCGCCGGAGGCCAGCTCCGTGGCGAGGCCCTTGCCGAGCCCGTCGGTGGCGCCCGTGATGACGATGGTCTTCCCTGCGCCCACTGTGGTGCCTTCCCCGCTTCCTCGCCTAATCGCCCAGCTCGACCCTCTCGATCACCTGCGGCTGGCTGGGTCGGTCGCCGGGGCCCGTCTCCGTTCCCTCGATTGCGTCGACCGCATCCATGCCGTCGGTGACCTCGCCGAAGACGGTGTGCTTGCCGTCCAGCCAGGCCGCGGCGTTCGTGGTGACGATGAAGAACTGCGAGCCATTGGTGTTCGGCCCGGCGTTTGCCATCGCCAGTGCTCCGCGGACGATCTTGTGGTCGTTGATCTCGTCCTCGAACGTGTAGCCGGGGCCGCCGGTCCCGGTGCCCTCCGGACAGCCGCCCTGGATCATGAAGTCCTTGATGACGCGGTGGAAGATCAGGCCGTCGTAGAAGCCATCGCCGGCGAGCTTGCGGAAGTTCTCGACCGTCTTCGGGGCGGCCTCGTCGAAGAACCGGACGGTGATCGGGCCGGCGTTGGTGTGGAGGGTCGCCTGCGACATCGCCTGGACCCTAGCTAACCCGCACCCACGGCCTCGAATGGAGCCTCCGGCAGCCAGGGCCGGCGCCAGCCGCCGTAGCCGTGCAGCAGGTTCGAGGCGCCCTCGGGTCCCCAGCTGCCCTTGCGGTAGGGCTCCAGAGAGCACGGCTTGTCGAGCAGCGGCTGCACGATCCGCCAGGTCTCGATCACGCTGTCCTCGCGGGCGAAGCGCTGCTGCTCGCCCGCCAGTGCATCGCTGAGCAGCCGCTCGTACGGCCCGGGTTGGCCGCCGAACTGCTGCTGGAAGAGGAGGTCGAGGTGGACCCGGCGCAGGGCTTCCTCGCCGGGCTGCTTCGCCTCGAGCAGCACCGAGGTGCCGGGATCAGGGTCGATGCGGACGACGAACTCGTCGCTCTCCGGCGTGGGGCGGCCGCCGATCCCGATCGGCGGCGGGTTCTGGAGGATCACCCTCACCTCGGTGACCCTCTCCGCCAGCTCCTTGCCGGCGCGGACGAAGAACGGGACACCGGACCAGCGCCAGTTCTGTATCTCCAGCCGCAGGCCGATGAATGTCTCGGTGTCGGAGCTCGGGTCGACGCCCCTGACGTCCCGGTAGCCCTCGTACTGCCCGCGCACGTAGCGGTTGGGATCGATGCTGGGGATCGCCTTGAACAGGTCGAGCTTCGCGTCGCGGATTGGATCGGACTCGGCGCCGGCCGCCGGCGGCTCCATCGCCACGATGGCCAGTGTCTGGAGCAGGTGGTTCTGGAACACATCGCGCAGGCACCCCACCGGGTCGTAGAAGCTGCCGCGGTCATCGACCCCGAAGTCCTCGGCCATCGTGATCTGCACCGATTCGACGTAGCGCCGGTTCCAGATCGGCTCCAGCAGGGTGTTCGCGAAGCGGAGGTAGGTGATGTCCATCACCGGCTCCTTGCCCAGGAAGTGGTCGATCCGGTAGATCTGGTCCTCGTCGAGGACCTCGTGGATCTGGTCGTTGAGCTCGATCGCCGACTGAAGGTCGTGCCCGAAGGGCTTCTCGATCACCACCCGCGCGCCGTCCGTCAGCCCGGCGCTGCCGAGGTGCTCGATCACCACGGCGAACAGCGACGGCGGGATCTCGAGGTAGAAGACCGGGTGCTGCGCGAACGAGAGCGCCTTCTTGAGCCGTTCGTAGGTGTCCTTCTCCGCGTAGTCGCCCTGGACATAGGAGAGCTTGTCGGTGAACTTCTTGAAGGTGTCCCCGTCGAACTCGTCGTTGCGTGCTTTGACCCGCGCCTCGATCGCCTCGCGAGCGTGCCGGTGGAGGTCCTCCTCGCCCCAGTCGTTGCGCGCGACGCCGATCACCGGGACCTGGAGCGTGCCGTTGGCGGTCAGGTCGTAGAGCGCCTTCAGGGTCATCTTCTTCGCCAGATCGCCGGTGATCCCGAAGATCACCAGGGCGTCGGCGGGGGGACCCTTTGCCCAGCTTGAGTCTGCCTGCGCCACGCGCGCAACCTAAGGCATCGGGGGGCGACATAGGATGCGATTGATCCGAGGGCGCTCCGCAGCGAGGCGAGGAGCGACCCGTCATATGCAGGAAGGAGAGTCATGGCACAGCTCGGAATGGTCGGCCTCGGCAGGATGGGAGCGAACATCGTCCGGCGCCTGATGCGCGACGGGCATGACTGCGTCGTCTACGACGTCAATCCCGATCCGATCAAGCAGCTGGAGGGCGAGGGGGCCACGGGGGCGTCGTCCCTGAAGCAGCTGGCCGAGCAGCTGGATGCGCCGCGGGCCGTCTGGGTGATGGTCCCGGCCGGCGAGATCACCGAGACCACCGTCCAGGAGGTCGCCGAGGTCCTCGACTCCGGCGACGCGATCATCGACGGGGGCAACTCCTACTACCGCGACGACCTGCGCCGCTCAGCCGAGGTGGGGGAGAAGGGCATCGACTACATCGACTGCGGGACCAGCGGCGGCGTCTTCGGGCTCGACCGCGGCTACTGCCTGATGATCGGCGGACCGGACGCGGCGGTGGAGCGGCTCGACCCGATCTTCAAGACGATGGCGCCCGGGGTCGAGTCCGCCGAGCGCACCCCCGGTCGCAGCGGCGACCCGGACACCGCCGAGAACGGCTACCTGCACTGCGGACCGAGCGGCGCGGGCCACTTCGTGAAGATGGTCCACAACGGGATCGAGTACGGGATCATGGCCGCCTACGCCGAGGGGCTCAACATCCTCAAGAACGCCAACGCCGGGAAGGTGAAGCGCGAGATGGACGCCGAGACCGCCCCGCTCGAGCACCCCGACTACTACCGGTACGACATGGATATCCCGCAGATCGCCGAGGTCTGGCGGCGCGGCAGCGTGGTCGGCTCCTGGCTCCTCGACCTGACCGCCGCCGCGCTCCAGGAGTCGCCGGACCTTGCGGACTTCGAGGGCCGCGTATCGGACTCGGGTGAGGGCCGCTGGACCTCGATCGCGGCGATCGAGGAGGGCGTCCCGGCCGGCGTCCTGACCACGGCCCTATACGAGCGGTTCGCCTCGCGCGATCTCGACGACTTCGCGGACAGGGTGCTGTCGGCGATGCGCAAGGAGTTCGGCGGCCACGAGGAGAAGGAGAAGTGAGCGACCACCGGCTCGAGGTTTTCAACGACGCCGACACCGTCCACGACCGGGGCGCCGAGCTGATCGCGGAGGCCGCCCGCACCGCCGTCTCCGAGCGGGGCAGCTACGCGCTGGCGGTGAGCGGCGGCCGCGATCCGTGGCCGATGTTCTCCCAGCTCGAGGACCTCGAGATGGACTGGACGAAGACCGAAATCTTCCAGGTGGACGAGCGCGTCGCTCCGGCCGGGGACGAGAAGCGCAACCTGACTCATCTGATCGAGAGCCTGTCCATCGGCGCCCAGGGCAGCATCCGGCCGATGCCCGTGACCGATGACGACCCCGAGGCCGCCGCGGACCGTTATGCGGGGTCGCTGCCCGATGCGCTCGACCTCGCCCACCTCGGCATCGGCCCGGACGGGCACACCGCCTCGCTCGTCCCGGGCGACCCGGTCCTGGAGGTGACCGACAAGCGCGTCGCCGTGACCAGCGGCGAGTACCAGGGCGTCCGCCGCATGACGCTGACCTACCCGGAGCTCCACCGGGTCAGGAGCCTGCTCTGGGTCGTCACCGGGGAGGAGAAGGTGGACGCCCTCCAGAAGCTACTCGCCCGCGACCCGTCGGTCCCGGCGGGCCGCGTCGATCCTGGTGGAGACTCGCTGATCCTCGCCGACCGCGCCGCGGCGCCGGACTCCTAGCCCGCTTCGTACTCGTCGTGCCGCCGCACCCAGAGCGGCTCCGTCGCGCTCTCGTTGCGACCCGTCGGGGTGCGGTCGAGCAGCCCGTAGTAGGCCATCGCCGGCTCGAGCCCCCGCGCGGTGGTCACGTAGGTCCTGTAGACCGTCCCGTCGGAAAGGGCGTACACGCTCATGCCCGGTCCCTCGGCGACGTATCCCGCAGCGTCGGTACCGCACATGCGCGCGTTCTGCTCGACCGTCGCCGGGATTTCTCCCTCGAGGAACGGCTTCAGCTCCTCCTCGGTGTACAGGAAGCCGAGATCGCGATGGAAGTCGCTTCCGATGGTGGAGACCCACGGTAGGCCCCAACCCATCCGCTCCCTGTAGGCCTGGAGCTTCTCGAGCGGCCCTCGCGACGAGAGCAGCAGCGTGGTGTCCCGTGCCTTCAGGTGGGGGGCCTGCGGGGCGAGCGTGTCGGTGATCGAGGAGCAGACCGGGCAGCCGGCCTCGTAGGAGGGTCCGAACATGAAGTGGTAGATCATCAGCTGCGAGCGCCCGTCGAAGAGCTCGGCGAGCGACTTGGTCCCTTGCTTGGTCTCGAAGCTGTAGTCCTTCTCCACCGGTACCCAGGGCAGCGCCCGGCGCTTCTCGGCGAGCTCGTC
Source organism: uncultured Solirubrobacterales bacterium (assembly GCA_963833375.1). Lineage (GTDB taxonomy): Bacteria > Actinomycetota > Thermoleophilia > Solirubrobacterales > 70-9 > DASUPK01. The sequence continues at coordinate 714,874 of CAWHXR010000001.1, forward strand.
GTTGCGGCGGGTGAGCTCCTTCTCCTCCTTGAGCAGCGCGTCGCGCTCGGCCTGCCACTCCTCCTGGGCTCCGATCCTGTGCTCGGTCATTGCCGTGCCTCCTCCTGTCGGGTCTCGTACTCATCGTGACGCCGCCACCAGGTCTGCTCCGGGTCGTCGTTGCGACCCGCCGGCGCCCGGTCGAGGAACTGAAAGGTCCCCATCAGCGGCTCGACGCCGCGCGCGTAGGCCGAATAGGTGTGATGAACCACTCCGTCCCGCAGGGCGAACGCGCTCATTCCCTCGCGCTGCGGCGCGGGCTCGTCGACGTGCTGGAAGTTGTAGTCGGCGCCATTCCTCTGCTGCTCATCCGTGAAGGCGGCCCCGAAGTCGTACTTGAAGTCGCTGCCCAGGGAGGAGACCCAGGGGAACCCCCAGCCCATCTCCTGCTCGTAGGCGTTGAGGTCCTCGAGTGGGGCGATCGACTCGCACACCAGGCTCACGTCGCGGCCGTTCAGGTGCGGGATCACGCAGTCGAAGTGGTCGGCGACGAACGAGCATCCGGTGCATCCCTGCCTGTCGTCGGTGAGCCGAAGCCCGAAGCCGAACATGAAGTGGTAGACGAGCAGCTGCGAGCGACCGTCGAAGAGCTCGGCGAGCGTCTTGCTCCCGTCCTCGGTCTCGAAGACGTACTCCTTCTCGATCGGCACCCAGGGCAGCTCCTGGCGACGGCGCGCGATTTCATCGCCTTGACGGCTGTACTCCTTCTCGGCGTCGAGCAGCTCCTTTCGTGCGGCCTCCCATTCCTCGCGGGTGCCGGTTCTGTGCTCTGTCATCGCCACTCCTCTCGATCTGCGTGTGGTCCGTATATAGTTAGCACAATGGCTAATGATCCGTTCAAGGCATTGGCGCATCCGATCCGCCGGGACATCGTCGAGCGCCTCAGCGGCGGCACCGCCACGGTGGGTGAGGTGACGCGGCACCTCGACGTCTCGAAGCCCACGATCTCGCGGCACCTGAAGATGCTCGAGGAGGCCGGGGTGGTGTCCCGGGTGATCGACGGGCGCACCCATCGCCTGGCGCTGCAGCCCGAGACCCTCGCCGACACGGCGGAGTGGATCGAGAGCCAGCGCGCCCGCTGGGAGCGCCTCTTCGACGTCGTCGGCGAATATCTGGAGGAGCGAAAGGAGCGCTGATGACCGAGCGGAGCGGCCTGGTGCTGCGAATCGAGCGGACCTTCGACGCCCCGATCGAGGAGGTGTTCGACGCCTGGACCGACGAGGAGGTAATGCGACGCTGGCTGCATGCGAACCCCGATTGGGAGACGCCGACCGCCGAGGTCGACCTCCGGGTTGGCGGAAGGTTGCGCGTGGTGATGCGGGATCCCACCGATGGAGCCGAGTACGGGGCTGTCGGCGAGTACACGGTGGTCGAGTCGCCCCACAAGCTCGCCTTCACCTGGGTCTGGGACGACGACCCCGAGAACCCGCAGCTGATCGAGCTCGAGTTCACCGAGCGGGACGGAGCGACAACCGTGGTGATGACCGACAGCGGCATCACCACCGAGAAGGGCCGGGAGGAGCACGAGGACGGCTGGGGCAAGTGCTACGACAACCTCGACCGCGTACTGGAGACATGACACCGAACAGGGGGAAGTGATGAACAGGACCTATCCGGGCGAGTCGGGGGAGTACCGGGCGGCCCGCGACCGGCTGCTCACGCAGGAGATCGAGCTGCGGCGCCAGGTGGAGGCGGTCGCGGCCGCGAGGCGCGAGCTGCCGCCGGGTGGGGAGGTTCCGGAGGACTACCTCTTTCAGGGCGAGGGCCCGGATGGGGCGCCGACGGACGTGAGGCTCTCCGAGCTCTTCGCGCCGGGCAAGGATTCACTGGCGATCTACAGCTTCATGTTCCCGCGCGATCCCGAGGACGACCGGCCGGGACCGGTGAGGGAGAGGGAGACCGCGGAGCTGCCGCTCGCCGAGGGGCCGTGTCCGTCGTGCGTCGGGCTCCTGGACCAGCTGGACGGGGCGGTGGAGCACGCGAGTCAGAACATGAACTTCGTGGTGGTGGCCAAGGCGCCCCTGGCGCGTCTCCTCACCTGGGCCCGGGAGCGGGGCTGGCGCCGCCACCGTCTGCTCTCCTCCGCCGGCAACGACTACAACCGCGACTACCTGGCCGAGACGCCCGAGGGCGCGCAGCGGCCGATGCTCAACGTCTTCCATCGCGACGGCGGGACGATCCGCCACTTCTGGGGTTCGGAGCTCTTCTACGCGCCCTGGGACCCTGGGCAGGATCCGCGGCACGTAGGGACCCTCGAGCCGCTCTGGAACATGTTCGACCTCACCCTGGAGGGACGCCCGGATTGGGACGAGCAGCTGAGCTACGACTGACGGCCCTCCTCCTGGTCGCCGCGGCCGCCGCCTGGGCGGTCACCGCGAGCCGGATGGAGGGGATGGACATGGGCCCCGGGACCGACCTGGGCGACCTCGGCTGGTTCGCCGGCGTCTGGGCGACGATGATGGCGGCGATGATGCTCCCCTCGCTGGTCCCGATAGCGGTCGCCTACGCCGGGGCCGCGAGGAATCGAACGGGCCCCGCGACGTCGACCGGAGGGACGACCTTGTTCGCGGCCGGCTATCTGTTCCCCTGGGTGCTCGCGGGGGTCGCGGCCTGGGCCCTGATCCAGGGCATTCGCTCTTTCGATCTCGCCTTTCTCTCCTGGGATGAGGGCGGGCGATACGCCGCGGGCGGCGTGATCGTGGGCGCCGCGCTCTACGAGCTCAGCCCCATGAAGGCGACCTGTCTGCGTCATTGCCGGGACCGGGGGCTACTCCTCGAGGGCTGGCGCCCGGGCGCGGGCGGGGCATTGCGAATGGGCCTCGGGCATGGCGCCTACTGCATCGGTTGCTGCTGGGCCCTGATGGCGGCCCTGTTCGCCCTCGGCGTGATGAGCATCGCCTGGATGATCGTGATCGCGATCGTGATCGCGGCTGAGAAGCTCTTGCCCTCGAAGCAGCTGGCCGGCGGCGCCGCGATCACGCTCCTACTGCTACTGGCCGCGGCGGTCGCGTTCTTGCCGGAACAGCTGCCCGGGCTGACGATTCCGGCCTAGCGCGCGAACCCTTGACTTCGAGCGCGCTCGAAGGGGTAGCGTTGTTCGAGGTTATTCGAACCTCTGACCGGGGAAGACCGACCGGGGGGACGGACCTCTACCGCGAAAGGCAAGCAATGAAGAAGCGCAATCTCGGAGACCTGGAAGTCTCGGCCCTCGGCCTCGGCTGCATGGGCATGTCCGCCTTCTACGGCTCGGCCGACGAGCAGGAGGCGATCGCGACGATCCAGCGCGCCCTCGAGCTCGGCGTCAACTTCCTCGACACGGCGCAGCTCTACGGCCCGCTGACCAACGAGGAGCTGGTTGGGCGCGCGATCAAGGGCAAGCGCGACCAGTACGTGATCGCCACGAAGTTCAACCTGCGGTTGGACGACGCGACCCCGGGTGACATGTCGACCGTGGGGCCACAGGACGGGTCGGCCGAGCACGTGAAGAGCTCGATCGAGGGCTCGCTGCAGCGCCTCGGGGTCGACCACGTCGACCTCTACTACCAGCACCGCGTCGACCCGAAGGTCGAGATTGAGGAGACGGTCGGCGCGATGGCGAAGCTGGTCGAGGAGGGGAAGATCCGCCACATTGGATTGAGCGAGGCGGCGCCCGAGACGATCCGCCGCGCCCACGCCGTGCACCCGATCACCGCGCTCCAGACCGAGTACTCGCTCTGGACGCGCGACGTCGAGGCGGAGATCCTGCCGACCTGCCGGGAGCTCGGCATCGGCTTCGTGCCCTACTCGCCGCTCGGGCGCGGGTTCCTCTCCGGCCGCTTCACCTCGCCAGACGAGCTCGACGAGGGGGACTTCCGCCGCAACAACCCGCGCTTCCAGGGAGAGAACCTGGAGGCGAACCTGCGGCTGGTGGAGAAGGTCAGGGAGATCGCGGAGGAGAAGGGCGTCACTCCGTCCCAGCTGGCGCTGGCCTGGGTCCTCTCCCGCGGCGACGAGATCGTCCCGATCCCCGGCACCAAGAGGCGCACCTACCTCGAGGAGAACGTCGCGGCCGTCGACGTCGATCTCAGCGACGACGACCTGGCGCGGATCGAGGAGGAGCTGCCCGGGGCCTCCGGCGACCGCTACGCGCCGGAGGGCATGGCGGCGATCAACCGCTAGGGCTCAGGAGTCGAGAAAGTCGAGCACCGCCCGGCACCACGGGCCGCGGTTCTCCCTCTCGAGGAAGGTGAAGTGATCGGCGCCGGGCAGGACCACCAGCACCGAATCGGACAGGCGGTCCGCTGTCTCCTCCGCCGTGGCTGCGAAGGGGTCGAGCTCGGCCGCGAGGACGAGGGTGGGGGTGCCGATGCGTTCGAGCAACGCGCGCTGATCCATCTGACCCGCGACCCGGTCATTGAAGTGGCGCAGCGCGTCGGCGTTGTTGCCGGCCCTCTTGAGCCCCTCGCCGATCGGCCTGTAGTCCACCTCGGGCGCGAGCTGCAGGCGCCAATCGCGTACGAAGAGCCCCGCCAGCTCCTCGTCGCTCGAGTAGCGGCCCTGCTGGTGGGCCTCGAGCGCCTCGCTCGCGTCATCGAAATAGGGCTGACCGCGATGCGACTCGATTCGCCCGGCGCGGCGCTCCCGGATCTCCGCTGTGAAGCGGGGTGTGGTGTTCGCCAGTATCAGCCGCTCGACGCGATCCGGTTCGTTGCCGGCCCAGTTCATCGCCACGAATCCGCCGTGCGAATGACCGAGCAGATCGATGCGCTCCAGGGCAAGGTGTTCCCGCAGCGCCTCGATGTCGGCCGCGTAGTCCTCCAGGTCGTACCCGGAAGGATCCGCGGGTCGATCCGAGTTCCCTGTGCCGCGCGGATCGATCAGCAGCAGCGTCCGCTCCGCCTCGAGCTCCGGAAGCTCGCCGAAATACTCGGACGAGCAGCCGGGCCCACCCGGGTGCATGAGCAATGGCGGGCCGGAGCCTCGCTCGTGCCAGGCGAGCTTGCGGCCGTCAGGCGTGGTCAGGGACGGCATCCGCGAACCAGCGGGTGAGGCGCTCCTCGCTCATCGCCACGGAGGGCGCGACCCTGCGGGTGAGCGTGTCACGCATGTCCTGACCGGCGTCGGGCTCGCTCGCCCAGCCGCGAAAGAGCTTCTCGGAGAGCTCGGGCCGCGGAAAGCGTCCCCAGGCGAACGACCAGTCGTAGTGCCCGTCGGCGCGCTCCTCGTGCCAAGCCTCGTAGCCGTCGAGGCTCGGACCCGAGCTGGAGAGCGCCTCGGCGACGTAGACCCCCTGGGCGACGGCGTCGCCGATCCCCTGGGCGGTCCCGGGGTGCTTGAAGTGCAGCGCGTCGCCGAGCAGTGCCCACCCGGGACCGGTCGGTCTGCGGAAGTACCCGCGCATCAGCGACTCGGGCGCCACGATCAGGTCGGAGATCATCTCGCCGGCCTCGAGATGCTCGGGCTCGATCGAGTCGGGGAACCTGCCCAGGACCTCGAAGTAGTTGCGGAGCCGGTCCTCCCTCGAGCCGCGGGTGAACTCGTCCGGTCCGGTCGCCGTCAGCATCGTGAGCCCGTCTTCGACGGCCCAGCGAACCAGGATCGCGTCCTCCTGGATGTCGGTCGTGGCCAGGCCGTCACCGGGAATCCCGCTCCAGTACGCCCACATGAACGCGAGCTCCCCCTTCTGCCGCCGCTCCTTCTCGATGCCCAGCCTGGCGGCGACCGTGGAGGCGCGACCGTCCGCTCCGAAGACCCACTTCGCCCGGATCTCGTCGCCGCCCTCGAGCACCACCCCCGCGACCGGGTCCTCCTCGGTCCCGGCGCCGATCAGGTCGACCACCCTCTTCCCGAAACGCCCCTCCGCTCCGGCCGCGATCGCCGTGTCGACCATCGCCTTGTCGAGACTGACCCTGCGGACCGAGAGGCCGCGATCGAAACCGTCGATCGGCGTGAACTTCCCGGTGGTCTCGTGGCCCAGGCCGACGGTCCGCCAGGCCACCGGGGAGAGCCGGTGCTCGGAGCGCAGCGTGTCGAGCACGCCGAGGCGCTCGAGGTGCGCCAGGGTGTTCGGGAACATCATGTGGGTCGAGATCGTGTCGCTCGGGAAGGTGTCTCGATCGACGAGCGCCACGTCCCAGCCGCGCTCGGCGAGGGCGATCGCCAGCGTCGAGCCGGCGCAGCGCGCTCCGACGATGACCGCGTCCTTCTCCACCATCGCAGCGAGCCTACCCGGGCTCGGGCGCGCCGCGTGTGAGTACCGTCACCCGACGCCGAAAGCGGCCCGGGCCTCGTCGCGGTCGCGATAGACCTCGTAGCGGACCACCAGCCCGTCGCGGAGGGTCCAGAGGTGCGCGCCGCTCCCCTCGATCTGAGCTCCGCTCTCCTTGCCCTTACCGGCCCAGTGGATCAGCACCAGGATCCGGTCCCCCGCCTCGATGAAGTCCTCCGCCTCGATGGTCAGCGGGCGCTCCCACGCGCTCAGCCACTCGCGCATCACACCGACGAATCCCTCGTAGCCGTCCGCCTGGATCGGCTCGCCCATGCCGAAGGTCTCCATCGTCATCTCGGGGTCGAAGATGTCGCCGCGAGAGTAGTCGCCGCGGCTCCAGTCGTCGTAGAGAGCTTCGAGCTTCTCCCGCGGTTCAGGCACGCTCGACGGAGCCCCCGCGCCCGACCAGCACGGCGCCGACCATCCCCGACGGAAAGAGGCCGTGATCGACGACGCCGGGCATCACCGCGAGGCGGGCGGCGATCTCCCCGGGCTCGTGGATCTTGCCTTGGAAGTCGGCGATCACGCCGTCGTCGGGGCTCGGCGGCGTGTCGGGGCGCAGCGTCACCTCGCCGAGCTCGTCGGAGATCCGGGTCAGGGTGGAGGCGAGGCCGAACCTCGAGAGCTCGAGTGGGATGGGGGAGGAGATCCGCTCGACGGTCTTGGAGGAGTCCGCGATCACGACGAAGCGCTCGGCCGAGGCGGCGACGATCTTCTCCCTCGTATGGGCGCCGCCGCCCCCCTTGACCAGCCAGCGGTCCGGGGCGATCTGGTCGGCGCCGTCGATCGCGATGTCGAGCCGCTCGAGCTGCTCGAAGGGCTCCACGGGGATGCCGAGCCTCCGGGCCTGTTCCTCGGTGGCGACGGAGGTGGCGACGCAGCGCAGGTCACTCACGCCGCGCGCGGCGATCGCCGGCAGCAGGTGTGCCACGGTCGAGCCCGTTCCGAGGCCGACCCTCATGCCGTCGGAGACCAGCTCCGCGGCCGCCTCGGCGGCGGCCTTCTTCTCGGCGTCGAGGTTTGCGTCGGCCACGTCCGAGAGCACACTAGTCGTAGGATCGGAATGAGAATGGCCACCGAGACACCAGCCGGCACCCCGCCCGCGACGCTGCCCAACGCCCGCGACATCGACCAGCTCTGCATCAACACGATCCGGACGCTGTCCATCGACGCGATCCAGAAGGCGAACTCCGGGCACCCGGGGACGCCGATGGCGCTCGCCCCGGTCGCCTACGTGCTCTGGCAGCGCTTCCTCCGCTTCGACCCCCATCACCCGATCTGGCCGAACCGCGACCGCTTCGTGCTCTCCAACGGCCATGCCTCGATGCTGCTCTATTCGATGCTCCACCTGACCGGGGTGCGCGCGGTCGATCCCGACTACGAGGTCGTGGGTCAGCCCTCGGTGAGCCTCGACGACATCAAGGGCTTCCGCCAGCTCGACTCCCGGTGCCCGGGCCATCCGGAGTACCGCTGGACGTCCGGCGTCGAGGCCACGACCGGCCCGCTCGGCCAGGGGATCGCGACCAGCGTCGGCATGGCCCTCGCGTCCAAGTGGCTCGCCGCCCGCTACAACCGCCCCGACTTCGAGATCTTCGACTTCGACGTCTACGCCTTCGCCGGTGACGGCTGCCTGATGGAGGGCGTCTCCAGCGAGGCCGCCTCACTCGCGGGCCATCAGAGGCTCGACAACCTCTGCTGGGTCTACGACAACAACCACATCTCGATCGATGGGCGCACCGAGATCACCTACGAGGACGACGTTGCGGCCCGCTTCGCCGGCTACGGCTGGAACGTCACCCGGGTCGGCGACGCCAACGACCTCGACCTGCTCACTCGCGGTTTCGAGGCCTTCCGCAGAGAAGTGAGCCGCCCGACGCTGATCATCGTCGACAGCCACATCGGCTGGGGCTCGCCCCACAAGGTGGACACCCCTGAGGTCCATGGCGAGCCACTGGGGGAGGAGGAGGTACGCGAGACGAAGCGCGCCTACGGCTGGCCGGAGGACGCGCAGTTCCTCGTTCCCGACGGCGTCCGCGAGCATTTCGACGACGGCATCGGCAGGCGCGGGGCCGAGCTGCGCGCCGAGTGGGAGAAGCTCTTCTCCAGCTACGGCAAGGAGGACTCGTCCCTTGCCTCCGAGGTCGAGTGCATGCAGCGTCGCAGTCTGCCCGAGGGCTGGGACGCCGACATCCCGAGCTTCGACGCCGACGAGAAGGGCATGGCGACGCGCAAGGCGTCGAACCAGGTCGAGAACGCGGTCGCCGGCCGGATCCCGTGGCTGCTCGTCGGCTCCGCCGACCTCACCGACTCGACCTCTGTCCGGCTCAAGGATGTCGACGGCGCCCGGGACTTCGAGCCCGAGAGCCGCACCGCTCGCCAGCTCCACCTCGGCATCCGCGAGCACGAGTCCGCCGCGCTCTCCAACGGCCTCTCGCTCAGCAAGCTGCGGCCGGTCTGGTCGACCTACCTGACCTTCTCCGACTACGCGCGCCCCGCGATTCGCCTCTCGGCGCTGATGGAGCTCCCGGTCATCCACCTGTTCACGCACGACTCGATCGGGCTGGGGGAGGACGGGCCGACCCATCAGCCGGTCGAGCAGCTCGCCTCGCTGCGCGCGATCCCGGGGCTCGACGTGATCCGGCCCGCCGACGCCAACGAGGTGGCAGAGGCCTGGCGCGAGGCGCTCGACCGCACCCATCAGCCGGTCGCGCTCGTGCTCACCCGCCAGGACGTGCCGATCCTGGACCGGTCCCGCTACGCCCCGGCCGAGGGCCTGCGCCGGGGCGGCTATGTGCTCGCCGACCCTGACGGGGGCGACCCGGAGGTGATCCTGCTCGCGACGGGCAGCGAGGTGGCGCTGGTGGTGGCGGCCCACGAGAACCTGATCTCCGACGGGATCCGCTCGCGCGTGGTCAGCATGCCGTGCTGGGAGCTCTTCGAGCGACAGGAGCAGAGCTACCGCGACGAGGTCCTGCCCCCGGCGCTGACCGCGAGGGTTTCCGTCGAGGAGGCCTCTACCCTCGGATGGGACCGGTTCGTCGGTCCCGACGGGGCGAGGATCGGAATGCACACCTTCGGCTCCTCCGCACCGCTGAAGGACGTACAGAGCAAGTTCGGCTTTACTCCCGACAAGGTGGCCGAGACGGCCAAGCGGGTAATAAGTCGATGAAGACCGACGCTAAGGAACTGATCCAGTGAAGCCCACGCAGAAACTCCACGACCTGGGCCAGAGCCTCTGGCTCGACAACATCACCCGGACGATGCTCGACGACGGGACCGAGCAGGGATACATCAACGAGCTCTCCGTCACCGGGCAGACCTCCAACCCGACCATCTTCGACAAGGCGATCAGCAGCGGCGACGCCTACGACGAGCAGATCGCCGAGCTGCGGGCGAAGGGGACGGAGCCCGAGGACATCTTCTTCGAGCTGGCCCTCACGGACATCAAGCGCGCCGCGAAGCTCTTCGAGCCGACCCACAAGGAGACCGATCGCATGGACGGCTGGGTCTCCCTCGAGGTCTCACCGCGACTGGCCTACGACACCGAGGCCACGATCCAGCAGGCCGCCGACCTGCACGGGCGCGCCTCGGACAACATCTTCATCAAGATCCCCGGCACGCCTGAGGGGCTGCCGGCGATCGAGGAGTCGATCTTCGCCGGACTGCCGATCAACGTCACGCTGCTGATGTCGAGCGACCAGACGATGGCCGCCGCGGACGCGTACATGAAGGGGGTCGAGCGGCGAATCGAGGCGGGCCTGGATCCCGACGTCCCCTCGGTCCTCTCCCTGTTCGTCAGCCGCTGGGACGTGGCCGTCCACGACCAGGTCCCCGACGAGCTCAAGAACACTCTGGGCATCGCGGTGGGCAAGCAGACCTACGCCGCCTGGCGCGGGCTGCTGGAGTCCGAGCGTTGGCAGGGGTTGGCGGAGAAGGGCGCCCGGCTGCAGCGGTTGCTCTTCGCCAGCACGGGCACGAAGGACCCGGGGGCGCCGGAGACCCTCTACGTCGACGCCTTCGCCGCACCGGACACGATCAACACGATGCCCGACAAGACCCTGCTCGCCTTCGCCGAGAGCGGGAGCGTCGGGGATCCTCTCCGCGCCGACGGCGGCGACTACGAGCAGGTCTTCGATGCCCATCGCCAGGCCGGGATCGATGTCGACGGGCTCGGCCTCCAGCTCCAGAAGGAGGGCGCCGAGAAGTTCGTCAAGTCCTGGATGGACCTGCTCGAGACGATCAAGTCCGAGTCCGAGCGCCTGGCCGCCTGAGCCCGTGGCCGCACGCGGCTAGGCTGCCGCGCGTGAGCTCCGAACCGCAGCTCCGCACGCGCCCGGCCTGGAGGGCCCTCGCGCGGCACTTCGGCGAGATCAAGGACATGCACCTCCGCGACCTGTTCGCGGAGGACCCGGACCGCGGCGAGCGCCTCGTGGCGGAGGGCGCCGGGCTCCTCCTCGACTACTCGAAGAACCGGGTCACCGACGAGACCCTGAAGCTGCTGGTCCAGCTGGCGGAGGAGTCGGGCGTGCGCCGAGCGCCGCGACGCGATGTTCCGCGGCGAGCACATCAACGTCTCCGAGGATCGCGCCGTGCTGCACGTCGCGCTGCGGATGCCGAAGGAGCGCTCCCTGGTGGTCGACGGCGAGGACGTCGTCAAGCAGGTCCACGAGGTGCTCGACCGGATATCGGCCTTCGCCGAGCGGATCCGCTCAGGGGATTGGAAGGGGCACACCGGCAAGCCGATCCGCAACGTCATCAACATCGGCATCGGCGGCTCCGACCTCGGCCCGGTGATGGCCTACGAGGCGCTGCGGCACTACTCGCGGCGCGAGATGACCTTCCGCTTCGTCTCCAACGTCGACGGCACCGACTTCGCCGAGAAGACCAGGGACCTCGACCCCGAGGAGACGCTCTTCATCATCTCCTCGAAGACGTTCACCACCCTCGAGACGATGACCAACGCCCGGACCGCGAGGAAGTGGGCGCTGGCGAAGCTGGGCTCGGACGACGCGATCGCGAAGCACTTCGTGGCGGTCTCGACCAATGCCGAGGGGGTCGCCGAGTTCGGCATCGACACCGACAACATGTTCGGCTTCTGGGACTGGGTCGGAGGCCGCTACTCGATGGACTCCGCGATCGGGCTCTCGACGATGCTGGCGATCGGCCCCGGGGCCTTTGCCGAGATGCTGGCCGGCTTTCACGCCGTGGACGAGCATTTCGCCGAGACGCCGATCGGCGAGAGCCTTCCCTCGATCCTCGGGCTGCTCTGCGTCTGGTACGGCGACTTCTTCGGCGCCCAGACGGTGGCGGTGCTGCCCTACGACCAGTACCTGCACCGCTTCCCTGCCTACCTGCAGCAGCTCACGATGGAGTCGAACGGCAAGCACGTCACCGTCGACGGCGCCCACGTCGACTACGACACCGGCGCGATCTTCTGGGGCGAGCCGGGGACGAACGGCCAGCACTCCTTCTACCAGCTGATCCACCAGGGCACGAGGCTGATCCCGTGCGACTTCATCGGCTTCATGCGGACGCTGAACCCGCTCGGCGACCACCACGACCTGCTGATGTCGAACGTCTTCGCGCAGCCCGAGGCGCTCGCCTTCGGCAAGACGCCGGAGCAGGTCGCCGAGGAGGGGACGCCCGACCCGATCGTGCCCCACCGGGTGATGGAGGGGAACCGGCCCTCGAACGTGATCCTGGCCGAGCGGCTCACCCCGCACACGCTGGGCTCGCTGGTGGCGCTCTACGAGCACAGCGTCTTCACTCAGGGCGCGATCTGGGGGATCGACTCCTTCGACCAGTGGGGGGTCGAGCTGGGCAAGGTGCTCGCCAAGAAGATCATTCCCCAGCTTCAGTCGCCGGATGAGCCCGAGCTCGAGCACGACAGCTCCACCAACAACCTGATCCGGCGCTACCGGAAGAACCGTGCCTGATATGCGAGCGGCCCCGGACGCGAAGCCGAGGAGGCCGCGTGCGATGTGTGTCCTCTTCGACATCGACGGCACGCTGATCGACACCGGCGGCGCCAGCGACCGCGCCTGGAAGCGGGCCTTCAAGGAGCTCCACGACGTGGACGTCGACGTCCCCGCAGTGACCGGCAAGGGTGTCCCCGACCCCGAGGTGGGCCGCGTGGCCTTCGAGCGCGCGCTGGGCCGTGAGCCGACCAAGGAGGAGGCCGAGGCCCTGATGCGCCGCCGTCTGGACCACCTTCCGGAGGAGGTCGAGAACTCGCCGGGCTTCGTCGTCAAGGACGGAGCCCTCGAGCTGCTGGAGAAGCTGATCGACGACGGCGTGCTGCTCGGTCTGACCACCGGCAACGTCGAGGAGGCCGCCCACATCAAGCTGGCGCGGGCGAGTCTCAACCGCTTCTTCGCGTTCGGCGGCTACGGCTCCGACTCGCCGGACCGGACCGAGTTGACGAAGAAGGCGCTGGAGCGGGCGGAGCTGGTATCCGGCGACAGCCTCGACCGCGGACGCTGCTTCTCGTGCGGCGACACGCCGCGCGACGTCGAGGCCGGCCACGGCGCCGGCATCCGCGTGGTCGGCGTCGCCACCGGCGAGTTCACCGTCGAGGAGCTGCGCGAGGCGGGCGCGGACGCCGCGGTGGAGAGCCTGCGCGAGGGCCTGCCGCTGCTCTAGGGCGATACTCTCGAATCGACATTGGGGGTCCGGATGCTCCCCGATGCGATCCGACCCAAGACAAGCCTTCGATGAGCGCTCCATCCAGGCTTTGGAGGAGCGTCTCGCTGAGGTCGCGGCGCCTGGAGCCGCCGCGGCCCTGGTCGTCGACGGTGACGTGGTCTGGCAGGGGGCCAGCGGGATGGCGAGGCCGTCGAATGAGCGGGCGGTCGATGGCAGAACCGCCTTCCTCTGGTTCTCGATGACGAAGATCGCCACCGCCACAGCGGTGATGCAGCTGGTCGAGTCGGGCAGCGCGGAACTGGACTCGTCGGCGCGGGAATACCTGGACCTCGACTCGCTCGATCCGAGGATCACGGTGCGCCAGCTTCTCAACCACTCATCCGGAATCGCCAACCCGTCGCCTCTGCGCTGGATACATCCAGCCGGGCGGCCCGGGCCCGACCCCAGGGAGATGGTCGCGAGGTTGCTCGCCAGGTACGGGGAGCCGAGATTCGAGCCCGGGGAACGATCCGCCTACACGAACATCGGCTACCTGGTGCTCGGCGAGCTGATCGCCGAGATATCCGGGCAGCCCTACAAGGACTATGTCGTGGACCGGGTGATGGAGCCGATCGGGGCGAAGGCAACCGGCTTCACCTTTGACCGTGCGGGGCTCGAACACGCCGCCGAGGGCACTCATCCGCGCCGCGATCCATTTCTTCCGCTGGCCCGCCTGCTGATCCCTCGCTGGGTGATCGGCCCCGCCGCGGGGAGCTGGCGGACCTTCAATCCCTTCTACCTGGACGGCTCCGCCTACGGCGGACTGGTCGGTCCCGTCGGGGACGCCGCCCTGCTCGCGGCCGCCCACGCCGGCGGGGGGCAGGTCCGCGGCACCCGGATCCTCTCGGCCGACGCCGCCGCTGAGATGCAACGAATCGCGACACCGGGCAAGAAATTCGACCTCGGCCTCGGCTGGTTCCGGCGGCATCGCGACTCGGAGCGCGGCATGACCCACGTCGAGCACCTGGGAGGCGGGGCCGGCTTCGGCACCGTGATGCGCCTGTACCCGGAGCAGGGCATCGGTCTGGTGGCGATGGCGAACGTCTCCTCGAATCGGTTCAAGGACGAGGCCCTGCTCGGGCCGCTCGCGCTGGACGCCTGAGGTACCCAGAACCTGGATTGACCAGGCGAACTTCGCGCGGACACCGCTAGCCGGCCTCCCGGATCCCGGCGGCGATCTTCTCCGCCGCCGCGAGCACGGTGACGTTCGTCGGCGCCGGCGGGATCTCGGGCAGGATCGAGGCATCCGCGATGTAGAGGTTCTCCGTGCCGCGGAGCCTCCCATCGACCTCCGTGGCCCCGCCCGGTCCCATCGGGCAGGTGCCCACCGGGTGGAAGAAGGTGGTCAGCCCCTCCCGACCCCGGCCTCGGACCTCCTCCGGTGTGGTGTCGAGGCCCGGGGTGAGCTCAGCTCCCGCCAGCGGCTTGAGGGCCTCGGTCCCGGCCAGGCGGCGGCCCAGCTCGATCCCCTCGAAGACGGCCCCCAGATCGTCATCGGAGTCGAGCGAGATCTCGGTGACGAGCGGCAGCTCCGCGGCGTCGGACGAGCGCAGGCGGACCGTTCCGGTCCACTCCGGCCGCATCAGCATCACGCTGGAGGACAGGACCGGGCCGGGGAAGAGGGCGAGCAGCAGGATCAGGTCCCACTGACCGGCGGGACAGAAGCTCGTCCGCGCCTTCAGCATCCCGTTGCAGGGAAAGGAGGGATTCCGCTCCGCGTGGCCGGTGATCAGCTCCGCCATCTCGACTGTGGGCTCGAAGCGCAGGGGCACGCCGAAGTGCTCTCGCAGCCGGGTTCCGACCTCGAGGGACAGGCGCACGGGGATGCCGTGGCGTCCCAGCTCCTCCTCGGGGCCGATGCCGCTGCGCAGGAGCAGGGCGGGCGAGCCGTAGGCCCCGGCGGTCAGGATCACCTTGTCCCCCCTCAGCTCGCGTCTGCCATCCGGCGTCTGCACGGCGACCGAGCCGACCTGGTCGCCCCGCAGCTCGATCCTCTCGACCATGGTCTCCGCCATCACGGTCAGGTTCTTGCGCACACGGGCCGGGTCGAGATAGGCGAAGGAGGCGTTCCAGCGGGTCGTCCCCCGGACGTTGAAGGGCAGCTGTCCGATTCCCTCGACGGCGTCGGGCGCGGTCAGGTCCTCGTGCACCGGCAGGCCGAGCTCGGTCGTGGCGTCGCGGAGGCCGGCGAACCACGGGTTGAGCTCGTCCTCCTCGAAGCGCCGCCTGGGCAGCGTCTCCATCACCCGGTCGACGTGGGGGGCGAGGTCCCGCCAGGACCATCCCGCCAGTCCCCAGGCGTCGTAGTCGTCCGGTCGTGGCAGGGCGACCGCGCAGAAGTTGTGGGACGAGCAGCCTCCAATGATCCTGGCGACCGAGAGCCGGCCGTGACGGTCGCGCCAGTCATGTGAGTCTGGGACGCCGAGCGCATCGAGCATGTCTTCCGGCCAGGCGCCCTCCGAGTGCGGCCCGTAGTCCGGCCCCGCCTCCACCAGGCAGACGCTCCGATCCTCGTCCTCACTCAGCCGCGCCGCCATCACACAGCCGGCGGTACCGCCGCCGAGGATCAGCGCGTCGAAGCGCTCCATCTAGTCCACCAAGCGCCGGCTCACCGCCCAGCGACTGAGCTCATGCCGGTTCGAGAGCTGCAGCTTGCGCAGCACCGAGCTGACGTGGGCCTCGACGGTCTTCACCGAGATGCTGAGGCGCAGTCCGATCTCCTTGTAGAGATAGCCGCGGGCGATGTAGCGGAGCACCTCCCGCTCCCGCGCCGTGAGCTGGTCGAGCTCGGGATCCACCTCCTCGGCGGGCAGATCCCCCGCGAAGGCGTCGAGCACGAACCCGGCCAGGCGCGGTGAGAAGACCGCGTCGCCGTCGCGCACCCGCCGGACGGCGTCGGCCAGTTCCTCGCCGGTGATCGTCTTGGTCACATAGCCGCGGGCACCGGCACGGACGATCGCGATCACGTCCTGGGGGTCATCGGAGACCGAGAGGGCGAGGAAGCGCTGCTGCGGCCTCTGCTTTGCCACCTGCTCGATCACCTCGACGCCGCCGCCACCCGGCATGTGCACGTCGATCAAGACCACATCGGGCTCCAGCTCCGCGATCGCACGGACGGCATCCTCGACCGAGTCGGCCTCGCCGAGCAATTCGGCCCCCTCACCGAGCTCCGCCCTGACGCCGGCCCGGAAGATGGCGTGGTCGTCGACGATCACGACGGACGGCTTCGTACTCACCGGCCGCCTCCCGGGAGCGTCAGCTCGACCTCCGTCCCGTCGCCCGGCTCGCTGCGAATCTCGGCGCGACCGCCGTAGCGCTTCATGCGCCCGATTATCGACTCGCGGACGCCGCGACGGTTGGCGGGGATCGAGTCGGGGTCGAATCCCGGACCGCGGTCGTCGATGAAGACGCGGGCGGCGGCCTCCTCGATCTCCGCGTAGAGGCGCACGGGCCCGCCCTCCGAGGCGAATTTGGCGGCGTTCGTGAGCGCCTCACGCGAGGCCGCGACGAGAGCCTCCCTGCGCTCGTCGAGCGGCGCGTCCCCGATGACGATCGCCTCGATCGGAGCGCCGTGGGAGTCCTCGATCTCGGCCGCGGCGGCTCGCAGCGCGTCGGCGAGTCGCTCGTCGGGCCTGCTGGGCCGGTCGTCGGCCAGCCACTCGCGAAGCTCCCTCTCCTGCCTGCGGGACAGCCTCGCGACCTGCTCCGGGTCGTCGGATCGCTTCTGGATCAGGGCCAGCGTCTGCAGCACGGAGTCGTGGAGATGGGCTGCCACCTCGGCGCGCTCCTCCGAGCGGGCACGGGCGACCCGCTCCGAGCCCAGGCGCCTCACCATCGCCAGCCAGAACGGCGCCGAGATCAGGATCAGGGCGATCGCCACCACCAGCGCGGCGAGTGCCACCCCGCCCGCCGCCTCGAGTGAGCCGTTCGCCCAGAGGAGGAGCAGGCCGGCGGCGAGGATCACGCCCAGGCCGAATCCGACTTTTGAGATCCGGCTCGCCTCGCGGCCCAGCGCGGCCGAGGCGAGGTCCTCCTCGTCCGTGTTCGCCCGGCGTCGCGACCGGCGCCGCCCGATGGCGCTCGCGGTCAGCGCTACGACGACGCAGCACCGCGAGGCCGCCCAGTGACGGCCCCGCGTCGAGCTCCAGCGCTCCGTTCGCCTGCAGGAGCAGGAACACGCCGAGGACCAGGACGGCGGTCCCGGTCCCCAGCGTGCTCAGGTCTGGCCTGGTCACCTACCGCATACCTGCCTCTGCGAGTCCGCCTCTTGCTGGTGGTGGTCGTAGTCCGCGCCATGTTGGTCGATCTGATCGGGGGACTGGTCGGTGACGATCATCTGACCGAGCTGGATGTCCGCGTTCAGATCCAGGCGAGGGGCGTTGGTGGTGGGACTCCCCTGGTTCACGTCGGGATCGATTCCGTGGCTGACATCGCCGGCGACGATCAGCTCGCCCGCCTTGCCGGTCGCGTGGCCCACGACGCAGACGCTCGAGGGAACCGAGACGATCATCTGCCCGATGCCGAGGTGGGCCGAGGCCGCGATCGTCTTGCCGGGAGCCCAGGGCAGGTTGCGGAGATCGACCACGAGCTGGCCCGTGCCGAGCTGGTAGCCATCGGCGGGGATGTCGGCGGCGACGGTGGGCGTATAGGTCCGCTGCCCGATGGAGCCGTCGATGTTGATGTCCGCGGCGGCGATCGCGCCCGCCGGGAATGCCCAGCACCAGGGCCAGGACCAGCAGCGGAGGCGTCACCCGCCGGCGCACGTCGGTGGCGAAGGCGGCCGCCACCAGGGCGGCCCCGAGGGCGATCACGATCGCCGCGACCACCGTGCCGTGGCCGGTTGCCGTAGTCCAGGCGCTGACCGCGGCCAGTCCGGCCGCCATTCCCAGCGCGATCGCGACCAGGATGCAGACGAGTACGACCTTGCCGAGTCGCGCCCAGACGCTCTCCTCCACGGGCTTGCCTGTCCCGTCGTCCTCCGGCAGCGCCACGGCCAGGACCAGATACGCGAGCAGGCCGGCGCCGCCGAAGAGGCTGACCGCGACGAACGCGATCCTGACCAGGGTTGCGTTGAACCCGACGTGCTGTGCGAGGCCGCCCGCGACGCCCCAGAGCATCCTGTCGTCCTTGGAGCGCAGGAGCGGACGTCGCGGGCCGACCTCGTTCTTCTCTTCCTTCTTGTTCGTTTTTGGATTTTTCTCTGTGTTTGCCATGCCGCGACGATGACGCGTCGGCTCCCTGCCGTCTATCGGGAATCACCCCTAAGAGTCCCTACCTAAGCCCGGTTGCCAGCCCAAAGGCTCGCATCGCTACGCTCGAAGCATGGCCACGCGGAGGATCGTTTCCAGTCATTTCCGGGCTGACGGCAAGTCGAAGACGCCCTATGAGAGCGAGTCCGTGGCCCGCGCCGAGGCGGAGCGGCTGGGCATGACCTACTACCGCTGCGACTTCTGCAACCGCTTCCACCTGGCGAGCAAGCCGTAGTCCGCTCCGATCGTGAGAAAGTCGCAGGGTGCTGTCCCTCCAGGTGCTTGCCAAGTCCAAGCTCGCCCAGTCCGTCGCCCGACTGCTCGATGGGCTCGAAGGCGCGCGGGCCGTCACCCTGACCCCCGCGGTTCGCGCGGTGCCCGAGATCGACATCACGGTGACCCGGCTGGAGACGGTGGGCCGGTTGGGCGCGAGCGCAAGCGAGGTGAGCGTCCTCTGGTCAGACGTCATCGGCGCCGCCTGGCGCCAGGCGAGGCCGATCGGACGGTACCTGGTGTTCATGTTCGCCGCCGGAGTCATCGCCTGCTACGGCGTGACGGACGACAACGGGATCCTGATCGTCGGAGCGAGGCCGTCAGCCCTGATCTCCTGCCGATCGTCGCAGTCGGGATCGGGGTCGTCGGCCGCAACCTCGGCCTCGCGGGGCGGGCGCTGCTCACCCTCGCGTTGGGGCTTCTCCTCGCCAGCTTGGCCGCGGCGATCTTCGGCTTCGCCCAGGACCAGCTCGACCTGATCCCGTCTGGCTTCAGCCTCCACAAGACCGGCGTGCTCGGAGGCCTCACGTCAGTGAACGACGAGACGATCGTGGTCGCCTTCGTGGCGGGGATGGCTGGCATGCTGGCGTTCGAAACCCGTGCCAGCTCGGCGATCAGCGTCGCGATCTCGGTGACCACGATCCCCGCGGCGGCCTATCTCGGCGTCGCCCTCGGGCTCGGTGAGCTGACCAGGTCTCTCGGGGCGTTCGGCGTCCTGAGCGCCAACGTTGCGATGACGGTCCTCGGCGCCTCGACCGCCCTCTGGGTACAGCGACGAGTCGACCGGCGAAGTATGAGGGCGTGAAACAGGGGGCACAGCAGGTTGTTCACAAATCAACTTCACCCGGAGTGGGTGATGCTGAACGCCGCGGTCCTCGACAAAATCGGCCCTCGGCTCAGCCCGAATCCTCAGATGGCGACCGGAACGAGACAGCGGAAGAAGGGGGCGTCCAGGAAGGCCGCGGGCGGCCAGCGCCCAGCCGACGTCTTCGTCATCTTCGGAATCACCGGCGACCTCGCCAAGGTGATGACCTTCAACTCGCTATACCGCCTGGAGGCCCGAGGGCTCCTGGATTGCCCGATCGTCGGCGTCGCTTTCGACGATTGGTCGGAGGCCGACCTCCGTGAGCACGCTCGCAAGGCGATCGAGACCTCCTCGGGCAAGAAGCCCGACCCGAAGGTGTTCAACCGCCTGGCGAAGCGGTTCTCCTACGTTCAGGGCGACTTCTCCGACGACGCCACCTACGAACGGGTCGGCACGGCGATCAAGGGCGCCAAGACACCCGTCTTCTATCTGGAGATCCCGCCGTCCCTGTTCGGGATGACGATCGGCGGGCTCTCCAAGGCGGGGCTGACGGAGAACGCGAGGGTGGTGGTCGAGAAGCCCTTCGGCCACGACCTCCAGTCGGCCCGGGATCTCGCCGCCGAGATCCACCGGTACATCCGCGAGGACCAGCTCTACCGGATCGACCACTTCCTCGGCCTGATGGGCCTGACGGAGATCCTCTTCCTCCGCTTCGCGAACGCGATGTTCGAGCCCCTCTGGGACCGCAACAGCATCGAGTGCGTGCAGATCACGATGGCCGAGGACTTCGGGGTGGCGGACCGCGGCAGCTTCTACGACCCGGTCGGCGCGCTCCAGGACGTGGTCGTCAACCATCTGATGCAGGTGGTGGCCGCGACCGCGATGGGGCCGCCGGCGAGCCGCGACCAGCGGAGCGTCAAGGACGCGATGTTCGCCGTCTTCGCCGCCATGCCGCCGGGCGACCCGGCTCAGTACGTCCGAGGGCAGTACGAGGGCTACAAGAAGGTCAAGGGGGTCGCCAGGGGTTCGACCACTGAGACCTACGCCGCGTTGCGCCTGGAGATCGACAACTGGCGCTGGACCGGCGTGCCCTTCTTCATCCGCACCGGCAAGCTTCTCGCCGTCACGCAGTGGGAGCTGCGGCTGATCTTCAAGGAGCCGCCTCGGCTCGGGTTCGCCTCGAGGAACGCCTATAAGCCGAACCCGGACGAGCTCGTGATCAAGCTCTATCCGAGCACCGGCATCCGGCTGCTGGTCGATGCCCAACGCAGCGGCAACCCCAAGCCCGAGCAGATCAACCTCGACATGGAGTTCGCCCAAGAGGGCGGCGAGGGACCGACGCCCTACGAGGTCCTCCTGCACGCGGCGATGGTGGGCGACAGCACGCGCTTCACCCGCCAGGACAACATCGAGGAGACCTGGCGAATCATGGCGCCGCTGATCGACAAGCCACCGCGGGTCCACCCGTACAAGCCGGGCTCGTGGGGCCCGAAGGCCGCGGACAAGCTGGTCGCCGACTACGGCGGCTGGCACGGACCCTGGCTCCCGTCATGAGCGCCGCCAAGCCGAAGAGGCCGACCAAGGCGAAGAGCGCGCCCAAACCGGCAGCGGAGCAGAGCGCCGCCGCGCCCTCGCCCTTCCCTCCGATCGCGAACTACGCCTTTCTCTCGAACTGCCACACCGGTGCGCTGGTCGCGCCGGATGGCGCGATCGATTGGCTCTGCGTCCCTCGCTTCGACTCTCCCAGCGTCTTCGGCACCCTGCTCGACCGGCAAGCGGGCTCGTTCAGGTTCGGCCCGTTCGGGATCAACGTGCCTACCACCAGGATCTACGAGCCAGGAACCAACATCCTCAACACCACCTGGCATACGCCGACGGGCTGGGCGATGGTGCGTGAAGCGCTCACGTTGGGCCCCACGACCCACGAGGACAAGATCACCCCGCACACCCGCGCCCCCGCCGACGAGGACGCCCACCACCTGCTGGTTCGGGTGGTGCTCTGTCTCGAGGGCTCGGTCGAGATGGAGATGCGCTGCGAGCCGGACTTTGACTACGGCCAAGAGCCCGCGAGCTGGTCCCTGGGGGACGACCACCACACTGCCGACGCCACATCCGGGGATGTGTCGCTCCGGCTGCGGAGCAGCATGCCCCTCGGCATCGAGGACGAGACCGTGCGGGCCCGCCACACGCTGCAGGCGGGGGAGCAGGCCTTCTGCAGCCTCTCCTGGGCCGAGGAGCTGGCATCGCCCGAGGACATCGATGAGGCCAATGCGCGCATGGGCGAGACGACGAGCTACTGGCGCGGCTGGCTCTCCGGGGCCCGGATGCCAGACCACCGCTTCCGCGAGGCGATCCAGCGTTCGGCACTCGCGATCAAGGGACTCACCTACATGCCGACCGGAGCCACGGTGGCAGCCCTGACGACCTCGCTTCCGGAGACCCCGGGCGGCGAGCGCAATTGGGACTACCGCTTCACCTGGATCCGCGACTCGACCTTCACGCTGCAGGCGCTCCACTTCCTCAACCTCGACTGGGAGGCCAACGAGTTCATGCAGTTCATGGGCGACCTCGAGCCGAACGAGGACGGCGCGCTGCAGATCATGTACGGGATCGACGGGCGCCGCGACCTGACCGAGTCGCTTCGGGAGGATCTCTCCGGGTATGCGGGCGCGCACCCGGTCAGGGTGGGAAACGGCGCGTTCGACCAGCGCCAGAACGACGTCTTCGGGGCGGCACTGGACTCGATCCTGCTGCACAGCCGCCGCAGCCAGCGGCTGCCCCGGCGCCTCTGGCCCGTGGTGCAGGCTCAGGCTGAGGGCGCCACGGCGGTCTGGCAGAACCCGGATCAGGGGATCTGGGAGGCTCGTGGCAAGCCGCAGCACTACGTCTCCTCCAAGCTGATGTGCTGGGTCGCCATGGACCGTGCCTCGCAGCTGGCCGAGATAGCGGGAGACGCAGAGCTGCAAACCAAGTGGCAGGCCGTGGCCGACGAGGTCCGCAAGGACATCCTCGAGAAGGGTGTCCGGGAGGGCGTCCTGCGCCAGCACTACGACACGGATGCGCTCGACGCCTCGACGTTGCTGGCCGCGATCTTCGGCTTCCTTCCCGGCGACGACGAGGTGATGCGGAAGAGCGTGCTGGCGATCGCCGACGACCTGACCGAGAACGGCTTCGTGCTCCGTTACGTGACGGGCGAGACCGACGACGGGCTCTCGGGCAAGGAGGGCAGCTTCCTGATCTGCTCCTTCTGGCTGGTCTCGGCGCTCGCGATCATCGGCGAGGCGCAGCGAGCGCGGGATCTGATGGACAAGCTGCTCAGCGTCGCCTCCCCGCTCGGACTCTACGCGGAGGAGTTCGACACCGAGGACCGGTCGTCACCTCGGCAACTTCCCGCAGGCCTTCTCCCACCTTGCCCTGATCGAGGCGGCGGCCCGGATCATCCTCGCGCGAGCGCCTCAAGGAGTACACGAATTGAGCGACTACGACGTGATCGTGATCGGCAGCGGCGCCGGCGGCGGGACCCTCGTCCACCAGCTGGCGCCCTCCGGCAAGAGGGTCCTGTTGCTCGAGCGCGGCGATTGGCTCCCTCGGGAGCCGCAGAACTGGCTCGCCCAGGACGTCTTCGTCGACGGGCGCTACAACTCCCCCGACTCCTGGGACGACGCCGAGGGCAAGCAGTTCGCGCCGCAGGTCCACTACTTCGTCGGCGGCGCCACCAAGATGTACGGCGCCGCCCTCTACCGGCTGAGGGCCGAGGACTTCGGGGAAATCGCTCACGCCGACGGGATCTCCCCAGCATGGCCGATCTCCTACGAGGAGATGGAGCCGTACTACACGAGGGCCGAGC
This sequence comes from uncultured Solirubrobacterales bacterium, assembly GCA_963833375.1. Lineage (GTDB taxonomy): Bacteria > Actinomycetota > Thermoleophilia > Solirubrobacterales > 70-9 > DASUPK01. The sequence continues at coordinate 738,018 of CAWHXR010000001.1, forward strand.
AGCTCTACCAGGTGCGCGGCGCCCGCGGCGAGGATCCGACCGAGCCGCCGGCGAGCGCGCCCTATCCGCACCCGGCCGTCTCCCACGAGCCCCGCATCCAGCAGCTGGCCGACGATCTCGCGGCCGCCGGCTATCAGCCCTTCCACGCCCCTGCGGCGTCCTGCTCGACGAGGGCAACATGCCGTACAGCCGCTGCGTGCGCTGCCAGGACTGCGACGGGTTCCCCTGCCTGGTCCACGCCAAGTCCGACGCCGAGGTGATCGCCGTGCGACCGGCTCTCGAGCACGACAACGTCACCCTTCTCACCGACGCCGCGGCGGTTTCGCTGAAGACGAACGCCGACGGCACCGCCGTGACCGATGTGGTGGTCGAGCGGGACGGCCAGACGGAGACACACAGCGCGCACATCGTCGTCGCGTCGTGCGGAGCCGCCAACTCGGCCAGGCTGCTGCTCGCCTCGGCCAGCGACAAGCACCCGAACGGGCTCGCCAATTCCTCCGACCAGGTGGGCCGCAATTACATGTTCCACAACAGCCAGGCCGTGCTCGCGCTGTCGAAGGAGCCAAACCCGACGGTCTTCCAGAAGACGCTCGGCCTCAATGACTTCTATTTCGCCGGCAAGGAGTTCGACCACCCGCTCGGGAACATCCAGATGGTCGGCAAGTCGCAGGCGCCGATGTTCCGGGGCGAGAAGCCGGGAGAGACGAAATTCGCTCCGGATTGGTCGCTCGAACGGGTCGCGACCCATGCCGTGGACTTCTGGCTCTCGACCGAGGACCTGCCGAAGCCGGATAACCGCGTCACACTCACCGAGGACGGACGCGTGAAGCTGAGCTACGAGTATTCGAACGAGGGACCCAAGGGGGAGCTATACGAGAAGCTCAAGTCGATGCTGGGTGACATCGGAATGCACTCAGGCCATCTGCTCCCGCACCACGCCTACCTGAAGAACGAGATCCCGGTCGCGGGAGTGGCCCACCAGGCCGGCACCTGCCGGTTCGGCGCCGACCCGTCCGACTCGGTGCTCGACACGAACTGCAGGGCCCACGAGCTCGACAACCTCTACGTGGTGGACACGAGCTTCTTCCCGAGCATCGGCGCGGTCAACCCGGCGCTGACGGCGATGGCGAACGCGATCCGGGTGGGGGACCACCTGCTGGAGCGCCTGGGCGCGTAGGCGGGGCGCTCCTCGCCGGGTAGACCGTGAACTCGGATTCCCATCGAGTTGTGATCGTGGGGGGAGGGTTCGGCGGGCTGTTCGCGGCTCGCGCTCTGCGCCGGGCGCCCGTCCAAATCACCTTGGTTGATCGCCTCAACCACCATCTCTTCCAGCCGCTGCTCTACCAGGTGGCGACCGGGATCCTCTCCGAGGGCGAGATCGCTCCACCGCTGCGGGGGGTCCTTCACCGGCATCGGAACATCGAGGTCGAGCTCGCGGAGGTCAGTGCGTTCGACCTGGATGGGCGGGCCGTGACCGTGATGCGCCCCGATGGGACGTTCTTCGAGCATCCCTACGACAGCCTGATCGTGGCGGCGGGCGCGGGTCAGTCCTACTTCGGCCACGACGAGTTCTCGCGCTGGGCCCCCGGGATGAAGACGATCAATGACGCGCTCGAGCTCAGGGGCAGGATTCTCGGAGCGTTCGAGATGGCCGAGCTCGAGCCGGACCCGGAAAGACGGAAAGGCTGGCTCACCTTCGTCGTCGTAGGGGGCGGTCCGACCGGAGTCGAGATCGCCGGGCAGATCGCCGAGCTGTCGAGGCGCGTGCTCAAGGACGACTTCCGAGAGATCGATTCGAGGTCGGCTCGGATCCTGCTCTTCGACGGGGGAAAGGAGGTGCTGGCGGGATTCGGGGACCGTCTCTCATCGAAGGGAGCACAGAGCCTCGAGCGTCTGGGGGTCGAGATCCACACGGAGAGCATCGTCACCAAGGTCGACCGCCGCGGCGTCGTCGTGAAGTCGGGCGACGCCGAGCAGCGGATTGAAGCGGGAACGAAGGTGTGGGCGGCGGGCGTTGAGGCGTCTCCGCTGGCGCGGATGCTGGCCGACGCCTCCGGAGCGGAGTGCGATCGCGCCGGGCGAATCGAGGTGCTGCCCGACTGCACCATTCCCGGTCATCCCGAGGTGTTCGCGATCGGCGACATGATGGCCATGGACGACCTGCCCGGCGTCGCGGAGGTGGCGATGCAGCAGGGCATCCACGCCTCCAGCACCATCCACCGCCGGCTGCGCGGCAAGGAGACGAAGCCCTTCCATTACCGGGATCTCGGCAGCATGGCCACGATCTCCCGTTTCCGGGCTGTGGTCAGCTTCAAGGGGATTCGCCTCTCGGGGTTCCTGGGATGGCTGGTCTGGCTCTTCGTTCACCTCGCCTTCCTGACCGGCTTCAAGAACCGCCTCGCCACCCTGCCGAGGTGGGCGATCACCTTCATCGGCAACAGCCGCCCCCAGCGGACGATCACCATGCAGCAGACCGTGGGACGGGTGGCGATCGAGGAGGCGGGGGGCAGGCCGTTCCTCCTCTCGCTGACCACGGACCAGGAGCAGCACGAGTCGACCGAGCCGGAGCCCGGGGGATGATCGGCGAGCGGGAGATCGACGGGCTCGAGGCGCTGACCCTGTCCTCGGAGGGTGGCCGGATCGAGGCGGCTTTCGTCCCCGGAGCCGGAATGGTCGGCTGCTCGCTCCTGCACGACGGCGAGGAGTTGCTCGGTCAGCGCGACGGCCTGGCGAGGTACGTCGCTGATCGCTCGACGATGGGGATACCGCTGCTCCACCCCTGGGCGAACAGGGTCGCCAAGAGACATTTCCAGGTGGCCGGGCGGGAGGTGGACCTGTGGGCACACCCCGGGCTGTACACCCTGGGTCCCAAGGGCCTGCCGATCCACGGGCTCCTCGCGGCCGCTCCGGGGTGGAGTGTCGACCGACATGAGGACACTGCGGGGGGTCCGCGTCTCGCAGGCACCTTCGACTTCGCGGCCCGCGAGGACCTGATGACCGTGTTCCCGTTTCCCCACCAGATCCAGGTCGAGGCCGGGATCTCGGACGAGACGCTGACCATCGCGACGACGGTACGTGCGTCGGGCGAGACACCGGTGCCGATCGCCTTCGGGTACCACCCCTATCTCCGCCTGCCCGGCGTCGAGCGCAGTGCCTGGGCGGTCGAGATACCGGTGAGCGAGCGGGTCGTGCTCGACTCCGAGCAGCTGCCCACCGGCGAGTTGGAGCAGGCTGAGGTGGCTTCGGGTCCGCTCGGGTCGAGGACCTTCGACGACGAGTTCGCGGCGCCGGTCCAACCGTTCGCCCTCGCTGGAGGAGGGCGCCGGATCGAGGTGTCATTTGATCGGGGTTACCCCTTTGCACAGGTCTACGCGCCGGACGACGATGACGTGATCGCCTTCGAGCCGATGACGGCGCCGACCAACACGCTGGTGAGCGGCCAGGACCTGAAGCTGCTGCCGTCCGGCGAGAGCTACGAGGCCTCGTTCTCGATCAAGGTGACGGACGCGTGAACGAGCCGACCGACATCCAGGTCTCGGAGGACGAGTTCCGCGAGCTCTTCGAGCGGGTCTCGAACTGGGGCCGGTGGGGGGCTGACGACGAGCGGGGGGCACTCAATCTCCTCACCCCTGATCGAGTTTCCGTGGCCGCGCAGCTGGTGCGGAGTGGGAAGACCGTCACGATCAGCCGCACGCTCAACACCGAGCCGGAACCGGACAACCCATTCCCGGCCGATCATCACATGACGATGCTCATGGACGAGGACATCGGGTCGGGAACGCTCCGCTTCGCAAAGGACTACGTCGGGATCGACTACCACAACGATTCGCATACTCACATCGACGCGCTCTGCCATGTCGCCTTCGATGGGGCCCTTTACAACGGCAGGGAGAGCGAGTCAGTCAGGGCCGAGGGGGCGGGGGCCGAGACAATCGAGGTCCTCAAGGATGGACTCGTGGGAAGGGCTGTCCTGCTCGACATCCCACGGATCCGCGGCGTGGACTGGCTCGAGCCGGGCGAGCACATCTTTCCGGACGATCTGGCCGAAGCCGAGCGAGCCCAGGGAGTCTCGGTGGGTGAGGGAGACATCCTCCTGGTGAGGACCGGCCACTCCCATCGCCTCGCCGAGCTCGGTCCCTGGGACACCGCGAGCGCAAAGGCCGGCCTCCACCCGAGCTGTGCCCTCTTCGTCGCCGAGCGCGGCGTGTCGGTGCTCGGGTCGGACGGCAACAGCGACACCGCCCCGAGCACGACGGAGGGGGTCGACTTCCCGATCCACGCGCTCGCCCTGAACGCGATGGGGGTTCATCTTCTGGACTACCTGGACCTCGGTGACCTGTTGCCGGCCTGTGAGCGCGACGGACGCTGGGAGTTCCTCTTCATCGGTGCCCCCCTTCGCATTGCCGGCGGTACTGGATCGCCGCTCAACCCGATCGCAATCTTCTGATGACTCGTCGCGGGCAATAGCCTCTCGGTGATCTGATGCCCAGCCTGGTCCCTCTGCTCGCGGATTCCTCGTCCAACCTGCTGGCGGCGCGCAGCCAGATGGGGTTCACCCTCGGCTTCCACATCGTGCTGGCCTGCTTCGGCGTCGCCTTCCCGGCGATGATGCTGATCGCCGAGTGGCGGGGGCGGAAACGGAACGACGAGGCGGCGCTGCGGCTGGCACGCAACTGGTCGAAGGCGGTTGCCGTCATGTTCGCCGTGGGCGCGGTCAGCGGGACCGTCCTCACCTTCGAGTTCGGGCTGCTCTGGCCCCGGTTCATGGACCGCTTCGGCGACGCCTTCGGCGTGGCCTTCGCGATCGAGGGGATCTTCTTCTTCCTCGAGGCGATCTTCATCGCGATCTACATCTACGGCTGGGACCGCCTGTCGCCGCGGGCCCACATGTGGGCGGCGGTGCCCATCGTGATCTCGGGGGTTGGCGGCGCCTTCTCGGTGATCGCGGCCAATTCGTGGATGAACCAGCCTCAGGGATTCACCCTCGACAGCGCCGGCAAGGTCACGGACGTCAACCCGTGGGAGGTCCTGACCAACTCGGCGGCGGGCTACGAGTTCGCACACATGCTGCTGGCGGCGTACTTGGTCACAGGCTTCCTGCTCGCCTCCGTCTACGCGGTCGGCATGCTGCGCGGCAAGCGCGACCGCTACCACCGGCTGGGCGTGATCATCCCCCTGACGGTCGCCGCGATCGCGGCGCCGATCCAGTTCCTGGTCGGCGACACCGCCGCCCGCGCGATCGCCAACGACCAGCCGGCCAAGTTCGCCGGGATGGAGTGCATCTACAAGGGCGGCCCGGACCAGACCGAGTACCTCGGCGGCCGCTGCGTGGACGGTCAGGTCAAGGGCGGGATCGGGATCCCGGGGCTCGATTCGTACCTGGTCGGGTTCAGCAAGAACACCGACGTCACCGGCCTCAATCAGATCCCCGCCAACGAGCAGCCGCCGGCCCTGACGATGCTCCACCTCTCCTTCGACGCCATGGTCGGGATCTCGAGCCTGCTGATCCTGCTCGCCGCCTGGTACGCCGTCGTCTGGTTCCGGAAGAAGGACCTGCCTCAGACGAAGTGGTTCCTCCGGGCGGTCGCGATCTCGGGCGTCGCCACGGTGGTGGCGCTGGAGTGCGGCTGGATCGTCACCGAGGTGGGCCGTCAGCCCTGGATCGTGAACGGCTACATGCGGACCTCCCAGGCGGTGACCCCGGCGCAGGGGATCTGGTGGGTGTTCGGCATCACGCTGGCGATCTACGTCTCCCTCGCGGTGATCGCGGTGGTCGTCCTCCGCGGGCTCTCGCGCCGCTGGCAGCAGGGTGAGTCCGAAGAGGGCGAGCTGCCGTACAGCCCGCCGCCGGAGCCGGCCAAGGAGGCATCGGTGTGAGCAGCGCCGACGTCTGCGCGGTGATCCTCTGGATCGGCGTCACGCTTTACGCGATCTTCGGCGGTGCCGATTTCGGCGCCGGGATGCTGGATCTGCTCTCCGGGAGCGGCGAGCGCGCGGATCGCGTGCGACGGCAGATCGATCGCTCGATCGGCCCGGTCTGGGAGGCCAACCACGTCTGGCTGATCTTCGTCCTGGTCGTGACCTGGACGGCGTTCCCCACGTTGTTCTCGGCCGTCATGTCGACCCTGTACATCCCGCTCGCGCTGGCCGCCCTTGGGATCGTTCTGCGGGGCTCGAGCTTCGCGTTCCGTCACGCCCTGCCCGGGCCGATTCAGGGACCCGCCACGAGAATGTTCGGCGTCGCTTCGGTGCTCACCCCGTTCTTCATGGGGACGGTGGTCGGCGCCATCGCTTCGGGCGAGGTGCCGGCGGCCGGTGACGGCGATCCGACCGGAACGTGGACCGGGTTCCTCCCGCTGGTCACCGGGGCGCTATTCGTGGCCGTGGCCGCCTATACGGCCGCTGTCTTCTTGGTGCGCGACTCGGGAGCCGCGGGGGACGACGATCTGCGGGACTACTTCGCTCGCCGGGCGCTCGCGATCGCAGTCGTGGCCGGGATCGGAGCCGTGGTCGGGGTCATCGCGCTCCACCAGGACGCGCGCTACATCTACGACGGGCTCACCTCATGGCCCGGAATAGCGCTCGTGGTGCTCTCGGCCGTGTGCGGTCTCGCGGCGCTGGGACTGCTGGTCACCGGTCGGAGCAGGGGCCTGCGCGTCGCGGCAGTCGGCGCCGGGACAGCGCTGATCTGGGGGTACTTCGCGGCCGCCTTCCCGTACATGCTGCCGACCTCCCTGAAGATCTCGGACGCCGCCGGCGTCTCGGCCACGCTCACCGAGGTGATCGTGGTCTTCGGGGTCGCCGCCGTCACGGTCGTGCCGTCTCTGATCCTGCTTTACGCGCTCTCCCAGCGCAGCGCGCTCGAGTAGTCAGCCACGACCGGCAGCGGCCTCCCAGTCCCGCCGTTTCTCGGCGTACTCGGCGGGCAGGGCCAGGTTGAGCTCCTGCGCGACGTCGAGCCAGCGCAGAGCAGCCCGATAATCGCGCCAGCGCGCGTCCGCATCCGCCGCGGCGAGGGCCAGCTCGAGGGCCTCGCGCTGATCCTGTTCGCTCTCCGCGTGGTGTTCGCCGTGGAGAGGCTCGAGGTCCTCCAACGGGACCCCCAGTCCGCGCTTGGCCAGGTAGGGAGCGAGGTGCCTTCCCGCGACCTTGGCCGGAGGCCACCACAGCGGAGTGACGCTTTCGGCCGATGAGGCCGAGCGGCGGCTGACCGCCGCTCGCAGGTAGCGGGGTACTCCTCCCGTGAAGAGGGCACCTCGCAGCACGGGCTGGAACCGTTCCACGGCGATGTCCGGGTCCACCAGCGAAGCGATCGCCGAGGCCGCCGTGTCGGCCTGCTGGCTGGCGATGCCTCCCTGCTTGATCGGGAACCAGGTCGCGTCGCCGACGGCGTAGACATGTGGCGTCCCCTCCACACGCATCGCGGGATCGGTGCCGATGAAGCCGTCGGTCCCCTGGGGCACGCCCTCGATCGAAGCCACCCTGAGGCGCGGCGAGGCGACCACGCGGTGGGCGGGTTGAACCCGTCCATCGTGCAGGACGAGGCCCGTGGACTGGACGCTCGCGGCGCGGGCGTTTGCGATCAAGTCCACCCCTGCCTTCTCGAGTAGCCCACTGACGCCATCGCTGGCGCGCCTGCCGAACAGAGACAGCGGCGAGCTCTCGTGGGTGACCAGGCAGAGCTTGGTCTCCGCACCACGCTTCTCGAGCTCGGACGCGGTGAGCAGCGCGAGCTCGTAGATCGGCAGTGGCCACTGGATCGAGGTGGGCACGGCGAAGGCGATTCGGCCCACCTTGCCGTTCGCTGCCTCGAGCACCAGCCGGCGAATCCTGCCGTTGTCGCGCATACCGCGATAGGTCAGGGCCCCCGGGAGCGCTGGCTCGGCGGACGCGCCGACCGCCAGCAGCAGGGCGTCGAAGGGGACCTCGGTACCGGACTCGGTGTGGGCCGTCCGCGCCTCGGCGTCGACGCCGCGAAGCCTGTCCCGGCGAAGCGACGCCCCAACGTCACGGCAGACATCGGCAAGCGGGATCGCAGGTGGTGGGGAGGTCCCGAAGGGCTCGGCGACCGCCAGCGCCGGGACCATGAGCTCGTCATTCGGGGCGATCAGCTCCAGATCGATGTGCCGGTGCGCCAGCTCGTAGAGCGCCAACATGCCCTCCACGGCTGCGATGCCCCCTCCAGCTATCACCACCTTGAACCGGGTTTCGCTCTCCATCTCCTCCCCCTTGCTCCGCCGAGAAGCGGAATTAGGGTGTGTTCAGGCTAGAGCCGTCCTCGATCTCCGCATCGGGGGTAACCACGTAGGTTGGACGCAAAGAACGGGCCCGGACCCAAGGCTCGAGTAGGCGTCTCGCCGCCCCTGGGAGCGGACTAGAGTGAGCGCCGATGAGGTGGACTCCGCGCAGGCGCAGCGCCGACGTCGAGGATCGACGCGGCGCCGGCGGAGGTGGCGGAGGCGCGGGGATGCCGTTCCCGATTCCGCTGGGCCGAATGGGCGGCGGGGGCATCGGCACGATCGTCGTGCTGGTGGTCATCTACCTCCTCTTCGTGAAGGGCGGCGGAGGGAACGGAGGATTCGACGTGCCGAATCCGACCAATGCGTTCCCGCAGGTTCCGCAGACGGGCAGCGGCAACGGATCGGTGCCCAACAGCCCGGCCGCCAACAGGCAGGTGGACTTCGTCTCCTTTGTGCTGGATGACGCTCAGGGATTCTGGAGGCAGGAGTTCCAAGCGGCCGGCAAGCCCTATCGGCGGGCCAAGCTCGTTCTCTTTCGCAACCGGATCGGTTCCGGCTGTGGGCTCGCGAGCTCGGCGACCGGGCCCTTCTACTGTCCGCTCGACCAGAAGGTCTATATCGACCTCGGGTTCTTCGATGAGCTGACGAACCGATTCCAGGCTCCCGGCGACTTCGCGGAGGCGTATGTTCTCGCGCACGAGATCGGCCACCACGTGCAGCAGCAGCTCGGCATCGAGCAGGAGGTCCGCCGCCAGAGCAGCGACCATCCCGGGGACGCCAACGAGCTGTCGGTGCGCCTGGAGCTGCAGGCCGATTGCCTGGCCGGCGTCTGGGCGCGATCAACCTACGACCGGGGCATCCTCGAGAACGGAGACCTCCAGGAGGGCCTGGGCGCCGCCTCGGCGGTCGGCGATGACCGCATTCAGGAGCAGACTCGGGGGCGGATCGACCCGGAGACGTTCACCCACGGCACATCCGAGCAGCGGGCACGCTGGCTGCAGACCGGCTTCGACTCGGGGAAGCTGGAGTCCTGCGACACGTTCTCGTGACATCTAGGCAAGAGCGAGGAGAAGGAATCTCATGAGCGACCTCTTCGATTTCTATCCCTACGCCGAGCGTTACGGCGTCAACCGGGCGCTTCCCGAGAGCGGTCGCTCCCGCGAGGAGATCCTCGGCGAGCTCCGCGAGATGGCGACCGAGGAGGACCAGGTCTGGGTGACCGGCCGCTGCTCGGGGACCATGTACTGCGGCGACCGCGATCACTACGCCTTCCTCAAGGAGGGCTTTGGCCTCTTCGCCCACCAGAACGCGCTCCAGCGGGACATGTGCCCGAGCGCGACCCGCTTCGAGGGCGAGATCATCGCGATGGCGCTCTCGCTCTTCCATGGTGAGGCCGCGGAGGGCGGCGACCCGGCCGGCATGGTGACCTCGGGCGGCAGCGGCAGCATCGCGCAGGCGGTGCTCGCCTACCGCGAGCAGGGACGGGAGGAGCGCGGTATCGACCGCCCCAACCTGGTCAAGCCGGAGAGCGGCCACCCCGCCTTCGACAAGGCCTGCCACCTGTTCGGCATCGAGATGCGCCGCGCCGAGGTCGATCCGGAGACGACGCTGGTGCGCCCCGAGTCGGTGGCGGAGCTGATCGACGAGAGCACGGTCGCGATCGTCGGCTCGGCGGGCACCTACGGCTACGGCACCATCGATCCGATCGCGGAGCTGGGAGGGCTCGCGCTCGACCGGGGCGTCGGCCTGCACATCGACGGCTGCCTGGGCGGCTACCTGCTGCCCTTCGGCGAGGAGCTCGGCTATCCGATCCCGCCCTTCGACTTTCGGGTCCCGGGGGTGACCAGCATCTCCGCGGACACGCACAAGTACGGCTACGGGCTCAAGGGCAGCTCGACCCTGCTCTTCCGCGACCGCTCGCTGCGTAACCGCTGCTACTTCTTCATGCCGGACTGGAGCGGCGGCAAGTACTTCTCGCCCGGCATGGAGGGCTCGCGCTCGGACGGGCTGCTGGCCGCCACCTGGGCTTCGATGGTCTCGATGGGCCGCGAGGGCTACCGCAAGTACGCGAAGCGGATCTTCGAGACCTCGGCGGCGATGCAGGACGCGGTCCGCTCGCACCCCGAGCTCAGGTTGCTCGGCGAGCCGACCTTCCTCTTCGCCTTCACCTCGGACGAGTTCGACATCTACCACGTCAACGACGAGATGAAGCGGCGCGGCTGGCGCTTCAACGGGCTCCAGTATCCGAACGCCCTGCACATGGCCGTCACCCGGCCACAGACCCAGCCCGGGGTGGTCGAGGCGTTCGCGACAGACCTGGACGTCGCCGTCGCCTACGCGCGCGAGCGCGGCGACGAGCCGGCTGAGTCGGCGGCGGTCTACGGCGGCGTGCCGGGCGGGCTCAACGTCGAGGCGGAGGAGATGATCCGCGCGGTGATGGCGCAGCTGATGGACGCCCAGCAGAGCGTGGCCGCCTCGGCGTGACGGACGAGCTGCGCGAGCACCGCTCCGAGCGCTATGTCCTCTCGGTCGACCTCGGCAGCGGCGCCCTCAAGGTGGGGGCCGTGTCACTGGCCGGAGACCTCGCGGCGATGGAGCAGCTCAGCTTCGAGACCGAGCGGCTCCCCGACGGCGGCGCGGTCCAGGACGCCAAAGCCTGGTGGGCGGCGATCCGGGAGCTCGCCCGGTCGGTGCTCGCGGGGATTCGCTCCGAGCAGGTCGTCGCCGTCTCCTGCACGGGGCAGTGGGCGAGCACCGTGCCGGTGGACGAGGCCGGCGAGCCGGTCGGCCCCTGCGTGATGTGGCTCGACACCCGCGGCGCCAGGCACACGCGCGATCTGATCGGCGGCCCCCTGATGGGCTATTCGCCGGGTGCGCTGGCGAGCTGGATCCGCCGCACGGGCGGCGTGCCCTCGCCGTTCGGCGGCGATCCGGTCGGCCACATGCTCCACCTGGAGCGCGACGACCCGCAGGTCGCGGCCGCCGCGCGCTGGTACATGGAGCCCGTCGATCACCTGACCATGCGGTTCACCGGCAGGGCCGCCGCCACCCACGCCTCGATGAGCGGCGCCTGGCTGACAGACAACCGGCACCTCGACCGCCTCGAGTACGACCCGCGGCTCGTCGGGAAGATCGGGATCGACGCCGCCAAGCTGCCACCCCTGGTCGAGACCGGATCGGTGGTCGGAACCGTCCGCGACGAGGTCGCGCTGGATCTCGGCGTGAGTCCCGGCGCGCGGGTGGTGCCCGGCACTCCGGACCTGCACTCGGCGGCGCTCGGCTGCGGCGCGATCGGGGAGGGAGAGCCGCACATGACCATCAGCACCACGTCCTGGATCTCGCTGCCTTACCCGAAGAAGAAGACAGACGCGCTCCACTCGATCGCCACGGTCCCGGGACTCGACTCTCACAGCTACCTGGTCGCCAACAATCACGAGGCGGCGGGCCTCTGCCTGCGCTGGCTGCGGGAGAGCTTCCACACCGGGGAGCGGGCGGACTTCGAGCGCCTCCTCGAGCTCGCCGCCGGCTCGCCGCCGGGCAGCGGCGGGGTCGTGTTCACGCCATGGATCGCGGGGGAGCGCTCCCCGGTCGACGACCGGAACGCGCGCGGCGGCTGGCACAACCTCTCCGTCACCACCGGCAACGCCGACCTGATCCGGGCGGTGCTGGAGGGCGTCGCCTACAACAGCCGCTGGCTCAACGAGGCGGTCGAGAAGTTCGCCGGGCAGCGGCTCGACCCTCTGCGCCTCTTCGGGGGAGGGGCGCTCTCCGACCTCTGGTGCCAGATCCACGCCGACGTCATGGACCGCACGATCGAGCGGGTCGCCGATCCCATGCACGCGAACCTCCGCGGCGCCGCGATCCTGGCCGGACTCGCTCTCGGCGCCGTCTCGCGCGAGGAGGTCCGCGGGCTGGTCCCGGTGGACCGCGTCTTCGAGCCCGATCCGGCGAACCGCGAGGCCTACGATCGCCTCTACGCCGAGTTCCCGGGCCTCTACAAGGCGCAGCGCAAGATGTTTGCCAGGCTCAATCGCCGCGGGAGCCCCTGAGCTCGTCTCAGGCTCGTCGGGCGCAAGAGCGGAATCGAGGTGGACCGAGAGTGGTTCTACGAGGCTCCGAGGCGCTCGAATCGGGCGATCGCCAGCAATCCTGGCCAGTCAGCCAGTTGACCAGGCCCGGCTGATTTACTAGTTGGGGCCATGCGGTGTCCGTCCTGCGGCAACGAGAATCGTGAGGGCGCGCGGTTTTGCGACTCCTGTGGCACCGAGCTCGGTGCCGAGCCAGCCGTGCCGCAGGAGCGCCTGCCGGAGCCCCTCCCGGCCGACGTCCCGAGCGAGGTCGCAGGCCGCTACCGGGTGCGCCGCTTCCTCGGGCAGGGCGGCCGCAAGAAGGTCTATCTCTCCGACGACACCGCCACCGGCACGGAGGTCGCTGTTGCGCTCTTCGACACCGCCGGTGTGGGCGCCACGATCCAGGCCAGGGCGCGGCGCGAGGCCGAGGCGATGCGCAAGCTCGGCGACCACCCTCACGTCGTCATGGTCCTGGAGACCGGCGAGGACGGCGGCAACCCGTTCATCGTCAGCCGCTACATGCCGGGCGGCGACGTCGAGGGACTGCTCGCCGCGGCGGGCGGCCGCCTCGAGGTGTCGCGCGCGGTCGAGATCGCCGCGGACGTCACCCGCGCCCTCGAGCACGCCCATGCGCGCGGCATCGTCCACCGCGACCTGAAGCCGGCGAACGTCTGGATCGACGACGACGGCCGCGCCAGGCTCGGCGACTTCGGGCTGTCGACAACGGAGGCGCGGGCCCGGGTCAGCGGCGGCACCCTGGTCGGGACCGTGGCCTACCTGCCGCCGGAGCAGGCGCTCGGGGAGGCCGCCGGCCCGAAGAGTGACCTCTACTCGCTCGGCGGACTCTTCTACGAGATGCTCACCGGCCAGCCGCCGTTCCCGGGCGACGACGTCGTCTCGATCATCTCCCAGCACCTGCACGCCGACCCTGTGCCGCCGTCCCGGCACAACCCGCAGGTGCCCGAGGCACTCGACCGCGTCGTGCTCGGCCTGCTCGCGAAGCGGCCCGAGGATCGACCCGAGAGCGCCACGGAGGCGCGCGAGCTGATGCTCGCCGCGCTCGAGGAGCGCCCGTCCGAGAAGGCCGACGAGCGCCGAGCGAATCCGCTCGAGAGCCTCGCCGGCGGGGTGTTCGTCGGGCGCGAGCGTGAGCTCGAGCGGCTGCGCGAGGCCGTGGACGGTGCCCTCGCGGGGCGCGGCTCGCTCCAGCTGCTGGTGGGCGAGCCCGGCATCGGAAAGACGCGCGCATCGGAGGAGCTCGCCACCTACGCGAGGGTGAGCGGCGCCCGCGTCTACTGGGGTCGCTCCCGCGAGGACGAGGGCGCGCCCGCCTACTGGCCCTGGGTCCAGGCGATCCGCTCCTATGCGCGGGACGCCGACCCCGTCGCCCTTGCCTGGCAGCTCGGCGCCGGGGCGGCCGAGGTCGCGCAGCTGATCCCAGAGGTCGCCGAGAAGCTCGACATCGAGCCGGCCAAGGGGACCGACAGCGAGGAGGCTCGCTTCCGCCTCTTCGACTCGGTCACCAGCCTGCTGCTGGCGGCCGCCCGCGACCGCCCCATCGTCATCGTGCTCGACGACCTCCACTGGGCCGATGAGCCCTCGCTGCTGCTGCTTCGCTTCGCGGCCAGGGAGCTCGCCTCCAGCGGTCTGCTGATCGTCGGCACCTACCGCGACGTGGAGCTCGGGCGGCAACATCCGCTCGCCCGCGTCCTGGGCGAGATCTCCGGGATCGAGGGCAGCGGCCGGATCCCGCTCCGTGGCCTCTCGGTTGCCGGCGTCGAGCGCTACATCGAGATGACCTCGGGCGCCCCGGCGCCACCCGGGCTCGCCGAGGCCGTGCAGGAGCAGACCGACGGCAACCCCTTCTTCGTCGGCGAGATCGTCCGGTTGCTCGCCAGCGAGGGCAAGCTCACCGCCGATGGCAGCGTCGCCGAGCTGCAGATCCCGCAGGGCGTCCGCGAGGTCGTCGGCCGCCGCCTCGACCGCCTCAGCGAGGAGACGAACGAGGCGCTGCGCGTCGCCGCCGTGATCGGCCGGGACTTCGAGGGAGAGCTGGTCTGGCGGGTCGCCCAGCTGCCCCAGCAGGCGATGCTGAACGCGGCGCGGGAGGCGATCGCCGAGCGCCTGGTCTCCGACCTCGGCGACGGGCATTTCTCCTTCGCTCACGCCCTGGTCCGCGACACCCTCTACGAGGAGCTCAGCCCGCCGAAGCGGGCGGCGCTCCATCAGCGCGCCGGGCTGGCGATCGAGGAGACCTGCGGGGACGACGTCGACGAGCGGCTCGGCGAGCTGGCCCACCACTTCCTGGAGGCCGCCCCGCGCGGCGATCTGGAAAAGGCGATCGACTATGCGCAGCGCGCGGGCGAGCAGGACATGGACCAACTCGCCTACGAGGACGCCGTCGACGTCTATGGGCGGGCACTCGAGGTGCTCGAGCTGATGGACGAGCCGGACGAGATCCTGCGCTGCAGCCTGCTGCTCTCCCTGGGCGGGGCGGAGGCCAAGTCGGCGCGCGTGGCGGATGCGCGCGAGGCTTTCGAGAAGGCCGCGGACTCGGCGCGGCGGCTCGGCGACATCGACAGCCTAGTCGGGGCCGCGATCGGGATCGCGATGATGAGCGACGCGGGCCGCCTCGACGAGAAGCTCCTCACCCTCCTCGACGAGGCCCTGGATCGGATCGGGCCCGAGCGCACGGCCCGCCGGGCGGCCCTGCTGAGCGCCAAGTCGGCCGAGATGTACTGGGTCGACAACGACCTCATCGAGTCGGCGCGGCTGGTGAACGAGGCGATCGACATCGCCCGCGAGGTCGATGCGCCGACGACCCTGGCCGCGGCCCTGCATCGCAAGATCTTCATCCCGACCGGGCCGAACGCCGCGCACGAGCGGCTCGCGATCGCCGACGAGATGGTCGCGCTCGGGGAGTCCTGCGGGGACCGCGAGGCCGTCCTCCGCGGTCACGCCTACAGGCTCTGGGGGTCACTCGAGCTGGGGGACCTGGCCGCGGTGGACCGCGAGCTCGCGCTGTACGGGCGTCTGGCGGATGAGCTGCGGATGCCGGAGCATACCTGGCACACCTACGCGCTGCGGGGGATGCGGGTGCTGCTCGACGGCAAGATCGAGGAGGCCGAGCGCCTCGCGGAGCAGGCGAGGCGCGCCGGCGACCGGGCGCAGCAGCCGCTCTCGCAGCAGTACTACGGCATCCAGATGACGCAGATCCGCAGTATGCAGGGGCGCGCCGCCGAGCTGCTCCCCTCGGCGCGCGATCTGGCCGAGAGGTTCCCCGGCATCCCAGCCTGGCGGACGGCGGTGATCATGCTGGCCGCTCGCTCCGGCGACGAGGAGCTCGCCCAGCTCGAGCTCGAGGGCTTCGCCGGCGAAGACCTCGGCGCGCTGCCGGCCGACGCCAACTGGTTCACCGCGATGAGCCTGATGGGTGAGGCGATCGCCCTGATCGGCGACACCAAGCGGGCCGCGCGCGCCCACGAGGAGCTGCTGCCATACGAGGGCCTGGTGATCGTCGTCGCGAGGGCAGCCGGTTGCAACGGTCCGGTCGACCGGGTCCTGGGACTGCTCGCCCAGACGATGGGACGGCTGGACGACGCCGAGCGGCACCTGGCCAACGCGGTCGACATCTCAACCGAGATGGGGGACCGGCCTGGAATGGCGCTCTGCGGGCTCGGCCTGGCGGAGGTCCTGCTCGAGCGTGATCGCGAGGACGATCGGGAGCGCGCGTTGAAGCTGCTCGCGGACGTGCTGGGCACGGCCCGGGAGATGGGCGCTCGCTGGATCGTCGATCGGGCGCTGCGAGGCCGCCTCGAGGCTCAGGGTCTGACAGGCGTCGACGTGACCACCTCGATCGACGAGATGGTCTCCGAGCTGGAGCACGAGCGCCCCGACATGCGCGCCCACGCGGCGCCCGACGGCACCGTCGCGATCCTCTTCAGCGACATCGAGGACTCGACCATCCTCACCGAGCGCCTCGGCGACGAGCAGTGGCTGCAGGTCCTGCGTGAGCACAACGCGATCTTCCGCGAGCAGATCGCCCGCCACGACGGCTACGAGGTGAAGAGCCAGGGCGACGGGTTCATGCTCGCCTTCCCGGATCCCTGCGAGGCGCTCGAGTGCGCGATCGACGTGCAGCGGGCCTTCGCCGAGCGCGAGCGGGATGGCGAGGGCGAGACGCTGCGCGTCAGGATCGGGCTGCACACCGGCGAGGTGATCTCGGAGGAGGGCGACTACTTCGGCAAGAACGTGATCCTCGCCGCGCGGATCGCCGCCCAGGCGATGGGCGGCGAGATCCTCGTCTCCGAGGAGCTGCGCAAGGCGGCCTCGAGCGGCAACGGCGACGTGCTGCGCTTCGACGGCGGCCGCGAGCTCGAGCTCAAGGGTCTCGCCGGCAGCCACCGCGTCTTCCGGGCCGAGTGGGCGGCGCAAGAGACGGCGGCCTGAGCGCGAGCTCGCCCGATGCCTGAGGACCTCGTCGTCCAGACGATCGACCTGCCGAGCGGCGATCTCCGCCTGCTGCAGCCGGCCGAGTCCGCGGAGATCCCCGACGACCATCAGGTCGAGTGGGCCCCGATCGCGCCGTATTGGTCGGTGCTCTGGCGCAGCGGCGTCGCCCTGGCACGCGAGCTCGACGGCGAGGCGCTCGCCGGCCGGCGGGTCGTCGAGCTCGGCTGCGGGCTGGCCGCACCGAGCATCTCGGCGGCGAGGGGCGGCGCAACCGTGCTCGCCACCGACGGGGATGTGGACGCACTCGCGCTTGTCCGGCGCAATGCCGAAGCGAATGGCGTTCGCGTCGAGACCGCCGCCCTCGACTGGGCGGATCCCGACGAGCTCGTCGAGCGCGGCCCCTTCGACTTGGTGCTCGGCTCCGACATCCTCTATGAGCGCCCCAGCGTCGCCCTCCTGCTCAGGCTCTTGCCCCGGCTCGCGCCGACCGCTTGGATCGCCGACCCCGGCCGCCCCGCGGCGGACGCGTTTCTCGAGCAGGCGGAGCGGCGCTGGCGGATCGAGACCCGCAGGCGCGGCGTGGTCCGGCTCTACCGGATCCAGCTCGGCTGATCCCGAACGGCGCGAGCGCCGTGCGTTCCTGCTTAGAGTTGAGCCCAGCATGAAGGGCCGGGACGTGCTCAGCAGACTTCGAGAGAACATCGGCGCCGTGGTGGTGGTGGGGGCGATCGCCCTGGTTGCCGGGGCGGGATTCATCCTGTTCTCGGGCCCGAAGCTGGCGTCCGGGGGCTCGAAGAAGGCGTCGCCCGGCAAGCCGGCGAGCGCACCGCTGGCGCCGGAGCCGTGGGCGGCCGATCCCCAGTACGACCCCGCGAACTCGACGGGACCTTCCGCGCCGACGAGCAAGCCCGAACCGAAGCCGGCGCCGATCGATCCGAAGACCGGGATGCCCGCGGCCTCAGCCGGCACCAACGGCTCCTTCACCCCGCCGTCGCCGGAGGAGCGAAAGCGCGTCTACACCGCCACCCACCCGGTCGGCGGCGTGGATTCGGCTCTCCTTCTCAACAGGACCGCCCTCCCTCCGCCGTCCGCGCCCGATGTGATCACGGGAGTGATCAGCGCCGCGAACCTGATCGTCGGGCAGCCCTACAGGCTCGGCGGCGGCCACGGCTCCTGGCAGTCGAAGGGCTACGACTGCTCCGGCGCGGTCAGCTACGCCCTGGCGGGCGGCGGGCTCCTCCAGACACCGCTCACCTCGGGGCAGTTCATGTCCTATGGGTCTCCTGGACACGGACGCTGGCTCACCATCTACGCGAACCCGGGCCACGTCTACGCGGTGATCGCTGGCCTGCGCTGGGACACCGTCGGTGACGCACGCGGCTCGGGCCCGCGCTGGCACCCATACGATGCCTATCCGCGCGGCTTCGTCGCCAGGCACATCCCGGGGCTTTGATCAGGGGCCGTTGAGGGACCGGGGTCTCGTCCGGGCGGCGCGGGCCATCGCCGTGTACTGGAGCCCCTGAACGCGTTCGAGGTCCGGCTCGATCCAGTCCAGCCGCGCACTCTAGGCTTCCGCGATGTTTTCGGCTCTCGTGGCGGGTGCGCTGATCGTTGCCGCCTCCCTGCTGCTCGGCGCGGCGATCATGGCGATCGCAGGCTTGCCGCGGCATTCGGCCGTGGGCCCGGCGACGGGGCTCTCGGCGCTCCTCGTGATCTGCGGCATCGCGATCAAGCTGCCCGGGCACGCCGTGACCGCCGCCGTGGCCGTCGGGGTGGCGCTGATCGGCTGCTTCGTCGTCTTCGAGCGCTCGCGCGCGCCCACCGGCACCGTCCGGACCGCGGCGATCGTGGCGGTGCTCGGCGCGGCGCTGGTCGCTGCGATCCCGTTCGCGACCAGCGGCAGGGTCGGGATCCTGGGCCAGGGCCTGGTCAACGACGACATGGCGTCCCACCTGCTGTTCACGGAGTGGATCAGCTCGCACGCGGGCCCCACCCCCGATCTGATCAAGGACGGCTATCCGCTCGGGCCGCACGCGATCGTCGCCGTGACAGCGAAGGTCAGCGGCGCCAGCCTGATCGAGGGATTCGCAGGCCTCACCGGCGCGATCGCGGTCCTGCTCTCGCTGACCGCCTTCGGGGCGCTCCGCGGCGTTCGCGGCTGGCTGCGCGCGCCGGCGGCCGTGCTCGCCGCCAGCCCCTACCTGGCGGCGGCCTACCTCGCGCAGGGCGCGTTCAAGGAGCCGCTGCTCGCCCTGGCGCTGCTCGGGTTCGCCCTCGCGCTGCCGGCGGTGCGTCCCGAGTGGTCACGAGGAACCGGTAGCCCCGGCTACCAGAGCGCCGGCGATGGCTATCGGCCGGGAGCGAGGGCCGCGATTCCGCTCGGGGTGATCGCAGCCGGCACGATCTACAACTACAGCTTCCCCGGGCTCGCCTGGCTGCTCGGGGCTGCGCTCGTCTGGATGCTGGTCATCGCGATCAGGGAGCGGGATGCCGTGCGCGGGCGCCGCGCCGGCCTCCGGCTGCGCCAGCGGCTCCGGGGCGCCAGGGGCGCCCTCGCGGTGGGGATCGGGATCCCGGTCGTCGCCGCGCTGCCGGAGATCTTCCGGCTCGCCAGCTTCTCGAGCTTCAAGGCGTTCAACCCCTCGGGGACCGGCCCGACGGTCGGCTTCGGCAACCTGCGCCAGCCGCTCAACCCGCTGGAGGCGTTCGGCGTCTGGCCCTCCGGCGAGTTCCGGATCACGCCGGCGAACTCGACCACGCCCGAGATCGCCTTCTACCTCGGGGCCCTGCTCGCTCTGACCGCGTTCGCCTGGGGGCTCGGCCGGGCGCTGTCCCGCCGCGAGTCGGCGCTGCCCTCGGCGCTGCTCGCGGCGACGGTCCTCTACCTGGCCTCGCTCGCGCTCGGGACCCCGTACACCCAGGCGAAGGCGCTGACGATCGCCGCGCCGCTGATCATGGTGATCGCGCTGCGGGGTCTGCTCTCCGCCGCATCGATCGAGGGCGAGGAGGCGGACGTGCCCGAGGGGGGCGGGGCGAGCTGGTGGCCGCCGAGACCAGTGCGCCCCCTGGCCGGGTTCGCGGTTCCCCTCCTGACGATCGCCTTCGCGGCCGCCGCCGCCTTCTCGACGCTGCTGCCGTTGCGGCAGTCGGCCGTCGGCCCCGACTACCACCTCCAGGAGATGCTGCGGATACGGCCGATCGTCGACGGCCAGAACGTCCTCTTCCTCGGTCGGGACAACTTCGTCTCCTGGGAGCTGATCGGCTCCGAGGTCTATGCGCCGATCACCAACCACTACGACGTCGAGGAGGTTCACCCGCTCTATCGGGCGACCGACCTGAACGCCAAGTTCGACTGGGACAACGTCCCGCAGTTCGTGATGAACCACTTCAACTGGGTGGTGACGACCAGCGCGGCGATGCAGAGCGAGGCGCCCCCGGGGTTCGTCCCTCGCCTCCGAACCGGGGACTTCATCCTCTGGCACCGCGACCACCCCGTCGGCCAGCGGCGCACCCTGTACGAGCCGCTCAATCCGGGGGCTCCGTTCGACTGCGGCGACCCGGGCCAGGCGCCCCTCCGGAGGGTCAACGGGACGGCGACGGTCTTCACTGTCCAGCCGGTGATCGGCAAGGTCTGGAACCCGAGCCCCGAGCTGACCCAGACCAAGCCTGCCCACCAGCGGATCTACCTGACGCCGGGGCGGTGGGACATCTCCATCCAGTATGCGAGCACTCAGGCGCTTCACGTCGCCGCGAGCGGGCCGGGGCTGGCGACCCCCTTCAGGGCCGAGCTGCGCGCGAACCTGCTCTTCCGCGGGCCCTCCCCGTACTACCCGGTCGGCTCACTTGTGGTGAAGAGGCCCGGGCAGGTGGTCTTCGACGTCAGCGTCGATGATCCGCCCCTGGTCGGCCGCCTGCTTCACACCGAGAGCAAGGCCTACCTGAGCGGCCTGGCGGCGACGCGCACCGACCCCGCCCACCAGACGGTCCCGCTGGGGCGGGCCTGCGGCCGCTACGTGGACTGGTACGCGGTCGCGCCCGGCACGCCGCCAAGCGCCCTGCGCGGCGTGGTGGCGCCCCACCCGCAGCCGATCGCCCCGCAATGACGGGTCGCGCTGTCGCGCGCCCTCGTATTACGATCGCCGGATGCCGCGCCTCTGGGCAGTCACGATGGCGATCCTCGTCGCCTGTCTGCTGGCCTCGATGGTGATCGCGATCGTCAAGCTCAGCTGACGGTCGTATGCCGCGCCCGTCGGGCCGCGCGGGGTAGTATCCGCGCGCAAGTTCCAGCTTGGCGAGGAGGGGTTGATGTTCGACCACATAGTGGTTGGAACCGATGGCTCGGAGACGGCCACCGAGGCGGTTCGGACGGCAATCGAGCTGGCAAGGCTCTCGAAGGCGAAGCTCGAGATCGTCAGCGCCTACGAGCCCGTGCCGCAGCAGCGCCTCAAGGAGGAGGGGGAGGGGATCTCCGGCGACGTCTCGTACACCCTCAATCCCCGCGAGGACGTGCAGTTCGTCCTCGACAAGGCCGCGGCCGAGGCGAAGAAGGCCAAGGTCGACGTCGTGACCCATCCGCGTGAGGGCGACCCCGCCGATGCGATCCTCGACGTCGCCGAGGAGAACAACGCCGATCTCGTCATGGTCGGCAACAAGGGCATGACCGGGGCGAGGCGGTTCCTGCTGGGCAGCGTGCCGAACAAGATCTCGCACCACGCGCCCTGCGACGTCTGGATCGTCAAGACGACCTAGCTTGCGAGCGCAGTCCGGGCGCTAGCAGCCGGGCGCCTTCGCCCTGACCGCCGACGCGGCGTCGATCAGCCCCGCGCCGAACAGACGCGAGTCATAGGGCTGTCCCAGCTGGGCGTCCGTGTGCCGGGCCGTCCCCTCGAGCTGGCACTCCACGGCCCTCGGCGAGCTGCCGACCACGTGGCTCGCGATCACCATCGCGGCGACGCCCGAGACGTGGGCGGCGGCCATCGAGGTGCCCTCGTAGCCGCCCGGATAGCCGAAGTTGGTGAATCCGGGACCCGTGAAGGTGAGCTGGACGATCGGCACGCCCCGGGTGAAGAGGGGGTCGTCGGTGCCGCAGGTGCTGAGCAGCGGGTAGCCGCCGCCGGGGGCCACCAGGTCCAGTCCCGATCCCGTGCGGGAGTCGCTCGCCAGGCAGGCATCCTTGGTGGTGCGGCCGACGCCGATCACATGGGGAGCACCGGCCGGATAGGCGACGGGCTCGCCGTTCTCGTTGCCGGCCGCGGCGACGACCAGGGCGCCTTTCCTGAACGCGTACTTGACCGCCGAGCAAATGCCCCTGATCTTGCCGCAGCTGTTGACCCCCAGCGAGAACTCGAAGCTCATGTTGATCACCTGGGCCTTGTGGGAGGCCGCGTAGCGAATCCCGCGGGCGATGTTCCGCGCCGTGCCGAAGCCCTCGGAGTCGAGCACCCGGACCGGCATGATCCGCGCCCTCGGGGCGAGTCCGGTCAGGCCGAAGTGGTTGCCCGTCCGCTCGCCGATGGTCCCAGCCACGTGGGTGCCGTGACCGTCCTCGTCGAGCGGCTCCTTGTCCTTGTCGACGAAGTCGTATCCGGGCAGGAACTGGCCACGCGAGAAGTCGGGGCTGCGGCGGAACTGGGGCTTCTTGGTCTTGTAGGCGATCCCCGTGTCGAGGACCGCCACCCGCGCCCCGCGGCCCCCCGCAGCCCCCCGCTGCTTGAGGATGTCCCACGCCGCCGGGGCATCGAGGCCACCGCGCGCCTGGTACTGGAGCGGCGTGGCCGATTCCCCGCAAAGAGAGCCGCAGGGAAGGAAGTTCCACTGCGTCCGCTGCCAGCCGCCGGGGACGCCGGCCAGTGCCCGGGTCGTTCGGGATCCCGGACGCATGAGCCACGTAGTTCGGGACCGCGTAGTCGACCGCGGGGTTCGCGTCGAGCGCCTGCTCGGCGGAGGAGAGGCCGACGCCGTGGGGGAGCTTCAGCACCTGCTCGTTGCCGCCGTCGAAGCGGACGAGCAGCTCTCCCGCGACGTACGGGGCACGGCTCGGCGGTGTCTCGGCGACCGCCGAGGCCGCCGGCATGATCGCCGCGGTCAGGACGAGGGTGGTTGTCGCGATCAGCTTTCGCATGGTCCCCAGATGTCCGGCTGAAGAAAGCGGACGGCCGGCGCACCTCTGCCGGCCATGCCCCTAAACACCGCCTGGCCGGAAAAGTTCCTGGTGGCGCGGCTCTACCGCCGCCTGCATACTGGCGAGGCGATGGCGGCGGCGGATTTCAGCGAGGCCGATGAGCGTCACATGCACACGGCCCTGCAGCTCGCCGAGCTGGCGGCGAAGCACGGCGACGCCCCGATCGGCGCGGTGGTGGCGCGAGGCGACGAGGTCCTCGGGCGGGCCGGCAACGAGCGGGAGCTGCGCGGCGATCCGACCGCGCACGCCGAGGTGCTCGCCCTGCGTGAGGCCTCGGAGCGGCTCGGCGGCTGGCGCCTGCTCGAGACGACGATCTACGTGACGCTCGAGCCGTGCCCGATGTGCGCGGGGGCGATCACCCTGGCCAGGGTGCCGAGGCTGGTCTACGGCGCCGCCGATCCCAAGGGCGGCGCGGTCGGCAGCGTGATCGACCTGTTCGCGGAGCCGGTGGTCAATCACCGGCCGGCGGTGGAGGGGGGCCTGCTCGCCGCCGAGTCTGCCGCCCTGCTCGAAGCCTTCTTCTCGAGCCGCCGCTAGCCGGCGGCGTCGGGGCGTTTGGCTACCCGGGCCCACCTGGGTCAAGCGGTGAGCCAGGAGACGGCGTTGTCGACCATCATCGTCCGCTCCTGCTCCTCGGTCATCCCGGCCTCGCGCAGCTCGGGGAGAACCTTCCCGGGGACGATCCGGATCGTCCAGTCCTTGGCCATGCCGGCGGCGACGAGCTGCTCGATCACCGACGGCGGGAACCAGTCGAGCGTCGCGCACGAGTCCGCGGAGAGGAAGGCGCGGTCGGCGTAGCCGCGCTCGAGCAGGGCCTTGGTCGTGTCCTGCCGCTTCTCGTAGGGCAGGAAGAGCTCGAGGCCGTAGCGGTCCAGGCCGATCCAGACGCCCTTCTCCAGCACGCCCTCGATGTAGCCGAGGTCGTCGGTGTCGCCGGTGTGCGCCATCTGGACCTTGGCGGTGTCGACGCCCTCCTCCTCGAAGATCTCGATCTGGCGCGGGCCGGTGTTGCTGGCGGGACGGGAGTGGGCCATGATCGGCGCGCCGGTCTGGACGCTTGCCCTCGCCGCGGCCCGGTGGATCTTCTCGATGTTCTCGTTGACCCCGGGCTCGTCCGCCGCGCATTTGATGAACGCGGCCTTGATCTCAGTCCCCTGGATGCCCTTCTCGATGTCGGAGACGAAGAGCTCGGCGATCTGGTCGGGATCGCGGCTGAGGAGGAACTGGGGGAGATGGTCGTACGTGTAGACGCCTGTGCAGGGCACGACCTGCAGGCCGGTCTTCTCCGAGACCCGCCGCATGAAGTCGATGTCGCGGCCGAGGAACATCGCGGTCGGGTCGCAGATCGTCTTGACGCCGAGGTCCAGCGCGGCCCTGGCCTCCCGGACCGCGATCTCGAAGTCGCCTCCGGCCGGTACGGCGTAGGGCTCGTCCTCCTTGGCCGTCCCGGCGTCGGGCCACTGATCGTGGACGGCCTCGTCGCGGGTGCGCAGATGCTCGTGGATCAGGGTCGTGCCGAGCTGATCCGCCTCGATCGGCCCGGTCACCGTCTGTACCTGCGCCATGGAGCGATGCAGCCTATTCGACGCTTGATTCGGGCTGACCCCCGTCTGCAACTCGTGCCCGCGCAAGCAGGACTGCACCGATTCGCACACCGGCCGCGAGCTCTCGCACCCTCGATCCCTGGCCGCACTCCGAGGTGGGCCGGTTCCACCGCGGCATCGCGGTCGCGATCGTCTGCTTCGGGATCCTCGTGATCGGGGCGGGGGTGGCCCTCAACCACGGCGCGGCGGACCTGGCCGTCCTCGGAGGCGCGCTCCTGCTCTCGACGCTGGTCGGCCTCTACCTGCTCGCCGACTTCCGCTCGGCGCCGAGCGGATTCCCGTGGGCGGAGGGCGAGCGGAGCGGGCCGGCCCCGGTCCCGCCTCAGCCCGAGCGCTCCACGTCGTCGATCCTCTGAGCCAGCTCGCCGAGCTCGTCAGCCGGCAGGCGCTCCTCGATCATCGGGAAGAGCACCCGCTCCTCGTGACGGACGTGGTCGTTGAGCATCTCCCCGAGCGCGTTCAGATCGCCGGGGGCAGGGGCCGCGGCGCCCTCCAGGTCGGCTGCGCGGCGACGGATCTCGACGTGGTCTGTCAGGACGCGCACGACGGCGGGGTCGGTCGGATCGACGTGGCGAGCCGATCCGGGCAGCAGCACGTCCTCCTCGATACGGAAGTGCAGCGCGCCGTGCTCATGCCAGAAGCCGAGGAACTCGTCCCTCGCCCGCTCGGCGCCGGCGTCGGTCGCCCTGCGCAGCTTCAGGGCCGCCTCGAGGGCCCGGTGGTGGTCGCGGGAGAGCTGCTGAAGGGCCTCGCTGCGCTTCATCGGATCCAGCGGAGAGGGTGGGATTCGAACCCACGAGGCGGTCAACCCGCCCACTCGCTTTCCAAGCGAGCTCCTTAAGCCACTCGGACACCTCTCCGGGTGCGCCGCAAAGGCTAGTCGCTGCGTTCTAGCTGATGAAGTAGAACGGATTCGGCAGCTTGAAGCTGCGATCGGCGTGCCCACCGGCCAGATCGCTCTCCTGATCGCCCACGTTGGCGACGATCCGATATCCCTGCTGCTCGATCGCCGCCCGCTCGCCGCTCTTGAAGGGGATCACCGCGTCCCCGCTGGGCTTGAAGAAGACGCCTTGCAGATCGGTGTAGCCGGCGTTGCTGAGGTTCTGCCTGGTCAGCGGCTCGACCAGCGGTGGGCGCCCCGTGATCGCGAACACCGAGATCCCGGCCGCCCGCGCCTGCCGATACAGATCCAGCGTGGGGCCGATCGCGGGCTGGGTGGTGCTGGTCGCGGCGACGATCAGCGCGCCCAAGGCGTTGCTGAAGTTGTTGGCTTCCAGCTGCGTGTAGTTGGAGAGCGAGGTGTCGTCGATGTCGAGGGTGATCGCCAGGTTGAGGGGCGCGCACTTCCCCGCCACCCGGCTCTTCTTGTTCTTCCTCTTGCCGCTGCACCGGCTCTTCCGCTGCTGACGAAGCGCCTTCGCCTGCCGGAACATGAACGACTGCGCCTGGGAATCGACGGAGCTCAGATCAGACTGGTAGGCGCCGCTGTCGTGGTAGGTGCGGAGCGAGGAAGCCAGGTCGGAGATCGCGATCGTTCCCTGCTCGCCGATCTCGGGCACACCGACACCAGTCGCCCGGATCGAGACCGGGGGGCTCGGCTGGGGCTTGGCGGGCTGCGGCGGCTTCTTCTTCGCGATCGCGCCGACTGCGGTCGCCAGGATCGCGCCCAGCGCAACCAGCGCCAGAGCCCGAAGCAGCGTCTTGACCCTCGCTCCCTCTCGCATTCTCGATCCGCGATCGTAGTCGCCCAAGGTCCGGCCGAGCAAGCCGGCCCAGCTCACTGACTAAGATCGCGCGATGGCGTGGAGCGTGTACCTGGCGGGAGAGATCCACTCCGATTGGCGGGAGCGGATCTCCGAGGGCGCCGAGAAGGCCGGCCTCGATGTCAGTTTCAGCGCCCCGGTCACCGACCACGGCGCCTCTGATGACGTCGGTGTCGCGATCCTCGGTGAGGAGTCGGAGGGGTTCTGGAAGGACCACAAGGGCGCGGGCGTCAACGCGATCCGCACCCAGACGATGATCCGGCAGGCCGACGTGGTGGTCGTCCGCTTCGGCGACAAGTACAAGCAGTGGAATGCGGCCTTCGACGCCGGCTTCGCCGCCGCACTCGGCAAGCCGATCATCACCCTCCACGACCCCGGGACGACACACGCGCTCAAGGAGATCGATCGCGCCGCGATGGCGACCGCGGAGACCCCCGAGCAGGTCGTCGGCCTGCTCCGCTACGTGCTCGAGGGCAAGCTGCCCACCGGCACCTAGGCGGCTAGCCTTGGCTTGACCGAGGGTGCTCCGTAGGAGCGACCCGACATATGGAGGGGTGCCGGAGCGGTTGAACGGGGCGGTCTCGAAAACCGTTAGGGGCCTTTGGGTCCCTCGTGGGTTCGAATCCCACCCCCTCCGCTTGAGAAGCTCGGATTCGGCTCTCTGAAGCCGAATCCCGACGAATCGATTGTCCCCGCATCCGCGCTAAGCGCCTCAGGAGACGCGGATCTCGCCCTCTCGGGGCAACGAAATCTGACCCATGAGGCCCCTCGTTGACTTCCGTTGACCCGGCAATGGCTACAAGACGCCGCCGGAAAACCGCACCGCTTTTGAATGGAATCTGGCGAAGGCGCGGTTTGCGGCCGCTTCTCGCGGAGGCTGTCGCGCAAAGGAGGAGCGGCGCCAGGGTTATCCCCGGTTCCCCGCCCTTCGTTCAGAGCTAAGCAGCGCAGATGGCTGCCGACCAGGGGGCCGTCTTGGACTGGGGCGGCGTCGCCGGCAGCAGGGCGACGCTCGTGGCGAACAGCCAGAGAAAGCCGAGGGCAGCGACGAGCAGGAGCAGGGTGAAGGCCGAGATCCCAGATCAACCAAGCGACGGACAGCACCGAGAGTGCAGCAGTGACCGTACCCGACTGCCGCTCCCGTTCGTGGATGCAGTAGTCGAAGGAAGGCGGAGTTCGACTCCCGACAGAGCCGCTCGTCACGCAAAAGCGGCGGTTCGATCAGCCGACCTTGAGGTACTCCCGGAGCGCCTTCCGGATCACGGACGAGGTCGTCTCCTGGTCACGCTCCGCCCGTTCGGCGAGCGCGTCGCGCAGTTCGGGTTCCAAGCGGACCGACTCCACCGTGGCGGGAGCTGAGCCGATCGACGGCCGCCCCGGCCGCTGGCGGAGCGTCTCCTCGATGTCGTAGCCAGCCTCCGCCTTCTCGGCCAGCCTCTTCACCATCTCGTCCGTGATGGGCTTGCCGCTTGCCGTCTTCCCATGGGTCCTTTTCTTGGCCATCTCAGCCTCCGGGTAGCAGTCGCCGGTACTTCGGCCGCATCCTCATCGCGTGGATGGCGAGCTCCGTGCCGTCATCGCGGACGATCGTGACGACCTCGAGCAGATCCGCGTTCCGAGCGGGGCCGAGGTACAGGCGCGTGTCGTCTTCCTGATCGTCGATGCTCATCGCGTGGGCCGTCGCGTGTTCGATGTCCTCGTCGGCGATGCCGTGCTTGCGCGCCCGACGGGTGAATGTCCACCGGAGAATTGTATTACGAAATTCGGCCTGCTAAGCGGAATCCGGCACGCCTGCGTACGCGCGGAGACGAGACTCGCGCTGAGGCGCTATCGGCCGGCCGCCTCCCGGATGACCGCGTCGAGCTCGTCGGGGCTAGATTTGGCCGCGCTCGGCGTCGGGTGGGGTGCATGGTGCCAAGGTGTGAACGCCGGTCACGAACTGGCATCCGCCGGGCCGCAGCGCGGTCGAGCGGGTCGGCGGCCAGAGTTCCTGCGACTACTTAATGCCGAAGATCGCGACGAGGCGTGCCCACCGGCGCAGGGCGGGAAAGCGGCCGAGCGCCGCGTCATCGAATCGGCGCAGGCGCGGAAACCGATGATTGAACCCGAAGCCCCGCTCGATCATGCTGAGAAGCTGACATTCCCGAAACCAGTAGCGTGAGAAACCACGTCCCCAGGCTTCTATCTCGGCGTAGCTGAGGGGCCGATCGGCGCCGCGGGGAGTCTTGTAGGGATAAGGCAGACGATCCCGCGCAAACCGGAGCACCGGGTTCATTCCCATCGGCTCCCTGAAGAACGCCTTCCCGTCCGGCTTGATGACACGAGTGAGCTCAGGCCCGGCGCGGTCGACCTCGAGATGATGCAGGACCGACGTCCCAAACGCCATGTCGAAACGCTCGTCTGGGAATGGAAGCTCTTCGGCCGGTGTGACCACCGTGTTGAGCGTGACGCCGTTCAGCTCGGCACGGTGGCGCGTATGCTCGATCGATTCGGGCGAGAGGTCCGTGGCAGTGACCAGCGCACCGCAACGTGCCAGCAGGACCGCGTAGCGCCCGCGGCCGCAGCCCAGCTCCAGCACGCTCTTCCCGTTCAGGTCACCGACGAAGTTCTCAACCTCGGCGGCGACGAAGCTCATTTCGTCGTCCCCTTCGACGGCTGCACGGAAGGTGATGTCCGGGGGCAGCAAGTCGTCGGCTGTCAGCTCCTTCGCGGCCAGCTGGTCCCACTTCGCACGCTCTTCGGCGTGCTTCTTCTCAAGCTCCACGCGATCTCCCATTCGAACATGGACGCTGCGCTGGCCCCGCTAGCTCCGGCTGTATCCATCGCCAACATTCGTCTGGCGCGGATCCCGATGAGCTCGGCGATAACCAGGCAACGGAACGCCGATCCTTCGGCGTGGACCCGCCGGTCGGCAATTCGGTCGTGAAGAGAGTACTGGAGGTCGGCATCGAGACGCTCGCGCCCGCCCGCTCGAGTAGCGAACTGGCCACGTCTGGCGAGGTCGCGTCCCACCATCCGGGTAATTTCGCCCGGGCGTAGCTCCTCGATCGGCTGATCCTAGGCGGCGATCACCTCCTCCGTCTCCTCGTCGTCAGTGGCTCCGCAGAGCCACGGCGGATCTGCTCGATCTCGGCGACGATTCGCGGGGTCATCCGAACCCCACGCCAGCCCCGGGAGGCGAGCTCGATCACCGCCCAGTTCAAAGACAGCGCCAAGGTCTCGCCGGGAAGCGGCCGATCACCTTGGTGCGGCGGCGGACCTCGACGAAGCTGCGCTCGAGCAGGTTGGTGGAGCGGAGCCGCTTGCGGTGCCCGGAGGGGAACCGCAACCCCTCGGTCGTTCCAAGAAAGGATGAAACGGCGACACCGTGCACCAGGCGCTCGAAGCGTGGAACCGCCGGGACCTCGATGCTGCCGTTCGCGCCTTCCACGAGGATGCGGAGGTTCACTTCATCGGCGGCTTCGAAGACCTCGTCGGAGAGGAGTTCCACGGTCGCGAGGCGATCATCGCCTCTGGCGCGACATCCTGGGGGACCATCGGCGGTCCGCTCGAGTCCATGCTCGACGCGGGCGAGCGAGTCACCGTCATCTCGACCCTTGAAGGGACCGGAGCGGAGAGCGGTGCTGCCACCCGATTGAGGTTCGGGCAGGTTTGGACGTTCCGCGACGGAAGGGTGATCCGGCTGGACTTCTACTACGAGCCGAGCGAGGCCCTCGAAGCCGCCGGGCTGCGAAATAGCCCAATCACTCGGGTTGACACCGTGCGGTCGGCAAGACCGGCGCGGCCGGTGCACCTGGCGCCCCGGAGCGCGGGTGCCAACGGCTGCGCTCGCGCCCACGCGCTGGTCCGCCCGGCCGTGAGGCGTGCGAACGCGATATCAGGGGCCGCCGATCCTTCAGTGCTGATTCCGCGTGAAAGGGGCAGCGCTGCGGACAGCCAGAGAGGTGCAATGGCTTTCGTTTCGGTTTCGTTCCCCCTCGCGTTCCCCCAGTTCTCACGTTTCGCTTGTTTGCAGGGTTTTCCCCAGATGCTGGCCGGTCTCGAAAACCGTCAGGGGCCTTTGGGTCCCTCGTGGGTTCGAATCCCACCCCCTCCGCTAGACCCGTTTGGGGCGAAGAGCTGCGAAATCCGCTGGGCGAGCGCCCGGTCAGGGCAATGGGCGCCTATCGGGACGGCGGCTGGCGCAGGATTGGCCGGGGTGTGGCCGAGGACCAGATCGTCGTACGGTTCGGGGGCCAATGCCGTACACGTTTCGGCGGATCGAGGACGAGCAGGGGTTCGACGACCTCGCCGACCCCTGGGATGAGCTGGTCGGTGATGGGTGCACGCCGTTTGACACGCACCGGTGGTATCGCGCGTGGTGGGCAGCATTCGGCCGACCCGGCGAGGCGGCGATCGGCACGGCCTGGCAGGGGAACCGTCTCGCTGCGGTCTTTCCGCTTCGACGTCGTCGTGGAGGGGGCCTGGCTGCGATGGCCAACGAACACACGCCGCTGTACCGGCCAGTCGGCCGCGAGCCGGCCGCCACGGCGGCGTTGGTTCGCCATGTCCTGGCCGGCCACGAAGCGAGCGTCGAGCTTATCGCCGTACCGGAGACGGACCCCGTGGTGGGGTCAATGAGCGAATGCACCCGAGCGCTGAACCGGCGCGAGGTCGTCGAGCGACAGCACGTCTCGCCGATTGTCGAAACCGTTGGCACATTCGACGCCTGGCGCAAGCTGACCAAGCAGCGCTGGCGCTCGGACCTCGACCGGTTCGCCCGGAACCTCCGCAGGCGACACAACGCTGAGTTCTCGATCGTCCAGGTCCCGACCGATCTCACGAGAGAGCTGGACATGGGTTTTCGTGTCGAGGCGAGCGGCTGGAAGGGCGAGCAGAAGACGGCGATCCAGTCATCGCTCCAGACCGAGGCGTTCTACCGCAACGTCGCAAAGTCATTCCACGATCGGGGGCAGCTCCGGTTGTCGCGCATCGTGCTCGCCGATGGCTGTGCCGCCTTCGATCTCTGTCTGTTGGTCGGCCAGCGCCTCTACCTGCTCAAGACCGGCTTCGACGAGCGATTCAGGAACCTCTCGCCGGGACTCGTCCTGCGACTCGCGACAATCGAACGGTGCTTCGAGCTCGGGCTCGAGGCGCACGAACTCCTCGGAGGCGATTCCGAGTGGAAACGGAAGTTCGCCACCACCGCCCGCCACCACAGCGCCCACAGGTATTACCGACGCAGGCCGTTGCCGCTCGCGCGGTGGCTCTACCGCTCAGCGGTGCGACCGCGTCTGGCGTCGGTCCGTCATCTCATCCGTCGCGACGCGTAGAGCACGACCGGCTGCGCCGCGAACGAGCGCGGGGGACGACTGTCATCACGTGGAGCGTGAGCATGAGCACCTTTACCGCTGGGACTCCGGGCGATCGATGCATGTTCGACCTCCGTACTGATCCGGTCCGCCTGGCTCAGTAGCGCAGCAGGGCCGCAACACCTTCCTGAGCACCGAGTGCCTCGGCGCTGTCGCCCTCGACTGGCGTGATCTGCGCACCGGTCGAGAGGGCCAGCTCGGCGATCCGCTCGACCAGGGGCAGGTTCTCCGAGCTTTCAGTCCCGAACTGGAAACCGAGGTCCCCGTACTCGCGGTCCGCGTCGTAGACGACGTGCTCAACCCGTCCCTCGCCGAGCGCCTGGAGGGTCTCCTGGATGCCGAGCGAGCTCCGTCCCTCGGCATAGGCGGCCTCCTTGATGCGCTCGATCAGCGCCGCCTCCCGGGCCCGATTGAGCCGCGACACCGTTTCCTCGATGAGCTGCTCGATGCGGGCGCTCGATGCCGTCACCAGGTCAGCGTCCACCTGCACCAGCGGGGTCTCATTCCCAAAGCCCTCGGAGAACCGTCTCGCGTAACGCTCGTCCCCGAAGGCGACCGCCTGACGCCAGCCTCGCTTGCGCGACTCCCCCCGGGCTAGCTCCCCCGCCTGCACCGCGAACCGCTCACGGGTCGCCTCCAGGCGCTGGTCGTACTGGTCGCGGCCGGAGGACGAGATTCCCTCCGCATGGGTTGGGTCGCGCGGGCGTGGTGCCTTCCGCTCCTTCCAATCCCCGGCGAAGTACTCGAGCTCCCAGTCGTGCAGCTGCTCGACCCGCCCGAGGCGCCAGTCGAGCAGGCGGACCCGCTCCGAGGAGATCGCGGCGACGCCGAGCGGTGCGCCATCGTCCAGCAGCTCGATGAGCTGGTGGACGCTTGCCACCGTGCCACGCCGCACCTCGATGCGACGCGGAGGGATCTGCGTCGCGTACCAGCGCTCCTCGCCTTCGCCCGCGGCGATCTCGACGAAGCCGATCAGCCCGCGGTGCTCGCCCTTTCGGTTGCCATCCAGTAGCTCGCGCTGAAGGCGGGAGGCGGTTGCGTCCAGCGCCTCTCGGAAATCATGGCTATCCGCGCCGTCCGACCGGACGGCCTCGGACAGGCCGTTCCGCACCGCCGTGCGCCAGGCCTCGCTCCGGTCGCCTGGATCGATCCTGATGTAGAGGGAGAGGACGCCATGCTTCGGGCGCCAGTCCAGCAGCTCCGCCGGGGATCTCGAATCCGGAGCGGCGAGGGTGTCCGGATCAGGGATCATCCGGCCAGGACGGCTCGCATCTCCTCCGGGAAGACGGCCACGACGTCGTCGATCTCTCCCGAGGAGACATGCCGGCGAAGCACCCGGGCGGCGGCCGAGCAGGCGTACGAGGCCTCGGTCTCGCCCTTCAGCTGCGCCTCGTCGGCCACCCGCTCGAGGAACTCATCCACCGTCCGGTACTTGCGAGGTGTCTTCGCGGGCACCCAGTCCTCGTAGTAGATGCCCCGGATCAGCTCAGGCAGCTGAGCCGCTAGCTGGGCCGCTTCGTTGACCATCAGCCGATCGCGGACCGCGTGCAGGTATGCGCGCAACACCCGATAGGCGGCCTGGCGATCGTCGTTCCCGAGCTCCTCGGAGAGCTCCTTGAGCCAGATGTGGGTCTTCTCCACGCTCCGGCCGATGATGTCCACGTCGTTCATTTCGCTTCTCGCTTCTTGGGCCTCTTCGACTCGGCGAGGTGCTGGATGTAGACGTCCGAGCCGGGGAAGACCTCGGCTTCGTGGCCGTCCTCCCATCTCACCAGGTAGGGAGGACCCCCATCCTCGCCGAGCACCTTCAGGACCTCCGCGTCCCGCGGAGCCTCGCCCTGGTGGTGGCCTCGAACCACCAGCCGGTCGCCCGGTCGTGCGTGTAGTGGCCCTTGCTTGGAAGCCATTTCAGTCCGTCCTTTCGCCTTGCGGACACCCATGGTCAACCGGGATGGGTGGGGTGGCATCCGTGCGGAACCCGTATTTGCAGACAGGGGAGAAGCACGGACCGCCTGGCTGGGCACGCCACCGATGCGGCAGGCGCCTGTTAGTCATAAGTTCGAGGCTATGGCGCACCGCCTCGCATTGTTCGCAGACCGCCGGGATGCCGGCCGCCGGCTCGCGGAGGCGCTGCAGCGGCTCCGGGACGAGGATCCCATCGTCCTCGCGCTGCCGAGAGGCGGTGTGCCGGTTGCCTTCGAGGTGGCCCGTGCGCTCGACGCGCCGCTCGACATCCTGCTCGTTCGCAAGATCGGCGCGCCGTATCAGCCCGAGTACGGAATCGGAGCCGTGGCGGAGGGGGGCGTTCGCTTCATCCGCACCGAGGACGTGGAGGTGATCGGGGTCGCCGAGGAGGAGGTCGAGGCGATCATCCAGCGTGAGACTGAGGAGCTCGAGCGGCGCGGACGGGCTTACCGAGGCGAGCGCGAGCCGCTGCCGGTCGAGGGACGCACGGTGCTGCTCATCGACGACGGCATCGCGACCGGCGGGACCGCGGTGGCCGCCGGGCGGGCGCTGAAGGCCCGCGGTGCCTCCAGGGTGATCCTCGCTGTGCCCGTCGGGCCGCCGGGGTCGGAAATGCGTCTGCGGGGCGAGTTCGAGGAGGTGATCTGCCTCCAGGAGCCGCACGGGTTCTTCGGGATCGGCCAGTTCTACGTCGACTTCGGGCAGCTCTCCGACCAGGACGTGATCGACCTGCTCGCGGCCGCCCACGCACCGGTCGCGGACCCGTCCGGTGTCGCGGATCCTCCGCCTACCGAGCGAGCGGTCCAGCTCGAGGCGGCGCCGGGCATCATCGTGGCGGGGGACCTCCGCCTGCCGGACCATGCGGTTGGGCTGGTGATCTTCGCTCACGGAAGCGGCTCCAGCAGGTTCAGCCCTCGCAACCGCGCGGTCGCGGAGGCGCTCAACGAGGACGGGCTGGGCACGCTCCTCTTCGACCTGCTCACCGAGGAGGAGGCGACGGACCGCGCGAAGGTCTTCGACGTCGACCTCCTCGCCGAGCGGCTGACCGCAGCGACACGCTGGGTGCAGCGGGAGCGCGAGATCTCGCGGCTTCCCATCGGGTACTTCGGCGCCTCGACGGGCGCCGCCGCCGCGCTCTGCGCCGCCGCCGATGTCGGCGGCGGCATCGGCGCGGTGGTCTCCCGAGGGGGTCGTCCCGATCTCGCGGCTCACCGGCTGGCCGAGGTCGCGGCTCCCACGCTGCTGATCGTGGGCGGCGCTGACTGGCAGGTGCTCGAGCTGAACGAGGGGGCCGCAAGGCTCCTGCGCTGCGAGCACGAGGTCGCGATCGTCCCTGGGGCGACCCACCTCTTCGAGGAGCCGGGCACGCTCGAGCGGGTCTCTGAGCTGGCGGGCAGCTGGTTCCTGCGGCACCTGGCCGGGAAGAACGCCGGTCAGGAGTCGGGCGTCGCCCCCCGCGCCTCCTCGCCCGACCGCTGAAAGCGCCGCGCCGTCTCGGCCATCTGCTCCAGACGCCGGTCGATCCGCCCGTTGATCGTCTCCTCGGGGTAGGTGCCATCCGGCTGAAGCTCGCCACCGGGGATCCCGGTGAGGAGCTCGATGCCCTCGTCCACGGACTCGATCGCCCAGACGTTGAAGGAGCCCGCGCGGACCGCCTCTACCACCGCATCCCGCAGCATCAGGTGGCGGACGTTCGCGGCGGGAATCACGACGCCCTCATCCCCCGAGAGCTCGCGCTGCTTGCAGACGTTGAAGAACCCCTCGACCTTCTCGTTGATCGCTCCCACGGGCTGGATCCGTCCGTGCTGGTTCACCGAGCCCGTGACCGCGACCCCCTGCTTGATCGGGGTCTCGGAGAGGCTGGAGAGCAGCGCGAAGAGCTCGGCCGCCGAGGCTGAATCCCCCTCGACCTCCTCGTACGACTGCTCGAAGACCAGGCTGGCGCCCATCGACAGCGGTCGCGATCGGCCGAATCGCTCCCGCAGGAAGCCGGACAGGATCAGGACGCCCTTGCTGTGGATCGGTCCGCTCATCTCGGTCTCGCGGTCGATGTTGAGCACATCCCCCTGGCCCATGCCGGTGATTGCGGTGATCCTGGTGGGCCGGCCGAACTCGTAGTCCCCGAGCGAGGCCACCGAGAGCCCGTTCACCTGACCAACTCGCTCGCCGGCCAGGTCGATCATCAACGTCCCCTCGGCGATCAGCTCGCGGATCCTCTGCTCGAGCAGGTCCGAGCGCCCGACCTTGCGGTCGATCGCCTCATCCACGTGCTCCGCGCCGACCACCGGCGCGTCGGCCTTGGAGGCCCAGTGGCACGCCTCCGCGACCAGGTCTGCGATCTCAATGAACCGAACCGAGAGCTTCTCCTGGTGTTCGGCCCGGCGCGAGGCGTACTCGATCACCCGAGCCACGGCGTCGCGGTCGAAGTGGATGAGCCCCTCGTCCCGGACCCGGCGGGCGATGAAGGCGGCGTACTCGGCGGCGCGCTCCTCGGCCCAGGCCGTCTCCAGGTCGAACTCGACCTTGACCTTGAACAGCTTGCGCACGTCTTCGTCGAGCCTGTAGAGGAGCGAGTAGAGGATCGGGGTCCCGATCAGCACGACCTTGACGTCGAGATCGATTGGTCTGGGCTCCAGCGTCGTGGTGGGAAACAGGGTGAGCTGCGCACCGATGTTCTCGACACCGAGCTCCCCCGCTCGCAGGGCCTGCTTGAGCCTGGGCCAGACGAACGGCTCGCTCAGCACGTCGACGACGTTCAGGAGCAGGTACCCGCCGTTGGCGCGATGAATCGCACCTGCCCGCACGTGCCGGTGGCCGGTGGTGATCGCGCCGAGCGAGGTCTCGTACTCGATTCGTCCGAAGAGGTTGTAGAAGGTCGGGTTGCTCTCGACCACGACCGGCGCCCCCTCGTCCTCCCCGCTCGAGGTGAAGAGGTTCGGCTGGTATCGCGCGAAGAACGCCTCCCGCGCGCTCTCCAGGTTCGCTGCGACGGGTCCGGGGAGAGCGGCCTCGCCCTCCGCCGTCAGGAACTGGCCGATGTTCTCGATCATGTCCTCCCGCGCCCGGCCCAGCCACTCGGCCACGTCCGGGAGCTCGGCGTAGCGCTCGGTGAGGTCGTCCACCAGGTGGCCCAGGGCGAACAACGCCACCTCGCGATCGAGCTTCCGCAGCGCCTTGCCGGCCCCACGCTCGATCTCGCGCATCCGCTTGGTCACCGCCGGCATGCGCTTCTCGACCTCCTCGCTGCGCTCTCGGTAGCGCTCGCGGACGGGCTCGGGAAGGCGGCTGAACTCGGCCGGGGCCACCGCCTTCCCCTCGATCACGGGAATCGTGAGCATCCCGGCGGGTGTGAGCTCGAGGGTCAGCCCGCGCTCTTCGGCGAAGCGGCGAAGCTCGCCCAGCGCCTCCTCGCGCTCATGCTCGGCGCGCTCGAGCACCGCCTGGCGGCGCCGGTTGTATTCCTCGCTCTCGAAAGCACGGGCGAGCTGCCGCCGGCACTCCTCGATCAGGTGGCGCAGGTCGGCGACGAGGCGCCGGCCCCGGCCGCGGGGCACCTGGATCGCCCGAGGGCGCTCCTCCGCATCGAAGTCGAACAGATAGAGCCAGTCGCCCGGAGGGCTCTTGCCGGCGGCGTGCTTCCTGAGAAAGCCCTCGATCATGGTGCGCCGGCCGGTTCCGGGCGCTCCCGAGACGAAGACGTTGTAGCCGGCTGCCGAGACCTCCAGCCCGAACGTGATCGCGTCCAGGGCACGCGGCTGGCCGATGAAGTCCGCCGAGGGCTCAATCTCCTCGGTGGTCTCGAATCGAAGCAGTGACGAGTCGAAGTTCCTGCGAAGGCGCTCGGGTGCGACTCGAATCTCGTCCACGGCCGCCACCTTAGTCACGAAACCCGGGCATGAGCCGGCGCGGCGAGCGATAGGGTCCGGCGGGATGAGTGCCGCGGAGGGCTCGCCACAGGATCATCCGGTTCTGCTCTGCTGGGACGGCTCGCCCGATGCCGCGCAAGCCATCGAACAGGCCGCGGAGCTCACGGGTGGAGGCCCGGCCGTCGTGCTCCACGTCTGGCTGCCGCCGTCGTCGCTGATGCTCGCCGGGAAGATCGTCACCGAGGACCATCCGCTGGCGCCGGCGATCTCCGAATTCGACAGCGCCGCCAGGACGGAGGCCGAGAGGATCGCCGCGGAGGGCGCGGAGGTGGCGTCAAAGGTGGGATTCCAGGCGACGCCGGTTGCAGACCGGGCCGCCCGGGGAATCTGGCGCGCGATCGTCAAGGTGGCCGAGGAGATCGACGCGCGCGCCGTCGTCGTGGGCTCGCACGGGCGCTCGGCGGCGGTATCCGCCGTGCTCGGCAGCACCTCGCACGGCGTCGTCAACCACTGCCGCCGCCCGGTGATCGTGGCTCCCTGCAGCGGCAATCACGATCCGGAGGCCACCGGCTGACGCTCCTCCTCGGGTAGGGAACCCTCGCTCTGAAGCATCCGCCGCGCCGTGAGCGCACGGGACATCGCCGTGGCGGAGATGATCCCGATCGAACCGTCGTGGCAGCGAACGATTGCCCGCTGGTGGCGCTGGAAGGCCTGCCGTCCGACCAGGTCCTCGACGGTGACGTCCTCGTCTACGAGCAGCTCGGGGTCCCGGTCGGCGATCTCGGCCACCCGCGTGGTCTCGCGGCGCCCCGCGGGCACCCTGCCGACGAGCGCGATGGTGAGCAGGCCGATCGGCCGCCCACGCTCGACCACCGGAAACGCGTGGTAGCCGAGCGTCGCGAAGTGATCCCGCAACGCCTCGGCGACGGTGAGGTGCGCGTCGAGTGTTGCCGCCGGAACCGCCATCACGCGCCGCAGCCCGAGGCCGCGGAAGGTCGACTGGAGCGCCACGCTGTTCTCCTCCGCCTTCCCGGCGACGATCAGGAAGAAGCCGATCAGCCCGAGCCAGAGGAGGCCCGGCGCTCCCGCGAAGACCCCGAGGACTCCGAGCGCGACCATGCCGTATCCGAACGCGCGCCCGACTCGGGCAGCACTGGCGGTCGCCCGCTCCAGGCTGCCGCTTCGCTCCCAGAGGATGGCGCGCAGCACCCGGCCGCCGTCCAGCGGGAACGCCGGCATCATGTTGAAGACCAGGATCGCCGTGTTGATCAGAGCCTGATACGCGAGCAGCGCGATCACGGCGTCGGGTGTCGAGGAGGGCAGGGCGACGGCGGCGAGCCAGAAGACCACCGCGATCACGACGGTGACCCCGGGTCCCGCCAGGGCAAAGCGAAGCTCCTCGTTCGCGCGATGGGCGCCCCCCTTCATCTTGGCCACACCGCCGAGCAGCCAGAGCTCGATGCCCTCGATCTGAACTCCGTAGCGGCGTGCCACGATTGCGTGGCCGAGCTCGTGCAGAAGGATGCTGGCGAAGAGAAGCAGCGCGCTCGCCAATCCCAGGCCGTAGGCGGCTGCCGGCGCGATGCCGGAGACCTGGTCCGGGTAGTAGACGCTGCCGAGCGACCAGGTGATCAGGGCGACGATCACCAGCCAGAGTGGATGGATGCTGATCGGAATCCCCGCGAGCCGGCCGATCTTGAGATCACCGCTGAACATGCCTCAAAGGCTAGCCACGAGGCCCAGGGGGCACATCGCGTGGCGCCACGGGTAGCCATCCGTGCTCACCACCTAGCCAGGCGCGGCCGGTAGCGGTCATCGTTTCGGGTGGATGAGCGCGGAACCGCAGCTCGACCCAGCGGAGCAGCTCGCGAGCGGCCTGACGACGAGTGAGGCCGAGGCACGGCTGCGGCGAGACGGGCCGAACCGGGTCCCCGAGGCACCGCCGCCATCGCGCCTGGAGCTGATCGGCAGGCAGCTGGCCAATCCGATGGTGGCCCTGCTCGGGCTCGCCGCGGCGGTCTCCCTGGCGATAGGCGAGCTGCTCGACGCGGGCATCATCGTCGCGATCGCCCTCGCCAACACCGCGCTGGGCTACTTCCAGGAGGGACGGGCCGAGGGCGCGAGCCGCAGGCTGCGGAAGATGATGGCTCCCACGGCACGCGTCATCCGGGACGGCCGGCTCAGGAGCCTCGGCGCCGAGGAGCTGGTCGTCGGCGACCTGATCAGGCTGCGCGGGGGGGACCGCGTGCCGGCTGATGCCGACCTGATCGGCGATGGGCTGGAGGTGGACGAGTCCGCGGTCACCGGCGAATCGCTGGCCGTGGAGAAGCGGACGGGTTCCCCTCTCTACGCCGCGACCATCGTCACCCGCGGGGCGGGGGACGCCTCGGTCACGGCGACCGGCGCCGACACGGAGATCGGGCAGGCGGTGACCACCGCCCTTCGCATGCCCCGGACGCCGACGCCGCTGCAGCGCCGGCTCCAGCGCTTCGCCGGCTGGCTGCTTCGCGCCGCGATCGTGCTCTGTCTCGCACTCGCGGCGCTCTCCTGGGCCCAGGGCGAATCGCTTGCGGACAGCGTGCTGATCGGCGTCTCCCTCGCCGTCGCCGCCGTGCCGGAGGGGCTGCCGGCAGTGCTGACCATCGCCCTCGCGCTCGGGGTCCAGCGGATGGCGGAGCGGGGCGCGATCGCGAAGCGGCTGGAGGCGGTC
Source organism: uncultured Solirubrobacterales bacterium (assembly GCA_963833375.1). GTDB lineage: Bacteria > Actinomycetota > Thermoleophilia > Solirubrobacterales > 70-9 > DASUPK01. Next base: position 778,220 of record CAWHXR010000001.1, read on the forward strand.
GAGACGCTCGGATCCGCGACCGTGATCTGCGCGGACAAGACGGGGACGATCACCGAGAACCGGATGACCCTCGCCCGGGTCTATCCCTGCGCCCTGGGGGCCGAGGTGGCGCCGCACGACAGCTCCGGCGCCGAAGCGATCGACGAGTTGCTCACCGCGAGCCTGCTGGCCTCCGACGAGCTGGTGCGGGCGTCAGACGGGTCGGCCGATGCCTCGGCCGAGCCGGTGGAGGCGGCGATCGCCGAGGCGGCGGCGGGGCGTGGGATCGACCTCGAGAAGCTGCTCGACGACCGGGACGTCGTCCGGGTCGAGCCCTTCGACTCGGAGCGAAAGCGAATGAGCGTGACCATCGAGTCCCCTGACGGCCTCATGCTGTTCGCGAAGGGGGCGCCCGAGAAGATGATCGACCGCCTGGCGCCGGAGGCCGATCGCTCGAGCCTCAGATCGCTGTCCGGGCGATGGGCCGATCAGGGCATGCGCGTGCTGATGGTCGCCCGGAGGAAGCTGACGGCGGACGACGAGGAGGATCAGGAGCTCACGCCGCTGGGGATTCTGGGGATCCACGATGCGCCCCGGCCGGGCGTCGCGCGGAGCGTCCAGGAGGCCCGGCAGGCCGGCGTTCGCACCGTGATGATCACCGGGGACCACCCCGGCACGGCCTTGGCCATCGCCCGCGAGACGAAGCTCGTCGAGGACGATCGGGCGAGCGTGCTGACCGGCGCCGAGCTCGACGAGCTCTCGGATGACGAGCTCGCCGGGCGGAGCTCGGACGTCCGGGTCTACGCCCGCGTGGTTCCGCGCCACAAGGTGCGCATCGTGGATGCGCTCCGGCGGCGGGGCGAGGTGGTCGCGATGACCGGCGACGGCGTCAACGACGTGCCCGCGCTGGAGGCGGCTGACATCGGGGTGGCGATGGGCGAGAGGGGCACCGACGCGGCCAGGGCGGCGGCCGATCTCGTTCTCACGGACGACGATTACTCGACCATCGTCGAGGCGATCAGGAGGGGCCGCTCGATCTACGAGAACGTCCTCCGCTTCATCCACTTCCTGGTGGCGGCCAACGCCGGGGAAGTGATGGTCTTTGCACTCGCGATCGCCCTGGGGCTCGATGCTCCTCTCACCGTGGTGCAGATCCTTCTCGTCAACCTGCTCACGGACGGCCTCCCGGCCGTCGCCCTGGCCGTCGATCCGCCCGAGCGAGACGCGATGCAGCGGCCGCCGCGGCCTCCGACGGAGGGGATCCTCGATCCGATCCGAGCGCGGCTCCTGGTCGGGGGCATCGCCACCGGCCTCGCGGCCTTCGTCTCCTTCCTGATCGGCGAGGCTGACAGCCACGCCACCGGACAGACCATGGCGTTCGCGACGCTCGTCTTCGCGCAGCTCACTCACGTCTTCGCCGTTCGCGGCACTGACTGGTTCTTCAGGGCCGGCCGCAACACCGCCCTGATCGCGGCGGTGCTGCTCTCCGCCGCCGTCCAGGCCGTGATCCTGGCCGTGCCGTCCGTCGCCGAGCGCTTCGACGTCGTGGCGCTCTCGCCGGTCCAGCTGGGCTGGGCGCTGATCCTCGCGACGGTCCCGTTCCTCGCCGTCGAGTCGTTCAAGGCGGTCGTGCGGAATCGGAGGCCGCTCGATGCCTGACGAGCCGCGGCTCGATCCCGAGGAGCGCCTGGAGCTGCTGCGGCAGCACCTCGGCGTGGGCCGGGGAGGCCTCGGCAGCCGCGAGGCCCAGCGGCGGCTCCAGCAGTACGGCCTCAACGAGATTCGGCGGCGAGAGCAGCGCAGCCGTGCCCGCGAGCTCGCCCGCCAGTTCACCCACCCGCTGGCCCTGCTCCTCTGGGCCGCCGCCGGTCTCGCCTGGATCGCCGGCATCGTTGCGGTGGCGATCGCAATCGTCGTGGTGATCGTCGTCAACGCGATCTTCGCCTTCGTCCAGGAGCTGCAGGCCGAGCGCGCCGTCGAGGCGCTTGCCGCCTACCTCCCGTCCGAGGCGCGGGTCCTCCGCGACGGCGAGGAGACCCGCATCCCGACGACGGAGCTCGTTCCCGGCGACCTGCTGCTGGTCGAGGAGGGAGAGCGGATCTCGGCTGACGCTCGGCTCCTGGAGGGCTCGCTGGAGATCGACATGTCGACCCTCACCGGGGAGTCGGCGCCGGTCGATCGCAACGCGGTGATCGAGGACACCGGCGTCCCGCTCCTGGAGGCACGCGACCTCGTCTTCTCCGGGACGAGCTGCGTGGAGGGTGAGGCTCGCGCCCTGGTCTACGCGACCGGCATGCACACCGAGCTCGGCCGGATCGCCACGCTTTCGGAGAGGGTCGTGAGCGAGGCGTCGCCCCTCGAGAACCAGGTCCGCAAGGTCGCCTGGCTGATCGCCCTGATCGCCGTCGCTGGGGCGGTCGCGTTCATCCCGCTCGCGACGCTGGTGGCTGGGCTCTCGATCGAGGACGCCGTCGTCTTCGCGGTCGGGCTCCTGGTCGGCCTGGTGCCCGAGGGCCTCTTGCCCGTGATCACCCTGGCGCTCGCGGTCGGCGCGCGAGACCTCGTGCGACGCGGTGCCGTGGTGAAGCGGCTGAGCGCAGTCGAGACCCTCGGCTCGACCAACGTGATCTGCACCGACAAGACCGGGACCTTGACGGAGAACCGGATGCGGGCGACCGCCGTCTGGACCCCCGGCCGGGCCCTCGACCTGGAGGACGGCGAGGCCGAGGCGGGGGGAGGGGTTGAGGCGCCGGGCCTGCGCGAGCTGGCCACGGTCATGATCGCCTGCAACAACGCCCATCTCGAGGATGGGACCGGACAGCCGATCGGCGACCCGACCGAGGTCGCCATTCTCGAGGCCGCCGGCCGCCTGGGTTCCGAGGTCGACGTCGCCGAGCGCGAGCGCGACCGGCGCGCGCTCTTCCACTTCGACCCCTCGCTGCGCCTGATGTCGACGGTCGACGAGCGTGAGGGAGAGCTCTGGGTGGACACGAAGGGTGCGCCGGAGGCGGTCCTTCCACACTGCCGCTCGATCGCCGCAGATGGTGGCCCTCGTCCCCTGGACGAGGCCGAACGCGAGCGGGTCCAGGCGGCAGTGGACCGCTACGCGAGCGAGGGGCTGAGGGTGCTGGCGCTGGCCGAGCGAGCCCTGGGAGACGGCCGGGTACCGGAGCAGCGGGAACAGGCCGAGTCGGATCTCACCTTCCTGGGACTCGTGGCGATGCTCGATCCGCCCCGGCCGGAGGTCGCAGCCGCCGTCGAGAGCTGTCACCGGGCCGGCCTCCGGGTGATCGTCATCACCGGCGATCACGGTCTCACCGCCTCGGCGATCGCCAGGCGGGTCGGAATCGGACGGAAGGACATGCAGGTAGTGGAGGGCTCCGCAGTCGACCGAATGGGCGACGCGGAGCTCGACTCGCTGCTGCGAGAGGGCGATGAGCTGATCTTCGCCCGCAGCTCACCGGAGACGAAGCTGCGGATCGCCGAATCCCTGCGGGAGGAGGGGCGAATCGTCGCGATGACCGGTGACGGCGTCAACGACGCACCCGCTCTGCGGCGCGCCGACATCGGTATCGCCATGGGCCGGTCCGGGACCGACGTGGCCCGGGAGGCCTCGACGATGGTGCTGACCGACGACAACTTCGCCACGATCGTCACGGCGATCGAGGGGGGCAGGCGCGTCTACGACAACGTCCGCAAGTTCATCTTCTACATCTTCGCCCACGCCACCCCCGAGGTGACGCCGTTCGTCGTCTTCGCTCTCGGCGGCGGGGCAATCCCACTGCCGCTGACCGTCCTGCAGCTGCTCTCCTTCGACGTGGGCACCGAGACGCTGCCGGCACTGGCTCTCGGCCGGGAGCCCGCCGAGCCGGGCCTGATGAGGCGGCCGCCTCGCGAGAGATCGGAGGGCGTGATCAGGCCGGGCATGCTCGTCCGGGCCTGGCTCTTCCTCGGGCTGATCTGCGCCGGCCTCCAGATGGCCGGGTTCTTCTACGTCCTCGGCGGGGCCGGCTGGTCGCCCGGCGACCCCACCGGCGCCGGCCATTCGCTTCACCACGCCTACCAGCAGGCGACCACCATGACCTTCCTCGGGATGGTCATGGGCCAGATCGGGACGGCATTCGCTGCTCGAACCGAGCGCGCCTCGCTGCGGTCGATCGGCGTGTTCTCCAATCGCCTGCTGCTCTGGGGCATCCTCTTCGAGCTCGCCCTCTCGGCCCTGATCATCTACGCGCCGCCGCTCCAGTCGCTGCTCGACACGGCGGCGCTCGAGCCGCACATGGTGCTCTTCACCGTGCCGTTCCCGTTCATCGTCTGGGGCGCGGACGAGCTGCGCCGCTGGGCGCTGCGGCGGCGTAATCCCGCCGGGGATGCCGGATGACCCTCGACCCGGCCCTGTTGCTCGCCGCCGAGCGGGCCGTCGACTCCGGGGCGACGCTCCTTCGCCGCGGGCGCCGGGACATCGGATCCGATGGTCGGCAAGGGCGACCGCGACTTCGCCACCGAGGTGGACTTCAGGATCGAGGAGACGATTCGCAGCGCGCTCCAGGAGGTCGCACCGGCGGTCGCGTTCCTGGGGGAAGAGGAGGGGGAGGTCGACGGCGCGGCCGAGGGAATGTGGGTCCTCGATCCAATCGACGGCACCGTCAACTTCGCCAGCGGAAGCCCGCTGTGCGCAATCTCCCTCGCGCTGGTCCAAGGTGGCGAGCCGGTCCTCGGGATCATCGACCTGCCGCTGATCGGCGAGCGCTACGTGGCACGCCGCGGCATGGGAGCTTCGCTGAACGGCCATGCGATCAACGTGATCGAGAAGCCCGGCCTGCACGAGGCGGTTGTCGGCTTCGCCGATTTCGCCGTCGGGCCGATCGCCAAGGTCGAGAACCCGGTCCATCGCGAGCTGATGGAGCGCCTCGTGCCCCGTTGCCTCAGGGTCCGGGTGCATGGCTCCGAGTGCCTCGACCTGGCCTGGCTCGCCACCGGCCGCCTCGACGTCTCCGTGATGCTCTCGAGCCGCCCCTGGGACGTCACGGCCGGCGTCCTGATCGCCCAGGAGGCGGGGGCGAAGGCGTTCGACCATGGCGGCGCGGCCTGGACGCCCCACGCCGAGTTCACGATCTGCTGCACGCCCGGCCTCGTGGAGGAGCTGCTGCCGCTGGTTCAGGAAGCGGTGGAAGCCGCCGACGTCTCGTCGTCGGCGTCGAGCTGATCGGGCTGCAGGCGATCCACGTGGACCTCTTCGGCCAGGCTGGCGACCTCGCGCATGTGGCCGGTCCCGAGTCCGTGGCGGGCGACGTTGAGGGCTCCCGCCGCGACGCCAAGCTTCACCGCGATCTCGATCGGCAGGCGCGCGCCGATCCCAACCCCGATCCCGGCGAAGAGTGAGTCTCCGGCGCCGTGCTCATCGACGGGGGCGAAGTGCGGGCCACTGACCTCGAAGAGGCGATCGCCGGCAAGCAGAAGCGCCGGCTGCGCGGAGCGGGAAACCAAGACGCTCGCCGCGCCCTCCGAATGGAGGTCCCGGACCGCATCGACTGCCGACCGGTGATCCCGGGGGTCCAGCCTGCGGTCCGCGACCAGTTCCTCATCGCTCACCTTGAGGAAATCCACGCCGCCCCTCAGCGCGGCGGTGAGCGGCTCGCCGCTGAGATCGGCGAGGACGAGTCGGCCGTTCGTCCGTAGATCCCGGCAGAGGCGTTCGAAGACGTCGGCGGGCAGGACCCCCTCATTGCGGGGGCCGGTGACGAGCACGGCGTCCGCATCCAACCCGGCAGCGAGGGTGACGCCGTAGAGGTCGTCGAGCTCGTGCCTGGCCAGGGACGGACTGGAGGTCTCAGCGATCACCTCGCGCTCGCCGCCTCGGCGATCGTGAACGTAGGCGCCGTTGGCGCCCTCGGTGCTGACCGAGAGGACGGAGACCCCCTCGACCGCCAGGAGAGAGCTCAGCACCGTGCCGGTCTCGCCTCCCAGGGGGACGCAGAGGCTCACCTTGGCGCCAAGCCGAGCAGCCATGCGTGCGACCCAGAACCCCTGTCCTCCGGCGTGCAGGTGGATGTCGGGCTCATTGCCCCGGTCGGGCTCGACGGTGATCGTCACGGCCGGCGACGGGGCGAAGACCGCGAGCGAGCACGACGCCAGCGGCACGGACAGGCTGCCGTTCTCAGCCATCCAGGAAGCGTACGGATGCGGATGACGCCGATCTACGTGGTGAGTGCGGATACCGGTCCCGCCGCGCCTACGGATTGGCGCCCGCAGCCGCCGTGGTTGGCTTCGCCCCGGAGATGGAGCGATGAGATGAGGAAGGTCATCGTCGGCTACGACTCCCGCGAGGAGGCGAGCGACGCCCTGAGCCTGGGGCAAGCGCTGGCGGAGGCCGATGCCGCGGAGCTCCACGTCGCCGTCGTCCTGCCCCGCAGCCACGTTCCCTTCGAGGAGGCGATCGCCGGCGGCGCGCTCTCCGAGCAGCTCGATGAGCGCCTCTTCGGCAGAGCCGAGCGAAGTCTGCGAGGCGTCGAGTTCACGCGGGCGAGCCTCGACGGCGGGTTGGGTGGCCGCTCCGCCGCCCGGGCTCTCTACGAGTACGCCTCGGATCAGGACGCGGTCCTGATCGTGGTCGGTTCTTCGCACCGCGGGAAGCTGGGTCGAATCCTCCCCGGCAGCGTCGCGGAGAGCCTGCTGCGCGGTGCTCCGTGCGCGGTGGCGGTGGCGCCGCGCGGATTCGCCCGCCGCGAGCACACCGCCCTCGGTGTGATCGGGGTCGCCTATGACGGCTCGGCCGAGGCCCGTCTCGCGCTGGCGGCCGGCGAGTCGCTGTCGCAAACCCTCGGCGCGCAGCTGAAGGTGGTCACGGTCGCGCCCACGCCGAGCGACTTCAAGGCCGAGTTCGCCGACGCCGAGCGCCTCGCCGCGGAGCTGCGGCGCCAGTACCGCGGCATCCTGGAGCGCGGGATGGCCGTGCTGCGCGATGACACCCGGGCCGAGGCGGTCTTGACTCAGGGCGATCCCGGCGTCGTCTTGGCCGACCGGGCCGCCGATCTCGATCTGTTGGTGATGGGCTCACGCGGATATGGGCCGGTGAAGAGCGCCCTGCTCGGCGCGATCTCCACCGCCGTCATTCGGAGCGCTCCCTGTCCCGTCCTGGTGGTCCCCAGGGGAGCCGGCTCAGCCGACGGCTCCGGCCGCGGTGCCGAGAGCGGCGTCGGCGAGCAGGTCGGATGACTTCCGCCGCTCGCTCCGCAGCGCCGCCCTCTCCCTAGCTCTGCCGGAGACCGAGCGCGTAGACCTCGATCCGGTCGGGGAACCCGAGGAGCTTCATCTCGCCGAGGCTCTGCCAGGCGTGCTCCTCGGTCGCCTCGGCGACCGCGGCCGTCGCCAGCATCTCATCCGCCCTGGCGCGGCCCAGCAGGCGGGCGGCGAGATTGACCGCGCGGCCGAAGTAGTCCCCCTCGCGGAACACGGCGCGCCCATGGTGGAGCCCCGCGTGAACGGATGGCTCCTCTCCGCCCATCGCGGCCCGAATCTCCAGCACGCTGGTGACGGCCGCGTCCGGGTCCGGGTAGGCGAGCATGTAGCCGTCCCCGAGGGCCTTCACGATCCGGCCGTGCTCGCCGAGGTTGTCCTCGACCGCCTCTCCGAACCGGGCGAGCACCTCGAGCGCCGCGGCGTCTCCGTGGAGATTCGCGAACGAGGTGAAGTGCCGCAGGTCGCAGAAGAGCAGCGAGACCTCGGTGGTGGCCGGCATGGGCTCCCTCGCCTCGGTCTCGAGCTCCCAGATCGCGGCCTGGGTCATCTCCTGCTCGAGCTTGCGGCGGTGGACCCCCAGGAGCAGTGGGTCCGCCAGGGGCAGCAGCCAGATCATCGCCTGTCTGACTGCCTTGAGGGACTCGAGTGGACTCCGGGTGGTCTCCTGCAGCAGCGGCTGGACCCTGGCTCTGAAGAGATGCAGCTCGGTCTGCGCTATCCGCCCCAGCGCCTGGCCATACACGCGGGCAACCTCCTGACGGACCTCGGCGGGCCAGATGTCCTGGAGCCGCCCCAGCTCTCGGTAGGCGTCTGCCTCCTCCGGCGTGAAGTACGGCTCGTCCGCCGCCGGTGGCGCGAGCCCCTGGCCCCGAAGCGTCGCGCGGATATCAGTCGCCGAAAGCCCGCCGCCCGCCTCGATCTCGGCCGCGCTCACGGTGCGCCTCTCGCGCTCGGGATCGAGCACGCCCTCGAAGACGGCAGCCTGGAGCTGTCCCTGCTCGGCCGCCGCCCGGATCTGCTCGGGCGTCACCTCCAGGCGCAGCAGCGTCGCGACGAGCTCGTGCTCCTGGGCCCCGAGCCCGAGCTCCTCCGAGAGGGCCGAAGCGGTCGCAGGCTCGTCCATCGGTCCTCCGCTAGGACTCCAGCCGGCAGATCAGCACCGGGACCTTGGCGTGGTGGGCGACGGCGGTGGCGACGCTGCCCATCGCCAGATAGGCGGCGCCGCTGCGGCCGTGCGAGCCGAGCACGATGATCCCCGCGCCCTGCTCTTCTGCGGCGTGGACGATGCGCTGCCAGACCGGCGCGCCCTCGACCACTGCGGGCTGCGCGTCGAAGCCGGCCTTACGCGCCCTCTCCGCGCCCTCGGCGGCGAGCTTCTCCGCCTCGGCGCTGACCTGCTCGGCCATCTCCGCCGGCACCGTGCTCATCGGTGCGCCCCAGAAGGGGACCGACTCGAGCGGCTCCCAGACCGAGAGGACGATCGCCTTGCGGTCGCCCTGGAGCTGCCGGCCGGCCTGCTCGATCGCTCCCTGTGCCTGGTCGGAGCCGTCGTAGGCGAAGAGAACGGGTCCATCGGTTCCGGCATCCGGCGACATGCAGGCTCCTTTCGGCAGTGGGTCGGACGCAGACTAAGGGAGCGGAGCTGGCAAGCTCCGCCTCCGATGGAGCTGGCGGTCGTCGGACACGTCGAGTGGGTCGAGTTCGTGCGGGGAGATCACGTCCCCGCCGCGGGGGAGATCGTCCACGCCGTGGGCGATTTCGAGGAGCCGGCGGGAGGCGGAGCGGTGGCGGCGGTGCAGCTCGCGCGGATGGCGGGCGGCGCGAAGCTGTTCACCGCCCTCGGCGAGGACGATCTGGCGGACCGCTCGCGGGAGCGGCTGGGCGAGCTCGGCGTCGAGCTGGAGGCGGCGACCCGAAGTGGCCCGACGCGGCGCGCCCACACCTTTCTGGACGCGCACGGCGAGCGGACGATCACGACGATCGGCGAGCGTCTCGGGCCGCGGGGAGACGACCCACTGGACTGGCGCTCGCTGGAAGGCGCCGACGGCGTCTACGTGACGGCCGGCGACGCGGCCGCCCTGCGCGCGGCGCGTGCCGGCCGCGTCCTGGTCGCCTCGCCGCGCGCCGGGCGGGTCCTCGCCGAGGCCGGGATCGGGCTGGACGCCCTGGTGTTCTCCGACCGCGACGAGCTCGAGCTGGCCTTCGCCCGGGCGCTCGAGCCGCGACCGGCGCTGCTGGTCGCCACGCGCGGCTCCGAGGGCGGCAGCTACGAGACCGCAGGAGGGCCGACGCGGAACCTGGCAGGCGGCGCCGCTGCCGGGCCCGATCGCGGACAGCTACGGCTGCGGGGACTCCTTCGCCGCGGCGCTCACGTACGGGCTCGCCGCGGGGGAGGAGGTGGAGGCCGCGCTCGGGCTCGCCGCCGAGGCCGGCGCGTCCTGCCTGGCGCGCCGCGGCCCGTACGGCTGATCGTCGGTCTCCGCGACCGTCTCTGCGTCGCCGGTCAGCCGGTCTTCAAACCTCCGGGTCAGCTCTCCTTGACCACCGAGTAAAAGATCCGCTCCGCGACGTCGATCACCTGGTCGCCGATCCGCACGCAGCGCCGGTAGAGCTCGCGGCTCGAGATCCGCTCGTTCCGGGCATCGACCTGGAGCAGCTCGCCCATCCCGCGGTAGTAGGCGTGCTCGAGCTGACGCTCTGCGCGGATGGCCTCGTCGGCTGACGCGGTCGCCGCGTCCCCGTCCGAGTCGAGGTGGCCGATCGCCTCCGTGATGTGGCCGACCGCCTGCCTGAGCCTGCCGGCCATCTCCGCCAGGCCCTCGTCGGGCGGGCTCCCCATCGCCCTGGATTCGCTGACCAGATCCCGGGCGTAGTCGAGAATCCAGTCGACCCCGCGGGACAGCGCGAACAGGTCCTCGGGGGCCAGTGGCGTCACGAAGGCTTCTCGCAGCTGATCGAGCAGGTCGCGCTTCGCCGCGTCCCCCCGGTGCTCGATGTCGGGAAGGGAGTCGCCGGCGTCCTCGTCCCCGTGCGCCCAGGCGACCAAGGCGTCAAGCCCCTCGAGGGTGATCCCGGCCTGCACGCGCAGTGGCCCGATCAGATCGGGTGTATCGGGCAGGAACCAGCGCCGCGTCCTCCTCATGTCGAACCCCCGCCAGACTGCGAGGACGGCGCCCGCCAGCGCACGCCGTGATCGGCATCGTGATCAGCCAGGCGAGCGCGATCTGGCGGACGACGGACCAGTTGACGTGGCGCAGGCGCCTGCGCCCGCCGCCGATCCCGACCACCGAGGAGGCGACGACCTGGGAGGTGGAGGTGGGCGCTCCGAGCAGCGAGGCGCCGAAGATCACACCCGCCGAGGAGGTCTGGCTCGCCAGTCCCTCGATCGGCTGAAGGCGGTAGATGCGATGGCCCACGGTGCGAATGATCCTCCAACCGCCCAGGGCTGTGCCGAGCGTGAGCGCGACCGCGCAGGCGAGCGTCGCCCAGGTGGGGGCGCTCAGCGAGTCGATCTTGCCGGCGCCGAGCAGCAGCGCCGCGATGACCCCGACCGCCTTCTGCGCGTCGTTGGCACCGTGGCTGAAGGCGAGCGCCGAGGACATCGCCCACTGGCCGGCCGTGACAGAGGGGTCCCAGGTGCTGGTCGCCCGCCGCGCCAGGCGGCGCAGGGCGCGGATCACGACCAATGCCGCCAGGCCTCCGAGGACCGGGGCAGATCGCCAGGGCGATCAGGGACCCGAAGACGCCGACGGGGCGGCCCAGACTCGATGCCCGCCCCAGTTCACGGCGTCGACGCCTCCCTCGCACCAGGGCCGCTCCGACCAGCCCGCCGACCAGGGCATGGCCCGAGCTCGAGGGCAGGCCGAGCCAGCAGACGATCAGGTTCCAGGTGAGGGCCGCCGCCAGACCGCAGCCGATCACCTCGGTGGTCGTCCGACGGGGAGACCTTGACGATGCCTCCGACCGTGTCGGCCACCGCTGCACCGACCAGGAAGGGGCCGACCAGGTTGAAGACCGTCGCCAGGACGATCGCCTGCCCGGGTCGGGCGGCGCGGGTGGCGACCAGCGTCGCGATCGAGTTCGAGGCGTCGAGCAGCCCGTTGGTTACCGCGAAGCCGATCGCGAGGGCGATAGCGACCGCGAGGCCTGCATCCATGCGCCCGACCCTATGCCGGAACCGCCGCTCGGCCTCAGGACCCGGGCCTGGGCGGCGGGTACTGGGAGCGCACGAACCGGTCCCACATGCGGTCGGTCACCATCCGGCGCGTCCCCATCATCACCCTCGCGGAGGGGGTGACCTTGTAGCGCGTGCCCGGGCGCCTGGCGGTGAGCGCCTTCGCGATCTTCCCGGCGACCGCCTCGGGGCCGGCGCCGAAGCGCGCCATCGGCCCCGTGTACGCATTCGCGGTCACCCGCCCGACGTCCGCGTTGAACTTGGCGTAGGGGCCATGCTCGGTGACCGCGCCGATGCTGGCGTTCGCCGTCTCCCCGAACTCGGTGGTGATCAGGCCGGGCTCGATGATCACCACGTCGATCCCGAACTCGCGGACCTCGAAGCGCAGGGCATCGGAGAGAGCCTCCACGGCGTGCTTGGTCGCGTGGTAGACGCCGCCGCCCGGGAAGGTCAGCTTGCCGCCCATGGAGCTCAGGTTGACGATCCGGCCGGAGCCGGCGCCGCGCATGCCGGGCAGGACGAGCTGGCACATCCGCATCAGGCCGAAGACGTTGGTCTCGAACTGCCGGCGGACGCTCTCCATCGGAATCGTCTCGATCGCGCCGCTCTGGCTGTAGCCGGCGTTGTTGATCAGGGCGCCGATCGGGCCGTCCTGCTCGACCTCCGCGACGGCCTTCTCCATCGAGCGCTCGTCGGTGACGTCGAGGGCATGCGTCTTGCAGCCGCCCTTGGCGAGCTCCTCGATCGACTCGGGCCGCCGCGCGGTGGCGTGCACGTTCCAGCCGTCGGCGGCGAGACGCTCCGCCGTGGCCCGTCCGATCCCCGTCGAGCAGCCCGTGATCAGCACCGGCCGCGCCTTCGAGATCCCCATCGCACCCTCTCCTTTCGTGGAAGCCCGCTAACCCTCTCAAAACGAGGCGGCCCACGCGACTTCTCGCATAGGCTCCAGGCATGCGCGCCGTGACCTTCCAGGCGCCCGGCGAGGTCCGGGTGGACGAAGTCGCCGAGCCCGAGCTGCTCGCCGCGGACGACGCGATCGTCCGCGTCGAGGCGAGCGGGATCTGCGGCTCGGACCTCCACATCTACCACGGCCGCGTGCAGATCGAGCCCGGATTCGTGATCGGCCACGAGTTCGTCGGCGAGGTGATCGCCGCGGGCGACGAGGTGACGCGCGTCGCCGTCGGGGATCGGGTGCTCGGCACCTACGCGACCGCCTGCGGCAAGTGCTTCTTCTGCCGGCGCGAGGAGTTCCACAAGTGCGACGAGTCCCGCGTCTACGGCCACGGGGCGACGCTCGGCTCGCTGCAGGGCGCCCAGGCCGAGCAGGTGCTGGTGCCGCACGCCAACCTCTCCCTGCGCAAGGTGCCGGAGGGGCTCTCCGACGAGGTCGCCCTGTTCGCGGGCGACGTGATGGGGACGGGCTTCCACGCGATCCACTCGCGGCCGCTGGCGGAGGGGGAGACCGCGGCGATCCTCGGCATGGGGCCGGTGGGGCTGTGCGCGGTGCAGGCCGCAAAGGCCGCCGGGCGCGTCCGAGGTCGTCGCGATCGACACCGTCGAGGACCGCCTGAAGATGGCGGAGTCGTTCGGGGCCACGCCCGTTCACCTGACCGAGCAGGACCCGCGCGCCGAGGTGAAGAGGCTGACGGAGGGGCGCGGCGTGGACCTGTCGGTCGACGCCGTGGGCCACCCGGAGGCGCTCGACCTGGCGCTGCGGCTGGCGCGCAAGGCCGGGACCGTCTCCGTCACCGGGGTCTACGCGGAGCGTTGCGAGGTCCACATGGGAGTCCTCTGGATCAAGGCGCTCACCCTGACCAGCGGCCACGCCAACGTGATCAAGCATCTCGACCGGGTGCTCGAGCTGCTCTCCTCGGGCAAGCTCGACCCGGCGCCGCTCGTCACGCACCACATGAAGCTCGACGAGGCGCCCGAGGCCTATCGCCTCTACGACAACCGCGAGGCGCTCAAGATCGTGCTGACGCCCTAGCCGTCAGTGGGCTGAGGACCTCGAGCCACTCCGCGGGCAGCATCCCTTCGGGGAAGTCGGTGCCGAAGATGGGCAGCATCCGCAGGGCGTGCTCAGTCGAGGGGCGGCCCTGCCAGGCCGGCCTCAGATCCTTGACCGTGACCAGCGCCCTGACCGACGTCGCGATCTGGAAGTCCGCGGCGTTCGGCCGATCGCCCCGGATCACGCCCTCGGTGATCAGCGCGTCCACGTGGTCGAGCGCCTCGGGGACCTGCGCGATCGCCTCGCGGACCACCCGCTCGTCATCGGCGTTGACCTTGCGGGCCAGGTGCCGGGCAGCCGGGACGTTGACGAAGGCTGCGACGCGCGGCAATGGGATGCCGACCTCGCGGGCGATCATCACCCGCGCCTCGGGGCGGTTGACCGAGATCCAGCGGACGATCCTCCTGGGCACGTTCTGAAGGACCTCGTCGCCCCAGCGCTCGGCCTCCTCCACCTCACCTCGCCGCTCCGGGTCGGCGGGGAAGAGCGGAGGATCGGGCTTGAGCTCCTCGAGCGCGCGCGAGATCGCCCGGGAGCCCTGCAGCCGCTTGCCGTCGATCTTGATCGCCGGCACCGTCCCCCCGCGGAAGCCGCGGGTCCGCAGCAGGGCGGGCCACAGCCCCGGCAGGAGCCAGACGACCTTGTGGTCGATCCCCTTGTGCTCGAGCATCAGCCTTGCCGCATGGGAGGGAGGCGACGGCGGGCTGCCGTACAACTTGATCCCCATGACGAAGAGCCTATTGACCCCGTCCGGGCAGGCCGCTGGTTCAGACTCCAGGGCATGAGCGAGAGCCTCACCGCCAAGCTGCTCGTCGCCACGCCCAGCATGCCCGACTACTTCCACAGGACCGTGATCCTGATGGTCGAGCACTCCGAGGAGGGCGCCTTCGGCCTGGTCCTCAACCGGCCCTCGGAGACCACGGTCGGCGAGGCCTCCCCGGAGCTCGCGGAGCTGATCGGCGAGGAGCATCTCCTCCACATCGGCGGCCCGGTTCAGCCGAACGCGGTGACGGCGATCGGCGAGCACCCGGATCCAGGCGACGCGACCAAGCTGATCGTCGGCTCCGTCGGGATGGTCGACCTCGACCAGCCGCCGGAGCTCTACCGCGTCCGCGTCTTCGCCGGCTACGCGGGGTGGGGGGCGGGCCAGCTCGACGGGGAGCTCGAGCAGGAAGCGTGGATCGTCGAAGAGGCGCATCCCGACGACCCCTTCGCGGACGGCGATCTCTGGGCCGACGTCCTGGCCCGGAAGGGCGGCGAGTTCGCGCTGCTGGCGCGGATGCCCCCGGATCCGTCGGTGAACTGAACGCGCCTGGGAACTACAGCTGGTCGGCCTCGTAGGCCAGCTGGATGTGGTCCCGGGCGACGGCGATGAAGGGCCGCTCCACAGGGCGCTCCCCGTTGCGGCTGGTGATCGTGGCGTCGAGGAGGGGGATGAACTCGATGCCCTCGCGGTTCAGCAGGTCCGAGAGCCGGCCCTGGAATCCCTCGGCCGGCAGGGTGACGTCGCCGACGATCGTGTACCGCTCCGTCTCGAGCACCACCCGCTCTCGCCTGATCTCGGCGCACATGGTTGAGGTATCGGGCCGCTCGCCCCTCGGCTTGAGCCCAGGCGGTGGGATACGGTGCCGAGCTGGCTCCAGGGTCCCGATCTAGACGCCGAGGGCGGCGCTCAATCCGAGCATGACGGCGGCCCCGGCGAGCGCGCCCAGGGTCCCCCGCTGAGCACCTCCGCCGCGCAGGGCGCGCGGCGCCAGGTCCGAGGCGACCAGGGAGAGCATCGCCCCCGCCGCGAATCCGAACGAGACCGCCAGCAGGTCCTCGAAGGTGCGGACCAGCAGGTAGGCGATCGCGGCGCCGACCGGCTGCGGGACGCTGGTGAGGACAGCGGCCCAGAACTGCTGGCGGTGGCTGTATCCCGCCTCGTCCATGGGGACCGCGACGCTGGTTCCCTCGGGGACGTTCTGCAGGCCGATCGCCAGGATCACGAACAGGCTCAGCCCGGAGACGTCGGAGGCGTAGGCCGTGCCGATCGAGAAGCCCTCCGGGAAGCTGTGGACGAAGAGCACGAGGAAGACGAGCACCGACAGCCTGGCGCCTGGCCCGGTGCGCCCGCCGATCTCGATCTCCGAGCGGTTCACCCTCGTCCTCGCGACCAGCAGGAAGACGACGCCGACGGCGAACCCCGCGATCACGGCCAGCGCGGACCCCTCGTCGAACCCCGGCTTCAGCAGGCCGACGATCGAGGCGACCGTCATCGCCCCGGCGGCCAGCCCATAGAGGGCCGGCTGCCAGGCGGAGGCGCGGCCCCCAAGCCAGAAGACCGGGATCGCCCCGAGGCCGGTTGCCAGGGTCGTGGCCGACGCCGCGAGCAGCAGGATCAGCACCAAACGAGCCTAAGCGGTGGCGCGGAGGGCCGCCGCGTTCTAGGGTCTTACCGATGGCTTCGCTGACGGAGGTTCCGATCACGGCGATCTCCACCGAGCGGTTCAGACCGCTGCTGGGAGAGGGCTACGCGGAGATCGAGGCCGCGATCACCCGAGCACAGGACGTGCTCAGCGGGCGCATCGTCTGGCACGTCAACTCAACGGCCCGCGGCGGGGGGGTCGCCGAGATGCTGCACTCCCTGCTCGCGTACGGGCGCGGGTCCGGCGTCGACCTGCGCTGGCTGACGATCGGGGGGAGCCCCGAGTTCTTCCGGCTGACCAAGCGCCTCCACAACCAGCTCCACGAGGCCCCAGGGGATGACGGCGCGGCTCGGCCCGGCCGAGCACGAGCTCTACGAGCAGGGACTCCTCGAGAGCGCCGACGAGCTGACGGGACTCGTCCGCAAGGGCGACATCGTCTATCTCCACGATCCCCAGCCGGCGGGGCTCGTTCCCCATGTCAAGTCGGCCGATGTGAGCGTCGTCTGGCGCTGCCACATCGGCATCGACAACCCCGGCCCGATCGCCCACCGGGCCTGGGACTTCCTGCGCCCCTACGTCTCCGACGCGGACGTCTACGTCTTCTCGCGGGAGAGATTCGCCTGGGAGGGGCTCGACCATGACCGGACCTGGATCGTCCCTCCGTCGATCGACATCTTCTCGCCGAAGAATCAGGACCTCGACGCCGACGCGGTGCGGTCGATCCTCGCAGTCAGCGGCATCGGGTTCGCCGACCATTACGGCAGGGCCCTCTTCCGGCGTATGGACGGCAGCCAGGCTCGCGTCGATCGTCGCGCGGAGCTCGATCAGGACGGTCCGGTCCCGGTCGACGCGCCGCTCGTCAGCCAGGTCTCCCGCTGGGACCGGCTCAAGGATCCCGCCGGCGTCCTGCGCGCCTTCGCCGAGCACTGCAAGCACCGGAGCGCGCACCTGCTCCTCGTGGGGCCGTCCGTCGCGGAGGTCTCGGACGATCCGGAAGGAGCGGAGGTGCTGCGCGAGGTCAGGGATCAGCGCGCCGCGCTGCCGCCCGATGTCCGGGCACGGGTGCACCTCGCCTCCCTGCCGATGGACGACGTCGAGGAGAACGCGGCGATGGTGAACGCGATCCAGCGGCGCTCGGACGTCATCCTCCAGAAGAGCCTCGCAGAGGGCTTCGGCCTCACCGTCGCCGAGGCGATGTGGAAGTCGAAGCCGGTGATCGCCGGCTCGGTCGGCGGGCATCCAGGATCAGATCGAGGACGGCCTCTCGGGCGTCCTCGTCGACCCCACCGACCTCGAGGCCGTGGGTCGCGAGATCGACGGCCTGCTCGAAGACCCGCGAGCGGGCGGCGAGGATGGGGGAGGCGGCGCGGCAGAGGGTGATCGAGCAGTTCCTCGGCACCCGGCACCTGGTCCAGTACCTCTACCTGCTCGCCGGGATGCTCGAGGACAACCAGGCCTAGCCGGCCGCGCGCCCCTCCCGCCAGCCGCGGAAGGCTGCGAGCAGCTCCTCGCGGGCCGCCGGATCCACGTCGTCCTCGGTCAGCCGCCCGCTCGCCTCGATCACCAGCCGCATCTGCTCCACGTAGGCGGTGCAGTTCGGGCAGCCGTCGATGTGCCTGCGGAAGCGGCGGCGATCGGTCCGCGAGAGGCTGCCGTCGAAGTATGCCGTGACCAGCTCGACCAGCTCCTGGCAGGCCATTGGCCTGGTGAAGACGCTCACGTCGTGCCTCCCACCACATCGGGATCGAGGTACATCTCGAGCGCCGCGCGGACCTTGGACCGCGCCCGGTGGAGCAGGACCCGCTGGTTCCCGTCCGTGATCTCGAGGGCTTCGGCGACCTCCATCGGGCTCCATCCCTCCACGTCGCGCAGGCGGATCACCTCGCGCTGGGCCTCCGGCAGCTGCTCGATCGCCGACTGGATCACGCCGAGCGTTTCCCGCTCCAGGACCTTGTCTTGCGGCCATGCACGGGGCGGGGCCGCCCAGGCGCCCGGCTCGCGGGAATCGGGTCCCAGGAACCTGTCCGGGTCGACCGAGGGCTCGTCCGCCTCGTCGCCGGCGCCGGCCAGCGCGGAGAAGGGGAGCATGCGACCTTCTCGCTCGCCCCGGGTCTTGGCGCGGTTGGTGAGGATCCGGAACAGCCAGGTCTTCAGGCTGGAGCGCCCCTCGAAGCGCTCGATGCCGTTGAGCACCGCCAGCCAGGTCTCCTGCACGACCTCCTCGGCGGTGGCGCGGTCGCGTACGTACATCTGCGCCACGCGCAGCATCGTCGCGCCGTAGCTGTCGATCAGCTCGGCGAAGGCGGTCTCGTCGCCGTCCCGGAGTCGCGCGACCAGTGCGGCGTCCGCGTCCGATGCGGTCCCGCTGCGCTTGCCCCTGAGCCGCGGCATCAGGGCGGCATCTTGCCGCTTTGCGGTCCAGGGCAGCGTCGCGACCATGGAGGTCATGCAGTTCAGTCATTCCGGACCCTCCGCCGGTTACAACCGGGATGGAATACTCGCGCGCGTGCCGCAGCCGAACGACCTCGGGCGCGGGAAGCCGTTCCCCCACCCGAAGGATCCGCAGGAGGCCCTCTCCCTGCTGGTCGAGGGCAACCTCCGGCACCGGGCCGGGCAGCTCGAGCTCCGCGACCACTCCCCGGTGGGAGAAGAGCACGCCAGCAAGCAGATGCCGTTCGCCGCGATCATCAGCTGCGCGGACTCCCGGGTCTCGCCGACGCTGATCTTCGACGTCGACCGGGGCAACATCTTCTCCTCCAAGGTCGCGGGGAACATCATCGACACCGGCACTCTGGGCAGCACCGAGTTCGCGATCAAGGTGCTCGGCGTGAAGGTGGTGATGGTCCTCGGACACAGCGACTGCGGCGCGGTCAAGACCGCGATCGAGGTCGCCAACGGAACCGAGAGCTATCCACCTGAGGAGTACGGGGCGATCGGGGAGGTCGTCGACGCGATCGTCCCACCCATCCGCGAGCTGCCGGCCTCCGAGCGGACGGTGCCCACCTGCGTCTCCGTCAACGCGCGGGCGCAGGCGGCCGAGATCGCCTCTCGCGGTCCGATCGTGAAGCAGGCCGTGGAGGCCGGGCAGATCGCCGTGGTGCCCGCCGTCTATGAGATCGAGACCGGGATCGTCTCCCTGATCTGAGGGATGGGTTAGCGGAAGACGCCCGTGTGCCCGAGCGAGTACCGCCCGGGCTGCGGGTAGACGCAGAGACCGTGGGGGCCGCTGCCGACCGGGATCCGCGCGAGCAGGTGCCCGTTGCGGGTGCTGATCGCGTAGACCTCTCCGCCGTACCTCCCCGACAGCCAGAGGACCCGGCCGTCGGCGGAGACACCGCCCATGTCCGGGCTGCCCCCGGGAATGTGCCAGGTGTGAACCACCTTGCGGGTCGCGAAGGAGATCACCGAGACCTCGCCGGCTCTGCGGTCGGAGACGTAGAGATACTTCGAGTCGCGGCTGACGTAGAGGCCGTGCGCCCCCGCGCCGGTCGGGATGAAGCCCACCTTTCGGAGGCGGTTCGCATCGATCAGCCAGACGCCATCCGAGGCCTGATCGGCGACGTAGAAGACCCGTCCGTCCGGGGAGAGCTTGATGTCCTGGGGCGAGGTCCCCGAGCCCAGCGTCAGCCGGCCCACGACCCGCTGGCGGGCGAGGTCGACCTTGATCAGGGCGCCGCCGAACTCGCAGCTCGCGAGCAGGTATCGCCCGTCCGCCGTGAAGTCCATGTGGTTCACGCCATAGCAGGGCACCGACAGGGTGTGATCGCTGCGCATCGTGTGCGGGTCGCGGAAGTCGAGCGTCTGCATCCGCTCCTCGACGACGATGGCGAAGCGACCGTCGGGAGTGAAGTAGAGGTTGTACGGGTCGGTGACCGGAACGGGCCTACCGGGCTTGGAGGTGGCCGGATTGATCGGCGTCAGGGTGTTCCCCTCGTCGTTGTTGACCCAGAGCGTCTTCAGGTCGTAGGAGGGGACCACGTGCTGGGGGAGGGTGCCCGCCGGAAACTGCCCGATCACCTTGTAGGTGTGGGGGTTGATCACGCTCACCGTGTTGCTCTCGCTGTTCGGCACGTAGACGCGAGAGGGGAACCGGCGAACGACCGGCGAGAGCATCCCGGGCCGGTCCGCCGCGTAGACGTCGTGGGGGTCGAGCAGCGGAGGCACGTGCCCTGCGGTACCTCGCTTTGCGTCGACCGGTGCCTGCCCGCCGGCGCCGCGATGGCCGCCGCCGCTGGTCGCGAAGAACCAGATCAAGAGCGCCGCGACTGAGCCCAGCAGCGCCGCCAGGCGAATCAGGCCGCGTCGCCGGGCTCGGCTCATGGGTCGCCGGGCACGGCTGGTGCGTCGCCGGGCACGGCTCATCCTCTGCAGCGTCACCTCCCGTGATGAAGCGAATCTAAGCGCGGTAGTAGAAAAGGCTCACGTTCAGCTTAGGCGGGCTTCACCTGATCTGCTCAGATTAGGGGTGGCGTGTCCACGACCCGCAGGGCGCGAACCGCGCGCCGCCAATCCCCCTCATCGAGGATGAGCCCCGAGCGCCGCCGCGGCCTGGTGCGGCTCGCCATCCTGCTCGGGTCCATCGCCGGGCTGACCATCCTCGGGGTGAATGTGGTCTCCGGCGGCTCGAGCAGGAATGGCACTGCGAGTCGCGCGGCCGAAACTCGGTCCGCGGCGGCCGCACCCACCAGGCTGAGTGGGACGGTGAGCCGAAGCAGGCTGCCGGCGGCGCTGCACGGCCAGGCAGTCGCACGGTCGAGTTCGGGGCTGCTGGTGATAGGCGGAGAGACCAGCAGCGGCTCGACCGACCACGTCTACCAGTTCGACCCGGCCAGCGGCAGGACTGCGCCCTACGGATCGCTCGCGCAGCCGCTCCACGACGCGGCCGCCACCACCGTCAACAACGAGACACTCGTCTTCGGCGGCGGCAACACCTCCACATTCGACGCCGTCCAGGCCCTGGTGTCCGGAGGGCGGGCGACGCCAGTCGGCCACCTGCCGGCCGCGCTCTCGGATCTCTCAGCGGTGCACGTCGCGGGAGCCTCCTACATCCTCGGGGGCTACGACGGGCGGACCCCCTCCGCGTCGGTCTTCCAGACCACGGACGGACGGGCCTTCGTGCGGGTCGCCCGGCTGCCGACCCCGATCCGCTACGGGGCCGCCGCGACGCTCGGGGACAAGATCTACGTCTTCGGAGGGGAGCTCGCCGACGGCTCCGAGACCAGCGCGATCCAGGAGTACGACATCGCCACCGAGCGCTCGGTGGTCGCCGGCCACCTGCCCGACGCGGTCTCCCACGCCTCCGCCGTGACCTTCCATGGCGCGATCTACTTGCTCGGAGGGCGCATCCGCGGGTCCGCCAGCGATCGCATCCTGCGCTTCGATCCGGCCCGCAACGTCGGCGTCCCGGCCGGCCGTCTGCCCCAGCCGGTGTTCGACGGCGCCGCGGCGGTGTCCGGCGACCGGGCGTACCTGCTCGGCGGCCTGGGGAGCGGCGACTCCGCGCTCGACACGGTCATCACCCTCCATTAGTCCAGGTGGCGGTCATCCCCGTAGCCCTCGGGGCCCGCCCGACGCTGAACAAATCAGAGCGCCCGCGCCATAGAGGGATCCGACGTTGCAGGGAAGCGAGGGCCGGCCTCATGGCCGGCCCTTTGCATTCCGCTCCAGCCGACCGTGAGATCCACGGCGCGGGATCGTAATCCTCAGTCGTGCTGCCAGCGCCACCACTCGGGCGCCGTGCCGTTCGCGGCCATCAGGCGGTCCAGCCGCTGGCCGAGCTCCAAGCGCAGCGCCGCGTCACCTTCGCTCAGGATCTGGCCGGTCCGCCGGTCCACCAGGTTCCGGCTCTCGTCGGGATCGCGCTCGAGGTCGTACATCTCGTACTCGGGCGCTTTCCTTCCCGCGGGGTCGAAGTACAGGGCGAACTTCGCGCCGGCGGTCCTGACTGCGCGGACGCGGTTGGGCTGGCCCGGCACGTCCTGCAGGGCCGTCGCCGCCTGGTGGTCGTCGTAGGTGAAATGGATCTCGTCCTGGACCGACTCGGCGGGCACCGGATGCGCGGTGATCGGGCCGAGGTCGACGTCGGCGCGCTGCAGGCGGTGGCGGTCCGGGTCCGCCCGGTCCGCGATGACCGGGCCGAGGTCCCGCCCCTTGGTCCGGCCGTCGAGCCTGGCCCCGGCGATGTTCGCGATCGTCGGCAGCACGTCGATCAGGCCCGCGAGAGCCTCGGTCCGGGCCGGCCTCGGGAAGAGAACCGGGTTCGAGACCACCAGGGGGATGTGGACCGTCTCCTCGTAGGCGTTGAACGCCTTCTGGCGCAGGCCGCCGTGGGAGAGGCCCATCTCGCCGTGATCCGCGCAGCGGAAGACCAGCGTGCGCGAGCGCAGCGAGCCGGGATCCGATGGATCGCCGAGCGCGCCCATGACCCTGCCGACCTGCTCGTCGACGACGCGATGGAGGTGGGCGTAGAAGTTGACGTACTCGAGCCTCTGCCGCTCTCCGCGCAGCGGCCCGAGGTATGCGGCCATGCCCATCTTCATCAGCTCGTGGACCGAGGGCTTGTCCCGCAGGTCCTCGTTGACGGTCGGCGGCAGCTGCACCCCGATGTCGATGTAACCGTTCTCCGGATACCCCCCGCGGACGTGCTGGGCCGGGTAGCCGAGCACGTCGTGCGGGTTGACCAGGGAGACGACCAGGCAGAACGGCTCCGGCAGGTCCGCCCGGCTCAGCCAGGTCTCGACCTGTCGGGTGTAGACCTCGTCCCAGCCGAGCTCGAGGGGGCCGGCGTTGCCGGCGCCGAAGTGCTCTGCCTTCGCGTTCTCGCCCGCGTCGGGAGGGTCCCAGTCGGCGAAGCCGTAGTCGTCGCGCAGGCGCTCTGCGTCCGCGGGGGACCAGCCCGCGAGCAGCGGTCCCTCTCCGGAGGGATGGGTGAGATGCCACTTCCCTTTGTAGGCGACCTCGTATCCGCGGGCGCGGAGGACGTGAGCCAGGCTCTGGGTGTCCGGGCGAAGCTCCGGCTCGTCGCCGGACTTCGGGCCCGCCTGGACCAGCCCCCGCCCGAAGTTCCGCAGGGCCCGCCGCCGCGGCGCGTTCGGCCCCCTCAGCAACTTGGCCAGCTCGCCGACAACCGCCGGCGAGTTGCCGAGGTCGGGACGCAGATCAGCCTGGGTGTGGGTGAGGGTCACGCCGTGCTGCGCGGGGTACTGGCCGGTCAGCAGGGTCGCCCGGCTGGGCGAGCACATCGAGGTGTTGCAGAAGGCCCGGTCGAAGGTGAGGCCGGTGGACTCGAGCTCGTGCTGGTTGGGGGTGAGCTCACGGAGCCAGCCCGGATGGTCGGGCCAATGGCACGGAAAGCGCTGCTGGTCGGTGATCAGCAGCAGGACGTTCGGTGGCTTCGCGGCCGTCTCCTATCCCCCGTGTGAGCCCTTCTTCGAGCCAAAGGGGCATCCCTTGGCGTTCAACGGATCAAAGCGTCGCCAGGGCGGCCACTCCGCCCAGCCGCCGGCTCATCGGGCCTTTCGCCCGCCCCTTGGCTTTCCGGCCGCCCCACTCGTCGAGCGCGGCGGTTGGAGGCTGGCTCCGGCGGCCGCGTTCATCGCCGCCATCAGCGTGCCACCAACCAGCTCGATCACCTGGTCGCGGGGGAGCTGCTCTGCGAGCGCGGACTCGATCACCGTCTCGGTGTAGGCCAGGAAGCCGTCGAGGGCGATGCGCACGACCGGCGGCGGCGCCGCGGTGCCGAGCTGGTTGCGGGAGATGTTCCCGATCACCCTCTCGCGATAGATGCGGGCGATCTCCAGCAGCTTGGGATCCACCGCGCCCCTGCCCTGCCGGTAGAGCAGCCAGGCATCGGTCGGCTGCTCGGCGTGGTCCATCATGCGGTTCAGGTTCGCGGCGAGACGCTCCGCGAGAGGAATGTCCGGGTCGACGACCCAATCGCTCGAGAGCTGGTCCCCCGCCCGATGTACCGCCGCCTCGAGCAGCTCCTGGGGGCCGCCCGGGAAGTAGTGGTAGAGGAGGTTGCGCGTCACGCCGGCCCGGTTGGCCACTTCCTCGAAGGCGAGCCTCTCGTGGCCATCACGGGCGGCGATCGCGAGCGCCGCGTCGATCAGCTGGTCGCGGCGCTCGGCGGGGGGCAGCCGGCGGGGCGGTGAGCTCACCTCCATGCGGCGAGGGACCCTAGCGCCTATTTACGCTTTGCCCAAGTTGTCCGCGTGTTAAATAACCGCGGCGGAGACGCTCTGGCGACATGCCGAAGATGGGCGCGGTTGGGATCGAACCAACGACCTCTCCCGTGTGAGGGGAGCGCTCTCCCGCTGAGCTACGCGCCCGGGAGGCGGCTGATGATACGCGCGCCCTGCTACTCCGCGGGGGTCTGCCTCTGGAGCGCGGGATCGCCCTCGACGTTGAGATTGGGCATGCCCCGGTCGAGCCAGCGCGGCAGGAACCAGTTCCGCTCGCCGATCAGCTCCATCAGCGCCGGCACGATCAGGAGGACCACGAAGCCATCGATCGCGACTGACACCGCCAGGCCGACGCCGAACTGCTTGACGATCGGGTCGCCGTTGATCACAAAGCTGAAGAAGACGGCGAACATGATCGTCGCCGCGGCCGCGATCCAGCGCCCGCCGTTGATCAGACCGGCCCTGACCGCCTCGCTGTTCTCGGCGCCGCCCCCGTGGCGCTCCTCGATCCGGGAGACGAGGAACACCTGGTAGTCCATCGAGAGGCCGAAGAGGATCGCGAACATCATCAGCGGCACGTAGCTCACCACCGGCATCTCGTGGTCGACGCCGATCAGGGAGAGGCCGAAGCCCTTCTCGAAGACGGCGGTGAGCACGCCGTATGAGGCGGCCACCGCGAGCAGGTTGAGCAGCGCGGAGGTGAGGGGGATCACCAGCGTGCGGAAGGCGAGCGTCAGGAACAGGAAGCTGAGCAGGACCACGATCCCGATCACGAGCGCGAGCTTGTCGCCGATCTTGGTCGCGAGGTCGATGTACGAGGCGGTGGTGCCGCCGACATAGGCGGTCATCCCCGTTCCCTTGGTCGCGTCTGGGATGGTCTTGTCACGCAGGTGGTTGACCAGGTCCTGGGTGGCGTACGCCGACGGTGAGGTCTTCGGCGTGACCGAGAAGACGGCGGCGTCGCCGCTCTTGTCCGTCTCGGCCGGGGTGACCGACTGGACGTTCCCCTGTTTGGAGATCTCCTGCTCGAGGTTGACCAGACGGGGATCGCCCGCCGGCGTCGAGGCGATCTGCAGCTGCTCCGAGAGCTGCTGCTGCTGGGCCTGGAGCTGGGGGGTTGCCCCCTGGACCGCTTCCTCCTGCTGCAGCTGCGCCTGCTGCTGCTGGAGCTGCGCGACCTGGGAGGGATCGGAGGCCAGCGGCTTGCCGTAGACGTCGACGGCGATCAGCAGCGGCCCGTTGGTGCCGACGCCGAAGCCCTTGGTGAGCCCGTCGTAGGCCTGGCGCTCGGTGGTGTCGGTGGGCAGCTGGCCGAAGTCCGGGGCGCCGAGACGCAGGTCGAGCGCGGGAATCGCGATCAGGCCGAGCACCACGATGCCAGTCACCGAGGCGATCACCGGGTGATTTCGGAGCGCCCCCGCCCACCTGGTGAAGAAGCCCGGGTGTTCCTCGTCCTGCTTGCGCATTCCGAGCCGGAACGGCAGCGACAGGATCCGTCTTCCCAGCAAGCCGAGCAGCGCGGGGATCAGGGTGATCGCGGCCAGCACCGCCGTCGCCACGACGATTGCCGTCGTGTAGCCGAGCGCGCGGACGAGCGGAATCCCGCTGAAGTAGAGACAGAGCAGGGCGATCACGACCATGACCCCGGCGAAGACGACCGCCGATCCCGAGCTGGCGATCGAGCGCGCGATCGAGTCCTCGGGCTCCGCCCCCTCACGGAGCAGGCGTAAGTGCCGGCTGATGATGAACAGGGAGTAGTCCGTCCCGACGGCCAACCCGAGCATGACCCCCAGCGTCGGCGCGATCGAGGGCACGTCGATGACGTGGCCCGCGAGGCCGACGATCGCCAGGCCGACGGCCACCGCGATCACCGCGGTGGTCACGGGGAGCGGCGCGGAGACGAGGGTCCTGAACGCGAAGAGGAGGATGAACAGCGCGCCGATCACTCCGATGATCTCGCTCGGTCTCGTGCTCGGGCTCGAGAGCTGCTGGCCGAGGTATCCCCCGGCCGAGACCTGGATGCCGGCGTTGCGCGCCGGATCGGCCGAGTCGAGGACGCTGTTCGCCTCGTTGTCGTCGAGGTCGCCGGAGGAGACCTTGAGGGCCACCGCGATGTAGGCGATCTTGCCGTCCTTGGTGATGTTGTTGGCGCCCTCCTGGCTGAACGGGCTGATGGCCTGCTGGACGTATTGGTTCTGCGACAGTGACTTCACCGCCGCGTCGACCGCCTGCTTGTTCTGGCCCTGGGCCAGCGACGTGCCGGACTGCAGGACGATTGGGACGCTGCCGTTCGCCTGAGCGGGCAGCTTCTGGTCGAGCAGATTGGTGGCGCTCTGGGAGCCCGTCCCCGGGAGGTCGAGGTTGTCGTTCTCCGGGCGGCCGACCGAATTCGCGAAGACCACCAGGCCGATGGCGATCACGATCCAAGCGGCGAGGACCCACGGGGCCCGTCGCGCAGCGAAGCCCCCGAGCCTGTGCAGCAGGGCACTCATCCGGGGCATCCTCTCATGCGCCCAGGGCGATTTGTCGCTGGATGGGACTAGGGCGGACGGGCTACTCCGGCCAGCCCGGCGACTTCGAGGGCCTCCTTGGGATCGAGGAAGGCCCGGACCCAGATCGCCTTGCCGCGCTGGTACTCGACCAGGTAGGCCCAGGGCGACTCGATCTCGACGCCACTTTCCGTGCCATGTGCGCGCAGCCGGCCCATCGCGAGGACTCGATCGCCGAGGTCCCGCGTCTCCGCCACCTCGAGGTGAAGGTCCTCGAAAGCGTCGACCAGGTCCTGAAGCCCCTTCCTCACCTCCTCCTGCCCCCGAAACGTCGTCGTTTCCCCTCCAAGCGATGCCGCCACCCCGGGATGCCACTCCGCCTCCGGGTCGAGTTGCTCCAGCACCGCGTCAAAGTCTCGGCGGTTGAACGCTTCAAGGGCGCGCTTGAAAAGCTCCACGTTCTCCTGCGACGTCATCACTCCGCCCTTCATTTCGTTTCCGGGTGTCCCTCACTAATCGTCGCCCGCGGCTTGATCGTCACGAGCCCCGCCCGCGATCACCTCTCGCCGCTGGTGATAGTCCTCCACGGAGATCGCACCTTCGGCAAACCGGCGATCGAGGATCTCGCTCGGTGTCTCCTTTCGCTCCCCTCCCCAGCGCCAGCCGCCGGAAGCGCCGCGGACGAGCCAGACGACCCCGAGGATGATCCCTGCCCAGAAGAGCACCATCGCGATCATCATCACGACCATCCATCCCGAGCTGACGTCGCCGTGCATGTCCCAGCTGTTGTCAGCGAGAACCGTAAGTGCGGTGTTCATTTGCACCTCCTCTGTGGAAGGGATGGTGCGCCTCCGCTCAGGCGCGAGCCATCTCCACTTCGTCCTTCAACATGCCGCGAAGCTGCTCCCGCAGCTCCGGGGTGTCCTCCTTGCCGTGCACCGAAGCTGCGTGCTCGGCCGCGGCGTTGAGGACGTGCTCCTCTTCGCCTGAGAGGTAGAGGGTGCAGCCGGTGTCATCCGGGAAGTCGCGGCAGTCGATCCACTTGCGTTCCATGGGGATCTCCTTGTCTGGTCGGTTCTCTGCGCTCAGTTCCCTGCGCCGCCTGGACTGAAGCAGCACTCCGCTCCTCGAGCACGTGGGTCGCCTTCTCCGCTGTCATCTCGGTGGCGCGCTCTTGCACGTACTCCGCCATCTTCAGCGCCGCCTCGACCTCCGTTGAGCTGAGCCCGGCCTCGAGGGCCGTGCCAATGTGGAGGTCGAGCAGCGGGTGCGAGTTGGCGCCGACGCTCGCCCCAGGGCGACCAGCTCGTGGACCCTCGACTTGTCGGCGACCGGGCCAGGCTCCGGCACAGAGCCGACGCGCCCGAGGAGCTCGTCGACCCTGGCCGTGAGCAGCTCGGTCGCCTCATGACGGACGGCTTGGGCCCTGGCCACCGCGTCGGCCAGCTCGGTCTCGGAGAGCCCGGCCTCGCGCCCCGCGGGCAGATGGTGCTCGATGCAGGGCCGGCAGTTGGCCCCGAGGCTTGCGCCGATCGCAGCGAGCTCCTTCTCTCGTTGCTCAAGACGCATGAGCCACCGCCTCGGTCGAGGAGAGCTCGCTGACTGGCTCGGCCTCGTCAGCCTTGCGCTCCTCGAGGAGCTCAAGGGTCCGCGCGGTGTTTGCGCGGATCTCCTCGATGCCGCGCATCATCCGCTTCGGCGGGAAGTCCTCGGGCATCTGCTGGAACATGCGCTCGCAGCCAGCCATGCCGCGCTCGTGCAGCTTGAGCTTCGGCACGACTGCCCGGGCAATCAGCACGCCGACACCAGTAAGGGCCGCAGCCGTTGCTATCCGTCGCATCCTCGCTCACCTCCTTATCTCTGGCTCTCTGACCCAGGTAGAACTATGCGTGGCCGTGGGCGTGTCGATGGAACAGCCCATGGTCAACGCGATGCAGTCCGTGCTCGAGTGGAGATGCCGATCCAGGTGTAGTTGGGGCAGTACCCCGTGGCCGACGTGGCCAGCATGATGCCGGCCACGACGAAGAGCACAATCCCGAGGACCGTGCCGGCGCCGAGAATGAACGCGGCGATGATCGCCACTGGCGCCACGAGGAAGCCCCGAACACCGCGATCTAAGGTGCCCATATTGCGGTTCATCGTTGCCTCCTTTTCTGAAGTCACTCCGACCGTCGCACCGCGCCTCCGATTTACAACCGCGCGGAGCACGGGTCTTCAATCAGTACTCAGCACCGAGCGCTCAGCCGGCGTCCGTGGCCAGCCCCTCCAAGGCATCGGCTGCCGCGGCGGGGCCCCCGGCCTCGGCAAACGCCCGAGCCAGCCGGTCCGCGCCCGGGCGGAGCTCGATCGCCTCATGGACCGCCGTCCGCAGACGGTCAGCGTTCAGCTTCCGTAGGGGCAGGCGAACGCCGGCGCCGGCCACCTCCACTCGGCGGGCGACCTCCGGCTGATCGCGGCCGAACGGAATCGCGACCACGGGCACCCCGTGAGCGAGCGCCTTCTGGGTGATGCCCATCCCGGCGTGGCAGACCACGCAGGCGGATCGCTCGATCACCGGGGTGTGCGGCACGAAGCGCTCGATCCGGACATTGGGCGGGGCCTCGATGCCGCCGGGATCGACGTCCGCAGTCGTGACGACGGCCTCGAACGGCTCGCCGGCGAACGCCTCACAGGCGGCCTCGAGGATGGGGCGGTCGTTCTGGAAGAGGGTCGAGCAGGTGACGAGCACCAGTTTCCCCTCGACCTCATCCAACCAGGCGGGCCGATCCGCGGGCGGCTCCCAGAGCCCCGGCCCGACCAGCCTCACCTTGGCGGGCCAATCGGAGCGGGGATACTCGAACGGCTCGGCGGTGAAGGCCAGCACCAGCGAGGCGGCCAGGTAGACGTCGTCGATCGTCCGCACCGGCGGCAGGCCGAGTCCCTCGCGAACCGGGTTCATCCGCGAGGCGATCATGCGCTCGAGCGCCCCCAGTGCAACCTTCCGCACCAGCCTGTCCCGCAGGCGGCCGATCCGGTCATGCCGCGGCGCGAGGCCGAGCCCGAAGGGGGGCGCATCCCGTGAGGGCAGGGGCATCGGGGAGACGACCGTGAAGGCCCAGGGGAGACCGGATCGCTCGGCCGCCGCGGCCGCTCCCCAGGAGCCCTCGTCGATCAGCAGGACATCGGGCTGCTCGGCCTCGATCGCCTGCTCGAGGTCCGTGACCTGGGCGGGAGCGCGATCGCCGAACTGGCCGAGTCCCGACCTGAGGGCGCCGAACCGTGTCCGCGCCTTCCAGTCGTCAGGCTCGAACGTCTCGATGGCAGGGGCAAGGGATTGCGCAGAGAGCCCGATCCCTTGCAGCAGCTCGGCCTCATCCTTGCCGCAGCGAATGCCAACGCGATGCCCCCGCCCGACAAGCTCCTGCAGCGTCGGAACCAGCGGGTACAGACGACCGGGTACGGCGTCGACGTAGGCGAGCACGACCGCCACCACCCGCCAGACTAGATACTCGACCGTCGGCGTCCCCTGGAGGTGGGCCATGAGAGTCCTCGTCGTCTATGCGCATCACAACCCCAACTCGTTCACCCACGCGCTCTTCGAGCAGGTGACCAAGGGCCTCGAGGACGGCGGCCACGCCGTCAGGGTCAACGACCTCAATGCGACCGGCTTCGACCCGGTCTTTCGCCCCGAGGACGGGGCCCAGTTCGCCCACGAGTCGGTGCCGCGAGAGCTGCTCGAGCGGATGGATCCCGGCCAGGCCGTGCTCGAGATGGCCGGCGGGCCGGTGCGCCGCTGGATGGCGAAGCGCTGGCTCCGCGACAAGGACGTCTACGAGATCGTCCGCGAGATCGGCAAGCACAAGCCCAAGGACGTCGTCGAGCAGCAGGCGCTCGTCGCCGATGCCGAGGCCCTCGTCTTCGTCGCCCCGGTCTTCTGGATGGGCTTTCCGGCGATCCTCAAGGGCTGGATCGAGCGGGTCTTCGCCTACGGCTTCGCCTACACCCTCGACCCGGAGGGGTGGCAGGGCAACCTGGACGGCAGGGTCCCGATGCTGACCCAGGAGAAGGGTCTGATCCTCACGCCCACCTTCTTCACCGAGGAGGAGTACGACCGCCGCTGGCGTGAGGCGATGGACACGGTGCTCTGCGACTGGAGCCTGAAGATGGCCGGGGTCAAGCAGGCTCACCACGCCTACTTCTATGCCGCCACGTCGGTCACCGACGAGAAGCGCCAGGAGTACCTGCAGGAGGCCTACCGGCTCGGACGCGAGTTCTAGGTCCGCTATTAGTGGAGGGCCGTGAGTCCGAGGCGTCCCGAGAACCCCCCGCTCGATCGCGAGCTCCTGGCGACGGATCCGATGGAGCAGTTCGCCGCCTGGTTCCGGGAGGCGGAGGCCGACGTCGCCCTGGAGCAGGCGATGACCCTGGCGACCGCCGACGCGGACGGCGCCCCGGACGCGCGGATGGTGTTGCTCAAGGGCTTCGGCCCGGACGGCTTCCGCTTCTTCACCAACTACGAGAGCGAGAAGGGGCGTGAGCTGGAGGCGAACCCGCGGGCCGCGCTGGTGATCTACTGGCGCGAGCTCGACCGGCAGGTTCGGATCAGGGGGGCCGTGGAGCGGCTCTCGGCGCAGGACTCGGACGAGTACTTCGAGAGCCGCCCCCGCGACAGCCGGATCGCCGCGGCGGTCTCGCCTCAGAGCAGTCCGATCGAGCGGGAGGAGCTCGATCGGCGCTACGAGGAGCTGGCCGCCGAGTTGGGCACCGGTGACCCGGCGCGGCCCGAGCACTGGGGCGGCTACCTGGTCCGCCCAGAGGCGATCGAGTTCTGGCAGGGACGGGACAGCCGCATGCACGACCGCCTCCGCTACACGCGCGAGGGCGGCGGCTGGAAGATCGAGCGCCTAGCGCCGTAGATGCGAGGGCGCTCCGCTAGGAGCGACCCGTTTCATGAAGCCGCTCCTCCAGGAACCTGCGCTCGACCGGGTTGGTCGCCAGCTCCAGGGCCCGGCGATAGGCGTCGGCGGCCTCGGCGTCCCGCTCCAGGCGGCGGAGCAGGTCGGCCCGCGCGGACCAGAAGAGGTGGTATTCGCCGAGCTCCTCGGCAAGCGCGGGATCGTCGAGCAGCTCGAGGCCGCGCTCCGGGCCCTCGGCCATGGCGATCGCGACGGCCCGGTTGAGCTCGATCACGGGCGAGGGCTGGGCCCGGGCAAGGAGCCCGTAGAGGGAGGCGATCCGGGCCCAGTCGGTCTCGGCGGGATCGGACGCGCGGGCGTGCTCGCCCGCGATCGCGGCCTGCATCAAGTACGGGCCGGGCGGCCCGAGTCGCGAGGCGCGCTCCAGCAGGCCGAGCCCGGTGTCGATCTCCCGCCGGTCCCAGAGCGAACGGTCCTGCTCCTCGAGCAGGACGAGCTCGCCTCCGGCGCCGACCCGTGCCTCGCGGCGGGAGTCCTGCAGCAGCATCAGGGCCAGGAGGGCGAGCGCCTCCGACTCGTCCGGCATGAGCCGCGCCAGCGTCCCCGCGAGGCGGATCGCCTCGCCGCAGAGCTCGCGGCGGACGAGCGCTTCGTCCGAGGTCGCCGAGTAGCCCTCGTTGAAGATCAGGTAGAGCGAAGTGAGCACCGAGCGGAGGCGATCGGGCAGATCTGGGTCGGCCGGCACCTCGTACGGGATGTTCGCCGTCTTGATCTTGCGCTTCGCGCGGACCAGCCGCTGCGCCATGGCCGGCTCGGAGACGAGGAACGCACGGGCGATCTCGGGAGTCGCAAGTCCTCCGAGCGTCCGCAGCGTGAGCGCCACCCGCGCCTCCGGCGCCAGCGCCGGATGGCAACAGGTGAAGATCAGTCGCAGGCGGTCGTCGGGGATCACAGGGGCTTCCTCGAGGTCGTCGTCCTCGGTCGCGGCGGGCGGCTCGAGCGCCTCGAGCTCCTCGCGCTTCTCCGCGCCGCGGCGTTCCCTCCGAAGCCGGTCGATCGCCTTGTTGCGCGCCGTGGTGGTGATCCAGGCCCCGGGGTTGTCCGGGAAGCCGCGCTCGGGCCAAACCTGCATGGCGACCACGAAGGCCTCCTGAACCGCGTCCTCAGCGAGGTCGAAGTCGCCGAGCACGCGGATCAGCGAGGCGGTCGCCCGTCCCGACTCGCGGCGGAACAGGCGATCGACCAGCTCGGCCGAAGCCTCCAGCTATGCCGTCGCTTCCTCGACCAGGTTTCCGGCCTCGTCGAAGATCATCACCGGCCTGATCTCCACCGACCCGAACTGCGCGCCGGGGATCTTGGCCGCCCATTCGATCGCCTCGTCGAGGTCCTTGACGTCGAGGACGTAGAAGCCGCCCAGCTGCTCCTTCGTCTCCGCGAACGGGCCATCGGTGACGTCCCGCTCGCCGTCGCGGACGCGGACGGTGGTCGCGGTCGCGGTGGGGTAGAGGCCGTCACCGGCCACCAGGACGCCCTTCTGCTCCATCTCCTCCGTGAGAGCTCCGTACGCCTGGCTCATCTGCTGCTGCTGCTCCGGGGTCGCGCTGGTGCGCTGGCTCTCGTCGCCGTAGATCGTGAACGCGTACTTCATCCGAAATCTCCTTGTCTGGGGCGGCGCGGTTCGCCGCTTCACCCTAACGACGAACGGTCGCGGCCCAGATCGACAGCCGTTCGGGGACGCACATAGACTCGCTCCGCGAGCATGACGGACGTCCAGGGCAAGACCGTGGTGTTCTTCCCCGAGGGCGCCTTCGGGCCGACCAACAACTGCATCGGCATCGGGGATGTCTTGCGGCGCGCGGGGCACCGCGTGATCTTCGTGATCGAGGAGTCG
The DNA here is from genome assembly GCA_963833375.1 of uncultured Solirubrobacterales bacterium. Classification (GTDB taxonomy): domain Bacteria; phylum Actinomycetota; class Thermoleophilia; order Solirubrobacterales; family 70-9; genus DASUPK01. Next base: position 811,486 of record CAWHXR010000001.1, read on the forward strand.
TTTGCCGGGACCCTGGAGGAGAAGGGGTTCGAGGAGCGCCTGATGCGCCTGGCGCCGCCGCCGGAGGTGGAGGAGGAGCCCGGGCAGTTCTGGAAGGACTTCATTCGCGAGACCGCCCCGGTCTTCCGAAAGTCGACCTTCGATCAGCTCGGCGAGTTCATCGCCCCGACCTGGGAGGCCCTGCTGGACGGCGCGCGTTACGTCGACGAGCGCCTGGTCGAGATCTTCGAGGAGGTGCAGCCCGACGCGATCGTCGAGGACAACGTCTGCGCCTTCCCGGCGATTCCGGCGAGCGGCAGGCCCTGGGTGCGCATCGTCTCCTGCAATCCGCTCGAGCTCAAGGACGAGGAACTCCCGCCGCCCTTCAGCGGCCTGCCGATCGATGATCGGTCCGCCTGGTCCGGCTACCGCGACGAGTACCGGCGGGTGACCGAGGAGATGCAGGCAGGGTTCAGCGAGTTCTGCACCGAGCGGGGCGCGTCGCCCCTCCCTGAGGGGGAGATGATCCACGAGTCCCCCTGGCTCAACCTCTACCTCTACCCGCGCGAGGTCGACTATCCGCGCTCCCGGGCCCTGGGGCGGACCTGGCACAACCTGGAGTCGAGCGTTCGAGCAACCGACGTCGAGTGGAAGCTGCCGCCGGAGCTGGGCGACCGCGATGGGGCGCTGATCTACGTGAGCCTCGGATCTCTCGGCTCGGGTGACGTCCCGCTGATGAAGAGCCTGGTAGCGGCACTCGCGGAGACCCCGCATCGCTACGTGGTCTCGAAGGGCCCGCAGCACGCCGAGTACGAGCTCGCCGAGCAACATGGTGGGGGAGGAGTTCCTGCCGCAGGTCTCGGTCCTGCCACACGTGGACCTGGTGATCACCCACGGCGGCAACAACACGACGACCGAGTGCCTGCATTTCGGCAAGCCGATGGTCCTGCTCCCGATCTTCTGGGACCAGCACGACAACGCCCAGCGAATCGACGAGACCGGCTTCGGAGCTCGGCTGCCCACCTACTCGTTCGGGGCCGGCGATCTGCCCGAGGCGATCGATCGGCTGCTCGCCGACCGTGGACTCGGCGCGCGACTGTCGCAGGTGGCTGAGCGGCTTCAAGCGAGTCCCGGGAACGAGCGCGCGGCGGAGCTGATTGAGCAGGTGGCGGGGACAGCCGAGCCCGCCGTCAGCAGCTAGCATCAGCGGCGGACCGTGCTAGGCGGGGAATTAGCGGTGCCCTGTCACCCGCAATCCGCTCTAGCGGGGCTGAATCCCCGAACGAGGGGCCGGCTTTCGGGGCCGGGCCGCCGCAGGCGGCGTTGACGGCCAGGTCCTGCGCAGTGTGGGCCCGCGAACCAGGTCAGGTCCGGAAGGAAGCAGCCTTAAGCGGAAGCCGGCATGTGATGCAGGCAAGCCTGGCCCGAGCCAAACGCAGCGGACACGCCCGGGAGCTTCGCCTCGAGGACGGGTGCACGGTCCATTTCGCTTTCCACGCTCGAGCGATAGGTTCCGCACCATGATCCGCACCATGCGAAGCGGGGCTTTCGCCGCGGTCATCTCGGCAGCGCTGCTGCTTCCAGCGGTGGTCCACGCCGACCGCAAGCCCACCCATAAGGAGAGGGTCCGGATCGCTCGGGTCGTCGATCTGCCGGCTAAGTGCGCGCGAGTGCGCGTCTCGACCACCACCAAGAAGCCGAAGTGGGGCTCGGTCGCGTTCAGGCCCGGTCCCGCGGAGTGCGACCCGTTTGCCAGCAACGGAGTCACGGTGGTGAGGAAGGCAGTCGGCCACTGGAGGTTCGTCACCTCCGGGAGCAGCTTCGACTGCCCCGGTCTCTATGCGAAGGTCCCCCAGAACGTCGTCAAGGACCTTGGGATCGGCTGCACCTGATCACTTCGCGGGCAGCGATGCGGCGTAGTCGGCGCCCGCCTCGACCCATTCCGCCAGCCCCGCCTCGTCCGACGTCCTCTCCGGGGCCACGAAGATCGTCGTCTTCATCGGGCGGCCGGTGAAGTCGAACTCGCGGACCCCGTCCTCGGCCAGCGCCTGCTCGGCGTCCGCTTCACCGAGTCGGACGATCAGCTCGTCGCCGAGGATCCCGCAGGCCATGTTGCCGCCGACCATGAAGGCGATGCCACCGAACATCTTGCGCTCGGAGACATCGGACCGAGCCGAGATCAGCTCCCTGACGCGATCGGCCAGAGCCTCGTCGTAGGCCATGCCGGAAGGCTAACCCGGAGTTTCCGGACGCCCCTGGACGGCGGGCCGGAGACGGCGAAGGCGGGGGATAGACTCGATCGGTGGCCGAATCAGCCTCCCTCTATCGCCGGCATCGCCCCCAGAGCTTCGGGGAGGTCGTCGGTCAGGAGCACATCGTGCGCACCCTCTCGAACGCGGTCGAGAAGGGGCGCGTTCATCACGCCTACCTCTTCGTCGGTTCCCGGGGAACGGGCAAGACCTCGATGGCGAAGATCCTCGCCCGCTCCCTCAACTGCGTGCACGGCCCGACCCTGACGCCGTGCGGGGAGTGCGAGCCCTGTCGGACGATCGCGGCCGGCACCTCGCTCGACGTGATCGAGATGGACGCCGCCTCGAACCGCTCGGTCGACGACATCCGCGAGCTTCGCGAGCGCGTCGGCTTCGCCCCGGCCGCCGGCCGCTGGAAGGTCTACATCCTGGACGAGGCCCACATGCTCACCAAGGAGGCCTGGAACGCGTTCCTGAAGACGCTCGAGGAGCCTCCGCCCAACACCGTCTTCGTGCTGGCCACGACCGAGCCCCAGAAGGTGATGGCGACGATCGTCGACCGCTGCCAGCGCTTCGACTTCCAGCGCCCGTCCCTCGAGCAGATCGCCGAGGTGGTGCGCCGGGTCGCCGCGGCCGAGGGGATCCAGATCGAGGACGGCGCCGTCGCCCTGATCTCACGGTCCGCCACCGGCAGCTTCCGCGATGCGCTCGGCACGCTCGACCAGCTGGTCGCCTTCGGCGGGGAGTCCGTCACCACCGACGAGGTGGTCGAGATGCTCGGGGCGGCCGACGCCGAGCTGCTCTTCGACACGACCGATGCCCTCGCCTCGGGCGATGGGCGCGCTGCGCTCGAGGCGGTGGAGCGCCTCTCGCGCTCCGGCCGCGATCCGGGCCAGTTCGCCCGGGACCTGATCGCCCACCTGCGCCAGCTCCTGGTCGCGCGCGCGACCGGCGAGGTCCCCGAGTCCTTCACCGTCACGGTCGCCCAGCCGGAGCGCCTCGCCGAGCAGGCGGCGGCGATCGATGACGCCAAGCTGGTCGGTGCGATCGACGCGCTCAGCGGCGCGGTTGCGGCGATGCGCGAGGGCGACGATCCTCGTCTGACCCTCGAGGTGGCCCTGCTGAAGGTCACGACGCCCTCCCTGGACGCGTCGAGGGAGGCGCTGCTGCGGCGCATCGAGTCCCTCGAGGCTCGGTTCTCTGACGGCGCGCCCGGGGCTGCGTCCTCAGCGGGCAGGGCCGGCGCCGAGGACGACGCGAGGGCGCGCGCCGCAGTTGAGCCGGCCATCGGGAAGCGGGAGCCCGCTGAGGCCGCACCCCCGGACACGCCTTCGGTGGACGAGCCGCAGGCGGAATCAACCCCGAGTCCGGAGCAGGCGGAGCCCGAGGGCTCCATCGCGACCGTTTCCGTTGAGATCGAGCGGGTCGTTGAGGTTTGGCCCGCGGTGGTTGATCACCTGCGGGAGTCCGGCTCGGCGATGCTCTCGACCCTGTTCGACGAGGCCAGGCCCCTCGGCATCGACGAAGAGCGCTCCATGCTGCGGATCGGCTTCCCCTCGTCGGCGAAGTTCAACAAGCGCAAGGCCGAGGCGTCGGCCAACGTCGAGCGGATGACCGATGCGGTCGCGGCGGTGACCGGCCGGCGGATGCGGCCGGCCTACGAGCTGATCGAGGAGGACAATCAGGACGCCCCTCCCGAGAGTGCAGCGGCCGCGATGACCGAGGAGGATCTGATCGACCTGATCAAGGACAACTTCGACGCCAGCGAGGTCGTCTCCGACGACGCGCGCGAAAGCGAGGCCGGCTGATGCCCCAGGGACCCAATCTGAACCAGATCCTCAAGCAGGCCCAGCAGATGCAGGCCGAGATGGCGAAGGCCCAGGAGCAGCTCAAGGACGAGACCGTCGAGGCGAGCGCGGGGGGCGGGATGGTCAAGGTGACGATGACCGGTGACCTGCAGCTCCGCGAGATCAAGATCTCGCCCGAGGCGATCGATCCCGAGGACCCCGAGCTCCTCCAGGACATGGTCACCGCAGCCGTGAACGAGGCGCTGCGCTCGGCGCAGGAGCTGGCCGCGAGCCGGATGGGCGGGATCGCGGGCGGCATGCCCGGCTTGCCGGGCATGCCGTAGATCCGGCGGCGGTGTTTGTGGCCGTAATCCGGCGGCGGTTTTTGTGGCCGCCGTTGATGGCGAAGCCGACCCTTTCCCTACCCTTGCCAGATGTACGCGGGACCGATCAGCCGGCTGATCGCTGAGCTCTCCAAGCTGCCGGGCATCGGGCAGCGGACCGCGCAGCGGCTCGCCTTCCACATCCTGCGCGCGGACGACGAGGACGCCCTCGGCCTGGCCGACGCGATCCGCGAGGTGAAGGAGAAGGTGGGCCTCTGCGAGGTCTGCTTCAACCTCGCGGAAGGGCCCCGCTGCCGCATCTGCGAGGACGCGCGCCGGGACCGATCGGTGATCTGCGTGGTCGAGGAGCCGGCGGACGTGATCACCATCGAGCGGACGGGCGAGTACCGCGGCGTCTACCACGTGCTCGGCGGCGCCCTCTCCCCGATCGACGGGATCGACCCGGAGGACCTGCGGATCGCAGAGCTGCTCGACCGGGTCGACGGCGAGGTCAAGGAGGTCGTCCTGGCCACCAACCCGACCACGACCGGCGAGGCCACCGCCCTCCACATCGCCGATGCCCTTCGCGACCGCGTCACGGTCACACGCCTGGCCAGCGGGTTGCCGGTCGGCGCGGACCTGGAGCACGCCGACGAGGTCACTCTCGGCAAGGCCCTCGCCGGTCGCCAGTCATTGGGCTAAGTCATACAACGAGCCGGGGTGACTCGGATAGGCTCGCTTCCGAATTCCGAAAGCCACGAGGGGAGAGGGACAGATATGCGAAGCAAGAAGGGACTTCTGGGTCTGGCGCTGCTGGCGATCCTGGCCCTGACGATCAGCGCGACCATCGGCTCTGCGGCGAGCGCATCCGGCGGCGGGACCGCCGTGGCGGCCAAGAAGAAGTGCAAGAAGAAGCACACGGCCGCCTCCGCCAAGAAGAAGAGGTGCAAGAAGCGGAAGAACTTCCCACCGGTCTCCGTCGTTCGCGCGACGTTGACCTGGTCGAATGGCGGCTGACACGGCGACGTCGACATGGACCTGTTCGTGTTCGACGCGAGTGGCCGACGGGCCGGCAACGGATCCGATGCGATCCCGGCCAGCGACCTCTCGCCGGACGTCGCGGGACGGCCGGCACCGAGACGTTCACCGATCTGAACGCGAGCCAGCACCGTCCGTTCAGTTTCGGCGTCTGCTACACGGTCGGTGGCTCAGTCCACACCGACTACACGATCACCTACGTGACGTCGGACGGCGTGAGCCACACGGATTCGCGCACCGACGCGCTGGGCAACAGCCCGGGGAGCAGCACGCACTATCGACTACCCGGCGGACGGGGTCGCCGATTCCATCCGGCTACTGCCCGGCCTACGATCTAGTTCCGGAGCCGGTCGCGCACCCGCGCGGCCGGCTCCCGCAGTCCCGGCTAGAGGCGGCGGGTCGGATCGTCGTATCCGCCGCGAGGCGGGTGCTCGTCCCGATCCTTCGGCCCGCCCTGCTGCACCAGCTCGTAGAGCAGCGATAGCGCCAGGCCGGCGCCTCCGGCGATCATCAGGATCAGCCCGACGGTCTGGATGTTGATCACGTCCGAGTGGACGTTGATCGCGTAGCGCAGGATCGCGCCGATCGCGATCAGGAAGATGGCCGTGGCGATGGTCACGATCGCCAGCATACCCGCGGGCCTCGGCGCCAAAGTGCCGGGGCTAGCTGATCAGCGGCACCTCTTCGGGCGCCGCCGACTCGTGCGCGGTCACCCGGTTTCGGCCCCCGTGCTTTGCCTCATACAGGGCCGTGTCCGCCGCCGCGTACAGCTGCTTGAACCTGACGTCGGCGCCACTCGCCTGGGCGACCCCGAGCGAGACGGTGACCTCGACGCCGGCCGGCTGGGTCTCTGAGACGAGATGCCGGACGCGCTCTGCGATCTCGAGGCCCTCGGGGAGGTGGGTGCCGGGAAGAACGATCAGGAACTCCTCTCCACCGATGCGGTAGATGAGCTCGAAGCTGCGGAGCGACTTGCGCAGCTCGTAGGCCATCTCGCGGAGAACCGCGTCTCCGCGGCCGTGGCCGAAGAGGTCGTTGACGCGCTTGAAGTGGTCGAGGTCGAACTCGATCATGCAGACGGAGCCGCCGCTCAGGTGGGCCTGCTGCTCGATCTCGTTGAAGCGCGACTGGAGCGCCTTTCGGTTGAGCAGCCCGGTGAGCGGATCGATCACCGACTCCTCGCGGTGCTGAACCTCCGCGCCCTGGATGGCGATGGCGATCGTCGCGGCCGCCGCGATCACGAGGATGGCGACCAGCGAGGGAGCGGGGTCGTGGATCATCGCGCTCGCGTCCATGGCGAAGCCGACGGCGAGGATGGCGAGCACCGCGATCACCACGCCAACGACGACCACTCCGGGGCGGAAGCGCGCGGCGATGATCGCCACGGGGATCGTCAGCAGCGGAAGCAGCGGGCTGTGCGGACCGCCGGTCGCCACGATGGCCGCCGTCATGGTCAGCCCGGTGGAGAACATCCCCGCGGCTGCCTGAATCTCCGGATATTCGGAGCGGTCCATTCGTCCATCGAGTCCCGCCAGGTACGCGATCTGCACGGCGAAGCAGGCACACGGCACCCATCCGAAGCGGGGCACCGTCAGCAGGACGGCGGCGCCGGTCAAGAGCGCGACGATCCTGCGGGCGCGCCGAATGCGCTCGCTGGTGTCGACCGCACGCCTGCGGGCGAGGTCCGTGGGGCAGAGCCACCCCGCCAGGAAGTTGACGGCTCTCGAGTACATGGCGCCATGAGGATCGTCGGGCGCCCGAGCCAGGCGGCAAACGGTGATTACTACGGACGGGGGCTGCGGATCGCCCGCAGGGCCTCAGGCTCTGCCTGAGGTTTCGGCCACCGGCGGCTCCCCGCCGGTCTCGCTGACCCCGAAGCGGTAATGAAGTCGTCGCAACGGCTTCGGGGCCCACCAGTTCCAGCGCCCCAGCAGCTCCATCAGCGAGGGAACGAGCAGGGCCCGGATCAGGCTCGCGTCGAGCAGCACCGCCAGGGCCGTGCCGACGCCGTTCTCCTTGATGAAGATGATCTTGGAGGTGGCGAAGGCCCCGATCGCGATCGCGAACAGGAGCGCCGCCGCCGTGACGATCCGCCCGGTTCGCTCCAGCCCGATCGCGACGCACTCCGAGTCGCTCGCCCCGTTGTCCCGCGCCTCCTTGATCCGCGAGAGCAGGAAGACGCCGTAGTCGGTTGAGAGGCCGAAGACGAGGGCGAAGAGCAGGATCGGCATCGTCTGCTCGAGCGCCCCCTGGCCCCGGTAATCGAGCAGTCCCTCCAGCCGCCCGTCCTGGAAGACGAAGACCAGGATTCCGAAGACCGCGCTCAGGTTGAGCGCGTTCATCAGCGAGCTGCTTGACCGGCAGGATCACCGAGCCCGTCATCAGGAAGAGGACGACCAGCGTCGCGACGATCACGATGGAGAGCGCGATCGGCCCGTGGGACGCCAGGCTCGATTGCAGGTCGACGAAGTGCGCGGCGGCGCCTCCGACGAGCAGCTGCGAGCCGGCGGGGACCGGCAGGTCTCGGATCGCCTTGACCGCGTCGCGGCTCCGATCCGAGATGTAGCTGCTGTCCGAATACGCCTGGATGACGGCGTCGCCGTTCCCGAGCTGCCGGGGCGGCTGCACCTCGGCGATGCCCTTCACCTGCGAGACCTCGCGGCCGATCGTCGCCAGGGAGGAGGGCGTCGCGTTCTCGACCAGCAGCTGGTTGGGCGTGTCGCGGAACGGCGGGAACTCCGCTCGCATCACGTTGTCGACCTGGCGCGCGCTCGCGCTCTCCGGGAGCACCTGCGCGTCCACGGAGGTGAACTTGAGCGAGTAGAAGGGGATCCCGAGGACGAGCAGGAAGGTGGCCGTCGCGGTCGCGACGCCGATCGGCCGGCGCATGACGAAGCGCGAGAGCCGGTACCAGAAGCCCTCCTGCGCGTGACGAGCATCCCGCTCGGCGCGACGCTGGAGGAAGGCCGGCGCCAGGGCGTTCACCCGGTTGCCGAGCAGGGCGAGCACGGCCGGCAGCACGGTCAACGCAATGGCCGAGGCGAGCAGGGCGACCATGGAGCCGCCGAGCCCCATCGAGTAGAGGAAGCGCTGCGGGAAGACGAGCAGCGAGGCCAGCGCCACCGCGACCGTGATCGAGGAGAAGAGCACCGTCCGCCCCGCCGTGTTCAGGGTGCGCCGCATGGCGTCGACACCGGGCCCCGTCTTCGCGATCTCCTCGCGGTAGCGCGAGACGACGAACAGGCTGTAGTCGATCGCCAGCCCCAGCCCCAGACCGGTGGTCAGGTTGAGGGCGAAGATCGAGACCGAGACGAACTCGTTGGCGAGGCGCAGCAGCAGGAAGGTGCCGACGATCGCCAGTCCGCCGATCAGCAGCGGAAGCAGCGCCGCGACCGCGCTGCGGAAGAAGAGCAGCGAGAGCAGGAAGAGGAGGGGGAAGGCGAGGAGCTCGGCCATCCGCAGGTCCTTCTCGACCTGCTTGTTGACCTGCTCCTGGGCGAGCGCGATCCCGCCGACCGAGACCCCGGGCCGGCCCTGGAGGTCGGCCGCGATCCGCTTCGCCGCGTCCTGCTGCTCCTTGTCGTCGGTCGGCTTCAGTCCGACCGCGAGGTAGGTCGCATCGCCGCTGTGGGAGAGGAAGTCCGCGCTCTGGGTCTCGAGGTAGCTGGCGACCGAGGCGACGTCCGGGTCGGCTCGCAGCTGCCCCTCGAGTTGCCGTATCCGCTGCTCTCCAGCCGGGCTCCTCGGCGAGACGTTCTGGACGAGGACGATCACGCTCGCCTGTCGGTAGCCGTCGGCCTCGAGGCGGTCGCTCGCCTTGACGCTTTCCGTCGCCGGGTCATCCGCGCCGTATGGCGCAAGGTGGCTGGCGACGCCGCCTCCGATGGCGCCGGCGAACACGAAGAGCACGGCGGCGGCGATCACCACGCGCTTGCCGCGGCGCTGAGCGAGCGATGCGAGTCGGTTGAACATCTCTAACCCCGTTCCAGATCCTCGGCGGCACGCTCGAACCATCGCGCCGCCCATTCGTTCATCTCGATGCCGAAGCGCAGCACGGTGAGCGAGCCCTGATCCGGGCTCGCCTCCGGGCCCTCGGCGTTCCCGTCCTGCTCCAGAGTCTGTTCGAGGCTCCTGAGCTCTGCGGCGGTCTCGGCCGACACCGCGGCTCGCTTCCGGGCGATCTCGGCGGCCCGCGTCGGATCGATCGCCCCCGCGAAGAAGAGGGCGAGCAGGCCCTCGTCGCGCAGCTCGAAGACCTCGGGCGCCCGGTCGATCCAGTCCCTCGCGGCGCGCGTCCCCTTCGCGGTCAGCCTGTAGACCGTTCGCCGCCTGGCGCCCTGGGAAGCGTCGGCGCCGGTCACCAGGCCGGCGTCCTCCAGCCGTTTCAGCTCCGGATAGATCTGTCCGTAGCTGGCGGCCCAGAAGAAGCGGGCCGAGTTGTCGACCAGCTGCTTGATCTCGTAGCCCGACCGCGGCCTGGCGGCCAGCATCCCCAAGATCACCTTCCCAGTGGCGTTCAGTTCCATCTCGCGCTTAGATATATCATCTAGATATATCACGGTCTGTGATCCCGGTCACGCTTTCCACCTATGAACATTTGCGGAGTTCCCGGGATTCTTTGTGAATTGACGCGTTTTCCGTCGCGGGGTGGGTTTAACCTGCGAACGGCATCGACTCAGCCGATCTCGTCCGGGGCCGCCGCAGCTGACGCAAGCACTCGGCTAGGCCACTAACTTTTGGGTAAGGGCACCAGCATGCGCAATGCAGCGATCGAAAACGAAGACTTCGGGCCGGGCAAGCAGCTGCCGCGTGGCCGGCACGGTCTTCCGCGCGAGACCGTCACCGAGTCACAAAGGGGGCGGATCATCCAGTCGATGATCGAGGCGGTGGCGGAACGCGGCTTTCAGGAGACCCGCGTTGCCGATGTGGTCGGGGGCGCCGGGGTGGCGCGAAAGACCTTCTACGACTATTTCGACGACAAGGAGGACTGCTTCCTGGCGGCCTACGACGAGGTTTCGGAGCGGTTGTTCGAGACTTCGTCGGCGGCCTTCAACGAGAATCCGGACGCTCCGTGGGCCGAGCGCATCCGCGTCAGTATGGCCGCCTTCCTGGAGCTCCTTGCGGGCTGGCCCGATGGGGCCAGGTTCGCGATCGTCGAGGTGCTCGCCGCAGGGCCGAAGGCTCTCGTTCGTCGCGATGCCGCTCTGCGCCGGCTCACCGAGCTCGTCGACGCCGGCCGTCGCGAGTCATCGCGCGACCTGCCGGGGATCACCTCCGTGGCGATCGTCGGCGGTATCAACGAGCTGCTCTACAGCGAGATCCTGCACGGGGCGACCTCGCGCCTGCCGTCGCGGCTGCCCGAGATCGTCTACTGGATCACGCAGCCCTACCTGGGCAACGACCGTGCAACCGTCGAGCGCGAGCGCGCACGACAGTCGCTCGCGTCCTCCGCGCGCTAACCCTCTTCCGTCCGTCTGACTTCGGCGGTGGCGGCCTCGGGGCCGACGTACGGCACCAGGGCCGTGAAGAGGAGATCCGGCAGGAGGGCGGGGAGCCTCTTCGTTCGCCCGGCGGCGACCTCGCCGGCGATCACGGCCTCGGTCCCTCCGACCGCCATCATCTCCAGGTCGTCGGGCAGGCTTGCATCGGCCGGTGCGTAGCTGCGCCCCTCGCGGAAGAGAGACTCGAGCCGCCCCCGGGCGGCGCGATAGCGGCGGCGCGCCTCGGGCCTGGCCGCCGGGATCTCCACCGTCGCCATCCGGGCCACCTCCGGCTCGGCCGAGAAGGTCTCGAGCATGGCCTTCAGCGACCTCCTCAGCCTCTTCGGCCAGCTCCCGTGCCCTTCGAAGGCGCCGCGAACATAGGCGACCAGAGCATCGATCACCCGCTCGTAGGCCGCGACCAGACAGTCCTCCTTGGTCTCGAAGAGCTCGTAGAAGGCTTGGCGTGAGACGCCGGCGCGCTTGGTGACCTCGAGCACGGTTGCCGACTCGGGGCCCTTCTCGGCGAACACCCTGACCATCGACCAGAGGATGCGCTCTTCCCGGGGGAGCCCCTCGATCGCCCGCGGCAGCCCCGGCCTCGGGGCCGCGTAGACCGTAGTTCACGGTCTCCACCCTGAAGCAGATGCCTTCATCGGCTCTGCCGTGGCACTCATTCCCTCCGGGCTCCTTCCCTCAGGACCTGGCAGCTACTGCGTTTTATCACGAATCGGCGCGCAGTTTTCGGGGGATTCCTGCCCAGGGCATGATCCACCTGCTGGCCGGCCCGTCCTGTACGGAACGCTCCGTCTACTGAGCGCTCGGTCCCACGAGGGCGCCGGCTTTCCAGCTATTGCCCTCGCGTGCGACAGGGAAGGCAGAGCGGGTCCCGCTCGCGTCGCGGTAGAGCACGAACCCATGGTCACCCTCGACCCGAGCACCGGTGACCTGGATGCGCTTCCCCCGCGCCAGCCTCTTCGCCGGAATGATCGCGATCGCCGCCTGAATCAGGTCCGGGCAGCCCTTGTTCTTCAGCTCCGGATTCTGGCTGACGAACTGGCGGAGGTTTTCCAACATCCGAGGCCGCCATCAGCGAACAGACCTTCGCCCAGTCGCCGTCCGCCCGAGCCCGCAGAAACTCCTGCGCCACCTTCGTCATGGCGGCGCGGTCGCCGGGGCCCGCCTCTTGGCCGAAGTTCTCGATGGTTCCCAAGGCGTTGGCGTTAGCTGCCTGTGCGGACCCCGCTCCCGTGCGGTCGAATCGGACCCCCCGCCGCCGCAACCCGCAAGCAGCGAGATGACCACCAGCGACGCTGCGAGGGCGGCGCCGCTGAGAATTGCCTTGGAAGCCGCCCTGAGCATTTCGAGAATCCTAGTGTTTCTCGGTGAGATGGTCGGGGGTCGACCGTCTCGCCCAGCCGGGCCGCTGCCCTGAAATCGGGCTTGACACCGCCGGTTTTTAGGTATATGAATCAGCGGCGTTCTATGAACGCACCGTTCTATAAATGCGCGTTAGTCCTTGATCGACCATCGTTTGGCCGCAGCCTCAGGGGCTTCGGATGATCGAGGGTTGCGAGATCGGGGAGAGCGCGAAGGGAATCGCGAACAGAGGAGGAGCGATGATCAAGCGCCGCAGGACAGCGGTACTTGGCGCGTTTGCGGTGGTAGCGAGCGTCTTTTTGCTGCCCGCAAGCCCGGCCAGCGCCGCCACGTTCGACAACGCCTGCGTCAACAGCCTGATCCCGACGCAGTCCAGCCTGATCCCCGTAACCATGACCGCAACGACGTCGGCGCCGAGACCCGGTGCAGCGCCGGGCGGCACGGTCACCTTGAGCAACATCCACCAGCACGCGGCCATCCCCCCGGCGGTCTTCGTCGCCGGCTACAACGCCGGCGTCCTGACGACCGGGACGAACAACATCCCGGTCACCAACATCCACACGGTGATCGCGGGCGACGAACACGGTCGAGGGCACCCAGACCACCAACAACGGCGGACCGACGACGGCCACGACGACGATCACCGATCCCGACGGGACCCGGGCACCGGCGACGAGACCGCGACCCCGGGCACGCTGAACGTCACCTACGCCGACCAGACCTGGACCGCCGGTGCCAGCGGCCCGATCGAGTTCCGCGAGCACACGGTGATCGCCACTCGCCGCCGGCGACCACCGCTCCACCGGCGCCGGCATCAACATCACCGCCGTGGTCGCCGGCGTGATCACGGTCCGGTTCGGCTGCGACCCCGGTGAGGTGGTCGAGTCGGCGCCACCGAGCACGATCGTGCTCACCGATCCGGCCGCGTCGTTCGCCAGCACGGAGATCCTGCCACCGCCGTCGAACATCTCGATCAACGACGTCTCGCAGGCGGAGGGCAACAGCGGGCAGACCGCGTACAACTTCACGGTCTCGCTCGACGCACCCCCAGGCCGCGCCGGTGACGGTCGATTTCGCGACCGCGAACGGCACGGCGACCGCGCCGAGCGACTACACGGCGAACTCGGGGACGGTGACCTTCGCCCCCGGCGTCACCTCGCAGACGGTGACCGTGCAGGTCAACGGCGACACCACGGTGGAGCCGAACGAGACGTTCAACGTGAACCTCACGAACGCCACCGGCAACGCGACGATCGCCGACGCCCAAGGGGTGGGGACGATCGTCAACGACGACCAACCGCGCCGATCGAACATCACGATCAACGACGTCTCGCACAGCGAGGGCAACAGCGGGACCACCGCGTACGTGTTCACGGTCTCGCTCGACCAGCGCCTCCGTCCAGCCGGTGACGGTCGATTTCGCGACCGCGGACGGCACGGCGACCGCAGCCGAGCGACTACACGGCGAACTCGGGGACGGTGACCTTCGCCCCCGGCGTCACCACGCAGACGGTGACCGTGCAGGTCAACGGCGACACCACGGTGGAGCCGAACGAGACGTTCAACGTGAACCTCTCGAGCGCCACCGGCAACGCGACGATCGCCGACGCCCAAGGGGTGGGGACGATCGTCAACGACGACGTCGCCGGTCGACCATCACGATCAACGACGTCTCGCACAACGAGGGCAACAGCGGGACCACCGCGTACGACTTCACGGTCTCGCTCAGCGCCGCCCAGGCCGCGCCGGTGACGGTCAATTTCGCGACCGCCGACGGCACGGCGACCGCGCCGAGCGACTACACGGCGAACTCGGGGACGGTGACCTTCGCCCCCGGCGTCACCTCGCAGACGGTGACGGTGCAGGTCAACGGCGACACCACGGTGGAGCCGAACGAGACGTTCAACGTGAACCTCTCGGGCGCCACCGGCAACGCGACGATCACCGACGCCCAAGGGGTGGGGACGATCGTCAACGACGACGCCGCCGCGTCGAACATCACGATCAACGACGTCTCGCACAACGAGGGCAACAGCGGGACCACCGCGTACGTCTTCACGGTCTCGCTCAGCGCCGCCCAGGCCGCGCCGGTGACGGTCAATTTCGCGACCGCCGACGGCACGGCGACCGCAGCCGAGCGACTACACGGCGAACTCGGGGACGCTGACCTTCGCCCCCGGCGTCACCACGCAGACGGTGACCGTGCAGGTCAACGGCGACACCACGGTGGAGCCGAACGAGACGTTCAACGTGAACCTCTCGGGCGCCACCGGCAACGCGACGATCGCCGACGCCCAAGGGGTGGGGACGATCGTCAACGACGACGCCGCCGTCGAACATCACGATCAACGACGTCTCGCATGGCGGAGGGCAACAGCGGGCACGACCGCGTACGTGTTCACGGTCTCGCTCAGCGCGGCCCAGGCCGCGCCGGTGACGGTCGATTTCGCGACCGCCGACGGCACGGCGACCGCAGCCGAGCGACTACACGGCGAACTCGGGGACGCTGACCTTCGCCCCCGGCGTCACCACGCAGACGGTGACGGTGCAGGTCAACGGCGACACCACCGTGGAGCCGAACGAGACGTTCAACGTGAACCTCTCGAGCGCCACGGCAACGCGACGATCGCCGACGCCCAAGGGGTGGGGACGATCGTCAACGACGACGTCGCCGCCGTCGAACATCACGATCAACGACGTCTCGCACACGAGGGCAACAGCGGGACCGACCGCGTACGTCTTCACGGTCTCGCTCAGCGCCGCCCAGGCCGCGCCGGTGACGGTCGATTTCGCGACCGCCGACGGCACGGCGACCGCAGCCGAGCGACTACACGGCGAACTCGGGGACGGTGACCTTCGCCCCCGGCGTCACCTCGCAGCCGGTGACGGTGCTGGTCAACGGCGACACCACGGTGGAGCCGAACGAGACGTTCACCGTGAACCTCTCGAACGCCACCGGCAACGCGACGATCACCGACGCCCAAGGGGTGGGGACGATCGTCAACGACGACGTCGCTGCGTCGAACATCACGATCAACGACGTCTCGCACAACGAGGGCAACAGCGGGACCACCGCGTACGTGTTCACGGTCTCGCTCAGCGCCGCCCAGCCCGCGCCGGTGACGGTCGATTTCGCGACCGCCGACGGCACGGCGACCGCAGCCGAGCGACTACACGGCGAACTCGGGGACGCTGACCTTCGCCCCCGGCGTCACCACGCAGACGGTGACGGTGCAGGTCAACGGCGACACCACGGTGGAGCCGAACGAGACGTTCACCGTGAACCTCTCGAACGCCACCGGCAACGCGACGATCACCGACGCCCAAGGGGTGGGGACGATCGTCAACGACGATGTCGCGGCGGTAGTCGACGCCGCGGGCGAAGTGATCGTCAACGGTCCGACCAAGGTGAAGGCCGGCAGCAAGACCTACACCTTCAAGGTCAGCAACAATGGGACCGCGCCGCTCACGATGGATCTCGGCATGCCATCACCGGCAGCGTCACGGTCGACGGAGTGACGAACGGCACCGTCGCGGGCCCAACGGGCACGGATACGATCAACCCGGGTAAGAGCGTCCGGTACAAGCTCGTCTGGACGCATGACGCCTTGACCTCGGGCGCCCAGGTCGTCTACTCGGCCTGTGTGAACATGGCGGGTGACATCAACGCCAACAACAATTGCGGCAGCGCCACCGCTACCGCTAAGTAGCCACAGGATGGCGCGATGGGTGGGCAGAGGGCGATTCGCCCTCTGCCCCCGTCGCAGCTACCGGAGGAGGAGGGGATGAACCCGATCGCGCGCAGGACCTTCTTCTCGCCGCCGGGCAGGCTCGCAGGAACCCCTGAAGCACCTTCGTCACGGGCAGCGCGGTCGGCCGGGGCTCGCCTCCTCGCCGAAGCCCCTCGAGGGAGCTTGACATCGCTGGTTTTCGGGTATATGAATCACCGCGTTCTATGAACGCCCCGTTCTATAAGTGCGCGTTGCTCCTTGATCGACCATCGTTTGGCCGCAGCCCCAGGGGTTTCGGATGATGGGACTGGTTGCGAGCGGGGGCAGCGCGAAAGGAATCGCGAACAGAGGAGGAGCGATGATCAAGCGCCGCAGGACGGCGGTACTTGGCGCGTTTGCGGTGGCAGCGAGCGTCTTTTTGCTGCCCGCAGGCCCGGCCAAGGCCGCCACGTTCGACAACGCCTGCGTCAACAGCCTGATCCCGACGCAGGCCAGCCTGATCCCGATAACGATGACCGCCAACGCGTCGCCGAACCCGGTGGCGCCCGGCGGCACGGTCACCTTGAGCAACATCCACCAGCACGCGGCCATTCCCCCAGCGGTCTTCGTCGCCGGCTACAACGCCGGCGTTCTGACGACCGGGGTGAACAACATCCCGCTCACCAACATCCACACGGTGATCGCGGGGACGAACACGGTCCAGGGCAGCCAGACCACCAACAAGGCGGCGACCTCGACGGCCACAACGACGATCACCGATCCCGACGGGATCGCGGGGACCGGCGACGAGACCGCGACTCCGGGCGCGATGAACGTCACCTACGCGGACCAGACCTGGACCGCCGGTGCGAGCGGCACGATCGATTTCCGCGAGGAAACGGTACGCCACTCACCGCCGGATCCACCGGGGTCCACCGGCGCCCGGCGGCGGCATCGACATCACCGCCGTCGTCGCCGGGATCCTCACGGTCCGGTTCCGCTGCGACCCCGGTGACGGTGGTCGAGTCAGGCGCCACCGAGCACGATCGTGCTGCACCGATCCGGCGCTCCGACGTTCGCCAGCACGACGATCCAGACGACGCCCGTGAACGACCCGCCGGTTGCCAACGCCGGGCCCGACCAGACGGTCACCTCCGGCGACACGGTGAACCTGACCGGCGCGGCATCGTCCGATCCGAATGGGGACCCGCTGACCTTCGCGTGGACCCAGCCCAGCGGGCCAGTCGTGACCCTGAGCGGAGCCAACACGGCGACGCCCAGCTTCACGGCGCCCAGCGTCACAACCAATACGGATCTGACGTTCTCGCTGCAGGTCTGTGACCCCGAGCCGCTCTGCAGCACCGACACCGTGGTGGTGACGGTGCAGCCGCAGCCGACGGTGAACGTGCCGCCGGTTGCCAACGCCGGGCCCGACCAGACGGTCACCTCCGGCGACACGGTGAACCTGACCGGCGCGGCATCGTCCGATCCGAATGGGGACACGCTGACCTTCGCGTGGACCCAGCCCAGCGGGCCAGTCGTGACCCTGAGCGGAGCCAACACGGCGACGCCCAGCTTCACGGCGCCCAGCGTCACAACCAATACGGATCTGACGTTCTCGCTGCAGGTCTGTGACCCCGAGCCGCTCTGCAGCACCGACACCGTGGTGGTGACGGTGCAGCCGCAGCCGACGGTGAACGTGCCGCCGGTTGCCAACGCCGGGCCCGACCAGACGGTCACCTCCGGCGACACGGTGAACCTGACCGGCGCGGCATCGTCCGATCCGAATGGGGACACGCTGACCTTCGCGTGGACCCAGCCCAGCGGGCCAGCGTGACCCTGAGCGGAGCCAACACGGCGACGCCCAGCTTCACGGCGCCCAGCGTCACAACCGATACGGATCTGACGTTCTCGCTGCAGGTCTGTGACCCCGAGCCGCTCTGCAGCACCGACACCGTGGTGGTGACGGTGCAGCCGCAGCCGACGGTGAACATGCCGCCGGTTGCCAACGCCGGGCCCGACCAGACGGTCACCTCCGGCGACACGGTGAACCTGACCGGCGCGGCATCGTCCGATCCGAATGGGGACACGCTGACCTTCGCGTGGACCCAGCCCAGCGGGCCAGTCGTGACCCTGAGCGGAGCCAACACGGCGACGCCCAGCTTCACGGCGCCCAGCGTCACAACCAATACGGATCTGACGTTCTCGCTGCAGGTCTGTGACACCCGAGCCGCTCTGCAGCACCGACACCGTGGTGGTGACGGTGCAGCCGCAGCCGACGGTGAACCTGCCGCCGGTTGCCAACGCCGGGCCCGACCAGACGGTCGCCTCCGGCGCGACGGTGAACCTGATGGCTCGGGATCGTCCGATCCGGATGGGCGACACGCTGACCTTCGAGTGGACCCGAGCCGCGGGCCGACGGTGACCTTGAGCTGATCCGACGCGGTCGATGCCGACGTTCACGGCGCCGAGCGTCACGACCGATACGGACTCTGACGTTCGACCTGCAGGTCTGTGACCCCGAGCCGCTCTGCAGCAGGGATTCCGTGATGGTCACGGTGCAGCCGCCGGTGGTCGAGGGGATCGACGCCGCGGGCGATGTGATCGTCAACGGCCCGGTTCAGGCCAAGAAGGACACCAAGGTGTACGTGTTCCGTGTCACCAACCTGGGGGACTCGCCGATCACGGTGGATCCCACCACCGACATTGACGCCGTCGTCAACGTCAACGGGGCGCCGAATGGCTCGGTCACCTCGCTGACCGGGACGAAGACGATCAAGCCGGGTAAGAGTGCCCGGTTCCGGCTCGAGTGGACCCAGGACGGCACCCTGGCCGCGGGCGACACCGTCGAGTTCACGGCGTGCGTGAACCTGGCTGGTGACAGCGACCCCACCAACAACTGTGACAGCGAGACCCGCACGGCTGTTGGCAAACATCACTGTGGCCACGGCCACGGTGATGGGGACAAGGGGCGTCACTAGCGCAGTCGACGCCGCGTAACGGCGCATTGGGCGGGCAGAGGGCGATAAGCCCTCTGCCCGCCCGTGTTATCGGTTATCGGTGTCACGAGCGAGGGGGCATGTTTGCCTCCCCGTTCTTATGAACTTCTTGTTCTATATAGTCGTCGTTCAGCCAGCGAAGGGAATCGCGAAGGGAGAGGACATGATCAGGGGACGCAGGACCGCGCTACTTGCCGTGCTCGCAGTTGCAGCCAGCGCACTTGTGTTGCCCGCCACCCCCGCCGGCGCCGCCACGTTCGACAACGCCTGCGTCAACAGCCTGATCCCGACGCAGGCCAGCCTGATCCCGATAACGATGACCGCCGACGCGTCGCCGAACCCGGTGGCGCCCGGGGGGACGGTCACCTTGAGCAACATCCAACAGCACTCGGACATTCCGCCGGCGGTCTTCGTCGCCGGCTACAACGCCGGCGTCCTGACGACCGGGGCAAACAACATCCCCGTCACCAACATCCACTCGGTGATCGCGGGGACGAACACGGTGGAGGGCACCCAGACCACGAACGACCAGACCGGGACGGCAACGACGACGATCACCGATCCCAACGGGACCCCGGGGACGGGCGATGAGGCCGCTACCCCGGGCTCGCTGGACGTCACCTACGCGAACCAGACCTGGACCGCCGGTGCCAGCGGAACGATCAATTTCCGCGAGTTCACGACGCCGCCCCCGGTGACCACCACGACCGGCGGCATCAACATCACCGCCAAGGTCGCCGGGATCATCACGGTCCGGTTCGGCTGCGACCCCGGTGAGGTGGTCGAGTCGGGGAGCCCGAATACGATCCAGTACCTCGATCCGGCCCCGACGTTCGCCAGCACGCGAGATCACGAACCCCCAGTGCAAGAAGCTCCAGAAGAAGCTCAAGAAGGCAAAGAAGGCGAAGAACAAGGCCAAGGTCAAGACGATCCGCAAGCAGCTCCGAAAGCTCGGCTGCTAGCGGAGGCTCGCCTCGACAGCGACATCCAGGGGCGGCCGACCAGCGATGGCACCCTGAGGCCGGTCGCCGTTAGGCCGGCGTCAGGGAGGGCTCGCCTATGCTCAGTCGCCTGATGAACCTGGCCGCGACTGACGGGATCGTCGTGATGAAGTTCGGTGGGACCTCGGTGGCCGGCACCGAGGAGCTCAAACGAGCCGCGAGGCGGATCGTCGCGGCGCGCGAGCAGGGCCAACGGGTGGTCGCGGTGCTCTCCGCCCGCGGCAAGACGACCGACCGCCTGCTCGAGGCGGCCCGCGAGATCTCCGACCGCCCCGATCCCCGCGAGATGGACATGCTGCTCTCGATCGGCGAGCGCGAGTCCTGCGCGCTCTGCGCGATGGCGATCAACGACCTCGGCCACCGGGCGATCTCACTGACGGGCTCGCAGGCGGGCATCGTCACCGACTCCTCCCACACCAAGGCGCGGATCATCGACGTGCGCGCCGACCGGATCCGCTCCGCCCTCGAGGAGGACTCGATCGTGCTCGTCGCCGGCTTCCAGGGGGTCTCGACCGACAGCCGCGACGTCACAACCCTGGGCCGCGGCGGCTCCGACACGACCGCGGTGGCGCTGGCCGCGGCGCTGGGCGGCGAGGTCTGCGAGATCTACACCGACGTCGCCGGCGTGTTCAGCGCCGACCCGAGGATCGTCGGAGACGCGCGCAAGCTGCCCGTCGTCTCCTACGAGGAGATGCTCGAGATGGCAGCCTCCGGCGCCAAGGTGCTGCAGCTGCGCTCGGTCGAGTACGCCCGCAATCACGGCGTGCGGATCCACTGTCGAAGCTCGGCGGACGAGGCCCCAGGTACTCTCGTTGTCTCGGAGCAGGACACCATGGAAAGACCGCTCGTAACCGCAGTCACCCACTCGACCGACGAGGCGCGGGTCACGCTGACCGGCGTGCCCGACGAGCCCGGCGTCGCCGGCCGCATCTTCGGTGCGCTCGCCGACGCCAACATCAACGTCGACATGATCATCCAGAACGAGCCGGTCTCCCACGACGGCGGCGCCGACCTCTCCTTCACGGTCGAGGCCGATGACCTCGCCGGCGCGGTCGAGGCGATCCAGGGCCAGGACTCCAAGATCGGCGTCGAGACCGACGAGGCGATGGGGAAGGTCTCGATCGTCGGCGCGGGGATGCGCAGCCACCCGGGGGTCGCCGCCAGGGTCTTCCGGGTTCTCGGCGAGAACAAGATCAACATCGAGATGATCTCCACCTCGCCGATCAAGATCTCCTGCGTGATCCGAGCGGATCAGGTGCCGCAGGCCGTCGAGGCCCTCCACACGGCCTTCGAGCTGGGCGTGGACGCGATCCGCAAGGAGGAGCCGACCGGCACCGAGCATCGCCCGACGGTGAGCCCATGAGCGCGGACCGCTCCTATCGCGTCGGGGTCCTCGGCGCCACCGGCGCCGTCGGCTCGACCATGCTCGAGGTGCTGGCCGAGCGCAAATTCCCGGTCAGCGAGGTCGTGCCGCTGGCCTCCGCGCGCTCGGCGGGGAGCAAGGTGAGCTTCGCCGGCTCCGAGGTCGAGGTGCAGGAGCTGACCGGCGCCTCGATCCAGGGGCTCGACCTCGTGCTGAGCTCCGCGGGCGGCAAGGTGAGCTCCGAGTGGGCGCCGAAGCTGATCGAGGCCGGCGCCGTGGTCGTCGACAACACCAGCTACTGGCGCATGCACGACGACGTGCCGCTGGTGGTGGCCGACGTCAACGACGAGGCGGTCAGACGACCACAACGGCCTGGTCGCCAACCCCAACTGCACGACGATGCAGCTGATGGTCGCGCTCAAGCCGATCCTCGACGCGGCGGGGATCGAGCGCCTGATCGTCTCCACCTATCAGTCGGTCTCGGGCACCGGCCGCAGCGCGATCGAGGAGCTGCGAGAGGAGTCCGAGCAGGTGCTCCGCGGGAAGCCGACGGACCCGCAGGTCTATCCCCACCAGATCGCCTTCAACGTGCTGCCGCAGGTCGAGACCTTCAAGGACGGCGACGACTACACGACCGAGGAGCGCAAGGTGATGGCGGAGACTCGCAAGATCCTCGGGCTCACGGAGGAGGTCGGGATCTCGGCCACCTGCGCCCGCGTCCCGGTGATCACCGGGCACTCGGAGTCCGTCAACGTGCAGACCGCCAGGGACCTCTCGCCGGAGCAGTGCCGGGAGCTGCTCTCCGCTGCGCCGGGCCTGGTCGTGCTCGACGATCCCAGCGACGGGATCTACCCGCTGCCGATCGCCGCGGCGGGCCAGGACGAGGTCCTGGTCGGCCGGATCCGCCGCGATCCCTCGCACGAGCGCTGCCTCAACCTCTGGGTGGTCGGCGACAACCTGCGCAAGGGCGCGGCCACCAACGCGGTCCAGGTCGCGGAGCTGCTTCACCAGCGGGACCTCGTTCGCGTGCCGGCCGGCGCTTCGCTGAGCTAGCGCCTCTTCGGGCAAGCTCGGCTGCTGAGCCCGCGCCGCGCTATGCGCCCTGTATAAGCCGGGCATGGACGTCGGCTTCGGAGAGGCCCTTCTATACGCAGGGGCACTGCTGGCGATCGCCGCCAGCCTCTCTGGCCTGATGCGCGGGACGGTGCTCTCGATCTCGGTCCTCTCGGTGGCCGCCGGCCTGATTCTGGCGGCGGCCGGGGCGATTCACGTCGAAGCCGACGACAAGGCGGTAATCCACCTGATCCAGTTGGCGCTGATCGTCACCCTGTTCTCGGACGGGCTGTTCGTCGAGCGCGAGCTCCTCTGGCTCCACTGGAGTCCTCCGGTGCGGGCGTTGGCCCTGGCGATGCCGATGACGCTGGGTCTGATCGCCCTGGCGGCGAAGCTGCTCTTTTCCGCGCTGAGTTGGCCGGAGGCCTTCCTGCTCGGGGCGGTCCTCTCGGCGACGGATCCCGTTGTGACGTCGGCCGTGGTCACCTCGCAACGAGTGCCCGCCTCGGTGCGCCACGCGCTCAACCTCGAGTCCGGGCTCAACGACGGCCTGGCCCTGCCCTTCGTCCTCTTCTTCATCATCCTCGCCTCCCCCAGTGGAAATGCCGGCCACGAGGCACTCAACCTGGTGGGTGAGGCGGCGTTCGGGGCAGCGCTCGGCGTCGTCCTCGGGATTGGTGCCGGTCGGCTCACCCACCATCTCCCTGCCGGGGGCATAGCCCGCCGCTATGAGGGAATCTTCGCGCTGGGAGTGGGTCTCTTCGCCTTCGGGCTCGCCGACGTCACCATCGGAAACGGCTTGATCGCCGCATTCGTCTGTGGGATCTCGCTCGGGGTGGCCGAGCACGACATCGCGGACGACTTCGTTGTCTTCTCTGAGAACGTCAGCTCGATCCTCCAGGTCCTGGCCTTCTTCGTCTTCGGTGCGTTGATCATCGCCACTGGCTACGGCGGCAGCATCCTGCTGCTGATTGCATTCATCGCCTTCGCGCTGTTGGTCGCGCGCCCAGTGGCGATCGCGCTCTCGTTCTTGCGGGTCGGCCTGCCGCGTCCGCACCGCACGTTCGTCGCCTGGTTCGGCCCCAAGGGGGTGGCCTCGATGCTGTTCGCCGTCTTGGTTCTCAACTCGAACGTGGACGAGGGAGGGACGATCTTCGCGATCGCCGCCTTCACCATCCTCGCCTCGATCATCGCCCACGGGCTCACCGACACGCTGGGGGCCCGCTGGATCGAGCGACGGATCCAGGCCGACCCGGAGCTCTCTCCGGAGGCCGATCCGGGTCTGGCGGGGACGGGTGCCCAGCCGATGCCCTAACTCTGCGACCGAGACCCCGGGCGGCCCTTCGGCTTGGACGCTGGTTTTGGCTTCGCCTTCTCCTTGCGGGCGGAACCGGTCGGCGTCGCCACCCGGGCCGGACCGTCGATCGCCCGATCGGCCAGCACTCGCTTCTTCTCCTCGCGGAACTCCGCCGCCGTCAGCACTCCCTTCTCCTTCAGCTCGCCCAGGCGCTCGAGGCGGTCGAGCTTGGCGTCGTCCGGGTGCCTGTCGTCGTCGGTGAGCTCCCTGACGGCGGACCCGATCCGGCGGCTGGCGTCGGCGCTGGCCCGGCGGGCGCGCTGGCGCATCGCGAGCATCCAGTCGCCGCGCTGGGCCCCGGGGAACTCGTGGGCGGTCTTCCGGCGCAGCGCCTCGAGACCCGCGGCGGCCAGCGCGATCACCAGCAGTGTGAGCACCGCCTGCCGGGTGCCGCTGGGCGGCCAGACGATCACGGCGATCAAGGCGATCGCGCCGAAGCTGGCCCAGACCACGCCCGGGCGGTCGCGGAGGGTGGGGGCGAAGGCCTGTCGGATGCTGACCGCCGGGCGGGCGGGGGAGGCCAGGAAGGACGCCAGGGTGAAGAGGACGCCGAAGACGATCACGCTGGTCGCGATGCTCTGCAGCAGCGAGGTGGCGATGTCCCAGGCGTGCTGGGCGGGCACCTTCGCCGCCTCCGTCTTGGCGAGCGTGTCGACGACCAGCCCCTTGGCGGCGGCGCGCAGCGCGATCGCAGCGAGGCCCGCAGCGATCAGGCCAAGGCCGTACCCGAGCACCACCACCCAGCGCCGGCCCCTGGCGAGCCAGACCGCGATCGCGAACAGCACCAGCGTGCCGATCGAGAACAGCCAGGCGAGTCCCTCGACGATCCGGGTGATCGTCCTGGCGTTGTGGAGCTGCTTGGCGTCGGCGACCTGAAGCTGGCCGAAGTTCGGCTTCAGCTTGCCCTCGGCCTGCCCCTTCTGCAGGGCGTCCTGGGCCTGCTTCTTGAGCCCGATCCGGTTCGCGAGCTGGAGCACGATCGGGCGCAGGTCGAGCACCACTTTGCCGCTCTGGGTCGAGACGACCTCGTTGTTGCCCTTCAGGATCGAGACGAGCTGCGCGTGCGCCACCCGGTTGGCGTCCTTCCAGAGCCCCTGCACCCGGGGCGACTGGAATGCCTGCTGGGCCGCCCTGGTGGCGAACTCGCGGATGCCCGCGGCAACCGGCGCCGAGATCGGCTGGAGCGGCTCCGGCAGCCGCTTCTTGAGGCTGCCCGCGACGTCGACGTTGGCGTAGAGCTGATCAACCGAGTAGGTGGCGATCGCGTCCGAGATCTCCTTGTCCTCGAGCAGCTTGCCGCTGGTGTCGACCCACTGGTTGGTGTCGAGCGCCTGGCGGTCGACCCAGCCCGTGAAGATCGCCAGGAAGGCGAGGACGGTGGCGAGGATGACGAGGACGCGGACCTTGATCCGATGCCGCATCTCGGGCGGGGCGGTCGAGGCCATCGCCAGCTGACCCTAGCGCCGCCGAGGCGCGCTCAGCGCAAGGACTCAGCCGTCGGCCTGGGCGCGCTCGATCGCCTGCTTCGCCTGCTCCAGGCTGACCCCGGTGAGCTCCTGGTAGCGCTTGGTGGCCTGCAGGGCATTGCCCTTGGCGAGCAGGTCCTGGATCTCGGGGTCGTCGTTGGGGTCGAGCTCCGTGCCCGGCCCGCCGCTCTCGGCGCCACCGCGCGGGGTGACGTTGAGGTGCTCGAAGAGCTGCTCGAGGCGGGCCTCGATCAGCGCCAGGCGCTGCTCGATCGCCTCGATCGATTCGGCCGCGGTTCTTGTGGCGGCCGTTGATGGGGAAGCCGTATCTGGCTTTCGGCTCAAGCCGGAACCGGCTCGAGCCGCTCCTCGACCCAGCTGGTCGAGGCGATGTGCTTGCTCATCCCGAGCTGCTTGGGCTCGAAGCCGAGGGCGAGGCCGACGAGCTGGGGGAGATGCAGGACA
This sequence comes from uncultured Solirubrobacterales bacterium, assembly GCA_963833375.1. Lineage (GTDB taxonomy): Bacteria > Actinomycetota > Thermoleophilia > Solirubrobacterales > 70-9 > DASUPK01. Next base: position 837,136 of record CAWHXR010000001.1, read on the forward strand.
GCCAGGCCGAGGTCGCGATTTACGACCTTCGCGGCCTCCGGCTGCTGCATGTCGAGGTTGAGGTGGCAGAGGGGGCATGGCGTGACCAGGCAGTCGGCCCCGGCGTCGAGCGCGTCCCCGATGTGGGTGCCGGCCTGGCGCAGCGAGACGTCGCGCGCCATCGTGATGATCGGGAAGCCGCAGCACTTGCGGGCGCCGTCGTACTGCACCACCTCGCCGCCCAGCGCCTCGATCAGCCGGTCCAGGTAGAGGTCGCGCTCGGGATGCTCCTCGTAGCCGAGGCGATGCTTCGGGCGCAGGATGTAGCAGCCGTAGAAGGGGCCGACCCTGAGGCCGCCGAGCGGGCGCTTCACCTGCTCGGAGAGCCTGTCGAGCCCGTAGTCCTCGACCAGGACCCAGAGGAAGTTCTTGTTGGAGAACCCCTCGGGGTCGTAGGAGAGGCCCTCCTCTGCGAGCGTCTCGTTGATGTGCGCGCGGTACTCAGAGTCGCGCAGGCGCTGCTGGCACTCGGACTGGGCGCCCTGGCAGGTGGAGCAGATGTTCATCATCGGCAGCCCGGTCTGCTGGGCGAGCGCGAAGGTGCGCGCGTTGAGGGTGTCGGCGAGCTCCTGGTTGTGCTCGGCGATCACGCCGGCCCCGCAGCAGTTGGCGCGGTCCAGCTCGACCAGCTCGATGCCGAGGCGCTCGGCGACCAGGGCCATCGAGCCGTGCAGCTCGGTGGTGAAGCCGCGGCTCACGCAGCCCGGCCAGTAGGCCAACTTCATTCCGCCATCTCCTCGGCTGTCGCCTGCGGGGATATCGGGTGTGTTCATCAGGAGGCCCCTCCCGGCGCCAGGCCGGTGTCGGCGCCCGGGCGCTCGGCGGCCTCCTCGATGTCCTCGCCGGGCCGGATCTCGCCCTCGGGGGCGGTCTGGTCGGCCTCCTCTCCACGGATGTAGAGGTTGAGCTCGACCTTGTGCTCCTCGGTGTGGGCGTAGATCCGCTTGATGTGGCTCTGCGCGTCGCCGGGCAGCTTCGGGTGGACGCCCGGGATCAGCTTGGGCAGCGAGCGCATCTTGCCCGTCCGGATCCCGCGAATCGCGGTCGGGATCGACTCGATCAGCCCCTTGATGGCGCCGTGCTTCGGCATCAGCTTGCCCTTGATCCCCGGCGCGAGGGACTCCTGCAGCAGCAGCGACTCGTCGAGCGTCCCCTTCTCCTCGATGATCTCCGTGAAGGCCTTTTCATGATTGTGGCCGTGGTTCTGGTCGACGATCCCCTCGCCGCCGGCGGCGCGCCGCAGGCGCATGATCTGATCCATCGGGGCGACGTCCTTGGGGCAGGCGTCGATGCACGAGAAGCAGTGGGTGCAGTCGTAGATCCCGTGCGGGTCCTGGGCGAGGTCGTGGAGCCGCTCCTTGGTCCCGGCGTCGCGCGGGTCGCCGACGAAGCGATAGGCCTTGGCCAGCGCCGCGGGACCGATGAAGTCCGGATCCGCCTCCATCGAGAGACAGGACGAGACGCAGGCGCCGCACTGGATGCAGGCCATCGACTGGGTGATGTCGATCATCGACTCCGGCGGGACGATGTACTCGCGCTCGGGGGGATCGCCCTCGGGGAGCAGCCAGGGAGTGACCCGGCGGATCTTCGTCCAGTGGGTCGACTCCATGTCCGTGACCAGGTCCTTGATCACCGGCATGTTCCCCATCGGCTCGACCACGATCGCGGGCTTGCCGTTCGTCTTCGTCTTGTCCTCGCCCTCCTGGGCGGCGACCGCATGGGTCTCGGCGAAGGACTGTGCCTCCTCCAGCATGGTCTTGCAGGCGAGCGTCGACTGGCCGTTGATCTTCATCCCGCAGGAGCCGCAGATCGCGGCGCGGCAGGAGCAGCGCACGGCGAGCGAGCCGTCGTCACGGTCCTTGGCCTGCAGCAGCCCGTCGAGGACGGAGAGGGTGGGGTCGAGGTCGACGTCGAAGGTCTCCCAGTAGGGCCCCTCGCGGCCCTCCGGCTGGAAGCGCCTCACCTTGAGCGTGTACTCAGCCATCTGCTACTCACCCTACCCACCGGAACCCCTGTGTCACGGAGAGCGCATCAGTACGTCCTCTCCTGCGGCTGCCACTGGGTGATGGTGACGTCGGAGTAGCTGATCTCGGGGCCGTCGTCGGTCCGGCTCAGGTCGATGTGCTTGAGCCACTCGTCGTCGTTGCGCTCGGGGAAGTCGGTGCGGAACTGGGCGCCGCGGCTCTCGGTGCGGTGGATCGCCCCGACGCAGGTGCACTCGGCGGAGTCGAGCATGTAGCCCAGCTCGAGCGCTCCGAGCACGTCCTGGTTGAAGACCGAGCCCTTGTCGTCGATATAGGCGCTCTGGGCCTCCTCCTTGAGGCGCTTCACCGTCTCGAGCGCGGTGTTGAGGCCCTCGGCGTCGCGGAAGACGGCGACATGCTGGTCCATCGTCTGCCCGAGCTGATTGCGGATCTCGGAGATCCGGCGGCCCGAGCCGTTCTCGCGGCCCAGGATGTCTCCGATCTGAGCCTCCTCGTCGCGCAGGATCGAGAGCGACGGGCCCCTCAGCTCGCGGCCCTTGGCGCGGGTGGCGGCGTCGACGCCCGAGCGGCGGCCGAAGATCAGGGTGTCGAGCAGCGAGTTGGCGCCGAGCCGGTTGCCGCCGTGGACCGAGACGCAGGCGACCTCACCGGCGGCGTAGAGGCCCGGGACGTTGGTGCGCCCCTCGGTGTCCGTCTTGACCCCGCCCATCGTGTAGTGGTTGCCGGGCTTGATGTGGATCGGCTCCTTGGTGATGTCGACCCCGGCGAAGTCGCGGCCGACGAGGACGATCTCCCGCAGCGCCTCGTGGATGCGCTTGCGCGGCACCACGGTGATGTCGAGCGCGACGGTGCCGTCGGGGAAGCCGCGCCCCTCCTGGATCTCGGTCTGCTCGGCGCGGGAGACGACGTCGCGGGAGGCGAGCTCCATCTTGTTCGGCGCGTAGCGCTCCATGAAGCGCTCGCCCTTGGCGTTGAGCAGGTGCGCGCCCTCGCCGCGCGCCCCCTCGGTGATCAGGAAGCCCTTGCCGGCGAGCGTCGTCGGGTGGTACTGGATCATCTCCATGTCCATCAGCTTCGCCCCGGCTCGGTAGGCCTGGGCGATGCCGTCGCCGGTGCAGATCAGGGCGTTGGTCGTGGGGTGCCAGGCCTGGCCGTTGCCGCCGGTGGCCAGGATCACCGCCTTGGCGCCGAAGAGCTCCATGGAGCCGTCGCGGAGGTTGCGGCAGACGGCGCCGACGCAGTTGCCGTCATCGTCCTGGGCGAGGCCCGTCGTGAAGTACTCCTCGTAGCGGGCGACCTCCTCCGAGTACTTCATGAGCTGCTCGTAGAGCACGTGCATGATCGCCTGGCCGGTGATGTCGGCGACGTAGTAGGTGCGCGCGGCGGAGGCGCCGCCGAAGGCGCGGGTGCCGAGCTTGCCCTCCTCGTTGCGGTGGAAGGTGACGCCGAGGTGCTCCAGGTGGAGGAGCTCCTCCGGGGCCGCCCTGCACATGATCTCGACGGCGTCCTGGTCGGCCAGGTAGTCCGAGCCCTTGACGGTGTCGAACGCGTGCGACTCCCAGGTGTCGTCCTCCTGGAGCGCGGCGTTGATCCCGCCCTGCGCGGCGTTCGAATGCGAGCGGACGGGGTGGACCTTGCTGATGATCCCCACCGAGACGCCCTGCTCCGCAGCGGCAAGCGCGGCCCGCTGTCCCGCGAGGCCGGCGCCGATCACCAAGACGTCGTGGTCTGGCACGGGGCGATCCTATAGAGGCCGCCCCTGTGGGCGTCAGACCGTGGGCGTGGTGGGGTCCTGCGGCCGCAGGGCGCGGCCGATCGCGTCGATCGTCAGGACGCCGCGGATGCGGCCGTCGGCATCGGTGGCGATCAGGGCGCCGAGGCGGCGCAGGGACTCATTGCCGAGGACCGACTCGAGCGGCTGGTCCTCGCGCACGGTGAGCGAGCCGCTGTCGCGCGCCAGCACGTCGCTGACCAGGGCCGATGTCCGCTCCACGGGTGGCACGTTGTCGGCGGCGCCGCGGTCAACCAGGCCGATGAAGCGCTGAGCGGCGTCCACGACCGGGAACCAGGGGGAGCGGTAGCGCAGGAAGTACTCCTCGAGCGCCTGCTCGATCGAGGCCCCGTCGGGGATCGCCACCGGGTCGCGCTCCATCACGTCCGCGACCGAGATCCCCTCGATCCGGCTGGTCACGTCGGTCTGCGCGATCGCCGCCTTGGCTGCGCCCCGGAGGATGAAGCCGACGAAGGCGAGCCAGATGCCGCCGATCAGGTCGCCCCGGTAGGCCATGAAGTAGCCGAGCCCCACGAGGATCAGGAAGAGCCCGAACCACTCGCCGAGGGTGGCGGCGAACCGGGTGCCGGTGTTGCGGCTTCCTGACCGCCACCAGGCGATCGCCCGGGCGATGCGTCCCCCGTCCAGCGGGAAGGCGGGAACCAGGTTGAAGATCAGGACGAGGAGGTTGATGCTGCCGAGCCAGCTCACCAGGGCGGCGATCCCGGAGGTCCGCGTGTCGCCCTGGGCGAGTACGGCGTGACGGAACTCGTGGCCGCCCGCGAGCGCCAGCCCTGCGACCGCGCAGACGACGACGATCGCGGCGGTGACCAGCGGGCCCGCGATCGCGATCTTGAACTCGGTCCCGGGCGTGTCCGAGTCCTTCTCGAGCCGCGCGAAGCCGCCGAACATCCAGAGCGTGATCCCGGAGACCCCGATGCCGTGGCGCTTGGCGACGAAGGCGTGGCCGAGCTCGTGCAGCAGGATCGAGGCGAAGAAGAGCGTGGCGCTGGCCACCGCGAGCACGTAGGGCGCGGAGTCGCCCGAGGGGGTGTCGAGCACGTCGCGGTAGAAGCCCGTCAGCCAGAAGATGATCAGGAAGAGGACGACGAACCACGAGTAGTCCACCGCGACCCTGATGCCTCGGATGCGAAACAGCGTGACGCCGCCGCCGGTCATGCATTGATCTTAGGGAGCTAGGTTTCCCGGATGGCCACGGGGGCAACAGCGGGGGTCACGAGCCCGCCCGACGCGACCTGGATGCGCGAGCGGCTCGACGAGCTCTGTGCGATCGAGCGGCCCTCCGCCTCCCCGGGCGAGCGCCGGGCGGCGGAGTGGCTCGCGGCCGAGCTGCGCGAGGCCGGCGCCCGCGACGTGCGGATCGAGGAGGAGCCCGAGGCCAACGGCACCTTCTGGTGGCCGCTCGGGCTGCTCGCCGGGGCCGGCGCCGTGGCCGGCCTTGCCGCCCGCCGCGGCGGGCTGCTCCCACGCGCTCTCGCCGCGATCACCGGCGCCGGCGCCGCGGCGCTCGCCGCGGACGAGCTGCCTCCAGGTCAGCGTCGGTTCCGCCGGCTGCTCCCCACGCGCACGGCCCATCACGTCCTCGCGGAGATCGGTCCCGAGGACGCCGAGCGGACGATCGTGCTGATGGGTCATCACGACGCGCCTCACACAGCGTTCTTCTTCAACCCGTCGATCACGGAAACGGTCGGGGAGTACGCCCCCTGGGTGTTCGAGAACACGGACACGAGCCCGCCCCTGATGTGGCCTGTGGTGGGCGGCCCGGCCCTGGTGGCGGCCGGCGCCGTGCTGGGCAGTCGCAGGGTGACCGGGCTCGGCACCCTGCTGTCGGCCGGGAGCGCCGCCTTCATGGCCCACATCGGAGCCGGCGACGTGGTCCCGGCGGCCAATGACAACGGCACCTCGAACATCGCCCAGCTCGCCCTCGCCCGGATGCTCGCCGAGCGGCCCCTCGAGAACACCCGTGTGCTCTTCCTCTCCACCTCCGAGGAGGCTCTCTGCGAGGGGATGGGCCTCTTCATGGAGAGGCACGCGCACGAGTTGCCGCGCGAGAGCACCTTCTTCCTCTGCCACGAGATCCTCGGATCCCCCAACCTGCTCGTGCTCAGGGGGGAGGGGATGCTGAAGATGCGCGAGTACCCGCCCGAGGCACTCGAGCTCTTCGACTCGACGGCGGCGGAGCTCGGGATCGAGCTGTGGCCCAATCTGCGGACGATGAACGCGACCGACGCCGTCTTTCCTCTCGTCGCCGGGTATCAGTGCGCGGCGCTCTGCACCTGCAACCAGTGGAAGAACCCCTCCAACTACCACTGGAAGACGGACACGCCCGAGAACGTCGATTACGGCTCGCTCAGCGACGCGATCCGGCTCTCTGAGGCCGTGATCCGCAAGCTCGACGAACGCTGGCTCTAGGCGGCGAAGCGCGCTTCGTACTTCGCCCGCCGCTTGGCCGCCTCTTCCTCCCGGTCCTTGGGGGGAGCGCTGGTGACCAGCGAGTCGAGCAGCTTCCGCGTCGAGGCGGCGACCTCGGCGACGGCGCGGTCGAACGCCTCGGCGTTCGCCTTCGACGGCTTGTTCGACCCGCTGACCTTGCGGACGAACTGAAGCGCCGCGTCGTGGATCTCCTCCTCGCTCGCGGGGGGCTCGAAGTTATGGAGCTGTCTGATGTTTCTGCACATGGCTGCAGCCTAGCCAGCCGCGCATCGACCGACCAGTTTCCGGGCGCCCCCCGGATCCCGCTGGTCAGGCGGCAAAGTTCTGCAAAATTCAGTAATAGGTACGGATAGAAGGCTCGAATCCACACCGTTAGGCTCGGAAGACCGTCTACGACATGGAGGTCGGATGCCGGCGTCTCGTCCCGCACGCGAAAACCTGAACGCTGGCATGACCCCCCGGGGGCTGGCCTCCCATGCCGGCGTCTGGAGCGCCCAGCACCGCAAGACCGCCATCTGGGGATGGCTTGCCTTCGTTGTCGTTGCCTTCATGATCGGCAGCGCGGCCGGGACCAAGACCCTGGAGCACACCCAGATCGGCGTTGGGGAGTCCGGGCGAGCGGATCAAGCGATCGCGGACGCCGCTCCCGAGCACGCCCAGGAGATGGTGCTGATCCAGAGCACCACGGCCACCGCCGGCGACCCCGCGTTCCGCGCGGTCGTGGTCGACGTGCAGCGGAGGCTCGCGGCGCTGCCCGACACCCAGAACTTCGAGAGCCCGCTGGCCCCGGCGAACGCGAACCAGATCTCGAGCGACGGACGCTCGGCGCTGCTCCGCTATCAGATCGCGGGCAACGACTCGGAGGTCATGGACCGGGTCAAGCCGGCCGTTCAGGCGGTCGCCGCCGCGCAGCAGGCGCATCCGGGCTTCACCCTCGGCGAGTTCGGCGACGCCAGCACCCAGCAGCAGATCAACAAGGTCGTCCAGGACGACTTCGGCAAGGCCCTGATCACATCGCTCCCGGTCACCCTGATCATCCTGCTGATCGCCTTCGGCGCGCTCGTCGCCGCCGGAGTGCCGCTGCTGCTGGCGCTCACCGCTGTGATCGCCACGATCGGCATCATGGGGCCGCTCAGCCACGTAATCGGCGGGGTCGACAACTCGATCAACGAGGTGATCCTGCTGATCGGCCTCGCCGTCGGCGTGGACTACTCGATGTTCTACCTGCGCCGCGAGCGCGAGGAGCGCGAGGCCGGCCGCAGCCAGGAGGCGGCGCTCGCCGCCGCGGCGGCCACCTCGGGCCGCGCGGTGATGGTCTCCGGGTTCACGGTGATGATCGCCATGGCCGGGATGTACCTGGCGGGGACGCCCACCTTCCAATCGTTTGCCACGGGCACCATCCTCGTCGTCGCGGTGGCACTGGTCGGCTCGCTGACCGTGCTGCCGGCGATCCTGTCGTGGCTCGGGGACCGGGTGGAGAAGGGGGGCGTTCCGATCATCAAGGACCAGTCATGGAACGCCGGTGAGAGCAGGGCTTGGGCAAAGGTCCTCGATCCCGTGCTCCGCCATCCGGTGATTTCACTTGTCCTTTCCGCGGGCCTGCTCGTCTTCCTTGCGCTGCCGGCGTTCCGGCTGCACACGGCGAACGAGAGCGTCGAATCACTGCCTCAGGACGTCGCCTCGATCCAGACCTACAACCGGATTCAGGAGGTCTTCCCGGGAGGGGGGATCCCGGCCGTGGTCGTGGTCAGCTCTGAGAATGGCCCCACTCCACAGGTCCGGCAGGGCATTGCGCGCCTGGTGGCGAGGCGAAGGCCAGCCCGTTGTTCAAGTCACCGATCACCCTCGACACCTTCCCCGACCCCAACGTGACCCAGGTGAACATCCCGATCGTGGGCGATGGCACCGACTCGAAGTCCAACGCCGCGCTGGCCGAGCTGCGCGACACCATCGTCCCGGGGACGATCGGGGCGGTGCCGGGGGTCACCGCCGACGTGACCGGCTTCACGGCCGAATCGAAGGACTTCAGAGACGCCACCAAGTCACACGTCCCCCTTGTCTTCGCCTTCGTCCTCACAGCGGCGTTCCTGCTACTGCTCTTCACCTTCCGCTCGATCGTCATTCCGATCAAGGCGATCGTCCTCAACCTGCTGTCGGTGGGAGCCGCCTACGGGGTGATCGTCTGGATCTTCCAGGACGGCCACCTCCAGTCGTTCCTGGGCTTCCACTCGACCGGCGCGATCATCTCCTGGATGCCGCTGTTCCTCTTTGTCGTCCTCTTCGGGCTGTCGATGGACTACCACGTCTTCATCCTCACCCGAATCCGCGAGGCCTATGACCGCGGGGCGCCGACCGATGAGGCCGTCTCGCACGGGATCAGGACCACGGCCGGTGTGGTGACCAGCGCCGCCGTCGTCATGATCGCGGTCTTCGCCGTATTCGCGACGCTGTCGCTGGTCTTCTTCAAGGAGCTCGGCGTGGGGCTTGGCGTCGCGGTGCTGATCGACGCCACCCTGGTGCGCGCCGTGCTGCTGCCCGCGTCGATGACGCTGCTCGGGGACTGGAACTGGTACCTGCCGCGCTGGCTCGAGTGGCTGCCGCGCGTCGGCCCGGTGGCCGCGCCGGCGCTTCCGCCGGCGCCCGGAAGCGCCGACGAGCGGACTCCCGCGGTGCCCCAGCACTGAGATTCCCGCGATCGCGACTCCGCCCAGTCGCCCTCTTCACCCCAACGAGATGCGTCGGGGCCGCCGCCGCCCTAGAGCCCGTGGTGGGGCCACTCCGGCGCCCGCTTCTCCTTGAAGGCGCGGGCGCCGATCGCGTGGGAGTCGCGGCGGGCGAACATCGAGATCGTGTTCTCGGCCTCCTGGCGAAGCTGCTCCTCGTAGGTGCGGCCGACGTTGCGGACCATCGTCTCCTTGTCCGAGCGGATCGCGCCCTGTGGCAGCTCGGCGATCTGGTGCGCCAGCTCGAGGGCCCGCTCCAGCGCCTTGCCCTCCGGCACGACCTCGTTCGCGAGCCCGATCCGCAGCGCCTCCTCGGCGTCCACCGGCCGGCCCGTGATGATCAGCTCCATCGCCCGGCCGTAACCGACGGCGAGCGTCAGCCGGACGTTCATGCCGTCGCCGCCGACGATGTTCCAGCGCCGCTCCAGCGCGCCGAAGACGGCGTTCTCGGCGGCGATCCTGATGTCGGCGAGCAGGGCGTTCTCCAGCCCGGCGGCGACGGCCCAACCGTTCACCGCCGCGATCACGGGCTTGAAGACGTCGACGCGCCGGGTGTAGCCGCACTCGCCGGGCGAGTTGTAGATGCTCGTCTTGAACCGATCCCAGTCGGGCCGGCCGCCCTCGCCAAGCTCGGCGGCGTCCTCGAGGTCCCAGCCGGCGCAGAAGGCGTCGCCCTCGCCGGTGATCACGAGGACGAACTCGTCCTCCGCGTCGCGGAAGCGCTGCCAGGCGTCGTGCAGCTCCCGGTTCATCTGCCGGCTGACGGCGTTGCGCTGCTCCGGCCGGTCGTAGGTGAGCACGGTGACGTGCCCGTCGCGCTCGTAGCGCAACGTCTCGTAATCCATTCCCTCTCCTTCCGAGAGACTGACTGGCTGTTGGGTGGTCTCTAGACCGCGGCCCGGTGGCGGTCGATGATCCGCGCGAAGTCGGTCCCGGCGGGCAGGGTGCCGAAGGCGTGCCCCCAGTCGCCGCCGAGCCGCGATGCGCAGAAGGCGTCGGCCACCGCCTCGTCGCCGAAGCGCAGCAGCAGCGAGCCCTGGAGGGCCAGCGCCATCCGCTCGACCAGCTGGCGGGCACGGGCCTCGATCCCGCTCACGTCCCCGAGGTCCTTGCGCAGCTCGGCGACGTAGGCGTCGAGCCTCGACTCGCCGGAGCCCTCCGCGACCTCGGCGAAGAAGGCGTCCACCGAGTCGGGGTTCTTGACCATCGCCCGCAGCACGTCGAGGCACTGGACGTTCCCCGAGCCCTCCCAGATCGAGGAGAGTGGGGCCTCGCGATAGAGCCGCGGCATCCCGGACTCCTCGACGTAGCCGTTGCCGCCGAGGCACTCGAGGCACTCGACCGCGTGGCTCGGAGCTCGCTTGCAGATCCAGTACTTGAGCACCGCGTTGGCGATCCGCTTGAAGGCCTGGGCCTCGTCGTCGCCGGCGATCGCCTCGTCATACGCCCGCGCGAGCCGCAGCGAGCCGATCGTCGCCGCCTCGGACTCGATCGCCAGGTCGGCGAGCACGTTCTGCATCAGCGGCTGCTCGACCAGGACGCGGCCGAACGTGGAGCGGTGCGAGGCGTGGTTGATCGCCTGGGCGACCCCGGCGCGCATCCCGGTGGCGCTCCCGGTCGCGCAGTCGAGCCGGGTGTGGTTGACCATCTCGATGATCGTCCGGACCCCGGCGCCCTCCTCGCCGACCAGACGGGTCCAGGCTCCGTCGAACTCGATCTCCGACGAGGCATTGGAGCGGTTGCCCAGCTTGTCCTTGAGGCGCTGCAGGCGGAAGCGGTTGAGCTCGCCATCCGGCAGCCGCCGCGGCATCAGGAAGCAGGAGACGCCGCCCTCTGTCTGGCCGAGGACGAGGAAGGCGTCGCACTGCGGCGCCGAGAGGAACCACTTGTGCCCGGTGATCTCGTACTCGGCGCCCGGCCCACCGCCGTTGGTCGGGTGGCCGACCGTCGTGTTCGCCCGGACGTCGGAGCCGCCCTGCTTCTCCGTCATCCCCATGCCGAAGATCGAGCCCTCCTTCTCGGCTGCGGGGATCTGCCGCGGGTCGTAGACGTTGGAGAGGATGCGCGGCTCCCACTCCTCGGCCAGCTCGGGCTGCTGCGAAGCGCCGGCACCACCGAGTAGGTCATCGAGATCGGGCAGCCGACCCCGGCCTCCGCCTGGGAGAAGCACATGAAGGCGGCCGCCCGGGCTACGTGCGCGCCCGGCTGCGGCTCGCGCCAGGGGAGGGAGTGGAGCTCGTGGGTGATGCCGAGTCGCATCAGCTCGTGCCACGAGGGATGGAACTCGGGGATGTCGACCCGGTTGCCGAAGCGGTCGTGGGTGCGGAGCTTCGGCGGGTTCTCGTTCGCCAGCCGGCCCAGCTCGATCACGTCGCCGCGCCCGGCGATCTCGCCGACCGCGGAGATCCTGTCGATCGCCCAGTCCGCGCCCTCGCGGCGAACGGCCTCGCCCATCACGCGATCGGCCTCGAAGACGTTGTAGTCGACCAACGGCGGCGCCTGGTTGGTGACCTCGTGGGTGCGGACTCCGGGGGGCTGCTCAAGGGTTGACATGTGCGGGCTCCTCTCCGATTGCGCGAGTGCAGAAGTTGATCAACGAGGCGATCAGCGCCTCGGGATCGCTGCCATTGGCGGTGGGGGACAGCGGGCCGAGCATCGTCTCGCCGATCGCCCCGATCAGGGCCGCGGCGGTGACCTCCACGTCCTGGGGCGGGAGGTCGCCTGCCTCGATGCCCTCGGCGATCACCTCCGCCATCAGGTCGCTGTAGCTGTGGCGAAAGTGCAGGCGCTCGGCCTCCACGGCCGGGTCGACCGGCTCGGCGAGCAGAGCCCACGCAAGACGGCGCCCGCGGAGCGCGCGGCGCGCGAAGACCTCCACCCCGGCGGCGATCCGCTCGCGGGCGGGCCCGCCGGTCGCATGGACGGCCTCGCGCATGGCGTCGACCTCGTGCTGGGAGGCCTCTCGGAAGACCTCCGCGAACAGCTCCGACTTGGAGGGGAAGTGCCGGTAGACGGTTCCCACGGCGACACCGGCACGGTCGGCGACGGGCGCGACCTGCGCCGCCACGTAGCCGCCCTCGGCGATCAGCTGGCGCGCGGCCGTCGTCATTCGCTCGCGGGTCTCGGCCCGGCGCGCCTCGGTGCGCTCCGTCGTGCGATACGCCATCGCAAGGAGTGAATCATCATTCACTTCTTTCGTCAAGGCGCGCCTCGCGGGTAAGATCGCGCCGATGGCGGAGGTGGAGGAGACCCTGCGGCGGGTGCCGCTCTTTTCCGGGGTGAAGCCCAAGGACCTGAAGAAGCTCGGCAGGCGAATGACCGAGCGGAGCTTCGGCGAGGGAGATGTGATCACCAGGGAGGGGGAGAGCGGGCTCGGATTCTTCGTGATCGAGGATGGAAACGCGACGGTCAGCCTCAAGGGAGAGATCGTCCGAACCCTCGGTCCTGGCGATCACTTCGGCGAGATCGCGCTGATCGACAGCGGCGTGCGCTCCGCGACCATCGTCGCCGGGACCGATCTGCGCTGCCGTGGGATGTCGGCCTGGGAGTTCAAGCCCTTCGTCGAAGAGCACCCCGAGGTGGCCTGGGCGCTCCTGGAGTCGCTGGTAGGGCGCCTTCGCGAGAGCGAGAGCCGCTAGGCCGCCCTCCGACCCACCGCTCAGGGGCGTGATTCCAAACCGTCGCTTTGCATGGAAAGGAGCGCTTTTTCGTGTGAATCGTCTCCCGGCGAAATGGACCTGGGCGCTCGCTTATGTGGCGGCGAGGACGGTCTCGAGATTCTCCCGATGGACCGCCTCATAGGGGGCGAAGTAGTGGATCGATCCGGCTTGGAGCGATGGAGCGATCAGCTCCCGCAAGCTCGCGTGTCGCAATCTCGGGTCGCTCCGGGAGCGCTCCAGCGCATGGATGTACTGCTCTGTGGCGCGGATCAGGTCTCTTGAGTACCCGCCTCGGGCGATGACGTCCGGATCACCGTGGTTGGGCAGGATGCGTTCCGGAGACAACCGCCAGAGCCTCGCGAGATTGGCGAGGTGGACATCGAAGCTCTTCGGTTCATCGACGTACGTGACCGTGTCCTCCATCGTGTCTCCACAGAGGAGCAGCCTCTGCTCAGGCAGCCAGACGACAGTCGCGTCGTCGCTGTGGATGTTCGTGTGGATCAGGTCGAGTTGCACGCCGCCGGTCGCCAGACGCAGACGATCCTGGAACACCTGTGTGGGCAGTATCAGTGGATCGATCCCGGGCGGTCCCTCGTGCTCACCTCGTTCGATCGCGGACTTGAACCGCCTGAGTAGGTCGGCGGTGCGTTCGGATGCGATGACCTCGCAGTCCTCGAAGGCGGCGGTGCCGGCGACGTGATCGAGATGCCAGTGGCTGAGAACAACGGTGAACTTCCGCACGCCCTCGTCCTCGAGGGCCCGGCGGATGTAGCGTGCATGCTCGACCGAAACGTGCGTGTCGTAGATGACCGCCTCGGCATTGGCGACCACGGCGTAGCTCGCAATGCCGAGCGACAGTGCTCCGTCGTCCACCCAGTTCGGGCCCTCCGCAAAGCGATAGCCGTCAACGCGTCCGTCGTAGAAGGCGAAAATGCCGTCGGCGGGACGAAACACGCGCGTGTGGTGCATCGCCGCGATGCTAACGCGGCCATCGCGTCGCTAGCGCTTCGCGCGAAGTCGACGTGTGGGAACGCGCATATGGACGCTGCGAAACCGCCGCTCTGGACGAGAAGCAGCTATTCCGCCTGGTCCAAATCCAGTGGGGCTAGAGCGGATCTGAGACAGCCAGCGGCGGGCCGACCACGTCCATCCCGTATTCGGCGCCGACGCCGCGAAACGCCTCGGGGTCGAATTCCGTCAGCGTGGAGAGGCGGTCGAAGAACCCCTCCATACCGGCCGGGGCGAAGGTGATCAGCATCCTGCCGGGCTGCTTGCCCATGATCTGCCAGGTATGCGCCAGCCCGCGCGGGATGAACACAAAGGAGCCAGGGCCCTTGACGCTGAGCTCCTCGCCGAGCTTCCACCGAAACTCGCCCTCCAGGACGTAGACGGTCTCGTCCTCGCGGTTGTGGACGTGCAATGGGGGGCCCTCCCCCGGTGCGTTCACGGCCTCCATCACGGCGAGGGCTCCATTGGACTGCTCGCCCGTAACGATGAAGGTGATATCGCCCCCCAGCGGGCTCCGTTTGCGAACCCCCTCACCGGGACCAACGGCTACCCCATGTGCCCTTCCTCCCATGGGGGTAGCTCTATCAGACGCGGATGGGCAGTTCAGGACGGGAGTCTCCGGAATAGCCGCTTTTGACGAGAAGCTGCACTTCGCATGGAAAGCGGTATTCGGTGCAGAATCTGGGAGGATCGAGCCATGGCCGCTCCGGCTCCGGAAGAAGTCATACGGCGCTATGTGGAAGCGATGTCGGCGGCGGATGGAGACGCAGCAGCAGCCTTGACGGCCGACGATGCAGTGATCGAGCTCCCCAACGGCGACGCCCTCAAAGGCATGGAGGGAGCCCGCCAGTTCGCCGCCAAGCATGCCGAGACCGACGGCCAAAAGCGGTCGGTCACGCTGAGCTCACTCGAGGCTCGGACACCGGACCGCTTTGTCGCGACGCTCGAGATGACCAATCGCGAGGTCGGGGCGGACGAGCTTCTCTACTCAATGGACGTTGGATCCGTATTCGACCTGCGCGATGGGCTCATCGTGCGCCACCGGGTCTTTCCTTCGCCCGACGAGGCCGCCGCCGCGGCGTAGCGGACCGCCGCATGTTCAAGAGCGATCCAGAGCAATGAGGACTACCGCTTCGGACGAAAAGCGGCGCTTTGAAACCCACACCAAATGGTGAAGGGGCGGAGCCGACCCGAGTGATCTAGTCGGCGGGCGTGGTCGCGCCGAGGCGCTCGAAGATGTTCTTCGCATCGTCCCGCGCGTCTCCGCCCAGCAGCCAGCCGCTCCTCGCCACCTGGTAGGGGCACTCGAGCCGCCGGAAGAGCTCCATCGACTCCCGCAGCGCAGCCTCGTCACCCGATCGGATTCCCTTGGCGCGCAGCAGGATCCCGAATCCGTACAGGTGCTCCCCGATGTTCTTCTCGGCCACCTCGATCGCCTCGTCGACGTCCTCGCGGCCGAGGCGCGCGTACACCTCGGCGCGGCCGGCGAGGTACGGGGACCGGAACCAGGTCGTGGAGATCGGGGACGCGAAGCGCTCCGCGGCGCGCTCGATCAGGCCCTGGTGAAGCTCCACGTCCGCCTCCATCACCCACACGCCGGCCTTGTTGCCGCTGCCCCCGGTAGAGAGCTCCTCGGCGATCTCGAACCACTGGCCTGAATCGGAGTCGCCCCGAATCCCGAGGATGGCGCCGGCGCACGCGATCGAGGTCGCGAAGGCGCCCAGCGGCGGGCGCTCCGCCGCGATCCAGGCCTCTCGCACGCGCGTCGCCATCTCGAGGGCGTCGTCCCAGCGACCCAGGAAGAAGGCGGGAAGCAGGCCGCGCTGCCAGGCCGAGTAGATGATCCCCCGGGAGAGATCGAGCTCGCGGGCCTCGCGCGCGTAGGCCTCCGCCTCGTGGAACTCGCCGGTCTGGAGCAGGGACTCGATCATCATGTGCAGGGCGTCGCTCCGCTCCACGTCGAGGGTTGCGGTCCGCGGGGCCTCGCTGAGCAGGTCCAGGCGCTCCCTGGTGTGCTCGACCGCCGAGCGGTGGCGGCCCTGCTGCCAGTCGCTCGCCGTCACGGCATCCAGCGCGCTCTGCAGGACGGCCAGGTCCCCGGTCTCGCGCGCCAGCTCCAGGCCGCGGCGGGCCGGCCTCTCCATCCCGAGCATCTGGTCGTCGCGCCAGGCGAGCCACGCCTCGTCGAGGAGCAGCCGGGCCATGGTGACCAGGTCGCCATCTTCGACCAGCTCCCGGCCGCGCTCCAGCATCGGCGCGAGCGCATCGCTGGACGGGCTCCCGCTGATCCCGCCCATCCGCGAGCCGACCTCGACCGCCTTCGCGTAGGCCGCCGCGGCCCGCGGGTCCCCGATCCGCTCCGCCGCCTCTCCCGCCTCGCGGAGGAGCCGCATCGCGTGGTCGCCCCGCCAGCGCCGCAGCGCCACGTCGGCCGCCGCCCAGAGCGCGTCCACCGCCTCGGCGCCGTGGGCGAGCTGAGCCATCTGCTCGTAGAGCTCCTGGCCCCTTGCGGCGGCGCCCCGTCGCACGGCGCTCGCGGCCGCCTCGTTGACCGACCGGCAGGCTGCGGCCCTCCGCTCGGGGGTCGGCTGCAGCTCGAGCGCCTGAGTCAGGTGGTAGGCGACCAGCTCGGCTCGCTCGGCGAACGGCTCGCGGGCGAGCAGGGCGTCCGCGGCCTGCTCGTGGAGGTTCGCCCGGTCGGCCCGGGGGAGCGAGTTGTAGGCGACGTCGCGGATCAGCTGGTGCCGGAAGGCGTAGTGGCCCGCGTCGGCGGTGCTCCGCTCCTCGACCAGCGCCTTCCGGCGCAGCGCCCAGAGCAGGTCACCCGGGTGCTGTGCCGAGCAGGTCCCCGAGCGGGCCCTGCGCGAAGGTGTGCCCGAGCACCGACGCGTACTGCAGGGCGCGCTTCTCCTCGGCGGGCAGCAGGTCCATGCGGGCCGCGATCGCCGCCTGCACGGTGTCGGGCAGGCGCTCGGGGACGGCGTCCTGGCGCTCCTCGCGGATCGCGCGCGAAACCTCCTCGGTGAAGAACGGGTTACCGCCCGCCGCCGCGGCGATCCGGCCGGCGACCGTGCGCCGGTCCTGCGGCAGGAGCAGCTCCGCCAGGCGCGTCGCCGAGCCGCTGTCGAGCGGCATCAGCTCCAGCTGTGTGTTGTTGCGCGCCGCCCGCCCGAATTCGGGGCGCCGCTCGGCCAGCTCCGGCCGGCTCGTGCAGAGGATGATCACCGGGGCGTGATGGAGGCCGAAGGCAGCTTCCTCCAGCAGGTTGAGCGTCCCTTCGTCGGCCCAGTGGGTGTCGTCGATGCCGATCGCCAGCGGCCGGTCCGTCGCCAGGAGCGCGACGAAGCGCCGCCAGGCGCGCTTCAGCTCGTCCTCGGCGTCGGCGCCCTCGTCGGCTCCGCGCATCGCGACCACCAGGGCCCCGGCCAGCTCGGCCGCGTCCTCCGCCCCGACCTCGCTGAGCAGCCCGCAGAGGGCGGGCTCGACCTCGTCCGCCCGCGCGTCGGCCGACATCCCCGCGGCGTCGTGGAGGATCTCCCCGAGCGCCCAGAACGCGATTCCGTGACCGTATGGCGGGCTGCGGCCCACGACGGTCCGCCAGCCGTCCGCACGCAGCTCTCCGAACAGCTCTGCCGCCAGCCGGGTCTTGCCGATGCCCGCCTCGCCGATCACCGCGACGAGCTGGGGGACCTGCTCACGGGCCGCGCGACGCGCGATCAGCCGGAGCATCTGTAGGTCGTCCTCGCGGCCGATCAGCGGGACCTCGGAGAGCTCGTCATCGTCGCAGACCGCCACGGCCCGGAACGCCGTCATGGGGGCCTCGATTCCCTTCGCGTCGACGCTGCCGTCCCGCTCGAGCTGGGCGCGGCGGCAGGCGCGGGCCGTTCGCTCGCCGACCAGGACCTCACCGGGGGAGGCCGCCTGCTGGAGCCGCGCCGCGGCGTTCACCGCCTCGCCCGTCACCCGCAGGTCGCCGCTCTCGGGGACCGCGAGGACCTCACCGGTCTCGATCCCCACGCGGACGGCCAGATCCCCGTCGATCGATGAGACCCTGTCGACCACGGTCAGGGCGGCGGCGATCGCCCGGTCTGGGTCGTCGCCGTGGGCCACCGGGGCGCCGAAGACGGCCATCACGGCATCGCCGATGTACTTCTCGACGGTCCCCCCGTGCTGCTCGAGGGCCGACCTGGCGGCCTCGAAGAACGGCTCGAGGCGGCCCCTCAGATCCTCTGGGTCGAGCTCGGTCGCGAGCTCGGTGGAGCCGACCAGATCGGCGAAGAGCATCGTCGCGATCTTCCGCTCTCCTCCCAAGCTGCTCATGCGATGAAGATTACGGCGCTCAGCGCCGCCGGGATTGCGAAGACCGCGCCCGCTCAGGCGACCTGAGGCTGCGGGTCGGGTCGGACGATCACCGTGTCGACGATCTCCAGAACCTCGTCGGCGGGCATGTCAACCCGCTTGGCGTGCTCCTTCACCTTGTCGATGCTCGTCGCCTGGTAGATGCAGATCGTCCCCAGGGTGCCGCCGTCCTCCTTGATCACGTAGCTGCGAATCCAGGCAATGTCATCCGGAAAGTCGCTGGCGGCGACCTCCTTTGATCGCTCGGCCGTTGCCTCGAGCTCCGCCGGCGACTGCCAGGCCTTCTCTCGGCGGATCGCGTAGGTGTTCATGTCCTCTCCTCTGCGTGGTGGATGCGGGCTTCGCCGGGAGTCCTCTGATG
The DNA here is from genome assembly GCA_963833375.1 of uncultured Solirubrobacterales bacterium. GTDB lineage: Bacteria > Actinomycetota > Thermoleophilia > Solirubrobacterales > 70-9 > DASUPK01. The sequence goes on from CAWHXR010000001.1 coordinate 855,495, forward strand.
GCCGGATCCGTTACGACCCGGAGGGGAGCCCGCGACGCCGCGCAGATAGCATCGCCGCCCGCGTGACGAAGATCAAGGTCAAGAACCCGATCGTCGAGCTCGACGGCGACGAGATGACCCGGATCCTGTGGGCCTTCATCAAGGAGCAGCTGATCCTGCCCTACCTCGACGTCGATCTGAAGTACTTCGACCTCTCGATCGAGAAGCGCGACGAGACCGAGGACCAGATCACGGTCGACGCCGCCAACGCGATCAAGGAGTACGGCGTCGGGGTGAAGTGCGCGACGATCACCCCGGACGAGGCCCGCGTGGCGGAGTTCGGCCTCAAGGAGATGTACCGCTCGCCCAACGGGACGATCCGGAACATCCTCGGCGGCGTGATCTTCCGGGAGCCGATCGTGATCTCGAACGTGCCGCGCCTCGTCCCCGGGTGGACGAAGCCGATCGTGATCGGCCGTCACGCCTTCGGCGACCAGTACCGCGCCACCGACCTGGTCGTGCCGGGGAAGGGGGATCTCACCCTGACCTTCACCCCGAAGGACGGCGGCGAGCCGATCGAGCTCGAGGTCTACGAGTTCCCGGGCGCCGGGGTGGCGCTCGCGATGTACAACCTCGACGACTCGATCCGCGACTTCGCCAGGGCCTCCTTCCGCTACGGCCTCGATCGCGGCTTCCCGGTCTACATGTCGACCAAGAACACGATCCTGAAGCGCTACGACGGCCGCTTCAAGGACATCTTCCAGGAGGTCTACGACTCGGAGTTCAAGGAGGAGTTCGAGGCCGGCGACCTCACCTACGAGCACCGGCTGATCGACGACATGGTCGCCGCGGCGCTCAAGTGGGAGGGCGGCTACGTCTGGGCCTGCAAGAACTACGACGGCGACGTCCAGTCCGACACCGTCGCGCAGGGGTTCGGCTCGCTGGGTCTGATGACCAGCGTGCTGATGACGGCCGACGGCAAGACGGTCGAGGCCGAGGCCGCCCACGGCACCGTCACCCGGCACTTCCGCCAGCATCAGCAGGGCAAGCCGACCTCGACCAACCCGATCGCTTCGATCTTCGCCTGGACGCGCGGCCTCGCGGCCCGCGGCCGGATGGACGAGACGCCCGAGGTCTCGGAGTTCACCGAGACCCTCGAGCGCGTTTGCATCGAGACGGTGGAGAGCGGGAAGATGACCAAGGACCTCGCCCTGCTGATCGGCCCGGACCAGGAGTTCCAGACCACGCAGGAGTTCCTCGCCTCGATCGACGAAAACCTGAAGAAGGAGATGAATTGACCCCCGTCAACGTCACAGTCACCGGCGCCGCAGGTCAGATCGGCTACGCGATCCTCTTCCGGATCGCCGCCGGCGAGATGCTCGGCCCGGACACCGAGCTGAAGCTGCGCCTGCTGGAGATCCCCGACGCCATCAGGGCCGCCGAGGGCACCGCGATGGAGCTCGACGACTGCGCCTTCCCGCTGCTCCGCGGGATCGACATCTCAGACGACCCCAAGGAGGCCTTCGACGGGTGCAACATCGCCCTGCTGGTCGGGGCGCGCCCCCGGTCGAAGGGGATGGAGCGAGCCGACCTGCTCGAGGCGAACGGCGGCATCTTCAAGCCGCAGGGGGAGGCGATCAACTCGCAGGCCGCCGACGACATCAGGGTGCTGGTGGTCGGGAACCCGGCCAACACCAACTGCCTGATCGCGAAGTCACACGCGCCCGAGGTGCCGGCCGAGCGCTTCACGGCGATGATGCGCCTCGATCACAACCGGGCGATCGCCCAGCTCGCCAGCAAGCTCGGGCGCCCAGTCACCGACGTCAAGCGGATGACGATCTGGGGAAACCACTCCCCGACCCAGTACCCGGACCTGGTCAACGCCCTGGTCGACGGCAGCCCGGCGTGGGATCAGGTCGACGACGAGAAGTGGATCGCGGATGAGTTCATCCCGACCGTCGGCAAGCGCGGCGCGGCGGTCATCGAGGCGCGCGGCGCTTCCAGCGCCGCCTCGGCGGCGAACGCCGCGATCGAGCACGTGCACGACTGGGTGCTGGGGACGCCGGAGGGCGACTGGGTCTCGATGGCGGTGGTCTCCGACGGCTCCTACGGAGTCGAAGAGGGCCTGATCTCGGGCGCTGCCTGTGAGTGCTCGGGCGGCGAGTGGAAGCGGGTCGAGGGACTCGAGGTCCCGGACTTCTCCCGCGAGCGGATCGACGCGACCGTCGCCGAGCTCAAGGAGGAGCGCGACGCGGTCAAGGACCTCGGCCTGATCTAGGCCGGGTGGTAGCCGCGGCCCTTGTGCTTGATGCGGCCGTCCTTCTCGAGGCCGGGCAGAACCCGGTACAGGTAGTTCGGGTGGTTGAGCTTCATCTTCCTGCCGAGCTCGGAGACCTTGATCCCCGGGTTCTCGGTGATGATCTTCACGGCCTGGTCGGCTCTGGTGCCGCCGCGGCGTCGCCGCCGGGTCCGGGGCGGCTTGGCCGGCCCGCGCCTGGCGCTCTTGCCGAGGCCGGCCAGCGCAGCCTCCAGCTGGCGGCGCTCCTCATCGAGCTCGCGCAGACGGCGCTCCAGCAGCGTCCTCGCCTGATCCACTGTGTTCGAAACCCTTGGCATGCGTGACAGGTCCTCTCTCATTGCGGATGATAGTTACGTGACCGTAACGGTTAGCTTCAACTGATAATGAATGGTGACCGTCAGATGGTGGTGGTCGCCCGGGTGCTGCTCCCGGCGGGACTCGACCGGCTCAGAGAGCGGTACGAGGTGCGGGAGGGGGGCCTGGAGGCGACTCGCGACGAGCTGCTGGCGATGGCCCCCGGCGCCAGCGCGCTGGTGGCTGACCCGAGCGTCAGGATCGACTCGGAGGTGCTCGAGGCGTGCGGCGAGGGTCTCCGGGTCGTGGCGAACTTCGCCGTCGGTTACGACAACGTCGATCTCGAGGCCTGCCGCAAGCGAGGGGTGATGGTCACCAACACGCCCGACGTGCTCACCGAGGCGACGGCCGAGCTCGCGATCGCATTGACGTTGGCGGCCGCGCGCCGGATGAGCGACGCCGAGCGGGACCTGCGCGCCGGGCATTGGCGCGGCTGGGACCCGGCGGCCTACAGGGGCATCGAGATCTGGGGCTCGGTGGTCGGCGTGATCGGGATGGGCAGGATCGGGGTGCGCTACGCCAGGCTGGCCCATGGACTGGGCGCGAGCATCGTCTACGCCGGCCCCTCGGCCAAGCCGCAGGCCGAGAGCGAGCTGGGGGCTCGTCGGCTCGAGCTCAACGAGCTCCTCGAGGCCGCCGACGTCGTCAGCGTGCACGCCCCGGCGACACGTGAGACCCGCGGGCTGATCGGCGCTGCCGAGCTCGAGCTGATCGGCCCGGGCGGGGTGCTCGTCAACACCTCGCGCGGTCCGCTGGTGGACTCCGGCGCGGTCGCGTCGGCGCTCGAGAGCGGCGCGCTCGGGGCCGCCGGCCTCGACGTCTACGAGCAGGAGCCCGAGGTCTCACCCCGACTGCTCGAGGCACCCCGCTGCGTCCTGCTCCCGCACATCGGCTCGGCGACGGTTCCGTCGCGCGACGCGATGGCGAACGCTGTCGCCGACAACGTGATCGCGGTGCTCGACGGCACCGAGCCGCCGAGCCGGGTGGCCTAGGGACGGCTTCGCCCTCGGATCGCGGCCGCAAGCGGCCGCCCAACATCAGTCGCTTCGGGCTTCGCCCTCGCTCCGAGACGGGGCGGCCTGACGCCGCCTCGGCAGCGTCTGGAAGAACGCGTCCCAGAGCGGCGAGGAGACGCCGAAGCCGTAGCGGTGGTCCTGGAAGTGGTGGCGCATGTGATGCTCGCGCAGCCTCTTCCCGAACTTGGTCTTCGGTACGTGGTGATGCACGTGGTAATGCGTGTAGTCGTAGCCGAGATATCCGGCGATGAAGCCGGAGAAGATGGGGAAGGCTGCCGGCGTCCCGAAGATCAGCACGTAGGCGCCGAGGAAGAGGGCGGAGAGGGGGATGCTGACCGCAGGGGGCATGACGAGCCGCATGGCGTCGTTCGGATGGTCGTGATGGACGCCGTGGATGATGAAGTGCAGGCGGTCGCCACCGGGGAACCTCGGCTGCCAGTGGAACAGCAGGCGATGGAGCCAGTACTCGGTCAGGGTCCAGATTGCGATTCCGGCGAGGAAGAAGAGGACGGTCGATCCCACGGCGAGGCCCCTGTCGATCCCGAGCCAGATTCCGCCGACCACCACCGGGACGAAGACGATCGCCGGGATCGCCGGGTGCACCCGGGAGAAGAAGTCGAGGAACCTGCTCTCGAACATCGGCGGGGAGTCCGAGAGCTGGGCTGTTCGCTGGTGGGCCATCGCGCTGATCTTAGCGAGAGTGATTTCGGCTTCGCCTGCTGCTTAGGGTCCCCTAACAGACAATCCCAGCGGGTCGGGGACCGGCGCGTTTCCGGTGATAGCGGAACTAGTGAACCGACGGTGAAGAAAGATCGGCGCCATTTGCGGAAACGCGCCTGACGGGAGACAGCGCAAATGGCATCATCAAGCCAAGTCACGGGGCCAGTGCCCGGGGCGCAAAACACCGACAGAGAGGGATGGGGTGAACTTGGCTGAGGGTCGAGCACGTAACGCTGCGGTGACTTGCGAGGAGTGTTTCTTCCGGCGCCGCGGCCTCTGCGCCCTCGGTCTCGACGCACCTTGTCCAACCTTCAGGCCCGACACTCCCGAGGGCCTGGTTCCGCCCAGGCAACCCGCGCTGCTGATGCGCGACCGGGGTGACCAGCGGGCGACGCAGGTTGTCGTGCAGGCGGCGTAACCCGCGACCAAACCCGTCTAAAGTCAGGCCGGGGCAATGGGGCTCAGGCCTTGAAGATCACGGTGCTCGGCAAGTCACCCTCCTGGCAAGACGCCGGGGGAGCTTGCAGCGGATATCTGATCGAGACCGACGAGACCAAGGTCCTGCTCGACTGCGGCAACGGCGTCTTCGGGAAGCTGCGGGAGCGGGTCGACTACACGGAGGTGGACGCGGTGATCGTCTCTCACCTCCACGCCGATCACTTCCTCGACCTCGTTCCCTACTCCTACGCGCTGATCTACGCGCCGAAGCAGCAGCCGGTCCCGGTGCACATCTGGGACGGGACCGACGATCCGGCCCGCCCCCGGCTGGTCGCCCCGCCCGGCGCCGTCGAGACCTTTCGCCGGGTGGTCGGGTCCTGGGGCAATGACAACCTGATCGAGAGCGCCTTCCGGATCGAGGAGTACGCGCCCGGAGACGAGGTCCAGCTCGGTGACATCCGGGCGAGCTTTCACCTGGTGCCGCACTTCGTCGAGACCTTCGCGGTGCGGACCACCTCCGACGGCAGCGGCGTCATCGTCTACAGCGCCGACACGCGCCCGGGTAGCGAGATCATCGAGGTGGCTCGCGGCGCCGACCTGCTGATCATCGAGGGCACGCTGCCGCGCCCGGAGCGCACCGGGATCCGCGGACACCTCACCCCCCAGGAGGCCGGGGAGCACGCCAGGGAGGCCGGCGTCAAGCGCGTCGTGATCACCCACATCTCCGACGAGCTTGGAGACGACTGGGCGCGCGAGGAGGCCGAGCGGGGCTTCGGCGGCCCGGTCGAGATCGCCCGAGAGGGCGTCACCTACGAGGTCTGAGGCCTGGGGCCAGCGCCGCTCACTGGCTATGGTGTTGGCAGATGACCAGCCAGCGCGATCCATTCGCTGACTTCGCCCGAATGCGCCGGGAGATGGACGAGCTCCTGGGCGACTTCTGGGATCAGGCGGGCTACCGGCAGCGCCGCCAGGTCGCCGCGTTCGTGCCGCGTGTCGACGTCTACTACTGCGGCGAGGACGCCCCAGAGAAGGCGATCGTCAAGGTCGAGCTGCCGGGAATCGAGCTCGACGCCGTCAACCTCGAGGTCCGCGGCCGCACCCTGGTGATCAGCGGGGAGCGCCCCGTCCGGGACACCGAGGGGCGCACCTACCAGCAGGTCGAGCTGCCCTCGGGTCCGTTCCGCCGGGTCGTGGAGCTGTCCGTCGACGTCAACGCCGAGCAGGCGCAGGCCACCTACGAGGACGGGATCCTCCGGGTCGAGCTGCCGACCAGGCTGCCGCAGGCGGCCCGCCAGGTCCCGATCGAGCGCGCCGAGTAGTGGGCGGGCACACGGGGAAGGGTCGCTGACAATGGCGGACGTCGAGGTGGAGACCCCGCAGCTGGAGGTCGTGGAGATACCCGACGTCGAGGAGGCGGTTCGAGGGTCGGAACCGCTGCCCGATGCGCTCCCGATCCTGCCGCTGAGGGAGACCGTCACCTATCCGGACACGCTAACCCCGCTTGCGGTGGGGCAGGAGCGATCGATCAAGCTGGTCAACGACGTCCTCTCCGGCAACCGCATGCTGGCGATGGTCGCCTCCAAGGACCCGGAGAATGACGCGCCCGGCCCCAGCGACCTCTACGGAGTCGGGGTCGCGGGCACGGTCGCCCGGATGATGAAGGTGCCGGACGGGACGCTCCGGATCCTCGTCCAGGGCTCGGAGCGGATCCGGATCCTCGACTACGTCAGCGAGCAGCCCTACCTCGTGGCGCGGATCGAGGCGATGCCGGACGTGCTGGAGCAATCGACCGAGCTCGAGGCACTGACCCGCAACGTCCAGAGCACCTTCAGCGAGATCATCGAGGCGATCCCCTATCTGCCGGAGGAGCTCCAGCTCGCCGTCGCGAACCTCGACGAGCCGTCCGCGCTCTCCCACCTGATCGCCGGCGCGCTGCGCATCAGCACCGAGGAGAAGCAGGAGCTGCTCGAGACGGTCGACGTCACCAAGCGGCTGCGGCGCCTCGCGGAGATCCTCGCCCGTGAGCTCGAGGTCGTGCAGCTCGGCTCGAAGATCCAGTCCCAGGTCGAGTCCGAGATCGACAAGGGCCAGCGCGAGTACTTCCTTCGCCAGCAGCTCAAGGCGATCCAGGAGGAGCTCGGCGAGGGCGACGAGCAGCAGGCGGAGCTCAACGAGCTGCGCGAGCGGATCGAGGAGGCCGGCCTGCCCGAGGATGCGCAGAAGGCGGCCGAGCGCGAGCTCTCCCGGCTCGAGAAGCTGCCGCCGGTCGCCGCCGAGTACGGGGTGATCCGCACCTATCTCGAGTGGCTCGTCGAGCTTCCCTGGTCGAATCAGACCGAGGACAACCTCGACATCGGCCACGCGCGAGAGGTCCTCGACGAGGACCACTACGACCTCGAGGAGGTCAAGGACCGGATCCTCGAGTACCTCGCGGTCCGCAAGCTCAATCCGGAGTCCCCCGGCCCGATCCTCTGCTTCGTCGGCCCGCCCGGGGTGGGCAAGACCAGCCTGGGCCGGTCCATCGCCAAGGCGCTGGGCCGCGAGTTCGAGCGCATCTCGGTCGGCGGCGTCCGCGACGAGGCGGAGATCCGCGGCCACCGCCGCACCTACATCGGCGCGCTGCCCGGGACGATCATCCGGGCGCTGCGCGACGCCGGCACCAGGAACCCCGTCTTCATGATCGACGAGATCGACAAGATGGGCGCCGACTTCCGCGGCGATCCCTCCAGCGCGATGCTCGAGGTCCTCGATCCTGCCCAGAACTCCACCTTCCGCGACCACTACCTCGATCTCCCGTTCGACCTCTCCGAGGTGCTGTTCATCGCCACCGCGAACATCCTCGACACGATCCCGCTGGCGCTCCAGGACCGCATGGAGATGATCCAGCTCGCCGGCTACACGGTCGACGAGAAGCTTCATATCGCTAAGAAGTACCTGGTGCCTCGCCAGCTGGAGGCGAACGGCCTGAAGCCCTCGCAGATCGAGATCAGCGACTCGGCCCTGAACGCGATCATCGAGGAGTACACGCGCGAGGCCGGCGTCCGCAACCTGGAGCGCCAGATCGGCACCGTCTGCCGCAAGGTCGCCCGGGAGGTCGCGGAGGGCAGGGCCGACGGCAAGGTGAGGATCTCCGCCAAGCGCGCCCGCGAGCTGCTCGGCAAGCGGCGCTTCTTCTCGGAGACCCGCCGCCGCACCAAGGACCCCGGCGTCGCGACCGGGCTGGCCTGGACTCCCGTTGGCGGCGAGGTCCTGTTCGTCGAGGCGACCGCGGTTCCCGGCTCGGGGAACCTGACCATCACGGGTCAGCTCGGCGACGTGATGCGCGAGTCGGCGCAGGCCGCCCTCTCCTGGGTGCGAGCGCATGCGAAGGAGCTCACCCCCGACCTGCCGGACGATTGGTTCGCGAAGCACGACATCCACGTGCACGTCCCCGCCGGGGCGGTGCCGAAGGACGGGCCCTCCGCCGGGGTCGCGATGACCACGGCCCTCGCCTCGCTGATCAGCAACCGGCCGGTCCGCAACGACGTGGCGATGACCGGCGAGGTGACGCTGACCGGGCAGGTGCTGCCGATCGGCGGCCTCAAGGAGAAGTCTCTTGCCGCCCAGCGAGCCGGGATCAAGCAGGTGATCGTGCCCGACCGCAACGAGGGCGACGTCGACGAGATCTCCGAGCAGGAGCGCGAGGGGCTCGAGTTCGTCTACGCCGACGACATCGGCGATGTGCTGAAGGTCGCGCTGGAAAGGGATGGGAAACCCGTCAGCGGGTAATCTCCCCCTGCACCCTGGAAACGAATCCGAGGAGACCCATGGGGGCACAAAGCAGAAGCGCGAAAGCTGGTGACGCCGCCAGGTCCGTCAGGTCCAACCCATACGTGCGGAGGCTCATCGAGGATGATGAGCTCCGCGAGAACATCCGAGTCGCGTTCGAGGCCGCCAAGGGCGCGTACGCGCGGATGTCCAATGGGAAGGGACCCGCGAAGGCCCTGATGGACGACAAGAAGGTCCAGCGTGATCTGCGGACGGCGGCCGAGTCGCTCCGGGATGCTTCACAGCAGCTGCGCGGACGGAGCACCCGCCGCCGGTTCGGGCTTGGAAAGGCCCTGCTCGTGGGCATCCTCGGCGCGGCCCTGGTCCTGATCCTGAGCGAGGACGCGCGCAAGGCGGTGCTCGACAAGCTGTTCGGCGCCGAGGAGGAGTTCGAGTACACCTCGACCACCACCCCGGCACCAGACACCGAGTCGGTCCCGAGCGCCTGATCACGGCAGATCACCGGTTTTGACGAGGGCGTCCTTCGGGGCGCCCTCTTCGTTTGAGTAGGGTCAGGTCATGGCATCAGTCCACGTCCTCGTGCCCGCCCAGCGCTACGTGTTCGCCGTCTCGAACGGCGAGGCGGAGGCCGCCACGGTCGACAGCTCCGCCGAGGGATTCCAGCGCTACAAGTCGCTGCAGGAGGGCGGCCGTACCACGGGGATGGTCGCGTTCCCCAACACGCTGCTGGTTCGGGGCGAGCGCGACTACCTGATCGACCCGGGCCTGATCATGCAGGGGGCGCCGGTGATCGGCGCGATGCATGAGCTGGGCGTCGACCCCAACGAGGTGAAGGACGTGATCCTCACCCACCTGCACTTCGACCACGCCGAGGGACTCGCCGGCTGGCCGATGCGCCGCACCTACGTCCATCGAATCGAGACCGAGGCCCCGTACGCCCAGCTCGTCTCGGGCCAGCTGGAGATGGCGAACCTCGAGATCCTCGACGGGGAGGAGGGGGAGATCGAGCCCGGCCTGCGCTGGATGCTCACCCCGGGCCACTGCGACGGGCTGATCTCGGTTTTGGTCGACACCGACGACGGCCTCGTGGTGATCGCCTCGGACTGCGTCGGGCCGCTGCCGGAGTACTTCGATCAGATGGACCTCCCGGAGGACTTCGGGCCGGAGCGCGAGGAGCTCCTGCGGCAGTGGAGGCGGATCCGGGATCTTGATCCCGCGGTGGTCATTCCAGGACACAACCCGCCGGTCAAGCTCCGTTAGCCGTCCATCGAGGACCACGCGGCGTAGTGCAGACTGTCCAGCCAGCCAAACGCTTACAGTTCCGCGCGTGGAGGCAACCAAGACACGGGAGCTGAGCGGAGAGAAGGCCCAGCGCATCGTCGAGGCGATGCGCTCGAGCGTCGCCCGCCGCGGCATCTCCGGCTCCACCTTCGAGCACGTCGCCCGCGAGGCCGGCGTCAGCCGTGGGCTGCTCCACTACTACTTCGGCACCAAGGAGGCCCTGCTCGTCGAGGTCGTCCGGCGCGACACCGAGCACCGGATCGCCCGGCTCGACGAGCCTCTCGGCAAGGCCGGCTCGGTCGACGAGCTGCTCGAGATCCTGGTGGCGGACCTGGAGGACTCGATCCAGAACGAGCCCGGGTTCTGGGTCCTCCTCTTCGACCTCTTCACGGCCGGCAGGCGGAATCCGGATATCCAACGCGAGGTCGGGGAGCTCTTCAACCGCACCCGCGAACATGTCGCCGAGATCCTGCGTGCGAAGCAGGCCGAGGGCGTGATCTCCCCGCGCTGCGAGATCGACGCCGTGGTGGCCTTCCTGCTCGCGCTAGCCGATGGCTTGGCGCTGCAGCTGCTCTCGGACCCGGAGCGCGATCACAAGGACGTGATCGCCGCCGGCACCGAGGCCGCCCACCACCTCCTCGCGGGCTAGATACCCGGCCGGCCCGGGCCGGCGTGGGCCATGTCACAGTAGGCCGGTAACGGCCGTTCCATACTGCCCGGACCGAAAACTGGCTGGGCAGCCAAAGGTGTCGAGAGGAGAGGGGTTGAGGTCGTTCATGGTGGGCCTGTCGGGTTTCCTCACCCGCCGGCGCTGGTGGGTGGCCGGCGCCTGGCTCGTCACCGTGATCGTCGCCGCACCGATGGCGGCGAAGCAGACCGAGCACCTGAGCGGGGGCGGTTTCGACGTGCCCGGCAGTCAGTCGCAGGCGGTGGAGACCGCGACCACGGCGCGCTTCGCCTCCACCGAGGCCGGCCGGATCGGCGTCGTCCTGCAGCCCACGCCGGGAATCACCTCCGAGCAGGCCACCGCCGCGGTCCATCGTGCGACCTCGCAGGTCGCGGCCGCCGGCGACGGAGCCCGCATCCCGCCCCAGGCCACGGCCCAGGCGGAGGCACAGCTGGCCGGCGGAAAGCCGGTGATCCTGCCCGTGGAGGCGAGCGGCAGCGCCGACCAGCTCGTCAACACCGCCACCGACCTGCGCGACGAGATCTCACCGGGCGACGAGGTCGACGGGGTGACGCCCTATCTCGTGGGACAACCGGCGATGTGGGCGGCGCTCTCCGAGATCTCCAAGGAGGATCTCCGCACCGCGGAGGGCCAGGGATTCCCGATCGTCGCGCTGATCCTGATCGCCGTCTTCGGCTCACTGGCGGCCGCCTCCCTGCCGCTGGCCCTCGGCGCGGTCGCGGTGACCGTCACCGGAGCGATCATCTACCTGCTCTCCCAGCAGATGGAGATGTCGGTGTTCGTCACCAACATGGCCTCGATGCTGGGGATCGGCGTCGCGGTGGACTACTCGCTCTTCATCCTGGCGCGCTTCCGAGAGTCGGTCAGGGCGGGGAGGGGGGCGGCCGAGGCGCGCGCCGAGGCTCTCTCCACCTCGGGCGTGGCGGTCACCTTCTCGGGCCTGGCGGTGATCATCTCCCTGGCGGGGCTCTGGATGGTCCAGAACCAGGCGCTGCGCTCGATGGCGCTCGGCGCGATGATCGTGGTGGCGATCGCGATCCTGGCCGCGACAACCCTGCTGCCGGCGCTGATTCGGATCCTCGGGCACCGGGTCGAAGCGGGCGGCGTGGCCTGGTCCGTCTTCCGCGTCGGACGCAGGGTGTGGCGCAAACGCCGCCGCCCTGGATCGACGAGGCCGGATCGGGAGACGTTCTGGCAGCAGTGGACCTTCGCTGTCATGCGCCGGCCGGTGGTCTCGGTGGTCGCCGTCTCGGCGCTGTTGCTGACGATGGCGATCCCCGTGCTCAGCATCAAGACGGGCAACGGGGCGATCAAGCAGTTCGACGCCAACGACGAAGCGCGGGTCGGCACAGAGATCGCCGCGAGGGCGAGCGGCGGCGGTGCGGATCCGGTCAAGGTCCTCGTCACCTTCGACCACGGGACCGCCTCCGATCCCGCGAACGCCAAGACGATGCGGCAATTCGCCCGCCGCGCCGCCGCCGATCCGCAGGTGGAGGCGGTCGCGCCGCCGGTGGTGAGCGGCAATCAGGCGCTGATCAACCTCGCCACCAAGGCCGAGGCGGCGGAGTCCCAGCAGTCCCTGGCCCTGGTGCACAGGCTCCGCACCGACGTCGTCCCAGCCGCGCCGCTGTCGGCCGTGGCGACCGTCGACGTCGGCGGTGAGCCGGCGCGCGTGGCCGATGCCCGCGATCAGATCAACGGATCGATGTGGAAGATCCTCGTCTTCGTGCTCTCCTTCTCGTTCATCGTCCTGATGCTGATGCTGCGGTCGATCGTCCTGCCGCTGAAGGCAGTGCTCATGAACCTGCTCTCGATCGGCGCGGCCTACGGGGTCCTGGTCGTCGTCTTCCAGTGGGGCTGGCTCGATGGCTTCCTCGGCTTCCAGAGCCTGGGGGCCCTGGACACCCTGACGCCACCGCTGGTGCTCGCGGTCGTCTTCGGGCTCTCGATGGACTACGAGGTCTTCCTGCTCTCGCGGATCAAGGAGCGCTACGACGCGCACGGCGACAACAAGCGGGCCGTCGCCGAAGGGCTCGCCTCGAGCGCCTCGGTGATCACCTCCGCGGCCCTGATCATGGTCTGCGTCTTCTCGGTCTTCGTTCTCACCGGGGTGCCGTCGATCAAGCAGCTCGGCCTCGGCAACGCGGTGGCGATCGCGATCGACGCGACGCTGGTCCGCCTGATCCTGGTGCCGGCCGCGATGCAGCTGCTCGGCAAGTGGAACTGGTGGCTGCCGGGCTGGCTCGACCGGCTCCTGCCGCACGTCGGGCTCGAGAGCGGCGGGACTGAAACCCACCCGCCTCCCGGCGAGCCCGCTCGCGCCTAGCTTCGGCGCGGCGTTTGGTGGCCGCCGAATATGTTGGCGTCATGATCTGGCAGGAACCCGCCAAGGGCGGGTATCCCGACATCTCGTTTCTGGCGCTGCCCGGCATCGAGCGGATGAGCGCGGGGCGGAGCGGGCGGATTCCGTTCTCGCCGATGGGCTTCCTGACCGAGCTCGAGATGACCGAGGCCTCTCGCGGCCACTCGACCTTCTCGATGCCCGCCTCGCCCTGGTTCGCCAACTCCTCGGGTCTGATCTCGGCGGGAATGCTCGCCGTGATCGGCGACGCGGCGCTCGGCTCGGTGGTTCACTCGGATGTCGGGCCCGGCCAGGGCATGACGACGGCCGAGCTCTCGATGTCGTTCCTGCGCCCGGTGGTGCCCCGGGCCGACGCGGCGGTGACCGGCTCGGGCCAGCTGATCCACCGCGGGCGCAGCATGGGGATCTCGGAGGCCTTCCTCTTCGACTACGACGACGAGCTGATCGCCCATGGGACCACGCGCTGCACGGTCTTCTCGCCCATGGACCCGATCCCCGACCCTCCGGACGAGGCGCCGATCCTCGACAGAGAGCGGCCCGGTACAGCGCCGGACGACCCGCTGCGGCGCGAGCTCGAGGGGGAGGTGCTGCCGCAGGAGGAGTTCGAGCGGCGGAGCGGCCTGGAGGTGCTGCGCGCCCTGGTCGCCGAGGAGCTGCCCCGGCCGCCGATCCACTACTTGACGGGGCTCCGCCTTGCCGAGGCCGAGGAGGGGGAGACGACGGCGGTCCTGCCCTGCAGCAAGTGGCTCTCGACCTCGGCGGGAACCGTGCAGGGCGGCTTCACCGCGATGCTCGCCGAGAGCGCGATGACCTCGGCCGCCTTCAGCACGGCGCCGGCCGACACGGCGGTCGCAGCGCTGGACTTCAAGGTGAACTACCTGCGGCCGGTGTTCCCCGACGGCAACGACCTGACGGCCAGGGCTCGCATCCTGCACCGCGGGCGGACCCTCGTGATCGCGGCGGCCGAGGTGACCAACGCGGAGGGCAAGCAGGTCGCGTTGGCCACCGGGTCCTCGATGTACCTGCCGGGCAGGCCGGCGAACCTGATCGGCGTGGAGCTGGGCTCGGACTCCTCGGAACCTGAAGACGACCCGGGCGCCTGAGCCTGGATCGACCCCGGAACGGGCGATACAGTCGGGGCCGTGGGACTCTTCGGCTTCCTGAGGAGAAAGGACGAGCAGGCGATCCCGCAGCCCGGGACGCCCGAGTTCGACGCCGCCGTGCAGGGATCGGCGCTCCCCGACTCGGGGAGCGTCTCCATGGGCCAGCCGGGTTGGACGAATCCCTCGTCGGCGGACACGGCGCTCGAGCAGCTCGGGATCGATCCGAGCAAGGCCCAGGTCGAGGGGTCGAGCGAGACGATCGACCTGCGGGGGACGGACGCTCGCGAGCAGATCGTCCGGGCGCTGCGCGAGAGCGGCATCGACCCGGACAAGAAGGGGCAGACCATCGAAGCCTCGAGCGTGCCCGGGCTCCAGGAGAAGATCTTCTCGATCCTCGGACAGGTGATGCGGGTCCCGAACGCGGGCGGGTTCGGCGGCGGCATCTCAGCCCCCAGGCAGGACCCGCTCGATCAGGTCGCCCACCTGGCGAAGCAGCGCGACGCCGGGCAGATCACCGAGGCCGAGTTCGAGGCGCAGAAGCGACAGTTGTTGGGGGAATGACGCTTCGCCATAACCGGCGACCACAAACACCGTCGCCGGACCTACCGTCGCCGATCTAGACGATCGGCGATGGCCGCGGCGGGAAGATCTTCGGCATCCGCGCGAGCTGGCGCAGCGAGCCGCGAGGCTTGAGCTTGCGCCGCAGCATTGCGCGGCGCGCGTCCTGCCCGCGGACCGAGACGTTCACCCAGTCGGCCCAGGTGGTCCTCAGGGTGAGGTCGGGCTTGTCCGCCAGCCCGCGAGCAGCGCTGGTGGAGCCGTTGTCGATCCGGAGGTGCCACGGCTCGGCGTCCTCGAAGCGCCACTGGATCGTCACCGGGCGGTCGACCGCATCCGTGTGGGCCGAGCGCGCGATCACGTCGAAGAGGATCTCCTCGACCGCCGGGTTGACCTCGGGCTTGCGATTGGGCTCGCCCAGGACGCCGGCGCGCAGCAGCTGGATCTGCCGGCGGGCGCGCTCCTCGTGCGGCATCTCGGGGTCGAAGGGGTAGATCCCGGGCGGCATCTCGTGCAGCGGGTAGCCGGCCGCCCTCCACTTCATCTCGACGGACTTCATGCCGAAGGCGTAGATCTGCTCGAGGGTGAAGCCGTATTCGGTCGTGTAGCGCTCGTCCCAGCCGGGGGGCACGAACACGCCGGTCACCCAGGGGAGGACCTCTCGCATGAGCTCCGAGACGGCGGCCTTGCACTCCTCGGACTCCTCGAAGAGCTCCGAGAGCACCTTGACACCGAAGCCGATGTGGCGCTGCTCGTCGCGGGAGACCTTCTCCATACCGGCGCTGAAGCCCGGCATCGTCCCCGCCTTGGCGAAGAAGTCCTCGATGAAGTGCTGCCCCGGCTGGGCCATCGCTGCCTCGATGATCATGTGGTAGAGGGTGATCGCCTGGGCGAACCTGGGGAGCGAGTGGTCGTGGTGGAGCTCCTCGACCATCCGCTCGAGCCGGCCGAAGACGTTGCGATACCCCCAGCCGAGCTGAGAGGTGGTGAACTCGAGGCCGGTGGCGACGTCCCCCTCGACGCCGATCACCTCCTTGAAGAAGCGGTGGAAGAAGACGGCGTGGCGGGCCTCGTCGACCTGCTGCGTCGCCAGGAAGTACTTCTGCTCCTCCTTCGGCGCCGCCTCGATGTAGGGGGAAAGGCCGTCGGCCACCGCGTCCTCGCCGTAGAAGAACATCGAGTAGATCCAGAGGGCGGAGCGCCGCTGGATGTCGTTGAGCGAGTCCCAGCCCGCGCGGTCCTCGGAGAAGTCGAGCTCGGTGGCACGCCAGTTGCCCTCCTCCCAGCGGCGATAGAGATCGTCGTAGGTGATCTGTCCGGCAATGCTCTGCTGCGCGACCGACATCGAATTGCCTCCTGGCGCTCGTCTCTTCAACGGCGGGCACAGACACCGCCGCCGCCGGATCTCCTCATCTGCGGCGGCCACAAACACCGCCGCCGAATCAACGCGTATAGTAACTGACTGACCAGTCAGTTACTACGATGACGTCGATCACGCAGAGAAAGAGGGCAGGCGCGGTCGCGACGCGCGCGCGCATGACCGCGGCCGATCGCCGCGAGGCGATCCTCGACGCAGCCCGCGTCGCCTTCGCCGACACCGGCTACCACGAGACCTCCCTCGACGCCGTCGCCGAGCGCGCCGGCGTCTCCAAGGCGCTTCTCTACGAGCACTTCTCCTCGAAGCGCGAGCTCTACGTCGCGATGCTCGAGATGCACGTCCACGAGCTGGTCGAGCGGATCAGCGGCGCGGTCGCGGCCGCGGAGCCCGGCGAGGCGAGGATGAGGGCCGGGCTCGAGGCCTTCTTCGGCTTCGTCGAGGAGCGGCGCGGCGCCTGGCGGATCATGTTCCGCAACGCCGGGGATCCCGACGTCGCGGTGCGGCTCGGCCGCCTCCGCGACGAAGTCGCCGCCGCGATCGTCCAGCTGATGAGCGAGGAGGCCGAGCGCCGCGGGCTGGATTTCCCGAAGCTCCCCGAGTTCGTCGAGATGATCGCCCAGCAGATGGTGGGCGCCATGCAGGCGCTGGCCGACTGGTGGGATCTGCACCGCAAGATCCGGAAGGAGGAGGTCGTCCAGGCGGCGATGGACTTCGCCTGGGTGGGCCAGGAGCGGATCAGCCAGGGGCAGCGCTGGGACGGGCGTTCAGCACCGCCGTCAGCACGGTGAGCGCCGCTACGACTGAGCCGGGGCGCCGAGCTTCGGCGAGCTCCACGGCTCGGCGAGACGCCGGGTGAGCTCCTCGGCGAGCTCGGCGATCGCGATCCGTGACTGGTCGAGTGAGTCACGGTCGCGCAGGGTGACGGTGTCGTCCTCCATGGTCTGGTGGTCCACCGTCACCCCCCAGGGCGTCCCGATCTCGTCCTGGCGGCGGTAGCGCTTCCCGATCGAGCCGCCCGTGTCGTACTCGGCGGACATCAGCCCGCGAAGCTCCTCGTAGATCTCCCGGGCCTTCTCGGGCTGGCCGTCCTTGTTGACCAGCGGGAGCACCGCGACCTTGACCGGAGCAAGCTTCGGATGGAGGCGGAGCAGGGTCCTCTGGCGGCCCTCGACCTCCTCCGTGTCGTACGCGTCGACCATGAAGCAGAGCATCGCCCGGTCGACGCCCGCGGCCGGCTCGATCACGTGCGGGACGTAGCGGTCGCCGGTGGCCGAGTCGACGTACTCGAGCTTCTCGCCCGAGAACTTGGCGTGCTGGGTGAGGTCGAAATCGCCGCGGTTGGCGATTCCCTCGAGCTCCGACCAGCCCATCGGAAAGAGGTACTCGATGTCGGATGTCGCGCTCGAGTAGTGGGAGAGCTCGTCGGGGCCATGGGCGCGCAGCCGAAGCTGGTCCGGCCGGATGCCGAGGTCCGTATACCAGCGCATCCGCTCCTCCATCCAGCGGTCGTGCCACTCGGCCGCCTCGGCCGGCGGCACGAAGAACTCCATCTCCATCTGCTCGAACTCGCGGGTGCGGAAGATG
This sequence comes from uncultured Solirubrobacterales bacterium, assembly GCA_963833375.1. GTDB lineage: Bacteria > Actinomycetota > Thermoleophilia > Solirubrobacterales > 70-9 > DASUPK01. The sequence goes on from CAWHXR010000001.1 coordinate 873,023, forward strand.
AAGTTGCCCGGGGTGATCTCGTTGCGGAACGACTTGCCGACCTGGGCGATCCCGAACGGCGGCTTCTTGCGCGAGAACTGCAGGACGTTCTTGAAGTTGATGAAGATCCCCTGGGCGGTCTCGGGCCGCAGGTAGACCTTGGAGGCGTCGTCCTGGACGGGCCCCGCGTAGGTCTCGAACATCAGGTTGAACTGGCGCGGCTCCGAGAGCTCGCCGCCGCACTCGGGGCAGCGAATGTCAACATCAGCGGCCACGGGCTCGGCTTCGCCTGCGCCCCCATCCGAGCTTGCCGTACTCCCGAGCTGCTCCTCCTGGAGATGGTCGAGCCGCCAGCGCTTCTTGCACTCGCCCAGGCACTGGACCAGCGGGTCGCTGAACCCCTCCAGATGCCCCGAGGCCTCCCAGACCCGCGGGTGCTGGATGATCGCCGAGTCCAGGCCGACGATGTCGTCGCGCTCCTGAAGCATCGCGCGCCACCACTCGGCCTTGACGTTGTTCTTGAACAGCACGCCGTAGTGCCCGTAGTCGTAGGTGTTGGCGAAGCCGCCGTAGATCTCCGACGCCGGGAAGATGAAGCCGCGCCGCTTGCAGAGCGCGACGATCTCTTCGAGCTTGAGCTCGGCCATGGCGCTCAGCGTAAACGGACCATCGCCTGCGATGCCCGGAGACGCCGCCCACTACCCTCTTGCCTCCGATGCCGATCTACGAGTACCGCTGCCTGAACGGACACACCTTCGAGGTGATCCAGACCATGTCCGACGACCCCGTCTCCTCCTGCGAGCAGTGCGGCGCGCCCGTCGAGCGCGTCTTCCACCCGGTCGCGGTCCACTTCAAGGGGTCCGGCTTCTACTCGACCGACTACGGCGCCAAGGGCAAGTCCCCGGAGGGCAAGGACTCGGACTCGTCCGCGGGGGACTCGAGCGGCTCCTCGGAGTCCTCGGGCTCGGAGTCGAGCTCGAAGAAGTCGAGCTCGAACGGCTCGGACAAGACCAAGACGAGCTCCAGCTCGGACTAGCTCCCGGCTACGGTGAGCAGGCCGGCCGGTGCGGCGGGTCCCCGCCGAGCAGCTTCTTGACGGCGTCCTCGCACTCGCCCTGGGGGATCACGAGGCTCCCGCCGGGTCCCGAGGAGATCGCGGCCTTGTTGCCACCGAGGACGTTGGTCTCCCCGCTGCCGCCGAGGATCGCCGCGATCGCGACCTGCGGCAGGGTGAAACCGCCCATGTCGCTGATGAACGCCTTCGGGGCGTTCCAGCCGATCCACGGTCCCTTGATGAAGTTGTAGGGGAACCGGGTGATGCTGGTCAGGCGTCCCTTGATCGCGTTCAGGACCGCCTGCTGGCGGGCGGCCCGGTCGCGGTCGTCCTCGGAGGGGTCGCAGTTGTTGTGTCTGATCCGCGCGTAGGCGAGGGCCTTGTCGCCCTGCAGAGTGACGTCACCCGGCGGCAGCTTGAGCGAGACGCCGCCCTGCTTCTTGCCGCCGTCCACGTCGCCGCAGACCACCGCGCCCTTCTTGTTGGGATTCCCGGGCACGTGGATCGTCACCCCGCCGAGCGTGTTGATGAAGTCCGCGAAGCCGTCGAAGTCGACGATCACGATGTGGTTGATGTCGATGCCCAGGAAGTGCTCGACCGTCTTGATGGTCGAGGCGGGATTGCCGCCCGTGCTCGTGGTGTTGCAGGCGAGGGAGGCGTTGATCTTCTGCTCGCCGCAGTCCGGGATCGAGGCGTAGCTGTCGCGCGGGATCGAGAGCTTCCGGAACGAGGTCAGCGAGGCGTGCAGCACCATGATCGTGTCGGCGCGCGGGGGGCCCTGGCCCTCGCTGCCGCTGGCGTTGTGCTGCGTCTTGCCGCGGCGGTCGCCCCCCAGGATGAGAATGTTCTGTCCGGCCAGCACGGCCGGCCCGCCCTTCAGCGCGTCCTTGGCCGACTGGGGGAGCTTGCCCTTCTGGATCTGGGCGGAGATCGCGAAGGTGAGGAAGCTGAGCAGGAGCCAGCCGACCGCGAAGATCAGGATCCAGCGCAGCCAGGGCCGCTTGCCGCCGCTGAGCCTGCCGAAGAAGCCGCGGATGCCGCCGCCATCGGAGGAGCGGCGGATGCTCTCCAGACTCGGCTTCCTGATCCGGTCGCGCAGGCTCGGCCGCGAGCGGTAGACCCGGTACGGCGGGCGCTCGCGCCTGCCGCCGGTCCGCTTCTCGCCGGTCGGCTTGCGCGGGGGCGCCGAGCGCTTCTTGCCGCCGCGGCCGCCCCGCCCGCCTTGCCCGTAGATCGTGTACTCGGGCTTCTTGCCGCTTCCGGGGTCGCCTGAGCCCCCCGACCCGTCGGGCTTCTTGGGCTCGTCGGGCTTCCCGCCGCCCTCGGAGCCCCCGGACCGCTTCGGCGGCCGATCATCTCCCTGCGGAGACATGGGATATCAATACTTACGCATGCTGCAGCCGGACCCCTTTGGCCCCCGTTGAGCCCGCGCGAGACGATCGGCGTCGACCTGGGCGGGACCAAGATGCTGGTCGGCGTTGTCGACTCCGAGCAGAAGATCCACTTCGAGAGCAAGGAATCCTCGGTCGGGCTGAGCGAGGACCATCTCGTCGAGAACCTGGGGGAGGAGCTGGAGAAGGCCAGGCGGGCGCGGCCGGACGTGCTCGCCGCCGGACTCGGCATCCCGGCGACGATCGACCACGACCGCGGGGTCGCGATCCAGGCGGTCAACCTGGAGATCTCCGACGTGCCCCTGCGCGAGCTGATGGGGAAGCGGCTCGGGCTTCCGGTCTACGTCGACAACGACGCGAACGTCGCCGCCCTCGCCGAATACCTCTTCGGCGCCGGCCGGGGCGCCCGGAACGTGGTCATGCTGACGATCGGCACCGGGATCGGGGGCGGGCTCATCCTCGGCGGCCAGATCTACCGGGGGTCGACCGGGGCCGGGGCGGAGCTGGGCCACATCGTGATCGAGGAGGACGGCCCCCGCTGCCAGGGCAACTGCCCCAACCATGGCTGCGTCGAGACGCTCGCCTCGGGCACCGCGATCGCCCGCGAGGGCAGGGCGGCCGCGGAGCGTGAGCCGGATTCCGCGCTCGGCCGGGCCCTCGCCCAGGGACCGATCCTCGGCAAGACCGTGACCGAGCTGGCCGCGAAGGGGGATGAGCTCGCGGTCGAGGTCGTGGCCAAGGCGGGCCGCCACCTCGGCGTCGCCCTGGCGAGTCTCGCCAACGTCTTCGATCCCGACGTGATCGTGATCGGGGGCGGCGTCTCCGCGGCCGGGGAGCTGCTGATCGGGCCGGCCCGCGAGGAGCTCGAGGCGCGCGCGCTTCGGCCGATGAACAAGATCCCCGTGAAGCTGGCCGAGCTGGGCCCCGACGCGGGCATGATCGGGGCCGCGGCGATGGCCCTGATCGAGCTCGACAAGGAGGCCTGAGTAGATGAGCGACCCCACGACCACGCACGCGTGGATGACGGCCGTTGGCCGCCCCCACGCGCACGGCGCCGTGAGGTCGCTCATCTGATGCCGGGCAAGCTCGTGGTCTGCCCGACCCCGATCGGGAACCTCGAGGACATCACCCTGCGGGCTCGCCGGGCGCTCAACGAGGCCGACGTGATCGCCTGCGAGGACACGCGGAGGACCGGGCTGCTCCTGGAGCGGCTCGAGATCCAGGCGCTGAGGCTGATCTCCTACCACGAGGGCAACGAGGCCGAGCGGGCCCGCGAGCTCGCCCAGCGGATCGAGCGCGGGGACAACGTCGCGCTGGTCTCCGACGCCGGCACGCCGGCGGTCTCGGACCCCGGCTTCCGCCTGATCAGGGCCTGCATCGACCGTGACCTGGACATCGAGGTGCTCCCGGGCCCGTCTGCGATCGTCACCGCGCTGGTCGCCTCGGGGCTTCCCACGCATCGTTTCCGCTTCCAGGGCTTTCTGCCGAGGCGCACCGGCGAGCTCGAGCGGGTGCTCCAGTCCACCGAGACCCTGATCGCCTTCGAGTCGCCACGGCGCCTGCCGGAGTCCCTGCGGGCCCTGGCCCAGCTGGCCCCGGACCGCCCGGCCGCCGTCTGCCGCGAGCTCACCAAGCTGCATGAGGAGATCGCGCGCGGGACCCTCGGCGAGCTCTCGCGTCGCTTCCGGGACGAGGCCCGCGGCGAGATCGTGGTGGTGATCGGTCCGGCGGCCGAGCGCGGGACCGCCGACATCGGCTTCGCCACCGACGCCTTGCGTGGCTTGATCCGGGCCGGCGCACGCCCGCGGGCGGCGGCCAGCGTCGTCTCGGCACTGACCGGAGTCCCGGCGAACGATCTCTATCGCGGGATCACGGGGCGCGACCCCAGACGGTGAGCAACCCGGCCTCGCCACCAGATCGCGGCCACGAGCCGCCGCCAACCACACCGATCGGGTCGCGCTGTCGCGCGCCCTCGCATCTCGGCGGCTTCGCCGCCGCCCCCGAAGTAGTGCGGCGTGGTGGCGGCTAGCCCGCCAAGTTCCTGCTCTGCTTGACGAAGCCGTGCACGGACCGGCCGTGGGCGGGGTGCAGCGAGTAGATCACCCGGTAGCCGGTCAGGTAGAGGCGCCTGCCGTCTGAGATGACCGGGTTATAGGCCCCGTCCCGCGCTTGGAAGACCGGCTTGCCGTCGGTGGCGCGGAACCCGAAGGTCTCGGTGGTCTTCAGGTCCCCGGCGTAGAAGACGTCGCCGATCATGCTCCCCGCCCCCGACACCGGGCCCGCCGCGTACTGGGACCAGCGCTGGCTGCCGGTGCGGGCGTCGAGGGCGTAGACCGTGCCGTCGTAGGAGCCGAAGTAGACGGACGGCGGCGTGTCGCGGGTCTTGGCCGCCGTCGCTGCGCTGTAGACATAGCCGCCGGTTGAGGTGCTCCAGTCCGAGCTCCCGGTGTCCTCGTCCCAGGCGTGGAACCCGCCGCTCAGGTCCCCGGCGAAGACCCGGCCGAACGCGACGGCGGCTGTCCCGTAGATGCTGTCGCCGGCGCTCGCCTGCCACTTCACCTGGCCGTTGCTCGCCCGCAGCGCGGTCATCCCGCCGCCGTAGTCGCCGACGAAGACGACCCCGCGGTCGTACGCGGGCGAGGCCTTGACCGCGCCGCCCACGGCGGCGCTCCAGAGCTCCTTGCCGGTGCGGGCATTGAGGGCGTAGACCGAGCCGCACTCGCAGCCGGCGATCACGGTCTTGCCGACCACCAGCGGAGTGGACTCGGTGCGCCCGGGGAGCGGATGCCGCCAGACGACCTTGCCGTTGCTCGCGTTCAGCGCCTGGACCTGGCCGGGCTCGAGGTTGGAGAGGTAGAGCCGGCCGTCGCCGTAGCTGGGGGCGGAGGCGTTCAACGTGGCGATGTCCCGGCGCCAGCGCGGCTTGCCGTTCCGGGTGTTGAGGGCGAACGCCTCGCCGTTGTTGTCGATCCCGTAGAGCGTGTCGCCGACGACGACCGGCGAGTACTCCATGAGGTGCCCGGCGTCGTAGCTCCAGGCCAGCTTGTAGGGGGGCTTGACGCGATCCGTCGGCAGGTATCGCGTGCGCGCCGCGTCGAAGCCGTAGGTCGGCCAATCCGTGGTCTGCGGTGGGCGTGGGTGGCTGGCGGTCGTGACCGTCGACGTGGTCGGCTCCGGCGAGTTGCTCGGGCTGCGCAGCAGCAGCCAGCCGCCCGCGCCCACCACCGCGACGATGCCGAGCGTGCCGGCCGTGGTAGCGAGGCGGTACTTGGTCCACAGGGTTGTGAAGAGGCCGGCCATGCGCGAATGGTCGAGGGTTCGATGAAAGAAGACCCGTCTAATGCCCGGTTCAAGCGAGGGGCTAACCGCCGGGCGCATCCGCCGCGCGACCGCGGGCGGCGCTACCTTGGTGTCGAAGCGAGATGGCCAAGCGCGAGCCCCGCATGGTTTCGCTCGGCTATGGGAAGTTCGCCCGAGCGGATCGAATCTACGCCCTCGTCCCCCTGGACCCGAAGGATCGCGGGGAGGGTCGCCGGACCTACGTCCACGTCGACGACATGTCCGAGCCGATCGTCGCGTCTCGCTCCGAGCGCGCGATCCTCGCCGACGTCGAGGACGCCCTGACCGAGGCGGCCGGCATCCCCCGGCGCCGCCGCAGCCGCGGCGGCTCGAAGGGCCAGGAGAAGCTCCTCTAGGCTCAGAGGCCTAGTGAGCTTCTACGTCACCACCCCGATCTACTACGTCAACGGTGAGCCCCATCTCGGTCACGCCTACTCGACGATCGCCGCGGACATCCTCGCCCGCCACCACCGCCAGCGCGGGGAGAACGTCTTCTTCCTGACCGGGACGGACGAGCACGGCGAGCCCGTGGCCCAGCAGGCGGAGGCCGAGGGGGTCACGCCCCGTGAGCTCGGCGACCGGCTCGCGCCCCGCTTCAAGGAGATGGCGGCCAAGATCAACGCCTCCAACGACTTCTTCATCCGGACAACCGACCAGGGCCACATCGACCGGGTCCAGGAGATCGTCCAGCGGGTCCACGACAACGGGCACGTCTACGAGGGCATGTACGAGGGCTGGTACTGCCCTCGCTGCGCCGACTTCAAGACCGAGGCGGAGATCGGTCCAGACAACACCTGCCCGATCCACAAGATCCCACTCACTCGCGAGGAGCAGAAGAACTGGTTCTTTGCGCTCTCCTCGTTTCAGGACGACCTCGAGCGGCTCTACGAGGAGCGCCCCGACTTCGTCGTGCCGTCGTTCCGGCGCAACGAGGCGCTCTCCTTCATCAAGCAGGGGCTCCAGGACGTCTCGCTCTCGCGGCCGACCCTGAAGTGGGGGGTGCCGGTCCCCTGGGACACCGACCAGGTGATCTACGTCTGGTTCGACGCGCTGCTCAACTACTACACGGCCCTCGGGTATGGGGTGAAGGGCAAGGACGTCACCGAGGAGTTCTGGCCGCCCTTCCACATCCTCGCCAAGGACATCCTCAAGTTCCACGCCGTCTACTGGCCGGCGTTCCTGATGGCCGCCGAGATCGAGGTCCCGCGGCGGATGTTCATCCACGGCTTCCTCCTGATGGAGGGGCACAAGATGTCCAAGTCACTCGGCAACGTGCTCGATCCCGACGAGGTGATCGCCAAGTTCGGTGCGGACGCGCTGCGCTTCTACTGCTTCCGCGATGTCTCCTTCGGCCAGGACGGCCAGATCTCGCCCGCGGGATTCGAGTCGCGCTACGAGACCGAGCTGGCCGATCAGTACGGGAACCTCGCCAACCGGGTGCTCTCGATGATTGGCCGCTACCGCGACGGCACCGTCCCCGAGGCAGAGGCCGAGGCGGAGCTCGCCCGGGACTTCGAGGGCGCGCCCGACCGGGTGCGGGCACTGCTCGACGAGGCAGAGCTGACCCAGGCCCTGGAGGAGGTCTGGAAGCTCGTGCGCCGGCTCAACCAGTACGTGGAGGAGACGAGGCCCTGGGAGCTGGCGAAGGACGATTCGGCGTCAGGGCGGCTGGACGCCGTCCTCTACGGGCTCGCCGAGGGGCTCAGGGTGACCACTCTGCTGGTCCACGGCTACATGCCCGAGACGACGGGCCGCCTGCTCGAGGCGCTGGGGGAGCCGGGCCGGGAGCTGGCCGAGTTCGGCTCCCGCGGCGGCGGCCAGGTTCTGGGCGAGCTGGATCCGCTCTTCCCCAAGCTCCAGGTCGCCTAGGCCGGCCGAATCCCGAGTGCTAGGGTGGCGCTCGTAACCCGGAACGACTCAGGGAGGAAGTTGATGAGCAGGATGTCTCGCATTGGGAGGATCGCGACCGTGCTGGCAGTGGCCGGCGCACTGCTTCTGCCGGCCTCCAGCGCGGTTGCGGGCGGCCCAACCGCCAGCAAGTCGGGCGCCCTCATCAACTACCTGACCGCCGGGAAACTCAAGATCGGCAAGCGGATCACCATCCCCTTCCAGTGCGCGGTGACCTGCGACGTGGTCTCCACGGTCACGCTCAAGGGACCGGGCATCCACCTCTCGGACAGCGAGACGGGGACGCTCCAGGGGGGCGTGCCGAGCGGTCACTTCATCAAGCCGAACGGCCCGCTGCTCAGGGCGATGAAGGCATCGCCCGGCAGGTTCAAGCTGGTGAGCAGCGTCAACGCCACGGATCCGGCCACCGGTGCGACCGACGCGATCTCCCACGCCTTCAGGCTGAAGAGGTAGAGATCAGAGCAGATCGGGCAGCCGCGCCGAGTCGCGCGGGCAGGCCTGCGATGCGATTCTGGTCATCTCCGGTACGTCTACGGAGAAATGACGATGTCCCCTGGGGCGACGGGTCCTACCCTCTCCCCGATGCTCTCTCGGATAGCCAGGGTGGGAGCCGCCGTCCTCTGCACCGCGGGCCTGATCGGTTTGCTCGCCGCCGGTTCGGCCGCCGCCAAGCCGCGCGCGAGCTCGAGCGTGATCGGCGGCACCCCCGCGAGCCTGCAGCAGTGGGGGTTCGCGGTCGCCGTGCTCACGCCGACGACCCTCTGTACCGGCACCGTCGTCTCGCCGACCCGAGTGCTCACCGCGGGACACTGCGTCGGCAACCCGCTGACGATGACCGTGCGGGCCAACTCGACCTCGGCGTTCACCGGTGGCGAGGCGCTCGCCGTCGCCTCGGTGGCCTTCGCACCAGGCTTCGCGCACGGCTTCGACAGCGACCTCGCGATCCTCACGCTCAAGACCCCGACCTCGGCTCCCGCGATCCAGCCGGCCAGCGCGGCCGAGGATGCCACCTACACGCAGCCGGGCGCGCCGCTCTCCGTCGCCGGCTTCGGCAACCGGAACCCCCTGATCGTCGGCAAGCAGAAGATCGGCCTGCTGACGGCGGTCAACGTCACCTCGCGGTTCTGCCCGCTGCCGCCATGGGCGATCTGCGACGCGGGGCACCGGGTGGGCGTCGCGTTCCGCAAGATCAAGCGGAGGATCAGGCGCCACCCCGTGATGAGGTCCATCTGCTCCGGCGACAGCGGGGGGCCGCTTGTCGCGAACACCCCCGAGGGCCCGCGGCTGGTGGGCACGGCGGAGGCGAGCACCGCGCCCCCATCCAAGGGGAACCCGTTCTTCTTCGTGCTCTGCGGGCTCAAGGGCTACCCGTCGGTGCACACGAGGACCTACCTCTACAAGGACTTCATCGAGGCGAACCTGGGCCCCTGATCTCGAGGGCCCCCGCTTAGACTCGCGGCGTGGTCGATACCCACGCGCACCTCGGGCTCTGCGAGCCGGCGGAGGCCGAGCTGGTCGGATCGGCCCGTGACGCTGGGGTCGATCGCATCCTGACCGTCGGCCTCGGCGCGGACACGAACCCGGACGCAGTGCGCGCCGCGCGGGAGAACGATTCGGTCTTCGCGTCGGTCGGCCGCCACCCGAACAGCGCGGACGGCTTCGACGCCGCCGCCGCCGAGGCGATCGAGGAGCTCTGCTCTGCGCCCGAGGTGGTCGCCGTGGGCGAGACCGGGCTCGACTTCTATCGAGCCCGGGCCAATCCCGAGGACCAGCGTCGCGCCTTCTCCGCGCAGATCGAGATCGCACGGCGAACCGGAAACGCCGTGGTCATCCACCTGCGGGACGCGGAGGGCTCCGATCGGGCGGTCTCGGAGGCTTTTGCCACGCTCGCGGATCAGGGCGAGGGCGTCCCGGTGATCCTGCACTGCTTCTCCGCCGGGCCGCGCTGGGCCGAGCGGGCCGCCGAGCTCGGCTGGTACTGCTCCTTCGCGGGCAACCTCACCTATCCGAAGGCCGAGACCATCAGAGAGGCGGCGGCGGTCGTGCCGGAGGAGCGGCTGCTGGTCGAGACCGACTCGCCCTTCCTCGCGCCCCAGTCCGTGCGGGGGAAGCCGAACCAGCCCGCCAACGTGGTGGCGACGGCCGAGCGGCTCGCCGAGGTCCGCGGCGTCCCGTACGGTGAGCTCGAACGAACCGTGGAGGCGAACGCCGCGAGAGTCTTCGGGTGGTGAGCGGCCGCACAGGCCCGCCGGAGCGGTCACCGCGACGGCTCGGCCAGAACTTCCTCGCCGACCCGAACCTGCTCGACGCGATCGTCCGGGAGGCCGACCTCTCGCCCTCCGACGTGGTGCTGGAGGTGGGGGGTGGCGGCGGCGCGCTCACCGAGCGGCTCGCCCCGGCCGCGCGCTGGCTGCACGTGATCGAGCTCGACGAGCGGCTTCGCGGAGAGCTCGAGCCGCTGGCGGAGGAGCTGGGCGGCATCGACCTGGTGTGGGGGGATGCGATGCGGGTGGAGCTGGGCCGCCTCGCTCCCCGTCCGACGAAGATGATCGCCAACCTGCCCTACTCGATCGCCACTCCGCTGCTGGTGAAGACCATCGCGGAGCTCCCCTCCCTGGAGGTCTGGGTCGTGATGGTGCAGCGCGAGATCGCGGATCGGCTCCGGGCCGAGCCCGGGACCCGCGAGTACGGCTCGCCGAGCGTCCTGGTGCAGCTCGCCTGCGAGGTGACCCTGCTCCGCACGGTCGACCCCGCCGTCTTCGTGCCTCGGCCTCGGGTCGAGTCGGCGCTGGTCCGCCTGCACCGCAGGGCGCCCGGCGCGTCCGAGGATCTCGCCGCTCTGATCCGGCTCGCCTTCCGGCATCGGCGCAAGTCGCTGGCGCGGTCGCTCGAGCTCTCCCGGGCGGGCAGCCTCGAGCCCGCCCGCCTCGCCCTCCAGTCGGTCGGCAAGCCCGCCGACGCTCGCGCCGAGACGCTCTCCCCAGAGGAGTTCGAGCGGTTCGGCGAGGCCCTGGCACACGGGGGAGACTCGTGACCGTCACCGAGATGCCGGGGACGATGCTCGCCCCGGCCAAGCTCAATCTCTGCCTCTACGTCGGCCCGCGGCGGGGGGACGGGCTGCACGAGATCCGCTCGCTGTTCGAGCCCCTCGAGCTCGCCGATGTCCTCCAGCTGAGCGAGGCGGCCAGCGACGAGGTGATCTGCGAGGGGATCGAGGGCCCCGATCTGACGGCCAAGGCCCTGGCGACGCTTCGGGAGCACGGCTGGAGCGGCCCGCCCCTGCGGATCGAGGTCACCAAGCGGGTGCCGGTGGCTGCGGGCCTCGGTGGAGGCAGCGCGGACGCGGCGGCGGTTCTCCGCCTGGCGCGGGGGCAGGTGGAGGGGCTGCGATCGATCGCGGCGCAGATCGGCGCGGACGTGCCGTCGCAGCTGCAGCCGCGCGCCTGCCTGGTCGCGGGGGCCGGGGAGGTGATCGAGCCGGCCCCGCCGCCGGCCGAGCACGGGGTGGTCCTGATCCCGCAGGCTGAGGGGCTCGCGACCGCCGACGTCTACGCGGAGGCCGATCGGCTCGGCACCCCGCGCGGCGAGAACGAGCTGGAGGCGATCCGGCGCCAGCTTCGGGACGCGGTGGACGAGGGCCGCTCGCCACTCGACTACCGCGAGAACCTCGTCAACGACCTGCAGCGGGCGGCGATCTCCTTGCGTCCGGCGATCGAGGACGCGCTGCACGCCTTGGAGGAGGCCGGCGCCGCTCACGCGATGGTGACCGGGTCCGGCCCGACGGCGTTCGGCCTCTATCCGACGGCCGAGGAGGCCACGGAGGCGGTGCAGGGCCTCCGCGAGCGCTTCCCCGAGGCGCTGGCCACCGCCCCGCTCTCACCATGAAGCCGCCGCACCTGAGCTGGAAGTGGATTCGCCGGGGGCTGCTCGCCGCGGCGATCGTGGCCTTCTTCGTCTTCCGCGGCGACCTCCCGCACATCGATCTCGAGCAGGCGATCCAGAGTCTCTCCAAGGGACTGGGGGCCTGGACCTACCTGCTGGTCGGCGGGCTCGCCTTTCTCGAGACCGGGGCGTTCGTCGGGCTGATCGCTCCCGGCGAGTTCACGGTGATGCTCGGCGGCGCGGTGGCGGGACAGGGCGACATCTCGCTCCCGCTGATCCTGGCGATCACCTGGCTCTGCGCCTTCGCCGGGGATACTGTGAGCTTCCTGCTCGGCGCCAGGCTCGGCCGCGACTTCCTCGTCCGGCACGGCCATCGCTTTCGGATCACGAACGAGCGGCTCGAGCAGGTCGAGAGCTACTTCGCCCGCTACGGCGGCCGGACGATCCTGATCGGCCGCTTCATCGGGCTCGTGCGCGCGCTGGCGCCGTTCATCGCCGGGAGCAGCCGGATGCGCTACCGCGCCTTCGCCCCGTTCAGCATCCTCGGCACGGGCCTCTGGGCGACCGGGCTGATCCTGGCTGGGTACTTCGCGGCGCAGAGCCTCGACACGGTCACGAAGGTCGTCGGCCAGGGGCTCTTCGTGTTCGCGATCGTGATCGGCGTGGTGGTGGCGATCGTCCTCGCCTTCCGCTTCCTGCGCGAGCCGGAGAACCGCAGCCGGATCGTGGCGGAGATGGAGAAGCGTCGGGTGCTTCGCCCTCTGGTGGCCTTCGGCCGGCGCTTTCGTCCGCAGCTCGCCTTCGTCGGCAGGCGCCTGACGCCTGGCGGCCTCGGCCTCGAGCTGACCACCCTGCTGGCCGCCCTCTCGGTTGGGGTCTTCGTGGTGGTTGCCTACTGGTCGGTGATCTCGGGTGATCCCGGCCCGACCCCGGGCGATCAGACCGCCTACGACCTCGCCAACCAGCTGCGGGCCGGGTGGCTCGATCAGGCCGCCAAGGTCGTCACCTACCTCGGCTCCGCGGTGGTGGTCTATCCAATCGCCGCCATCGCCGCGATCGCCCTGGCGCTTCGGCGCCGCTGGATCGAGCTCTGGGTCCTCGTGGTCGGGATGATCCTCATCTTCCTGCTCGTCCACGGGATCAAGTCCTGGACGGACCGGCCGCGCCCGCCGGATCCGCTCACCTCGGCCTCTCGCTCCTCCTTCCCGAGCGGCCATGCCGCCTATTCCACGCTCTACGTCTGGTTCGCCGTCACGGTCGCGCTGAGGCTGGCGCCGGGGATCACGCGCCGGAGCCTCGTGATCGCGGCCGGCATCGCGCTCGCGGCGCTGGTCGGGCTCACCCGCGTCTACCTGCGCGTCCACTGGCTCAGCGACGTGACCTCCGGATGGGCCCTCGGGCTCTCCTGCTTCTCGGCGGTCGCCGTCGCAGCGCTGGTGATCACCCACATCCGCCACAATTCCCGGCGTCATGAGCGCGCTCCTCAGCTCGATCCTGGCGCCGGTGCTGGGGCTGGGCACTGAGTACTACCTGTTCGGCATCGCCGGGCTGCTCTCCGTGAGCGCCTTCGTCGCGCTGATCCTGGTCCCGGCGCTGGGCTCCTACGGCCGCGCCTGGGAGAAGCTGGTCGCCGGGTTCCTCTCGCTCTTCGTGCTCGCCGCGCTGGTCCTGGTCGGCCTGGTGATCGGGGTCGTGATCTTCCTCAACTGGGACCAGATCTCGACCTGGGTGTAGCTTCGCCCGGCCCATCGGCCCTACCTAAACTGTCCCGATGAACGCGAAGGAGACCTCACGCTCCGAGCGCCGCGCCGATCCCGGCAGCCTCGAGGAGCTCTCGGCGGCGATCGAGTCGGGGGCGGGGATGCCCGCGGTCGCGCGGGCGGCCGGTCGTGCCCTCTACGCGAGCGTCGCGCTGATCGACCGGGCGAGCAACGTGCTCGCGGTCGCCGCCGCGTCACCCGACGAGGAGAAGAAGCTGCTCGCCGGCGGCGCCGGAGTGGAAACGGTGGAGTTGCGCGTCGCGGACACCTCCGTCGGGGAGCTGCGCTGGCGGCCGCGCGGCGAGGACGACCCCGATGCGGTCCTGCTTCGCATGGTCGCGACCCTGGTCGCGCTCGAGCTCGAGCGCTCCCGGTCGCCGGAGTGGGCGACGGAGGAGGCGGCGGGGGACTTCGTCAGGGCGCTGCTCTCGCGCACGATCACCGACCGCGGCGACATCGAGGCGCGCGCGGCGGAGCTCGGCACTGACCTGGGCGACGGGGCCGGAGTGCTGATGGCCCGCGCGATCCCTCACGTGGCGCAGACCGGTAAGTGGCGGGCCCGGGTGCTCGCGATCGCGCTTCGCGCGGTGCGGGCTGTGAGCCCGGGAGCCCTCGCGGCCGAGGGGGACCAGGAGGGGGAGGGGACCGAGATCGTCGCCGTCGTACCCGCCGACGGCGACGAGCGGCTGGCGCGCGCCGCCGACGCGCTCGCCAATGAGCTCGACGAGGGGCTGACCGGCTTCTCGGTGGGTGTCTCGCGCAGCCGGGTCGCGACGGATCCCGTGGACCTCTACCGGGCGGGACAGGAGGCGCTGCTGGCCGCGAACGTGGGCGAGGCCGAGGGGGCGCGGGTGCTCGCCTTCGAGGACACCGGGGCCTACCGGCTGCTCCTGCCGGCGATGAGCGAGGACCCGGCCGAGCTGGAGCGCTTCTACTCGGAGACCGTCGAGCCGCTGGTCGCCTACGACGAGCAGTACGAGACCGAGCTGGTCGCCACGGTCGAGACCTACCTCGAGAACGACGGGAACGTAGCGGCGACGGCACAGCAGCTCTTCACCCACCGCCACACGATCAGGTACCGGCTCGAGCGCGCCCGCGAGCTCTGCGGTCACGATGTCACCTCCACGGAGGGGCGCGAGAAGCTCGGCCTCGGGCTGAAGGCGATGCGGGTGCTCGGGATCGCTTCCCCGGTCGGACCGGCGCGGGAGCCGGGCACCGAGGCGGGGCGGGTGCCGCCGCCGGAGCCGGAGTAGCGGCTTCGCCGTCGGATCGCGGCCTGGGCCGCTCCTAGCCGGACTGCTGAGAGATCATCTCGCTGAGCACGCCGGTCATCTCGCGGTCGCCGGTCGAGCGATCGTCGGTGATCACGTGGCTGACGGCGTTGATCAGCGCCAGGTGGGTGAAGGCCTGCGGGAAGTTGCCCCACTGGCGGCCGGTCTTGGGGTCGAGCTCCTCGGCGTAGAGGCCCAGGGGGCCGGCCTGGGAGAGCAGCCTCTCGCACATCTCGCGGGCGAGCTGCCGCTGCCCGATCTCGGACAGCGCCGCCGCGAGCCAGAACGAGCAGATCGTGAAGGTCGCCTCCTCGCCGCGCAGGCCGTCGTCGGTCTCGCCGACCCGGTAGCGAAGCACCAGGCCGTCCTCGGTGAGCTCCTCGGCGATCGCCTTGACCGTGTTGACGACGCGCTCGTCGTCGGGCGGCAGGAACCGCACCAGCGGAACCAGCAGGGCGGAGGCATCGAGCGCGTCCGTCTCGTAGTGCTGACGGAAGACGCCGCGCTCCGAGATGCCCCGCTCCAGGATGTCGGCGCGGATCTCCTCCGCTGTCTCGGTCCACCTCGGCAGCCGGTCCTCGTCGCCGATCCTGTCGGCGAGCCGGCAGCCGCGATCGACCGCCACCCAGCACATCAGCTTCGAGGAGACGTAGTGCTTGGGGGCTCCGCGCGCCTCCCAGATCCCCTGGTCGGGTTTGTCCCAGACCTTGATCGCGCTCTCGACCTGGCGGCAGAGCGCCTCCCAGAGCTCGTGCGGGAGGTGGTCCTGGACCTTGGCGTGGATGTAGACCGAGTCGAGCAGCGCCCCGTAGACGTCGTTCTGGCGCTGCTTGAAGGCGGCGTTGCCGATCCGCACGGGCTTGGCGCCCTCGTATCCGGTCAGGTGGTCGAGGGTGCTCTCGTGCAGGTCCTTCTCGCCCCGGATCCCGTACATGATCTGCATGCCGGGGCGGCCCTCCTCGAGGCCCTCCTTGTAGACGTCGGTCATCCAGCCCATGAAGTCGGTGGCCTCGTAGTCGAAGCCGAGGGTGTGCATCGCCCAGAGTGCGAAGGTGGCGTCGCGGATCCAGGTGTAGCGGTAGTCCCAGTTGCGTTCGCCACCCGGGGTCTCGGGAAGCGAGGTGGTGAGCGCCGCGATCAGCGCGCCGGTCGGCGCGTAGGTGAGGCCCTTCAGCGTGAGCGCGGAGCGCTGCAGGTAATCGCGCCACGGGTGGTCCGGGAAGCTCCCTCCCTCGAGCCAGCGCCGCCAGAAGTCGACGGTGCGGCGCAGGCGCTTCTGGCAGTCCTCAGCCGAGCTCGGCGGGATCGGGGAGGGCCCCCAGCTGAGCGCGCTGTACCGAATCTCCCCGGCCCTCATCCGGTGCCGGGCGCGGGCGTCCGAGCCGTCCACGCCGAGCGGCAGATCGCCGGTGAGGATCAGGTTGATGTCGTCATGGGTGAGCTCCGCGTCGGTGCCCGAGTCGCCGCGGCGCTTCCACTCGAGGCGGGTCGCCCCGTAGTCGAAGGCCGGCTGGCAGATCATCTCGACGTCCACCTCGCCCTGCACGCACTCCACCGTCCTCACGAGCACGTGCTCGGCCTCGTCGTCCGGCGGGGGGCGGCGGTGCGGCTCGTAGTCGTTTTCCTGCCGCCAGTCCCCGACCGTGAGCGCGTCATGGACGACGATCCAGCCGGAACCGGTCATCCACGTGGTCTCGAGGACGTTGGTGCCGGGCTCGTACCGGCGGCTGACCGGCGCCACCAGACCGGGCGGCCCGACCCGCCAGAAGCCGGCGGTGCGGTCGAGCAGCGAGCCGAAGACGCTCTCCGAGTCGAAGCGCGGCAGGCAGAGCCACTCGACCGACCCCTCGGGAGAGATCAGCGCGCCCGTGTGGCAGTCGGAGAGGAATCCGTACCCCGAGATTCGCGGATAGCGGGACTGGAGCGAGGGCATGCCCCCGGGAGACTATTTGGCGAGGGTGACCGTCCCGGCGAATCAGGTGGAGCGGGCGTAGGGCGCGAGCCCCTCCTTCGCCCGCGCCGCGGACCAGTTGTGGTTCCAGCGGAAGATCGGCCGCATGATCGGGGCGAGGTAACGGAGGAGGGGACGCTCGGCGTGGACGATCCAATCGAAGCGGACGGGGATCGTGCCGTTGCCGTTCGGCGCCAGGGTCCACTTGCCGGTGCCGGTCAGGTCCCGGACGACCTCGACCTCGAAGTGATGGTGGGGGATCGAAGGCGACGATCTTCGAGATCGTCTTCAGCGTGTAGGCGAAGTCAAGGAACACGTAGTCCTTGGCACCCCGGAAAGCGTCCCCAGCTAGGTCCGGTGCCGCCGGAAGCCGACGGCACGTATGGCCGTTGCCGGTTCACTCTACGATTCCGCTGTGAATCCCCCCGCCACGACGGCCCTGATCATGGCCGCGGGACAGGGCACGCGCATGCACTCGGCCGTGCCCAAGGTCCTGCACGAGGTCTGCGGGCGCCCGATGATCGCCTGGCCCATCCTCGCGGCGCGCGAGGCCGGGGCCGATCGCATCTGCGTGATCGTCTCGCCCGACCGCGATCTCTGGTCGGTGTTGCCCGACGGCACCGAGACGATCGTGCAGCCGGAGGCCGACGGCACCGGCGGCGCCCTGCGCGCGGCCGCGGATGTGGTCCGCGACTCCGACACCGTCCTGGTCCTCTCCGGCGACACGCCGCTGCTCGGCGCGGAGGTGATCGAGGGGATGCTCGCCGCGCACCGCGAGGCCGGGGCGGCCGCCACGATGATGACCACCGAGCTCGAGGATCCCGGCACCTTCGGCCGCGTGATCCGGGCGGCCGACGGCGAGGTCGAGCGGATCGTCGAGGCCAAGAAGCCCGGAGACGCCTCTCAGGAGGAGCTGCAGGTCAAGGAGGTGAACGCCGGCACCTACGCGTTCGCCGCCGGGCCCCTCACGGACGCGCTGGCCGGGCTCGGCAACGACAACGCCCAGGGCGAGTACTACCTCCCGGACGTCCTGCCCCTGATCCGGAAGTCGGGCGGCAAGGTGATCGCCCACCTGGTCGACGATCCGGCAGTCAACCTCGGGGTCAACGACCGCGCCGACCTCGCTCGGGTGAGCGACGAGGCACGCACCCGAATCCTGCTCGCCCACATGCGGGCGGGGGTGACGATCGAGGACCCCAGCGCGACCTGGATCGACGCCGACGTCCGGATCGAGCCGGACGCCACCATCCTGCCCGGCACCTCGTTGCGCGGCAGCACGGCGATCGGCTCGGGCAGCACCGTCGGGCCGATGACCACGCTGATCGACTCGCGCATCGGCCGGCGCGCGACGGTCATCCACTCCTATCTGACCGAGTGCGAGGTGGGCGACGAAGCCAAGGTCGGGCCCTTCACCTACCTGCGGCCGAACGCCCGGATCGGCGAGGGCGCCAAGGCCGGGACCTTCGTCGAGATCAAGAACTCCGAGATCGGCCCCGGCGCCAAGGTGCCGCACCTCTCCTACATCGGCGACACCGAGGTGGGTGAGGGAGCCAACCTCGGGGCGACCACGGTCACGGCCAACTACGACGGGCGCCACAAATATCGCACCAAGATCGGGAAGAACGTTCACACCGGGGTTGACACGACCTTCGTCGCACCCGTAGAAGTCGGCGACGACGCATACACTGGTGCCGGATCGGTGATCACCGAGGACATTCCGCCAGGGGCATTGGGCATCTCGCGGGCGGACCAGAAGAACGTCGAGGGCTACGCGGCAAAGAAGGCGAAGGAATCGAGCGAGGGAGAAGACTCGTGAGCACCATCGAGCAGACCCAGCCGATGTCGGAGATCGTCCAGGACTACCGCAAGCGCCTGATGGTCTTCGGGGGTCGCGCCTCCGGGGAGCTCGCCTCGCACATCGCCCGTCACCTGGACGTCGATCTCGGCGACGTCACCCTGAAGACCTTCTCCAACGGCGAGGTCTACTGCCGCTACGAGGAGTCGATCCGCGGCGCCGACGTCTTCATCGTCCAGTCGACGGCGGCGAACGAGACCGAGGCGATGACCCCGAACGACGCCCTGATGGAGCTGCTCGCGATGATCGACGCCGCGCAGGGTGCCTCCGCCCACCGGATCATCGCCGTGATGCCCTGGTACGGCTACGCCCGCCAGGACAAGAAGTCCGCGCCACGCGAGCCGATCACGGCCCGGATCGTGGCCAAGTGCCTGGAGGGTGTGGGCGTCGACCGGGTGCTGACGATGGACCTGCACGCCGGCCAGGTTCAGGGCTTCTTCCACGTGCCCCTGGACCACATGACCGCGATGCCGATGCTCGCCCAGTACGTCTCCGACATGGGCTTCGACGAGGACCTGGTGATCGTCTCCCCTGACGCCGGCCGAGTGAAGACCGCCAGGAACTTCGCCCGCAAGGTCGGCAGCCATTGGGCCGTGATGGAGAAGGAGCGCCCCGCGCAGCAGGTCGCCGAGATCGGCTACGTCGTCGGCGAAGTGAAGGGCAAGACCGCTGTCCTGGTCGACGACATGATCGACACCGCGGGCACCCTCACCGCCGCGGCCCAGACCGTCCTGGACGAGGGGGCCGCGCGGGTGATCGCGGTCGCCACCCACGGGGTGTTCTCGGGCCCGGCCTATGAGCGCCTCGCGCCGGAGAGCTCCGGGATCGAGCGGATCGTGGTCACCGACACGATGCCGCAGCGCCCGGGGGCGCCGGACAACATCAAGGTGATCAGCACCGCGCAGACCCTCGCCGACTCGATCCGCAGGATCTTCACCGACGATTCGGTTTCGGAGATCTTCGCCGGCGAAAACCAGCTCTTCTAGCTTTACCCGCATTCCAATGCGGTTTGCCGGCTGGATTGCAGCCATTCTGCAACCCAGTGGGCGCCAAACGAGCGGCCCATCCGGGCTTGGCTAACCTGCCCCGGATGAACGCCGCCGCGCCGGTCCTGATCGGTTACGACGGGTCAGACACAGCCCGTCGGGCTGTCCGGGAAACCGCCGAGCTCTTCGGCTCACGGCGGGCACTGGTGGTGACGGTGTGGGAACCGGGACTGCCATACGAGCTCGCCGGGATGCAGCCGGGGGCGGGGTCCATGGACATATCGCCTCCGGTCGTCGTCGATGTTGAAACCGCACAGGAGATCGACGACACGCTTCAGGCTCGGGCCGATCGCATCGCACAATCTGGGACTGAGCTGGCGAGATCGCTCGGACTTCGAGCCGAGCCGCTCGTCGTGGCCGACGAGAAGGCCAACGTGGCCGACGCGATAGTCGAGCTGGCCCGCAAGCGAGATGTGGCTGCCGTCGTCATCGGCTCGAGGGGACTGACCGGGCTCCGCGCAAGATTGGAGGGAAGTACCTCAAACGCCGTTCTGAAGCACTCCCCATGCCCGGTCCTCACGGTTCACGACGATTGAGGTCCTGACCCGGCGCTCGGCTCCCCGAAGCGGGTCGGTGTTCATCGTTCTCCGTTTCATGCCGTGAGCGCTGCTGCCACGCGCTCTGCGGCTATCTCGTCCGACTGCGGGAAGCAGCTGGGCGTAGGGGTTTGAGGAGCCTGCGGATAAGCGCATCCTCGCGTCCCTTCAGCGGATCGAAAGACCGGCTCGATCGCCGAGAGCCGCGCCCATGACTTTCGCCATGCCCTAGGGTTTCCCGCAGCCGGTCAGGTGGAGAGCACGGATGCCGACCCGTCTGTCCAGACCTACGGTCTGACGGTCCGGTAGAGGGGAGAAGCCTCATGACTAAGCCAGGGCACAATGCCCAAGTCGTTACCCGGTCGAGGACCGCCCCGCGCCTCTCCGTGTCAGATCTGGGACGCGTCAAGTGGTTGCTGGTGGGTGCGGTGATGTTTGCGGCCACCCTCATCACCATTCACGCGATGGGGGTCAGCCCGAGCGACTTGACGAGGGACACCGCGGCCGTATCCGGCGGCCGCCCCTGGTATGGACTCGTCTCCCAGCTCGGCCTCATCGTCTGGGGTACGGCAGCGGGCGCCTGCATCGCTACCGCGCTCGTGTGCCGCGCGGCCGGAGCGCCCAGCGAGGGTGTGCTCTTCATGGCGTCGACAGCCGCCTTCACCGCGCTCCTCGCTGTAGACGACGCACTGCAACTGCATGAAGACGTGTTTCCCCGCTCCCTTGGCGTCCCGGAGATGGTGGTGAAGCTCATCCTGTGCCTGGTCGCGCTGGCCTGGCTCGTCCGGTTCCGCGCCGCGATCGTCGAAACCGACCTCTTGCTGCTCGGGTTCGCGGTGCTGTTCCTGGGAGCGAGCTTCGTCGCGGATGCCGCCCTTGAGCCCGTCGGCCTACCGATCGTGGTGGAGGACTTCTTCAAGTACGTCGGTCTCGCCGCCTACGCGTGCTGGTGCTTCTCCGCCGCACGCGGGTTGTTGCAGAGTGCTCTGGCTCGCGGGCCAGCAGCACCGGAGGAACTGCGGGACGGCCGGGCGGATCAGTTGCTCGATCCATCCGTGGGATAGCGGAGGGGCCCGGCTCCCACGCCGTTCACCTCGAAGGAGAGCACCTCCCATCGGGCGTGCACCTTTGTGCGAGCCGCTCCGGTTGGTCGTCGGCACCGGGGCCGAGCAGGGTCGCGCCATCGGCTTCAGGTGCGAGGACGGCAGCGCTCTCCGCTTCCCGAGCCGGACCTCGAGGACCTGCCCGACTCGGCGTGGACCTGGATCGGGCCTTTGCTTTGCTCTTCCAGCGGCCGCTACAGCCCCGACCTGATGGCGAAGCCAGGAAGCTCTAGTCGGGCCCGGCTCCGCCGACGCTCGTGATCCGCCAATCGCCGTCCTGGCGCGCCAGGGAGAGCTTCAGGTTGGTTGGCGTGCCCGATTCACCGATGGTCTTGAGCAGGGCGGTCGCCCGATCTCCGGTCGCGCTCACCGAGATGACCTTGATCTGCCGCCTCGGGATACCGGAGCTCTGCTCGGCGATGTACCGCGCGCAGTTGTCCCCGCCGAGCTGCTCCCGGAACTGATCGGAGAGCAGCTCGCATACCTGCTGGAAGTCCTGGCCATTCCGGGCGTCGACGTAGCTCTGTGCCACGTCGTCTGCGCTACCTCCGCCCCCGCCGCAGCCGCCGAGCGCGGCTGCGCAGGCCGCCGCGATCACCGCTAGACGGATCCGCGCGGGCCTCATCAGGGCAGAGTCAATCATCTAGGGTGGTCCGCCGATGCCCGCCGAACCGGCAGAGGGCAAGGAGGAGCGGGAGGGCATTCCCGCCTACCGGCGCATCGGCCACAAGGGCGCCGACGCGATCGTCACCGGGAACACCGCCGACAGCTTCGACGCTGCGGTCGAGCACGGCGTCGACATGATCGAGCTCGATGTCCTCCGGGCGAAGGAGGGCAGGCTGATCGTCGCCCACGACTTCGACGACGCGCTCGCGCGGCATCCGATGGACCTGACGGAGGCGCTGGACCTCTTCCTGGAGCCGCCCCTCGACCAGGTCGAGATCGACTGCGACCTGAAGCTGGCAGGCCGAGAGGCGGAGCTGGCCGGTGCGCTGGCCGGCCGCGGGCTGCTCGAGCGGGCGATGGTCTCGACCCAGGAGATCGACAGCCTGCTCAAGCTGCGCCAGATGGAGCCGGACCTGCGGCTGGGCTGGACTTATCCGAAGACCAAGCGGGATTGGACCCAGGTTCCGTGGGCCTCACCGGCCCTGAAGGCGGGGCTGAAGGCGCTCCGCCGGCGGTATCCGACCCTGCTGGCGAAGCGCGGCCCCGAGCTCAGGGTTGAAGCGGTCTGGGTCTATCACCCGGTGATCACCCCGAGGGCGGTCGAGGTCGCCCACGAGATCGGGGTGGAGCTGATGGCCTGGACGGTGGACGACGCGGAGCGCATGAGGGAGCTGCTCGCGATGGGAGTCGACGGAATCTGCTCCAACGACCCCCGCCTCTTCGAGGTGGCCGAGCGGCAGCCGCAGCCGGCGGCCGAGGGGTCCGGCTAGACCCGCGTCGGCAGGCCCGGCGTCTGGGCGGTGCCACGGCGCTCGAAGTAGCGCCACTCGACCTCGCCGAGCACAGTCGACGGCGAATCGCCGTAGACCCACTCGCGCATGATGCGATGCCAGTTGGCGGTCGCCCGCAGCTGCGCGAGCACCGCGAGCAGCCCGGTCTCCATCCTCCGGCCCATCAGCTCGTCCGCTGGCAGGCTCTCCTTGCGGACGAGGTCGAAGAAGTCCGAGCGGGGATCGGAGGTCACCTCGATCATCTTCATTACGCGCTCGGGCGTGATCCGGACCTCGGCGTCCTCCATGTACCAGCCGCCGACCATCTTCACGTGCTCCATCAGGCGCTCGGCGTCCACCCGGCTCGGGTCGGTGACGAAGCCGAGATCGTGGAGCGCCTCGCGCAGCCCCTCCGGGTCGTCGCGGCCGGCCGCGTCCACGGCCCGCTGCTCGAGCTGGATCTGCTGAGGCGTCAGGCGCTTGGTCATCCCGAAGTCGAGGAAGGCCACCCGCCCGTCCTCCATCAGCAGGTAGTTGCCGGGGTGGGTGTCGGCGTTGAAGTGCTGCAGGTGGTAGACGGAGCCGAAGCAGAAGCGGAAGACGATCTCGCCGAAGATGTCCCGCTCGTCCTGCTCGAGCTCCTTGACCTCGTCGAAGCCGCGCCCCTCCACATAGTCGCTGACCAGCACCCGCCGTCGCGAGAGCCGGGAGTGAACCTTGGGGACGAAGATGAACGGATGGCCGTCGTAGGCGCGGGCGAAGGTGCGCTGGTTATGCGCCTCGAATTCGTAGTCGAGCTCCTCCAGCACCCGCTCGCGCAGCTCTGAGGCGACGGCCTTGGCGTCGAGCCCGGGCGCCAGCGCTCTCGCCAGCCGGATCAGGATGCCGGCGTTGGCGACGTCGGACTCGAGCGCGTCGGCGACCCCGGGGTACTGGACCTTGACGGCGACCTTGGTCCCGTCGTGGAGCGTCGCCCTGTGGACCTGCCCGATCGACGCGGCGGCGAAGGCCTCCTCCTCGATCGAGGCGAAGGCCCGCTCGGGCCGGTCGTCGTATTCCTCGGCCAGGACCTCGCTGACCTTTTCCCAGGGCATCGCGGGCGCGTGCGTGCGCAGCTTGGCCAGCCGCTCCTGGTAGATCTCGCGGTACTCGGGCGGGAGGAAGTCGACGTCGATGAAGGAGGCCATCTGCCCGATCTTCATCGCGGCGCCCTTCATCTCGCCGAGGACCGAGGCCATCCTCAGGGCGGCCTGTATGTGTCGCATCTCGAGACGCTCCTGGGACTTCTCCTCGGAGCGGACGACGTTGGCGGCGGCGGTACCGGCGTACCTGGTCGCCTGGCCGCCGATCGCCGTGCCGAGCTTCGCCGAACGACCGATCCGCGTCTGCGGGATCTTGCTCTCCTGACGCTCGGGCTCCTGTGGCTTCGACGGTGGCCGGCGGCTGAGGTCCGCCCGCAGGATCTCTATGCCCCAGCTCTGGCTCTCGCCCAGCGTCTCACGGGTCGCGCTGTCGCGCGCCCTCTCATCCTCGCGGTCCTGCTCGTTTCGTTCGGTGTCTCGGTCGCTGCTCATGGGCTCCAGACATTTTCTATGCTGGCGCCCGAGCGTAGCCTGCCTGGGGGTCCAGCCGGGTGCGCCCTGTCACATGGCACAGGACCGAGCCACACTCAAAGTCTCGCCTCGCGACACCTTCGGGTCGCGGGCCACCCGGCGCCTGCGCCGGGACGGCTTCGTCCCCGGCGTTGTCTACGGGCAGGGCGGCGAGGCCCGCCCGTTCCAGGTGCCGGCCCGCGAGCTCCGCACGATCCTTTCCGAGGGCCAGACGCTGCTCGACCTCGAGGTCGACGGCTCCAAGGCCGTCCCGGTCGTGATCAAGGAGCAGCAGCACCACCCCGTCCGGGGCGAGGTCACCCATCTCGACTGCCTCGAGGTCCGTCTCGACGAGGAGATCCAGGCGGAGGTCGCGGTCGAGCTCGAGGGCGCCGACAACGCGCCGGGGGTTCGCGAGGGCGGCGTGCTCGAGCACGTCACCCGCGAGATCACCGTCGAGGCGCTGCCGACCGCGATCCCCGAGCAGATCACGGTCGACGTCTCCGAGATGGAGATCAACGACACGATCTCGCTCGCCGCGGTGAGCGCGCCGGCCGGAGTCAAGTTCATGGCCGACGAGCCGGAGGAGATCACGATCGCCACCCTGAGCCCGCCCCGCGTCGAGGAGGAGCCGGAGCCCGAGGTCGAGGAGGAGGCCGAGCTCGTCGGTGAGGGCGAGGAGGCTCCGGAGGGCGAGGAGGCCCCCGAGGGCGAGGGCGAGGCGGAGGCCGCCGAGGGCGAGGGCGGCGGCGACCAATCCGGCGGGGAGTAGCCGCTGTCTCTGTTTCGCCGCCGGTCGCGGCGCTCCCGCGACGACGGCCGTGACTCGCGGGCGGACGCCCTGATCGTCGGGCTCGGCAACCCGGGCGATCAGTACGCCGGCACCCGGCACAACCTCGGTTTCGAGGTCGCCTCGGAGCTCTCGCGCCGCTGGGAGATGCCGAGGGCGCGCAAGCGCTACGGCGGGCTGATCACCGAGGGGCGCACCGCGCCCGGCGGCCCCCGGGTGGCGATCCTCATGCCCCAGAGATTCATGAACGACTCCGGCTCCGTCGCCGGCCCGGCGCGCGGCGAGCTCGGCGTTCCCCTCGACCACGTGATCGCGATCCACGACGAGATCGACGTGCCGTTCGGCGAGGTGCGCAGCAAGCTCGGCGGCGGGGTGGCCGGCCACAACGGGCTGAAGAGCCTCAGCGAGGGGCTGGGCGGCCGGGACTTCTGGCGCGTCCGCGGCGGGGTGGGGCGCCCGGACAGCACCGACCCCGAGGTCGTCGCCGGCTACGTGCTCTCCAGGTTCCGCGAGCCGGGGGCCGAGGTCGGGCGGCTGATCGACACGGCCGCCGACGAGGCCGAGCGGCTGGTCGAGCGGATCACCGGCGACCCGGAACCCGAATTCGGGGAGGCGGACTGATGGCGCTGACCGGATACACGGTCGATGAGAAGGGCATCGCGCTGATTCGCCTGGAACGGGAGAAGGCGCGCAACGCGATCAACACCGAGATGCTCGAGGAGCTGCTCGTCCACCTCACGAGCGCGCGGGAGGACACCGAGGCGCGCGTCCTGGTGATCTCCTCCAACGACCACCTCGGCCTCTCCGCCGGCGCCGATGTCCGGGAGGAGCTGGACGAAGAAGGCAGGGTACGGCGGATGGAGCTCTTCGCCCGGCTCTACGACGAGCTGACGGCCTTCCCGAAGCCGACCGTCGCCGCCTGCCACGGCTCGGTGGTCGGCGGCGGGGCCGAGATCGCTGTCGCCTGCGACCTGCGGGTCGGCGGCTCGAATCTGAGAATGCGCTTCCCCGGCGCAGAGCTCGGCGTTCCCGTTGGGCCCGCGCGGCTGGTGACCCTCTGTGGCCTCGCCACCGCCAAGTACCTGCTGCTCACCTCCCGCAACGTGGGCGCGGATGAGGCGCTTCGCATGGGGCTGATCCACCGGGTGGCGCCGGCAGCCGCGACCGAGGGGTCCGCGCTCGAGCTCGCGGCCGAGGTCGCCGCCCACCCTCCGGAAGCCGTGGCCCGCCTCAAGCAGATGCTTCACCGCTGGGACGGCGTCGTGGACCGCTCCGCCGACGAGGGTCGCGGCCAGGTCGAGTGGCAGCGCTCCGGCCCCGGGCTCCCGCACCGGGCCTCCTAGATTCGCGGATGACAGCCAACCCTGTGTAGGCGAAACTCTCCGGAGATGGAAGTCGGAGAACTCGGCCTCGACCCGGCCGCCCTGCGGGAGCTGAGCGCGTCCTTCACGGGCGACGTGGTTGGGCCCGGGGATCGGACCTACGATGAGCACCGCAAGGTCTGGAACGGCTCGATCGACCGGCGTCCCGCCCTGATCGCGCGCTGCCGGGGCGTCGACGACGTAATCGCCGCAGTGAGATTCGCGGTGCAGACGGCTCTTCCCGTCGCGGTGAGGAGCGGAGGGCACAGCTTCCCCGGACAATCGGTCTGCGATGGCGGCCTGGTGATCGACCTCAGGCCGATGAGCGAGGTCCGCGTCGATCCCGAGACGCGCATCGCGCGGGCTGAGGCCGGCGTGCTCCTCGGAGAGCTGGACCGCGAGACGCAGGCGTTCGGCCTCGCCGTTCCCGCAGGGATCGTCACCCACACGGGGCTCACCGGGCTGACGCTGGGCGGGGGGATCGGCTGGCTGATGCGCAAGTACGGGCTCACCGTCGATCAGCTTCTCTCCGTCGACCTGGTCACCGCCGGCGGTGAGCGCGTCAGGGCGAGCGAGACCGAGAACGCCGACCTCTTCTGGGGCCTGCGCGGTGGCGGAGGGAACTTCGGCATCGTCACGGAGTTCGAGTTCCGCCTCAACCCGGTCGGACCGATGGTCCTCGCCGGGCCGATCTTCTGGCCGATGGAGGAGTCCCCGAGGCTCCTGCGGTTCTACCGGGACTGGATCGCCGAGTCGCCGGACGAGCTGATGACGATTGTGATCCACCGCAAGGCGCCCGCGGTGTCGTTCATCCCGCAGGAGATGCATGGGGAGCCGGTGGTCAGCGTCGTCTGCTGCTGGTGCGGCTCGATAGAGGAGGGGGAAAAGGCGATCGCGCCGCTGAGGAAGTTCGGCTCGCCCCTGCTCGACCTCTGCGAGCCGAAGCCGTTCCTCGAGCACCAAGCGATGTTCGACCCCAGCTTCAAGCACGGCTGGTGGTACTACATGCGCTCCTGCGACGTAGCCGAGCTCTCCGACGAGGTCATCGACATAGCCGCCGATCACTCCAGTCGGATCAGCTCGCCGCTGACCGCCTTTCCGATCTGGCAGATGGGCGGAGCCGTGGCCCGCGTCGGTGAGGACGAGACGGCCTTCGGAGGCCGCGGCGCCGGGCACACCTTCAACATCACCTCGATGACCGAGGGCGTCGAGGGCTTCGATACCGAGCGTGACTGGGCGCGCGGCTTCTGGTCGGCGCTCGAGCCGCATCACACTGGCGTCTATGTGAACTTCCTGATGGAGGAGGGAGTGGAACGGGTCCGCCAGGCCTACGGGGCGGAGAAGTACGAGCGGCTGAAGGCCCTCAAGCGCCACTACGACCCCGACAACCTCTTCCGCCTGAACCAGAACATCCCGCCCGGCTAAGCTCGACTGAGGCCGGGCCCGAGCCCGGTGAGATGACCCGGATCGCCGATCCGGGCGTTCGTCGTGCCCGATTCGGCGGCTGGACGAGACCGTGAGCCTGAGACCCCTACTGGAGATCGCCAACCAGAACGAGCGCCTGGTGGCGCTTCGCGAGGCGCTGCGCTCGCGCGGTGACGAGGCGATCGACGCCTACGCGTCCAGCTCGATCCGGCCGTACCTGCTCGCCGCGCTGATCGGCGCCGAGGACGATGCAGAGCCCGCGCCGGTGCTGGCGGTCGCGGCGGACGACCGCTCGGCCCGCGACCTCGCCGGCGACCTGAAGGCGTTCCTCTCGCCCCGCGCGGTCCACATCTATCCATCCCGCGGAACCACCTTCGAGTCCCACCTCGACCCGCCGCCCCATCTGGCGGGGCTCCGAATCGCAGCGATGAACGCTATGGCCGGCCCCTCCGCGGTCGTGGTCGCCAGCGCGATCGCCCTCGCCGAGAAGGTCCCGGATCCCTCGCTGAGGCCGGAGACCCTCGCCCTCCACCGGGGCGAAAGCGTGGACCTCGACGACGTCACGCTGCTGCTCGCGGACGCGGGCTATGACCGCACCGACCAGGTCGAGGAGCGCGGCCAGTTCGCGGTCCGCGGCGGGATTCTCGACGTCTACCCGGCGACCGAGGAGCAGGCGATCCGCGTCGAGCTCTTCGGCGACGAGATCGATTCGCTCCGCCGCTTCTCCGTCTTCACCCAGCGCTCCCTCGGGGACGCGGAGCGAGTCGAGCTCGCCCCGGCGGCGGAGCTCTCGGCCGAGCATCGCGACGACGTCGATCCCGGGAACTTCCTCGCGCCCCTCGACCTGGTCCCGGCCGAGGCACTGGTCGTGATCGCCGCGGCCGAGGAGATCCCCGGCGCGCTCCACGACCACTGGGAGGACGTCACCGCGGCGATCCTCGAGGAGGACGCCCGCCGCCTCTACGTCGATGTGGCCAAGCCGCTGCAGGCTCGGGCCGGCCTCTCGCTCGGCGCCGACGCGGGGCAGGAGCACTCGTTCAGGGCGCAGCGGGCGGAGTTCCCCTCTCGGACGCTCGGCGAGGCGGAGGGCGAGCTGGAGAAGCTGACCCGCTCCGGCTACCGGACTGTCGTCGCCTTCGAGGGCCGCGGAGAGGCGGAGCGCACCCGCTTCAACCTGAGCCGCCTCGACGTGCCGTTCCTGGGGGAGAGAGCTCCGCAGGATCCGGGGGTGAGCTTCGCCGAGGCGCGGCTGCGGGAGGGATTCCTGGCCCCTGAGCTGCAGCTCGCGGTGGTCCCGCAGCGCCGCCTGGTCCATCGGCGCCGCGCCGCAGCGCCGGTCTCCGCCCGCGCCAGACTCGCCGCCGCGATCGAGCTCCGCGTCGGCGACTACGTCGTGCACGAGGACCACGGCGTCGCCCGCTTCTCGGGCTTCGACACGAAGACGCTGGCGGGGGTGACCCGCGACTACCTCGAGCTCGAGTACCGCGGCGGCGACCGGGTCTTCGCGCCGACCGATCAGCTCGCGCGGATCAGCCGCTACGTCGGGGCGGACGGAGACGAGCCGCAGCTCAGCCCCCTGGGGGGCAAGCGCTGGCAGAACATGAAGTCGCGGGCGCGGCGGGCGGCCCACGCGATGGCCGGAGAGCTGATCAACCTGTACGCCGAGCGGCAGGTCCGCAGGGGTCACACCTTCTCGCCGGACGGCGAGATGCAGCTCACCTTCGAGGCCGCGTTCTCCTACCGCGAGACGGCGGACCAGATGGACGCGATCGACGCCGTCAAGGCCGACATGGAGTCCGAGCGCCCGATGGACCGCCTGATCTGCGGTGACGTCGGCTACGGCAAGACGGAGGTGGCGCTTCGCGCCGCCCACAAGGCCGCCGCGGACGGCAAGCAGGTGATGATGCTCGTGCCGACCACGATCCTCGCCCAGCAGCACTTCGGCACCTTCCGCGAGCGGTTCGCGGAGACCCCGTTCAACGTCGAGATGGTCTCCCGGCTGCGCAAGCCCGCGGACATCAAGGAGGTGCTCGCGCGCTTCGGCGAGGGCAGGGTCGACATCCTGATCGGGACGCATCGCCTGCTCTCCCGGGACGTGCGCGGCAGGGACCTCGGCCTCCTGATCCTCGACGAGGAGCAGCGCTTCGGGGTGAGGCAGAAGGAGCTGCTGCGCCAGCTCAAGCTCAAGGTCGATGTCCTCTCCCTCTCGGCGACTCCGATCCCCAGGACCCTGCAGATGTCCCTTGCAGGGCTGCGCGACATCTCGGTGATCGAGACGCCGCCCGAGGGACGGCGGCCGGTCCGCACCCATGTCGGCCCCTACGACGAGGATCTCGTGCGGCGGGCGATCATGCGCGAGAAGGAGCGAGGCGGCCAGGTCTTCTTCCTCCACAACCGGATCGACTCGCTGCACGAGACCGCCGAGCGCCTCCGCGCCCTCTGCCCCGAGGTCCGCTTCGCCGAGGCGCACGGTCAGATGGACGAGCTCGACCTCGAGACGACCATGCTCGCCTTCGTTCGCGGCGAGCACGACTGCCTGGTCGCGACGACGATCATCGAGTCCGGCCTCGACATCCCGACGGCGAACACGCTGCTGGTTGAGCGGGCCGATCAACTCGGGCTCGCGCAGGCGTACCAGATCCGCGGCCGCGTGGGCCGGAGTCGCGAGCGCGCCTTCGCCTACCTGCTCTATCCCTCGGCCGAGTCCCTCACCCCGGACGCGGCCGCCCGCCTGTCCACCCTCTCGGACAACACCGAGCTCGGCTCCGGCTTCCGGGTCGCGATGCGCGACCTGGAGATTCGCGGGGCCGGCAACCTGCTGGGGGACGAGCAGTCGGGCCATGTCGCCGCCGTCGGCTTCGAGCTCTACTGCCAGATGCTCGAGGACGCGGCGGAGGAGCTGCGCGCCGGGGCCGAGGAGGCAATGCGAGGACCTGTTGATGAAGAGCCGCGGGAGCCGGTGCGAATCGACGTCGATGTCGACGCCTACGTGCCGGCGGACTACATCCCTTTCGAGGCCGCGAAGATCGACGTCCACCGCCGGGTCGCCGCCGCCCGGGAGCCCGGCGAGCTGCGGGCGCTGCGGGAGGAGCTCGGGGACCGCTTCGGGGAGCTGCCCGAGTCGGTCGCGAACCTCCTCGACCTGCAGCGGGCGCGGATCGCGCTCGGCGACGCCGGGGCGCGCACCGTGGAGTTCAGGGCTGGGCGCCTGCGGGTCTCCCCTGTCGAGCTGGACTCCGAGCAGGTCGGCTCGCTCAACGAGCGCATCCCCGAGGCCATCTATGTGTGGCGCGAGCGGACGATCGCCATCCCGGTGCCCGAGGAGGCGGGCGCGCGCCTGGGCGCGCTCCTGGCGCTCGTCGAGGGGCTGGGCGCGGCGCGAACCACGCCCGCGGCCGCGTAGCGTTCGATCGGCTTAGTGCCGACTTAGGTGATGACGGTTATGCTGCCGCCCCTGTGAACCGCGGATTCCTCTCCAAGCGGAACATCGCGATCATCTTCGGCGCGGCGCTCGTTCTGACCGTCGTGATCGTCGGTGTCGCGGTGGGCGTCGGCCACCCGAGCGTTCCCTCGGATGACGTCGCCGTGATCGACGACGACAGCATCGACGTCCCCGGCCTGGCGCAGGACGGCGTGATCAGCAAGGCGAACTTCGACCGCTTCCTCGGCCAGACGGCCAGGCAGAGCGGTCTCCAGTCGGTCCCGCAGCCCAGCGATCCGCAGTACAAGCAGGTCAAGGACCAGGCGATGCAGACCGCGCTCCAGATCGCGTGGATCGTGGGCGAGGCCCACAGGGAGGGCCTCAGCTTCACCGACACGCAGGTCCAGCAGTCGCTGCAGCAGATCAAGTCGCAGTTCAAGACCCAGGCCGAGTACGTCAAGGCGCGCGACCAGGCGGGCTTGACCGACGCGGACGTGCTCCAGCGGGCGAAGCTCCAGCTGATCCAGAACACGATCCAGGGCAACCTCAACAAGAACGTCGCGACCCCCTCCGATAGCGACGCGAGGGCCTTCTACGACGCGAACAAGTCGCAGTTCACGCAGCCCGCGAAGCGCACGATCCGGATCATCCAGAACAAGGACGCCCACCAGATCGACCTCGCCTTGCAGGCCCTCCGCACCGACGCCTCCGCCGCGAATTGGAAGAAGGTCGCCGCCCAGTACTCCACGGACCCGACCTCGAAAGACAAGGGCGGACTTCGCACCGACGTCGTCCCGGGCTCCTTCCAGCAGCCCCTCGACGGCGAGATCTTCAAGGCCCCGACCGGCCAGCTGGAGGGGCCCGTCGCCACCTCGGCCGGCAACTACGTCTTCGAGGTGATCTCCGCTACTCCCGAGAAGGTTCAGGGCTTCGATGACACCGTGAGCTCGACCAGCGGTGGGCCCGCGGGCAAGGTCAGCGACCAGATCAAGCGACAGCTCAAGGCCCAGCAGCAGCAGGAGGCCCTCACCGCCTTCGGCCAGGACTTCCGCGACTACTGGACCAACCTGACCCAGTGCGCGAGCGACTACCTGGTCTCCGGCTGCGACAACTTCAACGGCGGCGGCCCGACCTGCGACCCCGCGAAGCTCGGGCCCTCCCAGACCGGCGGGACGAGCCAGGGTTGTCCGGCGCCGGTGTTCGCCTCCTGCCAGGAGAGCCCGGCGAGCCAGGGTGCCCCAAGCCAGAGCGGGACGCTTCAGTGCACCGGCAGCGGGCCGACCCCCGGCGCTCCGGGGTCGTTCAAGCCGTTCCTGCCCGTCACGGGCTCGGCGCCGCAGGGGCCGCATCCCGCCGGCTCGGGCACGAGCAGCGCCTCCGGCATCCCTCCGGGACTCTCGGGCCTGACGCCCGGCGGCTAGCCCAGCAGGCCCGGACGGATAGCCACGCCGGACTACCTCGAAGCGCTCAAGCACCTCGATGAGGTCACTCGCCGGCTGCGCCGGGAGTGCCCCTGGGACCGCGAGCAGGACGCGCGCTCGATCGTCCCCCACACCGTCGAGGAGGCCTACGAGCTCGCCGACGCCGCGCACCGCGACGACCCGGAGGCGATGCTCGACGAGCTGGGCGACGTCCTCTTCCAGGTCCTCTTCCTCTCCCTGCTGCTCGAGGAGCGTGGAGAGGGGGACCTGGCGGCCGTCGCCGAGTCCTGCGCCGCGAAGCTGATCCGCCGTCATCCGCATGTCTACGGCGACCGCGAGCTCGAGACCGCGGGCGAGGTCCTCTCCCAGTGGGAGGAGATCAAGCGGGAGGTGGAGGGAGCAGGTGGCAGGGAGCCCGCCGAGCTGCCCGAGAACCTTCCCGCCCTGCTCTATGCCCGCAAGGTGCTCCGCAGGGTCGATCCCGAGGGCTCGGCCGGGGAGCGGAAGCCGGGCGGCCCGGCCTCGGACGCGGCCACGCGGGAGGAGGCCGAGCATCTGGTCGGCACGCTGCTGCTCGAGGCCGTGGCGGCATCCCGCCGGCTCGGCGTGGACCCCGAGCTGGCGCTGCGAAGCGCCGCGCAGCGGATCGCCAAACCGAACTGAGCCGCCGCATCGCTGATGAGCGCTGGGTGACCGCGTCCTCCTATAGGTTCCTGACGGACATTGATTCCGGCTGCCCGGCGGCCTGGGCATGCCTTTCTGAGGAGGACGAATGGACTCAAACAGCGCTAAGCGGCGCCTCACACACGCCTGGATCCGAAACAACGTCCTTGGTCTGGTGGCGATCTTCATCGCTCTCTCCGGGTCGGCCGTTGCGGCCAACGTGGCGACCGAGCACGGCGCTCACTTGGCCAAGAAGAAGAAGGTGAAGCGAGGCCCTCCGGGACCGGCCGGGCCCCAGGGCCCCCAGGGAGCGGCGGGCGTCTCGCCGGCGCACGCGTTCGCCGAGATCAACGGAGGGACCGCCCCGAACACGGTCATCGACAACACGGCCTCGGGCATCACCGACGCGAACGTCGTCCGTCAGGCAGCCGGGTTGTATTGCATCAGTGGGCTCTCCTTCACACCGAAGGTGATCCAGGCGACTCCCGCCCTCTACCCGACCAACATCGCCAGCGGCCCATCAGAGGTGTTCACCTCGACCACGGTGGGAGCCGGGGACAGCAATGACTGCCCCGGCACCGAACAGGGTGAGGTCTACATGGACGCGGACGGCAACCCGGGGACCTTCGGGGGCACGGACGCGAGCATCATCCTCACGATCTACGGCTAGGGAGACCGCGGCCGCCCTGAGGCGGCGCCGTGGATCACGCTGGCGCGGCCGGGCAGTTGCCTGGCCGCGCCAGCGCGCTGCGAGGCAGCACCTGCCGGGAGCGACTGAAAGACTCCCGCACTGTGTCGCAGATCGAATCGGTCCATGGGAGGCAGGTGCTCGATTCGCGGGGCAACCCGACGGTCGAGGTCGAGGTGGTGCTCGATTCGGGCGCTCGCGGCCTCGCGGCCGTTCCCTCCGGGGCCTCGACGGGCGAGTACGAGGCTGTGGAGCTCCGCGACGGCGGCGAGGAGTGGGGCGGCAAGGGGGTCGCCAGGGCGGTCTCCCACGTCAACGGCGAGCTCGCCGACGCGGTCGAGGGCGCGAGGGCTGCCGAGCAGTCCGCGCTCGACCGGACGATGATCGAGCTCGACGGGACGCCGAACAAGGGCAGGCTCGGGGCGAACGCGATCCTCGGCGTGTCGCTGGCGACCGCCAAGGCCGCCGCCGCGGATACCGGTCACCCCCTCTACGACTACTTCGCCGAGCTGTACGCGGCGACCGGGGCCAAGGACGCGTCCGGGGCGGCCGAGGTCCTACCGGTCCCGATGATGAACGTGCTCAACGGCGGCGCCCACGCGGACAACGCGGTCGACTTCCAGGAGTTCATGGTGGTGCCCGCCGGGGCCGAGACCTTTGCCGACTGCCTGCGGATCGGCGCCGAGGTCTACCACGCCCTGAAGGGGACGCTCGGCAAGAAGGGGCTGTCGACCGGCGGGGGAGACGAGGGCGGATTCGCCCCCGATCTCGAGTCGAACCAGGCGGCGCTCGATTTCCTGATCGCGGCGATCGAGGAGGCCGGCTACGCGCCGGGCTCCGACGTGATGATCGCGCTCGACCCCGCGACCAGCGAGATCTTCGACGACGGCAAGTACGTGCTCGAGCACGAGGGTCGAACGCTTTCATCCCAGGAGATGGCCGAGTACTGGCACGACATCCGCCTGCGGTTCCCGGTCGTCTCGATCGAGGACGGCATGGACGAGGAGGACTGGGAGGGATGGAAGCTCCTCACCGAGAGGCTCGGCGACCGGGTCCAGCTGGTCGGGGATGACAACTTCGTCACCAATCCCGAAAGGCTGCGGCGCGGCATCGACATGGGCGTCGCCAACTCGATCCTCGTGAAGCTCAACCAGATCGGCACGCTGACCGAGACCCTGGAGACGATCCAGCTCGCCCGCGACGCCGGCTACACGACGGTGATCTCCCATCGCTCCGGAGAGACCGAGGACACGACGATCGCCGACCTCGCCGTGGGGACCGAAGCCGGTCAGATCAAGACCGGCGCACCCTCACGCTCGGACCGGGTCGCCAAATACAACCGCCTGCTGCGGATCGAAGAGGCGCTGGCGGACCGCGCCAGGTTCCCAGGCGCGTCCGCGTTCGAGCGCTGATCCACGCTCAGACCTCGGCGACCAGCTCCCACTCGCTCGGGGTGAACTCGGCGACGTGCGCCTGTACCCGGCCCATGTGCTCGCCGAAGCTCGGGTCGCTCTTCCATTGGTGCATCGCCTCGGCGCTCTCCCAGGGCGCGAAGCTCAGATAGCGCCCGGGCTCGCTCATGTCCTCGGTGAGCCGGGCGGTTCCGGCTCCCGGCATCGTGCTGAGCCAGCGCGCGAATTCCGTCCACGCCTCCACGAACTCCTTCTCCTCGCCGTCCTTCGCCTTCCAGGCTCCGCTCGAGTAGGCCTCGCTCATCTCCTGCTCCTTCCACCGCCTGTGGGTTGAGCCGAGTATCGCCCAGGTGCGGGTGTCACGCAACGCGAGGAATGCCGGGATGGACGGCGAAGCGGTACGCATGAGCAGCAGGGCATACGCAGCGCCGAGGCGGGCGCCCCGCCGGCGGGTCCAGCGCCGGGTCGGCCCGAGCCGTATCCGCTGGGACCGCGTCGGGCGGATCGCCCTGGTGCTGGTGCTCTTCGGGGTGATGGTCTCGTACCTGAACCCGCTGGTGAACCTGCTCGAGGCCTGGCAGGGCTCGAAGTCGAGCGAGTCGCAGCTCGCGCAGCTCAAGCAGGAAAAGATCGAGCTCACCAGGCAGCTCCGTGACGCCTCCAGCCCGGCCATGCTCGAGCGTGAGGCGAGGCGCCTGGGCATGGTCAAGCCGGGTGAGCACGCCTACGTCGTGCACGGCCTCGGCCACTGAGCCTCGGCGCCTGCTCAGCCCGGCTTTAGCCCCGCGGATATGATTCCGCGCCCCCGCGCGCGGCAGGTGCTGTGCGCGCTTCGTATTGCGGGGGGCGCCGCAGGCGTAGCCGAGGCGTCACTCGTCTGACTATGAGTACGAGCACGTACCTGATCGGCGCGGCGGAGCTGGCGGTGATTGCGGCCGCTCTCGGCCTAGGCGCCTACCACCTGCGAGCCCTGCTCGCCCCCGCCTGGATGGGGGCGCTCGCGCGGCTTGCCGAGGTCGTGATCGGGATCACCATGCTGATCCTGGTCTCCGAGCTTCTCGGGGTGCTCAGCCTCTTCAAGGAGATCCCGCTGCTGATCGGCTACGTCGCGGTGGGCCTGGGCACGACCTTCCTGGTGCGCCGTCGCGGCCTGCGGGAGCCGCCTCGTGCGCCCGAGGCGCGTTCCAGCGCGGCGATGGTGGCGATCGGAATCGCAGCGTCGGTCCTGGTCGTCGTCCACTGGGCTCATCCCACGAGCCAGGCGATCGACCAGGGGATGTACTACCAGGACACCACCTGGTACCACATGTCCTTTTCGGCCCGGTTCGCGCAGATCGGGGAGGTCGGGCCGCTTCACTTCACCGACCCGCTCAAGCTCGCGGCCTGGTTCTACCCGCAGAACTCCGAGCTGCTCCACGGCGTCGGGATCGTCTTCCTGAAGACCGACTTCCTCTCGCCGCTGATGAACCTGATGTGGGTCGCCCTCTGCCTGCTCGCCGCCTGGTGCGTGGGACGCCCCTACGGGATCGGCGGGGTCACCGTGCTGGGCGCCGCGGTCGTCCTCGACTCGAACATGCTGGTCGGCTCCCAGGCGGGGCAGGGGCCGAACGACGTGGCCGGTCTTTTCTTCCTGATGACCGCGCTGGCCTTCCTGGTGGACGGCGCGGCGAGCGCCCACGCGGCCCGCGACGCCGCGCGGGTGCGCCGGGCGCGGAGCGGCACGGCCTCCGCCGAGGCGGAGCCCGGCCAGCTCCAGCCAGGCGTGGTCGAGGACGTCCCGGTCGAGGGCGACCCCCGTGCTTTGGCGACGGTGGGCGCCGGGCCCCTCTTCATGGCGGGCCTCGCCGCCGGTCTGGGGGTAGGGACGAAGATCACGCTGCTGGCGACGATCGCCGCGTTCACGATCGGGGTCGCGATCCTCGGCGGCCGCCGGCACTGGCTGCGGGCGCTCGGGGTCTGGCTCGGCGGACTCGTGATCACCTGCGGCTTCTGGTACGGACGCAACTTCGTCTACGCGCTCAACCCTTTCCCGCAGATCCACAAGATCGGCCCGATCCATCTGCCCGGGCCGGACCAGCTCGCCCTCTACCCGCGCCCGCCGCACTCGCTCAGCGAGTACTACAACGATCCGACTGTCTGGCAGCACAAGCTCTTTCCCGTGCTCCACGACCGCCTCGGCCCGCTCTGGCCCGTGATCCTGGCGGTCGTCGTCGTGGCCCTGATCTGGGCCTTCGTCCGGGGGGGCAGCGCCCTGATGCGAATCCTTGCGGTGACCGGGATGGTCGCCGGGATCGCATACGTCTTCACGCCGCTGACGGCCTCGGGCAGCCTCGGGGACCCAAGCGGCTTCGACGCCAACCTGCGCTACGTCGCCCCGGTCCTGATCGTCGGCTTCCTGCTGCTGCCGCTGATCCCGTGGTTCCGGCACGGCAACCGGCCGTGGATCCTGATCGGGCTGTTCACCCTCCTGCTGATCCAGGGCACCGTCACGCAGGCCAACTGGGAGTTTTCCCATCACCTCGCGTCGATCGGCCTCGCGTTCCTGATCGTCGGGGTGCCCGCCCTGATCGTCGCGGGCCTGCGGCGGCGCCTCAGCACCGTCGCGATCGTCGCCTTCGGGCTGGTCATGCTCGTCACGGCGGTGGCGCTGGGCCGCGTGCGCGAGAACTACTACCTCGACCACCGCTACGTGACCGCGGCGCGGCCGCCGCTCGGCGGCGGCTTCCGGGCGACACCCGAATGGCAGCCGCTCCAGGACTGGGGCCGCAAGGCGAGTCATGAGCGGATCGGGGTGGTGGGGCGTGCCTCCGCCTTCGGCCAGTACTTCTTCTACGGGACCGACCTCACCAACCACGTCCAGTACATCGGCCAGGAGCTCGACCGAGGCACCTTCCGGCCGATCGACAAGTGCGCGCTCTGGCGCCAGACGGTCAACGACGGGAACTACGACTTCATCGTCACGACGCCGAAGCTCGGCCAGGACGAGACCACGGCGCCGCCCGAGAACCTCTGGACCTCGAAGGACAAGAACGTCCAGACGGTCATTCAATCTGGGCCGGCCGCCGTCTACCGGATCAAGGGGCCGCTCGATCCCGGGACCTGCGCGCAGCTGGGCGCGGCGGCGCACACATGAACTTCGGCGACTACCTCCAGGGCTCGATCGAGCTGATCGCGGTGGCGGCGACCATGGGCTTCGCCGCCGTCGGCCTGCGCGGGCGATTCCTCCCCGGCTGGTCGGGGGCTTCGGCTCGGCTGGCCGAGGTCGTGCTGGGACTCTCGCTGCTGGTCGTGACCCTCGAGCTCGTGGGGGTCGTCGGGCTCTACCGGCCCGGCTGGGTGCTCCTGGCCTCCCTCTTTGTCGGGATCGGGGTCGGGGCGGCGCTGCGGCCGCCGGGCCAGGCCGCGTCCCTGCCGGTCGTGCGGGTTGCGCCGATCGCCCTGGCCATGGCGGTCGCGGCGGCCTTCCTGGTCGCCGCGCACTGGGCGATGCCCACCCAGACCGGCCTCGACATCGGCATGTACCTGCCGAACACCACCTGGCACAACGCGCCCTTCGCGGCGCGCTTCGTCCAGGACCACCAGGTCGGCTCCCTTCACTTCACCGAGGTCCTCAACCTGACCGTCTGGTTCTACCCCCAGAACTCCGAGCTGCTCCATTCCGTCGGCGTTCTCTTCCTCGGCAACGACTTCCTCTCGCCGCTGATCAACATCGGCTGGATGTCGCTCTGCCTGCTGGCGGCGTGGGCGTTCGCCCGCCCCTACGGCGGCGGTCCGATCGCGGTGCTGGCGATGGCGCTGGTCCTGGACGCCGACATGCTGCTGCTCTACCAGCCCGGGGACGCGAAGAACGACACGGCCGGGCTGTTCTTCCTGCTCGCCTCGGCGGCGATCCTCGTCAACGCGGACGCTCAGCGGCGAGCCGCGAGCGAGGGTCTGCCCGCGGGGAGGGGGGCCGCGGCCCTGCCGACCGGCGCGCTGGTGGTCGCCGGCCTGGCGGCCGGGCTGGCGCTCGGGACCAAGCTCAACCTGCTGGCGCCGTTCGGGCTGCTCACCCTGGGGGTGATCGCGGTCAGCGCCGGCTACCGCGTCAGGGCGACCGTGGCCTGGGTGCTGAGCGCCCTGGTGACCGGTGGCTTCTGGTTCGCGCGCAACCTGATCCACGCGGGGAACCCGCTGCCCTGGATCAAGGCCGGTCCGCTGCCGGGACCCGACCAGGCGGACATCAACATCCGCGAGCCCCACAACGTCGCGCACTACCTGCTGCCGCCGGACGGCGGGGTGATCAGGCATCACCTGGTACCGGGGCTGCACGACAGCTTCGGCGATCTCTGGCCGCTGGTCCTGGTCGCGGTGATCGGCGGCTTCCTGCTGGCGATCTTCCGGGGGCGGACGCCGATGATCCGGATGCTCGGCATCGTCGCCCTGCTCAGCGGGATCGCCTATCTGGTCACGCCGCTGACCGCCGCCGGCCCCGAGGGCGATCCGACGGCGTTCACCACCAACCTCCGCTACGCCTCACCGGCGATCGGGCTCGGGGCCATGCTGCTCGGCGTCGACGCCGGCCTGCTGAAGCCGCGCATCCAGCCCTGGCTGATCGGGGCGCTGGCAGTTCTGCTCCTGGTCCAGGCCGTGCCGGTCTGGCACCTGTCCGGCCACCTGTGGACCCGGCATTTCCTGGTCGGCGCGATCGGCCTGGCCATCTTTTTGATCCTCGTTCCGGTCGGGCTCACGCTCGCCCGCCAGCGCGGCGCCTCTGCGCTCGCGGTCGGGCTGGGGGCGGTGGTCGCCCTGGGGCTGGTGGTCGCGATCGGCTGGCCGAAGAGCGACGACTACGTCAAGGACCGCTACCGGGCCGCGACTGCGCCGAAGGACTTCCCGGTCGGCATGAAGGCGGCGCTCGCCTGGTTCAACCGCGCCGATCCGCACGACGCGCGGATCGCGGTCGTCGGCGGCCGGCCCGGGTTCAAGCAGTACGTCTTCTACGGCGACGACCTCTCCAACTACGTCCAGTACGTCGCCCACCACGGCGCTCACGGCGCCTATCTGCCGATCGCGAGCGAGGCCGCCCAGAAGGGCCAGGACCCGAGGGCGCCCGCGCAGTGCGCGGAGTGGCTCCAGGCCCTCAACGACGGTGACTACGACTACGTCGTGATCGGACCCGACCAGCGGACCCAGGCGATCGCCCCGGTCGAGACGTTGTGGACGGGCGCGGCCGGCGCGAGCAAGATCGAGACGACCGACGACGTCTCGGTCTTCAGGATCAGCGGCCCTCTCGACCCGGGCTCCTGCACCGCGTCGCAGCCCAAGACGGCGCCTCAGACAGCCACTCAGTGAGCTTCGGCGACTACCTCTTCGGGGTCATTGGTCTCGCCGCGGTCGCGATCCCGATGGCGTTGGCGGCGATCCGGCTTCGCCGGCGGCTCCTGCCCGGGTGGGAGCGCGCCCCGGCGCGACTGGCCGAGGCGGTCCTCGGCGTCGCGCTGTTCACGGTCCTGCTGCAGCTCCTGGGAGCCTTCGGAATCCTCGTCCCCGCCGTTCTGATCGTCGCCGCGCTCGCGGTCGGGCTCGGGCTCTACTTCGGGCCCTGGCTGCGGCCGGAGGCGCCGTCCGTGGACTCGCCGCCTTCGCCGGCGATCCCCTGGTCCCAGACGCTGCTCGCCCTGGCGGCCGCCGCCTTCGTGGCGGCGCACTGGGCGACCGGCCTCCAGGACGTCTGGGCGCGGGGCATGCTCACCTTCGACACGCTCTGGTACCACGGCCCGTTCGCGGCGCGGATCGCGGACACCGGGTCGGTATGGGGAATGCACTTCATCGACCCGCTCTACCTGAACTGGTTCTACCCGGAGAACTCCGAGCTCCTGCACGCGGCTGGGATCGTGCTCTTCAACCGGGACATCGTGAGCCCGCTGGTCAACTTCGGCTGGCTCGGGGTGACCCTGCTGGCGGCCTGGTGCATCGGCCGCCCATACGGGGTCGCGCCGCTCAGCCTGGTCGCCGTGGCGATCGCGATGGACACCGGCCCGATGGTCCCGCGCGAGGCGGGGACGCCGGCGACGGACACCGCGCCGGTGGCCCTGCTCCTCGCCGCGGCGGCCCTGCTGATCAACGCCTGGGCCCTCCGATCCGATCGCGGGAGCGAACTCGGCGCCAGAGCGGAGTTCTCTCTTCCCACCGGAGTCCTCCTTGTCGCCGGCCTGGCGATCGGGCTCGCCTTGGGGAGCAAGCTGACGATCTCCGGGGCGGCCGCCGCGATGGTGGTCGGCGTGCCGCTGATCGTCCCTCCGGGTGTCCGCCGGAAGGCGTTTCTGGTGTTCGTGGCCGGGGTCGCGGCGACCGCCGGCTTCTGGTTCCTGCGAAACCTGATCCACGCCGGGAACCCGCTGCCGTGGATCCGCCACATCGGCCCGATCGATCTGCCCGGGCCCAATCGCGGTCTCCAGGGCCGACACGACTTCACGGTCGCCCACTACATCCTCTCCAACCCCAGCACCGGGATCTGGCGCGCCTACTTCCTCAATCCGATCGAGAACCTGCTGGGGCCGCTCTGGTTCCTGATCCTCGCCGGCGCGGCGGGGGGCGCGATCCTCGCGGTCTGGCGCCCGCGCTCGCTCGCCGTACGGCTCGCGGGGATGATTACGATCGTGGCCGCGATCGCCTACCTGTTCACGCCGCTGACAGCGGCGGGACCGGAGGGCCATCCGCTGGCCTTCGGGATCAACCTGCGCTACCTGACCCCCGGGTTCGCGCTCGGACTGGCGCTGCTGCCGCTGGAGCCGCGTCTCGTCCCCGGCCGCCTTCGGGTGCCGCTGATCGCCGGCGGGATCGTCGCCCTCTTCCTCACCTCGCACTACTCGGACGCCAACGTCGCCTGGACCGGGGCGTTTGCCTCCATCCCCTGGGCGGTCCTGATCGGGATCCTCCTGATCGGCGCCCCGGTCGGCCTCGCCCTGCTCGCGCGCCGCAGCGCGCTGACCGCTGGCGTCGCCGGCGCCGTCCTCGCGTTCGTCATCTCCGCGGTGGGGTGGGAGCGCCACGGCGAGTACTTCGCGCACCGCTACGACCGCCCCGAGGACTTCCGCTTCCAGCTCGACGACGCGGTCCGCTGGGCGAAGCCGACCTCGGACCTGCGCATCGCGGTGGCGGGGACCAGCGGCGCCTACAACCAGTACGGCTTCTACGGCGACGATGTCTCCAACTACGTGCAGTACGTCGGCCGCCACCTCCCGGAGGCCGACTTCCGCCGGATCGAGACGTGCGCAGAGTTCCGGCAGGCGCTCAACGACGGGCACTACGACTACCTCGTCACCACGCCGGAGCTCGATCTCAACAACCCCTCGACCGCCGGCGCCTCGCCCGAGCGGGGCTGGGTGCAACGCGATCCAGCCGTCCAGCAGGTGGTGCACTCGGGGCGCGTCTCGGTGTTCCGGATCAACGGGAAGCTCTTGCCGAACGCGTGCGGGAAGGCGTCGAACCGGCGCAGTTCCGAGGGCCAACCGGGAGGATCAGCTTCGACGGGGAAGTGAGCGGCACGGGCGACTACATACTCGGCGTGATCGGCCTCGTGGCCGTCATCCTCTCGATGGCGATCGCGGGGAGGACGGCACGGCGCGCCGCGCTGCCCACCTGGACGGGGACCCCCGCGCTGCTGGCCGACGCCATCCTCGCGATCGGAATCCTCGTGGTGCTGGCCGAGCTGCTCGGCCTGTTCGGGGTCCTCGACGGCGTCCTCCTCGTGGTCACCAGCCTGATCGTCGGCGGCGGCGCGCTCCGCCTCGAGCCGATGCTGATCCGCGCCGGTGCCCGGGTCGCCCAGTGGGGGAAGGCGGAGGAGACGGATCTTCGCGCTGCGCCCTCGGTCGGACGGGTCGAGCTCGGGGTAGCGATCGCGCTGGGGCTCGTGGTCGCCGCGCAGTGGGCGGGGCCGACCCTGCTGGCGCTCGACCGGGGGATCTACGGCGGTGACTCGCTCTGGTACCACCTGCCGCTCGCGGCGCACATCGCGGGGACGGGCTCGGTCACCGGGCTGCTCTACACCGACCCGCTCTACCTCAACTGGTTCTACCCGCAGGTCTCGGAGCTGCTCCACGCCGGCGGGATCCTGCTCTTCGGCAACGACTTCCTCTCTCCGCTGATCAACATGGCGTGGCTCGGCCTGGCGCTGTTCGCCGGCTGGTGCATCGGGCGGCCCTACGGCACGGGGGCGACCTCCATGGCGGCGGTGGCCTCGGTGATGGCCGCGAACCTTCTCTTCTCTCGCCAGCCCGGCAACGCCAACAACGATGTCGTGGCGATCGCGCTCTTCCTCTCGGCGGTCGCCCTGCTGCTGAACGCCCGCTGGCCCGAGCTGGCGCCGCGCCAGCCGGCCGGGGAGGCCACCCCAGGGAGGTCCCTCGTCGGCGCCCCGCCCTCGGGCGTGCTGATCGTCGCCGGCCTGGCGGCGGGCCTCGCCCTCGGCACCAAGCTCACGGTCGTGCCGCCGGTCCTCGCCCTGACGGTGGGGGTGATCTACATCAGCGGCGCCGGATACCGGCTCCGCGCCTCCGCCGAGTGGATCGGCGCCACACTCGTCGGCGGCGGCTACTGGTACGTGCGCAACCTGATCGTCTCCGGCAACCCGTTCCCCTGGCAGGACATCGGGCCGATCCACCACGCTGAGGCGCTGCAGGGGCGGCATCCCTACGCGATCGTCCACTACGCGACCGACACGAAGGTCTGGGGCCGCTACTTCACACCGGCGCTGCACGAGCGCCTCGGCGATCTCTGGCCGGTCTACCTGGCGCTAGCCGTGATCGCAGTCCTGCTCGTCCTCTGGCGCGGAGGGAGGATCGAGCGGATGCTCGCCTGCGTCGCGGTGATCGCGGCGATCGCGTATCTGCTCACCCCGCTGGGCGCCTCCGGCCAGGAGGGAATGCCCGTCGGCTTCCGGCTCAACATCCGCTACCTGGCGCCTGGCCTCGTCCTGGCGCTCACCCTGCTGGCGATCCCACCGCGGTTCGCCGGCGAGCAGCGCGTCTGGCGACTCGGTTCCCGCGGCCAGGTGTGGCGGTTCGGCACGCTCGCGATCTACGCCGTCCTCATCCTGGTCAGCGCCGGAGCGATCGGCGCCATCGACACGGGACGGATTCCGGGGACCGTGGCGCTCGCCCTGACTCTGATCGCACTGCCCCTGCTGCTCGTCTTCCTCTCGCGCCGGGGGCTCTCGCCGGTTCCGCTGGCCGGCGTCGGAGCGGCTGCGCTGATCGCTCTCGCGGTCTTCGGCCGTCTGGCCCAGACCCACTATCTGGACGAGCGCTACTCCTCGACCGCCCCGGACTACCCGAAGACCGAGCAGCCCGCCGTCGAGCTCGGCCAGGGCCTCGGCGCCGCCTACGACTGGGCGGATGGC
Source organism: uncultured Solirubrobacterales bacterium (assembly GCA_963833375.1). Classification (GTDB taxonomy): domain Bacteria; phylum Actinomycetota; class Thermoleophilia; order Solirubrobacterales; family 70-9; genus DASUPK01. The sequence goes on from CAWHXR010000001.1 coordinate 917,692, forward strand.
ACCCACGACCTGAGGATCGCCCTGTCGGGGACCATGGGAGCCCTCTTCCAGTACGGCCTCTGGGGCGGGGACTCGAGCAACGACGTCCGCTACGTCGGCCAGCACGGGCCGCGCGGATCCTTCAGCGAGATTTCCGAGTGCCCCGAGTGGATCGGAGCGCTCAACGACGGCGACTACGACTACGTCGTCACCACTCCCACCTACCACCAGGACGACCCGGCCGCCGACACGGCGCCGGTCCAGCGGGACTGGATCTCCCATGCCGGCAACGTCCAGCGGATCGCCGGCGCCGGCCTAGTCGACGTCTGGAAGATCACCGGCCCGCTCGATCCGATGGCATGTGCGGCGGGCCTGCCAAGTGCTACCAAGTAGAGGTGCCCTATCCGCTCGACAACGCCCTCTTCCAATGGGAGGAGGGCGCCAACCGGCTCCGGGAGCTCTCGTCGGAGCCCCGCGCCGCTCGCAGCGCCTACCGGGCGGTCGAGGCGATCCGTGACGAGCTCCGCCGCCGGATAGGTCCCACCTTCTCGGCCCAGGAGCTGGCCGAGCTCTACGGGCGGGGAACCGATTGGTGTCTCGAGGCAGCCGGCCGGGCGGCCCCGGGGAGCGCGGTAGACCTCGATCCCCAGGCGATCGTGGACGGGGCCTTCTTCCAGTATCTGCGCGGCGCGAAGGATTACAGCGGCGGGCGAATCAGAGCTGAAGAGAGCTGATGATTTCTGCGGCGGGACCCGCCGCAGAATCGGCTAGTCCTCGACGCGCTCGAGCACGATCCGCTCGGGCTCGATCGTCACCTTCAGGGCCCGGCGGCCCTCCCAGTGCTCCGCGTAGGTGGGGTCGTCCTTGATCGAGGGATCGAGCCAGATCCCGTAGCCCTCCTCCTCGCCCTGGTCGAAGGTCGCCTCGAGCGCGCGCCGGCCACGGCCGCGGCGACCACGGCGACGACGACGCCGTCGCCCGGCCCGCTCCTCGCCGTTCCTCGTCCTCGTCCTCGTCGGCTCCCTCATCGGTCGCGCCCTCTTCCTCCTCCGGCTCGGGCTCGCCCAGCTCGGCCTCGATCTCGGCCTCGATCTCGTCGCGGAGATCGACCTCGCTGCCGGGCTCCTCGCCCTCGGCGGTCAGCCCGTGGCGGTGGCGGAAGTCGCGCAGCTGCGAGGCGGGGACGCCCAGCTGGTGGGCGATCCAGGCGTCGGTGCGGCCTTGGCGCACCCAGGCGCGAATCTGATTGAGTTGTGGTCGCAGGGACTTGCGGGCCATCGGGCGCCGGACTCTAGATGATTCGGCGTTTTTGCCTTGGCAGGCGCGGCAAAACGCTGTACGCTACCTACTTCTGGGTAGCCGACCGGAGCGGCTTCGACAGGGCAGAGGCGCTCGAAGCCGCAGGGCTGGGTGAATAGCCGGTGGGGCGATGGCCCTAGCCCATCAACCAGGCCAACGTCTCGAACATCGAGACGACCACGGTCACGACCGTGATCGTCAGGCAGACGAGCAGGACGCTGAACCTGACCTTGCCCCGCGATTCGTTGCGGGTGATGCGCCGGGCGCGCGAGCGGTTGACCGCGCGCTTTCGCAGCTGCTCACGCCGACGGCGCTCGAGCGCCATCTCCTGCTCGAACGCCAGCTCGATCTGAGCCATGCTCTGTCGCATTCGCATCTGAGCCATCGCAAATAGCCCCCCGGGGCGGCCGCGCAAGCTAGCAAAGGATCTTGCATGAGCCAAGCCGCACAAACTCGGCGATCGGCCCTTCCGGGGCCGTCTTCGACTATAGAGGGCACCTCCCCCATAAGCCCCGCCCCAGCACGCCGGCGCGGCCCGCCAAGCGCGCGAAGAGGCGGGCGAAGGAGTCGTTGGGAGGGATCGTCAGCGGACGCGCGAGGCCGCGGCGCGCGAGCTCGGCGTTGACGAACAGGGGCCGCCCACCGGGACCCTGACCCGGCAGGAAGACGTAGGCGAGCAGGCGCCCGTAGACGTCGCGCCGCTCGGCGTCGAAGCGGAGGGTGACGGTGCGGCCTCCCACCAGCCGCTCGTTCACCGCATGGGCTCTGGGCCCGCCGCACTGCACCGGAGTACCGGGCTTGACGGTCTCGGGCGTGTCGATCCCGATGTAGCGGACGTACTCGTCATCGCCGCCTGGCAGCTCGACCGAGATCGTGTCGCCGTCCACGACCCGGGTCACTTTGGCGCTCACCGAGCGACCTCGGTCGCCGGCCCGGTTCGTCTGTTCGCCGCCCTGGCCGCAGCGCGACAGCGACAGCGCCAGCAGCACCAGCGCCAGCAGCGGACCGCGCAGGGCGCCGCGGCGGAGCTTTGACGCGGGAGGGCTCACCTCCCTCTGAGATTCGCGACGCGGAGGCTATGCCCCGCCCGGATCCCTACGGGATCCGGCGAACGTGCCCGAGCAGCGTCTCCTTGATCTGGGCGATGATCTCGAGCGCCTGGCTCTTCTCGCGCTGCCAGACGTTGCGGCCGAAGATCACGCCGGAGCCGCCCGCCTCCACGATCGTGCGGGTGTGTGAGAGGACCGTCTCGTCGTCGGTCTTAGACCCGCCGGAGAGGACGACCAGCGACCGTCCCGCGGACTCCACGATCTGGCGCACCGCTTCCTCCGGCGAGACGTCCATCTCGTTGTAGGGGGCGGGCTGGTCCTTGTCCTTCTCTGGGTCGAACTTCGGGAAGTTGAGCTTGACGACGTCGGCGCCCATCTCCATCGCCATGCGCGCCCCGTAGTCGATCGCGTAGAAGGAGGTCTGGCCGCCCTTCTTCTCGATGTCACGGCCGCGCGGATAGGCCCAGACGACGAGCGGCATGCCGTAGCGCTCGCAGTCCTCGCGGACGCCCTTGAGCTGGTGCAGGTCCTGGTCCTGCCGCGGGGAGCCGACGTAGAGGGTGTAGCCGACCGCGTCGGCGCCCAGCCGCACCGCGTCCTCCACGGAGGCGTTGGTGGTCGAGAGCGCGTCGTCCGAGGGCGGGATGTCGGTCTTGCCGTTGACCTTCAGGATCAGCGGCACCTGGCCGGCGTAGTCCGGGTAGTAGCGCGTCGCCAGCCCGATCTGGCAGGCGATCGCCGAGTAGCCGGCCTCGGCGGCCAGGCTGAACTGATACTCCGGATCCTTGGAGGCCGGGTTCGGGAAGAAGTCGCGAGGGCCATGCTCAATCCCCTGGTCGATCGGGAGCAGCATCAGCGTTCCGTTGCCGGGGCCGTAGTCGAAGAGCAGCCGGCGCAGCCGCGCGCGCTTGCCTGGCGAGAGCGTTGCGAGCAACGACTTCTGCTCGGTGATCGACTTGACTTCCATCTTCCGGTTACCTCCTAGTTGGTCCTGAACGCCCAGTATGCCCCATCTCCTGGGCACCCTGCATCCGCGCTGAGCACGGATTGAGGGCGCTCAGAGGGCCCGGTTGGCCGCCGCCTCCAGGGCCTGGCGCGCCCCGTCGCTGACCTCGCGCACGATCTCGGCGGCCGGGCCGCTGGGCGCGAGGTGATGCGCCTGCCCCGCCCAGAGGTTGAACCCGTCCGGGTCGCCCCGCTTTCGGGCGGCGGCCCGCAACGGCGAGGTCGCGTGATGGATCTGCGGATAGGCGGGCGGCGCGTCCGCCGAGTGCTCGGTCAGGAAGCGGTTGACGATGGCCCGCGCCCGGCGCCCGCTGAAGGCGCGGGTGAGGGCGGTCGGCGTTTGCGAGGCGAGCGCCTCGCGGTAGGCGGGCTCCGTCCCGGCCTCGTCGGCCCGCAGGAAGGCGGTGCCGAGCTGTGCGGCGGCTGCGCCGGCCGCCAGCACGGCGGCCACCGCCGGCCCGTCCGTCAGCCCGCCGGTCGCGACCAGCGGCAGCCGGGCCTCCTGTGCGACCAATCGGAGCAGGACCAGGGTGCTGAGCGGCTCGTCGTCGCCGTCCGAGAAGGAGGCGCGATGCCCGCCCGCCTCCGACCCCTGGAGCACCAGGACGTCGGCCCCCCCGCGCGAGGCGCTGCGTGCCTCGGCGGGGGTCGTGCAGGTCACCCACGCCTCGATGCCGCCCTCCTTCAGCCTCGCGATGTCCTCGGGCGCGGGGCAGCCGAAGGTGAAGGAGACGACCGCGGGGCGCAGTGCGGCGACCAGCTCGAGTTTCTCCGGGTACGCGTCGTCGTCGTAGCGCGCCTCACTCAGGCCGGCGCCGTAGCGGTCGGCTTCGGGGAGCAGACTGCGCAGGTACATCTCGAGCCCGGGAGTCCTCGCGTTGAGATCGCCGGGCACGAAGAGGTTCACGCCGAAGGGTGCGGAGGTGAGCCGGCGGACCTCCTCGATGCGTCCCTCCAGGGCATCGGCCGGGAGGTACCCGCTCGCCAGGAAGCCGAGGCCACCGGCCTCGCTGACCGCGGCGGTCAGCCCGGGGGTCGAGGCGCCGCCCGCGAGCGGTGCGAGGACGATGGGATGTTTGAGCCCGTCGAGGACCATGGCCCGATGTTTGGCACCCACAGATTGACGGCAAACGTCATCCCCCACGGCTGTCATGGTCCGATCCGTGCTCGAGCACAACTTCAACGGGAAGCCGTTCACCCTCGGGATCGAGGAGGAGCTGATGATCTGCGACGCCGAGAGCCTCGAGCTCGCGCAGGCGATCGAGGTCATTCTCGGCGACCTGCCGGAGGACCTGCCGGGCGAGGTGAAGCCCGAGCTGATGCAGTCGGTGCTCGAGGTCGCGACCCGGCCCTGCGCCGGCGTCGCCGAGGCGGGGGAGGAACTCCGCCGGCTCCGCCGCGTGGTCCGCAAGGTCGCCGAGCGCAACGGGCTGGCGATCGGGGCCGCGGGCACCCATCCCGCAGCCCTCTACGAGGACCAGCTGATCGTCGACAGGCCCCGTTACAGGGAGCTCGCCGATGAGCTCAGCTGGATCGCCGAACAGGAGCTGATCTTCGGGACCCACGTCCACGTCGGGATCAACGACGCCGAGAAGGCGATCTACGTCGCCGACGGGATGCGCGGGTACCTGCCGTTGCTGCTTGGCATGTCCTCGAACTCGCCGCTCTGGCGCGGCAAGACCACGGGGATGATGTCCTCGCGCACGCCGGTCTTTCGGGCGTTCCCGCGGGTCGGGATCCCTCCCTACTACGGCAGTTGGGAGATCTACTCCCATCGCGTCGAGCAGATGATGCGCGGCGGCGCGATCTCCGACTACACCTACCTCTGGTGGGACGTGCGCGCTCATCCTGACTTCGGGACGGTCGAGCTCCGGGTCTTCGACCAGCAGACCCGCGTCGAGCACACGATCGGCTTCGCGGCCCTCGGGCAGGCGCTGGCGCACCGGCTCGCCGCGGACTACGACGAGGGGGTGCCGAGCATCGAGCATCCCCTGGAGCTGATCGACGACAACAAGGTCCGGGCTGCCCTGGTCGGGATCGAGGGCAAGCTGATCGACTTCGATCACGGCCTCGAGGTGCCCGGCGCGAAGATGGCGCTCGGGGTGATCGACGATCTGCGCGAGCACGCGCAGGAGCTGGGCTGCGAGGACGAGCTCACCTCGCTCGGCGATCTGGTCGAGAACGGGACGGGCGCCCGCCGCCAGCTCAACTGGCTCTCGGATCGTGGCGAGATCGGCGGGTTGATGGGGGAGATCGTGGCGGCGACCGACCCGGACTCCTGAGCAAACGCGAATAAAAGACGCTCTCGAACCCTTTCCGGTTGATCCGGTACGATTTTCGAAGCCAATTACCGCCTTTTCGCGGTAGGCAGTTCGATTTCCGTATCAATGGCCTCCACAAGACCCGTCGAGAACGCGCTTGAGCTGCTCGGCCGGCGCTGGGCCCTACGTCTGATCTGGGAGCTGCGGCGGAGCACGCTCTCCTTCTCCAAGCTGCGCCAGCGGACCGGGATCAGCCCCTCGGTCCTCTCGTCGCGGCTCGGCGACCTGGTCGATGCCGGCGTGCTCGAGCGAGACTCCGGTCGGCGGTACCGGCTCAGCGGCCGCGGCCGCGAGCTGGCCCGGCTGCTCTACGAGCTCAACAGATGGGCCGAGCAGGCAGGGGTATCCTCGCGGGGTGAACTCGCCTGAATTAAGCGTCGTCTGCCGGAACTGCGGCGAGGAGGTCAGCCCCTACGTCACCGAGTGCCCGTACTGCGGCACCAGGCTGCGCAAGCGGGCGCCGAAGCTGGAGTTGCGGGGCGACGAGATCACGCCGCGGGAGTCCCGCCGCACGCGGCGGCGCCTGGCACGGGCCCAGCGGGCGGAACGCCTCAGCGAACGGCCCTACGCGGTGATCGCCGCGATCGTGATCCCGGCGCTGCTCCTGTTGGTGCGCGTCGCCAGCCCGAGCCTCAACACCTACGACCTCGGTGGGCTGGTCGGTCCGGTGGGGAGCGACTGGTGGCGCTACCTGGCTGCCCCGTACATCTACCCCGACGTCGGCTACCTCTTCGTCGCCTCGGTCGGGATCGCGATCTTCGGCATCCCGGTGGAGCAGCGCCTCGGCACCATCCCGACCGTCGTCCTGATCGTCGCCTGCGGCTCACTCGGCATGCTCGCGGCGGATGGGATCGAGACCGCCTTCCGCAGCGGCAACGACGTGCTCTACGCCTCTGGCGGCAACGGGATCGCGCTCGGCCTTCTGGGCGCCTGGGCCGTGATGCGCGCCGTCGAGGTGCGCTCCCAGCCGCACGAGGACGTCGAGGTGATCGGGGCCGCGGTCGCGGCGGCGGTTCTGATCATGTTGCCCATCGTCGATGACTTCGCGAACGTCTTCGCCGGGCTGGCCGGCGCTCTCGTCGGGGCGGCCTGCGGGCTCTTCGCAGCCTACGCCCGCCGCGAGAGGCACACCGGCTAGGTCGAGCTGGTTGGCGCAGGACAAGTTCATCTCGATCACCCCTGAGCTCCACCGCTACTCGGTGGAGCACAGCTCGTTCCGCGACGGAGTCGTCGCCCAGATCGAGCAGGCGGGCGAGGACATGGGCGATCTCGCGGCGATGCAGATCGCGGGCGACCAGGCGGCCTTCATGTCCGTGCTCGTCGCGGCGATCGGCGCGCGGCGGGCGCTGGAGGTGGGCACGTTCCTGGGCTACGGCGCGATCGCGATCGCCCGCGGTCTCCCGGACGACGGGCAGCTGGTGTGCTGCGAGCTGGACGAGGAGTACGCCGGCCGGGCCCGCGCGCACCTGGCGGAGGCGGGGCTGGAGGGGAAGGTCGAGTTCCGGATCGGCCCGGCGGTCGAGAGCCTGAGGTCGATGGATCGCTCCGAGCAGTTCGACTTCGCCTTCATCGACGCCGACAAGACCGAGTACATCGACTACTTCGAGGAGACCATGCCGCGGCTGCGTCCCAACGGGCTGATCATGCTGGACAACACCCTGCGCGGCGGCACCGTGCTCGAGCCCGGAGACAGCGACGCCGCCAGGGTCACCGCGGAGCTCAACGACCGCCTGGCGAGGGACGAGAGGGTCGACGTCGCGCTGCTCGGTCTCGCCGACGGGATCACCCTGGTCCGCAAGAAGTAGAGCCCGACGTGACGATCCCCGCCGACGGCGCCGCCTGGCTCCAGCTGGTCCGCTCCTCGATGCCGCCCTTCTGGAGCCTCCTCGCTGAGAGCACCGGGGGCCGGACCTGGGAGAGCGACGGCCTGACGGCCGCGATCGTCCCCGGCTCGCCGCAGCGCTCGTTCTTCAACTCGGTCCTCTACGACGATCCGGCCTCGCTCGTCGCCTCCATCGACGAGCTCGCCGGGGTCTACGCCGATGCGGGGGTCAAGGCGTGGACCGTGTGGGTGCCCGAGGCGGACAGGGAGGTCGCCGATGCGCTGGAGGCCGCCGGCCACCAGCTGGATGCGACTCCGCGCGCGATGGCGATGGCGCTCACCGAGCTCGTCGCGCCCGAGCCGGACCCGGAGCTCGAGATCCGCGAGGAGTCCGACTATGAGCTGGTCTCGAAGCTGAACGAGGTCGCCTATGGATTCGCCCCCGGCGAGTTCCCGGCGATGCGGGGCGAGCTGTCCGCGATGCGCACCTACTTCGGCTCCATCGACGGCGAGACCGTCGGCTGCGCCGGCGCCTTCACGAACGGCAGCGACTGCGAGATCGTCTACGTCGCGGTCCTGCCGGAGGGGCGGGGAAGGGGGATCTCCGGCCGCCTGATGACCCAGGCGCTGGCGGACGCGGCGGAGCAGGGTCTCGAGACGACGACCCTGCAGGCCACCAAGCTCGGCTATCCGGTCTACGTGAAGCTCGGCTACGGCGACTACGGCGAGCTGCAGATGTGGGAGCGCCGCGAGCGGCACTGACGGGGATATCTTGCGTCCGTGGCGCAGGGCGAGTACAGCGATGAGCAGATCGATGCGGCGGTCGAGGCGATCTCCGACCCCGAGGTCTTCAAAGAGACGGAGCGTCAGGTGGCCCGCGTCGCTCCCCGGCTCCAGCGGATCCTGGCGGAGGCGCTCGGCGCCGGCGGCTGGTTCGGCGAGTCGCACGACGCCGAGGTCCTGAAGGCCGCGACCACCCCGGACGAGGCGGCGCGGCTGACCGCCGTCCGCTCCCTGCTCGCCGAGGAGACTCGCATCGGGATGATGGTCGGCGTCGCTGTAGGGTGGGCGCTCGCCGAGAGGCTGTCCGAGCAAGAGGAGGAGTAGATCGAATGCCAGACGTCGAATTCGAGGCCAACGGAGGTACAGCGAAGGGCTACCTGGCAGAGCCCGAGGGCGAGGGTCCTGGACTAGTGATGCTGGGCGAGTGGTGGGGACTCGACGACAACACCCGCTCGATCGTCGACAGGTTCGCCAGGGAGGGCTTCGTCACGCTCGCGCCCGACCTCTACGGCGGCAACACCACCGAGGAGCCCGACGAGGCTCAGAAGCAGCTGATGGCGATGAACATGGAGGAGGCCGAGAAGGAGATGAGGGGGGCGGTCAAGTACGTCCTCGATCACCCGAAGTGCAACGGCCAGGTCGGCTCGGTGGGCTTCTGCGCGGGCGGCGGTCTGTCCGTCTGGGCGGCGGCCTCCAATCCGCAGATCGGCGCAGCGGTCACCTACTACTACGTGATGCCGCACGGCAAGCCCGACTTCTCGAACATCAAGGCGCCGGTGCTGGGCCATTTCGGCACCAGCGACGACTTCATCTCGGAGGACGACGCCAAGGCGCTGGAGCAGGAGCTGCAGGCGGCCGGGGTGGACGCGGCCTTCGAGTACTACGAGGGGGCCGGACACGCCTTCGCCAACGACCACAACCGCCTCGGCACTTACGACCAGGGCCACGCGGCCAAGGCGTGGGAGCGAACGACGAGCTTTCTCAAGCAGCACTTGGGCAAGGGCTAGACGGCTTCGCCATCGGTCGCGGTCGTGCGCCATCAGCACGCCGCCGACGCCGCCGAGCAAACTGGCCAGCCAGCCAATCCGTGCGCTAGGCTGCGACGACAGTCACCGAGGCGGGAGAGGAGATCCAAGTGGAGCCAGTTGAGGCGAAGGACGCGACTGAGACCGGCCCGTCCCGGGCGAAGCGGGAGGACTTCCGCGCGACCTCGGATCCGGCGCTTCAGGAAGGCAATCGAAGCGACGTCAAGCTCCTCGACTACGCCCAGCTCTACAACCTCTGGGAGCGCCAGCAGTGGGCCACCCAGGACCTCGACTTCACGCAGGACCGGATCGACTGGCACGAGCGCATTCCCGAGGAGGAGCGCTTCCAGCGGATGTACGGGCTCTCGAGCTTCTTCATCGGCGAGCAGAAGGTCGCCGACGAGCTCGGACCGATCATGCGCGCCGCCCCGACCGAGGCGCAGCGGATCTTCCTCTCGACCCAGATCGCGGACGAGGCCCGCCACGTCCGCTTCTTCGACCGCTTCTTCAGCGAGGTCGGCGTGCTCGAGGGCGCGGAGGAGCTCGCCCAGCGCCTCGAAGCCCTCGACGAGCACCTGAATGACGCCTTCCGGACCCTCTTCGACGACCTGCTCAAGAGCCGGGTGGACCGGCTCGGACATGAACCCGGTGACCGCGACGCGCTGGTGGAGGCGGTGGCGCTCTACCACATGGTCATCGAGGGGATGCTCGCCTTGACGGGCCAGCACTTCATCATCGACTACAACGAGCGGATGGGCACGCTGCCCGGCTTCGTCGAGGGCTTCTCGAACGTCGCCCGCGACGAGCACCGCCACATCGCCTTCGGCGTCCGGTTCCTCACCGACTCGGTCCAGGAGGACGCCCGCTACCGGGACGTCATCCAGAAGATGCTCGAGCAGGCCATCCCGGTGGCGGACAAGGTGATCGATCCGCCCTGGGCGGAGGAGGACGATTACGAGATGTTCGGGGTGAGCCGCGAGGAGACCCACGCGTTCGCGGCGCAGTGCCTAACCCGGCGGCTGAAGGTCATCGGGCTGATGCCCGCCGCCTGACCTTCTTCTTCGGCGCGGCCTTCTTCTTGGGCGCCGAGTAGGGGAGGGGCGCGACGTTGCCCTGCTCGACCCCAGTGCTGACCGTGCCGTCGGAGGTGCAGCTGCTGGGGGCTTCGGAATCGGTGACGCCGTCACCGTTGGCGTCGCAGCCCGCCGGCTCCACCCCGGTGGTCACCGGGCCGCTCTGCACCGGGGTCTTGGGCTGAGAGTCGCTGTTCGCGACGGCGTTCTTGTGGTGCTTGCGCTTGGTGCCGGCCGCCGTGGTCCCGCCTGTCTGGGCGCCCGCGGTCGCGGTCGGGTCGGTCTGCTGAGGCGGCACCGTGACGGTGTCGGGCGGCGGCGCCGTGCTCGCCGCGGCTGCCGCCGCGGGAGGGGCGTCGGCCGGGGTCGCCGCCTGGGTGGGCTGAGGCTTGGCATCCGTCGCGGGCGCCTTGGCGGGCGCCTTGTGATGGTTGACGGCCCGCTCCTTGGTCTGGGTTTTCGCGGCCGGATGATGGTCGGCGACGTTCTGGATTTCCGCGGCGCCGCCGGCGATGATTGCTGCGGTGGCGAGCCCGGCGGCTGCCTTGGTTCCGATCGCGGCGGCCGCGCCGCCTGCTGCTGCGACCGCGCCGCTGCCCGCTGCCCCACCGGCTGCGGCTGCTCCGCCGATCGCGGCCGTGCTGCCCGCGGCGGCTGCACCCGCTCCGGCTGCGCCGGCACCGGCCGCGCCCGCGCCGGCGGCTCCTGCGCCCGCGCCGGCGGCACCGGCTCCTGCGCCCGCGCCGGCGGCCGCACCGCCGCCACCACCCGCGCCGGCGGCCGCGCCGCCGCCGCCACCGCCGAAGATGCCGCTGAGCTTGGCCAGGAGCGCGCCCTTGAGGACGAGCAGCGGGCCGGCCGGGAAGATCGCCGCAAGGGCCTTGGTGTCGGAGCGAAGCTGGGAGCGGAACTCGCGGCAGGCATCGCAGCCCTTGAGATGGCGGCGAACGGGGCCGGAGACCTTGGCCAGCCCCTCGGCGGCCTCGGCGAGCTCGAGCCGCACCTCGTCGCAGGTCAGCTGCCTGGCCTGGCTCGACTCGGCGAGTGCGATCCGCGCCCGGACCAACAGGGACTTGACGCCCGGCACGGTCGTGTCCATCGCCTGGGCGATCTCCTCGTAGCTCATCGCGTCGATCTCGCGGAGCAACAGCGCGGACCGCTGGGTCTCGGGGAGCTTGCCGACGTCGGAGAGGAGGTTGCGGAACTCCTCGCGGTTCTGGACCCGCTCATGGGTGGTCACCCCGTTCATGTGGGGGTGGGTGTCCATCGTGTCCTGGCCGTCCGCGGTGGGCTTGCGCAGGTGGTTCAGGCTGCGGTTGCGCGCGATCCGGTAGAGCCACGGCTTGACCGCGATCGGCCGCTCATCGGCGACCATCGCGTTGTAGGCGGCGACGAAGACCTCCTGGAGCACGTCCTCCGCGTCCTCGGTCGAACCGAGCATCTGGCGGCAGAAGCCCAGCAGCCGCGACTGATAGCGCTCGACCAGGGCGTCGAAGGCGTGCTGATGGCCCCTGCGGGTGAGCGCGACGAGGTTCTCGTCGTCCTGAAAGCGAAGAAGCGGCGAGCGCCGGGCGAAAAGGCCGCGTCGCTGTGCGTGTGTGAGAGTGGAAGCTTCCAAGGCGGGTGGGGGGGATTAAGAAGCGTCTCTCCTTGCCCCGTGAACACGGTAGCAGCGAGTCTGTTGCGCTCCCGAAGGCCTTAATGCCCCCGAAATCTGGCCATAAGGCGCGCGATTGGGCCGCAATTTGCGGGAATTCTCTCCTCTAGTCACCGTGATTGTCGGCGCCCGCCCTAAGCCCTCTCTAAGTAAGCCGCCTGCGCCTCGGCCGAGTCGGCCGCCCTGACCCTGAGGCAGCCCACGAAGAGCGCGATCCAGCGGCGACGGTCGGACGGCGGCGCTAGCCTCTCGCACGTGGCCTATCGCCGTGCGACCCAGGAGCTGATCGGGCTCCGGCTACGCGATCTCTTAGCCAAGGCGCTCGAGGGCCACTCGCTCGCGATCTCGGCCTAGGCCGGACGCGGGGCGGAGGCCTCAGCGCGACCGACACCGGCCGGGGTGGCGCAACTGGTCGACGCAGCGCCCTTAAAAGGCGCGGTCCCCTCGGGGACATGTGGGTTCGAATCCCGCCCCCGGCACTACTTCTCCTTGAGGCGCTCCTCGACCGAGCGGACCTTGTCGTCCAGGGTCTGCTCCTTGTCGCGGCGTTCGTCGAGCTTCAGCACCGTGTAGACCCTCGGAAGTCCCAGCTCGAAGGGCACACGGTGCAGCTCGGCGACGACCGCGAGGATGTCCTCGGTCGAGCCCTCGAGTGAGGTCCCCATCGCGTGCAGCCGGTAGCCGACCTTGTCCTGGTCGGCGAGCCGGCGCTGGATCTCCGCGATGTACTCGCCGGCGCTGGGATCCGAGCGCCCGAGGCCGATCACGGTGAGGTCGGCGGTCGCCATGGCCCTGCATCATGCCCCTCCCTGACGGGTATGGTCGCACTGGTGAACGTCGTCATTGTCGGAGGCCACGGCAAGATCGCCATACGTCTCGCGAAGATCCTCGTCGAGCGCGGCGACAGCCCGCGCGGGATCATCCGCAAGGCCGAGCAGGCGGAGGACCTGGAGAAGATCGGCGCCGAGCCGGTCGTGCTCGACATCGAGAACGTCGAAATCGACGACGCGGTCGCGGGCGCCGACGCGGTCGTCTTCGCGGCCGGCGCGGGGCCGGGCAGCGGCCCGGCGCGCAAGCGCACCGTGGACTACGCCGGCGCGGTCAAGCTCGCGGACGCCGCCGCCTCCCATCAGATCCGCCGCTACGCGATCATCAGCGCGATCGGTGCCAACCATCCCGAGCGCTGGTCGGGCGACATGGGCCCCTACTACGAGGCCAAGGCGAAGGCCGACAGGTACGTGATGGACAGCGGCCTCGACTACACGATCGTGCGGCCCGGTCGCTTGACCGACGACGAGGGCACCGGCAGGGTCGATGCGGCCGAGACGATCGAGGGCGGCGGCTCCATCGCGCGCAACGACGTCGCGCTCGTGCTCGCGGAGGTGCTCACCGCGGACAACGCGATCGGCAAGTCATTCGACCTCGTCAGCGGCGAAACGCCAGTCGCGGAGGCGATCGCCGCGCTGTAGGACAATGGGTGGTTCATGTCCCACCCGCTCACATGGCTGTACCGGAAGCTGGGGCGCCGTTACCCGGCCGTCTTCATCACGGTCGAGCTGCAGACCGCGTTCATCGTCGCGACGGGGGCCGTCGCGCTGTTCAGCTTCTACTACTCGGTCTCCCAGGGGGACTTCCTCAAGATCCTCGCGATCACACTGGCCCTGACAGCGGTGGCGATCGGCGTCGTGCTCGTCCGGGTGCTGAAGAGGCTGCGGCCGCTGAACGCCTGGATCGGCGGCGCGCGCTCCTCCGAGCAGACCGCCGAGGCATGGCAGCTCGCCGTCAACATGCCGATGGAGCTGATCCGGCGGGACTTCCTGCTGCCCATCCTGGTCACCCTTGCGACGGTCGTCGCCTCGGTGATCATCCTTCAGCTCAGCTGGCTCGCCTTCTTCCCGATCACGATCGCGGCGCTGCTCTCGGTCGCCTACGCGGCGACCCTGCACTACCTCGCCCTCGAGCTGGCGATGCGGCCGATCCTCTTCGACATCAACGCCGCGCTCGACATGCCGGTGCGGATCGACCGGCCGGTCGTCCCGCTGCGAGTGAAGCTGCTCGGCTCGCTGCCGTTGATCAACGTGATCACCGGCATCGTGGTCGCGGCGCTGACGGCGGATGGCGGCGGCACCGACGCGCTCGGGATCAACGTGCTGATCGCCCTGTTCGTCTCCTTCACCGTGAGCTTCGAGCTGACCGTGCTGCTCTCGCGCTCGATCCTGCGCCCGATCGAAGACCTCGAGGCGGCGACGGAGCGGATCCGCCAGGGCCGCTTCGACGAGCACGTCCCGGTGACGACCTCGGATGAGTTCGGGGAGCTCTCCTCGGCCTTCAACCAGATGGTCGACGGGCTGGCCGAGCGCGAGCGCCTTCGCGAGGCGTTCGGCACGTACCTCGACGAGGAGGTCGCCCAACACCTGATCAGCGAGGACTTCGAGCCGCACGGCGAGGAGGTCGAGGTCTCGCTCGTCTTCGTCGACGTGCGCGACTTCACCGCCGCGGCCGCAGAGGCCGACGCTCCGGAGATCGTCGCGCGGCTCAACGAGCTCTTCGAGTGCATCGTTCCGATCGTCGCCCGCCATCGCGGGCACATCGACCAGTTCATCGGTGACGCGGTGCTCGCGGTTTTCGGCGCGCCCGAGCGCGTCCCCCAGCACGCCGACCGCGCCGTCCAGTGCGCCGTGGAGCTGGCCCGCACCATCAACAGCCGCCGGCCCGGCGGATTCGAGGTGGGCGTCGGGGTCAACTCGGGCAAGGTCGTCGCGGGATCGATCGGCGGCGCGGGCCGCCTCGCCTTCAGCGTGATCGGCGATGCTGTCAACCTCTGCTCACGGGTGGAGGGGGCGACCCGCGACACCGGCGACCCTGTGCTGATCACCGCCGACACCCGCGCGCTCCTATCGGACACGATCGAGGTGGAGTCGCGGGGCGTCCGCGAGATCCGCGGCTATGACCGCAGGGTCGAGCTGTTCGCTCCCGTCGTCCCGGTCGCGGTCGCCACAGGGCCGGGCGCCGACGTCAACGACCCGCTCGGCGATCCGACGGTGGGCGGCCTCGGCCGCGCGGCGGCTCCCGGCGATGCCCTCGGGCGCACCTCGCGCCCAGGCCCCGGGGTGGGCCGCGCCGGCGTCCGTCACGACGGGGGACTCGGCAAGACGCATACGCTGCCCGGTTCCTGACCCGTTGCGGATCGCCTGTTTCGCCGCGCCGCGCGCAGGCGAAGTTAGTGGGCCGCCACCCATCCGGGAGGCGGCGACCCACAAACCCCCTACTCCCTTGGTCCCCCCGGCGCTCAAACGACTATGCGGCACTGCCCTCCGTCCCGCAACCTTTGAATTCGGTAAATCCCTTACCTATACGTAAGGGGGGAATTGCGGTGGCATGGAGTAAGACTGCAGGGATGGCGAAGGCGCTGGCGACCGAGCCCCCGAGTGGGGTTCCCGAGAAGAAGCTCGACCGGCTCTTCCGCGGCCCCCTCGAGGAGTTCACCGCGACCCGCAACGAGCTGGCGAAGTCACTGCGCTCCGAGGGCAAGACCGAGGCGGCGGACTGGGTGAAGGGCCTGCAGAAGCCGACCCGCGCCGCCTGGATCGTCAACCAGGTGGCAGGCAAGAACGGCAAAGCGCTGCACCAGCTGCTGCGCGCCAGCGCCGAGCTGCGGGACGCGCAGGACGAGATGCTCGCCGGGTCCACGAATCACCGGAAGCTGCGCGAGAGCGCCCAGCGGGAGCGCAAGGCGATCGAGTCGCTGACCGGGACAGCCGAGCAGATCGGCGGGCAGAACAGCGTCGGCGAGCAGATCCTCGCCCGGGTCTCCGAGACGCTGCAGGCTGCGGCGAGCGACCCCGAGGTGGCCGAGGCGATCGAGCGCGGCCGCCTCACCCGCGAGCAGCGGGCCGCATCGATCGGGCTGATCGGTCCGGCCACCCCCGCCCGGCGGACCAAGAAGGAGGAGGACCGTGAGGAGCTCAGCCGGCGGTCGCGCCGTGAGCAGGCGAAGCGCCGCCAGGCCGCGGAGCGCAAGCTGGCGGCGCTGGAGAAGAAGCTCGACCGCGAGCGAGGGAGGCTCGAGCGCGCGCGGGAGGCGGCCGAGGAGGCCGAGCGACGGTTTCACGAGGCGGAGCTCGACGCCAACGCCGCCCGGCGAGCCCTGGACGAGATGTAAGGAATGAAATCGCCGGTCCGCGGGAATGACCGGCGACATGAAGGGCGGGACTGCGGCACGGACGCCGTACACCCCCGAGCAATTCGACGAGGCAATCGAGCCCGACGGCGAGCCCCGCGGCCACTACGCCGAGCTGCTCCCCGCGCTCGAGGAACTCGACCTGGAGAAGGCGGCCGCGGAGCTGCGGGATCATCTCCGGCAGCGGGGCGTGGACTTCAAAGGTGACGAGGGCCCGGAGGAGTTTCCCCTCGACCTGGTGCCGCGACTGCTGAGCTCGGCCGAGTGGGAGGAGCTCGAGGCGGGGCTTCGACAGCGCGCCGCCGCCCTCAACGCCTTCATCCACGACGCCTACACGGAGCAGCGGGTCGTCCGCGAGGGCGTGGTCCCCGCTCGCCTGATCGAGACTTCCCAGAACTTCGAAGCCGAGATGGTCGGGGTGGAGGTGCGTGGCCCGTACGCGCCCGTGATCGGCTTCGACGTCGTCCGCGGCGACGACGGGCGCTTCCAGATCCTGGAGGACAACTGCATGAACCCCTCGGGGATCGCCTACGCGCTGGCCGCCCGCAACGCGATCGACACCTTCGTCCCGCTCCAGCCGCCAGCCGAGCGCCGCGACATCGCCTACGCCGTCGAATTGCTCTCCGGGGTGCTCGCCGCGGCCGTGCCGAACGGCGAGGGCGAGCCGAGCGCCGCGCTGATCTCCGAGGGCGAGGAGAACGGCGCTTGGTACGAGCACGTCGTCCTGTCGGAGCGGCTCGGCATCCCGATCGTCGATCCGGAGAATCTCGAGGTCCGCGAGGGCAGGCTCTACGGGGTGCCCGCAGGGGGGCGCCCCGTAGAGCTTCAGGTGATCTACCTGCGCGACCAGGTGGCCCAGCTCCGCGACGATCAGGGCGACCCGACCTGGCAGCACGAGCTGCTGGAGCCCGTCCGCATGGGCAACCTGAGCACCGTGAGCGCCTTCGGCTCGGGCGTCGGCGACGACAAGCTCACCCACGCCTACTCCGAGCAGCTGATCCGCTTCTACCTCGGCGAGGAGCCGATCATCCCGATCGTCAAGACCTACGACCTCGCGGTGGACGAGCAGCGCGAGGCGGCCTTCGAGCGGATCGACGAGCTGGTCGTGAAGCCGCGGGCCGAGCTGGGGGGCAGGGGGGTGGTGATCGGCAGGCAGTCGAGCCCGGCCGAGCGAGAGGAGGTGATGGAGCTCGCGCGCGAGACGTCCGAGGACTACATCGCCCAGGAGACCGTCCGGCTCTCGACCCACCCGACCTATTGCGACGGCCGGCTGGAGCCCCGGCACATCGACCTGCGTGCCTTCGCCTACGGGGACGAGATCGCCCCGGGAGGGCTGACCCGGGTGGCGATGGAGCGCGGCTCCCTGGTCGTCAACAGCACCCAGGGCGGCGGCGCCAAGGACACCTGGGTGCTCTCGTGAGACCGGTCTCCGCGCGGTAGTCTCGCGTCGATGGCCGAGGGCGTCGAGGAGAAGGTCGAGGGCGCGGCGGCGCACGAGAACGCCGGCGCGGTCCACGGCGGTCGGCTGGTCGCCCAGGCGATGAAGAGCCGCGGCGCGACCAAGCTCTTCAGCCTCTCCGGCGGCCATCTCTTCTCCATCTACGACGGCTGCAAGGAGGAGGGCATCGAGGTGGTGGACACCCGCCACGAGCAGTCCGCCGCCTTCGCCGCGATCGGCTGGGCCAAGGCGCTCCGCGAGCCGGGCATCTGCGCGCTGACCGCCGGCTGCGGTGTCACCAACGGGATGAGCGCGCTCGCCTCGGCGCAGGCCGATGGCGTGCCGCTGGTCACCCTCGGCGGCCGGGCGCCGGAGATGAGGTGGGGGATGGGGTCGCTGCAGGAGATCGACCACCTGCCCTTCGTGCAGCCGCTGGTCAAGTCGGCCCAGACCGTCAAGGACCCGGCGAAGATCGCCCGTACCACCGCGGAGGCGATCGACACCGCCGCCACCGCACCGCTCGGCCCGACCTTCGTCGACTACCCGCTAGACGTCGTCTTCTCGGAGGCCGAGACCGAGATCCCCGACGCGCCCGCGCAATCCGACCGCCCCGCCGAAGGCGCCGGCGAGGCCGCGAAGCTCCTCTCCGAGGCCGAACGCCCGGCGATCATGGCCGGCTCCAACCTCTACTGGGCCTACGCGGAGTCCGAGCTGCGCGAGCTTGCCGAGGCCCTCGGCATCCCTGTCTTCCTCAACGGCCTCGGTCGCGGCTGCTTCCCGCCCGACCACGAGCTCTACTTCGCCCGCGCCCGCGGCGCAGGGCTGAAGGGCTGCGACGTCTGCCTGCTGATCGGCCTCCCCCTCGACTTCCGGCTCGACTTCGGCGGCAGGGTCTCGGAGGACGCGAACCTGATCCAGCTCGACTTCGGGCAATCCCGGCTCGCCAAGACTCGCCAGCCCGACCTGGCCCTGGTCGGCGACATCGGCGCCACCCTGACCGCGATCCGCGAATCGGCCTCCGGCGACCCTAAGCGGACCGCCTCGTGGGTCGAGGAGCTCCGTCGCACCGAGACCGAGAAGCGGGCCGAGGAGCAGGAGATGCTCGACGACGAGCGCTCCCCGATGCATCCGATGCGGGTCTACCGCGAGCTCGGCGACTTCCTCGACCGCGACGCGATCGTGGTCGGCGACGGCGGCGACTTCGTCAGCTTCGCCGGCCGCGTCTGGGAGACCTGGGAGCCGGGCACCTGGATGGACCCAGGCCCCTTCGGATGCCTCGGCGCGGGCCCCGGCCAAGCGATCGGCGCGAAGCTCGCCCACCCCGAGCGCCAGGTCTGCCTGCTGCTCGGCGACGGTGCCTTCGGTTTCTCCGGCATGGAGTTCGACACGATGGCCCGCCACAGCCTGCCGATCGTCGCCGTGATGGGCAACAACGGCATCTGGGCGCTCGAGCATCACCCGATGAAGTTCCTCTACGGCTACTCGCTCGCCGCCGAGCTCCGGCCCGAGACCCGCTACGACGAGGTCGTCTCGGCCCTCGGCTGCCACGGCGAGCTGGTTCGCTCGCCCGACGAGCTCCGCCCGGCGCTCGACCGGGCCTTCGCCTCGGGCAAGCCCGCGCTGGTCAACGTCCTCACCGATCCCGAGGTCGTCTATCCGCGAAGGACTAACCTAGCCTGATGGCGGCCAAGAGGAAGGTCAGCGCCGAGCACGCCCGAAGCATCGGCGAGCAGATCGGGATCGACTGGGATTCGGCCCCGTTCGACGTCGAGCAGTTCCGGATGGGGATGGAGGTCGAGTTCGAGCACGGCAGCCACGATCCCGCGACCAATGTCACTGACGACGATCCGATCGTCACCGGCAAAATCGCCCTCGCGCACCTGAACGAATTCGCCGACTACTACACACGCCTTCGGAAGATGGAGGCGGAGGCCGAGGGGGGTTCGGGGAGCTAGGCCGTGACCGGCGCCGGGTTGGGCGCTCGCCGCAGCCAGAGCCGGTCCACCAGCGCCCAGCTCGCGAAGCAGAGCGCGCCGGCGGCGGCGGTCGCCGTCAGCAGTGCGCCGGCGGCGGCAGAGGCGGCCACCCCGTTGGTGCCGAGGATCAGCACCGCCGCGGCGGCGCCGAGGCTCGGCCCGACCGGGAAGAGCCCCACGACGGCCAGCCCGATCAGCAGTGCGGTCGAGTCGAGCACCGAGGCGTTGACACCGCTCCAGTTGAGCAGCAGCCAGTTCCGCGCGATCTGCAGCACCACGGCGACGCAGACCAGGGCGATGATCCGGCTGCGGCCCTCCATGCCCCGCAGCACCGCCAAGCCGGACCAGACGCCGTCGCGCCGGTGGCGCGCCACCCTCTGCATCCAGCCGATCACCGCGGCCATCCCCGCGAAGCAGACCAGCGGCACCCACCAGGGCACGCCGAGCGGGCCGACCAGCGTGAAGGAGCAGATCGCGGCGAGCGCCGCCTCGATCACCACGATCGGCAGCTCGGCCGCGAGCAGGACCGAGGCGCGCGGGCACTCAGTCGGCGCCGAGCGCCGCAGCGCAGCGATTCGCACGGCGAGACCGAACTGGCCGTTGAAGATGTTGCCGAGATAGCCGATGCTGGAGGCGCGGTAGAGACGCCGGCGGCTGACGCTGCCACCCGCCGCGTCGACGCAGACACCCCAGGCCTCGCTGCGGGCGAGCAGCCAGAGGACGTGGAGCGCGACGGCGCATCCCAGCACCCAGAAGGGCGCCGAGCCGAGCGCGACCATGAACTGGTGGCCGTGGCCGGCAAGCCCGATGGCGAGCGCGATCGCAACCACGCCGCCCCCCGCCAGACTCACCGCGGTCGGGTGTCGGCGGAGCATCGAGCGCAAAGCCGCCACCCGGGTGCGGATCAAACGAATCGGTCCATTCGCCAAGACAGCCTAGCCCTCCTGGCGACTCCCTACACTGGGTTGGACGCATTCGCTCGGTGGTTTCTCCCCTCATCCTTCGCGCGAACCTCATCCCAGAGGGTGCAGGAGGTGGCATCGATGACGAATCCCGAGCCGGTGGAGGCAGCGGCCGAGAGCGCTCCGAACGGCTGGACCTGCCGCCGCTGTCAAATGACGGTGTCGTTCGCACCCGAGGTGGAGCGCCCGCGGCTGCCAGCTACCTGGGTCCAGGAGGACGGCGAGCTCTACTGCCTCGCCTGTCGCCGCGACATGGCGGGCGAGGCGGGTCTCGAGGGGGTGGCCGAAGACGTCCCCAACCAGCGCAGGCTGCAGCTTCGCTCCCAGGCCCGGATCGAGTTCGAGATCAAGCGCGATCCGGAACGTGAGGACAACCGGATCGCCAAGGCCTGCGGCACATCGACCTTCTCCGTGCGCAAGGCGCGCGCACGCCTGGGCCTCGAGCCGGGCAACCCGGCCTGACGGCCACCGACCGGCTTGGACCGGGGGGCCTGCTACCGTGGGCGGCGTCGGGTCGACCAACCGGGTCCCCGAGAGGTTCCGTTTCCTCCCTGCGCTCCGAATGCGCGTTGCGGGTCACAGGATCTCCCCAACGCACTTAAGGAGTAAGCACGTATGTCATCCGAATCATTCGCCGATCTCGGCGTGTCTCGCCCAGTCCTGGGCGCGCTCGCCAAGCGCGGCATCAAAGAACCCTTTGCGGTGCAGAGACTCTGCATCGCCGACGTCCTCGCGGGTGAGGACGTCCTCGTCCAGTCGCCGACCGGATCGGGCAAGACGTTCGCCTTCGGCATCCCGATGGTCGAGCGCACCAAAGCCGAGGGGCGTTGCCCCGCGGCGCTCGTCCTCGCGCCCACCCGCGAGCTCGCCGAGCAGATCGTGGACGAGCTTCATTCGATCGCCCAGGCCCGTGGGCTGAGGGTCGCCGCCGTCTACGGCGGGGTCGGCATCCATGCCCAGGCCAGGAAGGCCGCGAAGGCGCAAATCGTCGTCGCGACTCCGGGGCGCCTCGAGGACCTGCTCCGGAGGCAGGACATCAGCCTGAAGGGCATCGAGCTGCTCGTCCTCGACGAGGCGGACCGCATGCTCGACATGGGTTTCAAGCCCGCGGTCGACCGCATCGTGGCCAAGATGCCCCGCGATCGGCAGACGCTGTTCTTCTCGGCGACGCTCGAGGGTGCGGCCGGCAAGCTGGCCTCGTCCTACACGCGCGACGCCCGGCGCCACGTGCACCGGCCGAAGGTCGAGAAGGCCGCCGAGGTCGAGCACCGCTTCGTCCACCTGCCCCATGAGGACAAGGTCGACGCGCTGGTCAAGGAGCTCCGCGAGCAGGAGCGCGGCCGGACCCTGATCTTCGTCCGCACCAAGCGCGGCGCCGACCGCCTGGTCCGCAAGCTCGATCGCCAGAAGGTGCGGGCCATCGCCATGCACGGCAACAAGTCCCAGAGCCAGCGCCGCCGCGCGCTCGCCAGCTTCGAGCGGGGGGATTGCGACACACTGGTCGCCACCGACGTGGCCTCCCGCGGGATCGACGTCGACGAGATCACCCACGTGATCAACTTCGACGCCCCGGACGACCGCGACACCTACGTGCACCGCACGGGGCGCACCGGCCGCGCTGGCGCCTCCGGGATCGCGGCGAGCTTCGTCCTCCCGGACCAGCATCGCGAGATGCGCAAGATCGCGACCGACCTCGGCCTGCATCGCGAGTTCGACGCGGGGCCTGGGTTCGAGCACGCCGCTCGCCGTCATTCCGGCAACGGCGGCGCGAGCGGCAAGAGCTTCAACGGCCGTCCCCCGCGCAGGCGAACGCAGCGCCGCCGCTCTCGGTCATCCGTCTAAAGGCGGCGATCCTCTAGCTCCTCTTGGTCACGCTCTGCAGCCCCGGCGGGCCGGCTTCTCGCTCTGGCCCGCGACGCCGGTTGCCTGACCTCCAGCCCCTTGAACGATGGGGCTCGACCATATCCTCAGCGCATGTCCGTCGACGCTCACTCGGAGCAGCTCAGGCCTCCGCCCGTCACCAGGCTCGCCTGGGAAGCGCTCACGGGACGCGAGGTCGCACGCCTTCTGATCGCCGCGCCGTCGTTGCTCGGCGCGCCGCGGGCGACGACGCCGGTGGTCGTCCTGCCGGGTTTCCGCACCGGAGACGTGTCGACGTTTCCGCTGCGCGAGTTCCTGCGCCGCCTCGGCCACACGGTCGACGGCTGGGGGCTCGGCATCAACCGAGGCGACGTTCCCACCCTCATGCCGCGCGTCGCGGAGCAGGTCGCCGACCTCGCCCGGCGTCATGGCGAACCGCTTCACCTGATCGGCCAGAGCCTCGGCGGCGTCCTGGCGCGCGAGACCGCGCGCGATCGTCCTGAGCTGGTTGCGCAGGTGATCACGATCGGCTCGCCGGTCGTCGGTGGCCCCTCATACACCCGCGTAGCGATGGCCTATCCCGAGCGGCGCCTGGCCGAGATTCGCCGAGGCATCGCGCAGCGCAACCGCACCCCGATCCGCGTCCCGATCACGGCCGTCTACAGCAGGCGCGACGGCATCGTTTCCTGGGAGGCCTGCATCGATCGCGCGAACCCGCACGTCGAGCACGTCGAGGTCGGCAGCTCGCATCTCGGGATGGCGCTGGACCCGACGGTCTGGCGATTGGTGGCCGAACGCCTCGCAGAGCGGGGCCGTTCTTAGCTGCGCATCGGGTCGGCCCTGGTGGTCAGCATCGAAGCAGCTCGAGCACGTCCTCGCCGTGGCGTTTGAGGAAGGCGGGACCGATGCCGTGGATCTCCGCGAGCGCGCTGAGGTCTGTCGGGCGCACGGCGGCGATCAGCTCGAGGGTTCGGTTGTTCGCGACGGTGTAAGCGGGCTTCCCCCGGGCCGCCTTTCGGCGCCACTCCTTCAGGGTCTCGAACAGCTCGCGGTCCTCGGACGAGAGCTCGGCGTCCGCCTGCACTCGGCGGGTTGGGCGCTTTCGCATGACCTCCAACCCGTCGGCTGGGGGCAGCCAGGAGTCCGGATCACAGACGTCGCAGCAGCGGCCCTCGGGCGCGCCCGGGCGTCGAGTCCCCGAAGTGGTCGAGCAGCCTCCGCCGCCTGCAGCTCTCCCCGAAGCTGAACGACTCGACCGCCCGGTAGGCGCGCCAGGAGCGGTCCGTTGCCGCCTTGCAGGCGGCGCGGGCCTGGGCCATGTCGATGCGGTCGGCAAAGAGGAGCTCCAGGCGGCCTCCGGGGGCGGGCTCGACCTCGAGGGCGCCGGCGCGCTCGGCGATCGCGAGCTTGACCCGGTCCTGGTCCTCGCGCGGGCTCTCGATGGTGAGGCGGCCGTCTGAGTCGGAGCCCGCCTTGAGGCGCTGGGCGTAGAGGGAGACCGACTCGGGCTCGACCGCTCGCATCTGGATGAAGCGGACCAGGCGGCCCAGGTCGGAGCGGCCGGCGAGCAGGACGGCGCGGGCGGGGAGGCCGTCGCGGCCGGCGCGGCCGGCCTCCTGGTAGTAGGCCTCGACGCTGGTCGGGATCGCCCAGTGCCAGACCGAGCGCACATTCGCCTTGTCGACTCCCATGCCGAAGGCGTTGGTGGCGGCGATCACCTCGGCGTCGCCGCTCATGAAGCGGTGCTGGGCGGAGGCGCGCTCGTCGGGGTCCATGCCGGCGTGGTAGGCGGCGGCGGCGAGGCCGGCCTCGCGCAGGGACTGGGCGACCTCCTCGGTGTCCTTGCGGGTCCCGCAGTAGACGATCGCCGGGCGGTTGGCCTCGCCGCGCAGTCCGTGGAGCAGCATCGCCAGCTTGCGCGCCTTCGATCCCTTGCCCTCGAAGCCGACGATGTCGAAGGAGAGGTTGGGGCGGTCGAAGCCAGCGCGGATCATCAGCGGGTCCCGGAGGCCGAGGCGCTGGGAGATCTCGCTCGAGACCTCGGCGGTCGCGGTCGCGGTGCAGGCCATCACCGTGGGGCGGCCGAGCCGCTCGAGCACCCGCGGCAGCCGCAGGTAGTCGGGCCGGAAGTCGTGACCCCACTCCGAGATGCAGTGGGCCTCGTCGACCGCGAGCAGGTCGACCTCGCGCCGGCCGACCGCGTCCATGAAGGCGGGGGAGGCGAAGCGCTCCGGCGAGCAGTAGACGATCCGGGCCCGGCCACCGCGGATCTGCGCCATCGCATCGCGGGCGACCTCCTCCGGAAGGCCCGAGGCGATCATCACCGCCGGGTGGCCGTCGGCGGCGAGCCGCCGCCACTGGTCGGCCATCAGCGCGATCAGCGGGCTGACCACGATCGTGAGCTCCGCCGAGGCGAGGCCGGGGAGCTGGTAGCAGAGGCTCTTGCCGCCGCCGGTCGGCATCACGACCAGCGAGTCGCGGCCGGTGAGGGCGGCCTCGACCGGCTCGCGCTGCCCCGGCCTGAAGCCCTCGTAGCCGAGGTGGGCGAGGAGCGCGTCGGGGTCGCGAGGGCCGTGGTACGCGCGGCTCGCCTGCGAAGGCTCGGAGTCGAGTCCCTCGAGCCCGTGAAGCGCCGCCCTCGCCTCCTCCATCTCCGGAAAAGACGCTTGAGCCAGGTTCTCGCCCCGTGCGCTCACCCACTCACCATGGCGCAGGCCGCGGTCGGAGCCGGGAGCGGTGGCGCTCAGCCGCCGCGCGCGAGGATCACGGCGAGGACGCTGATGAAGCCGAGGAGCGCGAGGACGCTGATGAAGCCGAGGAGCATGCCTCCACCACGCGGATCATCGTCCTGGCGCCAGAATCTCGATCTGGTGGCTCAGGTTCGCTCGGCCCAGATAGACCGGCTCGAATGAGTCAACCGCGGGCCGCTTGGACGCGATCCACGACTCTCTGGGCGCGCCGCGAAATCCCGGCAGGCGTGTGCCGGAAGGTGCGCCGCTGACCGCGCCGGTACGGGAATTCGGAGCTCTCCCGCGGGGCCAGGGTCAGGTCGATGATGCGGCCGGAGGGGTCGAGCAGCCACCAATGGCTCCTACCACGGTGCCGCAGCTGCATCGGCTGCAGGCGGGCGTCGTGGCTGCCGGCGAGGTGGAAGTACGCCTCGGCAGCGACGTAGGCGAAGCCGTCGTAGCGGCCGTGACCGGTGCGGTTGCGGGCGTCGGCGAGCTCCTCGGTGAGGACGGCCTGGATCTCTCGCTTGAGCTTGTCCGCGGGCGCCAGGCTGACCTTGGCCTGTCTGGCGCCCGCGGCGGCGCTGCCCTTGGCGTGGGAGGGACTCATTCCGCCGCTCTGAGGGAACGGCGCTGGAAGTTCTCCCCTCAGAAGGGGATCAGCGGCGCCAGCGGCCGCGTGACGCAGAATCGACCGGTTCGAGAAAGCGCGTCGGACCCGGGATCCAGATCGGCCGGGCTCGATTGGTTTGCCGCCGGCGCGACCGGGGGCGATGGTGTTCGCTGTGCGCCAGGCGGTTGCCGTTGACGCGCGGGCCCCAGAGCGCGAAGTAGCAGGGGCCGCAGAGGGTCTCGCCGGTCGGCGTGTCGTAGCCGCTTGAGAAGACCTCGGTCAGGCATTGGGCGCAGTGCTGTCTCATCCCACCTGTATCGGCACGTAAAGGACCACTCCTGAGCCCTTCCTGGACGCCTGGCCAGCGGCGATACTGCGCCCGTGGAGCACGGATCGCTCGAGTACTTCCGCTGGTTCTACTCAGGCCGGTTCGACCGGCAGGGAGAGATGGAGGAGCGCTGGCATGAGGACCTGGTCCTCCACCAGAGCCCCGACATTCCCGATACGGCTGGGACCTTCCACGGCTACGAGGGCCTCAACGCGGTGATGGCCGAGCTCGGGGAGTCCTACCGGAACATCAGATGGGATCCGGTCCGGGTCGAGGACCTCGGGGACGACCGCTATCTCGTCCTGATCAGCGTGACCGGAGAGGGGATAGGGAGCGGGATCGAGCTAAAGGGCGAACTCGCCCACCTTGTCACGCTGAAGGATGGGCGCGCCAGTCGTCTCGACACCTACATGAGTTGGGATGCGGGCCGAGAGGCGGCGAGTCTGGGCTGAGCGGGCGGGAGGAAGCCCGCGGCTGGAGTCCGCGGGGTCGCCTCGTCGATCCCCTTCTCGCGTCCGCGTCCCTGCGGCTCCTGGGGTGAATGGTTCCCCGCGATGCAGCCTTTCATGCGCCGAATGCGAGTCGGAAACAGGCAGGGGCCGCCCGGCGGGCCGATACCGCCGGGCGCCCCGTGCATCGGTCCCCTACTCCCCCTAAGAGGCGGGGGCGTGGGTCTGGTCGACCAGCTGTTTCGCGCCGTAGGGCTGGTCGCCGGGGTCCTTGCGCGGCAGGCGCGCCTTGACGACGACCCGGTCGCCCGCGGCGACGTCGTCCGCGTTCGCCGTCCCGTCGGTATTCGTGTCGGCCACGACGACCCTCGCATTGGTGAGGTCGAAGCTCACCGTCGTCCCGACCAGATTCGCCTTCCGGACATGGGCGTTGCCGTGGTCGACGTCGACACCGCCGGCACCGGCGTAGGTCCCCTTGAAGACGTAGCTCACCACCGCCTTGCCGCCGGCCTTGCTGTGGCCGCCGGCGTGCCCCTGACCCTGACTACCCGGATTGTCGGGGCGAGCGGCAAGCGCCGCGGGAGCCGCGCCAAGCACGATCACCGCGCCGATCGCGGCCGCCCTGCTCAGTGCGTCTTTGCTCATCTTGGAAATCCCTCCTTGGATGCCACATGCGCTGCGGTTCCCAGCAGGCATCGTGCGTGCGCGCAGCCCGCTTTAGGCGCCGAGTCCGCACTGGACGGATCGTGTCCCAGGAAAAGGAAGAGCCCGGCGTCAAGAAGTCGCCGGGCTCAGCCAAATTGCCATCCATCCAACGGAGGCATGTGACTAATCGGTACATCGCGCGGAAACCTTTAGCCCCGATTGCCGGCGAGGGCGATTGGATAGGGTGGCCGTCGATGAAGTTCCGGAAGCTCGGGGACTCGGACATGGAGGTCTCGGAGATCTCCCTCGGCTCCTGGCTCACCTACGGGGCCGGGGTGGAGCGCGAGCACACCGAGGCCTGCACCCGCGCGGCCTTCGACGCCGGCATCAACTTCTTCGACACCGCCAACGTCTACGGTGGCGGCGCGGCCGAGAGGGCATGGGGCGAGGTCCTCAGCGGTTTCGACCGCGGCTCCTACGTACTCGCCACCAAGGTCTTCTTCCCGATGTCGGAAACCGACCGCGGCCTCTCGCGCGAGCAGATCCACAAGCAGATCGATGCCTCCCTCGAGCGCCTGCAGACCGACTACGTCGACCTCTACCAGTGCCACCGCCCCGATCCGGAGACCCCGATCGAGGAGACGATGGAGGCGCTCACCGAGGTGGTCGAGGCCGGCAAGGCCCGTGAGATCGGCTTCAGCGAGTGGACCGTCGAGCAGATCCAGGCCGCCCTCGACGTCCCCGACACGAAGAAGTTCGTCTCCTCCCAGCCGCAGTACAACATGCTCTGGCGCTCGCCCGAGGCCGAGCTGATCCCCTTCTGCGAGGAGCACGGCATCTCGCAGATCGTCTGGTCGCCGCTCGCCCAGGGAGTGCTGACCGGCAAGTACAGGCCTGGCGAGCCCCCGCCCGAGGACTCACGCGCGGCCTCCGACTCCATGAACTGGGCGATGGACCGCTACCGCTCGGACGAGCTGCTCGAGGCGGTCCAGAAGCTGGTGCCGATCGCCGAGCAGGCCGGGATCAGCATGGTGACCATGGCGCTCGCGTGGGTGCTCCGCCAGCCGAATGTCGCCTCGTGCATCGTCGGCGCCTCACGCCCGGAGCAGGTCCACCAGAACGCCGAGGCCGCCGGGGTCGAGCTCCCCCAGGACACCCTCGACGCGATCGACGAGGCGCTCGACGGAGTCACCGTCACCGGGCCGCGGCTGGCGAACTTCGTCGCCGAGGGAGTGACTCACCGCTGAGGTCCGCGCCCGTCGCGGCGCTCGCGAAGTCGAGCAGGATGCGCTCGGCGTCTGAGCTCTCGATCGCCGGGTGGCCGATCACGACCTGGGGGCCGAGGCCGTCCTCCAACGCCACCAGGCCCCGGGCCAGGCGCGGCGCCGGGCCCGCGAGCTCGAAGGCTCCCGCCGCCCGGCCCGCCTCGAGGATCCCCTCGTACAGGGCGACCTGGCGGTCGAAGAATCCTGCGCTCAGCGCATCGAAGGCGCCGCTGGTGCCGGTCAGGGCGTCGATCCTGCGAGCTTCGCTTCATCGACTCGACCGGCATCGGATTGCTGGTCAGCGCCCACAAAAAAAGGCGGCCCCTTCCGGGGCCGCCTCGAAGCCGTGTGCTCAGCCGAGCTACGCGACCTGCTTGACGCCGGTCGCCGCGGGGCCCTTGGGGCCGGCCTCGGTCTCGTACTCGACCTTCGCGCCCTCCTCGAGCGAGCGGTAGCCGTCGCCCTCGATCGAGCTGAAGTGAACGAATACGTCGTTCGAGCCATCGTCGGGCGTGATGAACCCGTAGCCCTTGTCGTTGCTGAACCACTTGACGGTTCCGGTAGGCATCTAGCCTCCTCTTCCCTGTGCTGCGAACGCGGAGGATGCAAGATGCAACAACGCGAGCGCTACGCACAACTCTGCCGGTAGTACCGGCCTAACGCGCAGCACGGTAGCAGCCCTGGGGACGGAATAACGGTGGAGGGCGCCACGGCGCCCCGGGACCGCTAGGTGTCGCCCAGGCGACAGAGGACTTGGTAGACCGAGGTGAAGTCGATCTCGAAGCCGTTGCGCGCCGCGCGCAGGTAGAGGCGCCAGACCCGGAGGCGCTCCGGGCCGGCCAGCTGCTCGGCCCGCTCGATGTTCTCGTCGAGGTTGAGGATCCAATGCCGGAGCGTCTCGGCGTAGTCGGAGCCGAACTCCTCGACATGCTGTGCGATCAAGCCGGCCCTCTCCAGCGCCAGGATCACGCGGGAGACGTGAATGGTCTCCCCGTCCGGGAAGACGAAGCGCTCAGAGAACGCACCACCCTCGATATTGCCGTGCCGCAGCCGCGCGATGCCGTGGTTGAGCAGGCGCCCGCCGGGCCGCAGCATCGAGGCGAGCTGCTCCGCGTAGCGGTCGATCTGCGACCCCCCGACGTGCTCGACCATCCCGATCGAGGCGACCGCGTCGAAGTTCTCACCGGCGAGCTCGCGGTAGTCCTGGACGCGAATCTCGACCCTGTCGGAGAGGCCCGCTTCCGCCACCCGCTGGCGGCCGAGCTCGGCCTGGGGCTCGGACAGCGTGATCCCCACCGCTTCGACCCCGTGACGCGAGGCCGCGTGCATCACGAAGCTTCCCCAGCCGCAGCCGACGTCGAGGAGCCGCTGGCCAGGTTGGAGCTCGAGCTTCTTGCAGACCAGCTCGAGCTTGGTCTCCTGGGCCTCCTCGAGGGACTTGGCGCCGCGGGAGAAGATCGCGCAGGAGTAGGTCATCGAGCTGTCGAGGAAGAGCGAGAAGAACTCGTTGCCGACGTCGTAGTGATGTTGGACGGCCTCTCGGTCGCGCTCGGTGGTGTGCTTGCGCCCGCGGAGGTGGAGCTCGGCCTTCGGCGGTGGCGGCGGCCGGTGCAGCCCGACGGCCCGCAGGGCCGCAGCGATCAATCGCGCCTTGGTCGCAGCGCCGACGGAGGGCGGCTCCCAGTCGTTGAGCAGAGCGATGACGGCATCCATGTCGTCGATCTCGATCTCTCCCGAGACGTAGGCGCGGCCCAGGCCGAGCTGCCCCGGAGCCGCGACCGCGTAGGCAAGCGCCTCCTTGGAGCGCGCCCGGAAGGTGGGCCCGCCGCCGTTCGTGGAGGGAAGCCGGGAACCATCCCAGAGCTCGATCGTGAACGGCCGGTCGGGGAAGGCGCGCTCGATTTCCTTGACCAGTGGCTCGGTCGACACGACTCGACCCTACCGATACCAGGTAGGCCTTCGAGGCCTTCACCCATTCCTTGCGTGGCGCTGGTACCGTCACCGGCACCCGGGACTCGAGTGGAAACGCGAAGTCGGAGCGGCTCGGTCAGGACCAACCAAAGGAGATCCAGATGTCGGACGTTGCCGCTGGAGTGACAGCGCCCCCTACCGGCCCGTCTACTGCATCGGGGCGGGCCACGCCCGCTTCGTCCCGTCCGCGCGCGCCCCTCGCCGAGGCCATCCAGCCCGTCGAGCACGAGACCCGCGACCGGATCATCACCGGCCTGCTCACCGTGATCCCCTTCCTGATGCTCGGCTTCGTCGTCTGGCAGCTCTGGGGCGGCTGGCTTCGCTGGAGCGACCTGGTCGTCTTCGGGCTGATCTACATCCCGACGGGTCTCGGGATCACGGTCGGCTTCCACCGACTCTTCACGCACCGGAGCTTCAAGGTCGGCCCCAGGACGCGGGCCGTGATCGGCGTCCTCGGCTCCGCGGCGATCGAAGGGCCGCTGATCTCTTGGGTCGCCGACCACCGCAAGCACCACGCCTTCTCGGACCAGGAGGGCGATCCCCACAGCCCGCACGTCGGGCACGGGGAGGGCGTGCTGGCGCAGTTCAAGGGTTTCTTCCACGCCCACCTCGGCTGGCTCTTCATCCATACCCAGCGCGGCTCCAAGGTCCGCTTCGCGCCGGACCTGTTGAAGGACCCCGTCACCCGCTTCATCGACCGGACCTTCCTGCTCTGGGCGGTAGCCGGCCTGGCGATCCCGTTCGGGCTCGGCGTCGCGATCGGCGGCACTGCGATCGCGGGCGTCACCGGCCTGCTCTGGGGCGGAGCGGTGCGGATCTTCGTCCTGCATCACGTCACCTACTCGATCAACTCCCTCTGCCACATGTTCGGCAAGCGGGACTTCGAGACGACCGACGAGTCCCGCAACCTCGCCTGGCTCGCCCTGCCGACCCTCGGTGAGGCCTGGCACAACAGCCACCACGCCTTCCCGACCTCCGCGGTCCACGGCATGAAGAGGCGGCAGATCGACCCGTCCGCCGCCGTCATCTGGACGCTCGAGAAGCTCGGCCTCGCCTGGGATGTCGTCCGGATCGCGCCGGAGCGCCAGGCCGCCAAGGCAGCCACCTGAGCGAATGAGTGGCGCCGTGTCCCGGCGTCCCGTCTCCGCCCTGGTCGCTGTCGCGGCCGCCCTCGCCGGTTTCGTGCCGATCGCCTGCGGAGGCGGCGACAACAAGGTCACGAGCGTGCAGGCCGTGGACGCCGACTGCGGCGACGTCCTGTACTCCGGCAGCGGCACCGCCTCCAAGCTGATCGTCTCCGACCTGCCGCTGCAGGGCGATTCCGCCGAGCGCTCCAAGCAGATGAACGACGCGATCGTCCAGGAGCTGGCCCGGAAGGGCTGGCAGGCGGGCGACACCCAGGTCGCCTTCCAGGCCTGCGACGACTCGCTCGCGTCGACCGGCGAGTGGGACGAGAACCTCTGCCGCTCGAACGCCGACGCGTACGCGAGCGATCCCGACGTGATCGGGGTGATCGGCACCTACAACTCCGGCTGCGCGGCGGTCGAGATCCCGATCCTCAACAAGGCGCCGGGCGGCGGTCTGGCGATGGTCTCGCCCGGCAACACGCTGGTCTGCCTGACCGAGTCGGGCAGCATCTGCAAGTCGAACGAGCCGGACGTCTACTACCCGTCCGGCCAGCGCAACTACATCCGCGTCGTCCCGAACGACGCCGTCCAGAGCGCCGGGCTCGCCACCTTCGCCAACGAGTCGGGGATCCGCAAGCCCTTCGTCCTCGTCGCCGCCAAGGACCCCACCAGCAAGGGGCAGGCCGACACCTTCCAGGGCGCGGCCATGAAGCTCGGGATGCAGATCGCCGGCGTCGCGGAGTGGAACCAGAAGGCGAAGAGCTACACCGACCTGATGAACCAGGTGAGGGCGTCCGGGGCCGACGCCGTCCTGCTCGCCGGACTGCTCGAGCAGAACGGTGCGCAGATCATCAAGGACAAGGTCTCGGTTCTCGGCCCCAACGACGCCGCGGTCAAGCTGCTCGCCCCCGACGGATTCGCACAGCAGGCCACGATCGACCGGGCCGGCCCAGCCTCCAAAGGCATGTTCGTCAGCCTGCCGGGCAAGGTGCCGAGCAGCCTCACCGGCGCGGGCTCGGCCTTCGTCAAGGAGATCAAGGCCCAGGTCGGCGGCGAGCCACTGGAGGTCTTCGCTCCCTACGCGGGCCAGGCCGCCGAGGTGCTGATCCCCGCGATCCAGTCGGGCGATGGCACCAGGGCCGGCGTGATCAAGTCGCTCTTCAAGACACACGTCAACGACGGGATCGTCGGCAGCTTCGAGATCACGCCCAGCGGCGATCCCAGCCCCGCCCCGATCAGCGTCTCCCGGGCCGCCGACGCATTCCAGCTCGCCAAGACGATCACACCGCTGCCGCAGCTGATCGCCGCCGCCCGCGGCGGCTGACTACGCCCAACTCCCGCCTCACGGGCGCCTCTGGCCCGATCGCGGCGCCCGTCAGCAGCGGTGGATGGCTGCGGCGCTCTGCACCACTTGGAAGGCTGAGCCGGGAATCGCCTTGAGCTGATCGAGGTTCTCGTCGGACCAGCGCCGATCCGAGGTGCCGGAGAAGAACCAGTTCGAGCCGTTGTCCGCGACGATCAGCCCGTACCGCTTCAGGGCCGCGGCGATCGCATGCGCCGGTCCGGTGATGCCGGAGACGTCGTAGCCCGCCGCCAGGCGCAGCCGCAGCCCCATCGGCGGCGCGCTCGGGTTGTTGCTGTCGCCGGCGCAGTGCGAGGCGGGATGGACCCAGGCGTCCTGGGTCGAGTCGACGGTGACGCGGAAGGCGTGGTTGATGTGGCCGGACGCGGCTTCGTCGTAGCGGGCGAGCCCGGGGAAGATCGGCAAGCCGGCGGCATCGGCGGAGGTGAACCCCTCCGGCCGGAGAGCGGCTGAGCGCAGGTCCCAGATGACGCCCGAGTCCGCGTTCCAGTGGGGCTTGGTTGATGCGAGGGTGCTCCGCAGATGCGAGGGCGCGCGCCAGCGCGACCCGTGAGAAGTCGGAGGACCGACCCGTCTTGTGATCGCGAAGGCCCGGTAGAGCTCGTAGAGCCTGCAGCGGGCCCGATCCACGGTGAGCACGTGCCGGTCGCCGTCCGCCCCCGGCCCTCCCTCCACCAGCGACTTGAAGGGCACGCGATAGGCGCCGTGGTCGGACTCGCCTCCGTAGGCGGTGAAGTTGACCTTGGTCCGCTTCTGCTTCTTGCCGACGACGGAGTACGGGAAGCCGTACTCGCGGGGCGAGCCGAAGTCGGGGTGGAGGAAGTCGCCGCCGTGCGCGTCGATGTAGGCGATGTAGCTGGCCGAGTTGGGATCGAGCGGCGCCGAGGAGACGTCCTGGTTCCAGGCCGACTCCTCTCCGACCGAGGGCGCGCTCGGCCCGGCGGAGGCGGCCGGGAAGACGTGACAGCCGCCCAGGGTGGGGTAGGGGCCGCGTGGCGGCTTTCCGTGATGGTGCTTCTTGGCGAGGCCGATCCCCACACCCGTCAGCATCACCGCGAGCGCCACCGCGGTTGAGATCTTCCATGGCAAGGAGCGCATCGGATCGATCGTAGTCACGGTTTCGGGGGGCGGCTCAGACAGTGGATACGTGGTTTGCTTTGCAGGTGACCTGGCAGACCGAGGCACGAGCCGAGACTGGTGCCGACCCGGCCCGCGTCTGGGAGCTGTGGCAGGACCCGGCCAGGTGGCCGGATTGGAACGATGAGATCAGATCGGGAACGCTGGAGGGGTCCTTTCAGGTCGGCTCCGCGGCGCTGATCAAGCCGAAGGGCTTCCCGGCGCTTCGCTTCCGCTTCGTCGCCATCGAGCCGGGCCGGCTGCTCACCTCGGAGGCCCGCCTGCCGGGTGTCCGTTTGCGTCATGACCACCTGGTCGAACGCAATGGCGAGAGAACCGTGATCTGCAATCGCATGTACCTGCTCGGTCCTGCCGCTCGGCTCTGGGGAGCGCTTTACGGTTGGCGCCTGCGCCGCTCAGTGCGCGGATTCGTCAAGCGCGAGCGCGAACTCGCCGAAGTCGCCTGACCGGTCGAGCTGAAACGGGGGTGGGGGTCTTGGGGACTCGCCGTCGTGCTGGTGGTGAGGATCGGGGTGACTGGCCCTCCTTCGCCGACCTCGAGGGAAGCGGTGGAGGAGGAAATGGTTTGCTACGCTAATTAGCAATGCGAACTATTCCGGCAGCCAACCAAGCCAGGGAGGTCCAGGAGGAGCTCGCCCCGCGCCTGCGCTGGGCGATCACGCGAATGGCGAGGCGGCTACGCCAGGAGGCGGGGACCGACCTCGGCCCCTCGCAGGTCGCCGCGCTCGCGACGATCGAGCGACACGGCCCGCTCTCGCCGAGCGAACTCGCCGAGCGGGAGCGGATCAAGCGCCCCACCGCGACCCGGATCGTCGGCCACCTTGAGGCGGCGGGGCTGGTGGAGAGGGTCAAGGACCCGGAGGACGGCCGCGCCTCGATCCTGAGCGCGACCGGGGAGGCAAAGACGCTGCTGAAGCGCCTGCGCGCCCGCAAGACGGCCTACCTCGCCAGACGACTCGCCGTGATGGATGCCGAGGACCGCCGCACGCTGGAGCGCGCGGCCGAGCTGCTGGAGGGGATGCTCGAATGACGGAGGCGCTCGGCCGCTCCTTCGCCAGTCTCAGCATCCCGAACTTCCGCCGCTACTTCACCGGACAGCTGGTCTCGCTGTCCGGCAACTGGATGCAGATGATCGCCGAGATGTGGGTGGTGCTCTCGCTCACCGGCAGCGGCCTGGCCGTCGGCACGACCACCGCTCTCCAGTTCCTCCCGATGCTGATCTTCGGCGCCTGGGGCGGGCTGATCGCCGACCGCGTGCCGAAGCGGCGGCTGCTGCTCCTCACCCAGGGGCTGCACATGATCGCGCCGCTCTCGATGCTCGCCCTCTCCCTCGAGGGCGTGCTCGTCCCCTGGGTGGTCTTCGCCCTCGTCTTCGTCCGTGGCTGCGTCAACGCCGTCGACTATCCGACCCGCCAGGCCTTCGTGATGGAGATGGTGGGCAGCGACCGGGTGGTCAACGCGGTCAGCCTGAACAGCGTGCTCGTCCACGGCGCGCGCGTGATCGGCCCGGCGTTCGCCGGCATCCTGATCGCGACGATCGGCGTGGAACCCTGCTTCGCGCTCAATGCGGCGAGCTTCGCCTTCATGATCTGGGTCCTCGCCGGGATGGACACCGAGCGGCTGCAGCCCTCTGAAACCGCCCCGCGAGAGCCCGGTGCGGTGCGCGCGGGCCTGCGCTACGTCCGCGGCGCGCCGGAACTCTGGATCCCCCTCGGCCTGATGGCCATCGTGGGGACTCTCGGCTACAACTTCCAGGCCGTCCTCCCGCTGCTCGCCCGCTTCACCTTCCACGGCGGTCCCGACACCTACGCTGTGCTGGTCGGCGCGATGGGACTTGGAGCGATCGTCGGCGCGCTGATCAACGGCGCTCGCGGTTCCGTCACCCCGCTGCTCCTGGTGAGCGCCGCGTTCGTCTTCGGAGTGCTCTCGCTGCTGGCGGCCGGGGCGCCCACCCTGGCCCTCGAGGTCCTCGCGCTCGCCCCACTCGGGGCGGCCACCGTGACGCTCGCCGCGAGCGTCAACTCCTCGCTCCAGCTTGCCTCGGAGCCCAGCATGCGCGGCCGGGTGATGGCCCTCTATTCGATCGTCTTCCTCGGCTCGACGGCAATCGGCGGGCCGCTCTCCGGCTGGCTCTCGCAGGCGGTCGATCCGCGAGCTGCGCTGGTGATGGCGGGGATCGCGGCGATTGTCGGCGGGCTGCTGGCGCGGGTCGCCTTCGACCGGGTGGCGCGCATTCCGGTCGACGCGTCGCCGCATCCGGCCTAGTGACGCGGTCGACATAGCCGGGGAAACTACGGATGGACGGAGCTGCGGCCACTGATTAGAGTGCGCCGCCATGGCGGACCTCTCAGGGCTCTCAATCCGCGGGCGGGTGGCCACCGCAAGCGACTCCGACTGGGACGAGGCGCGGCAGGCCTGGAACCTGGCTGCGGACCAGCAGCCGTCAGCGGTCGCCTTCGTGGAGAGCGCGGATGACGTCGCGAAGGTGGTCACGTTCGCGCGGGAGAACGATCTGAAGGTGGCGGGCCAGGGCACCGGTCACGGAGCGGTGGCGCTCGGGCCACTCGACGACGTGGTCTTGATCAAGACCGAGCGCATGCGCGGCGTCGAGATCGAGGAGAACAAGGCGCGCGCCGAGGCGGGGGCGCTCGCTCTGGACGTGGGCCAGGCCGCGTTCGACACGGGACAATCCTCCATGCCTGGCACCTCCCCCAACGTGGGCGTGGTGGGGTACACGCTCGGCGGTGGGCTGAGCTGGTTCGGTCGCAAGCACGGGTGGGCCTGCAACAGGGTGACCGCCATCGAGCTGGTGACGGCCAACGGGGAGGCACACACGGTCGACGCGGGGAGCGATCCGGACCTCTTCTGGGCGCTGCGCGGGGGCGGGGGCGGCTACGCGATCGTCACCGCGCTCCATGTCGAGCTGCTGCCGATCTCAGAGGCATACGCGGGCGCCCTGCTGTTCCCGGCCGAGGTCGGAGCGGACGGTGTGCGCAGCTATCGCGACTGGACCGCAAGCGCACCCGAGGAGGTCAGCAGCATGATGCGCCTCCTCCACCTGCCGCCGATTCCCGACGTCCCGGAGCCGCTCCGGGGCCAGAAGCTGCTGGCGATCACCGCGGCCTGCATCGGCAGCCAGGAGGAGGGGGAGAAGACGATTGCGCCTCTGCGCGAGATCGGCGAGCCGGTGATGGACACCTTCGCACAGGTCCCGACTCCGGCGCTCAGCCAGATCGCCATGGACCCCGAGCCGCCTGTGCCCGGTCTCGGCCACCACGCGATCCTCAACGAGGTCCCCGATGACGCGATCGACGCCTTCGTCGGCGTCGCCGGTCCGGAGTCGGGCTCGCCGCTTCTGCTCGCGGAGCTCCGCCATCTCGGAGGCGCCCTGGCGCGTCCGGCCGAGAACGGCGGCGCGCTGGACAAGCTCGACGCCGAATTCGCGATGCTCGGGCTCGGCATGCTGATGGACCCGGCGATGCGAGAGCCCATCGAATCCCACCTGGACAAGCTCACGGATGCGATGAAGCCATGGACGGCGCCAGGCGGCTACTTCAACTACGCCGAGCGACCCTGCGACGTCGACGCGATCCTGCCGGAGGAGACGTGCAAGCGTCTCGCTCACATAAAGCGGAGCTGGGACCCCGACGGGCTCATCGTGGCGAATCACCTGGTCGCACTGGAGCCGGCGTAGGTCCCGGCCGCTGGCGTCGCGGCGAGCGCGCGCCGACGATCTGCCCCCACTCGGAGTCCTCGATCAGACCAGGCTCGGTCGAGTCGAGCCAGTCGAGCAGGGCGTCGCTCAGCCCCTCCGGATCCTCGAGGTTGGGGAAGTGTGCTGCCCGCCGCAGCGTGACGAAGCGGCTGTTGGGGATGCGCTCGTGCGCGGCGAGCCCATGGCGCATCGGGATGGTGTTGTCGCGCTCGCCCCAGACGATCAGGGTGGGGAGCTCGCCGAGCAGATAGAGCCGGTCCATGGCGCTGACGTGTTGGCCGCGCACGTCGATCACCGAGCGCAGCGTCTGCAAGAACGCTCGGCGGGCCGCGGCCTGCTGCAGCGGCCGCACGGCACGGGCCACCGCCTGGAGGTAGACGCCCTTGCGGTTGCCGCGCGCCCTCATCCGCTCGCCCGCCTGGTCGATCGAGGCTCGCACCCGGCGGTTGGCGACCAGCCAGATCCCGGCTGCCGCGCCCGGAAGCGCGGCGCCGCGAAGCATCGGGCTCACATCGTGGCCGAGGCCGCCGCTGGAGATCAGGGCGAGGCGCTCGACTCGCTGGGGGAACTGGTAGAAGAACTGCATTGCGACCCCGCCGCCCAAGGAGTGGCCCACGACGGTGGCGCGGTCGATCCCGATGGTGGTGAGCAGGTCCCGGATGCTGCATGCGTGCGCGCCCAGGGAGTAGTCGCCGCGCACCGCGGCCGAGTCGCCATGGCCGAGCAGGTCGGGCGCGACCACCGTGTAGCGATCGGCCAGCCGGAGTGCGACCCTCTCCCAGTGGCGGGAGGAGTTGACCATCCCGTGGATCAGGACGACCGGGGGCCCGTCGCCGGCGATCCGGTAGATGACGCGGTGGCCATGGAGCTCGATCTCCCACTCGTCGAAGATCAGCCCTGAAGGCGGGCCCCCTGGGGTCATTGACTCACCCTAGAGGAACGGACGAATCCACCCCGAGCGAAGACCGACCGCCATCCATGGCGGCCGGTCTTTACAAATAGGCCCCGTCAGGACGGGCAGGGGTACGTCTCGGGGGCCTTACTTGGGGGGTATGTAGTGGATCCAGGCGACGGGAGGCGCCTTGCGGCAAACGCCTGGGTCCTATGAGCCGAGAGGCGGTGGTGGGCGTCCGGCCCAGCACCAATTCTCCCGACCCAGGGAGTATCGATCCAGGCCTGGGGTTAGGCAATACCGAAAACTGGGGTGATCAGCCCGATCGCTACGAAGTGGCCAAAGGGCCGTCAGGCCGGCGCCATCGCGGCGGAGAGAGCCGAGCCGTGGAGGATGTCGAGCTCGGAGACCTCGATCTCCTCGAGGCCGAAGGCCCTCATCACCTGAACCAGGATCACGGTGCCGGCGACGATCGTCGGGGCGCGTCCCGGATGGAGCCCGGGCACGCGCAGGCGCTCGGCGAGCGGCATTGACGAAAGCCGGCTGAGCATGCGCTGGATCGGCTGAAGGCCCAAGCGGTAGCCGTGGACGCGCCCGGGGTCGTACGGCTCGAGCTTCTGGTCTATCGCGGCCAGAGACGTCGGGGTGCCGGCGACGCCGATCGCCCGCACCGGCTTTCCCGGCTCGGCCTCGATCGCCCGCTCGATCAGGTTGCGGATGTCGGCCGCGAGATCCTCGAGCTCGTGGGGGTGGGGCGGATCCGAGGTCAGATGGCGCTCGGACTGGCGGATGGTCCCGGCCTGCATCGAGGCATGGAAGCCGACCTCGCTGCCGGAACCGACGATCAGCTCGGTCGATCCGCCGCCGATGTCGAATACCAGGGTCGTCTCTTCCTCGGTGGGGCGGTGAGAGGTCGCGCCGAGATAGGTGAGGCGGGCCTCCTCCTCGCCCGTCAGCAGGCGCGCGTCGAGGTCGAAGCGCTCGCGCAGCTCCGCGATGAAGGCCTCGCCGTTGACCGCGTCACGGACCGCGCTGGTCGCGATCGACATCACTCGCTCGGCGCCCATCTCCTCGTAGCGCGCCTTGTAGTCCGCGATCACCGAGCAGACGTCCTCGACGGCCTCCGAGCAGATCAGGCCGGTGTGGTCGACGCCCCGGCCCATGTTGGTCACCGTGGTTCGACGCTCGACCTCGCTGACGCCCGTCCCGTCGACATCGGCGATCAGCAGCCGGGTGGAGTTCGTGCCGATGTCGATGACGGCGACGCGCATCGCGGCAGTCATGTCCTCCGATCCCCCGTCACCGCGAGGCATCGTAGCGACGAGTGTTTGACTGCGGGATGCCCACGCTTCGCTGACGCGTCCGCTGAATCCGGACGGCCTGTGCGCGGCCATCCGGCTGGCACCGCCCCCGTTTCCATGTCGCCGGGCATACCCACCTGACGCCCGGCAACCCAAATTCAGCCCCGGTAGCCGAAGAGCGCCGTGTAGGTAGCCATGCCGGGGCCGTCGGCGCCTCGCGGGGAACCCGGCGCCACGCCCACCCCGATGTCCCGCCAGCGCGGGGAGAGCAGGATGTCGCGGTGCTCGGCGCTGCCCATCCAGTCGCGGACTATGGCCCGCGGGCTGCCCGCCGACGAGGTACCCCAGGCGAGGCTCTCCCCGATACCCCAGGTGCGCGTGCCGTTCATGTAGCCGGCCGCCGCCGCCCGGGACTCGGGGGTCCCATCGCCCTCGTGGGAGAAGAAGTTCGAGGCGTCCATCGCCTCCGAGTGCTGCTGGGCGGCCACCCCCAAGGGCACATTGCCCCTCACCGGGTGGAGGCCGTGATGCCGCCGCCGGTGGTTGATCAGGCAGGTCATGGCTCGCCTCGCCTGGTCGGGGCTCTGTGCTCCGGCGGCCCGGTTTCCACCCGGGCAGGCGCCTGCGGAGGCGGCGCTAAATGCGGCGAACAGCGCCGCAGTCGCGAGCGACGTGGCTGAGATCGTCTTCCGCATCCGGGACCTCTCTCTCGGTTTCGCTTCCGGAGTTAGCTGTCGGGCTTGCGCGGAAAGAGTCGCGCTATGCCTGGTTAGGCAATTCGCCCCAAAGGAACTGGGTCCCCCGGCCGCCGGCCCATTCCCGGCCGGCGATTAAGCAGGTCATGACGGGCCGCAAAGTAGCAGGCACCCCGGAGCGCACCCGTTTGCGATCCCCAATTTCCGCGGTAAACTGAGCGAACCGACGCGGGGTGGAGCAGTCTGGTAGCTCGTCGGGCTCATAACCCGAAGGTCGCGGGTTCGAATCCCGCCCCCGCTACTCCATGAAGCCCCTGCTAACGCGGGGGTTTCGTGCTTCTCGTATCCAGTCAACTAGACACCGGCGGGCACCAAGCGGGCACCCTTTGCATGACCGGTGCGGCCCGGACAATGGGTCGCATGACCAAGGCTGGGGACAACCGGTATCTCGCGCCAAGCGAGGTCCCGCATCTACTGAACGTGAGCATGTCGAGCGTCTATCGGGCTTGCGAGGAAGGAACCGTGC
Organism: uncultured Solirubrobacterales bacterium; assembly: GCA_963833375.1. Classification (GTDB taxonomy): domain Bacteria; phylum Actinomycetota; class Thermoleophilia; order Solirubrobacterales; family 70-9; genus DASUPK01. Next base: position 958,877 of record CAWHXR010000001.1, read on the forward strand.
CGCACGTCCAGCTGCGACCGAACGGCGCCCTGCGGATTCCCGCATCGGCGCTGCGACGGACGAACACGGAGGGCGCAGAGAGACGATGAGCATAGGAACCGAAACCGCGGCGCTCGGGCCACTGAGCCGACGGCGTGACGTCCTGAATGGCGAAGGGATGTTGCGGCCCACAAGGCGGATCAGCTGGCGCGGCGAGGTCTTTGATCCGGCGAGGACTCGCGTAGCCCCGGATCATCCCGTGGCCAGCCAGTTCCCCGACCACTTCGAGCCCGCCTACGCCAAGGAGAGTGGCGTCGAGGTACTCCGGTTCATGGAGGCTCGGGCAGCGCGCCGACGCCGCAGCGCACCGGTCTGGCCGCTCGGCGAGAGCGAGGAGGCGGACGAGAGCTGGAGGCTCGACTAGTGAGGCGACCCAAGCTACGGCGGCGGGTTTCTGTGCTCGGGACCGAGCCCGAAGCGCCGGCGCCACCGAGGCCCCGGGCCCGTGCGATTCGCTCCTTCGTTGCCGCGGGTGCCCAACTGCCGAGCGGATTCACCGCACCGGGCGTGACGGTCGTCAATGCCGGCGATGAGTTCGACGCCGAGCACCTGGTCGTCAAGAACTATCCCGATGCCTTCGAGGAGGCCTGATCTTCTCGTGGGGCAGTGCATGAGACGCCATGGCGGGCATCGTCCGGGTTGTCGTCCTTCCCTCGGCCCGGGCGGTGCCCCTACCTGAGGGCGCAAGCAGGTAGTGAGCATGAATAGACCGGGGGGGTACCCCTCCAGCCTTCGATTTGCGAAACGCAAGACCGCCGGAGTAGCAACGCGCGAGAAAAACCAGCCCTCCTGACAGGTGTGCATCGAGACCGCTGCTTTACATGGAAAGCGGCAGTTTCGGACACAGCTGACGAGCGCCGTCTAGTTGCCAGCTTTACCCCAACGAGATGCATGAGTGGGGACAAGGTCGCCGTTGACCCGCAGTGTCTTCCACCGACCGCCAAGCCGGGGTTCCCTACGGATGTCAGGCCTCGGCGGACGCGTGGTGATCGTGGAGCAGTTAGAGCGACAGACCGGCGCACGTATCAGAAATGAGGTGGTGCAGATGGCAGAGAGGTCAGTGGGAGAGCTATCCGAGGAAGTCCTTGAAGAGATCAAGAAAGGTCAGGAGGCCGCGATCAAGGCGGTTCGCAACTTCACCGAAACCGTCGACAAGACGCTCGCCAAAGAAAGCAGTCCGACGCAGGTAGAGCAAATCGTCGACTCTGCGTTGAAGATGGCGGACCAGCTGGTCGAGACCCAATACACGTTCCTCAAGAAGGTCGTTCACAGCGCCGGCGAGTCGCTGGGCGAGGAAGGGTCCAGCGAGGAGAAGTAGGCGCACCGGCCCAATCCGGATCTCTTTCCGGGCCTTACCGGAGGCTGCGGAGTCGATGAAGACGCATGGAGCAGGAGAGCAAAGAGGAGGCGATCGCGCTCCTCGAGGCGCTCGAGAGGTGCCGCTGACGGTCCCTACTCCGACAGCCCGGCGTGCGCCGGGCTATCGGAGTACTGACAGTTGCGATGAATGCGTTCAGTCGTTACAGGTGTTCGGCAAGACCGCGTCATCGATAAGACCGGCCTGCCCGGCCTGGACGAAATCACCGAGCCCAGGGCGGCCACTCGGGTCCTGAGCTAAGCCGGATGCCGCCGCCCCGAACGTGCCGGGGGACGGCTGGTTGGTCGCGAGGGCCGACAAGCTCTCACCAACGCAGCCCTGAATCCGCGGCGTCGCCGCCGAGGCCGGAGCGGCCACGGCAGCGATGAGTCCGGCAGCGACCACCATCGACGCCGCTGCGATGCGAATCCGTCTCATGAGTATCTCCTTCTCCCTACCACAGCCAACTAGCTTAGAGTTGCCCTTGAGCGAGCGACGCTACTCGGGGCGATGCCCAATGCATCCGCGCTCACCACGGGTTAACGTCGGTGGTCACCACCTAGGGCAGTAACACCGCGCTCTCAAGACTGGGGGAGTAGCCCAGGTACATCGCCTACTCCCGCAGCCCGGCGACCTTGAGGGCATCAGCGGTGTTCCAGTAGAGCGCGAGATGTGCGACCCGCCCGGCCTTCAACACCCACACCGTCGCGGTGTCAGCACGAACATCCAATCCGCTCTCCTTGCCACGGCCTTCGATGCGATTGAGCACTACGACAACATCCCCGCCGGCATCGATGAACTCAGTCGGCACGGCACGAAAGTCTTCCCATGCGCCCAGGGCCGCCCGCCAACTGCGACGCATCCCGTCGAGACCTCGGGATCGGGAACCTTCCGGCCAATCGACCATGTCGAACTCGACCTCGGGATCGAACACGTCCGCCGCCGAGAAGTCGCCACGCGCCCAGCCCTCGTAAACGCGCCGCACAACCTCGACGTTCTCCTCCGACATCGCCCACGCAGTATCTCGCGACGAGGTTGCTCCGCGATGACTGAGAGGGTGAGTCCGGACGGGGCCGGGTCGGTCAAGTACTCCGCCCCGCCCGGACCGCGCACCTGTCTAGGCGTTGTTGCAGGGCGGAGGATCTCCGCCTACATGGGGGTTGTGCCCAGCCATCCCGCGCTCGGTGTTCGAGACGCCGGTGTTTGGCTGCTGGTCTGGGTTGTTCGCGGTCCCATGCCCAACAGCATTGGAATCCGGATTCGAGCAGACAGCACCCGGCATACCCGTTGCGTCATGGATGGCAAAGGCGGGAGTGGCGGGCACAGCCAGGGCAGCAGCCACGATCGCCCCCGTGATCAGCTTCTTCATAGCTCACCTCGGTCCAGATTGGATTCGGTGAAGCATCCGTGCCAGGCCAATCTACCGCCGTGCGGGAGGCATGCCAAGGTACTGCCGAGCCAGCTCGACGTTCTCCTCCGACATCGCCTACTCCCCCAGCCAGGCGGCTTCGAGGCTGTCGCCACTCACGCCCAGGGCCTGGAGAGCGCCCGCGAGCGTCACGTGGCCCTCCACGCGGAAGAACCGCCCGTTGCGCAGCCAAAAGCAGGAGTAGACGTCGCCCTCCAAAGTCGCTCCGCTCGCGCGTCCCTCTGCCCGTATGCCTCCATGAACAAGGACGCGATCATCGCCAATCGCCCTCGCCTCCTTTACCACGTAGCGCAAGCCCTCCCAGGCCGCACGGAACTCCGCAAAGAAGGCCACGATCTCCTCGCGCCCGTGGCATGGCCTCGCCGCCGGGATCTTCCGAGCCGGGTAGTAGTCGCCGTCGAGCTCCCAGAATCCGGCGACCCACGCCGGGAGCTGTTCCTGGGGCGGCAGATGCTCCTCCAGGTAGCGGCGAGCGATCTCGACGTTCTCCTGCGACATCGCCTACTCCGACAGCCCGACTGCCTGAAGAGCTTCGGCGCGGTCCAGGTAGTAGTCGGCCTCGACGATGAGGCCATCTCGCAGGCGGTGCACGACGGCGAAGGACTGCGTGTATGGCGCGTTTGCGCCAGGCCCGTCCATCCGCGTAAACGCGACGAAACGGCCGTCGCCCACCTCGATCAAATCATCGAGGTGCACCTCGATCGGCCCTGCGAGCTCGATCAGGCTCTGCATCCGCTCGAGCGCGGCGGCACGGCCTCTGTAGACACCGGCATTGGGCCAGCCCGGACCCTCGCGATAGACGGCATCCTCGGCCCAGAACTGGTCCGTCACCGCCGCCGGACCCGACTCGTTCCAGACCTCATAGGCGCGACGGATGTTGTCTGCGTTCTCCTGCGACATCGCCTACGCAGTATCTCTCGGCGGAGTACTGCTTTCCATGCAAAGCAGAACCGCTGCTTTTCGTCCAAAGCGGTAGTTCTGAACTACTCCGCAGTCCGGCGGCTTCGAGGGCCGCGTCGCGGCCGGTCAGATCTGGGCGACACCGTGGACGTTGCCGTCGGGGTCCTTGAACCAGGCCACCCGGTCGTCGCCCAGCTCGGCAATCCCCTTCTCGTTCGTCTTGATCGGATCACTGTCGAGTTGCTCGAAGCTGACGCCGTTGGCGGTGAGCTCGTCCACCGTCTTCTCGAGGTCATCCACCTCCCAGCCGGCGATCGTGCCGCCCGACTTGCCCGCGTTGTCGGGCGACGGGTAGATGTGAATCTCGCGGCCCCCGCCGCACGGGTACGTGATCCCGCCGTCGCCGATATCCCTGCCTCCCGAGAGGCCGAGTTTGCCCTCGTAGAACTCCTTCGCCTTCGCCATGTCGGACACCGCTACCGCCGGCTCAACCTTTGCGTCACTCAGACCCATCTCGCGCCCCTTCTGTCGCAGTGACGAAATCCTAGTCACACATCCCGGCGCCGGGCGGGGGTGCTGCTTTCCATGCAAAGCAGATAGCCGCTTCTCGTCCCAAGCGATAGCGGAGTCGGTATAGCGGAGTCGGTACTCCCGCAGGCAGCGGCTCGCTCTTTGAGCCTTTAGTAGCCACTTACGGGCCATTAGTAGGTTCGCGCGCAGACTGATAGGCACCAAGGTGCTGCAGGGGGCCAGAACTCGGGCGAGGAGTCAGGAATGACCACCACTTCTGAAGAGCGAGCAAAGCTCGGATACCTGCTGGATGAGAACGAAGGCGAGGCCTTCTGGCTGCTCGGGATGCTGCAAACAGTCAAGATCAGCGGCAAGGACACGGGCGGGGAATACGGGCTACTGGAGATCGTCGTGCCCGCCGGCGTTGGCCCGCCCTGGCACGTCCATCCCGAGGAGGACGAGTGGTTCTACGTCCTCGAGGGCGAGCTGACCTTTTGGGTCGCGGATACGAAGCTGTCCCTGAAGGCCGGTTCGTTCGCGTTCGGCCCCAAGGGGGTGCCGCACACCTTCTACGTCGAGTCCGGTGAAGCGACGGCCCTGGTCGGGTTCCAGCCGATGCAGTTCGAGGGATTCCTGAGAGAAGTCGGTGAACCGGCTCCCGAGCGCGTCCTGCCGCCGCCGCTCGAAGGTCCCCCCGACATGGAGCGGCTTGCCGCGATCGCGGAGCGAAACGGGTTCGAGATCCTTGGCCCGCCAGGGCCGCCTCCCGGGCACTAGCCCACCGCAACCGGGAGCAGGCCCGCGTCGAGACACGAGGGGGCTTGCTCCTGACTCGTGTACGCCGGCAGAGAGCCGTGCGCAAGAGCGCTGATCGAGCCGCTGCTTTCCATGCAAAGCAGTAGTGCCCGGTCTTCCACCCATTCACAGATTTTCAGGAGGGACTCGCTCTGCCGATGATCGAGGTCGCGGCGTGACCGCGCAGCTACTCCGACAGCCCGGCGGCTTCGAGGCCCTCGGCGTGACTGAGGAAGTCACGCGCTACGACGATCCTGCCGTCGGCCACGGTGAACAGCTGAGCGATCTCGCTGGTCAACTCAACCTGGCTCGACCGCCCGACGATCGTGATCTGACCGAGGACCAGGACCGAATCGCCGAGGTCGCGGAACTCGTCATGGCGCACATCCAGGCGTTCGAAGTCCTCGCCACGGTAGGACTCCCAGGCCGCTCTGGCCCCGGCATGGCCGCGAAAGACGCTCTGGGTTCCTTCGAAGAACCGCTCTATGGCCGTGTACCACTCGATCTCGGGGTCAAGGAACGCGATGAAGGCTTCGAAGTCGTCTCGGTTCCATGCCTCCACGGTGCGTTTGATCACTTCCACGTTCTCCTGCGACATCGCCCACGCAGTATCTCTCGATGGACCGCCGCTTCCCATGCAAAGCGGATAGCTGCTTTTCGTCCAAAGCGGTCATTAGCGCCGAGGCTCGAAGGTGCCGCTAGCCGAGGGCCGCCCGGCTCGCCGCGGGAAGTCTCCTCCGCTCCCCGTACGTGCCGGTGAGCCTTTAAAGCGGGCTAAGGGAATCGGCATAGAGTGACCGTGCCGACTTGGCGTCGATGTGTGTCGCCCCTTTGGCCACCACAGCTCCCAACGAAAGGATTCGCTTGATGGCTGGAGTAGAGATCAAGAACTTCGATTCCCCTGATGAGACGCGACCGTTCGAAGGCAACGGACAGGCGCAGGTCGTTGAGCTCGCAGGCCACACGGTCGGCCACGGCACCTTCGAGCCAGGCTGGAAGTGGTCGCAGAACGTGAAGCCCATCGCTAAGACCGACTCCTGTCAGGTCTCTCACCTCGGCTACGTCATGTCGGGCCGCATGAGGATCTTCATGGACGATGGCAGCGAGAGTGAGATCGGGCCTGGCGACGTGGTGGCCATTCCTCCAGGTCACGACGCAGAGATCGTCGGCGACGAAGCCTGCGTGATGTTGGACTTTGGCGAGATCGGCGAGTACGCCAAGCGGAGCTAGCTCCTCGGGCCTCGCTTCTCGTCCAAAGCGGCGGTCCGTTCCCTGGTGCGCAATCGGTGCGCTCGACTACTGGGCAGCGCGCAGCATGGACACGACGGGGGGCATGCTCCGGCCCTTGCCTCGCCCGTGACCTCGAAGCCATGACGCTCATAGAAGGGGATGGTTCGTGGATTGGGGGTCTCGAGATAGGCAGGCAGATGATCCTCATCGACAATCCGAAGGCAATGCTTCATCAACTCGCTACCAAGGCCCCGTCCGTGTAGGGCTGGGTCGACGCCGAACCAAGGGAGGTACCAGTGCGGGAATCTTGGATGAGTCTCCTGCATCTGCCCGGCCACCGAAAACAGGTCCTGATGCAGTCTCGGCTCGACACTCTCAGTGATCACAGCGACGATGGCGTCATCGTTCGGATCCGTGCCAGGGGGTAGCCAAAGAGCGACCGCTGAGAACTCGCCGAGGCTCCAGACAGTCTCTTCGGCGAATGCCTTGCCGCCGAAGGCTGCGAGGAACCGGCGAAAACCTGCGAGGTACTGACGCGGTTCCGGATACATCCAACGCTCGACCGGATCCGCCGCGAACGCCAAGACGAGAGTGTCAAGAGCCCGCTCCTGTTCGGACTCCCGTACGGGTAACAAGAGAGACTCACTCATGCCGCCCCATCGTATTTATCCGGGTCCGGCGAGCCAACTGGCGGAGGGGAAAGCTCGACGTTATCTTCCGACATCGCCCACGCAGTATCTCGCGAAGACCGCTGCTTTCCATGCAAAGCAGCACTATTGGAACCTGGTGGGGCCCGCCACTCTTGCGCGATATGCGGCAGCGCACCTTCCCTTTCCGCTTCCGCCTTGCCTTCGGTTGCCCGCTCTCGGCATTCTCCAGGTGGGAATGAAACGGCTCTATCTCCTGCGCCACGCGAAGTCGAGCTGGGACGATCCGACGCTTGCCGACCACGACCGGCCACTGGCGCCTCGCGGTCGCCGCGCCGCCAAGGTCATGGCAAAGCACCTGGGGCGGAAGGGGATCTCCCCCGAGCTGGTGCTGTGTTCGCCATCGACGCGCACCTGCCAGACGCTGAAACGGCTCGCGCCGGGGCTGGGGAAGAACGCCGACGTGCGGATCGAGCCCGAGCTCTACGCGGCCCCGACACGCGACCTGCTCGAGGTGCTGCACAAGGTGCCGGACGAGGTCGAGTCCGTGATGCTGATCGGCCACAACCCCGGGATCCAGGACCTCGCCCTGAGCCTCGCCAGCGCCGGCTCTGAGATCCCGCGGTTAAGGAGCAAGTTTCCGACCGCGGCGCTGGCAACGCTGGAGCTCGACGGAACCTGGCGCGAGCTGGCGCCCGGAAGCGCTGAGCTGGTGTCGTTGGTGAGGCCTAAGGAGCTCTCGGACTAGCGCTTTGCATGGTTCTCCTCCGACATCGCCTACTCCCCCCGCAGCCCCAAGGCTTCGAGGGCCTGCGTCCGCGTTTCGTGCTCGCCGCCGTCGACGATCTGACCGTGCCTGATCACAAAGACTGCGGCAAAGAGGGAGTCGACCTTCACATCGCTGTGCCTGGCGCGCCCGCTATATCGCAGGGTCGCAACGACCTGTTCGTCGCCCACATCAATCAACTCGACCGGCTCCACGCGGAAGTCGTCGAACGTGTCGAGCCAATCCTCCAGATAAGCGCGCACGGCGTCCTTGCCATGCATGGGGTCTCGGTAAACGGGGTCGCCCGGAATGGATCGCCACTGGGTGTTCTCCGCCCAATGCTCCAAGAACGCATCGACCCCCGCCTCGTTCCACGCCGCGTAGGCGCGCTCGATTGCCTCCACGTTCTCCTCCGACATCGCCCACGCAGTATCTCGCGACGACCGCTGCCCCATGCAAAGCGGATAGCCGCTTCTCGTGGCGGTCTCAAACCACCGCCGCACCACCCGAGAGGGTCAGCGACTCGCTGACCAACGAAGGAGGTGCGGTGATGCCGAAGGGCTACGGCCTGAGCGAGGCGACGAAGGACGGGATCTGGGAGTTGCGGGCGGAGGGGCTGAGCGAGGCGGAGATCGGCCGCCGGCTCGGCATCCCTCGAGCGACGGTGAGCCGCTACGTGGCGAGGGTCGGCGGCATCCGCCCAAGGCCGCGGCGGCGGGCGGCGAGGTGCCTGAGCCTGGACGAGCGCGAGGAGATCTCGCGCGGGATCGCCGGCGGCGACTCGGCCCGCGAGATCGCCTGGACGCTTCACCGCTCACACACCACGGTCGCCCGTGAGATCAACCGCTGCGGCGGACGCCGGCGCTACCGCGCCCACGCGGCAGAGCGCGAGGCCAGGCGGCGGACCCGGCGGCCACGGCCGACGAAGCTCGAGCTCTGCCCGCAGCTGCGGCGCCTCGTCTCAGAGCATCTGCGAAAGGACCACTCCCCCGAGCAGATCGCGGGCTGGCTGCGGCTCCAATACCCGGACAATGAGGCGATGCGGGTCTCGCACGAGACGATCTACCGCGCCCTCTACGTCCAGGCGCGGGGGACGCTGAAGCGAGAGCTGACGGGGCACCTGAGAACCCGCCGGCAAAGGCGCTTTGCGCGAGCCCAGTCGAGCAAGGGCCAAAGCCAGGGCAAGATCGCCGGGATGGTGATGATCTCCGAGCGCCCCCCGGAGGTCGAGGACCGCGCCGTCCCCGGCCACTGGGAGGGCGACCTCTTGATGGGCGGAAGGACGAACGCGATCGCGACCCTGGTCGAGCGCCAGACGCGCTATTGCCAGCTCGTCGCCCTGCCCGAGGGGAGCGGCGCCGAGCGCGTCTGCGAGGCGCTCAAGGCAAGCATCACGACCCTGCCGGCCCAGCTTCGCCGATCGCTCACCTGGGACCAGGGCTCGGAGATGTCTGAGCACCGGCGCTTTTCGGTCGAGACAGGGGTCGAGGTCTACTTCTGCGATCCCCGAAGCCCCTGGCAGCGGGGCTCGAACGAGAACACCAACGGCCTCCTGCGGCAGTACTTCCCGAAGGGCAAGAGCTCTTGAAGGGATCAGCCAGGAGGCCCTCGACGACGTCGCTCGCAAGCTCAACGGCCGCCCGCGCCAGACGCTCGGCTTCGCTACCCCGGCCGAGAAGCTCGCCGAGCTGATCGACGGCCTCGACGACGTCGACTACGAGCGCTGACTCGCTTCGGCCTACGGCCTTCGCTCGACAGCGCTCGGACTAGATGAGACGATGCGACACGTCAGGGGTGGTGCACTGACCAGTTGAGGTCAAGGTCCAAAGCGGCTGTTTCTAACTACTCCGACAGCCCGGCGGCTTCGAGGGCTTCCGCGTGGTTCGTGAAGGACTTGGAGCGATAAATCCGACCGTCACGAAACCAGTTCACGTTGGTCCAAGCGAGATCCATCTCCAGGCCGGTGTGCCTGGCACGACCGACCAGGCGAATCCCGTAGATGACCAGGTCGGCCTCCACATCCCGGAAGTTGTCGACTGCGAATCGCCCCTCTTCAACAACCTCGAAGACACCTTCCCGCCATTCCCGAAGACCCTCGTATCCGTGGTAGGGGCCTGGCAGTGGGGACTCGCGAATGTTGAACAGCTCGACATCCGGATCAAAGAGATCCTCAGGAAGAAATCCGTCACGGTTGAATCGGTCGACCATCTGCCGCACGACTTCGACGTTCTCCTCCGACATCGCCCACGCAGTATCTCTCGGACGGGTGCTGCTTTTCGTCCAAAACACTCCGACAGCCGGCGGCTTCGCGGGGACCGGCTCGCCCGCGGCCCGACTGCCTAGCGCAGCTCGGCGATCGCCTCGGCGGCGGTCAGGACCCGGCCGAACTCCGGATCGAGGGTCGAGGCGGTGACTCGAGCGAGCTCGTCGGCCGCGACCGTGCCCCCATCGTGATCGTCCTGATCGAAAGCGTGGGTGGCGTCGATCGCGAACACCACCTCGTAGCCGAGGTCAGAACCGACTCGCGCCGTCGTCTCGCAGCACACGTTCGTCGCGATGCCGCAGATCACGAGCTTGTCGATCTCACCCTTCCCCAGCCAGTCGTGCAGATCAGGCGTGCCATGGAAAGCTGAATGGACGGTCTTGGTGACCAGCAGGTCCGGCTCGGCCCTCAATCACATCCTTGAACGCGTTGCCCGCCTCATCCGGGCGCAGCGGCGACGCCTCCTCGTCCACGTCGTCGTGCCGCACAAACACCACCGGCTGGGCCTGTCCGCGCCAGGACTCAATCAGGGCCGCCACGTTGCGCTCGCAATCGGGGTTGTTACGGCGACCCCAATAGCTGGCGTCGTCGAAGCCCCTCTGCACATCCACGACAATCAGAGCAGTGCGAGCGGCCATGGCCCGAGACTAACCCACTGCTGCCGAGGACGGGGCCGAATCAATCTCGACGTTCTCCTGCAAAATCGCCCGCGCAGTATCTCGCTGACGAGAGTGCTTTCCATGCAAAGCGGATAGCCGCTTTTCGTCCAAAGCAGTAGTCCGAGCTACTCCGACAGCCCGGCGGCTTCGAGGGCCTCGCGCTGGTCAAGGAACCCGCGCAGGCTGACAGCCCTGCCTTCTCTCAACTCGACGATCCACGCCCAATGGTCATCGACTTCGACCCCGCTCACGCGCCCGCGACCTCGCACATCACCGAGGACCAGAACGCGGTCGCCCAGGTCGCGGAGGTCTGTGGCCTCAAACCGGAACGATTCCCAACTCTCGGCCACGTCGCGGAAGAACTCACGGATGCCGCTCGCGCCCGCGTAGTAGGCCGCTCCTCCGCCCACCCGCACGAGGTGCATCTCGAAGCCTGGATCGCTGGCGGCAATCATCGTCTCAGGATCTCCGGGGATGGTCATCAGCGCGAAGGCACCCCGGACGATCTCGACGTTCTCCTCCGACATCGCCCACGCAGTATCTCTCGGCGGAGTACTGCTTTCCATGCAAAGCGGATAGCTGCTTCTCGTCCAAAGCGGCTACTTGACGGCGAGGTCTTCGAGCGGCTCACCTGCTGCATTAACGCGAAAGGGGCTCCGAGAGCTGCGCCTATATCCCTGGCGCGCACGGTGACAGCCTCCGTGGTGGGTGCGGATGTCCGTGCTTCCGGTGCAGGCTACGGTCGCCAGCATGACCAGGCGTACCAGTGCGCGGATCGGGCTGCTGGGGATCACGCTCGCCGCCGCGCTCGCCGGCAACCCCGCCTCCGCGCTGGCCGCCACGCTCGCCAGTGGCAACTACACGGCGGCTCCGGGGGAGCGGAACAACTTGGTGGTCAGATACGACCCCGGCACGGACAGCTACTTGTACGCTGCCCCCGGGGCTGCCATCACCGACGGCGATGGCCCCGGCGGCTGCTCGCTTCTGCTGCCTGGTCCTGGTCAGTACTGGCAGGCGACCTGCCCCGCGGCGATCGTCAGCCACCTCAACATCAGCCTCCTGGATGGGGACGACAGGGCGTCACTGGTCGCGTACGCCGTTCCCACCGCCGGCCATCTGGACGCGTGCTCGGGCGGCAGCTTCTTTGGCCCGCCGGGTTCGCTAGCTACTGCGGTCCCGGTGCCGGCCACAATCGAGGGAGGGGATGGCCTCGACGTCATCTGCGGCGGTGCCGGCAACGATCTGATCTCCGGTGGCCCCGGCAACGACGTGCTCTACGGCCAGGCAGGGAACGACACGCTCCTGGGCGGTGAGGGCAATGACGGCCTCATCGGCGATGGGGGCTGCACCAGCCCGCAACCGGGACACCCCTGCTTGAGCCTCCCCCCGCCGACAGGGGGGCCGACCGGCTCGACGGGGGTCCCGGGTCGGACAACCTCAGCGGCCTCGAGGGCACCGTGTTCAATGGGCCGATGCCCGTCGGCTTCGATCCCGCACTGCAGAGACCGGACGTGCTCAGCTGTGGGACGGGAGATGAGTTCGTGAATGGCCCCGGCGATTCTGCACAGCCCGGCTCCGATTATGCGCAGCCCGGCTCCGGGGATGAGGTCGGCTCCGACTGCGAGGTGGTGTCGCAGTGGGCCTTCTGCCCCGCGGGCGGCCAGGCGTGCGAGGGTACGGTGACCGTGGAGGCGACGGCAAAGGGGGGCACCTCTGCGGCCGCCTCTGCCAGGACGAAGAAGGGGCGGAAGGTCATCCTCGGCAAGGGACGCTTGTACGTCCCCGCAGGGTCCTCGACGCTGGTCGGGGTCAGCCTCCGACGAAAGAACCTTACGCGCGTGCTCCGCGGCCGCCAGCGAGTCTCGGCGCAGTCGGTAGTGCGGCTAGAGGGAGGCAAGAAGGGCAAGAAGTCCCAGGTGGCGCTGCAGGCGAAGAAGAAGAAGTCCCGAGTCATCGGCCGGACCCGCTTCGTCTTCACCAAGGGCTGATCGCGGAGCACCCCTGCGCTAGAAGCAGAAAGCGCCAGCCCGGGACTACCGCTTTCCATGCAAAGCGGCTATTTCGCGACAACGCCAGGCAGGCAGTGTCGTTCGCTCCCTGATCCTTGGACGGTGGTAGCGAGAAACGAATCGGGCCCCCGCTATGTCTGTCACTACCACGCTTGAGCCCTCCGCCTGGAGGGCTTTCGCGTTCTCGAAGGCATCGGCGACGGCCTGAGAGACGGTGTGCGGAGCGTTCGACCCGCCGCTCGACCTTGTCGTAGGCGATCTGCAGGTCACCTCCGCACCCTCAACCCAGTTCGCTGACAGTTGGGAGGCGCTCAAAGTGGGGTCGTGCCCTTTGAAGCGGCCGCCGGGGTTGCTCTCGAGGTAGTCCGCCGCGCCGCTTCCCTCACGAACTACGACATAGATCCCGCCGTAGCCGTTACCCGGGCGACAAGCTCGGCCTCGAGCTCGGCGAAAGTGACCCAGCCTTGAAAGCCAGCGGCTTCGAGGCTTGCTCGGGTGAAGCTCTCCGTTGGCCGCTCGTTACTCACCCCCAGACCGCTATGGGACCGCGAACTCGGAGATCGCGCTACGACGCTTGAAAGTGACCGCGTAGGGCGTGCGGGCGAACTGGTGCTTCAGCGCGATCCGCGCGATGCCGGTCTTCGGCCTCTTCGCCCTGCTCCAGCTGTAGGGGACGACCAGCTCGCAGGCAAGGCCGTCGACCGCGAGGCGGGAGCGGTCGAAGACGAAGGCGAGGCGCTCGTCGTCGCCCTTGTCGTCCTCGACCGGGTCGGTCAGGATGACCGTCCAGTTGCGGCCGAGCCCCACGAGCAGCTCGCGCAGCGCCCCCAGGCTCCTCTGAGCCTCCTGGATCGCGACCACGTCGAAGCGCTTGACGATCTCCTTGATGCAGGCGAGGGCGTGGAGATCGCGTTTCGGCGTATCGCCCTGGGTCGAGTCCCATTTGCGGGTCAGATCGCCGAACTCGCGGAGGTTCCAGGTTGCGATCAGGAGGTTGCGATCTGCCTTCTTGGGTAGGTCGCGGCCGAGCTGGCGCCGGAGGCGAGTTAGCTCCGCTCGGATCGCCGCGGGTGGGGTCTCGGTGATCGACGGCACGAGCAGAACCTAGGCCTGGCGGAGGGTGGCGGTCAAGACCCATCAGGATCCTCGCGCTTGCTTGAAAAGCGGAGCGGGGGCGCGACGAGCGTTTCAGGCTGGTCACTGGGGCTGGTGCTCGAGTCGGTTGTGGGGCAGCGCGACCGGCGGCGACTCACCATCCGATTCACCGGCTAGCTTCCCCGCAATGCGATCCGGCAAGGAGTGGAAGCCGTGAGTCTTGGTCGTGAGGCACTGAACTGGGATGAGCAGACATGGGCGGCGATCGATAACGCGGTCCACGAGGAGAACGTCCGAGCCGGCGTCACGGCGAAGGTGATCCCGCTGCGTGGACCGCTCCCGCAGGCGACCACTGTTCCGAGGGAGGCGATCGATCCGGATACGTTGACCGTCGATGAGTCGGCCGTCGTGCCGCTCGTCGAACTGACGATCGACTTCTCGCTCACCCGCCAGCAAGTCGAGCAGGAGCCCGAGCTGGGCACGGCCGCCACGCTCGCCGGCCGGGCGGCGGCCCTGCTGACTCAGGCCGAGGATTTTGTCGTCCTGCAAGGGGATTCGGCACTCGCTGCGGGACTGCTCGGCGGCGCAGTCACCGGGCGCGGACCCGCCGGTGTCGGTCTCGTCGATGCCGGCGCGGAGACTGTCAGCGCAAACGGTGGGGGCCTTTTCGGTGCGGTTGCGAACGGATTTTCGAAGCTGCAGGCGCGCTCGCACGCCGGGCCGTACGGGCTTCTGCTCGACGCCGACCACTACGCCGCGGCGTTCAAGGTCCCCAAGGGGGAGATCACGTATCCGGCGGAGCGGTTGCGCGGGCTTGTCCAAGCGTTCTACGGAACGGCTGCGATGCCCCACGGCCAGGGCGTGCTCGTGTCGGTCGGCGCGGATACGATCGACCTGGTGATCGGCAGCGACCCGACGGTCGCGTTTCTCGGCATCGACGCCGATGACCGCTTCGGCTTCCGGGTCGTGGAGCGCTTCGTTCTCCGGGTGAAGGATCCGACCGCCTGCGTGCGGCTGGAGGTCTGACGGAGACTGATGGCGCAAGCCTCCGCCTACGGCGCCGCCTACAACCGGCTCGAGATCGACGGCAACGATGCGGGACCGCTCCGCTCGGTCGAGGGCGGCGACCCCTATGGCGAGGTCGTTCAGGTGGCCGGTGGCGCGGGGAGTGTCACCGATAAGCGGATCGGAGCGCTCCACTATGCCGACATCGCGATCGAGTGCCGGCTGGTCCCGAGCGGGCCGCTGGCCGACTGGATCAGGGCCTGGCTCGGAGGCAACCTTCTTTGGCATAGCGGTGCGATTGTCGAGTTCGACCGCGACTTCAGGGAGACGTCGCGGTTCCCGTTCCGGGCGACCATCCGTGAGGTCGAGTTCCCCGCCCTGGATGCCAATCGGCGGGAGCCGGCCTACCTGACAGTTCGCCTGGCCCCGGAGGAGACGGAGCGCCAGACCGGCTCCGGCGCAATGCAACCGAAGGACGCCGGCATGATCCGAGGCGCCCCTACCAAGCCGCCGCGTAGCTGCGATTTCCGGCTCCACATCGACGACCTGGAGACTAAGCCCGTCAGCGAGGTTGGCCCGCTCGTCGTTCGGCAGGTAATCGGGGAGCCGATGGTCGGGGAGGCGCGCGAGTACGAGCGCCCCAGGTGGCTCGAGATCGGGGACCTCGTCGTGACGCTGCCCGAGGCGGACGACTGGTACGACTGGCGCGACGCCTTCATCGTCCGCGGGACCGGGCCCGAAGCCCGCGAGCGCAGCGGGAGGCTCGAGTACCTCTCGCAGGATGGGAAGGACGTCCTGGCGCGGATCGAGTTCAGCGGACTGGGCATCCACAGCCTCGTGAGGGAGCGGAGTGAGGAGGGTGCCCCAGCGGTACGACGAGTGCGCGCCTCGATGTACTGCGGAAATCTGAGCCTTGTCGCGCCTCCCCCGGCCGTCGGGGCTCCCGACGGCAGCCGGAATCGGTTCACGCCTCGGTCGCGCGTCGACATAATCGTTCCGCTGGAGCCCGGGCGAGCGCTGGCGCGGCCGGACCTCGTCTGACCGTCTAGCGAGGTTCCGCCGGCTCGCCGCTGAGCACTGCCTCAGTCAGGGGGACGATCGCCGCAACCCGGGAGCGACGAAGGGGCTCGGCGACGGTCCCACGGAAGGGTTCGGGGGCCGCCACGGCGGGGGCCAAACCCCCCACTGACGAGCCCGAAGCTGGGGCAGCCCCGCCTGCGGCGGGGGACTCCGCGGCGGGCGAGCCAGCGGCGGCCGAACCTCCGTTAGTCGACCCCGTGCTGACCGGGCCCCCGCCGGCCGACCCCGCGGTGGCCGACCCCGCAGCTGAGGACCCCGCGGCGGTCGACCCAGACATAAAGCCACCTCCCTGGTCCATGGAGGTCACGCCGCTAATGGTCCACGTCCACTGAATCTGGTTGAACATGAATGCGATCTCCTCGAACGGCTGATCGGGCAACTCCCCCGGGTCCTCGACGTCGGTCACGAATTGGGTGATCGCCACGATCCGTCCTTGCGTGATCTCGGTGGTGTAGTACTGCTCCGTGGTGCCGTCACCGCTCGGGCTCAGGCGAAAGAACTTGAACACGCCGTCGACTCGCCGACTTCCGGTCAACGCATTGGCCAGCAGGGGCGAGGACCTGTCGACCCGTTTGCGGATTACCAGCGGCTCGTAGGTGCGCCGACCGCTCGTCAGACCGTAGCTGGTGGTCGGTAAGGCGACCCCCTGCCTGTAGTAGAGACACTCGATTGAGTTCTGGCGGCCGAGGCTCGTCTCGGTGCTGTCGCCCTCGACCGTCACGCCGTTCACCTTGAGGAACAGATATACGGGGTCGGCCACGGCTCAGCTGCTCCCGGGCGTCCGCAGAAGGCCTGTCATTCGCGCGATGCTAGCCAGGCGACCTGACGACAACCGCGCCTCGTTCGGTCGTTTGCCCCTTCGGATCCGTATTGAGCCAGCAGATTGGACTGCTCCCTGATCCTGAGGCGGTGGTAGCGAGAGACGAATCGGGCCGCCGATGCGATCTTTCGGAGACGCACGGCGCAGGCGCAAGCCGGCCGGCCGCTTCAGTGGACATAAGGCCGTGGTTATCCGGCGTTCGCCCGGCGACTTCACGCTTCGCCGGTACATGGAATCCGCGGGGAGACATTCCGCTTTGCGAGGCGGAATCCCGACCTGGTTAGCCGCCCAGCAGAACTCAGGAAGACCAACCTGGGGCCGAGCGCCGAACCTCAGCGGAGACCTGAGGCTCGGGCAACGAGCCGATCGCGAAGTCGGTCGGGGAGAGCTCGCGCGACGACCGCCGCCGACTTCGCGTCCCTTCCGACCGTATAGCGGGCCCGGGGGCGCCGCCTCGTGAGGGCGCGGGCGACGGTGCGGGCCACTCGCTCCGGCGGCGCCCCACGAGCGGCGAGCTTCGCCGCCGAGGCCTCGACCCTGTCTGACATCGCGCCGTAGAGCGACTCGAGGTCGCGTGGATAGCGCTCGCGCAGCGTGGTCGCGGCAGCAAGGGTCTTCTCCCAGATCGGCGTGAGTATCGCTCCCGGCTCGATCAGCACCACCCGGACGCCAAACGGCCTCAGCTCGAGCCGAAGCGCATCGGCGATCGCCTCGATCGCGTACTTGGAGGCGCTGTAGGGCGCAAGGCACGGCGCAGCGAGGCGACCGTTGTCGGAACTGATGAAGATCAGGCTTCCTCGCCCCTGCCGAAGCTGTGGGAGCAGGGCCTGCGTGACGGCGACCTGTCCGGTCAGATTGACCTCGATCTGCCGGCGGAACTCGTCGATCGGGATCGCCTCCAACGGACCCGCGACGGCGATGCCGGCGTTGTTTACAAGCCCCGCCAGGCCG
Source organism: uncultured Solirubrobacterales bacterium (assembly GCA_963833375.1). Taxonomy (GTDB): domain Bacteria; phylum Actinomycetota; class Thermoleophilia; order Solirubrobacterales; family 70-9; genus DASUPK01. The sequence continues at coordinate 976,432 of CAWHXR010000001.1, forward strand.
TCGGGGCTCTCCAGCCGCACCTGCTCGGCGCATGCGGCGATCTGTTCGCCGTCGGTTATGTCCAGGATCACCGGCCGCAGGCGCTGCGCTGCCCTGCGCTCGTAGCCGATCGAAGTCGGCTTCACTCCGGACCCCGGCGAGGACCGAGAACCCAGCGCCGTCGAGATGGAGCGCGCAGGCACGCCCGATCCCGGTCGAGGCCCCGGTGACGAGGACGCTGCCCTGTCGCCGGTAGCCCTCGTCGCGAGCGTCGCTCATCACCTACCGGACGATATGGGCCGCGCGGGTCTTATGGAGTGCTCGAACTCTGGCCCGATGGGCGCGCGCGACGGACGGACGCCTTAGGGCAGGGACTCGCAGGCGATTCCGTCGTGGTCTCCATCAAGCCCGGCGGGACGTCTGAGGATGGTCCCGCAGCCAGCGGCGTCGAGGGTATGGCACGACTATCGTCCGAATCGTGGAGGGCGGCAGAGATCAAAAGGAACGCGAACGAAAGGAACGCGAACTGCGGGACCGGATCTTCGAGTCAACATTTCTGCTCCCCGGCTTCGAGGGGCCGACGGCAGCGGCGAAGGAGGTACCGGTTCGTCGGGCCGGACCCGCCGACCTGTTAGTGGTCAATGCCAAGGGCCAGATCGCGATCGTCGAGTGCAAACGGGCCAGCAACCAGGAATCTCGCCGCACGGTTATCGGCCAGGTGTTCGAGTACGCGGGTGGACTGTGGAAGAGCAAGTACGAGGACCTCGAACGCATTTTCGAAGCGAGCGAAGCAAGTAGTGGCGCAAAGTTGACGGAACCGTTCGAGGACGTTGAAGGGTGGGATGAGAAGACCTTTCGCGACAACGTCTCCCAAACCCTGCAGGACGGAGACTCCCGACTCTTCATCGCGGTTAATGAGATGACGAAAATGCTGAGAAAGAGGCTGGAGCGGACGGTCACATTCCTCAACAGCCGACTGCCGCCCGAGGTCGAGCTCTTGGCGGTAGCGCTGCCTCGCGGCGGCGATCCTGAGTCCCCCTACGGCCGCCACCCGGAGCCGATCGACCGCCTCCCGGCCAAGGCCGAGTGGTCGAAGCTGATCGCCCAGATCGACAGCCCTGAAGCCGAACTCGTGGCGGAAGAGCTCTTCGAGTGGGCAGACAGGATGAAGTCTCGCGGGGTCGAGGTTCGCTGTCCCACAAGAAAACAATGCTTCATCGAGGTGGCTGACGCCGACGCTGGCACGGATGCAAAAAGGGACGGGCTGTTCAGGGTCAGGCCCGGAGAGGTCCGAGTGTCGCTCTCGGCACTCCGTAGCCACTGGGACGAAACACGCATCAGGGAGTTCGTGCAGGACCTCACCAGGATCGACATGCGATTCCAAATCGACACGAAGTTCAAAGCAAAGAGGCCGGAAGCGCCTCTTGAGTCCCTCGTTGAGGAGAGCAAGCGCGAGGAGTTCCTGAAGTTGATGGAGCGGGCTCTAAACACCCTGACCGGCGACACGGAAGTTCCGCTTTCCATGCGAAGCGACTAGCGCTTCTCGTCCAAAGCACCGGTCGAACGGGCCTCAGAGCTTCTTCTTCAGCTTCACCTTCACCGACTGAGTGCTGGGGCTTCCACCGGTCGGCGTGTAGGTGATGGCGACGATGAGCTTGACCTTGCCGGTCTCGTTCAGCTTTCGCTTCTTCTTGCCCTTCGCCTTGACCACCAGCGTGGCGATCCCCGCGGGAACGGCCTTGCTCGTGACCGCCCCGGTCGAGGCGACCTGTGCGCCCTGCCCCGATCCGGAGAGATCGCCGGGGTTGGGCAGGTTGAACGCCAGGGTCGCGCTGCCCTTCTTCTTGTTCCGGGTGACCGCCCCAGGGGTGAACGAGTTCGTCGGCTCGACGACGGCCGAGATGTTCGGCCGTCTGTCCGGGAGGGTGACGAAGTTGGTCTCCTGACCGTCGGGCGTGTCGCTGGGATTCGCATACAGCATCGTGTCTCCGGGGGCCGGGAACATGCAGTCGACGAACCCTCCCGTGCCCGCGTTCAGACCGAGCACATCACCGCGCTGCACCGGGACGCTGATCCCGGAGAAGGTGATCGGTCCCGAACCGGTGAAGGGTCCGCGAGTGTCGTGCCCGATGACGCGGTAGCTCGTTCCGCTGATCAGGCGCCAGACCTTCATCGTGACCTTCTGATTCGCACCGCTGTAGGCGTTGTGGCTCCACGAGGTGATCGTGCCGTCTGCGGGCACCACGTACGAGTTGCCCGAGGTCACGCTTGGCTGAGCCATGTCCTGCACCACCACTCCGGCGCAACTCACCATCGGGCTGTTGGACGGATCGGTCTGCCCGACCGTCACCGACGCCGTGGCGGGCGAGGCAATCACGGCCAGCGACAGAGCCGCGACGGATACGAGCGAAAGGCGCCTTACGAGCTTCCCTTGGCCCCTCCTCATCGCGAGCAACCTACCCCGGCTCGCAAGGACGGTCAACTCCGACATTGCTCGCGCAGCTACGGACCGCCGCTCCATGCGAAGCAGGACTACTGCTTTTCGTCCAAAGCAGCTATTCGGACAGGCCGGCGGCTTCGAGGGCTTCCTTGCGGTCCATGTACTCGACCACGCGGGCGGCTTTGCCATCGCGCATCGTGTAGACGTGGGCCAACTCCATTTCCATCGGGACCCCGCTTGTCGCTCCATGACCGGCAAAGCGGACCCAGAGGAACACTGGTCCCCCTTGCCTTTGGCCTCCAGCGGCTCCACCTTGAGATCGGGGTACCCTCGTGCCAGCGTTCGAACTGACGCCTGATCGCGTCGATCCCACGATGGATTGCGGAGTCGGGGTCCTCCCGAGCGGCGTGGTATTCGGCGTCCTCGTGCCAGAACCCAAGGTCCGGTCTTCGCTCACCCGCGTTGTAGCGGGCGTACCGATTCCGGACGATCTCGACGTTCTCCTCCGACATCTCCAACGCAGTATCTCGCCGGCGCCCGCATTCGACGCGAAGTGCTGCTTTTCGTCCAAAGCGGAACTGTGGGGCCCGGCCTGGTGGGGAACGGAGAATCGACCTCCGTAGCCCTCACGGAGGCCGGTTGGGTGGGCGACCACGACGGCGAGGGCGGCGAGTCGCCGTACCGTTTACCGCATGAAGGGCAAGTACCTCAGCCTGACGAGCTTCAAGCGCGATGGTGGCGGCGTGTCCACCCCCGTCTGGTTCGTGGAGGAGAACGGACGGTTCTTCGTTAGGACCGACGGCAACTCCTACAAGGTCAAGCGAATTGCTCGCAACCCGTCGGTGACGATCGCGGAGTGCAGTGCCTCAGGCCGGCTCCGAGGCGAGCCGGTCACAGCACACGCCGAGATCCTCAGGAATGGCAACGCGGAACATGTGGACGAGCTGATGGCACAGAAGTACCGGCTCGACAAGATCCTGATCCTTCCGATCTATCGCGCGGTTCAGCGGATTCGCGGTCGGCCCACCGCTGAGGCGGATTCCGTCGTCGTGGCCATCACTCCGGAGTAAGTCGTCTCAAATGCAAACTGCCGCTTTTCGTCCAAAGCGACACTTCCGGCGGTTCGTTCCTTTGGCCCCCACGTTCCGCTTTTACGCGAGTAGCGCTCATCGGGTGTTTACTCCCCACGACGCGTGTGCGCCCGAACTATGCCACCGGGTCCGAGAATAAATCTCTCGGTGCCGCGTCCTCGCTGGGTGAGAACTCGTCCACAAGGAGGTACGAGCATGGGATTCAGCAAGCGAACCAGGCGCGGAACGGCGCTGGCGGCGGTCGCCGCCCTCACCGCCATCGGCCTGGTCGGCACCGCCGTCGCAGCGCTCCAGGGCAACGAGAACGCGAAGAAGCCCAAGGTGCTGATCGGCGCGGACAACGACGACACCTCGAACACGACGATCCAGCCCCCTGGGGTGACCGCGAACCAGTCGCTGCGCAAGAGCGATCAGATCTTCGGGGGCAAAGCCTCCGACACGATCATCGGTCGTCTCGGCTCTGACGTGCTGGTCGCCAACGCCGGCGATGACGTCATGGTCGGCGGCACCGAGGGCGGACAGCCGGCGCTGCCGCCCGGGCAGCTCCCCGACAACAACGACATCGCCTACGGCGGACTCGGCAGCGACTCCTTCATCTGGGCCCCGGGCGACGGGTCCGACGCTTTCATCGGCGGCAACCCCGCTAAGGGGAAGAAGAAGGCGAAGGGAAAGACGAGCGCGCCCAAGCAAGGGCAAGAAGAAGGCGAAGCCCGAGGTCGACACGCTCGTGGTCGGCAACCTGGTGCTCACCTCCGACCTGACCCTGCCGCAGCTGTTCAACACCAAGTTCGGACAGCTGCCGCTTGTGTTCGCGTCGGACCGGGGTGTCCCCACCCCGCTCGGAGGCACGCCGCCGCGTAACCCGAACCTGACGGGCAACTGCCAGATCCTGGCCGCCCCCGTCGGGTTTGGTTACGACTTCCTGGTCCGGTTCTTCGGGAACACCCCGCAGTCGCCCGCAACGCAGGCGGTGACGATCCGGATCAAGGGCGTCGAGCAGGTGATCTGCCCGACGGAGGGCACGGACGGCGCGACCCTGACCACGCTCGGGACGCGCGGCGCCGGTCCGGTGCAGACAAAGTCGACCAACTTCACGCCCCAAAAGGGCTCGCAGCTGGCCGCTTTCGTCCGCTAGACGCATGGCGCCCGGTTCCGACCCGGCGCCGAACCACTCCTAGCCAGGGGCGACCGCCGGCCGAGGCCGGCGGTCGCCCCGCCTTAGGCACGCCAGGCGCCGCCCAGGTGCCTCTATGCGCGAAAGCCGAACGCCAGATCGAAAGCCCTGCTTTCCATGCAAAGCAGTATTGCCCGGGGTCGCGCGTCGGTTAGACCGTCTCGCGCAGCCCCCGACAGAGCGCGGCGACGAGCGGCCAGCGGTCAACCTCCGACTCGTTGTGCGTGCCGACCAGGATCGCGTCGTGCTCGGGTGCGTAGAACGCGAAGGCTCCGATGAATCCGGTGTGGCCGAGCAGCTCGACTCCCTCGACCGTGTTTGCCCCGATTCCCAGGCCGTAGCGCTCGTAGCGCAGCGCCGGGCCGGGCGGAAACGACACCTCGGGCGTCCAGCGCGTCAGCTCGTCGAGCCCCGCGGCGTCCACGATCCTGCCCGACCACAGCCCGCGCACGAACCGGGCCAGGTCAGCGGTGGTGCTCACGAGCCCGCCGCCGGCCCAGTCAATCGTCGGAGAGATTGTCGTCCAGTCGAGCTCGCCCGTGTACTGGTGTGCCACCGCGGGCCTTCGCGCAGCCTCGTGCCCCTCGAGCCAGGTCTCCTCCATGCCGAGCGGCGCGAAGACCAGCTCGCGGTAGACCTCGGCGAGGGACCGGCCCATCACCTGCTCGATGAGGATGCCGGCGACCACGTATCCGGTGTCGGAGTACGAGAATCCCTCGCCGGGGCGGAAGGTGGACGTTCCGTGCTCGGCGGCGTGGTCGACGAGGTCAACTGGCCGCCAGACGCGGCCCGGCTCCTCGCGCAGGCGCACGGCAAACGACTCCTCGCGGAAGTAGTTGGGCAGGCCCGCGGTGTGCGCGAGCAGCTGACGTGGCGTGGTGCGCGGCAGGTTCTCCCAGACGCGCCAGCGGTGCAGCATCTCGGGGGCGAGCTGGTCGCCGAGCGTCTCGTCGAGGGCCAGTTGCCCCTCGGTAGCGAGACGGACCGCGACGGCGGCGGTCACATTCTTGGTCGTGCTGGCCACCCGGAAGGCATCGTCGGGCCGCAGGGTTCGGCTCCCATTACGGCTCAGGTGTCCGGCCGCACCCGCCCAGGCTAGGTCGACACCTGGTGCCTCGAGCCGAGCCAGCGCACCCGGCGCGCCGGACTGAACCTGCGCCTCGACGGCGACTTGCAGGCGAGCGGAGAGGGCGGAATCGCTCAACGACTGACTCCCGTCATCCGGTGCACCTCCTGCTCGGAAATCGTCAAGCCCGAGCGTGAGCAGGTCACCGATAGCGGTGGCAGCACAAGCCGACCGCGGTCGCCCGCCTCGACGAGATCCGGGGCGACGAGGAGCGGGCCGTTTACCTGCGCCGACTGCTCCATGAGCCCCCTTCAGGGAATGAGGTGGCGAAGGAACTCCGTGGAGACGAACCGGCCTCCGAGCCTGAGGAGTTCCTGCGTGGCAAGTGAGGAGCTCAAGGCGAGTCGCTACTTGCGCCGCAGGCGTCCGCGCATTGACGCCCTCGCTTGGGGGCGCTTCCGCGTGCGCGCGCGCGGGGTCCTCCCTTGGAAGCGACTCCTTGCGTCGCTCAACCGGGGGCGCTTCCGCGCGCGCGGGGTCCTCCCTTTGAAGCGACTCCTTGCCTCGCTCAACCGGTCACGCAGTTTGTCGCCCGAGGTCTTCGCTGCTCGGCGGCGGCGCGTCGGCCGGTCAGGGCTCCGGCTTCGTGATCGACTGCGTCCCTGGGCCATCTTCGACTCCTTTCGACGCGACAGCAATTGGGGGCAGCATCGTGACACGGATCCGCCAACGCGGGCGACCTCGACCGCTTCTGCGGGTTCTCCGAGTAGCAGGACGGGCGAGGTAGGGTTGCGACCGGTGCGCCACGTCATCGCGCTACTTCCCCTCGCCCTGGTGATCGTGATCGCCACCGGCTGCGGGAGCGGAGGGAGCGGATCGGAGACCAAGACGGGCACGAACGAGTTCGGTGACCCGTACATCACCAACGCCCAGGCGCAGAGCGTCCACGAGGGCGAGGCAGACACTGCCGTCTTTCAGGCGTTGGGAGGCAAGGCCGTCAGCGGCTCCTTCGCTCCCTCTCCAAGCGCCCCGCCAGTGATACAGCAGGCGTACGCCCGCAACCCAGTCGATTGCTACGACTATCCCCTGGCTACCGACCGTCTGGGCAACGCCACATGGGAGTTCTGCTTCAAGCAGGGAACGCTGGTCAGGAAGTCCTTCCAACCCAACGGGTCGTATTAGGGAATCCGGGGCGTTAGGTCCTCGTCTGCTGCTCGCTTGGCTACGCCGCCCTCGGCTGGTCGCACCGATCAACGCGATGCGGCCCGCCGCAGCGCGGGCAGCGGAAGTGCCCTGGACCACGCTGATCATGCTGATCAGCCTTGATCTATCTGGCGCTCTGACCTACTCCCGCAGCCCGGCGGCTTCGAGGGCGTGCTGTTGGTCGTTGTAGTAGCCAAGACGGGCGATCCTGCCCCCACGGAACTCGCCGAGCACGGCATCGTCTCGGATGAGTTCGATGCCGCTGCCCTTGCCCGTCACGATCATCCGGAACAGCGCAAGAACCTTGTCGTCGCCCGCAGGGAGCAGCTCAAGCCCTTCGATCCTCCAGCTATCCCATGCCGCGTCCCAGCGAGCCAACCATTCATTGAAGGAGTCGGCTCCCGTCGATTCGGGAATGTCGGTGTCATCGATCTCGACATCGGCATCGAGCTCGGCGAGCGCAGCCTTGTAGTCCCCACGGGCAGTCGCTTCCGTCCATCGCCGCATCGTCTCGACGTTCTCCTCCGACATCGCCTACTCCCGCAGCCCGGCGGCTTCGAGGGCTTCGCCGGGGTCGAGGTAGGACCGCATTCGCCACAGCTTCCCTTCTCGTATCCGGTACGCCAAGCCGATCTCGTGCTCGACCGGGGCGCCGCTGTGCTTGCCCGTGCCAACAATCCGGAACACGCCAGCGACGCGATCCTCGCCGCCGTCGAAGACCCGGAAGTCTTCAACCTGCCACTCCTCCCAAGTCTCGTCCATTGCCGCGAAGTAACTCGTCCATGTCTCCGACCCGCGATAGGTAGCCCCCCCGGCATCCACCGCCGTCAAAACGGACACGAACTCCAGATCCTCATGGGAAAGCTCCGCGAGCCCTCCCATGTCGCGGCCGTTGAACGCCTCCACAAGTCGCCACACCAGATCCACGTTCTCCTCCGACATCGCCCACGCAGTATCTCTCGAACGGAGTGCCGCTTTCCATGCAAAACGGATAGCCGCTTCTCGTCCAAAGCGGTCCTTTTCGCCGGTCCACTACGACGGGGCGTGGACGGCCTCCAGTGCCGCAGCCTTGGACTCGAACACATCGACGCGTACGACCTTCTCCTCGCGCATGGTGAAGACTTGGGCGAAGGCGAACTCGACCTCGATTCCGGTATGGCGGGCGTGCCCACCCATCCGATACGGGACGACAACTCGGTCGCCGACCTCGATGAACTCCTCGGGCCGGATCCACATATCGCTGAAGGCCTCCATCTGGTTGGCGAGGAAGTTCAAGACGCCTTCATATCCCCGATGAGGCCTCTGCTCGCTGTCTGGGAGCACACCCGCGGGCTGCAACACCACGTCTGGGTCAAAGTTCTCTTCCAGGAAGGGGCGAAGGTCGTTCACGTCACCGCTGCGGTACGCGGCGTTGATCGCCTCATAGCCACGACGAAAGGCCTCGATGTCGTGATTGGGCATGGACAACGGAGTATCGCGGGGGTGCCGCTTTCCATGCAAAGCAGCACTCTCCGCAGCGCTCACCCGCGATGCTGCAACCGCGTGCCAGGGGCACTGCCGGAGTCCGGAAGTTGGCGCGCAAGCGCTGCTCCTCTCGAGAAAACGCAACACTGGGGCCGACCGGGATTGCCCGCTATTGGGCTTGGTCGCCTGACATAGGCACGGAAATCGCCTCAAACAAATGACGTTGGGGCACCCCAGCGTGCATAAAGCCCGAAATGCGGTCGAGCTACTCGAAACCCCCGCTTTGCATGGAAAGCGACACTTCTCGCGTTAGGTTCCCGCGGGCGTGCTGAAGACAGGGGAGCCGGGTCTGGCGGGAGGACGGCGGCCCCGCTGCGCCGGATGGTGGAGAATCCGGACAATCGAGACTCCCGAGGTGACGCACCTCAGCTACCGGATCGCAACCACTGACAGGAGTGCCGCATGAGCACGCAGGCCGGCAACAAAGTGAATCTCTCGATGTCCGTGTCCGCCGACGGCTTCGTCGCCGGACCCAACCAGGACGAGGACAATCCGCTCGGCGTCGGCGGGATCGAGCTGCACAGGTGGCACATCGATGAGGGGCCCAAGAGCGGCGGACACCCCGTCAACAAGCAGGTGATGTCGGAGATGATGGACGGGATGGGCGCCTTCATCATGGGGCGGAACATGTACGGCCCGATCCGCGGCGAATGGGGCGACTCGGACTGGAAGGGCTGGTGGGGAGACGATCCGCCGTACCACGCTCCGACCTACGTCCTCACCCACCACGCCCACGATCCGATCGAGATGGAGGGAGGCACGACCTTCCACTTCGTCACCGAAGGGATCGAGTCCGCCTACGAGCAGGCGAAGGCGGTCGCCGGAGGCCAGAACATCTCCATCGCCGGCGGCGCCTCATGCGCCCAGCAGGCCCTCAAGGCCGGGCTGGTCGACGAGGTCGACCTCCAGGTGTCCCCGGTGATCCTCGGCGCGGGGGAGCGGCTCCTCGACGGCTTCGAGCCGGGAGAGCCGGAGCTCGAGCTAGTGCGCGTGCTCGAGGCTCCCGGCACGATCCACATCCGCTACGGGGTGGTCAAGTAGCACGCTCGTCCCACTCAGGAAACAGCGACGGCGAGTTGAGCCACCCTCTGTACTCGCGTGTGTCCATCGGTTCGGCCCATAGCTGACGGAAGCGACCGATTCCTCGCACTGCCAGATAGGTCAGCGGCAACAGGATGACCAGCGCAAGTCCGCGCTCGGTAGCGGAGACAGCGATCAATTGAGCCACGCGTTGGCGAGGCTAACCGCGGGGCTGCCTCGATGCGCCGGTGCGCTCAGAGGCAGGTCGGCAAATCGCTGCTTCCATCGAACCGGCGCTTTTCGGGAGATGAAAATCACTCCCGGAAGCTGACGTCCGGTCCTGACCCTACGGTCGGCTGACCGGGACAGGGGCTTCCTGGGAGAACGCAGGCTGGGTAGGCCGGTTCTTGGACGATGGGCTCAGAGCCCGGGCTTTTCAGTGGCCGCCCCTGCGACTTGTCCGGTTGCGCTCCGAGCGCGAATGCGTCGATGTCGTTTGCCCACCGCTTCTCCCGTTCGTTCAAAGCGAGGAGGAGCAAATGAGAGCAATCGGACTCGACGTCCACCTCGAATTCTGCGAGGTGGCGATCGCGGAGAAGGGCGAGGTCCGCTCCACGGGGCGGATCACAACGAAGCCGGAGGAGATCGAGCTCTTCGCCCAGAGCCTCGGTGCCCGAGACCGGGTGGCGCTCGAGGTGACCGGCAACGCCTGGGAGATCAAGCGAATCATCGAGCCCCACGTCGCCGAGGTCCTCGTCGTCTCGCCCAACGACACCGGGATCCGCCAGGCGCGGGCGAAGACCGACCGCCTCGATGCCCGCACCCTGGCGAGGCTTTGCGCCTCGGGGGAGCTCGACGCGGTCTGGATGCCCAACCGGGCGACGCAGGTGATGCGCCGCCGGCTGCAGCGGCGAAGCCAGCTCGTCTGGGGGCGCTCGAAGGCAAAGAACCAGATCCACGCGACCCTGATGCGCTGCCTCGTCGGCCGACCGCCGTTTAGTGACCTATTCGGCAAGAGGGGCCGGCGCTGGCTCTCCGAGCTCGCCCTCCCCGAGGAGGAGCGCGAGTCGGTCGACTCGGCGCTGCGCCAGATCGAGTTCCTCGATTCCGAGATCGAGGCGGTCGAGCGCCTGATCGCGGCGGCTGCGCTCGAGTCGCCCGAGATCAAGCGGCTGATGAGGGTGCCCGGCGTCAACGTGATCGTCGCCGCGACCTTCATGGCGGCGATCGGCGAGATCCGAAGGTTCGAGAGCCCGCGCAAGCTGACGGGCTACCTCGGGCTCGACCCGCGGGTGAAGCAGTCGGGGGCGGCTCCCGCGACCCACGGGCGGATCTCGAAGCAGGGCTCCAGCCCTGCCCGCCACGCGCTGGTCGAGGCGAGCTGGTCGGTCGTGCGCCAGCCGGGACCGATCCACGCCTTCTACCAACGCATCCGCGTCCGCCGTGGGCACCAGGTCGCGATCGTCGCCGCCGCGCGCAAGCTCGCCTGCCTGTTCTGGTGCCTGCTCATCCGCGGCGAGGACTACGCCTACGGCCAGCCGTCGCTGACCCAGAAGAAGCTCCGGCTGCTCGAGATCCGCGCCGGCGCCAAGACGCACAAGGGCATCCCGACCGGAACCTGGGCGACGAGGCAGAGGATGCGCGAGGCAGAGCGCGAGCTGGCGGCGCAGGCCGAGGCCGCCTACCGGCGCACGGTCGCCGACTGGCAGCGAACCGAGGCGAAAAGAAAGGGCGCCGGCGCGACACCGGGGCGCGCATCTCGTGGGCCGTCAAGCGGCCAAGCAGCGCGGCAAGTCCAAGCCCCTGGGCCTGCTCTTTAGCTCGTCGTCAGAACCGGCGCCCGAACCGAACTCTCCCAAATTGGAGGTGCTGCGTCCAGAAAGGACTTGACTTTCATGCGTCGTCCAAAGCGGTAGCCCCGCAGCTACTCCCGCAGCCCGGCGGCTTCGAGGGCCTCGGCACGAGACCAGAAGATCTCTGTGCGGACCACCTTTCTCTCCCGCACCGTGACGACGGCGGCCAGTCGCTGCTCGGTCGCCGCGCCGCTCTGCCTGCCTCGGATGGTGGTCAGCAACACCGCCAGCACCCGCTGGTGATCGATCTCCGTGACCTCTTCCAGCATCATCTCCCACTCGATGGTCTCCGCCACGCTGGTCTGCCATTCGCGCCAGCCCTGCGCTCCCCGGTGACTTCCACTTCCTCCGAACCCCCTCTCGAGGGCGGAGAGGTATTCGTGGTCTGGATGGAAGAGGGCGTTCATCGCTTCGTAGTCGGGTTTTGGCCTGCGGAGCACGGCCTCAATAGCCGCCTGGGCAATCTCCACGTTCTCCCCCGACATCGCCTACTCCTGAAGCCCGGCGGCTTCGAGGGCGTCGTCCCAATGATCGAAGTAGCGCATGCGGAGGGCCATTCCGTCCTGGAGCGTCCAGACCTGACCGGTTGTTTATGTTCATCTACTTCGTTCAGCATACGTGTTGCTGATTATTACCAGCACGGCTACCGATAAGTTTTATGAAATCAGCTCCTTCTGCATGCTGTTTTCGGATTGCCTTGATCAGGTCTCCCTGGCTGTCACATTCCCAGGCCATATCGACACCATATTCCGTTCCATGGCCATTTGTAACCGTTATGAGTTTCCCACAAGCGATGAGACGGGGCAAGGGTAGCCAATCTTCATTGGCAGCCTGGCGTAATGCCCAAACCGGACTGTTTTCCGATCCTACATCTCGAACAGTGGTAAAACCAGCCATGAGATGTTTTTGAAGATTCTTTATAGCCAGGATTTGTTTTTGTTCTTCCGCGAAGCGAGGCATCGGGGAATTATTTCTAAATTCCTCGCCTGAAGGATATATATGGGTATGGGCATCAAAAAGACCGGGCAGCACCGTACAGTTCTTATAGGAGACGGCATTATCGCCTGGTTCAGGGAAATAATCTTGTAATGCTCCAAAAGCGGAGATTTTACCATTTTCAACCCGGATAAATCCATTTTCGATAGGGTTATTTCCTAAACCATCAATAATCCGGACATCGGTGATGATATTTTTTGCCATTACATTATTTTTCCTTGTTCTTCTCGACTGAAGAAAACTCAAAAGTCATTATTTTCGACGGTCAACTTTGATCTGGCCTTCTTTAAATACCATAACGATGCGGTTCTGATCCTGTAATATGCGAATGTCCTGCAAGGGATTTCCATCGACGACCACCAAGTCAGCCAACTTGCCGACTGAAATTGAGCCGATTTCATTTTCTTTGCCGATGTTTTGAGCTGCGTACATCGTCCCGGCTACCAGAGCATGCATGGGCGACATTCCACAGGCAACCATCAGCTCGAATTCTCGAGCATTGCCACCATGAAACACACGTGGCATGGAGGCATCAGTGCCCAGGGCTATTTTCACACCTTTTTATATGCCTTGGAGACTGCCTGGGTGGTTTCTTCAGCCAACTCCAGGGCTCGTTGTAAAGCGCCAGGCGGATATGGGAAAAGCTGCTGGTCCACACATTCCTGCAATCCAGCTGAAACTGATAAAGTCGGGAACCATATAGGTTCCATGCTCCAGCATAAGATCCATGGCTTCATCATCGAGTGGTGCAGAATGCTCAATGGAATCAACCCCAGCGAGAATCGCATTTTTAATACCAGACACAATTGAATGACCGTGAGCGGCGACTTTCACTCCTGCTCGATGAGCTTCATCAACCCCTGCTCTGATTTCCTGCACCTGATACGCTTCACGCCCATAGAACGGTTTGGATAAGGCGGGCCGTGTGGCCATAATTTTGATCAGGTCAGCACCTGCTCTGAGCTGTGAGCGGACGGCTTTTAAAACTTCTTGTTCTCCATCAGCCTCGATGTAACCATCCGGACCGAACTGTGTTCCGTGCCCACCCGTAATAGTTATACACTTTCCTGAGGCAAGAATTCGCGGGCCTTCTATTTCGTTTGCAGCTATGCCATCCCGCAAGGCGAAAATCAATTCATTTGGAGCCATCATATCTCTGACTGTGGTAAAGCCGGCTTCCAGGGTTTTACGAGCATAATTAGTGCTATTTAAAAGGTCCCTTTGCGATTGGTAAGGAACTGAGTATGGAACTGCTGCTGGATCTGGGTTATACAGAATATGAACATGGCAATCAATGAAACCAGGTAAAAGCGTTTTTCCCCGCAGGTCGATTTTTTCAATCGTTTCTCCAGGATTATTCCAATCTTGTTCTTTACCGATCCATTTGATTATGGAATCGTCGATCAATACACCCTGGTTATCAATAGGATTATTTCCGCTTCCGTCAATGACCCTAACGCCGGTTAAAAAAATCATAATAACCTCAATAATTAACCTGGTTTTGAACCGCGCCTGCGCCTGGTGGGATCGAAGAAATCTTTCAGCCCTTCTCCTAATAGATTAAATGATATGACCACCAGCATCAAGGCAAATCCTGGAAATAAGCTGGCCCACCAAGCAGTCCTGAGGATATCTCTTCCATCGGACATCATATTGCCCCAGCTGGGAGTAGGTGGCTGGACGCCTAACCCAAGGTAGCTTAAGCCACTCTCAGTGAGAATAGCATATGCGACCATAAGCGTCGCAGTAACAGAAATTACTGAAAGAGTATTGTTTAGGATATGGCGCAGGATAATGCGGGAATTGCTTGCTCCGAGGGCGCGAGTTGCTTCCACATATTCCATTTCACGAGTAGAAAGGACAACCCCCCGCATAATTCGGGCAGTGGAACCCCATGAGGTAATGCCAAGCATAATGATGATGGTACTCATTTTTGCCCCGAATAGGGCGGCGATTGTGATCAATAGAAAAAAGGTCGGGAAGGATAAAAACAAGTCTGTGAGCCTCATTAAAACATTGTCAGCAAACCCTCCAAAATAACCTGAGGCTAAACCAATGCTAACGCCGACGATCATAGATATCGCCATGGAGAGAAAGCCGATTGGCATTGAAACTTGAAAAGCCATAATAACCCGGCTAAAAATGTCTCTTCCCAACTTGTCGGTGCCCATTAAATATTGGGCACTCGGAGGTTGGAGGCGATCTTTGATCATCTGAGCATCCGCTTTGTAAGGAGCAATGTAGGAAGCAAAAATGGTTATCCCCAAAAAGATCAAAATTACTACTAATCCGGCAAAAGCTGCCCGGTTTTTAGCAAACTTCCGCAGGGTAGTTATTAGGTTATTACTCTCTGGCTGTATTAATACAGGGATTTTTGAGACATTCGTTATCGCCATATTAGCCCAATCGAATTCGCGGATCCAAAATAGAATAAACAATATCGGTAACAATACCGGATAAAAGTACCAGAGCAGCCACATACAAATTAATGGTCAGAATCACTGGATAATCCCTGGCAATTGCCGAGGTCACTTCCAGCCTGCCCAGACCCGAAATCCCAAATATCGACTCGGTAATTGCCACTCCACCCAGCAACCAAGGAATTAGCAATCCGACTTCTGCTACCACCGGGAGCATCGCATTAGGCAATGCGTGGCGAAAAATCACCATTCGTTCTGAAACACCTTTTGCCCTGGCTGTGCGGATATAGTCTTCTTGCATGACTTCAAGCATCCCTGCCCTCGCATAACGCATCAAAGCAGGCAGCACTCCCAAGGATAAAACTATTACGGGCATCACCAGATAAGGTGCTATCTCCTTAAGATTGTATCCATTGGCACCTAGCGGTCGGATCCCTGAAGATGGTAACCAGTGAAATTTTTCAGAAAAAATTAGTAAAAGGATAAGAGCAATGAAAAAACTAGGTAGCGATATTCCCAATAATGATATGACATCAATCGCTCCATCGGTTTTAGATCCACGATGAATGGTCGAAAATATTGCCAGTGGAATTGCTATCAGCAAAGAAAGGACCATAGTCGTGACCGTGAGAATTATCGTAGCTGGTAACTTTTCGGCGATCATATCGATTACTGGACGTCGTTCGACGAAAGAGTCGAGTTTGCCTGTCAATAATTTTCCCATCATATCTATATATTGCACTGCTACCGGTTTATCCAAACCCAATTGCTCTCTAATTTTTGCTTGATCCATTTTCTTCAGCATATAATCTGGATACAAGGAATTGAGCGGGTTTCCTGGTGCTAGCATAACAACCAAAAATGATACAAAAGAAATTCCGATAAGGATGGGGATAGCCTGAAGTAGCCTGCGAATTATATACTGCGTCATTATTGTCTGTTACCTTTCATTACTATTCGACCTAAAAGCTATTACCTTCTATGAACATCACTTATATTTATTCATGGTACGGAATGCCATGCATGGTACTGACTCTGCCCAGTGGTGGCGGCAAACCCTTCAGGTTTGCCGCCACCCGGCGGCTTGTACAACCCATTAATCAATTATGTGGAATGTAATCTTATTTCCAATACCATGTAGACATTGTGCGGTAAGCATCGATGCCGGTTTTGAAATCGGGCATGACTAAAGTATCCTGGTATGCCATGATCGAATCTCCACGGATCAATGGAACAACGACAGCATCCTGGTGAATGGTTTCCTGGATCGCCCAATAATTATCCATGCGTGTTTGGAAATCAAACAAGCTGGTATTTTTATTGATCATGGTATCCAGGTCAGGATTACAGTACCCATAGGTATTTCTGTCTGCAGGGCACATAAAATTCCAACCTAATTCCATCTGCGGTGTACCGATCAGGTTGTACCAGCCAATCCCGGAAGCCTGCCACTTACCACCGGCAACGAAGTTGCTGAAATAGGTTGAGAACTCTTGCTGCTCAATATTGGTCTTTATACCAACCTGCTGAAGGTCCTGCTGGATCACCTGGTTTTCCTGGGCATAGAAGGGAGTAGTGGTGGATAGTAAAGTAAACTCAAATTTTGTCCCTTCTGCCACACCAGCCACGTTTTTAGCTTCGAGGATATCGTCGCCACTTGTGTCGGTCCAGCCAACTTCTGCAAGCATTTGCTTGGCTTTCGCAGGATCATAATCATAACCCTTTATATTTGGGTTATATTCCGGCAAGGTAGGAAAGAAAATTGAATTTTCGAGCTGCCCTTTCCCGCTGTAAAGTGCATCTATTAGAGACTGACGATTTATGGCATAGGCTATCGCCTGGCGGGTACGGACATCCTTGAATAAGGGATCGTTCAGGTTGAAGTTAAAGTTTAGATATTGGGCGTCGGCGAGCGGCTTGATGGTGATTCCCGGGACACCGGTCACGGAGGCAAGATCATCTGTGGAGACGCCCATCAGTATATTGACTTCGCCATTCAATAACCCAGTGATCTGAGCACTCGGTTCTGGGACGATCTTAAAGATGATTGTTTTAATGATCGGTGCGGTGCCGTAATAATATTGATTGGCGGTAAATGTCATTGACTTTTCAGGTTTCCAATCGGTCAGCTGGTATGGACCAGATCCGATGGGCTTACGGGCATAATCTGAACTTGCAAAGTCTGCAATGGGGATATCTTTCAGGATATGCTCGGGATATACCACCATAGTAGAACTGGCAAATGTATCCAATACTAGGGCATCTGGCTGTACTGTAGTAAACGAAATGGTGTTGTCATCAATGACTTTAATGCCGGATATTTCAGTTGCCGTCCCAGCATTTTTCTCCGCAGCCCCGGCAATGTTACTCATATTTGAATACATTGCGCCTACGTAGGCTGGATCTGCTCTAAACTCATAGCTAAACTTAACGTCAGCTGCGGTTAATGGTTGACCATCTTGCCATTTGGCATCTTTTATTGAGATGAAAAGTCCAGGTAAGCTGATCGGCAGATACGTCCCAAGATTCCGCCAGGTCTGGAGCGACCTTTGCATCCAAGCCCACAGTTGTTAATGCACTGAAGGCTAAAGCTGCCAGTGAACTACCAAATGCTGAACCAGTATAGTCTGGGAACATGGTGTCAACATCTGCGCCCGCAGGAATGACCAATGGCTTTTCTTGGGATACCGGTGCTTGAGTGGGAGCAGTTGTTGCTGCTGTGGTCGGGGGAACAGCTATTGCTCCTGAAGTGGTTGGCGCCGTTGCGGCTTCTGTAGTGGCGGGAGCCTGCGTTTCGGACTGTTGTGGTTTGAGTGGCCTGGGGTTGGCAGGATGATAAGAGAATCATAACGATTAAACTCAGTGCAAATAACACAAACCATTTTGACTTTTTCATATTTTTCTCCTTCTCTGAATCGTTGGATGTGTAAAACATATGAGGTAATTCCTCGATGATTATTTCTGACGTTTCACCTCCAAGAATTCATAATTGACGTGAACTATTCGAGAGGACTTCGTATCCCGTCTCGGTGATTACAATGCTGTCTTCGAGCTTCATAGCCCCGGCGCCAAGAGTATAAATTCCGGGTTCGATGGCGACGGTCATGCCGGGTTGTAATAATGCCGGTTTCGCTATCAAGACTAGGCCATTCAAACGAGGTTGCCAGACCAAACCATGGCCGATACGGTGGATCAAATCATAGCCTGCATCATTGAATACTTTCAGGGCGATTTCATTCAACTTGTAGCAAGGAATTCCTGGTCGGGCAAGATCAAGGACTGCATCATATGCCCTTAAGATGACATCCCAGATTTTTTTTTGCTGGGGATTGGGATTTCCCAGGACCATGGTACGGGCGATATCTACCTGATAGCCCTGATAGGCAGCGCCGATATCGAGCATTAGAGTGTCGCCAATTTCTAACGGCCGGGAACGAGCCGAACGGGCAATTACGGCTGTTTCTGCATCGACTCCGCCCATGACCAAAGGCGAAAATGCTGATTTGCTCCTTCCCGAGAAAATGTATATAGAATCCGTGCGGATATTTCGTTTTCGGTCAAACCTGGTCTGGCGATTTTCCGGACTTCTTCGAGTGCCAGATCAGTAATCCGGGCAGCTTCCTTTAGTAGACGAATTTCATAGGGTGTTTTAATACGGCGGATCCTGTCAAATTCAGGCTGAATATCGACCCATTCTAAATTCGGGCAGGCTGAGCAAATAGCTTGATAGTCCTGCCAGGGGATACGATGTAATCCGAGGACAGCGATCCGCTTAACCCTCTGTTGGTTTATTTTATCCACTACCAATGGCAAGGGATTCATACTACCTTGCCAATCGGTTATTCCGGAAACACGTGCAGCTTCCTTCAATTCCCAATGGAAATTTAGAAAACAGCTCGTCTTTTCCCGTTCAGGCCCGAACGCTACAGCCCACATATCGCCCAAATTAGGTACAAAGTTGAACAGGTAACGGAAAGGTTCAGCATGCTCCCGGCTGGCATAAACCAGGAGTGCCTCACAGTCCACACTAACCAAAATGGTACGGATCTGGATAAAACGGCTAGAAAGCTCACGTTCCCATTCTAAAGAAGTGATTATGTGCGCTCCTGGAGTTAAGTTATTTGCCAGCTTATACATCGTTATAGAACTTAATGTTTTCCGTTCTTGTTGTTCAGTAATCTTTCCACTACATTCCGGATGTGATCGCGCATCGCAGCTCGGGCAATCTCGGGATCCCGTGTGGCGAGAGCATCGATGATTTTTCTTTCTGGTTCGGTTGAATCTCTTTGCATATCTGGATGGTCGATTAATAATCGCTGCATTAAAACCAGGATCTCCTCAATAAATTCGAGTAGGAGCCTGTTGCCACTAAATTTTGCGACTGCCACATGAAATCGATAATTCCACAAGACCGCTTCTTCACCGTGACGATCTTCATAAATTTGTCGTATTTCGTTGATTTGCTGATTTGTAATTCGAATTGCCGCTTCTCCGGCCGCTTCCACTTCGAGGATTTCACGAACCCGAAAGGTTTCGACGACTTCAGAAAATGTGATCGTTCTCACGAGATGTCCTCGTTGTGGCAAAGCGACAACGACTCTTTTCACATGCCAGGTTGCTTAAGGCATTTCGCACTGGTGTTCGGCTGACGCCATACTGCCTGGCAAGTTCAATTTCAGAAAGAAGTGTTCCAGATTCGATCTTGCCGGTGAGAATATCATTTTTTAATTGGCTGTATATCCAATCAGTTGTGTTCCCTCGCTTCGTTTTGGTTTCTTTCGAAGTTTTCACCATGATATCCATACACGATATCCTTCTTTACCCAAAAATAATTACTATCATCGTTACCAGTATCTGCATCAAATCTATATCCAGAACTAATATCACAATAAGCTCTTCACAAAAAACCCTAGTTTTGATTGCAACGAGACCAGTAAATCTACGGTTGAACAACATTTACACGGAATTGGCAGAAAGGATCAACCTGTCCGTGGTTCAAGTTAGATAAAGATACTTTCTAGGCAAGTTCACTTTGTATTTATATTGATCGAGGAATTGGGGTAACGATCATCTATCAGAATCAGCTGGTGATTTGAAAGCGTCTGATGTAACAATAATAATGATAGATCATGATACGGTTTTAGCGAGAATTTCGGATTGATGTTCATTATTTGAGGTTAATCAACATCAGATTTATGGCAATCAACCAGCAGAATTAATCAGGGTTATTAAAAGATCCGTACATTTGGTAATAAGTTCGAATACCTGTAGCTACTAGAATTCAACTTGGACACAACTAGTATACTAGATAAGGTGAAAATGTCAATTAGTAAAATACATGCCGAAAAATGAGATATATATATTTACCAGATACGATTGTTATTAAATTGCAGATTTTGGGGTCACTAACCAACAAGCCGCCAGGTGATCGTGGGAGACTTCAATGAAAGCCGGTTCCTCCGCGCTGCATATATCCATCGCCATCGGGCAGCGAGGATGGAAACGGCACCCACTGGGTGGATTTAACGGGCTTGGTACATCTCCCTTTAAAATTATTCGTTCGCGTTTAAGCGTCGGATCAGGAATGGGAATCGCTGACATGAGCGCCTGGGTATATGGATGAAGAGGGTTACGAAATAATTCTTCGCGGGTGGTCATCTCAACCATCTTGCCCAGGTACATTACCGCAACCCGATCTGATATGTGTTCAACGACACTCAGGTTGTGGGCGATGAACAAATAAGTGAGGCCGAATTCTCGCTGCAACTGCTTAAGGATATTGAGCACTTGAGATTGGATGGAGACATCCAATGCTGAAACCGGCTCATCAGCCACGATGAACTTGGGGCGCAATGCCAGGGCACGTGCAATGCCGATACGCTGGCGTTGACCCCCTGAGAATTCATGGGGATAACGACGGGCGTGGTAATCTTCCATTCCGACTTTGCGTAACATTTCAATGGCTGTTTCAAAGCGCTCCTGAGGCGTGCCTATATGGTGAATTTTCAATCCTTCTGCAATTGATTCTCCAATCGGCATGCGCGGGTCAAGCGAGGCAAACGGATCCTGGAAAATGATCTGCATGTTGCGGCGCATGGCTTTTAGATCCTTGCCTTTTAATTTAGAAACATCGACGCCATCATAGAAAACAGAGCCGCGGGTAGGCTCGATTAACCTCAATACGGTGCGCCCTACCGTTGTCTTGCCACAACCTGACTCACCCACAAGTCCCACCGTCTCCCCTTCCCGAATGTTGAAGCTGACGTTGTCTACTGCCTGCACCCAGGCAACAATACGCTGCAATAAGCCGCCCCGCACAGGGAAATACTTTACCAGCTCCTTGATCTCGATCAGGTTTTTCTTGCCATTGGCAGGTACAGCTTGATTCAGCACTCGGTAATTCTCCGTAACAAAAATATCAGGAAGGTGTTAATGGCGCAGCCTGACCTTCATAATCCTGGTAGAGCCAACAGCGCACAAAATGACCGGGTTCGACTTCTTCCAATGCCGGTTCCACCTGGGTACAGATAGATAATCCGTATTTTGATCGCGCCAGGCAGCGAGGTGCAAACTGGCATCCGGGGGGGAGATTGACCAGATTAGGAACGGAGCCAGGAATAACGTCCAACTCTTCTTTTACCATGCCTAAAATAGGTATGGAATCCATCAATCCTTTTGTATAAGGATGAAGCGGGTTTTTAAATAAGGTGATATTCTCTGCTTGTTCCACAATACGCCCAGCATACATAACTGCCACTCGATCAGCCATTTCGGCGATTACACCCAGATCATGGGTGATCAGGATGACAGAGGTGCCCATGCGGGTACGCAAATCGCGCATCAGGTCAAGGATTTGAGCTTGAATCGTCACATCCAAAGCAGTCGTAGGCTCATCTGCAATAAGCAGCTTGGGGTTTAATGCCAATGCCATAGCGATCATCACACGTTGAGCCTGTCCTCCAGACAATTGATGTGGGTAAGCATTCACCTTACTTTCAGGATCAGCAATTCCCACCAACCGCAGTAATTCAATCGTCTTCTGCCAGGCGGCTACCTTCCCCATTTTTTTATGGATCCGTAATACTTCGGCAACTTGATCGCCAATCTTGAAAACCGGGTTCAGGCAGCACTGAGGTTGTTGGAAAACCATCGACATGATTTCTCCACGCATGTGGACCATCTCTGCTTCTGAAAGCTCCAATAAATTTCTTCCCTCAAAGAGGATCTCACCCTCCACTACTTTACCCGGTATACCGATCAACCGCATGATCGATAACGAGGTAACACTTTTTCCACAGCCCGATTCACCCACTAATCCGAAACCTCGCCTCTACCGACCGTAAAGTCGACGCCATCAACAGCCTTGACGACACCGTCCTCGGTGAAAAAATAGGTTTTTAGGTTATGCAATTCAAGCATGGGGTCTGCCGGCACGTTCGTCAAGAGAATTTCTCCGATTTTACAAGAGCCGAGTAAAAGAAGTATCTAAGTATTGATCTAACAATAAAGGAAACCCAGAACAGCGTGCATTATAGCATAAACACTTAAACGCTTTGTTAATCGTAAGTAAGCGCATCACTTGCCTTACTATCTACAGTCTAAATTCTTCCCATCGAAGTCTGGCACCCGTTATAGTTATAATCACCAGCTTGCACGATTCAATTCTATGTATATTGTTTTCTGCAATGCCGGAATTACGAGCCTTTACTGAATCCTGGATGGGTTATGTCAGGATACCTGCACGCGGTTTCGGATAGAGCAATTTGAGGCATACGAGAATTAGTGTGATGTAGAAGTAAATACTGGACAGATGATCGCCTTTGTCGATATCCAGCATAAGATGTTCCACCATAGCTTGACAAGCGGTGAGGAAGTATATAAAATGATAGATAAGCGATTAAGAAGTGAGAACGCTCAGTGCAAACTGATAATTTCAACCACGGTGCTCTTGCACTTCGACAGTTCTATTACCAGATTTATTACGTCCGGCTGTAAGTGCAGCTTAGGCTGTCTTGGGGGATCTTATAAGCTGCTGAGAGGAGACCCATCCCACTCGCTTCGCTTCGGAGACAGCCTCTACACTCGGCTTTCGGCCTCGGTGTGCATTAGAGCGCGCTCTCCACAGCTGACCAAGATAACCAGTCCTTCTCTAAATGGAAGGGTTTTATTTATTATTCAATTTTTAGTCGTTACAAAATGCTAATTACACGGCTTGTTTGCAGTATATAACGATGTACGGTCATTAATCCGGCGTAATTTCAACATATCAAGAATTAGTATAATGACAGTTTGCCGTCAAACCCCTTCATAATTTTATTTGCCTATCAGTAATTTTGGAGATGTTTCATGACAATTGATGTTTCTACACTTTGGGATTTCAACAAACCCGAGTTGAGCGAAGAACGATTTCGCTCAGCACTTTCCACTGCGTCTGCCGATGACGCCTTATTGCTTCAAACACAAATTGCTCGAACATATGGAATCCGTCGCAACTTCTCCCGAGCCCAGCAAATCCTTTCCGACATTGAACCACAGATTCAGAACGCTAGCATTGAAACGAAGGTTCGATACTATCTTGAGTTGGGGCGAACTTACTCGTCTGCCACCCATCCTCCAGAGTCACAGACACCCGATGTTAGAGAACTGGCTCGTTCCGCTTACATGCAGGCTGCCGAACTTGCGCAAAATGGAAAACTCGACAGTCTGGCTATTGACGCTCTACACATGATGACCTTCGTAGATACCGCACCCGAGGATCAGTTGGAGTGGAATTGCAAGGCGATGGCGCTCATGCAATCCTCATCCCAACCAGACGCCTACAAGTGGGAAGGCTCCCTTCACAACAACACAGGATACGCGCTTCACCTTTTGGGACGTTATGAAGATGCACTTGCGGAATTCAAACAGGCACTCGCCGCACATGAGCGGGGCGGAAATCCCCAAAAGATCCGAATCGCGGATTGGATGATCGCTTGGACATTACGCATGCTTGGTCGGCTGAATGATGCAGTTGAGATTCAACTGCGTCTTGAAAAAGAGTGGGATGAAGCAGGAGAGCCTAGTCCCTACGTTTTTGAAGAACTTGAAATTCTCTATAAAGCGCTCAATAACGATGAAAAAGCCGAGTTCTACGCGGCTCGTCGAAAGGCAATAATGTAACACCAATGAAAAGACGGCAGGCCTGCCCGCGCTGACGGGGTTGTCCGACTAGTTCGACTTTGTACATCGAATTTCCTCCTCAAAGTAAAGACTGAATAGAGTGAGGGGTATATCCAAATGGTTTCAACACGCTCTGGACCTTAGATCAGTATTTTGGATACGGATGCATTGTCTCTGCGAATGTTGCTGGACGAGCAAATTCAAGCAATGAACTCTATTGCTTCTAAGTTTGCCTCTACCTGAGCTGGCAATTGCATCGATCCTGGACTGTACTTCGGCGGATATAGGCTTGGGCTGGTGGCTTGCAAGGATAGATCTTGCCTTTTCCCTGACTTGATCGCCGTATCTTACAGCACCATTTTGCTCCCAGGTATCAGGATTATCGCGATTAAGGTGTTTCGGCTGCCACAGCTCAGTGCGGAAAAATTTAACCGTGTGCTTTTCCGCAAGATAATTACCGCCTGGACCGACCTTTCGCATCAGGTCAATCGCCATGTGTTCTCGGTCGATTTCAAAGCCGCGTGCAAATCCGCTTAACATAGCTTATGATCTCATCACACATGACGATCGAGGCCGGGCTGCCCAGTAAACCCTGCCCAAGGTAGCCAATATCGTGGATGAGGTTGGCTCCGTCCATCGCTGCCATCAGGGTACCAAAAGCATGCTCCATGGATGCCTGTTCATCCAGGCAATTAGCATCACTGCCTACCGTAGACCACATCGGAATTTATAGAAATGATAGAGATCAGCGAATGCGGAGTTGGTCAAACGCCAATCTGGGGCTCCGTAACAGAAGCTGGTCGTACGCATGTCCATCGGCACAACCGCAAAACCTGAAATAATAGGGGCGCCTTTATGCTTAAGCTGATGCAGGACAATGCCACTCAAGTTTTCAGCATTGGCCTGGATGATGCCCCCGGCCAGGGTCACTGGTGCACTTCCGCCCATGACATCACCAGCAGCATAACAGATGGGGATCGATTTTTCGGCGCACAAGAATAATTTATTAGTGCTCCAAACGAGTGCGAAAGTGGCGCAGTAGGTTCTGAATAATGGATCAGGAAAGGTTTTTCCCATACCGCATCGCTATTTCCTGCGGCTATCTCCAGCGATTTGCAAAATATATTCAAGATCTTCCTTCCCAGCTGCAGTAAAAAAGATGGGTTTGGTGGAATTTTCCAACATAGCCTTGACACACATGGAAATACATAGTATTGACGGGCACATCCCTTGGTAAAGCAAATGAAGCGATGAAATCGACATCTTCACATGCGTCTGCAATTCTGGCGGCATTCTTAACATCTTGCAGGCATGAGATGCGGGCTTTATTGGTTTCGAGGTCAATCGTGCGTAACAAATCAGTACCTGTTCCAAAATAATTATTCCGACCTTCCAGGCGCATAGCCTCACGCCCCTGCCGGTCATAGATGGTAATACGGGAAGGGACGCTTCGCAGGCATTCTTCGACCAGCCAATTTGGAAATAATACGATCTCTCCGTCCTTGATCTGACAGCCATTTTCTTTCAGCATTTGGAGAGCCTGAGGATGGGGCACACGTATCCCGATCGTCTCCAGTACCTCAAGGGTGGCGAAGTGTATCTCTTCGATTTGTTCTTGGGTCAGTAACCGGTATGCTGGTCGAACCTGGCTAATTTGACTTAAGGCCATTGATCGTCTCCTTGTCAATTGATTTACTTTGATAAAGTATCGGTTTACTTTCTGGTAATCAAATTATGAGCCTTGGTCCACAGCAACTGCTGCATCTTGTGCGTAAGCATCCGCACCAATCTCGGTGGCATAATCTACTGTCACCGGTGCACCACCGATAATCACCTTCACCGAATCCCTAAGCCCAGATGCCTGTAAAGCGAGGATAGTCTCTTTCATCTGTGGCATGGTGGTGGTAAGCAATGCACTCAAGCCGACCAGATCGGGGCTGTGCTTTTGGACAGCCTCAACGAATACTTGCGGTGAAACATTATTCCCGAGATCGATAAGTTCATACCCGGCCCCTTCCAGCATCATCTTGACCAGGTTTTTACCGATATCATGCAAATCGCCTTTGACCGTGCCAATTACGATTTTCCCCATGGAAGCTATTTTGGCCTCGATCAATAGAGGGCGAAGAACATTCATGCCGGCCTGCATGGCTTTGGCTGCGATAAATACCTCTGGCACGTATAGGACGCCAGACTTAAATTCCTTCCCCACCTTATCCATACCAATGATCAACCCATCGTTGAGAGATCGTAAGAGGGGATATGCCTTGCTCCAGGCCATCCCTGACTAATTGTTCTACCTGCTCCTCATCGCCTTCATATACCTTGGTTACAATTTCATTCAGCGCATCAGACATGATGAACTCCTCATTAAGGATGGAATTGCTTGCTGGAATTCATAAACTCGATTTACCAATGACCACGTGCTCCAACCGGCTCAATATACCTGGATTAATATCAGCCCCCAGACCAGGCGATTCTGGCAACCTGATGCTTTCACCTTGGATGGTTATACCTCCCGAAACAGGATCATCGGCAAGGTAAAAAGCCGAATCCAGGTCGAGGAAGGCAATATTCGGTCGGGCTGCAGCCAAATGAGCTGCAGCAGTAAGGGCCAGGCGAGTTTCAAACATACAGCCGATCATGCAGCGAATTCCAGCCGCTTCAGCAATAGCATTGATCTTCAATGCATTCTGGAGCCCTCCCGATTTTGCAAGCTTAATATTGAAATAGTCACAGGATCCCTGGCGGGCAAGATTATAAGCATCATGGTGATCGAAGAGCGATTCGTCAGCGGCTATTGGAATGGGGCTTGCACTGCGCACCTTTTTCATTCCTGCCAGGTCCCAGCTGGCGACGGGTTGCTCACAATATTCGATGTTATAAGCTGCCAGAGAGTTCAGGGCCATGATGGCAGTTGGGCAATCCCAACCCTGATTGGCGTCGATACGAAGGATCACTTCTTGCCCAATTGCCTGGCGAATGGCTGAGACTCGCGCTACATCTTGTGCGATAGTGGTTCCGAGCTTAATCTTCAGGGAAGCGAAACCCTGCTGAATCCAGGTGCGCGCTTCGCCAGCCATTTGCTCAGGAGAAGCTATCCCGAGCGTAATATCTGTGATCAGAGGCCGGGGAGAGCCACCCAAGAGAGCGAAAAGTGGAGTGTCTAACCGTTTTCCAACCCAATCAGCCAGCGCCATGTCGAATGCACATTTGATCGAGGTGTTATGGATTAATAACTCTCGAGCTCTCTCATACGGTCGGCCATTTCGAGCGGATCTTTGTTGAGAATCAATCTAGCCAAGGTCCTGACCGGCATGGAACGCGGTCTCCTGAGTCTCTCCCGTTATTGACCAGATCGGAGAACTCTCTCCAAGTCCATACAGGCCATCGTCGCTAATAATCTTGACCAGGATATTCGGAGCACGGTGAAATGTCCCCAGGGCAACCGTCAATGGGTGTTTGAAGGGAATATCAAATTTGTAAATTTCTATCGCAGTAATGACAGAATGATGTTTCACACTATTTCCTCCAGACTATCAGCCTGGCAGGCTAGACAGCAACCGCTTGCCGATCCAGGGCGGCAACTCTATCATCAATTGCCTGTTTAACGGATGGTTCCAAAGGAAGAGGGGTATGCGAAGCTAAAATCTCTGCTGTTCTCCTTCGGACCCGATCTAGCATCGAAAGGCTACCTGCACTTACCCAACCATCATGGCGATGCCGGTCGATTAATGGTGAATACCAAAATTCGCGGAAGATGCATAAAGGTATGTTTCTCGGTCATGAAAGTACCACCAGGACCTACCTTTTTGATCAGATCAGTGGCGAGTGTTTCCTGGTTAACTACTACCGGCTGGATGATACGCCTGGCATAGGCAACCACCTCATTGCCAAAGACGATACTATCGCACGAGGCAGCCATCCCAGATTCCAGGTAGCCAACATCATGAAGCAGGTTACAACCGCTTAGCAAGCCCATTATCGACGACCCCAGGTATTCAATGGCAGCCTGCAAATCGAGAACTTTTGAATCGGAATCAGCGGCATAACCCCAGGTCGGAATACCATAACGCTGCGCAACTCGAACGTTTACCAGATCACCCAGGAAATGTTCGGGCGCTCCATAACATTCGATCGTGGTCCGCATATCGATCGGCGGAATGCACACCCCATAAATAAAGGGAGCACCAGGATTAGCTAATTGATGGACGACCAGGCCAGACAGCACGTCGCAGTTGGATGAGACTGTGGCACCGGCGATTGTCATTGGTCCGCTTGTCCCCATCTGCGTCCCAGAGGCATATACTGCCGGGATTGAGTTCTGCGCACAGCCTATCAGATTACGCAGGGCATTTTTAGAATGACGCAGTGGAGGGCTGGGCATGCCAAAATTGGCGATGAACGGTCGTTCTTTTAATGCCTGGCTGCTGCCCGCGACCAGGCTTGCCAAATCCATGATAACCTGGTTATTCTCATCGTTGACGACGGTATAGAATATCGGTTTGGTGGTGTTGTACAGCATCGCCCTAAAATGGTGCAGGTCAGCTGTACGAGTAGGTGCGTCTGAGGCGATTGCCATAGAAAGGATAAAATCAATCTCGGGTAGTGCGTCACTCAAACGGGTGAAGACCTCAACATCCTTTTCAACCGCACGGCGGCGCTTACCGGTTTCGAAGTCCAGCACATTTGGGCAATCTGACCCAGTGCCATAATAAACAAAACCTTCGTCAAGGTTTAGTGCTGGCTCACCCAGGCGGTCATACATCTGAATTGATTTTGGTGCTGAAGCTATCGCCTGTTCGACCAAACCTGGTGGGAGGCGAACCCGGCCGTGATCGAGATTATTGCTCCCGCCTTCCTGAGTAGCTCAATGGAATCTGGGTCTTCATAATCAGCGCCAGTTTCTGCTAATACCTGTAAACTGGCTGTATGGATAGCTTCAATATCAGCAGGGTCGATTGCTTCAAGTTGGTATGGGAGGTTCGGGGTGTAATGTCCAGTCGATGATTCTCCGTTATATATATGACATTGTGTCTACTACCGTATTGTTAAGCGCGGATAAAAATCATCCGGATAATACGTCACTGCTTCTATTTGCGGCGGTATACCACGACTTTCGTAGCAAACCCCATCGGCAGCTGTGTAGATTTCATTGGATATACCCGTGGTCCAGCCATTAGGGAGGTGCATCACAAGGTATCCGAAAGCACGCCCGCGGGTAGTTCCACCTAGCCGGGTGACGTGTGGGAAAACCATCATGAAGTGCACCAATACTTCTGCCGCACTGGCGGTAGCTTCACTTATAAGCAGCATAACAGGACGGGTGAATTGGACTGTTCCGGCTGGTTCAATAAATATTTCCTGGGGCGGAGTTGAGCCATTTTGATCGTAAACCTGCTTGGTGAAGGCAAGGCGTTTTTTATCTGCAAAACGACTGGCGACCAGTTTTCCAGCAGCATCGTGCCCACCTGGATTAAAGCGCAAATCCAATATGAGCGCATCAGCGTCATAAAGGTCTGCAATCGCCTGGTCGATAGCAGCCTCCAAAACTTGGAGATAAGCCATGTTGGTCACTTCAAATCCAGCATAGTGTAGCAGGTCAAAACTTGCGTACATGTCCATTAAAAGAAAATATGGCAAGGTATCCAATAGTGGAGTTAATTTTCCCCCATAAAAGCTGGCCATTTAGTGCGGACCTACCTCGACTGTGGAGAATCCCAGAATCAAGGGTACTAAAGAGCCTGGGAATGCCGCGTGGGTACAATTCCAAGAACTGGTTAGAATGGAATCTCATTTTGCCATTGCCTGACCAGCGCATGCGGCTTTCGCGTGGTGATGGTCTGA
>CAWHXR010000002.1:0-41695 GCA_963833375.1 uncultured Solirubrobacterales bacterium
CACTAGACATGCATGGGCCCTGCTGACGGCCTCTAGGCTTGGCCTCCCGGCCGGGGCCGGGATCAAGTGAGCGTCAGCATCGTCATCCCCACAACCATGCGGCGCCAGACCGTCGCCCCAGTGGTCGAGGCCGCCGTCACGGCCGTCTCCTCGATGGAGGGTGGCGAGGTCATCCTCGTCCCCAACGGCCGCGCCGAAGGGCGGCGGGTGCTCGGGTTCAGGTCGCCGAGGCTGAGGGTCATCGAGTGCCCCGTGCCGAGGGCGTCCGCCGCTCGCAACGTGGGCATGCGCGAGGCCGCGAACGACGTCGTTCTCTTCACGGACGACGATTGCCTGGTGGCCCCCGAGTGGCCCGAACGTCTCGCCGGGCGGCTGCGCGCGGGAGACGTCGCCGTCGCCACGCCCCTGGAGATGCGCCGCGACGGCCCGGTGACCGCGTTCCTCGATTACCAGCGGATCTTCCATCCGCGGCCGATCGACTCGTCGACCGTCGACTACGGAATCGGGGCGAGCATCGGGATCCGGCGTGACCTCGTCGGCAGGTCGTTCGACGCTGATATGGGGCCTGGCGACGATGTCCAGTTCGGCCGTGGCCTCCGCGATGCCGGAATCTCGACTGCCTACGTCACGGAAGCCCCTCCGCCCATCCACTTGTTGCCCGAGAGGCTGAAGTCGATCACCGCTCGCTTCGTCAGGTACGGGACCAGCAACGCGGTCCTCTTCCTTCGCAAGGATCGCCCGGCCTTCTCGATCCCATACGCCACCTCCCTCTACTCGTCCCTCTGCCGCAACGAGGTCACGACGCCACGTCGCTTCGAGGAGATCACCGATCCGGACCTGAGGGAGCTGTTCGCCACCTACGAACTCATGCTGTTGGGCAGCTTTCTCATCGGCTATCTCGGTGAGGCCGGGGAGATCCTCGGAAGGGAGATCATCCGCGCCGACCACGAAGCCCTGGCCACGGGCTGGCTCGAGATCGAGCGCCGGCTGGAGAAGGCCTTCGCTCGGGATCGAGATTGGCGGCGGCTCCCGATCGACTTCGGGCGCTGGTCCACACCACGCGAGGGAAGGCGGCCGGCGCTGGCCGGCGATGTCTCCGAGAATCTCGCGCGGAACGCCGGCCTGACCGAGGAGCCTCGGCCCGATCCCGAGCTCGACGGATGGGCGGATCAGATCGCCCGGCGGGCGGACGAGGTGTGGCTCAGCGCGAACGAGGTCTGGCGAGAGCTCCGGGAGAGTCGGTTGGCCGCGCAGGCCGAGCCGATCGCCTGGCGACTCCGTGAAGCCGGCGTCGCTTTCCGGGAGGGCGCCCAGATGATCGAGATCATCGCTCAGGGGCCGGTTGAGGTGGCCCTGGCGGCGAGCGGCTAGAGCCGGACCAGGTTCGTCGCCTCGATCCCGCGGGTAACGCCCCGGAAGTCGAGCACGAGCGCGGAC
Organism: uncultured Solirubrobacterales bacterium; assembly: GCA_963833375.1. GTDB lineage: Bacteria > Actinomycetota > Thermoleophilia > Solirubrobacterales > 70-9 > DASUPK01. The sequence goes on from CAWHXR010000002.1 coordinate 1,438, forward strand.
TCGTCCACCACCCGCTGATAGTCGAGCGTCGGATGGGCGGTGACGATGCAGACGAGGTCGGCCGCGGCGAGGGACTCATCCAGGTCCGCGGAGGTGAGGCCGAGATCGGGCAGCTCCGGCACGTGGGGGTCGTGGTAGGAGACCTCCGCGCCGAGGTCCGCCAGCTGCCTGATGATCTTGAGCGCCGGTGACTCGCGGATGTCGCCGACGCCGGCCTTGTAGGAGACGCCGAGCAGCAGCACCTTGGCGCCGTGGGTGGCCTTGCTCGCGTCGTTCAGCGCCCGCTCGATCCGGCGGACGCACCAGTGCGGCTGGGCCTGGTTGATCTTCCCGGCGAGCTCGATGAACTCGGGATAGAAGTCAAGCTCGCGAGCCTTGAAGGCCAGGTAGAACGGGTCGACCGGCAGGCAGTGGCCGCCCATGCCGGGGCCCGGGTCGAAGCGCATGAACCCGAACGGCTTGGAGGCGGCCGCGTCGACGACCTCCCAGACGTCGATCCCGAGCCGCTCGCAGAGCATCGCCAGCTCATTGACCAGGGCGATGTTGACCGAGCGGAAGATGTTCTCGAGCAGCTTGCTGAGCTCGGCGGCGTCGGGGCTGCTCACCTCGACGACCTGATCGCAGATCCGCGAGTAGAGCTCGACCGCGCGCATGGTGCAGGCCTCGGTCAGCCCGCCGACGACCTTCGGGGTGGTCCTGATCGTGAAATCGGTGCGGCCGGGGTCTATCCGCTCGGGCGAGAAGGCGAGGTGGAAGTCCCGGCCCGCGGCGAGGCCCGACTCCTCCAGGATCGGCCGCAGGCGCTCGCGAGTCGTGCCCGGGTATGTGGTCGACTCGAGCACGATCAGCTGGCCCTTCTGCAGCACCGCCGCCAGCGAGGTGGCGGCGTCGACCATGTAGCTCAGCTCCGGCTCGCGGGAGTTCGTCAGCGGTGTGGGGACGCAGATGATCACCGCGTCGCAGGAGCTCAGGTCGGGGTAGCGGCTGGTGACCGTGAGGCTGCCGTCCAGCGCGGCGAGCCTCTCGGACGTCACGTCCTCGATGTAGCTGCGGCCCTCGGCGAGGGCGTCGATCTTGCGCGGGTCGGCATCGAGCCCCACCACCGCATGCCCCTCCTCGGCGAAGGCCACGGCCAGCGGCAACCCGACGTATCCGAGCCCAACCACTCCGACTCTCATGGCCGCCAGTGTAGGGAGGCGCCAGGGCCCGCCGTGGTGGGGAGCGTGCGCCTGGGGCGGCCTGGAGGCAAGCGGCGCTAGGACGCAGGGAGGCCGAATGGTCTAGCGCCATTCGGCCGACTGAGGACGACCCGCCGCGCAGCCCTCAGGCCGAATCCAGGCGTGCGGGCCCCGCCGCGGCGGGCCTTTACTTGCCGCTGGATGCCGTCTTGCCGCCGGGCTTGGCGCCGCTCTGGGAAGCGCTCGACCGCGACTTCGTATGCGTAAGCTGCTTGGCGCCGATCAGATGGTCGACGAAGAGACTGCACGCGGACGCGGTCGGCACGGTCACGAAGCCGTCGGGGTTGACCGCGGTCAGGTTGCCGACCACGGCCGGCGCGTCCACGCCCATCAGGCTCTGGAACCAGTTGACGTCATCCGCCCTGACGCTGACCGTGATGGGCCCCCCGCGGCTGCTGACCGTGCCGACGGGCCAGTAGGGACCCTGGTCCGGGCGGTAGGGGATCGCGGCGTCGACGCCGGAGGGCAGGTGAACGTCGAGCCCCGGCGCCCGCACCTCGACCCCGGTCACCGGGCTGACGTACTGGAGGGAGAGCTCCCAGCGACCGGGCGGCAGCCTGATCTGCTGGCTGGCGGTCTCACCGGGCGCCAGCTGGTTGTCGATGTGGTCGCCCTCCAGCAGCACCCCGTTGGCGTGCGCGGCCTTCCAGTAGAGGCGCTTGGCGATCACCGAGCGCGGCTGCCAGGTCAGGGCCACGCCGCCCTCGCGCCGGAACGGCGCCAGCTTCGACTTGTTGCAGCGGAAGACTCGCCCTGGCCGCGCCTCCTCATAGAGGATCGAGATCGGCGGAGTGGTCCCCGTCCGCCGCCAGAGCTCATACGACTGGGTCGAGTCGACCAGCGCCCAGCCCGGCGGGGCCTGACTCTGGTAGATCGCGCTGGTGGTGACGGCGTAGGGGAACTGGTTCAGCACACCCGCGGGCACCGAGTCGAAGTCGATCGGCAGACGCTGGCTCTTGGTGACCGCCGACGGCACCCGGATCTCAGCGTTGAAGGCCGGGCTGTAGACCTCCGCGCTCCGCAGGCCGTAGTCGGCGAAACGGTCGCTGGTCAGCGAGAGGACCTTCTTCCCCGCGACCGTGTCCTGGAACTCGGCGAGCTCGTGCAGGCGATGGTCCGGCGCGACCACGGTGTCGCGTAGCGCCAGGAACGACGAGTACGCCGCGAGCGCGATGAAGACCACGGCGAAGATCCTCTTCGCCCAGCCTCCGCCGGGCGCGAGCAGCGCGGTGACGACGAGCAGCATCACGACCGAGGCGGGGACGACCACCGACTTGGCCAAGACGTACAGGCCGCCGTTCTCCACGAGCTTCGTGCCGAGGTACACCGCGATCCCCGAGACCACGGCGGCCGGCACGGCGAAGTCGCGCCGGCCGATCCACCAGACGAAGCCGACGGCGAGCCCGGCCAGTCCGATCGCGCCGAAGATCCAGAAGTGAGAGAGGTCGTGCGTGCCCAGCAGCCAGCTGCCGCTCGGCCAGATACCGAGCGTCTCGAGCGGAGAGACGACGTAACGGAGCTTGCTGTTGGTGTCGAGCACGTTGCCGACCGAGCCCGAGCTGACGAAGTCGATGACCCGCGGGAGCTGCGAGAGCCCGACGATCACCAGCACGGCCAGCGCCGGGATCAGGATCGGCGCGGCGCGCCGGGCGACCGCCGAGACTGCGGCCGTGCCTCCCTCCGCCCGGATGCGGAGGAGCTGCGCCACGATCCAGAGCCCCGCGGTGATCGCGAGCCAGCCGACCCCGGGGAAGCTGTAGACCGGGACCATCGCCGCCGTGATCAGCGCCAGGCCGATCAGGATGGCTATTCGCCCGTCGGGATTGCGCTCGATCTCGCGCAGGCCGAGCGCGAAGGCGACCAGGAACATCCCGGCGATCAGCTCCTTGAAGCCGGCGATGCCGAGCACGGACGCCGACAGGTAGGCGACGGCGACGAGCAGGGCCGCCAGCAGCCGCCGGCCCCCGGGGAGCTGCTCCCTCAGTCCGGCGAGCGAGGTGATCCCGGTGAGCACCGGGATCGCCACCAGGAGTCCCAGCCAGCCGTAGAGCGGCTGGGTGCCGAGCAAGCTGACGACGGTGCCGACCAGGCTGTGCGGCCCGAGCGGGTATCCGTTGACGACGCTCTGCGGCTTCGGCCTGCTCGGGTCCACCAGGTAGTCGACATCCACCAGGTGCATGGCCATGTCGTTGTTGAGGCCGACCCCCGGGATGCCGATGTGCCCGCTGGCGATGAACGGCAGCGAGGCGAGCAGGCCGGAGAGCAGGGCGACGGGAATGGCGATGCCGACCGCCGGCCCGAGGGCCGACTCGGAGCGAACCAGCAGGACCACGACGGACGCGACGAGCAGGATCGCGCAGGCGACGATGGAGGTCGCCTGGTCGCCCGGCAGGCGGATCGCGATGGAGCAGACCAGGATCAGCGTGGCGAGGCCGACCGCGCCCTCGAGGAAGGAGGCCTGCCGGCGGCCGAGCACGAGGAGGACGGCTCGCCCGACCAGCAGGGACGCGAGCAGGATTATCCCTGCAGACAGGTAGGTTCCGGCGAAGGCGCCCACGGAGGGCGGACAGCATATGGAGTCAGGCCGAAAGCGGGGCTAAGCGACCCCGGTCGCGACTAGTGGCCGATGCGATCGCGCTCGGATTCGCCGCGCTCGCGCCCCAGCGTCAGGAACTGATCGAGCGGATAGCCCCAGCGCAGGCCGCGCAGGACCTCCCCGTCGGACCGGCCCCGCACGGAGGCGATCTGTGCGCGGCGCTCGGCGATCTCCGCCCGGTGCTCCCGCACCCAGCGGTAGCTGTCGCGCTTCGCCCTCATGAACTTCCGCCCCCGGAGCAGGCAGTAGGCCCACATCATCAACTCGCTGAGCGCGAGCAGGGGCGCGAGCGCCAGGCGCGTGCGGCGGCCGAGGTCCGAGAGCAGCATCTTCCAGCGGTTCCGCTCGAGCAGGAACAGCTTCTGGGGGAACATCGTCAGGTGGTAGTCGTGGGTCACCGTCGAGGCCGGCACGCACCAGATCTCGGCCCCGGCGATCCGCAGGAGCCAGGAGAGCTCGACGTCCTCGAAGTAGAGAAAGCCCGTCTCGTCCCAGCCGCCCAGCCGCTCGAGCAGCTCGCGGCGGATCAGGAAGGCGGCGCCGTGCAGGCCGCTCACCTGGAAGGGCCCGTCGCCGGCCCGCTCGCGCGGCTTGCCGAGCCAACGGTTGAAGCCGAGGCCGGTGACGTTGAGGTTCTGCCCGGCCGCGTTGATCAGGCCCGGATCGGACTCGAGCAGGATCAGAGGGCAGGCCACGCCCGCCTCCGGCGTCGCCTCCAGGAACGAGACCAGCGGATCGAGCCATCCCGGGATCACCACCAGGTCCATGTTGAGCACGGCCACATATCTGCCCCGGGCCTCCGGCAGCGCAAAGTTGACCGCGCCCGCATAGCCGCGGTTGGTCGGCGAGCGCAGCACCCTGATCGAATCGTGCTCCGCCGCGATCGAGTCGGCGATCGCCGCGCTGTCGTCGGAGGAGGCATTGTCGACGACGAGGATCTCGGTGTCCATCTCCCCGGTCCCGTCGAGCAGTGCACGCAGGCAGCCCTCGAGCCGGTCGGCGCCGTTGTAGTTGACGACTACGACCGAGACCAGTTGGACGTGCCCTCCTCGGCCAGCCGGCTGATCCGGCCGCTGAAGATCGAGATGAAGAGCGCGGCGGAGAGCATCTGGAGGCCAAGGACCAGGAAGCTGGTGGAGAGGACCAGGGCGCGGGTATCGGTGAAGACGTTGTTGCCGGCCCACTGGATCGTCAGCTGGACGAGCTTGGCGAAGGAGCCAACCATCAGCAGCACCCCCAGGCCCGCGAAGACGAGCCGGAAGCGCACCGAGATCACCCGGAGCAGCCACCAGGGCGGCTCCTTGCCGGCCTCGACCCCGTAGAGGGCCGCCGCGACTCCGAAGATCGTCAGCTGGAAGGCGGCGAGCACGCCGAGCGCGGCGACGATGAAGCTGTGGATGTTCAGCCCGAGGTACGACGTGACCACCGGGCCGTTGCTGAGCAGGATCGCTCCGGTGATCGAGACCGCCATCAGGATCAGGCCCGGGACGATGAAGGTGACGGTCGGGTTGTAGATCAGCAGCAGCACGATCACCCGGCCGAGGATCCGCAACCCGTCCTTCCACGGGCTGAGCTTCTTCTCGCCCACCCGCGGCAGATAGGAGATCGGGATCTCCGCCTCGCGCAGGCCGCGTGCCTTCGCCTTGATCCCGATCTCGGTTTCGATGTCGAAGCCGCGCGCCTCGGTGCCGAGCCGGACCGCCTCGGAGCGGCGGATCGCGTACAGACCCGTGAGGTGGTCGGTGCCCTCGAGGCCGTGGCTGATCGCGAGCAGCTTGTTGAACAGCCAGTTCCCGAGGCGGTTGACAACCGGCATGCTCTCGGTGTCCGACTCCCGGATGCCCCGGACGAGGTCGTTCTCCTCGAGCAGGTCGACCATCTCCTTGATCGCCGGCACCGGATAGGTGGCGTCGGCGTCCATGATCACCACGTTCTCCCCCTGGGCCTCCGCGATCCCGGTCCGGATCGCGACTCCCTTGCCCCGGTTGGCGGAGTGCTGCACCAGTCGGACCGGGTAGCGCTCGGCGACGTCCGCGGTGTCATCGGTGGAGCCGTCGTCCACCACCAGGACCTCGTAGGTCTGGTCGAGGTACTCCCCGAGCTCGGTCAGGACATGGGGGAGCGCGGCGCCCTCGTTGTACGCCGGCAGCACCACGGTCGTGCGGACGCGGTCGGCGCTCGCCGTGCTCTCGTCCCCCGTCCTCTTTGAAGTCGTAACAGCCATCTGGGTGCGCCCCTTTCCGGGCCCCGAGAAGGATAGGAGCGTGGGGGCGAGGAGGTGGTTGGCCTCAGCCCGGCTGGCCGTGGCCCGCCTGGCGCGCCTTGACGATCTCCTCGCGCTCGGCGAGGCGGTTGCGCCTGCGCGTCTCCGCCTCGCGCTGGCGGCGCTCCTCGACCGGCCCCTCCACCTCGAGCGGCGGCACGGGCACCGGCTCCCCCTTCTCGTCCACCGCGACCATGGTCAGGTAGGCGGTGCCGGTCGCGCGGATCTCCCCAGTGACGGCGTTCTCCGCCTCGACGCGCACGCCGACCTCCATCGAGGTCTTCCAGACAGCGTTGACGCTGGCGCAGCAGCGGAGCAGCTCGCCCACGTAGACGGGCTCGAGGAAGGTCATCCGGTCCATCCCGGCGGTGACGACGCGAGAGCCCGAGTGCCGGATCGCAGCGATCCCAGCCGCCTCGTCGCACATCCGCATGACGACGCCGCCGTGCACGAAGCCGGCGGAGTTCGCGTCCTGGATGCTCATCCAGCGGATCAGCTCCGAGCGGGAGCCGGCGACGGTTCGCGGCCCCGTGCGCGTGGGTTGCTTCGCCTCCGCCATCGAGGGCGATCCTAGTCGCAGCTACCCTGCGCCCCGGCCATGCCCCGCCACGGCGACATCACTGTGGTGATCCCCTGCTTCAACCACGGGCGCTTCCTGCTCGAGTCGGTCGAGCGTGCCCTGGGCCAGCACGGCGGGCCGCCGAAGGTGATCGTCGTCGACGATGGCTCGACCGACGAGGAGACCGAGCGAGCGCTTCAGCAGCTGCCCGAGAGCGTCCAGCTGATTCGCCAGCAGAACGCGGGCGTCGCGGCCGCGCGAAACGCGGGCTTCGAGAACTCGGACTCGGAGCTGCTGTTGATGGTGGACGCCGACGATCGCCTCACCCTCGACGCAATCGACACGCTCCGCCCGCCCCTCGAGAGCCGCGCGGACGTCGGCTACTGCTACGGGCTGATGAAGCTGATCGGCGCCTGGTCCGGGGTGCTCCGCTTCCCCGACTTCGACCCGTACATCCTGCTGCACCGCTCGATCGCCGGGGCCGGGCTCGGGCTGGTCAGGCGCCGCTGCTGGGAGGACGCCGGCGGCTTCGACCCCGCGATCGCCGGCTACGAGGACTGGGACTTCTGCCTGAGCGCACTGGAGAAGGGGTGGCGCGGGCTCCAGATCCCGCAGGTGACGCTCGAGTACCGCAAGCACGAGCGCTCGGGCAACGAGGAGCACCGCCGCCGCTACCGGCATGTCTACCGACAGCTACGCGCCAAGCACGCGGAGCTCTTCGCCAGGCGCAAGGAGTTCGCCGCTGGGACCAACCTCGGCCCCCTGCACCGACTCGCCTACCGGACCTACTGGGCCTGGCGGCCGATTCCGGCACCGGTCGAGAAGGCGCTCTACAGCAAGGTTCTCTTCCGGCAGCGCGCCGCGGACTAGCTGTAGTTCCTAAGCCCGTTATTCATCCGGGCCTCCTTGGAGGCTGGAGGCGCCAAAGCCACCAGCACCAAGGAGGAGCTCCGGATGAACCTTCACGCTAACGCTGCGCTCAGCCTGAATCAGCGACGACGGCTCGCGAGACGATCTACAGGGAGGGCTGGCGGCTGGCCGATGCCGCCGCGGCCGGAGAGCCGCCGGCGGGACATCCGGCGGAAGTGGCCGCTCCAGTAGGGCACTCGCGTCCCTCGCCGCGAAGGGCGAGGGCACTCGCCCGCGCGTTCGCGCCGACGGCGGCATAGAGAACGCGGGCGAGCCGGTGGCGGCGCAGGACCCACTCGATCATCCTGGCCAGGGCGACAGCACCGCGGAGGCGCAGGGTAGGGCCCGGGAAGACCGGCACGGCGGTGGAAGGCGCGGCTACGTCGGCTTCGATCGCGTCTTGGGGTGAAATGTCCACCAGCGGTTGAAGGAGTAGGTGAGCAGGACGACCGGCACGACGCTGCAAATTTCCGAGATTCCTCGAGCGATTCCCAGCCCCTCGATAAGGGCGAACAGAAGGAGCAAGTTGAGAACGAGCCCGGCTCCCTGGACCACGAAGTAGCGGTAGAACTCTGGAAGGTGAAATGGTCCTGTCTCGAAGGTCCAGAGCCGGTTCCACGTATATCCGTTCAGAATCCCAGCCACATAGCCCAGTATCGCCGCGATCGGGTAGGCGATGCCGATCCCTATCAGCAGCGAATAGCTCACCACGGTCACCACGCCATTCGAGCCGCCGACCAAGGCGAAGCGGAAGAATCGCTTATCCAGGCTAGCCACGGGCGCCGATCCGACGCAGCAGCTTGACGACGCCGCGGGGCTCGGGGTGCGGCCAGGAGGAGACCCGCGGCAGAATCGCCCGGCGGGCGCCCTCCCAGCCGAGCATGATCCCTCGCTGCAGCGGGTTACGAGCCCACCGGAGACGGATCTCCTTGGCCTCGTCGAGCTGGACCCAGACGTCGGTGGTCGTCTTGCTGGCCGGGTGATAGCGGAAGTTGAGCAGCGGCTCGGGCATCAGGTCGACCTGCGACCCCGCGCAATAGGCGCAGGTAGAAGTCGTAGTCGGCCGCGTCTGCGTAGGCCTGGTTGAGCTCGGGCGCCTGCGCCAGCAGCTCCCGGCGCCAGATGATCGTCGGCGTGGTGACGAAGGCGCCGAAGTAGAGGTACTTGCGCCAGCTGAACCTGGGCGGCAGCAGCGTCCGGAAGACCTCGCCGCTCTCGTCCACGTAGTTGACGCCGCCGAAGATCGCGCCGGTCTCGGGGTGGCGGGCGAGGTGGTCGAGAGCGCGGTCGACCGCCTCGGGGATATAGGCGTCGTCCGCGTTCACCCAGGCGAGCAGATCGCCGCGGGCGAGCCGCAGGCCCTTGTTGACGGCCTCGGTCTGGCCCCTGTCGGGCTCGGAGATCCAGACGAGGTGGGGATCCTCCCGCCCCTCGAGCAGCTCGACGGTGCCGTCGTCGGAGTTGCCGTCGACAACGATCTGCTCGTGCGGAGTGCGCAGCGCGGCCACGCTGTCGAGCGTGGCCGGCAGGAAGCGCGCCATGTTGCGCGCGGGGGTGATCACAGAGAGCACGGCGGCAGCAGGTTAGGCATCATTGCCGCGCCGTGGAGGTGCTGCCGACCCAACTCGAGGGACCGAAGCTGCTGCAACCGAAGGTCTTCCGGGACCCGCGCGGGTTCTTCCACGAGACCTACCGGCGGTCCGTCCTCCGCGACCTCGGCATCGACGAGGAGTGGGTCCAGGGCAACCACTCGCGCTCCGCGCGCGGCGTAGTGCGGGGAATGCACTTTCAGCCGGGCATGGCGAAGCTCGTTCGCTGCGCCCGCGGCGAGATCGTCGACGTGCTCGTCGACATCCGGAAGGGCTCGCCGGCCTTCGGTCGGTGGGAGGCCTTCACCCTCAACGACGAGAACCTGCGGCAGCTCTACTGCCCGGATGGCTTCGCCCATGGGTTCTGCGTGACCAGCGAGGTCGCCGACGTGGTCTACATGTGCTCGAGCTACTACGACCCCGATGCCGAGAGCGGCATCTCCTACAAGGACCCCGACGTCGGGATCAAGTGGCCGGAGATCGAGCTGACCCCGTCCGAGCGCGATGCGGGCGCTCCCTTGCTCGCGGACGTGAACGACGGGCTCCCGTTCTCGTATGACGTCTAGCCTGCAGGCGAAATGAACTCAAAACCTGACAAGCGCGCCCTGATCACGGGCATCTCCGGGCAGGACGGCTCGTATCTGGCCGAGCTCCTGCTCGAGAAGGGCTATGAGGTCCACGGCATCGTCCGTCGCTCCTCCAGCTTCAACACCCACCGGATCGACCACCTCTACCACGACCCTCACGAGTCAGGGGTCAGGCTCTTCACCCACTACGGCGACCTGAGCGACTCGGTGGCGCTGGTCAAGCTGCTCTACGAGCTGCAGCCGGACGAGATCTACCACCTGGGCGCGCAGAGCCACGTCCGCGTCTCCTTCGACATCCCCGAGTACACGTTCGACATCACTGGAGCCGGCACCGTGCGGCTGCTCGAGGCGATCCGCGAGACCGGTGTGAGGCCGCGCTTCTACCAGGCGTCCTCCTCGGAGATGTTCGGGGCGGCGCCTCCCCCGCAGAACGAGGAGACGCCCTTCCACCCGCGCAGCCCGTACGGCGTGGCCAAGGTGGCGGCCCACTGGGCGACCGTCAACTATCGCGAGGCATACGACATGTTCGCCGTCAACGGGATCCTCTTCAACCATGAGTCCCCGCGCCGCGGCGAGACGTTCGTCACCCGCAAGATCACGCGGGCGGTCGCCCGGATCGCCGCCGGCCTCCAGGAGAAGCTCTTCCTCGGCAACCTCGACGCCCAGCGCGACTGGGGCTACGCGAAGGAGTACGTCGAGGCGATGTGGCTGATGCTGCAGGCGGACGAGCCCGAGGACTTCGTGATCGCCACTGGCACGACCCACACCGTCCGCGAGGCGGTCGAGATCGCCTTCGCCCGAGCCGGCCTCGATGTCGACGAGCATGTCGAGATCGATCCCAAGTACTACCGGCCCTCGGAGGTCGACATCCTCCTGGGAGACGCCAGTAAGGCGAAGCGGGCGCTCGGCTGGGAGCCGAAGGTCCGCTTCAAGGAGCTGGTCGAGCTGATGGTCGACGCCGACGTCGCGGCCCTCGAGGACCAGATGGCGGGCAAGGTGGCCCGCTACAGCCACGAGGGCGCATAGCCGGCGCCCACCAGAACGCTCGATGAGCGAGGCTCGGGTCCTCCATGTCCTCCCGCACCGCGGAGGCGGAGGGGAGACCTATGTCGACCAGCTGGCTTCGATGGGAGGGTTCGAGTTCGATCGCGTGGAGCTCACCCGCCGTCGCAATCCGCTGGAGCTCGCGGTCGGGCTGCCCCGCGTGATCCGCGCCGCTCGCGGCCATGACCTCGTCCATGTCCACGGTGACGCGGCGGCGCTCGCCTGCCTTCCCGCAATCGGGACGCGGCCGACCGTGATCACGCTGCACGGCTCCCACCTGCTGCGCAGGAGCTCCGGGATCCGCGGGCGGCTCATCAGGGCTGGCTCCCGCCGGGCCTTCGCCCGAGCCGACGCCGTGATCGCCGTCTCCGAATCCGAGCTCGCCTTCGCGCGGTCGATCGCGCCCTCGGTCGCCGACCGGATCACCGTGGTCCACAACGGCGTTCCGGACGCGCAGCCGGGATCCGAGGGCGATCGTCGCGCGACGCGGGAGGGCCTCGGGGTCGAGCCGGACGCGTATGTCGCCCTGTTCGTCGGTGAGCTCAGCGAACGCAAGCAGCCCGTGCAGTTCGCTGAGGCGGTAGCGCGAGCGGCGCGCGAGGAGCCCCGGATCGTCGGCGCCCTCGCCGGTGAAGGGCCGCTCCGCCGGCGCCTGGAACCACTGGCGGGCGACGGGCTGAAGCTCCTCGGCGAGCGCAGCGACGTCACCGGCCTGCTGGCGGCGGCGGACGTCTTCGTGCTCCCATCCCTCTGGGAGGGCCTCTCATATGCGGCGCTCGAGGCGATGTCGCTCGGCCGTGCCATCGTCGTCTCCGACGGCCCCGGCAACCCGGACGCCGTGGGCGAGGCCGGCCTCATCTTCCCGGCCGGCGACGTCGGGGCCCTGGCCACCTCGCTCGTGCGCCTGGCGCGCGAGCCAGAGCTGGGCCGCTCGCTCGGAGAGGCGGCGGCGGCACGGGCCCGGGAGCGGTTCCCGCTCTCCGGGATGGTCGAGGCGACGGCCGAGGTCTATGGGCTGGCATTGAGCCGGAGGGCCGCTTGAGGATCGCGATCGTCTACGACTGCCTGTTCCCCAACACCGTGGGCGGCGCCGAGCGCTGGTACAGGAACCTGGCCGAGCGGCTCGACGGCCAGCATGACGTCATCTACCTGACGCGCCGCCAGTGGGGGGATGAGGGCCCCGGGACCTCCTTTCACACGGTCGCCGTCTCACCCGGGGGCGAGCTCTATACCGCCTCGGGTCGCCGCCGGATCTGGCCTCCGGTGCGCTTCGGCCTCGGCGTCCTCTGGCACGTCCTGCGCCACGGCCGCCGCTACGACGCGATCCACATGGCGTCATTTCCCTACTTCTCGCTGCTCGGCGCCGCCCTCGCCCTGCGTCTGAACCGCTCGCGGGCCCGCCTGATCGTTGACTGGCACGAGATCTGGAGCCTGGAGTACTGGCAGAGCTACCTCGGCCTCATCGGCGGCCGGATCGCCCACTGGATCCAGGGGCTCTGCCTGCGCCTGCCCGATCGCAGCTTCACCTTCTCCCGGCTCGCCGAGTCCCGCGCCCGGGAGCTGGGTCACCGCGCGCCGATCCAGAGGCTGACCGGGGAGTTCGCGGAGGACACGGACGAGCGCCGCCGGCTGCTCGAGTCCGGTGGGTCGAGCAGCTCGCCAGTGGTACTGGCCGCCGGCCGCCAGATCCCGGAGAAGCGGGTTCCCTCGATTCCGGGTGCGATCGCCGAGGCCGCGCGCGAGCTGCCCCGGCTGCGCTGCGTCATCCTCGGCGACGGCCCAGAGGCCGAAGCGACGCGCGCTGCAGTGCACGATCTCGGCCTCGATGAGCGGATCGAGCTTCGAGGCCGGGTCGATCATGCGATCGTGATGGAGGCCCTCGCCCAGGCCTCGTGCCTCGTTCATCCCTCGAGACGGGAGGGCTATGGCCTGACAGTCGTCGAGGCGGCGTCGCTCGGCACCCCGGCGATCCTGGTGGCCGGACCCGACAACGCCGCGACCGAGCTGATCGAGGAGGGAGTGAACGGATTCGTCATGACCGACCCCAGCCCCGAGAGCCTCGGGCGGGGCATAGCCGCCGCCGTGAGAGGTGGCGAGGCCCTGCGTGAGAGCACGCTGGACTGGTACGAGCGACATCGCGAGGAGCTCTCGATCGAGAGCTCGCTCGCCGCCGTCCAGGCGTCGTACGAGGGGCCTGGCGCCGCGGTTTAGGGCGCCTGCCCGAGCCGCCGGCGTCGCGCGCACTTCAGCGGGATCGGAGTCAGGTAGGAGAGGGCGGGGAGGACCAGCCCGGTCGCGCCGGCGAGCGTCCGTCGGCGGCGCAGGGCAGCGACCCGGATCGTGAGCGTCTCGCGGATCTGCTCGCGCTCCGCTCGGGCCGCGACGTTCGACCCGCTCATTCGCCGGACGGCGAGCACCTCGTCGAGGGCGAAGACTCCGTGGGCGTCCGCGATCCGAAGCCAGAGGTCGTGATCCATGGCGTAGCTGTAGCGCTCGTCGTATCCGCCGAGGCTCAGCGCCACGTCCCGCCGGAAAGCGGCGCAGGAGTTGGGGATCGGGTTGAAGCGCATGAGCGCCTCGTTCACCTGTCCGGCGGTGAACGCGGTGCGGGGCCGAAGCTCGCTCCCGGAGCCATCCACCTCGCGCATCCGCGCGCCGACGACGGCGACCTCGGGCCAGCGGTCGAGGACGGACAGCTCACGCTCGAGGCGCGCCGGGAGCGACCAATCGTCGGCGTCCTGCACGGCGACGACGGGCGCAGCCGCCTCGGCGATTCCCCGGTTGAGGCTCTTCGAGATGCCCATGTGCTCGAGCGGCAGGTAGCGGACACGCCCGTCCGAGACCGCGCGGACCAGGTCAGGCGTGGAGTCCGTGGACCCGTCGTCGACCACGATCAGCTCCAGGTCCTCCACGGTCTGCGAGAGGATCGACTCGATCGCCCGAGGGAGCGTGTCGGCGTTGTTCCAGCAGCCGATCAGGACGCTTACCCGCGGTGCCCCCGCGCTTGACTCCGGCATCCGGCGATCCTAGCCCTGCCAGGGTCGGCGCCTGGCTACCCTCCCGGTCCCTTGGACCTTCCACTGTTCGCACACCGCGCGGCGCTCGAGCCCCTGTTGCCGAAGGTCGCCGAGCGCCAGCGGGCGGTGCTCGAGAGCGGCCGCTACATCCTTGGCCCCGAGGTCGAGGCGTTCGAGTCGGAGTTCGGCGACTACCTTGGGGTGGACCATTGCGTCGGGGTGGCAAACGGCACGGACGCTTTGGCGATCGGCCTGCGCGCGCTCGGGGTCGGGCCCGGCGACGAGGTCATCGTCCCTGCCTTCACCTTCTACGCGACGGCCGAGGCGGTGGCGGCGATCGGCGCGGTCCCGGTGTTCTGCGACGTCGATCCGGAGACCTGGTGCATGACCGCGGCCACGGTCGAGCCGGCGATTGGGGGGCGAACCACGGCCATCCTCCCGGTGCACATCTTCGGCAACCCCGCACCAATCCCGGAGTTGATGGAGCTTGCGGAGTCGCGTGGGATCAAGGTCCTCGAGGACGCCGCGCAGGCCCACGGGGCGACCCTCGGCGGCCGCTTCGTCGGGACCCTGGGTCACGCCGCCACCTGGAGCTTCTTTCCCGCCAAGAACCTCGGCGGCTTCGGCGACGGCGGGGCGGTCACGACGGGGGACCCGGAGGTGGCGGCCCTCGTCAAGCGGCTGCGCTTCCACGGGTCTGAGGACAAGAAGGTGTTCACGGAGGTGGGCTACAACTCGCGCTTGGACGAGCTCCAGGCCGCCGGCCTCCGCGTGCTGTTGCCCCACCTCGCCGAATGGACCGAGTCGAGGCGGGCCGTCGCCGCCGCGTATGACGAGGCGGGGCTGGGCGAGATAGTCGGGCTCCAGCGCCAGCCTGATGGCGCTCGCTCCTGCTGGCATCTCTTCGCAGTGACTGCCTCCGACCGGGACGGGCTCGCGGGCGCTCTCGGCGCCGCCGGCATCGGCGCTCGCCCGTACTACGAGGTGCCGCTCTACCGTCAGCCGGCGCTCGAGCGCTGGGCTCCCCCGCAGCCGCTTGCCGAGACTGAGCGAATCTGCTCGGAGGTGCTGGCGCTGCCGATGGGCCCGGCCCTCCCCGAGGGCGCGGAGGCGCAGGTCGTCTCGGCTGTCCGCGAGAGCGTCGTCCCGCAGGCCTAGACCCTAGTCTCGCCAGCGCTCCAGCAGGTCCTCGTCCGGGACCTCGCGCAGCTTCCGAGCGGGAACGCCAACCACCACGGTGCGAGCCGGCACGGCATCCGTCACGACCGCTCCGGCCCCCACGAACGCCTCCTCGCCGACCTCGATCCCGGGGCAGACCACGGCTCCGCCGCCGATCCGGCACGCCCTGCGGAGGATCGGGGCATCGGGCGCCTCCCCGCGAGGATGGCGGCCCATCGTGTTGTCGTTGGTCAGCGTGACCCCGGGGCCGATGAAGACGTCGTCCTCGACGACCGTCCCGGCGGTGACGTAGCAGTTGGTCTGCACCTTGACGCGCTCGCCGACGATGACGTCGTTGTCGACGGCGCTACCGCGGCCGATCACGGACTCCGCGCCGATCCGGGCCCGCTCGCGCACCTGCGCCTGATCGCCGATCACCGCTCCGTCGCCGATCTCGGCGCCCGCCAGGACGACCGCTCCCGCGCAGATCGCCGCGCCGTCGCCGATCACCGCTGGGGGCGGGCTCTCCGAGCTCGCCGTCGAGCGGCTGCCCAGCTTCAGAGGCTTGCCGATCACAGCGGAGTCCTGGATCGCGCAGCCGGCGCCGATCCGGGTGCCCGGGTGGATCACGACGTTGCCTCCGAGCTCGACCCCGGAGCCGATCTGCGCCCCCTCTCCGAGCAGGAGGCCTGGGGCGAGATCTGACGGTCGAAGCTCGCTCATACGCCTCGACCGCGTCCGGCCTCAGGCCTGGGCGCCGCTCGCCAGCGTCGTCCCGATCGCCTGGGGGGCTCCGCCGTTCTCCAGAGAGGTCTGGAGCGCCTCCAGCACCTGCACGACGCGGACACCCGCGACCCCATCGGTGTGCGGCCGGCTGCCCGTGCGCACGCACTCGATGAAGTGCTCGCACTCGAGCCGCAGCGGCTCGTGATTGGGAACCGCGGGGCTCCACACGGCCCCGGACCGGGTGATGTACTCGCCGTAGGACTCGGCGGAGGCGTCGAAGCCCTTGTCCCAGATCGTAAGCTTTCTCTCCAGGGCCATGTCGTCGAGCGTCGCCATCCGGTCCGACCCGACCACGGTGAGCTTCCGCATCTTGTGGGGGTCGAGCCAGGAGAGATGGAGGTGTGCGGCTAGGCCCGTGTCGAAGCGGATGAACGCGAAGACCACGTCCTCGACGCCCTCGCGCACATAGGCCTCGCCCCGCGCGGAGACCTCACTCGGATTGCCGTGGGCCAGCTCGAGCAACACCGAGACGTCATGTGCCCCGAGGCTCCAGAGCGCGTTCTCGTCGGCGCGCAGCTTCCCCAGGTTGAGGCGCTGGGAATACAGGTAGTAGACCTCGCCGAGCTCGCCGCTCGCGATCAGGTCCGCGAGCTGGCGGACGCCGGGGTGGTAGCAGAGGAGATGGCCGACCATCAGGACCAGGTCGCGCTCGTCCGCGAGGGCGGCGAGGCGCTCGGCCGAAGCGGCGTCCTGGGCAAGCGGCTTCTCCACGAAGCAGTGCTTGCCGGCCTCGAGCGCACGACCAGCGAGCTCGGCGTGGGTGGGGACGGGCGTCGTGATGGCGATGGCATCCAGGTTCGGATCGGCGAGCAGCTCGTCGAAGTCGCCCGTGAAGCGAGCGTCCGCATACGTGCCGCTCCAGCGGTCGCGGCTGGCGGCGTCGGCATCGCAGCACCAGGCGAGCTCGCAATCCGGGAGCGCGCTCAGGTTGCGCGCGAGGTTCGGGCCCCAGTAGCCGAGGCCGGCTATGGCCACGCGGACCGGCATGGCGGGGAAGTGTAGGGCGGGGAACTCGGTTGGCCGTGCTCAGGGGACAATCGCGATGACTGCGTGGGCGACCCGTTCGCCCGCTTGACCCCCGCCGTAGATCTCGATCGCGCCCGACTCGCTCTCGTGCGGGGCGGGAAGGCGCTCGAGTCCGGCGATCGCCGCATCGGGATCGAGCCCGATCAGCAGGTTCCAGCCACGGGCGACGGTCTCCTCCCACTCGGTCCGCTCGCGCATCGTCAGACAGGGAACGGACGCGATGAACGCCTCCTTCTGCAGCCCTCCCGAGTCTGTGAGAAGGGCTCGCGCGGAGCCGAGCAGCCTGAGCATGTCCAGATAGCCGATCGGGTCAATCGGCCGGATGCCGCGCCCCGGCAGCTGCGCGAAGGTGGCGGTCGCGTCCAGCCGTGCGCGCGTCCTCGGGTGGACGGGAAAGACGACGGGCACCGACTCGGCGACCCGAGCTAGGACCTCGACCAGCCGCCTGAGTCGCTCGGGATGATCCACGTTCTCCGGGCGATGGGCGGTGGCGATGCAATAGGAGCCCGGATCGAGGCCGAGCGACTCGAGGATCGAGGAGCGCCGCTCGGCGATCGGCCCGAAGGTGAGTGCCACGTCCGCCATCACGTCGCCGACGACCTCCGCCCCCGACGCGAGCCCCTCGTGCTCGAGATTCCGGAGGGCAAGCTCCGTCGAGCAGAGGCGCAGATCCGCCAGGGAGTCGGTGACGAGGCGGTTCACCTCCTCTGGGGTATCGAGCGAGTGAGATCGCATCCCGGCCTCGACATGGGCAAGCGGTGTGCGCGCCCGTGCGGCCACGAGGGCAGCTCCAAGGGTGGAGTTCGTGTCGCCATAGACCAGCATGGCGTCCGGCAAGACCCGATCGAGGAGGGGCTCGAGCCGGGTGATGATCGCGGCGGTCTGGTCCGCGTGGCTCCCGGACCCGATCCCGAGCACGTGGTCGGCGGCCGGCAGCCCGAGCTCCTCGAAGAAGATCTCGGAGAGCCGCCGGTCGTAATGCTGGCCGGTGTGGACCAGGACCTCTTCGGCGCGCTCTCGCAGGCGGTGCGAGACGGCCACCGCCTTGACGAACTGCGGCCGGTTTCCTACGACGGTCAGGACCTTCATTCCATGGGCGTGTATACAGCGCCGGTGCAGCTCACCTGTCCATGCTGTGGGGCCGAGCTCGATCCGTCGCTGGCCCTGACGGGCCCTGACCGCCTCCACCGGACCCCGGGCAGCTTCCCGGTCGCCGCATGCCGCAATTGCGGCACGGGGGTGACCGTCCCGCGACTCGCGCCGACCGAGCTCGCTCGCTTCTACCCCGAGCGATATGGCCCCTACGACGCCGCGCAGGGTGGACTCGCCGCGAGCATCTCGAGCCTGATCCAGGGATGGCAGGGGGGGCGGGCGCTCGCCTCGCCGCCCCTGGCCGCGCTCGCGCGCCAGGAGCCAGGCCGCGTGGTGGACGTCGGCTGCGGCCGGGGCGATCTGGCCGCCTATCTGACCGGCCGCGGCTGGCGCGTCACGGGCATCGAGCCGTCGGCGTCGGCGTGCGAGGTCGCCCGGGCCAGGGGTATCGACGCCCGCCGGGGCACCGCGGAGGACGTCGAGCTCGAGGGCGAGAGCTACAACGCAGCCATCTTCAGGCACTCCCTGGAGCACATGACGAAGCCGGCTCTCGCCCTGGAGCGCATCCGGGACTCGCTGCGGCCGGGGGGATGGGTGCTGATCTCGGTTCCGAACTTCGGCTGCTGGCAGAGGCGCAGATTCGGGAGCCGCTGGTACCACCTCGACCTGCCCCGCCACCGGGTCCACTTCACGGAGTCCGGCCTCGGCACCCTGCTCCAGCGAACCGGGTTCGAGTCCCCCGAGATCACCACGTCGACAAGCTCGGTGGGCCTGCCCGCGTCGATCCAGTACGCGCTGGCAGGCCGTTGCCTGTTCCCGGGTGGGCTGCCGCTGCGGATCGCCGCCGGTCTCTCCGCGCTCGCCTGGCCGTTGTCGCGCACTGCCGACTGGATCGGCGGCAGCGGGGACGTGCTCGACGCGGCGGCCCGCCGCCCTGCCTAGGCCGCGGCCCCTGCGGGCGCCGTGCGCCAGGCGGACAGCCTGCGAAGCCAGAGCTCCGCAATCAGGGCGCGCCAGATCGCGCTGGGGTCGCGCCATCGGCCGGCGGCCAGATCCGCCTCGACCACGGTCCGATTGACAAGCGGCGCCGACCTCGCGCCGGGATCCAGCAGCAGCTCACCGATCCGCTCACGGGCGGCCGGGGCGGCGAGCCAGCTCGCCTGCGGCGTCAGGTATCCGACCTTGTCCCGCCGCGCCAAGACGTCCTCCGGGACCAGGTCGCGGACGGCGTCGCGCAGGGGGCTCTTCGTGACGCCGTTGCGGTAGACGAACCTCGCCGGAAGCGACAAAGCCAGCTCGGCCACCCGCCGGTCGAGCAACGGGAGCCTGACCTCACGACTGTGGGCCATGCTGTTGCGGTCCGCGTACCGGAGGAGCGGCGGCAGGCTGGTGCTGAAGAGCTCCAGGCGAAGCTGGCGGCCAAGCGGCCCGCCCGCGCCATCCCACCGATCCGCCGGCTCGACCCGCGCTGCCGCCCTGGCGATGCCCGGCTCGGCGTAGGGCGAGGCGTGACGACGCCGGTAGGCCCTGGCGGCGAAGCGGGGAAGGCGGTCGGCGGCCAGCGATGCGGCGACGGCGCGAATCTCGGCAGGGTCGCTGCTGATACCCCGGAGGAGCCCCGCCGCCCCCTGGGAGCGGAGCGCCCAGCCGGAGGTCCCCTCGTACCCGGCAAGCAGCTCGTCGCCGCCCTGCCCGTCGAGCAGCACGGTCACCCCCGCGGCCTTAGCAGCCTTCATCACGCGCCACTGGGCGTAGATGCTCGAGCTGCCCACCGGCTCCTCCTGGGAGTCGACCAGGGCCACGAGGTCATCGAGGAGCGCATCCCCGGTGGGCTCGACGGCATGGTGCTCGACCACCCCCGCCGCCTCGGCGGCCTGGTGGGCGAAGTGCCACTCGTCCCGATCGAACCCCGGGAACGTGGCCGTGAACGCATGCCGTGTGTGGTGGCCGGCGAGCTCGGCGGAGAGCGCGACGATGGCGGAGGAGTCGACGCCCCCGCTCAGCGACGTCCCGACCGGCACGTCGCTCCGCAGCCGGAGCCGGATCGAGTCGAGCAGGAGCTCGCGGAGCCTCGCCACCGCCGCGTCATAGGTATCCGGCACGTCGACGGCGCGGGGGGTCCAGTACCGCGCCGTCTCGATGCGACCGTCGCGCCAGCGCAGCAGATGCGAGCCGGGCAGGCGGTGCACCCCTCGAAGGAAGCTGCGGGCGGGATCGGGCATCAGCGAGTCGCGGGCCACGTAGTTGCCCAGTAGCTCATCGTCCGGGTGTCCCTCGACCCATGGGACCTGGAGCAGCGCCTTGAGCTCGGATGCGAAGGCGATCCGGCCGTCGAGCTCGTTCCAGTAGAGGGGCTTCTCTCCGAAGGGGTCGCAGGCAAGAGTGAGGGACTTCCGGCCCTCGTCCCAGACGGCGAACGCGAACATCCCGTTGAGGCGGTCGAGCGACTCCTCTCCCCACTCCGCCCAGGCGTGCAGGAGGACCTCCCCGTCACCCTCGGTCTCGAACCGGTGATCCAGGGAGCGAAGCTCCTCGCGGAGCTCGAGGTAGTTGTAGATCTCGCCGTTGAAGACCAGATGCCATCCCTGGAAGTGGAGCGGCTGGTTCGAGCGCTCGTGGAGGTCGATGATCTGAAGGCGCCGAAAGGCGAACCCGGCCTGCTCGTCGCACCAGAGGCCCTCCCCGTCGGGCCCCCGATTCCGCATCTGCTCGGCCATGCGCCGGAGAAGGGAAGCATCGGGCGCGGCCCCGGCGAGTCCGGCTATCCCGCACATGGCGGCGAGGATAGGACGAGCTAGCCCGTCAGCACGCGCCCGATCACCCCGAGCAGGGCATCTGCCGGAGCGGGGTACAGGTAGCGATCCAGGTCGCGTGGCTCGAATCCGCGCGCCAGCTCGCCGCTCGCCACCTCGCTCAGGGCGTGGCGAACGGCGTCGGCGTCATCCGGCCGGACAACCGACCCGGTCCGAGTCTCGCGGACGATCCGGGCCGCCTCGTTCTCTCCGGCGAGAGCGAGGATCGGCCGTGCGGCCCGCAGGTACTCGAAGACCTTTCCCGTGGCGATCGAGGTGTCGTTGGAGGTGATCAGCAGCAGGGCGTCCGCATCGCGCTGGAGCGCGAGCGCCTGCGCGCGCGGCAGCTGCCCGAGCAGCTCGACCACCGGGGCGAGGTCCGGTGCCGAGAGCGTGGCGCGCTCGGAATCGGTCAGTGCACCGGCGATCACCAGTCTCAAGGTTCGGCTCAGCGCGTCGCCATCGCTGACGATCGCCCGCAGCGCCGCGAGCAGGCCGCTCTCGTCGTGCCCCCTGACCCCGCCGAGGGTGCCGGTGTAGACCAGGTTCGCGCGGTCGTCGCCCAGCGGAGGGTGGCCGGCGCCCTCGACCTCCGCATCCAGCTCGGGGTCCCAGGCGTTCTGGATGGTCGTGGCGGTGGCGCCCAGCCGGGCCTCGAGGTCGGCCGTGATCGGCCGGGTAGCCCCGACCATCGCGTCGGCGGTCCGCGCCACCTTCGCCTCCAGCCGCCGGTCGAGCTCCCGCTGGGGGCGGGTCCGGAAGGGCGGCCGCAGGGGCTCGAAGATCCAGCCGTCGCGAAGCTCCGCGATCCATTGCGGACGATGGCGTCCCAGCGCGAGGCCGGCGAGGTGCACCGAGTCGGGCGGCGAGCTGGTGATCACGCAGTCGAACTTCCGCTCGCGCAGCAGCCGCCTCGCGGCGCGGGCGGCGAACGGCACCCAGCTCGCGGCGTAGGCGTCGGGCACGAGCACCTGCGTGAGCAGGCCCGGAGGCTCCGTGCCGCCGCCGGTCGTGGCGTCGGCCAGAGGCGGACGGCGCAGGGCCCTGCGGAGCCCCTCGACCGAGACGAGGTCCCGCGTGCGATGCACGTCGTTCTCCTCGTCGTCCGCTGCGGTGCCGAACGCGTCGGTGGTCACGATCGTGACCGCGTGGCCGCCCCTGCGCAGGTATTTGGCGAGCGCCGCCCAGCGGCTCGCACCGCTCCCCGGCGCCGGGGACCAGTGGTAGGTGATGAGCAGCAGTCTGTACCCTGGCCCGCGCGAGGGACCCATGCCAAGCATCGAGAACGCGAAGATACTCGTGATCGGAGGGGCCGGCTTCGTCGGCTCGCACATCGTCGACCAGCTCCTGGAGGAGCCTGTCGGCGAGGTGGTCGTGCTCGACAACTTCGTGCGCGGGACCAGGGAGAACCTCGAGCGGGCGGGCGCCGACGACCGCGTGAAGGTGCTCGAGGGGAGCGTGCTCGACCGGGACCTCCTGGCCGAGCTGATGCGGGGCATCGACCACGTCTTCCACCTCGCGGCGCTCTGGCTCTACGAGTGCGTGCACGAGCCCCGGCGCGCGGTCGAGCACAACGTGGTGGGCACCTTCAACGTGGTCGAGACCGCGCAGGAGGCCGGGGTGAAGAAGGTCGTCTACTCCTCGTCCGCCTCGGTCTACGGCGACGCGCTGTTCACCCCGATGACCGAGGAGCATCCCTTCAACAACCGCACCATGTACGGGGCGACGAAGATCGCGGGCGAGCAGTTCTTCCGCGCCTTCAACGAGCAGCACGGCCTCGACTACGTGGGCCTGCGCTACATGAACGTCTACGGCCCGCGCATGGACTACAAGGGCACATATGTCAGCGTGATCATGAAGGTGCTCGACAAGCTCGATGCCGGCGAGCCGCCCGTGATCTTCGGGGATGGCTCGCAGGCCTACGACTTCGTGCACGTCGCCGACGTTGCGCGCGCCAACATCCTCTCGCTGAAGAGCGACGCGACCGACGTCAACCTCAACGTCGGGACGGGCGTCAAGACCACGATCAAGGAGCTGGTCGACGCGCTGCTCGAGATCACCGGCTCGGAGCTCGAGCCTGACTACCGGCCCCAGGAGGAGATGTTCGTCACCCACCGGGTGGGGAGCACCGAGCTCGCCGAGGAGCTGACCGGGTTCCGTGCCGAGATCCCGTACGACGAGGGGCTGCGGTCCGTCGTCGAGTGGCGGACGGGGGACAAGACTCGCGCCGTCGGCAAAGGCGTCTAACCCGCGGCCGGAGGATGGTCCCGGCCGCCGACAGGTTCAGGTCACGGCTCGCACGGCTGCGCAACCTCGCGAAGCGCTCGGAGAGCGCTCCCCGCCCCATGCCTACTCCCGTCGAGCTCGATCTCGGCGGCTCAATGCAGCACTACTATTTCCGGCGCGTGATCCAAAGCGCCCAGGATTGGTATGCGGGTGTGCGCATGGCGAAGTTCCCGGAGGACCTGCGCACCTACGAACACCTGCTCTGGGAGATGCGCGCGGACACCGTGATCGAAGTTGGCACCGCGTTCGGAGGGAGTGCTCTTTGGTTCAGGGATCGCCTCAGGGAGCTAGCGCACTACGGGCGTGTCTCGGACTACCGCGTGATCACGTTGGACGTAAACGTCGATCGTCCTAGGGACCTGCTCGATGCGGCGGACCCGACCTGGAAGGAGCGGATCACACTGGTCGAGGGCGATGTCTCCGACCTCGCCACGGCTGAGAAGGTCACATCGCTTCTTCCACGCGGCGCACGATGCCTTGTCGTCGAGGACTCCGCACACACCTACCAGACCACGATGGGAGCCCTGCGCAGCTTCGCTGCCTGCGTTCCGCAAGGCGGTTACTTCGTGGTCGAGGATGGCTACATCGACGTGGAGGAGATGGTGCCTGGGCCGGACTGGAACTGGGTACCGCCGCACGGCGTCCTGCCGGCGGTTGCCGATTGGCTCAAGACGGAGGAGGGCAGCGCCTTTCAGGTGCGCCGGGACCTGGAGCTATACGGCCTGACAAGCAATCCGCACGGGTTTCTGCAGCGCGTGCGCTAGCCGGCACCCCGCTTGATCGCAAATCCTTGCCCTGTCGGCAGGGCGATCACGGAGTCGGCCTTCGAGGCATAGAAGCCGTCGATCGCGTCTCGTTGAAGCTCGTAGCCCGCGTGGCCGTAGTCATCGAACAGGATGACTCCACCGGGCACGAGCCGTCGATAGGCGTACTCGAGGGCACGCTGGGTGGGTGCCCGCGCGTTCAGATCCATGTGGACGAACACCAGCGGCCCGGTCTCGACCTCCTCGAGCGTTTCGAAGACGTCCCCCGGGCAGATCTCGTATCTGCCCTGCCATTTTTCGAGACGGCTCCGGACATAAGCCACTGAGCTATCGGCAAACCGGCCCTCGAAGCCATGTTCCTCCTCCTCCGCCGTCAGGCGCTCCCCCGGAATTCCACTGAACGTGTCGAACAGGAACAGGCGACCAGACAAGGACTCGGTCGTGCCCAGCAGCATGAAAGCGGTCCCCGCCCGGTAGACGCCGAACTCAGCGAAGTTCCCCTCGAGCTGCTGGCAGCTCCGAGCAAGGCTGGTGAGCACCCACATCCGCCAGCGCACGTCGGCCCGGGTCCCCGGGAACCAATCTCGCACCATTTCCTCGTAGAGGGCGCTCCACTCCGAATCCACCAGAAACGGGGTGAAATGGACGGTTGCGAGTCCATCGGACTCGAAGACGTACTTCGGCTTGGGTGCCGGGCGAAGCCGCGCCCATAGGGCACGGAGCACGATGATCAGGTTGCGCGCAAGCAGCGCTGGATAGCGCAGTGGCATCGGCAGCCGCGCGACCCTGCTCTCTTGGGCGATCGTCCAGTCCATGCCGGTCGCGCGTTCAGCCCGTGCCGCTCAAGACCGGTTCTCTTGGGTCTGCGCCGAGATCGATGATGCCCTCCAACGCCCGTCGTGCGACCAGACGCGGGTCGTGCTCGGCCTCGGCGAACCGTCGCGAGGCGACGGCGATCTCGCGCCGGCGAGTCGGGCTCTCGACGAGCTTCCGGATGTCGTCCGCCAGCGTCTCCGGGCTCGTGCGCACGATCGGAAGCTCCGATCCGTAGGGGTTGTCGGCGGGGTCGTCCTCGCGGATGAAGCAGAGGACCGGTCGGCCGAGGGCCATCGCCTCGACGGCGAAGCCCCCGTACCAGCCGAGCCGAAGCTGGTCGACGACGAGGTCGGCCGAGGCGAGGCGCCCGAGGATCTCATCCCTGCGGACCCCCTCGATCAGGTCGAGCCGGACGCTGATCCCCTCGTCGCGAAGCCCCTCCACGGCCCTGATCACGTGGTCCGTGCCCTTGATGGCCCGATTCGTCGGAGCGTGCGCGACCACCAGCTCCGCTCCGTCGGGAGCGGGCTCCGGCACGACGCGCTCGATATCGACGTTCGCGTAGGGGAGGAAGCGCCCCGAGGGAAGCCACTCGCGCAGGTCCGGGTTCAGGAAGAAGACCCGATCGGCGTGCCGCGACATGGCGTCGGCATTCGACCCTCTCCAAGCCGTTTCCCCACGGCAGCTTTCGCGGCCGCAGAAGCACCGCTCGTATGGCCTGACGTCGCAGCCCTGGAAGGTCACCAGGACCGTCTTCCCGAGCCGCTTCAGCAGGGGCAGCTCGGTGAAGACGCGCCCGCCGCGCCGCAGGGCGATCAGCGGCTGGCCGAAGTTGAAGTGGAAGACGTCGTAGCGCTTCGCCGCGGCGCGCAGGAAGCCGAGCCGCCGGGCGAGCCGTACCGGCGCCGAGAGGCCCTCGAGGTCGAGGGTGACGTCGGCGCCGTAGCCGAGCTCGGATCGGCCGAAGACGACGACGTCGCTCTCCAGGCCGAGCTCCCGTTCGGCGCGCGAGAGCTGGAAGGCGTGGCCGCCGACGTCCGTCGGCGCATGCAGGATCCGAACCGGGCTCACGCCTGCGCCTCCTGCAGTCCGCCCGAGCGGTCGAGCATGCTCTTGAAGCCGTCGACCTCCTCGCGGCCGAGCACGCCGAGCACGCCCAGCCCGGCGCCGAAGACGGCCAATGCGCCGAGCTTGAGTCCCATGTCAAGCAGCTCCGACCCGGGGTGGACCAGGCCGAGGGCGGCCAGCGGCACGGCGAGCCCAACGATGGCGGCCACCTTCCGCGGCTCGTAGGGAGTGGGATAGAGCTGCTGTGACTTCCGCCAGTAGAGCGCGAGCATGAGGAGGTAGGCGATGGCGGTCGCCGCGGCAGCCCCGAACATGCTGAGGGCGGGGATGAGCACCAGGTTAAGGGCGAAGTTGAGAACCACCGCCGCGACCGTGTAGTACGCGAGGAACTTCGTCTGGCGGGTGAATGAGAGCCCAGCCGCGACCAGGCTCGACAGCCCGTAGAGCACGAGGCCGAAGCAGAGGATCCCGACCACCTCATAGGCCCGGTCGAAGTCCGGCGCGATCACGGACACCAGCTCCCAGGAGAAGAGGCTGAGGATCAGCGAGATCGTGGTCAGCACCAGCGCCCAGTAGGTGAGGAGCCTTCCGCGCACCTGCTTCTCGAGCTCCGCGTCCGCCGAGTAGATCGAGAGGATGATCGGCCCGGAGGCCAGCCCGAACGCGGCGATCAGCAGCATCACCACGGTGGCGAAGCGCCCACCGACCGCGTACTGACCCACGTCCGAGAGGTTGCCGAGCTTGCTCAGCATGACCCGGTCCAGGAATGAGAGCGCCCAGAGAGAGATGGCGGTGGGGACGAGCGGGATTCCGTAGGAGAGCATCCCGCGCAGCTCGGGCCTCGAAAAGCCGAATCCGATGTTGCGGCCGCTCACCACCAGGCCGTAGACGGCCATGACGAGCTGTCCGGTGAGCACCGCGATGAAGATTCCCTTGACGCCGACGTCGGCGCCGGCGACGAGGGACACCGCGACGCCACCGGTCACCACCGCGGAGAGCATCGAGGCGATCGCGTAGTGCCAGGGCTGATCGTGCAGCCGCATCACCTCGCGAAAGAAGTTGGCGAGGTTGCCGACCGGAAGGGTCACCGCGACCAGCGCCACCACGTCCGCGTAGTTGTGGCCGTCGAAGAACGCGTCGGAGATCGGGTGCCTCAGGACGACCAGCACCAGCGCGATCGAAAGGGCGATCGCCGTCGAGGTGAAGGTCGCGGTCGAGAGAACGATTCGGCGCTCGCCGGGCTGCTCCTCGGTGTAGTCGAAGAAGTGGCGCTGTGAAGCGGAGGCGAATCCGAAGTCGATCAGCAGCAGCAGCAGGGCGTAGCCGACGTTGGCGATCTCCACCACCCCATACTGGGGGGGGCTGAAGATCCGGGCGAAGATCGGCAGGGTGAACACTCCCACGACCTGCAGCGCGACCCCGCCGAGTCCGTAGATCAGGGTGTGCTGGCCGACGCGGAAGAGGTGGCTCTTCACGGGGCGACCCCGCTTCGCTTTGTCGGGCCGCCCACGGCCGCGTTGCGGTCGGACCTCCCCTCGGAATCTTCCGGCTGGTCGAGCGGAAGCTCACCGGGCAGCGGCTCGCCGCGCCAGAGGTGATGCAGGACCACCTCCCAGCTCGATCCCACCGCCTCGAGAGAGTGGTAGCGGCGGGCGAAGCGCCTCCCCGCCTCGCCGAGCTCGATGCGAAGTTCGCGATCGCCCGCGAGACGCCGCAGCTCACGTTCCACTGACTGCTCATCCGCGTCGACGATCGGGCAGTCCCGCATCGACGCTGCTTTGCGCGCTTCGGGAGGCATGCCGCTCAGCGCCGAGAGCACCGGCTTTCCCGCCGCGAGTCCTTCGATTGCGAACATCGCATAGCCGGCGATGAACTGGTCGGCGACGATGTCCGCGGTGGCGATCGCCGCTCTCACCTCCTGGTTCGGCTTTCGCTCCAGGAGGTCGAGCCGAATGGGGATGCCCTCGCCCGAGAGAGCCTCGATCGCGTCGATCAGCGCGAGCGTCCCCTTCACGTGGCGGTGGTTCGGCGCGTGGACGACGACCACCTCGCGCTCGGTGTCGAGACCCTGCTCGGCCGAGGAGGACTCGTCCGGCACGTCGAAGGCGAGCTGCGTCACCCAGAGAACGTCGCCGCGCGGGACGTAGCCGTTCTGGTAGTTGCGCACCACCACGTCGGCCCAGCGGGCGAAGTGGTCCACCTTCCGCCTGATCCCGCGCGCCGCGGGACGGAACTGAGGATAGTCGAGGAACAACGCGTCTTCGGTGACGCCGAGGAAGCCCGGAACCGCGACGTCGCTGCCATAAGGCGAGACGACGAGCTTCTTGCCGGCGAGGCGAAGCAACGGTCCCTCGAGCCGCTGCAGCGGCGTGGCGCGCAGAAAGCCGCCGTCGAAGAACGTCAGGTGCACATCGGCATGAAGCAGGGTCCAAGCGAAGATCCAGTAGTCGCGCCAGAGCAGCCAGAAGCGGTTCTTGCCGAGGAACTCGTCGAAGTAACGATCGAAGTCACCCCGCACGTTGATTCCGTAGAAGCCGTGGACGAGGGTGGTGCTCTCGTAACCCCGCGCGCGCATCGCCAGCGACCAGTACTTGAGGCTGATCAGGGGCACCGGACCCCAGATCAGCCGGGGCAATTGGCCGGAGCGGCGGCGCCGTGCCGTCCGGCTCCTGCCGATCAGGGCGCTCGCGAGGATAGCCGGGGAGATCAGCGCCCCCGCCAGGCCCAGGGCAAGGATTCTCGCTGCCGGGCGGAGCCCCGCTCGCACGCGCTGGCGCAGCACGAGCAGCGGAGCGAGCTTCGTCGCCTGCCGCATGAATCCGGCTGCCGCGGCCCCACTGCCCCGCTCGCGCTCCCAGTGGGCCGCTCGCAGGTTTTGGACGGCGAGAGCTCGCCGCGCGTCGCGGCCCAGACGCTCCTTCGCCTCGGGGTGATTGCGCAGGAAGTCCTCCAGGATTTCCAGGCGCAAGGCATGATCGTTCCGGCCCAGCATGCTCGCGTTGGTGCCGTGCCTCCGGTAGCGGGCGAGGACCTCGTCGAGGCCGACCAGTTCGGAGTCGAGCGCGGCGAGCAGGTAGAGCTCGTAGTCGTCGCCGTACATCCAGTCGACGTCGCGGAGGCCACGCCCCCGATCGTCGAGGATCCGCCGCCGGAACATGACCGTGAGCGAGCCGATGAAGCAGCCGATCTTCACGAGCGCGTGGAGCTGGTCACCGGGGACCATTCCGCCGTCCTCCCAGTGGATCGGCTGCCCGGTTTCAGAGTCGAACGCCTCGAACCTCGAGTAGACGAGACCGACGTCCGGCCGCGCGCCCATCACCTCCACCTGTCTCGCGACCTTCTCGGGAAGCCAGACGTCGTCGGAGTCGAGCCAGCAGATCAACTCGCCGCGGGCCATCGCCAGCGCCTCATTTCGGCGCCGCGTCGGCCCCAGCGACGCCTTGCCACGCTTGAGGCGGACCCGGTCCGGATGGCTCCGCGCGTATGACTCCAGGATCGACGCCGTCCGGTCCTCGGACGCGTCGTCGACGGCGACCAGCTCCACGTTGGGGTAGGTCTGGCCAAGGACGCTCTCGACCGCCTCCGCCACGTAGTCCTCGTGGTTGTAGGCGGCCATGATTACGCTAACCAGCGGCTGTTCAGTGGACACGATCCGCCTCCGCTGCCGCCTCGCGGGCGAGGCGCGCGATGCCGTCCCGCACCGAGATCTGCGGAGTGACGCCCAGCACCTCCTGCATGCGGCTGGTGTCCGCGATCAGCGGCGGTCCGGGATCGCCTTCGGTGTGGACGATCTGTGCCTCGCGGCCCACCTCCTTCGCGATCAGCCCGGCGATCTCGGCGATCGTGATCGGCTCCGGCCCGGCGACGTTGAAGACGCCTCCCTCGGTGACCCCCAGAGCTGCCTCGAACGCCGCAGCCGCCTCGCTCGCGTAGATCGGGTTGAGCCGCGGGCCGTGGGGGCCCGCCACCTCGATGGGTCGCCCCTCGCGGACGTCGGCGAGCAACCTGGCGATGAGCAGCTTGGACGGCCCCGGCCCGTAGACGAAGAAGGGCCGCAGGATCACGCCCGTCAGGATGTCGGCGTAGTCCTCCACCAGGAACTCCGCCATGCGCTTCGAGTGCGCGTATGCGCCCTTCGGATCGAGGACGCTCTCCTCCGTGATCTCGCCTTCGCCGGCCGCATAGACGCCGCCGGTCGAGGCGAGGACGAACCTCGAGGCTCCGGCCGCGCGCGCGTACTCGAGCAGCCCGAGCGTGCTCTGCACGTTCACTGCGAAGACGTCCTCGGCGCCCTCGGGGAACTCGCGGTGGCGCTCCGACTGGGCGAGATGGATCACGGCGTCGATCCGCTCCGGCAGCGCGTCGCGATTCAGAGACCGACTCAAGTCTTGGCGGATCAAGAGCACGTCCGGGCCGAGACCGGATATCGACCCCCTTGCGAGCGCCGTCACCTCGTGTGCTCCGGAGATGCGCTCGAGCAGGTGGCGGCCGATCAGCCCGGTCGCGCCCGTCACCAACACCTTCATTGCGGTCGATCCCCCCTCAGGAAGATCCGGCACCAATGCTCGAAGCTGAGCAGCGACCAGAGCAGGAGGCGGCGGTTCTCGCGTCCTTCGAGGTGGTCCTCGACCAGCGACCTCACGGTGTCCGGATTGAGGAACTCGTAGATGGCCGCATCTCCGGAGAGCAGCTCCCGCCGCACGTACTCGATGCTGTCCCCGCGGAACCAGCTCGAGTCCGGTCCCGAGAACCCCTGCTTCACCCCCTTGGTGATCGAGTCGGGGACGTAACGGCTCATCACCTGGCGGAGCAGCAGCTTCCCGTCGCGCGTCTTCTGGAAGTAGCGCTCGGTCTTCGGGCCAGGCTCGTTCTCACTGAGGCTCACGACCTTGGCCAGGTCGCGGAGCTTGCTGTTCACGGGGAGGCGCTGCGCGAAGTCGACCAGGTCGTTGTCCAGGAACGGGACCCTGTTCTCCAGGCCGTTGGCCATGCTGAGCTTGTCCTCGACGACGAACAGGCCGTGCAGGAAGGTGTGGGCCTCGAGGTAGAGGGAGTGGTTCACGTACTCCTCGGGGCTCGTTGGGGCCGTGGAGTCCGGCAGGGCGTCGCGGAAGATGTCGATCGTGCGGACGTCCTCGACCTCGTGCCAAACGGCGGAGGTGAAGAAGTCCGGAAGGATGCTGTTGGGCACCAGGCGGGACCAGAAGCGGTAGTACTTGTCGATGTAGTGGTCGAAGTCGTCGTTGACCACCGCCCGGTAGTAGCGCCATGGGTAGCCCGCGAACAGCTCGTCGCCGCCCGAACCGGTCAGGACCACCTTGACGAACTTGCTGGCGAGCCTGGCGACGTAGAAGTTCGGATAGCTCTGGCCGACTCGCAGATCCTCCAGATGCCAGATCAACTCCGGCAGGCAGCGCTCCATGTCGCCCGACTTGAGCACCGCCTCGTAGTGCTCGGACCGGAACAGGTAGGACATCGCCTCGGCCTTCTGGCGCTCGTCGTCGCCCGGCTCCAGCCCGAACCGCGAGGTCATGTCGAACCCCACCGTGAACGTGTTCATGTAGGGGAGCGGCGCGGCCGGCGAGCGCCGTGATCGTCCCCGAATCCATTCCGCCGCTGAGGTGGGCCCCGACCGGCACGTCTGAGACGAGCTGGCGCTTAACGGCTTGCTGGAGGAGTCGGTCGAGCTCCTCGATGTACTCCGCCTCGGACGCCGGGCTCTCGGGATCCTCGAAGTCGAAGTCCCAGTAGCGACGCGGCGCGGGCGCGCCTCCGTCCCCGGTCAGCGTCAGGTGGTGACCGGCGGGCAGCATCCGCACCCCGGCGAACAGGGTCCCGTCGGTGAACACGTTCTGGAACGTGAAGTACTCCAGGAGGTGCGGGAGGCTCAGCTTCGCTGAGAGCGCCGGATGCTCCAGCAGCGACTTGATCTCGGACCCGAAGGCGATCGCCGAGCCGAGGTCCGCGTAGTAGAGGGGCTTGATCCCGTAGCGATCGCGCGCCAGGAAGAGCTCTCGCGCCCCCCGGTCCCAGATGGCCAGCGCGAACATGCCGTTGAAGCGCTCGACGGCCTCCGGGCCCCAGGCGGCGTACGCCTTCAGGACGACCTCGGTGTCCGTGTCCGACCGGAAGGAATGCCCAAGTGACTCGAGCTCCCGCCGCAGCTCCCGGAAGTTGTAGACCTCGCCGTTGTAGGTGATCACGAGGGAGCCGTCCTCGGTCGCCATCGGCATGGCGCCGGCCGGACTCGGATCGATGATGGCGAGCCTGCGGTTGGCCAGGCCGACGGGAGCATCGGCGAACTGACCCTCGCCGTCGGGCCCGCGATGGGCGATCACGTCGCCCATTCGCTTCAACAGCTCGGTCGAGACGGGCTCCCCCGTCCGGTTCAGGACCCCCGCGATGCCGCACATGGCTAGGGCCGATCGGTGTCGGTGCGCCTTGGCATGGCCGTGCAGCAGGGTAAGCGTTCGCCCTCTAACTTCCGGCTCCGCATGAGCGAACGAGAAAGAACGGCCCAGACCTTCGATGACAAATGGCATCGGAGCCGGGATCTCGCCTTCCAGCAGACGCTCGACCCCGACGCGGACATCTTCCGCTGGATCGTGAGCAGGAACGGATGGGGCGACGGGGATGGCCTGACCGTCTATCTCGCCGGCAAGGGGCGCATCCTCGATGCCGGCTGCGGCAACGGCCGGGTGACCGCGCTACTGCAGCGCCACGCGCCGCAGAAGAGCGAGATCGTGGGCGTCGACCTGACCGCGGCCGACGTCGCCGGCGAGAACCTCGCCGATCTCCCCAACGTGACGATCCACGAGGGAAACCTGCTCGAGGATCTCTCCCGGCTGGGCAGCTTCGACTTCATCTACTGCCAGGAGGTGCTGCACCACACCGGCGATCCGGAGGGCGGCCTTCGAAACCTCGCGAGCCTGCTCGTGCCCGGAGGTGAGATCGCGATCTACGTCTACAAGCGGAAGGCGCCCGTTCGCGAGTTCACCGACGACTACCTGCGCGAGCGAATCAGCGCGCTCGACTACGACGAGGCGATGGAGGTCTCTGCGGCCATCGCGGACCTCGGGCGCTCCCTCGCCGAGCTGGACGCCGAGGTGGACGTGCCGGAGATCGAGCTACTCGGCATCAAGTCAGGCACCTATGACGTGCAGCGCTTCGTCTACCACTTCTTCATGAAGTGCTTCTGGAGCGACGAGCTGGACGCCGAGGGGAACGCGGCGCTCAACTACGACTGGTACCACCCGCAGCTCTCGTCGCGGCACGAGCCGGATGAGGTGAGGCGCTGGTTCACCGGCGCGGGCCTGGAGCTGGTCCACGAGCACGTCGACGACTACGGCATCACGATGCGCGGCCGCCGCCGGAGCTAGACGGGCGAAGCTCGAAGCCGAAGTAGAGGTAGGTCCGGAAGGGGACGACGTAGGACCAGGTCTGCACGACCTCGAACTCGGGGGGAAAAAGCCGGTAGAGCTCCTCGGGCTGCCGCTTGGGCGCGCCCTCATCCAGCCCGATCAGGGCGTTCTTGAACGGGCCGATCGCGACGCCGTCGGTGAACACCATCCGGCCGGGCCCGACCTGCTTGTGGAGGCGGCCGATCAGCGCCGTCACCTGCTCGTCGCTGAGGTGGTGGAAGACGGCGGAGGCCGTGACCACGTCGGCCCCCCGCCAGCGCTCGAGCGGCGCCTCCAGGAAGTCCGCCTGGACGAACTCGTAGCCGGGGCGCGCATAGCGGCGGCCCGCGTAGGCGAGGTCGGCCTCGTGCAGGTCGAGCCCGACGTAGCGATCGGGGGTGAGGTGCTCCAGCAGCGGTGAGCGCCCGGAGCCGAGGTCCAGCATGAACTCGTGCGGGCCGCGGCGGACGTCCTGGGCGAGGAGCTCCTCCCGCCTCATCCGCCACTCGCCGCTGGCGGCGAGTTGGCCGAGCCTGGTGATCAGCGGGCCCCGCGTCATTCCTGCACGTCCCTTCGCTTCCAGACGACCCAGCCATCGCGGTCGTACACGCGCCGATAGGCCGGGCGGTTCTGATCCAGCCATTGCTGCGCGTACGCCGGATCGGGCCAACCGATCCCCCCCGGCGGGAAGAGGACGTATTCGGTCTGCGGCGAGGCGTAGCCGAGCATGTAGACCTGGTTCCGGTCGCTCATGTGAGGGGCCTGGGAGGCCGTGACGGTCGCCGAGGCGTTCCCGGGCACCTGGTCGATCGCGCGCTGCGCGGCCCGGTCGGTGGCGGTCGCGGAGAGCGAGAAGCCCGGCTGGACCAGCCTCCACAGTGGGAAGCGGTGGGCGAGGCCGATGTTGACGGCCAGCATGGCCGCCGCCACCGCCGTCCCGGCGACCGGAAGCCATCGCTCGCGCTTCAGCCAGCCAAGGATGTTGTGGAGACCGTCCGCGGCCCCCATCGCCAGGACCGGAGCGATCGGCAGCCAGTAGTGGAAGTCGGTTCCCCATTGGGCCGGATAGCTCGAGAAGAACTGCTGGGCGACCAGCGGGATACAGAGGATGATCAGCCGCGATCCGAAGATCAGCCCGCAGAACGGGACCACCAGCAGAAGCAGGGTCTCGCGCTTGGTGTGATCGTCGAACAGGAGCCTGAAGGGGAGGTCGGGATGTGTGATTACCCCCTTCAGGGCCCCGGGCGCGTCCGGCCCGAGGGCCCCGTAGGTCCAGTGGGTGTAGTCGTGGCCGGCGAACGCCGGCAGCAGCACGTTGACGGCGAGGAAATACCAGGCCAGGCCGACCCCGATGGTGATCGCCCCCCGGCGCACCTCCCGCCCGCTGATCAGCCAGAGGCCGATGAAGATGGCGAGCACGGCCATGTTCTCCTTGACCAGCAGCAGAGCGCCGAGGGAGATGAAGTAGGCGGTCCACTGACGGCGGTCTGCGAAGAGGAGGCAGAGCGCGATCAGCAGCGGCGAGAAGGCCAGCTCGTGGAACTGGTAGCCGACCGCGGCGCTGATCCCCCAGAAGAGCGAGTACGCGACGGCGAGCAGATACGCGCCCGGGCGACCGACGCGCGGCTCGGCAAACAGGAAGACCGGCACGATCGAGGCCGCGATCAGCACCCCCTGGGCGATCAGCAGCATCCGCGGGTCCGGCCAGAGCCAGTAGAGCGGGGCGAGCCCGATCAGGATTGGCGAGAAGTGATCGCCGAGCATGCTCACCGGAGGGACGATCGTGGTGATCTCGGGCGAGCTGAAGTGGCTGTAGTGCCAGACTGCCTGGTCGGCGATCGCCAGGTCGAAGTCGGTCTGGAAGTGGTTGTGCTCCCAGATCGCATAGAGCGAATACGCGATCGCGGCCACCGACGCGAGCGCGTAGAGGCCGACGGTCCCCATGCTGCGCCATTCCACCGGCGGCAGCGTACCCTCGCGCCCTGAATGACCTTCGATCAATACGCGGACTCCTACCGGGACGCAGTCGAGGAATCGATCGCCTTCGCGGGCGGCGACGCGGCGCGTTACGTGGGGGCGAAGGCGCGGATGCTGGTGGAGCTCGCCGCCCGCCAGGTTGGCGCGCCGGAGGAGCTTGACGCGCTCGATGTCGGTTGCGGCCCGGGCGAGACCGATGCATTCCTCGAGGGAAGCTTCGGCTCGCTGAGCGGCGTCGACCTCAGCGGCGAGATGGCCGATCGGGCCGCGAGCCGGAACCCATGGGCGAGCTACTCGTCCTATGGGCGGGGCGAGCCCCTCCCCTACGACGACGCATCGTTCGACCTGAGCTTCGCCATCTGCGTCCTCCATCACCTGCCGCCCGCCGAGCGCGCCGGCTTCGTGGCGGAGATGCGACGGGTGACGCGTCCCGGCGGGTTGGTCGCCGTCTTCGAGCACAACCCGTACAACCCGCTGACGCGGAAGGCGGTCCGCGATTGCCCGTTCGACCAGGACGCGGTCCTGCTCTCGCGCAGCGAGGCAAGGCGCAGGCTGGCCGGCGCCGGCCTGGTCGAGGCCGAGGCACCGTTCATCATCTTCTTCCCGCGCGAGGGGGGGCTGCGCTCTCGCCTGGAGCGGCGCCTCGGCTGGCTGCCGCTCGGCGCTCAGTACTACGTTGCGGGCAGGCGAGCCAATGACTGAGCCGACCTATTCCTTCGTCATCCCGCTCTTCAACGAGGGGGGCGTCCTCGACGAGCTCTACAGGCGGCTCGGCGCGGTCGCCGATTCGCTGGACGGGCCAGCGGAATTCGTCCTCGTCGACGACGGCAGCACCGATCGGACACGCGAGATGGTCGAGGAGCTGCGGGCGGGCGACGAGCGGGTGAAGCTGCTCGTGCTGTCCCGGAACTTCGGGCACCAGCTCGCGATCACCGCCGGCCTCGACTTCGCCGTCGGCGACGCGGTCGTGATCATGGACGGCGACCTACAGGATCCGCCCGAGCTCGTCGGTGAGATGGCTCAGCGCTGGCGGGAGGGCTACGACGTGGTCTACGCCGTGCGCTCGGCGCGCCCCGGCGAGACCCGTTTCAAGCGCGGCACGGCGAACCTCTTCTACCGGCTGTTTGCCAGGTTGACCAACGTGAACATGCCGGTCGACGCCGGCGACTTCCGGCTGGTCGACCGCCGGGTCGCCGGGATCGTGGCCAACATGCGCGAGCCGGATCGCTATCTGCGCGGCCTGTTCGCCTGGGTCGGCTTCAAACAGACCTCCGTGTCCTACGAGCGCGAGGCGCGGGCGGCCGGGGAGAGCAAATACTCGCTCACGCGCATGCTTCGCTTCGCGGCGGACGGGCTGCTCTCTTTCTCCACCGTGCCGCTCCGGGTCACGCTCGCGAGCGGCTTCGTCATCGCCGCCCTGGCCTTCGCCGCCGGGATCGCGGCGATCCTGCTGAAGATCTTCGGGGCGTTCACGACTCCGGGGTGGGCGTCGCTGATCGTCGTGCTGAGCTTCTTCAGTGGCGTTCAGCTGATCGTCCTGGGGACCATCGGCTTGTACGTCGGGCGCATCTACGCGCAGGGCAAGGAGAGGCCCCTGTACCTGGTCGATCGCGCCGTCGGCTTCGGCCAGAGCCCCGCGTCCAGCGGCGTCGTCAGCCGTAGTACCGAGTCAGCGTGACCACCATCGCCAGAGCGGTGTGGGCGATGGCGAGGGTTACGATCAGCACCCCGGCCGCCGGCCCGTAGCGGCGCCCGACCCCACGGGCCGCGAGCGCCACGATCGCGGCGTAGAGGCCCAGCAGCGGGAAGATGTAGCGGGCCTGCTCGAAGCCGATGCTCCCGTCGGCTCGCACGGCGAACCCGTTGCCGTTCACCAGGATCAGCAGGCCGACCGTCATCGCGACGTAGGTGGCCAGCTCGCCGATCCTCGTGCGAACGACCTCGCGATGCGAATAGAGCTCCCGTCCGGCGAGCACCCCGATGACGAGCGCGATCGCAAGAGCGAGGTCGTAGGTCGCGGTCGGGAGCCGGTAGTCGAGCCAGCCGAAGTTGCCGATGAATCCGTCGAACCAGACATGCCGCAGCGGATACTCGAGGAAGAAGGAATGCATGAAGGGCAGCCGCGGGAGGTAGAACTGCCAGCCATAGCTGAGCGCGTCCCCGATCGTGCGGGCCGGCGTGTGCGCGACGTCGATCCTTCCGGCCGCTCCGACCGCGGAGCCGAGCGGATGCCCCCCTCCGCTGCCGAAGAAGAGCCCACGGTCCCACGCGATCGAGTTGAGAGCCATGTAGACGACGGCGACCGCCGCGACGATCCCGGTCGCGAGGATTGCGCCGCGGATTGCCTCCCGGCGATGCGCCAGTTCCGACCTCCCCACGAGCACGAACAGCCCGATGCCGATGCCGGGAAGCAGGCCCAGCATGTTGATCTTCCCGACCAGCCCGATCGCGGAGAGGGCGCCGATCCAGGCGCCCCGTTCGAGGGTGAGCCCCCGGCGAAAGGACGCCGCCAGCGCCCAGAAGACGCCTGCCGAGGCAGCGAACAGGAGGTTGTCGCTGTTCACGCCGCCGGAGATGAACCCGAACATCGGCTGGAAGGCGACCGCCAGCGCCCCGACGGTCCAGGCCCAGGGCGTGCCGGGCACCAGCTCGCGGAGAAAGAGGAAGACGAACAGCACCGTCACCCCCGCGAGCACCGCCGAGAGCAGGCGCATCGCGTGGATGCGATCCGGCAGAGATGTGGATGGCGTCAGGTGGTAGACGGCCGCCTCGGCGGCGTAGTAGAGGGGCGGGTTGTTGGTGGCGCTGGTAAAGCCTCCCGGGCCGACGGGATCGCCCTGGTGGTCGGCGAGGCGTTCGAACAGCTGGTGGGCGGTTGCGGTGGCCGGCGGCTCGTTCTGGGGGCGGTGGATCACGGCCTTCCACTGGACCGCGTCAAGAAGCCGGCGCTCCTGCTTGGAGAACGGCCGTTTGCTGTTTTCGCCGCTGGGCGGGCTGCCCGTCTCCGCGAGGTACTGCGCGTAGGCGACGTGTGCGGGCTCGTCGGGGACCTGGAAGAGGGGAATGATCAGCGACCAGGCGACTGCCGTGAGCAGGCCGACCAGCGAGCAGATCCACGCCGCCCTGGGGATCCGCGTGAGCCGCTCCCGAGTCAGCGCCCGCGGATGGCCGCCGGGCCGGGCGGATTCGGAGGGCGTCCGTCGCAGTGGAGCGGTGGTGCTCATGCGGAGCCGTCCTCCAGCCTGAAGACGAGCCACCAGAGCGCGAGCCCCGCCGCCCCGACGGCGAGTGCCAGCGCGAGCCACAGCGACCAGCCGCCGAACCCACCCGGCTGCGAGTTGTCGAAGCGATCCGCGATCAGGTCCCTGCGCGCCACCCAAGTCGTCTTGTGGGCCCTGACGAAGACGACGCTCGCCAGGCGCCGGCTCCTCTGCTTCGCATCCGGGTTGTGGGTGATCCGCTTCCTCTCTCCCGCCAGCACGACGCGACCCTCTCCCCGGTTGACGAAGCAGATTTGGGCTCGATGCGCGGACCGGGTCAAGCGGTTGAGACCGATCGCGAGCGTGCCGGGGTACACCTGCTTCTTCACTCCCTTGTCGAACGGGCCGCTCGCATCGCCGATCTTCACCCGCAGCGGCCCGCCGGGGCTCTGGACCCCGGTCGCGATCAACCGGACGCGATTCGCCTTGGCGGGGACGCGGACAAGCGTCTGACAGCGAGCGGTGTTCGGAGGCACCTCGAGGGCGGCGTAGAGCGGGGCGACCTTGTTCGAGCCCGCCGCCATCGGGTGTTTCCCTAGGGCGTAGGCCGCGATCACCCCCACGATCAGGAGAGCTCCCGCGATCGCCACGGCGAGTCGCGTCGACATCCCTACTCGGGACGCCGCAGGCCCAGAATGCTGAGCAGGAAGGAGGTGAAGAAGACCTCGGCGCCGACCGTCACCAGCGTGGCTGAGAGGACTGCGAGCTGCCCCTCCGCGAGGCTGCCGAAGCCGCGATCGATCCAGATTCCGACCAGAACCCCGCCGGAGATCAGCCCGGCGACCGTGATGGCCCCGCCCACCAGCAGCCCGTGCTCGAGCTTGATGCGCCTCCGCATCTTCCCGAACCAATCGTCCCGCTCGCCCATGAAGTAGACGCCGTACGCGCGCGCGCAGAGCCCGAGCGCCATCACCTGGACGCCCAGCACCAGCAGCAGCGATCCGCCGATCTCCGCGTGGATGCCCCACTGGCGCCCGAACAGGGATATCTGGCTGAGGGTGATGACCATGATCAGCGAGCCGAGCGCGGCCATCACCATGCCCGGAAGCAGGAAGAGGTGCCTCGGGCTGTGGATCAGCAGGAAGCGCAGGTGCCGCCAGCCGTCGCTCCAGGTCGAGAGCTTGGACTCACCCTCTCGGCGGTGATACTCGATCGGGAGCTGGCGGATGTCGAGCTCGGCCTTGGCCGCGCGGATCACCATCTCGGATGCCAGCTCCATTCCGGAGGTCCGCAGGTCCAGCTGGGGAAGCACGTCGCGGCGAATTGCGCGCATCCCGCAGTGCGCGTCCCGCACGTCGGTCCCGAACAGGCGGTTGAGCAGTCCCGTCAGCATGGGGTTTCCGACGTGCTGGTGGAGCCAGGGCATGGCGCCGGGCTGGATCCCCTTCATTCGGTCGCCGAGGACCAGGTCGCCACCGGCCTCGAGCTCGTCGATGAACTTGGGGAGCTCGGCGGCGTCGTAGGTGAGGTCGGCGTCGAGCATCACGAGGTAGGTGCCGCGGGCCGCGGAGAGCCCGGCGAGGTAGGCGTTCCCGTACCCCCGGTTGGGCTCGCTGATCACGGTGGCGCCGGCGGCCGCCGCCAGCTCGCCGCTGCCGTCGGTCGAGCCGTTGTCGACCACGATGATCTCGCCCCTATAGCCGCCCTCGTTGAGCGCGCCCCGAGCCGCGGTCACACATGCCTCGATTGACTCCGCCTCGTTCAGGCACGGAATCAATACGGACACGGCAACTGCCGTTGGATCAGCCGCCGCAGGAGCGCTGATCGGTGCTGCCGTCGTGGTCCTCATCAAATGCCTCGGCGCGTCAGTCTAGGCGCCATCCGCCTCCTCGAACAGAAGTCTACGTATTGAAGCCCGGTACTTCGATCGACTTAACGAGCGGCCGGAGGTCCAGGTCGTGGCTCATGAAGATGATGCTCCGGCCCATCGCGCTGAGCCGGGCGAAGGCGAGCAGCTTGGCGAAGGACTCGTCCAGATGTCGCGGAGGCGGAATAGTCTAGGCGGGGATGCCCGACAGACGACTGGGCCAC
>CAWHXR010000003.1:0-17402 GCA_963833375.1 uncultured Solirubrobacterales bacterium
CTCCCATTCGCGCACCCAGCCTCCGATCTTCGAGTACGTGCGCTCCGGCGCCTTGGGGTCCGGGTCGTAGTAGAGGTCCGGATCCCAGCGCTCGGGGTCGACGTCGCTAATCGAGTAGCGGCCGGTGGTGACGTTGCGCCAGAACGCCTCGGCGTTCGGGGCATCGGGGAGGATCGCGCTGACGCCGACGATCGCGGCGGCGTTGTCGAGTGAGTGGCTCATGGCCGCATGCGCCCGTAGACGGCTTCCCTGACCTCCTCGAGATCGGCGAGCAGGCCGCCCTGGGCTTGGTGGATCGACGCGAGGTCGAGGCGGGGCTCGAGCTCGCCGAGGTCCCCGTCGGCTCCGGCCACGCAGCGCACCCCCTCCGTCGGAACGGACAGCGCGGCGTTGCGGGCG
Organism: uncultured Solirubrobacterales bacterium; assembly: GCA_963833375.1. Lineage (GTDB taxonomy): Bacteria > Actinomycetota > Thermoleophilia > Solirubrobacterales > 70-9 > DASUPK01. Next base: position 400 of record CAWHXR010000003.1, read on the forward strand.
TTCACGCGGCTGGCGGCGGCCAGCGCCTTCGCTCGCAGGCGCCGCGACGCCTTCTCGTGCAGCTCCTTGTCGGCCGCCCGCTGCGCACGTCTGACGAGCGCGGCGGCGCCCTCGACCTGGGCGATCAGGGCACCGAGGCGCATCAGGACATGCTGGTGCCGGGTCAACCGCTCTACCCTGGCGCGTTCGAGCAGCTCCGCGAGGGCGTGGTGGGCGATTGCGGCGACGTCGGCGCCGACCTCGGGATGGTCGCCGTGGAGCGCCTCGAGCTCCCGCGCCTTCTCGTGGTAGTGATCGCCGCCGGACTTCAGGTGCTCCTGCCAGCGCCCGCGCGCGATTGTGATCTCCATGATCTCCGAAGTGCCCTCGTAGATCCTGGTGATCCGGACGTCGCGCTTGATCTTCTCGACCATGTAGTCGTGGGTGTAGCCGTAGCCGCCGTGGGCCTGGATGGCCGCGTCGGCCGCCGCGTCACCCGCCTCCGTCGCGAGGTACTTGGCGATCGCGCCCTCGACGTTCAGCTGGCCCTCGCCGGCGTCCAGCCGCTCGGCCGTTTCCTCGATCGCCGCCCGCGACGCCTCCAGGGCGACCGCGTGGGGGACGATCAGCTTGTCCGTGTAGCCCTCCTTCTCCGACAGCGGCCCGCCCGCCTGGATGCGCTTCTGCGAGTAGGGGATCGCGCGGTCGAGCGCTGCCCATCCCGCGCCCAGCCCGAAGGCAGCCACCATCAGCCTCGTGTAGCCGAACACCTGCTGGGCCTGGACCAGGCCCTGGCCCTCGACGCCGCCGACAAGCCGGTCGGCGTCGACGTGGACCTTGTCCAGGAACAGCGCCGCCGTGTTGCTCAACCGGATGCCGTGTTTGTCCTCGTGCTTGCCGTGAGTGAACCCCTCGGCGCCCGACTCGATGATGAACCAGCTCGGTCCCCCGGGCGCGAGGGCGAGGATCGTGTAGAGGTCCGCGACGCCCCCGTTGCTGATCCACTGCTTGGCCCCGCTGATCAGGTAGCCGGTCACCTTTCCGTTCTCCGCGACAGGCTCCGCGATTGTCTTCAAGGCCCCGAGGTCGCTGCCCGCCTCGGGCTCGGTGGCGCCGTATGCGAACAGGACCCCCTGCTTGGCGATCCGGCTCATGTACTCGCGCTTCTGCTCCTCGGTCCCGCCGACCCGGATCGGATCGCTGCCCAAGAACGTTGCGAGCTCCGATGTCGCGAGGCCCAGGTCGATCGCGGCCATCCGCTCGCAGATGCGATAGACATCGAAGGCGCCGCCTCCCATCCCGCCGTACTCGTAGGGAACGAACAGGAGCTGGATGCCAAGCTCCTCGGCGGAGGACATGCGCCGAACGAGCTCCTCCGGGAACGTGTCTCGCTCGTCGAGCTCGATCAGGAGCGAGTCCGGAAGCTCGCGCGCGGCGAACTCGTCGATGGACTTGAGCGCCACCTTCAACGTCTCGGCGTTGAGCTCGTTAGCCATCGATGCTTGCTCCTCCTCTCCTCGGACGCCCCAGCGTCACCGTGCAACCTCCAGGCGGTCCGGCCGTCGGGATTTCACCCGGAACGTGGGCGGGGAACTACGGATCTGCGGACAGGCCCCCGACCTGGGGAGCACCGGCATCGGATTCTGACTATGGTCCTCGATTACGGCCTTAACGACGGGCATCCCTTTCCCAACGAGCTTACCCCTTGAAGTTGAGGCGGCCGATCGCCGATGAACATCTCGGTCGCGATCCGTCTGATGCCCAAGATGGGCGACGAGCTCGAGGTGGACGAGAGCGGCACGGACATCGACCGCGAGCTCGTCGATCTGGCCATCAACGAGTTCGACGACCAGGCGCTCGAGGAGGCGGTGCTGCTCAAGGAGTCGACCGGCGCCACGGTCACCGCGGTCGGGTTGCGCTCCGACGGGGTCGATGAGGCGCTGCGCCTGGCCTACGCGCGCGGCGCGGACAGGCTGGTCGTCATCGAGTCCGGCGAGAGCGACACCTACGACTCTCGCACGGGGGCGCTCGCGTTCGCTGAGGCCTTCCGCCAGCTGGAGCCCGATCTGGTCCTCACCGGCGTCCAGACCCCGACCGACGTGTTCGGGCAAACGGCGCCCTACCTCGCCGCGAGCCTCGGCTGGCCGCAGGCGAACGTCGTCGTGGGTGTCACGCTTGCCGACGGAACGGCACGCGTGGTGCAGGAGTACGCCGGCGGGCGCCTTGCGGTCCTGGGCCTCGACCTGCCGGCGATCGTCGGCGTGCAGTCCGCCAGCTCGCCGCCGCGCTACGTCGCGATGGCGAGGCTCCGCCAGGCGATGACCGAGGCGAGCATCGAGACGCTCAACGTCAGCGTCGACGCCCCCGCCGTGCCGTCGAGCGTCGTCTCGCTCGCTCGGCCGACGCCCCAGGCTCAGGCGACGATGCTCGACGGTGACGCGGAGGAGATCGCAGCGAAGCTCGTCGAGGTGTTGCGCGAACGGGGAGCTCTGACGGGCTGATGGGCGACGTCCTCGCATATCTCGAATCGCCCGTCAACGACCGGCTCCTGGGCTTCGCTCGTCCGCTGGCGGACGCCGCGGGAGGGGACCTGGTGGCGCTCCTCGCCGGCGCGGAGCCGGAGACGAAGGACGTCAGCGCCGCCGACGTGGCGCTCGAGGCCGCGCACCCGGCGCTCTCGCCGTACCTGCCGGAGGCACATCAGGCCGTGCTGGAGGCCGCCATCAACGAGGTCTCGCCCGACCTTGTCGTTCTCGAGAACACCACGGCGGGCCTGGATCTGGGGGCCGCGGCCGCGGCGGCGACGGGGCGTCCCTTCGTCGGCTACTGCGTCGAGCTGGCGGTCGAGGGCGGCGAGGCGCGGTCGGTCAGCGGGATCTACGGGGGACAGCTCCACGCCACCGCCAACACGCGGCTTCCGGCGGTGTTCGCGATCAACAGCGTGGCCCTGCACGACACGCCCCAGGCTGCCGGGCGCGGCGAGCTGGCTGAGCTCGCGCCGCCGGCGAAGCTCGAGAGCCTGAGGACGACGTTCGTCGAGCCGGTGGAGCAGCCCGACGAGGGCGTCGACCTGACGAAGGCCGATCGGATCGTCTGCGTCGGCCGGGGCGTCGGGAGCAAGGAGAACATCGAGATCGCGGAGGAGCTGGCCGAGGCGCTGGACGCCGAGATGGGAGCTTCGCGACCCGTCGTCGATTCCGGCTGGCTTCCCAAGGTGCGCCAGGTCGGCAAGTCGGGCGCGCATGTGACGCCGAAGCTCTACCTCTCGCTCGGGGTCTCGGGCGCGCCCGAGCACGTCGAGGGGATGCAGGGCGCCGAGCTGATCGTGGCCGTGAACACCGATCCGGGGGCGGCGATCTTCCACATCGCGCACTACGGGGTCGTGGCCGACCTGTTCGACGTCGCCGACGAGCTGACGAACCTCCTCGGCGAGTGAGCGCTATGCGGGCGCTGCCTGGGCGAGCGCTTGCTCGATCAGCGCCGTCAGCTCCGCAACCTCGAAGTCGGCGCCCACCACCTTGGCGGCGTCCGAGTACATCGCCAGGTCCTTCGGGCAGCTGACGATGAAGTAGTCGAGGTCTCCCAGCGTCTGCGCTTCGCGGATCCGCTGCTCGCTGGGGCGTTCGGAGGTCTCGCCGTCGTCGCTCATCCAGATGCGGCCCCCGCCCGCCCCGCAGCAGAACGTGTTCGTCCCCCTGCGAGGCATCTCCACCAGCTCCGCACCGGTCGCCTCGATCAGCTGTCGTGGCGCCTCGGTGATCCGGTTGTAGCGCGCCAGGTAGCACGGATCGTGATAGGTGACCCGCGTCCCGGAGAGCGGGGTTCGCAGCGAGATGGCCCCCTTCGCGACCAGGTCGGCGAGGAGCTCGGTGTAGTGGTAGACGGGAGCGCTGAGGCCGAACCGGGGGTACTCGTTGCGCAGGGCGTTCAGCGAGTGAGGGTCGGTGGTGAAGATCGCCTCGAACTGTGCATCGGCGAGCACGCTCATGTTCTGCTCGACCAGCATCTCGAACAGCCCCTCCTCGCCGACCCGGCGAATGTCGTTGCCCGAGTTGCGCTCGCCCTCGTACAGCAACCCGAACGACACGCCGGCGTCGTGCAGGATCCGCGCCACGGACCGCGAGGCAACCTGGACGCGCTCGTCGAACGACGCGAAGTCGCCCACGAACCAGACGTACTCCACCGGCTCGCGCCGCGCGTCCGGGATCTTGAAGTCCAGGCCCTTGGCCCATCGGGCTCGAAGCCGCGCCGACTTGCCGTACGAGTTGCCCTGGTTGCCGTAGTTCTCGAGCGTCTGCTGAAGGAGCGGATCCAGCTCGCCCTGATCGACGAGGTTTCGGCGCATGTCCACGATCGTCGGGACGTGCTCGATCCCCACCGGGCACGCCTCCACACAGGCCATGCACGTCGTGCACGCCCACAGCGCCTCTCCTGAAATCAACGGCGCCGGGGAGCCGTCGCCGCTCCGCTGCTGCTCGGGGTGGTCGTACAGGCGATCCCGGATGTCCAGGATCACCTGCCGCGGGGCCAGCGGCGTGCCCGAGGCGGTGGCGGGGCAGACGGCCGTGCAGCGGCCGCACTCGGTGCACGAGAACGCGTCGAGCACTTGCTTCCAGGTGACGTCGGACAGCGAGGCCACTCCGACGAGACCCTCGGGCGGCGGCTCCAGGGCGGCAACGGGAGCGGCCGGCACGTGGGTCACCTCGAGCGGTCGCTCAGCGCCGCGGGGTGGGAGCTTGGCAAAGAACACGTTCGGGATCGCGGTGATGACGTGGAAGTGCTTGGACAGGGGCAGCAGGCACAGGAACGCCAGCACGGTGACGTTGTGCAGCCACCAGCCGACCTCGCTCACGGTGCGCGCCGCGGATGGGGAGAGGCCCCCGAGTGCCGCGGCCACCAGCGCGGTCAGCGGCGCAAAGTCGCGCTCGCGGCCGTGGATGTTGTCTGCGACCAGCAGGCCGGCGTCGTAAAGCAGGCCGCCGACCATGATCAGCAGGATCATCACCAGGATCAGGACGCCCTCCCAGTGCGGGGCCTCGCGGTAGCGCTGCTCGGCTCGGCCGAGGCCGAACAGCCGCGGCGTGTGCAGGACGACCCGCCGGTAGAGCATGTAGGTGACGCCTACGATCACGCTGGCCTCGAGCAGGTCGCGGGCGATGAAGAAGGGCGGGCCCAGGGGCTCGTCGGGCGCGAAGCCGGGCATGTTCCAGCCCGCGTCGAACGCCCGCCCGTACAGCGTGACCACCTGGAGCAACAGGACCATGAAGCCCCAGAAGACGAGCGCGTGCGTGATCCCCGCAGGCTGCTCGCCGGAGAGGAACTTGCGCTGGCCGAGTCCGTAGAGGATCGTCTGCCTGATCCGCTCGGGAATCCGGTCCCAGCGCGCTGCGGGCCGTGCCGCGAACAGGAGCCGCGCCCTGGCGGCGATGATCCCCCCGAACACCAGCAACCCGATCCCCAGGAGGATCGGAAAGAGGACATGACTCACGCTCGAATCATCGCGCACACCCACTCCGGTTGCCAGGGGAGCGCGTTCGGCGGCGGGATCTCTACTCGTGCACCTCGTCGGCCGCGGCCGCGCGAATCGCCTCCATGGGCGCGCCGGTCTCGAACGGCAGCTCGACCTCGAGCTCCTCGAGCTCGAGGCTGTCCCCGTAGCGAGAAACCACCCACGCCGCCCCGACGCGCTCGAACAGATGCAGCATTGCCGAGTTGCGCGTCAGGAGCACGGCGGTGAAGCACCGCACCCCTTCTCGCGCGCCCTGCCCACCAAGCCCTCCAGCAGCATGAACCCCAAGCCACCCCCCTTGCCAGGCATCGGCGACGGCGACCGACGCCTCCGCGGTGTCTGGACACCCGGGGCTCCCGCATCATCCGCGCGACTGCCAATGGCTCCCCGCTCTCGGCATCCAGCGCGACCAGCGCCTCGTGGCCGTGATGATCGATGGCGGTCAACGTCTCGAGATCCCTGGCCGAGGTGTTTCTTGAAACCAAGGGAGCGCAGGAATCGAGCCTCCTCGCCGATGTTCGAAGACCGCCTGGACCAGTAGCCGGTCGTCCGGCTCGAGCGGCCTGACAATCGCGACGGATCCGTCGCGGAGCGTCAGCCGCTGCTCAGCCTGTGTCGCCGCCCAACCTCATCGGTATCGCGATGCCCCTTGGGCGGCCTACCGCGTTCCCATTTCGCGCATCAGAGTCCTGTGCAACGTCCAGACAGATAGGACGGTGTTCGCGGCGCGGGCGTTCCTGGTCATTGTTGGGGAGCAGTCGAGGTGATGACTCGTAGCACGCGGGCGGCTACGACGCCGGAGCCGTGTCGTACTCCTCGTCGGTGACGGGGTCGCCCCAGTCCGCGCTGTTGCCTTCGTTGTCGACCTCGAGCATCGCGAGGTGGGTCATGAACCGGTCCGGCGCCGCGCCGTGCCAGTGGTCCTCGCCGGGCTCGAAGAACACGCGGTCGCCAGGGCGGATCACCTCGATCGGGCCGCTGCGGCGCTGACAGAGGCCGACGCCCTCAATGACGTAGATGGTCTGGCCGTTGGGGTGGGTGTGCCACGCCGTCCGCGCGCCAGGCGTGAAGTGAACACTGCTCGCGGTTAGGCGCGACCCTTCGGCCGGGGCGGCGACCGTGTCTATGTAGACGTCGCCGGTGAACCAATCGGCCGGGCCGGGCGTGGTCTCGATCGAGCTCTTGGTGATTTGCATGTCGTTTCCTTGATCGTGTGGGGCTCTTTCTCAGAGACCGGTCCTCTTCTCCAGGGCTTCGGGGTACCGCGCCCCTTGGATCGTGATCTCAGAGGCTGCGCCGTCGATCTCACCGAGGTCCTCGGGTGCGAGTTCGACCTCAACTGCGCCGCTGTTCTCATCCAGCCGCTCCAACTTGGTGGTGCCCGGGATGGGAACGGTCCACGGGTTCTGGGCCAGCAGCCAGGCGAGCGCTATCTGAGCAGGGGTCGCGTTCTTTCGGTTCGCGATAGTCCGAAGCAGATCAACCAGGGCCCGATTCGCCTCCCGCGCCTCCGGCTCGAAGCGGGGGACGATGTTGCGGAAATCCGAGTTGTCGAACGTCGTGTTCTCGTCGATCTTCCCGGTCAGGAAACCCTTGCCCAGCGGGCTGAAGGGAACGAAGCCGATCCCGAGTTCCTCGAGCGCCGGCAGCAGCTCCCTCTCCGGCTCTCTCCACCACAGGGAGTACTCGCTCTGGACAGCGGTCACGGGCTGGACCGCATGGGCGCGACGGATCGTCTGTACCCCCGCCTCGGAGAGCCCGAGGTGCTTGACCTTTCCTTCCTCGATCAGGTCGTTGACCGTCCCCGCGACGTCCTCGATCGGCACCTCCGGGTCGACGCGGTGTTGGTAGAGGAGATCAATGGTCTCGACCCTGAGCCGCTTGAGGGATCCCTCGACGCTCTCCTTGATGTACTCGGGCCGGCTGTCCACGACTTGCTGCCCGTCGGGATCAGCCTTGATCCCGAACTTGGTGGCTATGACCACCTGCTCGCGGAGCGGCGCGAGGGCTTCTCCCACGAGCTCCTCATTGGTGAACGGGCCGTAGGCCTGAGCCGTGTCGAAGAACGTGATCCCGCGGTCGAAGGCCGACCGAATCAGCGAGATCATCTGCTGCTTGTCTCCAGCCGGGCCGTAGCCATAGCTCATGCCCATGCACCCAAGTCCGACGGCTGAGACCTCCAGGTCGTTTCCAAGGTTTCGCTTCTGCATTGCGTCTCCTCTCAGCTGGCGCTCGCTGAGCGTGGCACGAGCTTGATCGTCGTGGACCGCGCCTCGGGGCTCGTGATGCGGCTGATCGTGTCTTCGGAGTAGCGCCCGTACTTGGTGCGGTACTCGTCGTCGATCACGTCGTCCAAGTCGTGGTCGGCATCCACGAAGGAGACGTCCTTCTCGACGCCGCCGGCCCCGATGCGGCCTTCGTGGCCCACCTGGGAGCCGCGATACCAGGCCGAGGTGGGCCCGTTGACGGACCGAACGAGGAGGTCGTCGCCGTGGCGGACGACCCAGATCGTCACTGGGCCCCGCAGCGTGCCGTCGCGTCGGAGCGACGCGATCTCGAGCTCCTCGGCTTCCCCGATCCTGGTGAGCTCGTCGATCGTCCATGTCGTCATCGATGCCTCGGCTTTCCTGATGTGGGTCAGCCCACCTGCGCCGTGGGCCGGACGAGGATCTCGTTGAGCGTCATTCGCCGGGGGCGCGCGAGGGCGAAGGCGATGACCTCGGCGATGTCCTCGGCGGGGATGGCGAGCTCCTTGACGAACTGCTCGGTGGTCCGCCTGGTCTCGGCGTGCGTGATGTGATCGGTCAGCTCGGTCGCCACGGCGCCGGGCTCGATGACCATGACCCGTACGTCGGGTTGCAGCTCCTGGCGCAGCGCCTCCGACCAGCCGTTGATCCCCCACTTGGTGGCGGCGTAGGCCGCGTTGCCCGCCCGGGCGGTGCGACCGGCAACGGACGAGATGTTCACGAGGTCCCCGCCGCCGTCGCGTAGTTGATCGAGGAAGACTTGGGTCGTAGTCATCGTGCCCAGGAGGTTGGTCTCCACCATCTGACGGATCTCGGCGTTCTGCTCGGAGGAGAAGGGAGCGAGGAGCATCACGCCGGCGTTGTTGACGAGGATGCCGGCGCCGCCCAGCTCGGCCTGCACGCGCTCAGCCGCTGCGACGATCGAACCGCGGTCCGTGACGTCGGCCTCGATCGCGAGCGCTCCGCTTCCCAGCTCCGAGGCCAAGGCCTCGACCCGATCGGTGCGGCGTGCCAAGAGCGCCAAGCGGTGGCCGTCGGCGGCGAGCGCGCGAGCGGTCGCCTCACCGATGCCCGAGGAGGCGCCGGTGATGACCGCAACTCGGCCCAGGGCTTGTTCGGTGCTCATTTGTTCTCTCCTGTGATTGGAAGGAGTTGACTTCTACTTCTGAAGGTGCCTTCCCTGCGCCCCTAATAACCAAGCACCGGCCGGCGGCGAGCGAGAGTCCCTCCGCGAATTCCTGACCTCAAGGCGCGCCCGGATCACGCCAGACCAGGCGAGTTCTGCCCACCTACGGCGACGGCGGTAACCGGCGCGTCCGCCAGCTGCTGCACCGCCGTGCCAGGATAGGCGGGGTGCAGCAGGGTGGCGTGGATGAGACCCGGGCGGAGACAGTGCGGCGGCGGCTGCGCACGATCCCGCCGCTCGTGCTGGGTCTCGTGCTGGTCACGGCTCTGCTGCCGGCGCTGCTAGTCGTCGGCCTGCTCATCGACGCGGTGCGCCGGGTGATGTTCGACGTGCTGCCGACGGCCGCGCGGCTTGTCGTCTGCCTCTGGGTCTACCTCGCGGCGGAGGTGGTGGGCCTCGCCGCGCTGGCGACGGTCTGGATCTTGAGTCTCGGCGGTCGGCGCGGCGCCTGGCTGCGCGAGGTGACCTGGCGCCTCCAACAGCTATGGGCCAGCTTGCTGCTCGGCACGGTGCGGGTGCTGTTCCGCCTGCGGCTCGAGGTGGCGGGCGACGACGTCATTGCGCCGGGGCCCGTGATCGTGCTGATGCGCCATGCGAGCATCGTCGACACCCTGCTGCCGGCGAACCTCGTCGCCGGCCCGCACGGGATCCGGCTCCGGTACGTGCTCAAGCGCGAGCTGCTCGCGGATCCCTGCCTCGACGTCGCCGGGCGACGGCTCCCGAACTGCTTCGTGCGCCGCGGGACCGGCGAGGCGGAGGAGGTGAGGCGGGTGCGAACGCTCGCCCACGGCCTCGGGCCGGGCGACGGCGCGCTGATCTACCCGGAGGGCGCCCGCTTCAGCCCGGAGCGTCGCGCCCGCGCGATTGCGCGCATCGCCGAGCGCGATCCCCGTCTGGCCGCGCGGGCGGACCGGCTCCGATACCTCCTGCCCCCGCGACTCGGCGGGGTGGGGGCGCTGCTCGACGGCGCACCGGACGCCGACGTTGTCGTTGTCGCACACCACGGCTTCGATGGCCTGCGGCTGATCTCGGACATCTGGCGTGGTGGCCTCGTCGGGCTGGTGGTCCGCGTCCGGGTGACGCGGGTGCCGCGGTCCAAAGTGCCCGAAGCGGGCACCGCCCGGGCCGACTGGCTCTACGACCTGTGGCACGACGTCGACGACTGGGTCGGGCAGCGGTTTGCTGGCGCCCCGACGCGGGCGGCGGCATGAGCACCACGGGCCTGCTGGCGCTCGAGGCGGGTCTGATACTCGCGCTCGTCACGGCGCTGTGGGCGGTCAGCGTCGCGATCCACGACAGCTCGATCGTCGACGTCTTCTGGGGCAGTGGCTTCGTCGTGGTCGCGTGGGCAGGCTTCGCGCTGGCGGACGGGAGCCCAGACCGTCGGCTGCTGCTGGCAGTACTGGTGACGGCCTGGGGCCTGCGCCTGACCGTCTATCTGGCCCGCCGCAACCTCGGGAAGGGCGAGGACTACCGCTACGCAGCGATGCGCCGCCGCCACGGCGACCGCTGGCCGCTGCGCAGCCTGTTCGTCGTGTTCTGGCTGCAGGGCGCCTTGATGTGGGTCGTCTCGCTCCCGGTCCAGGTCGCGATGACCGATCCCACGCCTCCCGGCCTCGGCGCACTCGACTTCGCCGGCGCCGCGCTGTGGGCAGTGGGGCTCGCGTGCGAGGCCGTCGGTGACCAACAGCTCGCGCGGTTCAAGGCCGATCCGGCGAACCGCGGGAAGGTCATGGACCACGGCCTGTGGCGCTACACGCGTCATCCGAACTACTTCGGCGACTTCTGCGTCTGGTGGGGAATCTGGCTCGTCGCGTCGGCCACCGGCAGCGCCTGGTGGACGGCTGTCGGCCCGGCGGTGATGTCCTTCCTGCTGATACGAGTCAGCGGCGCTGCCCCGCTCGAGCGCTCGCTGAGCCAGCGGCGCCAGGGCTATGCGGACTACATCGCCCGCACAAGCGCGTTCTTCCCGTGGCCGCCGCGCCGCCGCTGAGCCGAGGGAGGGAAGAGATGAGCGCTTCACCGAGCGACCGCGTAACGGCGACTCGTCCGGTTGCTCGCCCCCGACCACTCACCTCATAAGCTCGGCGGCCATCCAGCGAAACCTCAAGATCCGCGGTTACACAGTCGGGCAGTTCCCGAACCCGCCGCTCTGGGTTGCGCTGGCGGCGCTCCTCCTCGCGCGGCTCACCAACGACGGCAGCACCATCGATGACCTCGCCCGCGCGATCTTCTACGTCGCGCTCACCGTCTGGGCCTACGAGGAGGCTGCGAACGGCGTCAACGGCTTCCGCAAGGCGCTGGGGATGGGCGCGCTGGTGCTGATCGTTGTCGCGGTGGCTCGGGCGGTCGGTTAGCGGCACGAAGCTCCTCGCTCCACCGGCGCGGGGCCGCCGCTAGTGTGACTGACAGTTCGTGATATCTGTCAGCCTCAAAGGAGATTTCTATGATCACTCGCTCGCTCGGATCCAGTGGACCCCGGGTCTCGGCAATTGGACTCGGCTGCATGGGGATGTCCGATCTCTATGGCCCCGCCGACGAAGCCGAGAGCATCGCCACCATCCACACCGCGCTGGACGCGGGGATCAGCCTGCTCGACACCGGCGACTACTACGCGATGGGCGACAACGAGCTGCTGATCCGCGACGCCTTGCGTGACCGCGACCGCGAGCAGGCGGTGATCAGCGTCAAGTTCGGTGTGCTCCGCGATCCAATGGGCGGCTGGGCGGGGGTCGACGGGCGACCCGTCGCGGTCAAGAACTTCCTCGCCTACACGCTGCGCCGGCTCGGAACCGACCACGTGGACATCTACCGACTCGGCCGCTTCAACCCCGAGGTCCCGATCGAGGAGACGGTGGGCGCGATCGGCGAGATGGTGGAGGCCGGCTACATCCGCCACGTCGGCCTCTCCGAGGTGGGCGCCGAGACGATCCGCCGCGCGCAGGCGGTCCACCCGATCTCTGATCTGCAGATCGAGTACTCGCTGCTCTCACGGGGGATCGAGAATCAGGTCCTGCCGACCTGCCGCGAGCTGGGGATCGGAGTGACCGCCTACGGTGTGCTCTCCCGCGGGCTGCTCAGCGGGCACTGGTCCAAGGACCGCGAGACCGGGCCGGCGGACTTCCGCAGCCACGCTCCGCGCTTCAGCGGCGAGAACCTCGATCGGAACCTGGAGCTGGTTGAGGCGATCCGGGTGATCGCGGAGGAGAAGGGGGCTACGGTGGCGCAGGTGGCGATCGCCTGGGTCATGTCCCGGGGCGAAGACATCGTGCCGCTGGTCGGCGCGCGCCGACGCGACCGCTTGGAGGAGGCTCTGGGGGCCGTCGCGCTCGAGCTGTCGGCCGACGATCTGGATGCGATCGAGCGTGCGATCCCGGCGGGCGCCGCCGCGGGGGAGCGCTACGACGATCAGCAGATGGCGATCCTGGACAGCGAGCGTCGTTGACCACCCAATGAGCGACGGCCCACTGACCGCCGAGCGGATCCTGGAAGCGTCGGAGGGGGTTCTGCGGCGCTTCGGGCCCGCCAAGGCCACGGTCGTCGACGTCGCGCGTGAGCTCGGCGTCAGCCACGGCAGCGTCTACCGGCACTTCCCCAGTAAGGCCGCACTGCGCGACGCCGTCGCCGAACGCTGGCTTGCGAGCGTCTCGGAGCCACTGGCGGAGGTGGCGGACGAGGAGAGGCCCGCCCCCGAGCGGCTGGTCCACTGGCTTGATCTCCTGGTCGAGTCGAAGCAGGGCCGTGCTCGCGACGACCCGGAGCTGTTCGCGACCTACGTCCAGATAGCCGGCGAGTCGAGGGAGGTGATCGCCGCGCACGTGGAGACCCTCGTGTCCCAGCTCGCCAGGATCGTCGCGGACGGCGTCAAGCAGGGCGCGTTCGCCGTCGACGATCCGAAGGCCGCGGCGCGGGCGGTATTCGACGCTACTGCCCGCTTCCACAACCCGGAGAACGCGGCGGCCTGGACCGACCCGGAGATCGCAGCCGCCTACGAGCAGGTCCGGGCGCTGGTCGAATCCGGGTTGACGGCCCCGGCCCGGAGCAAGAAAGGTTCTACACGTCCGGACTAAAGCAGAAGTCCGCCACGGCGCCCAAGAAATGCAAGAAGAACGCGAACAAGCTGCCGGTCTAGCGGGACGCGGCTGAGGCCGCGAGCGGCGCGGACTGGCTGGCGATCGCGGGGGCGCACGCGGCGAACTCCTCGCCGTCCGGCATGTCGTGGCGCAGCCTGTCGAACAGGACGCCACCGGCGATCAGCGGCAGCCAGAACAGGATGATCCGGTAGGCGAGCACCGCTGCCGCGGTGGCGGCGGCTGGGGCTCCGTAGACGATCAGCGTCCCGATCAGCCCGAGGTCGATGCCGCCGATGCCGCCCGGGATCGGCAGCAGGCCCCCGAGCTGGCCGATCAGGTAGCCCATCAGGATCACCGTGAGGGGCGGAGAGGCACCGAAGGCGTGGAAGGTCGCCCAGAGGACGGCGTTGTCGAAGGCCCAGTAGCCGACCGCTCCGGCGATCACGCCCAAATGCCCTGACCGCAGGATCTGCCGCGCCGCGGCCGTACCGTCGATCACCGCCACGCGCGTCGCGCTGATTCCCCGGCGCACTCGCGATGCGTCCGGCTCAGGAGGGTCGCCCCGCCCCAGGCGCGGGAGCGCTCCAACCGCCAAGATCGTGAGCGCCGCCAAGGCGGCGGGCAGCGCGGTCAGCCACAGCGCCAGATCCGGGCCGAGCAGGCCAACCGCAAGCGCCGCCCCCAGAACCGCCACCGCGAGAAAGTTCACCCCGCTCTTGACCAGGAAGAACGCGACGGAGCGCCGGGCGATCCGCTTTCCACCCATTCCGCCCCGATGGAGCACCCACGCCCCGAGCGCCAGGCCTCCCGCGCCGCTGGCAGGGACCAGTGAGCCCATCGCGAGCTCGGAGCCCGCGATCTGCCAGCTCCGCCGCCGGCTCAGCCCCGTGCAGAAGATCGGGCCGAACATGACGACGTACGACACGAAGGAGAGCGCCTCGAGCACCGTCGCCAGGATCAGCCAGCCCGGGCTGGCCTTCACCAGCAGGTCCCGCACCTCCCCGAGCCCCGGAGCCAGCAGGAAGATCGCCACCAGCAATCCGAGCGCCGCGAGCGCCTGCAGCGCGCGGCGGCGCAGGCTCCGCGACTGGAACTCCTGCGGCAGATCCTCCGACGGAGGTGTCAGGTAGGTGACTTGGAGCTCTTCGGCGATGCCCCAAGCATCGCGTACGGAAGCCTCGGCGAGTCAACAGCTAACAAAGCTCCCAGCGGGGGATCCGGCCTCGGCCAAAGTCCACACTTGCGCGAAAGGCTGCTCGAATGGAGCGCCGTCGGCTGAGTCAGTCCCGCGATCTCATTTTCACGAACGCGAACATCGCTGCCCGTTGAGTGCTGCTTTGCATGGAGAGCAGCACTGCTGGTGGGCCGCGAGATACTGCGTGGGCGATGTCGAAGGAGAACGTCGAGTTTGTGCCCAACGCTCTCAAAGGAGGAATGATCAAATGATCAAACGACTACGCGCGCGGCGACCCAGCCCCGCGATGATCATCGCCGTGATTGCCCTGATCGCAGCACTGGGTGGCACCGCAGTTGCAGGCGGTGTCCTTACGACCAAGAAGTTCAAAAAGCAGGCAGTGCGGGGGCCCGTTCGGTATGTGGCCGTGACAACCAGCGTCCCGAACACCAATGTGACCGACAGCCCTGGAGTTCATGTGGCAGCTACCTGCCCAGCAGGTACCCACGTGATCGGTGGCGGCGTCAAGCTAAGCCTTGAGGCCGACATGATCGTCAACGACAGCACTCCAACTACGTCAGGTTGGGCCGGCACGGTCTTCAACGGAAACGCGGCGGCTCAGTCTGCAACCACGACCGCGATCTGCGCGACCGTGCAGAAAGTCTCGGGCTCGCCCCCCAGTTCCTGAGCAAGCTTTCGGAGTGCGTCACGAAGGGGGCCGGCAACCGCCGGCCCCCTTCTTTCGGCCCTTCTTCATAGAGACGAGAAGCGGTAGTCCGCACGCTTGGCCCGTGCGTCTCACGAATTCAGGACGCGCAGAGACGCATACCCGCCCCGGACGTTCCGGTTCACACGGGAGCGGCACGGGCCCCCTGTCGTCTAGGCTGGCCCCGTGCGCTGCGCGCGGTCGCTTTTCGCCGTTCTCGCCACCACGGTCGCTCTTGGACTGAGCACCGCGCCCACCGCCGTCGCACAGGATCCCGGACGCTGGCTGTTCACCGGAGCGAGCTCGGTTCCCATCGCCTACTGGCAGGGGCTCACCTCAGACCCGGCCGAGGCGAACTTGTATTTCGTGGGAGTTTTCGAGGGGTTGTGGCGCACCACGCCGCTGCTGCGCCAGACCGCGGGCGTTCCGGACGCGATCCCGGACGCTGTCGAGCAGGCGGAGGGCTACAACCACATCGGCGACCCGACCTGGAATCCCGGCGAGGGCGGTCGCGTGCTGCTGCCGCTGGAGTGCTTCACGCCCGGAGTCGGCAATACCTGCGGCACCGGCTCGTTTGGCGTCGCGGACCCCGCCACGCTCGACTTCCGCTACTACGTAAAGCTCGACCCAGCGGAGATCCCGAAGGCGATGTGGGCCGAGACCTCGCCCGACGGCTCGCTGATCTGGACCAGCAGCGGTAGCGATCTGCTCGCCTACCGCTCGACCCAGGTCTCGCAAGCCAATCGCGCCCCCTCCGGGCCCCTGCTCGAGCCCGTCCGCCGCCTCGTCGACGCCGTGCCACCAACCGGCGTCACCGGCGCTGTGTTCCGGGACGGCCGGCTCCTGCTGGCCGGTGAGGCCAACGGCGTCTATCAAGTGTGGGCCGTCGATCCCGCCTCCGGCGACCGGCAACTCGAGCTTCAGGTGAGCATCTGCGGCGAGTCCGAGGGCCTCGACGTGATTCAAACGCTCGGCGGAGAGCTTCACTGGCTGATCGGGCCATTCGACCCCGGATGCCGTCTCAGCTTCGGACCGACCAGCGCCTTGCTCCACTTCGTGCCGGCCCCAGCCCACAGGCGCTTCGAGGTGGAGGTCACGGACAGCAACGTCGGGGCGCTGCCGGGCGAGGTGCGGGCGACGGTTCACGCAACCCGCGACGGCCAGCCCCTGCGCCAGGCGCGGGTGAGCTTCGCCGGCGGAACGGCACGAACGGACAAGGAAGGCATCGCGACCGTCTCCACGACCCTCGAGCTGCCGGGGCGCTTCAAGGCGCTGGCGCAGAAGGGTCAGAACTACGGCGTGTCGGAGCTCGTGCCAATCGGCGTCGCACCCTCAGCGCTGCGCTTGCCCGTGCCGCCGTCGGGCGCCGGCTAGCGCGGAGGACTGATCTCCGCTGGCGATCTCGTCGCGCCATCCGGTGCCCAGGATCAGGGAGCAATCCAACCTGCCGGCTTGAGTACCGAGGTTCGGTGCCAGAGTGCCGCTTAGATGCTCGGAGCGCGGAATCGACCTGCCCAGCGCCCCGCCTCAGGCGCGCAGGACGCCGATATTGAAATCGCCGGTGTCGAGCCGTCCGTAGAGTCTGAGCCAGAGCGGCAGGTACATCTCGGTGCCGCGGGCGGTCTGGATGCCACCGAGGTCGATGATCCCCTCCTCGGGCCAACCGAACGCGCCAAGCAGGTCGATCACCCCGCGCTTGGCACCCTCGTCCTCCCCGCTCACGAAGACGGCGTGCTCTCCGGGGACCCGGGTGGGATCCACCATCACCTGGCAGTTCATCGTGTTGAGCGTCTTCACCACGTGGGCCTCGGGAAAGGCCGCCTGGATCCGCTCTCCGAGGCTGTCGTCGTTGCAGAAGGCCAGCGTGGGAGGGAAACCCTGTGAGGCATCGAGCGGGTTGGCGATGTCGATCAGGGTCTTGCCCGAGAGGTTCTCTTTGCCCGCCGCGTCGAGGGCCTCAACGGAGGCCACCCGGGCAGTGCAGTTGACAACCAGCTCGCCGTGCCCGGCGGCGTCGGCGAAGCTGCCTTCGGCGGCCGTGTCGCCGGCGTCCTTCACCCAGGCGACCGCGTTGTCGTTGCCGGCCTTGCGTGAGCCCATCGTCACCTCGTGCCCCAGCTCCACCAGCTT
>CAWHXR010000004.1:0-335000 GCA_963833375.1 uncultured Solirubrobacterales bacterium
AGATCAGCCCGAGGCCGCCCGATGCGAGAACGACGGCGGCGTGATCTGAGGCATCCCGGCGGGACTCCTCGGCGGCGTCACGATTCGGTCCGAGGACTACCTCGCCATCGACGATGCGGTCGCGGGTCGCGCGGGCGAGCATCCTGCCTCCCGCTGTTTCCTCTTCGCGCGCATCCGTAAGCGCTCCGCCGACTGAGCTCAGGCCCTCGTCGGGCGCCGTCGGGGCGTAAACGTCGCCTCCGGCGAGCGCACTCCGCACCAACGCGTTCAACTCGACGCCATAGCGCTGACGGAACGGACGGCCCTGGCTCTGCCCATGGTCCGAGAGCACCACCAGGTGATACGGGCGGGGGGCGTGCTCAATGGCGCTCTCGAGGCGAGCGAGCTGGGCATCGTGCTGCTTCAGCACCGCGAAGGCATCCGGCTGCTCGACGCCGGAGTGATGCGCGACCTCGTCGTAGCCGACGAAGGTGGAGTACACGACTGGGACGCCCTCGACGATGTCGCCGAGCAGGGTCGCGACGTTGAGGTCGCGCATGATCACCGTGATAGCGCCTCTCATGAACGGATAGAGACCGCCTCGGTCAACGTGCTCTTCGCCGCGCCTCCGTTGGCGGCGGGCGGCCCGCAGCTCAAGGAGCACGTCCCAGAGATAGAGGGCGATCGTGCGCGTGAAGCCGTAGGGATCGGAGAAGTAGGCGAAGTACTCCCGCGCGCTGGAGCGCTCGCGGTCGCGCAGCACGCTCATCGTCGCCGAGCAGTGGGGCGCGTCGCCGGAGAACATGTTTCCGCGGCTGGCGCCGCCCATCGCCAGCAGGCCGCCACCGTCCGAGTGGCGCCGCTCGAGCTCAACGGCGTCCTTCCCGTGGTTGGAGACCACCGTCCTCCCGCTCTCCTTCTCGTACCAGCGGAAGGCCGGCATGTCGTCGTTGCTCCCCAGCAGCAGCCCCGCCTGGCTGGCGCCGGTCTGGGAGGAGAGGTCGCACTCCCAGGGAACGATCGTGTGGCTGCCATCCTCCAGCCAGCCAGCCATTGTCGGGGCATGTCCCTCCATCAGCGCCCTCCTCAGGACGGGCTCGGCGAGGCCGTCGATCTCGAACAGGATCACGCCGGGGACGTCAGTGCGACCGGCGTCGCGCACCCGACGCGCTCGGCGGCGAACGAGGCGAAGCTGGCGGGCATCGTTGTCGAAACTGAGGGCGGGCGCCAGCAGCATCAGGCTGATCGAGAGGGCGAAGGCCACCAGGATCGCGCTGAGGAAATCGGGCGCGGAGCCGTCGACCACCTTGAGCGAGACCGAGACGATCGCCGCGTTCAGGACGAGTGAGCCGAGGCCGAAGGTCAAGACGGTCAGCGGCAGGAGCAGCCGGATCAGCAGCGGCCATAGCAGCGCGTTGAGCAGTGCGATCAGTGCGGTGGTCAACAGGACCGCGCCGAAGCTCGGAACATCGATTCCTGGCAACACGGCGGCGGCGGCCCAAAGGATCAGCGCGATCAGCAGCCAGAGGAGAAGGCCGCGCAGCGCGAACAAGGCTCCGCGGCTGAGCCTGCGGGCGCCGCTCATCCGCTCTCCAGCGAGGTCTCGGATCCGGGCTCGAGGACCCGCACCTCGACCTCCGGCGCCAGCCGGCGTGCCAGCCGAGCGAACTCAAGCGGCGGCTCGGCCAGGGGCTCCGGCCGCAGGCGCCGAAGGCCGACGGGGTAGAAGGTCCCCCAGTGAATCGGTACCGCGAGGCGAGGGCGAAGCAGCTCCAGCGCTCTTGCGGCCCGCTCGGGGTCGAGATGCCCGGGCCCGACAGAGCCGCCCCAGCCCCATACCGGCAGCAACGCCAAGTCGAGCGGCCCGAGGTCCGACATCTCCGGGAACAGGTCCGTGTCGCCGGCGAAGTAGACCGTTCGGACGCCGCCACCGATCACGTATCCGAGCGGCTCGATTTGCATTCCCCGGCGGTCGCGGTGTCCGTCGTGCACAGCCGGCACAGCCGTCACCTTGATCTCGCCGATCGAGATCGTCTCTCCACGGCCGATCTCATGGATCTGTTCGGCGCCGCTCTTTGCCGCCCACCTGGTGGCACCCCGCGGAACCACCAGCGGTGTGCTTGCCGGGAGTCGCCGCAGCGAGGGGAGGTCGAGATGGTCGCGGTGCAGGTGCGAGATCAGCACCACGTCGGGGATCTTGGCAAGTTCGGGCGACGGTCGCGGTCCTTGCCGTCGCAGCGGGCCCAGCCATCCCCGCAGCATGGGATCGGTGAGGATCGAGGTGTGGTCGAGCCGAAGCAGGGTGGTCGCGTGGCCGATGTAGGTCAGGCGGTCCATGGCGAGTCTGATCAGGTGTCCTTCAGCAAAGACGGCCGATGATTCGCGGCCGCGTTCGCCGTTTCCGGGGCGGCGACGATCACGACGAGGACGATTTCATCGAGATCGATCCGGGCGCGCTCGCAATCAGGTAGATCAGGATGCCGATCAGCGGGATGATGAAGATCAGCAAGGTCAGCCTGCCTTTCCCTATCCGTTTCCAACCAAGCTTCCTCACAGCTCCTATAGCCGTATTCAGTCTCACGCGATTCGAGAGCACGGCCAGGCAATGCCCCTGGGGCGCGGCAGGGATCCGAACATGTGCCGCTGACCGGCGCGGATAGAGTTCGCGACGTGCGGTTGATCCACACCTGCTACCGAATCACCGATCCCCATCGATCGGTCGCCTTCTACGAGGCCTTGGGGCTCGAGAAACGCCGCGAGATGCCGATCCGCGACGAGGCAATCAATATCTTCATGGGCGTGCCGGGTGAGCAGCTGCCCGAGCTCGAGCTGACCCATAACTACGGCGTCGAAAGCTACGAGCTGGGAACCGCCTACGGTCACGTAGCACTCGCGGTCGACGACCTGGGCGTCACCCTCGAGCATCTCAAGGAGATGGGGATCGAGCCGGAGAAGCCCCCTTATCGAATTCACGAGGGCGGCTCGCGCCTCTGCTTCGTCAGGGACCCCGACGGATACAGGATCGAGCTGCTCGAGCTGGCGGGCTGAGGGCGCGCCCCTTCGGCGGTCCCGGATCGAGTCGATACTGCTCCCTGTCGCGTGAAAGCAGGCGCGGGCGCTTCACGCTGGGTAGCGGCTGGCCTCTCGAATTCTGGGGAAGGTCGTAGCGAGAGACGAATCAGGCCGGCGATGCGATCTTTCGGAGACGCACGGATCAGGGCGTCAAACCGAAGCGGGGAGGGGCCATAGCCTCGAGTCATCGGGCGTGGCTGCCAATGGCGGTCTTCTGCTTCAGGAGCGGCGACGCAGCTTTCTGACGGGGAACAAACGGGGAACAATCCTTTACCGAACTTGCAGAGCAACCGAGCCAAAGGAGAACGAGAGATGAAGATCGGGGTGCTGGGTACGGGGATGGTCGGTCAGACGATCGGGACGAAGCTGGTGGAGCTGGGGCACGAGGTGACGATGGGCTCACGCAAGGCCGGCAACGAGAATGCGGTCGCCTGGGTGAAGGACGCCGGCGACACGGCCGCCGAAGGCAGCTTCGCCGACGCCGCCGGGCACGGCGAGCTGGTTGTCAACTGCACTGCCGGGGTGGCCTCCCTTGAGGCCCTCGACGCGGCGGGCAAAGAGAACCTCTCGGGCAAGACCCTGATCGACATCGCCAACCCGCTCGATGCCTCACAGGGTTTCCCTCCCACGCTGGCCTTCTGCAACGACGACAGCCTCGGAGAGCGGATCCAGGCGGCCTTTCCCGAGGCCCACGTGGTGAAGACGCTCAACACGATGAACTGCCAGGTGATGGTGGATCCCACCAGGGTCCCCGGAGAGCACACCGTGTTCGTGAGCGGGGAGGACGAGGGTGCCAAGCGCGGGGTGATCGACCTGCTTGGCGCGTTCGGTTGGCCCGAGGAGCGAATCATCGACCTCGGTGGCATCCAGACCGCCCGCGGCACCGAGATGTACCTGCCGCTCTGGCTCAGACTCTACGGACGGCTCGACACCGGCGATTTCAACATCGGCGTCCTGCGCGCCTGAGGCGGGGCGCTGGGCAGGTCGATTCCGCGCTCCGAGCACCTAAGCGGCACTCTGGCACCGAACCTCGGTACTCAAGCCGGCAGGTTGGATTGCTCCCTGATCCTGGGCACCGGATGGCGCGACGAGATCGCCAGCGGAGATCAGTCCTCCGCGCTAGCCGGCGCCCGACGGCGGCACGGGCAAGCGCAGCGCTGAGGGTGCGACGCCGATTGGCACGAGCTCCGACACGCCGTAGTTCTGACCCTTCTGCGCCAGCGCCTTGAAGCGCCCCGGCAGCTCGAGGGTCGTGGAGACGGTCGCGATGCCTTCCTTGTCCGTGCGTGCCGTTCCGCCGGCGAAGCTCACCCGCGCCTGGCGCAGGGGCTGGCCGTCGCGGGTTGCGTGAACCGTCGCCCGCACCTCGCCCGGCAGTGCCCCGACGTTGCTGTCCGTGACCTCCACCTCGAAGCGCCTGTGGGCTGGGGCCGGCACGAAGTGGAGCAAGGCGCTGGTCGGTCCGAAGCTGAGACGGCATCCGGGGTCGAATGGCCCGATCAGCCAGTGAAGCTCTCCGCCGAGCGTTTGAATCACGTCGAGGCCCTCGGACTCGCCGCAGATGCTCATCTGGAGCTCGAGTTGCCGTTCGCCGGAGGCGGGATCGACGGCCCACACTTGATAGACGCCGTTGGCCTCACCGGCCAGCAGGAGCCGGCCGTCCCGGAACACAGCGCCGGTGACGCCGGTTGGTGGCACGGCGTCGACGAGGCGGCGGACGGGCTCGAGCAGGGGCCCGGAGGGGGCGCGATTGGCTTGCGAGACCTCGGTCGAGCGGTAGGCGAGCAGATCGCTACCGCTGCTGGTCCAGATCAGCGAGCCGTCAGGCGAGGTCTCGGCCCACATCGCCTTCGGGATCTCCGCTGGGTCGAGCTTTACGTAGTAGCGAAAGTCGAGCGTGGCGGGGTCCGCGACGCCAAACGAGCCGGTGCCGCAGGTATTGCCGACTCCGGGCGTGAAGCACTCCAGCGGCAGCAGCACGCGACCGCCCTCGCCGGGATTCCAGGTCGGGTCGCCGATGTGGTTGTAGCCCTCCGCCTGCTCGACAGCGTCCGGGATCGCGTCCGGAACGCCTGCGGTCTGGCGCAGCAGCGGCGTGGTGCGCCACAACCCCTCGAAAACTCCCACGAAATACAAGTTCGCCTCGGCCGGGTCTGAGGTGAGCCCCTGCCAGTAGGCGATGGGAACCGAGCTCGCTCCGGTGAACAGCCAGCGTCCGGGATCCTGTGCGACGGCGGTGGGTGCGGTGCTCAGTCCAAGAGCGACCGTGGTGGCGAGAACGGCGAAAAGCGACCGCGCGCAGCGCACGCGGGCAGCCTAGACGACAGTGGGCCCGCGCCGCTCCCGTGTGAACCGGAACGTCCGGGGCGGGTATGCGTCTCTGCGCTTCCTGAATTCGTAAGACGCACGGGCCACGAGTCCGGACTACCGCTTCTCGTCTCAATGAAGGAGGGCCGAAAGAAGGGGGCCGGCGGTTGCCGGCCCCCTTCGTGACGCAATCCGAAAGCTTGCTCAGGAACTGGGGGGTGAGCCCGAGACTTTCTGCACGGTCGCGCAGATCGCGGTCGTGGTTGCAGGCTGAGCCGCCGCGTTTCCGTTGAAGACCGTGCCGGCCCAACCTGACGTGGTTGGAGTGCTGTCGTTGACGAACATGTCGGCCTCAAGGCTTAGCTTGACGCCACCACCGATCACGTGGGTACCTGCTGGGCAGGTAGCTGCCACATGAACTCCAGGGCTGTCGGGCACATTGGTACTCGGGACGCTGGTTGTCACGGCCACATACTGAACGGGCCCCCGCACTGCCTGCTTTTTGAACTTCTTGGTCGTAAGGACACCGCCTGCAACTGCGGTGCCACCCAGTGCCGCGATCAGGGCGATCACGGCGATGATCATCGCGGGGCTGGGTCGCCGCGCGGGTAGTCGTTTGATCATTTGACAACTCCTCCTTTGAGAGCGTTGGGCACAAACTCGACGTTCTCCTTCGACATCGCCCACGCAGTATCTCGCGGCCCACCAGCAGTGCTGCTCTTCATGCAAAGCAGCACTCAACAGGCAGCGATGTTCGCGTTCGTGAAAATGAGATCGCGGGACTGACTCAGCCGACGGCGCTCCATTCGAGCAGCCTTTCGCGCAAGTGTGGACTTTGGCCGAGGCCGGATCCCCCGCTGGGAGCTTTGTTAGCTGTTGACTCGCCGAGGCTTCCGTACGCGATGCTTGGGGCATCGCCGAAGAGCTCCAAGTCACCTACCTGACACCTCCGTCGGAGGATCTGCCGCAGGAGTTCCAGTCGCGGAGCCTGCGCCGCCGCGCGCTGCAGGCGCTCGCGGCGCTCGGATTGCTGGTGGCGATCTTCCTGCTGGCTCCGGGGCTCGGGGAGGTGCGGGACCTGCTGGTGAAGGCCAGCCCGGGCTGGCTGATCCTGGCGACGGTGCTCGAGGCGCTCTCCTTCGTGTCGTACGTCGTCATGTTCGGCCCGATCTTCTGCACGGGGCTGAGCCGGCGGCGGAGCTGGCAGATCGCGGGCTCCGAGCTCGCGATGGGCTCACTGGTCCCTGCCAGCGGCGCGGGAGGCCTGGCGCTCGGGGCGTGGGTGCTCCATCGGGGCGGAATGGGTGGAAAGCGGATCGCCCGGCGCTCCGTCGCGTTCTTCCTGGTCAAGAGCGGGGTGAACTTTCTCGCGGTGGCGGTTCTGGGGGCGGCGCTTGCGGTTGGCCTGCTCGGCCCGGATCTGGCGCTGTGGCTGACCGCGCTGCCCGCCGCCTTGGCGGCGCTCACGATCTTGGCGGTTGGAGCGCTCCCGCGCCTGGGGCGGGGCGACCCTCCTGAGCCGGACGCATCGCGAGTGCGCCGGGGAATCAGCGCGACGCGCGTGGCGGTGATCGACGGTACGGCCGCGGCGCGGCAGATCCTGCGGTCAGGGCATTTGGGCGTGATCGCCGGAGCGGTCGGCTACTGGGCCTTCGACAACGCCGTCCTCTGGGCGACCTTCCACGCCTTCGGTGCCTCTCCGCCCCTCACGGTGATCCTGATGGGCTACCTGATCGGCCAGCTCGGGGGCCTGCTGCCGATCCCGGGCGGCATCGGCGGCATCGACCTCGGGCTGATCGGGACGCTGATCGTCTACGGAGCCCCAGCCGCCGCCACCGCGGCAG
The DNA here is from genome assembly GCA_963833375.1 of uncultured Solirubrobacterales bacterium. Taxonomy (GTDB): domain Bacteria; phylum Actinomycetota; class Thermoleophilia; order Solirubrobacterales; family 70-9; genus DASUPK01. The sequence goes on from CAWHXR010000004.1 coordinate 7,203, forward strand.
CGGTGCTCGCCTACCGGATCATCCTGTTCTGGCTGCCGCTGATCGCCGGTGGCGTCCTGTTCGACAGGCTGCGCCACGACATGCCGGACGGCGAGGAGTTCGCCGCGTGCGCCCCCGCGATCGCCAGCCAGTCCGCGCCGCTCGCGGCCTCAGCCGCGTCCCGCTGACCGGACTAACCCCAAGTTCTCGCAACACCTGCGGGATCTATAGAGCCTTGAAGTCAGACGCCCCCGGCCATGGCCGGGGGCGTCTGCGCGCTCGCTCACGCTCCTCGGTGCCAACCAAAGAAGCAACGAAGGGAGCATGACGTGACTGAGGATGACGTGTTGTTCGGATTCCGCCTGCGCTGCCTGACCTTGGCCGAGGAACTCGGCAACGTGGCGGCCGCCTGCAGGACGATGGGGGTCGAGCGCTCGACCTACTACCGCTGGAAGCGCAAGGTCGACCGCTGGGGCATGGAGGCCCTGCGGGTGCGCGAGCGCCGGCGCCCGCGGATGCCCAACCAGATCGGCCCCCACCTCGAGCAGCGGATCCTCGCCTTCGCCCTGGCCCGGCCGGGCCTGGGGCCCAGGCGGATCTCCTCGGAGCTCCGACGGGAGAAGTGGGGCGGCATCCGGATCTCGGAGCACGGCGTCTGGCGGGTGCTGCGGCGCTTCAACCTGAACACCCGCTCAAAGCGCCTGGCGCTCGTCGCCCGTCACGCGGAGCCTTATGAGCGAAAGCCGGAGATCCCGCCGCCTGAGCGCCATATCGACGCCTCAGAGCCCGGCGAGAAGGTGCAGCTGGACTGCTTCTTCGTCGGGCGACTCTCCGGGAGCAAGGGCACCGTCTGGCAATACACCGCCTCAGACGTCGCCTCGGGGTTCATCTGGGCGGAGCTTCATTCCTCGGAGCGAAATCCCAGGGCTCGCTTCACCGCCGAGCTGGTCCACCGGGTCGCCCGCGAGCTCCGTGCCGCCGGCTGGAAGCTCGGGCAGGTGACCACCGACAACGGCTCGGAGTTCGCCTCCAAGGAGTTCGGCGCGGCGGTCGAGTCGGTGGGTGCCCGCCAGTGGCGGATCAAGGCCGGGCGCCCCAACTCCAACGGCTGTGTCGAGCGGGCCCAGCTCGACGATCCTCGAGGAGTGCTGGCGGCCGGCCTTCGCTCGATCATTGGCCCCGAAGATCACCGCCCTTCGGCGCGACCTCGATGAATACCTCGATGAGTTCAACTTCGATCGCGCCCACGACGGGCGCCTCACCAAGGGACGGGTGCCCGGGGATATCGTCTTCGGCGCTCGCAAGATGGGGAGCGTGAGATGAGCCCGAGTTGTTGCAGCTACTCGGGGTTAGGACGCGCTAGACCGGCAGTTAGTTCGCGTTCTTCTTGCATTTCTTGGGCGCCGTGGCGGACTTCTGCTTTAGTCCGGACGTGTGGCCCGTGCGTCTCCGAAAGATCGAATAGGCGGCGGGATTCGAACCGGCGACTTCGGGTTACGAGCTCCCGACGCAGGTGCTCCTGGATCCGATTCGGGTTCGGCTGAAATTTGCGGGAACTTCTCGCCCTCAGTGGCTCTGAGGTGGGCTCAATTTTGGAACCTCAATTAGAACCTTTCTTGCTCCGGGCCGGGGCAGTCAACCCGGATTCGACCAGCGCCCGGACCTGCTCGTAGGCGGCTGCGATCTCCGGGTCGGTCCAGGCCGCCGCGTTCTCCGGGTTGTGGAAGCGGGCAGTAGCGTCGAATACCGCCCGCGCCGCGGCCTTCGGATCGTCGACGGCGAACGCGCCCTGCTTGACGCCGTCCGCGACGATCCTGGCGAGCTGGGACACGAGGGTCTCCACGTGCGCGGCGATCACCTCCCTCGACTCGCCGGCTATCTGGACGTAGGTCGCGAACAGCTCCGGGTCGTCGCGAGCACGGCCCTGCTTCGACTCGACCAGGAGATCAAGCCAGTGGACCAGCCGCTCGGGGGCGGGCCTCTCCCCGTCCGCCACCTCCGCCAGTGGCTCCGAGACGCTCGCAAGCCAGCGCTCGGCGACGGCGTCGCGCAGTGCGGCCTTACTGGGGAAGTGCCGGTAGACGCTGCCGTGGCTGACCCCGAGCTCACGGGCGACGTCGACGACCGTGGCCTTGACGGGCCCGAAGCGCCGCAGAACCCCCTCCGACGCTTCCAGGATCCGCTCGGCGGTCAGTGGGCCGTCGCTCATTGGGTGGTCAACGACGCTCGCTGTCGAGGATCGCCATCTGCTGATCGTCGTAGCGCTCCCCAGCGGCGGCGCCGGCCGGGATCGCACGCTCGATCGCATCCAGATCGTCGGCCGACGAGCTCGAGCGCGACGGCCGCCAGAGCGACTCCTCCAAGCGGTCGCGTCGGCGCGCGCCGACCAGCGGCACGACGTCTTCGCCCCGGGACATGACCCAGGCGATCGCCACCTGCGCCACCGTAGCCCCCTTCTCCTCCGCGATCACCCGGATCGCCTCGACCAGCTCCAGGTTCCGATCGAGGTTCTCGCCGCTGAAGCGCGGAGCGTGGCTGCGGAAGTCCGCCGGGCCGGTCTCGCGGTCCTTGGACCAGTGGCCGCTGAGCAGCCCGCGGGAGAGCACACCGTAGGCGGTCACTCCGATCCCCAGCTCGCGGCAGGTCGGCAGGACCTGATTCTCGATCCCCCGTGAGAGCAGCGAGTACTCGATCTGCAGGTCAGAGATCGGGTGGACCGCCTGCGCGCGGCGGATCGTCTCGGCGCCCACCTCGGAGAGACCGACGTGGCGGATGTAGCCGGCCTCCACCATCTCGCCGATCGCGCCCACCGTCTCCTCGATCGGGACCTCGGGGTTGAGGCGGCCGAGTCGGTAGATGTCCACGTGGTCGGTTCCGAGCCGGCGCAGCGTGTAGGCGAGGAAGTTCTTGACCGCCACGGGCCGCCCGTCGACCCCCGCCCAGCCGCCCATTGGATCGCGCAGCACACCGAACTTGACGCTGATCACCGCCTGCTCGCGGTCGCGGCCACGCAAGGCGTCGCGGATCAGCAGCTCGTTGTCGCCCATCGCGTAGTAGTCGCCGGTGTCGAGCAGGCTGATCCCCGCGTCCAGCGCGGTGTGGATGGTGGCGATGCTCTCGGCTTCGTCGGCGGGGCCATAGAGATCGGACATCCCCATGCAGCCGAGTCCAATTGCCGAGACCCGGGGTCCACTGGATCCGAGCGAGCGAGTGATCATAGAAATCTCCTTTGAGGCTGACAGATATCACGAACTGTCAGTCACACTAGCGGCGGCGCCGGTGTGATCGGCGCCTGGGCGCCGGTGGAGCGAGGAACTTCGTGCCGCTAACCGACCGCCCCAGCCACCGCGACAACGATCAGCACCAGCGCGCCCATCCCCAGCGCCTTGCGGAAGCCGTTGACGCCGTTCGCAGCCTCCTCGTAGGCCCAGACGGTGAGCGCGACGTAGAAGGTTGCGCGGGCGAGTTCATCGATGGTGCTGCCGTCGTTGGTGAGCCGCGCTAGGAGGAGCGCCGCCAGCGCAACCCAGAGCGGCGGGTTCGGGAACTGCCCGACTGTGTAACCGCGGATCTTGAAGTCTCGCTGGATGGGCGCGAGCTTATGAGGTGAGTGGTCGGGGGCGAGCAACCGGACGAGTCGCCGTTACGCGGTCGCTCGGTGAAGCGCTCATCTCTTCCCTCCTCGGCTCAGCGGCGGCGCGGCGGCCACGGGAAGAACGCGCTTGTGCGGGCGATGTAGTCCGCATAGCCCTGGCGCCGCTGGCTCAGCGAGCGCTCGAGCGGGGCGGCGCCGCTGACTCGTATCAGCAGGAAGGACATCACCGCCGGGCCGACAGCCGTCCACCAGGCGCTGCCGGTGGCCAACGCGACGAGCCAGATTCCCCACCAGACGCAGAAGTCGCCGAAGTAGTTCGGATGACGCGTGTAGCGCCACAGGCCGTGGTCCATGACCTTCCCGCGGTTCGCCGGATCGGCCTTGAACCGCGCGAGCTGTTGGTCACCGACGGCCTCGCACGCGAGCCCCACTGCCCACAGCGCGGTCCCGGCGAAGTCGAGTGCGCCGAGGCCGGGAGGCGTGGGATCGGTCATGGCGACCTGGACCGGGAGCGAGACGACCCACATCAAGGCGCCCTGCAGCCAGAACACGACGACCAGGCTGCGCAGCGGCCAGCGGTCGCCGTGGCGGCGGCGCATCGCTGCGTAGCGATAGTCCTCGCCCTTCCCGAGGTTGCGGCGGGCCAGATAGACGGTCAGGCGCAGGCCCCAGGCCGTCACCAGGACCGCCAGCAGCAGCCGACGGTCTGGGCTCCCGTCCGCCAGCGCGAAGCCTGCCCACGCGACCACGACGAAGCCACTGCCCCAGAAGACGTCGACGATCGAGCTGTCGTGGATCGGGACGCTGACCGCCCACAGCGCCGTGACGAGCGCGAGTATCAGACCCGCCTCGAGCGCCAGCAGGCCCATGGTGCTCATGCCGCCGCCCGCGTCGGGGCGCCAGCAAACCGCTGCCCGAGCCAGTCGTCGACGTCGTGCCACAGGTCGTAGAGCCAGTCGGCCCGGGCGGTGCCCGCTTCGGGCACTTTGGACCGCGGCACCCGCGTCACCCGGACGCGGACCACCAGCCCGACGAGGCCACCACGCCAGATGTCCGAGATCAGCCGCAGGCCATCGAAGCCGTGGTGTGCGACAACGACAACGTCGGCGTCCGGTGCGCCGTCGAGCAGCGCCCCCACCCCGCCGAGTCGCGGGGGCAGGAGGTATCGGAGCCGGTCCGCCCGCGCGGCCAGACGGGGATCGCGCTCGGCGATGCGCGCAATCGCGCGGGCGCGACGCTCCGGGCTGAAGCGGGCGCCCTCCGGGTAGATCAGCGCGCCGTCGCCCGGCCCGAGGCCGTGGGCGAGCGTTCGCACCCGCCTCACCTCCTCCGCCTCGCCGGTCCCGCGGCGCACGAAGCAGTTCGGGAGCCGTCGCCCGGCGACGTCGAGGCAGGGATCCGCGAGCAGCTCGCGCTTGAGCACGTACCGGAGCCGGATCCCGTGCGGGCCGGCGACGAGGTTCGCCGGTAGCAGGGTGTCGACGATGCTCGCATGGCGCATCAGCACGATCACGGGCCCCGGCGCAATGACGTCGTCGTCCGCCACCTCGAGCCGCAGGCTGAACAGCACCCGCACCGTGCCGAGCAGCAAGCTGGCCCATATCTGTTGGAGGCGCCAGGTCACCTCGCGCAGCCAGGCGCCGCGCCGACCGCCGAGACTCAAGATCCAGACCGTCGCCAGCGCGGCGAGGCCCACCACCTCCGCCGCGAGGTAGACCCAGAGGCAGACGACAAGCCGCGCGGCCGTCGGCAGCACGTCGAACATCACCCGGCGCACCGCGTCGATGAGCAGGCCGACGACTAGCAGAGCCGGCAGCAGAGCCGTGACCAGCGCGAGACCCAGCACGAGCGGCGGGATCGTTCGCAGCCGCCGCCGCACTGTCTCCGCCCGGGTCTCATCCACGCCACCCTGCTGCACCCCGCCTATCCTGGCACGGCCGGTGCAGCAGCTGGCGGACCCGCCGGTTACCGCCGTCGCCGTAGGTGGGCACCCCGCCTGGTCTGGCGTGATCCGGGCGCGCCTTGAGGTCAGGATTTCGCGGAGGGACTCTCGCTCGCCGCCGGCCGGTGCTTTGTTAGCAGGGGCGCAGGGAAGGCACCTTCAGAAGTAGAAGTCAACTCCTTCCAATCACAGGAGAGAACAAATGAGCACCGAACAAGCCCTGGGCCGAGTTGCGGTCATCACCGGCGCCTCGTCGGGCATCGGTGAGGCGACCGCTCGCGCGCTCGCCGCCGACGGCCACCGCTTGGCGCTCTTGGCACGCCGCACCGACCGGGTCGAGGCCTTGGCCTCGGAGCTGGGAAGCGGCGCGCTCGCGATCGAGGCCGACGTCACGGACCGCGATTCGATCGTCGCAGCGGCTGAGCGCGTGCAGGGCGAGCTGGGCGGCGCCGGCATCCTCGTCAACAACGCCGGCCTGATGCTCCTCGCTCCCTTCTCCTCCGAGCAGAACGCCGAGATTCGTCAGATGGTGGAGACCAACCTCCTGGGCGCGATGACTGCGACCGAAGTCTTCCTGGATCAGCTACGCGACGGTGGCGGGGACCTCGTGAACATCTCGTCCGTTGCCGGTCGCACCGCCCGGGCGGGCAACGCGGCCTACGCCGCCACCAAGTGGGGGATCAACGGCTGGTCGGAGGCGCTGCGCCAGGAGCTGCAACCCGACGTACGGGTCATGGTCATCGAGCCCGGCGCCGTGGCGACCGAGCTGACCGATCACATCACGCACGCCGAGACCAAGCGGACCACCGAGCAGTTCGTCAAGGAGCTCGCCATACCCGCCGAGGCCATCGCCGAGGTCATCGCCTTCGCCCTCGCGCGTCCCCGGCGGATGACGCTCAACGAGATCCTCGTCCGGCCCACGGCGCAGGTGGGCTGAACCACATCAGGAAAGCCGAGGCATCGATGACGACATGGACGATCGACGAGCTCACCAGGATCGGGGAAGCCGAGGAGCTCGAGATCGCGTCGCTCCGACGCGACGGCACGCTGCGGGGCCCAGTGACGATCTGGGTCGTCCGCCACGGCGACGACCTCCTCGTTCGGTCCGTCAACGGGCCCACCTCGGCCTGGTATCGCGGCTCCCAGGTGAGCCACGAAGGCCGCATCGGGGCCGGCGGCGTCGAGAAGGACGTCTCCTTCGTGGATGCCGACCACGACTTGGACGACGTGATCGACGACGAGTACCGCACCAAGTACGGGCGCTACTCCGAAGACACGATCAGCCGCATCACGAGCCCCGAGGCGCGGTCCACGACGATCAAGCTCGTGCCACGTTCAGCGAGCGCCAGCCGCCCGAAAGGTGCAGGGATAGGCGAGTAGCCTGCTCATGAGAGGAGGCTCGAACGGTTGCAGGACATGAATCTCGGAATGGATGTTGAGTCGCTCGATTTCACCCTCGAGTCGATCAGCGAATTCGGCCGTCGGGAACTGCCGGACTCCACCCTGATCGAGCTCGACGAGCGCGACGAGTTCCCTGAGGAAGTCGTGCGCCGCATGTGCGGAGAGGAGCTCGGAATCCAGCTGCTCTTCATTCCAGAGGAGCACGGAGGCATGGGTGGCGGGGCGCTCGATATCTATCGAGTCTGCGAGCGGATGGCGGCGTTGGATCTCGGGATCGCGACCTCGGTGCTCGCGACCTTTCTCGGCAGCGACCCGATCGTCGTCGGAGGAACCCCCGATCAGAAGGGTCGCTGGATGCGGCGGATCGCAGACGAGGGGGTGCTGATGGCATACGGCGCCACCGAACCCGAGGCCGGAAGCGACCTCGCTGCGCTGAAGACGAAGGCGGAGCCGGTTTCCGAGAACGGCGACGTGGTCGGCTATCGCCTCACCGGCGCCAAGCAGTGGATCTCCAACGGCGGCGTCGCCGAGCTCAGCTCCGTGCTGGCGCTTGCGCCGGGCGGGCCCAGCTGGTTCGTGATCGAGCGCGACACCGACGGTTTCACGCATGGTGAGCACGAGGACAAGCACGGAATCCGGCTCTCGAACACCGCAGCTCTGTTCCTCGAGGATGCCTACGTAGACGCCGACAGCCTGGTTGGCGGCGCGGAGGGGCAGGGGCTGGTCCAGGCCCAGCAGGTCTTCGGCTATACCCGCCTGATGGTCGCCGCCTTCGGGCTGGGCGCGGGCTGGGCAGCCCTCGACCGCGCGATCCCGTACTCGAAGGACCGGATCCAGGCCGGTGGCCCGCTCTCCGAGAAGCAGGGCTACACCCACAAGCTGATCGTCCCGCACGCGGTGCGGCTGGAGGCCAGCCGGGCCGCGATCGAGGAGACCGCCGAGCGGATCGACGCCGGCGAGGGATCCCTCAACACCGAGGGCGCGATCGCGAAGTACCTGGCCTCGGAGGTCGGGAACGCCGCCGCCGACGCGGCGATCCAGGCTCACGGCGGCTACGGCTACACGCACGAGTACCTGGTCGAGAAGATCAAGCGCGACGTCCGCATCACCACCATCTACGAGGGGACCTCCGAGATCATGGAGATGACGATCGCGCGCGATCGCTGGCAGCAGCACCTGAAGACGCGCGGCGATCACTACCACGCCGCAGCGCGCGAACTGGAGGCGCTCGAGCTCGAGCGCCCGGCGATCGGCGCCGCCGTCACTGCGCTGGCGCTGCACGCCCTGGCGGAGGTCTTCGAGGCCGCGCGGATCGAGCGGTTGACCCGAAACCAGCACGTGCTCCTGCGCTTGGGCCAGCTCGCCGCGATCGCCGAGGGCGCCGTCGCGCTCGTGCGGCGCAGCGCTCGCGCCGCAGCTGGTGAGCTCTCGCCGAAGGCATCCAGCGCTTCGCACCCGAGGCACTGGCCGCGATGGCGCGGGTCAACGCGCGCGACGTCGCGCAGACGGTGGCCACCGAGGGCATGCGGTTGATCGCCGGCGCGAACTCGGGCGATCAAGCTCAGATCGAGGCAGTGGCCTCCCGGGTCGGGCTCGCCCCGATCCAGGTGGCCCAGGCCGGTCTCCTCGCCGACATGGACGCCGTCGCGGACGCCGTCTACGAGCGCTCATGAGCGAGCCGAGAGCGGAGGCGATCGCGATCGTGGGCGTGGCTGCGATCCTCCCGGACGCACCCAACGCAGAGGCCTTCTGGCGCAACGTCACCGAGGGCCATTACTGCATCAGCGAGGTCGACTCGGAACGCTGGGATCCCGAGCTCTACTACGACCCGGACCCCAAGATCCCGGAGCACACCTACTCGAAGATCGGCGGCTGGGTGCGCGAATGGGAGTGGGACCCGCTCGGGTGGCATCTCCCGATTCCGCCCAAGGTTTCCGAAGCGATGGACGATGCCCAGAAGTGGGCGCTCGCCTGCACCCGGATGGCCCTGCTCGACTACGGCTGGCCCGATAAGCCGCTGGATCTCGAGCGCACCGCTGTCGTCTTCGGCAACGCAATGTCTGGCGAACACCACTACCTGACCTCGCTTCGGATCGCTTTCCCCGAACTCGCTCGCGAGCTTGGCGAGGGCCCCGAGCTATGCCGGACTTGCCCGGAGCGCTCAGGAGGCGATCGCGCGCGAGCTGCACTCGAACCTGGACGGAAGGCTTCCGGCGGTGACCGAGGACACGATGCCGGGCGAGCTCGGCAACTGCCTCGCTGGTCGCGTCGCCAATCTGTTCAACCTTCGCGGGCCCAATTTCGTCGTCGATGCGGCGTGCGCCTCGGCCTTGGCGGCGATGGACGCCTCGATCGAGGGGCTGATCGAGCGCGAGTTCGACGCCGTGGTCACGGGCGGGATCGACCGCAACATGGGTGCCTCCACCTTCATCAAGTTCAGCGCCATCGGCGCGTTGTCGGCAAGCGGTACCCGGCCCTATGCGGACGGGGCCGACGGGTTCGTGATGGGCGAGGGCGCGGCGCTGTTCGTGCTCAAGCGACTGGAGGATGCCGAGCGCGACGGCGATCGGATCTACGCGGTGGTCCGCGGGGTGGCCGGATCGAGCGACGGAAAGGGAAAGGGCATCACCGCCCCGAACCCGGTGGGCCAGAAGCTCGCGGTCGAGCGCGCCTGGCGCAAGTCCGCGCTCTCGCCGGAGGTCTGCTCGCTGGTCGAGGGCCATGGCACCTCGACCGCGGTCGGCGACGTGGTCGAGGTTGAGAGCCTGTCTGAGACCTTCTCCGGCGCCAACCTGGCCCCGCAATCGGTCGCCCTCGGCTCGGTCAAGTCGAACATCGGCCACCTCAAGGGTGCCGCCGGGGCCGCGGGGCTGCTGAAGGCCGCCCTTGCCCTGCACCACAAGGTCCTCCCGCCGAGCCTCAACTTCGACCGGCCCAACCCGAACATCGACTGGTCCACGTCGCCGTTTGCGGTCAACACCGAGTTGCGCGAGTGGGCGGCTCGAGACCACGAACCGCGGGTGGCGGCGGTGAGCGCGTTCGGCTTCGGGGGCACGAACTTCCACGCCGTGCTCGAGGAGCACGTTCCGGGCAGACTGACCGGCAACGGCGCCGGCGCGATCTCCGTGCCCGTTGAGGTCAAGCCGGCCAACGTCCGTGCCGCCGCAGCCCCGCCCGCCGGGGCGAGCGGCGGCGGCCGCGAGCCCCAGTCACCAGTACGCGGCGCCCTGGTGCTTGGCGCACCCGACGAGGCCGCCCTCACCGAGGCGCTCAGGAGGGCCGTCGAGGAGGCCCGGGCCGGGCGCGCGCCCGCGCCGGCCCCGCCCGACACGAAGGCGCTGCGCTCCGCCGAGCGGATGGCGATCGACTACGCGGACGCCGACGAGCTCGCCGCCAAGGCGGAGCTGGCGCTGAAGGCGCAGCAGTCGGGAAACCCGGCCGCCTGGCAGGCGCTCCGAGCGCGCGGCATCTTCCGGGGCACCGGTCCGCCCCCGAAGGTTGCCTTCCTCTACACGGGTCAGGGATCGCAGTACGCGAACATGCTCGCCGACCTGCGGAAGAAGGTCCCGCTTGTCGCCGAGGCCTTCGATGAGGCCGACGAGGTGATGCGGCCGCTGCTCGACGGGCGAAAGCTGAGCGACGTCGTCTTCGTCGACCCTGACGAGCCTCAGGCGATGGCGGAGGCCGAGGCGGCGCTGATGCGCACCGAGATCACACAGCCCGCCGTGCTCACGGTCGACATCGCCCTCACCCGCCTGCTCGAGTCGTACGGGATCACACCCGATTTCGTCATGGGCCACAGCCTGGGTGAGTACGGCGCCCTGGTGGCGGCCGGAGCACTGCCGTTCGATCAGGCGCTGGAGGCCGTCAGCGCGCGTGGTCATGAGATGGCGAGCCTCGAGGTCGAGGATCCCGGCGCCATGGCGGCGGTGATGGCGCCATCCGAGGTGATCGAGGAGGTAGTCACCGCGACGGATGGCTACGTCGTCCTCGCCAATGTCAACTCGACCAATCAGGTGGTGCTGGGCGGCGCCAGCGAGCCGGTCGCCCGCGCCGTCGCCGATTTCCAGCAGCGCGGCCACACGGCGATTCCCCTGCCGGTCAGCCACGCCTTCCACACCGAGATCGTCGCGCCGGCGAGCGAGCCGCTGCGAGCCATGCTGCGGCGACTGCATGTCTCGCCGCCCCAGATCCCCATCGTGGCGAACGTCGACGGCGAGTTCTACCCGACCGGCCCCGACGTCGAGGAGCGGATCATCGACATCCTCGGCCGCCAGGTGGCTTCGCCGGTGCAGTTCGTGAATGGCCTGCACACCCTGTTCGACGCCGGCGCGCGCGCCTTCGTCGAGACGGGCCCGAAGCGGGCGCTGCACGGATTCGCATCCGAAGTGATCGGCGACGACGAGGCGCTCAACCTGTACACGAATCATCCCAAGCTCGGGGACCTGATCTCCTTCAACCACGCGCTCTGCGGCCTCTACTCGGCCGGACTCGGCATCGGGCGGGAGAGCGAGAGCGGTGGCCGCGCCGCCCTCGCCACCGGCCGCACAGGCTGAGCCCTCGGGTCCGCCGACCGTCTCAGAGGAGAGCGACGACGTCTACCGCCAGCTCGGCAGGCTCTCCGCCGAGTTCCTCCGACGCGGCACCGAGCTGCTCGTCGGCGACGGTCGGCCCGCCGAGGGCCCGCCGGAGCCCGTAGTGATCACCGGGGCGGCGCTCGGCCTGCCGGGCAGCGACCGCGTCTTCGACGACCACAATGTCGCGCGGATCCTGCACGGCGAGCAGTTCATCGACGTGATCCCCTCCAGCGTGCGTCACGAGATCCTCGACCGGCGGATCACCCGCCTGGTCAAGGGGGACGACGGATCGGCCAACTTTGAATCGATCGACGACGTGGCCGACGTGATCAAGCTCGCCGCGCGAGGCGGAGAGCTCGACCTGGCCGAGGAGTTCGGGGTCGACGCCGACCGGATCGCCGCGCTCGGGCGCAGCACCCAGCTTGCGATCGGCGCCGGAATCGATGCCCTGCGCGACGCCGGGATTCCACTGGTCCAGCACTACAAGACGACGACCAAGGGGACGCAGCTGCCCGATCGCTGGCAGCTTCCGAGCGACCTGCGCGACGACACCGCGATCATCTTCGCCTCTGCGTTCCCGGGCCTGGAGGAGTTCGCCGCCGAGGCAGAGCGCTTCTCGGCCGATCGCTCCCGCCGTGAGCGGCTGGCCGAGGTCGAGGCGCTCCGCGAGCGGCTCACGGGCCACGGAGACAGCGAGGCGCTGGCGGAGGTCGACCGCCATATCCACGAGCTGCAGGTGGAGCTCGAGGAGGATCCGTACCTCTTCGATCGCCGGTTCCTGTTCCGCGTCCTCTCCATGGGTCACTCACAGCTCGCCGAGCTGATCGGCGCCCGCGGGCCGAACACCCAGGTGAACGCGGCCTGCGCGAGCACGACCCAGGCCGTGGCCATCGCCGAGGACTGGATTCGCGCGGGGCGCTGCCGGCGGGCGATCGTGGTCGCGGCCGACGACGCCACGTCGGACGAGCTCCTGCCGTGGATTGGCGCCGGCTTCCTCGCCTCGGGCGCCGCGGCGACGGACGAGGTGGTGGAGGAGGCGGCTCTGCCGTTCGATCAGCGCCGCCACGGGATGCTGCTCGGAATGGGCGCGGCGGCCCTTGTCGTGGAGAGCGCCGAGGCCGCGCGCGAGCGCGGGATCACGCCGATCTGCGAGGTCCTCAGCACGTCCATCGCCAACAGCGCCTTCCACGGCACCCGCCTCGACGTGGACCACATCGGCGGGGTGATGGAGCAGGTCGTCGCCCGCGCCGAGGCGAGCGGCATCGACCGCCGCCGGATGAGCGAGGAGCTGGTCTTCGTCTCCCATGAGACCTACACGCCGGCGCGAGGCGGGAGCGCGGCGGCCGAGATCCACGCCCTGCGCCGGGTGTTCGGCGAGGGCGCGGCCAAGGTGCTGATCGCGAACACCAAGGGAGTCACCGGCCATCCGATGGGCGTCGGCCTCGAGGACGTCGTGGCGATCAAGTCCCTGGAGACGGGCATCGTGCCGCCGGTCCCGAACTTCCGCGACGTCGACCCCGAGCTCGGTGAGCTCAACCTCTCGAAGGGCGGCACGTACCCGGTCAATTTCGCGCTGCGGCTCGCCGCCGGCTTCGGCTCTCAGATCAGCATGGTGCTGCTGCACTGGACCCCGGTTCGGGACGGCCGCCGTCGCAGCCCCGAGGAGCTGGGCTACGACTACCGGATCGCCGACCCGGATCGATGGGCCGCCTGGCTCCGCGCCGTCAGCGCACAGGAGTCTCCGGAGCTGGAGGTGGTGCAGCGGCGCCTGCGGATTGTCGATCGTGGGCCCGCCGCAGCTCCTGTCACACCGGCCGCGGAGCCTCCGGTGGCCGTGCCGCTCGGTGCGCCGGTTACCGAGGTACCGTCCGACCGCGAGCCGGGCAGGGAGGCCGCGCCGCCACCCGCCCAGGGGGTGAGCGAGGCGCCAGAGGCGCCCGCCGAGCCGGCGCCCGCAGCCGAGGCTGAGCCCGCCCCGGCGCAGACGGCCGCGGAGCCCCCGCCCCCGGAGCCCGCGCACGGCGAGGCCCCGAGCGCCGGCGAGGACCCGACCGAGCGCATCCTCGCGCTGGTCTCCGAGGAGACCGGCTACCCCTCCGACCTGCTCGACCTCGATCTGGACCTGGAGGCCGACCTCGGCATCGACACGGTCAAGCAGGCCGAGGTCTTCGCCGCGATCCGAGAGGCCTACGGCATCCCCTTCGACGACACGCTCAAGCTGCGCGACTACCCGACGCTCAACCACGTCGTCGGCTTCGTCCGCGAGCGGGCCGGCATCGGCGAGCCGGCGGAGGAGCCCGCCGCGGCGGCTGGCTGCCGCCGCCGAGCCGCAGCACGGCCGCGGAGCCCCCGCCGCGCCGGAGCCGGCGCGCAGGGGCGAGGCCCCGCCGCGCCGGCGAGGACCCGACCGAGCGCATCCTCGCGCTGGTCTCCGAGGAGACCGGCTACCCCTCCGACCTGCTCGACCTGGATCTGGACCTGGAGGCCGACCTCGGCATCGACACGGTCAAGCAGGCCGAGGTCTTCGCCGCGATCCGAGAGACCTACGGGATCCCCTTCGACGACACCCTCAAGCTGCGCGACTACCCGACGCTCAACCACGTCGTCGGCTTCGTCCGCGAGCGGGCCGGCGTCGGCGAGCCGCGGAGGAGCCGGCCGCGGCGGCTGCGCCCGCTGCCGAGCCGCAGACGGCCGCGGCGCCCCCGCCGAGCCCGAGCCGGCGCCGCGGCGAGCCCTCGGCCGCGCCGGCGAGGACCCGCACCGAGCGCGTCCTCGCCGTCGTCTCCGAGGAGACCGGCTACCCCTCCGACCTGCTCGACCTGGACCTCGACCTGGAGGCCGACCTGGGCATCGACACGGTCAAGCAGGCCGAGGTCTTCGCCTCGATCCGCGAGACCTACGGGATCCCCTTCGACGACACCCTCAAGCTGCGCGACTACCCGACGCTCAACCACGTGGTCGGCTTCGTCCGCGAGCGGGCCGGCATCGGCGAAGGTGAACCGGAGACCGCCGATCAGCGCGCGCCGGCTGAGGAGGCCGCGGGGGATGAGCCGAAGCGGTTCCCGCGCCGGGTCCCGGTGCCCGTTGTGCGTCCGGCGCTGGAGCACTGCGTGCCGACGGGAATCTCACTGGAAGCAGGCAGCCGCGTGATCGTCATGCCGGACACCGGCGGGGTCGCTGCGGCGCTCGAGAAGAAGCTGCGAAAGCTCGGGGTCGACGTACTGACGGCGGATCCCCAGGGCGAGGACGTCGAGGGTCAGATCGAGGGCTGGACGGCGGACGGGCCCGTGCAGGGCGTCTACTGGCTGCCCGCCCTCGACGCGGAGCCGCCGTTGGCCGAGCTCGGTTCCGAGGCCTGGGCCGAAGGGCTGCGCGTCCGCGTAAAGCTGCTGGCCGTGGCGATGCGCGAGCTCGCCGAGCAGATCGAGGGGGAGGGCACGTTTCTGGTCGCCGGCACTCGCCTCGGCGGCCGGCACGGCTACGACGCCGCCGGCGCGACCTCGGCGATGGGCGGCGCGGTGACCGGATTCGTCAAGTCGCTCGCGCGCGAGCGTCCCGATGCTCTCGTCAAGGCCGTGGACTTCCCGCCGAGCCGCAAGACCGCGGCCCTCGCCGACATCCTGATCGAGGAGACCCTGCGTGATCCCGGCGTGGTCGAGGTCGGCCACGCCGAGGGGCTGCGGTGGTCCGTGGGGCTGGTGGAGCGCCCGGCGGAGCCCGACCCGGATCGAGCGCTGGGAGCGGAGGCCGTCTTCTGCGTCACCGGCGCCGCCGGGAGCATCGTCTCGGCGATCACCGCCGACCTGGCGGCGGCCTCGGGCGGCACCTTCCACCTCCTCGATCTCGTCGCGGAGCCGGATCCGACCGACCCCGACCTGGCTCGCTTCGCCTCTGACCGGGACGGGCTGAAGCGCGAGCTCGCCGAGCGGATCAAGGAGCGGGGCGAGCGCCCGACCCCGAAGCTCGTCGAGCGCGAGCTGTCCCGGATCGAGCGCGCCCGCGCCGCTCTCGACGCCGTCGAAGCGGTCCGCGAAGCCGGCGGCAAGGCCTACTGGCACCAGGTGGACCTCACCGATCCGGACCAGGTCTCCGCAGCGGTCCAGGATGTGCTCAGGGACAGCGGCCGGGTGGACGCTCTGATCCACTGCGCCGGCCTCGAGGTGAGCCACTTCCTGCCGGACAAGCCGCAGTCGGAGTTCGACCTGGTCTTCGACGTGAAAGTCAGCGGGTGGTTCAACCTTCTGAACGCGCTCGGGGACGCCGGCGTCGGCGCCGCCGTGGTCTTCAGCTCGATAGCCGGTCGATTCGGAAACGCCGGCCAGACCGACTACGCCGCCGCGAACGACCTGCTCTGCAAGAGCATTTCGCGCCTGCGCGGGGAGGGCGTCCGGGGCGTGGCGATCGACTGGACCGCCTGGGCCGAGATCGGGATGGCGACCCGCGGCTCGATCCCGAAGATGATGGAGATGGCCGGCATCGACATGCTTCCGCCGAAGGTGGGCATCCCGGTCGTGCGCCGGGAGCTCACCGCTGCGGGGCCCGGGACCGAGGTCCTTATCGGCGGGGCGCTGGGGGTATTGCTCGAGGAGCGTCATCCCACCGGCGGGCTCGACCCCGAGGCCGCGACGGAGGCGATCCACGACCATCACGGCCCGATGACGGGCAGGGTCGTCGGGTTCAGCTCGAGCGATGGACTCAGGGTGCTGACCGAGCTCGACCCCACCCACCAGGCCTTCCTCGATCACCACCGAATCGAGGGCACGCCCGTGCTGCCGGGAGTGATGGGGATCGAGGCATTCATGGAGGCCGCGGCCGTGCTGCTGCCCGGCTGGCAGGTGACCGCGCTCGAGGAAGTCGAGCTCAGGGCCCCGTTCAAGTTCTACCGCGACGAGCCCCGCGCGCTGGAGCTGCAGGTGCTGCACCGCGGCGGCAGCAACGACACGCTGGTCGCTGACTGCCGGCTCGTCGGGACCCGCTCGCTGCCGCAGGGCGAGCAGCGGACCGTCCATTTCACCGGTCGAGCGGTCCTCGCCCCGGAGTTGCCCCAGCCGCCCAACGAGGAGGATGCCCCCGGCGAGGCCACGGAGGACGGCGGCGTCGGCCCCGAGTCGATCTACGAGATCTACTTCCACGGCCCCGCCTACCAGGTGCTCGAGCGGGCCTGGCGTCACAACGGCGAGGTGCTGGGACGGTTCGCCACGGACCTGCCACCGGACCATGAGCCAGCGGGCGAGCCCATGGCGGCCGCGCCCCGGCTGATCGAGCTGTGCTTCCAGACGGCGGGGGTCTGGGAGCTCGGCACACGCGGGCGGATGGCACTGCCGACCCACGTGGATCGGGTCATCCGGTACGCCGATGCGGACGCACCCGGCAAGCTCTTCGCGGTCGTGCGCCCTCGGGAGGACGGATCGGCGATCGACGCTCGGGTGGTCGACGAGCAGGGCCACGTCAGGGTGCTGCTCGAGGGCTATCGCACGATCGAGCTTCCGGGCCCTCTCGACTCCGAGGCGCTCGAGCCGATCCGCTCGGCGATGAGCTAGCAGAAGGGGTTCGGGTTGGAAAGTCCGTTCCACCGGCTCGCGATCGTCAACCGGGGCGAGGCGGCCATGCGAGCGATTCGCGCCGTCCGGGAGCTGAACTACGAGGCCGGCGAGCCGATCGCGCCGATCGCGCTGTACACCGAGGCCGAGCGGCAGGCGATGTTCGTTCGGGAGGCTGACGAGGCCTACTGCCTCGACTGCGCCCCTGTCCTGGGCGGCGACGGAGCCGAGCAAACGGGCGGCTACCTGAACTTCGGTGCCCTCGAGAGGGCGCTGGTCGCGAGCCGGGCGGATGCGGCCTGGGTCGGCTGGGGCTTCGTGGCCGAGTTTCCGGAATTCGCGGAACTCTGTGAGCGCCTGGGCGTGGTCTTCGTCGGTCCGGATGCCAACGCGATGCGGTTGCTGGGCGACAAGGTCGCCGCCAAGCGACTGGCGGCGGAAGCCGGCCTTCCTGTAGCACCGTGGAGCGGCGGACCGGTCGAGACCGTCGCCAAGGCGCGCGAGCACGCCGAGCGCATCGGCTATCCGCTGCTGATCAAGGCGGCGGCCGGTGGCGGCGGGCGCGGCATCCGTCGCGTCGACGAGCCGGAGCAGCTGCAGCAGGCTCTGCAGAGCGCCCGCAGCGAAGCGCTGGACGCGTTCGGAGACGACGCGGTCCTGCTCGAGAAGCTGATCGAACCCGCGCGCCACGTCGAGGTGCAGGTGCTCGCCGATGGACAGGGGACCGCCTGGGCGGTCGGCGTCCGCGACTGCAGCCTGCAGCGGCGAAACCAGAAGGTGATCGAGGAATCCAGCAGCCCCGTGCTCTCTGCCGATCAGGAGCGAGAGCTGGGCAACGCGGCGGTGAGACTGGCCCTCCAGGCCGGTTACCGGGGTGCGGCCACCTTCGAGTTCCTCTACCAGACCGGGCACGGCGCGCTGTCCTTCATGGAGGTGAACACGCGCCTGCAGGTCGAGCACCCCGTCACCGAGGCGACGACCGGGGTGGACCTGCTCAAGCTCCAGCTCCAGGTCGCGGCGGGTCGGCGATTGGAGGGCGGCCCGCCGCCTCCGTTTGGTCACGCAATCGAGGCACGGATCAACGCGGAGGATCCGGCGCTCGGCTTCGTCCCGGCCCCCGGACGGATCGCGCTGCTCCGCTTCCCCGGCGGTCCCGGGATCCGGATCGACACCGGGTTCTCCGAGGGCGATTCGATTCCCGCCCAGTTCGACTCGATGATCGCCAAGCTGATCGCCTGGGGGAGGGACCGCGACGAGGCGCTCGCCCGCTTGCAGCGCGCGCTCGCCGAGACCACAATCGTAATCGAGGGTGGCACCACCAACGTGGGCTTTCTCCTCAACCTGCTTGCCCAGCCGGAGCTTCGCGCCGGGGAGATCGACACCGGCTGGCTCGACCGGCGGCAGCTCCGCGAGAAGACGACCGCGGTGCATCACGCAGAGGTCGCTCTCGTCGCCGCGGCTGTCCACCTCGCCGACGAGCAGACCGCCATAGATCGCGCCACGTTCTACGCACTCGCCCGCCGGGGGCGCCCCGAGAGCCAGGCCGCCGCCCGACGCGAGATCGAGCTGCGCTATTCCGGCCAGCGCTACCGGATCGCGATCAGCGAGATCGGCCCGAGCCTCTACCGCGTGACGCTCGACGGTATCTCGGTCGAGGTCATTACCGAGCGCCTGAACCCTCACGAGCGGCGGCTGTGGCTCGGCGGACGCGGATTCCGGGTCGTCACCTCGAGCCAGGGGGCGGACCTGCTGATCGAGGTGGAGGGGGCCGCTCACCGCATCTCGCGCGACGACGGAGGGCTTGTGCGCAACCCGGCGCCGGCGGTCGTGGTCTCGATCCCGGTCGAGCCGGGGGAGGAGGTGGAGGCGGGGGGCGTGGTCGCCGTGATCGAGATCATGAAGATGGAGACCTCGTTGACCGCACCCGTCGCGGGCCGCGTTCGCGAGGTGCTCGTCGGTCCCAACGTCCAGGTGGGCGCACAGGAGCCGCTGCTCCGGATCGAGCCGCTCGACGCCGGCGAATCGGCGTCGGCCGGCGCCCCGCGGGTCCGGCTCCTGATCGGCGACCAGGTCAGCGCCGACCGGGAGACCTTCTGCCGCGACAAGCTGCGGCGACTCGAATGGCTGGCGCTGGGCTACGACGCCGAGCCCGGGGAGGTCGAGCGAATCCTGGCGGATCTGCGCGGCGCCTCCGGCGATCCCCCCGCCAACGACCTCGGCCTCGTCCCGGAGGAGGACCGACTGCTCTCCGTGTACGCGGACGTCCAGGCCCTGAGCAGGCCTGAACACGATGAGTCCGACCTGGACGCCGAGCCCCCGCTCAGCCCCCGCGAGCACCTGAACGCCTATCTGCGCTCGCTGGACCCAGAGGCCGAGGGGTTGCCTGATCGGTTCGTCGGCCTGTTGGAGCGAGCTCTCTTCCACTACGGGATCGAGGGACAGGACAGGACGCCGGAGCTCGAGGAGGCCTGCTATCGGCTGTTCCTGGCGCAGCAGCGTGCCGAGCAGGTGCGGGTCGCCATCGTCGCCCTCCTGGATCGCCGGCTCGAGCAGGTCGAGGTGCTCTCCGGGCAGATCGGGGCGGACTTCCGTGAGCTGCTGGATCGGCTCACGGCCGCCGCCGAAGGGCGCGATCGCATCCTCGCCGACCTCTCCCGCGAGATCCGCTTCCGCTACTTCGATCAGCCGGTGATCGACGCTGCCACGGCGGCGGCCTACCGCCAGGCCGAGGCGCAGCTGGCCGAGCTGGCCGATGACCCGCAGGCTGACGGAAGGGGCAGCCTGATCAAGGCGCTGGTCGATTGCCCTCGGCCGCTGGCTACGCTGCTGAGCGAGCGCCTGCGAGCCGCCGAGCCCTCACTCCGCCGGGTGCTGCTCGAGGTGATGACCCGGCGCTACTACCGCAGGCACGCCCTGGAGGGCTACGAGGAGCACGAGCTCGAGGGAGAGTCCTTGCTCACGGCGACCCACTCCGAGGATGGCGGGCGCCGTCGTGTGGCAACCGCCTACGTCACGCTGGAAGGCCTCCCAGCCGCCGTGACCGCCCTCGCGCGCTATGCCGCCTCCCTCCGGGAGGGCGAGCGGCTGGTGGCCGACTTCTACGCCGACTACGAGGGCGAGCCCCCCGACCAGACGGCGCTTGCTGACCGACTCGCATCGGTCCTTGCCGACGCCGATCCGCCCACGAACGTCGACCGAGTCGTCTTCGCGATCGCCGAGCCTGGTCGTGGGCGCGGCATGTCCGCAGTCGACATCTTCACCTACCGGCGAGCCGAGTCCGGCATGAGCGAGGACGAACTGCTGCGCGGCGTGCACCCAGAGATGGCCGACCGCCTCCACTTCAAGCGGTTCGCCCACTTCACGCTCGAACGATTGCCTTCGCCCGCGGAGGACGTCTACCTGCTCCTCGGCAAGGCGCGGGAGAATCCCAAGGAGGAGCGGCTTTTCGCCCTTGCCGAGGTTCGCGATCTCACTCCCGTCCGCGATTCCGGTGGACGAGTCACCTCGCTGCCAGAGTTCGAGCGTATGCTCGTCCACGCCCTCGGCGGGATTCGCCACTTCCAGGCGCACCGCAAGCCGAGCCGGCGACCCCAGTGGAACCGGGTGCTGCTCTACGCGTGGCCGGTGATCGAGCTGACCCCGGCCGAGATGGAGCCAATGGTGAGCCGCCTCGGCCCCTCGACTCGAGGGCTGGGGGTCGAGATGCTGTTGGTCCGCGGGCTGCTCCGGGAGTCGGATGGCTCCGTTCGCGACAGGGTGATCCGCTTCTTCCCCTCGGGCTCCGGGGTGGTGATCGAGGTCGATGACCCGCCGGACCGCCCGCTGATGCCGTACGACGAGGCGGGTGAGCGGATCGTGTCGGCCCGCCGCCGCGGGACCCTGCACCCGGCCGAGATCGTCAAGATGGTCGCGCCGGCGCACTCCGGAGATGGCGCGCCCGACGGCGGCGCGCCCCCGCACCAACCTGCGGGCGACTTCACCGAGCACGACCTCGACGACGATGGGCGCCTCGTCCCCGTCGATCGCCCGCTGGCGACCAACCCCGCGGGGATCGTGGTGGGCGTCATTCGCAACTACACCGAGCGCTATCCCGAGGGGATGGAGCGGGTGACGCTGCTCGGTGATCCGACGAAGTCCCTGGGGTCGCTCGCCGAGCCCGAGTGCCGCCGGATCATCGCCGCCCTCGAGCTCGCCGAGGAGCGCGGCGTGCCGCTCGAGTGGTTCGCGCTCTCGGCCGGCGCGAAGATCGCCATGGACAGCGGCACCGAGAACATGGACTGGATCGCCGCAGTCCTGCGGAGGATCGTGGAGTACACGCAGCGCGGCGGTGAGCTGAACGTCGTCATCGCCGGGATCAACGTCGGTGCTCAGCCGTACTGGAACGCCGAGGCCACGATGCTGATGCACACCAGGGGCATCCTCGTGATGACGCCTGAGAGCGCCATGGTGCTCACCGGGAAGCAGGCCCTCGACTACTCGGGCGGGGTCTCGGCGGAGGACAACTTCGGGATCGGTGGCTTCGAGCGGATCATGGGGCCGAACGGCCAAGCCCAGTACTGGGCCCCGGACCTCGCCGGCGCCTGCCGCGTGCTGCTCGACTACTACGAGCACGCCTACGTCGCGACCGGTGAGCGGTTCCCGCGCCGCGCCGCGACGGCGGATCCGCTCGACCGCGACGTCGGCGAGATGCCACACGCCTTCGGCTCCCAGCTCGCCCGCGTCGGCGACATCTTCTCGGACGAGACCAATCCCGGCCGCAGGGCGGCCTTCGACATCCGCTCGGTGATGCGCGCGACGATCGACCTCGATCATCCCCCGCTGGAGCGCTGGGGGGCGATGCGTGACGCCGAGTCCGCGGTGGTCTGGGACGCGCACCTCGGCGGCTGGCCGGTGGCGCTGCTGGGAATCGAGTCGAGGCCAGTCGTTCGTCGCGGCCAGGTCCCCGCGGACGGCCCGGCTCAGTGGACCTCGGGCACCCTCTTTCCACGCTCCTCGAAGAAGATCGCGCGGGCGATCAATTCCGTGGCGGGGCGGCGTCCGGTGGTCGTGCTGGCGAACCTCGCCGGCTTCGACGGTTCCCCCGAGTCGATGCGGGAGTGGCAGCTGGAGTTCGGCGCCGAGATCGGTCGCGCGGTGGTCAACTTCGCCGGCCCGATCGTCTTCTGCGTGATCTCGCGGTATCACGGCGGCGCGTTCGTGGTCTTCTCGCAGCGCCTCAACGAGAACCTGGAGGCGGTCGCCCTCGAGGGAGCTCACGCGTCCGTGATCGGCGGCGCCCCAGCTGCCGCGGTCGTCTTCGCTCGCGAGGTGATGCAGTCCACCGATCGCGATCCGCGCGTCATCGCGCTCGACGAGCGGATCGCCGCGGCGCAAGGCCCGGAGCGCACCCGACTTCGCGCCGAGCGGTCCAAGCTGTGGGATCAGGTGCACGCTGAGAAGCAAGGAGAGCTTGCGACCAAGTTCGACTCGGTTCACAGCGTGCAGCGGGCGGTCAAGATGGGCTCGGTGAGCACCATCATTCCGCCAGCCGAGCTGCGCCCCTACCTGATCGAGGCGATCGAGCGCGGGATGCGGCGTACCCTCGAAGGAGAACAGGTGGCCAATGGCCGAACTGGGGTGGCTGACGCGCGACCTCGGTGACGTGCCACGGCACGATCGCTGGCTGAGCGAACCAGAGCGTGAGGCGCTCTCGGCTCTCCGGGTCCCCAAGCGCCGCGCCGACTGGCGGCTTGGGCGCTGGACGGCGAAGGCTGCGGTGGCCGCCTGGAGGAAGGTGCCGTTGGAGGCGGTCGTGGTGATCGCCGCCGATGACGGAGCACCTGAGGCGCTGATCGACGGCGATCCGGCGGCGGTCGCGCTTTCGCTCAGCCATCGCGCGGGGCGGGCGCTGGCAGCCGTGGGCGATCCCCGGAGCGCACTCGGCTGCGATCTCGAGGCGCTCGAGCCTCGCAGCCCGGCGTTCCTGCGGGAGTGGCTTGCCCCCGCCGAGTACGACCTGGTGATGGCCCAGGCCGGCGAGGGTCGCGACCTCGCGGCGAACCTCGTCTGGACGGCGAAGGAGGCCGCTTCGAAGGCTCGACGCGAGGGACTGCGACTGAACGTTCGCAAAGCGCTGGCCGAGGCCGACGCGATGGCTCAATCGCTGGGCTCGTGGGCTCGCCTTCGGGTCACCTGGGAGAACGGCCTGGTCGAGTCCGGCTGGTGGCGCCGGGATCCGGGATGGGTGATGGCGCTCGTCAGCGATCCAGTCTGCGAGTTGCCCCCCACGGAGCTCCGTAGGGGGGGGGGGGGGGGGGGGGGGGGGGGGGGGGGGAGGGGGGAGGGGGGGGGGGGGGGGGAGGGGGGGGGGGGGGGGAGCGGAGGGGGGGGAGCGGGGGGGGGCGGGGCGAGCGGGGGGGGCAGAGGCGGGCGGGCGCGGGGGGGGGGGGGAGGAGCGAGGGGGGGGGGGCCGGACGGGCCGGCGCGGGGGCGCGCGCCACGCCGCGCGCGGCGCGCGCGCGCGGGCGAGCGGCGGAGACCGCGCGAGCGCACGACGCCCAGAGCGGCGAGGGGCAGCGGCGCCCGCGGGCGCCCCGGGGCGGGCCGCGGCCCCGCCCGCGCGCCCGGCCGGCGCCCCCGGCGCCGGGCCGCCCGCCGAGCGCCCCGCGCCCGCGACCCGCCCCCCCCCCCCCGCCCCCCCCGCCCCCCCACGCTAGTCCCTTCGAGAGGGCCTCGAGCTCGATGCTCAGAAGAGTATGTGCCGGTGGCCTTCCTCGTCGGTGTACTCGAAGACCGGCTCTGACTCGGCCCCTGCCGTCGAGCTGGTAACCGCGGCGATCGCACGAACGGCCCCCGAGCGCACGTGACTCGATTCGGAGTCGAGAAGCGGCAACAGCCGCTCGAGCAGGTCGCGGTCAGCGACGGCCGCGAGCGCAGCCGATGTCTCGCGCCAGAGCTCCGGGCGCTCGGCAAGGGCCGCGACGAGGGCTTCCACGGCCGCCGGGTCGGAGACTCTTCCCAGGGCCAGGGTGGCGGCACGTCGTACTCCGGCACTCGGGTCGTCGAGGGCCGCGACCAGCGGCCCGATCGACTCCCCAGGCTCGCCGGTGACGCCGAGCGCTCGCGCCGCCTCCGACCGCACCTCTGGTATCGGATCCTCGCGCAGCAAAGCGCAAAGCCGCTGGTGGACCCCGTTGCTCACGCGGGCATGGTAGATCCAAAGGCGACCGACGCGGCCAAGCCGACCGCTTGGTTGATCGGCCGCCGCTCAGGCGGCCCGGCAGGGAGCCAAGGCGTCGATCGCCCACATGGCCGTGATCACCTTGGCTGTTCGGACGCCCTAGGAGTGAGGAGCCGTAACGCCGCTGCAGCGGGGCGGACTATTCGGCGCCTATGTCGACCCTGAGGAAAACACCGGGAGTCGCCGCCGGCCTGGTCTTTCTCGGGTTCGGGATAGCCAAGTTCGTGAACCACGCCGCGGAGGTCGATTCGTTTCGGACCTATGGACTGCCCGCGCCCGACGCGTTCGTCTATGTGATCGGGGCCATCGAGGCGGTGGGGGGCCTGCTGCTGATCAGCGGATTTGGAGCCCGGCTCGCCGCCCTGGTGCTCGCAGGCGACATGGTCGCCGCGATCGCCATCTCCGGCATCAAGGAGGGTGAGCCGATCAGCCTCACCCTCGCGCCCGCCCTGCTGGTGACCATGGTCGTCGTCCTATGGGCCGACGGCGCGAGTTGGCCGCTCAGCAGGCGAAGCGCCCGGCCGGCCACGGAGCCCCCGAGTAGCGCTCGATGACCGGCCCCGGCGGGGGCGGCACCCGCGAGAAGAAGTCGGCCCGCACCGTGGTCCCCGGGAAGAGCAGGGCAAACGGGTCCTGATCGAAGGGGCCCGGGTCGCTGGCCACGGTGACGGCGCCGGCGCAGCGGCTGGCATCGAGCGAGAACGTCGAGAGGCAGACGAGGTCGGCACCGAGCAGCGGAATCCACCAGGCGAGCGCGTCCCGCCGCGCCTGCTGGACCTCCGGCTCGTCGTAACGCAGGGCGGCGTCGCGATCCGCGAGAGCGCAGATGTGCGCGTAGGCGCCCTCCACTCCTTCACCGCTGACGCAGCGCGCGTCGATCCGCAGGCGCCGCCCCGGCGCTGAGGGATCGTCACTGAGCCGCTCGCCGTCGAACCTGACGTAGGCAAAGGGCTGCGCCGGGCTCACGGCTCGGGCACCTCCCAGTCCTCGCGGATCTCCCTGCTGATCGTCCGCATCTCCTGGCGAACCTCCTCCATCGTCGCTCGGCCCACGTACCAGTAGCCGTTGAACGCAGCGTGGATGGTGAGGTCGGGAAAGAGGGTGAAGGCGGCCGGCCGGTAGGGATCGTGGAGCGTGTCGGTTCCCTCGCACAGGGGCAGCCGCTTGAGCCAGCTGCGCTCCGAGTCCGAGAGGAAGGTGAAGCGGGCGCCGAGCCCGGCCCGGAAGGCGGACTGGACCTCGGGCACGTCGACGCTGACCACCACGATCCGTGCGTAGGCGACCTCGAATTCGTCCTGGAGCCTGCAGAGCTCGCGCATGTATCGCTGCTCCTTCGGGCACCACCAGCCGCGCGACGTGAAAAGCGCGATCGGGTCTCCGCCCGAGACCTTCGAGAGTGTTCGTGGTCGCCCGGTGTGATCGGGGAGGTCGAGGTCGGGGAACCGGTTCCCCGGCGAGAGGTCGAGCTCGCTCTCGCTCATCCCGCGCCGCGCCAGCCGTTGAACGCCTCGAGGATCTTGCGACGCCGCTCGGGGGCGATCGAGTCCAGGCTCAGCCCGCCCAGCGCGGCGAAGGTCTCGCGCATCTGCTCCAGGTAGTTGACGCAATACTCACACTCCTCGAGGTGCGTCTCCAAGCGGCGCCGGTCCTCGCCCGGGAGGGTGCCCTCCAGGTAGGCCGTGATGACCTGGACCAACTCCCGGCAGGCCATCTCATCGACTGTATTCATGGTCGGCGCTCCGATCCTGGCTGCAAGTGGCAGGAAGGTCTGTCATCGCCCGGCAGCCGTTACAGGCCCAGACCCTGTAACGCCGGCGACGCGCGCGGGGACTAACCGCCGAAACCTCGATCCCGGACCCCGGAGGAGACCGCATGACCGAGACCAGCACCGTCGCCACCGAGCTCATCTCGCCGGAATCCGCGGCCTCTCGCCCGATCGCCGAATACGGCCTGCTCGCCGATTGCAACTCGGCCGCCCTCGTTGCCCGCGACGGGCTCGATCGACTGGCTGTGCCTGCCGCGCTACGACAGCCCGACGCGTGTTCGCGCGGATCCTGGACCCCGACGCCGGGCACTGGTCGATCCGGCCCGCCGGCGCGTTCACGGCGCGAGCGCCGCTACGTCGCCCGGCACGCTGGTGATCGAGACGACGTTCGAGACCGACGACCGGCATCGTGCGGCTGCGCGATGCGATGGCCTTCGCCGAGGGCCAGCGCGGCCACGACCTCGGCTTCGACGCGCCGCACGAGGTGCTGCGCTCGGTCGAGGGCGTCGCGGGCGAGGTGGCGCTGGCGCATGGAGCTCGCGCCGCGGCCGGAGTACGGCCTGGTCAAGCCGCTGTTCCGCCACGAGGACGGCGGCGGCGCGGACGTTCGGCGGCCCGAACCGCATCGCGGTGCGCGCCGGCGGTCGCCGGTCGAGGTCGAGGACGCGACGATGCGCGCCGCGCTTCACCGTCGCGCGCGGGCGAGCGAGGTCGGCTTCGCGCTGCGCTGGGCTCCGGCCGAGGCGCCGCGAGCGCCCGAGCCCACCGCCGCCGAGCGCGTCGCCGCGCGGATCGAGGACACGGTCGAGGCGTGGCGCTCGTGGGAGGCCGAGCACGACGTCTACGAGGGCCCGCACCGGGAGCTGGTGCGGCTCAGCGCCCGCGTGCTGAAGGGGCTCACCTACCGCCCGACCGGCGCGATCGTCGCCGCCCCGACCGCGTCGCTGCCGGAGACCGTCGGCGGCGAGCGCAACTGGGACTACCGCTTCTCGTGGATCCGCGACTCGAGCCTGACGCTCGAGGCGCTCTACATCGGCGCCTGCTCCGACGAGGCCGAGGAGTTCGTCTCGTTCATGACCAGCTCGGCCGGCGGCCGCGCCGGCGAGGGCTCGCTGCAGATCATGTACGGGATCGGCGGGGAGCACGACCTGTCCGAGCGCGAGCTGCCGCACCTGCGCGGCTGGCGCGACTCGCGCGCCGGTGCGGGTCGGCAACGGCGCCTGGAACCAGGTCCAGCTCGACGTCTACGGCGAGCTGCTCAACGCGCTGCACCTCTACCGCGAGCAGCTCGGCGAGCTGCACCCGGAGATCCAGGCCTTCGTCGCCGACCTCGCCGACACCGCCGCGCGGCGCTGGACGCGAGACCGACGCGGGCATGTGGGAGATGCGCGGCGAGCCGCGCCACCACCTCTCCTCGAAGGTGCTGTGCTGGACCGCGCTCGACCGGGCGGTCAAGCTCGCGCCGCAGCTCGGCGAGCACGCCAAGGTCGAGCGAGTGGGCCGCGGCCCGCGACGAGATCCGCGACGCGATCCTCGAGCGCGGCTGGAGCGAGAAGCGGCAGGCCTACGCGCAGTCGTTCGACTCCGACGAGCTCGACGCGGCGCAGCTGCTGATGCCGATCCTCGGCTTCCTGCCGGCGACCGACGAGCGGATGCGCTCGACGATCGAGGCGATCGCCGCGCGATCTGACCGAGGACGGCCTGGTCCTGCGCTACCGCAACGAGGAGGGTCTGAACGCCGACGGGCTGACCGGCGAGGAGGGCACGTTCGTGATCTGCTCCTTCTGGCTGGTCTCCTGCCTGGCGCAAGGCCGGCGAGGTCGAGCGCGCGGAGGAGCTGTTCGACCAGCTCGCCGGCTACGCGAACGACCTCGGCCTGCTGGCCGAGGAGATCGACACCGGCGAACGGCGAGCAGCTCGGCAACTTCCCGCAGGCCTACAGCCACATCGGCCTGATCATCGCCGCCTACGAGATCGACAAGGCGCGAGGGGATGAGCGCCAATGAGCTCGCCGACTACGACGTGATCGTCATCGGCGGCGGGCCCTGCCGGCGAGCACTGCGCCGGCCGCCTGGCCGACGGCGGTCTGCGGGTTGCGATCGTCGAGCGCGAGCTGGTCGGGCGGCGAGTGCTCCTACTGGGCCTGCATCCCGTCCAAGACGCTGCTGCGCCCCGGCGAGGCGCTCGCAGGCCGCGCGCGAGGCGCCCGGGGCGCGCGAGGCGGTCGACGGGCGACGTCGACGCCGCGGCAGGCGCTCGCCTGGCGCGACTTCATGGTCTCCGACTACGACGACGCGGGGCAGGTCGCAGTGGGCTGGAGGGCGAGGGCATCGACCTGCTGCGCGGCGACGGCGCGGCATCGCCGGCCCGGGCCGGGTCGCGCGTCGGCGACGCGCGTGCACACGACCGAGCACATCGTGATCGCCACCGGCTCGGACCCGGTCATCCCGCCGGTGCCCGGCCTGCGCGAGCTCGACGGCGTCTGGACCAACCGCGAGGCGACCGGCGATCACCGAGGTGCCGCGGCGGCTGCTGGTGCTCGGCGGCGGCCCGGTCGGGCGTCGAGCTGGCCCAGGCGCTGCGCGCGGATGGGCGCGCTCGGTGGCGCTGGTCGAGGGCATGGAGCACCTGCTGCCCCGCGAGCCGCGGCCGCTCGGCGAGGCGCTCGCCGAGGCGCTCGCGCGCCGACGGCATCGAGCTCCACCTCGGCCAGCAGGTCGGCGGCGCGGCCGCGAGGACGGGCGAGTACGTGCTCGAGCTCGCCGACGGCACCGAGCTGCGCGGCGACCGCCTGCTGGTCGCCACCGGCCGCAGCCCGCGCGTCGAGGGGCTCGGGCTCGAGACGGTCGGGATCGAGCCGGGCCGCGCGCGGGATCGAGGTCGACGCCCGCATGCGCGCGGGCGACGGCGTGTGGGCGATCGGCGACGTGACCGGGATCTGGCCGCTGACCTACGTCGGCAAGTACCAGGGCCGGATCGCCGCCGCCAACATCCTCGGCGAGCCGCGCGAGGCCGACTACGCGGCGGTGCCCGCGCGTGGTGTTCACCGACCCCCAGGCCGCGGCGGTCGGGTGAGGCCGAGGGCCGCTCACGCGCCACGGCGTCAGCTCGCCGAGGTCCCGAGCACCGCGACGTACACGCGCGCGTACGACGCGAAGCCCGGGTTCATGACGCTGGTCTCCGACGGCGAGCGGCTGACCGGCGCCTACGCGGTCGGCCCGGAGGCCGGCGAGTGGCTGCAGCAGGCGACGCGTCGCGATCCGCGCGCGCGTGCCGCTGGAGGTCCTGCGACGACATCATCCAGCCGTTCCCGACGTTCTCGGAGGTCTTCCTGCACGCGCTCAGAGCTTGGGGCCAAGGTGCCGGCGCCGGCCTAGGCGGACCATGACGAACATAGGAGCCTCCGTCGGCTGGGGAGCCGTGATCGCGGCCAAGCCTGCTCGTGGGTGCGCTTGCGGCAATCGCACTGACGCTGCCCGGCCGGGTGGCCGACGCCAGCCCGGCCCTGACGGGACCGCCCAGGCGGTGGCGCGGGGGCTGACCTGGCCGAGATCTCGATAGCGACCATCCCCAACACGTTCTCCGAGGTAGAGGCCGGATGGCGGCGGCTCGTGGTCGGATTCATCTGCGGCTACCTGCTCAGCTAGCTGCTTTCCCGTAACGCCCGGCGTGGCCCGGCCGACTACCGGACATCGCTCCGCTTAGGGTTGGCTCGTGCTCGCCATAGCCGGCGGCCTCGGTGCGGCTGTCGTGTTCGCCACGGTCACGCTCTGCAACTCCCGTTCGAGCCGGATGATCGGCGCGGCGCAGCTGCTCGCCTGGATCATGCTGATCGGCTTGGCGATCACGGGCCCTCTGGCGCTTGCGAGGGGGATCCCGGACGGGCTCGACGCCGAAGCCGGTGGCTGGATGGTGGTTGCGGGGGTAGGCAACGTGGTCGGCCTGTTGCTGGCCTACTCGGCGCTGCGGATCGGCAACGTCAGCATCGTCGCACCGCTGGTCTCCACCCAGGGGGCGATCGCGGAGGTGATCGCGATGGTCTCCGGGAAAGCGGTCGGCCGGGACTCGGCCTGCTGCTGGTGGTGATCGCCACCGGGATCTTCCTGGCCGGGTTGGCACCGGAGGAGTCACCTGGCGCTGAAGACGAGTCCCATACTACGCAGGCGTGGCTCTATGCGATCGGCGCCGCGGTCGCGATCGGCTGGAGCCTGTACGCGATCGGCAGAATCAGCATCGCTCTGCCCGTGGTCTGGGCGCTGCTCCCCTCCGGGTGATCGGAACAATCGCGGTGACGCTGCCGCTGGCACTGCGGTCCGGTCTGCGGATGACTCGGCAGGCGCTGCCGCTGGTGCTGGTTGCCGGCGTCTTCGAGGTGCTGGGCTTTGCCCTGTTCGCCCTCGGTGCCCGCCACGGGATCGCGATCAGCGCCGTGCTCTCGTCTCAGTTCGCAGCAATCGCGGCTGTCGCCGCCTACGTGCTGTTCAGGGAGAGGCTCTCGAGGCCCCAGCTCGCCGGCGTCGTGATCATCGTGATCGGGGTCGGGACTCTCAGCGGGGTCCAGGCGTAGAGGGCAACCGCGGATCGCCTACCAGTCAAAGCAGGTCGAGCTCACGGGCGCGGGCCACGGCGCCGGCCCGGGTGGTCGCGTCGAGCTTGCGGTAGATGCCCGGAGGTGAGTCTTCACCGTGTTCTGCGAGACGTACAGCGTGTCGGCGATCTCACGCCGCGAAAGGTCGCCCGTCAGCAGGCGCAGGACCGCCAGCTCGCGCTCGGTGAGCTCCTTGGCAATCTTCGCCTTCGCGCGCGCCGCCGGTGCCTGGAAATGAGCAAGCCGCGTTCGGCGGCGCAGCACGGCGGCGACGGTCCGGGGTCGGGCAGCTGTCTATCTCTTCCCGCACCTCCTGCAGCAGCCGCCTGGCACCTCCCGTCGCCGCGCAGCTGAAGCACTCGCGCCAGCTCGAGCAGGCCGGCGGCGATCTCGAGTCGCCGGCGCCGCGCCGGGCAAGCTCCACCGCACGCGTGCCTCGGCCTCGGGTCGATGACTCTCCCTCCGCCTCGGCGGCCCGCGCCCTTGCCAGGTGCCCCACCATGAGCACGAAGTGCTCGCTGAAGTCGGGGCCTCGCGCAACGGTCGCCAAAGAGCCGAACCGTTCCGCCTCCCTTCCCTCTCCGGCATCGGCTGCGATCAGCCGAGGTACGAGCGCGTAGGCGTGGCCGAGATCGTTGCTGGCCTCTCGGTGAGCTCGATGCCTGATGCAGCCTGGCGGACGCCTGATCGGCCTCTCCGCTCCAGTAGAGCGCCACGCCGAGGATCAGCTCGGCCACCATGTGGGGGAATGACTCGTCGCGTCGGTCAGCGGCAGGACATCGAGTGCGGCGCTCCTCGACCGCCCGAGTGATCCGTCTTGAACGTAGACGGCCTGCAGCACGCGATTTCCGCGCGAGCGGCTCGGGCGACTCGCGGCCGAGGCCGACGCGGACTCGACCAAGCGCGCCTCCACGAGCTCGCCGATCGAGGGTAGGGGTGGGAGTATGCGCGGTTAGGGTGCGGGGTGATGCGAGTGCTGAGTGGGGCGGTGAATAGTGTTAGTGGGGGTGAGCTGCGGGTGGTGATGCGGTGGTACAGCGTGATTGATGCTGCGCGCTGCTGAGTTACGGGCGTGGTGTAGCTGGTGCTGCGGGTGAGGTTAGCTTAGCTTTGTGGGCAGCTGCGTATAGCGGTGGTAGCGGTTAGGTGTGAGTGTGGTGAGGGGGTGAGGAGAGGTTGTGACTTGAGTGGGTAGAGGTGGCGGAGCTGTGTTGGATGCTGCTAGGGGTGCAGAGCTGTGAGCATGAGCTGCGAAGCAGGTAGTTGGAGCTGTGGGTTGGTGCGAGGATTGCTGGAGAGGTAGTGAGATGTGTGGTGTACGGTGAATGACTCGATGAACTGCTTGGGTGGGTGGTGCGCAGCAGAGCTAGTTAGGTAGAGCTGCAGGTTACCTTGTGCGCTGCAGGCGCTTCACGCGTGGGGTGAGCGGAGGTGAGCGCGCGTTGCAGGTACATTCGTTCTGTCTCCGAAGCGTAGCGTCGCGCGGACTCGAGCGGCTCGCTGCGCGTAGCGCGTGAGGGGTAGCGGTGGCTCGGTGGGGTGAGCGCGAGATGCAGCGCGGTGGTTGTGGGTGATTTGAAGGTACGAGCGGTGCACTTCAGTTGCGTTCAGCTGGTAGTGTTAGTAAGAGCACGATTGTGGTGAGCGCGCGAGATGTTGAGCAGCAGGGGTAGCGTCACGTCGACTAGATCGATGTTTCGAGCACGCAGCAAGCGGTGCTCGCGAAGCGGGCTCGAGGGTGCGACGGCGGATGAATCCGACTCCGCAGGGTGCCTTTGTGCTGTCAGCGAGAGCTAGGCGAACTCGCGCTCTCTGCGGCGATGCGGCCACTCGACAGAGGGTGTTTCGTATCGGTGGGGTCTCGTCAGGGTGACGGTGCGCGGGCGCTGGATGAGGGCATCGACCAGCCGGCCGGGTACGTGCTCCGGCGGACCTCGGGATGTGAACCTTGGTGCGGCAAGCACGCTGCCGGAGTCGGGCGCTTGGAGCTCAGCGAGCTCAGCCACCGTCCGAGCTTATCCAACCCCACGCAAACAGCGGCTTTTTGCACTTGGTGCTGCCTAAACGCTACGCGGATCGGATCGGAGCGCGCCCCTCTAGGCCTCAGCCCCATTCCTCCCATTGAGCAGCTCGTAGGCGATGCCGGTGGCGACCGCGTACACGGTGTGGTGAAAGGCGTCGATCGCGATCTCTTCTTGAGGCCAGAAGATCGACGGCGGCGCGATGTCGAGCGCCGGGAAGCGTGACCTGGGCGCTGCTGCAGATCGGCTGCGCCGTGGGCTGCGGTCGCCTTGTGCGGCGGCAGGCCGGCGGCGCCGAGCAGGCCGCGCACGACGCCCCAGCCGGTGCCGTAGCCCCAATGGGAGAGGTCGTTGAAGCGGGCCTGCGCGATGGTCGTCCTCGAACTAGGCGATGCCGAGCGCCTTGGCCGTGGCGCGCGCGGGCGCGGTGCTCGGCTCGCGC
The DNA here is from genome assembly GCA_963833375.1 of uncultured Solirubrobacterales bacterium. Lineage (GTDB taxonomy): Bacteria > Actinomycetota > Thermoleophilia > Solirubrobacterales > 70-9 > DASUPK01. The sequence continues at coordinate 40,272 of CAWHXR010000004.1, forward strand.
CCGCGCAGCTCGCGCCTCGAGCGTGCTCGGAGACGGTCATCGCAGCGGTGCCGGCAAAGCCGGCGACCAGGCCCTTGCCGATGCTGCTTGCAACTCTTCTCCGCGGTCTTCATGAGTGAACCTCCACGTGGCTTGGCGTTGCCTTCGGCGTGCCATCGCGGCTGCCGGTCGTCGCGCCCGAGCCGCTCGAGCAGGTGATCGCCGACGCGCAAGCGCGTTCGCCATCGCCGTCAGGGCCGGGTTCACCGCGCTGCACGAGGGGAAGAAGCTCGTGTCGACGACGTAGAGGTTGTCGAGGTCGTGCGCCTTGCAGTTGACGTCGAGCGCGGACGTCGCCGGGATCGCGCGCCGAAGCGGACCGTGCCGCACTGGTGGGCGACGCCGGCGATCGGGATGCGCTGGTCGCGGATCGACCAGCTCGGGATCAGCGGTGTCGTGGCAGCCGAGCGGCCCGAGCAGCCCCTTGAGCTTGCGCGAGCAGCCGCTGGTGCGGCTCGAGGTTGTGGTAGGTCTTGGCGACGTGGATCGCGCCCGTCGCGGTCGAGCGTGACGCGGTTCTCCGGGTGCGGGAGGTCCTCGGTGGTGAGCCAGAAGTCGATCGCGTGCCGGGCGACGTAGTCGAGCGCGAGGCCGGGGGCAAACCGCGGGTGCGCCCGGCGCGCAGGATCTCGCCGTCGGTCTTGCCGAGCATCTGGATGTGCCCGAGCGGGAGGTCGAAGTCGTCGCGCGCCCCAGTAGTAGTCGTTGATGCCGAGGGTCTTCTGGAACCTCGTCGTGTTCGGCGTCTGCGAGATCGCGATCACGGCCGAGTTGATGTGGGCCATGTAGTGGCGGCCGACGACGTCGGAGGAGTTCGCGAGCCCGTTGCGGGTGCTGGTCGCTCGCCGAGCGCAGCAGCAGCACCGCGGAGTTCATGGCGCCGCAGGAGACGACGACGATGTCGCGCGCGGTAGACCTCGTCGGCGCCGCGGCGCTCGACGACGACACCCGGCTGACCGAGCCGCCGGACGGCGTCCGTCTCGAGCCGCTGCGACCTTCGAGTGCGTCACGAGCGTCGACGTTCTCGTGCTCGAGCGCGGGCCGGACGCAGCGCACGTGCGCGTCGGCCTTGCCGTCGACGAGGCACGGGAAGCCGTCGAAGCGGTTGCAGCGAACGCAGCGCCCCGCTTCGGGGTCCGACTCGTCGAGGTCGACGCCGACCGGCAGGTGGAACGGGTGATGGCCGGTGCGCTCGAAGTCGTCGTGGAGCTGCTGGATGCGCGGCTCGTGCGTGACGGCCGGATACGGGAACGGACCCGAGCGCCGGCGGCTCGGTCGGATCCTCGCCGCGCCTGGCCGTGGACGAGATAGAGGCGCTCGGCCTCGGTGTAGTACGGCTCGAGGTCGTCGTAGGAGAGCGGCCAGGCCGGCGAGATACCGCCGTGGTGCCGGACCTCGCCGAAGTCGCGCTCGCGCAGCCGGAAGAGGATCGCGCCGTAGAACTTGGTGTTGCCGCCGACGAAGTAGTGCTGGCCGGGCTTGAATGGCGTCGCCGTCCTTGTCGTACCAGAGCTCGCTCGTGCCAGGTAGCGCTCCTTGCGGAAGACCGCGCGGCTGTCCCAGTTCTCCGGCTCGCGCGGCAGGTAGCCGCCGCGCTCGAGCAGCAGGATCCGCTTGCCGCGACGGCGCCAGCCGGTGGGCGAGCGTGCCGCCGCCCGCGCCGGTGCCGATGATGATCACGTCGTAGTGCTCCTGGCATTGCGTTCCTCCTCAGACGAGGGCGATCGGTGAGGTCCAGGCGCCGGTGGCGCCGCGGAGCTTCGGGTGGGTGAGGATCAGCGCGAACTCCCGCACGCCGTCGGCGGCGAGCTCGCGCGGTGTCGAGGTTCTCGACGACGAAGACGCCGTGGTCGGACGTTGAGCATCTGCGGCACCTCGAACGGCCGGTCGGGATCCTCGGCCGGCACCGGGCCGTAGCTCCAGGTGTCGCAGCCGGTGAGCGCGACGCCGTGCTCGACCAGCCAGTCGGCCACGTCGTAGCCCGGGCCCGGCTCGCCCGGCGAGGTAGCGCTCGGGATCGTCCCAGTGCGCGCCCCAGCCGGTGTGGAAGAGCACCGCGTCGCCCGGCTCGGGCTCGATCCCGGCCAGCGTCGTCGACGCGTGATCACGTCCCCGGGCCGAGGCCGCGGCCGGAGACGTCGACGAGCCAGCCGCGCGTGACGATCTGCGGGACCGTCTCGACGCCGAGCCGCATCACGCCGGCGGTGCCGGCGAGCTCCGCGACGCGTCCAGCCGTTGTAGCCGCGGTCGCCGATCTGGAGGTGGCTGAGCGCGTCGAGGTGGGTGCCGAGCTGCATCGTCGCCGGACGACCTGCTCGGTGACCCAGTTGACCTGGTTCTCCCCCACCGGCTCGCCGCGTTCGCGTGGTGGGCCGTGGTGACGAGCGTCTGGCGGAAGAAGCGGCCCGGGAACACCGGGACCTCCTCGTCGAGCACCCGGCCGAGGTCGTACAGCCGTCCCTCGCGGACGAGGGCGAGCGCCGCAAGCCGCTTCGCCTCGTCGACGTGGTTGAGCATGCCGAGCTGGTCGTCCTCCCGAACGGGGACGGCCACCAGCGTCCGGCGTCGCGTCGGTCACTCCGAGGACCAGGGCTCGCGGAAGCTCGGGAACAGGGTCAGGCCGCCGTCGACGAAGAGCGTCTGGCCGGTGATGTAGGCGGCGTCGTCGGAGGCGAGGAAGCAGGTCACACCGCGCCATCTCGTCGGCGTCGCCGGCGCGCTCCATCGGGATGTGGCTCTCGACCATGCTCGCGCTTCACCGGGTCGTCGATCCAGGCGCGGTTGATCGGCGTGACGGTGGCGCCCGGGCCGATGCCGTTGACGCGGATGCCCGCGACCGGCGTACTCGAGCGCGAGCGTCCGGGTCAGGTTCTGCATGCCGCCCTTGCTGGTCGAGTAGCCGAGGTAGTTCGGCTTAGGGATCAGCTGGTGGACGCTCGAGACGTTGATGATCGACGCCGGGCTTCTCCTCGTCGAGGAAGTGGCTGGATCGCCTCGCGGGCGCACAGGAAGGACGCCGCGCAGGTTGACCGCGAGGACCTTGTCGAAGTCCGCGCTGGAGAGCTCGTGGCTGGGCGCGAGATCTGGATCCCGGCGTTGTTGACCAGGACGTCGAGGCCGCCGAGCTGCTCGACCGCCTCGCCGACCATGCGCACGACGTCGTCCTCCTTGGAGACGTCGCCGCCGACGAGCACGTCGCGGACGCCCTCCTGCTGGACCTTGTTGACGCAGGCGTGCACCTGCTCCTCGGTCTCGCGCCGCCTCGTCGGGCGGGCGCAGGTAGTTGATCGCGACGTTGGCGCCGTACTCGGCGAACCGGACGGCGATCGCCTGGCCGATGCCCGGAGCTGCCGCCGGTGACCAGGACGTTCTTGCCCTTGAGGCCCCGTAGCCCCATGGTCCTCTCCGCGGTTGCGGTGGCCTCTGACATCTCCTCCTCCTTCTACTTGGCGAGTGCGAAGTTCGCTGCGGTAGTCCGGGCCGGGGTGGCGGGCGTTACAGCGGCGGGGCCGCGGGCCATCAGGCGACCGCCACGCCGCCGCCCGCGACCAGCTCGGGGCCGCTCTCCGTGAGCAGGAAGGTGTCCTCGGCCTTCGCACCGGTGATCGAGGGGTTCCAGGAGAAGGCCTGTCCGGTCTCGATCTGGACCTCGGAGGCCGGGGTCGCGGTCACCTCTCGCGAGGCGTAGCCCGGGCGCCCGCGCGCTCTATGGCGTCGAGCAGCCGGCCGCGCCGCGCCGATCGGAAGTCGCCTCATGCCTCCGCCAGGGTCGGCTCGACGGCGCCGAAGTAGTCCTCGATCGCGGCGCGGACCCGCGTTCGGGCCCGATGGAGGAGCACGCGCTGGTTGACCTGGGTGATCTCGAGGGCGTCGCAGACCTCCTCCGCGTCCCAGCCCTCGACGTCCCGCAGGGTGATCACCGCCCTTTGGCTCTCGGGCAGCTCGTTGATCGCGTCGGCGATCACGCTTCTAGTCTCCCCCGCGAGCAGCCCCTCTTCAGGGACCGGCCAAGCCGTCGGCCCCAGGGCCCAGTGCCCCGGGTAGCGGTCGTGGCCGGGGCCGAAGAAGCGATCAGGGTCGATCTCCGAGCCGTCCTCGAAATCGGCGGCGAGGGAGGACATCGGAACGGTGCGCTGCTCCCGCTCACCCCTGCTCATCGCCGTGTTCTTCAGGATCGCGAAGATCCAGGAGCGAAGCGATGAGCGGCCCTGGAAGCGTTCGAGGCCACGGATCACTCCGATCCACGTTTCCTGGACGACCTCCTCGGCCACGGCCCGGCTGCGGACGTGCTTCATGGCGACCCCGATCAGCGAGGGGCTGTACTCGTCGACGAGCTCGGCGAAGACGCGCTGGTCGCCGTTGCGCATCGCCTCGAGCCGGGCGCGCTCATCACGGGCCGGCTTGACCTCAGCTGACGGCATTGACGCTCACCAGCTCGATTCCGAAGTCCTGCAGGCGGTGGAGTAGACCGTGCAGCTGTGCCTGGTCCGAAAACCGACCGACCAGGACAGTCTGCCCGGGACGGGTCTCAACCTCGACGTCCTCGAAGGCGCTCGCCAGCCGCGGTGAGATCCGGTCCTTGACCACGATCTCGTAGCGCGTGGTTTCGCCGGCCGTCTGCATCGCCGGCAGTCTCCGCCCGGCCAGGGTGAGCTGTCATCACCCGCCGGCGCTTTTCACCCGGGTGAATCCCCCGAGAGGGCGTTACATCGCCATCATCGCCTCGGGCTCATGCTCGCCCGAGGGCTCAGCGACCGCGGCACCCTCGCTGCGCTTGAGCATCGAGAGGCCGATCGCGGGGAAGAGCAGGACGGAGAGCAGGCCGGCGCCGATCAGCGCCGCCCCCTCGGCCGCGGTCACCAGGCCGAGGTCCTGGCCGATCGCGGTCGCGGCGACGATGAAGGGCAGCGAGGTGGCCTGCATGAGCCCGGCGATCGCGGTGTGACGGCCGTCGAGCAGCCGGCGGTAGACCAGCGCGGGCAGCCCGCGGGCCGCGACCAGCGCCGCCAGGAAGATCGGCACCATGATCACGTTCGAGGTGCTCGCCAGCAGGGCGTCGAGGTCGTAGTTGACGCCGCTGGTGACGAAGAAGACCGGGATGAAGATCCCGAAGCCGACCGCTTCGAGCTTCCGCCGGAACTCCGGATGGGTCATCTGCTTGTCCTTGTCCAGCAGCGAGAGGATCGCGCCGGCCATGAAGGCGCCGAGGATCGACTCGAGCCCCAGCGAGTCCGCGATCGCGGCGAAGCCGACCAGCAGGACCACCGCCCCGCGGACCCGGATCTGCGCGGTCGTGTCCTGGAGCCGGACCAGGTCCTGTCTGAGCAGGCTCGAGCGCTCCGCGCTCTTCACGGCGATGAAGACGACGAGCGCGAGCAGCACGAGGCTGCCGATCAGCAGCAGCGTCGAGCCCACGCCGCCCTCGCCGGAGAAGAAGATCGAGAGCAGGATCACCGCGCCGAAGTCGGCGATCGTGCCGGCCGCGACGATCAGCTGGCCGAAGGTCGAGCCGATCTCGCCGGCGTCCTTCAGCACCGGGATCAGGACGCCGAGCGAGGTGGCGCAGAGGATGATCGCGACCAGCAGCGGCGTTTCGATCAGGCCGGTCTCCTTGAGGATCAGCGCCACCACCACGGCGATCACGAACGAGATCGCGAATCCGATCAGCGTCAGCCGCAGGACCTGCCCGCGGAGCTTGTCGAACTCGATCTCCAGCCCGGCGAGGAAGAGCAGGAAGGCCAGGCCGAGCACCGCGATCACCGAGATCGATGTGTCGACGTGGACGATCCCGAGCACCGAGGGGCCGATCACGATTCCCGCGAGGATCTCGAGCACGACCGAGGGCAGCTTCACCGAGGGGAAGAAGCCGAGCACGAGCGGGGCGGCGAAGGCCACCGCGACGACGATCAGCAGGTTGTCGAACGACGGCATCGCGAGGAAGTCCGCCGAGGACGCTGGGCGTTACGAGCCCATGATCACAGCGCCGCACGACGGCGGGCTAATCTCCCAAGCCGCTCGGTCCACCGCCAGACGGACTGAGTGCTGCTATAGGCGGCTGTGATCGCTTTCTGGTGGTCGCGCGCCCTAGTAGTGGCTGAGGTGCTCCCCGTCTGGCCAGATGCCATCGCCGGGCATGTCGAGTCGATCGGTCAGCGGCCGGCGCCATTCGGGTGGGTTGGCGGCTTCCGCGATCACGGACGGATACGACGGCGTGTTCCTCGCCGTGCCGGGTACCGGCGCGCACCTGGAACTGACCGCAGGCGGCGGACGCAGCGCTCCTGAGCCGCATCCGGAGTCGCTGCTCGTGCTGTATCTCGGCGACGAACAGGCGATGCAGGCGGTCGCGGTGCGTCTCGGCGTCGAGCCGATCCCTCCCGCCAATCCGTACTGGGCCGATCACGGACTGACCTTCGAGGATCCCGACGGATTCCGGATCGTCTCGTGCCCGAGCAGTGGGAGGGCTAGGGCGGCTCTGACGCGCCGGAGGCTCTCGAAGCCGCCCGGCTCCGGAAGTAGCGCTACTCCTAGCCGCCCCGACTCAGCGAGTATGCCTCCGGGTTCAGCCCGCCAACGCCTCGTACGACGCGGCGAAGCGCTCGGCGATCCCGCTCCACGAGTAGGCGCTGCGAATCTGCTCGTACGCGTTCTCGCCTCGCTGTTTCCTTCCGTCGACGTCGTTCACGGCTTCCACCAATGCGCCGGCAAGCGCGTCGAGGTCGTCCGGCTCGACCATCCAGCCGTTCGGGCGCCCCGATTCGGTGTTGACGAACGTGAGCGGGCCGCCGCTGCGAGTGGCGATCACGGGAACCCCGCAGGCCATTGCCTCGAGCAGCACCAGCCCGAATGGCTCGTAGCTCGATGGAGTCACGAGCGCATCAACACAGGCGAGACCGTCGGGGAGGTCCTCGTGACCCCTCCAGCCGAGGAAGAAGATGCCTTCTGCACCCTCGCGGCGAGCCACGGTATGGGGGTGCTCGCCGTCCCACTCGCCGGGCGAGCCGCCCCAGATCACGAGCGGAGCGGGCCTCGCAAAGCGCGGGCGGGCCCGAACGTAGGCGCGCACGAGCAGCGGCACGCGCTTGAAGTCCAAGAAGCGGCCCACGTACAGCAGCACGGGAGACGGCTCACCTGTCTGGCGATCGACGAATAGGCGCAGATCCTGCTCGTCATAGCGAATGCTTCCGGGCTCCCCCGACTCGTCCCAGCCGCGCGGATCGGTGACGAGCCAGCGGCGCCAGCGGGAGAGCCGCTCCTCGGGGTCAGCGACGCGACGGTCGAAGCGCTCGGTATCTACGCCGTTCGGAATCACCTCGATCCTGCTCTCGTCAACGCCCAGCAATCTGAGCGCCTCGTCGCGGTCGTGAGAAGAGACCGTGACGATCCGGTCCGATCGCCGGGCGAGCGCCCCAAGCAGCCCGGCCCAGTGAGCGCCGAAGCGCCAGTGCGCCCAGCTGGTGCTCTCAAACAGCGCTCGCTGCCTGGGAGAGAGACCGTCGAGCGTCGGCACCGTGCCTGCGCGCGCCAGGTCGGCCATCCCGGCCAGGGTTGTGTCGAGCGCCCGTGCCAGGTCGGCGAGCGCTTCGATCCGGTCAAGCATCTTCAGCTCGGTGCCGTGCAGCTGCGTGAGAACCGGTCGGGTCGGCCAGTGCCGTTGAACGGCCGCCTGGAGCGGCGTGAGGTGATGGAGGTGAAACAGAGTCGGATCCGTCCAAGCGTCCGCGAGGATGCGCTCCCAGGCCGCGACCAGATGCGCGCCGATCTGCGGCGAGACCGCGGCGAAGACCCGGTCCGCGGTGTCGCCGCCGTCCTCGAAGGAAGGGTGCATGGGAACCGGCTCCTCGAGCGGATCGCGGCCAGCGGCGCGGGCGCCGATCGCCGGGTCGTAGTCGGCCGCGGTCACCATGAGGCCGTCGAAGAAGGTCGCTGCGTGCGTCGACGTCCCGGGTGCGCCGAGTGACCCGCAGGCCAGCGAGACCTCCCAGCCCGCACCGTCGAGCGCCCGAGAGAGGTAACGGGCGACCTGCGCCGAACCGCCTCGCGGGTAGAAGATCAACCCCATTGCCACCTGCCGCCTCGCCGGGCTCATCGGTGGGAACCGTATTGCAGGTGATTACGCGAACGCCCCCAACTGGTTGATCGTGAAAGGCAACTTCGAGGATTGAGAGTCACGCAGGTGGACGCGGTGAGACGCGTTTCTCCCAGGGGTGACGGCTAAGTAGGCTGATGTCGTGTCCAAGCCGTCTCGCGTCTCGCTGGTGCTCAGCGGCGGCGCCGCGATGAGCGAGAAACCGACCGCGCAGGCGAGCTGACCCGGATGACGCACAGCGACAAGGACGCTACGGCCCCCAACGGGCCGGATGAGCTGGGCTCCGAAGACGAGCGGAGATTCGGCACCTTGCGCTCTCGGGCGACGGCACTCGGGGTATCCGAGCCTTACGTCGTTACGGGGCTGATCCTCTTCGCGCTCGCGCTGGGTGGCGTGATCCACATCTTTGAGCCCGGCGACGCCGGGGACGTGGTCTGGGCCGTGGCGATCGCGCTGACGCTTATCCCGCTGACATGGTCAGTGGTGCGAACCCTGATGCGAGGTGACGTCGGGGTCGATGCGATCGCGTTGGTGGCGATGGCAGGCGCGCTGGCACTAGGGGAATACCTGGCGGGCGCTGTGATCGCCTTGATGCTGAGCGGCGGCAACGCGCTCGAGGCGGCGGCGGGACGACGTGCCCGGCGGGAGCTGACAGCCCTGCTGGAGCGTGCCCCGCGGATCGCCCACAGGCGCCAGGGCGACAGGCTCGAGGAGATTCCCGTAGAGAGGATTCGGATCGGCGACCGGATCCTCGTGCGAGCCGGTGAGGTCGTTCCCGTCGACGGCGCGGTGCAGAGCGAGGGCGCGGTCATCGATGAGTCGACCCTGACCGGGGAGCCTTTGCCCGTTTCGCACGCGCGGGGGACGACCGTGTCAAGCGGGACCCTCAACGCCGGCGATGCGTTCGATCTGCGCGCCACGAGGACATCGTCCGAGAGCGCCTACGCGGGCATTGTGCGACTGGTGCAGGAGGCAGAGCATCAGCGTGCGCCGTTCGTCCGCATGGCCGATCGCTACGCAGCCATCCTGCTGCCTGTCACGCTCGTCGTGGCCGGGGCCGCGTGGGCGATGAGCGGGGACCCCGTGCGGGCGCTGGCCGTGCTCGTGGTCGCGACGCCCTGCCCGCTGATCCTGGCCGCGCCGGTTGCGTTGATCTCCGGGGTCTCGCGCGCCGCGCGTCGCGGGGTGATCGCCAAGGGCGGCGGCACGATCGAGAAGCTAGGACGCGCTCGCACGGTGCTCTTCGACAAGACGGGGACGCTCACCCACGGTCGTCCCGAGATCGAGCGGGTGAGCAGCGCCGACGGGCTCACATCCGATGAGGTGCTGAAGTTCGGAGCATCGGTCGATCAGCTCTCAGCCCACGTCTTGGCCGAGGCGCTCGTCCACGGCGCCGAGGCGCGCGGAATCGCGCTCACCTTCCCCGAGGAGGTCGTCGAGGAACCGGGGCAGGGGATCGAGGGTCGGGTTGCCGGACACCGGGTTGCGGTGGGAAGCAACGGCTGGCTGCGCCGGCGCGGCTACTCAAGCGGCGAGAGAGCAGCCGAGCTGTTCGATGAGTCAGACGAGCCCGGGCTGGCGAGGGTGCTGGTCGGCGTCGACGGGACCGTTGTCGGTGCGGTGCTGATGGCGGACCGGTTGCGGGATGACGCGGGCGAGCTGACTGCGGCCCTGCGGACGGCGGGGATCGACCGCATTGCGCTCGTCACCGGTGATCAGAAATCCGTTGGCGAGGCCGTCGGCAGATCGGTGGGGGTGGATCGGGTCTTCGCCGAGTGCTCCCCCGAGGAGAAGATCGACGTCGTCCGCAAGGCTCGCGAGCTGACCGACGATGGCGGGGTGGTGATGGTCGGCGACGGTGTGAACGACGCGCCCGCCCTTGCGCTTGCGGATGTCGGCATCGCGATGGGGGGCGTCGGCGCAACGGTCTCCTCCGAGACGGCCGATGCGGTCATCGCCATCGATCGTGTGGACCGGGTCGTCGATGCCCTGCGCATCGGTCGGCGCTCATTGTCGATTGCGCGCCAGAGTGTTCTGGCCGGGCTCGGGCTGAGCTTCGTGGCGATGGGCTTCGCTGCATTCGGGTACATCCCGCCCGTCGCCGGGGCGTTGCTGCAGGAGGGAATCGACGTGGCGGTGATCCTGAACGCACTGCGCGCTCTGCGCGACTGATCGCGTTGTGTCCTAGTTCTGGGATGCAAGGTCGAGGACCCACCCCCGGTTGCGCTTCTCCGGAGGAGCGTCACCAGTCGCCAGTCGGCTAGGGGCCTAGGTCCCGACCGTCAGAACGATCTTCCCGCGGGTGTGCCCGGACTCGCTGAGTTCGTGTGCCCGCTGGATCTCGGTGAGCGGAAGCACCTCCGCGGTCTCCACGCGCACATCGCCGGCCGCAACCAGCTCGGCGATCCGAGCCAGCTGTTCGGATGTTGGGCTCATCACGAGCAGCTCCGCGCGCACGCCGCGCTCTCGCGCCGCCTCCTCGGGCGGGGTACCGGCGATCGTAATGAGGATGCCTCCCTCGCCAACAGTAGGCAGCAGCGACTCGGTCGTCTCGCCGCCCACCGTGTCGAAGGCGACGTCGACGCCGCTCACCGCCTCGGCGACGTCCTGCTTCGTGTAGTCGACGTACTCCTCGGCGCCGAGACCGAGCACGAAGTCGCGGTTACGCGACGACCCGGTCCCGATCGTCCGGGCGCCGCCGAGCTTCGAGAACTGCACGGCGAAGTGCCCGACGCCACCCGCGGCCCCCGCGATCAGCGCCATCTGCCCACTTTGAAGACCGGCGCGGTCGAACAGCGCCTGCCAGGCGGTGAGCCCGGCCACAGGTATCGCCGCAGCCTGCTCGTGGCTGATCGAGGCAGGCTTCTTCGCGATCACGGCGGCTGAGGCGGTTGCGAACTCCGCGTAGCCGCCGCTCGCGGCGAGCCCGAACACCTCGTCTCCATCTGTGAATCCCACGGCGCGCGACACCTCGACCGTGCCGGACACGTCACTACCCAGCACCGCGGGCAACGCTTTCTCGATGAATCCTCGCCGGTACTTCCAGTCCATAGGGTTGACCGACGCGGCGCGGACCCTGATCAGCACCTCGCCGTCGCCGGGCTCGGGCCGCCCCGCTTCCTCGTACCGCAGGACGTCCGGGCTTCCGGTCTCGTGCATCACCACAGCTTTCATCGTCGTCTCCTGCTCGGTGGGGATACTGTCGAAGCCACAACTTACGGTGCGTAAGTACCAGCGGCTCCCTGACCGGGACCTGAGGATGTTTCTTCAGTGAGCGAGCGAGAGCGAGTTCCGGGAGACCGTGGAGCGGATCACCGTCGAGCGCGCCAGATCCGGATCGGCGTCGAGCAGGCTTGTCTTCATCTACCGCCGGCTTACGAATAGGGCCCGGTAACCGCGCTGACAGCAGCGCTCAGCTCCGCCTGGGCCCTCTGATTCCGGACGCCTCGGGCGGAGCGGTAGGGTCGCACGCGTGACGACACGGATAGTCGTGCTGGGAGCGGGGTTCGGAGGGCTTGAGCTGTCCACCGTCCTCTCGGAGGCGCTCGGCGAGGATGCCGTCGTCACCCTGATCGACAAGGGCGATGCCTTCGTCTTCGGATACTCCAAGCTTGACGTGATGTTCGGCCGGGAGACCCCGGAGGCGGTGCGCCTCCCGTACCGCGGCTTCTCCAAGCCGGGTGTGCGGTTCGTGAACGAGACGATCACGTCGATCGATCCGGACCAGCGGGGCGTCATCACGGAGTCAGGCGAGTACGAAGCCGACATCCTGGTGGTCGCGCTGGGGGCCGACTACGAGCTGGCCGCCACGCCCGGGCTGGCGGAGGGCGGCAACGAGTTCTACTCCGTGCCCGGGGCGGAGCGGGTGAGGGAGGTGCTGCCCGACTTCTCCGAGGGCCGCGCAATCGTCGGCGTCTGCGGGGCGCCGTTCAAGTGCCCACCGGCGCCGAGCGAGGCCGCCCTGCTCCTGCATGACGACCTGGTGAAGCGCGGCGTCCGGGATCGGTGCGAGATCACGTTCCTGATGCCGCTGCCGAGCCCCGTGCCGCCCTCCCCGGCGACCTCGAAGGCGCTGCTCGGAGCCTTCGAGGAGCGGAATATCGAATTCGTGCCGGGCGCGCGCATCACCTCACTCGATCCCGGGCGCCGGGTGGTAGCGCTGGAGGGCGGGGAGGAGGTGTCCTACGACCTCTTCCTCGGCGTCCCGAAGCACCGCGCTCCCGACGTGGTCCAGGAATCCGGGATGGCGGAGGACGGCTACGTGCCGGTCGACTCGCGGACGCTGAAGACCCGCTTTCCGGGCGTCTACGCCGTCGGGGACGTCGCGACGGTGGGCGTGCCGAAGGCGGGCGTGTTCTCTGAAGGGGCCGCGCGGGTCGTGGCCGCAGAGGTGCTCGCCACGATCCGCAATGGCGAGCAGCCCGAGGGCTATGACGGGCTGGGGTCCTGCTACATCGAGTTCGGCGACGGCCGGGTGGGGAGGGTCGACGTCGACTTCCTCTCCGGGCCGAATCCGACGGGGACGTTCCAGGAGCCCTCGGCCACCCTCGTGGCGGAGAAGCACGAGTTCGGCTTGAGCCGGCGCGCGCGCTGGTTCGGCCTCTGAGGCCTCAAGGAGAGGATCGGGCTTCTCTACACCTAGAGGGGTTCACCTTGGGGCCGCCTGCCGATGGCTCAGCCGCGTCGATCTCGCGGCGGCTCCACCGAGGGGTGTGGACGGCTTTCCGGATCGTCCAGGTTTGCGACCTCCCCTGGGATCTTGTGTCCCGGCGGTGCCGCCCGGTGGTCCTGACGCTGGCCGGTTCCCCGCTCGGGCTGCGAGCCGTCCTGTCGCTTTGGTTTCTCGTTCGCCATGGGGGCGTGTTGCCCGCGGGACCAGGCACGGAAACCTGGCCCGCCACGAGGCGATCCCGGTGGTTTCCACGGATGGACGTGCATCCGCGGCCCTCAAAACTTGGGCTCGAAGCCACCAACGACTCTGCACGGAGGTAACTGCGAATGGCACCGGAGACCGAGGAACAGACAGTCGCGACATATGTGGAGCACGCGGTTGAGGACCTGAATCAGGCCCGCCAGCAGGCGGGAGACGAGGTCAGGTCCGCGATCGACTCCGCGCTCAGCCGCTCACGCGAGGCGCTCGAGGACCTGCGGTCCGATGCCCAGGAGCGCGCCGATCGTCTGCGCCAGCGCGCCGAGGAGCGCGCCAGCGAATGGCAGAAGACCCTCGAGGATGCGACCGAGGACGCGCGGCGGGAGCTCGGGATCCGGGCGATTCACGCCCAGCGGACGAAGGACGCGCTCGACGCGATGGCGGATGAGATCAAGCACCAGAAGAAGAATCTGGACTGACGGAGCCGGGCACGTTGCCCGAGACCGCTCAGATGGCCAACGAGTCCACCGGCGAGAGCCGGATAGAAGGCATCAGCATCATCCTCGCGGACGATCATGAGATCGTCCGCGACGGCCTGAGGCGGATCGTCGAGTCCGAGGGCGACATGGAGGTGGTTGCCGAGGCGGGCGACGCCGACACCGCCCGGCGACGGGCCTCGGGCCTGAAGCCTTCGGTGCTGGTGCTCGACCTGAACATGCCCGGCGAACCCAGCCTCGCCTCGATCCCGAAGGTTCACGAGGGATCTCCCGACACCGCGGTCGTCGTGCTGACCATGCAGGACGACCCGGCCTTCGCGAAGGAGGCGTTCCGGCTGGGCGCCAAGGCGTTCGTCATCAAGCACGCGGCAGGCGCCGAGCTGGTCGACGCCATCCGGGCGGCTGCGCGTGGGGAGACCTACATCAACCCGCGGCTCGGCGCCCGTCTCGCGGCCACCCCCGAGGGCCCTCCCGGCGGATTGACCCCACGGGAGATCGAGGTCCTCAGGCTGGTCGCCGCGGGCCACACGAATCCGGAGATCGCCGAGAAGCTCGTGATCAGCATCCGGACCGTCGAGACCCACCGTGCCGCCATCCATCGCAAGCTGGGCACCAACAGCCGGGCCGAGGTGGTCTCGTTCGCCCGCGAGCACGGGCTGGTCGAGGATCAGTAGGTAGGACGGTGCTTCGTCGCCGGCGACTCCTCGGTCGCCGGTGGCTTCAGCAGGCGCCCCCGGCTGCGCTCCGGCCTGTCCACGGGCAGGGTGGCCCGCACCTCGGTGCCGTGACCCGGACCGGAGTCGATCTCCAGGCGGCCCCCGGCCAGCGAGACGCGCTCATGCATCCCCACCAGCCCGAAGCTGCGCTCTGCGGTCTCCGGATCGAAACCGCTCCCATCGTCGAGGACCGCGACCTCGACCGACTCCCCGTCGTGGGTCACCGTGACGGAGATCCGCTGGGGGTCGGCATGCTTGATGGCGTTGTTGGTCGCCTCCTGGACCAGTCTGTAGATCGTGGCCTCGAGGTCGGGCGGCAGGCGGTTGGGGCCGCCGGTCTCGTCGATGATGAGATCGACGTGAGCATGGATCTCGACGCCGAACCTCTCGCCCGATCGCTGGGCGAGTGACTCGATCGCCGGCCCGACGCCGAGCTCGTCAAGCGCGGAAGGCCGGAGCTCGGTGATCAGGCCCTGCAGGTTGCGAATCCCGCGATCCACGTGCTCCATCGCCAGCTGGCGCGAATCCGAAGGCAGATCGTCTCTTCGCGCCGCCGCGTCGAGCAGGACCCGCAGCGCTCCCAGCTCCTGCAGCGTCTCGTCGTGCAGCTCGCGGGCCCAGCGGTGACGTTCGCGCTCGGAAGCGTCGATCGACATCTGAAGCTTTTCCGCCTCGACCGCCTGGACCGTGACGATCGTGGTCGCCGCGCCCGCTGCGAACGAGTCGAAGACGTTTCGATCGTTGGCGTCGAATCTGTCCGCTGCGGAGCCGCCGACTGCGACCAGCAGACCCCGAGGCCGGTCCCGGAATTCGAGCTCGGCCACCAGCGTCGGCAGGCCGCGGAGCTCTTCGATCTCGGCCTGGAGGTCGTTGAGCCAGGTTTCCGCATCGCGGAGCCGCCGGCCCTCGAGCGCACCCGGCTTCTCGCCGGCGGCGGCGGCGATCTCGAGCTCGGAACCGTCCGAGAGCAGCAAGATCGCCTGCTTTGCTCCGACCACCCCTCGGCCGCGCTTCGCGATCAGCTCCAGAAGGTCATCGAGCTCGATGCCGCTGGAGACCGTGCGGGCGATGTCGGAGCTTGCCTCCAGTCCCCGCAGCGCCTTCTCCAGCTCCTCGCGGCGCTGATGCATTCCCTCGTACAGCCGCGCGTTCTCGATCGCCACACCGGCCCAGGCCGCCAGGACGATGACCACCTGCTCGTCGGTGTCATCGAACTTGGCTCCACCCGCCTTCTCGGTCAGATAGAGGTTTCCCCAGGCTTCGCCACGGACGAGGATCGGCGTACCGAGGAAGGTCTTCATCTCCGGGTGCCCAGGGGGGAAGCCGTAGGAGCGGACATGTGAGTTGACGTCCGCGAGACGAAGCGGCTCCGGATTCCGGATCAGCTCGCCGAGCACTCCGCGGCCGCGTGGAAGCGGCCCGATCTCGCGCCGTTTCTCCTCGCCGATTCCGCTGTGAAGGAAGCGCTCCAGGCCGGTCTTGTCCTCATTGAGGATGCCGAGTGCGGCATACGCCGCTCCGGTCAGATCGCGGGATGCCTCGACCACGCGGCGCAGCAGGGTCTCCAGATCGAGCTCGGAGACGATCGTCCGGCCGACTTCCAGTAGCTGCGCGAGCCGCTCGTCCGTGAGCTTTGACTCGTTTAAATCCGGCCCGTCACCAAGGGGGTTCATTGAGGCCTCCGCTTCCAGTCGTTTGGTGGCGCCTGAATCGCAGCGGCCCGACCATGCTAGTTCAGTGGAAGCTAGGTGGAAAACACGTAGCCCGGTCCGGTCCTCGGCGCGGATGGAGGATGCCCGGGCTGAGACTACGGTGAAGTGCGATGGCCATCCTCACCGAGACCAGTCGGGGCCGGCTCTCGGCCAGCGCCGTCGAGCCGGACGTCTACCTGACCGACGGCGTCCGCCTCTTCCGCGTCGTGCGCGGCTTCGCCTGGCCGGCGCATGAGAGTCAGGCCGTGCTCGAGGACTGCCGCACACTGGAGCGGTCCTCCTATCCGCCGGATGAGCTCTGGTCCATGGGCCTGCGGATCGTCCGCGCGAGGGAATCGGTCGTATGACCGCGCAGTTCACCGCCGCGCGGGTCACCGCAACGCCCGAGGCGATCGAGTTGATCGAGCGCCTCAAGGAGAAACATGGACCGATCGCCTTTTTCCATGCCGCGGGCTCCCGCGAGGGCAGCGAGCCACTCTGCCTGACCAGGGCGGAGCTCCTGCCGAGCCCCGACGACCTGCGGCTGGGCGAGATCGGCGGCGCGCCGGTGTACGTCGACGCCGCCGAGTACGACCGCTGGGGCCGACCCGAGTTCGTGATCGACGTCGCGGGGGGCGCCGCGAGCGGTCGCTGCTGCCTCGGCGGCCTCGAGGAACAGCACTTCGTCACGCATCCGCCCGAGCCGTTGCGCCGCTCGGGGGACGCACGGCGCCTGGCCGGGGCCTGAGCGTTTCGGCGCGCGCCGGCGCTCAGTGCACGGTGATCTTGGCGAGGCCCTTGCCGAGCCGGTCCATGTCGACCTTGCCCGCGATCCCGGGCACGCTGCCGGAGCTCGTGTACTGCCACACCGAGTAGCCGTGACGCGCCCAGTTCCCGGCCGGAACCGTCGGGCGCGACACGCCCCACTCGGCCACCCAGAGCGGGTACTTCGCCTTCGCGAACTCCATCGTGTTGCCGGTCGCGGCCCAGCTGGTCGCGTTCGTGTAGATCATCGGCTTGCGGCCAAGCCGCTTGTTCACCCTCTTCACCCAGACCCGGATCCAGGTGCGCAGAGTGGTCGACGTCATGCCGGTGAAGGGTGTCTCCACGTCGAGTACCGGCACGAGCTCGCCGCTCTGCAGCGAGCCGACCGACGCCAGGAAGACGTCGGACTCGGCGAGGGCGTCCGCGCGGGCATCGGCGGCGGTGCCGCCGGTCGCGAAGGCGCGGTGGTAGGCGCCCACGCGAATCCCGGAGCTCTCGGCCGCCACGCGGTTGGTGGCGAAGTAGGGGTCGGGGCCGCACTGGGCGGGCTTCACCGTGCAGTCTGCGCCGCTGCCCCGGCTCGCCTGCACGAAGGCGAACCTGACGCCAGAGCCGGCGACGGTCGGCCAGTCGATCGCTCCCTGGAAGCGGGAGACGTCGATCCCGATGGCCTTGGTGCCTGCGCTCGCCGACGCGGGCGCGAGGCAGAGCAGCGCGGCGCACAGCGCCGCGGCGGCGAGGGCGGCCGCTCTTCTCCCGTGCAGGCTCACGATCCGGATTCTCCAACCCGCCCCGGAGGCGATCGGAGCGCTGCAACCCAGACAAGGCGTCAAACCTGAATCCAGCGGGTAAAGAAGCGGCAATGACTTCCCTAGGGGAAGCGCCTCCCCCTGCCGGCGGGTGTCGTCACTCGGCCCTGATCTATGGGTCGGAGCAGGAGTTCTTGGACGTCGCGATGCCCTTCGTGGAGCAGGGGGCCGCGGCCTCCGCACCCACCCTGGTGGCCGTGCAGACTCGGAACATCGAGGCTCTGCGCGCGGCCCTCGGGGGAGAGCCCTCTTGCGTGACGCTCCTGGCCGCGGAGGACTGGTACGAGACCTCCGCCCGCACCCGGGACAAGTTCGCGCGCTGGACGGGCGAGCGGGTCAACGGCCACAGGGTGCGGATAATCGGAGAGCCGCCCTGGGCCGTGGGCAACGACGCCCAGGTCCGCGACTGGGCGCGCCACGAGTCGGTGATCAACGTCGCCTTCGCCGGCGTGCCCGTCAGCTTCATCTGCCCATACGACTCGAGGGTGCTGCCGAACGAGATCGTCGTGCACGCGCACAGCACCCATCCCGAGATCGCGGGCCCCGACGCCTGGACCGAGAGCCACGGATACGAGGACCCGCTCGACTTCTGCCGTCGCCTCGACAGCCGCGTCGCGGGACCGACCGGCGATCCCGCCGCCGAGATCACCTTCGGGCTCGCCGACCTGGCGAGGCTGCGGCGGCTGGTCAGCTCGATCGCGATCCGGAGCGGGCTCCCGGATTCGCGGGCCGGCGAGCTCGCGCTCGCGGTCAACGAGATCGCCGCGAACGCTGTGGTCCATGGGCGGCCGCCAGCGACGCTTCGGGCCTGGCAGATGGACGGTGAGATCGTCTGCGAGGTGAGCGATTCCGGTGACGGCATCGAGGACGCCCTCGCGGGCCAGCTCGCTCCCCCCGCCGATGGGCTCGGCGGACGCGGGCTGTGGATGGCGCGGCTGCTCTGCGACGCGGTCGAGATCCGCAAGGGGGGCGGCTGCACGGTCGCCCTGCACGCCGCGGTGCCGAGCTTCACCCTCGCGGCCTAGATCTGCCGGAGGACCCCCGAGTCGATTTCCGGCAGGGCGGTGGACCCGCTGAGGGCCATGGTGAGGTCGAGCTCCGCGAGCAGGCAGCGCAGCACCGTCTCGACGCCGTTCTGGCCGTCCAAGGCGAGCCCCCACAGGTAGGGCCGTCCCACCAGCACGGCGTTGGCTCCGAGTGCCAGGGCCTTGAAGACGTCGGCCCCGGAGCGGATCCCGCTGTCGAGCAGGACGGCCATCCCGTCCCCGACGGCGTCGACGATCGGCGGCAGCGCATCGAGCGACGCGATCGCTCCGTCGATCTGGCGGCCGCCGTGATTGGAGACCACGATCCCGTCGACGCCGCGCTCCCTGGCCTCGCGGGCGTCGTCCGGATGGAGGATCCCCTTCAGCACGATCGGCAGCGAAGTCGTCCCGCGGAGCCAATCCAGCCGCTCCCAGGTGAGCCGCGGGTTGGCGAAGACGCCGAGGAAGTGACCGACCGCCGCGCCCATGTCCTCGTCTGGCGGTTTCGCCAGTCCCGCCAGAAACACGGGGTCAGAGAGATATTGCGCAATGCCGACCCCCTCGAGGAACGGCAGGTAGGCCTGCTGCAGGTCCCGTGGCTTCCAGCCTGGCAGGTAGTTGTCGACGGTCAGGACCAGGGCCGAGTACCCGGCCGCCTCGGCCCGCCGGACGAGGCTCGCGGCGAGCTCGTCGTCGTTCGGCCAATAGAGCTGGTACCAGCGTGGGGATTCCCCGTTCGCCTCCGCGATCTCCTCCAGCGCGGTCGCCGACGCGGTGCTCGTGATCAGCGGCAGCCCGACGCTCGCCGCCGCCCGCGCAGAGGCGAGCTCGCCCTCGTCGTGGAGCAGGGTCTGCACGCCGATCGGCGCCAGCAGGACCGGCGCCGGCATCCTCGTGCCGAGCAGCTCGATCGAGAGATCGCGCACGGCGAGGTCCTGGCGCAGCACCCGCGGGACGATCCGCCAGCGGCGAAAGGCCTCGAGGTTGGCCCGCATCGTGTCCTCGGATCCGGCTCCGCCGAAGACGTAGGCGATCGCCCGGTCGTCGAGCGACTCCCGCGCGCGGCTCTCGAGCTCTGCCCACGCCATCGGCAGGGCGGGCCGCTCGCCGGCCAGCATCCCCTTGGCGTAGATCTCGCGGTAGTAGTCGCCGAAGAGCGGCGGCGGGGTCTCAGACGTCCCCATCAGAACGGGGCGCGGCCGTGCGAGGCTCGCTCGGCGGCGGCCAGGAGCTCGTCACGGTAATCCGGGTGGGCGATCGCCGCGAGCGCCTCTCCCCGCTGGTGGACGGTCTTGCCCTGCAGCTCCGCCGCCCCGTATTCCGTGACGATCACGTCAGTCTGATGGCGGGGGGTGGTGATCACCGCGCCCGCGTCGAACCAGGGGACGATCCGCGAGCGCGTCTCGCCGTCCACCGTGTAGGTCGAGGCCATGCAGAGCAGTGCCTGCGACTCGAGCGAGAGCCCCGGCCCGGAGACGAAGTCCTCGTGCCCGCCGATGCCGGAGAACTGGTTGCCGTTGATCGTGTCCGCGATCACCTGGCCCTGGATGTCGACGCTGAGGGCGCCGTTGATCGTGACCATCTTGCGGTTGCGAGCGATCACGTCCGGCGAGTTGACGATCTCCACGGGCATGAAGGCCACCTCGGGATTCTGATCGAGCCATTGGTAGAGCTCCTCTGTCCCCCCGGCGAACGTGGCCACCGAGACGCCGTCGAACTGGCCCTTGCGGTTGGTGATCTTGCCCGCCTCGTGGAGCTGCATCAAACCCGTCGTGAACATCTCTCCGTGCACTCCGTAGTCGCCTCCGTCGCCTTGGGCGAGCAGTCCCGCGATCGTGGACGGGATCGCCCCGATCCCTGTCTGGAGCGTCGTGCCGTCGTGGATGTAGCGGCTCGCGTGCTCGGCGATCGCGCGCTCGGCGTCGCCCGGCTCCGGGTCCTCGAGGGGCAGCGGCCCCTTGTCGCTCTCGACAAGGACGTCGATCTGGTCGACGTGGAGGGCGTGGGCGTAGTCCGGGTCGAACCCCTGGGTGCGCGGATAGCGGTCGGAGGTCTCGACGATCAGCAGCCGGTCGGGATCCTCGGCGACGCGAAGCATCTCCGCGTAGGTGCTGCCGGCGCACAGCGAGAGGCTGCACCAGCCCTCGGCGTCGGGTTGGGAGGCCACGGTCGCCAACACCCGCGGCCTCTGCTCCTGGAGGATCGGCTCGAAGCGGCGGAAGTCGGCGGGCACGAAGCCGATGTTGGCGCCGGAGTCGCGGAGGACGCGCTCGATCGGGCCGAAGAACCCCGACAGGTAGTGGACGTTGGGGTGGTTGAACAGCGGGGAGAAGACGAACAGCAGGCCCGACCCGATCCGGAGCTCCTCCCAGTCCTCGCGCTCGCCGAGCGCCTCGACGAGCCCCGGCGGCTGACCGGGTCCAAGGGGCATGGCGAAGCTGTCCCTCGGCTCGAAGAGGCCGGCGGCCTCATCTGCGCTCATCCTTCGCGCCATACACGGACCCTATCCGGGACGGGCTAACCCGTAGGTCCGGGCTTCTTGGTCTTCTTCGGTTTGCCGAGCGGCTTCGGCGGCTTCCCGATCTCCGCGTCGCAGGCGGGGCCGCTGCAGCGGGTGAGTCTCGCAAGCTGCTTGAGCAGGAACTTCCGGACCGGGAAGTAGCGGCCGTTCGTGTAGATCGAGGTGAGCTCGAGCGGATCCCTGGAGATGTCGTACATCTCCCGGGTGCCGTCTCCATACTTGACCAGGAGGTAGCGGCCGGTGCGAATCGCGCGATAGCGGGGCGCGCTGATCGCGCGGGCGATCTGCGCCGTGTGGTCGAGGTCGAGGTTCTTGACGTACTTGCTGAGCTTCACCGTCTGACCAGCCTTCGCCGCTGCGGCGCTGCCCGGCTCGAAGGCGGTCCCCGGAGGGCCCGTCTCGAAGAGCAGGGGCCGGGTGGACTTCAGGGCCGGGTCCTGGGCATAGCGCAGCACCGACCGGCCGTCCTGCTGGAGCCCCGGCTTGGCCCCGGCCATCTGCAGGATCGTCGAGGTGATGTCGCCGTTCCAGACCAGCGCCCGGGGCTGGGAGCCAGCGGGGATGCCCGGCCCTCGGATCTGGAGGGGCACCTGGACGGAGGGCTCGTAGGCGACGAACTTGCCCTGATGGAGGCGATGCTGCCCCTGCATGAAGCCCTGGTCCGAGGTGAAGATCAGATAGGTGTTGCCGAGCGCGCCCTTCGCCTCCAGGTCGTCGACGATCTTCTCGACCGCGTCGTCGACGGAGAGGAGCGTCTCGAGCCGGCGCTGGTAGCGGGCCAGGATCTTCGAGATCAGCCCGGGGCCGAACCGCTTGATCTTCTTGATCCAGGCCGGCTTGTCCTTGACGTTCTTCTCGTTGAAGCTCGCGTCGATCGGCAGGGGGGCGGCGGCGAACGCGTTGGCGTACTTCGGGGCGGGCGTCGCGGGGTCGTGTGGCGCGAAGAACTGGACCTGCATGTAGAGGGGGGTGTTCGGGAAGTTCGTGAGGTGGTGGTCGATGCGATTGACGGCGAGGTCGGCGTAGACGTCCGTCGAGTACTGGTCGGCGCCGTAGGACTTCTCGACGCCGTTCTCGTCGAGGGTGAAGCCCGTGTAGGAGGAGGGCGGGCCGATGAAGCCGTAGAACTCCCCCTTCGAGGTGGGACCGATGCCCCCGTGGAACGGACCCCAGCCCGGGGGCACATAGGTGGGCCCGAACCCGTTCTCCCCGAAGCCGTTGGGCATCTTGCCGATGTGGATCGTCCGGTAGCCCGCGGACTGCAGCCAGACCGGCAGGTCGTTCTTGTCGTTGAACGAGCTGTAGCCACCGGCCGGAGGGGTGTTGCCGAGCACGCCGGTGTTGTGCGCGTACTCGCCGGTCTGGACGGTCACCCGCGAGGGGCAGCAGAGCGGGTCCGAGGCGTAAGCGTGCAGGAAGCTGGCGCCGGCGTTGCCGATCAGGGCCTGGGTCTTCGGCATGACGAGCATGTCCCGGAACGTCTGGTCGTCCGTGGTGAACATGATCACGTTCGGCTTGTTGCTCGCCGCGCGGGAGGACTCGCCCCGCACGAGCAGCGCGAGCACGGCCAGGCAGGCGATTCCCGCAGTCAGCAACCCCACCCTGGCCGTCCGGGCGCGGCTCAACCCCTGCACCTTCTCGTCATCTCGGCGGCGAGCATTCCCGCGGAGTGCATCAGTCGAACATAACTAGGGGCCGGGCGCGAAGTTGCGGTCCGACCGGCGCCCGCCTCGAGGTGATCGATGCCGCGGCCGAGCACCGGCTATGGCTCGGACCCGCACAGCTGCCCGCGCAACCACGTCAAGGCGCGAGCGCAGAAGTCGGACTAGATTCCGCGGCACGAGAAGGTTGAGCGCGAACGGTCACAACCCGAGGGTGCTCGCGATCGACGCGGGCGGCACGATGACCGACACCTTCGTGGTCGACGACGCGGGGTCGTTCGTCGTCGGCAAGGCGCAGACGACGCCGCAGGACGAGTCCGAGGGCTTCATGAACTCCGCGGTCGACGCGCTGGAGCAGTGGGACAGCGCGCCGCAGGACGCGTTCGGGGCGATCGCCTCCGGGATCTTCAGCGGAACCGCGATGCTCAACCGGCTGCTCTCGCGGACGGGCCTCGAGATCGGAGCGATCGTCACCGCCGGCCAGGAGGACTACCTGCGGATCGAGCGCGGCATTCAGACCTACCTGGGCTACTCCTACTCCGACCGCCTCCACCTCGCGACGCATCATCACAACCCGCCGCTCGTGCCCCGCGACCGGGTGATGGGGGTGCGCGGCCGGATCGACGTCTTCGGCGAGGAGATCCTCCCGCTCCGCGAAGAGGACGCGCGCCAGGCCGCCGCCGCGCTCCTCGACGCCGGCGTCAAGGCGATCTGCGTGTCGCTGCTGTTCAGCTACCGCAATGCCGAGCACGAGTTGCGGATCAATGAGATCGTCGAGGAGGTGAAGGCGGAGCGCGGGGTGAACGGCGCGGTGCCGGTGTTCCTCTCCTCCGAGCTCTATCCGATGCGCCGCGACCTGCCGCGGCTCAACACGACCCTGATCGAGGCCTATGCCGCGGAACCGTCCCGCGGCAGCCTGCGAGCCGTCCGCGACAAGACCAGGGACGCGGGCGCCGGGTTCGAGCTGCGGGTGATGGCGTCCCACGGCGGGACGATCTCGATCGAGGCGCAGGAGCTCGCGCGCACCCTGGTCTCCGGGCCCATCGGCGGCGTCGTCGGCGGCCAGGCGCTCGCCGAGCGGCTGGAGATTCCGAACCTCCTCTGCACGGACATCGGCGGCACCTCCTTCGACATCGCCCTGCTCACCGACGGCCGCTACGAGATCACCCAGACGCCGGACATCGCGCGCTTCGTCCTCGCGATGCCGCTGGTGAAGATCGACTCGATCGGCGCCGGCACGGGCTCCTTCGTCCGCGTCAACCCGAACTCGAACCGACCCGAGCTCGGCCCCGACTCGGCCGGCTCGGCGATCGGTGTCTGCTGGCCCGAGGGAGGCCTCGACACCGTCTCGGTGACGGACCTCAACCTGGTCCTGGGGCGCATCAACCCGGACTACTTCCTCGGCGGAGACGTGAAGCTCGATGCCGAGAGGGCACGGTCTGAGGTCGAGCGGCAAGTGGCGGCGCCGCTCGGCCTCTCCGTGGAAGACGCGGCCTCCGGCGTGCTCGAGCTCTTCGAGCAGACGCTGAAGAACGAGGCCGTCGGCCGGATCCTCGGCAAGGGCTACTCGCCCGCGGACTACGCGTTGCTCTGTTACGGCGGCGGCGGCCCGCTGCACGTCGCCGGCTACACCGAGGACGTCCCCTACCGGGACGTGATCGTGCCCGCTTGGGCCGCGGGGTTCTCGGCCTACGGCTGCGCCTGCGCTCCTTACGAGTACCGCTACGACCAGACCATCGACATGCCGATCGGCGCGGCCGGAGTGGGGGTCGACGAGATGGAGAAGGCGGGGATCGGGATGATGGTCACCGGCGCCTGGCTAGGGCTGCAGGAGAAGGTCGCGGGCGAGTTCGCGAAGTCGGGAATCGTCCGCGAGCAGATCGAGTTCACCCACTCGGTCCGCATGCAGTACTACGGGCAGCTCAACGACATCGAGATCGTCTCGCCCCACCCCGAGCTCGAGGAGGGCGCTCAGCTCGACGACCTGATCGCCACCTTCGAGGACGCCTACGGGAAGGTGTTCGCGCGCTCGGCGCGCTCGCCGGAGCTCGGCTACCTGATCACTCACGCGATCGTTCAGGGCTCGGTTCCGGTGGAGAAGCCGGTCCTGCCGGACCACGAGGAGGTCTCCGGTGCGCCCCCGGAGAAGGCGACCCGCGAGGTTCACTGGGGCGGAGGGTTCGCCCCGACGACGATCTACGAGCTCGACGAGATCCAGCCGGGTCACGAGGTCGCCGGGCCGGCAATCGTCGAGTCGGTTGCGACGACGCTGGCGCTGCCGCCCGGCCGCACGGCCCGCCTCGACCGCCATCAGATCTTCCACCTGACGTCCAACGGGACGGGATAGCCACGGCTCTAGTCGATGCCACCAAGCAGCTGGAGCCGGCGGCTCAGCCGATCGGCTGGGACGGCAAGCCCCTGAAGGGGATGCTCGACGAGTCCGAGCGGCTCTTCGCCGAGACCGGCTCGTATGCCGGTCTCAGCGGCGAGCTGGCGATGAAGGACGAGGACCCGATCGGCTACGAGAAGCTCTTCGCCCGCCTGCGGGGCGGTCTCGTCTCGGCGCGCGAGACCGCGCTCAACATCTCCGCCAGCCCGATCGTCCGCGAGCTCGGCGAGCTCTGCTTCGCCCTCTACACGCCGGAGGGCGACTCGGTCGCCCTTTCCACCGGGATCATCGTCCACGTCCACACGATGTCGGACGCGATCAAGTACATGGTCCGCTCCGGCTACGAGTCCAACCCCGGGATCCGCCCGGGTGACATCTTCGCCAACAATGACCCGACGATCGGCGACGTCCACAACGCCGATGTCCAGACCTTCGTACCGATCTTCTGGGAGGGCGAGCTGATCGCCTGGGCGGGCGGCGTCACCCACGTCCTCGACATCGGCGCCTCGACGCCGGGCGGCGTCCCCGTCGGCCCGACGAACCGCCTCGACGACGGCATCGACCTGCCCTGCATGAAGGTGGGCGAGCACGACGAGCTGGCCCGGTGGCACCTGACCCGCTGCATGAAGCAGACGCGGGCCCCGATGTACTACCTGCTCGACGAGCGCACCCGGCTCGCGGGCTGCCACATGATCCGCGACGCGGTCGAGCGGCTGATCCTCGAGGAGGGGGTCCATCGCTTCAAGCAGTTCAGCCGCGAGGTGATCGAGGAGGGCCGGCGCTCCTTCAAGTCGAGGATCTCCGAGATGACGGTCCCTGGCCGGTACCGGAGCGCCGCGAACTTCGACATCACCTTCGCCGACAAGCAGTCCCTGCCGGCGCGGGCCCGAAGGGACTTCGTCATGCATGCGCCGTTCGAGGTGAGGATCGGGGGCGACGGCGACTACGCCCTGGACCTCGAGGGCTCCTCCTCGTGGGGCTACCACTCGATGAACTGCACCCCGTCCGGGATGCAGGGCGCGATCTGGGTCCAGTTCACCCAGACCCTGATCTGTAACGACAAGGTGAACGACGGCGCCTACCTGGCGATCGAGACCAACTTCCCGGAGGGCACAATCGCCAATCTCGGGGACGCCGAGGGCTCGACCGGGATCGCCTGGGCGTTCCTGCAGCCGGCTTTCCTCGGCTTCGCCCGTACCCTTGCGCGCGGCCTCCAGGCGCGCGGCTTCATCGAGGAGGTGATGGCGCCCTACTCCGTGTCGGGCAACGTCATCCAGGGCGGTGGCATCGACCACTACGGGAACTCCTCGGCGATCATGAACTTCGAGGTGGCCGCCCAGGGGATGGGGGCCAAGTACGTCCTCGACGGGACCGACACCTGCGCCGCGATGTTCAACCCGGAGGGAGACGCGGGGGACGTCGAGATGTGGGAGCTGATCTGCCCGATGATCTACCTCTCGCGGCGAATCAAGGCGAACTCCGGTGGCGCCGGGCGCCATCGCGGCGGCTCCAGCTTCGAGTCCCTGCTGATGCTCTGGAAGACGCCGTTCTGGGAGCTTCAGAACCTCGGCGCCACCCGGATGCTCACCGCCGGGGTCTTCGGCGGCTACCCGGGGTCCGCGGGATACGTCCACAACATCAAGCGCAACAACCTGCGCGAGCTGGCCGAAGCCGGCGAGGCCTATCCCCTCGCGGACGGTGACTTCGACCATCCGGCGCTGATGGCGATCGAGGGCGAGCGGACCTACAAGCAGGACAACATGACCACCCTCGAGCCCTTCGAGGAGGGGGACCTCTACCTGTCGGTGATGAAGGGCGCCCCCGGGCTCGGAGACGCGCTGCTGCGGCCGCCCGAGGCGGTCGCCCAGGACGTGTCTGAGGGACACCTCCTGCCGCGCTTCGCGGACTCCGTCTACGGGGTCGTCCTCGGCGAGGACGGTTCGGCCGACGCCGGCGCGACACAGAAGCGGCGCGAGCGCTTCCGCGCGGAGCGGCTGGAGCGGGCGGTCCCGGTGCGCGAGTGGTGGGGCAAGCAGCGGGAGCGGGTGATCGCGCAGGACATGATCGAGCCCGTCCGCACCGGTCTGGCCGAGTCGATGAAGCTCTCGGCCCGCTGGGCCGCCGAATTCCGCGGCTTCTGGGACCTCGCCCCGGACTTCGAGATCGAGGCGCCCACCCCGACCGTCTCCCTCGAGCATGCGCCGGAGGGCAAGATCACCCCCGAGGAGTCTGCGGACGAATACCTCGCCGGATCCGAGGTGGCTGACGTCGAGCCGGCCCGCGCGGCGGGCAAGCCGCTCGAGCGGGAGACGCTTGCCGCGATGCTCGACGAGAAGCTTTCCCGCAAGGAGATCAAGGACATCCAGTCCGGCTACAAGGATCCGGACCGATTCGACAAGTGGATTGCGATCCTCCAGGAGCGGGTCCCGTACGACGATCCGATCGTGTTGCCGATGGGGGAGGGCCTGAACGCCGTCGGGAGCTCAGAGGGCCTCGTCGTGCGCTGCGACTGCGGCCACGACTTCTGCCCGCCGAACCGCAACTGGAAGATGGAGGCCGCGATCTTCGTCCGCGACGACGACGAGACGATGGCCGAGATCTTCCCGAAGATGGCCGGGGGGGACCCCGAGTGGGTCGAGGTCCGAGAGTTCTACTGCCCCGCCTGCGCCCGGCTGCTGGAGGTCGACGCCGCGGTCCCGGGGTATCCGGTGCTGCACGACTTCCTCCCGGACATCGAGGGCTTCTATCGCCACTGGTTGGGACGAGACGTTCCGGCGGTTCCGTAGTTCCCGCGAACTTCGGTCCCGTGCTTCGTCTGACCGGCAGCGCGCCTGAGCGCGGGCATCACTGGATGCGGCTGAGAGGAGTCGAACCTCCACGTCCCGAAGGACACAGGCACCTGAAGCCTGCGCGTCTACCAGTTCCGCCACAGCCGCGGGCTTGGGAAGCTTAGCCATCGCCTGGCTACACTCCCGACCCGTCGAATACGCGCCGCTATCGTCTAGGGGACTAGGACGCCGGATTCTCAGTCCGGAAACCCGGGTTCGAATCCCGGTAGCGGTGCCTCCGATTTGCAGGGATTCTCTGGCGGGTCGCCCGCGGCCTAGGACCGGACTGCAACCCGATTGCAACCGCGACCCCCTCGGCGGCTACTTCGCGAATCGTGCCCGTGAGAACCCGGAGGCGGATGCGCTGCACGAGGCGATCACCGAGGCGTCCGAAATGTGCAGCTGACGCCCGACTCCCGCACCCGGGCGGTTGAAACTCGTGGGAGTATCCTCCGCTTGCCGGGGAGGAAGTCACTCACAGATCGGAGGTCCCCATGAGAGCTTTGCGACGTCCCTCCCCGTCGCCCAGGGCGCCACGCCTTCTCCTCCTCATCATGGCGGCGGTACTCCTGGCAATCACTCAGCCTGCCGAGGCGAAGAAGAGAGATCACACCCCGCCAACCTTCGCCGGCCTCAACTCGGCTATCACGTGCATTCCCGGCCCGATAGGTGGGGGAAGAACCACCAGCTACCACCTGAGCTGGGATCCCGCAACCGACAAAGTCACACCTTCGGGCGCGATCGTTTACGACATCTACCAGGCGACTACGGCCGGCGGTGAGGATTTCTCCGCGCCGACGTACACGACGCCTCCGGGCGCGACATCCTTCGACACGCCTGAGCTATCGACCGACCAGCGTTTCTACTTTGTCGTTCGTGCCAGAGATCAGGCGGGCAACCGCGATTCCAACACCGTAGAGCGCTCGGGCGAGAATCTCTGCGTCTGACACCTCTCGACGTTCTCCTCCGACATCGCCCACGCAGCATCTCGCGGGCCGAACGCGATGAACGGCAGACTTGCGGTGGCCGGTGGTTGAGCGGGCGATGCGCCCGCTGCGGAGGCCCCGTTAGATCAGTCTGGCTCCGGGGCCGCTGCAACCTCTTGCTTGGGCTTGGGACCAGGCTTACGCCCACGGCGGCGGCGGGCACCCAACCCCTTCAGGGCAGTCTCGATTTCCCGTAGTTCAGCCTTCAACTCACGCTGCCGGGTTTCGAGCAAGCGGCGAACCTCAGTAATGGCTTGGGACTTCATAGCGTGACCCTACTCTCACTCAGCCTGTACTCACTCCCGCAGCCCGGCGGCTTCGAGGGCCTCGGCCCTGTCGGTGAAACCGTCGATTTGAACGATTAGCCCGTCTCGGAAGGTGAAGAGGGTCGGAAGCTCTCTGTCGATTTCGATGCCGTCCCTGCCTCGAAAGCGCGACCGTCACGAAGAACTCCCTGAACGCATCACGGCCGTGCCGAGGGGATGAGTGAACGCGGGGAACCCTGGGTACATCGAGAGAGGCGTTGTCCAGCTGCGCGGAGCTTCGGGCAGGGATCCGCAGCGCTGGGCAGCGCCTCCCGCCCCGAAACGGCATGGACGCCAGTTCGTGGGCGGGAAAGTGCATGGGGAGGGTGACCCCGGTGCTTGACGTTCTCCCGCACCATCGCCTACTCCCGCAGCCCGGCGGCTTCGAGGGCCTGGCGGGAGTCCGAGTATGCCTCGGTCCGGACGACCTTGCCTCCGACGACGGTGACGACGTTCCAAATGCGCTGCTCGGCGGCGGCCCCGCTCGTCCTGCCCTCGAGACGACTGCTGGTAACAACAAGCACCTTGTCGGGGCCGATATCGACGGCGCCCCGCAGCTCGTGCTCCGCGTTCACCATGAACTCGTCGAGATTTCGACGCCATTCGCGGAATCCTTCCGCACCCCGCGCTCGCTTCTCCAGGCCGATCTCTACACCGGAGGGTACGAGGACGTGGTCGGCGGAATAGAGCTCGTTCATCGTCGCGTAGTCCGGCTTCGGGCGAGCGATTGCCGCTCGCATCGCACGCACGACCAGGTCGAGGTTCTGCTGCGACATCGCCCGCGCAGTATCTCCGGGGGAAGGGGACGGTCGCAACCCGTGGGACGCAATCGCGCAGACCGCCGCTGGTGCCGATGGCGCGCGCCGCAGAACTGCGGATTGCCTACTCCCGCAGCCCCGGCGGCTTCCACGAGGGCTGTCTCAGGTCAGGGCGGAGCAGAGCAGGGCTTCGAACCGTCCATCGACGAGTTCGTCGTGATGACCCGCCGCGAAGAGGATCTCCGTCTCGTTGGGGCTGAAGACGACCCTGCCGGAGTCATGGATGGCAATCCCCTGCCCCGGCTGCGTGGCGAGAAAGACGTGCCCGACCACCGTGTCCGTGAACTCGTCCGTGCCATCTACGGGGATAAAGGTCTCCTGGAACGTGCCCCTGTTCAGGAGCTTCTCTCCGGTGACCGTGTTCGTGAAATGGTCGAGGAAGCGGCTGTGCACGATGGTCCGCACCACTTCCCCCTGACTGTCGAAAAACGTCGTGCCGAAAGTCCTCCCCGTGGTGAAGAGCGATATGTCCTCCCCATCGCAGGTCGCAAAGTGGGGGTCGAACTCGGAGTTCGTGTCCTGGAAGTGGAATGGCGGCGCGGCTTTCGAGGCGGAAGTGAAGACGAGCGCGCCCATCACCGCCAAGATCAGGATCACGTACCTCGGCATCGCACCTTCTCCTCTCGTGGGCGATTGGCTTGGGGTGAGCCTAGATCAGCCCAGCGATGGCGTCCAGGGCCGAGGGCCGAACCCGAAGAGCGCATCCCCCACGCGCAGGGGAGGGATGCGACGGTCGGAGCGCAATCGCGCATACCGCCCAGTGCCAGCTGCGAAACCCGCCGGAATAAGTACCGGGCGTGGGGAGCTAGCGGAGCTGGCTCGCGTCCCCCTGCCTGAGACGACGCGCCGCGGGCGAAGCCGATCCGCATCGCGCGAGGCGAGTTGTGGTTATTATGCTTGCTGAATCGCTCGCGGCCACACGGCAACCAAGGAGAGGGAAGCGATGCTGAGCCCGAAGGGTGGAGGGACCCGCCGGACCGTAGGTGTGAGCCTGGCTGCGTTCGCCTTGATCGCCGGGCTGGTGGCCGCCAGCCCCGCCCTCGCCGGGCCCGACCCCCTCTCCAGCAGCTCGTCGGTGGTGCTGCAGCTGCGCAACTCACATGGCCTCAAGTGGAAGCCGAAGAGCCTGACGCTGCCGGTCAACAGCGGCGACCTCGATCCCACCACCGGCGCAGGCACCATCAACACCAGCAAGAAGGTCAAGGCCATCCGGCGAGGCCGGAAGACCAAGGTCAAGATCACCGTGCTTGTCTTCGGCGCCAACGGCGGGCCCGGCAGGATGGACGCCAAGGTCGGCAAGCACAAGGTCAAGAGCTTCGGCAAGCTCAGCGGAGGAACCCTGACGCGCGACGGTTTCGGCGCCAAGCTCGATGGGGTTGTGGCGAAGCTGGGGAAGAAGGGGGCGAAGGCACTGCGGCAGGCGCTATCCGGCGGGGGTAAAGGCAAGGCGAGTGCCGCCGCCGGCGGCATCAAGGCCGGCCAGCCGTTGGGCTCCGCCTCGGTCACCTCTGTGCCGAAGACCGTCGAGGTGCTGCCCGGCGGCACCCTTACGTTCACGACCGACCTCGTCTCCGGCGCTGAGGCCGTCCGCCTACCCCGTCCTGCTGGCTGCTCATTGCGTCAACGCCCTTGCACCCGGCGGCGTCGAGGCGATCCCTCCGGCCGTCCAAAGCGGCTTGGCTGGGTGAGATATTCAACTTCCCGGTCATCGGCGGCAGCATCGCTCCGGACTTCAGCTCCGGGCGCGTGATCAGCGCCGGCGGCCAGAGATGAGCAAGAACAACGACGGCGAATGTGGACCCTCCTCTGGCTGCAGCTCCGCCACCTGTCGGGACAACGGTCATCCAGACCGATTGGGAGGCCCAGTTCGACATCAAGGCGCTCGCTAGCAATACGGTGTTCCCCAGCGGGCCGGTCGGGATCGCCGCCCTGGGCTTCTTCGACCTGGCGAAGGCGACAACCTCCGCCGACCCGAACACCAAGCAGGTGACGCGTCACAGGCGCACCGGTGGGAATGGACGTCCTCTCAGCGCTCGTCCTCAACGATGTCTTCCCGAACGCCAGCCGCGAGCGCGAACGATCGACTTCAAGGGCGGCGACCTGCTCGGGACAGATGTCGCTGAGCGTCACGACCCACTAGGCGCTCGGCGCCTTCCGAGTGGATCACGCCGTGTACGGCGACGGCGCCGAGCTGGCGATCACGTTCCCGCCCGAGCTGGTCGAGGCGATAGCCCGGCGCACCGCCGAGCTGATCGCCGAGGCCTTTTCATCTCGGGCGGTTGCGCATCCCTCTACATTCCGGAGATCGCGGTGAGTGAGTCGGCGGGACTCGCGGCCGCCAGGGCGCTCGAGGCGAGACCGCTGGATCTGCCGCCCGGTCTCGATCTGGAATGGCTCGGGGTCTCGGGCTACCGGATGACCTACGAGGGCACTTCGATCTTCGTCGACCCGTACGTATCGAGGGTGCCGCTCCGATCGCTGCTGCTGCGAAGGGCCGCCCTGCCGAACCCTGACAAGCTCGGTACCTACATCTCCGCGCCGGGCGAGGTCGCGGGAATCCTCATCGGCCACACCCATTTCGATCACGCGGTGGACGCGCCGGCGATCGCCAGGCGGTATGGCGCGAAGGCCTACGGCTCGGCTTCGCTCGTTCACCTGATGCGGCTACACGGACTCGCGGAGCTGGCGGTCGAGGTGGTCCCGGGCAAGCCGTACGAGCTCGGCCCGTTCGTGGTCCGCTTCATCCGGAGCCGCCATTCGAAGATCCTCTTGGGTCGCCGAGTCCTGTTCGACGGCGAACTGACCTGCGAGCACCTCGACGGTCTCAGCCCGAGCACCTACAAGTGCGGCCAGGTCTGGGGCATTCACATCAGGGTCGCCGGGATCGACCTCTACCACCAGGGAAGCGCGGACCTCGATGACGAGGAGCTTGGCCGGCTGCCGGTGGACATCTTCCTCGCGGGGGTCGCCGGGCGCGAGTTCACTCCCGACTACTGGCGGCGTGTGCTGACTCGCCTCGATCCGCGTCTTGTGGTGCCGACTCACTACGACAACTTCTTCACGCCGCTCGGGGGCCGCCTCGATCTGGTCATGCGAGCCCGCCTCGAGGCCGTCCCCCAGGAGGTGGAGGCGGTCTCGAGGGACGCGCGGGTCGCCGTGCTGCGGCGGATCGACATGCCGGAGGGGGAGGGAAGCCCCGAAACGGGTCGAAATCGAGGCGATTAAGCACCCGTTAACGCCTCGGAAAGTATGGCCAAATACCGCCTCTGCGCCTGGCCTCGGAGGTAGGATCGGCACTGGAGCTGCAGGATTGCGGCAGGAGAGACAGGCTGCTGGAAGCAGGTGAGGAGCTGTTCGAGGAAGGGACCGTCATAGGGACCCGAACGGAGGCTCATGGTCAAAGGCCGAACTGCCCGGATGAGGTAGGGCGGGCGTGAGCCCTGCCGGAGGAGCGTCCTCACCCCAGAGCGCGCGCGTACGGGGTGGCGGCGGGTTCGCACGGCTGGCCGCGATCGGTGCCCTGGTCCTCGTCGCGATCGCGATCCTCGTTCTGCTGCTCGGCGGCGGGCCCGGCAACCACTACAGCCTGCTGTTCGAGACCGGCGGCCAGCTCGTCAAGGGCAACCAGGTCCTGATCGGTGGGGTGCCGGTCGGCAGCGTCGACGACGTCAAGCTCACCGACAACGGCCAGGCGCAGGTTGACATCTCGGTCGACCGGCCGCTGCACGAGGGGACCTCGGCGATCATCCGGGCGACCTCGCTCTCCGGGATCGCCAACCGATACGTCTCCATTCAGCCCGGCCCAGACAACGCGCCGGAGCTCCGGAACGGCGCGAGGATCACCGAGGTCGACACGACGAGCCCGGTCGACCTGGACCAGCTGTTCAACACCCTGCGGGCGCCGGAACGCCAGGCGCTCCGCAACATCATCCAGGGATCGGCCACGGTCTACGCCGGCAAGGGCCCGCAGGCCAACCAGACGTACAAGTACCTGAGCCCCTCCCTGGTTGCGACCGACCGGCTGCTCCAGGAGCTCGACCGCGACCAGGGGGTCCTGACGAGCTTCCTCGTCAACGGGGCCAGCGTCGTCTCCGCCGTGGCCCAGCGTCGCAACGACCTCTCGGCGCTGACAGCCAACGCGAATCAGGCTTTGGGGGCGATCGCGGCGCAGAACCAGTCCTTCGATCGCGCGCTGGTGGCCCTGCCCGGCACTCTCCGCCAGGCCAACACCACCTTCCACAACCTGCGACCGGCGCTCAATGACCTCGACCCGCTGGTCAACGCCTCCAAGCCGGCGACCAAGAACCTCGCCCCCTTCCTCAAGCAGCTGACGCCTGTGGTGAAGAAGTCCGTGCCGGTCTTCCATGATCTTCGGCAAGCCGTCAACCGCACCGGCAAGGCCAACGATCTAGCCGACGCCGCCGGGGACCTCGCGCCGCTCGAATCGCAAGCCAGCACCGCGCTTCCGGCGGTGGTTGCGGCCATGCAGCGGCAGCGATCACGTCCTCCGGTTCCTGCGGCCCTACTCGCCGGACATCTTCAGCGCTCTCGGCGGTCTCGACCGCGCCGCCGCCTACTACGACGCCAACGGGCACTACGTCCGCGCCGTGCCCGCGGGGATGTCGGTCTTCCGCTACACGGGCGGGCCCCCGCCGAATCTCGTCCCGATCCCGATCTCCCAGACCCTCAGCCCGATCGATTACGGCGCGTTCGGCGCCCCCAACGACAGGGTCTTCCACCGCTGCCCGGGCGGCGCCACGCAGCCGCAGCCCGACGGGAGCAACCCGTTCCTGGACGGCGGCATGCTCACTCCGGGGCCGCCCTTCCCGCCGGGCGACTGCAATCCGACCGACGTGCTGCCCGGACCATGAGGCGGATCGTGCTCATCTGCATCGGGCTGCTGGCCGGCGCGATGCTGATCGCCTTCCCCGCTCTCGGGTCGAACGGGTCATCCGGCGACTACAAGGTCCGCGCGGTGTTCGACAACGGCTCCTTCATGGTGTCCGGCGAGGAGGTCCGCGTCGCGGGGGCGAAGGTCGGGACGGTCGACTCAGTCGAGCGTCTCCAGCGACCACGAGATCGTCAGCAGGGAGGGAGGGGACCACGCCGTCCCCGGCAAGGCCGTGCTCGTCATGAACATCACGAACCCCGGCTTCAAGGACTTCCGCATCGACGCCAGCTGCCTCATCAGGCCGCAGTCGCTGATCGGCGAGAGGTACGTGGACTGCACCCCCACCCAGCCTCGAGCCGCGGGCCAGCCGCCGCCGCCGGAGCTCCCGACGATCCCCGATGGTCAGCCGGGCGCCGGCGAACACCTGCTGCCGCTGGAGAACAACGGCACGACGGTGGACCTCGATCTGGTCCAGAACATCCAGCGCCTGCCGTTTCGCGACCGGTTCAGGTTGATCCTCAACGACCTTGGCGCCGGACTCGCCGCTCGCGGCCAGGACCTGGGCGAGGTCATCGACCGGGCCAACCCGGCCCTTCGACAGACGGACCGTGTGCTCAACATCCTCGCCCAGCAGAACCAGCAGCTGGCCAGCCTGGCGAGCAACGGCGACGCGGTCCTCGAGCCGCTGGCCCGCAACCGCACCCAGATCACCGGCTTCTTCCACAACGCGGCGGTGGCTGGTCAGGCGACCGCTGAGCGCGGCGCCGACCTCCAGGCCGGGCTGCGCAAGCTCCCCGCGACCCTCCATCAGGTCCGCCTGACGATGGTGAGGCTGAAGCAGTTCGCCGACCAGGGAACTCCGCTGTTCGCCGACCTGAAGGCCTCGGGCAAGAACCTCAGCCGGGCGACGCAGAAGCTTGCGCCCTTCGCCCGCGCCGGCATCCCCGCTCTCACCACTCTCGGCGACGCCGGCCAGTCCGCCGGACCGAAGCTCGCCGCCTCGGATCCGGTGCTCACCGACCTGGCGTCGACCGCATCGGCCGCCGTCCCGGTCGGCAACAGCCTCTCCCCGCTGCTCGACACCTTCTTCAAGACCAAGGGCTTCGAGTCCCTCGCCGACTTCATCTACGGCTCGAGCGCCAACATCAACGGCTTCGACTCCCTGGGGCACTACCTGCGCATCAACGTCCAGGTGACGAACTGCATCGACGTCTCCGCGATCGTGCTCCAGGGTTGCGAGGCGTTCTTCCGAGACACGGGCCCCGCCCAGTCACAGAAGAAGAAGAAGAAGGGCAAGAAGAGCGCCCTGAAGTCGTCGATCGCGCCACCGCAGCCCCCGGCGCAGCAGCCGAGCGTGCCGATCCCGCCGATCGACATCCCCGACCTCGGCCAGCTGGTTCCGCCGCTGACCCAACCGAACGATGGGGCGCCTCAGCCGGCCGCGCCAGGGAGCCAGGACGATCAGCAGCCACAGCAGCAGCAGTACCAGCCCAAGGCGGGGACCGATCAGGTCTCGCTGAGGGACGCGAACCTGTTCCTCGAGTTCCTGCTTGGGAGCGGCGCATGAGGGGCCGCGCCGGCTCCGTCGCCGCCAGCCCGACCCTGGTCGGCGCCGTCACCGTGCTCGTCGTGGTGGTCGCGGTCTTCCTCGCGTACCAGGCGAACCAGGGCCTGCCGTTCGTCCCGACCTACAAGCTCTCGGCCGAGCTCCCAAATGCCCAGACGCTGGTACCGGGGAACGAGGTTCGGATCGGCGGCAGCCGCGTCGGCCAGGTCAAGTCGATCGAGCCCGAAACGGTCGACAACGCGCCCTGCCCGAACGACCCGAGCCAGAGCTGCACGACGCAGGTCGCCAAGGTCGACATGGAGCTGAACGAGGACCTCAACCCGCTCCCGCAGGACTCGACCCTGGTGGTGCGGGCGCGATCGGCGCTGGGACTCAAGTACCTGGAGCTCGACCGGGGCCACTCGAGCCAGGGATTCAAGCCCGGCTCGACGATGCCGGTCAGCGCAGCGCGTCCCGAGCCGGTCGAGATCGACCAGGTGTTCAACATGTTCGACCAGCCCACCCGGGTCGCGATCCAGGCCAACCTGTTGGAGTTCGGAAACGCCCTCGCCGGCCGAGGCGGCAGCCTCAACGCGACGATCGGCGAGCTGCGGCCGCTGGTCGAGCGCCTCACGCCGGTGATGAGGAATCTGGCCGCTTCCGACACAGGGCTCTCCAAGTTCGTCTCCTCGCTCTCGGCGACCGCCGCCGAGGTCGCCCCGGTCGCTGCGGTTCAGGGCCAGCTGTTCGCTGACCTGGACACGACATTCCGTGCCTTCGCGGACGTCTCGCGGCCCTTCATCCAGGAATCCATCTCGAAGTCGCCCCCGACCGAGGACGTGGCAATCCGGACGCTGCCCAGGATCCGGCCCTTCCTCGCGAACACCGCGGTGCTCTTCAGCGAGCTCCGACCCGGCTTCCACGTCTTCGCCCCGGTCTCGAAAGAGGCGGCCCAGGCGGTCTCGCTCGGGGTCAAGGCCCTGCGGCTTTCACCGGCTCTCAACGCGCAGCTCGATCCGACCGCGCAGTCGCTGCTCAACCTCAACAACGACCCGGTCTCGCGCGAGGGGATCCGGGACCTCACCGCGCTCAACAACGTGCTCTCTCCGCCGCTCAGCTTCATCACCCCAGCCCAGTCCGTCTGCAACTACGCCACCCTCCTGCTCCAGAACTTCGCCAACATGACCAGCTTCGGCGATGGCCTGGGCACCAACCAGCGCGCCGTGGTGATGGCGTCACCGACCGGCCCCAACTCGGAGACCGGGCCCAGCTCGGCGCCGGCCAGCGGCGCCGGCATCGACCCCGCCAACTTCCTCCACTACAACCCCTACCCGAACACGGCCTCGCCGGGGCAGGAGCGCGAGTGCGAGGCCGGCAACGAGGGCTATGCCGCGGGCCAGGTGATGATCGGGAACGTCCCCGGCAACCAGGGGATCCACACCGCTGGGCAGATCCTCGAGCAGACCCAGAAGCCGAAGTCGAAGAAGAAGGGCAAGAAGTGAACGACCAGCGGCAAGCCCAGCCGAGCCAGCCCAGGGACTACGACGAGCGGATCTACCGCAAGGGGAACCCGCCGCACCGGATCCGCAACGCGCTGATCCTGATCGTGCTGGTGGTGATCGGGACCTATCTGGCATGGACCAAGTCGGTGCCCTTCCGGTCGCCGTATGAGCTGCACGCGATCGTCCAGAACGCGGCCAACATCCGCGCCGACTCGCCGGTGCGGATCGCCGGCGTGAACGTCGGCAAGGTCGAGAGCGTGAACAGCGTCTGCGCCAACGGCAACGTCCAGGCTGCCTGCACCGACCCGAGGGCGGCCGAGGTCACCTTCACCGTCGACTC
Organism: uncultured Solirubrobacterales bacterium; assembly: GCA_963833375.1. GTDB lineage: Bacteria > Actinomycetota > Thermoleophilia > Solirubrobacterales > 70-9 > DASUPK01. Next base: position 78,557 of record CAWHXR010000004.1, read on the forward strand.
GAGTGGCCAGCCGATCCACAGCGACGCCCAGGTGGAGATCAGGCCCCGCATCTTCCTCGAGGGCAACTTCTTCCTCGACCTCCAGCCGGGGAGTCCGAGCGCGCGCGACCTCTCCAGCGGAGACACGATCCCGATCACCCAGACATCGACGGCGGTGCAGCTCGACCAGATCCTCACCTCGCTGCAGGCGCCAGATCGCGCCAACCTGCAGAAGCTGCTGGCGGGCTACGGTACCGCGCTCACCCACGAGCCCAGCGCCGCCGAGGACGCCACCCAGGACCCGGAGGTCCAGGGCCTGACAGCCGCGCAGGCGATCAACAAGTCGTTCGATTACGGACAGACGGCCGCTCGCGACGCGGCGATCGTCAACGAGGCGCTGCTGGGGACGGAGCCCCACGATCTCTCCGGCCTGGTCGCCGCCCAGGCCCGGGTCTTCGGCGCGCTGCGCGATCACGAGTCCCAGCTGCAGGGCCTGATCGGCAACCTGAACACCACGGTCGGCGCCTTCGCGGCCGAGTCGGGCAACCTTGAGCAGTCGATCAAGGAGCTCGGCCCGACGCTCGAGCGGGCCGAGCCGGCCCTGCGCCACACCAACCAGACCCTCCCGTTCCTGCGCAGGTTCGCCCTCGAGCTCACCCCGGGCATCCGGGAGCTGCCGGCGACGATCGCCGCCGGGGGCCCCTGGTTGAAGCAGGCGAACCCGCTGCTGAGCCCCGGCGAGCTCGGCTACATCGCCGACGAGCTGCGCCGCGCCGCCCCGGGCGCGGCCTCGGCGGCCGCCAGCGGCAAGGGGCTCCTGAGCCAGCTCGGCCTGCTCAGCAACTGCTTCAACAACGTGCTGCTGCCCGAGGGCGACGTCGTCCTCGATGACAGCGGCACGGGCTTCAACTTCTCGACCGGGGTCCCGAACTTCAAGGAGTTCGGATATGCCGCCTCGCAGCTGGCCGGCGCGCTTCAGAATTTCGACGGCAACGGCTCCTACCTGCGGGCCAGCGCCGGCAACGGGCCGGTGACCGCGACCGGGGCCCAGCCCGGCGGTGGACCGGCCAACGAGCTGTTCGTCGCGCACATGCCGGCGGCGCCGATCGGCACGCGCCCGCTGATGGGGCCGAAGCCGACCTTCAACACCCAGGTCGCCTGCCAGAACAATCCGGTCCCCGACCTCAACGGGCCAGCCGCTGCGGTCGGCCCGCCGAGCCCCGCGGAGCACCCATGAGGCGCGCCCTGAGAGAGCACTCCCGCGACGTGGCGGCGATCATCGCCCTCTTCCTGGCGGGCCTCTTCGCCCTGGTCGTGATCCTCGCCGGCCAACGGGTCAACGTTCCCGGCTGGGTGCCGCTGCTCGGAACGGATCGCTTCGAGCTGAAGGCGGAGTTCAGCACGGCGCAGGCGGTGACGCCGGGGCAGGGCCAGTCGGTCGACATCGCGGGGATCAGGGTCGGCGACGTCAGCGGCGTCAAGCTCGAGAACGGTCACGCCGTGGTGACGATGCAGGTGGACAACAAGTACGCGCCGCTGATCAACTCGGATGCCTCGATGCTGCTGCGGCCGAAGACCGGACTCAACGACATGGTCGTCGAGGTCGACCCGGGGACTTCGACCCAGAACATCAAGGAGGGCTGCCACCGTCCCGCTCGCCTCGACCCAGCCGCAGGTCAACCCCGACGAAATCCTCTCCTCCCTCGACGCGGACACCCAGCAGTTCCTGAAGCTGCTGCTGGGCAACGGAGCCGAGGCGCTCGATCCGGCCCAGAACCGGGGCGAGAAGCTCTCGGGCGCCCTGCGCCGACTCGACCCCCTCGCCCGCGATGTCGCCCAGATCAGCGGAGGGCTCGCGGTGCGGCGCGAGAACATCCGCCGCGCAATCCACAACTTCCAGCTGCTCAGCACCGAGCTCGGCAACAAGGACCGGGACCTGACCGCCTTCGTCGACTCCTCCGACGCGGCGCTCGCCTCCTTCGCCCGCCAGGAGGCCTCTATCAGGGCGGCGCTTCGCGAGCTGCCCGCGACTCTGCGAGAGACCAAGGGGGCCTTGGGCAGCGCCGACAGCCTCGCCCTCAACGCCGGACCGGCGTTGCGTGACTTGATCCCGGGGGCTCGGGCGACGAAGCCGGCGCTGCAGGCGCTGACCGCGTTCTTCCAGCAGACGACGGGGCCGGTCCGCGACCAGATCAGGCCCTTCACGGTGCAGGTGGCGAGCCCTGTGCACCACATCCGGGACGCCTCGGTCGACCTGGGAAAGGCGACGCCGCAGCTGCGCACCGGCTTCACGCGGCTCAACCAGGGCCTCAACGGACTGACCTACGACCCCCCGGGTGACCAGCAGAGCTTCGCCTTCTACCTGCCCTGGCTGAATCACAACCTCAACAACCTGGCGATGCTCCAGGACGCCAACGGCCCCTTCCTCCGCAGCCAGGTGTTGTTCACCTGCAACACCGCGCAGCTGGCTGAGGCAACCGTCTTCCCCACGCGGCCGTTCGTGCACGCCCTGGCCCAGCTCACAGGCGTCCCAACCGCGTCCGAGATCGGCTCGATTGGCGGCTGCTGATGGCAACTAGACCACCGACAACGGGGCAAATCGCCATCGCGGTCGCCTTCGCCCTGTCGTGCTTCGGGCTGCTGCTCTTCCTCTGGACCACCTTCGGCGGTCCGGTGCCCTTCAAGCCGGAGGGCTACCGGATCGAGGTCCCCTTCAAGGAGGCGACCCAGCTCGCCGTCGAGGCGGATGTGCGCATCCACGGCGTCTCGGTCGGCACGGTGAAGTCGATCGATCTCGAGAATTCCGGCCCGAACAGGGACCTCGCGCTCGCCACGATCGAGATCAACAGCCGCTACGCGCCGATTCCGGCCGACACCCGGGCGATCCTCCGCCAGAAGACGCTGTTGGGCGAGACGTACGTCGAGCTCACCCCGGGCAACGCGAGCGGGCCGAAGATCCCGGAGGGCGGATCCTTGCCCAGTGCGCAGGTGGCCCCCGCGGTGCAGCTCGACGAGATCTTCCGGACCTTCGACCCCAAGACCAGGGCGGCCTTCCAGACGTGGATGCAGCAGGCGGCCATCGCCACCGCCGGTCGCGGCGCGGATCTCTCGGCCGCAATCGCCAACCTGGAGCCCTTCGCACAGGACGCGAACCGGGTGCTGCGGGTGCTCGACACCCAGCAGGGGGCGGTCAAGCAGCTGATCCGCAACGCGGGCGAGGTCTTCGGGGCGCTCAGCGAGCGTCAGGGGCAGCTCCAGGGATTGATCCGAAACGCGGGCACGGTCTTCGCCACCACCGCGCGGCGCAACCAGGACCTGCGCGCGACGTTCGAGGCACTGCCCACCTTCCTCGACGAGTCCCGGCTGACGCTGAACCGCCTCGAGAGCTTCGCGGCCAACGCCAACCCACTGATCACCCAGCTGCATCCCGCCGCCCGCGAGCTCAGCAGGACGCTGCGGCAGGTGGCCCGCGTGACCCCCGACCTGCGCGGGTTCTTCGCAGGCCTGCGACCGCTGGCGAAGCGCTCGCAAACCGGCCTGCCCGCCCTGCGCAGGCTGCTCGACAACGACCTGCCGCCCGTGCTGGCCCAGGTCCAGCCCTTCAGCCAGCAGCTCGGACCGCTGCTCGAGACGCTCGGCAGGTACCAGCGGGAGGTCACCGGGTTGCTCGGCAACGGCGCGGCGGCCTCCAACGCGGTCGGCTCCGGTACCGAGACGGGGGGCCAGCCGACCCACTATCTGCGTACGTCTGCCTCCATGCTCCCCGAGAGCGTCGCCGCCTTCCCGAATCAGAGGCTGACCGTGAACCGGAACAACGCCTATCCGGCCCCCGGCAGCGCGCTGGACGTGGCCGGCGGGTTGAAGAGCTTCGAGGTGCGGGACTGCACGAGCCCGCCGGGAGCCGTCGCCACGCTCGATCCGAACACCGCTTCCAACCCCGATTTCGCCGCCCGCGCCACCGTCGACACCCCCCAGCGTCTGTTCGACGAGATGAAGCTCTTTGCCTTCAACGACCTCCTCAGCACCGCAGGGGTGGCCGCGCCGCCGTGCGTCAAGCAGGGCCCCCAGCCTTCGATCGGCCAGGTGCCAGAGATGACCGACTACCTCCACGTCTACCAGTACGCGCCGTAGTTTCGCTGAGCCGGCGGCACAAGAAGGGCCTGTGCCCGGGCCTCAGTCGCCGGTTTCCACTGGGAAACCGCGCAGAAGCACGTCCAGGGGGCGCACAACTATCGCGAATTCCGCGTGTTTAAATGATCCAGCGATAGAAACCCAACGCGCGGGCAGACGGCTCCCTCTGGGCGTCGCCGCGCTCAAGTCAAGCAGGAGAGAAGGAGTGCTATGCGAAATCGCAAACACCTAATCGGGGCGATCGCCGCCCTCGCCAGTGTCGTGGCCCTGTCGAGCGTGAGCGTCGCCTCGGCGGACATCGTCGGCCTGCGCATCGGTGCGTCGGTAACGCCCGCGAAGCAGAAGAAGAAGGAGCGCGGTCCGGTGAAGGTGTTCTTCGAGAGCAACGACATCCATCAGGGCCCCTTCAGCGTCTCGCCATGCGCCATTGGCTGTTACGCCTTCCCGCCCTCGGTGCGGAGCTTCATCACGTTCCCGACCGGACCTCAAGTTCACTCCGGGCACGATTCCGGACTGCAACCTGTCATCGCTCATCGGCAAGTCCACGGCCCTTGCCAAGCAGGCCTGCCCCAAGTCGGTCGTCGGTGGAGGACTGAACGTCCAGGCGTTCTCTGACGGCACCAAGAGGAACGGCGTGATCACGGCGTTCAACGGGGCGCCTTCGGGCGGCAACCCGTCGCTCTACCTGCACGTCGACCTCCCCGGGGTGGCCACCAAGCCGATCCTCACCGGCGTCATCTCAGGGCACACCCTGGACGTGGCGATCCCGCCGGTTCCCGGCGCGGTGATCGACCACTTCGACACCACGCTGAACAAGATCGTCAGCGGCAAGAAGAAGGGCAAGAAGACGTACTACGTGTCCTCTAGCTGCAAGAAGAAGAACTGGACGACGACCGAGGACGTCACCTACTCGAACGGGCAGCATGAGGTGGCCAGCGTCTCGCAGAAGTGCAAGCAGAAGAAGTAGAACCGTCTGCATCTGAGTTCCGAGAGGGGCGGCCGCAAGGCCGCCCCTTCTCTTTCCTGGTGCCGGAATCCGCACAACAAAGCCACTTTTGCTGTGTTAGGTTCAGCGACAGAGACGCGAATGCAAGGGGCGGGAGCGGAGTCCTGAACGGACCCCGGGGGCCGGGTCTTGGGTGGACCCTGCGCGCCCGAACCCTGAGCAGGAAAAGGAGTGGCATGCGAAAGAGGAATCTGATGATTGGCGCGGCTGTCGGCGCGGCAGCAGTGCTGACCGTTGCCGGTATCAGCTCGGCGGCCGTCGATTTCCAGACCTATTCGTCGGTCGCACAGAAGACCAAGCAGGACAAGAAGGTGCGTGGTCCAGTCGGCCAGTTCGCGACGAACGTCGACACGGCGTTCTCGGGTGTCGGCACAGCCGGTGTGACGCCGGCCGCCACGCAGACCGCGCTGATCTTCGACACCGACTTCCATTTCGACCCGGGCAACATCCCTCAGTGCAACGCGTCATTGCTGGTCGGTAAGGATGCGGCCGGAGCGAGGGCGGCTTGCCCCAACTCGATCGTCGGTCAGGGTAGTTCGGTGATCAAGGAAGCATTGGGTGGCAACCTGAACGCAATCATCACCGCGTTCAACGGAGTCACGTCCGGCGGGAACCTCGTCATCCTGCTGCACACGGACATCCAGGGCGCGACCACGAAGCCGATCCTGATCGGAACCTTGCGGGGCAACACCCTCACGGTTCAGGTCCCCGTGGTGCCGGGAACGGCGATCACCCACTTCGACGTGACGATCAACCAGATCGTCAGCAAGAAGAAGAAGAACAAGAGGACCGGCAAGAAGACGAAGACCTACTACATCTCCGCCAAGTGCACCGATGGTCATTGGCAGCACACCGAGACCACCACCTTCACGGACGGGACGACGAAGTCGGCTTCCTTCTCGCAGCCCTGCAAGAAGAAGTCCAAGAAGTAGCGAGGCGCATCTTCGGATTGCATCTTTCGTGAAGGTCTGAGAGGGGCGGCCGAGAGGCCGCCCCTTCTTTTCTCGCCATCTCCTGCGTAGCTCTCCGCATGTAGGATCCATCGGTTCATACGGCCGGTGGTCAAGGGAAGTCCGGTGAGAAGCCGGCGCGGTCCCGCCACTGTGACCGGGAAGCCATCAGTCGGCGGCTCCTCAGCTTCGCTTCGGGGGCCGCCTCTGGCGAGAGGTTGCACCAGCCACTGGGGAGCCAACGGCCCCTGGGAAGGCGCGACATCCGAGCCCGGAAGCCAGGAGACCTGTCCCCGGCCCGCCAAGAGGACCCTCGAGGAAGGGGTGGCTTTCGATGAGAATCAGATCTGCGATCGCGGCGCTGGCGTCGCTGATCGCGCTCGCTGTCCTCGGCCCGGCCGGGGCGAGCGCGAGCGTCGGCGCCGATCTGCGTGTGGTCGGCCCCGAACGGCCAGCTCGACGACATCACTCAGTACAGCGACACCACGACGATGCCGACCAGCCCGCAGGCCGACTGCTTCGGGGCGGGCAGCAACGGCTCCGGCCAGGGCGTGCCGGTGCAGGGCGCGAACGCGCTGGGCGTCGTCGTGGAGGCGGCGGAGAGCCGGCGCCGGCTCAACCCGCTGCTGCTCACCGACAAGTTCGTCGCCGACGGCTTCGGCCTCGGGGTCTGCGGGATCGGCGGGCAGGTCGCCACTGGCAGCGCGTTCTGGTACACGAAGGTCGACCACACGGGGCTCCAGGTGGGCGGCTCGCAGTTCCCGATCCACGGCGGGCAGCAGGTGCTCTGGTACCTGGCCCCGAGCTTCCCGCCTCCGGCGGAGCTCGTTCTGGACGCGCCGGTCCGCCAGCCGATCGGCGTCCCCTTCCAGGTCACGGCGCTCGCCTACGGCGATGACGGCACCCCGGCCCCCGCGGCGGGCGCCGTCCTGACGGGGAGCGGCCCGCCGGTGACGACCGACTCCTCCGGACACGCACTCGTGACGGTCAGCGGCACCGGGTCGCGCCAGATCCAGGCGACCCGCGGCGCGGACATCCCGAGCGCGATGACCGAGATCTGCTCGTACGACGTGGTCACGGACTGCCCATCGGCCAGGGGGCGGATCATCGTCGGCTCCGACGGAGCGGATGAGATCGCCGGAACGGCCGGGGACGATCAGGTCAAGCCGCGGGCCGGCAACGACGCCGTCCGCGCCCTGGCGGGCGACGACAGGATGGACGTGCGCGGTGGCGGCAGGGATCGCGTCAACTGCGGTGGCGGCACGGACAGCGTCAAGGCCGACAAGAGGGACAAGCTCGCCAAGAACTGCGAGCAGCGCAGCCGCGGCGGCAAGAAGCACAAGCACAAGGGGGGGAGGGGAAAGAAGTGAGACCCGCCCGTGCCTCGGCGGCAGCCCTGGCGCTCTGCGCCATGGCAGCCGCCGGCTGCGGGCTCGGCCCCGGAAAGGACCAGGGCGACGTCTCGCTGACCGTGAGCCGCGACTACGGGAACAAGGTCATGCTCCAGGAGACCGACTCCATCCACGAGTCCGACACCGTCCTGAGGGTGCTGGACCGGAACGCGGACATCACCACGCGGTACGGCGGCGGCTTCGTCCAGTCGATCGACGGGCTCGCGGGCACCGCGAGCGGCGGCCGCAGCAGCGACTGGTTCTTCTACGTCAACGGGATCGAGTCACCGGTCGGATCCACCGGCTACGACCTCTCCGACGGGGACCGGATCTGGTGGGACTACCGCGACTGGACCGCGGCGATGCGGGTGCCCGCCGTGGTCGGCTCCTGGCCGGAGCCGTTCCTGCATGGCTTCCGAGGGGAACGGTGGGGGACGACAGTCGACTGCCACGCGAGGGCTGCGACCTGCGGGGCGGTCTCCGACAGGCTCTCGTCGGCCGGAGTCGGGAGCGCCGGATCCGACGGGAACCGGATCGCGGTCGAGGTGGGGACGTGGCGCGCCGTCAGGAGGAACCCCGACGCCGCCCTGCTCGCGCAGGGACCGGATCGGAGCGGCGTGTTCGCCCGTTTCGTCGGCGACCGCAGACCGCTGCTCGAGCTGTTCGACCGGCAGGGCCAGCCCGCCGGGAGCATCGGCAAGGGCGGAGGGCTGGTCGCGGTGCTTCGGCCGGGCGACGGGCCGCCGACCTGGGTCGTGACCGGCACCGACGAAAAGGGCGTGAGCGGCGCGGCGAGGCTGCTGGGCGACGCGCTGCGAAACCAATACGCGGTCGCCACACAGCCGGGGGCGGGCGCGATCGGGGTGCCGGCGCCTTGAGACCCGCTCTTGCCTACGTGCCGGGGCGCAGCCCGCTTCACCGGGCCTCTCCCGGCGCGGCGATCGCCTATCTCGGCGCGCTGGCGAGCGTCGGGTTCATCTACTCGAGTCCGCTCGTGCTCGTCACCGCCGGGTTGGCAACCGCGCTCGCGGGGGTGGCGGCCGGAGCCGGCCGGGCCGTGCGGGCCTCGCTCCGGCTCGCCCTGCCCCTGCTGCTCTTCATGGTCCTGGTCAACGCGCTCGTCACCCACCGGGGCGACACGATCCTGGTCCGCGGCTGGGAGATGCCGGTCCTCGGCAACACGGACGTGACCCTCGAATCGCTGGCGGCCGGGGCCGCGATCGGCCTGCGCGTCGTCGCAGTCGTGCTCGCGTTCGCCGTCTACTCGGCCTGCGTCGACCCGGACCGGGTCTTGCGCGCGCTCCGCCCGATCGCCCGGCGCTCCGCGATGACCGCGGGCCTGGTCACCCGCATGGTTCCGCTGGCCGCCGCGGACGGCGCCCGGCTGCGCGAGGCGGCGGCCCTGCGGGGTCCGGCGGCGGAGCCGGTGGGGAGGGCGGCGATGGCGCGGCGCCTGGTCGAGGGGTCGCTCGACCGAGCTGTCGATGTCGCCGCGACGCTCGAGCTCCGCGGTCACTCCCTGTCCGTCCGGCCGCGGGTTCGGCGCGAGCGCTCGCGGGACGAGGGGCCGCTGTACGCGGCGGCACTCGCGGTCGCCTCGTCGGCGGTCGCCGCCCGCGCGGCGGGAGCGGGGGCCTTCGAGACCTACCCCCGGATCGCGATGGGAACCGGGGCGATCACCCTCGCCCTCTGCGCCGCTCTGGTCGCGCTGGCTGCCGTCCCGTTCGCCTGGCGGAGGTGGCGCTCGCGTGGCTGACGCGGTTCTCCGTGCGAGCGGGTTGACCTACCGGTACCCGGGCGGGTCCGAGGATGCGCTGCGGGCGATCGATCTGGAGGTGGAGCCCGGCGAGTTCGTCGTGATCGCGGGGCGCTCGGGCACGGGCAAGTCCACGCTGCTGCGCGCCGGCTGCGGACTGGTCCCCCACTTCCACGGCGGCCAGGTGGAGGGCGAGCTGCAGGTGGCCGGGTTGGACGTGCGCTCGCACGGTCCCGCGGAGCTTGCCGAGGTCGTCGGGCTTGTGGCCCAGGAGCCTGAGACGCAGGTGGTGAGCACCACCGTCCGCGCCGAGATCGAGCTGCCTCTGGAGCTGCGCGGGATTCCACCGGCCGCCCGCTCCCGAGCCGTCGAGGAGGTGGCCCTCGCGCTGGCCATCGACGGGCTGCTCGAGCGGACGACGGACACCCTTTCCGGGGGCGAGCTTCAGCGCGTGGCGCTGGCGGCCGCCCTCGCCACGCGCCCGCGGCTCGTGCTGCTCGACGAGCCCACCTCGCAGCTCGATCCGGTGGCCGGCGACGAGCTGATCTCGCTGCTGCGCCGCCTGAACGAGGAGTGGGGGGTCGCGGTGCTGCTCGGCGAGCACCGCCTGGAGCGCTGCCTCTCGGCCGCCGACCGGGTGCTGGCGCTGGAGCGCGGCGCGCTCGTCTTCGACGGCTCTCCGGGGGCCTTCCTGGATTGGGCGCTGGACCGGGACGAGGCATTGGCCACCCCGGGAGCCCGGCTGCTCGCCGGGGTCGGGCTGCCCGCCCCGGCCAGCGTGCGCGATGCGCGCCGGGCGCTCGGCGCGCGTGACATCCCGGCGCCCGAGCCCGAGCCCGCAGACACGCGGCGGCCGCGCCGGCGGCGCGGCGCAGCGCCGGCGCTGGGGAGCCGCGACCTCTGGGTGGAGCTGGGCGACCGCGATCAGCGCACGGAGGCCCTCCGGGGGGTGGAGATCGCGGTGGAGCCGGGCGAGCGTGTGGCGCTGATGGGCAGCAACGGCGCCGGCAAGAGCACGCTCCTCCGCGCAGCGGCCGGCCTCGTGCAGCCGCAGCGCGGGCGGATCGACTCGCCGCGCGGCGTGGCGCTTCTCCCCCAGAGGCCAGGTGACCTGTTCGTGCACGAGCGCGTCGGGGAGGAGCTCAGCGGCGAGGCGGGGAAGGCGTCCCTGCGACGCTTTGGCCTGGAGGGCCTGGTGGATGCCGATCCGCGCGATCTCTCCGGCGGGGAGCGCCAGCGTCTCGCGCTGGCGATCGTGGTCGCCGGCCGGGACACGGCGGCCGGCGAGCTGCCCGGCGCGCTTCTGCTCGATGAGCCGACCCGGGGAATGGACCGGGCACGCAAGGGCGAGCTGGCCGAGCTCGGCCGGAGCCTCGCGGCGCAGGGGACGGCAGTGATGATCGCCACGCACGACGTCGAGTTCGCGGCGACCTTCGCCGACCGCGTGATCCTGCTCGCGCGGGGCGAGGTGGCGGCGGACGGCGGCGCGGGCGAGCTGCTCGCGGGCGGCTGGTACTTCTCGAGCGAGGTGGCGCGCATCCTCGACGGCGCCGCGACGACGGTGGAGGAGGGCGTCGCGCTGCTGCGGAGCGGCCCCTCGCACCCGAGCGGCGCGCACTCGGCGGCCCGCGGGGGAACAGCGTGAGCTGGCAAGCCGGTGTGATCGCGATCCTCGCGCTGACCCTGCTGGGCGGCTTCGCCTGGTACGAGCGCTCGCGGCCTCCGTCGCAGATCGTCGCCCTGGTCGGCGCGCTCGCCGCGATCTCGGTCGCGGGGCGGGTGGCCTTCTCGCCGATCCCCAACGTCGTGCCGACCACCGACATCACGCTGATCGCCGGCTACGCGCTGGGCGGGGCGCCCGGCTTCGCCGTCGGCGCCCTCTCGGGCCTGGTCTCGAACTTCTGGCTCGGCCAGGGCCCCTGGACCCCCTGGCAGATGGCCGGCTGGGGGCTCACCGGGATGATCGGCGCGGGCCTCGCGGTCGCGAGCGGGCGGAGGATGGGGCGCGTCGGGCTTGCCGTGGTCTGCGCGTTCGCCGGCTTCGCCTACGGCGCGCTGCTCGACTTCTCGCTGATGGTCACGTACGGCGGGGAGCAGTCGCTCGACCGCTTCCTGGCGCTCTCGGCCCGCGGGCTGCCCTTCAACGTCGCGCACGCCGCGGGCAACGCCGCTCTCGCCCTGGTCGCGGGACCCGCGATGACGCGGATGCTGCTCCGCTACCGCAGTCGCTTCGAGTTCGCCTGGGGACGCGCGACCGCCCCGGGCGGGGCAAAGCCCGTGGCCGCAGGCGCGGCGTGCCTGCTCGCGGCGCTCCTGGTGGCGGCGCCCGCGCTCTTCGGCGGCGCGCGAGCCGACGCCTCGGGGGGCGGCTCCGGTCCTGCCGTCGCCTGGCTGCGCACGGTCCAGAACGGCGACGGGGGATTCGGCTTCGCCCGGGGCGAGGACTCGAGCCCGGCGATGACCGGCTGGGCGGTGCTGGGCCTGGAGGCGGCGGGCGTCAACCCGCTGGACCTCGATCACGGTGACGCGACGCCGATCTCGTACCTGGCGGGCACCGTCGGCGAGATCACCACTACCGGCGACATCGAGCGGACGATCCTGCTGCTCCGCGGCGCCGGGCTGGACCCGCGCCACTTCCAGGGGCACGACCTGGTCAGGCGCCTGCTGGCAAGGCGCGGAGGGGACGGATCGTGGGGCGGCCAGGTGAACCCGACCGCCTTCGGCATCCTCGCCCTGCGCGCGGCCGGCTCGCCCGCCGGCAACTTCCGCTCCGCGGCCTGGCTGCGCGAGAACCAGAACCAGGACGGGGGCTGGGGCTTCGCCGCGAAGGCCGCGAGCGACCCGGACAGCACCGGCGCCGTGCTGCAGGCCCTGGCCGCGAGCGGCGGCTCGGGAACGCGCGGGGGGATCGCCTACCTGCGCGGAGCGCAGCGCTCGGGCGGAGGATTCGCGGTGGCGGGCGGCTCGTCGAATGCCCAGTCCACGGCCTGGGCGGTGCAGGGCCTGGTGGCGGCCGGGGTTTCGTCCGCCTCGGTGCGCAGCGGCGGCCGCTCCCCGCTCGACTACCTGGGATCGGTTCAGGCCCGGGACGGGCACTACCGCTACTCGTCATCGAGCGACCAGACGCCGGTCTGGGTCACGGGACAGGCGCTGATGGCGCTGAACGGCGCGGCCTTCCCGCTCAGCCCGGTGCCACGAGCGACCTCTCGGGTCGCCGGGGCCACGGCGGTGGCCGGCTCCAGCGGTGGGGCCGCCGGTGCGACGGGCGCCGGCGGGCAGGCCAAGAAGGCCGCCCCGGCGACGGGCGGTGCCGCCGCCACCGCGGCTCAGCCGAGCCGGCAGACGGACCCGGTTCCGTTCGCGCCCGCCTCGGCGGCCCGGGGCGGGGGAGGAGGAGGGGGCGTGCCGGGCTGGCTCGTCGTGCTCGGCGTGGCCGCCTTGATCGCCGCCGGGGTCTGGGGTGGCTGGCTGCTCTACCGGCGGCGGCTGCCTCCCGGCACGCACTAGGTTTCTCATATGGAAGTCGAGGAGGCGATCCGTACCCGCCGCACGCACAAGGCCTACCGGCCCGAGCCGGTGGACCGCGGGCTGCTCGAGGAGATCCTCGATCTGGCCCGCTGGGCCCCCAATCACAACCTCACCAACCCCTGGCGCTTTCGCGTCATCGGTCCCGAGGCGCTGGAGCGCCTCAAGCGGGCCGCGGGCCCGGAGGCCGCCTCCAAGCTCGACCGCGCCCCGACCCTCGTCGTCTGCTCGTGCGCCCTGACCGGCGATCCGACCCAGGACGAGGAGGACCTGCACGCCGCGGCCTGCGCCGCGTACATCGTTCTGCTCGCGGGTCACGGCCGCGGTCTCGCGACCTACTGGCGGACGCCGGAGTGCTCCGCACCGCCGAGGGGCGGTCCGCCGTCGGCATCCCGGAGGGCGAGCGCTTCGTCGGCCTGCTCCACCTCGGCACGCCGGTTCAGGAACAGCGGGCGCCCGAGCGGCTGCCCGCCGACCAGGTGATCGAGTTCCTCGACTGATGAGGCCGCGATGATCTCCCGCGAGCAGGCGCTCCAGGCGATGCAGGAGGACCGCTTCGACGTGGTCGTCGTCGGGGGCGGGATCACCGGCGCGGGGGTCGCCCTCGACGCCGCCTCCCGGGGCTACTCGGTCGCCCTGGTGGAGCGCGACGACTTCGGCCAGGGGACCTCGAGCCGCTCCTCGAAGATGGTCCACGGGGGCCTCCGCTACCTGCAGAACTTCGACCTCGGCCTGGTCCGCGAGGCCCTGCTCGAGCGCCAGCTGCTCGTCCGCCTCGCGCCGCACCTCGTCTACCCGACGCCGTTCCTGGTGCCGGCGCTGGGCGACGACCGCCGTGACCGCCGCATCGGGATCGGCCTCAACATGTACGACGTGATGGCGACCTCGCGCATCGGGCGCGGGCGGAGCCAGCGCCACGAGCATGCGGGCGAGGCCCAGTACTGGTCCCCGGACCGCCATCGCACGATCTCCGGTGAGGAGGCGGCCGAGCTGATCCCCGCCCTCGGGCCGATGGATCCGAGCTCGGCGTACCTGTTCTACGACTGCCAGACGGACGATTCCCGCCTGGTGCTGACGGTCCTGGGTGAGGCCGAGCGCTTCGGCGCCGTGGTCCTCAACGGGGCCGAGGTGACCGACGTGCTCGAGGACGACGGCAGGGCCGACGGCGCCGCCTTCACGGAGGCCGAGTCCGGTGAGCGGATCGAGGTGCGCGCGGACAACGTCGTCAACGCGACCGGGGTCTGGGCCGACCGGATTCGCCCGGGCGAGCTGCTGACCGAGGAGGAGATCCCGAACATCAGGCCGAGCCGCGGCACGCACGTGACGATCTCGAACGACGACCTGGACATCGGCACCGCGGCCTGCATCGTCCCCGCGGGGGCCGACCGGACGATCTTCGCGCTGCCCTGGTACGGGCGGGTGCTCGCCGGGACGACCGACAACGACTACGAGGGCGACATCGACCGGGTGCCGCCGAGCGGGGACGACATCATCTATCTGCTCGATGCCCTGAACGGCTACTTCGGGACCGAGCTCGGCCCCGCGCAGCTGACCGGCGCCTACGCCGGCGTCCGGCCGCTGATCTCGAGCGGCGACCCGAAGAAGTCCGTGGATATCTCGCGAAAGGCGGAGCTCTACGAGACCTCGTCGGGCATGCTCACCATCACCGGGGGCAAGCTGACCACCTTCCGGCGGATGGCGGCGCAGGTCGTGGATCGGATCGCTGAGCGCGGCGGCCGCGAGGCCGAGTGCCGCACCGATGACATCCCGCTCGGCATGGCCGCCCGGTCCGAGGACCTGGAAACGGGCGTCGACCTTCCCCAAGGGGCTGCCGATCAGCTCGCCTTCCGATACGGCCATGCGGCGCGGGCAGTTCTCGACCTCTGCGCCGAGGATCCGGAGCTCGCCGAGCCGATCGTGCCGGGACATCCCGACCTGATGGCCGAGGTGGTGATCGCCGCCAGGCGCGAGCAGGCCCGCTCGGTCGCCGACGTCCTGCTCCGGCGGACCCGCCTCGGGCTGCTCGCGGCCCCGAAGCTGCGCGACGGCGACCGCGTGGCGGCGGTGGCGGCGATGCTCGGTGCGGAGCTCGGCTGGAGCGGGTCCCGGATCAAGGCCGAGGTCGAGGCCTGGGCCGGGGTCACCGAGGCCGAGGGACTCGATCCGGCCGTGGCGCTGGCGAAGTAGATCGCGCCCCCTGGATTAGCATGCGGCGCTCCATGGCCCTCAGGGACGAACACCTGGCGGAGCTGCACCGCCGCGCGCGTGAGCTCGAGGTCCCGCGCTACCGGATGCTGCCTCGCGACGAGCTGATCGAGGCGATCGAGGAGCGGGGCGACGAGCAGCGCGAGCCCGAGGCTCCGGAGGCGGCCGCCGAGACCGAGCCGCGGGAAGAGTCCGAGCGCGAGCCGGAGCCGAAGCCCGCCCCGGAGCCGGAGGCGGACGCCGAGGAGGTCACCGGTGTCCTCGACCGGATGCCCCAGGGCTACGGGTTCCTCCGCCTGAGCGGGCTGAACGAGGCGGAGGGCGACGTCTACGTCTCCGCCTCCCAGATCCGCCGCTGCGAGCTGCGCCCCGGCGATCAGGTGAGCGGCCCGGCTCGCCCGCCCCGCGGCGGCGAGCGACACCGCGCCCTGGTCCGCGTGGAGGCGGTCAACGGGCAGGCTCCGGAGGAGAAGCGCAGGCACTTCGAGGACCTCACGCCCGCGACCCCGACCCGCCGGATCCTCGCGCCCGACGCGAGCGCGGATCCAATGGTCCGCGCCGTCGACCTGTTCGGCCCGCTGGCCTTCGGCCAGCGCGTCCTCGTGCTCGCGCAGCCGCGCTCGGGCCGGACGACCCTGCTGCGGGCGCTGGGCGCGGCGATCGCGGAGACCGGTGCGCACCTCTGCGTGCTGCTCGCTGACGAGAGGCCCGAGGAGGTCCCGGAGTGGGGGCGGGCGCTGCCGGAGGCAGAGATCTTCGCCGCGACCGCCGACCAGGAGCCGCGCGATCAGATCCGCGCCGCCGAGCTGGCGATGGGTCACGCCAAGCGGCTCGCGGAGGGGGGTGAGGACGTCGTGGTCCTCGTCGACTCGTTGAGCAGGCTGGCGCTTGGCTACCGGGATCCCGGCCGCGTGAAGCGCCTCTTCGGCGCGGGCCGCGAGCTCGCTGATGAGGGCAGCGGCTCGCTCACGGTGATCGCGACCGTGCTCGACTCCGACGATCGCGGCGCCGAGGTCCGTGAGGCGCTCGAGACGACCGAGAACCTCCTGCTGAGGCTCGACGCGGGCCTCGCGGCCAAGGGGATCGTCCCCGCGCTGGTGCCGGCCGATTGCCGCGCGTCCCGAGAGGACGCCCTGCGCGATGCCGATGAGATGGAGCAGGTTCGCCGCCTTCGCGAGGAGCTGGGCCAGCTGGACACGGAGGCGGCGGCGCGGACGCTCGCCGACCAGATCGTGGCCACCGGGAGCAACGCGGAGCTGCTCGCCAGGCTGTAGTTGGCACCGCGACGTCCACATCTCTCGGACGTCCTCAACCTCTCGCGGCTGCCCGGGGTCTCGGACGTCTTCCATCGGATCCGGCTGCCGTCGGACCTCGACTCGGTCACCACCGTGGGCGAGGAGGAGGACCCGGAGTCCGCGGGGCTGGACTCGGAGACGGTGGAGCACATCTGGGAGGGCGCGGTGGACCTCTACAGGAGTGGAGTCCACCCGGGCCTGCAGCTCTGCCTGCGCCGCGAGGGGAAGGTGGTGCTCGACCGGGCCATCGGACACGCGCGCGGCAACGGCCCGGGTGACGACGAGGACACGCCGAAGGTCCCGATGACCACGCGGACGCCCTCCTGCATCTTCTCGGCCTCGAAGGCGGTCACGGCCATCGTCGTCCACCTGCTGGACGAGCGCCAGATGCTCCACATCGGGGACCGGGTGAGCGAGTACATCCCCGAGTACGCGCAGAAGGGCAAGGAGGGGACGACGATCGCCCATGTTCTGGCTCACCGAGCCGGCCTCGCCGCGATGCCGAAGGAGGCGCTCGGCCTCGACCGGATCGACGACCGCGAGTTCCTGGTGCGCGCAGTCTGCGAGGCGAAGCCGGCGATCCGTCCCGGACGGATCCTCGCCTACCACGCGGTCTCGGGCGGCTACATCCTCGGCGAGATCGTGCAGCGCGTCACCGGCAAGTCGATCAGGGAGGTTCTGGCCGAGGAGATCCTCGATCCGCTCGGCTTTCGTTGGGGCAGCTACGGCGTCTCCCCCGAGGACACCGACGAGGTCGCGCTCAACTACGTCACCGGCCCGCCGCTGCTGCCGCCCCTGTCGACCCTGGTCACCCGGGTGCTCAGCGTCCCGCTCCAGGAGGTCGTCGATCTCTCCAACGACGAGCGCTTTCAGACCTCGCTGGTGCCGGCCGCGAGCGTCATGACCAGCGCGAACGAGCTCTCGCGCTTCTTCGAGATCTTCCGGGCCGGGGGCCAGATGGACGGGGTCCGGGTGATGCAGGAGCGGACGATCCGCCGCGCCCTCACCGAGCAGTCGCACCTCGAGATCGACTTCTCGCTCGTCTTTCCGACGCGCTTCTCATACGGGCTGATGCTGGGCGCGAAGCTGGTCAGCCTCTACGGGCGTGACACCGACCTCGCCTTCGGGCACCTCGGCCTGATCAACATCATGGGGTGGGCCGATCCGGAGCGGGCGCTCTCTGGCGGCCTGATCACGACGGGCAAGGCGATCGTCTATCCGGAGCTGCCCCGCTTCTACGGGCTGATGCAGCGAATCGCGGGCGAGGTGCCGAAGACCTCGGAGCCGAGCTGGATGCAGCCGTAAGAAACGGCCGCCACGAAAAAGCGCGGCCGGATTAGGCCCGGTCGCGGCCGCCGTAGGCGACGGCACCCCAGGAGGGCTCGGCGGAGAGCTCGATCAGCTCGGAGTCCCGATCGGGCTGGACGTAGCCGAAGGTCTGGGTGGACTCGTCGAAGACGATGTCGAGCTCACCCTCCTTGACGCGCTGGTCCAGCCAGGCGCCGCGGAAGACGAGTCGCCGCAGCCAGTGAACGACGCTCTTGTTCGACGGGCCGACCAGGTCGTCCCAGTTCTCATTGACGTGAGCGCCGAGGGGGGAGCAGGGCTCACGGATCTCGCCGTTCACCGCCAGCTCGAGCAGGTCCTCCAGCTCATGCTCGTCGAGGCCCTGTCGGACGAAGTCCAGCTTGACCGCCGCCTGCTCCACGCGCTGGGCGAAGTCCTGTTCGTTGAACGAGAAGCGGAGCTCCCCGTACTCGAGCACGTAGTCGGCGCCTGACTCGTAGTTCCCTCTGCGTGCGGTCTCGTCCATTGGTTCCTCCGCCGCCCCGTCCTCCGAATCAATCGGGTTGCTCTTGGCAGAGCACCTCTCATCGCGGGCGGAAGCGGTTTGGGCATCTTCGCGCATGAGGGTCGTCGTCGCCAGTGCTCGAGGTCTCCTGAACGGCCGGTTGCAGCAAAAGGGAACCCGCGCGGTGTGTCGACGGTCTGCTGGCGACGGACGGCGGGGGAGAGGATGGGTACGAGCTCACTGGAGCCAGGGTGGAGACCCCGATCAGGTTCCGGGATCTCGAGCGGATGGACATCCTCGACCTCGAGGTCCCGGTTGCGAGCACCGCGGTCAGCCGGCTGCTGGGCCTGGCGTTGCTGCCTCGGGAGCGGGCCGGGCCCGGTCTGCTGATCCCGGGCTGCCGGAGCGTCCACACCTTCGGCATGCGGTTCCGGCTGGACGTTCTTCTCCTCGGTTCCGAGCTGGGGGTGATCGAGATCCGGCGCGAGCTTCCGCCGGGGCGGATCGTTTGCTGTCGGCGTGCCGCGGCGGTGCTCGAGCTTCCCTCGCCGTAGCCGGGGGCCAGCCGCGCTCGCGGGATCCCTTCCAGGGGATTTGCGGGGATTCGGACAGCGTGGAGACGCACCCATGGTCCTCTTGGCTGGCGAGTCTGAAGAAGTCCCAGCGCTCCCAGGGGGAGAAATCCGGGCCCGCCGCCCTCATCTGGCCGTGCTCCCTCAGGTCGAAGAGCTGGCGACGGTGGTGGTCTGCGAGGACGACGACCCTACGCGCGAGCTCCTCTGCGATCACCTGACCGCCGACCGCTATCGGGCGCTGCCCGCGCCGAGCGCATCCGACGCGCTGCGGCTCTGCGGCTACAACCACCCGGACCTGATGGTCTTGGACCTGGGGCTTCCGGACGCCCCGGGGATCGACGTCCTGCGGGAGATCCGCGGCGCCGGCGAGCGCTTCGACCCGGATCTGCCGTGCTCGTCCTCTCGGGCCGAACCAGCGAGGCCGACCGCCTCCGCGGCTTCGAGGCCGGAGCGGACGACTACCTGCCGAAGCCGTTCCACTATCCGGAGCTGCTCGCCCGGGTGGCGGCCATCCTGCGGCGCCGGCGCGGCGCCCGCCGGGGCCCGATCCAGGTCGGGGATCTGACCGTCGACCCCGTGACCCGCCGCGTCGCCGTCGGCGGGCGGCAGGTGCAGCTGGCGAACAAGGAGTACGCCCTGCTGCGGGCGCTGGCCTCGGAGCCGCGCCGGGTGTTCACCAAGGACGAGCTTCTGCGGGACGTCTGGGGGTTCCGCTCGCAGGGGCGGACCCGCACGCTCGACTCCCACGCGAGCCGGCTGCGGCGGAAGCTCGACCCGGACGGGACGCGCTATGTCTTCAACTGCTGGGGCGTCGGCTACAGGCTGCTGGAGGGGTGATCACTCCCGGCCACAAGCGCGCGCTCAACCGGGCGCTGCACGAGCTCCGCCGCCCCGTCCAGGCCCTCGTCCTGCTGGAGGAGGGATCAGCGCGGCCGGCGGCCACCCCTCCCGCGGCGAGCAGGCGCGGCCTGCTGGAGCTGGTCGCGAGCGCCCTTCGGGATCTGGACGGCACGGTCAACGGGGGGTCGCAGGAGCCGAACCCAAAGCGCTTCTCGTGCCGGGAGGTGGTCCTCGCCTGCCTGGAGCGCTGGCGCCCGGCGGCGGCGCGCGCCGGTGGGGTCCGGGTCTACTGGGATGCCGGGCCGGCGCCGATGGTGGGCGACGCCACGCGATTGGCCCGGGCCCTGGACAACCTGATCGCCAACGCCATCGAGCACGGCGCGCCTCCGATAGTGGTGACCGGTGCGCGGGTCGCGGGACGGATCCGGATCACGATCGCGAACGGCGCCGGCGACAGGCGGGATGCCCGTCCGGCGGATCCCAGGCGCGGCCACGGCACCGAGATCGTCTCGGAGGTGGCGAGCGCCCATGGTGGGCGCTTCGCGTTCTGCCATACGGGCGGGGGCTGCGTGGCGGCTCTGGAGCTGCCTCTGGCCGAGCCGGGTTACGCGCAGGCGGCGTGAGCCGACGCGCGCGGGCGCTCGCCTTCCTGATCGCGGCGCTGGTCTGTGCGGCGCTGGCCGCGACGGTCGCGGGCCGGTATCGCTCGCGCGTCGAGGCCCGCTACGGGCCGCTGCGGCCGGTGGTCGTGGCGAGGGCCGAGCTGCCCGCCGGCCGCCCGATCGGGGTCCAGCAGGCTCAGGCCGCCCTGGCGGTGCGCCGCGTGCCCGCCAGCTTCGTCCCGCCGGGAGCGCTGGCGGCCCCGGCTGATGCGCTCGGCCGTGCCCCGGGAGCGACGATCCCGGCCGGTTCGTATCTCCTCGGCGCACAGCTGGCCGTGCCGCGACCCGATGCGCCGCGCGCGCCGGGTGTGGGACAGGGGCTGCGACCGCTCGAGGTGGCCGTGGCCGGGGCCGCGGCCCTCACGATCGGCGGCGGAGCGCCCGAGGGCAGCCGGGTCGACGTGGTCGTCTCCCGGCAGGCCGGCCTCGGGCGCTCCGCCCGCGCCTTCATCGCGGCGACTGCAGTCAGGCTCCTGGCCCTGCAGGGCCCGGGCGGCCCGGGCGAGTCCTGGTCCGCCACGCTCGCCGTCACCCAGCAGCAGGCCCTCGATCTGATCGGCGCTCAGAGCGCCGGGCGCGAAATCCGGCTCTTGCCGCGGCCGTGACTCAGGCTGCCGGCACCGGACTGAGCTGGGTGAGCCGGACGTGGTTACCCGACGGGTCCCGGAAGGACGAGTCGATCCCGTACGGCCGCTCCTCGGGCTCCTCGACGAACTCCACGCCGCGGCCCTTGAGCTCCTGATAGGAGGCCTGGACATCGTCGGTGCTGAGGAAGATCGTCCCGGCGAACCCCTTGGCCATCAGGGCCTCAACCTGCTTGACGGTCTCGTCGTCCATCACGGGGGGGCCGGGGATCGCCATCAGCACAATCGCGACATCCTCCTGCCCCCGCGGTCCGACGGTCAGCCAGCGGAAGTTGCCCATCTCGGGCAGGGTGACGTCGGAGCGAACCTCCATGCCCACCTTCTCGGTCCAGAAGGCGAGCGCCTCGTCCTGGTCATGCACCCACAGCTGTGCGCTGTTGATTTGGATCATCGGATACTCCTGTTCTTCTCGATTGAGCGGTGCGGGCCAACCTAGTCGGCGCCGCCGTCGCTGTCTTCTCGAAACGTGCTGTTCTGGGGCCTGCCGAAGACCCGCACCACGCAGCCAGGAACGAGCGCGCTGCTGGCCGCCGGCGGGAACTTCGCGCGGTAGGCCGTCGGCGAGACTCCGTAGGTCCGGGTGAAGCTGGTGGTGAACGAGCCGATGCTCTGCAGGCCCACCGAGAGGCAGATGTCGGCGACCGAGCGGTCGGTCGATCGCAGCAGCGCTGCGGCGCGCTCCATGCGACGGGTGAGCAGGTAGGCATGCGGCGCCTCTCCGAAGGCGCGACGGAACTCACGGCTGAAGTGAGCGCGCGAGAGCCCGGCGGCGGCCGCCATGTCGTCGACCTCCAGCGGCTCGAAGTAGCGGGCGTCGGCGAGGTCCTTGGCTCGCAGCAGGTGGCGCGCCGGCGGCACGAACGCCATCAGCCGGTCCCCTCTCGTACCGCGTCGCGGAACGCCGCCTCGGCCTGATCGCCGTGGACGGCGAAGACGACGCGCTCCAGCCCGCTGTCTCCGGCGAGATGGCGGCGCACCTCCTCGGCCTCGACCCGGGCGGCCTCGTCCAGCGGGAATCCGCCGACCCCGGTGCCGAAGGCCACCAGCGCGAGGCTGCGCGCGCCGAGCTCGTCCGCCTTCGCCAGGGTGCTCGCGGTCGCCCGGCGGATGATCTCGGCCGAGGTGGGGCCGCCCAGCTCCATCGTCGCCGCGTGGATCACCCAGCGGCTCGGCATCTCGCCCGCGGTCGTCTCGACGGCCTCGCCGAGACCGATCGGCGCGCGCCGGTCGCTCTCGGCCTGCACCGCCGGGCCGCCGGCCCGGGAGATCGCCCCCGCGACCCCGCCGCCGTGTCGGAGCCCCGTGTTCGCCGCGTTGGCGATCGCGTCGACCTCGAGCTGGGTGATGTCGGCCTGCTGGACCTCGATCTCGGCCACGCCACATCTGAGGCTACCGCCGAAAGGAGTGCGGGCAGGGGCCAGACCGGGGGCGAATAGGAGCGCGTCCCGCACTTAACCGAGGGTGGACGAGCGCGTCCGCCGAAGGCACCTGGATGAGCTGGCCGCCGAGCTGCGGAACCGTCTGGTCGAGCGACGCCGCGCACAGGCGGCCTCGGGCGGAGCCGCGCTGGGGCCGCTCCCCGAGGCGGTCGGCGCGCTGGTCGACGAGGACGCGGCGATCCTCGAGCCCGCCACCCGGGCGCGCCTCCGCGAGCTGATCCTCCGCGAGGCCGTCGGCCTGGGCCCCCTCGAGGAGCTGCTCGCCGACCCGATGGTCGAGGAGGTGATGGTGAACGGCCACGACCGCGTCTACGTCGAGCGCGGGGGCAGGATCGAGCGCACGGATGTCCGCTTCCCGTCGGAGCAGTCCCTCCGCGACGCGATCGAGAGGATCCTGACGCCCCTCGGCCGCCGGGTTGACGAGCTCAGCCCGATGGTCGACGCCCGGCTGGGGGACGGCTCGCGGGTGCACGTCGTGATACCGCCGCTGTCGGTCGACGGGCCGTCGATGTCGATCCGCCGTTTCTCGGCCGTCCGGCCCGGCCCGCGCGAGCTGGTCGAGCTCGGGACGATCACGCCCGAGCTCCACGACGAGCTGGCGGCGGCCGTCGGCGCGCGGCGCAGCATCCTCGTCAGCGGTGGGACCGGGTCGGGCAAGACGACGCTGCTGAACGCGCTCTCCGCCTTCATCGACCGGGGCGAGCGCGTGATCACGATCGAGGATGCGGCCGAGCTCCGCCTGCGCCAGCCCCACGTCGTGCGGCTCGAGAGTCGCCCCGCCAACGTCGAGGGCCGCGGCCGGGTCACGATCCGCGACCTGCTGCGCGGTGCGCTTCGGATGCGGCCGGACCGCATCGTGATCGGCGAGGTGCGGGGTGGGGAGGCCCTCGACCTGCTGATGGCCCTCAACACCGGTCACGAGGGAGCGCTCTCGACCGTCCACGCCAATTCGCCTGAGGACGCACTCCGCCGAATCGAGACCCTGGCGCTGATGGCGGGTGTGGGCCTGGCGCACGAGGCGATCCGCGAACAGCTCGGGCGCGGGCTCGACCTGGCCATTCACCTGGCGCGGCTCAGCGACGGCTCGCGCCGGGTGGTGGAGGTCGCCGAGGTCGTCCGGGCAGCGGGCTCGGTGGGGGTGCGCGAGCTCTACAGGCTGGGCAGCGAGACGGAGGGACGTCCTTGGGCGAGCCCCCGCTGATCATCTTCGCGGCGCTGGCGGGCGGCCTCGTCGCGGTGGGGATCCGCGAGGCGCTCCTCTCTGCGCCGCGCTTCGCCTCGTGGCTGCGCGAGGCCGTCACTCCGCTGGGACGCGCGGAGCGGGAGGGCTACGCACCAAGCGCTGCGGAGCAGCGGCGCCTCGGCTTGATCGGCAGCGGGGTGATCGCCGCCGCGACCCTGCTCCTTGCAGGCCCCGGTCCTCTGGCCGTTGCCGCGGCCGCGGGACCCTGGTGCGTGAGCGTGCTGGTCGCCAGGCGCCGGGAGCGTTACCGGCGCATCGTCGAGCGCTCGGTGCCCGACGTGGCGGCCTCGATCGCGGATGCGATCTCGGGTGGGCACTCGGTCCGGGGGGCGCTTGCGGCCGCACCGCGATCGCTGGAGGGGCCGCCCTCGGCGGAGCTCGCCAGGGTCGGCGCGGACATCGAGCTCGGCGCGTCGACCGCCGACGCGCTGGGGGCGATGCGAGGGCGGCTGCGCTCCGAGCGCGTTGACTCGCTTGCCGCCGCCCTGCTCAGCCAACAGGTGGTGGGAGGCGACGTCGCCGCGCTGATGCGCCGGCTGGCGGCCGCGGCAGCCGAGAGGGACAGGGTCGCGGACGAGGCGCGAGCGGCGACCACCCAGGCACGCTTCACGGGACTGCTCGTCGTCGCTCTGCCGGCGGGAGCCGCGCTGTTCGCGGAGCTGCTCCAGCCGGGATTCGTCTCGCGCGTCCTCTCCGAGCCGGCGTCGGCGGCGATGCTGGCCGTCGCCGCCGGTCTCCAGCTCGCCGGCTTCGCCGTGATCCGGCGGCTGGGGAGGCCCGGGGGATGACGGGACTGCTGCTCCTGATCGCCGGCACCCTCGTACTCGGCCTCGCGGCGGCGGCCGAGCTCGTCTCCGGCCGCCGCTCCTCGCCGGATGGGGCTGAAGGGCCCGCCCGCGCCCGGGGCCTCCCGTCGACGCTTCCGGCGGTCGTGGGTGCGCGGCTCGGGCTGGAGTCGAGGCTCGCCCGCGCTGGGCTGGCGGAGCGAATCTCGGTCTCTGCGCTGCTCGGCGCGAAGCTCGCGGGCTCGGTCGCAGGGGTGCTCTGGTCGATGGTGGTGGCCCCGGCGGCCCCGGCCCGACTCGCGTGGATCGTGGCTCTGGGGCTGCCCGCGGCCGGGTTCCTTGGGCCGGACGCCTGGCTCGAGCGTCGCGCGCGCGGACGGCTGCGAGCGCTGAGGGCGGGGCTTCCCGACGCGCTCGATCTGCTTGCGGTCGGAACCGCGGCGGGGCGCAGCCCCCTCGCCGGCCTCGCCGAGCTGGGCACGGGAGAGGGCCCGCTCGCGCGGGAGCTCGCGATGCTCTCGGCCGAGAGCTCCTGCGGACTGCCGCAGAGCGAGGCGCTCGAGTCCCTCCACCGCCGGGCGCCGGTGCGCGAGGTCGCGGCGATGTGCGCGGCGATCGAGCGCTCCCGCCGCTACGGCTCGCCTCTTGCCGACCAGCTGCGCGACCAGGCCACCGCGCTCCGCGGTGTGCAGCGGCGGGGCATCGAGGAGCAGGCAGCCAGGGCCGCTCCGAAGATTCAGCTCGCCGTCGCCCTGCTGCTGGTGCCCTCCGTGTTGCTGATGATCGCCGCAGGGCTGCTCGCCAACATCGATCGTTTCATGGCGGGCTTCTAGCGCTCTTCGAAGTCCATCTCCTCTCCGCGTCGCCAGCCGAGAATGGAACGCTTCGGCGTTGCGGGCACCTGAGGCGCGAGCGCAACAATGTCCCGCTGGGCTCAGACGAACAGGGCGGATCCGGGTCTTCAGGCCCGCCGGGATCTCCCACCTGCGGGCCGCAGTGCTGTCAGACCCGCTTCGCTACGCGGAACGGTTCGAGGGCGATCCTCCTTCCTGCAACGGGACTTGCAGGATCAGTGGCCGCCTGAGCCCGTAACCAGCCCGAGCGCCGCCCCCGCAAACCGCATTGGAATGCGGTTTTCAGCCCCTGCCCGACGCGGGTAGCAATTCCGTCCGACGGATCTAGTCGAATTCCGCCGGCCACGATGTGTTGCAAAGTGGGACAGAGTGGGTTAGCGTGGCGAACCAGAGTTGGTCATAGGGCCGGGGTGATGAGGCTCCTCCCACCTCACCACCCCGGCCCGCTCCGAACAACCAACTTGAACGGGTTGCTCCTTGCGGAGCACCCTCGCGTGAAGGAAGCCCGCTTTGTCGTTTCTCGGTCACTACGAGCACAATCTCGATTCGAAGGACCGCCTCACGGTCCCGTCGAGGTTCCGCGCGGCGCTGGCTGATGGTGTCGTTCTCGCCAAGGGGCTCGAGCCCTCCGTCTGGGTGTTCGCGCCCGCGGGCTACGAGCGCTTCACGCAGCAGTTCCTCGGCCAGACCAACCCGCTGGGGCGCCGCGGACGCATGATGCGCCGGCACTTTCACGGCGGAGCCTTCGACGACACCCTGGACTCCGCGGGCCGCATCCGTCTCCCCAAGAAGCTGATCGAGCACGCCGGACTGGGGGAGGGCCCATGCGTCGTCGTCGGCTCGGACGACTGGTTCGAGATCTGGAACGCCGAGCGCTGGGCCGCCTACGAGAAGGAAATGGACGCGGAGGTCTCCGATGTCGCCGAGAACCTCTCCGAAGACGAACGAGGAGGCTGAGATGGCCGTCCCAACACATTCGGCCGCCACAAACACCGCGGCCGGACAAATGCTCCCTTCAGCGAACCTTACGTACGTGCCCCAGGAACACGAGCCCGTACTCGCCGAGGAGCTGATCGACGTCCTCGACCCGCGCCCGGGGGAGACCTTCGTCGACTGCACCTTCGGCGGCGGCGGTCACGCCCGCCTGATCGCAGACCGGATCGGCTCCGAGGGCGAGCTGATCGCCGTCGACCGCGATCCCGCCTCTGAGGGGCGCTGGAGCGAGTTCGCCGCCGAGGCGCCCTGCCGGGCCCGCTTTCTGCGCGCGGACTTCGTGGCGGCGCTCGAGGGCCTGCGCGGCGAGGGTGTCCGCCCCGACGGGATCGTCTTCGACCTCGGCATGTCCTCGATGCAGGTCGACGCCTGGGAGAGGGGCTTCTCCTACGCCTACGACGCGCCGCTCGACATGCGGATGGATCCGACGCAGAGCGTCTCGGCGGCGACCGTCGTCAACGAGTGGCCGCAGGACCGCCTCGCGCGGGTGATTCGCGAGCTCGGCGAGGAGCGCCGGGCGGGATCGATCGCGCGCGAGATCACCAGGCGCCGCCCGATCGACACCACCGCCCAGCTGGTCGCGGCGATCAAGGCCGCGATCCCGCCCTCGGAGCGCTTCGGCCGCGGCCATCCGGCGAAGCGGACGTTCCAGGCGATCCGCATCGCGGTGAACGGCGAGCTCGATGCGCTCGATCGCGCGCTGCCGCTCGCCTGGGACATCCTGCGCACCGGCGGGCGCCTGGGCGCGATCTCCTTCCACTCTCTCGAGGATCGCCGTGTGAAGCGCTTCCTCGCCGACCGGGCGCGGGGCTGCGTCTGCCCGCCCGAGCTCCCGGTCTGCGTCTGCGGGCGCGAGCCCGAGGCCGAGCTGCTCACCAAGCGGGCCATCGCCCCCGGGCCAGAGGAGCTCGAGCGGAACCCGCGCGCCTCCTCCGCGCACCTGCGCGCCGCGCTCAAGATCCGCGAGGCGGAGGACGCCGGCTGATGGCGGCCACCGCCACCGCCCGCCGCGCCTCGGCCGCACCGCGGACCGCGCCGCGGCGCAAGCCGCGCAGCCCGCGTCGCGCCCCCGCATCGAGGACGCGTCCACGTCAGGCGCCCGCCACCCGCCGAGGTCAGACGGGTCGCCCCTCGGCTTCGCCTGCGGGGCGCCCTCTCACCATGGCGGTCGCCGGCGCCGCTCTCTTCCCGCAGGCCGCCGTCCGGGGCGTGGGCGCCGTCCGGGACATCTCCGATTCGAGCCTGATCATGCGGCTCACCCGCGGCCGCGGCTGGATCGCCGTGCTCTGCGCGCTGCTCGGCGGGATCGTCGCGCTCAACGTCGTCAGCCTCAGCCTGAACGCGGGCTCTGGCCGGCTCTCGCTCCAGATCGACGAGCTCAAGACCCAGGTCTCCGCTCTGCACGCCCAGATCGACGAGCGTCTCTCCGCCGCGAAGGTCGAGGCGGAGGCCGCAAGGCTCGGCCTCGCGGTCCCCGATCCGAAGGCGATCACCTACCTGAACGCGAGCAACGGGGACGCGGAGCGCCTCGCCCACCTGCTGGGCACAGACAGCTTCCTGATGGCTCAGAGCCTGCCGTCGAGCTATCCGTCGAGCAGCGCTTCCTACGCGCCGTCAACGACGAGCACGACCTCGTCGACGAGCACGACCTCGACGACGAGCACGACTTCCACGACGTCGGGCTCCTCGACGGGGACGACGCAGACGACCACGGCCCCGAGCTCGGGCAGCGGATCCCCGGGCGGCGCGCCGTCCGGCAGCGGCCCGTCGTCCGGCTCGTCGGGTGGCTCAACCGGAGGCGTTGGGCTCTAGGGGCACCTGGCGATGCGACTGATAGACCGCCGGCTCGGGCTCCTCTTCTGCATCTTCTGCCTGGTCTTCTCGTTCGCGATCGCCCGCTCGTTCTGGCTCCAGGGCGTGAAGGGCGGCTCGCTCAGGGCCGAGGCCCGCAGCCAGCAGGTGACCCGGGTGACGATCCCAGGCCAGCGCGGCCGGGTGCTCGACCGCAACGGCAAGGTCCTGGCGGCGTCCGAGGACGCCGCCGACGTGATCGCGACGCCGTACCAGGTGGAGAACCCGGCGCAGACGGCGCTTCGTCTGCACGATGTCCTCGACGTCCCCACCCCGGACCTGCTCAAGTCGCTCTCCGACCGCAGCTCGGGCTTCGCCTACCTCGCGCGCAAGGTCGACCCGACCGTCGCCGCGCGGATCAAGAAGCTCGACATCACGGGGATCTCGACCGTGCCCACCAGCCGCCGGCTCTACCCACAGGGCGAGCTCGCCTCGCAGGTGATCGGCGCGGTCGGGACCGACAACCAGGGCCTCACCGGTCTCGAGCACTCCGAGAACGGGGTTCTCGGCGGCGCCAACGGAGAGGAGGACGTCGTCCACGACGCGCTGGGCCGGCCGCTGCGGATGGAGACCATCACCCCGGCCAGCGTGGGCGAGGACGTCCAGACCACGATCGACGCGGCCATCCAGGACAAGACCGAGCAGGCGCTCTCCGAGGCGGCGCAGCACTACCAGGCGAAGGGCGCCACCGCGATAGTCATGAACCCCAACACGGGCGAGGTGCTGGCGATGGCCAACTGGCCCGGTTTCGATCCCCAGAACCTTCAGAACGCCAATTCGGACGAGCTCGAGAACCGCGCCACCGGGTTCACCTACGAGCCGGGCTCAACCTTCAAGGCATTCACGGTCGCCTCAGCGCTCGAGAACAAGGTGGTCACGCCGCGCTCGAGCTTCTACCTCCCTTCGGAGATCCACGTCTACGACCGGACGATCGGCGAGGCCGAGCCGCGTCCCCCCGAGACGCTGACCACGGCCGAGATCCTCGCCCAGTCCTCCAACGTCGGCGCCGTCACGATCGGGATGAAGGAGGGCGCGGACCGCTTCTCACAGTGGATCAGCCGCTTCGGCTTCGGCCGTCCCACCGGCCTCGGGTACCCGGGCGAGGAGCAGGGGATCGTGCCGGCGCGAGACGAGTACTCGGGCTCGACGATGGGCAACCTGCCGATCGGGCAGGGCCTCTCGGTGACGCCGATGCAGATGGCGACCGCATACTCGGCGATCGCCGACGGCGGCATCCTGCGCCGCCCGACGCTGATCAAGAGCGTCGGGGGCCAGCCCGTCGACGAGAACACCGACCCGCATCGGGTGATCACAGAGAGGACCGCGGCGCAGCTGCGGCGGATGCTGGAGGGCGTGCTCGAGCCTGGCGGCACCGCCTCCTCCGTAAGCGTCCCCGGGTACGTCCTGGCGGGAAAGACCGGTACGGCGCAGAAGGTCGAGAACGGCACCTACTCGAACACGGACTACGTCGCCTCCTTCGTCGGGTTCGCGCCCGCCCAGCACCCGAAACTGCTGGTCGCCGTTGTCGTCGACCAGCCTCTCTACGTCCATTTCGGCGGGGCCGTCGCCGCGCCGGTGTTCGGCCAGATCGCCTCCTTCGCGCTGCCCTACCTGGGCATTTCGCCGCACTGAGCCGCGCGCGCATCGCCGGGTCGGGGCTCGCTCCTAGAATCGCGTCGGGATGGAGCTGGGCGAGCTGCTGAGAGCCTCGGGCGTGGCCGCGGAGCTGCGGGGCGACGCGTCCGTGGAGATCGGCGATCTGGCATACGACAGCCGCCGGGTCGGACCCGGGACCCTCTTCTTCTGCTTCGCCGGCGAGAGGACGGACGGGCACGACTTCGCCGCCGGAGCGGTCGAGGCCGGGGCCGCGGCGCTGATCGTGGAGCGCCCGCTCGACCTCGAGGTGCCCCAGGCCCAGGTAGAGGACGCCAGGGCCGCCATGGCGCCGATCTCAGCAAGCTTCAACGGCGATCCGACCTCGGAGCTCACCGTCGTCGGGATCACCGGGACGAACGGCAAGACGACCACGGCCTTCCTGGTCCGGCACCTGCTGGAGGCCGCGGGGCGCCGGTGCGGGCTGCTCGGGACGGTGAGGCAAGTCGTCGGCGGCCAGATCGAGGAGGTCGAGCGGACGACGCCCGAGGCAATCGACCTGCAGCGGACCTTCGAGCGCATGCTGGAGGCCGGCGACAACGCCTGCGCCATGGAGGTCTCCTCGCACGCGCTGGTCCTCCACCGCGCCGACGCGATCCACTTCACGGTCAAGGTCTTCACCAACCTGAGCCAGGACCACCTCGACTTCCACGCCGACATGGAGGACTACTTCGGGGCCAAGCGGCTGCTCTTCTCGGGGGAGGGAGGCGCCCCGCTGATCGAGCTCGAAGGCGGTATCTCGGTGATCAACCTCGACGACGACTACGGGCAGCGCCTGGCGGCGGAACTCTCCTGCGGCTCGGGCGGGGAATGCATCACCTACTCCGCCGCCGGTGGCGCGGCTGACCTGAGCGCGCGAGGCGTCACCTTCGACGCAAGCGGATCGCGGTTCATGTGCCTCAGCCCGGACGGGGAGCTCGACGTGGAGACCCCGCTGCCGGGCGACTTCAACGTGGCCAACGCGCTCGCCGCCCTCTCGGTCGCCCACGCGCTCGGTCTGGACCTGCGGAAGTCGGCGGCGGCGCTCGCCTCGGCCGATCAGGTCCCGGGACGCTTCGAGTCGATCGACGAGGGACAGCCCTTCGCGGTGATCGTCGACTACGCCCACACGCCCGATTCCCTCGAGAATGTGCTGGAGGCCGCGCGGCGGCTGACAGGCGGGCGCCTGATCTCGGTGTTCGGCTGCGGCGGCGACCGTGACACGGACAAACGACCGCAGATGGGCCGGGCGGGGGCCGAGCTCTCCGACGTCGCCGTGGTGACCTCGGACAACCCGCGCTCCGAGGACCCGGCCGCGATCATCGAGCAGATCCGTGCCGGCATCCCGGAGGACCCGCACGCCGAGGTCGTCGTGGAGGAGGACCGCCGCGCAGCGATCGCCCTCGCCGTCGCCAGGGCCCGCGATGGCGACGCGGTGGTGATCGCCGGCAAAGGGCACGAGCAGGGACAGGAATTCGAGGACGGCCGGAAGATCCCGTTCGATGACCGAGACGTGGCTCGGGACGAGCTGCGCAAGCTCGCTGCGAGTGCCGCAAGTTGATCGCCCTCGAGGGTGACCGTCTCGCCTCGGCGGCCGGGGCCGAGGTGCTGGCGAGCGGCGCGCCAGGCGTCCCGCATCGCGCGGTGATCGATTCGCGCGCCGTCCGCGAGGGCGATCTGTTCGTTGGCCTGCGCGGCGAGCGCTTCGATGGCGGGGAGTTCGCGGACGCCGCCCTGCGCCAGGGCGCCTGGGGCGCCCTGGTCGGCACGCAGTGGGCGCGCGAGCTAGCGGCCCAGCGCCGCGTCGGCGCGACGGATGGGTCGAGCTGGATCCTCGGCGCGGCAGATCCGCTCGCGTCGCTGCAGTCCCTGGCCCGGGCGTGGCGCGAGGAGCTGGGTTGCCGGGTGATCGGCATCACGGGATCGACCGGAAAGACCTCGGTCAAGGACGTCTGCCGCGTTCTGCTGCCCGCCGAGGTGCATGCGAGCCCGGAGAACTTCAACACGGAGATCGGCCTGCCCTTGGCCGTGCTGGCCGCGCCTGAGGGCACCGATGTGCTCGTGCTCGAGATGGGGATGCGCGGTCCGGGCCAGATCGCCGAGCTCTGCGCGATCGCCGAGCCCGACGTCGCCGTGATCACCAACGTCGGCCCGGTCCACGTCGAGCTGCTCGGCTCGGTCGAGGCGATCGCCGCGGCGAAGGCGGAGATCATCGACGGCCTGCGCGCCGGCGGTACCGCCGTCGTCCCCGCACGGGCCGATCCGCTCGAGCGCCACCTCGAACGCGCTCCGAACCTGCTTCGCTTCGGGGCGGGCGGCGACGTCGAGGCGGTCGAGGTGATGGCCGAGGCGGGGGAGACCGACGCGCTGGTCAGGACGCCCGCCGGAGATCATCCGTTCAAGCTGCCTTTCGTCGAGGCCCACAACCTCGACAACGCCCTGGCGGCGATCGCCGCCGGCCTCGCACTCGGCTTCTCCCTCGATGCGATGGCGGATCGGGCGCCCGGGATAGTCTTCTCGCGCCTTCGTGGGGAACTGGTCGAGCTCCCGGAGAACGCCATCCTGATCAACGATTGCTACAACGCCAACCCGATCTCCATGCGGGCGGCGCTGGATCACCTCGCCTCGCTGAGGGCGGGGGGCCGGCGGCTAGCGGTCCTCGGCGAGATGCGCGAGCTCGGGGCGGATGCGGCCGCCTACCACCGCGAGATCGGTGAGCACGCCCGCGAGCAGGGAGTGGACCTGCTGATCGGCGTGGGCGAGCTGGCCGGCGAGTACGAGCCGGACGAGCAGGTTGCGGACGCGGATGCCGCCGCGGACGCCCTCGCCGCCGCGCTGGGGCCCGGGGACGCCGTCCTCGTCAAGGGCTCCCGCGCGGTCGGCCTGGAGCGGGTCGCCGAGAAGCTGACGGAGGGCTAGGTGCTCGGCGAGATTCTCATCGCGGGCATGGCCACGATGCTGCTCTGCATCTTCCTCGGGCCGAAGTTCATCGAGTACCTGCGCCGGCGGGAGTTCGGTCAGCACATCCGCGAGGAGGGCCCCGAGGAGCACCACGAGAAGGCCGGCACGCCGACGATGGGCGGGCTGCTGATCTTCACGGCGTTAGCGATCCCGTACCTGGTGCTCTCCGACCGCGACACGCAGAGCCTCGCGGTCTTCGGCGTCGCGCTCGGCTGCGCCCTGATCGGCTTCGTCGACGACTACCTGAAGATCTCCAGGCGACGCTCGCTGGGACTCTCGGCCCGGTACAAGCTGGTCTTGCAGGCCGGCCTCGCCTTCGGGCTCTGGTACGTCGCCCACCACTCGGTGGGCCTCGAGTCGAGCCTTGAGCTGCGCATCTCCCACGCCTCGCTCGACATCCCCGATCCGGTCTACCCGATCGTGATCTTCCTGGTGATCGCGGGCTCGAGCAACGCGGTGAACCTGACCGACGGCCTCGACGGCCTGGCCGCCGGGTGCTGCGCGATCGTGCTGCTCGCCTACACCGCGATCACCTTCATCACAAGCGGCGAGCACAGCCTCTCGCTGCTCTCCTCTTGCCTGGTTGGCGGCTGCATCGGCTTCCTCTGGTTCAACGCATTCCCGGCGTCGATCTTCATGGGGGACACGGGGTCGCTGGGCTTGGGCGGCGCGATCGGGGCGCTGGCGGTGATGACCCAGACCGAGATCCTGCTGATCATCACGGGCGGCATCTTCGTGATCGAGGCGCTCTCGGTCGCCCTGCAGGTCGCCACCTTCAAGATGCTTCGCCGGCGCATCCTGCTGATGGCGCCGGTTCATCACCACTTCGAGCTGATGGCCTGGTCGGAGACCAAGATCATGCTCCGCTTCTGGATCGTCGCCGCCGTCTGCGGCGGGATCGGCTTCACGCTGTACCAGCAGTCGATCGGCACCTAGATTCGACCGCCGATCGGTTTCTCAGGCACGCCCCAGGCACGCAGGGAGTGAGGGGCGGAGGGCGAAGATAGTTATGTGAACCCAGGCCTGAAGCCGCGGCCGCCCCTGCCCGAGGGCCCCTTCCTCGTGGTCGGGCTGGCGCGCTCCGGCGCCGCGATTGCGAGCCTGCTCGCCGAGCGTGGCGAGACCGTGCTCGGGGTCGATTCCGGGAGCCCCGAGGAGGCGGCAGGGCTGGAGCGGGCGGGCGTCGAAGTCAGCTTGGGCGTGGATGGAACACGGCAACTCGACCGTGCCCGAACGCTGGTGAAGAGCCCCGGCGTGCCCCAGGACGCCCCAGTGGTCGAGGTGGCCCGGGAGCGTGGGGTCGAGGTCACCGGCGAGCTCGAGCTCGCCTGGCGCCTGATCCCGAACCCGTTCTGCGCGGTCACCGGCACGAACGGCAAGACCACCACGACAGAGCTGGTCGGCCACCTGCACCGCACCGCCGGTCGCCCCGTCGCCGTGGCGGGCAACGTCGGCACGCCCCTCGCCTCGCTGGCGGGCGCGGTGGACCTCGACGCGACGGTGGTCTGCGAGTCCTCCAGCTTCCAGCTCGAGGACTCCTCTCAGTTCTCACCGGAGTGCGCGGTCTTCATCAACCTCGCGCCGGACCACCTCGATCGCCACGGGACGCTCGAGAGCTACCTATCCGCCAAGCTGCGGATCTTCGCCAACCAGGCGAACGACGACTCCGCCGTCTACAACGGCGAGATCGAGGAGCTCCGGGCCCGCGATCTGGGCGGTTGCGCCCGCCGCATCCGCTTCTGCCCGGCGGAGGCCGACGCCGCCGATCCGGACTGCGAGCTCAGCCTGCGCGACGGCGTGATCTTCGCCGCGGACGAGCCGCTGCTCCGAGTCGACGAGCTCCAGCTGCTCGGCGGGCACAATGTCGAGAACGTGATGGCGGCCGCGGCGGCCGGGCTTGCCTCCGGCCTGCCCCGCGACGCGGTCGCCGAGGGCCTTCGCAGCTTCACGGGCGTCCGCCACCGGCTCGAGCGGGTCCGGGAGCTGGACGGCGTCCTCTACGTCAACGACTCCAAGGCGACCAACGTGGCCTCGGCCCTGGCGGGTCTGCGGGCCTTCGAGGGCGGCGTCCGCCTGATCGCGGGTGGACGCCCCAAGCAGGAGAGCTTCGAGCCCCTTGCAGCGGCTGTCGGCGAGCGCTGCGTGGGCTGCTATCTGATCGGGGAGGCCACCGAGCGGATGGCGGCGGAGCTCGCCTCGGCCGCGGATGCCGGAGTCGAGATCACTGAATGCGGCTCCCTGGAGCGGGCGGTCGAGGCCGCCGCGGGCGACGCCAGGCCCGGTGAGGTCGTCCTGCTCTCGCCGGCCTGCGCGAGCTTCGATGCCTTCAAGGACTTCGAGCAGCGCGGCGAGCGCTTCCGCGAGCTGGTGGAGGCGCTCGGATGAGCGCGCGGGCGAGGACGCCGAAGCGCGACGCGCCGCCGCTCGAGTACTCCCTGCTGCTCACGGCGACGCTCTGCCTGCTCGCCTTCGGCGCCGTCATGGTCTTCAGCGCGAGCTCGGCCCGCTCCCTGCTCAACACCGGCGGCAACGGCTTCTACTACCTCGAGCGAACCCTGATCTTCGGCGGGATCGGGCTGGTGGTGATGCGGATCGCAGCGGTGCGCGGCGTCGCCCTGGTCCGGGTGCTCACCCCGCTGATCCTGCTCTCGTCGCTCTTCCTGCTCTTCGCGGTACTGCTCCCCGGCGTCGGCACCACTGTGAACGGTGCCCAGCGCTGGGTGGGCGGCGGCCTCCTTCAATTCCAGCCCTCGGAGCTCGCGAAGATCGCGCTGGTCCTCTATGGCGCCTTTCTGCTCTCGGCGGAGCCGCGCCGCGCCCGCACCCTCGGCGGACTCGGTCCCTACCTGCTGGTGGTCGGTCTCTCGGTCCTGCTGATCGCCAAGGAGCCCGACCTGGGAACCGCGATCGTCGTCTCCTTTGCGGTCTGCTGCGTGCTCTTCCTGGCGGGCGTGCGGCCGCGCACCCTGGCGCCGGTTGGCGCCGTGATCGCCCTGGTCGTGCTGGTCATGATCGCGGTGCACCCCTACCAGGAGGCCCGCCTCACCGGCTTCCTCCATCCCGGCAGCGACACGAGCGGTGCTGGCTTCCAGGCGAAGCAGGCGACGATCGCGATCGGCTCCGGCGGCATCTTCGGCGTCGGCCTCGGCGAGAGCGTGCAGAAGGCCTCGTATCTCCCCGAGGCCCACACGGACATGATCGCCGCCGTGATCGGCGAGGAGCTTGGCCTGGCGGGGATGTTCGTCCTGGTCGGCCTCTTCGGCATGTTCGGCTACGCGGGCCTGCGTGCCGCCCACCGGGCCCGCGACCGCTTCAGCAAGCTGCTCGCGGCGGGGCTCACCTCGCTGATCATGGCCCAGGCCGCCCTCAACCTGTTCGCGGTACTCGGCCTTGCCCCGCTCACCGGCGTACCCCTGCCCTTCGTCTCATATGGAGGGACCAGCCTGGTACTGACGCTCGCGGCGACGGGCTTGATCCTGAATGTTGCCCGTAGGCCCGCCCGGGTGGCCAGGCGCGGCTCCTCCGGGCGCGGCGGCCGCGCCACGGCCGGGGGCCCTGCGAGACTGCGAGTGGCCCAGGGCGGAACCCACCCCAGGAGGAAGCGCGCAGCAAGTGGCACGAGTCGTGATAGCGGCCGGCGGCACGGCGGGGCACGTCGTGCCGGCGATCGCCGTCGCCGACGCGCTTCGCGCTGAGGGCGCCGTGGTCAGCTTCCTCGGCACGCGCGAGCGCGCCGAGGCGGACCTCGTTCCCGCCGCCGGCTACGAGATCGATTACCTGCGGGTCAGCGGGCTGGACCGGCGCAACCCGATCAAGGCCGCGGCTGCGGTCTGGCGCGCCGGGCTCGCGGTCGGCGCCGCCCGCCGCGTGCTGGAGCGGCGCCGGACCGACGTCGTCCTCGGCGGCGGAGGCTACGTCGCCGGCCCCGTCGGATGGGCCGCGGTCCGCATGGGGTTGCCGCTCGTGCTGACGGAGGCGGACAGCCACCTCGGCCTGGCCAACCGCCTGCTCGCACGCCGCGCCCGCCGGGTCTGCCTGGCGTTCCCGATCCCTGGCCGCGACGGCGGCCCATATCTGGTGACGGGGAGGCCGATCCCGCTCGCCGTCCTGAAGGCCGATGCGACGGTCGCGCGCCGCCGCTTCGGCATCCCCGAGCCGGCCGACTGCGTGACCGTCGTCGGCGGGAGCCTGGGCGCCCTCTCGATCAACCGGGCGGCGATCGACGCCTTCACCGACCGGCGGCTTCCACACGACCGCGTCGGCCAGCCGTGGGTCCTGCACGTCACCGGTAGCCGCGACTATCCGGAGTTGCGGCGCCGCTGGACCGAGGGGGGCCGCCCTGAGCGCTACATGCTGATCCAGTACGAGCCCGACCTCGGCGATGTGCTGGCCGCCGCGGACCTGGTGGTCGCCCGGGCCGGAGGCTCGGTGATGGAGATCGCCGCGGCGGGGCGCCCCGCGATCCTGATCCCGTTTCCACGCGCGACCGCCGACCACCAGACGACGAACGCCCGCTGGATGGCCGACGGCGGCGCGGCGGTGGTGATCCCGGACAGCGAACTCACTCCCGAGCGGCTTGGCCGACAGATCGCCTCCCTGCTCGCCAACGAGGACCGGCTGCGCGGGATGGCGATTGCGGCTCGGCGCCTCGCGAAGCCGGACGCGGCGCAGAGGATCGCCCGCGAGGTGCTGGGGGCGGTCGGCGGTGGCTGAGCCGATGGAGGGCCGCAGGCTCCACTTCATCGCGATCGGCGGCGCCGGCATGAGTGGGCTGGCGCTCGTCTGCCGCCGGCTCGGCGCCGACGTGAGCGGCTCGGATCGGGCCGAGTCCTCTTATATGGAGCGCCTGCGAGCGGCCGGGATCGAGCCCCACCTCGGTCACGATGCGGATCAGCTCCCGGAGGGCGCCGACGTGATCGTCTCCACCGCCGTCCCCGAGGACAACCCCGAGTTGGCGCGCGCCCGCGAGCGAGATCAGCGCGTCCTCCATCGCGGTGAGCTGCTCGCCGAGCTCAGCTCGCAGCGCCGCCTGCTGGCCATCGCGGGTACCCACGGCAAGACGACCACCGCCGCGATGTGCATCTGGGCGCTGCGCGCGACCGGGGCGGACCCATGCTTCTTCCTCGGCGGCGAGTTGCCCGGCGCCGGCCCGGACGGCGAGCCGACGAACGCGGGCTGGGGGGAGGGAGAGTGGGTAGTCGCCGAGGCGGACGAGAGCGATGCCAGTTTCCTCAAGCTGCACCCGGAGGTGGCGGTGATCACCAACCTCGAGCTGGACCACCACTCCCGCTGGAGCTCGTTGACGGAGCTCTCGGAGGCCTTCGCGGCCTTCTCCTCGTCGGCTTCCGGCCTCGTCACCGGGGCGGACGTCCGCCTCCCCGGCCAGGAGGCTCAGCGCGTCGTGCGGTTCGCGTTGGAGCCGGCCGAGGGAGATCGGCGCGTCGAGGCGGAGCTCGTCGCGACGGACATTCAGGCCGAGCGCGGCGGCAGCCGCTTCCGCGCCAGGGGCGCCGGCATCATCGATGCGGAGGTGGTTCTGCGGGTTCCCGGCCGGCACAACGTCGCCAACGCGCTGGCTGCACTCGGCGGTCTCTCCTTGGCGGACGCCGGCGTGGATGGCTGCGCGAGCGCGCTGTCTGACTTCCCGGGTGTCGCGCGGAGGCTCGAGCTCAAGGGCGAGAGCAACGGCGCCCGCATCTACGACGACTACGCCCATCACCCGACGGAGGTGGCCGCCACGCTGCAGGCCGCCCGGGAGCTCGAGCCGCGGCGGCTGATCGCCGCCTTCCAGCCCCATCTCTACTCCCGCACGAAGGCGCTGGCCACCGAGCTCGGGGCGGCCCTGGCCGCCGCCGACGAGGTCGCGGTCCTGGACGTGTACCCGGCCCGAGAGGAGCCGGTGGGGCCGCTCGAGGGCGTGAGCGGATTGATGGTCGCCAGCGCGGCCGCGGACCAGGGCCGGGGACGGCGCGTCTGGTGGCTGCCGACGGCTGAGCAGGCGGCCCAGGCGCTGCGCCCCCGCCTCGGGGAGGGTGACATCTTGATCACGATCGGGGCGGGAGACATCTACAGGCTCGCGGAGGCGCTCGTGGACGGCGCGATGGCCCGATGAGCGCGCCGGCTGGAGTCGATCGCGACTATCCGCTCTCGGGGCTGACCACCGTTCGCGCGGGAGGGCCGGCGGACTTCTTCGCCCGCCCGGAGTCGGAGGACCAGGTGGTCGAGCTGCTCTCCTGGGTGGAGGCCGAGGGGCTCTCCGTCGGCGTCCTCGGATCGGGCTCCAACCTCCTCGTCGCTGACGACGGCTTCCGGGGCCTGGTGATGAAGCTCACCGGAGAGCTCACCCAGGTCGAGCGCAACGGGACCCACCTCGTCTGCGGCGGCGGAGCGAGGCTGCCCTCGGCGGCGGCCAAGGCCGCGGGTTGGGGCCTCACGGGCCTCGAGTTCGGGGTGAACATCCCCGGCACCGTCGGTGGCGCGGTGCGAATGAACGCGAACGCCTACGGCGGAGAGCTCGGACGGGTGCTGGCGGCGGTCACCGTGTGCACGCCGTCCGGGTCGGAGCGGCGCCGCCCGGAGGACCTCGGCTTCCGGTATCGCGGCTCGAACCTCGGCGAGCGAGACGTGGTCGCCGCGGCGACCTTCGCGCTCGCCGAGTCAAATCCGGCCGATGTCAAGGCCACCATGGCGGACATGCGGCGCAGGCGAAAGGAGGCACAGCCGTCGGGGATCAAGACCTTCGGCTCGACGTTCATGAACCCGGACGACCCCGGGGCGGAGGGGCGCTCGGCCGGCCAGCTGCTCGACGCGGCCGGCTGCAGGGGCCTCCAGGTCGGCGGCGCGCGCCTCTCCTCGAAGCACGCCAACTTCGTGGAGAACACCGGCGGTGCCAGCACGGCGGACATCCTCGAGGTGATGGCCGAGGCGAGGCGCAGGGTGCACGAGCGCTTCGGCGTCACCCTCGAGCCCGAGGTCCAGGTCCTGGGGGAGGTGAGCTGGCCGGCCGGATGGCAACTCGAGCGGTAAGCCACTCCCGCCGCGCCGACCGCCCCCGCGGACGGCGCGAGCCGGCCCCGCGCGGGGCGGTGCTCCGGCGACGGCTGATCGCCGCCGCCGTCGTCCTCGTGGCCCTCTACGCCGGCTACATGATCTGGTTGCGGAACCTGTCGTGGTTCGCGATCCACGACGTGACGATCCAGGGAGCCACGACAAACGAACGGGCGATCCGCTCCGCGGTCGAACGGGCGGCCGGGGACATGACCACGCTCCATATCAAGGACGGCGAGCTTCGCGACGCGGTGGCGCGGTTCCCGACGGTGGCGTCGGTGAGGGCCGGCACCAGCTTCCCGCACGGCCTGACGGTGACGATCACGGAGCGGCTCCCCGTGGCGTACGTGCAGAGAGGGGGGGAGCAAACGGCGGTATCCGCGGACGGCTATCTGCTCACCGGCACAAGCTTCGATCCGAAGCAGCTGCCGCAGATCGAGGGGGCCGCGGCGCACGGCGCCCGCCTCGATGAGGACGCCGCGGCGCAGGCCGCGATCCTCGGGGCGACGCCCAGGCCCCTCCGTAACCGCGTCACCGCCTCGAGCTGGGACGAGCAACGGGGCGGGGTGGTGCTCGATCTGCGGAACGGGCCAGAGGTCCGCTTCGGCGACGGCTCGCGCGCCCAGGACAAGTGGGCGGCGGCTGTCGCCGTGCTCTCCAGCGACCAGCGGGGCTCGCCGTCCTACCTGGACGTGAGCGTTCCCGAGAGACCGGTCTCCGGCGCCTGATTCCCTCCCGCGGGGCCCCCAGCCTGCGCATCTGCAACGGCACGTGCAGGGGATTTCGGGCTCCGGCGGCCGTGGGCGGCCCGCCGCACGCCTGCTGAGTTCATCCTGAAAAAGCGCCGGTTTGCAGGGATTTCTAGGGGGCTCAACCAACCCTAGCCCTCGACCTCGACAGCAGACTCACACCATCGGAAGTCTCAAGGGAGGCTTGAGACTGCAGGCTTGCGCGCTGCAGGAAAGGGCGTACCCTGTTCGTAAATCGGTATTGCCCCAGCAACCGAATCCGCGGTGCGGGGCTCGGAGCAGGACCAGCCAATGGAAACCTCATATCTGGCCGTCATCAAGGTCGTCGGAGTCGGGGGCGGCGGTTCAAATGCCGTCAGCCGCATGGTCGACGCTGGGCTGCGCGGAGTCGAGTTCGTGGCGGTCAACACCGATGCGCAGGCTCTGCAGGCCTGCGACGCCGACGTCAAGATCGGGATCGGTCACAACCTGACCAAGGGCCTCGGCGCGGGCGCGAACCCCGAGGTGGGCGCCGGCGCGGCCGCCGAGTCGCGCGACGAGATCAAGGACGCCCTGAAGGGCGCGGACATGATCTTCATCACCTGCGGCGAGGGTGGCGGCACCGGGACCGGCGCGGCCCCCGTGATCGCCGAGATCGCCAAGCAGGAGATCGGCGCCCTCACCGTCGGCGCGGTCACCAAGCCGTTCGAGTTCGAGGGCAAGAAGCGGATGGCTCAGGCCGAGGAGGGGATCGACCGGCTCCGCAAGGAGGTCGACACCCTGATCACCGTCCCGAACGAGAAGCTGCTGCAGATCGTCGAGCGCCGAACGACGATCCTCGAGGCTTTCCGCGAGGCCGACGACATCCTGCGCCAGGGCGTCCAGGGCATCACTGACCTGATCACGATCCCGGGGCTGATCAACCTCGACTTCGCCGACGTCCGCCTGGTCATGCACCAGGCCGGCTCGGCACTGATGGGCGTCGGCACCGGCACCGGTGAGAATCGCGCCGTCGAGGCCGCCAAGGCCGCTATCACGTCGCCGCTGATCGAGGAGCAGGTCGACGACGCGAAGGGCATGCTGCTCAACGTCACCGGCGGTGAGGATCTCGGCCTCTTCGAGGTCAACGAGGCGGCCCGGATGTGCATCCAGGCGGCGGACGCCAACGCCAACATCGTCTTCGGCGCGGTCGTCGACTCCTCGATGCACGAGGAGGTCCGGGTGACCGTGATCGCCACCGGCTTCGAGGGCTTCGAGATGATCGCCCGGGCGCCGGAGTTCACGGCCCGTGCTGCCGAGCGGCGTCCCGGCGCCGCCGTCGGCCGTGGGCGCGAGACGCTCAGCGATCTGCGCATCTCGGAGTCCGAGATCGACGTCCCGGACTTCCTGAAGTAGCCCGAGTACCGGATCGGCTCGTGGGAGGTTGCCTCCGTGAGCTGATCGCGGAAGGACGTGGAGGCGATCCGTGCCATCGGGATGACGGTCGGCGGCCCACTGATCCTGATGGTCGCGGCGTTCGCCAGCGCAGGTTCGACGCTCCGCGCGCTCGCCCGGGAGCGCCTGCCTTCGCTCCCCGCGGCCCTCGGCACGGGTGTCCTGATCCTCTATGGCGGTCGGTGCGGCGCTGGATGCGCAGCTGGGGGGCCAAGGACGAGGAGACGGCGACCACGGTGCCGGTGCACGCGATCGAGGTCGACGCCCCGGCGGATCAGGTCTGGCCCTGGCTGGCCCAGCTCGGCCAGGATCGCGGCGGCTTCTGCAGCTATTGCCGCGGCGAGCCGCACGACAGCCCGCTCCACACGGCGTACTGCGTCGCCTTGATCGAGCTCCCGCACTTCCTGATGGAGCGCAGGATGTTGCTGGGGATCAAGGAGCGCACAGAGCGCGACGCGCCTCAGCCTCCTCCTGGTCGCTGAAGGACTCAACGCGCGTCACCCTGCGGTCCTCGTCGAAGGTCCAGACGGACCACGTGTGGAGCTCGACCTCGATGCCGCTGCCGGCCCCGCGCGCGGTGGCGTGCTGACGGACCAGGACCCTGTTGCCCACAGCCTGGAAGTCGGTCGGCTCCAGCAACTGGGACTCGAAGGCGTCGGGCTCCATCCAGGCCCGGATGTTCTCCGCGCCCCGCAGCTCGGGCAGCTCACCGGGGCGGATGAAGACGACATTCGGATGCGCGATCTCAACCGCCTTATCGAAGTCGCCGCGGTTGAAGGCGTCGAGGGCCTCCCGGACGCGCTCGATCAGCGTCTCCTCGGGATTTCCCATGGCCGTCAGTATCGTGGCGGTGGGTGGAAGCCGGCACGCTGAAGAGGACGCCGCTGTACGAGGCCCATGTCGCCGCCGGCGCCAAGCTGGTGCCCTTCGCGGGCTGGGAGATGCCGGTGGAGTACGACGGGATCAAGGCCGAGCATCTGCGTGTCCGCAACTCCTGCGGCGTATTCGACGTCTCCCATATGGGCGAGATCGAGACCGAGGGGCCGCAGGCGGCCGAGCTCCTGCAGCGGCTGCTCTCCAATGATGTCTCGAAGATCGCGGTCGGCGGCGCGCAGTACTCGTGCCTCTGCCGCGAGGACGGGGGCGTCCTCGACGACCTCTTCACCTACCGCCTCGCCGACGACCGCTACCTGACGGTCACCAACGCCGCGAACCACGAGCGTGACCTGGAATGGTTCGAGGCCCACGCCGTCGAGTTCGAGACCGAGGTCCGCGACCGAATCGACGCTTACGCGATGCTCGCCGTGCAGGGACCCGAGGCGCGAGAGATCGTCTCCCGCCTGGCCGACGGCGAGCTGCCGGCGCGTTTCCGGACGGCCGAGCTCTCCGTTGCCGGCTCGCCCGCGCTGGTCTGCGGCACCGGGTACACCGGTGAGGACGGCGTCGAGCTGCTGGTCCCGCCGGAGGGCGCGAGGACCGTCTGGGACGCGCTGATCGGCGGCGGGGCCTCCCCGGCGGGGCTCGGAGCGAGGGACACGCTTCGCCTCGAGGTCAACTACTGCCTGTACGGCAACGACCTGAGCGAGGACGCGGACCCCGATCGAGGCGGCCCTCGGCTGGTGCGTCAGGGAGGACACCGGCTTCATCGGCTCGGAGGCGTGCCGGCGGGTCCGGGAGGAGGGGCCGAAGGAGGTCCTCGAGGCCTTCGTGATCATCGGCGCCGGCATCCCGAGACAGGGGAACCCCATCCTCTCCGGGGATGAGCAGGTCGGCGAGGTGACGAGCGGGACGATGTCCCCCTCGCTCGAGGTCGGCATCGGCATGGGATACGTCCGCAACGATCTCACCGATCCCGGGACCGAGATCGAGATCGACGTCCGGGGTAGGCGACGGGCCGCGGAGATCCGCGAGCGCCCGCTCTACTCGAAGGACTGAACCTCGGCGAGGCGCCGGGGGCGATAGGTTTCCGCCGTGGCCGAGGAGACTTACCCCGACGACCTTCGCTACCACCCCGAGCACGATTGGGCGCGCATCGATGGGGAGGAGGCGACCTTCGGGGTCACCTGGTACGCGCAGGACGCGCTGGGCGAGGTGGTCTTCTACGAGCCTCCCGAGGTCGGCAAGACGGTCACCAAGGACGAGGCCTACGCCGAGGTCGAGTCGGTGAAGGCCGTCTCGGACGTCTACGCGCCCCTCTCCGGAGAGGTCACCGAGGTCAACCCGGCGCTCGCCGAGAACCCCGAGAAGATCAACCAGGACCCCTACGGCGAGGGCTGGATGGTGAAGGTGAAGCTCTCGGATCCCTCGGAGGCGGACGCCCTGATGGATTCGGCCGCCTACAAGAAGCTGCTCGAGGAACCGAGTGGCGCTGATAGCCGTACCGGTGCGCAAGCGATGAGGCTCGCTGCTAACCGCGGTTGTTCCGCTGATGGCCTCTACCGGTTCGCTCGCAACCGACTTGGAGGGCCTCTGGCACCGAACAGCGCCCTCACCAGTTTCATCAAGCTGGGCCTGAAGCGCGGGATCTGCCCGCTCTGCCGCGTCGCTTACAAGATGGACGGGGAGTACATGTGGGCGTTCTTCGACGACTACTCCTCCGACGACAGCACCCGCGACCGGCTGCGGGAGGCCCGGGGTTTCTGCGCCGGGACCGCGCCGACGCTGACCAGCGGCAGTTGCTCCTCGAGCTGCAGCGCCGGGTCGTCTCTGGGACCACCGATCACCTCCAAGAG
Source organism: uncultured Solirubrobacterales bacterium (assembly GCA_963833375.1). Taxonomy (GTDB): domain Bacteria; phylum Actinomycetota; class Thermoleophilia; order Solirubrobacterales; family 70-9; genus DASUPK01. The sequence continues at coordinate 123,007 of CAWHXR010000004.1, forward strand.
AACATCCGCAAGCAAGGGCACGAGTACGACGGCGAGCCCAAGGACCACGAAGCCGAGTCCTGGCGGCGGGCGATCTACTTGACCGCGGGTTGGGAGAAGGAGGCCCTGCGCGACGAGCCTCCGGAGCGGCCCGATGAGATCCCGCACTACGCCAGGGTCGCCACGAGGAACAAGCGCAGCGGCAAGAGAAGGAGGCGGCCATGAGCCCGCCCGCCGACGAGGCCAAGCCGGTCGCGCTCAACGCAAGCAACCATGAGGTCTACGGAGCCCTGCGCGAGCCGGGCTGCCCGCTCTGCCGAACCGACGCGCGCAGCGAGGAGCGCTTGCTGACCAGTTTCGTCCGCGACGGGATCCTGAATCCAAACAGCCGCTACGCGTTCGTCGCCTCGGGTGGATTCTGCCGGCGCCATGCCTGGGGGCTCCACGCCGTGGCGAGGTCTGAGGGAACCGGAGCCCCGATCGCCGGCGTCTACGGCCAGCTGGCCAACCGCGATCTCGAGCGGCTGACCCAGCTCGTCCACAGCAGCCCGGGCCGGGCGGGACGCCGCGAGCTCGCCTCGGGGCTGGGCCGCAAGCGCAACTGCCAGGTCTGCGATGCGCTGGCGAGGAGCCGAACGGGCCATGCCGCCTTTCTCTGCGAGCTCCTCGACGACGGGCCGGGGCGCTCCGTGTATCTCGGCTCCGATGGCGTTTGTGTCACTCACCTGGAGCTCGTCCTGGAGCAGTCGCTGAAGCGCGACCGAGACGGCGAGCAGGCGCGCTGGCTGCTCGAGGACTTCCGGACCCGTCTCGCCGAGCTACGCACGGAGCTGAGCGAGTACGACCGCAAGCGCAGCTACACGGCCGCCGACGAACCGAAGGGCAAGGAGCAGCGCTCCTGGACCGAGGTGATCCGCCGGTACGTGGGCGAGGACAAGCCCCGCCCGGATCGGATTGCCGGCTCGACGGGCTCCGCCCCGAATGGAGTCGGGTCGGTAGCGAAACAGGGAAGGAGCCCAAAATGATGGAAACGCTCTCGCCGGTGGCCGTGCGCGTCCGGGCGGTCATTCATCTCGGCGGGGCGATCGTGGTCGCGCGAGAGCAACGGAGAGGACGCACGCACACCACCTTGCCTGGCGGGCGGGTCAAGACCGGGGAGTCCCTCTCCGATGCGCTGGTGCGAGAGGTGCTGGAGGAGACGGGGTTGCGGATTAGCGTCGAGCAGCTCCTCTACCTGGCGGAGGTGACCGCACCGAACAAGCGTCACGACCTGAACGTGATCTTCCGCGGTGAAGCTCATGGCTCGGCAAAGCACGGCGACGTTGACCTCGTTGGGATCGACGCGGACCCGAAGTCGGTGCTGCCGCCGATCCTCGACCGGATCCGCGAGGACCGCTTCGAAGGACTGGGTGACAAAGCCGAATTGCCGCAGGGCGGTCGCTGGTTGGGCAACCTCTGGGATTCGGCGCTGGAGGGGCTATGAGCGCTCCGGTGGCGCCTTCAACGGGGAGCGAGCCGTCCGCCGCGGGGCCCGCCTACCGCGAGTTCGCCGCCCAGGGGAAGAAGGCCCTCGACCAGGGGGTCAGCCGACACGGCGGGGTCGCGTACCAGACCCGGCAGATCGGGGTCGAGCGCTGACCGCACGCTTTGAGATCCCGGGAAAGCCGGAGCTCGAGCTCGACCATCTCCTGCTTGACGTCAACGGAACCCTGACCGATCGCGGACACCTGATCTCCGGTGTCGCCGAGCGGCTTGCGCAGCTCGGCGAGCAGCTTCGGGTGCAGCTGCTCTCCGCCGACACTTTCGGCACCCTCGACGGCCTCGCGGGGCAGCTCGCGGTCGAGGGCCGGCGGGTGGCCACCGGGGCCGACAAGCGTGCCCTCGTCGAGGCGCTCGATTCGAACTGCTGCGCTGCGATCGGCAACGGCCGCAACGACGCCGAGATGCTGGCGGCGGTCCGGCTCGGGATCGCGGTGCTCGGCCCGGAGGGAACGAGCAGCGAGGCGATCGACGCCGCTGATCTCGTCTGCGGGTCGATCGAGAGCGCCCTCGACCTGCTGCTCGATCCACTGGCCATGGCCGCGACCCTGCGGCGCTGATCGAGGCAACGCACTGATGGCGACGGCTCCGACCAGCAAAGGCAAGCCCGGGCCCGCCGCCGAGTCGCTCTCCGCGGAGGACGCGCGCGAGACGCGCCGGCGCTCGGGCCTCAGGATGGTCATCGCCCTCGGGATCGTCAGCCTGCTCGCCGACATGGTCTACGAGGGCGCGCGGAGCATCCTCGGACCCTTCCTCGTCACCCTTGGCGCCAGCGCCGCCACGGTGGGGCTGGTCTCGGGAATCGGGGAGTTCGCCGGCTACAGCGTTCGCTTCTTCGCCGGCTACGCGACCGATCGCACCCGCGAGTACTGGGCTCTGACGATCGGCGGCTACGCCCTGACGGTGATCTCGGTGCCGTTGATCGGCCTGGCCAACAGTGTCACCCTGGCCCTCGCGCTGGTCGTCGGCGAGCGATTGGGCAAGGCGATCCGCTCCCCGGCCAAGGACACGATCCTCTCCTTCGCCACCGCTGAGATGGGCCGCGGCTATGGCTTCGGTCTCCACGAGGCGCTCGATCAGACCGGGGCGGTGATCGGCCCGCTGCTCCTTGCCGCGATCCTCGCGCTCCACGAGGGCGATTACCGCCTCGCCTTCCTCTCTGGCGATCCCGGGAGCGCTGACCCTGGCGGCGTTGTTCTGGACCAAGCGGCGCTTCCCCGATCCGCACGGGCTTGAAGAGGTCCAGGAGAGCCAGGGAGACGGGGCGGTGACCCGATCCCCGTCCTACCGGCGCTACATGGCCTTCACGTTCCTCGCGGTGCTGGGCTTCGCGCCCTTCCCCCTGATCGGCTACCACCTGGTCACCCAGAATGTGGTCGCCGACAGCACGGTGCCGCTGATCTTCGCTTTCGCGATGGCGGTCGACGCCTTAGTGGCGCTCGTCGCGGGCCGGATCTATGACCGTCGTGGGCTGCTCGTCTTGCTCGTCGTCCCTCTGGCGACCGTTGGGATTCTGCTCGCCTTCACCCAGTCGCCAGCCCTGGTCTGGGCCGGGGCCGGGATCTGGGGCGGGGTGATGGGCTTGCAGGAGTCGACCCTGCGGGCCGCCGTCGGCGACATGATCCCGGGTCACGGCCGGGGGATGGCCTACGGCGTCTTCAACGGGCTCTACGGCTTCGCTCTGCTGGCGGGGTCGGCGGCGATGGGCGCGCTCTACGGAATCTCGGTCGGCTGGCTGGTGGCCTTCGTGGTGGCGATCGAACTGCTGGCGGCGGCTGCGTTCCTGCCGCTGGTGCGAAGCCTGCGCGCCCGGGCCCCGAGCTGAGGGCGTCGCGGCTCGGTGGCGAAGACCTACCACTGCGTACCAGTGCTACGGGGCCAACCCGAGGCCGTCGGGCGAGTGCAGGCGCTGCGGGGCCGAGATCAGCGCGCCGCCCGGGATGTCCTACGACGAGCGACTCGCCTGGACGCTTCGCCACCCCGATCCCGATCGCGCGCTGATGGCGGCCAGGGTGCTCGGCGAACGAAGGGCTGAGTCGGCGGTGTCCGAGCTGCTCGGGGCCGTTCGCGATCCGCCGGACCCCTATGTCGGCGCCGAGGCGCTGCGCAGCCTGGTGGCGATCCAGGGGCCGGAGCGGCTGCGGGTCCTGCTGGAGGAGATGGCAGCGGAGGAGTCGTTTCTGATTGCGGGCGTGGCGCAGGAGACGCTCTCGAAGCTGGGCCGCTAGCGCAGCCGCGGATTGAATCTGCGATCTCGCTGGGATGAGGTCGGTATCCTGCCCGCCAAGCGATGAGGCTCGCTTAAACCGCGGCTCAGCCGCTGATGGCCTCTACCCACGTCAATCCGACGCGAGTGGAGGCTTTTTTCATGGACTCAACCCAGTTAGCGGCTGTACTTGCAGCGACAGTCGTCCTCGCCAGCATCATCTCGGTCGAGGTCGGCCTCTCCGTTGCCCTGATCGAGCTCGGCCTCGGCGTTGTGGTCGGCAACCTCTTCAGCGTCGACCCGAACACCGACTGGCTGGTCTTCATCGCCACCTTCGCCTCGATCGTGCTCACCTTCCTCGCGGGAGCCGAGGTCGACCCGGATGACTTTCGCGAACGATGGGGAGCCTCGGTCAGCATCGGCCTGGTCTCGTTCGCCGGGCCGTTCGTGATCGCCGGGCTGATCGCCTACGGGCCCCTCGGGTGGGACGCCAAGGCCGCCCTGATCGCCGGCACGGCCCTCTCGACCACCTCACTGGCAGTCGTCTACGCGGTGTTGGTCGAGACCGGATTGAACTCGACCAGCATCGGCAAGCTGATCATGAGCGCCTGCTTCGTCACCGACATGGCGACCGCGGTCGCGCTCTCGGCGATCTTCATCAAGCCGAATGCCTGGTTCCCGGCCTTCCTGCTCGTCTCGATCGGACTGATCGTCGTCCTGCCGAAGATCGCTCCCTGGTTCTTCCGCCGCTACGGCGACCGGGTGATCGAGCCGGAGATCAAGCTGATCTTCCTCTGCCTCTTCGCCTTGATGGTGCTCGCCAACGCGGCCAAGGGCCACGCCGTACTGCCGGCCTTCGTGCTCGGACTGGTGATGGCGAAGCACTACCAGCAGCACAAGCTCGAGCAGCAGCGGCTCCGCATCGTCGCCTTCGCCTTCCTCACGCCGTTCTTCTTCCTCCGCGGGGGCCTCAACGTCTCGCTTGGCGCTGTGTTCGCCAACCTCGGCCTGCTGGCGATCCTCTTCGGAGCCAAGATGGTCCCCAAGGTGGGTCTGATCATGCCGCTGGCCAGGCGATACGTTCCCGAGCACGCGACCTTCACCACCTTGCTGATGAGCACCGGCCTCACCTTCGGGACGATCTCCTCGCTCTACGGCCTCCAGGCCGGGATCATCGACAAGACCCAGTTCTCGCTCTTGGTCACGGTCGTGGTTCTCTCGGCGATCGTGCCGACCGCGATCGCCCAGCGCTGGTTCTCGCCCGATGTCGACGAGGAGCGCCTGGCCGACGAGACCGAACCGATGCCTCGCGCGGCCGAACCGCCGCGCCAGCCTGTTCCGGCCGGGGAGCAGGCATGAACGCCTACAAGTTCGACAACGTCCTGGTCGCGATCGACGGCTCCGAGGGTGCCGAACACGCGCTTGACTGTGCGATCTCACTGGTCGAGCGACTAGGGGGCAAGCTGACCGCGCTAGTCGTGGAGGGCAAGCTGCCGGCTTACGCCGCGACTGCCGGCGAGGTGGATGAGGTCAAGAAGGAGAAGGACGCCTTCTTCCAACGCGTACTCGACGGGGCTCGCGACCAGGCCAAGGAGCACGGCGTCGAGCTCGAGACCGAGCTCGTTCCCGGCCACGCGGCTGAGGTGATCACCCACTACGCCAAGGCCCATGGCTCACGACTTGATCGTGATCGGCCATCGCGGCCATTTCCTCGGTGACTACCTGCTCGGCTCGACGGCCGACCGCGTCTCGCACCACGCTCATTGCCCGGTGATCGTCGTCCGCTAGCCGATCAGGGTTCTCCGCAACCCGCACGAGCCCGAATCCCCATCACAGGTGGCCACTACGATGGGTCGTCCGTGAGCCGCTACACGTCCGCCACCGATCAGGACCGCCGCGAGATGCTCGAGGCCATCGGCGTCTCCTCGATCGACGAGCTCTTCGAGGTGATTCCAGAAGCCGTTCGCCTCGGCCGCCCCCTGGACCTCCCCGACGGCAAGCCCGAGACGGAGGTCTACGACCGGCTCTCCGGGCTGGCCGCGCGCAACGCGCACGCGGAGGCCGAGACGAGCTTTCTCGGCGCCGGGATGTACGACCACTACGTCCCCGCGATCGTCGACGCGATCACCAGCCGCTCGGAGTTCCTGACGCCCTACACCCCGTATCAGCCCGAGATCTCCCAGGGCGGCCTCCAGGTGATGTTCGAGTTCCAGACCGCGATGTCGGAGCTCACCGGGCTGCCGGTCTCCAACGCGGCGCTTTACGAGGGTCCCTCCGCCGTCGCTTCCGCCGCCTACCTGGCGATCGGCGCCACCGGGCGCAAGAAGCTGGTCGCCTCCCGCGGCGTCCACCCGCACAGCCGCGAGTCGCTCGTCACCTACGGCGAGGGCTACGGCTCGGAGCTCGTCGAGGTCCCGCTCGCCGAATGCGCTCACGGACGCGGGCGCGCTGGCGGACGCCATCGACGACGAGACCGCGGCGGTCTTCCTGCAGCAGCCGAACTTCCTCGGTGCCGTCGAGGACATCGAGGCCCTCGCGGCGAAGGCGAAGGAGCATGGCGCGCTCGTGGTGGTCGCCTGCGACCCGATTGCGCTCTCGATCCTGAAACCGCCCGGCGAGTGCGGCGCCGACATCGCGGTCGGGGAGGGCCAGCCGCTCGGCAACCGCCTCGACTACGGCGGCCCCTCCTTCGGCTTCTTCTGCGCCACCGAGGAGCACCTCCGCCGCATGCCGGGGCGGATCGCCGGCGAGACGACCGACGTCGACGGCCGGCGCGGCTTCGTGCTCACGCTGCAGACCCGCGAGCAGCACATCCGCCGCGAGAAGGCGACGCACAACATCTGCACCGCCCAGGCGCTCAATGCCCTGGCCGGGATGGTGCACCTCGCCTGGCTCGGCAAGCGCGGCTTCGTCGAGCTCGGCGAGCTGCTGGTCCGCCGCACGGCCTACGCGCGGGAGCGGTTGGCGCGGCTCGACGGGGTCGAGCCGCTGCACGAGGCACCCGCGGTCAGGGAGTTCGCGGTGGCGCTCGACGCCCCGGTGTCCCAGGTGCTCGACCGCTGCGCCGCTGAGGGGATCGGCGCCGGCTATCCGCTCGGCCGCGACTACCCGGAGCACGAGAACGGGCTGCTGGTGGCGATCACCGAGAGGCGAAGCAGGCAGGACATCGACCGGCTCGCCGAGGTCCTCGGGCGGGCGGTCGCCGACCTGAGCGGCGCCGAGGTTGCCGAGGGGGTGGCTTCATGAGCGAAGACGGCACGCTGACCGCCGCGGGTCCAGAGCTGACGGAGACGCCCATGCAGCGCGACCGGGCGACGACGATCTACGAGCGCTCGGTCGAGGGCCGCCGGGCCGCCACCCTGCCCGAGGCGGGCGTCGAGGAGAGGCCGATCGACGAGCTGATCCCCAAGAGGTTTCTTCGCGGCGAGCCCGCCGAGCTCCCCGAGGTCTCGGAGCCGGAGATCGTCCGCCACTACAACCGGATCTCCCGCCGAAACTTCGACCTCGACACCGGCTTCTACCCACTCGGCTCCTGCACGATGAAGCACAACCCCCGGCTCAACGAGCGGGTCGCGGCGCTGCCCGGACACGCCCGCCTGCATCCCGCGCAGGAGCCGAAACGGGCGCAGGGCGCGCTCGAGCTGATGTGGCTGCTCCAGCAGTCCCTCTCGGAGATCTGCGGCCTGCCCCACGTCAGCCTGCAGCCCTCGGCGGGGTCGCACGGAGAGCTCGCCGGCCTGCTCCTCACCCGCGCCTACCACGCCGACCGCGGCGAGAGGCGGATGAAGGTCCTCACCCCGGACACCGCGCACGGCACCAACCCGGCGACCGTGACGATGGCGGGCTACGAGGTCGTCAAGCTCGCCTCCAACGAGCAGGGGGGCATCGACATCGACGACCTGCGCTCGAAGGCCGGCGACGACACGGCCTGCCTGATGCTCACCAACCCCAACACCCTCGGGCTTTTCGACGAGAACATCGAGCAGATCGCCTCGATCGTTCACGAGGCGGGAGGGACGCTCTACTACGACGGCGCCAACCTGAACGCGATCATGGGCCACTCGCGGCCCGGCGACATGGGGTTCGACATCGTCCACGTCAACCTCCACAAGTCGTTCTCGCAGCCGCATGGTGGGGGTGGGCCCGGCGCCGGCCCGATCGCGGCGAGCGAGCGGATCGAGCCCTACCTGCCGCGGCCGCAGGTGGTGCGCCGGGAGCCGCAGAACGGCGGCGAGCCCTCGTTCGACCTCGACTACGACCGGCCCAAGTCGATCGGGAGGCTGCGCGGCTTCCAGGGGAACTTCGGCGTCTTCGTGCGCTCCTACGCCTATATCTTGAGCCTGGGCGGCGACGGGCTGCAGGAGGCCTCCGAGACCGCCGTCCTGAATGCCAACTACCTGCTGGCCAGGCTGCGCGAGGGCAAGGCGGGCATCTACGCGCCCGTCGCCTTCGACCGTCGACCGATGCACGAGTTCGTTCTCTCCGGCGCTCCCGCCAAGCGGGAGCTCGGCATCAAGACGCTCGACATCGCCAAGCGGCTGCTCGACTTCGGCATGCACCCGCCGACGGTCTACTTCCCGCTGCTGGTGGACGAGGCACTGATGGTGGAGCCGACGGAGACCGAGACGCGCGAGACCCTCGACGCGTTCGCCGAGGCGATGGACTCGATCCTCGCCGAGGCGGGCGAGGACGCTGGGATCGCGCAGGGAGCGCCCTACACGACGCCGGTCCGGCGCCTCGACGAGGTGGCGGCCAACCGCAACCCGGTCGTCCGCCAGCCTCTCTAAAGCGCGGACGCGCTTACCGCCGCGGGCGAGTCGGACGCTGGGGCGCCGCCTCAGCCGGCGTCGAGCTCGGCGACGTCGGGGAGCTTCTGCTTCACAGAGAGGACCGGCGCGAAGAGATCGCCCTCCTTCTCGACCCGCTTGATCGCCGCGGGGATCTCGAAGCGGAGCTTCTCGGCCTTGCCGCTCTTGGCCGCCCGCTCGACCTCGCGCCAGTGGAGCGGGATGGAGGCGGTCGGGTGCTCCCGCGCCCGCAGCGAGTAGACGCAGATCGTCGTCTTCTTCTGGTGGTTCTGGCTCCAGTCGACGAAGACCTTGCCCCGGCGCTCGGCCTTGGCCATCTTCGAGACGATGTCCTTCGGCGTCTCCCTCTCGAGCAGCTGAGCCACGGCCTTTGCGAAGGGGCTGGTGCTCTCGTAGGTCACCCTGGTGTTGAGTGGGACGTACACCTGCAGGCCCTTGCCTCCCGAGACCTTCGGGAAGCACTCGAGCTCGAACGCCGCGAAGAGCTCGCGAACGCGCAGCGCCACCTTGCAGCACTCGGCCAACCCCGCCGGGGCGCCGGGGTCGAGATCGAAGGCCAGCACCGTCGGCTGCTCCATCCGCGTCGCCTTCGAGAGCGACGGATGGAGCTCGAGCGCGGCCAGCTGGGCCATCCAGGTGAGGGTGGGGAGGTCCTGGCAGAGGCAGAAGTCGATCTCGCCGGCCCGGCGGTCCACGTAGATGGGCGTCGTCTTCACCCAGTCGGGCCGGTGCTTGGGGCAGTTCTTCTCGAAGAAGGAGGCGCCCGGGTTACCGACGCCCTCGGGGAAGCGGCGCAGGGTGAGCGGGCGGCCGCGGAGGTGGGGCAGGATCGCGTCGGCGACCCGCGCGTAGTAGTCGATCACCTCCGCCTTGGTGGTCCCCGTCCTCGGATAGAGGACCTTGTCCAGGTTGGTCAGCTTGAGCTTCCGCCGGCCGACCGTGACCTGCTGGTCCCGCTTCTTTGCCTTTGTGCCCGCCACCCGGGCGAGACCCTACGAGCGAGCCTTGGTCTTCTTGCGCGAGCTCGACTTTGATCCGGCCGCGGTGTTTGTGGCGGCCGAATTGTTCTTGCCCGAGGAGCCCTTAGATCCGGCGGCGGTTCTTGTGGCCGCCGACTTGGTCTTGGAGCTCTTCGACTTGGAGGTCGAGCGGGACTTCGCCTTCGAGGCCCCACCGTCGGCCTTCGACCTGGAGGCCTTGCCGTCCGACGCCGCCTCCTCGCCGCGGACCGCCGCGAGGCTCTCCTCGAGTGCGGCCATGAGATCCGGCGCCTTGGTGGGCTTGGGCTCCTCGCTGGGGGCGGTGACGACCTCCTTGCCGGACGCCTTGCGCTCGAGCAGGTCGAGCAGCTCCTCGCGGTACTCGTCGCGGTAGGTCGTGGGTTTGAAGTCGCTGGTCAGCGACTCGATCAGCTGCTTGGCCATCTCGAGCTCGCGCTTATCGGGCTTCTTCGGCTTCTCCTCGTCGAAGACCCCGCTGTCGAGGTCCTCCGGGGAGGAAACCTCGTCGTGGAACCGCATCGTGGTCAGGGTGAGGACGTCGTCCATCGGCCGGATCGCCGCCAGGTGCTCCTTGTTGCGGAGCACGAAACGGGCCACGGCCACTTTGCGGGACTCCTTCATGGCCTGCACCAGCAGCGCGTAGGCCCGAGCGGCGCCCTTGTCCGGGCCGAGGTAATAGGGCTGCTCGAAGTAGATCGGATCGATGTCGTCGAGGTCGACGAAGTCCTGGATTTCGATCGCCCGCGTTCTCTGCGGGTCGAGCTCGGCGAGCTCGTCGCGGCTCAGGACCACGTACTGGTCCGGCGCGTACTCGTAGCCCTTGACGATTTTCTCGTAGGGGACCTCCTTGCCATCGGACTCCGCCACCCGCTTGTGGCGGATCCGTGAACCGTCGTCCTCCCGCAGCTCCTTGAAGCGCACCGTCTGCTTGGAAACGGCGCTGTAGAGCTTTACGGGCACGTTGAGCAGCCCGAAGCTGATCGACCCACTCCATATCGCCCTAGCCATGCTCAATCACCTCGATCCGAATCCTTCGACATCCCCCAGACTACCCCTGGGCCTGCGTCGCCAACCGGGCGGTCGCTTGCGTGCATGATGCGAGCGGCCCGCTTGCGGGCCGCGGATTTGTGCGAAGGCATGCCTCATATGACCGCGCTCGCCAGCGAAACTCATCGCTTCAGAGCTCCTTGACCACCTCGCGCGGGTCCTTGTCGTCGCGCATGCCCTTGAAGGCCGGTTGGCGCAGCGTTCTCTCGTTGGTCCACTCGGTCCAGGAGACCTCGCAGACCAGCTCCGGCTCGCAGTAGACGGCGAGGCGGGCCTTGGGGCCGTTCGGGCGCCCGACATCGAATGGGCTGTCGGGGCGCTCCCGCCCGCGCAGCTCCTTGGTCAGGAAGTCGATCTGCTTCTCGTTGAGCCCCGAGCCGACGCCCCCCGCGTAGTGCAGCTTCTGTCTCTCGCCCTTGCCGAGCTCCGAGCGGCGCTTGTCGTAGTAGCCGACGAGCAGGGAGCCGACACGCTTGGCGCGCCTGCCCTCGCCCGGGATGTAGCCGCCGATCACGAACTCCTGGCGGCGCCAGACGCGCGTCTTGATCCACTCGCCGCTCCGCCTACCTGGGCGATACGGGCTGTCGCAGCGCTTCGCGACGATGCCCTCCAACCCCTGCCGGCTGGCCGCCTCGAGCAGGTCGGCGCCGTCGCCGTGGCGAAAGCGGGGGGTGCGCCAGCGCGGACCGTGGAGGCCGAGGCCCTCGAGCAGCTCCCGCCGCTCGAGGTAGGGCAGGTCGCGAACGCGGTGGCCGTCGAGATGAAGCAGGTCGAAGATCACGTAGTCGACGGGCTGCTCCTTCATGCGGGCCTTGACCGCCGCGGGCGAGGTGAGGCCCATGCGGCTCTGGATCAACTGGAAGCGGGGTCTGCCCTCCCGATCGAGCGCCACCACCTCGCCGTCGAGGATCGCCGAGTGATCGCCGAGGGCCTTCGCGATCGCGGCGAGCTCCGGGTAGCGGGCCGTGACGTCCTCGTGCCGGCGGCTCAGCATGCACCACCTGCCCCTCTCGGCGTAGCCGAGCACGCGGACGCCGTCCCACTTGATCTCGTAGGCCCACTCGTCGGAATCCGACTCCGGCACCTCTCCCGGCTTGGCCAGCATCGGGTCGAGGCGGCTCGGCATCTTCTCCTTCGGGGCCTTCTCGATCAGTGGTCCGATCGTGGTCTTCGCCCTCGGCACGCCACCGATTATGCGATGCGCTCCCCAACGGCCGCGACCGCAAGGGGTCGCTCTGCATCAGGTTCCATAATCGGGAGGTGCTCTTCGAGCTCGAGGAAGTCACCTATTCCCGTGGAGGCAAGGCCGTCCTGCGGGATGTCAGCGCCCGGCTGCCGGTCGGCGCGAGCTCGGTGGTGGGGCCTTCGGGAAGCGGCAAGTCGACCCTGCTGCGGCTGCTCAACCGGCTCGCGGACCCGGAGTCGGGCCGGGTCGTCTACGAGGGCACGGACGTGCGCGAGCGCGATCCGCTCGCGCTTCGCCGCGAGGTCAGCCTGGTCCCGCAGCTGCCGGCACTGGTCGAGGGGACCGTGCACGACAACGTCGCCTACGGTCCCCGCCTCGCGGGCCACAGCTTCGACGCGCGCAGCTGCCTCGAGCTCGCCGGGCTCGACGCGGCGTTCGAGGACCGCGACGCCTCCAAGCTCTCGGTCGGCGAACAGCAGCGGGTGATGCTCGCGCGGGCGCTCGCCCTGGAGCCGCGGGTGCTCCTTCTCGACGAGCCGACCTCGGCCCTGGATCAGGCGGCGCGGGACGCGGTGGAGGGCACGCTGATGCGCCTGCGGGCGCGGACGGCGATCTCGATCGTGGTGGTCACCCACGACATCGAGCAGGCCAGGCGGCTCGCCGAGTACGTGATCCGGATCGAGGCGGGGCGGGTGACGGCGCAGGGCTCCGCCCCCGAGGTGCTCGATGAGCCCGTGGTGCCGGCGATCGCGGCCGCGGAGGACGCGACGTGATCCTCGCCGCCTCGTCCATCCACGTCACCCTCGGCGAGGTGGCGGCGGCGCTCGCGCTGGTCGCGATCGCTGCGATCGCCTCCCGCTCCTGGCACGCCGGTCTCGAGGAGGACATCGGGATCGCCGTGGTCCGCTCCTTCATCCAGCTGACCGCGATCGGCTACGTGATCACGGTGATCTTCGACCAGGACTCGGCGATCCTCGTCCTGGCGCTGATCACGGTGATGGTCGTGTTCGGCGCCTTCACGGCCAGGCACCGCGCCCGCCAGGTCCCGAACGCCTTCTGGCCGCTGCTCGCCTCCCTCGCGGTGGCCGCGGCCGCGACGCTCGGCCTCGTCGTCGGACTCGGCATCTTCGACGCCACGCCCCGCTACATGGTCCCGGTTGGCGGCATGGTGATCGGCAACTCGATGACCGCCGCCGCGGTGGCCCTCAACCGGCTCGGCGAGGACGTCCACGACCAGGCGCGCAAGATCGAGGCGACGCTCGCCCTCGGCGCCACCTCCTCCCAGGCGGTCACTCCCCTCGTCCGCCGCAGCCTGCGCTCGGGGATGATCACGCTGGTCGACTCGACCAAGACCACGGGGCTGATCTTCTTCCCCGGCACGATGGTCGGGATGCTGCTCGCCGGTGCGGATCCGACCGACGCCGTCCGGCTCCAGCTGATCCTCCTCTACGTGCTGCTCGGAGCGGTCTCCATCGCCGCCCTGATGGCGATCACGCTGGCGCGCCGGAACTTCTTCACCCCCGCCCACCAGCTGCGGGAGCCGCCGGAGCCCTAGGCTGCCGGGGGGGCCGGGGCGGCCGGGGGCGCCGGGTAGACGAACTGGTGGCCGAGCAGCTCGGCCACGGTGACGAACTCGTAGCCGCGGTGGCGAAGGTGGGACAGGATCGCCGGCAGGGCCGCGACGGTCTCGCTGCGGTTGCCCCCGCCGTCGTGCATGACGACGATTGAGCCCTTGCGGGCGTTGTGGATCACGTTCGAGGCGATCGCGCCCACCCCCGGGCTCGCCCAGTCGCGCGGATCGACGTTCCACTTGACGGTGACCATGCGCTGCGCGTGGGCGCGGGAGACCAGCCCGCTGCTGACTGCGCCATCGGGTGGGCGGAAGTCACAGGGCCGAAAGCCCGTGGCGATGCGGATCAGGCGATTCGTCTCGTGGAGCGACGCCGAGGACGGACCCAGCTCGTGATGCAGCGAGTGATTCCCGATCTCGTTGCCCTGGGCGAGGATCTTCCTCATCGTCGCCGCCCGGCCCGCCGTCTCCTGGCCGATCTCGAAGAAGGTTGCGTGCGAGTCGTATTGACGTAGGACCTGCAGGATCTTCGGGGTGTAGTCGCTGGGCCCGTCGTCGAAGCCGATCGCGATCCGCTTCCGACGCTGTGGCCCGTGGGTGACGAAGGGGGCCCCTCCGTGGGTGCAGCCGATCGGCATGGTCGCCCCCCCGCCGGAGGCGAGAGCCCGCGCTGCCGCTGCACGGCGCGCGATGGCGCTGCCGCCAGGGGCAGCCGCCAGGGCCATGGACGCCAGCGCGATGAAGATCACCCGTCCCCGCATCGGAGGCGCGCAGTCTTTCGTGTCGGACCCACCGGTGCAAGGGGTGGCCAAGACGCCAGGGCTGAGGAGGTCGCCTCCGTAGACTCGTTGTCCTTGTCCGACGAGCGCCGACGCCTGCGCTTCACGATCATCGCGACGATCCTGGGGTCGACCGTCGTGTTCCTCGACGCGACCGTCGTCAACGTGGCGCTGCCTGTGATCAGCGACGATCTGAACACCGGCCTCGCCGATCAGCAGTGGGTGGTCGAGGCCTATCTGCTCGCGATGGTCGCCCTGCTGCTGGTGGGCGGCTCGCTTGGCGACCAGTTCGGCCGGCGGCGGATCTTCATCCTCGGTCTCGGTCTCTTTGGCGTCACGTCCATTCTCTGCGGGATCGCGCCGAGCAGCGGCGTGCTGATCGTGGCGCGTGGGCTGCAGGGGTTCGCCGGCGCGCTGTTGGTCCCCGGCTCGCTCGCGATCCTCGCCGCCACCTTCGAGGGCGAGGAGCGCGGACGCGCAGTGGGGACGTGGACCGCCTGGACCGGAATCGCCACGGTGATCGGCCCGGCCGGGGGTGGGGTGCTGATCGAGGCGTTCTCCTGGCGCGCGATCTTCCTCGTCAACGTGCCGCTGATCCTCGCGACGATGTGGATCGCGCGCCGCTGCGTCCGCGAGAGCGTCGACCCGGAGGCCGACCGGCACATCGACGGGCTCGGGATAGCCCTCTCCGCCGTCGGGCTCGGAGGCCCGGTCTTCGCCCTGATCGAGCAGCCCCAGCAGGGATGGGGCGATCCGATGGTCTACGCACCGCTGATCGGCGGCCTCGCGATCTTCGCCCTCTTCCTGCTCTGGGAGTCGCGATACCGCCACGCGATGCTCGACCTGAGCCTGTTCAAGGTCCGGAACTTCGCGATCACCAACATCGAGACGCTGGTCGTCTACGCCGGGCTGATCGGTGCCTTCTTCTTCATCACCCTGTTCCTGCAGCAGACCGCCGGCTATTCGCCCATCGAGGCCGGGCTCGCCACCACACCGGTCTCGGTCGTGCTGTTCGTGCTCTCGCCGAGGTTCGGAAAGCTCGCCACCGGGATCGGCCCGCGCGTCCCGATGTCCGTCGGTCCGATCGTCGGCGGGATCGGGCTGTTGCTGATGATGCGGGTCCAGGCCGACCCCAACTACCTCACCGAGGTGCTGCCGGCGATCCTCGTTTTCGGCCTTGGTCTCTCCGCGACCGTCGCACCCCTCACCGCGACCGCGCTCAACTCCGTCGAGGAGCGCCGCGTCGGGATCGCCTCCGGGATCAACAACGGCGTCTCGCGCGTCGCCGGCCTGCTGGCGATCGCGGTGCTCGGCGCGCTGATCGCCGGGCAGTTCACCTCGACGATCGACAGCAACCTCTCCGGGAACCCACTCTCGCCGCAGGCGCAGAGCGCCGTCAGCGACGCCAAGCAGAAGCCGCTCGGCGCCGCCGACACCGCGGGCCTCGCGGCGGGCGAGGCGAGCCGGGTCGACGTCGCCGTCACCGATGCGTCCACCCAGGCGTTCCACCTCGGTGTGGCGGCGGGCGGGCTGCTGATGATCGTCGGCGGGGTGATCGCGGGGATCGGCCTGCGCAACCCGCGTCGCGTGCAGCAGTACGAGGCACCCCTGGCCGCGCAGGCGGGAGAGTGCGCGCACTGTCCCGAGCACCTGGACGGGGCCGGCGAGCACGAGCCCGTCGCGGAGCCGGTACAAGCGGCATAAGCGCGCGATGGCAGACCTCCATCCAAAGGCACGGAAGCTGATCGAGTCGGGCCGGCTCGCTCACATGGTCACCCTCAATCCCGATGGGAGCCCGCAGGTGAGCTGCATCTGGGTCGGCCTCGACGGCGACGAGATCGTCAGCGGCCACCTCCCCCGCAACCAGAAGGTGAGGAACGTGGAGCGCGACGGCCGCGTCGCGATCTCGATCGAGGGCGAGGGTCTCAGCGAGATGGGGCTGCGCGAGTACCTGGTCGTCAAGGGGAGCGCCCGGATACAGGAGGGCGGGGCCGCCGAGCTGCTGCAGCGGCTCGCGCACGTGTACCTGGGCCCCGACGTGAAGTTTCCGCCGATGGACGACCCGCCGCCGGGCTACGTGATCCGGACGACGCCGGAGAGGGTCAGCGGCGTAGGCCCATGGACGGGCAGGGCCGTCTGACCGCGCCGCAGGCACCCTTCCTATAGTCCGCGCCCGTGCGCATCTTCAGCGGCATCCAACCGACCGGCAGGAAGCACCTCGGCAACTACATCGGGGCGATTCGCCAGTACGTGGAGGGGCAGGACCGTGGCGATCCGGCGATCTACTGCATCGTCGACCTGCACGCGATCACCGTGCCCTGGGATCCCGGGACGCTGCGGGAGAACCTCTACGACACGACCGCGATTCTGCTCGCAGCCGGGCTCGACCCCGAGCGCTGCATCCTCTTTCGGCAGTCCGACGTCCGGGAGCACACCGAGCTCACCTGGTACCTCGCGGCCCTCACCGCCCACGGCGATCTCAATCGGATGCACCAGTTCAAGGAGAAGTCCGCGAAGCAGCGCGAGCTGGTCTCCGCCGGCCTCTTCTTCTATCCGGTGCTCCAGGCGGCTGACGTGCTCGCCTACCGGGCGCAGGAGGTGCCGGTGGGCGAGGACCAGCGCCAGCACGTCGAGCTGATGCGCGAGATCTCGCGCCGCTTCAACGAGCGCTTCGGACCGGTCCTGGTGGAGCCCGAGCACCGCATCCCGGAGGTGGGCGCGCGGATCATGGATCTGCAGGAGCCGACCAACAAGATGTCGACGACGGGCGGAACGGAGGCGGGGACGCTGCTCGTCCTCGACGAGCCCAAGACCGTCACCAAGAAGATCAAGAGCGCCGTCACCGATTCCGGCTCCGAGGTGAAGCGCGGCGACGGCAAGGAGGGGATCGCGAACCTGATCGAGATCCTCGCCGTTGCGCGGGGAACGACCGAGGAGGAGGTCGAGCGCGAGTTCGAGGGCTCGGGATACGGCGACTTCAAGGTGGCGGTTGCCGAGGCCGTGGTCGACTTCCTCGCCCCGCTGCGCGAGCGCTACGAGGAGCTCCGCCCCGACGAGCCCGCGCTCGAGCAGGCCCTCGGTGCCGGCGCCGAGAAGGCGCGCGCGATCGCCTCGGAGACGCTCGCGGAGGTGCGGTCCGCGATCGGGGTCGGCCCGGCCTGATCCGGCCGCGTGGATCCGGCGGCGGTGCTTGAGGCCGCCGAATGTGCAGCCCGTTTGTTCCGGTCCGGTCTCTACTGTTTCCGGCGTGACCTCGGCCTCCGAGCTGGACCTCGACCTCGACGTCTTCCAGGGACCCTTCGACCTGCTGCTCGCGGTGCTGCTCCGCGAGGAGATCTCGCTGTCCGAGGTTCCGCTCAGCGAGATCGTGATCGCCTACATCGACCACATGGGCGAGGCCGGCGACCTGGATCTCGAGGCGGTGACGGAGTTCCTGGTCCTGATCGCGGCGCTCTGCGAGCTCAAGTCGCGCCTGTTGCTGCCGAGCGAGGAGGGCACCGAGGAACTCGGCCCGCAGGAGGCCGCGGACGAGCTGCTCGCCCGCATGCTCGAGTACCGCCGCTACAGCGAGGCGGCCAGGATGCTCTCCGAGCGTCTCGAGCGGGAGGGCGGTGTCCTGTACCGCTCGGCGCCGCTGCCGCCCGAGCTGAGGCGTGCCGCCCTCGATGCCGCGACCAAGGTCTACGAACCCGAGCGCGTCGGCGTTGCCCTCGGTGACCTGCTGACGATCCCGCCGCCGCCCGACACGCGTCACATCCGCGCGACCGTCTCCCTCCAGCGCCGGATGAGCGTCGTCCGCGAGCTGCTTCTCGCTCGGAAGACCCTGGACTTCGACGAGGCATTCGGCGCGGAGGACCGTTTCACGCAGGCGGTCACCCTGTTCGCGCTGCTCGAGCTCTACAGCCGCGGGGAGGCGACCTGGACGCAGAAGGAGACCTTCGGGCGAATCGAGGTGCACGCGAAATGAGCGCGGACGGCCTGGGACAGACGGTCGAGGCGCTGCTCTTCCTCTCGCCGGACCCGGTCACGGCGGCGGAGCTCGCCGAGGCGATCGAGGTCGAGGAGGACGCGGTCGCGGGGGCGCTCGAGGAGCTCGAGCGCCGGCTCGAGCAGGACGGTCGCGGCGTCATGGTGCGCCGCGTCGCGGGGGGCTACGCGCTGGCGGCCGTGCCGCGGGCGGAGGACGCCGCCCGCCGGCTGCTCGCCAGGCCCCGCACCCCGCCCCTCACCCAGGCGCAGGCCGAGGTGCTCGCGATCGTGGCTTATCTGCAACCGGTCTCCCGACCCGAGGTCGCCCGCATCCGCGGGGTCTCCTCGGACTCCGCGGTGGCCAGCCTGACCGAGCGCGGATTGATCGAGGAGCGCGGGCGCACGCAGTTCGGTGCGGTCACCTACGGGACCACGGCGCTGTTCGAGAAGCTCTTCGGGCTCTCGGGTCTCGACGCCCTCCCGGATCCGGGGCAGTTCGACCCGACGCCGGAGGACGAGCGCGAGCTGCGCGAGCGCCTGCTGAAGGCGGGTGAGCAGCGGGTCGAGTGAGGGGCGCGCTGGCAGCGGGGCTCGCGCTGGCGGCGATCGCGGCGGGAATGACGGGGCAGGCGGCGGCCGGCCCATCGGCGGGGCAGTCGACCGAGCGGGTCGTGATCGGCCGGTCCGTGGAGAAGCGGGCGATCACCGCGGTCCAGATCGGAGACGCCGCGGGCGACCGGGTCGCGCTGGTGGTGGGGGTGATCCACGGGGACGAGCGCGCGGGCTTGCGCATCCTCGACGCGCTCAGGGAGCGGGCGTCCGAGGAGGCGGCCGCGCTGCGTGGGACACAACTCTGGGTGATCGGAACGGTTAACCCAGACGGGTTGAGGACACACACGCGCAAGAACGCGCATGGGGTGGACCTCAATCGAAACTTCCCTTATCGATGGCAAGGCGACGTCGCCCCTTCCAACGGCTCCTACCCGGGTCCCGGACCGGCCTCCGAGCCGGAGACGAGGGCCGTGATGGCCTTCGCCCACCGGATCCAGCCGGATCTGTCGATCTGGTACCACCAGCCCTGGGGAGCGGTGCTCGCCTGCCGCGGCAGGCCGCCGATCGCGGCCGAATACGCCAAGCTGGTCGGCATGCGCACGAGCTGCAGGGGCAAGGGGCTGCACGGGACCGCGATCACCTGGGAGATGCACGCCTTCCCGGGCAGCGCCGCCTTCGTGGTCGAGATGCCGCGGGGCAGGATCAGCGCGGGCTCGGCCGATCGCCAGGCTCGTGGGGCTCTGGCCGTCGTGGAGGGGCGCTGAGATGAGCCGCCTGCTGATCGCCTTCGTTGCGATCGCCGCCGTCCTGGGCGCGGGCTCAGGCGCGGGGGCAGCAGCGCCACCGGCGGCTTCCAGGGCCGCCGTGACGAAGCCGCCGATCCACAAGATGCTGATCCCGTACCCCAAGAAGCGCAAGCGGGAGATGGCCGGCTACTCGAAGCGCCACTACGGCCAGTTCAAGTGGCGCCTCAACAACCCGAAGGTGATCGTCATCCACTACGCCGAGGCGGGGAGCATCAGCTCGATCTTCAACACCTTCGCGTCGGACCGACCGGACGTCGAGTTCCACGAGCTGCCCAACGTCTGCTCGCACTTCGCCGTGGCGGCCTCCGGCGCGGCCTACAAGTTCGTCCCGCCGACGATCCGCTGCCGACACACGGTGGGGCTCAACTGGACGGCGATTGGCGTCGAGCACGTCGGCTTCTCCGATCAGGACATCCTCGGCCGCCCGGCGCAGCTCAACGGCTCGCTGCAGCTCGTCCAATGGCTCCGCTGCCGCTTCGGCATCTCCGTCAACAACGTGATCGGCCACAACGAGAGCCTCTCCTCGCCGTTCTACAAGGAGCTCGATCCGCGGTTCCAGGGCCAGACCCACGGCGACTGGACCCACGCGGACATGCAGACCTACCGCTCCGATCTCACCAAGCTCGGCAGCTGCTGAGCGCCGGCAGCGCCGCGCAACACGCGATCGCTTGTTTTTTTGTCGGGCGGCGGTGAGACACTGCCGCCGCTCCGCCGACCGGCGGCTCAGAGATAGGGGTAAGGAGAGAGCATGGGAAAGATCAGCAAGTGGTTCCCGCCTTTCACGGGCGTCATCTTCGTGGCGCTGGTCATCGTGATCACGATCCTGATCGGCCAAGGTCAGGACGCGACCGACAAGACGGCTCAGGAGATCGCCAATCACTACAACGACAACAGCACGAAAGAGACCGTCGGATCGATCCTGATCATGTTCGCCGCGGTCTTCATCCTTTACTTCGGTGCCTGGCTGCGCCGATTGTTGAGGGACGCCGAGGGGCCGGACGGGATCCTGTCGGCGGTCGTGTTCGGTGCGGCGGTCGTGTTCTCGGCCGGCGCCGCTGTCGCGGGATCGATCCACCTGTCTCTCGCCGACCTGGCCGACAACATCAACCCGGTCGCCTTGCAGGCGATCAACGGGATCGACTTCGACATGTTCTTCTTCTTCCCGGTCGGTATGGGGACCTTGATACTCGCGACCGGGATCTCGTCGGTGCGCCACGGCGCCCTGCCGAGGTGGCTGGCCTGGGTAAGTGTGGTCGCCGGGGTTCTCTTCTTCACGCCGGTGTTCTGGATCCTCTTCATCATCGGGCCGCTCTGGTTCCTGATCGTGAGCATCTATGGGATCCGGCTCGCTGTGAGAGAAGCGCCCGCTGCGGCGACGGCCTAGCGGGCGGCGGAGGAGCGGCCCGGCGGGTCGCTCCTCCGCTCCCTCGGCTTCAATCTCGGCGTGAGGCTCGCCAAGTACCTCGCCCATGCCGGCGTCGCTTCGCGACGCGCGGCCGAGGAGCTGATCGCCGCCGGCAAGGTCCAGGTCGGCGGTGAGGTGGTGGTGGACCCGGCCCGCGACATCACCGAGGGAATGGCCGTATCGGTGGGTGGCCGGTCGGTCGAGCCCGAGCCGCGCGAGGTCTGGGCCCTCAACAAGCCCGCCGGCGTCGTCTCGACCGCCCGGGAGCCGGGGAGGCGGCGCGCCATCACGGAGCTGGTCGATTCCGACCGCCGCCTGTATCCGGTCGGCCGGCTGGACGCCGACTCGACCGGGCTGATCCTGCTGACCAACGACGGCGAGCTTGCGAACCGCCTCACCCACCCGCGCTATGACGTCCCGAAGACCTACCTGGTCCGCCTGGCGCGCCCGCCGTCCGACCGCGACCTCGATCGGCTGCGCGACGGGGTGCGTCTTGACGACGGCCCGACCGCTCCCGCGGAGGTGGGGCGTCGCGGGGTGCGCGAGATCGAGATCACGATCCGCGAGGGCCGCAAGCGCCAGGTGCGCCGCATGGCCGAGGCGATCGGCAACGAGGTCGAGTCCCTGACCCGAATCAGGATCGGCTCGCTCGAGCTGGGCGGACTCGGCCGGGGCGAGGCCCGCAGGCTCGCGGAGGGCGAGATCGCCGCGCTCTGGGAAGATTCCGCGCGATGAGCGAGGACCTGCGACTGTGGGCGGTGCGCGGCGCCACCAAGTCCCGCAGCAACAACCCCGAGACGATCGTCGAGGCGACCGAGGAGCTGATGCGCGAGCTGATGGCGCGCAACGACCTCTCGGTCGACCGGATGGTGAGCTGCATCTTCACCTCGACCCATGACCTGAACGCGGAATTCCCGGCAGTGGCTGCGCGCAAGCTGGGCCTGGACACGGTCCCCCTCCTCTGCGCACAGGAGATCGACGTGCCCGGAGCGATGCCCTCGGTGGTCCGCGCCCTGGTGCACTACTACGCGCCCGCGGACCACACGCCCGCGCACGCCTACATCGGCGAGGCCCAGGAGCTCCGCTCCGACCTGAAGGCCGCGCAGTAGGGCGTGCTCCGCGTCCGGGAGGCCACGCCCGACGACACCGAGGCGATCGTCGCTGTGACGGTGGCGGGCTGGCGGGCGGGCTATCGGGACATCGTCCCGGCCCAGCGCCTGGCCGAGCTGCCGATCGACCGCTGGAGGCACGAGGTCGGTGTCGGCCTGCGGCGGCCGATCGACGACGCCTTCACTTACGTCGCCGAGATCGACGGGGGCTTCGCCGGCTACTGCTACGTTGCGGCGCCATCGCAGGATGCCGACCTGGGGCCCGAGGTCGCCGAGCTGGGTGCGCTCTATGTCGATCCCGGTCACTGGCGGCAGGGCGCTGGCGAGGCGCTGGTCCAGGCTGCCATGGAGCGGCTCTCGGGTCTCCCGTACGCGGCGGTGGTCCTCTGGACCTTCCGGGAGAACTCCCCCGCGATCGCCCTGTACGAGCGGTACGGCTGGCGCCCCGACGGCGCGGAGAAGATCCACGCGAGGTCCGGTGTCCCGGCGATCAGGTTCAGGCGCCCGTCACAATAGGCCGCAATGACAGTGACCTTTGCCGACAAGCTGTCGCGGATCCCGCACTACGAGCCAGGGACCTCGCTGGACGACGCCAAGGCGCGCGCCGAAACCGCCGACGCGGTCAAGCTCGCCTCGAACGAGTCTCCCTTCCCGCCGCACCCGGCGGTGGTCGACGTGATCGCCCGCGCCGCAGCCGACGTCAACCGGTATCCCGATCCCGAGGCCCGCGCCCTGCGCGGCGGGATCGCGGACCGCTGCGACACCGATCCGGCGCGGATCGCCGTGTCGAACGGGTCGTGCGAGATCCTGCTCGCGGCCGCGCTGGCCCTGTGCGAGCCCGGCGACGAGATTCTCTACGCCTGGCCCTCCTTCTCCATCTACCCGCACCTGCCGGCCCTGTCCGGCGCGCGGGAGATCCGCGTGCCGCTGGCCGAGGGATACGTCCACGACCTCGACGCGATGCTCGAGGAGGTGACGGTGGCGACGCAGCTGCTGATCGTCAACAACCCCAACAATCCGACCGGGACCTACCTGCCGGCGGAGCGGATCGGCGGCTTCCTGGAGAGCGTCCCCGACCGGGTCACCGTGATCATCGACGAGGCCTACATCGAGTACCAGGCCGTCGACGACCCCGACGCGACTCTCGACCTGCTCCCGGAGCATCACAACCTCGTCCTCCTGAGAACGTTCAGCAAGTGCTACGGACTCGCCGGCCTGCGGGTCGGATACGCGCTCGGCTCGCCTCAGTTTCGCGCCGCTGTTGACGCCGTCCGCCAGCCCTTCAGCGTCAACACGATCGCCCAGGCCGCCGCCGCCGAGGCGATCCGCCATCAGGATGACGTCGCCGACCGAGTCGAGAAGAACGTCGTCGAGCGAGCCTTCGTCGAGCAGGGCCTGAACGAGATGGGCTTCACCACGGCGGACTCGCAGGCGAACTTCTCCTGGCTCGAGCTCGGCGACCTGGACGAGGCCGAGGTGGTCGAATCGCTCGCCAAGGCCGGCGTCGCGGTCAGGCCGGGCACCGCGCTCGGCGGGCCCGGCTGCCTGCGGGTGTCCTACGGGACGCGCGCGGAGAACGAGCGCTTCCTCAGAGCACTTGGCGAGCTGGCCTGAGCTTCCTCAGGCGCCGACGGCGGCAAGCAGCTCTTCGATCGCGTCGGCCGCGGCCGTGGCCCCTCCGGATGCGCGGCACCCCCCAGACCGGCATGGAAGCTTTCACGGGTTCGGACGCCCAGTGACAATCAAAGAGGCGTCTGCTTCAATGTTCACGGATGCAGCACGGCACGCACACCGCCTCTCCCTCGAGCCGCTACGCGGCTCGAACGCGTGCCTATTTCTACTTTTGGCGATTTAGCTAGGCGTCCGGCCCGCGGCTGCCTCAGCCGCTGACGCAGAAGCCTCACCAGCCGGGCGCCGCCTCCCACGGTCCCCTTGCCGTGATTCAAGGACCATCGCCGACCAGTAGAAAGAAGGGGCGCACGAATGAATTTCGAGATGAAGGAGCTTCCCAGACAGCACTCCGATCGCGTTCGAGACCAGCGGATCGAGCGCGTCGTCGAGCTGGTCTCCCCGGCGGAGATCCTGGAGGACCTGGCGCTCGGCCCCGAGCGAGAGGACGCCGTGCTCAGCCATCGCGCCGAGGTGGAGTCCGTCCTCGACCGGAAGGACGACCGCCTGCTCGTCGTGGTCGGGCCCTGCAGCGTGCACGACCCCGAGGCGGCGATGGACTACGCCAAGCGGCTCAGCGCGACGGCCCAGGAGCTGCGCGACGACCTCTGCGTCGCGATGCGCGTCTACTTCGAGAAGCCGCGCACGACGACCGGCTGGAAGGGTCTGATCAACGATCCGCACCTGGACGGCTCGCGTGACGTCAACTTCGGCCTGCACACGGCCAGGCGGCTGCTGCTCGAGGTCACGGACCTCGGCCTCGCGATCGGCTGCGAGTTCCTCGACCCGATCACCCCGCAGTACATCTCGGACGTGGTCGCCTGGGGCGCGATCGGCGCCCGCACGACCGAGAGCCAGATCCATCGCCAGCTCGCGTCCGGGCTCTCGATGCCCGTCGGCTTCAAGAACGGCACCGCCGGCAGCATCAAGCTGGCCGTCGACGCGGTCCGGGCCGCCGCGGGGCCGCACGCCTTCGCCGGCGTGGACGTCAGTGGGACCCCGGCGATCCTCTACACGGAGGGCAACCCCGACTGCCACGTGATCCTGCGCGGCGGGAAGGGCGCGCCGAACTACGACGCCGAGAGCGTCGCCGGCGCGCTGGAGCGGCTGCGCGACGCCGGACTCCCGGAGCGGATCGTGATCGACGCCTCCCACGACAACAGTGGCAAGGACCACGAACGGCAGCCGCAGGTCATCAGCGAGATTGCCGATCAGGTCGCCGCCGGCAACGGGGCGATCGTCGGCGTGATGATGGAGTCGTTCCTGGTCGCCGGGCGCCAGGACCTCACCTCGGACGCACCGCTGATCTACGGCCAGTCGATCACCGACGCCTGCATCGACTGGGACACCACCGTGCTGACTCTCGACAGGCTGGCCTCGGCGGTGCGAAAGCGGCGCGAAGCCGCTTGACCCGATGAGGATCGCCGTCCTCGGCGTCGGTCTGATCGGTGGATCGATCGGGCTCGCCGCCCGCGCCAGACTCGATGCCGAGGTCACCGGGTTCGATCCCGACGGGGAGCTGCTCGTCCGGGCCGGGGAGCTCGGCGCGATCGACTCCGCTCATCAGAGCGCCGCCACGGCCGTGGAGGGGGCGGAGCTGGTCTTCTGCGCCGCGCCGGTGACGGCGCTCCCCGGCCTGGCGGCCGAGGCCCTCGACGCGGCCGCCGAAGACTGCGCGGTGACCGATGTCGGCTCCGTGAAGCGCGACGTGATCGCCGCCCTCGGCTCCGACAGCCGCTTCATCGGCGGCCACCCCCTCGCCGGGGCCGAGACGTCCGGCGTGGAGAACGCGCACGCGGACCTCTTCGACGGCGCCCGCTGGTACCTCACGCCGACCGAGCGGACAGGGGGAATGCTCTACGACCGCGTGCAGCGAGCCATCTCCGAGTTGGGCGCAAGGCCCCAGGCGATCGAGGCGGAGACCCACGACCGCCTGATGGCGACGATCAGCCACCTGCCGCATGTGCTCGCCAACGTTCTGGTCAACCAGGCCGCGACGGCGCTCAGCGAGGAGGCAGAGCACCTCCCCGAGGTCGGCCCGAGCTTCCGCGACGCCACCCGGGTCGCCGGAGCCAACCCGGCGATCTGGGGGGACATCTTCGCCGGCAACCGGGAGGCCGTCGCCGCGGAGATCGACGGGGCGATCGCCCGGCTCAGCGAGGCGGCCGAGCTCCTCCGCACGGGCGAGCGAGCGGCCGTCGCCGCCTGGCACGAGGAGGCCGGGAAGCGGCGGCGCGAGCTGATCGAGACCGAGATCGCGGGCGGGCCGCTCCACGAGCTCCGCGTCAGGGTGCCGAACCGGCCCGGGATCGTCGCCGAGGTCGCGCTCGAGCTCGGCCGCGCGGGCGTCAACATCGAGGACATGGCCCTCTACCCGGCAGCCGATATGACCTCCGGGGCTATCTCGCTCTACATCGCGGGCGACGACGAGGCCGAGCGCGCCGAGCGCCTGGTGCGCGACCTCGGCCACGACGTCTCGCGAGCGGAATGACGCGGTTCGATCCGGCCGGGCCGCTGCGTGGGGAGCTGCGCCCGCCACCCGACAAGTCCGTGACCCACAGGGCGGCGCTGATCGGGGCGATGGCGGACGGCCCGACTCGGATCACCGGCTACCTGGACTCCGAGGACACGCGGGCGACGCTGCGCGCGGTCGCCTCGGTCGGGGCCGAAGTCCGCGAGGGCGAGAGCGACGACCACGGCGGCTTCTTCGTCGAGATCGAGGGGATCGGGCTGCGCGGCCCGCGTCCCGCCGAGATCGACGTGGGCAACGCCGGGACCCTCCTGCGGATCATGCCGGGCTGGCTGGCGGGGCAGGAGGGCGGGGAGTGGACCTTCGACGGCGACGAGTCGATCAGGCGCCGGCCCGTCGATCGGATCGCCGAGCCCCTGCGGCTGATGGGCGCGGACGTCGAGTGCCGCGACGGACGCCTTCCCCCGCTGAGGATTCGCGGCTCGAGCCTGCGGGGGATCGACTACGAGATGCCCGTCGCGAGCGCGCAGGTCAAGTCGTGCGTCCTGCTCGCGGGACTGCTCGCCGGCGAGGAGACGACCGTGCGCGAGCCGCTCCCCACTCGCGACCACACGGAGCGGATGCTGGCAGCGATGGGGGCGACGATCCGCCGGGAGGGGCAGAGCCTGACGATCGAGCCCGGGGAGCGGCTGGAGGCGGGGGACGTGCCGGTTCCGGGCGACTTCTCCTCCGCGGCGTTCCTCGTCGCCGCCGGACTGCTCGTTCCCGGAAGTGAGATCGAGCTTCGCGAGGTGGGTATCAACCGCGGCCGGATCGGGCTGCTCTCGATCCTCTCGCGGATGGGCGTGGAGATGGGCAGCGCCCATGAGGAGGGGCGAGCGGTGACGGTGCACGAGATCCGCGAGCCGGGCCCGGAGCCGATCGCCACGCTGCGTGTGCGCAGCGCCGAGCTGCGCGGGGCGGAGATCACGGCGGAGGATGTCCCGGGCGCGATCGACGAGCTGCCGCTGGTCGCGCTGCTCGGTTGCTTCGCCGAGGGCGAGACCGTGGTCGACGGCGCTGCCGAACTGCGGGCGAAGGAGTCGGACCGCATCGCCGGCGTCGTCGAAGGCCTCTCGGCCCTCGGAGCGGAGATCGAGGCCCGGCCCGATGGCTTCGCCGTGACGGGCACGGGCGGCTTGCGGGGCGGGACGCTCGACGCGCGCGGGGATCACCGCCTGGCGATGGTGGGGGCGATCGCGGGGCTCGCCTCCCGAGAGGGGGTCGAGGTCGGGGGCTTCGATGCCGTCGGGGTCAGCTACCCGCGGTTTGAGCGGGACCTGCGCAGGCTGATCGCCTAGTCGGCGCGCTGCGAGGGGTGACCGTCGCCGGGCCACGGCGAGAGCACCAGGAGGATCCGGGAGTCCTCGACCGCCTGAACCTCGTGGCGCTCGGCGGGATCGAAGACCGCCAGCAGTCCGGGGCCCCCCGCGGCCCACTTGCCACCGGGGGTGTTGATCTCCACGTTGCCGTCGACTACCAGGACCCAGGCACGCTCATGGACCTGATGCTCCTGGAGCTGCTCGCCCTTGGGCAGGTTTATGACGATCGCCCGGCCCTCGGTCTCGGATTCGAGGACCTGCGGCTGATGCGGCTCGACTTCGAGCTCGTTGATGTTCCAGCTCTCCATGGTCACGCGGCACTCTATATCCGGAGCATCCGGCGCGACCGCTTGCGGCCGCCTTTACACAATTCGCTTCGGGCGACGGCCTTCGCTCCCGAGCTGGAGCGGCCTTGGGGTCGCTGTGAGGGGGAAACCGTACGCTTGCCCGGATGGTGATCGCGATCGACGGCCCGGCCGGGGCCGGCAAGTCAACCGTGGCCCAGGGCGTCGCAAAGGCGCTCGGCTTCACCTACCTCGACTCCGGGGCGATGTACCGCTGCGTGGCCCTGGCGGCGCTCGACCGTCAGATGGATCTCGACGACGGCGAGCGCCTCGGGGAGATGGCCTGGAGACTCGGGATCGGCTTCGACGGCGGGTCGATCAGACTCGACGGCGAGCGCGTCGGCGGCAGGATCCGCTCTCCCGAGGTGACGGTCGCCGCGTCCAGGGTCTCGGTGCATCCGCAGGTGCGCCAGGCGATGGTGAAGCGCCAGAGGGAGCTGATCGCGGCGGGGAACTACGTCGCAGAGGGGCGCGACATCGGCACCGTCGTCAGCCCCGACTCGCCCCTCAAGGTCTTTCTGACGGCGAGCGCGGCGGAGCGCGCGCGGCGCCGCGCGGCCCAGACCGGCGAGTCGGTCGATGAGGTGCGTGAGGCGATGGAGGCCCGGGACCGGCGCGACACCAGCAGGGAGCACGGCGCGCTGCTGGCGGCCGACGACTCCGTCGCCGTCGACACCACGGATCTCAGCGTGGACCAGGTGGTGGAGCGAATCGCCGAGCTGGCCCGCGAGCGTGGGGTCACCTGATGGAGGCGAACGGCCTCCGTTCGAGCCCGCCCGCCCGAGCTGTCCGTCGTCGCCCGGCGGTGGCGGTCGTGGGCTTCCCGAACGCGGGGAAGAGCACGCTCGTCAACCGGCTGGTGGGGGGCCGCGAGGCGGTGACCGACGCCGAGCCGGGTGTGACCAGGGACCGCAGGGCGCTCGAGTGCGAGTGGAACGGCCTCAGCTTCGACCTGATCGACACCGGCGGGCTTGATCTCGCCGACGCCGACGAGCTGGCCCGCGCCGTGCAGTCTCAGGCCCGCGCGGCGATCGAGGACGCGGAGGTGATCCTGATCGTCGTGGATGCTCGCGCCGGGCTGGGCCCCGGCGACGCCGAGCTGGCCGACCTCCTGCGCCGCTCGGGGCGGCCGGTGGTGGTCGCCGCGAACAAGATCGACCGCCCGGAGGACGAGCCGCTCGCGGCGGAGCTCAACGGTCTGGGGCTCGGGGAGCCGCTGCCGGTTTCCGCCGCGCACGGCCTCGGTACCGGGGACCTGCTCGACCGCGTGGTGGAGGAGCTCAGATCCAACGCCGGAGAGGTGGTGGAGGCGGGGCAGGAGCAAGCCCCGCGGATCGCGGTCCTCGGCCGGCCGAACGTCGGCAAGTCCTCGCTGCTCAACGCCCTGCTCGGGTCGGAGCGCGTGATCGTCTCCGAGCATGCCGGCACCACCCGCGATCCGGTCGACACCGAGGCCGAGGTAGACGGCAGGCAAATCGTCCTCGTCGACACCGCGGGCCTGCGCCGCAGAGGGAAGGTCGCGGGGACGGTTGGCTACTACGCTCAGCTGCGCTCGGAGCGGGCAGCCGAGCGCGCCGATGCTGCGATCGTCGTCTGCGACGCGAGCGAGGGGCTCACCGCGGAGGACCTGCGGGTCGCCGAGCTCGCGATGCGCTCGGGGTGCGCCACCGTCCTGGCGTTCAACAAGTGGGACCTTGTGAGAGCGGTCCCCGATGATGCGAGGGCGCTTTCGAAGGAAGCGACCCGTGACAGGTCGGAGGGGAACCCGACCAGGGGCGGTGAACTCGATGACGCCCGCGCCCGCGCCGCACGGAAGCTCCGCCTGCGCCCGCCGCTGCTCACCTGCAGCGCGCTCACCGGGCGCGGGGTGGGCGCCGTCCTGCGGCAGGCCATCGAGCTCGCCGACCGGGCGACGGATCGCATCCCCACCCCCGAGCTCAACAAGTTCGTCGCCGGCGTGGTCGCCAATCGGCCGCCGCCGCAGCGCCACGGTCGCCGGCTCCGCCTCTACTACGCGGCGCAGGTGGGGAGGAGGCCGCCCCGGTTCGCGATCCAGGTGAACGACCGCAAGCTGATCACGCGCGATTGGGCGTTCCATCTCGAGAACCGGCTGCGCGAGGCGTATTCGCTCCAGGGGGTGCCCCTGGTGATCGACTACGTGCCCCGCAAGACGCGAGGGCGCGCGCGAGCGCGACCCGTTTGATGGTGAACCGGAGCGCGCAGCGGGCCGGCCGGGTATAACCGGCCGTTCGTGAGCACGCCTCAACCCGGCGGCTCTGGGGGCGGGGATGCTTCCAGCGAGGCCGACAGCAAGAGCACGAAGGGCAAGAAGATCCGCCGCGCGCGGTTTCGGCGCCGCACGAGCCTGCCGCGGCCGTCACTCCGCCGTTCGAGGCTCCGCCGGCCCAAGGCTTTACCGCCGAAGCCGTCGCAACGCAGGATCCCGAAGCCCAAGGTCCCGAAGCCCAGGGTCCGGAGATCGAAGCTGCCGGAGACGGCCGGCGACCTCCGCTTCCGCTTCGTCACCCGCCTGCGGGCGATCGGGTACTGGCTGCGCGAGAAGAACCAGGCCGCCTGGCGCCGGCTCGAGCGGGCCGGGGGGTCGATCGCCGATTGGTGGTCGAAGCCCTCCCGCGGCACACGCATCCGGATCTTCACGGTGGCCGGGGTGGTCGTCCTCTACCTGGTCGTCAAGTTCCTGCCGGTTCCCGGGGTTCCCTGTGAGGTCTCCGCAGCGAAGGAGTGCGCTCCCTCCAACGACACGATCGCCTACGCGCCAAGGAACACCGTCCTCTACGCGCACCTCACGGTCAACAGCGACAGCCACCAGTGGGAGCTGGCCGGCGACCTCCACAAGGACCTGCCCAACTTCGTCGCGCTGCTGCAGAGCGACACCAGCGCTCTCGCCACGCCGGCCGGCCGGGCCGTCGACCTCTCGCACGAGGTAGTGCCCTGGGTGAAGGACGACCTGGCCCTGCTGGGCGTCCCGGGGCCGAAGAAGACCACTCCGGAGGCCTACATCGCGGGCGTGGGGGACGAGGCCAAGGCCAACCGGTTTCTCGCGAGCCTCTCGCCGGGCGGGAAGTCGAAGCAGGCGAAGGTGGGGGACGCCACCATGACCGTCTACTCGAACGGAGTCGCAACCGCTCGCTCGGGCGACCAGGCCCTGTTCGGCAGCCTGGTCGCGGTCCGCGCGGCCCTCGACGCCAAGGCGGGCCGTGCGCCGAGGCTCGACGGTTCTCAGCAGGACTCCGCCCGAGACGGGCTGCCGGACGTGAGGCTCGCGGAGGTCTACCTCTCCCCGGCAGGTTTGCAGCGGATCCTCGCCGGCCGTCCTGGCGGCGCGAGCCAGCTCGACACCTTCGTGGACTACGGCGCCTCCACCGGGATGGCCGTCTCGGCCCGGGCGCGCGATGACGGCGTCGAGCTGAACCTGGTGAGCGACCTGGATCCCAAGCTGGAGCAGAAGAGCCCAACCGTGTTCGCCAGCCTGCCGCGCTTCTCCCCCGGGCTGGCGGACGAGGCCGGGTCCAGGGCGCTCGGCTATATCGGGGTCGGGGACCTCGGTCCGGCGCTCAACACCGCCCTGGCGACGGCGGGTGCGGGAGCTCAGGGGTTGGCCGGTTCGCTGAGGGCGCTGGCCCAGAGCCTGCAGCAGCAGGCCGGGGTGGATCCTTTCCGGGACCTGTTCCCGGCGCTCGGCGGCCAGGCGGCCCTCGTGGCGGAGCCGACCGGCACCCTCCCGTACGCGAGCCTGATCGTCGACGGCGTGGACGAGAAGAAGGCGGGCGATGCCCTCGCCTTGCTTCAGCAGCCGCTGATCCGCGCGGTCGCCAGCGGCGGCCCGCAGGTGCCGAGCTTCCAGTCCAAGGAGATGGACGGCGTCACGGTCCATTCGGTGCGGGTGTCGCCCAGCGTCGACCTCTCCTACGCGATCTTCGACGGCAAGCTGGTGATCTCGACGCAGCCCGAGGGCATCGCTCAGGTTCGCTCCAGCGGCGACAACCTGGCGGACACGGGCGCCTATCAAGCCGCCACGGAGAACCTCCCCGACCAGGTCTCGGCGCTAGTCTTCCTCAACCTCGATGAGGTGTTGGGGTTGGCCCAGCGGGCCGGCCTGGCGGAGGACCCACTGTATGCCTCGCTCAGCGAAGACATCGCGCACGTTCAATCTCTCGGCCTGGCTGTGAGGGGGAGCGTCGAGGAGCTTCGCTCAGAGCTCTTCCTGGCCATCGACCACTGAGAACTAACAACATGCAAGAACTTTCAGAGAACGAGTACCTCTTCACCTCCGAGTCCGTCACCGAGGGTCATCCGGACAAGGTCTGCGACCAGATCTCGGACGGCGTCCTCGACGCCGTGATGGCGGATGACCCGATCGGCCGGGTCGCCTGCGAGTGCCTGGTCAACACCGGCCTCGTGGTCGTCTCCGGGGAGATCACCACCGAGACCTACGTGGACATCCCCTCGATCGCGCGCGAGACGATCCGCAGGATCGGCTACGACGATCCCCGCTACGGCTTCGACCACAAGGCGTGCGCCGTCCTCACCGCAATCGACGAGCAGTCCCCGGACATCGCGCAGGGCGTCGACACCGGGCTCGAGCAGCGCGAGGGTGAGTCCTCCGACGAGTTCGACGCGGCCGGGGCCGGCGACCAGGGCATGATGTTCGGGTACGCGACCCGCGAGACCCAGGCCCTGATGCCGATGCCGATTCAGCTCGCCCACCAGCTCGCCAGGCAGCTCGCCGAGGTCCGCAAGGCCGGCGTGATCCCCTACCTGGGCCCCGACGGCAAGACCCAGGTCACGATCCGCTACGAGAACGACCGCCCGGTCGAGATCGCCAAGGTCCTGATCTCCACCCAGCATCGCGAGGAGGCCGGGGAGCAGATGATCCGCAACGACCTCTGGGAGCATGTGCTCGAGCCGGTGCTGCACACCGAGTACAAGGAGCTCTTCACGGAGAAGGAGCTGCTCGGGAACTTCCTCGTCAACCCGACGGGCAAGTTCGTGATCGGGGGCCCGGTCGGCGATGCCGGCCTGACTGGTCGCAAGATCATCGTCGACACCTACGGCGGCGCCGCCCGGCACGGCGGCGGAGCCTTCTCGGGCAAGGATCCCTCGAAGGTCGACCGTTCGGCCGCCTACGCCGCCCGGTACGTGGCGAAGAACGTCGTCGCCGCCGGCCTGGCCGACCGCTGCGAGGTCCAGGTGGCCTACGCGATCGGGGTCGCGCATCCGGTCTCGGTGATGGTGCAGACCTCCGGCACCGGCAAGCTCGCCGACTCCGAGATCGCCCGGCTCGTGCAGGAGAGGTTCGACCTGCGGCCCGCGGCCTTCCGCCGCTACCTCGATCTGCACCGTCCGATCTTCCAGAAGACCGCTGCCTACGGCCACTTCGGCCGCGAGGACGCGGACTTCACCTGGGAGCGGACGGACCGCGCAGACGAGCTCCGCGACGCGGCCGGCCTCGGCGCGAAGTCCCAGGCGCCCGCCTAGATGCGAGGGTGCTCCGAGGCGTAGCCGAGGAGCAACCGTTTGATTCTTGCGGCCGGCTGACCGCCGCCGCTTCGCAGCCGCCGTCCGTATTCGTGCCTAGGGTGAGGCGATGGCCATCGCAAAGGTCGAGCCTCTGCTCACCACCCGGAGCGTCTTCGGGCCGTTCGACTATCGCCTGCCGAAGGCGATGGACGACGTCGGCATCGGCTCCGTGCTGGTGGTCCCGTTCGGGCGCCGGCGGGTGGTCGGGGTCGTCGTGGGGCTCGCGGATCGGAGTGATCTCCCCGAGGCACGCCTGGCCGAGCCCGTTGAAGCGCTGGAGGCCGGCGTGCCGCCCGAGCTGGTGGAGCTCGGACGTTGGGTCGGCGAGGAGTACTGCTCGACGCCGGCCCGCGGTCTCGGCCTGGTGCTGCCGCCCGGCGTCGGCACCGGGGCGGAGGTGCGGCGGGTTCGCCCGCTGGTCGAGCTCGAGGTCACGGCCACTCCGGAGGGTCTCGCCGCTGCCTCGGAGGGAGAGCGGCTCGGCCTCCGACAGCGGGCCGTGCTGCGGGCGCTCGTCGGCGGCCCCCAGCTCGCGCGCCGGCTGGCGGCGACGGCCGGCTCCGACCGGGCGACGCTGAGGCGGTTGGAGGGGCGCGGCCTGGTCTCCACCCGGGAGGTGGAGCGCAGGCGGCGCCACGATGCCCCGGGGGTCGGGGCCGTCCGCGAGGGAGTCGAGCTCACCGCCGACCAGCGCGCGGCGCTGGCTTCCGTGGTCGCCTCGCTGCCCAGTGGCCGCGTCACGACGGCCGGCCGCTCGTTCCTGCTCCACGGCGTCACGGGGTCCGGCAAGACCGAGGTCTATCTGGAGGCCGCGCGCGAGTCGCTCGCGCGGGGGAGGGGCGCAATCGTCCTCGTCCCGGAGATCGCCCTGACGCCGCAGACGATGGACCGTTTCAGGCGCCGGTTCGGCGACTCGGTCGCCCTGCTCCATTCCAAGATGCCCGCCGGGGCGCGCTACGACGAGTGGCGGCGGCTGCGCTCCGGGGAGGCGCGGATCTGTGTCGGCCCGCGCTCGGCGGTCTTCGCTCCGGTGGCCGATCCCGGCCTGATCGTCGTCGACGAGGAGCACGACTCCTCCTACAAGCAGGAGAGCGACCCGCGCTACGACGCCCGCGAGGTCGCGCGGCGCCGCGCGGCCGACGCCGGGGCGGTCCTGCTCTGCGGGACGGCCACGCCTCGGCCGGAGAGCTGGCACGGGCTCGAGCGGCTCGAGCTGCCGAGCCGGGTGGACGGGCGCCCCCTGCCCCCGGTCGAGATCGTCGACATGCGCGGCGGCGTCCCAGGCCCGCTCCATCCCCACACGCGCGAGGCCTTCACGGAGGTCGCCGAGCAGGGCGGCAAGGCCATCCTGCTGATCAACCGAAGGGGCTGGTCCACCCACCTCACCTGCCGCTCATGCGGACACGCCTGGGAATGCCCGCACTGCGACGTCTCCCTGATCCTGCATCGCGACGGCGCCCTGCGCTGCCATCACTGCGGGCACGCCGAGCCGAAGCCCGAGGCCTGTCCCGAGTGCTCGTCGGTGACGATCGCCCGCGTCGGGTCCGGGACCCAGCGGGTCGAGGCCGAGCTGAACGACCTGCTGGCGCCGCTGGAGGCCTTCCGGCTCGACTCTGACAGCGCGGCGGGCCAAGGCCACGCAGAGGTCCTGCGCCGCTTCGAGTCAGCCGAATCGGGCGTGCTCGTCGGAACCCAGATGGTGGCGAAGGGCCACGACTTCCCGGACGTCACGCTGAGCGTCGTCCTGGATGCGGACGGGGCGCTGCGGCTGCCGGACTTCCGCTCCGAGGAGCGGACCTTCGCGCTGATCACCCAGCTCGCCGGCCGGAGCGGGCGCGGCGAGGCCGGCGGCCGCGTGCTCGTCCAGGCCCTGGCGACGGGCGCGCCGAGCATCCGCCACGCCGCGAAGCACGACGCCACCGGCTTCCTGGCCGAGGAGCTCGAGCGAAGGCGCGCCCTGCGCTATCCGCCCTTCTCGCACCTGATCGAGATCGCGCTCGCCGGGGAGTCCGAGGAGAGGGTCGAGGCGTCGACCGATACCGTCCGCGATCTGGTTGCAGATCGCCTGGAGGCGGAGAACGACCTGCTCGGCCCTGCGCCGCTCTTCCGGCTGCGCGGCCGGCATCGGCGGCGCCTCGTCGTCAAGTCGGAGCGCCGCCACGAGGCCGTCGAGACCGTTCGCGAGGCGGTCGCCTCGGCCGTCCGCGATCGCGCGCTGCGGGAGGTCTCGATCTCGGTTGACGTCGATCCGCAGTAGCAAGCGGTTCACGGGGCGCGCGACGATCACCGGACTAGACTCGAAGACGTGAGCGAGGAGGCCACACCCACCCCGGTCGAGGAGCTCGACTCGGAGCAGCCAATCGAGGCCGGCGAGCCCGAGGGCATCGACGCAGAGGCGCTGGAGCGCCGTTCCGCGGCGCTTTCAGAGGTCGTCAAGTTCGGCGACCCGGTGCTGCGTTCGGCCGCCTCCCCGGTCACCGAGTTCGACGATCAGCTCGCCAGCGAGGCCGAGCGGATGATCGGCCTGATGCGGGATGCGATCGGCGTCGGCCTCGCCGCGACCCAGCTCGGCACGCTCCGTCGGATGCTCGTCTTCCAGGTCGGATCGGAGGCGGAGCCGACCATCCTCGTCAATCCGGAGATCGAGTGGCGCTCCGACGACCTCGTCACCGCGGAGGAGGGGTGCCTCAGTCTCCCGGGGGTGGTCGTCGACGTGGAGCGCCCGCTCCACGTCAGAGCGCGGGCCGTCGACGCCCGCGGCGAGCCGCTCTCGATCGAGGCCTCCGGCCTCGAGGCGCGCGTGATCCAGCACGAGGTCGATCACCTGGACGGCGTGTTGATGCTCGACCGGACCGAACGCGACCAGCGACGCGGAGCGCTGCGCGCGCTGCGCGAGGGCGGCACCTACGCGCCCGAGCGCCCGGAGGCCGAACAGAACGGCTCTTCCGCTTCCGACGAGGGTTGAAGACCGCCTACCTCGGCACATCGGAGTTCGCGGCGACGGTGCTGCGCCGCCTCGCCGACAGCCCACACCGGCCGGCCCTGGTCGTCACCCCTCCTGACAGCCGCAGGGGCAGAGGGCGCCGGCTCGCCTCGCCCCCGGCGGCGGAGGCGGCCCGCGAGCTCGGCCTGAAGCACCACCAGACCGCGGACGTCAACGCGCCCGAGTCGCTTGAGGCGATCGGGGCCGCCGACCCCGCCGCGGTCGCCGTCTGCGCCTTCGGGCAGTTGATCAGGGAACCGCTTCTGAGTGAGCACCTGATGCTGAACGTCCATCCCTCGCTCGTCCCCCGATGGCGGGGGGCGGCGCCGATCGAACGAGCGCTGATTGCCGGCGACCGGATCACCGGCGTGACGATCATGCGGGTGACCGAGGGGCTCGACTCGGGGCCGGTCGCGCTCGCCGAGGAGGTCCGAATCGAGGACGGCGACGACTACGCGTCGCTCTCGGCGCGCCTCGCCGCGGCCGGCGGCGAACTGCTCCTGCGCTCCCTGGACCGGCTCGCCGAGGGTGACCTCGAGTTCACCGAGCAGGACGATGCTCATGCGACCTACGCCGAGAAGATCTCTCCCGAGGAGCGCCGTCTCGATCCCAGCCGGCCGGCGGACGAGCTCGAGCGGCGGGTGCGGGCGCTGACGCCGCACGTGGGGGCATATCTCGAGCTCGAGGACGGCGGCAGGCTCGGCGTCCGCTCGGCGCAGGCGCGGTCGGTCTCCGGCTCGGACGGGTCGTCCGGGCCAGGGCGAATCGTGTCCGAGGGCGACGCGCTGCTGCTCGTCTGCGGCGAGGGCGTCCTCGAACTCCACGTCGTCCAGCCGCCGGGAGGGAAACCGATGCGCGCGGCGGATTACCTGCGAGGCCACGCTCCGCCCGAAAAGGCTCTGTAGCGCTCGCTACCCTCGTCGCATGGCCGAGCGAGTCGACAGCGGTTTGGGCGAAGGGGCCGGTGCCTCGGAGGCCACCGAGGGCGCTCTGCAGCGCCCAAATTGCCCGGGATGCGGTGAGCCCTGGCTCCGCCCCGCACAGCTGCCAGGGCGCTTCGTCTGCGTGTACTGTCTGCGCCGCTTCGAGCTGGTCTCCCAGTGCCCCAACTGCGGTGAGCACCAGACGATCAGCCGCATGAGCCGCACCGAGGACATGAAGTGCCAGCACTGCGGCCACTCGATGCTCCGTTCGATCTGACCTTGGAAGCAGCCACCGATACCGCCTCGACCGCGCCCCGCGATCTCTTTGCGAGCAAGCGGGTGGCCCCGTCGATCCTCTCCGCCGACTTCTCCCGGCTTGGCGCGCAGATCGAGGAGGTGATCGCCGCGGGCGCGCGGATCATCCACGTCGACGTGATGGACGGGCACTTCGTCCCCCCGATCACCATCGGGCCACTCGTCGCCGGCTCGATCGCCGACCTGGTCCACGACGCGGGCGGCGCGATCGACGTCCACCTGATGATCGAGGAGCCGGATCGGCACATCGAGGAGTTCGCCAAGGCCGGGGCTGACTGCATCACCTTCCACGCCGAGGCGACCCCGCACATCAACCGGACCCTGAACGCGATCCGTGAGCTTGGCTGCCTCGCCGGGCTGGCGATCAACCCCGGCACGCCGGTCGCCGCGGTCACCGAGTCAGTGACCGAGGCCAACGTCTTCCTCTGCATGACCGTCAACCCCGGCTGGGGCGGGCAACCCTTCATCGCAGACTCCCCCGACAAGGTCGGGAGGCTTGCCGAGGTGGTCGGAACGGGCGCCATCGAGGTGGACGGCGGCATCGACCCGGAAACCGCCGGCAGCGTCGCCTCCGCTGGGGCGAGCCTCTTTGTCGCCGGCTCTGCGGTCTTCAAGGCGGACGATCCCGCCGCCGCGTACGCCTCGATCGCGGACGCGGCCGGCGCCGTCTAGACGCCCCATTCGATGGAGGGCGCCCGGTGAGCGACAGGGAGGAGCGCCTCAGCCGCTTTCGCAGCTTCGGTGGCCCGCGCGACCGCGGCGAGTTCGAGCCCTTCCTGCGCCGCCTGGCCGCGCTGATCGCCCTGATCCTTGCGGTCCAGGTCGTGGGTGCGGTCGCCTATTCGTTGACCGAGGACGTCTCGCTCTGGCGCGGCTTCCTCTTCACCCTCGACACGGTGGCGACCGTCGGTTCGGCTCCCGACCCGCCGGACCTCGCGGGCCAGATCGTCAAGGTCCTGCTGATCATGGTCGGCGTGGGTACGCTCTTCTACGCCCTGGTGACGGTGACGGAGTTCTTCGTGGCCGGCCACCTCGGTGACATCCTCGAGGAGCGCCGCACCCTGAAGAAGATCGAAGACCTCTCCGGCCACCATCTGATCTGCGGCTTCGGCCGCGTCGGCCGCCAGGTGGCGCGCGATCTCCAGATCGGTGGCGACGACTTCGTCGTCATCGATGAGCTCGACGCCAACAAGGAGATCGCCGACCAGATGGGGGCGCCCTTCCTCCAGGGTCGCCCCTCCGAGGACGAGATGTTGAAGGGCGCCGGCATCGACCGGGCGGTCTCGGTTCTGGCATGCGTCGACTCGGACGCCGAGAACATCTTCACCTGCCTCACGGCCCGCGAGCTTCGCTCGGACATCACTGTCGTCGCCCGGGCGAGCGTCGAGGACTCCGAGAAGAAGCTTCGCCGCGCCGGCGCGGACCGGGTGATCTCCCCGTACAAGTCGAGCGGCGCGGAGATGGCCCGGCTGGCGCTGCAGCCTCAGGTCACCGGGGTCGTGGACGTGGCCCCCGAGTACCGAATGGAGGAGATCGACGTGAGCGAGGGTTGCGCCGGCGTCGGCAAGTCGATCGGCCAGGTCAGGGGCACCACCACCATTGCGGCGGTGCGCAACGCTGACGGGAGAGTCCATCCGCAGCCTCCGTCAGACACGGTGCTCCGAGCCGGGGACGTTCTGGTTGCGATGGGCACCGTCGAGGCGCTCAAGAAGCTCGAGGGGATGTTCGCTCCCACCCGGCCGGGTACGACGGTCTCCGGCTAGGCTCGGCCGTTGTCCCTCATCTTCCAGGGGGCCTCACTCGACAAAGGGAACGGACACATGGTCAGCGACAACCCGATCTCGGCGGTCTTGATCTCAGGAGACCTCGAGGCGTGTCAGGACTTCTATGAGAACAGGGTGGGCCTGAGGCTCTCCCCCCGGACGATCGAGAATCACCTGCTGTTCGACTGCGGCAAGGGCACCACGCTCTTGATCTATGGCCGCGGCGGCGGCAACAAGGCGGACCACACGCAGGTGCGGTTCTGGTCGACGGACATCGACAAGGACGTCGCCGAGCTCGTCGCGCGGGGCGTCGAGTTCGAGGAATACGACGCGGAGAACTTCAAGACGGTCGACCACGTCGTGACCTCACCCGGGATCGGCCGCTCGGCCTGGTTCAAGGACCCGGACGGGAACACGATCGCTCTGTTCCAGCCGGAGTGAGCCGGGCGTAGCTCTCCTCGGAGGTGGCGGGCGTCAGCCGGCCTCGTCCGCCGAGGCCAGCTGCAGCTCCATCTCCTCCGTCGAGCCGGGCTCGACCCGCTCCTCGCGCCTGGTGACCGGCTGGCGGTAGAGCCAGTAGAGCAGCGAGCAGAGCACGGTCGCCGCCCCGAGGTAGCCGATCTCGACGCGGTGGAAATCGTTGTCGACGATCGGGACCGCGGTCCAGATGACGAAGAGGACGGCGCAGCTGATCCAGCAGATCGAGGCCCGGCGGACGTGCCCCTTCGCCAGGGCGGCCTGGTTGAGCGTCGCGGCGGAGAGGTAGAGGCCCATGCCGACGCTGACGATCACCAGATCGATGCGCTGGTAGTTGTACTTCTTGCCGAAGGCGATCTGCATCAACTGCGGCCCGGCGACCACCATCGCCAGGGCGACCAGCGCGGCGAAGCCGGCGATCGCGAGGATCGTGACGCGCACCGAGGCGCGAAAGTCCTCCTCCTCTCCCCGTGAGCCGAGCCGGGTGAGGTGGGGGAGGAGGCTGGTCGACACAGCCTGGAAGAGCTGCAGCGGCGCCCGCGCGATCATCAGGACGTTGAAGATGTAGCCGGCGGCCGCGGCTCCCGCCGAGGCGTTCACCAGCAGCGGCCCGGCGTTCAGGAAGGTCTGCTCGGAGAGCATGATCAGGAAGACCGCGGCGGCGAATCGCCCCCCGCTGGCGAGGGTGAACTCCGAGGTGTCCGGCGCGGACGGCGAGCCGGCCGCGGGCTCCGGTGCAGGCTCCTGGCCGCCGCCGAAGCGCCGCAGGAAGGCGAACGGCACCACCATCAGCGAGAGCGTCGGGGCGGCGACGATGCCCATGGCGACCGCGGTCTGACCCGAGGCGATTCCGAGGGCGACCGCGAACGGGAAGGCCGTGCGGGCGACCGACTCGCTGATGATCAGCAGCGCGTAGATGGTGAGGCGATGGCTGCCGGCCAGGAAGCCGCGGGCGAAGTAGCTCGCTCCGTAGGCGGTGATGGCGGCGACGCCGATCCAGTAGAGGGTCGAGTTGCCGTGCAGGAGGTGATCCTGGATCGGGCCGCGCAGCGCCAGCGCGATCACGTCGAAGACGACCGCGACCGAGAGCTGGATCGTCGCGGCGACCCGGACCGTATGCCCGATCGGCGCCTCGCGGGCGAGGTTCTCCGAGACGGTTCGGGAGAGCAGCTGCTCCACCGGCCGCTGCAGGACGGAGACGACGATGAAGACCGCCGACCAGAGCACGGCGACCTGGCCGTACTGGGTCTTCGAGAGCTCGTGCGAGGCGATCGCGAAGTAGAGGTACGTGATCAGCCCGGTGATCCCGACCCCGATGGAGAGCAGGCTGGCGCGCCGCCCGTAGCTCTTCGCCTCGTCCGTCGCCTGCACCCGGCCCACTCGCGGCATGACGGGAAACCTTATGGCCAAGCGCTTGATTCGATTTTGAGGGGCGTTAACGCGCACCCGGCGTACAATCCTGGCTGACTGACCAGTCAATCAGCGGCCCCGCCCCGAAGGAGGGGAGCATGGCCACGATCGGCACCGAACAGGAAGCCTCTTACCTCCGACGGGCTCTCGAGCTCGCGGAGGGCGGCCGCGGCCGGGTCAGCCCGAATCCCCTGGTGGGCGCGGTGCTGGTCCGGGAGGGGGGCGTGATCGGCGAGGGCTTCCACGCCCAGCTCGGCGACCTGCACGCCGAGCGGGCCGCGATCGAGGACTGTCGCTCGCGCGGCGAGGATCCGGCTGGATCGACGCTCTACGTCACGCTCGAGCCCTGCGCGCACAGCGGCCGTCAGCCCCCGTGTACCGAGGCGATCCTGGAGGCCGGGATCTCCCGCGTCGTCTACGCCTCGGAGGATCCGACCGAGAAGGCGTCGGGGCGCGGCCCCGGGATGCTCCGTGACGGGGGAGTCGAGGTCGAGCTCGCCGGCGGCGCCGAGGCCAGCGCGGCGAGACAGCTCAA
Organism: uncultured Solirubrobacterales bacterium; assembly: GCA_963833375.1. Taxonomy (GTDB): domain Bacteria; phylum Actinomycetota; class Thermoleophilia; order Solirubrobacterales; family 70-9; genus DASUPK01. The sequence continues at coordinate 164,753 of CAWHXR010000004.1, forward strand.
CCAGGCGTTCCGCAAGTGCGCCCGCACCGGTCGCCCGCTGGTCACCTACAAGGCGGCGATGTCGCTCGACGGGCGCGTCGCGTCGCCGACTGGGGACTCGCGCTGGATCTCGAGCGTGGAGAGCCGCGAGCTCGTTCACCGCTGGCGTCAGGAGTGCGACGCGGTCGCGGTCGGGATCGGCACGGCCCTCGCGGACGATCCCCTGCTGACCGCCCGGCTCGACGACTCAGCGAGCCAACCGGCGCGGGTGGTGTTCGACTCCGGGGCGCGACTGCCGCTCAGCTCCGCGCTGGTGAACTCGGTCGACGAGGCGCCCCTGATCGTGATCTGTGCCCCGGAGGCCGCCTCACCGCGACGCGACGGCCTGGAGCGGGCCGGCGCGGAGGTGATCGTGGCCCCCGGCCGGACCAACGGCGCGCGGCTCGCAGCTGCGCTGGACGAGCTTGGGCGCCGGGAGATCCAGGACCTGCTCGTCGAGGGGGGCCCGACCCTGGCGGGAGCGCTCTTCGACGCGGGCGAGATCGATCAGCTGCGGCTCTTCGTCGCTCCGGTCCTGGTCGGCGCCGCCGAGGCCCGCGCCGTCCTCGAGGGCGAGGGCGCCGTCAGGATCGCCGACGGGATCCGGCCGCTGGCCACAGACTTCGAGCAGGTCGGCGAGGACATGCTGGTGCGTGCGAGGCTGCGGGAGTGGTGATGGGAGCACGGGGCTGATGTTCACCGGGCTGATCAAGGAGCTGGGGCGGGTCGAGGCCGTGGAGGCCTCCGACGAGGGCGCCCGGCTGCGGATCGGCGCCGCCCTCGCCTCCGAGCTCCAGCCGGGTGACTCGGTCGCCGTCAACGGCGCCTGCCTGACCGCCACCTCGGTGGGCGACGGCGACTTCGAGGCCGACATCATGCCTCAGACCCTCTCGTTGACGACGCTCGGCGAGCTCGAGGCCTCGTCGCCGGTCAACCTGGAACTGGCGCTCCGCGCAACCGATCGGCTGGGCGGCCACGTCGTTCAGGGCCACGTGGACGGGACGGCCAAGGTCGCCGACCTCTCCAGCGACGGGTTCGCCAAGCGCCTGCGCATCGAGCTGCCGAAGGAGCTGCTGCCCTACGTCGTCGAGAGGGGCTCGATTGCGATCGAGGGGGTCAGCCTGACGGTTGCGGGCCTCTCCGAATCGGGCCTCGAGGTCTCGCTGATCCCCGAGACCCTCGAGCGCACGACGCTGGGCGCGCTCGAGCCCGGCGACCGCGTCAACGTCGAGTGCGACATCCTCGCCCGCTACGTCCGCCGCCAGCTGTCAGGCGAGGTGGGCCTGTCACCCTTGTCGTCAGAGGGTGCTCCGCAGGTGCGAGGGCGCGCGCCAGCGCGATCCGCGAGAGGGAGCAGGAGCAACCCGATTCATTCGAAGGAGCAGTAGCGATGTCCAAGAAGACCAACGCCCGCAAGCTGGCCGAGAAGAAGAGCGATTCGCCCTTCGCGACCATCGAGGAGGCGATCGAGGACATCCGGCGCGGACGGATGGTGGTCGTCTGCGACGACGAGAACCGCGAGAACGAGGGCGACCTCACGCTGGCGGCCCAGTTCGCCACCCCCGAGGCGGTCAACTTCATGGCCACCCACGGCCGGGGCCTGATCTGCCTGGCCCTCACCGACGAGCGCTGCAACGAGCTCGGCCTCAACCTGATGGCGGCGAAGAACGAGGCGCCCTTCCAGACGGCCTTCACTGTCTCGGTCGAGGCGCGCGAGGGCGTCACCACCGGGATTTCGGCCGCCGACCGCGCCCGGACGGTCCAGGTGGCGATCGACCCGCACTCGCAGCCCGAGGACCTGGTCCAGCCGGGCCACGTCTTCCCGCTGAAGGCGAAGGACGGCGGCGTCCTCGAGCGCACCGGCCAGACCGAGGCGGCGGTCGACCTGGCGCGGCTCGCCGGCCTGATCCCGGCCGGGGTGATCTGCGAGATCATGAACGAGGACGGGACGATGGCGCGGGTGCCCGACCTGGTCTCCTACTGCGCCAAGCACGACCTCAAGCTGATCACGGTGGCGGACCTGATCGCCTACCGCCGCCGCACCGAGAAGCTGGTCGAGCGAATCGTCTCCACCAGGCTGCCGACCAAGTTCGGCGAGTTCAGCGCAGTCGGCTACCGCTCGCTGATCGACGACAAGCACCATGTCGCGATAGTCAAGGGCGAGGTTGCCGGGTCCGAGGACGTCCTCGTCCGGGTGCACTCGGAATGCCTGACGGGCGACGTCTTCCACTCGCTGCGCTGCGACTGCGGCGAGCAGCTGGAGGCCGCTCTGGCGACCATTGAGCGCGAGGGCAAGGGCGTGCTCCTCTACCTCTCCCAGGAGGGGCGCGGCATCGGCCTGCTCAACAAGCTGCGTGCCTACAGGCTCCAGGAGGAGGGCCTCGACACCGTCGATGCCAACCTCAAGCTCGGGCTGCCGGCCGACCTGCGCGACTACGGCATCGGCGCCCAGATCCTCGTGGACCTGGGGCTGAGCAGCATCCGCATCCTCACCAACAACCCGAAGAAGATCCTCGGCCTGGAGGGCTACGGCCTCTCGGTCAGCGACCAGGTGCCGATCCAGGCGGTTCCCAATCCGCACAACGAGGCCTACCTGAACGCCAAGCGCGAGCGGATGGGCCACGCGCTGCATCATCAGGGGCTGCCGCTCGACGAGCAGCTGCTCTACGAGGAGCACCGCAAGGACGAGGAGAACCGCAGGGAGCGAACGCTACCCCCGGCGACTATCCGCCCGGCGACTAGCGCAGGCCGAATCCGGATAGGTTCCGGCCATGGCCGACCTGGCGACCATGGAGTTCGCGATCTGCGTGGCGACCTTCTACGAGGACCTGGCCGAGCGTCTCGTCAGTGGCGCCGTCGAGGCTTTCGGGGGGGAGGGCGTCGCGCCGACCTCGGTCCATACCTACGAGGTCCCGGGCGCGTTCGAGCTCCCGCTGGCCGCGAAGTGGTGCGCTGAGTCGGGACGGTTCGCCGGGGTCTCCTGCCTCGGCGTGGTGATCCGCGGGGAGACCGACCACTACGACTACGTCTGCGCCGAGGCGGCGCGCGGGATCCAGCGGGTCCAGCTCGACACCGGAGTGCCATGCGCCTTCGGCCTGATCACCTGCGACACCCGCGAGCAGGCCGACGCCCGAGCGGGCGGCGACAAGCGGGACCAGGGCCGCAACGCGGCGATCGCGGTGATGCGGATGGCGGAGCTGCGCGGCTCGCTCAGCTGAACTGCTCGAGCGCCTCGTCCAGCGGCGAGGGCATACCGAAGTAGAAGCCCTGTCCGTAGCGGAAGCCGATCTCGAGCAGGGCGTCGAGCTCCTCCTCGGTCTCGATGCCCTCGGCGATCACCCGAACGCCGACCTCGTCGGCGAAGGAGACGAGCGAGCTGGCCAGGGCGTACGCCACCTGGTTCTCGTCGATTCGCTCGGTCAGCGAGATGTCGAGCTTGATCCACTCCGGGCGCACCTTGAGGATGTGGCGGAGGCTCGCGTAGCCGGCTCCGAAGTCGTCGATGGCCACCTTCCCGCCGGCCTCTCGCAGCGGCCCCAGCATGGAGGTGAATCCCTCGTAGTCGTCCACGTGGCGGTGCTCGGTGAGCTCCACGGTGACGCGGTCGGCGTCCTCGCCGAAGCACGACAGGAACCTGCCGGAGAAGATCGTCGGCGGCGAGGCGTTCACCGAGAGGCTCACGTCGTCGGGAAGCCGCGGCAGGGCGCCGGCGGCGATGCGAACCGCCATCAGCTCGAGCGGGATCCCGAGTCCGACGTCCCAGGCCTCGGCGAACCAGCGGTCGGGACCACGCGCGGGGTCGCCTGGGAAGCGGGAGAGGGCCTCGTACGCGATCACCCGCTCGTCCTCCAGGTCGAAGATCGGCTGGTAGACGGGGCCGATTTCCTCCTCGTCGAGGACCCCCTGCACGCGGTCGAGCGACGCGCGGTACTCGTCGCTGGTCAGCCTCTCGACGGCGCGGCGGTCCTCGAGCGCCCGGGTCGAGCAGACGATCCCCCTCACCTCACCCGAGTCCTGATCTGCGATCACCCGTGTGCTGGTCTCCACCCAGACGTACTCGTTGTCCTTGCGGCGCAGCCTGTAGGCGACGGTGTACGCAGCCCCCTCGAGCGTGCTGCTGTGCACGACCTCGATCTTGGTCATGTCTTCCGGGTGAAAATGGTCGTACGGCGAGCTTCCGACGAGCTCGTCCGGCTCATAGCCGAGCAGCTCCTTCGAGGCGGCCGAGACGTAGCGGCACGTACCGTCGGGAGCGTGGGCGCTGACCATGTCGCCCAGGTACTCGGTGATGGAGCCCTCGGGTGCGTTGTACTCCGCTTGTAGGCGGGCGGGCGACCCGAAGGGGGTGGTTTGGCGGATGTTCATCTTGCCTCCCTCGGCGGCGCTCACCGCCAAGGATCACTCGCTACTGAGTATTCGTCGGCAGATGCGCTACGAGACTTGACTGTTCGTTGAGTTGGCCCATCCCCCTGCGTAGCCGCAGCGAATAGATCGCACGCCACATGCTGCCGCTACCATGCCCCGCCGATGGCCAAGGTCTGTCACAGCTGCGGCAAGCGCCCCGCCTTCGGCAACTCGCGCAGCCACTCGATGGTCGCGACCCGGCGGCGCTTCAACCCGAACCTCCAGAAGGTTCGCATCCAGGAGCCTGGCGGCGGGACTCAGCGCGTCTACGTCTGCGCGCGCTGCCTGAAGTCGAACAAGGTCACGAAAGCGGTCTAGCGGCCACCGGGCCGCGCCATCTGGGTTTAGGGTTTCGCTGAATCCCCGCATGGCCGACCCCTCAATAGAGCGCTTCCGACGCGTGATCCGTGCTGCCGCCTCCCATCTCGAGGAGCGGCGCAGGGAAGTCAATGACCTCAACGTGTTCCCGGTCGCCGACGGCGATACCGGGGACAACATGGCGCTGACGCTGCGCGCGGTGAGCGAGGAGCTCGACCGCCTCGATGGCCAGATGGTCGACGAGATCGGGCGCACCGAGCTGGTCAACGCCCTGGCGCGAGCCGCGCTGATGGGCGCTCGCGGAAACTCGGGTGTGATCCTCAGCCAGATCGTTCGCGGGGCCGCCGAGGAGCTCGCCAGCCGCCCCGGGGAGCTGGTCGATCCGATGCTGGTCGCGGCCGCCTTCGCGCGGGCGGCCGACGCCGCCTACGAGTCGGTCCGGGAGCCGGCCGAGGGGACGATGCTGACCGTGTTCCGCGAGATGGCGCACTCGATCTCGCGTCGCCTGGCCCACATGCAGGAGGTCCGCCTCTCGCCCGACGCCCCTCCCGCCGAGCAGGACGCGCTGCTGGCCGAGCTGCTCGAGGGCGCCGTTCGCGACGGCGAGCAGGCGGTGGCTCGCACACCGGAACAGCTCGAGGTGTTGCGGGAGTCCGGGGTCGTAGACGCCGGCGCCCACGGGCTCGTGGTGATCCTCGCCGGCGTGGTCGCCGGCCTCCGGGGGAACGACGACCTCTCGGAGGCGCTGCCCCACTACGCGCCGGCGTCCGACACCCGCCCGCACCACGAGGACAGCCGCTATCGCTACTGCACCAACTTCATCGTCACCGGCTCCGGCCTCGACAGCCGCTCATACGCGCCGATGCTCGAGGAGCTCGGCGACTCCGTCCTGGTGGTCGGCGACGAAGCGACCCTCAAGGTCCACGTCCACACGGACGAGCCGGACGCCGCGGTTGCCCTCTTCGAGGACACCGGCGAGGTGACGCAGCTGGACGTCGCGGACATGCGCGAGCAGATCGCCGAGCGCAGCGCCCGGCTGCAGGCCGGCCGCTGCGCCGTGGTGGCCGTGGTGGCGGGTCGCGGCATGCGAGAGCTCTACGAGGGGCTCGGCGCCTTCGTCGTCGACGGCGGCGAGACGTTCAACCCGTCGATCTACGACCTGCTGGCCGCGATCCACGAGGTCCCCTCCGAGGAGGTCCTGGTCTTCCCGAACAACCCCAACGTGGTGATGGCCGCGGACCGGGCGGCCGAGCTCTCCGACAAGCAGGCCCGGGTCGTGAGGTGCACCTCTCAGCAGGCGGGCCTCGCGGCTCTGGTCGAGCTCGATCACGGCGCTTCGATCGCTGACAACGAGGAGCGAATCGCCTCCGCACTCGCGGAGATTCGTGCCGGGTCCGTGGCGCCAGCCGCCCGCGACGACGCCAAGGGGCGGTTCGTCGCGGGCGACGCCGTCGGCTTCGTCGGGGACGAGATCGTCGCCTGGGGTGGGGCGGGCTCGACCCTGAGCGAGACGATGGCTCGACTCGCGGAGGGGGCGGAGATCCTCACCGTAGTCGGCGGGGAGGGGGCCCCGATCGCGCTGGCTGACCTGGGGGGACACGCGCCCGAGGGCGTGGAGCTGGAGCTGCACGACGGCGGCCAGCCACACTACTGGTGGCTGCTCGCCGCGCAGTGAGATGAGGGACGGGGTCCCTGTCCTCCGCCATCACTGCAGCTCTCTGCTCAGGTGGTCCGAGGTCGGCGATCTTCTCGCGCGGCGGCACGCTACCCGTCCTCGACCTCGACGGCGAGCGGATCGTCGATTCGACGCGCATCATCGCGGCGCTTGAGAGGCGCCGGCCCGAGCCTGCGCTGTACCCGGACGACCCGGCCGAGCGTCGCCGAGCCCTGGAGCTGGAGGACTACTTCGACAGCGAGCCACTTCCGACCGCGGGACCCACCGTCGGAGTTCTTCGACTCCCTGCGCGACCACCCAGGCGGTCCGCCCGGATCGGCGAAACCTGGCGCCAGCAGGCGGTACATCCCGCCGACGGTCGAGGCCAGGCCCCTCGGTCGGCCCGATTCACCTCCGGCTAATTCCGGATAGCCGTAGCCGGAAAGTTGACAAACGGGCGCTCGCTACTAGAGGATGCCCGCCAAGCGGGGCACTGCAGAGGGGAACGTCCTCTGATCGTACTCGAACCGGGCCCGAGCTCGTGTCGTCCGTCGCATCGCGCTAGGAGGAAGGATGAAGAGGGTTTTTCGACGCCCATCGCCGGCGATGGTGGTTGCCATCGTGGCGCTGATCGCGGCACTCGGCGGCTCAGCCGATCGCGGGAGGCGTGCTCAACAAGAAGAAGGTCAAGAACATCGCCAACAACCAGATCACCCAGCGCGCGCCGGGTCTCTCGGTGGCCAGCGCGAAGAGCGCGGACAGCGCGAAGAGCGCCGATTCCGCCACGACCGCTGGGAAAGCCAAGAATGTTTTCGCGGTGTCGGTGGCCTCGAATGCGGACCCTTCTGCGCGCGACGGATCAGCCGGGCATCACGACCCAGGCCCACACCGGGGGCAGTGGCGTTCTACGGCGTCGCTCTTTCCGCGGGATATCACCAGCTGCTCCTTCGCGGCGAGCGGTAAGCGCCGGCGGTCGCGAGATCAACTCGTTTCAATCGGGTCCTAACAACAGGGTAGGCGTCTTGACCTTCGATCTACCGCCGGCGGCGCCTCGATGTCGCACTTCGACATCGTTATGGTCTGCTAGCGCAGTTGCTGGTGGCGATTCGTGACGAGGGGCGGCCCCGTTCTGGCCGCCCCTCGTACAACTCCACGTGACATGGACAGCTTCAAGCCAGACTCGAAGAAACCAGATCTTGCTGGCAGGCCCTCATGCTGGCTGTCGGGGTCGCGGTGATTCCCGCGTCGCCGGGCTGTGGCTCTTCCGAGCCTAGAGACGGAGGTGACGCTGCCCTCGATCAACTCGCCCCGAATGCCTCAACGCCGCCCGCTCCGGTTGCGGCGCCGGCCCAAGCTGCTCAGACTGCGACGGGCACCGCGCCGAAGCCGGCCCAGGAGAACGCCGAGCAGGCGGAAGATCTTCCATCAAGCTCCGATCAGGCCAAGGCGCGCGGTGGCGGCTTCAACCACCTCACGCCGAGGCTTCGAGCGGCCCGAGCGATGTCGCGAGGGCCAAGAATCCGGGGGCATATGGAGGCGGCGGCTCCTCTTCCACCGCATCGAGCGACCAGCAGAGAGCAGGTGGCTCGATCCGAGCCGCGTCTACCAGCCCTCGGATGCCCGGCTCACCCTTGAAGGGCCCCTCGATCTCCTCGGTGATCCAGCCGCCGTAGTAGGCGCCGGGCTGCGGTGTGACCAGCTCGTCGTCGAGGTAGGCGGCGTCGACCCGCCGCGCGATAGAAGGCGAGATGGCCGACGAGCTCCTCGTAGCCCGCCTTCGGCTCCGGGTAGTACCAGGCGACCCTCTGGGCCCGCTTGCCGCCTGCCTCGGCATGGACGTAGGAGGCGGTGCCCTTCCACTCGCACTCGGTGTGCGCGCCCTCGTCTCGATCAGGACGTCGTCCCGGACGTCCTCGCGGGGGACGTAGATCGTCGGCGGGCTGGCGGTCTCCAGAACCCTGAGCGCGCGATCGCTCTCGGCGATCGTCTCGCCGCCGAGGACGATCCGCACGTGGCGGTCGAGCGGCTCGACGCGCGGCGGCCGCGGGTAGTCCCAGACGGATTCCTTCGCTCTCTGCGTGGTCATCCTCGTGGAGTCTGCCCGGCGGCCACGCCGTGACGCATCCGTCGTACGCCTAGCCTCTGTCCGGCGATGGAAGCAGCCCTCGAGCGCGGCCCCGAGGAGACCGCTGACATACGCGCCGCGCGCGCTCGCGACCGGCGAGCCGCTCGAGCGCGAGCACGCTGCTGCGAGGCGCCCCTGAAGAGCACGCCGCGACCATCGATCCTCGATGCGCCGATCACCAAGCTGCGCGGGGCCGGGCCGAAGCTCGCCGCGGCCGCCGCCGAGATCGGGCATCGAGAGCCTCGGCGACCTGCTCCGGCACGTCCCTCACGGCTATCGCGACCGGGCCGAGCCGGTCGGCCTCGCAGACCTGAAGCTGGGGGAGGAGGCGACGGTCGAGGTCGAGGTCGCGAGCGCGAAGCTGCGGCCGACACGCCGGCGCCGCGGCTGACGATCCTGGAGGCCGACGTCTCCGATTCGACGGGCAGGGCCAAGGCCGTCTGGTTCAACCGCGCCTGGCTGGCGGACCGGCTGCAGCCCGGCACGCGCCTGCTGCTGCGGGGAAAGCTCGAGAAGCGCGGCTTCAACGTCTCCGAGCACGAGTTCCTCGATGCGGATGCCCGAACGCCCGCGGGCCTGCACACGACGGGCGTGGTGCCGGTACATCCGGCCAGCGAGCGGCTGCGCGCGCAGCGAATCCGCGAGTGGGTCTGGCAGGCGATTCCGCTGGCGCGCCATGCGGTCGAGCCGATCCCCGGTCGCCTGCGCCGGGAGCTCCGGATGGCTGGCGTCGCCGACTCGCTGGTCGCCTCGCACTTCCCCGCCGACGAGCACGCCGCCGAGGCGGGCCGGGAGCGACTCGCCTTCGAGGAGCTCTTCCTCTACCAGGCGGCGCTGGTCTCGCGCCGCGGCCGGCGGGTCGGCCAAGAGCAAGGGGATCGCGCTGCGAGCCGGCGGGCGCCCGCGTCGGGCCGTGGCTCGAGTCGCTGCCCTTTCGCGCTGACCGGCGATCAGCGCCGGGCGATCGAGGAGGTCGACTCCGACCTGGGCCGGCGTCGCAGCCGATGCAGCGGCTGCTGATGGGGGAGGTGGGCTCCGGCAAGACGGTGATCGCCCTGTACGCGATGCTGCGCGGCGATCGAGGCAGGCCATCAGGCCGCCCTGATGGCGCCCACCGAGACCCTCGCCGAGCAGCACTTCCGGACCCTCGAGTCGCTGCTGGCGGCCGAGCCCGCCCCCGCCACCCTCCTCACCTCCGCCACTCCGCAGGCCCGTCGCCGAGAGCTGCTCGAGTCGCTCGCCGCGGGCCAGCCCCAGCTCGTGGTCGGGACCCACGCGCTGATCGAGCAGTCGCGGTCGAGTTCTCCTCGCTGGCGGTCGCGGTCGTCGACGAGCAGCACCGCTTCGGCGTCCGGCAGCGCGCCGCGCTCGACGCGAAAGGGCCCGGCGGGCGCCTCCCTCATGTGCTGCACATGACCGCGACGCCGATCCCGCGAACGCTCTCGCTGACCGCCTACGGCGATCTCGACACGACCGCCCTGCGCGAGCTGCCCGAAGGGCCGCCAGCCGATCCGCACGCGGGTGGTCGGCGAGGACCGCCGGGCCGAGGCCTACGAGTTCATCCGGGAGCGGCTGCGCGAGGGGCGGCAGGCCTACGTGGTCTGCCCGCTCGTCAGCGAGTCGGAGGTGACGGAGGCGCGGGCCGCCGAGGCGGAGGCGAAGCGCCTGGCCAAGGCCGAGCTGCGCGACTTCCGGGTCGGGCTGCTCCACGGGCAGATGAGCTCCGACGAGAAGGCGAGAGCGATGGAGAGCTTCTCCTCCGGGGAGGCCGACGTCCTGGTGGCGACGACGGTGATCGAGGTCGGGATCGACGTCGCGAACGCCACGGTCATGCTGGTCGAGGGGGCCGAGCGGTTCGGGCTCTCCCAGCTCCACCAGCTTCGAGGGCGGGTCGGCCGCGGCGAGCACGAGTCCTTCTGCATCCTCTTCGGCGACCCGGAGTCCGATGCCGCCAAGGCGAGGCTCGACGCGATCGCCGCGGAGGGCGACGGCTTCGCGCTCGCCGAGGTGGATCTCTCGATTCGCGGCGAGGGGGAGATCCTCGGGACGCGGCAGCACGGCCTGCCGAGATTCCGCGCGGCCTCGCTGCCGGAGGACACCGCGCTGCTGCTCGAGGCCCGCCGGCGGGTGCTCCAGCTGCGCGAGCGCTTCGGCTCCCTCGAGGTCTCGGAGCTCGGCCCGCTGATGGACGAGGCCAGGCGGCGCTTCGGCGACGAGCGGGTCGAGCAGATAGCCGCCTGATGAGAGGGTGCAGCGGAAGCGAAGCTGAGCAGCAACCCGATTGATGCCGGAGCTCCGCATCACCGGGGGAGAGCTGGGGGGCCGCCGCATCCGGGGTCCGCGCGGGAGGCGGGAGCTCCGGCCCACCGCGGAGCGGGTGCGCGAGGCTGTCTTCTCGATCCTCGGGGACGTCTCCGGGGCCAGGGTCCTGGACCTGTTCTGCGGTACGGGCGCCCTCGGGATCGAGGCGCTCTCCAGGGGCGCCGCGGAGGCCACCCTCGTCGACACCCACCCGCGTACCGCGCGGGGGAACCTCGAATCGCTCGATCTGGCCGACCGGGCGCGGGCCGTCCGCGCGGATGCAGCGCGCTTTCTGCGCCGCGCTGAGGAAGGATCCTTCGATCTCGTGCTCTGCGACCCGCCGTATAGACTCGCCGACCGCCTTGCAGCAGATCTCGACCCACTCATACGACACGTGCTGGCAAGAGGGGGGAGGGTGATGGTCGAGTCCTCCCCGGATCGGCCGCTGCCGCTTTCCCTGCCGGTGCTCACCGAGCGCACGTACGGTGACACGATGATCCGCATATTCGAGGGTGCTCCGATAGTGCGAGGGCGCGCGACAGCGCGACCCGTGAAACGCCGGAGGAGCAACCCGATTGATGGGGCTGGCGATGAGTGAGGAGAAGCCGCGCGTCGCGGTCTGCCCGGGCAGCTACGACCCGGTCACGAACGGTCACCTCGACGTGATCGGCCGCGCCGCCAAGGTATTCGACAAGGTCGTGGTCGGCGTCGTCAACCAGCCGGTCCGCAAGGCGAAGACGCTCTTCACGGCCGAGGAGCGCCGGCAGTTCCTCGAGGACGCCACGGCCGACCTGGAGAACGTCCAGATCGAGGTCTTCTCCAACCTGCTGGTCGAGTTCGCGAAGGAGCAGGGAGCGAGCGCCATGGTCAAGGGACTGCGGGCGATCTCGGACTTCGAGTACGAGTTCGAGATGAATCAGCTGAACCGGAAGCTCGCCCCGGACATCGAGAGCATGTACATCTTCGCCTCCGCGAACTACAGCTTCCTCTCCTCGACGGGGGTCAAGGAGATGGCCACCTTCGGGGGCGATGTGGGCGATTTGGTGCCCGCGCCGGTTGCAAAAGCGCTTGCGGAACGGCTGGCGCGCTGAGCTCGTCGTGCGTGGGGGGGTGGGCAGGAGCTTGCAGTTCCGCGCAGAAAGGCAAGCCGGGGCCGGTCGAAAGGCCCGATGCGTAAGATCCGAGGGTGCCCGTAGGCCTCGGCCGAGGGCAACCCGTATGTAAAGGACCGCTGATGGACGTTCTCGTTCTCATCGACAAGCTCGACGACCTGGTTCACAACGCGCGGCCGGTGCCGCTCACGGACCAGGTGCGCGTCGACCGCGAGGAGATTTACGACCTCCTCGACCAGATGCGTGCCACGATCCCCGAGGAGATCAAGCAGGCGCGCTGGATCGTCAAGGAGCGCCAGGAGATGCTCGCGGAGGCGAAGCGCGAGGCCGAGCGGATCGTCAAGGAGGCCCGCGAGCAGCAGGCCCGCCTCGTCGCGAACGAGGAGATCACCCGTCAGGCCGAGCGGGCCGCTGAGGAGATCGTCGAGGAGGCCCGCGAGCGCGAGCGGGAGATCCGCCTCGGCGCCGAGGACTACGCGGACGACATCCTCTCGACCCTCGAGGTCAACCTCCAGAAGTTCCTGCAGGCGGTGCAGCGCGGTCGCGACCGGCTCCAGGGTCGCGAGCGCGAGCCGTCCGAGATTGGCTAGTTAGCCGGGTCAGCTGACCGTCAATAGGCTCCTCCCATGGAGGAGGAGCAGCTCGCGAGCGGGGTCCGTGCGGTCCTTGCGGAGCAGGGCATCGAGCCCGGCGGTCTACGTCTCAGCCGGATTCCCGGAGGAGCCTCGCGCGAGACCTGGCTGGCAGAGAGCGAGGCGGGCCGCTGGGTGCTCCGGCGGGACCCCAGGGGATCGATCTCCCTGGTCCCGATGGGCGACGAGTTCGCCCTGATCCGGGCGGCGGCGGAGGCGGCCGTGCCGGTTCCGGAGCCGCTTGCGTTCGAGCCCGATGAGGGCCGATTCGGCTCGCCCGGGCTGCTGATGGCGCACGTCGATGGGACCTCCGTAGCCCCGCGCGTCCTGCGCAAGCCCGAGTTCGAGAGGGCCCGCGAGCGGCTCACCGGTCAGCTGGCGAAGGGGCTGGCGCGGATCCACTCGATCGACACCGCGAAGCTCGACGGGGTTCTGCCGGCATCAGCGTCGGATCCGGCACTCGCCCAGATCGAGGAGTGGGAGCGCCAGCTGGACGAGATCGGGGAGCCGCTGCCCGCCGTGGAGCTGGGCCTGCGCTGGCTGCGAGCCCATGTTCCGAAGCCGGCGCTGCCGCGGCTCGTCCACGGCGACTTCCGGCTCGGCAACTTCATCGTCGACCAGGGCGGCCTCGCCGCGGTGATCGACTGGGAGCTCTCCCACCTCGGCGACCCAGCCGAGGACATCGGCTGGCTCTGCATCCGCTCCTGGCGCTTCGGTAACGACGATCGCCCCGTGGCTGGGGTGGGAGGTCTCGATGAGTTCATCTCCGCGTACGAGTCGGCCGGCGGCGGGACCGTCGATCGCGAACGGGTTCGCTACTGGGAGGCGTTCGGCAACGTGAAGTGGGCGGTGATCTGCGCCCGCCAGGCGCACGATCACCTGACCGGCGTGCGTCCCAGCCACGAGCTCGCCTCGCTGGGAAGACGGGTCTGTGAGCCCGAGTGGGACATGCTGGAGTTGATGCGAGGGCGCTCCGCAGATGCGTGGGCGCTCCGTAAGGAGCGACCCGTTTCATGAGCGGGGAGCAACCCGTCTGACGATGCAGGACCGACCGACCGCACCGGAGCTGCTCGATGCCGTGGCCGCCTACCTGTTCGACGAGCTGCGCCCGGAGGTGCCGCGCGAGCAGCGCTTCAAGGTGCTGGTCGCGGCGAACGTCTGCGCGGTGGTCGCCAGGGAGATCAGGGCAGGCGACGAGCCGGACCGAGAGGACCTCCAGCTCTTCAACGAGCTGCTGGGCGAGGAGGCCGGCGACGTCCGCGCTGCGGCGGCCGAGCTCTCCCGCCGGATCCGCGCCGGGGAGCTGGATGACCGGATCGACGAGCTCACCCCTCGGCTCGAGGAGCACGTGCGCCGCAAGCTGGAGGTGGCCCGACCCGGGTACGCGGAGGAGCGATGAGCGGAGTTCGCAGACGCTGGCTTGCCGCCTGGGGCGGGGCAGCGCTGATCGGGATCGCCAACGGCGGGATCCGCGAGGCCGCCTATGCGAAGCGGGTGGGGGATGACCGCGCCAACCAGATCTCGGTGCTCACGGGGGTGAGCGCGTTCGCGCTCTACTTCCGGGCCCTGCAACGGCGCTGGCCGCTCGAGAGCCGCCGGGACGCGCTGGCGATCGGGGCCGCGTGGACCGCCATGACGGTGACCTTCGAGTTCAGCTTCGGACGGCTGGTCCAGAAGCAGTCGTGGGAGGAGATGCTCGGGGCCTACGACCTGGCGGAGGGACGGCTGTGGCCGCTGGTGCTGGGCTGGGTCGCGATCGGGCCCGAGGTGGTGCGAAGGCTCAGCGCCTCGACTCGGCCTGGGCTCTCGCCTCCTTGACCTGGACCCGGATCGCCTCAGTCAGCTGATCGGGGCGGAGGTACGGTAGTCCTCATGGAGGCCGTCGATGAGCTCGAGCTAGGTCGGCAGTCAGTCGCAAGACAGGCCTGGGGCGACGCCTTCGAGTCGCTGTCCAGGGCGGATCGAGCCGACCCGCTGGCGGCCTCGGATCTCGAGCTGCTGGGCACCGCCGCCTACATGATCGGTCGTGATGAGGATTACGTGGACTGCCTCGTGCGCGCGCATCACATGCGCCTGGAGGCCGGCGATCTGCCGCGCGCCGTGCGATGCGCCTTCTGGATCGGGATCAAGCTTGCGAGCGGCGGAGAGGTGGGGCCGGCAAGCGGCTGGTTCAGCCGGGCGCAGCGGCTGCTGGAGGGCGCGGGTGATGAGTGCGTCGAGCATGGCTACCTGCAGCTGCCCTCCGTGTTGCAGCACGCCGCCGCCGGTGAGTGGGAGGCGGCGTCGGCGACCGCGGCGAGGGCAACCGAGCTGGCCGAGCGGTTCGGCGATCAGGACCTGTTCGCCCTCGCCGCGCACGAACAGGGAAACGCAATGGTCAGAGAGGGGAGGGTGACGGAGGGGTTTGCGCTGATCGATGAGGTGATGATCGCCGCAACCGCAGGGCGGCTGTCTCCGATTGTCACGGGCCTCGTCTATTGCAGCGTGATCGCCTACTGCCAGGAGCTGTACGAGCTGCGCCGCGCCCGGGAGTGGACTGCGGCCCTGACGGACTGGTGTGAGCAGCAGCCCCAAATGGCGTCCCACACGGGACAGTGCCTGGTGCACCGGGCAGAGATCATGCAGCTTCGCGGGGCCTGGCCCGAGGCCCTGGAGGAGGCGCGCCGGGCACGAGAGCGATTCGGGGATGCGGTCAACCGCGCCGAGAGCGGGCAGGCCCTCTACCGGCAGGCCGAGATTCACCGTCTGAGGGGGGAGCTCGAGGCTGCGGCGGACGCCTACCGCGAGGCGAGCGCATGTGGGTGTGAGCCGCAGCCCGGCCTCGCGCTGCTGCGCTTGGCCGAGGGGAGGGTCGAGGTCGCGAGGGCGGCGATCGGCCGTGCGCTCAATGAGGTCGACGAACGGCTGGCGCGCGCCAGGCTGCTCCCCGCCTTCGTGGAGATCGCGCTTGCCGTCGACGAGGTCGAGAGTGCGCGACTCGCTTGCACCGAGCTCGAGGGGGTCGCCGACAAGCAGGGGAGCCTGCTCCTCGATGCCCTGGCAATGAGCGCGCGGGGCGCGCTCGAGCTAGCCGCGGGCGACGCCCGTGTCGCGCTCGTGGCATTGCGGCGCGGGTTGCAGGCATGGCGGGAACTCGAGGCGCCCTACGAGACGGCCCGTATCCGTCTCCTGATGGGCCGGGCATGTCGCGCGCTCGGGGATGACGACACCGCCGATCTGGAGTTCGAAGCGGCGAGGACCGGCTTCGAGCAACTCGGAGCGGCCGCCGATCTCGCCACGATCGATTCGCTCAGCGGGCAGAGCGGGCCGGAAGACGCCCACGGTCTGACCCGGCGGGAGATCGAGGTGCTGCGTCTGGTCGCCGCCGGGAAGAGCAACCGAGAGATCGCCTCGTCCCTGGTGATCAGCGAGCACACGGTGGCCCGGCATCTCCAGAACATCTTCGCGAAGCTCGCTGTCTCCTCGAGGACCGCGGCGAGCGCCTTCGCCTTCGAGCACGGACTCGTCTGAGCCGTCCGCCGCCTGGTCAGAAATCACCACGGCTGGCCGTCGTAAAAGTTGGTGAGTTCGGGCGATGATGCCTGGACTCCCCGGTCATACGGTCTGCCCAGAGCCAGTTGAGCGAAACACGCCCGAGAGGGGGAGTCATGGCGATGAAGCAAGCAACGATCGCCCCGCGGCGCGTCGAGGGGAATCGGGACCGCCGCCTCGATGAGAGCCAGGCACGTGCGCGACTGCTCGCCGGGATCCCGGTCGCTGAGAGGCGCCTTGACCTGGCGGGCATCTCGACAGCCGTGCTCGAGAGTGGTGAGGGCTCACCGATCGTGCTCCTCCACGGGCCGGGGGAGTTCGCGGCCAAGTGGATCCGGGTGATCCCGGATCTCGGTAGGAGCAACCGGGTGGTCGCGCCTGACCTGCCCGCCCACGGCGCCTCGGAGGCACCCGATCGCGACCTGCACGCAGAGCGCGTGCACGCCTGGCTCGGCGAGCTCATCGAGCGGACCTGCACGTCGCCGCCGGTCCTCGTGGGGCACGTGCTCGGCGGGGCGATCGCCGCGCGATTCGCCATCGACCACGGCGAGCGGATCAGCCGCCTGGTACTGGTCGACACGCTGGGCCTGAGTCGCTTTCGGCCCAAGCCGCGCTTCGCGGTGACGATGCTGGGCTTCCTGACGCGGCCGACGGAACGCTCATATCACCGCTTCATGCGGCAGTGCTCGCTGGACCTCGATGGGCTGCGCGAGGGAATGGGCGAGCGCTGGGATCCGTTCGTGTCCTACAACCTGCAGCTCGCCCGCTCACCGAGCGCGAAGGTGGCGGGCCGGCTGATGCGCAGGCTCGGGCTACCGCGTATTCCGGGCGAAGGTCTCGCCCGGATCGCCGTTCCCACCGCCCTGATTTGGGGCCGGCATGACCGCGCGAACCGCCTTCGGGTCGCCGAGAGGGCGGCGAGGCGCTACGGATGGCCACTCCACGTGGTCGAGAATTGCGCTGATGACCCCGCACGCGACCAGCCCGAGGCCTTCCTCCGCGCACTGCGCACCGCAATCGAAACCGCCTGACTCGGACCCGGTCCTGAACCTGACGCTGAGCTCTCAAAAGGCGCGAGCGGGCACTTAGAGCTGTGTCTCGTGCGTGCCCGCCCGCCCGGCGTCGGTCTTCTCGTAGAACCGCCCGAGCAGCGCGAGGGTCTCCTCCGGGTCGGCGCAGCTGTAGGCGTTCCACGCCTCGTTGCGGAGCTGCTCGTCGAGCGTCTTGCCGACGGTGTCGAGGATCGTCTGCTTCGCGGAGCGCACGGCGCGCTGTGAGTTGCGAAGGATTTGCCGGGCCACCGTCTCGGCCTCCTCGATCAGCCGCTCGTGCGGGACGACCTTCGAGACCAGGTTGCACTGCAGCGCCCGCTGCGCGTCGATCGGCTCGGCCGTGAGCAGCATCTCCAGCGCGATCCCGGTGCCGCAGGTGTTGACGAGGCGGACGATGCCGCCGTCGCCGTGGTGGAAGCCGCGGCGGGCCTCGAACGAGCCGAACATCGCGCGCTCCGAGGCGATCCGGATGTCGCAGGCGAGCGCGGTCTCGAGGCCGCCGGCCAGGGCCCAGCCGTTGATCGCGCCGACGATCGGCTTGTAGATCCGGTGCATGCCGCGGGTGAATCCGTTCAGGCCGAGCTCGGCGATCGCCCGGATGTCACTGATGTTGCTCTCGGCGATGATCGGCGGGATGTACTCCTTGAGGTCGGCGCCGGCGCAGAAGGCGTCGCCCGCTCCGGTGAGGATCGCGACGTCGAGCGAGTCGTCCTCGGCGAAGTCGGCCCAGGCGGCGATCATCGCC
Source organism: uncultured Solirubrobacterales bacterium (assembly GCA_963833375.1). Lineage (GTDB taxonomy): Bacteria > Actinomycetota > Thermoleophilia > Solirubrobacterales > 70-9 > DASUPK01. The sequence continues at coordinate 182,645 of CAWHXR010000004.1, forward strand.
CGGTGGACCGCGGGGCTGACGGCGTTCCGCGCCTCGGGGCGGTTGATCGTCACGTAGGCGATCCGGTCGCGCTTCTCATAGAGGACCACGCCGTCGTGGGCTGACGGGGGCGGTCCGGATCGATCGGGGTTGTGGTGCATCAGCCTCTCCTCATTCGCTCGTGGTCCTCGATCGTATGCTCGGAGGGATCCGATCTGGCAAATAGGGTTCGGCAGCAGGGAACAGACAAAGTGGGGGCCTGTCTCTTCGGGTCGGGAACCCAGGAAGAAGGAGGGAGAGCTCAATGCGAAGGCTTCGAGAGCACCTGAGCTTCGCGAACGTCATGTCGGTGTCGCCGTCTGCATCGCTCTTGGCGGCAGCGCCTATGCCGCCAGCAAGATCAGCGGCAAGTCGATCAAGAACGGCACGATCGCCAAGAAGAAGCTGAAGAAGAATGTGCTCGTAGGGCTGGACACCTGCCCCAGCGCAGCGACCAGCTACACGCAGGGGATTTGCTACAGCGGACTCAACGGCGCGGCGGACTGGGACATCGCGGCCCGCGACTGCGCCACCAAGGGGCTGCGACTGCCGGACCTCGGCGAGGGTCTCCTGGTCACGAACAAGACGGTGCTCCCCTACGTGTGGACCACCGACGTCTCGGATACCGGCCCACCGAGCACCCGCGTGGTCGTGCGGACAGACGACAGCGGCTTCACGCGGATTGCGACGTCGCCCAAGGGTGGCCCGATCGCGTACGTCTGCGTGATCAACGCGACGAACCCGACCTCCTAGTCGAGCGAGTCGCTCAGGCGTAGGTCGCGCGGACGACCGCAAGGTCGTCCGCGCGCCACGTCACCTCGCCGTCGCACCACTCGGCGAGCTCCTCCGCGGTGTCGGGGAAGTCGAAGCCGGGGTCCATCGGCGTCACCTGCTTGTCGGCCTTGACCACGTCGCCGATGACGAGCGCGCGGGACTGCTCGCGGACTCGCCGGAACAGGGTGCGCTTGGCGTCGTCCTTCAGGTGGTGGATCGAGAGGACCGAGATCACCAGGTCCCAGGGGCCGTCCGGGAGCGGGTCCTCCATGCGGGCGAGCTGGACGTCGTCGTACTCCTCGCGCATCCGGTAGACCATGTTCGAGTCGGAGTCCAGTCCGATCACCCAGGCTTCGGGATAGGCCTCCAGGAGGACGCGCGTCGTCTCGCCGGTTCCCATTCCGAGTTCGAGAACCCGGTCCGGGGGGAACGGAATCGCGTCGACGGCGGCGCTCTGGAGCTCGTCGTAGCGCGGGACCTCCGCCCGGATCTCCTCCAGGTAGGTCTCCGGGTTCCAGTGGAATTGCGCGCACACGGTTGCTCGCTACCCTCGAAGGCGAGTGTATGCGGAAGGCGGAATCGTCGATCTCGAGCGCCTCGCGCTGTCCTCCGGGCAGGCCAGGGCGCTCGAGCTCGAGGTCGGGCTCGATCCCATCGAGCTCGGCGGTCAGACCTATGCGCCCGCGGGCGGCGGCGGCGAGGCTCTGCTCGACGTCTCCCGGACCAGCAGCGGTTATGCGCTCCGGCTCCGCTTCAGCAGCGAGCTGACCGGTCCGTGCGTCCGCTGCCTGGAGCCGGCCGGCAACGAGATCTCGGTCGACGCGCGTGAGGTCGACCAGCCCGTGTCGAACGACGAGGAGCTGCGCAGCCCGTACGTCACCGAGAGCAACCTGGACGTGGGGCGCTGGGCGAACGACGCCCTCGTCCTCGCCTTTCCCTCGCAGCCGCTTTGCCGACCCGATTGCGCCGGCCTCTGCTCCGTCTGCGGGGAGTCGCTCAACGACGCGGACCCCGAGGCGCACCGCCACTTCGAGGGCGGCGATCCGCGGATGAGCAAGTTGCGAGATCTGAGGCTGGAGTAGCACCCTTAGTCCCGGGATCAACGGCCGCCACAAGAACCACGGCCGGAGCACCACGAACACCGCCGCCGGACGACAGCTACCATCCCGCGCCAATGGCGGTCCCCAAGAAGAGACAGTCCCGCACGCGGCGCAACAAGCGGCGCGCCCAGCACAGGGCCTCGACCCCGAGGCTGAACGAGTGCCCGCGCTGCCACAGCCCGCGCCTGCCGCACCGGGTCTGCCCGACCTGCGGTACCTACGCCGGGCGTGAGGTGATTCGTCACGAGGTCCCGAAGGCGGGACCGCAGCCCGAGCAGCCCTCGCCGCAGGACTAGAAGGAAGTCCCTGGTGGGAGCCGCCCCCGTAGATGCGAGGGTGCTCCGCAGGCGAATCAGAGGAGCAACCCGTAGATGGCGGAGGAGGGCGACTTGACACCTGATCTGCCCGTGCCCGTCGCCCTCGATGGCTATGGGACGGACGGCGGTCCCGAGATCGCGCTCGAAGGGGCCCGGCTGGCGGCGGCGGATGGCATCCCGGTCAGGATCTTCGGCCCGTCCTCGCTGGAGACGACGGAGGGGGTCGAGCTCGATCCGACCACCGAGTGGATCGGCAACGATGCCGAGCCGGTGGCGGCGGTGCGCGCGACGCCGGAGGCGTCCGTGGTTCGGGGAGCGGCCGCGGTCACCGCGGGGCGGTGCAGCTCGCTCGTGAGCGCCGGCTCCACCGGGGCCACGATGACGGCCGCGTTGTTCGCGCTGAAGCGAGCGCAGGGCGTGCACCGTCCCGCCCTCGCCGTGCAGATCCCGGTCCCCGGCAGGGACGGCCCGCCGCTGGTCTTCCTCGACGCCGGCGCCAACACCGACGTCAGGCCCCAGCACCTGATCCAGTTCGCCTTCCTGGGCTCGGCCTTCTGCCGCGCCGTCCTCGATGTGGACAGCCCCAGGGTCGCCCTCCTCTCGGTCGGCGAGGAGCAGAAGAAGGGCAGGGCGGACGTCGTCAAGGCGCACGAGGCACTCACCGCCGCCGAGGGCATCCGCTTCATCGGCAACGTGGAGGGACGCGACCTCCTCTCGGGGGAGGCCGATGTCGTCGTCACCGACGGCTTCACCGGCAACGTCACGCTGAAGACGCTGGAGGGCACCGCGAGGGCGGTCGCGGAGGCGGTCCGCGCCGCTGCCCGCTCCGGGCCGATGGCGGCCGCCGGCGGCTTCCTCCTGCGCCCGGCGCTCGGGGGCCTGCGTCGCAGCATGAATCCGAACTCGGTCGGCGGGGCAATCCTCCTCGGCCTGCGGGGCGTGGCCGTGGTCGCCCATGGAAGCTCGACCCCCGAGGGGATCGCGAGCGCCGTGCGGCTGGCCGATCGCGCCGTCCGCGAGCGCGCCGTGGAGCGCACGGCCGAGCTGCTCGCGGCGTCGGGCGCCACACGGGACGCCCTTCGCGAGGCGCCCTCGGGGACGCCGGAGTAGCGACCGCCGGGCCGCTCTACTTGGGAGCGAAGGGCGAAGCTCGGAGCGACCCATTGACGGCGGCCGCTGCGGTCGCGACAGGTGTAGGGGATAATTCAGGCGATGGAACGCGAAGAGGTGATGACCCTCGTCCGAAACCACCTCAGCACAGAGCTCGAGGTGGACCCGGACAAGATCCAGCCCGAGACCAGGTTCCGAGAGGACCTCGACGCTGATTCGCTCGATCTCTACGAGCTGGTCATGGAGCTCGAGGACCGCTACGGGATCCGGGTGAGCGAGGAGGAGGCCGCCGACATCGAGACCGTCGGCGGCGCAGTCGACTTCGTCTGTGCCCGCGTCCCCGGAGATGCAGGGGTGCTCCGACGCGAAGGCGGGGGAGCAACCCGTTAGATGAGGGGGGAGGCAGGCGCCCTGACCCGATGACGCCCTCCACCGCCTCGCTGGCGGAGCTGTTCGCGGACACCCCCGAAGAGCCGCGCCGCCAGGCGCTCTCCCACTCATCCTGGGTCGAGAAGAGGACCGAGTCGTACGGGAGACTCGCGTTCCTCGGCGACAGCGTTCTCGGCCTCTCCGTAGCGACGCTTCTCTTCGAGGAGCACCCCGACGCTGACATCGGCGAGCTCACGAAGATCCTCAACCAGGCTGTCAGCGGGCGGGCCTGCGCCGAGGTGGCCCGTCGCCTAAAGCTTCCCGAGATGCTCTCCGGCGAGGCCCCCGACGACGGCGACGGGTTGCCGGTCGGCACCCTGCTTGCCTCGGAGCGCACCCTGGCCTCGGTCTGCGAGGCGGTGATCGGGGCCTGCTACCTGGCGCATGGATTCGAGCGCACGTCGGCGGCGATCATCGAGGCGTTCGAGGACGAGATCGAGCAGGCGACACGCGAGCGCCTCGACTTCAAGTCCGAGCTGCAGGAGCGCCTCGCGCGGGGCGGGGCGACCGTGAGCTACGAGGTGGCGAGCGAGGCGGGACCCCCGCACGACCGTCGGTTCGAAGTTCGCGCGACGGTGGGCGACGACGAGCTCGGCGTCGGCTCCGGGCGAAGCAAGAAGGAGGCGGAGCAGGCCGCGGCCAGGCGGGCGCTCGAGAAGCTGCGCGGCTGACGCACGGTTGCGTCCGGGTGACGCGAGAGCCTGTGCATCCCTGCCACCCTTGCACCTGAGATGTATCTGAAGGCCATCAACCTGAAGGGCTTCAAGTCCTTTCCCGACCGCACCCGGCTCACGTTCTCGCCGGGCGTCAGCGTGATCGTCGGCCCGAACGGCTCGGGCAAGTCCAACATCACGGACGCCGTCCTCTGGGCGCTGGGCGAGCAGAGCCCCTCCGCGGTCCGCGGCCAGCAGATGCGGGACGTGATCTTCGCGGGCGGCAACGGCCAGTCGCCGCGGCGATTCGCCGAGGTGGAGGTGGTGATCGACAACTCCGAGGGACGGGCCGCCAGCGAGTTCTCCGAGCTCTCGATCTCGCGGCGGATCGAGCGCAACGGCGAGGGCGAGTACCGGCTGAACGGGGCCCGCTGCCGCCTCGCCGACATCGTCGAGGCGCTCTCCGACACCAACATGGGCCGCGAGGCCCACTCGGTGATCAGCCAGGGAAAGGTGGAGGAGATCGTCAGCTCCAAGCCCAAGGACCGGCGCATGCTGATCGAGGAGGCGGCCGGGCTCGGCAAGCACCGCAAGCGCCGCCACAGCGCGCAGCTCAAGCTCGATCGGACCCGGGACAACCTCGAGCGCGCGATGGACGTCGAGCGCGAGGCGCGCTCGCGGTTGCGGCCGCTGAAGCGCCAGGCCGAGGCCGCCGAGCGCACCGCGAAGCTGCTGCGCCAGGCGAACGAGCTGAGGGCGGAGATCGTCGCCGACGACCTCCGCGCGCAGCAGGAGCAGCTGACCGCGGCGGAGACGAGGCTGTCGGAGGTCAGGACCAAGCGGGACTCGGTCGAGAGGCGCTTCGAGGAGGTCCGCGCGCGGCGTACCGCGATCGAGGAGCGGATCGCGGCCGGGGAGGAGGGCCGGCGCCGCCACGGCGAGCTCCTGGCGGAAGCGCGGACCGCCACCGAGCGGGTCCGTGCCCGGGCCGAGTCGCTGGAGCTCGCCGAACGGGACCTGCGCAGCGCCCTCGGGGAGCGACAGCTGCGCCTGGACGCGCTGGAGGAGGAGCCCGATGAGGCCGCGGGCGCCGCCCGGATCGCCGAGCTGGAGGCGGAGCTCGAACGGCTCGGCGCCGATTTCTCGGAGGAGGAGGCTCGCCTGCGCCGCGAGGCCGACGAGGCCGAGAAGCGGAGGGCCGCTGCGAAGGCCGCCCTCGAGCCGCTCGAGCGAGCCGAGGAGGAGGCAAGCGCGGCCCTCCGGCAGGCGACACAGCTTCACGAGAGGGCGCGGACGGAGGCGCAGAAGGCCACGGAGCGCCGCGCGGCCCTCGCCGGCGAGCTGGCCGCGGTCGAGGCGAAGCTCGCCGCCGCGGCCGTCGAGGGCGAGCACGAGGCACTCGCCGGGATGCTGGAGACGGGTTCCGGACTGGAGCGCGCCCTCTCGGCCGTTCTCGGCGAGCGGCTGCGTGCCTCGATCGTCGGCTCCGTCAGGGAGGGCCGTGAGCGGCTCGCCGGCGCTGAGGGCGCCGCGCGCGCCCTGATCTCGTCCGGTCCGGCGAAGAAGCCGTCCGAGGCCCCGAAGGACGGGGCCAGGCGCCTGCTCGACCTGGTGGAGGCGCGCGGCGACGCGGCGCCGATCAGCGAAAGGCTGCTGGCGAATGCCTGGCTGGTGGACGAGCTGGAGGGGCTCGCCGAAGGTTTCAGCGGGGTGGCCGTAACCGTCGACGGTGAGTGCTACGACGCCGGCGCTGGAGAGGTTCGCCGCCTTCCACGGGAGGGGACGGACCCGGCTCTGGCCGCTCGCTCGGAGCGGGAGGAGCTCGCCTCCCGACTGGGCCAGCGCGAGCAGACCGAGGAGCGGGCACGGCGCGACCTGGAGCGGGCGGAGTCGGCGCTCGCCGAGGCGCGTCGGCGCGAGGAAGCATCGCAGCGGGAGTTGCGGGACGCCCGCCGCAAGCTGGACGAGGCGGTCGAGGAGGCGAACCGGACCAGCTGGCTCGCCGAGCGCCGCGCTGAGCGTGGTGACGAGGGGTCCGGCTCCGCGATACAGCGGGCGAAGCTCGAGGCCGAGCTGGCGGCCGAGCGGCGCCACGCCGAGGGCGCGAAGCGAGCCCGCGAGAAGCGCCTGCGCGACCGCCGCGAGCTCGAGCGCCGGATCTCGCTGGAGAGCGAGACGCTGCCGGCGCTGCGCCGCGCCCATGACGCGCTCGTGCGCCTCGGCGAGAGGCTCGAGCGGCGGGCTGCGAAGCTCGCTGAGCAGGGGGGCGACGGCGGGGGCGACATCGCTGCGGAGCTCCGGGAGTGCTCGCAGCAGGAGTTCGGCCTGCAGGGCGAGCTGCGCGAGGCGAGCGAGGCGATGACGGTCGCCGAGGTGGAGGCGACCCAGCTGCGCGGCCACCGCGACGAGAGCACCGCCGAGCTGCAGCGGCTCGGCGCCGCGCTCGGCGAGGAGCTGTCGGCCGGGACCGAGCCGCTCGGCGAAGACGAGCGCGAGGGGACCGAGGCGCGTCTCGCCAGGCTGGATCGCAACCGCGAGCAGATCGGCCCCGTCAATCCCCTGGCGGAGCGGGAGTACGAGGAGGCGCGGGAGCATGTCACCGGGCTGGCCGAGCAGCGCAAGGATCTGGAGAAGGCGATCACAGAGCTGCGCGCCCTGATCCGCCGCACCGACAGGGAGATCGCCGCCGCCTTCGAGGAGACCTTCGAGGCCACCGCCCGTGGGTTCGAGGAGATGGTGGCCGAGCTCTTCCCCGGCGGTCGCGGGCGCCTGCGCCGCGTCGACGTCGGGCCGCGGCCCTTCGCCGGCCAGGCCCCGGAGGCCGACGGCGACGGGGAGGCGGCGGACGAGCTCGACGAGCTGACGCCGCCGGACGAGGACGGCGGAGTCGAGATCGAGGTGACCCCGGCGGGCAAGTCAACCAGGCGGCTCTCCCTGCTCTCCGGCGGCGAGAAGTCACTGGTGGCGCTGGCCTTCGTCTTCGCGGTCCTGATGGCGCGCCCGTGCCCCTTCTACATCCTGGACGAGGTGGAGGCCGCCCTCGACGACATCAACATCGATCGCTTCCTGCGCCTCGTCCGCCGCTTCGCCGAGCGCTCGCAGTTCATCGTGGTCACCCACCAGAAGCGGACGATGGACGCCGCCGACATCCTCTACGGGGTCAGCATGGGAGGCGACGGGGTCACGAAGGTCGTCTCGCGGAAGCTGCCGCGGGACGAGCTCGGCACGGGCCTGGAGCCGGCGGAGCCGTCGGCCGCCGCAGAAGCCATACCCGGGGCCGCCCAGAGGCGGCCGCGTCGCAAGATCTCGCAACGGGCTCGCGCCCACAGCAGGCATTGCCCAAGTCAAGGCGAACACCAGCCCGACGATGACGACGAGCCCGCGCGTCGTGGTCAGCTTCCCACGCAGCTTCTTTCGCATGATCCCTCCTCCGTTTGAGTCGCAGCGGCCCTCGGCAGCACCCGCCGCCGACCGCTCCCCAGAGATGTCTGCCGACTATATGCGGATGGAGGCGCTCCCGCCAAGGGGGAGGCGCCGCTACCCTGCGCCGCCGTGGCCGCCAGCTGGCAAGAGGCATTCGACCTCGGTGATCGCGAGCTTCCCGAGGAACCTCGCAGGAGGAGCGGGCAGGGGTCTTCCGGCGCCTCCGGGAGGGGCTCTCCCGCAGCCGTCACGCGCTCACCGCGGAACTCTCGTCGAGCTTCACCGACCGGATCGACGAGCAGACCTGGGAGCACCTCGAGGAGGCGCTGATCCTGGCCGACGTCGGAGCCAAGACGACGGCGGCGGTCGTCCGGCGGCTCGAGGACGAGGTGGAGGCGGGAGAGCTCTCCGGCGGCGAGGCGCTCCGCGATCGCCTGATCGAGCTGCTGGCGGAAACCGCTTCCCCGGGCGGGGAGGATGCGGCCCGCATCCACCTGCCGGATCGTCCCTCGGTCCTGATGGTGGTCGGCGTCAACGGCACCGGCAAGACGACGACGATCGGAAAGATCGCGTGGCACCTGCAGAAGGAACTCGGCCTGGACGTGATCGTCGCGGCGGCCGATACCTACCGCGCCGCGGCCGTCAACCAGCTCGCGGAATGGGCCGACCGGGCGGGGACGCAGATCGTCCGCGGCATAGAGGGCGGGGACCCCGGGGCGGTCGCCTTCGACGGTGTCGCCGCCGCCCAGGCCCGCGGCGCCGACGTGGTGATCTGCGACACCGCGGGACGCCTCCACACTCACGGGAACCTGATGGAGGAGCTCGCCAAGGTTCGCCGGGTGATCGCCAAGCAGATTCCCGAGGCGCCGCAGGAGACCCTGGTCGTGATCGACGCGACGACGGGGCAGAACGGGATTCGCCAGGCACAGGAGTTCGCGAAGACGGTCGAGGTGACCGGCGCGGTGCTCACCAAGCTCGACGGCAGCGCCAAGGGCGGGGTGGCCCTGGCGATCGCGGCGGAGCTCGGCATCCCGGTGAAGCTGATCGGCATCGGGGAGTCGCTGGAGGACCTCCGCCCCTTCGACCCCGAGCAGTTCGCCCGCGCGCTGATCGAGGAGTAGCCCGGGTGACCTGCGTTATCCGGGATGCAACGGGCATCGCAGGCGTAATCAGTTTTGAGGCAAGGCTGTGTGCGTGCCATCGGGAGGCACCAGGTTCCTCGCCCTGCTCGGGGTGATCGCGGGGATGCTCCTCGCGCTGCCGGCCGCGGCCAGCGCCGGCAGCGCAGACACCGCGGCCCTGCAGGTCGCGATGCGAGCGCTCGGGCTCTACCCGCACCCCGTCGACGGCATCAGCGGTCAGTGGACGCAGAAGGCCGTCCGCACCTTCCAGTCCCAGCACGGGCTCGCGGTCGACGGCGTCGCAGGGCCCCAAACCCGAGCAGCCCTCGGCAAGCGCGGTAAGCCGAATCTCGGCGATCGGCCGCTGCGCGAGGGGAAGCGGGGTTGGGACGTCGCCGCGCTCCAGTTCCTCCTCCATGAGCGCGGCTTCGAGCCCGGCGGCTTCGACGGCGGCTTCGGTCCGAACACCGCGAACGCTGTGCGCCGCTACCAGGCGGCGGCGCGTCTGGCCGTGGACGGGGTCGCCGGGCCATCGACCCTGAACGCCCTGCGCGGGAACCGGGTCGTCATGAGGACCCCCGGCAGCCCGGTCCGCTTCTTCCGACCGGTGCCGGGCGCGGTCGGCGACGGGTTCGGCTGGATCCCGCCGGGGCGCCTGCACACTGGGCTCGACTTCCCGGAGCCCAAGGGCACGCCCATCCACGCGGGCGGCGTCGGCGTGGTCTCATTCGCCGGCTTCAACACGGGCGGCTACGGCAACCTCGTTGTGATCAGCCACAGGCTCGGCTTCGAGAGCTGGTACGCGCACATGTCGGTGATCGCGGCGCACGTGGGCGAGGCGGTCTCGGGAGGGATGACGATCGGCTACGTCGGCGCCACGGGTCACGCGACGGGTCCGCACCTGCACTTCGAGGTGCGCCACTTCGGGACGCCGATCGACCCGACCCCGTATCTGCTCGGCTACCGGTCGGTCGTGGGCGTTCGGGCGGCCGACGGTCGCCTCGCCCACCGGAGTGGGAGCGGGCGAGGCCGCGCGCGCTGCCGCCCGAACGCCGATGCGCGCGGCCGCAGGGCCGACCCGCTGACCGCGCGCATCGATCGCTGTCCGTAGCTCTCGCCCTCTTAGGGAGTCAGGCTGGACGCCGGACTCGGTTGCGGAGATACCGGCGGCAACCGAGCGCCAGCGCCCAGCCAACCCCCCCGGTGTCTCCGTTTTTGCTGTTCCCTACGGGTCAAACCGGGGAGCGGATTGCGAAGGCCGTAACCTCACGGTCGATGTTCGATCAGCTCTCAGAGCGACTGCAGGGAGTGCTCTCGGATGTCCGCTCGCGGGGCAAGCTCTCCGAGGAGGACGTCAACAAGGCCCTGCGGGAGGTGCGTCTCGCCCTGCTCGAGGCCGACGTCAACTTCAAGGTCGTCAAGGACTTCACCGCGGCGCTGCGGGAGCGCCTGGCGGGCGCCGAGGTCTCGGAGGCGCTCAACCCCGGCCAGACGGTGGTCAAGGCAGTCAACGACGAGCTCACCGAGCTGATGGGGGGCGCCGGCCGCGACCTCGTCTTCGCGCCGAGCGGTCCGACCGTGATCCTGATGGCGGGCCTGCAGGGATCCGGAAAGACGACCGCCTGCGCGAAGCTCGCCAAGCTGCTCGGGAAGCAGAACCGGAACGTCGCGCTCGCCGCCTGCGACCTGCAGCGGCCCGCCGCGGTCGAGCAGCTCGAGAAGCTCGGCGCCCAGGCGAAGGCCCACGTCTACTCGCAGCCCGGGGAGACCGACGCCGTCAAGGTCGCGGCCTGGGCCAGGGAGGAGGCGCAGCGGGAGAACCGTGACGTGCTGATCGTCGACACGGCCGGCCGCCTGCACGTCGACCAGGAGCTGATGGACGAGCTCGCGAAGGTCCGCAAGGTCACCAAGCCGCACGACGTCCTCCTGGTCGTCGACGCGATGACCGGCCAGGACGCGGTCAACGTCGCGGAGAGCTTCGCCGAGACCGCCGACTTCGACGGCGTCCTGATCACCAAGCTCGACGGGGACGCCCGCGGTGGCGCCGCGCTCTCGGTGCGCGCCGTCACCGGGAAGCCGATCATCTACGCCTCCACCGGCGAGAAGCTCGACGAGCTCGAGCGCTTCCACCCCGATCGCATGGCCGGGCGGATCCTCGGCATGGGCGACGTCATGTCGCTGATCGAGAAGACCGAGGACGAGTTCGACGCCGACCAGGCCGCGGACCTCGAGCGGAAGATCAGAAAGCAGCAGTTCACGCTCGACGACTTCCTCAACCAGATGAAGCAGGTGAGGCGCATGGGCCCGCTCGGCAGCCTGATGAAGATGGTCCCTGGGATGGGGAAGGCCATGCAGGGGATGGGCCAGGTGGACGAGCGCGAGCTCGACCGCATCGAGGCGATCATCCTCTCGATGACGCCCTTCGAGCGGGCTCATCCCAGCGAGATCAACGGCTCGCGCCGCAAACGGATCGCCACCGGCTCCGGCACGACGGTCCAGGCCGTCAACAGGCTGGTCAAGCAGTTCGGCCAGGTCAACAAGCTGATGAAGCAGCTCTCCGAGGGCAAGATGCCCGACCCCCAGCAGCTCATGCGGGGCATGCGATGACCGTCAGCGCCGCTGCTCCGGCACGAAACGGGTCGCTCCTCGGTTCCGCCTCGGAGCGCCCCCGCATAAATCGCGCCGCTGCGATCGTCTAACCTCCGCCGCCGCATGTCCGTGAGAATTCGACTTCGCAGGGTCGGGAGCAAGAAGAACCCGATCTGGAGGGTTGTGGTCGCCGACCAGCGCTCGCCGCGGGACGGCCGCACGATCGAGACGATCGGCCAGTACAACCCGCAGACGGACCCGTCGCTGATCGTGATCGATCAGGACCGCGCTCGCCACTGGCTCGAGAAGGGCGCCCAGCCCACCCGGACAGTGGCGACGCTGCTTCGCACCCAGGGGATCCAGGCAGCGGGCCGCTAGGCGGCCGGTTCGGGAGTTCCGGTGCGCGAGCTGCTCGAGTTCCTGGCCCGCTCCCTGGTCGAGAATCCCGACGAGGTCGAGGTGACCGAGGTCGAGGAGATCGACGGCGAGGTCGTGCTCGAGCTCGAGGTGGCCGAGGATGACCTCGGCCGGGTGATCGGCCGCGGCGGGCGCGTCGCCAACGCGCTGCGCTCGGTGATGAAGGCCGCGGCGACCCGCGAGGAGAAGCGCGTGGTCGTAGACATCCTGGACTGAGGCCCCGCCGTGGTCATCGACCTGTTCACGCTCTTTCCGGAGCACTTCGACTGGTTCCTGCGCCAGCGCCACGTCTCGAACGCCCTCGCGGCAGATCACGAGATCCGCTTTCGCAACTTCCGGGACACGACCCCGCTCAGCGCGGGCCAGGTCGACGATGCCCCGTACGGCGGCGGCGCCGGGATGCTGATGCGCGTCGACGTCGTGGACGCCGCCCTCGAGGCGGCCTACGGCTCGAACCGCGAACGGGTGCGCAAGATCGCGCTGGCGCCCTCGGGCAGGCTCTTCGGCGAGGAGCTCGCCGCCGAGCTGGCCGGCGAGTCTCACCTGGCGCTCCTCTGCGGCCGCTACGAGGGATTCGACGAGCGGGTCGTCGAGCACCTCGCCGACGAGTCGATCTCCATTGGCCGCTACGTCCTCGCGGGAGGGGAGCTGCCCGCGATGGTGATCTGCGACGCGGTGCTGCGAAAGCTGCCGGGTGCGCTCGGCGATGCCGAGAGCGCGCTCGAGGAGTCCTACAGCGCGGCGCTCGAGGGCGCGCCCGAGTATCCCCATTACACGCGCCCGAACTCGTATCGCGGCTGGGACGTCCCCGAGGTGCTGCTCTCCGGCAACCACGCGCGGGTGCGGAAGTGGCGGCTCGAGCAAGCACGCCGGCGAGCGGAATAGGGGTTCTCCGCTAGCATTCCGCGTCGCTGCGCGGGCCCTTCCGGTGCGCGCATTTTTTGAGTGCCCTGGCGCGTCGCTTTAGGCGTCGCTCAAGCCGGGCCCTCAGCATCGCAAGTCCGAACCCGCACTGATGAGCACAGTCATCGAAAGCCTCGAGAAGCGAGTCCTCAAGCAGCGGCCGCGGTTCGCAGCCGGTGATCGGGTGCGCGTCCACTTCCAGGTGGTCGAGGGCACCCGCCGCCGCACCCAGGTCTTCGAGGGCATCGTGATCAAGCGCCAGGGCAGCGGCGCCCGGGAGACCTTCACCGTCCGCAAGCAGTCCTTCGGCGTCGGCGTGGAGCGGACCTTCCCGCTGCACTCGCCGAAGATCGAGAAGCTCGAGGTTGCCGCCCGCGGTGACGTTCGCCGGGCGAAGCTCTACTACCTGCGCGACAAGGTCGGCAAGCGCGCCCGTGTCGCCGAGCGGCGCTGGGGGATCGAGGACGAGATCGTCGTCGCTCCCGAGGATGCCGAGGCCGTCGATGCGGAGGGCGTCGCGGTCAGCGAGGCCGAGGCCGAGCTGGTCGAGCCGCCGGAGGAGGAGGCCGAGGCCGGGGAGGGCGAGGCCGCTGAGGGCCAGCAGCCGGCGGCGGAGAGCGAGGCGGCGGCTGAGCAACCGTCCGCGGAGGCCGAGCGCGGCGAGCAGCTCGCCGCCGACGCGGAAGCTGGGGAGCCCGCCGCAACCCCGGATACGCCCGCAGGCGAAGCCGAGGATGTGGCCGAAGGTGCTGGTGGGGATCAGGCGGAGGCGAAGGAGGAGCCGGAGCCAGAGGCGACGGCCGACGCCTCCCCCGACGAGGCAGAAGACTGAGAATCCCGAGGCCCCAAAGCACCCAGGGCGCGCTCCTCGAGCTCGTCATCATCGTCGCGCTGGCTCTCGGGCTGGCGCTGGGGATCCAGGCCTTCATCGTCAAGCCGTACCAGATCCCATCGGAGTCGATGGAGCCCACGCTCGACGTCGGCCAGCGCGTTCTCGTCAACCGCTTCCTCTACCACTTCAAGGATCCCCAGATCGGGGACATCGTCGTCTTCCATCCGCCGCAGGGCGCGAACGGCGGCGGCGGGCGGTGAGTGCGGGGACCCGAGGACCGGAGCGGGCGGGAGCAGCGGCGCCGCCTGCGATCAGCCGACGCCGCAGGAGGCGAGCGTCAACTTCATCAAGCGGATAGTCGCGGGCCCCGGCGACACGCTCAGCGTCGAGAACGGGCACCCGGTGGTCAACGGGAAGATCGCCCAGGAGGACTTCATCCGGCCCTGCACGCCGGGCGGAGCCTGCAATTTGCCCAAACAGATCACCATCCCGCCCGACCATTACTTCATGATGGGCGACAACCGTGGGTCAAGCGACGACAGCCGCTTCTGGGGACCGGTCCCCCGGGACTGGATCATCGGAAAAGCCTTCGCCACCTACTGGCCCCCGGACCGGGTCGGCATCTTCTAGGCCGCGGCGCAAGCGGCGCACCGCCGCGCGCCTCTTCCGCTTCGACCGGTCCTTCGGCCGGAGGTTCGTGGCCGGGGTGGACGAGGCGGGGCGCGGATCCCTGGCCGGACCGCTGCTGGCCGCTGGAGTCCTGATCGACCTCGAGCGTATCGGGCGCTCCGAGCGCCTCGCCCTCGCCAGGCTCGACGACTCGAAGCAGAAAAGCGCCGAGGAGCGCGAGGAGCTCTACCCGCAGGTGCTCAGGGCGGCCGCGTGCGTCTCGGTGGCGGTGCGCTCGGTCCGTGCCATCGACAGCTTCGGGCTGCACGTCTCGAACCTCGCGGCGCTCACCGACTGCATGCGCACCGTCGGCGCCGACGATGCCACCCGCCTGGTCGACGGCTTTCGCTTGCCCGGCTGCGAGCTCGAGCACACCCCGGTGATCGACGGGGACGCGCGAAGCGCCGCGATCGCCGCCGCCTCGGTGATCGCCAAGGTGACCCGCGACCGCTACATGCGCCGGGTCGCGGCGCTCTATCCGGACTGGAACTTCGAGGGCAACGTCGGCTACTCGACCCCCGAGCACCGTGCGGCGATCCTCCGCCACGGGATCTGCCCGCTTCACCGGCGCTCGTTCGCATCCGTGGCGTACTCGCAGCTCGGGTTGACGGACGCGGAATGTCCGGCTTCGCCACCGAGCGCGGCCTTGCCGCCCCTAGAAGGCGGCGCGGATGTGATCGACATCCGCGAGGCCATCCGGGCCGAAGCGGACCCCGACGACGTCGAAGCGGTAGCCGGAGACGCCTGAGGGGCCGCGCCGCTCCGCGATCCATTCGCGGGCGAGGCGGCGGAGCTTGAGCTGCTTGCGGCGCCCGACGGCGTGGGCCGGGCGCTCGGGTCCGACCCTGGCTCCGGAGCGCCCCGCCTTCACTTCCACGAAGACCAGCGTGGGGCCCTCCAGCGCGACGATGTCGAGCTCCCCGGAGGGCAGGCGCACGTTCCGGCCGACCATCCGCCAGCCGGACCGCTCCAGGCGTGCTGCGACCAGCCCCTCGGCCATGCGACCCAGCCTCTGCCGCGCGAAGGTCATGTCCTGAGACTGCCTGCCGGGGCCGAGCGAGTCGTGCGCGAATCGCACCGACGGCGTGACGCGACGGTGACCCTCCGCGCGCCAGGCGCGCGGCGCACCGGCCTACGGTCGCGGCATGTTCGCGATCGCGCGCACCTTCGCCCTGATCGGGGTCGCGGCCGAGCCGGTGCATGTCGAGATCGACATCGGGGCCGGGCTTCCCTCGTTCACGATCGTCGGGCTCCCGGACGCGGCGGTGCGCGAGTCTCGGGAGCGGGTCCGCTCCGCGCTCGTCAACTCCGCTTATCGCTACCCGCAGCACCGGATCACGGTGAACCTGGCCCCGGCCGACCTCCGCAAGGCCGGCCCGGGCTTCGACCTGGCGATCGCGGCCGCCCTGCTCGTCGCCACCGGTCAGCTTCCCAGGAGCGTTCTCGATCGCTACGCACTCGCGGGCGAGCTCGCGCTCGACGGGGCGATTCGCCCGGTCGCGGGCGCGCTCGCGATGGCGGAGGGCGCGAGGGACTGGGGCATGCGGGGCGTCGCGGTCGCGCCGGGGGATGCGAGCCAGGCGGCGCTGGTGAGCGGCCTCGAGGTGGTGGCGGTGGATCACGTCAGCCGCCTCCGCGAGCTCGGGGAGGGAACGATCGAGCCGGTGCCGCCGGTGTCCCCGCCGGCCATCCCCGATGGCGACCTCCCGGACCTCAGCGACCTGCGGGGACATCCGGTGCTCCGTCGCTGCCTCGAGATCGCGGCGGCGGGCGCGCACAGCCTGCTCCTGATCGGCCCACCCGGCGGCGGGAAGACCCTGGCGCTGCAGCGGCTGCCGTCGCTGCTGCCGCCGCTCAGCCGCAACGAGGTCATCGAGGTCACCCGGATCGCCGGCGTCTGCGGGGAGAACGGAGGCCCTCGAGTGAGGCGGCCGTTCAGGGCGCCGCATCACACGGTCTCGGGGCGGGCACTCGTCGGCGGCGGGACACCGCCGCGCCCGGGGGAGGTGACCCGCGCGCATCGCGGCGTCCTCTTCCTGGACGAGCTCGGCGAGTTTCGCCGTGACGCGCTGGAGGCTCTCCGGGTCCCGCTCGAGGAGGGGGTGGTCACGGTGACGAGGACGTCGGGGACCGTCTCCCTGCCCTGCCGCTTCATGCTCGTGGCCGCCTCCAACCCCTGCCCCTGCGGCAACGGCCCGGACTCGGGCGAGTGCGACTGCCATCCCGGCGCCGTCTCGCGCTACATGGCGAAGCTGAGCGGCGCCCTCGCTGACCGGATCGACATCACCCTGCATGTCGATCCGCCGCCCGCCGAGGAGCTCACCGAGGAGGAGGCCGAGGGCTCGACGTCCGTGAGAGAGCGCGTGACGCGTGCGCGCCAAGCCCAGGAGGACCGCCTCGGCCCCGGTCGCGCGAACGCCGAGATGACTCCGCGCGAGCTGCGGCGCCACTGCCGGCTCGACCCGACCGCAGGCCGAGTCCTCGAGAGCGGGCACAGCCGGCTGGGCCTCAGCGCCCGCGGGTGGGATCGCTGCCTGCGGCTCGCGCGGACGATCGCCGACCTGGCCGGCGAGGAGCGGATCACGGAGGAGCACGTCTCGGAGGCGCTCGACCGGCGTCGCCGAAGGAGCGACGGGTGAAGGCCGAAGCGCGGCCGGAGGCTTGCGCCGAGTGCCTCCGACGCGCCTGGCTGATCGGCTTCCTCGCCGGGCACATTGAGAACGCCGTCGAGAGGGCCAGCGGCAAAGGCGTCCAGCAGCTGCTGGCGCTGCCCGACGAGGACCTCGCGCGGGCGATGGCCCGCTCGCGCGCGGCGGAGTACCTGGAGAGGGCCGCGTCACTCGATCCGGAGGAGATGCTCGCTGCGGTGGCAACTGCCCGGTCCTGGGCCTGCTGCCGTCACGCCGGGTCGTACCCCCAGTGCCTAGGAGACCTCGGCGATCCGCCCGCTGTGTTGTTCGGCCGCGGAGACCCTGGCCTGCTCGCTGTGCTCACTCCGAGCGCGGCCGTCACGATCGTCGGCTCGCGGCGGCCAAGCCGCCATGGGCGCGAGCTCGCCGCCGCACTCGGCAGGGAGGTGGCCTCGGCCGGCCTGATGGTGGTGAGCGGGATGGCGATGGGGATCGATTCGTGCGCGCACGAGGGAGCGCTCGAGGTTGGCGGTGCCACGGTCGCGGTGCTCGGCAACGGGGTCGACGTTCCCTATCCGCCGCGCGGCGCTCGCCTCTACGAGCGAATCGTGGAGCGGGGCCTGGTGCTCGGAGAGCTGCCTCCGGGGACGACACCGCGCCGCTGGACCTTCCCGGCCCGAAATCGGATCATGGCCGCCCTGGGGGCGATGACGGTGGTCGTCGAGGCGAGGGAGCGCTCCGGTTCGCTGATCACCGCCGAGATGGCGGAGGACCTCGGCCGCGAACTCGGCGCGGTCCCGGGCCGGGTTGGTTCCTCTGCCGCGGCCGGGACCAACGGCCTGCTGCGCGACGGGGCCTCGGTCATCCGCGGCGCCCGGGACGTGCTGGACTCGATGCTCGGCCCCGGCGCCGAGGGAAGGGCGTCCGAGCTCGCATCGCGGGGCCCGGCACTGGAGCCAGCGCTGGCCGAGCTGCTCGAGCTGCTCGAGGACGGCTCGAGCAGCCCGGATGCGCTCGCCAGGGCGTCTCGGCTCGAGCCGGGCCCACTGGCTGCGGCACTGGTTCGGCTGGAGCTGAGCGGATACGTTCGCTCGGATTCGGCCGGCCGCTATGAGCGCACCACGCTCGCGCTGCCGGAGCCCGCGCAGCCCCGTCATTAGCCTTACTGCCGTGCAAGCGGATGCGCGCATTCCGGTCGCGATGACCATCGCTTCCTCGGATTCCGGCGGTGGCGCCGGGATCCAGGCGGATCTGAAGGCCTTCGCCCGCTGCGGAGTTCACGGGACCTCGGCGATCGTCGCGCTGACCGCGCAGAACACCCATGAGGTCGTCTCGATCGAGACCCTGCCGCGGCAGTTCATCCTGGACCAGGTGCGGGCGGTCGCCTCGGACATGGGCGTCGACGCCGTGAAGATCGGGATGCTGTTCGACGTCCCGATCATCGAGGCGGTCGAGGAGTCGCTCGACCTGCTCGGCGAAGCCCCGGTGGTGCTCGATCCCGTGATGGTGGCCGAGAGTGGAGCCGTGCTGCTTCGGCCGGAGGCCAAGCGGGCGCTGATCGATCGGATCGTGCCGCGGACGACCGTGGTTACCCCCAATGCCGCGGAGGCGCGCGAGCTGGCCGGGCTCGGCGAGGAGATCTCGCCCCAGGACCTAGCCCGCGCGGTCCACGCCCTGGGTCCGAAGGTCGTCGTGGTGACGGGTGGCCACCTCGACGGGGTGGACCGCTACTTCGACGGCGAGCAGCTGGTCGAGATCGAGGGGCCGCGCCACGCCCAGGGGGCCGCCCACGGCTCGGGCTGCACCCACTCGTCGGTCCTGGCGGCCCGACTGGCGCTCGGCGAGACGCCGCTCGAGGCGGCCCGGACGGCACGGCGGATCGCGGCCGAGGCGGTGGCGAACGGCCTGCGCGGAATCGGCGCGGGCGCGGGGCCGGTGGACGTTCTGGGCATAATCGGTACATGAAGCTGCTTCGCATGACTCCGGGGAAGGGGGACGTACTGCTCGCCGAGGGGGACCCGGCGGTGGCCGAGGATGAGGAGCGTCTCGTCCGCGAGTTCCGCCGCCAGCTGGATCTCGGCATGTGGGCGGCCGTGCCCCACGACGGCCCCGGTGGGCGGCGCGAAGCGACGATGGTCCGGGATTTCTCGGAGATCCCGGCGGCGGCCGAGCGAGTGATCTTCTTCCCCCGGGCGGCCGGCGGCTGATGCGACCCCGGTACGTCAGGGATCCGGCGCGCGAGCGCCGGGCCGAGCAGCGGGCCCGCGAGCTGCTCCGCACCACCGCCGGCGACGACGTCTTCCAGATGTATGAGCGCTTCGGGCTGCTCGCCGTCGAGCACGACGAGCGCGAGTACGGCTACCTGATCTATCCCCAGCGCCCGATCGTGGCCTACGACGCCCACACCGGCGAGCTGCTCAGCGAGTACTGCGTCCGGTTCCGCGACGGCTCGGATCCCGCGGCGGGGGAGAGGCTCCCGGACGCCGACGACTTGCTCGCCAAGTGGATGGCGCTGCGCGCCGACGAAGAGGAGCTGATTGGCACCGCGAACGTTCACCCGCTGGGCCGCCAGCTCGACCCGGCGATGGTGCGCCGGGACCTGGCCGCGGTGCGCGCCTGGCAGCGCTCCAAGGAGGCTGGTCCGACGAGCGAGCGACACACGAACGGAAGGTTGTGATTTGAGCGAAGCGAGCGAGGCAGCGACCGTTATCTCCAACGGAGCGCCGAGGCCGCGGTCCAGCGCCGTCTTCGACGGCCCCGAGCGCGCCTTCGCGCGTGCCTACATGAAGGGGATCGGCTTCGGCGACGACGATCTCCGCCGCCCGACCGTCGGGATCGCCAACACCTGGATCGAGGCGATGCCGTGCAACTTCCACCTTCGCGGCCTCGCCGAGCACGTCAAGGAGGGCGTGCGCGCCGCGGGAGGGACTCCGCTGGAGTTCAATTCGATCGCGATCTCCGACGGGATCACGATGGGGACCGAGGGGATGAAGACCTCGCTGGTCAGCCGCGAGGTGATCGCGGACTCGATCGAGCTCACCGTTCGCGGCTACCAGTTCGACGCCGTGATCGCCCTCTCCGGCTGCGACAAGACGATCCCCGGCTGCGTGATGGCGCTGACGCGTCTCGACATCCCCTCGCTGATGCTCTACGGCGGCTCGATCCTGCCCGGCCGCTGGCACGACCAGGACGTGACGATCCAGGACGTCTTCGAGGCGATCGGCAAGCACGCGACGGGCGAGATGTCGGACGACGACCTCTACGAGCTCGAGGGCTGCGCCAGTCCCGGGGCGGGGGCCTGCGGTGCTCAGTTCACGGCCAACACGATGGCCTGCGCCTTCGAGGTGATGGGGATCACCCCGATGGGCTCCGGGATGGTCCCGGCGGTCGCCGGCGCCCGTGAGCAGCTGGCGCGGGACTGCGGCGAGCTGATCATGCAGGTGCTCGCCGAGGACCTGCGCCCCAGCCGGATCATCACCCGCGAGTCGATCGAGAACGCGATCGCGACGGTCGCGATGTCCGGCGGCTCCACCAACGGCGTCCTCCACCTGCTCGCCGTCGCGAACGAGGCCGGAATCGAGCTGACGATCGACGACTTCGACCGGATCTCCGAGCGCACGCCGCTGCTCGGCGACCTCAAGCCCGGCGGACGGTTCGTCGCCAAGGACCTCTACGAGGCGGGCGGCGTGGGTGTGCTCGCCAAGCGGCTCGACGAGGCCGGGGTCCTCCATCGCGACGCGATCACCGTTACCGGGCGGACGGTCGGCGAGGAGGCCGACGCGACCCAGGAGACGCCGGCGCAGCAGGTTGTCCGGCCGCTCTCGGACCCGCTCAAGCCGACCGGCGGCCTGGTGATCCTGCGCGGCAACCTGGCCCCCGACGGCTGCGTCGTCAAGGTCGCGGGCGAGGAGCGCCGCAAGCACACCGGGCCCGCCCGGGTGTTCGGCTCAGAGGAGGAGTGCTTCGCGGTCGTCGAGCAGCAGGGGATCAAGCCCGGCGACGTGGTCGTGATCCGCAACGAGGGTCCCTCCGGGGGTCCCGGGATGCGGGAGATGCTTCAGGTCACTGCCGCGCTGGTCGGCGAGGGGATCGGCGATCAGGTCGCCCTGCTCACCGACGGGCGCTTCTCCGGGGCGACCCACGGGCTGATGGCGGGCCACGTCGCACCCGAGGCGATCCGGGGCGGCCCGATCGCGGCGGTCCGGGACGGCGACGAGATCACTCTCGACATCGACGCCCGGCGGCTCGACGTGAACCTCTCCGACGAGGAGATCGCCAAGCGGGTCGAGGCCTACCAGCCACCCAAGCCGCGCTACGAGCGCGGGGTGATGGCGAAATACGCTGCGTCGGTCTCGAGCGCCTCGCGGGGCGCAACGACTTCATGACGGGTCGCCCTCCACAAAACGGGTCGCTCCCATCGGAGCGCCGTGGCACTGCGCCCTCGCATCAACCCAGCACTCCGGCCCTCTTCAGGAAGTCCTCGACGACGCGGTTGAAGCGAACCGGCCTCTCGATCTGCGGCAGGTGCCCGCAGTGGTCGAAGATGACCAGCTCGGCGTTCTCCCCGATCCGCTTCTTGTAGGAGAACGCGGCCGGGACCGGGACGACCCGGTCGTTGCGCCCCCAGACGATCAGCGTCGGCACGCCGATCTCCTCCAGACGGTGACGGATGTCGTAGCCGACCAGGTTCGTCATCGCGTCGAAGTAGCCGGGGCTCTTCATCGCGGGCACCAAGTTCTCCCAGAGCATCTCGCGCCGCAGCCCGAGTGGGTCATAGAAGACGCCCTGGAATGCCGCCTTGCGCAGCCGGGGCCGCCTGATCCCGGACAGGTGGAAGCGCAGGGCGACCGGGGCGGCCGTCTGGCCGACGCGGGCGAGCATCGTCGCCGGCTCGCGCCGCGCCTGGGCCCAGGTGATGCCGGCGGCGGAGACGAGCACCAGATCGTCGACCCGCTCCGGCTCGGTGATCGCCACCTCGGTGGCGATGAAGCCGCCCATCGAATTGCCGATCAGCGAACAGCGGCCGATCCCCACGCGCTCGCAGAAGTCGCGCAAGAAGCGCCCGTACGCGGGGATCGAGATGTCCCAGGGCGGCATCGGACTGGAGCCGAAGCCCGGCAGGTCGAGGGCGATCACCCGATGGGTGCGGGCGAAGTGGGGGATGTTCTCGAGCCAGTTCTGCCAGGCGCCGGAGAGACCGTGGACGAGGAGCAGCGGGGGCCCTTCGCCGATCTCGACGTAGTGCACGCTCGCGCCGACAACCTCGATCTCGTGGCGATGCTCGCGCCAGCCGATCCGCAGCCACTCGGGGTCGGGGCTGCCGTACGGGTCGGGTCCGTCGGCCGGGGTGGCCGGAGGGAGCTGGATCCGCCCGGCCACCTGCCTGAGGGCGAACGCGGTGTCCGAGGCGATCCGTCGCAGCTCCTCGTGGACGGCGCGCGGTGCCGGCTCGTCGCGCTCGCGCTCGTCAGCCACGCGAGGCTGACCACCTACTCCCGCAGCCCGGCGGCTTCGTTGCGGCGCGCCCACTGGATGATGTTCTGCGAGCCGTCGATGATCGTGCCGTTGTCGAGTACGAGCGTGGGCACCTTGTAGTTGCCGGTGAGGCGCTTGACCTCACGCCGCCCTGGAAAGAACGGATCGGTTCGGTAGCACCCCCCGGTCTTCACCACCTCGGGTTCGTAGCCCGCGGTGACCAAGGCCTCGTGGGCCTCACCGCAAGGGTGTCCCCGGTCAGGACGGAACGTCCCCCAGCAGACGTAGAGCTTCATCGCCCACGAGTATCTCGTGCGAGAGGGCAGAAAACCGACTCCTGCCCCCACCAAGGGTTTGGATTCCTCGCCGGGCCTAGTGGTGGCGAACCATCATCCAGACCATCGCGCCCATCATCGCCACGCAGCCGAGCGGCGCAAGGAATGCGAATGCACCCGCTCCTGCCACCGCCAGGACTACGGCGAGAACCATCAACGCCCCGCAGAGCCACATCATGTGCGCATGCTGCATTGTCGAAACCTCCACTTCCCCCACGAATGGACCAACTCACGTGGGACTGGGACGACTATCCCTCAGGGGCCTGCGGCTCGCATCGGTACCAGGCACTGGACACCTCTCCGGGGCGAGCACCTATCTCGGTGGGAGGTCCGAGACCACGACCTGATCGAGGCCGGAGTGTCAAGCCCCTGCCCGGTTGGGTAGGGTGGGTCTCAGGGACACGTACTCCACCAAAGGAGGCAGGATGCAACTCAGGCGCAAGCTTGTGGTCGGCATGGTCGCAGTCATGGGCGCCCTTCTGCCAGCGACTCTGATATTTGCTCCGGGGGCCGCGGCCCAGACGAGTGGCCCCAGGCCGGAAACCCCCTTCTTTACCGGCACCAACCCGCCCTCTGGCTCGAATGACAACCATCCGCGCTTCCTCGGGGTCGCACAGGCGGACACCATCGTCACTCTGCACGACACCCCGGATTGCACGGGCGAACACCTGGGGTTCGGCACGCCGGACGAGTTCGCGAATCCGGGGATTGTGGTGTCGGTTCCCGACAACTCGACCACGACTCTCTGGGTTCACGTGAATGAGGGCACTTTTGCCGGGAGGCAGTCGCTTTGCTCGGTGACGCCGATCACCTACGTCGAGACGACGCCGCGCCGCGCCGCGATCAAGGAGTGCAAGAAGAAGTTCGGAAAGAAGAAGGCCAAGAAGCGCAAGAAGTGCATCAAGAGGGCGAAGAAGCTCCCGATCTAGCGGTCGTTCGGTCACGAGCAGCCAGGCGGACAGCGGCCTTGAGAGTGGCGACGTGCCCAACGACATCCAGGGTTGGGCGACGGACACGGATGACCGCAGCGGCTTCCTCCGCGCCGAGCGGTTCAGGCAGGCCCGCACCTACACCCTTCAGTACCGAGCCCAAGACCCGGCGGGAAACACCGCCACCTGCGTAACCTCGGTGACGGTTCCGAAGGGCCAGAGGTAGGGCTCGCCGAGAACAACGCCAGGTTCGTAAGAGCGTGGAAAGAGAGAAAGCCCCCGGTCGAGGGCGGGGGGCCTACTCCACTCCTGCCGTCCAAGGCGGCCTCTGGCGGCCAGGCGGGCACGTCTATCTAATTGATTCCCTCGCCAGGATGGCGAGGCAGATCATCGACTCCAGTCCGGTCTTCGCTGAGGAGCGGCCGAGAGCGAAGCGCAGCAGGTCGGCGGAAGGGATTCGCGAAGCGAGACGTTAAACGTAAGAGGGGGAAGGACAGCATGAGCGGCCAGCCAACCCCCGAGGGATGGGAGCGGGCGATTGCGACCTACCAGGAGTCCTACCGCCAGACTGATCAGCAGGCTCGGCACCCACCTGATCGAGACCGGCCAGGATCTCGCCGCGTTGAAGGAGATCGTCGATGACCTCGGCGAGACCCAGGCGAAGGAGATGCTGACGGTGTCGGTGGCCTCCGCGGCCAACGACTACGCCGAGACACGACGTCGGTCTGGGCTGAACTGAATGGCCACCACCTACTACGTGGACCTGTTGGACCTGAGCGTCGCTGACCAATGGGAGCACGTACGCGTCGGGCTTGTCGACTCGATCCCCGAGCTGGCCGATGCCTACGTCGAGGGGTGCCGCAGATTGGTGGAGCGTGGGGCTACTGGCGCCGATCAGCCCAACTGGTACGCGGTGGCGAAGGAGGAGGACGGCAAGGAACGGGACCTGACGTCCACCGAGATGGGGGCGCTCGCCGCCACCTTCGAGCAGAAGTTCCCCGAGATCAAGGTCCGTTTGCCCTCGCCCGAGGGCGACTAAGTCGGCTTGTACGCCCATCGAGATGAGTGACGAGATGGATCGCCCGTTCCCTCCAGGCCCGAAGGGACCCGAGGAGATGAACGTGCCGGGGGCGGCAGTCAAGCTCACGTCCAAGCAGGCCAAGTCGGTTGCCGAGCTTGCTGAACGCTGTTCGTATGTGGAGGTCGAGGACCGGGGGCGTTTCCACCGCGAAGTCAGGATGTTCGACGCGGAGGGCAAGCAAACCGATACGCGGTGGGTCTTCCCCGACGGCGACTACGGGCCCAAAGACCTACCTGGCAAATAGCTAGCGGCCGCAATCGAGAAGGCCGAGGGCGAGCTGCTCCGCCTCCTCGACACCAACGAGAATGCGGTCTGGGTCAACCCCGAGCACATCGTTCACATCGTCACCGTCGCCCCGGAGCACGTCCGGCCCGTCAGCGGCTAACTGAGGTCCGGTCGCTGCAAAAACGCAGAAGTGCCGCGGGGTACAGGGTTTCTCGACACCCGCTCTCGCTTCTGACCGCCGGGTGGCGCGCCTCACAACAACGCCGACCGCGCCCACGCGGCATGGGCCGAGGCGGGCCTGGAGCGGATCACTCCCCACCAGTGCCGTCACAGCTACGCCTCGCTGATGGTCGCCGCCGGTGTGAACGCCAAGGCGCTCTCGACCTTCATGGGCCACGCCAACATCTCGATCACCCTGGACCGATACGGGCACCTGATGCCGGGATCAGAGGAGGAGGCTGCATCCCTGCGCGACTCCTACCTGGAGGCCCGCAGGATCGCGCCGAGGAGGCTGCTCGAACCGCCGGCGGCATGCACGACGACGGTCTGACGGGCGAACAGGTCAGGGCCGAGAAGCCCGAAACCGCATAGGCAAGCTGTTCAGGCGTACCCCATCCGCTCCAGGATCGGGATCTCGCGGATCTGGGGCGGCTGGAGGTGGTCCCAGAGGATCCCGCGCGGCCGCGGGTACTGGCGCTCCAGCTCGATCACGGCGCGAGGCGTGGCGACGAGGTCAACGGGCAAGTCGTGCGCGGTCGTCTGCAGATGCTCGCGCAGGATCTGGATCGGGTGAACCGTGGTGGCGACGGTGGTGTGGTCGTCGATCTTGCCGGCGTGGATCAGCAGTCCGTATTCGAGGTCCGAGAACCCGCCGCCCTTGCCGACCCGGGCTCCGCTCAGGTTGACGGCCACGGAGCCGCAGAGGACGAAGTCGATGCCGGGGAGATCCTCCTCTGCGACCACGCGGCCGTGCCGCATCGCTCCCTTGATGGTCGCCGCCTCGCGAACCTGCTTGGCCGAGAGCTTCCGCGGGTCGAGCAGGCGGAAAGGATGTGGATCCCGCAGCCGCGGCACGGCCATGACCAGCGTCTTGCCCTCCTCGAGCGCCGCGCGGCGGGCGTGGGTCTGAGGCGAGTCGGGGTTGACCTTGATCACCCTGGCGCGCTTCCAGAGGCGATGGCCGGCCAGCTTCTCGGCGGCCAGTTTGGCTCCGGCGAAGTTGGGGATTCTGCCTTCAGCGCCCGGGA
This sequence comes from uncultured Solirubrobacterales bacterium, assembly GCA_963833375.1. GTDB lineage: Bacteria > Actinomycetota > Thermoleophilia > Solirubrobacterales > 70-9 > DASUPK01. The sequence continues at coordinate 208,922 of CAWHXR010000004.1, forward strand.
AGCGGGAGACGCCCTCGCGCTCCATCGCCTTCCATACGTCCCGGCGGACCTGGTCCTTGGTCCGCATCAGGTCGTGATCGGGGTCGGCGACATGGCGAGCCGCATCCTAGAAGGCGCGAAAAGACACAGGGTCCTGGCCGCAAAGGGCGTTGCGAAAGCCGCCCGGACAAGGACCCGGGTACCGTGAAACGTAGTATTCCGCCGCAGGGAACGCTGATCCACAACAGCTAAGTGCGCGCAAGATTGAAAATGCACCAGAAGGTCCTGATCGCCCTGGCGGTCCTCGTCGCCATGGGGCTGCTGCTCGCCGTGGGCGTCTGGGCCTACGACAACTCGCAGAAGAATCAGATCGCCCCGGGCATCAAGGTCGGTGGGGTCGACATCGGCGGGCGCAGCGAGGACGCGGCCCGCAAGATCATCAAGAACCAGGTGGTCGCCCCGTTGAGGCAGCCGGTCGTGGTCACTTACCAGGGCAAGGACTACACCCTGAGCCCGAAGCAGCTGCACGAGACGGCCGACGTGGAGGGGATGGTGCAGGAGGCGGTCGATCGCAGCCGGCAGGGCAGCATCCTCGACCGCGTCTCCCGCTACGCCAGCGGGGGAGATGTCAACGCGGACCTCGAGCCCCTGGTCGGCTACGACAAGTCCGCAGTCAAGGACTTCGTCCACCAGCTCGCCGACGGGATCAACCAGGATCCGGTCAACGCCAGCGTGGTCCCGAGTGGAGACAGGTTGCGGCCGGAGGCGGGACAGCCTGGGCGGGCGGTCGACCAGAGCCGGATGACGGACGCGATCAACCAGGCCGCGCGGTCGCCTGGTCGCGATCAGGCCGTTCCGGCGGTGGTCACCACGACCAAGCCCGAGGTCAGCAAGAAGGAGCTCCCCCAGGCCTATCCGCGCTACATCTACATCGACCGGGGCAGCTTCACGCTGCGCTTCTACCACCACTTGAGGCTGAAGCAGAGCTACACGATCGCCGTCGGCCAGCAGGGTCTCGAAACTCCGGCGGGCCTGTACCACGTCCTGGACAAGCAGGTGGATCCCTCCTGGCACGTCCCGAACTCGGCCTGGGCGGGGAGCCTGGCGGGCCAGGTGATCCCGCCTGGCCCGGCGGATCCGCTCAAGGCGCGCTGGCTGGGCATATTCGACGGGGCGGGGATCCATGGCACCGACGACCTGGGCTCCCTGGGTTCGGCCGCCTCGCACGGCTGCGTGCGGATGTCGATCCCGGACGTGGAGGACCTCTACGACCGCGTCCGGGTCGGCGACCCGATCTACATCCAATAGCGCAGCCCGTAACGCAGGGTCCAGGCGCCTCGCGGCGAAGTTATGTACATGAGCGAGGCGACTCGAGAGTCCTCTCTGAGTTCTGCCTGGAGCGAGGCGCTCCAGCTCTTCGACCGGGACCTCTCAATCCGCTCCGCCGCTGAGGGAACCCGTCGCGCGTACTCGAACGACGTGGGACAGCTCGCCCATTGGGCGAGCGCCACCGATCGCCCGCCGGAGTCGCTCGACCACCGGGACCTGCGCCGCTTCGCCGCGCTGCTCTCGGAGCGCGGCATCTCGAAGGCAGGGGTGGCGCGCAAGCTCGCTGCGGTCCGCTCCTTCTACTCGACGCTGATTCGCGCCGGCCGGGTTAGCGCCAACCCCGCGGACCTCGTCGCCACGCCGAAGCGCGACCGCAAGCTCCCTCGCGTCCTCAGCCGTGAGGAGATGCAGACTCTCCTCGATCGGATCCCCACGCGAACACCGCTCGAGATGCGCGACCGGGCCATGCTGGAGCTCGCCTACTCCTGCGGGCTGCGCGCCGAGGAGGTGGTCAACCTCGACGTCGACTCCCCGGACTTCGACGGCGAGCGGCTCCGCATCGAGGGAAAGGGCGGAAAGACCCGCCTCGTCCCGATGGGAGAGCCGGCCCAGGCTGCGCTCAGCCGTTACCTGGAGCGCGGCCGGCGCGCTCTTGTGGGTGCGAGTTCCGAGAATGCGCTTCTGGTCTCAAAGAGCGGGCGGCGGCTTCACCCATCGGACGTGCGTCGCCGCCTGGAGCGCTGGGTCCGTGAGGCGGCGATCGCCGGAGGCGTCTCGCCGCACGCCCTGCGCCACTCGTTCGCGACCCACCTGCTCGAGGGCGGGGCGGATCTGCGGAGCATCCAGGAGCTCCTCGGGCACGCCAGCCTCTCGACGACGCAGGTTTACACCCAAGTCGAGCCATCGTGGCTGCAAAGCCAGTACGCTCGCAGTCATCCTCGCGCTTGAGGAATCCGCCCAGGTGCAGGTGAAAGGCCCATGGAAGCCGAAGTAAAGGCGTTCGAGCTCCGGGAGCTCTGGCGCAGGTACAAAGAGGGGGGAGATGTCAGCGCCCGGGAGAGGCTCGTGGTGGCCTACTCGCCTCTCGTCAAGTTCGTCGCCGGCCGCACCGGCGCCCGCCTGCCGTCGCACGTCGACCAGGCCGACCTGATCTCATACGGGATGATCGGCCTGATCGAGGCGATGGAGCGCTTCGATCCTCTCCGGCAGATCCGCTTCGAGACCTTCGCCATGCAGCGCATCCGCGGGGCGATCATCGACGAGCTTCGCTCGCTCGACTGGGTGCCGCGCTCGGTTCGCTCCCGGGCCCGGGACATCGAGGAGGCGAACTCCAAGCTCGAGCACGAGCTCGGCCGCGCGCCGACCGACGCCGAGCTGGCTGAGCGCCTCGGGATGAACGAGGAGGAGCTCCAGGAGGCCCTGCTGCAGATCTCCAACTCCTCGATTCTCGCCCTCGAGGAGCTCTGGATGACCCCGGACGCGTCCGGCGACAAGGTCTCCCTCCTCGACACCATCGAGGACGAGACCGCGCCCGACCCGCAGGCGGCGCTCGATACGAGCGAGGTCAAGGACCGGCTCTCCGAGGCGATCCAGGACCTGCCGGAGCGAGAGACGCTCGTCGTCGCGCTCTACTACTTCGAGAACCTCACCCTGAGGGAGATCGGCGAGGTCCTCGGGGTGACCGAGTCGCGCGTCTCCCAGCTCCACTCGAAGGCCGTGCTGCGGCTGCGCTCGCGGCTCAAGAGCTCGGGTTGAACCCGACCTGACGTTCACATAGGGTCCGGAGCCCATGCCTCATAAGGCAGCCGACCGGATTCGAAACGTCGCGCTGATCGGTCATCGCGGCAGCGGCAAGACCTCGCTCCACGAGGCCCTGCTCTTCGAGGCCGGCGTGGTCAACCGGCTCGGCCGCGTCGAGGACGGCACCACCGTCTCCGACTTCGAGGCCGACGAGCAGGCCCGCGAGATGTCGATCGGGGCCTCCGTCGCCTCCTTCGAGCACGACGGCCGCAAGATCAACCTGATCGACACGCCGGGCGAGCCCAGCTTCATCGCCGACACGATCGCCTCGCTGCGGGTGGCGGACGCCGCGGTCGTGGTCGTCAATGGGGTGATGGGCGTCGAGGTCCACACCGAACGCCTCTGGCAGCGGGCCGACAAGGAGGGCCTGGCACGGCTCGTCTTCGTCAACATGCTCGACCGCGAGCGGGCCGACTTCTTCCGCGCCCTCGAGTCGCTCCAGAACGCGTTCGGCAACCATGTCGTCGCCACGGAGATTCCGATCGGCTCCGAGCATGAAGTGCGTGGCGTGATCGACCTGATCGACATGAAGGCCTTCGTCGCGCAGGGCGAGGGTCGCGGCGCCGCGGACGAACAGGAGATCCCGCCGGAGCTCCAGACTCAGGCCCAGGAGTACCGCGAGAAGCTGATGGACGAGGTGGCGGAGAACTCGGACGAGCTGATGGAGCGCTACCTCGAGGGCGAGGAGATCGACCACGAGGAGATGGTCACCGTGCTGAAGCGCGGCGTCACCGACGGCAAGATCTTCCCGGTCGCCTGCGGTATCGCCACCAAGAACCTCGGCACGAGCCGCCTGCTGGAGGCGCTGGTCGAGGACCTGCCGTCACCGGCGATGCGCGGCGCGATCACCGCGATCGGCGAGGACGGGGAGGAGATCGAGATCTCGCCCGATGAGGACGGCGAGCTCGTCGCCTATATCTTCAAGACCCTCGCGGACCCCTACGCGGGTCGGCTCAACCTCTTCCGCGTCGTCTCGGGGGTGCTCAAGGGCGACTCCCAGGTGACCAACGTGAGCCGGCGCGCCAAGGAGCGCATCGGCCAGCTGCTCGCCTCCCAGGGCAAGGAGCACGAGCAGGTCGCCGAGCTGGGGGCGGGGGACATCGGCGCCGTGGCCAAGCTCAAGGAGACGCGTGCCGGCGACGTCCTCGCCGAAAAGGACGCGAAGATCTCGTTCCCGCCCCTCGACCTGCCTGCCCCGGTCATGGCATTCGCCTTCGAGCCCAAGACGAAGGGCGACGAGGAGAAGGCGGCGAACGCGATCCGCCGTCTCGAGGAGGAGGACCCGACCCTTGACGTCCACCGCGATGCTCAGACCGGAGAACAGATCATCGCCGGGCTCACTCAGGTCCACGTCGAGGTGATCACGGACCGGATGAGGGAGCGCTTCGGCGCGGAGATCAACCTGCACCCGCCGCGCGTCCCCTACCTGGAGTCGATCCGCAAGGCCGCCAAGGCCCACGGCCGCTACAAGAAGCAGACCGGCGGCCGCGGGCAGTTCGGCGACTGCCACATCGAGCTCGAGCCCGGCGAGCCCGGGACGGGCCTCGACTTCATCGACGCGATCAAGGGAGGCGTCATCCCCAAGGGCTTCATCCCGGCGGTCGAGAAGGGGATCTCCGAGGCGATGGAGCACGGCACCCTTGCCGGCTATCCGGTGAAGGACGTGCGGGTCCGCCTCTACGACGGCTCCCACCACACGGTCGACTCGTCGGAGATGGCCTTCAAGATCGCCGGCTCCATGGCCTTCAAGCAGGCGATGGACCAGGCCGATCCGGTGTTGCTGGAGCCGATCATGCTGCTGTCCGTGACCGTCCCCGAGGACGTGGTGGGGGATGTGGTCGGCGATCTGAACTCGCGCCGGGGCCGGCCTCTCGGCATGGAGGCGAAGGGCTCCGCGACCGAGATCAAGGCCGAGGTGCCGATGGCGGAGGTGCTCGATTACGCGCGCGACCTGCGCCAGATCACCGGCGGCCGTGGCGACTACACGATGGAGTTCGCGCGGCACGAGGAGATTCCCGCGCATCTCGCCCAGAAGGTGATCTCGGAGGCCCGCTCAGAGGAGGAAGTGCGGGCCTGAAGGTCGTCGTCAACGTCGACGGCGGCTCACGGGGAAATCCGGGACCGGCGGCGATAGCCGCCGTTGCCACGGACGCCGGAGGCGAGGTGCTCGCCGAGCGCAGCGAGACCATCGGCGAGGCCACCAACAACGTGGCCGAGTACCGCGCGCTCCTGCTCGGGATCGAGCTGGCGAAGGAGCTCGACGCCGACGAGGTCGAGTTCGTGGGCGACTCGATGCTGATCGTCGAGCAGGTGCGCGGCAACTGGAAGGTGAAGCAGGAGCACCTGCGGCCGCTGCACACCAAGGCGAAGGATGCGCTGCGCGACCTCGAGCGCTGGTCGATCCGCCACGTCAAGCGCGACGACAACGCCCGCGCGGACGAGCTGCTCAACGACGCGCTGGACTCGGCGCAATAGAAAAGGCCGGACCCCCGGAGGTCCGGCCTTTCCAGCTCTTTATCGGTCGCCGGCACGGTTTCTATAGGCCGACTCCCTTCAGCACGGTTCCAACCGTGTTGGGCTTGAACGGCTCGCTGCCGGGCACCAGGTTGAGTGGCCGAGAACCCCCAGGCGTTGGCGTGCATGTACGCGATCTCGTTGGGCTGGTCCCGGACGCCATTCGAGCCGGCGAGCGGCGCGATCTGCACAGTGCTGAGCAGGCCGATCGCGCCTCCCGTCGCGTTCATGAACCCGCTTCCGGAGTCGCCCGGGATGCCGGGCGTGGCCGTGTATACGTCGTGGCTCCAGCCGCCGCCGGTGTTCTGACATCGAAGGCGTCCTGGAAGGCGAAGCTCGTGGTGCAGTGCGCACCGCTGGTGAACATCTGCACGCCCGGGTGAATGGTCGCCGAGTCGGCGGGCGCCCACGCGGAGGCCGCCGACGGTGCGATGGCAAGGACGGCGATCGCGGCCGTGGCGACCAGCGTGGTCAGAGCCCTTCGATGCATTGATGCTCCCCTCTGCAGCGGCCCCAAGTCCGAAGGACACTACCTAAAAACGATGACCCGACGCGCATGGGGGGCGCGCCTATACTTCTCGCTCGCGCGGCTGTAGCTCAGTTGGCTAGAGCGTCTGCTTGCCATGCAGAAGGTCGTGGGTTCGAATCCCATCAGCCGCTTGCCTCGACTCGGGACCCCGGAGGGGCGTGACGCCTCACCGGGGTATTTTCACCTCCAGGGCGTCGCTAGGCTTGGCTTGTTTCGGCGCCTTGGCGGAGTGGCTACGCAGCGGCCTGCAAAGCCGTTTACACCGGTTCGATTCCGGTAGGCGCCTCCTCACGAAGTCCCCGCAAAACGCGGGGATTTCGTCTTCTTGGGGCGCTGTCGCGGGTACTCGGCGAACCAATCCGAGCGACCGAAGCGGGGCAATCCACGCACGTCACCAGCTGCAGACACACCGCCCAGCGGCGAGGACCCGGCGCCCGGTGGCGGTTCCTCGATCTGCCGCCCCAGCGCCGGCGCTTCCGAGAAGCAGTCCGTATGAGGATCGGGGAGACCGCCGATGATCCACTGCGCGGCTGAACCAGCGGGAATCGTAAGATGGCGGCGTGGCATCGCAGCGTAAGGAGCGGTTGGCACGGAACGAGGCGATGTTCCGCGAGGCCAACGAGCGGGCGAAGACCTGGGACGAGCGCCACCGTTTGGACACCGAGGCCGAGCTGTACTTCTGCGAGTGCGCGAACCCCGAGTGCCTCGAGAAGGTCAGTCTGGGCAAGGCCGAGTACAACCGGGTCCGCTCGGACCCACGCCACTTCGCAATCGTCCCCGGTCACGAGATGCCGGAAGTGGAGACGGTGATCGAACGAAACGAGGGCTGGGCGATCATCGAGAAGGCGCCCGAGGTGACCGACATCGTGGAGGCGCGCGACCCACGCCGCGACGGCTGAGCTGTCCTGCTTCCCGGTCGGTCCCCACTGAAATCGAATGCACTGGTGCGCCTCCCGCCGAATAAGACGCGAATAAGACCCCCCGGCTCTGACTTACTGAGGACTTAGGGGCATGGATCTCAATTACGGAGGGAAGCGCAGACCTACCTGAGTTGGAAGGAAAGACTTATGCCTACGATCATCGTGCAGAGCAACGCGAGCACCGAGCAGCAAGACTCCACCGCCTCCGTCCTGCTCTTGGAGGACGTTCAACCCGAGCACTTGGCCAGCGACCACCACGCAGCCCAACTGATCGAGCGCGTGGCATGGGCGGTTAGCGACGCAAAGGACGCCGAGGGGTCCCAGACGGCGCAAGCTCCCTGAACGCGGCGGAGGCCCGTTGTGTGCCGGGCCTCCGCGCTGAGCCGGACAGCGAAGTGGCTCGCGGCCCGAGCCTACTAACCGCTCGGTTAGCGGCCCAGCACTTCGATCCGGATCTGGACGAATGTTTGCGGCGATTGCGAGACAAATGGAGAAGGAGACCCATTTGTCCGAATGCAGCGAACCGATCGAGCCCGATGAAACGGACGTACCAATGCCAACCAGGGGGTACGCGTACGGTTTTTCCAGAGCCGCTTCCACCCTTACCGACCCTGCTAGTCGGTGTGCCCAGTAAGCGCCTGTGAAGACCGTCCTGCACTAGGGTGAGCCCATGTCCGAAGCCGATGTCCTGCGCGAGGGATTGGACAAGCTGGCGAAGGAACTAGATGCCATCGAGGCGCTGCTATCCGACAATTCGGCACTAGAAGAGGCCGCGCAGCGCCTACGTGAAGCCAAGAACAACATCGGCCTGACGCTGCAAGAGGCTCGGTCGGACATCGCTGCCGAAACCGAACTCGCGGCGCGGGACGAGCTAGAGCTGCCCGATGACGTCTTTTGACATAGCGGAGCGCTGCTGACCGGCTCGACCGGCGGCCCGACGATCCCGACCAGAACCAGCGCGCCTGAAACATCGGTGGTCAGCACGGAGGGACCTGCTGACATGCGGGCGTACGGTCCCGACCACATGGCAGAGAAAGATGACCCCACGACGATCAACTTCGCCAACGGCAGTGAGCTGAAGGTCGTCTCTCCGCCGGATGAGATAGCTGGCGCGATCGAGGAGGCCGACGGCGGGCTGATTCGACTCCTCGACACAGATGAGAACGCGGTCTGGATCAACCCCGACCACATCGTTCACATCGCCGCGGTCGCAGCCGAGCACGTCCGGCGCGTCAGCGGCTGACTGGGGTCCACTGGTACCTAGCGGATGGGCCAAGAGGGTCTGGGGGCTTGCCGACAACCCGGCCTCAGCCGGGTGCGGTCGGTGCCGATGATGCCCGCGATGATCGACGCGCTGGCGAACCTCAAGGATCGGGGGCGCTTTGCCGATGCTGATGGCCTCGTCTTCACCCGTGAGGGCGAGCACATGAACCATTTCGACCTACGCAAGCGCTACTACGAGGCCCTGGAGCGGGCCGGCCTTCGCCGGCTTCGCTTCCATGATCTCCGCCATGCCTTCGGCTCGGCCGCGATCACGAGACTCGATCCCCATGCGGTTCAGAGCTGCATGGGCCATCAGCACTACTCGACCACCCAGCGCTATCTGCACCACCGGCCCCGCCACGACGATGCCGCCAAGCTGGCCGAGGCGTTCGAGGTCGAAGACAACGACCCGGTCGATTTGCCGGAGAAGGAGGAAGCATGACGAGTTCTCTAAGCGGGCTTTGGAAGCGAGGGCGAGCGGTCCCGGGGGCCGTGGCCTGGGAAGTGGGAAGGTCTCTGTGGTTCAACTCGCGTGACCGTGTGAACGAAAACCTCAGCGAGACGGAGCGCGAGGATTTCGCGCGCATGGTTCGGAAGCGGCGAGGTCGTCCTTGGAACCTGAACAGCGAGGACCGCCCTCGACTGGTTGTACTCGTCAAGAAGGCTGCAACCGGCGAGAGCGACCCCAGCCTGGCAGCGGTCGGGAGGTCCCTCGTGACCCTCCTCCCTCCTCGCATTCTCCCGGCTATCTGGGAGCGTCTTCCTTCCCGGGCTTAATCCCGCCGAGAGGAAAACCTGGGCGAGACGCCGGCTTGCCCCTTAACGGGTGCCGATTCGGGTACCAAAGAGAGCGCAAGTAGGCGCAGCTCAGAACGAGAAGCCGCGCCTGGGCAGGGCTGAGAGCCGCTAGGCGCAACCCCACGTTTCAGCCTGCAAGCCGTTGACACCGGTTCGATTCCGGTAGGCGCCTCACCTCGCGATCTTTCCGTGGCCGTTCGACATGCGGGAAGAAACCTGCGGTTGCTGCGTCTTTGACTCCAGACGCAATCAGCCGCCTTGACGGCGGCCCTGGACTCGACTGGAGGTACTCAGCATGATCCCGTTCCCGAAACGGGCGGCGCTGGCCGCTGCCCTCGCATCGATCGGCGCGCTGGCCGTCCCCGCGGCGGCGAGCGCCGCGGTCACCAGCACCGTCGATGAAAACCAGCACCTGCTCACGGTCGCCAGCGACGACGCCGCAGACAACATCGTTCTCGGCGTCTCGGCGTCTCGGCGGGCGTGATCACCGTCAACGGCGCCCCGACTGCCATTCCGCTGGCCGCGGACGACAACGCGCAGATCGTCGTCAACGCGGGTGCCGGCGCCGACACGGTCGACGCGAGCGTGCTGGCGGCCGCCAACTACGGTTCGCTCACGATCAACGGCGGTGACGGCGACGATCTGATCACCGGCGGCGCCGACGCCGACAACCTGCAGGGCGGCGCCGGCAACGACCGTCTCGTCGGCTTCAAGAACGTCGTCGCAGGAACAAACGACGTCGTCTTGGGCGGCGCCGGCGACGACGTGATGGTCTGGAACAACGGCGACGGCACGGACGTGAACGACGGTAACACCGGCACGGACGAGGTCGAGGTCAACGGGTCTCCGTCACCGGCCACCGGCGACGTGTTCACCTATAGGGCCGACCCCAACGCCGCCGGGCGGGTGCAGTTCAACCGCACCAACCTGGTGCCGTTCGGGATCAACCTGACCGCAGAGCGGCTGACCGTGAACGGCCTCGGTGGAGACGATTTCGCCTCGCCGGATCCCAACGCACCAGGCACCTCGCTCGACGGCCTCACCAGCCTGACGGTGAACGGCGGCCCCGGGAACGACGCGCTTGCCGGCGGCGACGGCGCGGATCAGATCAACGGCGGTGGCGGCACGGACACCCTGACGGGCGGCGACGGCGCCGATCTGATTCACGGCGGCGACGATGCGGACATCCTCAGCGGCGACGCCGGCGATGACCACCTGGTCGGCGACCGTGGGGCCGACGTCCATTTCGGCGGCCCGGGCGACGATGTGCTCGTCTGGAACAACGGTGACGGCAGTGACCAGGTCTCGGGGGACCAGGGCTTCGACCGTCTCGAGGTGAACGGCTCCGCGACGGCCGGAGACATGTTCCAGCTCGATCCCAACGGCGCGGCCGCGCAATTCCAGCGGACGAACCTGGTCCCGTTCACGATCGATCTGGTCAGCCCGGGCCCGACGGCTGATCCCAACGGCGGTGTCGAGTCGGTGTCCGTCAACGGGGCGGGCGGCGACGACGTGTTCGCAGTGTCGCCGGGACTCTCGACGATGCTCGTGCGCGCCGATGGCGATGCCGGCAACGACACGCTGGTGGGCGCGGAGGAAGTGGATAGCTTCTTCGGCGGCTCCGGGAACGATGCGATCAACCCCGGCGCCGGCAGCGACGTGGCCGACGGCGAGGCGGGCGACGATCAGCTGCTCACCCGCGACGACGTAGGGGATCTCGTGCGCGGCGGTGCGGGCACGGACAGCGCGCGGACGGACGAGGCCACCGTCGATGCAATCGACGGCGTCGAGCACCTGGACGCGACCCCGGCCCCGGCGCAATCGCCCGGGCGAGACAAGGCGGCCCTGCTGCCCGCGATCGGCAAGGTCACGGTCCTTCGCAGCGGCGGGCAGCTGCTGGCGCGGGTGCCCGTCTCCTGCCCGGCGGCCGAGGCCGGCGGTTGCCGGGTGACCGTGAGGCTCGAGACGGCAAAGGCCGTCCGCCACGCCGGCGCACGCCGGGTGGTGGTGCTCGGATCGAGGACCGTGGATCTCGGGCCGAGTCAGCATTCCGTCGTCTCCGTTCGGCTCGCGCGCGTAGCCGGGCTCGCCAAGCACGGCAGGCTCTCGGCTCGCGTCAGGATCGCGAGCTCCGACGCGGCGGGCAACTCATCCGCCGGCTCGAAGGCCCTGGGCCTGCGGATTCCGCGCCGCTAGGCGACCAAGGCTGCAACGGGGGCCCGCCACGAGACGGGGTCCCGGTTGTGCCACGTTCGGTCCGGGATCGCCGGCGGCCTAGCATCGTCCCGGGATGCTGCTGATCGGAGCGATCGCGCTTGCCCTCTTCGTCCTGCCGCCGGGTTGGGGCATCGCGGCGGTCTCGCTCGGGATCGTGGTCGAGCTCGCAGAGGTCGGCTTCTGGGTGCGCTTCCTGCGCCGCTATCGGATCGCGACCGGCAAGGAGGCCCTGATCGGCTCCACGGCCCAGGTGATCGAGTCATGCGATCCGAGCGGGCGGGTGCGGTTCCGCGGCGAGATCTGGCATGCGCACTGCGACTCGGGCGCCGAGGTCGGCCGGCGGGTGGTGGTCACGGCGGTGCACGGACTCACGCTGCACGTCGACCCGGAGTCCGATTGACGATGCCGCTTAGGGTGGCGGGGCGCAGGCGAGGGCGCCAGAACGGAAAAGGGCCCCGCGGAGGGGGCCCTTTGGTTCCGAAAGGACGTGCCGCCGGCAGAAGTCCCCTTCACCGGCCCGTCGGTCCTTCAAGTCTTATGGCTCTTGTCGGTCGCCCGGAGGGCTGACTTGAGCCTGTCAGGAGACACTAACACGGCCTTTCCGGAAAGGTTGCGGTTCCCCTTGGTTATCGCAAAATTTCATCGATTTCGCGTAGGGACGAAGGTTGAACGATCGCTCGTAGACATTGGCCGCCCAGCCAGGATAGGATGCGGCCCGTGCGCTACCTGATCACAGGCGGCTCCGGATACATCGGCGGCCGACTTACCGATGAGCTCTCGGGTCGGGAGGAGACCGAGAAGATCATCGACGTCGATCTCCGCCCGCCGTCTCGCTCATGGCCGCAGCACGAGTTCGTCAAGGCCGACATCCGCGATCGCAAGCAGATGAGGGATCTGCTCGAGCGCCACGAGATCGACACTCTCCTGCATTTCGCGTTCGTCCTCAACCCGATCCGGGATGAGGCGAAGATGTACGACATCGACGTGAACGGCACCCAGTCGGTGCTGCAGGCCGCCTCGGACGCCGGCGTCAAGCAGGTGATGGTCACCTCCTCGGTGGCCGCTTACGGCGCCTTTCCCGACAATCCGAAGCCGATCGCCGAGGACTGGCCGGTGCGCGGGGTGCCCGACTTCTCCTACGCGAAGGACAAGGCCGACGCCGACCGCATCTGCCAGCTCTGGGCCCTGGAGCACCCAGATAGCGTCATGACCATCGTCCGGCCAGCGATGGTCTTCGGGCCGAACGTCGACAACTACTTCATCCGTTCCTTCGAGAACAACCCTTTCATCCCACTCCTCGACGGGGCCGAGGAGGAGTTCCAGCTCGTCCACGAGGATGACGTCGTCTCGGCTTTGATTGCGCTGCTGGACGGCAAGCACGGGGGTGCATTCAACCTCGCCGGTGACGGCGCTCTCACCTGGCGGCGCGCGGCCGAGCTCCTCGGCAAGAAGACCCGCAACATCTCCTTGAAGACGATGAAGCGCTTCAACGGAGCGATGTGGAGGCTGCACGTCCCTCGCACCGAGGCGCCGGCAGGCAACCTCGCCTTCGTCCGCTACCCCTGGGTGATGTCGACCGAGAAGCTGAAGTCGACGACCGGCTGGCAGCCGCAGTACGACGCGCTCGAGACGTTCAAGATCACCCTGCGGGCGCGGGGCATCATGCCGGAGGCAACGGCGACGGTCCAGGCGCCCACCGCGCCGGTCGCCTAGCTTCGAAGCCTTCTCGGTCCGGCGGACCGCTGCTACCGTTCTCGCCCCCGGGCGCTTAGCTCAGTTGGGAGAGCGCCAGCTCGACAAGCTGGAGGTCACTGGTTCGAGCCCAGTAGCGCCCATCGGTAGCGACTCTCCGTCAGATCGCGTCAGATCGCGACACGAGAGGTTTCCGCTGCATCTCATGCGTCTCCCGGACTTCGAGGGACCGGGGTCGCCGCGGATGAAACGGCGTCCAAACAAGGCCAAGTGGTAGCGAGCCGGTAGCAGCCGACTACCTCAGAGGGCTTGCTACCAGCCGGATTCCGCTCGGGCGAAAAGCGACGCTTTGCATGGAAAGGAGCGCTCTTCGACACGGCGCTCGGCTATCGCGGCGGCTCCGCCCACGCCAAGGAAGACAGCGAACTCGACAGGGGACGCGAGTGCCAAGGGGCCCGGCGGCTTTGCCGCCGGGCCTCCGCGTTTCAGCTCCAGGCGGCGGTCCAGGCCTCTTGGTCCACGTCGTTGTTGAACCGCTTGACCTTGCCAGCGTCGAAGTTCCAGACGTGCTCGAAGGGCGTGTCGAGGTCTGCGCCGCTCTTCGCCTTCCCCCGGAAGCGCCCGGTGACGACCACCGTTTCGCCCTGGTCCTCAAACTTCTCCGGGTTCACGGAGAACTCATCGAAGTTCGCCGGGATCGTGCTGAACACATCGGCTGCCACGCTCTCGGGCCCGCTGAACGTCCCGGAGGCCGAATTGCCTCCGCCGGGCTCGATCCACTCGACATCGGGCGCCATCAGGTCCAGCACGGTCTGTGGGTTGCCTGCGTTGAAGCTGTCATATGCGCCGCGAAGGTTCTCCACATCCTGCTCTGCCATGTACCACTCCTTCTCTCTCTTGGGGCCCCAACACAACTTCCGGGTCCACCCTATGCCGGATCGGGCGCCGTGGACAAGTCATCTCTGCCCGGAGAGTGGTGGGCATGCCTGGTTGCCGAGACGCTGGGGTGGAACACCGATCGAGCTCCGCGACGCGCAGGTGTGGACGACCGAAAACGGACGAGCAACGCGGATCGTCTTCTATCTCGATCGTCAGGCTGCCCTCGAAGCCGCCGAGCTATGGGAGTAGTGCTTTGGACGAGGAGCGGCCTCAAATTGATGGGGTCATCACTGCGGGCGTTTCGAGGCACCCCGCTCCCACCAGTCGATTGAGTCGGCGTCCTCACCGAGTTCCTCCAGCGCCCGTGCGACGGACCGAACGCGCGATCCGCTCAGATCGCCGCAGAACTTCCAGAGCTCCCGAGCCGCACGTTTGTAGTGGTGGATCAGCTCGTCCAACTCGAATGCGTTGATCTCGCCCGCCTCGTACCGGCGAAACCCCTCCTGAAGGCGCCGCAGCAGCTTCCCCAGCTGCGCCTCGTGATAGCTCGTCACCAGAGCAAGATCAGCCCGTCGTTGCTCCCTTGGCGTCGTTGCCGACCGCTGTTTCTCACGGGCGGGATCCATCCGGGAGAAGGTATCCACGTATTCGGTCGCCGGGCGACCTGTCTTGAGACAGCCGCTTTTCGTCCAAAGCGGCTATTTCAATTTTGCGCGGAAGCGGGTGCTGCATATGCATCGGTGCTCTGGGCGGGAGTGGCGCTTAGGTGAGGAACTCGATCACGCCACGGGCGATCAGCAGCACACCCAGTCCCGCTGCGACGTAGATCCCTGCCCTGAGGCCGTTCTGGCTAAGCCAGGCCCTGAAGCGCTGCACCTCCACCACGGTCCGCTCCGGGGCGAACACGTAGCCGATCAACGGGATCTCGAGCAGCAGCAGAAGCATGGCGTTGAACCCGAGGATCACCAGGATGGTCGGGACCGTGCCGTAGTTCAGGTTGTCGAGCTCGTGAAGCGCGGCGAGGTAGGCGACACCAGGGAGGGTGAGCACCACGCCGACCACAAAGGTGACGCGGGCGGAGCCCCTGCCCAGGACCCGCTCGACCTTGGATGGGCCTTTCTCAACCCCTGCCTTCTCCTGCTTCTTCCGCTCCCGCCTCTGCTCCATGCGCTCGCTCCTGAGCACGTATGCGACCACCAGCAAGATCAGCCCGAGCGCGACATCCATCGCTGGACTGATGCTGTTCTGGCTCGTGCTGGTCGCGCCCGACTGATGCACCGCGAAGACAATTACGAAGCCGATCGTGAGGCTGACGAGCAGGCCGCCCAACAGGTAGCCGAGAAGGAGGCGCTTCGGGCTCGGCAGGAAGAGCATCACTGTCACGGCGGCGAGCAGGGTGGCGTTCGCTGCGGCGACCAGCGAGTAAAGGAAGATGTGGCCCATTGAAGCTTCAGCTCTTTCTGAGCTTCAACGTTGGCGCTGCCGGCAGCTTCCCTTCCCCATCGTCGGAACCTACTGCAGGCGCCGACCCCCCGCCATGTCGCCTCCAGCGCCAGGCGCACTCCGCGGGAATCACGCCAGCATCAGCTCAAAGCGCCCCTTTCCATGCAAAGCGGGGTAGCTGCTTCTCGTCCAAAGCGCTACTGCGACACCCCTGCGGCTTCGAGCGCTTCCTCGCGTTCGCTGTACTCGTGGACCGAGGCAATACGGCCAGCTCGAATCAGAAAGACGTTCCACTCCCGCATCTCGACCTCGGCGGAGCTTCCCGTTCCGCGTCCCCGGTGAATCAATCCCGCCACCACTTGGTCGCCGGCGTCGAGAAACTCGAAAGGCTCCGTACGGAAGTCGTCAATCGCCTCTTGAACTTCCGCGATCAGCTTCTTCACTCCCTCTATGCCGTGAAAGACCTCCTGTCCGGGGTCTTCGGCGGCGCTATGCCATTCGATATCCGGTGCGTAGAGGGACGCGTCGGGTTCCCCAGTCCGAGCGAAGTGCTCGTACCCCCGTCGAACGAGATCGACGTTCTCCTGCGACATAGCCCGCGCAGTATCTCGCCAAAGCAGTGCTGCTTTCCATGCAAAGCGGATAGCCGCTTCTCGTCCAAAGCGGCTATCTGCGGCTACCTCTCCGAGCGACTCAGCTGCCGCATTCACGCGAAACCAGGCGTTGCCGATCACTGCCAAGAACCATGCACCTCCGCGGCGATTGGGGTTGTTCACCCTTCGAGCTACTCAGCTGCCGGCTGGCACTCAGCTGCCGGCTGGCATGACCGTCTCCACCAAGCCGGTGAGCACGTCGTAGACATGCCCAGACACTCTGAGGCGCGGGGAGATTGCGGGTGCGGAGCGGAGGCGCTCGACATCGCGGGTAACGGTCGCGGCGGGGTCGAGGACCGCGTGCTCGCGCAGGGTCGACTCATCGGCGCCGATCCGCTCGGCGTAGCACTGCCGGAAGGTGTCGTCGGCGAGCGCGCCGGCTCCGCACTGGGTGTGGTGGATCACGGTGGCTTCGAACAGCGGGCCGTCTGGGAGGACGTTCTCGGCAATCTGGCCGATGAAGGCGACATCGTTGATCACCTCCGTTGTGACCCGCCCGCCGACGTTGCGGACGACGATCGCGTCGCTGAGTTCGAGGCCGAGGAAGTGCGCGGGGTCGACGCGCGGGTCGAGGCAGGTGATCACGAACAGGCGCAGGTTGGGGAAGACGACAGCGCCCTCATGCCCGCCAGCGGCGGCGAACGCGCGGTTGCGTTCGAGCGCAGCCTCAACGTTGGCCGCCCCCGGCCGGTCGGGGCTGGTCAGCTCGAACCCGGTCGCCTGGCCGATCTCGGAGCCGGCGCCGGTGTCATCGGTGTCTGTCTCGGGTTGCTCATGGTGCCTCTCTCTCCTGTCGTTCGGGGTGGGTCAGTTGCGCGCCGCGGCCGGGACAGGCGAGCCGAGTGCCTGTGTCTCCGGCGCGTCGTCGGTGCTGGCGGTCGGCTGGGCGGGAAGCAGCGAGAGCGCCATCAGCGCGCCTGCGGCGGCAACGCCGGCGGCGAGGTAGTTGGCTGCGTGGAAACCGTTGAAGAAGGCCGCGCTGGCAGCGTTGTGGACGGCCGACGCGAGCGCCGGATGACCGGCGGACTCCAGCTTGCTCGAGGCTGTGAGCGCGGCGCCGACGGATGAGTGCGCGGTCCGGGCGACGGCGGGCGACAACCCGGTTGGGAGCGCGGTCGTGAGTCGGCTGGCGTACAGCGAGGCGTACACACTGCCGATCACGGCGACGCCGAGTGTGCCGCCCAGCAGTCGCGTGGCGTCGTTGACCGCCGACCCGACGCCGGCTTTCGCCTTCGGCACCACCCCCATGATCGCCTCGGTCGCGGGCGCGCTCGTCAGGCCCATGCCCGTCCCGAGCACGACCATCTGGGCGGCGATCGTGCCGTAGCCGGTGCTGGTCGATACGGTCGTCACCCATAGGTAGAACGCCGCCATCAGGGAAAGCCCGGACACGACGACCAGCTTCGTGCCGAGCCGCACGGCCAGCCTGGCGCCGAGGATCGAGGAGATCGCGACGAAGGACGCGACCGGCAGCAGGCGCACGCCGGTTGACAGCGGGCCGTAGCCCTTCAGAAACTGGAAGTACTGGGTGACCAAGAAGATGAACCCGGAGAGCGCGAAGAACGAGATCGCGACCGAGACGCTGGCGGCGGTGAACCGAGGGTTGCCGAACAGGCTCAGGTCGAGCATCGGCTGCTCGGTGTGGCGTTCCCAGGCGACGAAGGCCGCCGCCAGCGCCGCCGCCAGCGCGAGGCTGCCGAATGTTCGCGCGCTGCCCCAGCCGTAGTTCGGGGCCTCGATGAGTGTGTAGACGAGCAGCCCGATCATCGCTGTCGACAGCGCGAACCCGGCCCGGTCAACACGGGGCGCGTGCGGGTCGCGCGAGGTCGGGACGTAGCGGCCCACCAGGAGGCCGGCGATGGCGGCGATCGGGGTCATCGCGAAGAAGATGCTGCGCCAGTCGGAGAGCTCGAGCAGCCAGCCGCCGACGATCGGCCCGAGCGCAATCGCCACGCCCGTGATCGCGCCCCACAGGCCGATCGCGAGCGCGCGCTCCCGTCGCTCGGTGAACACGTTTGTGAGCAGTGACAGCGTCGAGGGGAACACCATCGCCGCACCCACACCCATCACTGCGCGCGCCGCGATCAGCGCGCCGGCGCTGTCCGTCAGCCCGCCGATCAGGCTCGCCAGACCGAAGACCGAGAGGCCGGCGAGCAGCATCCCTTTGCGCCCGAAACGGTCCGAGAGGCTGCCCATGGCCAGCACCGATCCTGCGAAAAGCAGGCTGAAGGCGTCCACGACCCACTGCAGCTGCGAGTTGGACGCACGCAACTCGCGAACGAGCGTCGGCAGCGCGACGTTGACGATCGTCGTGTCGAGATTGATTACAAACGCCGCCAGCAGCAGCGAGGTCAGGATCAGCGGCTTGGTCTTCATGACTCCTCCAGAGGGCGTGGTGGGACCGGTTCGGTCGCGTTTGCGTTCTATCGTTCAGATATATCACTTAGATATATCGCGGTCCGTGATCCTCGTCACGCTCAGTGGGATCGCTGAGGGAATGGCAGACGCCCATGGGCTGCTCCTTCGCGCGAAATTCGAGCGCCAGATGAAAAGCGCTCCTTTCCATGCAAAGCAGTAACTAGCCTGAACCGCGGTCGATGGCTGACGCGCAGATCACCCTCACCGATTCTCAGCTACAGCAGCTCCGCGCCTTCCTCGAGGAGAAGGATCACTCGGGCTCGCTCATCCTTCGGCCGGCGGTGACCCTCAGCGAGGGCTATGTCGAGGCGGTCCTGCTCGACCCAGACGGGCAGCCGACCTCCCACAAGCGCATTTTGTTCCCGACCTAGAAGCGAAGAAGCCGTCTTCGGGTGCAACCTTCCTTGGCCGAGCCCCAGCGTCCCGGAGCTATCCCCGGATGCCCCGTTCAAGGTCCTCGCCGTTCATCCGAACACGCAAGAACGGAACCGAAACTGGCGACGATCTGGTCGGCCTGTTTCGCGGTGGTGAGTCCCTGGTTGAGGAGACCAATGAATTGCCGCAGCTTGCCGTGCTTCCCGGCTCGCGCTGCGCGATCGAGCAGCCCTTTGGACGCCTGTTCACCCTGCAGCCACGCAGCGACGGTCGCCTCATCGCCCGGGGCTGGCGTCAGGGTCCCAAGCTGCGTGAGGATCACTCCCTCAATGTTGGCGAGTCGCCCCATAATCTTGCCGTAGCGCACTGCAGCCTGACTCGGCCTGAGGTCTTGCCGTTTGCCCAGCTTCTTAACCTGCTGGTCCAGCTTGAACAACTGGTGGCCCGGCACTTGACAGATCGCCTCGGCCTGCGCGACGTACTCGGCGCGGGTCGAGGCCGCCTGAGCGGGCGGGACGGCGACCACCAGAATCGCCAGCAGGATGACGGCGACTGCTCCCCTCAACTTCATTCCTTCTCCCTTTCAGTCCACTTGGTCCCCTTTGACCAAGCTCGGGCCGCAGTCTATGGCGTATTCACCAGGTCGTCCGCAATCGAGACGGCGGCGGTGTTCTGCTATGGATTGCAAACGGGCGACGCTCGGAAGTCCTCAAGCCCGTGGCCGAGCATCCGGAATAAGTGGGCGCAGCGATCGACCTCGCTCTACGGACCGCCGAAGATGTCGCCCAACTTCAGGCGGCGCGATCGGTCAACGAGGACAACCATGGCGAAGAGTGGGATGGGGTCGACATCCCCGGCCAGCTCGAGGTCATAGGCACGCCGGAGTCCGCTCTGGAACCGGAGCCTTCTGAGACGGCCCAGGAGAACTCCACTGCGGGTAAACGTGTGCTCCCGGGACCCGACGATCGCGGGTCACCAAGGTCTCTTCCCCCTCTTCCGTTGACACTGTGAATCGCCTGCGGCGTCGCTCGATTGTTGCCAACTTGACGTCGCCCCGGGACAGCTCAAATGTCCGGATGTTCGGGAGGTAGAAGCCTCCGGCGTAGCGAAGCTGAGCTAGCTCTGTCCCGTTGGCGTCACGGACCGTGAGCGCCACCGTTCTTGTTTCGGCCATTTCACATAAACGGTGCCCGTGCTCGTCTTCGACGACCCAGCGCTCGAATGTTGCCGTGGGGGCGCTCGCAAGGACCAAGCGGTACCGAGTGCCCGGCAGTTCGTGGGCGGGCTTCATAGTCAGGTCTGGTTCTGCGACCAAGAATTGTGTCCTGCCGGGGTGAGTACTGCTTCGAGCAAAAGCGCCGCTTTTCGGGAGATGAAAATCCTCCGGAAGCTGACGTCCGGGTCGTGACCTACGGTCGGCTGACCGGGACAGGGGCTTCCGGGAGAACGCGAGATGGGTAGGCCGGTTCTTGGACGATGGGCCCAGAGCCCGAGCTTTTCAGTGGCCGCCCCTGCGACTTGTCCGGGTGCGCCGAGAGCGCGAATGCGTCGATGTCGTTTGCCCACCGCTTCTCCCAATCGTTCGAGGAGAGGAGGAAGAGATGAGGGCAATCGGATTGGACGTCCACCTCGAGTTCTGCGAGGTGGCGATCGCGGAGGGAGCTGAGCTCCGCTCGGCGGGACGGATCGCGACCAAGCCCGAGGAGATCGAGCTCTTCGCCCAAAGTCTCGGCGCTTCGACGACAGGGTGGCGCTCGAGGTCACCGGCAACGCCTGGGAGATCAAGCGCCTGATCGAGCCGCACGTCGCCGAGGTGATCGTCGTCTCGCCGACCGACACCGGGATCAGAGGGGCGCGGGCGAAGACCGACCGGCTCGACGCGCGAGCGCTGGCGAGGCTCTTGGCCGCGGGCGAGCTCGATCTCGGTCTGGATGCCCGACCGCGAGACCCAGGTGATGCGCCGGCGCCTGCAGCGCCGCGGCCAGCTGGTCTCGGCGCGCTCGCGGTCAAAGAACCAGATCCACGCGAGCCTGACGCGCTGCCTCGTCGGCCGCACCCCGTTCTCCGATCTCTTTGGGGCGAAGGGTCGACGCTGGCTCTCCGGGCTCGAGCTGCCGGAGGAGGAGCGCGAGTCGGTCGACTCAGGGCTGCGCCAGATCGAGTTCCTCGACTCCGAGATCGAGGCGGTCGAGCGGTTGATCGCCGCCGCCGCGCTCGAGAGCGCCGAGGTCAAGCGACTGATGACGGTGCCGGGGGTGAACGTGATCTGCGCGGCGACCTTCATGGCGGCGGTCGGCGAGATCCACCGCTTCCCCTCGCCCCGCAAGCTGGTCGCCTACCTCGGGCTCGACCCCAAGGTCAGCCAGTCGGGCTCGGGCCCGGCCGCCCACGGGCGGGTCTCGAAGCAGGGATCGGTCGCCGGCCGCCATGCGCTGGTGGAGGCGAGCTGGTCGGCGGTGCGCCAACCGGGGCCGCTGCACGCGTTCTATCAGCGGATCCGGGCCCGACGCGGCCACCAGCGTCGCGATCGTCGCCTGCGCGCGAAAGCTCGCCTGCCTGTTCTGGTGCCTGCTCACCCGCTCAAGAGGACTACGCCTTCGCGCAGCCCTCGCTGACCGCTCAAGAAGCTGCGCCTGCTCGAGATCCGCGCCGGTGAGTCAAGGACGCGCTAAATTAAGGGCGCCCCCACGGGGACCTTCGCGACCCGCCAGAGGATGCGCGCCGCCGAGCGCGAGCTCGCTCAGCAGGCGGAGGCCGCCTACCGACGCATGCGTCCGCGACTGGCATGCGACCCAGGCAAAGAGAAAGGGCGCCGGCGCGACACCGGGGCGCGCATCTCGTGGGCCGTCAAGCGGCCAAGCAGCGCGGCAGGTCCAAGCCCCCGGGCCTGCTCTTTAGCTGGTCGTCAGGACCGGCGCCCGAGCCGAACTCTCGCAAATAGGAGGAGGTGCGTCCAGGGCCGACTTGACTTTCATGCGTCGTCCAAAGCGGCTATTCCGACGACTACCTCCGGAACACCGTCTCTGGTGGCTGGGCGCCGACTGCCGGATCCGCGTGTCGATGAACGACCTTCCAGGTGCCGGCCTCCGGTCGAAAGACGGTCGTGACGCGGAGCTCAATCGGGGTGAGCTCGTCGCTGCCACCGACCTTGGCCTTGCACTTCTCCACCTCCAAGAGATACGCGAGCTCCGATGTGACCGACTTCGTGATCGTCTCGAAACCGACGATCTCACCATCGCGAAAGTTGGCCGCCGCTCTATCCAGCCTCTCTTCCACCTCGGCACGTCCTCGTGCTACGCCCCCGAATGGATTTGCGAGTGTGATGTCCTCGCCCTGCGAGTACATCGCTTTGTAGGCACTCGGATCACCGTTGATGATTGCCCGCAACGCCCCGTGGTACGGCTCGATCAGGGCATCGAACTCATCTGCGCCGCTCATTTGGACCTCCTGCGCTTCAGCGGTAGCCGTCCCTGCGACATCGTCCCCGCAGTATCTCGCCCTCCACCGCTCCTTTCCATGCGAAGCAGCGGTTTGCCCAGCACTCTCGGTTGGCTACACAGGCAGCAGGTTCGCGTTCTTCTTGCACTTCCTTAGCCGCTTATGCGACCAGTTGTGCTTGTGTGCAAGCCTCTTGCAGCGTTTAAGGGCGGCGGTGCGGCAGCCGCTGTGAACGTTCGGGTCGTTGGGCGCGCAATCCTGTGTCTCGTCGCCGAACCCGTCGTTGTCGGCGTCGGGCTCGAGTCTCGCCGAGACGTCGAGCAGACGTTGATCCTGTGTGGTGAATGTTGCGCTTGGGTCTCCCGGGGACAGGTCCGAATTGAAAAACGCGATCGCGTTCCCCGCAGGTGCGACGGATGCGCAGGCGGCATTCCCGACGAAGAATCCGATTTGGTCTCCGGCCTGAACCGGGATGCGAATCTCGTAGGTGTTGAGGGTGTTCGGGGCGGGGCTCACGCTGGCGCTGGTCCCGACGATCTTGTAGCCGTTCCCGCCCGTGGGCCTACCGATTTTGAACTTGAGGAGCTGTGGCGGCACAGAATCGGCCTGGAATGCCCACATTGTGATCACCCCTGGGGAGGCGGCGAAGTACTTCTGCGCCAGCGACGTCTGCTGAAAGTACGTGGCGGCGGTGGCACAGGCGCCGCTCGGCGCGAACGTCTGCCCAATCGTGACCGCGGCTCCGGCCGGCGAGGCGTTCGCGGAGATCAGCGCGGTCGCCGCTATGAGGCCAGCGGAAAAACGCCTCAACATTCGTCTCCCCGGCTCACCGAGGCGAGCCTATCCGGTCCCGAGATAGTTATGCAACCCACCACCGCTGCTTTCCATGCAAAGCACCCCTTTTCGTCCAAAGCGGCTATCTGCGGGTTGCGCCAAGACGGTGTGACGCAGAGCCTTGACCGGCCCTTACACAGTTCAGGAGACCACTACCGCGTGCAGCGTGGGGCCGCCAGCCATTTGGCGGCCCCACTGCGACCCGATCTGACTACTTCTCGCTGGCGATAACCGCGTCAGGCAATCCGAGGGCGGATGAGCCGTTGAGGATCAGCGTGTCGTTGCCCGCAGGCGATGGGAGCCCCTGCTTGGCGTTTATCGCGCTGTTGAGCCGTCCCGCCGGGTTTCCGCAGCCGGTGGCCGCGGGCACGGCAAACGCCGGCGGGCGACACGAACCGGGCGATCGCCCAGACCCTGTTCGTCACCGAGAAGACGGTCGAGACCCACCTCGGGCGTGCCTTCAAGAAGCTGGACGTCTCCTCCCGGCGTCAGTTGCCGGACGTACTCGCGCGCGCTGCCGGCTGACCCACTCACATCTGGCCCGGGAAGTAATTCGGCTGCGGGGCGTCCTTGGTTGGGAACAACACACCCGACCCAAAGGAGCACACAGATGAGAACCAGGAAGACCGATTCACGACGACGCTTTCGAGTCAGCCCCGCGCTAGTCGTGGCCTCAATCGCCCTGTTCGCGGCGATGAGCGGCTTCGGCTACGCGGCGGTGAAGATGAAGGCGAACAGCGTCAAAACGCGAAACCTCAGTCACGCGGCGGTGACCACAGGCAAGATCGCCGACGGCGCTGTCACCACACCGAAGCTGGCGCCGAACGCGGTCGCGCCGAGCGCGACGAACGCCGCCAGGCTCGGTGGGGCCGCCCCGGGCGAGTGTCAGACCGGCTGGCTCAAGTCCTCGCTGGTGGTCGACACCTCGGGCCTGACGGACGCTACGCCGGACGCGGTCGTTCCAGCATTCGACTGCGCCAGCAAGGCCGCTGATTCAGTGACGATCCACAGGATCGGCACTGGGCGGTACACGCTCACCCTCGCCGGCCTTGACTCGGGGGTGGCGATCTCCTCCAGCGCCAACGTTGGCGGCGGAGCGGCGAACGTCGTCACGGCGGCCAGCAAGGTCGACGCTCAGGGCAAGGTGAATCTGAACGTGTGGAACAACGGGGATGCCGCCCTCGTCGACGGCAAGACGGTCTCGCTGATCGTTTTCTGATCAGGCAGCTCGGAGCTCGAGGGCCCCGGCCGTAGAGCCGGGGCCCGCCACTCCGACCGCTTTATCCCGGCCACTGACTGCTCCTGGCCAATGTCGGGAGGAGGACGAGGCCGAAGGCATAGAAGGCCGTCTCGACGCGACTCGCTGTCGCGACCAAGCCCAACGCGATCAAGCCGCCGGAAACCGAAGCTAGGAACATGGTCGCGCGGCCGGTCGACTCGGCGATCGTCGCCGCGCGAGCGCCCTGGAGCGCGAAGTGCTCAGTTGTCACGAACGAGACCGTTGCGGGGGGTGGGTCACCGTCGGCGCCTGTGAGGATCTCGACGTTCTCCTCCGACATCGCCCGCGCAGTATGTCTCGACGGACTACTGCTTTCCATGCAAAGCAGCGGCCCTCGGCGGACTACTGCTTTTCGTCCAAGGCGGCTATTCCGACAGCCCGGCGGCTTCGATGGCCTGTGCCTGATCGTTGTAGTAGCCGATCTGCACGATCTTGCCGTTCTGAAACCCGCTCAACACCGCGTCGTCCCGTGTGAGTTCGATGCCGCTTCCCCTGCCCGTCACGATCATCTTGAACAAGGAGAGCGTGCGGTCTTCTCCCACAGGCCGGATTTCGAGATCCTCGATCCTCCAGGTCTCCCAGGCCGCATCCCACCTGGCAATCCACTCATAGAAAGAGTCTGCGCCTGTCGATTCGGTGATATCGTTGTCGTCGATACTCGAGGTGGGGACAAAGATCAGCGACAACAGCGTCGAAGTCACCGCGCACAAATGACTCCGTGAAATGAGGCGTTGTCTCGACGTTCTCCTGCGACATCGCCTACTCGGACAGCCCGGCGGCTTCGAGGGCCTCGTCTCGCGTCCAGTACTCGCGGCCCCGCGCGATCTTCCCGTCGCGGAATGTGTAAAGGGCGGCGTAAGTCAGATCCGTCTCGACGCCGCTGAGCTTGGCGCGTCCGCTGACCCTGAAGACCGCGATGACCTTGTCATCTCCTTGATCTGCTCGACGGGCTCTTGCCTGAAGTCATCGAACGTGTTGCGCCAGTCCTGTGCGTAGTCGCGCAAAGCGTCCTTACCAAGGATCGGGCCGTGGTCATCGGGGGCACCCTCGACAGCCCGGTAGTCAATGTCGTCCGCCCAACACTCGATCCATGCGTCGAGGTCGCCGCGGTTGAAGGCCGCGACCGAACGGCGGACGATCTCGAGGTTCTCCTCCGACATCGCCCACGCAGTATCCTCGGAGGACCGCTGCTTTCCATGCAAAGCAGCGGTTTTCAAGAGCCGGCCAACCCATCCGAAACCCATCCGAAACGCATCCGATAGCCCCATCCGGCTACCGGATGGGTTTGCGCCCGCCGCGCCCCATTGCAATGCGGAATTCAGGGGTCGGCGCGCACCGACTCCGCACCCTCTACGAGTGCCCGGAGTCGGTGCGCTTGACCCCTCTTGACTGGGTGGCTGGGCGCGGCGGGCGCCGGTTGTTGGGCTCGGGCGGTAGGAGGCCGGAAGGCGAGTGAGTGGAGTGCGGATGGGGGTCCATCGGCCGGGACGGTTTGCGCTTGTTTGACCGCGGGCGAGATGTCCTTGGCCTGGTCGGTTGCGAGCGGTTCGTTGTAGATTGGAGCTGGCTAAGTGATGGCTGGCCTCGAAACGGCTGGCAGGCCTGAGTCGTTCCCCCCAGGTTGTTGTTGCTTCCTGCCTGATCATCTCGAGGAAGCGGCCAATCGTGTCGGCGCTCGACGGCAAGAACCCACTCCCGACGAAGTGTCCGCGAAGTGTCCGCTAGGTGTCCGCGCGCTGTCCGCGGCGTGGACACTTTCCGGCCCGCGCCGCCCCATTCCTATGCGGAATTCGCGGGTCTGCGCGCCTCGACTCCGCTCCCTCTACGAGTGATCGGAGTCGATGCGCTTGACCCGATTTATGACTGGTTGGGGCGGCGCGGGTGAGTTCTGTTGGCAGGGAAGCGACGAGGAAGAGGGCTGCGAGAGAGCATGAGGGCGAGGGCGGAACCGACGGTTTGAGCTTGGTTGATGGTGCGGGCGGGGTCTCTGGCGGGCATTGGTCGAGAGCCGAGAGGCAGCGGTCGGCGGGACTAGGCAGGCACTTGATGCTGGATGCAAGAAGCTGCGTTGGCTTGCTCGAGTGATAGTTCCGGATGGCGGGGGCAGGCAACGCCGCGGCGGACTATAGGTGGCGGGTATGCGGCCAATCGCCGGGCGGGTGTTGCGGCGGGGAGTCCGCTGGGACAGGTCGAGGGAAAGCGCGTCAAGAGGATTGAGATGGCTCCCGACGCACGACAGGTCCCGACGCACACGGCACCGAAGACTCCACCCGCCCGGACCTGGGAGCCAGCCTAGCGGCGGCCAGGCGCGGTCCGTCAAGGGCCTTCGGCCCGACCCCCTCCGGGGGTTGACCGACGCGCCGCCGCCGCTACCTTCGCGGCCAGGTCGGGGGAGGGGAGAGGTCGTTCAGTGCGCGAGCCTTGGCTGACCAAGCGCGAGGTTGCTCGGGCACTGCGGGTCTCGATCCGAACTGTTGAGCGATTGCACTTGCCGGCCATCCGAGGTCGGCGGGCAGAATCGCTACCGCATGAGCGAGGTCGATCGAGCACTGGCCGGAACGGAGGACTTGCCCGACAAAGTCGTCCAGCTGCGGCCGCGGCGCAATCGCGTGGTGGCATGAGCGTCTTCGAGAGACCGAAGGGCTCGAGCAGGTGGGTCGCCAAGTTCCAGTCGAACGGCGCTCAGATCTGGGTACCCGGCGGGCCCTGGCCGAGCAAGAGCGCCGCGCGTGAGGCCGAGCGCTGCTACCGCGATCGGCTGGCGGCCCGCGTTTCGGACGAGACCTGCGCGAGCTTCGCCGAGCGATGGCTGGAGGAGTGGCCGCGCGGCTCCGAGGCAACCGACCGCCTCTACGCCGCCGCGGCGCGACGCTTCGCCGAGCACTTCGGGCCGACGCCCCTCGGTGAGGTCGAGCGGCTGAGTGCCAGGACGTGGGCCCTGACCGTCCCCCGGAGCGTCTCCCGGGTGATCGGGACGATGTACGAGGACGCTCGAAACGTCGGCCTGGTTGAGTCCAATCCCTTCTCGAACCTTCGGCTCCCGGCCGTCGACAAGCAGCCAGAGATCGAGCCGCCGACGATCGAGGAGTACCGAGCCCTGCTGGAGGCCTGCACCGTGCTCGCCG
Organism: uncultured Solirubrobacterales bacterium; assembly: GCA_963833375.1. Lineage (GTDB taxonomy): Bacteria > Actinomycetota > Thermoleophilia > Solirubrobacterales > 70-9 > DASUPK01. The sequence continues at coordinate 236,407 of CAWHXR010000004.1, forward strand.
GCTACTGCGGCGAGATGCGGGCGATGATCACCTTCGCGGCCTGGACGGGCCTCCGGCAAGGAGAGCTGTTCGCGCTCCAGTGGCGCGAAGTCGGCGAGGACGAGATCACTGTTCGCCGCTCGCGGAAGCTCGACGGATCGCTCGGCCGACCGAAGAATGGTCAGAACCGCACGGTGCCGCTGCTGCCGCCGGCGAGGGTGCTCGATCAGGTGCCACAGCGAGAGGGCTCGCCGTTCATCTTCCACTCGCCGCGCGGTCAGCCGCTGATCAAGGGCACCCACGGCTGGTCCTGGCAGAAGGTGAAGGCTGCGGCTCGGGTCGAGTGCCGGTGGCATGACCTCCGGCATTTCTGCGCGACGCAGCTGCTGGAGCTCGGCCTGGATCACTTCGCCGTCTCGGTGCAGCTCGGCCATACCGATGGCGGCGCACTGGTGATGGCGCGCTACGGGCACCCGTCCGTCGATGCCGCCAAGCGCCGGCTACTTGCCGCGTTCGAGTCTGCGCCCTTCGAGGCTGGTAGCGCGGCTGGTAGCGTCACCCAGCGTTGAGGGCGCTCCTAAGCCATTTGACGGGCTTCTCAGCCCAGCAGCGCCCATCGAGACCGTCGATCCGTCAGGTCTCGTCATTTCGCGGACCCAACCACTTCAAAGGCCGGGTTCCGATTTGGCACTGATTACTTAGGACTTAGGAACCGTGCGCTAAGGTGCTTGAGCTGGCTCCGTGTAGCAAGGACCATCCCACCGGGGCCTTCGCATCACTCGCTCCGCGGGGTTTCCCCTCTTCCTTCCCTGCGACCCAATCCAGAGGGAACGCAATTCATTTCGATAGGAAGGAACAAGCTATGCCAGCGATCATCGTGCAGAGCAACGGCAGCACCCAGCAAGACACCAACGTCCTCCTCTACGAGGATGTTCAACCGGAGCACCTGGCCAGCGATCACCACGCGGCCCAACTGATCGAGCGCGTGGGATGGGCGGTTAGCGAGGCAAAGGACGCCGAGGACATCGGGTCCCGGTAAGGGCAAGATCCTCGACCAATGAGTCGCGTCGAACGAGCGGTCCCTCCGGGGGCCGTTTCGACTTTTTGACGTGGCGAGCGCTGCTGACCGCCGAGATGCGACGTCGGTCTAGGCTGAACTTATCGCGACCAAGTACTACGTCGACCTGAGCGTCGCTGACCAAGAGGAACACGTCCGCGTCGGGCTCGTCGGCTCGCTCCCCAAGCTGGCCGATGCCTACGTCGAGGGGTGCCGCATCCTCCTGGAGCGGGGGGCTACTGGCGCCGATCAGCCCATCTGGTACGCGGTGGCGAAGGAGGAGGACGGGAAGGAACGGGACCTGACGTCCACCGAGATGGGGGCGCTCGCCGCCGCCTTCGAGCAGGAGTTCCCCGACATCAAGGTCCGTTTCCCCTCGCCCGAGTTCCCCGACATCAAGGTCCGTTTCCCCTCGCCCGAGGAACGACGAGTGAAGCGCGGCATGGACTTGCGCTCCATGAGCATCAGGATCGGACTCTGGTTGATCGGCGCCATCGCGGCGTTGTTCGTCCTCTACGTCCTCGTCCAGTTGCTGATTACTCCGGGCTAGGCTCGCGTGTCTTTGACCTAGCGAGCACGAATGACCGCCGGGTAAGGTAGACCCGATGGTGTTCGAGATGGCTCTGCAGCACTGCTCCAGCCCAGGCTGCGAAGAGATGCCGACCTTCGCTGGACCGCGATCGAGCGAAGAGGTGATCTGGGCATGCGGCAAACATGACGCCAAGCTGGAGCGCGAAGAGGGCGTCAAGTTGTACGCGCTGGTCCCTATCTGCCAGGCGGGCGGCGCCTACCACCCATGCGGCGAGGACGCTTCGCACGTGGTAATCGACGCCGAGCTGAGGCCGATCAGCACGTGCGCCGAGCACATCGAGCGCGTCTAAGCCGCTGGTATCAAGCTGGGTTCGTCGAAGAACCTAAGGTCGAGAGCCGACGCGCCCCTGGGAGGGTGGGGAGAAGGAGGCGCGCGCCGGCGCCGGTTCCAGTGTATTCGTCCACTCGTCCATTACCTGAGATTGGGGAGGTTCTCGGGGGGCGCATCGGGTACCACTCCGTCGGGCGGTCTCCTGACCCCCTAGGGGCCGCTCATTTCTTGTTGTGGGAGGCGCCGGGGGCGAGCAACTGGTCGAGTGCTTCGTCTCCCGACTACCAACTGGTTACTTGGACCTTAGGAGTTGTGTGCTCAATACAGAGGGAACTTCTACTTCGAGGGGAGGAACAAGCCCGTGCCAGCGATCATCGTGCAGAGCAACGTGAAGCCCGAGCAGCAGGACTCCACCGCCACCACCATCCTCTTGGAGGATGTTCAGCCCGAGCACCTGGCCAGCGAGAACAGCGGCTCCGGCTGAGAACCCAAAGTCGAGCCGACGCGCCCCAAAGGGAGAAGGGGACGCGCCGGCTTCGGTTCCCAGTCTACGCCCGCCCGTTTTTTGACAGCGCGAGGCGATTTGACCGCCGAGTAGCCTCGACACCCTGACGAGACCGGCACCGCCGGCACGGCCACTCAGGACCACCTGTTCGCGCCGTCCCTGGCTCCGCGCTCGCTCTTCGGGATGAACGTGAGGGTCTCGACCACCGGCCGGGCCGCCGTCGTCGCCGACAGTCGGGCGCTTGGCCGATTGTACGTCGGCCCGGTCAACTTGGCGCGATTCGAAGTCGATGCCGGTTCGACCAACAGGAGCAACGTCCGCGTGGAGACCAGGCAACCACCAGGCGGAAAGCGGTCGGTGCCTGCGGCGAGCGAGCCCGCAAGTTGTGCCCCGGCCAGTCGTTATATGACCGTGGGTTTGCAGAACTGGGTGTGGCCTATTGATCCGCAGGAGCACCTCAGGGGTCGGCTCCTGGGACTCGGTCGCAAACGCCCGTCTCGCCCCGACCGACGCCGTCGGAGCGGCTCGGTCGAGCTTCAGGGCCGTGGTTCTGTCCGGGGTCGCCGCAGCCGCGACCCGGCGCAGGTCGGTCAGGACCTCGAGCGCCTCGGTGAGGAGGTCCCACCAGCAGCGCCCATCAAACCCCTGCCCGAAGCGCCACGCCGGCCGGGCACGTTCCCTGGAAGGCGCACGGGGGCTGCACCACCGGGCTGAACGCCTTGACCGGCGACGCGGTCCAGCTCACCACTCCCGAGTCACAGGTCTGGCCCGAAAAGGATTTGGCCACTACGCGGATCGTGCCGGTCGCGTTTCCCTTCTTTGAGACGTGGCCGGTGACCGTCTGGGTATCTCCCTCGTCGGCGCTCAGCTCGCTCACCGAGAACTTGCCCTTTTTTAATCTTCTGGCCGGTGAAGCCGAGCTCGTCGAAGCCACCGGGCCCGCCGTCGAGCTCGGTCCCGGGTCCCCCGTAGATCTTGCTGCCGTCGGGGCAGCGCAGCGCGATCGCGCGCTGGGCCCAGTCGATCAGACGACTGGGCGCGCCGCGCCTGTGATGCACCTTCTTGAACTCGACCTTGAGCCTGACGGTCGGCGATCTGCCGTCCACGCCGTCCGTGGCCACGGGGCCTTCATAGGACTGCTTGCCGACGCTGGCGTCGGCGGCCGGTGCGGCGAGCATCGTGACCGCCGCGATCGCCAGCCAGATCGGTCCCCGGTGCGACATGCTCATCTCCCTCGGAGGCGTAGGCAAGCACGACGCTACGCCCGGCCGCCGCAGCAGTCAAGGGCTCAGGAGTAGGTGTCCCAATACTCCAGCTCGGGCAGAGGGTCGTAGGCGGCTCCGCCCACGTACCAGCCGGGAGCGCTCCAGCGCTCGAAGTGCAGGTGGCAGCCGATGGCGTCCCCGGTGGCCCCGACCCTGCCGATCTGCTGACCGGCGTAGACATTGGTGCCCGCCGGCGCCCAGCTGGGCGCCTTCAGGTGCATGTAGACGGAGTCGGTCCCGGTGAGCGCGCCGTGGAGGACGACGTAGTAGCCGGCGCCGCCTGCCTGGTAGGCGTTGACCCTGACCTGGCCCGTTTCGTCCACCATCTCCCGCTGACCGCAGGACGCGGCGATGTCCTGACCCTGGTGGATGTGGCCCGAGCGAGGAGCACCGAAGCGGCTGTCGGGACCTCCGAAGCTGTGGGGGCCGGGGACCGGGAAGGCGTGCAGGTGGATCGCGAACGGCTGGGTCTGTCCCCCGGCGACGGAAGCCCGCGCTGACCCAGGGTCCGCGAGTTTCAGCTGGTAGATGCCCTCTGCGGCGATCCCGCTTGACGACGTCCCGTCCCACGCGAAACCCTGCCGCCCGGCGCCGTTGAAGCTCAGCGTCACCCCCTTGACGAGGTTGCCCGATGCGTCGAGAACCTTCACCTTGGCGGTGCCCGCCCGTCGCGCGCTCAGGTTGAGGGTGGGCCGAACGTAGCCCTCGCTGAAGTACCCGCCGCTGACCCGCCGGTTGGCGAGCAGCTTCTTGATCCGCTTCGCGTCCTTCTTCGTGACCACACCCTCCACCGGCCAGCCGTGCTGGCGCTCGAAGGCCTCGACGCTCCTGAAGGTGCCCTTGCCGAAGACGCCGTCGACCGAGGTGGCCACCCCGAGCCTGGTCAGCGCGCGCTGCAGGTAGCGGACGTCCTTGCCCTTCTCGCCGGCGCGCAGGGTGCGCGTGCCGAACTTGTAGACGTGCTGGTCCTTGCCCTTCGCCTTCGTGGAGGCGGGCGACGCCGCTGCGGTGACCGCGAGGAAGGCGAGCGCGACGAGCGCGCACGCGAACGCCCTGGATCTGCCCTTGCCCATACCCATTGGGTCTCCTGACGGGTGTACGGCGTCCGAGTCGCGCATCCCTGCAAGCTGGGCGTAACCGCCCACGGTTAGCCTTAGCCGCGTGAACCCCGAGAAGCTCAAAGTCAAGTTGCCCGATGATTCCGAGCTCGAGCTCGAGCCCGGCGCGACCGGTGCGGATGCCGCTGCCGCGATCGGCCCAGGACTGGCGAAGGCGGCGCTGGCCCTCAAGGTCGATGGCGAGCTCCGGGACCTCTCCGCGCCGCTGGCGGACGGCGAGGCGATCGAGGTCGTCACGGACCGCAGCCCCGAGGCGCTCGAGCTGATCCGCCATGACGCCGCCCATGTGCTGGCGGAGTCGGTGCTGGACATCTGGCCCGAGGCGAAGATCTCGATCGGCCCGCCGATCGCGAATGGCTTCTACTACGACATCGAGTTCCCGAACGGCAATCCCGGCGAGGAGGACCTCGCTCGGATCGAGGAGAGGATGAACGAGCACGTCAAGGCCAACGAGCCGTTCCAGCGGCGGGAGCTGTCCGCCAAGGAGGCGATCGAGCACTTCCGCGAGCAGGGCCAGGACTACAAGGTCGAGCTGATCGAGGACCTGATCCGCGACGAGGGCGCGGAGACCGTCTCGCTCTACCGGAACGGGGACTTCGAGGACCTCTGTCGCGGACCGCACGGCCCCTCCACGGGGCGCATCGGCGCCTTCAAGCTGACCTCGCTGGCAGGCGCCTACTGGCGAGGCGACGAGACCCGCCAGATGCTCACCCGCGTCTACGGCACTGCCTTCCTCGATCGTAAGGACCTCGAGCAGCACCTCGAGCGGCTCGAGCAGGCCCGCGAGCGCGACCATCGCCGGCTCGGGCCCGAGCTGGACCTCTTCCAGTTCCGGCCGGAGGCGCCGGGGATGCCGTTCTGGCTGCCGCAGGGCACAGTTCTGCTGCAGCTGATCGAGGCGGAGGTGCGCAAGCAGCTGGCCGCGCGCGGCTACCTCGAGATCAAGACCCCGCAGGTGCTCGACGTCGAGCTCTGGCACCGCTCGGGCCACTGGGACAACTACAAGGAGAACATGTTCTTCACGTCGCCCGCGGAGCACGAGGGCTCCGAGGAGGAGCGCCAGTACGCACTCAAGCCGATGAACTGCCCTGGCGCCTGCCTCGTCTTCGCCTCGGGCCGGCACTCATACCGGGAGCTGCCGCTGCGACTGGCTGAGTTCGGCCTGGTCTCGCGCTACGAGCGCGAGGGCGTCCTGCACGGCCTGCTGCGAGTCCGCGCCTTCACCCAGGACGACGCCCACGTCTACTGCACCCTCGACCAGGTCACCGACGAGGTCGACTCGATCTGCGCCGGAATCGACCAGCTCTATGAGCGCTTCGGCTTTGACGAGGTCCGGGTGGAGCTCTCGACCCGGCCCGAGAAGTCGATCGGCACCGACGAGCAGTGGGAGCGGGCCGAGGGGGCGCTTCGCGAGGCGCTGGAACATCAGGGCCGTGAGTACGACGTGAGCCCGGGCGAGGGCACCTTCTACGGGCCCAAGATCGACTTCCACATCACAGACGCGCTGGGGCGCTCGTGGCAGTGCGGCACCTGTCAGCTCGACTTCCAGATGCCCGAGCGCTTCGACCTCGCCTACACCGGCGCCGACAACGCCGAGCACCGCCCGGTGATGATCCATCGCGCGCTGCTCGGCTCGATGGAGCGCTTCGCCGGCATCCTGATCGAGCATTACGGCGGGCGGTTCCCTCTCTGGCTGGCGCCGGTGCAGGCCGTCGTGCTGCCGGTCGCCGACCGCCACAACGAGCGGGCGACGGCGGTCGCGGATGAGCTACGCGCCGCCGGGCTGCGGGCGCGGATCGATGACAGGACCGAGTCGGTGGGGAAGAAGATCCGCGACGCGGAGCTCTCCAAGGCGCCCTACATGCTCGTCGTCGGAGACAAGGAGGCCGATTCGGGATCCGTCTCGGTTCGCCACCACGGCGATGGGGACCTGGGGGCGATGGGGCTCGACGAACTGGTCGCGCGGATGCGCGAGGAAGCCGGCGATTAGCCCTCTGCACGCCGATCGCTCGTGCGATCCGGGAGGGGCGTCTATACTGGCCGCAATGCCGGGCACCTACACCACGCCGCGCGCCTAAGCGCCCCGTGCCCGCCTCACCGATCCAATCTCGCCCATCTCTTCTTTGAAGCTCTACCTCATGCGCAGCTAGTGGCGGTCTCGCGCTTCGACCGTCGTCCGCCTGAACGCGACACGACTCGGATCAACGAGAGGATCCGGGTCCCCGAGGTACGCCTGATCGACGAGAACGGTGAGCAGGTCGGGATCATCCCGACCGACCAGGCCCTCGAGCGCGCCCGCGAGCGCGACCTGGACCTGGTCGAGGTCGCCCCGCAGTCCAAGCCGCCCGTCTGCCGCATCCTCGACTACTCGAAGTACAAGTACGAGCAGGAGCAGAAGGCCAAGGCCGCCCGCAAGCACCAGCAGCAGGTGAACGTGCGGGAGATCAAGCTGCGCCCGAAGATCGCCCAGCACGACTACGAGACCAAGCGCGGCCATGTCGAGCGGTTCCTCAAGCAGCACGACAAGGTCAAGGTCACGATCATGTTCCGCGGGCGCGAGCAGAGCCATCCCGAGCGGGGCCGCATGCTGCTCGACCGGCTCCTCCAGGACGTCTCCGAGCTCGCGACCATGGAGCAGGCCCCCCTCCAGGAGGGCCGCAACATGACCATGCTTCTCGCCCCGTCGCGCGCTGCGGGCCAGGAAAACCAGGCTGCCGTGTAAGAGAGGGTGTAGTGCGAGGGCGCTCCGTCAGGAGCGACCCGTTTGGTGGTGGAGCAGCCCGATCAGCGCAGGCCGTCTGCTTCAATAGTCGGCCCGATGCCGAAGATGAAGACCCACTCCGGCGCCAAGAAGCGCTTCCGCAAGACCGCCAAGGGCAAGCTCCGCGGCAGGCGCGCGTTCTCGAGCCACATCCTCGAGAAGAAGTCGCCTGGCCGGAAGCGTCGCCTGGGACGGCCCTCGGAGATCTCCGGTGCCGACCGCGGCCGGGTCACCAAGCTGCTCGTCAAGGGCGGGCGCTGATGCCGCGCGCCACAAACGCAGTCGCCCGCAAGCGGCGCAAGAAGAAGGTTCTCTCCCGGGCCAAGGGCTACTTCGGCCGCAAGCATTCGAGCTACCGGCTCGCGCACGAGCAGCTGATGCGCTCGGATTCCTACGCGTATCGCGACAGGCGCAACCGCAAGAGGGACTTCCGGCGGCTTTGGATCACCAGGATCAACGCCGCGGCGCGGCAGGAGGGCATGAGCTACTCCCAGCTGATCCACGGCCTCAGTGAGGCCGGGGTCGACGTCAACCGCAAGATGCTCGCCGACATCGCCGTCAACGATCCCGATGGTTTCCGCCGATTTGTGGAGCTCGCCCGGGAGGCTGCCACCACCTAGTCGAAGGCAGCCAGAGCAAGATTCCCGGGCGGTCCGCGAGGCGGAGCCGCCCTTTTTCTTTTCAGGACCCAATGGCAACGATCACCAGCCCACACAACGAGAAGCTCAAGCTGATCCGCCGCCTCGGCAGGCGGCGGAGCCGCGAGCGCGAGGGGCTGTTCGTCGGCGAGGGCGAGGACCTGCTCGCCGCCGCGCGCGCGGCGGGGGCGGAGCCGGTGGAGCTGTTGACCGCCGCGGGGGAGGGCCTTGGGGGCACCGAGGTCGAGCCGGCGCTGCTCGCGCGATTCTCCAACCTGGGATCCGGGACACGGTCGATCGGGGTCTGGCGCGAGCTCTGGGCCGATCAGCCGGTGACGCCGTGCGTGTATCTGCATGGCATCTCCGATCCCGGCAACGTCGGCACGGTGATCCGCACGGCCAGCGCGCTGGTGGGGGGCTCGGTCGCGCTCGGTCCCGACTGCGCCGATCCCTTCGGGCCCAATGCGGTGAGGGCGAGCATGGGAGCGGTGTTCTCGGAGCCGCTCGTGCGGGTGGGGGTCGAATCCACCCCCGAGCCGCGGGCTGCGCTGGTTGCCCACGGCGGCGAGCCGCTCGAGGTGCTCGACGGCGCGGCCACGGTCTGCCTGGGGGCGGAGCGGGACGGGCTTCCGGCGGAGGTCGTCGGGCAGTGCGAGATGCGGGTGACGATCCCGCTGCGTGAGAGCGCGGAGTCACTCAACGTGGCCGCGGCGGCGGCGATCGCCCTGCAGCGGATATCGTCGCCGGCCAGCCGCGACGCGAGCCACTCCCGCGGTGCGAGGGTGTTCCACAGGAGCAACCCGTCTAATCAAGTAGGAAGTGGCGAATGATGGGAACTGAGCGCATCGAAGAGATCAGGACGGAGGCGGCCGACGCGATCGGCGCGGCCTCCACCACGGCCGAGCTCGAGGAGCTGCGCGTCGGCTACCTGGGCCGGAAGGCGGAGCTGACTCAGATCCTCCGCGGGATCTCGGAGCTGCCCGCCGAGGAGCGCGGCCCCGTCGGCAAATCCGGCAACGAGGCGCGCAAGGAGCTCGAGGGCCTGCTCGAGAGCAGGGGTGCGGAGCTGGACGCGAGCGAGCTCGGTACGCGGCTCGCCGAGGACGCGATCGACGTCACGCTCCCCGGTGCTCCCCCGGTGCCGGCCGGCGCCCAGAACCTCCTGCTGCGGACCATGCGCGAGGTCGAGGACATCTTCATCGGCCTCGGATACCGGGTGATGGAGGGGCCGGAGGTCGAGCTCGACTACTACAACTTCACCGCCCTCAATCACCCGCCGGGTCATCCGGCGCGGATGGCGCAGGACACCTTCTACGTCGATCCGGCGACGCTGCGGGGCGACCTGCGGATCCCGCCGGAGCCCGCCACGCGCGGACGCGAAGCGGAGCACGCGGCGGATGATGGTGGGCTGCCTCCTGGGCCGGAAGACGTCCTCCTCCGCACCCATACCTCGCCGATGCAGGTGCGCTCGATGGAGTCACAGCCGCCGCCCATCTTCATCGTGGTTCCGGGCCGCTGCTACCGCTCGGATCCCTTCGATGCGACCCACAGCCCGATCTTCCACCAGGTGGAGGGCCTCGCGGTCGGCGCGGATATCACCCTCGCGGACCTGAAGGGGACGCTCGACGAATTCGCCCGGGCGATCTTCGGGCCGGAGCGCGAGACGCGCTTCAGGCCCGGGTTCTTCCCGTTCACCGAGCCGAGCGTCGAGGTCGATGTCTCCTGCTTCCGCTGCGGCGGCACCGGCCAGCTCGCGGATGGCTCGCGCGACCCGACCTGCAAGGGGATCGGCTGGATCGAGATCCTCGGCGCCGGAATGGTGGACCCCAACGTCTACCGCTTCGTGCGGGACAACGGCTACGACCCCGAGCAGGTCCAGGGCTTCGCCTTCGGCATGGGGATCGAGCGGATCGCGATGCTCAAGTACGGCGTTCCCGACCTGCGCAAGTTCTTCGAGAACGACGTCCGGGTCCTGGAGCAGTTCCGATGAAGGTCCCGGAGAGCTGGCTGCGCGCGTATTGCGATCCCGACCTCGGCCTGGAGGAGATCGGCGATCTGCTCGCCATGCACACCACCGAGGTCGAGCGGATCTCGCAGGTCGGAGCGCCCTCGTCCGAGAGCCTCGTGGTGGGCAAGGTGCTCTCGGTCGAGAAGCACCCCGACGCCGAGCGGCTGAGCGTCTGCGAGGTCGACGCCGGCGATGGCCGCAGGACGATCGTCTGCGGAGCGCCAAACGTGGCTGCGGGCCAGACGGTCCCGGTGGCCCTGCCCGGCGCCGTGATGCCCGATGGGACAACGCTCGGCAAGGCGGAGCTGCGGGGCGTGGAGTCCGACGGGATGATCCTCTCCGAGGCCGAGCTCGAGATCGGCGACGACGCGGCCGGGATCGCGGTGCTCGAAGAGGACGGCGCCGCGCCGGGCACGCCGCTGACCGAGTTGATCCCGGTCTCGGAGTCGGTGCTCGAGCTGGAGGTGAACTCCAACCGGGTCGACTGCCTCGGTGTCTACGGCGTCGCGCGTGAGCTGCACGCGCTCACCGGCGCCGATCTCGCCCAGGCGCCCTGGGAGGTGGACGCGGAGGCGGCCGGCGATGGCGAGGTCTCGGACTATGCATCGGTCACGGTCGAAATTCCTGAGCTCTGCCCGCGCTTCACCGCCCGGGTCTTCACGGACGTGACGATCGGGGCCTCGCCGCTTTGGCTGAAGGCGCGGCTGATCGGCGCCGGCATGCGGCCGATCAACAACGTCGTCGACATCACCAACTACGTGATGCTGATGACGGCCCAGCCACTCCATGCGTTCGACCTCGACAAGGTTCCCGACGGGGCCCTGACGATCCGGGCCGCCGAGCAGGGCGAGAGGATGACCACCCTGGACGGGGTGGAGCGGGCCTTCGACGAGGAGGTCGTGCTCGTTTGCGACCGCAACGGGCCCTCGGGCATCGCGGGGATCATGGGCGGCCAGGTCTCGGAGGTCTCCGAGACGACCACCCGGGTGCTGCTCGAGGTCGCAACCTGGAACGGCGTCAACATCCTGCGCACGTCGCGCAAACTCGGGCTCCGCTCCGACGCCTCCAATCGCTTCGAGAAGCAGCTCCATCCCGAGCTCGCCCTCCGCGCGCAGCGGATCGCGTCGGTGCTGATGGTCGAGCTCTGCGGCGCAAAGCTGGTTCCCGGAACGATCGACGAGGCCGCCGAGATCCCCGAGCCGCACCAGCTCAGGCTGCGCCACGCGCGGGTCGGGCGCCTGCTCGGCATGGAGATCGAGGCCGACCGGTGCGCCGAGTACCTCGAGCGGCTCGACTTCGGCGTCGCCCGCGACGGCGACGAGATCGAGGCGACCGTGCCCTTCCACCGCCACTACGACGTCACCCGGGAGCCCGACCTGATCGAGGAGGTCGGCCGGATCCACGGCTACGCCGAGAACCTGCCCTCGACCCTGCCAGGCACGAGCGGCCAGGCGGGCCGCCTCACCCGGGAGCAAGCGGCTGCGCCGCCGAACCGAGGACGCCATGCGCGACCTGGGCTTTGACGCGATCGTCAACCTCAGCCTCACCGACCCCGGCATGCCCAGCCGCCTCCGCATCCCGGATGGCGACGTCAGGGCCGAGCCGATCCGCGTCTCCAATCCGCTCTCGGCCGAGCACTCCGAGGAGCGAACGGCGCTGGTCGGATCGCTGCTCGAGGCAGCGCGCTACAACCGCGCCCACGGCGCCGAGCGGGTGGCGCTGTTCGAGTCCGGTCGGGCCTACCTGCGTGAGGGGAGCTCGCCGCACGAGGGTGTGCTGGCCGGCAAGTTCGTGGGCAAGAGACCGGCGCCCGCCTTTGAGCCGTGGCGGGTCGGGGCGCTCGCGGCCGGACCGCTTCACCCGGGCGGCTGGCGAGCGGACTCGGTCGAGGCCGACTTCTACGCGCTCAAGGGCGTGCTCGAGGCGCTGTCCGGCCAGCTCGGCGTCGCCGTCGAGGTGGTCCCGGGCGAGCAGCCCTTCCTGCATCCGGGCCGCAGCGGCGCGGTGTTCGTCGACGGCGAGGAGATCGGCTGGCTTGGGGAGATCCACCCACTCGTCTGCCGGCATTGGGATCTGGAGAGCGCCGCCGGGTTCGAGGTCGACTTGGCTCCGCTGGTCGCCGCCTCGCCCTTCGGCAAGGAGACCTACGAGGACGTGATCTCCTACCCCGCTGTCCACCAGGACGTCGCCGTCGTCGTGGGCGAGGACGTTCCCGCGGCGGCGGTCCGTTCCGCCGTGGTCGAGGGCGGCGGCGAGCTCCTGCGCTCGGCCGAGGTCTTCGACCTCTATCGCGGGGAGCAGGTAGGCGAGGGGCGCAAGAGCCTCGCCCTCCGGCTCACCTTCAGGGCGGCCGACCGGACGCTGACCGACGAGGAGGTCGCCGAGCAGCGGCGGTCGATCGAGGCGTCCCTCGAGAGGATCGGGGGGTCGCTCCGTGAATAGGGTCCTGGTGGCCGGCGCCTCCGGATACGCGGGGGCGCTCGCCGCGGAGCTGATCAGAAGACACCCGAGCCTCGAGCTGGCGCGGGTCACCGCGCGCACCGACGCGGGCAGGCGGCTCAACGAGCTCTATCCCCAGTACGCGGTCGATCTGGTGCTGGAAGAGCCGGCAGCCGAAGACGCCGCGGACGTCGACGCCGCGATCGTCGCGTATCCGCACGGCGCCGCCGCGCCCGTGGTCGCCGCCCTGCGGGAGCAGGGCACGAAGGTGGTGGACCTGTCGGCCGACTTTCGCCTCCACGACCTCGAGACCTACTCGCGCTGGTACGGGGAGCACGGGGCGCCGCAGCTGCTGGGCGAGGCCGTCTACGGGCTGACCGAGCTGCACCGGGAGGCGATCGCTGCAGCCGATCTGGTCGCCAACCCGGGCTGCTACCCGACCGCGAGCGTCCTCGCCCTGGCGCCACTCGCCGCCGAGGGCCTGATCGACGACGTGGTGATCGACGCCAAGTCGGGAGTGTCGGGCGCGGGGCGGGCGGCCGCCGAGGAGATGGCGGTGATCAAGGGGTCCGACGACACCAAGCCCTACAGGGTGACCGGGCATCGCCACACCCCGGAGATCGCGCAGGAGCTGGCGGAGCTCGCCGGCATCGGCACAAGTCGGGTTGCTCCTGACGGAGCACCCTCGTATGACGGCGAGGGCGCGCTGACCTTCGTTCCCCACCTGATGCCCTACGACCAGGGGGAGCTGGTGAGCTGTTACGTGCGGACCCCGGAGCCGCTCGATCCGGTGCGGATGCTGTCCCTGTACGAGGAGCGCTACGGGCAAGAGCCGTTCGTCGAGGTGACCTCGGAGCCGCCCGGGGTGAGCGGCGTCCGGGAGACCAACCTCTGCCGGATCCACCTGGCGCTGAACGAGGCCTCCGGCCGCGCGATGGCCTTCGCCTCGATCGACAATCTCTGGAAGGGCGCCGCCTCGCAGGCGATCCAGAACCTCAACCTGATGCTCGGGCTGCCCGAGGGCGAGGGGATTTCGTGAGCCCCACGACCAAGACGTTCTTCAGGTCGAGGTGGGTCGTGCGGCCGGAGGATGTCGAGGAGCTCGACCCGGCGCAGCTCGCACCCGGCTTTCGGGCCGGGGGCGTTGCCTGCGGGCTGAAGGCCGGCGGCGCAACGGATGTCGGCGTGATGGCTTGCGGCGCGCCCGAGGTGAGGTCGGCGCTCGCGCTGACCCGGAACGCGGCCGCGGCTGCGCCGGTTCGGGTCTGCCGCCAGGAGTGCGACGGGGACGTCCTCCGCGCCGTCGCCGTCAACTCAGGCAACGCCAACGCGGCCACCGGGGGGCAGGGCTACCGCGACGCTCTGGCGATGCGCGATGCCGCCGCCGAGGCGCTGGGGGTCGAGCCGAGGACCGTCGCCGTCGCCGAGACCGGCACGATCGGCGTGCCGCTGGACATCGAGGCCGTCACCACCGGAGTGCTGGAGGCTGTCCAGGAGCTCTCCGCCGGCGGCGGCGAGGACTTCGCCCGGGCGATCATGACCACGGACAGCGGGCCGAAGCGCTGCACGGTGCGGGCCGGCGACGTCACCCTCTCGGCGCAGGCAAAGGGCGCGGGGATGATCGAACCGGGGTTCGCGACCATGCTCTGCTTCGTCCAGACCGATGCCGAGGTGGCCGATCCGGAAGCAGCGCTTCGCTCGGCGCTGGCGGTCTCCATGGAGCGGATCACCGTCGACGGCCAGATGAGCACCAACGACACCGTCCTGCTGCAGGCGAGTGGGGCGGCCGGAGCCCCGCTCCCCGCCGGCCTGCTCGACGCCGTGCTGCTGCAGCTGGCCCTCGAGATCGTCGCGGACGGCGAGGGGGCGTCCCGCGTCGGCCGCGCCGAGGTGACGGGGGCCGCGAGCGAGGAGGAGGCGGACCGGGTCGCCAGGGCGATCGCCAACTCGCCCCTGGTGAAGACCGCACTCTTCGGTCGCGACTCCAACTGGGGCCGGATCGCCCAGGCCGCGGGCATGGCGCTCGCCGGCGAGGAGCTCGAGGAGCTCGGCCCCGACCGGATCCAGGCCGCGGAGCTGGCCGCGGAGCTGCCCGAGGCCGAGCTTTCGATCAACCTCGGTCGCGGGGGCGCCCGCGCCCACGTCTACTTCAGCGACCTCACCCACGACTACATCCGGATCAACGCGGAGTACACCTCATGAACGCGGACTCCTCCTCCATGAAACGGGTTGCTCCTGGCGGAGCACCCCCGCATGATCAGGGGATCGCTCGCACCAACTCGGTTGAGACCCTTCTCGAGGCCCTGCCCTACATCAGGGAGTTCCACGGCAAGACGATCGTGATCAAGTACGGCGGCGCCGCGATGCGCGACGAGGAGCTGCGCGAGGCGTTCGCGCGGGACGTCGTGCTCCTCAAGTACGTCGGGATGAACCCGGTGATCGTCCACGGCGGGGGGCCCGAGATCACCCACTACATGGAGCGGATGGGGATGGAGGTGAAGTTCGTCGAGGGCCTCCGCGTCTCCGATGCCGAGACGGTCGAGGTCGCGAAGATGGTCCTGCTGGGCAAGATCAACTCCGACATCCTGGTGCGGCTCAACCGGCACGGGCAGCCCGCGGTCGGCCTGGGCGGCGAGGACGGGGCGCTCTTCCAGGTCAAGCCCCTGACGCGGACGGCCGACGTCGGCTTCGTCGGGGAGATCGACCGGGTGAACGTCGACGTGATCGATCACATCGCCGAGGACTACGTTCCCGTGATCGCCTCGGTGGGCACCGATCGCGACGGCGCCTCCTACAACGTCAACGCCGACGAGGCCGCCGGCAAGGTGGCGGCCGCGATGACGGCGCACAAGGCGATCTTCCTCACCGACGTGGACGGCTGGCTGCGCGATCCCGACGACCCGGACTCGCGCATCTCCCAGGCCACGGCCGACGAGGTTCGCACCGCCCTCGAGGGCGTCGAGGGCGGCATGCGGCCCAAGCTCACCGCGTGCGTCGATGCGATCGACGGAGGGGTGGAGGCCGCACACATCGTCGACGGGCGGCGGCCCCACACGCTGCTCCTCGAGCTCTTCACCGACGCGGGCATCGGCACCAAGATCACGGCATGAGGGCCGGCGGATGAAGGTTGCCGAGCTCCAGCAGCTCGAGTCCCGCTGGGTCATGCAGACCTACCCGCGTGCGCCGGTCGAGTTCGTGCGGGGCGAGGGGGCGCGGCTCTGGGACTCCGAGGGCAAGGAGTACCTCGACTTCCTCGCCGGGATCTCGGTCTGCTCGGTGGGCCACTGCCATCCGGCCGTCGTCGAGGCGGTGCGCGAACAGGTCGGCAAGCTCACCCACACCTCCAACCTCTATCTGACCGAGGGCGGGGTCCGGCTCGCCCAGCGCCTCTGCGAGTCGAGCCTGGGCGGCAGGGCGTTCCTCTGCAACTCGGGCACGGAGGCGAACGAGTGCGCGATCAAGCTGGTCCGCAAGCACGCCCACGGCCGCGGCATCTCCGACCCGGAGATCGTGGTGCTGGAGGGGGCCTTTCACGGGCGGACGATGGGATCCTTGTCCGCGACGCCGGGGCTGTCGGCCAATCAGAGCTTCGCGCCCTATCTGCCGGGCTTCCGCGCGGTGCCGCGCGACGATGCGGACGCGCTCCGGGGGGCCGTGGGCGAGCGGACGGCCGCGGTCATGCTGGAGCCGATCCAGGGCGAGACCGGCGTCCACGTGATCCCGGACGAGCTGATCGCCGCTGCGCGTGAGGCCTGCGACGAGGCCGGTGCCCTGCTCCTGTTCGACGAGATCCAGACGGGCATGGGGAGGACCGGGTCGCTCTGGGCGTACGAGCAGCTGCCCGTCCGGCCCGACGTGATGACCACGGCCAAGGCGCTCGGCGGCGGGCTGCCGGTCGGCGCCTGCATCACAAGCGAGGAGGCGGCCGACATCCTGGAGGTGGGCGACCACGGCTCGACCTTCGCGGGGGGACCGCTGATCGCGGCCGCCTCGCTGGCGGCGATGAAGGTGATCGACGACCCGGAGCTGCTCCGCGGCGTCCGCGATCTCGGGACGCGGCTCTGCGAAGGGCTGGAGGCGATCGGCCCGATCGCCGAGGTGCGCGGGCGGGGGCTGATGCTGGCCGCCCGGCTCGAGGGCACCGACGCCAAGCACGCCGCAGGGCGCCTGCTCGCGGAGGGGCTGATCGTCAATCCGATCGGCGCCGACACGCTGCGACTGCTGCCCCCGCTGGTGATCGGCGAGGCCGAGGCCGACGAGGCGCTCGGGATCATCGGCCGGACGCTCGACTAGGATCGCCGCCGTGGACACCCGGACGCGCTGGATCATCGGCATCCTGGTCGCGCTCGTGATCGGCCTGGTCGTGGGCCTGATCATCGTCGTGGGCGACAACTCGAACGACTCCGGCACCACCGTCTCGATTCAGTCGGTCTCCACGCCGACTCAGGCGACGACGACCCAGACGACGACGCAGGCGACGACGACAGGGACCAGCACGGCTCCCACCGGCGGCACGCCGGTGCCCAGCCCGGGCACCCCGAGCACGCCGAGCGGATCCGGCGGCCTCTGAGCCGGCTGCGGCGCTAGGGCGCGAGCCAGCGGCCCTCGCCGGTGACGTCGAAGGTGTCGATCCGGGTCAGCTTCGCGAAGAGCGCGTAGCGGTGTGCGGCGCTGTAGGGCGGGTGGCAGGCGGTCAGCACCAGGCGGTCGTAGCCGACCGGCTTGATGATGCCGACGTCGCCGGGGTCGACGACCTCGTGCTTCTCGACGGTGTAGGTGAAGGCGGCGTAGGGCATCTCGATCCGGATCTCGTCGCCGTCCTGGATCTGGTCGATGTGCCGGAAGGGCGCCAGGTAGGTGGTGCGGTGGCCCGCGATCGCCACGGTCCCCGGTTGGCCCGGGACCGGGGTCGCCCTGTAGTGGCCCGGACCCTTCTCGAGGGACGCCGTGTCGGTCCCCTGCACGACCACCATGTTCAGCCCGATGCGATCGATCTTGATGCGCCCGATCGCGTGTCCCTCCTGCAGGTGGGGCTCGAAGCGGTCGGCGAGGATCCTGGCCTTGGCCGCGTTACCGCGAACTCCCGCGGTGGCGGCGAGGTCGGCGGGCGTCGGATACTGCGACTCGAGCTGGTTGAGCTGGTCCTCGGCCTGGCCCTGCTTGAGCGCTCCGTAGGCCGCGGAGAGCGGCTCCTGCCAGACGAGGGTCAGGCCCGCGTCCGCGAGCACGACGATCCCGGCGGTGATCAACATCGTCGAGCAGATGCGCAGGAAGCGCGACATGGCGAGGATTCTGTCAGCGGTGCCCAGACAAAAACGCCACACTTCCCGGCTCAATGCCCAGTGACGCCCCCCGGATCGCCGCGTACCAGGCCGACCCCAGCAAGGTGGGCCGCGTCCTGTTGCTCTATTCGGGCGGCCTGGACACCAGTGTGATGGTGAAGTGGATCCAGGAGCGCTACGGCGCCGAGATCGTCACCCTCACCGTCGACCTCGGGCAGCCGGGCGAGGAGTGGGCCGTCGTCACCGGCAAGGCCGAGCAGCTGGGCGCGGCCGAGACCGTCCTGGTCGATGCTCGCGAGGAGTTCGCCGACGATTACGTGCTGCCGGCGATCAAGGCCAACGCGCTCTACGGCGGCGGCTACCCGCTGTTCACCGCCCTCGCCCGGCCACTGATCGCGAAGCTGGCGGTCGAGGTCGCCCGGGAGCACGGGTGCGACACGATCGCGCACGGCTGCACCGGCAAGGGCAACGACCAGGTGCGGATCGAGGGGACGATCGCCACCCTCGACCCGGAGCTGCGGATCATCGCCCCGGTCCGGGAGTGGCAGATGGGGCGCGAGGAGGAGATCGCCTACGCGCGCGAGCACGGAATCCCGGTGAAGGGCGGGACCGAGGTGTCGCCGTATTCGATCGACGACAACCTCTGGGGACGCTCCTCGGAGGGCAGGACGATCGAGGATCTCGACGAGGCCGCGCCGGACGACGTCTTCCAGCTGGTGACCCGGCCCGAGGAGGCGCCCGACGAGCCGGAGACCGTGGCCGTCGGCTTCGAGCGGGGCCGGCCAGTCTCGATCGACGGCGAGAGGCTCGAGCTCGTCGAGTTGCTCGCGCGCGCCGCGCAGATCGGGCAGCGCCACGGAGTCGGCATCGTCGACCACATCGAGGACCGCGTGGTGGGCCTCAAGGTGCGCGACATCTACGAGGTGCCGGCGGCGGCGATCGTCCTGGCCGCGCACCGCGAGCTCGAGCAGCTGGTCTGCACGATCCACCAGAACAACTTCAAGGGCGCGCTCGAGAGCCACTGGGCCTACCTCTGCTACGCGGGGCTCTGGCTCGAGCCCCTGCGCCGGGACATCGACGCCTACATGGACTCGGTGAACGAGTTCGTCACCGGAGAGGTGGCGCTGAAGCTCTACCGTGGGTCGGTGACCCCGGTTCGGAGGAGCTCTCCCTACGCCCTCTATGACCGCTCGCTCGCATCATTCGGCGAGTCCGGGGGAGACTTCTCCCAGCACGCGAGCCCTGGGTTCATCGAGCTCTTCACGATGCAGAGCCGGCTCGCCCACCGGATCAGAAAGGAGACGCAGTGATCTACGAACTGATCGGCCGAGTGATCGTCGCATTCCTCTGGCGGGCCTACGGGCGCGAGATCCGCATCGCGGCCGGCGCCGGATTGATCCTCACCGCCCTCGGCGTCGGCGCGTACCTCGCCAGCCGCGGCGGCGAAGAAGAAGCCTGAGCTAGTAAGCCTTCGGCGGCAGAACCAGGTGGGTGTGCTCGGAGCCCGGGACCGAGGTGGGCCGGGCGCCGTGGGTCTGGATCGCCCGCTCGTACCGTCGCGTCCTGGCGCGCTCCCGGAGGAGCTGGAGACGCCGCAGCCCGCTCGGCTTCCGCTCCGTGGCGATGCCCGTGCCGATCGAAATGGTTCCCGCGTGCGCTTCCATCTCAGCCCCTCTCATTCGTTTGTCCTGAAGACCGTCGCCGTCTCGCCAACTCATCGGTAGAACGATGTCAATGCTCCTCTCCGTGAGGTATCAGCGCAACATGGATTCCTTCTCGCCCTGATAAGTTTGGCTTATGCTCGACGTGAGGAGGCTGAGGGTGCTGCGGGAGGTGATCGCCAGTGGGTCGTTCTCCGCCGCTGCCGAGTCGCTTCACCTCTCGCAATCCGCGGTGAGCCAGCAGATTGCGGTGCTCGAGCGCGAGGTCGGCATCCCGCTGCTCGAGCGGACGACCGATGGTCCCAAGCTGACCGCCGCCGGCCAGGCGCTGATGGAGCACGGCGACGCCGTGATCTGCAGGCTCGAGGAGGCAGAGCGCGAGCTCGCGCAGATCGCCGGCCTGGAGGGCGGTCGACTGAGGCTGGCGAGCTTCCCGACCGCCAGCGCCACGCTGATGACGCGTGCGCTCTCGCTCTTCCGCCAGCGGTTCCCGAAGGTCGAGCTGGAGTTCAGCGAGGACGAGCCCGAGGACTCCTTCCCGGCCCTCAAGCGGGGCGACTTCGACCTGGCCGTCGTCTTCGACTACCCGGCCTTCCCCCTCGACTTCTCCCGTGACGTCGAGGCCGAGATGATCTACGAGGAGCCGATGCGGGTGGCACTGCCGCCGGGACATCCGCTCGCCGCAGCGAAGTCGGTGCGGATCGCCGACCTGGCGGATGAGGACTGGCTCTGCGGCGCCCTGCCCAGTTCCTGCCGCGACCAGGTGATCGGCCTCTGCCGCGAAGCGGGCTTCGAGCCGAAGATCAGCTTCCAGTCCGAGGACTACGAGGTGATCAAGGGGTTCGTGGCCGGCGGTCTGGGCGTCACCATCCTGCCCGAGCTCGCCGGCGGGCATCCCGGGATCGAGCTGCGAACGGTGAGGGGCCAGAAGCCGGTGCGGCGCGTCTACGCGGTCACGCGCGAGAGCGAGGTGCGCTCGCCCGCCGCCGAGCAGATGCTTGGCATCCTGCGGGAGGTCTGCCGGACCTACCGCGACGAGCGTGGCCTGGGCATGGCGGCCTGAGCCCGGCGCGCCGGCGCCCGGATTTGCACGATTTCTTGCAGCAGGCGCGCCGGCCGACTCGGGCGCGACGGCCGCGACGCGCCTATGAGAGCGTTCGCTACCGTTCCTGGCTCGATTGAGCCGAATCCCTTGACGAGAGCCGGCGGCGGACGCGCAGCGGAGCAGCCAGGCGATTGATGGGGAGCGGGGAACCCAAATGGCGGCATACGAGGGTGCTCCGAGCGAAAGCGAGGAGAGACCAGTTTGTCGTTGGGGCGAATCGCCGGCCTCAGCTCCGGCGTAACGCGACTCCTTTCAGCGTGAGCCCGTCAGCTAACCCCGCAGGCATCGAAGGAGATGACGGCAGCGCAGACATACGCACGCAGCGCCCCAGCCGCCCGGCCCCGCCGGAGCGGTAACCGGCGCCGTGTCCTCATGGCGACGGCCGGCGCGGTGGCGGCGATCGCGGTGCTCGGCGCCGGCTTCGCGGGCGCCCAGGATCCGTCGCTCAAGGACAAGATCGACGCGGCCCGCTCGGACGCCGGGCAGCTCTCCAATCGCGTCGACGCACAGACGGCGCGGATCGCGTCGCTGACCGCCCAGGCCCGCCAGGCGGGCGCCCGGGCGATGGTGCTGAACGCGCAGGTTCAGAACGCGGAGGCGCGCTCGCACGAGCTCTCCACCCAGCTCGACGACGCGCAGCGCCAGCTCGACCAGCTGCGCGGGCAGTACGCGGACGCGGTCAAGCAGCTCGATCAGCGCCTGGTCGCGATCTACGAGAGCGACGCGCCCGACTACGTCACCGTGCTGCTCAACTCGAACGGTTTCGACGACCTCTCGACCCGCTCGGACTACCTCAACGCGCTGCATGACGCCGACATCAGGGTCGCCGACCGCGTCGCCTCGCTGAGAGACCAGATGGCGAGCCGCACTCACCAGATCGCGGACCTGAAGCAGCAGGTCGACGCTCAGGCCCAGCAGCTCAGCGCGGACAAGGCGAGCCTGCTGGCGAGCGAGCAGGCCGCGAACCAGAGCGCCGCGGCCGTGGCCCAGGCGAGGGCGGGAACCCAGGCCTCGCTCTCGGATGCCCAGAGCCAGGTCGCCCAGCTCGAGCAGCAGCAGGCGGCGGATCTGGCGGCGGAGCTCGCGGCGCAGCAGCAGCAATCCGCTTCCGGCTCGGGGGCTCCCGCGTACCTCGGCGGTCCCTACGCGATCCCCACCTACATCGTCATGTGCGAGTCGGGCGGCAACTACCACGCCCTCAACCCGTCGAGCGGGGCGGGGGGCGCGTACCAGATCCTGCCCTCGACCTGGGCGGCGTACGGCGGCCAGGGCGCCCCCCAGGACGCCCCGAAGGCCGAGCAGGACCGCATCGCCGCCGAGATCTGGCGGGACTCGGGCCCCGGCGCCTGGTCCTGCGCCTAGCCCAGGAATTCCTCGACGACCGGGGCGACCGCCGTCGGCGCCGCGCCGTGGTCCTGGCCCTCGAGGGTCCGGTACTGAACGTCGGGGAGGGTCCGCACCAGGGCCCGGCAGGCGTTCCGCTGCCAGTCGGGGCTGTTGCCGCCGTCCATGACCAGGGTCGGCACCGTCACCGAGTCGGTCCATTCCCTCGGCAGGGAGCGGCCGAGCATGTACGGCTGCATCACTCGTTCGTCATAGGGGAGCGTGTGAGCGAGCTTCTCGAGCTCGACGCACATGGGCGACTCGAGGATGCCGCCCACCATCTCGGTCGGCACGCCGGCGGCCTCCACCATGAACTGCTCAACCGCGTCGTGCCGGCGCCCGTCGGCGATCGCTCGCTCCAGGCGGGGCAGGTAGTCATCGCCCTTCAGTGGCCGGCTGTCGTCCACGATGTAGGGCGGCTCGTACATGGCGAGCTTCGTCACCGACACGCTCCGGGCGGCCGTCTCCAACGCCAGTTGCGCGCCCGAGGAGTGACCGAAGAGGCCGGCCGAGCCTCCGGCTGCCGCGATCACCGACTCCAGGTCCTCGATCTCGCGCTCGACGGCGTAGGGAGGAGTGTCTCCGCTGTCGCCCCGTCCACGGCGGTCGTAGGTGTAGACCGTGAAGCTCGAGGCGAGCAGCTCCGCGAGCGGCGCCGGAGTCATCCGGTCGTTGAAGGCTCCACCGACCAGCACCAGCGGCGGGCCCTCCCCGACGCGATCGAACGCAATCGCGGTCCCATCGGCTGAAGTTGTCATCTCGGCCACGGTCATCTCGCTCCTCCTGTTCGAAAAGGTCTCGCCACTAAGACCGAAGGGGGGCACCGGAACTCATCGGTCGATCAACGCCGGAGGCCGATTTGCGCAAGGGGTTAGTTCCGGTCGCCTTCGGGTACCAAACGGTCTGATGGCCACAGGCGACACCAGGCGCGCAACCGAGGGCATCCTCGCCGACGACCAGCAGGGCAAGCGCGAGGAGATCATCGAGATGCTTTGCACGGCCTACTGGATGGAGATCGAGACCGTGATGAGCTACATCGCCAACTCGGTCAACCCGGACGGCGTGCGCGCGCAGGAGATCAAGGAGTCGCTCGAGCAGGACATCACGGAGGAGCTCGGCCACGCGAAGCTCTTCGCGCAGCGGATCAAGGAGCTCTACGGCGTGGTGCCCGGCTCAGAGGACTTCTCGGCCGAGCAGTCCTTCCTGCAGCCGCCGGAGCTGCAGACGGACATCGTCTCCGTCATCCGCGGCGTGATCGAGGCCGAGACCGGGGCGATCGAGCACTACACGCGGCTCGTCGCGGCGACCGACGGCGTCGACCCGGTCACCAACGACATGGTGATCGACATCCTCCACGACGAGCAGGGCCATCGCCGCCTCTTCGAGGGCTTCCTGCGCGAGTACGAGGCCGAGGGGCTCGCCTAGTCCCCGATCGCCTTCAGGTCCTTCGGGCGCAGCAGCACGTGGAGGACGTGGTCATCGAGGGCGGCGATGCCGCCCTTCTTCATCTTCACCCGGGAGCCGGTGACCAAGGCGACCGCCTGGGAGAAGTCGGGCTCATGGCCGACCAGCATCACTTCGCCACGGCCAGCGCCGACCTCGAGAGGATCGAAGTCGCCGCCCGCAAGCCGCTCGTCCTCCTCGACCGGGACACTCAGCTGCTCGCAGGCGAGCTCCGCCGTCTGCTTGGCCCGGACCTTGGGGCTGGTCAGGCAGACGTCGAGCTCGACCCCCAGCGCCTTCAACGCCTTGCCGGCGGCGACCGACTGGCGCTCGCCCTTCTCGGTGAGCTCGCGCTCGGCGTCGGTCTTCCCCTCGCCGGCCTCCGCGTCCCCATGCCTGAGCAACCAGATCACCTGCCGAAAACTATCTCCTCGCGATGCCCCGGAAATTCCGCGTTCGCCTTCGGTAAGGCCTCTGTGACATCTGGCTCGCTCGTCAAGATGGCTGGGTGAGCGCTGGAGCGGTCCATCTGCACGTCCACAGCGAGTATTCGCTGCTCGACGGCGCCTGCAAGATCGACAAGCTCGCGGAGCGGGCGGCCGAGCTGGAGATGCCGGCGCTGGGGCTGACCGACCACGGTGTGATGAACGGCTCGGTCGAGCACTACAAGGCCTGCACCGCGGCCGGGATCAAGCCGATCATCGGTCTCGAGGCCTACCTGGTCGACGACCGCAGCGCGACCCCGCAGGCGACCCGCTACGAGCGCAACCACCTCACCCTGCTCGCCTCGAACGACGCCGGGTTCCGCAACCTGGTCAAGCTCAGCTCCGCCGGCTTCCTCGAGGGCTTCTCCCGCGGCAAGGCGAACGTGGACATGGAGCTGCTCGCGGCGCATTCCGAGGGCGTGATCGCGCTCACCGGCTGCCTGCAGTCGCGCTTCTGCCGTCGGCTCGTCGAGGACCGCCCCGACGACGCGAGGTCGCACGTCGACGATCTGATCCAGGCCTTCGGGCGCGACCAGGTCTACTTCGAGGTCCAGCGCAACGGCGTCCCGGAGCAGGACAAGGCCAACGAGGGGATCGTCCGCGTCGCCCGTGAGTTGGGCCGGCCGCTGGTCGCCACGGCGGACGTCCACTACCTCCGCCGCGAGGACTACGACAGCCACGCCGCCCTTCTCTGCGTGCAGACGAAGTCGACCATCGAGCAGCCGAAGCTGCGCTTCGACACCAACGAGTTCTACTTGAAGAGCTCCGGCGAGATGACGGAGTCCTTCTCGGACATGCCGGAGGCCGTCGCGAGCACCCTCGAGATCGCCGAGCGCTGCGAGGTCGAGATGCAGCTCGGCCAGCTGCTGCTGCCGCGCTTCCCGACTCCGGAGGACACGGAGCCGGGGGAGATGCTCCGCGAGCTCGCGATCGAGGGACTGCGGCGCCGCTACGGCGACCCGGTCCCCGCCGACGCGATGGAGCGCCTCGATTTCGAGCTCGGGGTGATCTCCCGCATGGGCTTCGAGTCCTACTTCCTGATCGTCTGGGACTTCGTCAGCTACGCGAAGGAGAACGGCATCGCGGTCGGCCCGGGGCGTGGTTCCGCCGCCGGCTCGATCGTCGCCTACGCACTGGAGATCACCGACATCGACCCGCTCGCCAACGACCTGCTCTTCGAGCGCTTTCTCAACCCGGGCCGCAAGTCGATGCCGGACATCGACATCGACTTCTCCGTGCGCGGCCGCGAGCAGGTGATCCGCTACGTCGCCGACAAGTACGGGCGCGAGTGCGTCGCCCAGATCATCACCTTCGGCAAGATGGCCCCCCGGGCGGCCACCCGCGACGCCGCCCGGGTCCTCGGCTACGAGTATGCGACAGGTGACCGCCTCGCCAAGCAGATCCCGGAGCCCATTCTCGGCCGCAACCC
Organism: uncultured Solirubrobacterales bacterium; assembly: GCA_963833375.1. Lineage (GTDB taxonomy): Bacteria > Actinomycetota > Thermoleophilia > Solirubrobacterales > 70-9 > DASUPK01. Next base: position 261,827 of record CAWHXR010000004.1, read on the forward strand.
GAGCTTCGAGGAATGCCTGAAGCCCGGGGAGGAGCTGAAGCGCACCTACGACTCGGACCCCGATGCGCGCAAGATCCTCGATACCGCGCAGGGTCTCGAGGGCATCGTCCGCAACCACTCGATCCACGCCGCGGCCGTGGTGATCGCCGATCGCCCGCTCCAGGAGATCGTCCCGCTCCAGCTCGCGGAGGACCGCGGCGCCGGCAACGGGAACGGGAAGACCGAGCGTGCCTACAAGACGGTCACCCAGTACTCGATGGGGCCGATCGAGGAGATCGGCCTGCTGAAGATGGACTTCCTCGGCTTGCGCAACCTCGACGTGATCGAGGACGCGGTGGCGATCATCGAGCGCTCGCGCAGCGAGAGGATCGATATCAAGGACATCCCGCTCGACGACCCCAAGACCTACGAGATGCTCGCCCGCGGTGACTCGATCGGGGTCTTCCAATTCGAGTCCGACGGGATGCGCGACGCGCTGAAGACGGTGCGGCCGACGGAGTTCCAGGACCTGGTCGCGCTGGTCGCGCTCTACCGTCCCGGCGCCATGCGCTACATCGGCGACTACGCGAAGGGCAAGCGCAATCCGGATTCGGTCACCTTCCGGGATCCGCGGCTCCGCCCGGTCACCCAGTCCACCTACGGCTGCGTGATCTACCAGGAGCAGCTCATGGAGATCGCCAAGCAGATGGCGGGGTTCAGCCCGGCCGAGGCGGACGATCTCCGCAAGGCGGTCGGCAAGAAGAAGCGCGACCTGATGGCCACGATGAAGGACAAGTTCCTCGCGGGGCTGGCGTCGTCGAACACCGACAAGCGGGTCGCTCAGGACCTCTGGTCGCTGATGGAGGCGGCCGCCGACTACTCCTTCAATCGCTCCCACGCCGCCTGCTACGCGCTGATCGCCTACCGGACGGCCTGGCTGCGGGCCAACTACTGCGCGGAGTACATGGCGGCCTTGATCTCGACCGTGATGTCGACCAAGGACAAGGTCCCGTTCTTCGTCAACCGCTGCGACGAGATGGGGATCGAGGTGCTGCCCCCCGACGTCAACACCTCGGACCACGGCTTCGTCGTCTCCGGCAACAGCATCCGCTTCGGCCTGGACGCCGTGAAGAACGTGGGGCATGTCGCCGTCCAGGCGATCCTCGACGCCCGTGAGAAGGGAGGCGAGTTCACCTCGATCTGGGACTTCTGCGAGCGGGTGGACACGCGCGCCGTCAACAAGCGCGCGGTCGAGTGCCTGGTCAAGTGCGGAGCCCTCGACTCCACCGACGCCCCGCGGCGCGGGATGCTGCAGGCGCTGCCGGCCGCCACGGCCTTCGGCCAGAAGGCCCAGGAGGACTCGCGGATGGGGCAGTCCTCGATCTTCGATCTCGGGGGTGCAGCGGAGGAGACCGGCCCCTCGCGTTCCCACCACGCCCCGATCCCAGCCGAGGAGTTCGACAAGCGCGAGCTGCTGCGGCTCGAGAAGGAGACTCTCGGGACCTACCTCTCCTCGCACCCCTTGGCGGAGGTGAAGGACGCGCTGCGAGCCAGAGTCGACTGTCCGCTTTCCCAACTGGAGAGCAAGGCGGACGGCTCGGTCGTCACGGTCGGCGGGATCGTCACCGAGTGCAAGCGCATCCGGACCAAGCGCGGCGACCCGATGATGTTCGCCACCCTCGACGACGTGGAGGGGCAGGTCGAGATGCTGATCCTCGGCCAGCCCATGCAGGAGTCGGGCGACGACGTGCAGTCGGACGCCGTGCTGGTGGTGAAGGGGCGGCTCGACCACAAGGAGCGCGGCGAATCGAAGCTCCTCGTCCAGGAGATCGAGGTCTTCCAGCCGACGGAGGACGAGGTGGCGAATGCCCGCGCGGCCAGGGACTCCGGCCCGCTGCGGCTGAGCATCGACGCCTCGGCCTTCGGCGCCTCGCTGATCGAGGAGCTCAAGGGGATCTTCGAGCACTTCCCGGGGGACGCCGAGGTGATCCTCGTGATGAAGACGCGCGAGGGAACGCGCGAGCTCCGCTTCGGCCGGGATTACCGGGTGCGCCGCTCCGCCGGCCTGGATGCCGAGCTCGACGCCCTGCTCGGCTCGGGTTCCCGGGCTGCGGCATGACCGCCGACGCGCGCCGGCACTAGCAGAGTTGGCCCGCTTCGCACAAGGCCCGGCTCCCCTCGACGATCCCCAACCCCGCCTCGTCGCGTCCTAGACTGAACGCCCGTGCCCAGACAGACCCAGCAACAGAGGAGCAGCGCCGGCGAGTGCCGCCAGTGCCGGACCTTCTGCGACAAGCTGGTCAACCCCGCGGGCTGCCTGGAGATGGGCTGCAAGTTCCTCTACACCTACGAGGACACGCGCACCGGCGGCCGTTTCATGGGCTGCATGAACAAGGTCTTCAGCGCAGAGATCGACTTCGACCTCTTCCTGCTCGCCGAGCGGGCGCGCGAGGGGTTCGGCGGCATCAAGATGACCGGCGAGCCGCTGCCCCATTGCCAGTTCAGCGTGGAGCGGGCCTACGAGGGCGCCGGCCCGGCGCACGAGTGCGTCAACCGCCGCTTCTTCGACGCTCCCGACGATCACCCGGAGTCGATCCGGGCATTCGACCTGCGCAACTCGCTCACCTGAGCGACTAGGCGAGCAGCTCCCGCAGACGGTCGAAACTGTCCGTCCAGCCTCCCTCATGCAGGGCGCGTCTTTCCTCGGTGGCGAACTCGCCCTGGGTGAGCTCGACCTCGGTCTCGTCATCTCCATCCCGGAGGGACAGCGTCACCACGGTCTCCCGGTCGTCCGGGTCGGGTGGGTCCCAGCGGAAGGTGTAGATCAGGCGCCCCGGGGGATCGACCTCGACGAGCTCTCCCGAGAGCTGGAAGGAAGCTCCTTCCGGGGGTTGCATCTCGATCCGATAGCCGCCTCCGGGGCGGAGATCCATCTCGACCCGCGGGACGGTGAACCCTCGCGGGCCCCACCACTTGGCGAGCTGCTCCGGCTCGGTCATCGCCCTGAACACCTCGCTCCGAGGCGCGGGCAGGGCTGTCGTAATGCGCAGCAGCAATCCGTCGCTCGCGGTCATCTCGCACCTCCTTGGACTGAGCGCATCCTAGGCGCGAAAACAGGTATCAGTGCACTATGGGAAATCGAGGACGCCGGCTGATCAGGGCACTGGCCGTCACGACCGTCGCGGGCGTCGCTCTCACCGGCTGCGGCGGGGCGTCGAGCGCCACGGCGACCTCGCCGCAAACCGCCGCCGACCGGCTGACCCAGACCGACGGCGCCCTGCGCTCCGCGATCGACAGCTGGCGGGCCGGGGGAGACCCGCCCTCCAGCGCGCCACCGGATCAGGTCCTGGTCCAGGCGCGCGCTCTGCAGGCCGACGTCCGCTACCTGGGCGAGCATCCCAACCTGACGCCGCGGGTGCTCCCGCTGCTGCCCTCTCCCCTCACCGCGGAGATGCGCCGACTGACCACCGCCCAGCGGGACCTGCTGCGGCTCTCCCGGGGCGCCCGCCACCGCAAGCTCAAGATCGGTGCGCCCCCGCCGCTCTCGGACCTGGTCGCCTTCTATCACGAGGCCAACCGGCGCTACGGCGTCGCCTGGAACTACCTCGCGTCGATCCATCTGGTCGAGACGAAGTTCGGCCGGGTGAAGAGCGACAGCGTCGCGGGAGCCAAGGGACCGATGCAGTTCATCCCATCGACCTGGCGCATCTACGGGAACCGGGGGGACATCCACGACCCCCACGACGCGATCCTCGCCGCCGCCAACCTCCTCCATCACAACGGGGCGCCGCCGCGCTACGGGCCGGCGCTGCGTGCCTACAACGACTCCGGCCTCTACGTCGACGCGGTCACCCGCTACGCGAGAGAGATCGCGGCCAACCCGTACGGGCTCTACTACCTCTACTGCTGGCAGCCGTAGACGATCTCGATCGCGCCGCCTGGGAGGGCGTGCTCGCTCTCCAGCGTCAGCGCCATGTCCGTGCTGAGCGGCGGCACCAGGCGCATCCCGTCTCCCACGAGCAGCGGCAGGAGGACCAGGCCGAGCTCGTCGAGCGCGCCGAGGGCGCGGAAGGCCTCGATCGTCCGAGGGCCGCCGACGAGGTGGACGTCGCCGCCCCGGTTGGCCGCCCGCACCTTCTCCAGCAGCGACCCCGGATCGCTGTCGACGACCACGTCGTCGGGAGTCCCCTCCGGACGCAGCGAGCCGAGCACGAACACGTCGAGGCCCGGCCAAGGCCACTGATCGGCGCCGAGGGCCGGCTCGAACGTCGTGCGGCCCATCAGCACCGCGTCGCAGCTCTCCTGGAACTCCGGAAACCCGTAGCTCTCGCCGGGCACGAACGCGGGGTCGGCGAGCTGCACCGGCCATCCATCGGGCGTGGTCACGCAGCCGTCGGCACTGATGCACATGCGGGTTCGGATCTCCATCGCTGCTCCTTTCGCTGTTAGGGCTTCCGCGTGGCCTCCCGCCAGAGCCGGCGGGTGAGCTGGACCTCGGCGCGATTGGGGCCATGGCCGTCGGGCCCGGGAGTCTCGAGCAGGGCGGGGAGGTCCTGCAGGCGCGGCTCGCCGAGGAAGGCCCTGAAGCCCTTGCGGCCGATCTCGCCCTTGCCGATCGAGGCGTGGCGGTCTCGGTTGGAGCCCCGCTCGTCGCGCGCGTCGTTGACATGCAGGCACTTGAGCTGCTCGAGGCCGACCTTGGCGTCGATCTCGTCGACCAGGTCCTTCATCCCCTCGGGGGTGCGCACGTCGTACCCGGTCGCGTGCAGGTGGCAGGAGTCGATGCAGAGTCCGAGCCGCTTCGGGCCGCCGGTCGCCTCGATCAGCTCCGCGGTCTCGTCGAAGTCCCGGCCGAGCAGCTGGGCCGAGCCGGCGGTGTTCTCGTAGATGATCGGGCAGGCTTGAGTGCGGGCCAGCGCCTCCTTGATCAGCTTCACGGCACGCCTCTTCGCGTTCGTCCGCGTGTCGTCCTTGAGGGCGCCGGGGTGGACGACCACGCCGAGCGCGCCGATGCCCTCGCCGACCCGCAGGGCGTGGGTCAGCGAGTCGAGGCTCTTCTTGCGCATCTCCCGGTCCTTGGTCGCCGGGTTGATCAGGTAGATCATGTGGATCACGACCGACTGGACCCGCGAGCCCTTCATCGCCTCGCGAAACCGGGCGAAGTCCTGGTCGCTGTAGCGCGTCGGGCGCCACATCCGCGGGCTCTGGTTGAAGATCTGGATCGCGTCGCAGCGGAGGTCCTCGGCGCGCTCGATGGCCCGGGGCAGGCCACCCCCTGTGGAAACATGGGCGCCGATCAGCATCGTGAGCTCAGATCCATCAGTCCCCGTTCGAGTCCGCTTCGCCCCGTCACCGACGGGCGCCCTCCACATCGGGGGAGCGAGGACGGCACTGTACAACTGGCTCTACGCCCGGGGCCGTGGCGGAGAGCTGGTGCTGCGGATCGAGGACACCGACCGCGAGCGCTCCACCCCGGAGAACGTCGAGCAGATCCTCGACGCGCTGCGTTGGCTCGAGCTCGACTGGGACGAGGGGCCGCTCAGCCAGTTCGAGCGGGCGGAGCGCCACCGCGAGCGCCTCGACGAGCTGATCGACTCGGGCGCCGCCTATCGGGACTCGGCGACCAGCAAGGATGTCGCCGCCTGGAAGAAGGAGCACGGCAATCGCGGCTATCGCGGTACGCCGAGCGAGGACCCCGATGCTGCGATCCGACTGCGCGTCCCGGACGGCGGCGAGACGGTAGTGGTGGACGAGATCCGCGGCGAGGTCCGCTTCCCCAACGACAGCGCGGACGACTTCGTCATCGCCCGGGGAGATGGCTCCGTTGTCTACAACTTCGCGGTCGCCGTGGACGATGCCGACATGCGGATCACCGAGGTGATCCGCGGGGACGACCATCTCTCCAATACGCCGAAGCAGCTGATGGTCATGAAGGCCCTCGGGGAGACCCCGCCGCGCTTCGCCCACCTCCCGCTGCTCCACGGCCCCGACGGCAAGAAGCTCTCCAAGCGCCACGGCGCCGCCAGCGTCCAGGAGCTCCGCGATGCGGGCTATCTGCCGGCGGCGGTCCGCAACTACCTCTCGCTGCTCGGCTGGGGCACCCAGGACGACACGACGATCATGAGCACCGACGAGCTGATCGAGCGTTTCGAGATCGCCGCGGTCGGCCGCTCGAGCGCGATCTTCGACGAGCAGAAGCTCCGCTGGCTGAACGGGCGCTTCATGCGGGAGATGGACCTCGACGAGTACACGGCGGCGGTCGCCCGCCACCTCGGCCGCGAGCCGGACGAGCGCCTGCGCGCCGCCTGCGAGATCGCACAGGAGAAGGCGCAGACGCTCGAGGAGGTCTGGCCGCTGATCGGCTTCCTGTTCGAGGACCCGGAGACCGACGAGAAGGCCTGGAGGAAGGTGATGAAAGACGGCGCCCTGCCACTGCTCAGCGAAGCCCTCGAGGCGCTGCGCGATGCGGAGTCTTTCGACCCGCCGGAGCTCGAAAGCGCCCTGGGCCGGATCCTCGCCGAGCACGACGTCAAGCCGGGAAAGCTCTACCAGCCGATCCGGGTCGCGATCACCGGCAGCTCGATCTCGCCGGGCATCTTCGAGTCGCTCGCGGTGCTGGGCAAGGACCGAGTGGTGGAGCGCATGGAGCGAGCCGTCCAGCGGCTTTCCACGGAGTCGGACAACAGAACTACTAGGTAGATCAACGCATGGGCTAAACAAGCGGTAGGGGCGTGCCGATGAGAACCGCATGGCGACAGCAGCCACGCCAACGCGCAGTGCTCCGACGGGCCCCAGGGGTGAGGGCCGCGGGCGCGTCCTGGCCGCCGCCTTCGACGAGGCGGAGCGCCAGCCGGCCCTCCAGGAGGGCCGCGAGCAGGCGATCGAGCACGTAAACCGCGGGGCACCGGCGCACGAGGTCGCCGCCGTCGTCGAGGCCGACGTCGGCCTGACCTGCGCGATCATCCGGGCCGCGGGCCAGCTTCAGGGCGGCGGCCGGATCGCCAGCGTGACCGACGGGGTCGAGCGACTCGGTCCGGGCGCTGTCGAGGCGGTCCTGCGCTCCGCTCCCTCCTATGAGATCTTCAACGGCGACGGGCGGCTCGCCCTGGCGCCCGACCGCTTCCGCCTGCACGCCCTGGACGTGCAACGGGCCGCGGATCGGATCGCCGAGGTCAGCGGGATCGGCGACCGCGACGAGCTGGCCCTGGCCGCGATCCTCCACGACATCGGCCGGCCGGTGCTGGCGCGCCTGCATCCCGGCTACGCCGAGCGGTTCGACCGCCGCGGCGCTACCCCGGACGACCGGGTCACCGAGGAGCGCCGCGAGCTGGGCATCGATCACGCCCTGGTCGGCGGGGTCCTGACCCGGCGCTGGGGCGTCCACGCCCGTATCGCCGAGGCGATCGAGCGCCACCACACCCGCCAGGCTGAGGGCATGGCCGCCGTGATCCGCGTCGCGGACATGGTCGCCGCCCACATCGAGGACTGTCCCGTCAGCACCCAGGACCTGGTCGAGGCCGCCGAGAGCTGCGGCTTGGACGAGCACGCGGTGCGCATGGTCCTCTATGAGCTTCCCCAGGGCAAGGGGTCACGTCGCCGGGCCACCGGCCCGTGTCCGCTCTCCTCGAGGGAGCTGGACGTCCTCCGGCGCCTCGCCGAGGGCAAGGTCTACAAGCAGATCGCCGCCGAGCTGGACCTCTCCGCGAGCACCGTCCGCAGCCACCTGCACAACGTGTACGGCAAGCTGGGCGCACTGGACCGCGCGCAGGCGGTCCTCATGGCGACCGAGCAAGGCTGGATCTAGAGGTAGATCCTCGCGCGTCGACCTTCCCTCTGTGGGTGGGGGAGGGATGGCGCATGCGGATCAGGATCGCAGCGATCGCCATCCCGATCGCGTCGATTACGACGTCCCTCGGCGTCCCCGTCCGGCCGTGCACGAAGGTCTGGTGCCATTCGTCGGTGCAGGCGTAGGCGAGCGCGACGCAGACGGCGACCAGGACCGGCCGTCTGACCACGCCCTGGAGAGCCCAGGCCCACAGGGCGGTGAGCAGCGCATAGCCGGTGATGTGGCCGAGCTTGCGGATCACGATCACCCACCAGGCGTGATGTGCCGCCGCCGGCTGAGCCGAGAAGTAGAAGATCGCCCCCATCAGGGCGATCGGCGCCAAGGCGCGAAGCAGGGCACGGTTGCGCGGATTCATCGCGACGCCGCCCGGCCCGGTAAAAGGAATGGCGTGATCTCGGTCACCTCGAAGTCACGTTACGCGGTGGTGGCGCTGGCTGAGTTGGCGCGGGCCGGTGACAGCCCCGTGCCGATCGGCCAGGTCGCCGAGCGCCGCCGCATCCCGGTCCAGTTCCTCGAGCAGCTGTTCTCGACGCTGCGGCGCGCCGGGATCCTGGTGAGCCACCGCGGCGCCAAGGGGGGCTACACGCTCGCGCGCCCGCCCGAGGAGATCACCGTCCTCGAGGTGGTCCAGGCGCTCGACGGCGTGGTCGGCCAGGAGGGGAAGGAGGCAGGCGGTATCTGGGAGGAGGGGGTGGAGGCGCTCCGCGCCACCTTCCGCTCCACCTCGATTGCCGACATCGCGCGGCGGGAGACCGAGAAGGCCGGCACGGGCATGTACCACATCTAGGCCTGAGGCCGGTTTTTGGCTTGCCTATGCGGTGTGCGCCAGCGGTGCGCCAGTTGGTGCGCCAGTCAGCACCCAGATAGCCGCTTTCCCTCTTGACCTCAACTGGTCAGTGCACCACCCCTGACGTGTCGCATCGTCTCATCTAGTCCGAGCGCTGTCGAGCGAAGGCCGTAGGCCGAAGCGAGTCAGCGCTCGGAGTCGACGTCGTCGAGGCCGTCGATCAGCTCGGCGAGCTTCTCGGCCGGGGTAGCGAAGCCGAGCGTCTCGCGCGGGCGGCCGTTGAGCTTGCGAGCGACGTCGTCGAGGGCCTCCTGGCTGATCCCTTCAAGAGACTTGCCCTTCGGGAAGTACTGCCGCAGGAGGCCGTTGGTGTTCTCGTTCGAGCCCCGCTGCCAGGGGCTTCGGGGATCGCAGAAGTAGACCTCGACCCCTGTCTCGACGGAAAAGCGCCGGTGCTCAGACATCTCCGAGCCCTGGTCCCAGGTGAGCGATCGGCGAAGCTGGGCCGGCAGGGTCGTGATGCTTGCCTTGAGCGCCTCGCAGACGCGCTCGGCGCCGCTCCCCTCGGGCAGGGCGACGAGCTGGCAATAGCGCGTCTGGCGCTCGACCAGGGTCGCGATCGCGTTCGTCCTTCCGCCCATCAAGAGGTCGCCCTCCCAGTGGCCGGGGACGGCGCGGTCCTCGACCTCCGGGGGGCGCTCGGAGATCATCACCATCCCGGCGATCTTGCCCTGGCTTTGGCCCTTGCTCGACTGGGCTCGCGCAAAGCGCCTTTGCCGGCGGGTTCTCAGGTGCCCCGTCAGCTCTCGCTTCAGCGTCCCCCGCGCCTGGACGTAGAGGGCGCGGTAGATCGTCTCGTGCGAGACCCGCATCGCCTCATTGTCCGGGTATTGGAGCTGGAGCCAGCCCGCGATCTGCTCGGGGGAGTGGTCCTTTCGCAGATGCTCTGAGACGAGGCGCCGCAGCTGCGGGCAGAGCTCGAGCTTCGTCGGCCGTGGCCGCCGGGTCCGCCGCCTGGCCTCGCGCTCTGCCGCGTGGGCGCGGTAGCGCCGGCGTCCGCCGCAGCGGTTGATCTCACGGGCGACCGTGGTGTGTGAGCGGTGAAGCGTCCGGGCGATCTCGCGGGCCGAGTCGCCGCCGGCGATCCCGCGCGAGATCTCCTCGCGCTCGTCCAGGCTCAGGCACCTCGCCGCCCGCCGCCGCGGCCTTGGGCGGATGCCGCCGACCCTCGCCACGTAGCGGCTCACCGTCGCTCGAGGGATGCCGAGCCGGCGGCCGATCTCCGCCTCGCTGAGCCCCTCCGCCCGCAACTCCCAGATCCCGTCCTTCGTCGCCTCGCTCAGGCCGTAGCCCTTCGGCATCACCGCACCTCCTTCGTTGGTCAGCGAGTCGCTGACCCTCTCGGGTGGTGCGGCGGTGGTTTGAGACCGCCGTCCAAAGCGGCTATCTCGCGACGGACAATCTGACTTCTGGATTCACGCGAAGGGAGGCGTCAGCCCCCCGTGGATCAGTGGATGAACACTGTGAATGCCTCCGGGAAGAGGCTGTTGGCGCCAGTGATGGTTGCTACATCGAACTGGCTGCCAGCGCACACCCCTCCTGTCGGGGCGTACTGGGTTTGAGTCTGTACGTCGGCTTGACTGCCGTCGACGGATGCCACCACGGAACGAGGCGCCGGGTTCAATCCGTTGAAGCAGTAGATGGCCGCTGGGATTCCTTTTGCCGTCACATTGGCGCTGCTGACGCCGTCGCTGCGCGCCGCGTCGACGGTGCCGTTCGCATTGACAGCGGCCGTGCGCAGCGAGTAGGAGGAAGCCGGCAGACCGCCGAGCTTGTCGGCGTTCGCCACCGAGAGGCCTGGAGCCTTCTTGGTTATCTCGCTATCCGCGATGTTCCTGGTCTGCTTCTTCTCCTTCTTGCTGAGGGCGCTGATCGTGGCGACGCTTGCCACGCCCGTTCCGGCAAGCGAGAACACCACGGCGATGATCGACAGGACCATCGGAGCCGAAGGCCGCTTCTTCCTCATTCTGGATCCTCCTTTGGATCGCGGTAGCGTGCACCTGGCGTCTCCCCGACGCCACCTGACTCAACAATCCTAAGCCGTCTCGCTATCGCTTTCCATGCAAAGCAAATAGCCGATTCTCGTCCAAAGCGGTAGTCCGCCCGCGCGAAAACTGAGGTAGACTGCCCGCTCGGAGTTTGGGCTAGGTTCGCACCGCACTTCTGGTTCAAAGCCTGTTGCCGAACCCCGGCTGTGGGCTTGTGAGGTGACAGAGGCGCTCTGCGAACAGCCTCGAGAGGAGGAGGTCTGATGTTCAGGAGGTTCTCACTAGGGGCGCTGGTCGCGCTGCTCGTCATCTTCCCGGCCGCCGCCCGTGCGGACACGGGAACTAAAGACATTCCCACGGCCAAGGTGATGACGCGCAACCTGTACCTCGGAGCCGACCTCAGCCCCGCGATCGGCTCGACCACCGTTCCGGCGCTGATCGCGGCCGATGGCGCGATCCTGCGCCAGGTGACCGCAACTAACTTCCCGGTTCGCGCCAAGGGGCTCGCCTCCGAGATCCTGGCCGAGAAGCCCGATTACGTCGGTCTTCAGGAGGTCGCTTTGTGGCGCACCGGCCCGGTGAACTTCGCCCCTCTCCTGGGTGGCGAGAAGACCGCGACCACGGTCCGCTACGACTTCCTGCAGCTTCTGCTCGACCAGCTCAACCAGCGGCGCGAGACCTACCGCGCCGTCGTCGTCCAGCCCGAGTTCGACTTCGAGGCGCCCGCCGACGAGAACGGGGACGGCCTGCCGGCGGCCGCCTTCGGCGCCGATCTCAACGCCCGCCTGACGATGAGGGACGTCATCCTCGAGCGCGCGGACAACTCGAGCGTGAAGTTCGCCAACCCGCAGAGCGGGCACTATGCGCACCTGCTCTCGCTGCCGATCGTCGGCACGGCCGTGCCCGTCACGCGTGGCTGGACCGCAATCGACGCGAAGGCACACGGCAGCGGCTGGTTCCGCTTCGTCAATACGCACCTGGAGGCGTTCGACCCGCGGACCCTGGCACCCGAGTATCCGCGCCCAGCAGGCCGGCGAGCTGATCGCGCCTGGTGGCCCTGCGACCGGCGCGCTCCCGGTCGTGCTGGTCGGCGACCTGAACTCCGACGACGACACCGTCGTGCCGGGTGACCAGCAGGCCTACCGGGTTCTACTCGACGGCGGCTTCTCCGAGCGGAGCACGAACGATCCACTGAGCTGCTGCATCGAGTCCTCGTACGACCTCACGACCGGAACGGCCGCCGAGTTCGACCATCAGGTCGACCACGTGATGACCAATGACCCGAACATTGGGCTGCTCGAATCGGGCGTCACCGGCAGGACGATGAACAATGGCTGGTGGGACTCCGACCACGCCGGGGTCTGGAGCACCCTGCTGATGCGCTGACGCGCTCGGCGGCGCGGCTTGTCCGCCAGCCAGCGCGAACGTTCCCAAGCCCGCGCGGTGGAGTGCGTTGATTCCGGGCTGATGCGCGACTAGCATCGCTGCCCCGCGGGAGACCCTCATGCGCCAACGACACATCGGCGTGGCTCGGCGAATCAACCTGCCGCGCTGCGACGTTCCCCGCGTTCCCCTATCAGTGCGTGATCTGCGGCCGCGAGTGGGAGCCGGGGCAGACGCCGGTGCCCACCGCCTACACCGTCGAGAGCATCGAGTCCGACGATCCGCCCCAGGTCATCTGCGACTACTGCGTCGAGGAGCACTATCCGGAGACGTTCGCCGAGCTGCTCGAGGAGCGGCGGCGGTTCCGGCTGGGCTGAGCCTCAGACTGCGAGCGCCACACCGATCGACTCGAACTGCTCGACCGGATCGAGAATCGGATCCCCAGAGCTCGACCTCGAGCAGCACGAGATCGAGTGGACCAAGCTCTACGACGGCTCCGAGGCGCTACTCGTCGATGGCGGCGGGCTCGACGGCGGCGCCGGCGCTTTCATCGCCAATGACGGTGACGACCTCCACGCGGTCGGGTCGCTGGCCCCGATCGTCGAGGGCGCTCTCGGCTGCATCGTGATCCGGCCGGACGGCAGTCGCTACGTCGCTCGGGCGCCCGACCCGCTGGCGCAGCGGAAGCCGGATTAGTCCGGGTGACCCGGGTGACGCCGGGGCAGCAGGCGGTCAACTGAGTTCCGCCGCACGGGAATAAATCAGGCTCCGCGCCGTCCTCATCTATGAACGACCTTTCGAAGAAAGGAGAAAGCCAATGACGGTCAACCGAAAAGCCTGGATCGCAATCGGAGTTCTGGCGGTGGTCGCGGCGATCGCCGTGGTAGCTCTCGTCGCCTCGGGCGGCGGTGGTGGCGCGGGCGGCGCTTATTAACCCGCGCGGCCCGGCCGGCTTCACCCACCCGGACCCGGGGTATCGCGTCTCCGCGCGTGCGGAGGCGCGACCCTCGGGTTTCTTAGGGCCCGCGGCCCGCTCACCACTGACCGACGCGCGCCGTGCGAGGCCGACCAGAACATGCCTGACTGGCACACGACTGGCACAAGGGTTATGACCGAGTCGGGTTTCGCTGCCCGACGGGATCAGCGATGTGCAGGCCGAGCTCCACGGCGTCGCGTTTCATCGTCTCCGGGGTGACCGGCTCCAGGAACGGAGCCTCTCGGGCTTCGGCCTCTAGCCACTGCAAGCGCTTCTGCGCCTCGACCTTCCAGCGGTTCAGCGCTGCAAGGAACACTGGATCGGCCGGCCAGTCGTCAATAGGTCGGCCACCCTCGTACGCGGCCCAGGGGAGGGCGCCGCGCTCCCGGTATATCTCGCGCCCATCTCGCTGCAACCTCGTCACTCGCTCGAGTTGCTTGCCCCATACGCGCTCTCCGGGCCGGGCATAGAGAAGCTCTGCGACCCGCACCATCGTGAGTTGGGCGACGTCACGAGCCCACGCGATGTAGAGAACCAACGAGGGATCAGCGTCCCGCCTGCGAGGGCGACCGTATCCGTGATGTTGGGGGGGAGGCTCGATATCCAGCCGGGGGAACCACCGAGGCGCAATCCACGAGGTATCGAGCAGGAGCCCCGGACCACCGACGCCGGGATCGCCTCGCTCGTGGGGAGGCGCCCAGGCGTGGGCCTGATTCTGGCTCACGAGCCGGTCCACAAGCTGCACGTCGGTCTGACACTTGAACCAGATGCCGCCGGCAACCGGCTCGATCCACGGCGGTCTACCCGTCGTCTGATCGGTGTGCTCGGGCGAGAGCAGATCGCGCCCGCGGGGGGGCAGAAACTCGCGACCTTCTGCTCCACCGGGCCGGGCCCCGGTCACATGCACTGACCTGCGGATGAGCCGAAACACTCCATCTCCGCCGCAAGTTAGTCAGACGACCGGAGCGAACCATCGGGGTTCGCCGCTCGTCGTGTGTCAGTCGGCCTTCAGCGCCGCGCGGGCCCGCTCCACCTCGCGGGCGAGCTCCCCGTGGTCCTCGATCGCGGACCCAGTCGTGTAGGCCGGTGACTCGCCATCCTTGATCAGCCGATCGGCGAGGATCACACCGCGCGGGTTGACCACTGCCAGCTCCTCGAGCTCCCGCGCGAGAGTGAGAATCAGTGCCTGGTTTTGTCTGATCACCAGCCGTTGTGCGCGGAGGTTCGCGTTGAAGAACGAGGCATGGGGCCGCTGAGCTTCCTCGACGAGCTCTCTGAGCGCCTTGGCGCTCTGCGCCCGGTGGCCCGCGCTCAGCAATTGCTCGGCCCTCACCTTGCCCTGGCCGCTGTCGGGCGAGAGTTCACCCGTTAGCAGGCGGTCGTCGAGGGAGCGCTTATTGAAGCGATCGGTGAGCCAGCTCACGGGGGACGCTAGCGCCGTTGGTCGCCCGGCGAACTGGTGTCGTGCGGTAGTCAGGTGCTGACCGGCGCACCGACTGGCACACGGCTGGCACACGACTCCCGCAAACGGCATGGGCAAGCGGAATAGCGCGCATGCACCCACATCTAGGGCCCCACGCCGCTATTCCCACAGCCCGGCGGCCTCGAGGGCCACCTGCCACTCACGGAAGCCCCGGAATCGGACGATCTCTTCGCCGCGCACCAGGAAGTGGATGGCGAACTCTTGATCGAGCTCAAGGTGGCTCGCGTCGCCTCCCCTCAATCGGGCGCGCCCCAGCCACACAAGCGAGTCCCCCAGATCGCGAACCTCGCTCTCCTCCAAGGTGAACACCTCCCAGGTCTCCCAGGTCGCGGTGAACCCACCGGCGACCTCGTCGCGGCCCCGGTAGACCGTACGCTCGACGGCGGCAGGACCGCCGGGCCTCCATTCGATCTCGGGATCGAACCACTGGCTCATCGCCGCCAGGTCGCGGCGATTGAAGGATTGAACGAACTGCCTCACCATTTCCACGTTCTCCTGCGACATCGCCTACGCAGTATCCCGCTCCGGGCGACCACCAGAGAGGCCCCCGAACGGAGCCCTCTCCGTGCGCCTGGCGTCATTTCTCTGTCGGGCCGCCAGAGCCGCGCCGGGGTATTGGCGGCATCCCCCAGATCAGGAGGTTCTTCAGGAACTTGGACCGAGCCAATCGGGCCGACGCCGCGGGCGTAAAGGCCATCTCCGGGTTCGGTTTTCAGGTGTGCGGGGTGAGTGTCCAGCGATGACAGCCGGTGCCCGCTAAGTAGTTGCAGCGGCGAAACTCAGGCGTACTTCTTCTTGCACTTCTTGATCGCCGCCTTCATCCTCGGCCGGTTGTCCCCGTACTTGGTCTGCGCCTTGGCGATGCACCTCTTGAGCTGCAGCTTCCTCGCCGGGGTCCCCTGCGGCGCTGCACCGCTCCCCGGTGGCGGCGGGGCGACTTCCGGCGGCGGCGGCAAATAGCCCGGATCCTGCGCAAACCCAAGCGGAACAGCGACCCCGACGGAAATGGCGGCGGCGGCGGCGACCCCCGCCAGCCTTCGGATTGTGCGGTTCGCTCTCATAGTCCTCATGATCGGGTGCAGCTCCAGCGCCCAGCGTTGTTCTTGCCGAGACCGCAAACATCAGTGGCGGCTACGGGTCTTACTGCTCCTCTAACAACAGAGCGTATCCGCGCAAGTAGCCCATTGCATCTACATAAATCGGCAAGAACCAGCGAGCCGGGGTATGCGCTGGCCAGAGGGTTAGATCACGCTCCGGGTGGGAAGTCGATCAGCACTCATGATGACCGCTGCGATCGTCGGTATCTGCCTCCTGTTTGCGGCTTTGGCGCTGATCGCCCCCGCCATTTCCAGCGAGCATGCGCGAAAACGCGTCAGGCTGGAGAATCGCTCGTCCACTCCCCCGAAGGCCGTTCAGAGAATCGGCTCGAGGGACGGGGATAGAGCGGCGGTGCCGTCTCATCTACCGGCCCCGCCGCTGCCGCCGGATCAGGTGTAGCGGTGCCCGCTGAGGTCCGCAGGGCCACCGACGGCGCACTCGGATCAGCGGGAGATCAATCCCCGGAAACCTGACCCGGTTCCGCTAGTTTTGTCGGATGGCCGGGTCGAACGGGACGACGACGACGTTGCGCGTGGGCGCGGAGAGCTCGGCGCTCGTCGGGAACACCCCGCTGGTGGCGCTGCCGCGCCTCGGTGCCGAGCTGCCGGGCGACGTCGTCGCCAAGCTCGAGTTCTTCAATCCGGGCGGCTCGGTCAAGGACCGGATCGGTGTGGCGATGATCGACGCCGCGGAGCGTGACGGCCTGGTCGAGCGCGGGCGCTCGGTGATCGTGGAGCCGACCAGCGGCAACACAGGCATCGCGCTGGCGCTGGTCGCCGCCGCCCGCGACTACCGGCTGATCCTGACGCTGCCCGAGGGGATGAGCCGCGAGCGCACCGCGCTGCTGCGCACCTATGGGGCCGAGGTCCACGAGACGCCCTCGCTCGGCGGGATGAACGAGGCGGTCGAGCTGGCGAACCGTCTCGCGAAGGAGAACGACGGCTTCATCCCGCAGCAGTTCTCGAACCCCGCCAATCCCGAGATCCACCGCCGGACCACCGCCGAGGAGATCTGGCGCGATCTCGACGGCCAGGTCGACGCCTTCGTCGCCGGCGTGGGCACCGGCGGGACGATCACCGGCGTCGGTCAGGTGCTCAAGGAGCGGCGCCCCGACATCAGGATCGTCGGCGTGGAGCCGGCGGCCTCGCCGGTTCTCTCCGGCGGGGAGCCCGGGCCCCACAAGATCCAGGGGATCGGGGCCGGCTTCGTGCCCGAGATCCTGGATCGCGACGTGATCGACGAGGTGGTGGGGATCAGCGACGAGGACGCCCTCGACACCGCCCGCGCCGCGGCCCAGCGTGAGGGGCTGCTGATCGGGATCTCGGCCGGCGCCGCGATTCGCGGCGCGCTCGACCTCGCCGCCCGCGAGGAGATGGCGGGCAAGCGGATCGTCGTGATCGTGCCCGACTCGGGCGAGCGGTACATGTCGCTGCCGTTTTTCGCCCCGTCCTAGCCCTCCCGCCGCCCTAAGCTTCGGGGCGTGTTAGCTCTGGGCACGCTCAAGCGCGTGGTCAAGGAGGTGACGGCGGACGTCGCCTCCGCCCGCGAGCGCGATCCCGCCGCTCGGGGTATCGGCACGCTCGAGATCCTCACCGGCTGGGCCGGGGTGCAGGCGCTGCTCGCCCATCGCGTCGCCCACGCCCTCTGGGAGGCCGACATTCCCCTGCTTCCGCGCACGATCGCCTACACGAGCCGCGCGGTCACCGGCATCGAGATCCACCCGGCGGCGGAGATCGGATCGGACTTCTTCATCGACCATGGCTCCGGGGTGGTGATCGGGGAGACGGCCGAGATCGGCGACAGGGTGACGCTCTACCAGGGCGTGACCCTCGGCGGCACCGGCTTCGCCCGGGGCAAGCGCCATCCGACCCTCGACGACGACGTCACCGTCGGCTCCGGCGCGAAGCTGCTGGGACCCGTCACCGTCGGCCGCAATGCCAAGGTCGGCGCCAACACGGTGGTGATCGAGGACGTGCCCGATCACACCACCGTGGTCGGCAACCCCGGCCACCCGGTGCGGGTGGAGGGCCGCCCGCTCGAGGGGCCCGATACCGACTGGATCCACCTGCCGGACCCGATCGCCGAGGCGATGAAGGAGCTCTCCGAGCGGATCGCCAAGCTCGAGAAGCGGCTTGCCCATCTCACCGGCGAGGAGAGCAAGCCGGCGGACGTCACGGAGCTGCGACCGAAGAAGGGGCCGAGCTCAGCGGGCGGGTAGCAGCAGGGGCCGGGCCTATGCTTGGCCGGTGAGCCCCGGAAGAGAAGAGGTGAAGCTCGCGCCGGTCGAGGCGGGAGCCGACCAGGTGGAGAAGCTGCTCGCCGGGCTCAACGGCCCGCAGCGAGAGGCGGTCACCTTCGGCGAGGGGCCGCTGTTGATCCTGGCCGGCGCCGGCTCGGGCAAGACCCGCGCGCTCACCCACAGGATCGCCTGGCTGCTCGCGACGGGCCGAGCCCATCCGAACCAGATCCTGGCGATCACCTTCACGAACAAGGCGGCGGACGAGATGCGCGAGCGGGTCGCCTCGCTGGTCGGCGGCGTCTCGCGGCGGATGTGGGTGATGACCTTCCACGCCGCCTGCGCGCGCCTGCTGCGGATCGAGGCCGAGCGCCTCGGCTACACGAGCCGCTTCACCATCTACGACGAGGCGGACTCGCTGCGCATGCTGAAGCGCTGCCTCGACGAGCTCGGCATCGACACCAAGCGCTATCCGCCGCGCGCCGTGCGCGCCCGGATTTCGGACGCGAAGAACCAGCTGATCGACGCCGAGAGCTATCAGGAGATCTCGGGCGGGCCCATTCGAGGACATGGTCGGCCAGGCTTATCGCCTCTACGAGCGCCGGATGCTCGATGCGAACTCGATGGACTTCGACGACCTGCTGATGCGGACGGTCAACGTCCTGGAGCTCTTCGAGGACGTCCGCCGCCGCTACCGCGAGCGCTTCCGCTGGGTGCTGGTCGACGAGTACCAGGACACCAACCACGCGCAATACCGGCTGCTTCAGCTGCTCTGCGGCGAGGAGGGCAACCTGACCGTCGTCGGCGACGAGGACCAGTCGGTCTACGGATTCCGCGGCGCCGAGGTCCGCAACATCCTCGAGTTCGAGGAGGACTTCCCGACGGCGGCGGTGGTGAAGCTCGAACAGAACTACCGCTCCACCGAGACGATCCTCGAGGCCGCCAACGCGGTCATCTCCCACAACACCGGCCGGCTCGGCAAGCACCTCTGGTCTGACCTGGGCGAGGGCGAGAAGATCCACGTCGCCGAGCTTGAGGACGAGCACGCCGAGGCGCGCTTCGTCGCCGGGGAGATCGAGGAGCTGATCGACCAGCACGCCCTGACCCGGGACCAGATCGCGGTCTTCTACCGCACCAACGCGCACAGTCGGGTCCTGGAGGACATCCTGGTCCGCTACGAGCTGCCCTACCAGGTGATCGGCGGAACGAAGTTCTACGAGCGCGCCGAGATCAAGGATGCGGTCGCCTACCTTCAGCTGCTGGTCAACCCGGCGGACGAGGTGAGCTTCTCGCGGGTCGTCAACTCGCCGCGGCGCGGGATCGGGGACACCAGCCAGGGCAAGCTGCGCGCCCACGCCAACACCGCGGGCCGGACCATCTGGGAGATCGCCCTGGAGCCGGAGGCCGTTCCGGGGCTGGGCGCGGCGGCGATCAAGTCGATCGCCCGCTTCACCGAGCTGATCGAGGAGCTCCGCGCCGAGTTCGAGGGCGGCCCGGTCGCGGAGCTGCTCCGGGCGCTGCTCGAGCGCTCCGGATACCTTGACGCGCTGCGCGCCGAGCGGACGATCGAGGCCGAGGGCCGGATCGAGAACCTGGAGGAGCTGGTCGGCGTGGCCTCGGAGTTCGACGCCAACCGCGAGGTCGAGGGCCCGTCGGACGTGGCGCCGCTCGAGGAGTTCCTCCAGGCGATCTCGCTCTACACGGACCAGGACGACCTGAAGCGCGACGAGTCCAAGGTGACCTTGATGACCCTGCACAACGCGAAGGGCCTCGAGTACGACGCCGTCTTCATCATCGGCTCCGAGGAGGGCGTCTTCCCGCACTCCCGCTCCCTGGAGGAGGGAAACGAGGAGGAGGAGCGGCGCCTCTGCTACGTGGGGATCACCCGCGCGCGCAGGCGGCTCTGGATGACCCACGCGCGCAGCCGCCGCCTCTTCGCCGGTCGCGAGACCGGCTTCCCGTCGCGGTTCCTCTCCGAGCTGCCCGACGAGCTGGTCGAGCGCGAGGGGACCCAGGAGCAGGCGATCACCGGCTGGGCGCTCGGCGGCGCGACGGGATCGGCGCCGGCTCCGGGCCCGTCCCTGTCCTTCGGTACCGGCGACGACGTGGTCCACGCGAGCTTCGGCGACGGCGTCGTCACCGCGGTCGAGCCGGGCGGGGTGATAGTCGTCCGCTTCTCCGGCGATGGGACCGAGCGCAAGCTGATGGCCGACTACGCGCCCCTGACAGTCAAATCGGGTTACACCTCCGCCTCGCGTGCGGAGGAGGATCGCATCGGCTGATGGCAGCGACCGTGATCGACGGCAAGGCCGTCGCCGCCTCGGTGCGCGAGCGCGTGCGCGGCGAGGTCGACGAGCTCGCGGCCCAGCTGGGACGGCCGCCCGGCCTCGCTACGGTCCTGGTCGGTGACGATCCCGCCTCCGCGATCTACGTGCGGCGCAAGCGGGAGGCGTGCGAAGAGGTCGGGATCCGCTCGTCCCACCACGAGCCGGACGGCTCGATCTCCCAGGAGGAACTTCTCGACCTCGTGGGGGAGCTCAACGAATCCGACGCGATCGACGGCATCCTGGTCCAGCTGCCGCTGCCCGACCAGATCGACGCCGACGCGATCGTCACCTCGCTCGATCCGGACAAGGACGTCGACGGCCTGACGCCGACGAGCGCCGGCCGGCTGGCGCGCGGGGAGCCGGGCCTCGTACCGTGCACGCCGCAGGGGGTCATGGAGCTGCTCGCCTCGGTGGACGTGGATCCCGCCGGCAGGGAGGCGGTGATCGTGGGGCGCTCCAACCTGGTCGGCCGCCCCCTCTTCTCGCTCCTGCTCGGCGCCAACGCCACGGTGACGATCTGCCACAGCCGCACCCGCGACCTGGGCGAGGTCTGCCGCCGCGCCGAGATTCTCGTCGCCGCGGCAGGTCGGCCCCGCCTGGTGGGCGGCGACATGATCCGCCCCGGCGCGACCGTCATCGACGTCGGGACCAACCGCACGGACGACGGGCTGGTCGGCGACGTCGACTTCGAGGCGGCCCGCCAGGTCGCAGGGGCGATCACCCCGGTGCCCGGGGGGGTGGGGCCGATGACGATCGCCATGCTGCTCGCGAACACGGTCCAGGCCGCTCGCAGCGCGAGGGTGCTTCGCGGGGGACCCGAGGGGCAACCCGTTTAGGGGTGGTAAGGGCCCCGGCGCCCGGCTGAAGGGTCTCGCGGCCGTGCTTGAATGGCGCGTGATCCGTTCACGGGGCGCAGCGACGCTGCGGTCCAAATCCATCGACGGAGGCTGACTTGGACTCATCGAGGCTGCGCACGGGCGAGATCGTCGCCGGGATCGGCGGCGCCGCTCTGTTCCTGTTCCTGTTCTTCGATTGGTTCAGCGGCGCGCCGGAGCTGAGCGGCAACATCGCGACCGGCGCGACCATCTCCCGTCCGGGGGTGAGCGGCTGGGATGCCCTGACCGACCTCCCGGGCTTCCTGATCATGCTGTCCGGCGTCGCCGGGCTCGCCCTGCTCTACCTCGGTGCAGCGGGCCAGCGGGTGAACATCCCGGTTCGCCGGGGTGCCATCACCGCTCTGCTCGGCGCGCTCGCCGTCCTGTTGATCCTCTGGCGGATGGTCGTGGGGTCGCCGACGCTGAGAATCGGCGTCTTCCTGGGACTGGGCGCCGCGATCGCGATCACGGCGGGCGCGCTGATGGCGCTCCGCGAGGACGGCTTCGAGCCGCTCGTCGCGGTGGCCGGTGGTCCCGCCCGCACGGCGTCCGCGAGCGCTCCGGGCGCGACGCCCGCTCGGCCCACCGAGGAGGTCCCGGCGGCGCCGGCGAAGCGGTCGGCCTCCGGCGGTTCGCGCTCGGGCGGTTCGCGCTCGAGCAGCTCACGCTCCGGCGGATCGACGACGAAGCGCTCGACGGCCAAGAAGCCGGCGACGCGCTCACGACCGAAGTCCGGCTCCCGGGCGAGCTCGTCCCGCTCGGGCAGCTCGCGCTCGAAATCCTCGGGCTCGCGCTCCAGCTCGCCCGAGAGCCGCAGCTCGTCTCGTTCCGGCGGCTCTCGCTCGGGCGGCGGCAAGCGGCCCTCGAGCCGCAAGAAGTAGACCGGCTGGCTATATGGCGATTGGGCGGTCGGGCTCGGCGAGATCGGGTGCGGCGGCCCTTTGGCCATCGGTTCCCCTGTGTAGGGTCACGTCGCCCGCCCAGAAACTCGACGGAGGACGAACATGGTTGGAGGAAGGTTGACCCAGGGGCAGCTGATCGCGGCGGTCGGAGCGATCGTCCTGCTGGTGGCGATGTTCCTCCCATGGGTCGGGGTGAGCGGCCCGTCACTCCCATCCGGGATCCCGGTTCCCCAGGGAGTCAGCACGGGGAGCACCACGGAGAACATCTGGAAGGGATCGACCCTCGACGTCTATCTGTTGATCACCGTGATCGTGGCCGCGCTGCCGGCACTGCTCGCGCTCACCGACAGCGCCGAGGAGTTCTCCTTCGTCTCGGCGGCGGCCTTCCTGCTGGGAGTGGTCGGCGTGATCCTGGTCGCGGCGTTCCTGACGGTTGACTTCCCGGACGGCGCGGACCGGAAGATCGGTGCGTTCCTCGGCCTGGCGGCCACCATCGCGATCGCGGTGGGCGGCTTCAGGGCGATGCAGGAAGAGGTCGCCGGGGAGATATAGGCTCGCGGTAATGCTAGGGCGCGCGTGTCAGCGCGACCCGTCTTAAGTGGAAAGAGGAGGCCAATTGGACGCGAACAGGTTGTCTCAGGGTCAGCTCGTCGCCGCGATTGCGGCGATCGCCCTGTTCATCATCAGCTTCCTGCCCTGGTTCGGCGTTTCCGGAGCCGTGACCGTCGGCGGGACGACGATCGGCGGATCCAAGAACTTCAGCCTCTGGCAGGCTGAGAACCCGCTCGACATCTATCTGCTGATCGTGATCCTGGTGGCCCTGGTGCCGGCCGTACTCGCCCTGCTGGGTGACGGCGCCGATGCACCGCTGGCACCGATGGCGACGGCGCTCCTCGCGGGGGTTGGCACGCTGCTCATCCTGTACCAGGTGTTCGACACGCCGGGTGACGCCGATCGCAAGATCGGTCTATTCCTGGGCCTGATCGCGTGTGCGGCGATCGCCGTCGGCGGATACCTGACGATGCAGGAGGACGTCGGGGGCGAGCGCTACTGAACCGTGGGTTGAGGCTGGGCGAGCTGGTCGGGGCCATTGGCGGCCTCGGCCTGCTCGTCGCAGGCTTCCTTCCGTGGTACTCGGCGGGCGGCGAGGACGCGACCGCCTGGCAGGCGTTCAGCGTGGTGGACATCGTGCTGGCCGCTGCCGCCGTCGCCGGCCTGTCCGTCGCGATCGTGGTGATCACTCGCCTTTCGGTCAGCTACCCGGTGGCCGGCAGCTCGGTCGCGGCCGGGTGCGGAGCGGTCGCGCTTGTCCTGATCGTCATCCGGCTGATCGACCCGCCGGGCGCCGGCAGCGTCGATCGTGAGATCGGAGCGTGGCTCGCGCTCGCCTCCGCGGCCGCGATCACCGTCGGCGGCTACCTCGGGATGCAGCCGCCTCGGGCGGTCCCGGTCGCCTCAGCCCGCTAGGGCGGTCGCAGCGTCCCGCGCCACGTGGGTGGCGCAGGCGATGATCGTCATCATCGGATTGACCCCCAAGGACGTGGGAAGCAGGCTCGCGTCGGCCACGTAGAGGCCGTCGGTGCCGCGAACGGCGCCGCGCTCGTCGCAGACACTCGTCTCCGGGTCCGAGCCCATGCGCGCCGTGCTCATCGGGTGGAACGCCTCCAGGCGCAGGTCGGCCGGGCGCAGGCTCATCGACTCGAACTCCGCCAGCCGGCCTCGAGGGATGACCGACACAGGCCCAACGTTCGGATAGACCTCGGTGGCACCGGCGGCGAAGTGGATCTCGGCGGCGCGCGCGATCCCGAACTGGATTCGCCGTGCCTCCTCCTCCAGCAGGCGGTAGGAGAGGCGCAGCGATCCGTTCGAGGTGAGCCCGACCCGCCCCTCGGAGCGATCGTGGAGGTGAACGCCGATCGAGGCGATGTGGTCGTAGTGGGCCACCCGGTCCGAGAAGGCGGCTCCGACTCCGGGTAGCCACTGCGCCCCGAAGGACAGCGGAGTGAAGGTCGCCTCGAGCAGGATCCCTTGGTCCTGCCACTGATCCACGTAGTAGCTCTGCATTACGCCCTCCCAGCCGCGGACCTCCTCCTCGTAGCGGGCCCCGATCCAGGCGGCGGGGTGGATGTGGAGGTGCCGGCCGAGAGCGGGGTGGATGATGCCTGAGCGCAACAGCAGCTCAGGCGTCCCGAACGCGCCGCCCGCGCTGATCACGGCCTTCGCGCGGACCTCCCAGTCGCGGCCCGCCGCGGTCGATCCGGCCGCGGTGTTTGTGGCGGCCGAATACGTTGGCGACATCTCCTGCGGCCCCGTCGTCGGCATGCCCGCCCGGCAGGCGAGGCCGGTGGCGCGGCCGTGCTCGGTGAGCACGCGCTGCACCTGGACCCCCGCCCGGACCCGCGCCCCCGCGGCGACGGCGCGGGGCAGGTAGGAGACGTGGGCGGCCCGTTTGGCATCGAGGCGGCAGCCGAGCGGGCAGGAGCTGCACTGCACGCACCGGCCCGCGTTCCGGCTGATCGGGCCGCCGCTCGCGCCGAGGGCGCCGGCGCCCTCCATGCAGAGCTGCCCGTTGCGCCCCATGGTCTCGGGATCCAGTCGGGTGACGGCGAGCACCCTCTCCGCTTCCGAGTAGATCCGGCCCAGATCGCCGACCCAGTCGATGCCCTCGCCGTCGCGCCACTCGTCGAGCACCTCCCGCGGCGCTCGGAAGCAGGTGCCTGAGTTGATCACGGTGGTCCCGCCGACGGTCCGGCCCACGGGGACGGGGATCGCGGGCCTGCCCGACGCGATCGTCATGCCGCCGTCGCGGTAGAGCAGCGGCAGCCCCTCCAGTGGGTCGGTCGGATAGCTCTCGCGGTCGACGTAGGGCCCGGACTCGAGCACCAGCACGTCGAGTCCCGCCGTGGTGAGGGTGGCCGCAGCGGCGGCTCCGCCGGCCCCCGAGCCGACGATCGCCACGTCGCATTCCTCGCCCGCCCCGCTCGGCTCAAGGTCGCCGAGGCTGGTCGCCTGCGGCTCCGGCGTGCCCTCGGCGACGGCGCAGCGCGACTCGAAGCCGACCGCCGTCCGGACCCGCTCGTCGCGGGCCCAGCCCACCATCGCGAGCAGCTTCGCCAGGAGCAGCAGGTCGCGGTACAGGGAGAAGCGCGAGCCCTCCATCTCGGCCATGTACTCGGAGCGGGCCTCGACGCTCAGCCGGCTGAACCGCCAGGGAAAGGGGAGGAACTCGAAGACTCGTAGGGCCAGCCTGACCACCCGGACGGTCCGGGCCGGCATCCGGGAGAGGAACCGGACGAGCGGCTCGGCGACAGGGACCTGCGTCTCCGCGGCGGGCAGCCCGTCCTCGCCAGGGGCGATTGCCTCCGCGATGGCTCGCAGAGTGCGAAGCTCGGCGGCCCGGAGCCCCGGCGGGCGCCTTCAGGGGGGAGCGGCGGGGGAGCCGACCCGCCCCGCCAGCGACCAGAGCAGCAGGGACGCGAAGACCAGCGAGCCATCGACGATCCCGTTGAGCAGGTAGGCGAAGACGTCGTCCTCGATGAAGAAGATCAGCGACGTGATCGAGGAGGCGGCCTTGCCGGCGGCCAGTGCCAACAGCATCGGCCGATACCGGACGACGTCGGCCTGCGCGATCAGGGCGATCGCCGTGATCACGACCATGTAGGCGAAGCCGAGGGAGAGCCAGAGCCGCTCCTCCGTCTTCGGCGCCGGGGTGTGGAAGCCGAAGTGGTGGCCGAGCTCGGTGAGTCGCGCGAGCGTCCCGTCCGGCCAGGCGATGAAGAAGAAGCCCGTGACGGCAAAGCCGACCGCCATCAGCCGCAGGCTGAGAACTATGAAGCGCTCGGCTCTTTCCCCCGTCATCGCGGCGGATCCTATGTAACGCCCCTCGCGCGGGTGGCGCCGAATCGCACCGCGGTGAGATGCCTCGATCCGCGGTGCGATTCGGCGACAGGACCCGCGCGCCGGGCGGTCCTATGATCCGCCGAGTGATCGACCGCGAACAGGTGCTTCATGTCGCCAAGCTGGCGCGCCTGCGTCTCACCGACGAGGAGGTCGAGAAGATGGCCAGCGAGCTCTCCGGCATCCTCGAGCACGTCGAGCACATCTCCGAGCTCGACCTCGACGGCGTCGAGCCGACCTCCCACGTGACCGCCCTGCAGAACGTGCTGAGGCCCGATGAGCCCCGGCCCAGCTGGTCGCGGGACGAGGTGCTGGAGCGTGCGCCCGATCCGGCATCCGGGTCCTTCCGCGTCCCGTCCCCGCAGGCGTAGATGCCGAGTGAGCTGATCGAGCTCTCGGTCGCGCAGGCGGCCGACCGAATCCGCTCCGGGGAGCTCTCCGCGGACGAATACTTCGACGCCTATCGCGAGGCGGCCACCGGCGACTCCCTGAACGCCTTCCTCTGGACGGCCGAGGACACGGCGCAGGCCGACCTCGAGGGCAGCCGCGCCGCCCAGGACGAGGCGGACCCGGATCGCCGGCTCGCCGGCATCCCCGTGGCCGTGAAGGACATCTTCTGCACCGAGGGGATCCCGACGACGGCCGGCTCTCGGATCCTCGAGGGGTACCGGCCGCCCTACACGGCGACGGCGGTCCGCAGGCTGCGCGGTGCCGGGGCGCGGTTGCTCGGCAAGGCGAACATGGACGAGTTCGCGATGGGCTCGTCGAACGAGAACTCCGGTTACGGGCCCGTGCTCAACCCGTGGGACTCCGGCCGAGTGCCCGGAGGCTCCTCCGGCGGCAGTGCCGCCGCCGTGGCCGGTCGGCTCGCCCCCTGCGCGATCGGGACGGACACCGGCGGATCCATCCGCCAGCCCGCGGCGCTCTGCGGGATCGTGGGCATGAAGCCGACCTACGGCGCCGTCTCGCGCTACGGGATGATCGCCTTCGCCTCCTCGCTGGACCAGTGCGGCCCACTCACCCGGGACGTCACCGACGCCGCGCTGGTCCTGCAGGCGGTCGAGGGCCGCGACGGCTGCGACTCCACGTCGCTGGGCGTCGACGGCGGCATCGGGCTGCCCAGCCGCGAGGACCTCAAGGGGCTCAGGTTCGGCGTCCCCAAGGAACTCGCCTCCGAGGCCGAGGGCATCGAGTCGGGCGTCAGGGAGACCTTCGAGAAGACGGTGGGCATGATCGAGGAGCTCGGCGGGGAGGTCTCCGAGACCGAGCTGCCGCACGCACCGCACGGGATCTCGGCCTACTACGTGCTCGCCCCGGCGGAGGCCTCTGCGAACCTGGCTCGCTTCGACGGGGTCCGCTACGGCCTCCGGGTGGACGGCGGCGATCTCACCGAGATGTACGAGGAGACCCGCGCCAAGGGCTTCGGCGCCGAGGTGAAGCGGCGGATCATGCTGGGCACCTACGCGCTCTCCTCCGGCTACTACGAGGCCTATTACGGGCGAGCCCAGCGGGTCCGGACCAAGATCGCAGAGGACTTCTCCAAGGCGTTCGAGAGCTTCGACTTCGTCGTCACCCCGACCTCGCCCACGGTCGCCTTCAAGCTCGGCTCGAAGACCGACGACCCACTCGCCATGTACATGAACGACTACTGCACGGTTCCCATGCCGCTGGCCGGCATCCCGGCGATCTCCATCCCAGCCGGCCTCGCCCCGCCCGACGGCGGCGGCCCGGAACTGCCGGTCGGCTTCCAGATCGCCGGCCCCGCATTCTCGGACTCCGCGATGCTCGACGCCGCCTACGCCCTGGAGCGCGCGATCGGCTTCCGCCGTGAGGGCGATGGAGGGGTCGGATGAGGAACGCAACGCCCCTCACCGACGAGGAGTTCCGCGAGGCCGTCAGGGACGCACTCGACTCGCTTCCGCCGGAGATCGCCTCCGAGCTCACCAACATCGCCGTGATCGTGGAGGACCGCCATCCGAGCGGCCGGCTCATGGGCCTGTTCGACCCCAGGGGCGGCCTGCAGCGAATCATCATCTACCGCGAGCACCACACGGACGCCGAGAGCGTCAGGCAGACCGTCCTCCACGAGGTCGGCCACTACTTCGGCGCGGACGAGGCGACCGTTCGCGGCTGGGGACTCTGATGGCCGATGATGCGAGGGCGCGCGCCAGCGCGACCCGTGAGATGTGGGAGGCGGTCATCGGGCTGGAGATCCATGTCCAGCTCTCCACGAAGACGAAGATGTTCTGCGGCTGCGCCCTCTCGTTCGGCGACGAGCCGAACGTTCATACCTGCCCGGTCTGCCTTGGCCACCCGGGCGCTCTGCCGACCATCAACGAGGAGGCGATCCGCTACGCGCTGATGATCGCCGCGGCGCTGGAGTGCGACGTCGCGCCGCGCTCGGTCTTCGCGCGGAAGAACTACTTCTATCCCGACCTGCCGAAGGGCTACCAGATCAGCCAGTACGACCTCCCGATTGCGGTCGACGGCCGGCTGGGCGACGTGCGGATCCACCGCGCGCACCTCGAGGAGGATGCGGCGAAGCTCAACCACGTCGGGGAGACCGGTCGGATCCACGGGTCGGGCGCCTCGCTGGTCGACTTCAACCGCGGCGGCACGCCCCTGGTGGAGATCGTCACCGAGCCCGACCTGCGCTCGGCCGCGGAGGCGCGCGAGTGGGCGCAGCTCCTCCGCACCACGATCCGCCAGCTCGGCGTCTCGGACGTGAACATGGAGGAGGGGAGCCTGCGGGTCGACGGCAACATCTCGATCCGCCCGGCCGGCTCGGCCGAGCTCGGGGTGAAGACCGAGCTCAAGAACATGAACAGCTTCCGCTTCCTCGAGCGCGGGATCGAGGCCGAGCTCACTCGCCAGCAGGATTTGATCGAGAGCGGGGAGGAGGTCGTCCAGGAGACGCTCCACTTTCACCCGGAGGACGGTTCGCTGACGCCGTTGCGCTCGAAGGAGTACGCGCACGACTACCGCTACTTCCCCGAGCCGGATCTCGTCCCGGTGGTCCCGACCGAGGAGATGGTCAAGGAGGCCCGGGAGTCCCTGCCCGAGCTGCCCGCGGCGAGGCGCGAGCGCTATCTCAGCGAGGTGGGCCTCCCCGAGGAGGCGGCGACCACGCTGGCCTTCAATGCCGAGATCGGCGAGTACTTCGAGCGGGCGGTCGCCGCGGGCGACGGTGCGCCCGCGAAAGCGGTCGCCAACTGGGTGACCGGCGAGCTCGTGGCCGCGCTCAGACAGGCGGGCGGCGAGGACGATCCGCTCGCCTCGAAGGCGACGCCCGAGGCGGTCGCGGCGTTGGCCGGCCTGGTTGAGGGCAGGACGATCTCGCACGGCGCCGGCAAGCAGGTACTCGCCAAACTGGTCGCGGAGGGGGGAGACCCGGCGGAGATCGTCGAGCGGGAGGGCCTCGCCCAGATCTCCGACTCCTCGGAGCTGGAGGGGATCGTCGACCGCGCGATCGAGCTGGAGGCCGAGGCCGCCGAGCAGGTCCGCCAGGGGAACGACAAGGCGATCGGCCGGATCGTCGGCGCGGTGATGAAGGAGACGAAGGGCCGGGCCGACGGCGGCGCCGTCACCAAGCTGATCAAGGAGCGCTTGTAACGAAGCTCTCGTGTCCGTTAGGGCGGGAGCGATATGTTTGCGGCCCCGAGAGAGGAGCCGCCGATGAGCACCGGCCTCGTCATCGTCCTAATCGTCGTAGCAGTCCTGATCCTGATCGCGCTTTTCGTGGCAGGCAGGAAGCGACAGGAAAAGCGCCTTGAGTCGCGACGAATTGAAGCGGGCAGCCACCGTGAGGAAGCCGAGCTTCGCGACGCGCGCGCTCAGCGGGCGGAGGCGGAGGCCCGCGAGCAGGCAATCCGAGCCGAGAAGGAGAGGGGTGCCGCCGAAGAGCACGCCGAGCGCGCGAGAGAACTCGATCCGGATCGCGATGAGTAGTTCTCTCGGAGGCGCCGGTCCCGTCCTGACGCCTGCCTGAAAAGGCGAGCGGCCCCGGGGGGAGGATCAGAGGGGCCGCTCGACAATCGCCATCTTCGGTCCGGCGGGCCCGCTGGGGCTAGTCCAGGTCGTCGATCTCGCCCTGGTACTGGGCCATACCGCGGGCGATGCCCTCGCCGATCAGGGCGTCGATGACCCCTTGGGATTCGACGATCTGGTCGGCCCGGAGGACGCGCCGCTGGAACTCCTCGTCGGTGCGTAGCGCGCTCATCTGCTCCTCGCTGCCACGCAGCAGGGCGAAACCCTGCAGGTCGCCGCCGTGGGGCCCCAGGAGGGCGACCTCGAAGTCCTCGATCTTGCCGTCGCCCTGAAGCCCTCCCCAGTACTCGACGCTCTCGTTGAATACCTGGACGGCGCGCTTCTCGCGTCCGCGCACCACCTGACCCCACCCGATGAACAGTGCGGCATCAGCCATTGGTCACTCCTTTGATCGGCCTGCGTGGGACTGGCCGACCCTACTCCGCGCCCGGACCCGCGGCAAGTCCAGAAAGGCAGGAGTGCTTTTCCGACGGTCATACTGGTGTTGATGGCCTGGAACGTCGTGATCGCCGGTGGTGGGTTCGGCGGCGCGACCGTGGCCAGGCGGCTCGAGCGGACGCTGCCGAAGCAGTCGGCGCGGCTGATGCTCGTCAACGACGTCAACTTCCTGCTCTACACGCCCTTCCTGCCCGAGGCCGCGGCGGGCCTGCTGGAGCCGCGCCACGTGGTCACGCCGCTGCGGGAGATCCTCAAGCGGACCTATCTGCGGCTAGGCGCGATCACGTCCCACGACCCCGCCGCGCGGACCGTCGGGCTGCGCACCCACGAGGGCGAGACGCAGAGCATCCGCTACGACCAGCTCGTGCTCTCGCTCGGCTCGGTGTCCCGGACTGTGCCGGTGCTGGGCCTCGCCGAGCACGCGATCGGGTTCAAGAGCCTCGCCGACGCGATCTGGCTGCGCAACCACGTGGTCGAGACGCTCGAGGAGGCGAACGCGACCGAGGACCCGGCGCGGCGCGAGCGCCTGCTCACCTACGTCTTCGTCGGGGGCGGCTACGCCGGCCTCGAGGCGCTGGCCGAGCTCCAGGACTTCGCCGCCGACGCGATGGACTCCTATCCGCGCGCGCGGCTGCACGGCATGCGGTGGATCCTGGTTGAGGCGACCGGGCGCGTCCTCCCGGAGATCGACGAGAAGCTCGCCGACTACGCGGTCCGGGAGCTGCGGGGCCGGGGGATCGAGATCCGCCTCGGCACCACGCTCGATGCCGTCGACGCCGAGAGCGCGACGCTTTCCACAGGCGAGACGGTGCCGACGAGAACCGTCGTCTGGACGGCGGGAGTGAAGCCGCACCCGAGCCTCGCGCATCTCTCGGTGCCGCTCGACGAGCGCGGCCGCGTGGAGGTCGACGACCGCCTCGCCGTCCGGGGGATGGACGGCGTCTGGGCGATCGGGGACTGCGCCGCGGTGCCGGACCGCACGCGGGGCCTCTCCCCGCCGGCGGCGCAGTACGCGATCCGCCAGGCCAAGGTGGTCGCCGCGAACGTCGCCTCGGAGCTCGGCATCGGGGAGCCCAGGCGCTACACGTACTCGAGCAAGACCGCCTTCGTCAATCTCGGGCGCTACAAGGCGGTCGGTCGGCTCGGCGGCCGCACCTTCTCGGGATTCCTCGCCTGGTGGATGGCCCGTACCTACCACCTTGCGCAGATCCCCGGCGCCTTCCGGAAGATCCGCGCGGTGATCGACTGGACCGTCAGCCTGCCCTTCAAGCGCGACCTCTCCGAGGTCGGCTCGATCGGCCATCCGCGCCCGCTGCGGGACCAGGCGTACGAGCTCGGTGGCTCTCACCGCCCGCTCGACGCGGACTAGTTGACGGTCAGCGTTGCCTTCATCCCCAGGCTGCGGTGGTTCAGCAGGCTGCAGTAGAGCGTGTAGGTCCCGCGGGTCAGCGGCAGGGTCTGCTTCTGATCTCCGCCCGGCTCGAGAGTCGGGTAGGCGAAGACATCGCCCGCGTCACCGTTCTGGACGACGAGGTTGTGGGCGTCCTGACCCGCGTTGTATTGCTCGACGATCGTGCTTCCGGCGGGAACACTTGGGCGGGAGAGCTGAAGCTGGAGCTGAGACGCGCTCACCTCGCGCTCGGTGGCGAGGACGCGGCCGGTGATCCCCGTCGAGCCGCCGCCGCCGGCGGTCGCCGTACCGGTCGTCATTCCGCTACCCGTGGTCTTCCTCCTCGGGCAGCGCTTGCGGTGATGGTGCCGGTGCTTGCAGCGGTGCTTGGCGGCCGCCTGGGCTCCGGTTGGCGCCGACCCGGCCGGGACCGCAACGCCGATCGCGCAGGCCATCGCCAGGACAGCTGCGGCGGCGAGCGTGCGGCGCATCAGTCGATCAGGGTCGGATAGCGGGCGAGGGAAGCGGCGCCCGGGATGATCGGGCCGGCGTCCACACCGAGCCAGCCCTCGAGCAGCGTGCAGTACATCGAGCGGAAGTCGCTCGTGTGCAGGAGGTTGTCCTCCGGATCGAGCGTGCCGAGTCCGGGAAACCCGCCGATCATCGTCCCGCCCGCGTGCTTCCCGACGACGAAGGCGAGTCCGCCGGCGCCATGGTCGGTTCCGCCGCCGTTCTCCTCCGGCCGCCGCCCGAACTCGCTCCACATCTCGATCAGGACGCGGTCGTCGAGCCCGCGCGCCTCGAGGTCGCGCTGGAAGGCGAAGACCGCGTCGCAGGTCCGCTGCAGGTTCGAGGAGAGGGTGTTCGCCTCGTTCTCGTGAGTGTCGTAGCCGCCGACCGCCGACATCGTCGCGACCTGGATGGGAAGGCCGGCGCCGAGCATCGCGGCGAGTCCCGAGAGTTGGTCGCTGAGCTCGGTGTTGGCGGGGTAGAGGTTGGCCACCGGGCTGGTGAATCCGCTGAAGCCGGCGAGCTGCTCGCGGAGCTGCTCGGTTTGGCCGATCGCTCGCCGCGCCTGCGTCATTGCAGCCGAGTCCGAGGAGAAGCCGCCCAGGTTCCCGAAGCTCGTGAACATGTTCGCCTCGACGGGATCGCTGCCTGCCCAGGACCAGAGGTCGTAGTCGGTGACCGACTCGACCGCGGCCACCGGCTTCGACGGCGTCGCCAGCGAGGGGGAGAGCTCGCTGCTCAGCGAGACGCCCTGGAGTGGGTTGTCGTCGGTGCCGACCTGCTCGATGTAGCGGCCGAGCCAGCCGCTGTTCGCGCCCACCTGGACCTCGCCGATCTCGTAGTAGTGGCGGGACGTGAAGTGGGACTGGTTCGGGCTGGTGTAGCCGATCGCCGGGAAGACGGTGACCTTGTCCTCGCCGTGGAGCGTGCGCAACGAGGCGGCGGATGAATGCCAGAAGAGATTGGAATCTTCGGAGAAGCTCAGTCCGCTCTGCAGGGCGATCGTCGGCCTGAGGGTCTGGTAGGTCGAATCGTTGATCGGGGCCAGGACGTTCAGCGAGTCGATCCCCCCGTCGAAGAAGATCGAGACCAGCACCTTCGGCGGGGTCGCTGCGTTCGCGATCCCCTCCTCGAAGGCCGTGAGCGGCAGCTTCGTAGCCCCGTAGACGGCGAGCGCGAGCCCGGCGCTCCGCGAGAGGAAGGTCCGCCGCGACAACCCCGTGCCCGCCGGCACGGGCATGCCGTTCTCGATCGCCGGTAGGCCCTTGCCCGCCTGGGCCGCGGCGTGGCGCATCAGCTCGGAGCGGGTGTAGTCGCGGCAATGGCAGTGCTCGTGGGCCATGGGCCTCCTAGCTCAGCTGCAGGTCGGGGCCGACGGCGATCAGCTGACGCAGCGCGTTCTGACGCAGCGCGCGGTAGGCGATCTGCTGCCAGTTGGAGAGGCTGCCCGGGAAGGCGCTGGAGGAGAAGCGAGAGAGCTCGCTCTGCTGCTCCTTGCGAAGCGGCGGGTAGTCCCAGATCGCGAGCGCGGTGTCGAGGGCCGGATCGGGCTGCTCGGTCTTGTCGTAGCTGCCGTTCCAGGGGTCGACGTGATGGTCGTCGAGCACCCCTGTCGTGCACAGCCAGCGGCCCCGCAGGGTGTTGGTGTCGAGCCAGCGGTTGTCGTCCCAGCCCGAGACGTTCGGCGGGTGGAAGAGCCGCTGACCGGCTCCCTCGCTGAGCCAGATCCACTGCTCGTCGTGGATGAACGTGCCCGTGGCCCGCATCAGGCTGGCGAGGTAGACAACCGGAGGCTTCACCATCGTGGGGCCTTCGTAGAAGTCGGGGTGCATCAGGATCGCCTCGAGCACCGGCCTGATCGCGTAGGAGCTCGACGTGTAGAGCGAGGTGAGCGCGTTCAGGGTGTCCGACGAGGGCGCCTGCGGGATGAAGTAGCTCCACAGCTTCTGAACGAAGAACGAGGCGTGCAGCGAGTTCTCGACGCAGAGGCGACAGCCGTCCTGCCAGGTCCAGTTGCCCGTCAGGCCGTAGACCGTCTTGTTGTTGTTGTCGTGCCGTGTCGAGACGTAGCGGAAGTTGTGCGGCCCGAGGTCGCTGGACCAGTCGTAGTCGAAGCCGGTGAAGCAGCGGGCGAGCTCGCGCACGTCAGTCTCGGTGTAGGCGCCACGGTCGGCGCCGAGGGTGAAGAGCTCCTGGACCTCGCGGGCGTAGTTCTCGTTGGGGTTCCGCTTCGTGTTGTCGATTCCGTCGAGCCAGAGCAGCATCGCCGGGTCGGAGGTGACCTTCTCGAGCAGGGTGCGGAAGGAGCCGAAGCAGCCGTTTCGGAAGGTGTTCGACTGGTCGATCATCAGCTGGGATGCGCCGACCTTGTCGTTGGAGGTGGCGAACCAGTCGTGGAAGACGAGTGCCATCCGCTCGACCAGCTGCTGGTCCGAGCGGATCATCCGATCGAGCCACCAGAGGTGATCGTGACCCCAGGCGTCGGTGGGTGCGATGGGGAGGCCGCTGCCGTCGACCGGGTCCGGGCCGGAGAGGGTCGCATAGCCCGACGGCCTGGTGAGCGAGTAGACCGCACCCGGCAGGCCGAGCCCCGCCACCTCGAGCGCCTGGCCCGGTTTGGGCCCGAAGCCGGCGCGGTCGAGCAGGCGCTTGGCCTGCACCCGGCCGAAGGGCCCCGAGTAGGTGCCGAAGGGCTGGGCCGACTTGGGCGCGGGCGGGTCCTGGGGCTTTGGGAGCGGACGTGGAGGGGGTGGGTCGGTGGGCGGGGTGTCGACCCACTCGAAGATCTCGCGCACGAGACCGTCGCCGGCGCTGTCGTCCCAGCCGGTGATGTGCTTGTACTTGGTCGGCGCCGGAGGGGAGGGAGCGACGGGGGGGCTCGACGCCGGGGGCGTCGTCCCCACTGGGTGATGCTTCTTCCTCCGCTTGTGCTTGCGCTTCCGGCTCGCGCTGGCGATCGCCATCCAAGGCCCTCCTTGGCCTTGGGTGTGCTCTCGGCACATGCGACGGGCGACTTTAGGCGCCGATCCTGTCTCGAGGACGAGTTGATGGGGACCGTCGGGATGGGTGGCCCGTACCCTGATGCCGATGGCCGGCGCCCCCTATGTGCTCGTCGCCTTCCTTTTCGGCCTCGCGACCGGGTTCGTGGGCCGGGGGAAGGGAAGCTCTTTCTTCATCTGGTTCGTGGTCGGGACGGTGCTCCCGATCCTGGGCCTGATCGCCGTGATCCTCTACCGCTCAGAGCACGAGGAGCCCGAGCGGCGCTGTCCCACCTGCAACAAGATCCTGAAGCTCCACGTCCAGGTCTGCCCGCGCTGCGGCACCGACCTCTACCTGCCGGATCCGGCTCAGGTTCGGCCCGGTCCGGCCGATCGCGCCTCCGGCTGACGCGCTCCTCTCCTCAAGGGCTCGCCGCTAGCGGAGCCAGGTCCGGACGATCGCGTTGGCGAAGCCGAGGCCGTAGCGCGCCACGGCCGGCTTCTTCGAATGCCCGTGGGTTCGCTTGGCGACGGTCACCGGGACCTCCTTCGCCGGCACGCCGCGCTTGATCGCCTCGATCAGGAACTCCGAGGTGTGGAACTGCTCCTGGCGCAGGACCAGCACCGGGAGGACCGAGGTCCGCACCGCGCGGTAGCCGTTGGAGCAGTCCGAGACCTTGGTGCGCGTGATGAACGAGACGAGCTTGTTGAAGAACACGATGCCGAGCTCCCGTGAGGGCGAATTGGGGTCCGCCGCTCCAAGCACGCGCGAGCCGTGCGCGACGTCGACCTCGTCGTCGAGGACCGGCTTCACCAGGCGCTCCATCTCGCTCGGCAGGTGCTGGCCGTCGGCGTCGAGCGTCACCACGACCAGTGCTCCCGACTCGGACATCAACCGGTAGCCGGTGCGCAGCGCGGCGCCGCCTCCGCGGTTGATCACGTGGCGGGCGACGACCGCGCCGGCCTTGGCGGCCGCCTCGCTGGTGTCGTCCCGGGAGCCGTCGTCCACCACGAGGACCGCCGTCCGCTCGCCGCAGACCTCCCGGGGAATCTGACGGACGACGTCGCCGACGCTCGCGGCCTCGTTGTAGGCCGGGATCACGACCGCCACCCGGTCGCGAAACCGCTCGGGCAGCTTCGCCTGACGGAACTCCTCCCAGGCGAGGCCCTCGAGCAGCGCCGAGAGCTGCTGGTTCATCCGGGAGCTCTCCGTCAGCGCCCGCAGGACGAGGAAGAAGAGGATCACGATCGAGAAGACCGCCAGCCCCAGGATCCGGCCGCCGTTGCCGCGCTTGAACGCGAAGGCGGAGAGCAGGGCGTTGAGCAGCTCGGTCCCGGAGACGATCGCGAGAGCCAGCCCGCCGAAGATCGCCAGGAGGACGGCGCCGTTGGACATCGAGCGGCGCCTCCAGACGGCGAAGCCGATCAGCAGCACCGCCAGGATCAGCCCGAACGCGCGGAGCGCGGTCAGCTCTTCCGGGAACACGGAGGCGATCACGGGGACGGTCAAGGCGGCGGCCAGAATAGCCCCGCGTCACGGGCTGGGCGGGCACGACGATGCGCCGCCGAGGGCGCTACTCTGCCGCCTCTGATGCGCGTCCTCATCCTCGGGGGCGACGGCTATCTCGGCTGGCCGACAGCCATGCGCTTCTCGGCCCGTGGGCACGAGGTCTCCGTCGTCGACAACTTCTCACGCCGTCACTGGCACGAGCGGCATGGCACCGACTCGCTGACGCCGATCTCCTCCCTCGAGACGCGCGTCTCCGCCTGGCACGAGGTCTCCGGCAGGGAGATCCGCTCCTACGTGGGCGCGATCGAGGACGCGGCCTTCCTCGAGGAGGTCATTGTCGAGACCAAGCCGGAGGCGGTCATCCACTACGGCGAGCAGCCCTCGGCGCCCTTCTCGATGGCGAGCCGCGAGCAGGCGGTGGAGACCCAGCACACGAACGTGATCGGCACGCTCAATCTGCTCTTCTTCCTCCGCGATCACGCCCCCGACTGCCATCTCGTGAAGCTCGGGACGATGGGTGAGTACGGCACGCCCAACATCG
Organism: uncultured Solirubrobacterales bacterium; assembly: GCA_963833375.1. Classification (GTDB taxonomy): domain Bacteria; phylum Actinomycetota; class Thermoleophilia; order Solirubrobacterales; family 70-9; genus DASUPK01. Next base: position 299,078 of record CAWHXR010000004.1, read on the forward strand.
ACATCGAGGAGGGCTTCATCGAGATCGAGCACAAGGGGCGGAAGGACACGCTGCCCTTCCCGAAGATGCCCGGCTCGCTCTACCACCTCTCGAAGGTCCACGACTCGCACAACATCCACTTCGCCTGCCGGATCTGGGGACTGCGCTCGACGGACCTAAACCAGGGAGTCGTCTACGGCATGGAGACCGACGAGACCGCGCAGGACGAGCGGCTCTGCACTCGCTTTGACTACGACGAGTGGTTCGGGACGGTCCTCAACCGGTTCTGCGTGCAGGCCGTCGTCGGACACCCGCTCACCGTCTACGGGAAGGGTGGCCAGACCCGGGGCTTCCTCAACATCCGCGACACGCTCCAGTGCGTCGAGCTGGCGGTGGACAATCCCCCCGAGGCAGGCGAGTACCGCGTCTTCAACCAGTTCACCGAGCAGTTCTCCGTCGCGGAGCTCGCCGGGCTCGTGCAGCACTCTGCGGCCGAGGTCGGGTTGGAGCTCGACATCGACCACGTCGAGAACCCGCGCGTCGAGGCCGAGGAGCACTACTACAACCCGATCCACACGAAGCTGCTCGACCTGGGGCTGAAGCCGAGCTATCTCGGCGACGAGCTGGTCCGCTCGATGCTGAAGACGATCGAACGGCACCGCGATCGCGTGATCGACTCCGCGATCGACCCGCGCACCCAGTGGAAGCCGGCCGGGGCCACGGCCGGCGCCCGCTAGTACCGATCCCGATCCCTGAGGACCCGGGTACCTACGGGCGCGCGCGACATCGACCTCTCCGTCGCAAGAGAGAATCGATTCGATCCCGCCGCAGGCGCTTGGCTACCATCGGCCCATGCGCGCGGCTGACGCATTGATGGAGGCCCTCAAGGCCGAGGGCACCAGGCACATCTTCGGCATCCCCGGTGGGGCCAACCTGCCGATCTACGACGCCGTCCACGACGCAGACCTCGACCACATCCAGGCGCGCCATGAGCAGGGCGCCGGCCACATGGCCGAGGGCTACGCGAAGGCCTCGGGCCGGGTCGGCGTCGCCTTTGCGACCTCGGGACCGGGCGCGACCAACCTGGTGACCCCGATCGCTGACGCGATCATGGACTCGGTCCCGACCGTGTTCATCACGGGCCAGGTGCGCACCGAGCTGATCGGCACCGACGGCTTCCAGGAGGCCGACGTCAACGGCATCACGATGCCGGTCGTCAAGCACTCCTTCATGGTCCAGGACCCGCGCAACATCCCCGACTACGTCCACTCGGCCTTCCACATCGCCTCGACGGGCCGGCCCGGGCCCGTCCTGGTGGACGTGCCGCAGGACCTCTCCCGGGCCGATATCGAGTACGAGCCGAGCACCGACACCCCCAACCTGCCGGGCTACAAGCCCTCGACCGAGGGGAACATCAAGCAGATCCGGCTGGCCGCGAAGGCCCTCGCCAACGCGCGGCGGCCCGTGATCTACGCCGGGGGAGGCGTGATCAACGCGAACGCCTCCGAGGAGCTGCGCGAGCTCGGCCTCGCGGACAATTTCCCGGTCACCTGCACGCTGATGGGGCTGGGCGGCTTCCCGGCGAGTCACGAGCAATGGCTCGGCATGCTCGGCATGCACGGCACTCGGAGCGCGAACTATGCGATGGACAACGCGGACCTGATCGTCTGCGTCGGCGCCCGCTTCGACGACCGGATCACCGGCAAGCTCTCCGAGTTCGCGCCGCGTGCCAAGTTCGTCCACATCGACATCGATCCCGCGGAGATCTCCAAGAACGTCCCCGCGCACATCCCGATCGTCGGTGACGCCAAGGAGGTCCTCCCGAAGCTGGTCAAGGAGTACCGGGCCTCGCAGGCCGACCGCTCGCGCCTCGACGGCTGGTGGGAGCAGATCCACGCCTGGCAGAAGGAATATCCGCTCACCTACGGGGACTCGGCCGATGCCGAGATCAAGCCCCAGGCGATGATCGAGGCGATGTTCCGCGCCACCGAGGGCGACGCGATCATCACCTCCGACGTCGGCCAGCACCAGATGTGGGCGGCGCAGTACTACGGCTTCGACGAGCCGCGCCGCTGGATCAACTCCGGTGGCCTCGGCACGATGGGCTTCGGGCTGCCCTCGGCGATCGGCGCCAAGGTCGCCTGCCCCGACGACACGGTCGTCTGCCTCGCCGGCGACGGCAGCCTGATCATGACCTGCCAGGAGTTCGCCACGGCCGTCCGCCACGAAATCCCGGTCAAGGTCTTCCTGATGAACAACGGCTACTTCGGCATGGTCCGCCAGTGGCAGGAGCTCTTCTGGGAGGGCCGCTACTCCTCCGTCGAGATGGGCCCGAGCCCCGACTGGCCGAAGCTGGCCGACGCCTTCGGCGTCAAGGGCATGATGGTCGACGACAAGAGCGAGGTCGAGGGCGCGATGCGCGACGCCCTCGCCACCGAGGGGCCGGTCCTGCTCGACGTCCGCGTGACCAAGGACGAGAACTGCTACCCGATGATTCCGGCCGGCTCGGCCGCGCGGGACATGGTGGGCTGATGGAAGCCGGAACCCCCGATCTGATCAAGCTGGAGGACCTGGACGCCGCCGCGGGCGCGTTGACCGGCCGCAAACACGTCCTCTCGATCCTGGTGGAGAACCGGCCGGGCGTCCTCGCCCGGATCGCCGGGCTGTTCAGCCGCCGCGGCTTCAACATCGACACGCTCGCGGTCGGGCCCACGGAGGATCCCGAGGTCTCGCGTATCACCCTGACCGTCGACGGCGCCGTCCACCCGATCGACCAGGTGACCAAGCAGCTCCACAAGCTGGTCAACGTGATCAAGATCAGGGACATGGAGCCGGGCGAGACGATCGCCCGCGAGATGGCCCTGTTCAAGGTCTCCGCTCCGATCGAGAGCCGCGCGGAGATCATGCAGTTCGCCGAGATCTTCCGGGCGAAGATCGTCGACGTCTCTCGCCGCTCGCTGACCATCGAGGTGACCGGCAGCGCCGACAAGGTCGAGGCCTTCGAGCGGATGATCCGCCCGCACGGCCTGATCGAGATGGTCCGCACGGGCGAGGTCGCGATCGCCCGCTCCAAGCCCGACTCGTAGGCCCCACGCATGAGCGTCGCCGTCGACGCCGGGCCGCTTCTCGATCAGTTCGAGAGCGCGCTCTCACGCGCGGGGGACCGCGGGCTTGTCTCCGCGACCGTGGAGCTCGCCGGGGATCTGGACCCGACGGCGATCGCGGCGGGCTCCAGGCTCGCCTCCGACCGCTGGTTCTCCTGGGCGCAGCCGGACCGCGGCTTCGGGCTGGCCGGCCTCGGCACCGCCGCGGAGGTCGTCAGCAGGGGGGAGGACCGCTTCGCCGACCTTGCCGCCGGCTGCTCCCGGGCGATGCACGACCGCGTCGCAGAGGAGCCGACGGGACTCCCCGCGGGCGCCGGCCCGGTCTGGGCGACCGGCTTGGCCTTTGCGCCGGCCGGCGGTTCCTCGTCGATCTGGTCGTCGCTTCCGCCCGCCCTTGCGGTCCTCCCCGAGGTCTCCGCGGCCCGGAGCGACGGACGGAGCTTCCTGACAGCATCCGCGGTGCTCGACTCCGGATTCGCCGCCGAGACTGTCCTGGAGCGGATCGCCGGCCGCCTCGGCTCGCTCCGCGCGGCGCCGCTGACGCCGGCGGACCCTCATCCGAGCGCGGCCACGAGGATCTCGGGCCGCTACCCGCCCGAGCGCTACGAGCAGATCGTCTCGGCGGCCGTCGACCGGATCCGTTCCTCCGGCGTCGACAAGGTCGTGCTCGCCCGGGAGCTGACGGTCGAGGCGCCCGCGGCGCACGACCCCGCGGCCCTGTTGGGGGCCCTGCGCGATCTCTTCCCGTCCTGCTTCTGCTTCTGCTTCGGGACCCCCGAGGCGGCGTTCATCGGCGCCAGCCCCGAGCTGCTCGTGCGCCGCTCGGGCGCCGTCGCCGCGACGGTCGCGCTCGCCGGCACCACCTCCCGGAGCGCGGACCCCGCGGTCGACGACCACCTCGGCGAGGCGATGCTCCGGAGCCCCAAGGTCCGCGACGAGCACGGCATCGTCGTCCGCCGGATCGAGCGCACGCTGCGCCCGCATTCGGTCTGGGTGCATGCGGAGGGCGAGCCCTTCGTGGTCAAGGTCGGGAACCTCCAGCACCTGGCGACCCCGATCCGGGCCCAGCTCGCGGAGTCACACAGCGCGATCGAGCTCGCCGGCTTCCTTCACCCGACGCCCGCGATCGGCGGCGAGCCGCGGGAGCCCGCCCTGGAGCTGATCGATCAGCTCGAGGGGATCGATCGGGGCTGGTACACGGGCCCGGTCGGCTGGATGGACGCGGCGGAGGACGGCGAGTTCTGCGTCGGGCTGCGCTCGGCGCTCCTGCGCGACCGCGTGGCGCATCTGTTCGCCGGGTGCGGGATCGTCTCGGACTCCGACCCGACCGCCGAGCTCCAGGAATCGGAGCTCAAGTTCGAGGCGCTGCTCCCGCTGCTAGCGAGCTGAGCTCGCGATGAAGCTCGAGATTCCGGCGCCGGTCGGTGCGGACCACGATCATTCGTGCCTGCCCGTCGAGGGCAGCCTCGAGCTCGGCGGGCGTCGACGGCGCCTCGACCGTCAGCCCGAACAGCCCTGCGGTCGCTGCCGGATCCAGTCCGGCCGGCGTCCCGAGCAGCTCCTCGAACTCACCCTCGGGCATCACGTCTGCCTGCGGCAGGAAGTGGAAGATGCCGCCGCCCGAGTTGTCGATCACGATCAGGCGCAGATCCGGCACGTCGCGAGCGGCGCTGAGTCCCCCGAGATCGTGGAAGAGGGCGAGGTCCCCGATCACCGCCCAGGTACGCGCGCCGGTCCCGGCGGCGAGGCCCGCCGCGGTCGAGACCAGGCCGTCGATCCCGTTGGCGCCCCGGTTCGAGGCGAACCGAACTCCCTCGGGGCCCGGACGGAGGAAGGCCTCCAGGTCGCGCACCGGCATGCTCGACGCCGCGAACACAGAGTCGCCGTCGCGCAGCGCCCGCGAGAGGGCGCTCCAGACACCGGGCTCGCTGAGCTCCTCCAGCGATCCGATTCGCTCGTCCACGGCATCGCGAACGGCCCGCTCGGCGGCGAGCCAGCCCGCGGCGAAGGGTGAGCCGGCAACGGCGCTCGCCCCGGGACGCAGACGGGACAGCCTCTCCGTCAGGGACCGGGCGGTGGCCGTGGGATCCGCGCGCAGGATGATCTCAGCCCTGCGAGTTGGCTCGCGCCACTCGCCGACCGGGTCCATCACGATCTGCACGAGGCCCGGAACTGCGGCGAGCCACTGGCGGAGCGGCTTGCTGGTCGGCATCTCGCCGAAGCGCAGGACGAGCTCGGGCTCGAGGTCCGGCGGGCGGTCGCGGGCGATGTGGTCGTAGGTCGAGATCACCAGCGAGCGGTCATGGGGTCCGCGCCGCAGCTGCGAGGTGGGCTCGGCCAGGATCGGATAGCCGCAGGCCGCGGCCAGGCCCGAGACCGGCTCGGCCAGCATGGGGTCGGCCTGCCGCCCGGCGACGATCAGCCCGCGCGACGCGCCCTCGATCCGCTCCGCGAGGCGGTCGAGCAGGCCCTGGTCGGCTCGCGGGGCGGCGCGTGCGACGGCGCTCAGCGGGGCATCGCCGCGGCCCTTCAAAGCGAGCGGTTCGGAGGCGGTCACCTGGCCCTCGACGGGAAGCGGAGCGAGGGGCTCGCGCCAGGGCACGTTGAGGTGGACGGGCCCCGGTCGCGGGTCCCCGACGGCGGTGGCATGGGCGCGGCAGGCGACCGCGCGGAAGTGCAGCAGGCCGTCGTCGTCGGCCTCGTGGGTACCGACCTCGCAGAACCACCGCACCGCGTCCCCATAGAGCTTGAGCTGATCGATCGTCTGGCCGGCGCCGATATCGCGCAGCTCGGGGGGGCGATCGGCGGTGAGCACGATCATCGGCGCCCCCGCCTCGTCGGCCTCGACGATCGAGGGATGCAGGTTGGCCGCCGCGGACCCGGATGTGCAGAGCACGGCCGCCGGCTCGCCGGTTGCGAGCCCCGTGCCGAGCGCGAAGAACCCCGCGCTTCGCTCGTCGAGAATCACCGTCACCTCGATCTCGGGCTGGCGCCAGAGGGCCACCGCGAGCGGGGTGGAGCGGGAGCCGGGGGAGATGACGGCCCTGCGGACGCCCGAACGGGCCAGCTCCTCGGCCATCGCGGAGGCCAGGGCCGTGTTGCGGTTGGTCGGATCCACGATCAAACGGGTTGCGCCTCGCCTTCGGCTGCGGCGCACCCTCGCATCTAACGGTAGATCAGTCGAGGCGCCGCGCCGCAAGCGCGTCTTCGTCGAGCTCCACGCCCAGGCCGGGGCGATCGTCCACACGCAGCTCGTCTCGCTCGGCCACGACGCCGCGACCGACCGTGGTGGAGAAGAGGCGCTCCGTCGCCAGACCGTGCGCGACGCCGGCGTCGCCGCCCCTGGAGCGGAGCGCCTGGACGGCGTGGGCCGCGGCGGCGATGCCGACCGCGCCCTCCAGGGCGCTGGAGAGGTAGGAGGGGATGACCTCCGCGATCTCGAGGGCGGCCCCGAGCCCGCCCACCTTGGACACCTTGACCGCCGCGATCTCGCAGGCCCCGAGCTCTCTCGCGCGCCGCGCGTCGAACGGGGAGACCAGGCTCTCGTCAGCGGCCAGGCGAACCTCGACCCGCCGCCGCAGCTCGACCATCTGCTCGAACGTGCCGACGGGCTGCTCGGCCAGCTCGATCCTGTGCTTGGCGAGCGCGCGAAGCCGCTCGGCGGCGTCGTCGACGCTCCAGGCGCCGTTGGCGTCGACCCTGATGGCGACATCGGGGCCCAGCGCTTGGCGGACGGTTGCCACCTGCGTCACATCGCCGGCCAGACCCACCTTGAGCTTGAACGTGCGGAACCCCTGCGCCAGCCAGCCCTCAGCCAGCTCCCGGGTCGCGGCTGGGTTGGCGGCGGGCAGCGTCGCGTTGCAGACCACGGGCTCCGCCCGGCTCGCGCCCAGCAACCGCCAAACCGGATCGCCGGAGGCGCGACCAACGAGGTCATGAAGCGCGATGTCCACGGCGGCGACGGCCGGCGCGGACGCGCCCCGATTGCGGCAGCGCGCGATCGCCGACCAGATCCTGCCCGGCTCGAGGCCGCCCTCCAGCAGGGCCGGCCAGCACCGATCCCGGATCTGGGCCGCGATCTCGTCGAGGCCGATGCCGCCGCGAAGGGAGAGCGCCGCAGTCTCGCCCAGCCCCTCGAGGCCCTCGCCCCTGATCCGAATCAGGATCAGCTTCCGTTCGCGAAGCTCGCCCCGGGCCGTCACATATGGATCGCGAAACGGCAGGGAGTACGGGATGACCTCGATGTCCTCCAGGCGCACGCGCCGATGGTATGTGGCGACCCCTAGCTGGCGATCAGCAGCCCCGCCGAGACCGCCAGGCTGAACGCCCCGAGCAGCGCGCCGGTGCCGGCGAGCGCGCCGTTCAGCGCGGGCCCGTCCGTGCGGGTCATCACAGCCCGGGACGGCCGGATCGCCAGCGGCAGCGAGACGAAGCCGAGCAGTGCCCACCAAGGGCCGCCGTTCGCCGCCAGCGTCACCAGCAGCGCCAGATAGGCCAGCCCGACCAGCCCGAGATAGAGACGGCGGGCGCCCTCACGTCCCAGCCGGACGGCGAGGGTGCGCTTGTCGGCACGGCGGTCCGTCTCGATGTCCCGCACGTTGTTGACGACCAGGATCGCGGTGGCGAGGCAACCGGCCGCCACGGAGAGGCCGAACGACAACCAGTCGAGGCGCTCGAGCTGGACGTAGTAGGACCCGTTCACCGCGACCAGCCCGAAGAAGAGGAAGACGAAGAGCTCGCCGAGACCGGCGTACCCATAGGGACGCGGCCCGCCCGTGTAGAGGACCCCGGCGGCGATCGAGGCGACGCCCACGGCGATGATCACCCAGCCGGCGACCGCCGCCAGATAGATCCCGGCGGCCACCGCCACGCCGAAGGCGAGCCAGGTGGCGATCAGGACGCGGCGCGGGGCGACGAGCCCCGCCGCGGTCACCCGGACAGGGCCCAGCCGGTCCATGGTGTCGGCGCCCCGCTTCGCGTCCGAGTAGTCGTTGGCGAGGTTGGTCCCGATCTGGATGAAGATGCTCCCGATCAGGGCCGCGATGAAGGCACCGACCCGTCGCAGGTCCCCATGCTGCTCGATCGCCGCCGCCGTCCCGATGAGGACGGGGGCGATCGCCGCCGGCAACGTCCGCGGACGCGCCGCCATCAGCCAGATCCTCAAGTCAAGGCCTTTTCGGGTACTTGGAGAAGTCGGGGCTGCGTCCCTCCTGGTACGCGTTTCGCCCCTCCTGGCCCTCCTCGCTCATGTAGAAGAGGAGCGTCGCGTCGTGGGAGAGCTGCTGGATTCCGGCGAGCCCGTCCTCGGTCGCGTTGAAGCTCGACTTGAGCAGCCGTAGCGACAGGGGTGAGAGCGCGGCCATCTCGCGGCACCAGGCGACGGTCTCTCGCTCCAGGTCCTCCAAGGGCACAACGGTGTTCACCAGCCCCATGTCCGCCGCCTCATGCGCCCCGTAGAGCCGCAGCAGGAACCAGACCTCCTTGGCCTTCTTGATTCCGACGTTGCGGGCCAGGAGCGAGGAGCCGAAGCCGCCGTCGAAGCTGCCGACTCGGGGACCGGTCTGCCCGAAGACGGCGTTGTCCGCCGCGACGGTCAGGTCGCAGACCAGATGCAGTATGTGGCCGCCCCCGACCGCGTAGCCGGCGACCATCGCCACGACCGGCTTCGGCAGCCTGCGGATCTGGACGTGAAGGTCCCCGACGTCGAGGCGGCCGACACCCTGCTTTGCCACCTCGTCGTCGCCGATGTAGCCGTCGTCCCCACGGATCCGCTGGTCGCCGCCCGAGCAGAACGCCTCGGTGCCGGCCCCGGTGAAGATGATGGTCGCGACGTCGGTGTCGTCGCGCGCCCGCATGAACGCGTCGCGGAGCTCGGCGAGGGTCGGCGGCCGGAAGGCGTTGCGGACCTCCGGCCGGTTGATCGTGATCTTCGCGATCGAGTCGGCGCGCTCGTAGATGACGTCCTCGTAGTCGCCCTCGGCCTGCCACTCGATCGGCGCGTAGAGCTCCTCCTCGGGCGGGGCGTTCTTGTGTCGTCTCGGCACGGCGGCAACCATAGCCCCGTCATGAAACGGGTTGCTCCTTCGGAGCACCCTCGCATCGTTTTAGGCTTCCGAGCGTGAAGCTCGACAACTGGCTCGCGCAACGCGCTCAGAGCTGCCCGGAGCGGACCGCGCTGGTCACCGAGGCCTCCAGCGTCACCTACGCCGAGCTCGAGGCTGAGGCGACCTGGGTCGCGCGCCGGCTGGCCGCGTACGGGGTGAGGAGGGGCGCAACGGCGGCGCTCACCATGCATCCGCGCCGCGAGGAGGTCGTGTTGCTGCACGCCCTGATGAAGCTCGGCGCCGTGGCCCTTCCCCTCAGTCCGGAGCTCACCGAGGCGGAGCGCGTGGCCGTCCTGGCCGCCGAACGGCCCGCGGTCGACCTCAACGACGCGGCGGAGCTGACCCAGACGGAGGCGGACCTGCCCTTGCTCGGCGAGCACGACATGGACGACCTCCAGTGCCGCATCCTCACCAGCGGCACCTCGGGGGGTCCTCGCCCGGTCGGGCTCACCTACGGGAACTTCCTCTTCAGCGCGGTCGGGTCCGCCTTCAACATCGGGGTGGATCCCGACGACCGCTGGCTCTGCTGCCTGCCGCTCAGCCATGTGGCGGGCCTCTCGATCATCCTGCGCTCGGTCATCTACGGGACGACCGCTGTGCTGCTCGAAGGGTTCGATACCGAGCAGGTGGCGAGCACGCTGGTGTCCGGCGAGATCAGCCTGCTCTCCCTGGTCCCGACCCAGCTGATCAGGCTGCTCGAGGCGGACGCCGACCTCTCCCGGCCCCGCGCGATCCTGATCGGGGGCGGGCCCGTCCCCCCGGAGGCTCTGCGGGAGGCGCTCGACACCGGGGCCACGGTCGTGCAGACCTACGGGATGACCGAGACCTGCTCCCAGGTGACGACGCTGGCACCGGTGGACGCCGCGCGCCGGGTGGGCTCGGCGGGGCGTCCGCTACTCACCACGCACGTGCGGATCGAGGACGACGAGATCCTGGTTCAGGGGCCGACGGTCTCGCGCGAGGCGATCGACGCGGATGGCTGGCTGCACACCGGCGACCTCGGCCACATCGACGACGAAGGCTTCCTCTACGTCACCGGTCGCAGCAGCGAGGTGATCGTCACCGGCGGCGAGAACGTGATGCCCGCCGAGGTCGAGGCGGTCCTGCTCTCCCATCCAGCCGTCGCGGACGCCGCGGTGGTGGGCCGGCCCGACCCGGAGTGGCAGGAGGCGGTCTGCGCCCTGGTCGTGCTCATGGAGGACAACGGCGCGAGCGAGGAGGAGCTCCGAAGCCACTGCTCCGCGTCCCTGGCGCGCCACAAGGTGCCGAAGCGAGTCGATTTCGTCCCCAGCCTGCCGAGGACGCCGTCGGGAAAGCTGCGGCGCGGCGAGCTGATGGGGGCGGCCGGTTCCTGATCGACGGGGCCAAGGCCGCCCAGGCGCGGCCTGTAGCATCCGCCGCCGCATGGCCGCCGACGAGGTGCTCTACGACAAGGACGCCGACCTCTCCGTCCTCGAGGGGAAGACCGTCGCGATCCTCGGCTACGGCTCGCAGGGCCACGCGCATGCGCTCAACCTGAAGGACTCCGGGGTCGACGTCGTCGTCGGCCTCCGCCGGGACTCCTCCAGCCGCGCGGAAGCGGAGGGGGAGGGCCTCGAGGTGCTCGACGTCGCAGATGCCGCCAGCCGCGGCGACGTCGTGATGATCCTGCTCCCCGACGAGAAGCAGGCTCAGATCTGGGGCGAGGAGATCTCCGACGGGATCGCCGCCGGCAACCTGCTCATGTTCGCCCACGGCTTCGCGATCCGGTTCGGCCAGATCGAGGCCCCTGCCGGCGTCGATGTCGGCATGGTCGCGCCCAAGGGGCCGGGTCACCTCGTCCGCCGCGAGTTCGTGGAGGGCGCAGGCGTGCCGTGCCTGATGGCGGTCCATCAGGACGCGACGGGCACCGCGCGCGATCAGGTCCTCGCCTACGCCTCCGGGATCGGCGGGGGCCGCGCCGGAATCATCGAGACGACCTTCAAGGACGAGGCCGAGACCGACCTGTTCGGCGAGCAGGCCGTGCTCTGCGGCGGCGCCACCGAACTGGTCCGCGCCGGGTTCGAGACCCTGGTCGAGGCCGGCTACGACCCGCGACTCGCCTACTTCGAGTGCCTGCACGAGCTCAAGCTGATCGTCGACCTGATGTACGAGCACGGCATCCAGGGGATGCGCCACTCGATCTCGAACACAGCCGAGTACGGCGACATGACCCGCGGCCCCAAGGTGATCACCGACGAGACCCGCCAGGCGATGAAGAAGATCCTCGCCGACATCCAGTCCGGCGAGTTCGCCAAGGAGTGGATCGCCGAGAACGAGGCGGGTCAGGAGAACTTCCAGCGCATGCGGGAGGAGGCCGCCGGCTCCCAGGTCGAGCAGGTGGGCAAGAGCCTCCGCTCGATGATGCCCTGGATCGAGGACTAGAAGCCGGGCCCGCGGGGGTTGGTCTCGCCCTCGGGGACGTGAGCGTCCCGGCCGACGTACCCGGCCTCGGCGCCGACGATCAGATACTGCGCATCCTCGGTCTCGCTCAGGTTCCGCACGGAGCGAACGGTGGAGGCGTCGACGCGCGCCGCGCCGCCCTCGCGCAGCTCCGCCTTCGCCCCGTCGCCGAAGGTCATCTCGATGGCGCCGCGGTGGACGAAGTAGAGCTCCTGCTGGCGCTCGTGGTAGTGCCCGCCGGTCGCGTAGCCCGGCGGGATCGTGATCACGTTGACGCCGAACTCGGTGACGTCCAGCTCACGGCGAAGCTTGCGGAAGCCGTAGCCCTCGCCGAGGGCCTCCAGGTCCGGGGTCGCCGCCCAGCCCTCGCCTCTGACCACCCCGTCCGCCATCGCTCAGGCGCTCGTCACCGGCTCTTGCTCGGAGATCGGGGGCAGGGTGTCGGTCATCAGCAGGAAGTAGGCGGTCGCTCGCAGCTGATAGGCGAGCCCATAGCTCAGCACGTTGTGGGTCCCGGCGGCCGAGCGACCGGTGAAGACGATGTGGAACCAGGCGATCGCCGCCGCCAGCGGCCAGACCGAGCCGATCAGGTAGAGCATGAAGATGGCCGGGAAGCCGACGATCAGCCGGAAGCCGGTCTTGGCGCGGCTGTAGCGCTCGAGCGGCGGGTCGACGCGGGCGCGCACCGGATACTCCGGCGCCTCCTCCCAGCCGAACGGGGGCCATTCGTCCGTCTGCAGGTTGAAGAACGCGTTGGCGCGGGCGACGAATCTGAGCACGCCCGCGTTGAAGTCGTAGAGGCCCTGCGGGTAGCGGGCGGCGAAGACGATCGCGAACCAGGCGATGAAGGCGATGATGAACCCGCCCGTGACGAACGCCCCTCCCAGCAGCAGCCAGGGGATCGCGAGGATGAAGCGGAAGCCGGTGCGCACGCGCAGTCGCTGCTCGGCGTAGTCGGCTTCGTAGCGAACCGGATACATGGTTGGCTCTTCGCTCGGCTGATGAATGGGGCCTGACCCCTCGGTGGCCAGGCCCCATCACATCCGAATGCCTTGAACCGGATTCGAGCGGGCCCCTAGCCCCTGCGGCTGGCGGCCTCGCTGCTGATCTGGCCCGTGGGGGGCGTGGCACCACCCTCCTCGTAGGAGAACGGCGGCCAATCCTCGGTGAGAAGGAGGAAGTAGCCGGTCCCCCTGGTCAGGTAGGCGAGGGCCGAGCGCATCGGGTTGAAGAGGCCCTCGGGCAGCTTGCCGGTGAACAGGATCGCGAACCAGGCGATGATCGCGCAGACGTACAGGATGATCGCCTGGACGATCGCCAGCAGCATCACAGGGATGCCGATGATCAATCGGAAGCCCGTCTTCCAGCGGTTGTACTCGTCGAGCGGCGGAGGTACGCCGATCCTCGCCGGATAACCGGGCGCCTGATCACCGCCGAACGGCGGCCACTCGTCGTTCATCAGATGCAGGAAGGTGTAAACGCGCGAATACATGCGGAGATACCCAGCGTTGAAGTTGTAGATCCCCTCCGGGTAGCGGCCGGTGAAGACGATCGCGAACCAGGCGATGATGGCCGCTATCTGCGCCACCCAGCCGTACACGGAGGCAACTATCAGCCAGGGGATCGCGACGATGTAGCGGAAGAACGAGGTCAGACGGTTTCGCCCCTCAAGGACGGCGTCCGCCTCATAACTGATTGGGTACATAGATCTCTCCGGGTCGAGGGCTTGTTCGAGGGTTTGGCGCGGTGCGCCCAGGCGAAGCCGGGGCCCCGTGGACGCGCGGCCACCCTATCCGACGCGACGGAGGGCAGTCCGGCGTCTCGCCCTAATACCCTGTGGGGCGAGACCGTTCCCGCGGCTCTGAGCGGCGGGACGGTGGACTTATGACCGAGAGCGCCAACCCGTACATCAAGCAGTACCTGATGGCCGCCGGCCCGACGCCGCTGCCCCCGGGGGTGAGCCAGGTGATGGCCGAGCCGATCCTCTACCACCGCGCGCCGGCCTTCATCGAGATCTACGACCGTGCCCTCGGCCGCCTGCCGAAGGTCTTCCGGACCGACAACCAGGTGCTCTCGTTCGCCGCCTCGGGCAGCGGGGCGATGGAGTCTGGAGTGGCGAACCTCGTCGGCCCCGGCGAGCCGGTCCTGGTCGCCTCGTGCGGCAAGTTCGGCGAGCGCTGGTACGAGCTCTGCGAGGCGTTCGGCGGCGACGTCGAGCACCTCGAGGTCGAGTGGGGGACAGCGATCTCGCCCGAGGATCTCGACGAGGCGATCAAGGGCATGAAGCGACCGCCGCGCGCCGTCTTCACGACCCACTCCGAGAGCTCGACCGGGGTCGTCAACGACATCCGCGGCCTGACCGCCGTGGCCCACGACCACGGTGCGGTGATCTGCGTCGACGCGATCTCGGGCATCGGCGCCGTCGATCTGCCCCAGGACGAGTGGGGGGTGGACGTGGTCATCGCCGGCTCGCAGAAGGCCCTGATGTGCCCGCCCGGCCTCGCCTTCGCCTCGGTGAACGAGCGCGCCATGGCGCTCGCCGCCGAGAGGCCCGGGCGCCGCTACTACTTCGATTGGGCGAAGACGGCCGAGGGACAGGCCGAGGAGCCGCCCAACAGCCCCTTCACGCCGGCCGTGACCCTCTGGCGAGCGCTGGACGTCGCGCTCGAGCTGATCGAGCAGGAGGGGCTGGAGCGGGTCCTCGAGCGCCACGCGATCCTCGCCAGGGCGGCCCGCGCCGGTATCGAGGCGCTCGGACTCGAGCGCTTCGGCCCGGACAACCCGGACGCCAACGTGCTGACCGCGGCGCGGCTCCCCGACTCGATCGACGGGGCCAAGGTCCCGAAGCTGATGCGCGACCGCTACGGGGTCACCGCGGCCGGAGGCCAGGGGCAGCTGAAGGGCAAGATCGTGCGCATCGCCCACTGCGGCTACTACGGGGCCTTCGACATCGTGATCGCACTCACCGCCCTCGAGTCCGCCCTCCGCGACCTCGGCGCGGACGTCGAACCCGGCGCCGCGGCGGGCGCGGCCCAGAGGGTCTTCGCAGAGGCCGGACGCGCGCCCGAGCCAGTCGCCTAGGAGGGGGAAGCGGAGCGTGAGCGACAAGGCCAAGGTGCTGGTCAAGGAGAAGATCGCCGACACCGGTGTCGACCTCCTGCGCGAGCAGTTCGACGTCGAGCTGGGCCTCGACTGGGATGGCGACGAGCTCGAGCAGCGGATCGGCGAGTTCGACGGCATCCTGGTCCGCTCACAGACCTTGCTGACCCCCGACCTGATCGAGCGGGCCGACCGCCTCAAGGTGATCGGGCGCGCCGGCACCGGCGTCGACAACGTCGACGTTGATGCCGCAACCAAGCGGGGGATCGTGGTCGCGAATGCGCCCGAGGCGAACTCGATCGCAGCCGCGGAGCACACGATGGCCCTGATGCTCGCCCTCTGCCGGAACATCCCCCAGGCCCACGCCTCCCTCGCCGGGGGTAGGTGGGAGCGCGGCAAGTTCAAGGGAACGGAGCTCTACGGGAAGACCCTCGGGGTACTCGGCTTCGGCCGGATCGGGCAGCTCGTCGCGGCGCGCGCCCAGGCGTTCGACATGCCCGTGGTCGCCTACGACAAGTTCGTCACGGCGGAGCGCTTCCGTGAACTGGGCGCTGAGGGCGTGGACGACCCCGCCGAGCTCTACGCACGCGCCGACTTCATCAGCCTGCATCTCCCGAAGACGCCGGAGACCGTCAACTTGATCGACGCCGCCGCAATCGCGAGGATGCGCGACGGCGTTCGGATCGTGAACTGCGCGCGCGGGGAGCTGATCGATCTCGATGCCCTCGTGGAGGGCCTCGAGTCGGGCAAGGTCGGTGGCGCGGCGCTCGACGTCTTTCCCGAGGAGCCCTTCACCGGACACCCGGTGCTCGAGCGCGACGACGTCGTCGTCACCCCGCACCTCGGCGCCTCGACCGCGGAGGCCCAGGACCGGGCCGGGGTCGTCACGGCGGAGCAGGTGACGGCCGCACTGACGGGAGGGGTGGTGACGACGGCGGTCAACATCGCAGCCGTCCGGCCCGAGGTGATGGAGCAGCTGGCGCCGTTCGTGCCGCTCTGTGAGAAGCTCGGGCGACTGGCGCAGGCCCTCGGCGACGGTGCGCCGGACCGGGTGGAGGTCGAGTTCCGCGGGCGGCTCGCCGATCAGGACACGCGGATCCTCGGCATCGCGACCCTCGTTGGAATCCTCTCCGGACACACCGAGGAGCCGGTCAATCTGGTCAACGGCCCCCACATGGCGGAGGAGCGCGGCATCGAGCTGATGGAGACGCGGGATGCGATCTCGGAGGACTTCACGGAGCTGGTCGTCGTCCGCCTCCACACCGGGGAGGAGGCCGTTGAGGTGGCCGGGACCGGCGTCGGGCCCCGCAACATTCCCTACCTGGCGCGGGTCTGGGGCGAGGACTTCTACCTGCCCTTCGCCCAGCACCTGGCGATCTTCCGCTACACCGACCAGCCGGGGATGATCGGCCGGGTCGGCACGATCTTCGGCGAGGAGAGCGTGAACATCGTCTCTGCCGCGGTCGGTGCCGAGCCGGATGGAGAGACTGCCGTGATGGCGCTGACTACCGACGCCCCGGTGAACAGCTCGACCATCGACCGCATCCTGGAGCTCGACGGGTTCTCGGTCGGGCGCGCTGTTTCCCTCTAGGGACTAGGGTCCTTCGCCATGAGGGCTGTCGTACTCACCGGCCACGGAGGGCCCGAGGTCCTTCAGGTCCGGGAGCGCCCTGATCCGGCGGCGGGATCCGGCGAGGTCCGGATCGCCGTCAAGGCGGCCGGGATCAACTTCGCCGACACGATGGCGCGGGTCGGGCTCTACCCCGACGCCCCCAAGCCGCCCTGTGTGCTGGGCTACGAGGTCTCGGGCGAGGTCGAGTCCCTGGGCGATGGGGTCGACTCGCTCTCGGTTGGAGACCGGGTGGTGGCGGGGGTGCGCTTCGGTGGGCAGGCCGAGCTGGTCAGCGTCCCAGCAGACCAGGTGCTGCCGCTGCCCGACCGGCTCAGCTTCGAGCAGGGGGCCGCGGTCCCGGTGAACTACGCGACCGCCTACTGCGCGCTCGTGGTGATGGGAGGGATCAAGCCCGGGGAGCGCGCCCTGATCCATGCCGCGGGGGGCGGGGTGGGGACGGCGGCGGTCCAGATCGCGCGCCACCACGGGGCGGAGGTTTTTGGCACCGCGTCGCCCTCGAAGCACGACGCGATCCGAGAGCTCGGCGTCGCCCATGCGATCGACTATCGCTCCCAGGACTTCGAGCGAGAGGTTCAGCGGATCACGGGCGGCCAGGGAGTCGACGTGATCATCGACGCGACCGGCCCGACGAACTTCCGCAAGGACTACCGCGTGCTCCGTCAGGGCGGCCGCCTGATCATGTACGGGCTCTCGGAGGCTTCGGCAGGCACCGGCCGCAACATGCGCAAGCTCGTTGAGAGCCTCGCGCGGATGCCGTTCGCGACCCTGCCCTGGTGGAAGAGCCTCCAGCTGATGAACGAGAACAAGGGGGTCTTCGGGCTCAACATGCTGAGCTGGTGGGACAGGGAGGGCGACGTCACCCGGATCACCGGCCCCCTGGTGGAGGAGCTCGAGGCGGGGGGGCTCGAGCCAGTGGTCGCCGAGGCCTTCCCGTTCGAGCGCGCCGGCGAGGCCCACCGATTCATCGGCGAGCGGCGGAACATCGGCAAGGTCGTGCTCGTCCCCTAGCTGCTTCCTGGGCCCATCAGGCCGCTCTCTTTGGCCAGGAGCCGGGTTACGATCGATGGAGATGAGGCTTGGGACTGGCAAGGCACTGGGCATCTTCACCCTGCTCGCGTGTTGCGCGGCTGCGGCTCCGGCCGCCGCCTCGCCGCAGCCGGGCGTGAGGGACGCCGTCTGGACGCTTCACCCGCACGGCGCCGGCGCGGCGGCGTCGGTCAACGTCCTCACCCTCAACGACCAGCGCCGCATCAACAACCGGATCAGCGCGTACATCGCGGCGAGCGGGCGGCTGGTGCTGACCGCGCCCGAGGGCCTCGGGGACCCCGACGGCGGCGGCGCCGATTGCGGCCTGGACAACGCGAAGACCGGCGAGTCGAGCGCGACCGAGGTGAGCTGCGCGCCCGGCTACATCGGGGCGATCGTCGGCAATCTGAACGGCGGCAGCGACATCTTCGACGCGGACCCGAGCCTGACCGTGAAGATCGGCGCCGTGATCGACGGTCAGCGGCGTCCCCTGGCCGGCGGCCCGGGACGCGACCGGCTGGTGGGCGGCTCACTGAGCGACCTGCTGGACGGCGGTGACGGACCGGATTCGATCGCCAGCGGCGGTGGCGAGGACCTCCTGCTGGGAGGCGCGGGCGCGGACAAGCTGAGCGGTGGCGGGGCCAACGATGCCCTGCTGGGCGGCGGCGGCCCGGACAAGCTCGCGGGCGGAGGCGGCAGGGATCTCTGCCGCGGCGCCGGAGGAACGGACACCGCCAAGAGCTGCGAGCTTCAGCGGTCCGTGCCCTGAGTTGATGCGAGGGTGCGCCCCCAGGCGCGACCCGTCCTCCGGCGAAGCCGGGTACGGCCGATAGCGTTCGACCCATGCTCTTACCAGCGAGCGTCGCGAGCGCCTATCGCGATGGCATCGTCGACACCGGGCGCGAGACCCAGTTCCTCTTCTTCGTCGCCTTCCTGGTCTCGTTCGTCTTCATCCGGACCAGCGCGCACATGATCCGGGCACAGGTGAGCTGGTGGCCCGGCAACGTCGAGGTCGGCGGCAACCACATCCACCACCTGGTCTGGGGGATCGTCCTGCTCCTGATCAACGGCTACGTCGCGGTGGCGATCCATCCCGGCGACCCGTGGCGGGACATCATCGCGGTGGGCTTCGGGATCGGCACCGGGCTCACCCTCGATGAGTTCGCGCTCTGGCTCAACCTCAAGGACGTCTACTGGTCCAAGGAGGGTCGCCGCTCGATCGACGCGGTGATGGTCGCCGCGGGCTTCTCGGGGATGCTGCTCGTCGGATTCCGGGGCTGGATCGACGCCGCGACGGAGGTCGAGGACATCGTCTTCGCGGTCGCCGGGATCGTGGGGGTGCTCGGGATCGTGCTGGCCCTGGTGAACGCCGCCAAGGAGAAGTTCGGCACGGCGATCCTCAGCATCCTGATCCCGATCGCCGGGCTGCCGAGCGCCTTCCGGCTCGCCAAGCCCCACTCGGTCTGGGCGAAGCTCTTCTATCGCCACGGCAAGATGGTTCGCTCCGAGAAGCGGTTCGCCGGCTCCCGTGGCGAGCCGTTCTGGAGGCGGGGCGACGAGCTACTTGGCCGTCTCAGGCTCCGCCCCAGCGGCGCGCGGGGAACCTGAGAGAACGAGCTCGTCGAGCACGACCCCGAGCGACGCCGCGGTCGGGATCGCCAGCAGTGCGCCGAGGACCCCGGTCGCGATCGTGGCCGTGATCGTGGGTGCGAACCTCGCCGAAGATGATCAGCCAGACGATCGCGTCGCCAGGGCCGCCGTCGATCAGCAGTACAGCGAACACCGAGAATCCACCTACGGTGAGCCCGATCAGCGGGATCAGGTCGAGGAAGGCGACCAGGACCGCCAGCGGCAGGGCGAGATGGAAGCCCTCCGACTCGAGAAAGGCCCAGGTCAAAAAGCCGGCCGCGATAGCGCGCCCCGGACCCAACAATCGGCTCCACCCGGGGGTTCGCCTGCGCTACTCTGCTTGCACTTCGATGACGTACCGGCTCGACAGCCTGGCGCTTCTCCTTCTCCTCCCCCTCCGGGGGGAGTAATCGCTGGGCGGCGCGATAGCCGCGAACTCACGAACAGGTCATCGGAAGTCTCTAGAGAAGGAGGGAAGTCATGAGTGAGGTTGTTGGCGACGGAGTGGCACCGGTCTCCGACGAGAACCGAGTCCACATCTTCGATACGACCCTGCGCGACGGCGAGCAGTCCCCTGGCATCTCGCTGAACACGCAGGAGAAGGTCGAGATCGCGCAGCAGCTCGCCCGGCTCGGCGTCGACGTGATCGAGGCCGGCTTCCCGATCACCTCGCCCGGCGACTTCGAGGCCGTCGAGTCGATCGCGCACAACGTGCAGGGGCCCGTGATCTGCGGCCTCGCCCGGACGCACAAGGCGGACATCGACGCCGCCTGGAACGCGATCAAGGGCTCCGATCGGCCGAGGATCCACACCTTCATTTCGACCTCCGACATCCACATCGAGCACCAGCTCCAGACGACCCGCGAGGACGTCAAGGGGCAGGCGAAGGCCGCCGTAGCCCTGGCCAAGTCCTACACAGACGACGTCGAGTTCTCTCCCATGGACGCGACGCGCGCGGACATCGAGTTCACGGCCGAGGTCTGCGAGATCGCCGTCGCCGAGGGAGCGAACGTGATCAACGTCCCGGACACGGTCGGCTACACGACGCCCGACGAGTACGCCGCCTACTTCCGCCGCCTCTACGAGCTGGTCCCGGGACTGGACGAGGTCGAGGTCTCCGTCCACTGCCACGACGACCTCGGGCTGGCCGTGGCCAACTCCTTCGCCGGCCTCGTCGCCGGCGCCCGCCAGGTGGAATGTGCCGTCAACGGCATCGGGGAGCGCGCCGGGAACTGCTCGCTGGAGGAGATCGTGATGCTCCTCCGGACGCGCCGTGACGCGCACGGCCTGGATACCGGGATCGATGCCCGCGAGCTGGCTCGCACCAGCCGCTTGATCTCGCGTCTCACGGGCTACTCCGTCCCGCCGAACAAGGCGGTCGTGGGCCGGAACGCCTTCGCCCACGAGTCCGGCATCCACCAGGACGGGGTGCTCAAGGAGCGCTCCACCTACGAGATCATGGACGCGACCGAGGTGGGCCTCGAGTCCAACTCGATCGTGCTGGGCAAGCACTCCGGCCGCCACGCGCTTCAGGACGCGCTGCAGCAGCTCGGCTTCAAGGTCGAGGGCGGTGCCCTGAACCAGGCGTTCAAGCGCTTCAAGGAGATCGCGGACAAGAAGAAGCAGGTCACCTCGCTCGACCTGGAGGCGATCGTCTCCGACGAGATGCGCGAGAGCGCCGAGGCTTACAACCTGGGCTGGTTCGAGATCGAGGCCGGCTCCGACCGCGCCCCCGCGGCGAGGGTGTGCGTCGTCCTGCCGAGCGGAGAGGAGTCTGTCGCGCAGGCGTCCGGCGACGGTCCCGTCGACGCGATCTTCGGCGCGATTCGCGAGGCGACGGGAACCGGCGCCGAGCTCCAGCGCTACGAGGTCGAGGCCGTCACCGGCGGCACTGACGCGCTGGGCGAGGTGAGCGTCTCGGTCCGCGCCAACGGCCGGCTGGCCAGCGGTCAGGGCGTGGCCACGGACATCCTCGAGGCCTCGGCCCGCGCCTTCGTCCGGGCGATCTCGAACGCCCTGGAGGGCGTCGCCATCCGCGAGGCCGAGGAGGCCACCGCCGGCGCCGCCGTGGAGCGCACGCCGGGTCCGTAGTCGGGCAACTGCTGTGAAGCTGCCCCCGGCGCCACAGGCTCGCTCCCCGTTCTGGTGGTTCTGGGAGCGGTTCACCGACTTCCACACGGTCGTCTACAAGGCGAGCCACGGACGGATCGGGGGAACCGCCTACGGAGCTCCGGTCGTCCTGATCGAATCGCTGGGACGGAAGAGCGGCCAGCGGCGCACGCACCCGCTGATCTGCCGCGAGGTCGACGGGAACCTCGTGATCGTCGCCTCGAAGGGCGGGATCGACCGCCACCCGGCCTGGTACCTGAACCTGAAGGCGAACCCCGAGACCACAGCCTGGTGGCAGGGCAAGAAGCGGCGCGTTCGCGCCCGCGACGCCACGGATGACGAGCGTGAGCGGCTCTGGCCGATGATGGTCGAGGTTTATCCGCCGTACGAGAGCTACCAGCGGCGAACGGACCGAAGGATTCCCGTGGTGGTCCTCGAACCGGCCTGATCGCATACGTTCGTATGTGATAACGTACGGCGCGGATGGCCCCCGCGATCCACACCAAGAGCCCGACCGACCCCGCCGTCTCCGCCCACGGAGCGGTCGGATCCCGCGTCAAGAGCCTGCGCGAGGCGATGGACCTCTCGCTGCGCGACCTGGCGGAGCGCAGCGGCGTCAGCGCCCCGATGCTCTCGCAGGTCGAGCGCGGGGACACGAGCCCGACGCTCGCGGTTGCCCAGAAGATCGCCAGCGGCCTCGACCTGACCCTCTCGCAGCTGCTCCGCCTCGACGAGGGCCGACACGTCGTCGTCGTCCGCGCCGGTGACCGGCGCACCCGGCGCCGCCGCGGCCACAGGGTGGAGGAGCTGACCCCGCCTCTGCCCGGCCAGCGCGCCGACGTCTCCGTGCACACGCTGGCCCCGGGCGCCGCGACCGGCGGCCCGGACGACCCCCCGATGCACGAACCGGGCAGCCGAGAGACCGCCGTGGTCCTCGAGGGAGCCGTGGAGCTCTTCATCGACGGGCAGCGGCACGAGCTCACCGACGGCGACAGCGTCACCTTCGACGCCGATCTGCCGCACCATTTCGAGAACAATGGCTTGTCCGAGGCCCGGCTGATCGCGGTCGTCGCCGCCGGGCTGAGGCGAGGCTAGGAGGACCGATGGCGAAGAACCTCTTCGAGAAGATCTGGGAAGCCCACGAGGTCGACGACGACCTGATCTACATCGACCTCCACCTGGTTCACGAGGTGACCTCGCCACAGGCCTTCGACGGGCTGCGCCTGGCGAGCCGCCCGGTGCGGCGCCCCGACAAGACGCTGGCCACGGCCGACCACAACGTCCCCACCGACGGGACGCCGACCGCCCGCCTGATCGCGGACGAGCTCTCGCGTGTGCAGGTCGAGGCCCTGGAGCGCAACTGCGAGGAGTTCGGCATCCCGCTCTACTCGCTGGGCTCCGAGCGGCGGGGGATCGTCCATGTGATCGGGCCAGAGCTGGGCGTGACCCAGCCCGGGATGACGATCGTCTGCGGCGATTCCCATACCTCGACCCACGGCGCCTTCGGGGCGCTCGCCTTCGGCATCGGGACGTCCGAGGTCGAGCACGTCCTGGCGACCCAGTGTCTGGTGCAGCGGCGCCCGAAGACGATGCGGATCGACTACCCCGGCGAGCTGGGCTTCGGTGTCACGGCCAAGGACTTGATTCTGGCGACGATCGGGCGCCTCGGCGTCGGCGGCATGCAGGGCTATGCCGTCGAGTACGCCGGAGAGGCGATCCGGGCGCTTTCGATGGAGAACCGGATGACGATCTGCAACATGACCATCGAAGGGGGCGGACGCGCCGGCATGGTCGCGCCGGACGAGACCACCTTCGAGTACATCCGAGGGCGCCCCGGGGCCCCGGAGGACTTCGAGGCCGCGCTGGAGCGCTGGCGTCGGCTGCCGAGCGACGAGGGCGCCGCCTTCGACTCCGAGGTGGCCCTCGACGCTGCCGCGATCTCGCCGATGGTCACCTGGGGGACGACGCCGGGCATGGTGGTCCAGGTCACCGACCAGGTCCCGGATCCCTCCCGGATGGACTCGCCGGCGGACCGCGAGGCCGCCGAGCGGGCGCTCGCCTACATGGACCTGCAGCCGGGCACGCCGATGACCGACATCCCCCTCGACAGGATCTTCATCGGCTCCTGCACGAACTCGCGCATCTCGGACCTGCGGGAAGCGGCGAGCCTGCTCGACGGGCGGAGGATCGCCTCGAGCCTGCGCGGGATGGTCGTCCCCGGCTCGCAGCAGGTGAAGGCCCGGGCGGAGGAGGAGGGCCTCCATGAGGTCTTCAAGTCCGCGGGCTTCGAGTGGCGGGAGTCAGGCTGCTCGGCCTGCCTGGGAATGAACCCCGACATCCTCAGCCCCGGCGAGCGCTGCGCCTCGACCTCCAACCGGAACTTCGAGGGGCGGCAGGGGGCCGGCGGGCGCACGCACCTGGTCAGCCCGAAGATGGCGGCCGCCGCCGCCGTCGAGGGGCGCTTCGTCGACATCAGGGAGTGGGATGCGAGGACATCCGAGCGAAGCGAGGACAACCCGTCTGCAGCCGAAGGGGGCGATAGCCATCGACCCGATTGAAATCATCGAGGGCCGTGTCGCGGTCCTGGACCGGTCCGACGTCGACACCGACCAGATCATCCCCAAGCAGTTCCTGAAGAGGATCGAGCGCACCGGCTTCGGGGAGTTCCTCTTCTACGACTGGTTCCGATCGGGGGAGATCGAGCTGGAGGCGCACCCGATCCTGGTCACCGGGCGCAACTTCGGCTCGGGGTCCTCGCGGGAACACGCCGTCTGGGCGCTCAAGGACTACGGCTTCGACGCCGTGATCGCACCCTCGTTCTCGGACATCTTCTTCAGCAACTGCACGAAGAACGGCCTGCTGCCGGTCGTGCTCGACGAGGCGCACTGCCGCGCAGTCGCCGCCGCCGGCGAGGCCCGGATCGATCTCGACGACCAGACCGTCAACTGCGCCGACGGGGTCTTCAAGTTCGAGATCGACGAGGAGATCAAGCACCGCCTGATCAACGGCCTGGACGACGTCGCGATGACCCTGCAGCGCGCCGACGCGATCGACGAGTTCGAGGCTGCCGGCCGAGCCGACCCCGGGCCGGTGACGACGACGCTGTGAGCGGCCCCCGCTCCATGAACAGCGGCCCGCGCGAGTGGGACGCGAAGACCTACGACCAGATCTCGGACCCGCAGTACGAGTGGGGCCTGGAGGTCCTGGACCGCCTCGCGCCCGGCGCGGCCGAGACCGTGATCGACGCCGGCTGCGGCTCGGGCCGGGTGACCGAGCGGTTGCTCGAACGCCTGCCCGACGGGCGGGCCATCGGCGTCGATGGGTCGGCCGAGATGATCAAAGTCGCCGGCGAGCGCTTTGAGGGCGACGACCGTGTCAGGCTGATCGTCTCCGACCTCCTGGAGCTGACGCCCGAGCTGCTCGAGCGGAACGGTGCCCCGAGCGCGGTCGATGCCGTGTTCTCGACGGCGACCTTTCACTGGATCACCGACCACGACCTCCTCTTCTCGAGGATCCATTCGGTGCTGAGGCCGGGCGGCCGCCTGGTCGCCCAGTGCGGGGGAGAGGGAAACGTCGCCGAGCACGCCCAGGCGATCGCGACGGTGGCGACGCGACCGGAGTACATGAGCCACTTCGAAGGCATGACGATCCTCTGGAACTTCGCCTCGCCCGGGGAGACCGAGGAGAGGCTCCGCCGCGCGGGCTTCGACGAGGTCTCCTGCTGGCTCGAGGACAAGCCGGTCCAGCCGGAGAACCCCTTCGAGTTCACCACCACGGTCACCATGGGACCGCATCTCTCCCGACTGCCGGAGGAGAAGCGGAGGCCCTTCGCAAAGGCGGTGCTCGAGCTCTCCCCGGACCCGCTCGTCCTGAACTACGTCCGCCTCAACATCGAAGCCGGCCGTGCCTAGCATCGCGCTCCTGCCCGGCGACGGGATCGGCCCCGAGATCGGCGCCGCCGCCACCCGGGTCCTGGCCGAGCTCGGTGACTTCGAGGTCAGCGAGCACCTGATCGGCGGGGCCTCGATCGACGAGCATGGAACCGCACTCACCGACGAGGTCCTCGAGGCATGCCGGGCGGCCGATGCCGTCCTGCTCTGCGCCGTCGGCGGCCCCAAATGGGACACGACGGATCCGGAGAAGCCGCGGCCGGAGCAGGGGCTGCTCGGGCTTCGCAAGGGCCTCGGGCTGTTCGCCAACCTGAGGCCGGTGCGGCCCAGCGAGGCGCTCCTCGATGCCAGCCCGCTGCGCCGCGACCGGATCGAGGGCACCGACCTGCTGGTCGTCCGCGAGCTCACCGGGGGGATCTACTTCGGCGATTCCGGCCGCGACGGCGATCACGCCCATGATGACTGCGCCTACACGGCCCAGGAGATCGAGCGCATCGCCCGGGTGGCGTTCGAGGCGGCCGGCGAGCGACGCGGCCGGGTGACCTCGGTCGACAAGGCGAACGTGCTGGAGACCTCGCGTCTCTGGCGCGAGACCGTCACGAACCTCGCCCCCGAGTACGGGGGCGTCCGGCTCGACCACCTGCTGGTCGACAACGCCGCCATGCAGCTGGTCTCGCGGCCGTCGGAGTTCGACGTGATCGTCACCGAGAACCTGTTCGGCGACATCCTCAGCGACGAGGCCGCGATGCTCACCGGGTCACTCGGGATGCTGCCCTCGGCGAGCCTGGGCGAGGGGGGGCCCGGCCTGTACGAGCCGGTGCACGGGTCGGCGCCCGACATCGCGGGCACGGGCAAGGCGAACCCGCTCGCGACCCTGCTCTCGGTGGCGATGATGCTGCGCTACGGCCTCGGCATGAACGAGGAGGCCGATCGGCTCGACGGAGCCGTCGACGCGGCGCTCGCCCAGGGTCTTCGCACGCCCGACCTGGCCGCGGGTGACGGCACACGCGAGGTCGGAACGGAGGAGATGACCGAGGCGGTGATCGCCGCCCTCTAGGCAAGGGATTCCTTGCCGGGCGCGGTGCCCATCGGTCATACTGACCGATTCGTGGAGAAGGCTGAGCTCATCTGGAAGAACGGCGAGTTCGTCCCCTGGGACGAGGCGAAGGTGCACGTGCTCACGCACGGACTGCACTACGGCACGGGCGTCTTCGAGGGGATCCGCTGCTACGACACCGAGATCGGGCCGGCGATCTTCCGCCACCAGGACCATCTCGACCGTCTCGCCAAATCGGCCGAGCTCTACTACCTGCCGCTCGAGCACTCTCTCGAGGAGATCCGCGACGCCACGAAGGAGCTGATCCGCCGCAACGGGCTGCGCAGCTGCTACATCCGCCCGCTCGCGTTCCGCGGGTATGGCGAGATGGGCCTCTATGCGAAGAGCGCACCGGTCGACGTGATCATCGCCGTCTGGCCCTGGGGCGCCTACCTCGGTGAGGAGGGCAAGAACAACGGCGTGCGCGCCAAGGTCTCCTCCTGGCGCCGTATCTCGCCCGCCGGGCTGATCCCGCACGCGAAGGCCTCGGGCCAATACCTCAACTCCATCCTCGCCAAGACCGAGAGCGCCAACGCCGGCTACGACGAGGCGATCCTGCTCGACGAGCGCGGCTTCGTCTGCGAGGGCTCCGGCGAGAACATCTACCTCGTCCGCGACGGCGAGATCGTCACCCCGGGGCACAGCTCCTCCATCCTCGACGGGATCAATCGCAAGTCGGTGATCCAGATCGCGCGCGACCTCGGCTACACCGTCATCGAGCGCGACATCGCGCGGGCGGAGCTCTACGTCGCGGAGGAGGTCTTCCTCACAGGCACCGCCGCGGAGCTGGTCCCGGTGCGCGAGATCGACGACCACGACCTGGGTCAGCCCGGGGAGATCACGCGCGTGATCCAGGGCAAGTTCGATGACGCGCTCCACGGCCGACTTCAGGAATACCGCGAGTGGCTCGACCCGGTGGGTGAGCCCACCGGTGTCCCGCCGCGTGAACCCACGCCTGCAGAGGTCGAAGCCGAGGAGGTCGGCGAACCCGCCTCCGGTACATTGGGTTCCTGATGCTGCACCGCTTCACAGGGCGAATTACGGGCACCGCTGCCGCGTAGCGGGCAGCGGTCCTCGCACGGCCCCGTCGGCGGCCCCGGAGCCGCCCTGATGGGGTGTTCATACGCCCACCACGAAGGAAGGCAGCGATGCGACAGGTACTCCTCTACGACACGACTTTGCGCGACGGCATGCAGGGCCAGGGCATGTCCCTGTCCGCGCAGGAGAAGGTACGCGTGGTCCGCAAGCTCGACGAGCTCGGGATCCACTTCATCGAGGCCGGGTTCCCCGGCTCCAACCCCAAGGAGCTGGAGCTGTTCGAGATGCTCGCCGAGGTGGAGCTGCAGCAGGCGGCCGTCTGCGCCTTCGGCATGACCCGCCGCCGCGACACCGAGGCGGCCGAGGACGAGGCCCTGCGCCTGCTGGCGGCCGGCTTCGCCCCGGTGGTGACGCTGGTGGGCAAGACCTGGGGCCTTCACCTGGAGAAGGTCACCAAGGTCAGCCGCGAGGAGAACCTGGCGATGATCCGCGACTCAGTCGCCTACCTGACGACGACGGGCAAGCGCGTGATCTACGACGCCGAGCACTTCTTCGACGGGTACCGCGACGATCCCGGCTACGCGCTCGAGTGCCTCCGCGCGGCGGCCGAGGCGGGCGCCGAGAACGTCACCCTCTGCGACACGAACGGATCGAGCCTCCCCGCTCAGATCGCCGAAGCGACCCAGACGATGGTCGAGGCCCTGGAAGTCTCGGTCGGGATCCACACCCACAACGACCTGGAGTGCGCCGTCGCCAACTCGCTGGCCGCGGTCGAGCAGGGCGCGAGCCTGGTGCAGGGGACGATGAACGGCATCGGCGAGCGCACCGGGAACGCCAACCTGGTTTCGATCCTGCCCGCCCTGCAGCTCAAGATGGGCTTCCGCTGCGTGGAGGACGAGCAGCTCACGCGTCTCACCGGCATCGCCCACTTCGTCGACGAGCTGCTCAACATCACCCCGGATCCGGACCAGCCGTTCGTCGGGAGGAATGCGTTCGCCCACAAGGGCGGCATGCACGTCGCCGGCGTCAGCGCCGACGCCCGCACCTTCGAGCACATGGACCCGGCGGAGGTCGGCAACGAGCGCGAGATGGTGGTCTCGGAGCTCTCCGGCAAGGGCACGGTCCTGCAGCGCGCCGAGCGCTCGGGGATTCCACTCGACGACCAGCAGGCTGCCCGCGCCCTGCGCACCCTGAAGGAGCGCGAGCATCGCGGCTACCACTATGAGGCGGCGGACGCCTCATTCGAGTTGCTTCTTCGCAAGGAGACCGAGGGCTACGAGCCGCTCTTCCGGCTCGAAGGCTTCCGCGTCCTGGTCGAGAAGCGCGAGGACGGCAAGGTGGTCACCGAGGCGACGATCAAGGTCTGGGTCGACGGCGAGCGCTACCTCCGCACCGCCGAGGGCAACGGCCCGGTCAACGCTCTCGACAAGGCGCTGCGTGGCGCGATCATCGATCGTCACCCGCAGCTGGCGGACATCGAGCTCACCAACTACAAGGTCCGCATCCTCGACGAGCACCACGGCACCGGCGCGGTCACCCGCGTTCTGCTGGACTCCTCGGACGGCGAGCGCGGGTGGGGCTCGATCGGCGTCTCGGAGAACATCATCGAGGCATCGTGGGAGGCGCTCGTCGACTCGCTCGAGTACGCCTTCCAGCCACGGCGAGAGAGCACCTCACCGAGTGAACGAACCGATCCCGCTCGCACGACCTGAGCTCGGCCCGCGCGAGGAGGAGCTGCTGCTGGAGGTCGTTCGCTCCGGCTCGCTCTCCCTGGGACCGAAGCTGGAGCAGTTCGAGCGCGACTTCGCCGAGTGGCTGGGCGATGGCTACGCGCTGGCGGTCTCCAGCGGGACCGCGGCGCTGCATCTCGGGGTCAGGGCGATGGGCTGGTCCGAAGGCGACGAGATCATCACGAGCCCGCTCAGCTTCGTCGCCTCCGCCAACTGCCTGCTCTACGAGGGGGCGAAGCCCGCTTTCTGCGACATCGACCCGGTCACCCTGACCCTGGACCCTGAGCGCGTCGACGACGCTGTGGGGGAGAGCACCGCCGGCATCCTGCCGGTCCACATCTACGGCTACCCGGCCCACCTCCCGGCGCTCGAGAGGATCGCGTCGGAGCACGAGCTCGGCATCCTGGAGGACGCCTGCCAGGCCCTCGGCGCCGTCGACCGCCTCGGACGCAAGGTCGGCATGGCCGGGAACATCTCCACCTTCGCGTTCTACGCCAACAAGCAGATGACGACGGGCGAGGGCGGGATCCTGATCACGCCGGACGAGAATGTCGCCGAGCAGGTGCGAAGCGAGCGCAATCAGGGCCGCGCCCCCGACATGGGACAGGTCGAGCACGACCGGCTCGGCTTCAACTACCGGCTCAGCGACCTGCACGCTGCGATCGGCATCGCTCAGCTCGAGCGGCTCGGCGAGATCCTGAACGCGCGGGAGAACGTCGCCGCCCTGTACAGGGAGCGGCTCACGCAGCTCGGTGCCGAGCCCGCCGGCGAGGACGACGAGCACGACATCGTCCTGCCGTGCGAGAACCGCGGCGATGAGCGCCGCAGCTGGTTCGTCTTCTGCGTCCAGCTCCCGGTGGGGAGCGACCGCGACGCCGTGATCGCCTCGCTCGCGTCGAACGGCGTCGCATCCAAGGCCTACCTGCCGTGCATCCACCTGCTGCCCCCGTATCGTGAGCGCTTCGGCTTCGAGGGGGGCGAGTTCCCGGTCGCCGAGCGGGTGGCCGATCGCTCCCTGGCCCTGCCCTTCTTCACCTCGATGAGCGAATCGCAGGTCGACCGGGTCTGCACGGCGCTCGGCGAGGCGCTCGGAATCCAGTCCTAGACTGATGCGAGGGCGCACCGACGATGAGAGGGCGCGCGACAGCGCGACCCGTCAAATGCAGGAGGAGCGACCCGTTCAATGATGTCCCGCTTCGGCGAAGACCAGGACCCGCTCTTCCGGCGAATCAACTCCTCGATCTCGTTCGATTGGCGCCTGGCGTCATTCGACATCGAGCAGTCGAAGGCCCATGCTCGGGCGCTCGCCAAGCTCGGCGTGCTCGACGACGGGGAGCTCGCGGAGATCACCGGGGGGCTCGACCGCGTCGGAGGGGAGCTCGACCAGGGCAGCTTCGAGTTCCGCGAGGATGACGAGGACATCCACATGGCGATCGAGCGGCGCCTGACCGAGCTGATCGGGCCGCTTGGGGGCAAGCTCCACACGGCCCGCTCGCGGAACGACCAGGTGGCGACCGACCTGGCTCTCCTGGTCCGGGCGCACGCGGCGCGTGCGATCGCCCTGCTCGAGAGCCTGATGGAGGCGCTGGTCGCGCAGGCGGAGGCGCACCGGGACTGGCCGGCACCCGCGTACACCCACCTGCAGCGCGCGCAGCCGGTCTACCTCGGCCATCATCTCCTCGCCTACTTCTGGATGTTCCAGCGTGACGCGCGCCGCTTCTTCCGCGCCGCCGAGGCCACCACCGAGATGCCGGCCGGCTCCGGGGCGCTCGCCGGGCTGAACTGGGACGTCGACCGCGACGCGCTCGCGTCGGACCTCGGCTTCGAGCGGCCCTACGCGAACTCACTCGACGCGGTCTCGAACCGTGACTTCGCGCTCGACTACCTGTCGGCGGCTTCGATCTGTGCCATGCATCTCTCGCGCCTCGGCGGGGAGATCGTGCTCTGGTCGAGCCAGGAGTTCGGGTTCTGCGAGTTGCCCGACTCCTTCGCCTCGGGGTCGAGCATCATGCCCCAGAAGAAGAATCCGGACGCGGCGGAGCTGCTGCGCGGGAAAGCGCCGCGCGTGGCGGCCTCGCTGGCGAGCCTGCTGGGCATGATGCACGCGCTTCCCCTCGCCTACAGCAAGGACCTCCAGGAGGACAAGGAGCCGCTCTTCGACGCAATCGACAACCTGGAGCTCTGCCTGGCGGCCGCCACCGGGATGCTCGCCGGGATCAGCTTCAACCGGGAGCGGCTCGCCGCGGCAGCGGAGGACGAGATGCTGGCGGCCACGGACCTGGCTGATGCGCTCGTCCAGGAGGGGGTGCCTTTCCGCGAGGCACACGGACTCGTCGGAGGGCTGGTCAGGGCGGCGGTCGAGTCCGGCAGGCCACTCGCCGAGCTGGCCGACTCCGAGCTCGACGGGGTGCCCGACACCGCCCGCCAGGCCGTCCTGCGCGCGCTCGAGGCCGGGAGGACCATCGAGTCCAAGGTCTCCGCCGGTGGTACCGCGTCGGGCCGGCTCTCCGAGCAACTCGAGCGGGCGCGCGAGGCGCTCACCGCACTGCGCACGTGAACCGCGACTTCTTCGACCGCTCCGTGCACGAGGTCGCGCGCGATCTGATCGGCTGCGAGCTGGCCGTCGGCGAGACGGCAGGCGTCATCGTCGAGACGGAGGCCTACGAGGCGGCGGACCCCGCCTGCCACGCCTACATCGGGCGAACGACCCGCAACGAGGTTCTCTTTGGCCCGCCCGGGCACGCCTACGTCTACCTCTCCTACGGCATCCACTGCCTGCTGAACGCCGTCGCGGAACCCGAGGGGAGCGCCGCGGCGGTCCTGATCCGGGCCCTCGAACCCACCGAGGGGATCGACCTGATGCGCGAGCGCCGGGGACGCGAGCAGATCGATCAGCTCTGCTCGGGCCCGGGCAAGCTGACCGAGGCGCTCGGTGTGGGGCTCTCGCTGAATGGGGCGGACCTCGGCGAGCCTCCGTTCGAGATCTCTCCGCGGAGCCGCGGCTCGACGGAGACGAAGATCGTCACGGCGCCACGCATCGGGATCACCAAGGCGGCCGAGCTTCCCTGGCGCTACTGCGTCAGGGGCAGTCGCTACGTCTCGCGTCCGTGGCCGGCCACAGACGCAGTCGGGCAGGCGGCCTAGACCTAGAGCCCGGTGCCGCCGGTGCCGCCGGTGCCGCCGGTGGCTCCACCGCCACCGCCGCCACCCCCACCTCCGCCGCCGGCGGGGGCCCCGGCGTTGCCACCGCCTCCGCCGCCTCCGCCTCCGCCGGCTCCACCACCACTACCACCACCTCCACCACCGGAGGAGGAGGGCGAGTAGCTGGAGGAGCCGGATGAGGAGCCCGAGTAGGAGCCGCTGTAGGAGGAGCTCGAGCTGCTGGAGCTCGAGCTCGAGCTGCCCCTGTTGGCCGCTGCCTTGTGCTCGGAGTAGATCTGCTCGACGGTCTGCATGACCTGCCCCCAGATCAGGGCCGGGAAGGTGCCGCCGTCGACGGGACCGCCGTTGTAGTCGGTCGACATCGACTGGGTGCTGTCGGCGTGGCCAACCCAGACGCAGGCGGTGAAGTGGTCGGTGCCGCCGCAGAACCAGGCGTCGCCGTTGTTCTCGGTGGTTCCGGTCTTACCCCAGGCGTAGCCGCCGGTCTGGGCGAGCCTTCCGGTTCCGCCGAGGACGTTCTCGCGGAGGATCGTCTTGACCTCGTTGGCGACGCTCTGCGAGAGGACGCGGATCCTCTTGGGCTTGTCCTCGGCGATGGTGTGGCCATTGGGCTCGGTGATCTTGTTGATCGCGACCGGATTGAGGTCGTAGGGGCTGGTGTTGGGGCCCGGGCTCGAGTCCAGGTTGCCGCCGACGCGCTCGCCGCCGGTGGCGATCGTCTCGTAGGCGTGGGCCATCTCCAGCGGCGTGACGCCCGGATCGATCGCCCCCAAGACCATCGAGGGGTTCGTCGAGAAGTGGGTCTGGATACCCATCTGGTGCGCGGTATGGGCGATCCGCTTGGTGCCGCCCCGGACGGCGGGGCTGCCCCCGCAGCCGGAGACGCAGCGCAGCGTGCGACCGAGGGCGAGCTCCGCGTAGACGGAGTTGTCCGAGTGGACGGTCGCCGTCTCCAGGCTGGAGCTGCCGTAGTACTCGTCGCTGTAGTTGTGGACGTCGAAGACCTCGTGCTTCGAGACCTTGAAGATCTTCTCGTTCGAGGCGTAGCTGGTCCCCGGCGAGATCCCCTGGCTCAGCGCGGTCGCGAGGGTGAACGGCTTGAACGAGGAGCCGGGCTGGCGGTGTCCGTTGGTTGCCAGGTTGAAGGGGTGCCTCTGGTAGTCGTTGCCGCCGACCATCGCCTTGACCTCGCCCGTGGCATTGTCGATCACCACCACCGAGGCGGTCGGGGCGACGCCTGAGAGCGTGCTCTGCGCGATCTCCTGCGCGGCGTTCTGCATGTCGAGGTCGAGGGAGCTGTGGACCTGGAGACCGCCGCCGAAGGCGCGGCCGGGGCCGTAGAGGTCCACGACCTGCTGGCGCAGCCAGGAGTTGAAGTAGGGGGAGAGCGAGTCGTCACTTGGGTGCTCGATCTCGGATGCGACCGGGATCTGGGTCTGAATCCCCTGCTCGTACTCCTGCTCCGTGATGTCGCCCTGGTCGAGCATGTCCTTGAGGACCAGGTTCCGGCGGTCAGTCGCCGCCTGCGGATTGATCCTGGGGGAGAACGCCGACGGCGAGGCGATGATGCCCGCGAGCATCGCCGCCTCGGGCGGCGTCAGGTCGTTGGCGCAGGTCTCATGGCCGCTCCGGCCGCAGCCGGCGTGGTTCCAGCCGAAGTACGTGTGGGCCGCGGCCTCGATGCCGTAGGCGCCTTCGCCGAAGTAGATGGTGTTGAGGTACTCGGTGAGGATCTTGTCCTTGTCCCACTTGTGCTCGAGGTGGTAGGCGAGCGCGGCCTCGCGGAACTTCTCGAAGATCGTTCGAGTGCCCTGCGCCTCGATCGCGTTCTTGACGAACTGCTCGGTGATCGTCGAGGCGCCCTGGGTCGAGCCGCCCGGGAGGACGTCGGCGAGACCGGCGCGGAACATGCCCTGGATGTCGACGCCGTTGTGCTCGTAGAAGCGCCGGTCCTCGATTGCGACGGCCGCCTGCTTCATATAGGGCGAGATCTGGTCGGAGTCGAGGAGGACCCGCTGGTTGTTGTTGAGCAGCGTGCCGATCTTGTTGCCCTGGTCGTCGAGGACAACGGAGTTCTGGGCGGTCTCGAACTCCTTCTTGTTCTCGAGCTGCGGCAGGTCCTGCGAGATCGCCATCATCATCCCGAAGAAGGTCGAGACGATCGCCAGCAGGCCGAGGCCGGCGAGGATGACCAGCAGGCGGAGCTTCTTGATCCGCCCCGGCTTGGGCTTGCGGGGCCTGCGTGAGCTGATCCGGCGGGGGAGACGCGGGGGAGGCGGCTTGCCGGCGCCATCGCCCGGCTGGGTCTGCGGCACCCGAGCCGGGACGCGCTCCCGGAGGGCCTGGACGCGGTCGCGGCTCTCCGCGATCCGCTCGCCGCCGACCCGGCGCAGGTTCTCGATCCCGCCGCGGAAAGCGTGCCTGAGGGCCGAACCGCGACGCGCCACGCCGCTCTTCTGCGGCTGGTGCTCGAGCAGCGACTCGAAGTCGACCTCCTCGTCGGCCTGATCGCGCTCGAGACGCTCCCTCTCGACGTCGAGGTCGAGGATCGGGCTGGGGCGCCTGGCGGCCCGCCGGCGAGCCTCCTTCGCGAAGTTGCGCGCCTCGCCCGGCGTCGGCGGGCCGGCGGGCCCGGGATCGCGGTCGCGGAGGGGGGAGAGGCTGCCGGGCTCGAAGGCGTCGTCGCCGAGGCTGAGCCAGTCGCCCTCGTCGAGAGAAGTGCGGGCGGACCCACCCGAGCCAATGCCCCCGGAGCCGTCGCCGCCCACGCTGCCACGCGATCCGTTACCCCGGACGTTTCCGCGCGAGCCGGTCGGGCGGCCGCCGTTCCTCGGGCGCTCGGGCCGCTCCGCGACCTCGTCGAAACCGTGATCGAGCTCGGCCAGCTGGCGGCCCTTGCCGCGCTCGGGAACCTTCTCCGGCTCGCGGGATGCAGTCCGCGAAGCCGGTCGGCCCCGGTCTACGTCGAAGTCGAAATCGAAGTCGTCTGTCATGTCGCGTAGGGCGACGCTAGGCTGCCCGGGCCGCGCCCGGCTCCAAATGCGCCTGATCGTGAATCTAGGGGCATCTCCTCAAACGGTCGCGTTGACGCGTGCCCTCGGATCGACTGTGCCCGGCCAGGCGGAAGTGGGCAGTCTAGCATTGGCCCCATGACGGAATTCGGGGCCCCGCCGAGCGTTTTCGCGGTCGCCCGCGCCTTGCCGCTGGCCGTGCTCACGCATGGCTGACCTCGACATCCTCAGGCGCGGGACCGAGGAGGTCCTGCCGGAGGGACGGCTGGAGGAGCAGCTCGCCTCGGGCAATCCGCTCCGCGTCAAGCTGGGAATCGACCCGACGGCGCCCGACATCCACCTCGGCCACGTCGTGGTCCTCACCAAGCTGGCGCAGTTCCAGGAGCAGGGGCACCAGGTGGTCCTGATCATCGGCGACTACACGGCGAGGGTCGGCGATCCCAGCGGGCGGGACACGCAGCGCCCGATCCTCACCCTGGAGGAGATCGAAGCCAACGCGAAGACGTTCCAGGATCAAGCCTTCAAGGTGCTGGACCGCGATCGGACCGAGGTGCGGTTCAACAGCGAGTGGCTCGACATGCCGGTACAGGAGCTCTTCCAGCTGATGGCCAAAGTCACCGTCGCCCGGCTGCTGGAGAGAGAGGACTTCACGAAAAGGATGAAGGCCGATCGGCCGATCTCGTCGCTCGAGCTTCTCTATCCCATCCTGCAGGGCTACGACTCCGTCGCCGTCCGGTCGGACGTCGAGCTGGGGGGGACCGACCAGAAGTTCAACCTGCTCTTCGCACGGGACATCCAGCGCGCCTACGACCTGCCCGAGCAGTCGATCATCACCCTGCCGATCCTGCCGGGGATCGACGGGGTCCGGAGGATGAGCAAGTCGCTGGGCAAC
>CAWHXR010000004.1:340000-591679 GCA_963833375.1 uncultured Solirubrobacterales bacterium
CTCAGGATAGGTGGGAGGCTTTGAACCTGTGGCTTCGGCCGCAGGGGAGCCACCCTTGAGATACCACCCTTGGTGTTTTGGGCTTCTAACACGCTTCCGTGATCCGGGGCGTGAACAGTGTCAGGTGGGCAGTTTGACTGGGGCGGTCGCCTCCTAAAATGTAACGGAGGCGCCCAAAGGTTCCCTCAGCACGGTTGGAAATCGTGCGCAGAGTGTAAAGGCAACAAGGGAGCTTGACTGCGAGACCGACGGGTCGAGCAGGAACGAAAGTTGGGCTTAGTGATCCGGCGGTAGAAAGTGGAATTGCCGTCGCTCAACGGATAAAAGGTACTCCGGGGATAACAGGCTTATCGCGCCCAAGAGTCCATATCGACGGCGCGGTTTGGCACCTCGATGTCGGCTCGTCGCATCCTGGGGCTGGAGCAGGTCCCAAGGGTTGGGCTGTTCGCCCATTAAAGCGGCACGCGAGCTGGGTTCAGAACGTCGTGAGACAGTTCGGTCCCTATCTGCCGTGGGCGTTGGAGAGTTGAGAGGAGTCGTCCCTAGTACGAGAGGACCGGGATGAACGCGCCTCTGGTGTACCAGTTGTTCTGCCAAGAGCACCGCTGGTTAGCTACGCGCGGCACGGATAACCGCTGAAAGCATCTAAGCGGGAAGCCAGCCTCGAGATGAGCTCTCCCATCCCCTTGAGGGAGTAAGACCCCTGGTAGACCACCAGGTCGATAGGCCGGCTGTGCAATCGCAGCAATGCGATCAGCAGACCGGTACTAATGGGTCGAGGGCTTGACGGATTTTTGCTTCTTGCGTGGCCTAGTGCGGTTTTCAAGCTCCACGGGGGCCGTCTCGAAACCTTTCGGTGGCGAGATAGCGAGAGGGAAACACCTCTTCCCATTCCGAACAGAGCCGTTAAGCCTCTCAGCGCCGATGGTACTTGGCGGGCAACCGCCCGGGAGAGTAGGTCGCCGCCGGTCTTCTTGAAGCCGCCCCAGGGCGGCTTCTTTCGATCCGTGAGCCCCCACAGGACTCGAACCTGGTTGGATGCGGGCGTGACCGAGCCCGTCCCCAGCACCGGCGCACGCGGCGCCGAACACGCCGCCGAGGACGGCACGCCGATGGCCTGGGTCCGGCTGCTCTCCGAGGAGGTTGGCGGACGGCGCCCGGCGAGCGGCGCCGAACGCATGGCCGCGATCCTGGTCGCCGATCGCCTTGCCAAGGCTGGCCTCGCCGCCGAGCAGCGCCGCTTCCCCGCCTACTCGACCTTCGCCCTCCCTTACGGAATCGCCCTCTCACTGCCACTGCTCGGGGCGCTCGGTCGGCGGCCACTGCAGGCTTGGCTCGCCGCGCTCGCCGGCGCTACGTCCAACGCGATAGAGGACGGGCGCCGTCACCGGCCGCTTTCAAGGCTCCTCTGCCACGGCGAGAGCCAGAATCTCCTCGCTACCGTCGAGCCGCGCGAGGAGGCCACCCGCACCGTTTGCCTGGTCTGCCACCTCGACACATCGCGCAGCGGCCTGATGTTCGATCGCCGCTTTCTGCGCATTCTCCACCCCGCGCTCTCGGTGGTCGGAGCGGCCGTCGCCGCCACGGTGGCCGCGCCGATCCTGCGGCGCGTTCCCGGAGGGGGGCAGCTCCTCGGTCTCGCCTACGCCCTTCTCGGTGCCGGCCTTGCCCTGGTGCTGGAGCGCGAGCTGCGGGGGGTCGACGTGCCGGGTGCAAACGACAACGCGTCCGGCGTCGCGGCGGTGGCGACCCTCGCGACCGGCCTGCGCCTCACACCCCTTCGTCACACCCGCGTCCTCTGTCTCTTCACCGGGTGCGAGGAGGCTGGCGTGCTCGGCGCTGATGCCTTCGCTCGC
This sequence comes from uncultured Solirubrobacterales bacterium, assembly GCA_963833375.1. Classification (GTDB taxonomy): domain Bacteria; phylum Actinomycetota; class Thermoleophilia; order Solirubrobacterales; family 70-9; genus DASUPK01. Next base: position 341,857 of record CAWHXR010000004.1, read on the forward strand.
GAGCTCGACGACGCGCAGCTCCGCAGCTGGCTGTTCATCAACTTCGACGGCGTCGGTGCGCCCGCGACCCTGCGCTTCCTCGAGCGCGAGGGCCTGCTGCGGAAATTCAACGCTGATCCGGCGCTCCTCCGCGTCGCCAGAGAGATCTGCGCCCGACGGCCCGAGCTCGGCCTGGTCGGTGCCCGCCGCGACGCCGGCTTGGGCTACGACACCGGCCCGATCCTGGCCCGCGGTGGCCGGGGGATCACCCTCAGCGCACAGGACGAGACGATCCCCAACTACCACTCGCCCTCCGATACCGCCGCCAACCTGGACCCGGAGGTTCTCGACCGCGCGATCGAGGTCGGTAGGGAATTGCTCGCCGCGATCGACCGCGGCGAGGCGGACTAGCCGCCCCGCAGAACGCGGGCTGAGGCTCGCTCGTCCGGACCGGAAGGAGCTAGGCGGCGACCCGCTCCTGGGCGCCGGCGCGGTCGTGGAGGTGGTGTGGGGCGCCGGAGGCGAGGATCGGTCGCCGCTCGCAATCGCGGGCGGACTCGGGCTCGATGCCGTATTCGCCCAACGTCGTGAAGTCGATGACCAAATCGGCCGCGTCGAGCAGCCGCTCTCTTATGTCTATGAGCTTTCCCATACGCGGAAGGTATGGTTGAGCTCGGACGGAACCCGCCTATTTGCAGGCCAAATTGCAGCAGCGGGAAACGGGACCCTTCAGGACACCACCGCGAACAGATGCTGTTCGCCGGGCACGCCCCGGAGGGCCACGGAGCCGCGGTCCGTGAACTCGATCCCCGAGCCCGCCACGAGGTCTCGAACCGTGCCCGAGACCCGGATCTCCCCAGGGTCCGACGTCCCGGCAATGCGGGCCGCCAGATGGACAGCGATCCCCGCGATCTTGCCCCCGAGGCGCTCACACTCGCCGGTGTGCAGCCCGCACCTGACCTGGATCCCGCTCTCCAGCAGACGCTCCCGAATAGCCGAAGCCGCACGAATTGCCCGGCCCGGCCCATCGAATGTGGCGAGGAACCCGTCGCCCGCGGTATCGATCTCCTCGCCGCGGAACTCGCGAAGCGCCTCACGGACGATCGAATGATGCCGATCGAGGAGCTGACTCCACGCTCTGTCGCCGAGCTCCGCAGCGCGCTCGGTCGATCCGACGATGTCGGTTATGAGGATCGTCGCGAGGATGCGATCGGGCTCGCGCGGAGCGAGGCCACCGGTGAGAAAGCGCTCGGCCTCCTCAAGAATCCGATCCTGGTCGCCCACCCATGGCAGGTGGTCCTCGCCGGGTAGCTCGACGAACTTCGCGCCCGGGATCTGACTCGCGATCCAGCGGCCCTCCTCGACGTTCGCGTCCAGATCTCCGGTCCGGTGCATGATCAGCGTGGGCACGCCGATCGTCGGCAGGACGGCGCGCACGTCGATCTCCGTGTTCATCCGGATCAGCGCGGCGGCGTCGCCTGGGCTGGCGCTCTGCCGGAAATAGGTGGCGAGCCTGTCCGCAAAGCCGGGATCACGAGCCGCGCTCGGCGCCAGGTGCTCGACGTCGGAATCGCTGCCCCAGCCTCGCTCCATCTCCTCGATGTCTCGCTCCCGCTGCTCTGGGGTCGGAGCCCACGGGTAGTCGGGGCTCCAGCGGCGCTTCGCGAAGATCCCAGCCGTCACCAGGGCAACCACCCGCTCGGGGTGCGTGGCCGCGAACAGGACCGCGAGATTGCCGCCCTCGGAGTGGCCCATCACGGCCGCCCGGTCCGAGCCAACCGCATCGAGCACGGAGAGAACGTCATCCATGCGCTGCTCGAGCGACGGCAGCTCGCTCCGTGGGACTCGGTCGGAGAGGCCCGTGCCGCGCTTGTCGAAGATGATCAGCCGAGAGAAGCGCGCGAGGCGGTTCATGAAGCGGGCGAGCAGGGGCTCGTCCCAGGCGAGCTCCACGTTGGAGACGAAGCCGGGGATCCAGAGCAGGTCCAGATCGGCTTCCCCGATCACCTGGTAGGCGATGTTGAAGTCGCCGCTCTTCGTGTAGCGCGTCTCCGGCAGGCCGCTAAGTCTCCATCACCCGCGTTCGGGAGCTGTGGGAGGGGGATTCGGTTACGGAGATCATGCTGGTCGTAGCGATCTTTCATGATGAGCACGAGGCCCGGGCTCTAGCGTCCCCGCCTCCCGAAGCTGTGGGGCGCCGGGAGGGAGGCGGCGAGCTCGGCCATCGCGGCCTCGCGGACGCCGTCGAAAGAGCGCTTGGAAAGCGCGATCGGCACCGCGGCAGGGCGACCGGTCTCGTGGGGGATCGGGGGGGCGATGTGCCGCGGCCTCGATGTGGGCAGGTCCGGCTTCTCCAGGCGGTCGATCCGCGAGATGACGACGTTGGTGGTGCCCTCGCGATGCTCGAGCGTGCCCGCGGCTTGAACGAAGCCCGAGGTCCTCACCGCCAGGCGGCAGCGCTCCACCACCGGGGGCGGCACGATCAGGTTGATCGTTCCCCGCTCGTCCTCGAGCAGCATGAAGACGACTCCCTTGGCGGTCGCCGGCCGCTGCCTGGCGACCACCATCCCCGCCACCCGCACGGGTGCGCCATCCCGAGTGCGCGACAAATCCTCGCTGGTCAATATGCGAGGGTGCTCCGCAGGCGAAGCCGAGGAGCAACCCGGCTCATTCTGGGGAAGGCCGTGGCGCAGGAGCTCCATCGGATGGCGGCCGAGGGTGATGCCGGTGGTCCTGTAGTCGGCCACGATCCGCTCCCACGGACCGAGTGTCGGCAGCGATGGCGTGGGGGACCCGCCGAGCGGCAGCGCCAGCTGCACCCCGTCGTCGGTCTGGCCGGCGTGAGCCGAGCCGCCGATCTCCCAGAGGGCGGGCCGCCGCCGGTCCTCCTCGGGATCGATCGGAACGTCTCCACCCGCCGCTCCCTCGAGCGGGAACTGGTGTCCGGGGTCAACAACCGCCTCCGTCCCCACCCGCCGGGCCATCGAGACCAGCGAGTCGCACGCCCCGGCCCAGGCCAGGCGCTGGAGGGCCGCCGCGCCGGCGCCCGAGCGCCCCGCGAGGTCGGAGATGCTCCGATAGGCCCCGCCGCGTCGGCGCTCGTCGATCACCGCCGCCGCGTCGGCCTCCGCCACCTCGGCGACGTATCCGAGCCCGATCCGCACCGGCGGGTTCCCCGCGGAGCCCGCCTCGGCGCCGGTCGTCTCGACCCGGCAATCCAGCTCGCTGACATTGACGTCCGGCGGCAGGATCTCGATGCCCCGCCGCTGCGCCTCATGGACGAGCGCGTCCGGCGGGTAGAAACCCATCGGCTGCTCGTTGAGCAGCGCGCAGAGAAGCTCCGGGCCGTAGTGCACCCGCAGCCAGGTCGACTGATAGGCGAGCAGTCCGAAGGCCGCGGAGTGCGCCTTTGGGAAGCCGAAGCCCGAGAAGCCCTCGATCTGTCCGAAGACCCGCTCGGCAACCTCGCGCGAGACGCCCCGGCCGACCGCGCCCTCGATGAAGCGCTCCCGGTAGCGGCGCATCGCCGCCTCCGAGCGCTTGCGGCTCATCGCCCGCCGCAGACCCTCCGCCTCGCCGACCGAGAATCCCGCCAGCGCCATCGCCACCTCGAGCACCTGGTCCTGGAAGACGATCGCGCCGAGCGTGTCGCGTAGGGCCGGCTCGAGCGAGGGGTGCTCATAGGGCACCTCGTAGGCGGGATCAGCCCGCAGCCGCTTGCGCCGCTCGATGTAGGGGTGGACGGCGCCGCCCTGGATCGGCCCCGGCCTCACCAGGGCGACCTGCACGGTCAGGTCATCCAGGTTCTCCGGCAGCGTGCGGGGCAGCATCTGCATCTGCGCCCTGCTCTCGATCTGGAAGACGCCGGTCGTCTCGGCGCGCTGGATCGTGCTCCAGACCTCGTCGTCGTCCAGAGGGACGTGAGAGAGGTCGATCCGCTCCCCGCGGGTGCGAGCGATCTCGTCGACGCAGCGCTCGACCGCCGAGAGCATCCCGAGGCCGAGCAGATCGATCTTCAGGAAGCCCGCGTCCGCGCAGGAATCCTTGTCCCACTGGGCGATCTGCCGGCCCTCCATCGCGGCCGGCTGGACGGGACAGAGCTCGATCAGGGGCGTGGTCGAGATCACCATCCCCCCGGGGTGCTGGGAGATGTGGCGGGGGAGGCCCGCGATCTCGGGCAGCAGCTCGGCGAGCGCCCGCCAGCGCGGGGAGCGCGCCCGCAGCTTGCCCAGGACCTCCTCCATCCGCGTCCAGGCGTCGCGGCTCGCCTCGTAGACGTCCACGGCCCGCGCGAACCTCTCGACCTCGCCGGGCGGCAGGCCCAGCGCCTTGCCGAGGTCGCGGATCGCCCCGCGCGCCCGGTAGGTGGCGAACGAGGCGACCAGGGCGGAGCGCTCGGATCCGTAGCGCTCGTGCACCCGCGGGATCAGCTTCTCGCGGATGTCGCGGGGGAAGTCGAGGTCGATGTCCGGGACCTCCGTCAGCTCCTCGTTCAGGAAGCGCCCCAGGAACAGGTCGTTCTTCACCGGATCGATGTGCGAGAGCCCGGTCAGATAGCAGACCAGGGAGCTGACGCTGGAGCCGCGGCCACGGCCCGGCGGCAGCAGCCGCCGGGCGGAGTCCGGGCCGCGGACCTCCGCCGCCACCTCGCGGGCGAGCTCCAGCATGTCCTGGTGGAGCAGGAAGAAGCCCGAGAGGCGCAGCTCCCTGATCAGGGCCAGCTCCTCCTCGAGACGACGCTCCGCCTCGGCGCGATGCGGGGTTCCCTCGTAGCGATGGATGAGCCGCATCCGGCAGAGCTCAGCCAGGCGGCGATCGGTTCGGCGGCGGTTCTTGTGGCCGCCGGATATGTCTTCCTCGGCTCCCGGGTAGCTGTAGCCGAGCTCCCTGGTGAGGTCGAAGCGCAGCCGCTCCGCGAGCCGCGCCGTCTCCGCCACCGCCTCCGGGTGGTCGCGGAAGCGCGCCGCCGCCTCGGCTGCCGAGAGCAGGGCGGAGGCCGAGTTGCCGCGGCGGAGCCCCTCGGTCTCGTCCAGCGTCGCACCCAGCCGCACCGCCACCATCGCGTCCTGGAGATCGAGCCGCGAGCGATCGTGGGCGTGCGCATCGCCGGTCGCCACGGTGGGGACGCCGAGCCGCTCCGCCAGCGAGGCCAGCCAGCGGTTGCGGGAGCGATCGTGGCGCCAGAGCGGCCGCTGCAGCTCGATCCGGAAGCGATCGGGCCCGAAGGCCCGCAGCAGCCGCCCGGCCAGGGCCGCCCCGCCCGCCGGGTCGCGCCGCTCCCAGCTCCCGGCCACCGCGCCGTCGCGCGCGCAGCCCGAGAGGCAGATCAGCCCCTCGGTACGGCGCTCGAGTTCGTCGATGGGGATCGACGGCGGCAGCGGCTCGCGTTGATGCAAGGGTGCGCGACAGCGCAACCCGTTTGATGCTGCCTCGCGCGTGCCCCGATGGGCCTCTGTGATCAGCCGGCAGAGGCTCGCCCAGCCCCTCGCGTTCTCGACCAGGAGGGTGACGTGAACGGGCCGCGACATCCGCCGCGGCACCTCGACGGTGAGCTCGCAGCCGATGATGGGGCGGACGCCCACACCCGCGCACGCGTGCGCGAACTCCATCGCCCCGCAGACGTTGTCGTGGTCGGTCAGCGCCAGCGACTCGTGACCGAGGTCGGCCGCGGTCGCCGCCAGCTCGGCCGGATCCGAGGCGCCGTCCAGGAAGGAGTAGGCCGAGTGGCAGTGGAGCTCTACGTACATACGCCGGCCCCTCCGACATAAAACGGGTTGCTCCTGGCGGAGCACCCTCTCGCAAACAGGGGCCGGCTTTGGGTTTGGGAAAGCATCAATCCCGCTGCCGGAACCAGCGGCCCGAGTCCGGCTCACAGAAGACGACGACGTCGCTGCCGTCCTCCAGGACCAGCTCGAAGTAGCGGCGCCGCAGCGGCCGCTGGGTCCACCATCCATCCTCGACCAGCCACTCCTCGCGGACCGACTCGACCGCCAGCCGGCCGACCGCGCGCGGCATCCCATCGGAGCCCACCTGGACCGGAACCGGCCAGGGCTTGTTGACCCGGCCGGGTCTCACCTGGCTCTCCCAGAACCCCATCTCACGATGGCTCTTCAGGGAACGGCATCAAGACCTCGCGGCGCTCCGGCACGCGGGAGGCGGGATCCACCTCGAGCACCCGCAGCAACGCGTCGGCGCCGGCGGCCGAACGGGTCTGGCGGACCGCCTCAGCGATGCGCTTGCGCCGCTCCTGATCGGGGCTCGAGAGGGTCAGCTGCTCACCGGTCTCCGGCCCCAGCGCCACCGCCTCCAGCCGCAGAGTCGCCGCGGGGGCCGGGAGCAGGGTGAGATGGGGGAGGAGGGCATCGGAGAGACGGGCCCGGTCGGCACTCGCCCGCCGCAGCGCCACCTGGCGGCGCCAACCACCGCCTGCCGCCAGCCGGGCGGAGAGGCGCAGGGCCCGCAGGGTCCTGCCGCGCCGTCCGCCGTGCGCGAGCAGGCGGGAGATCAACAGCTCGAGCGCTCTCTCCAGCTGCTGGCCGGAGACGGCCTCGGGCAGCTCGAGCTCTACCGCGATCGCCTCGCGCACCGGCCTCGGCCGCAGCGGCTCGTCGCCGCCCCGTGCCAGCCTCAGGGCCCGCAAGCCAAGCCGGCCGAAGCGGTCGGCGACCGCGTCCCGCGGCAGCCCCGCGAGCCGCCCGAGGGTGGAGATCCCGAGCCGCTCGAGCTCGTTGGGGAGGTCGTCCCCGTCTCCGCCCAGCGCGCCCGCAGAGGAGTGAAACCGGCAGCGGCTTCAGGAACTCGGCAGCGGTCCCATCGGGAACGATGCCAGGACGCAAAACGGGTTGCTCCTCGCTTCCACCCAAAACGGGTCGCGCCTGGCGGCGCGCCCTCGCATTACACCCTCCCACTACAGCCGCCGCGTACGCGCAGAAGCGGCCCGGGCCGGCGCCCAGTCGAGTCGAGGAACCGAGCTCGCGACGGGCGCGCTCGAGCACGCCCTCGATCCCTCCCCAGAGGCCGCTCAGTCCCCCGGCTTCGAAGAACGCCTCTCCGGCTCGTCCCGACTCGACCTCCGCGCCGATCCCCTCCAGCCGCCGCAGCGCCTCATCCCAGGAGCGCTCGGCCCGCTCGAGGTCCGGCGGGATCAGGGCCAGCTCGGGACAGCGGGAGAGCGCCTCTCCCACCCTCATCCCCGGCCGCAGCCCGAACCGCTCGGCCGGAGCCGAGACCTCTCCGATCAGCTGGGCGGCGCCGGGCTCGGGTGCCAGCGCCGCGGGGCGCCTCATCAGAGGCGAGGACGTCATGCGAGGGCGCTCCGACAGCAGCGACCCGTTTAGTGCTGGGTGCGACCCGTTTGATGATGGCTCGGCGACCGCTGCGATCAGCCGGAAGCGGGGGATCAGGGCGCAGGTGACGGGCATCGAACGTATGTTCGTATACCCACGCCGAAAGGTCAAGGAACCCGCCCGAAAATGCGTCCAATCTCCGGTTAGAGAGCGCGGCGAGCGGGAAGCCTTGGGGCACCATGCTGATCGCCGCCGTCATCGTCTTCTGCATCGTGCTCCTGGTGCTCGCCTTCCTCGCGCCGAGCCTCTCGCGCTACTTCCAGCGGGCGGGCGACAAGCCGCTCCAGCTGGGCGAGCGAGGGGCCGGAAACGCTCCGGGCAAGCTCGGCGACTGGCTGCGGAAGCCCTTCTCGAAGTCGCGCAAGGCGGTCAGCAAGAGCGGCTCGAAGGGCCGGGAGGGCCGGGCCAAAGCTCCGCTCTAGCGGACTACCCGGCTTCGCCGTCAAACGGGTTGCTCCTCGGCTTTGCCTGCGGAGCACCCTCGCATTACTCTCACGCGAGTGCCGAAGCGCGAACCGACAACCGAGGAGCTTCGCCGCGTCCAGCACGAGCGAGCGACCGAGGAGCACGAGGCGATCGACACCTCGCTCACCCCGGATGAGGAGCGCCAGCACCGGCGGCGCGCCGACAAGTCCGCCTATCTCGAGCGGATGCTGGCCAAGCGCGAGCGCTCGGAGCGCCGCGACGGATGATGCGAGGGCGTAATGCGAGGGCGCGCCGCCAGGCGCGACCCGTTTTGCGTGGAAGCGAGGAGCAACCCCGTTCGCGTTGGTCCGGCTCGCCCTGATCGCTGACACCCATCTGCCGCGCGGCAGCCGCCGCCTCTCGGAACCATGCCTTGATGCCCTGCGCGTCGCGGACCTGATCGTCCACGCCGGCGACTTCAGCGATGCGTCGGTGCTCGCCGAGCTTCGCGAGCTGGGCCCGGTGGCCGCGGTGCACGGCAACGTCGACAGCCCGCAGCTGCGGCGGGAGCTCCCCGAGACGCTCTCGCTGAAGCTCGGCGGGGCGACCCTCGCCGTGATCCACGACGCCGGCCCCGCCAAGGGGCGCCTCGAGCGCCTGCGGGCCCGCTTTCCGGATGCGGACGCCGTGGTCTTCGGCCACTCGCACATGCCGCTGCACGAGGAACGTGACGGATTCCAGATCTTCAATCCCGGGAGCCCAACCGAGCGGCGCCGCTCCCCCCGGCGGTCGATGGGGGAGGCGACGGTTGGCGACGGCAGGATCGAGCTCCGCCACCTCGCATTGCCATGATTCGCGGGTGACGGCTCGAGCCATCGCCACCCTGGCAGTGCTGAGCGCCATCGCTCTCCCGGGCTGCGGGTCCTCGGATCAGAGCTCGGTGCCGGGCGGCGCGGACGCGGACGCCGCGCGGGTGATCAAGGAGTGGGCCGATGAGCTCCGTGCCGGGGATGTTCAGGCCGCCTCCGATCGATTCGAGATCCCGGCGATCGTCCAGAACGGGACCGCTCCGCTCCGCCTGACTGATAGACGGGGCGTTGTCGCCTTCAACGAGTCCCTGCCGTGCGGTGCGAAGCTGACCCGCGCCGTCACCTCCGGGAGGTACACGATCGCGACCTTCGAGCTGACCGAGCGACCCGGCCCCGGAGATTGCGGCGGTGGGGTCGGCGAAACCGCCAAGACCGCCTTCGTGATCCACGACGGACGAATCGCCGAATGGCGCCGGGTCGTCGATCTGCCGCCGGCCGCGGAGCCGCCGACGAGCGGCCCGGTCGTCTGAGTATGGCCAGGATCGAGTCCTTCGACTTCCTCTACATGCCGAGCAGCGACGTCGCGCGTGATCTCGGCTACTACCGCGACGTCCTGGGGGCCGAGATCGTGTTCGCCATCGAGGCCTTCGGGACCAGGGTCGCGCAGGTGAGGCTGGTCGAAGGAGGACCGCGCCTCCTGCTCGCCGGGCATCTCGAGGGTGAGGCCCCCGTCGTGCTCCATCGGGTGGACGATCTCGAGGCGACGCTGGCGGACCTTCGGGAGCGCGGCGCGGTGATCGAGGCGGAGTTCGGCTTCCCCCACGGGCCGGCGGCGGAGCTACGCACCCCCGGAGGGCAGCGGCTGGCGTTCTACGAGCTGACCAGGCCGGAGGCCGACGAGCGGCTCGCGGGCCGGATGGACTTCGCGCCCGAGCCGCCTCAGGCGAGCTGATCGCGGACGCGCTCGATCACCGCGTCCGTGAACTCCGTCGTGCCGGCGTGGCCCTTCAGGTCAGGGGTGCGGATGCCGGCGGCCGCGGCGCCGAAGACGGCCTCGTAGACGGCACGCGAGGGCCGGTGCGCGGCCTCGACCCCGGCCTCACCGGCGTAGTGGAGAAGGGCTGCCGCCGCCAGGATCATCCCCATCGGATTCGCGATGTCCTTGCCCTCCAGGGCGGGAGCGGTCCCATGCGGCGCCTCGCTCATCGCAACGCTGACGCGCAGCTCGTCGTCCAGCGCGAGGAGGACCGACTCGGCGCCGGCGATCGAGCCGTAGAGGGGGAGGACCAGGTCGGAGAGGAGGTCGCCGTCCCGGTTGAGGCAGGGGATGACGAGCGGCTCGCTGGCGCGGCCGGTGAGCAGCCCGGCGTAGGTGGCGTCGATCAGCAGCGGCTCGTAGCCGACATCCGGGTAGCGCGCAGCCGCCGCGTCCATCTCCTCCTTCAGCATCCCCTCGTAGACCGGGCTGACCGTCCATTTCGGCCCGCCGTAGACGCGGCCGCCGATCTGACCCGCCGTCCGGAAGGCGTACTCAGCCACCGCGCGGCAGTTCGAGCGGTGGATCACCTCGGTGCGCTGCGCCACCTCGTCGCCGTCCTCCGAGCGACGGGATTCCTCCGCGCCGTAGGCGTCCTCGACCGCCATGCGGACCACCGAGATGGCGTGATGGATCCCGGCCACCGGGATGACGCCGGGGATGCGCCGGCCCGTCCTGACGATCACCTTGCCGTCGATCGCCTCGCGGATCAGCCGGTTGGGGCTGCCCACGTCGTCAGCGCCCTCCGGCGTGATCGTCGCCGCCTTGATCCCGAAGCCGCCCTCAGCCATCGCCACGGCGGCGTCCGTGCAGACCGCGTTCTCGGTGCGGCGCCGGTTCTCCAGCGAGAGGTCGAAGCGCTCGAGCTCGACCTCCAGGCCGATCACGTCGGGCGAGATCACCCGGAGCGCCTGCTCGAGGAGCTCCTGGCCCGTCTGGTCTCCCTCGAGCACGACTATGCGCAGCCTGACCATCTGGGTGCGAGGCTATATGCGAGGGCGCCCCGAGAGGCGCGACCGTTTTGTGCGGGAGCGAGGAGCAACCCGTTAGATGACGAACGAGAGCTGCACCTGGTGCGGAGCCGAGGTCGAGCCCGAGGACGGGTTCCGCGCGTATGAGCCCGCCGGCGAGCGCCGGGCGGTCTTCTGCCGGCTGGAGCACGTTGTCCCCTGGTCGCTCCAGGGCGCGCATTGGGAAGCCGGCGGGCTGACGGAGCCTCCGAGCCTCGACGAGGGAGCCACCACCTGCTCGCACTGCGGCGCCGAGCTCGGTGACGCCCACGTCCTGCTGGTCCGCCATCGTGGCGAGCACCGTGTCGCCGACGGCTTCTGCTCGGTGGACCACATGAACGAGTGGGCCAAGGCCGGCGGGCGCTGGCGCTAGGTTGCCGTATTCGCGCAGATTGCGGGTTCGTCTGGGGCGGTCCCCTTGAACTCCGGCTCGCCGCGTGTAGGGTGGCCGCACTTGAACAGAGCAGGTTGACCGAAAGGCCAATCAGCTTCTCGTTCAAAGGAACGGCCCGGGAAACCGGGCCGTTTCGCTTTCGCCGCAGATTGCATCAACGTCCGTTCAGGGCCCCTTGACTTCGCCCGCAGGAGGCGTAGGCTGGTTTCCAACGGAACAAGGGAAACCTTGTTCCCAGAAAGGGCCCGGGAAACCGGGCCCTTTCACTTCTTCTGGGTCCGTGCCTGCTTCTTGGCCGCCGCCGGCTTCTTCGGAGCGGTCGGCGCCTTCGGGGGCTTCGCGAACGCCAGGATCAGCGGCGCGACCAGCTCCGGCTTCTCGACGTTGGGGGAGTGGCCGGCGCCGGGGATCAGGTGCGTCTGCGCGCCGGGCACGTTCCGCCGGTAGCGGTCGACCGCCTCCTGGGCGTCGTAGATCTGGTCCTCCGCGCCGAAGACCACCAGCAGCGGCAGATGGGTCGCCGCGAGACGCTGGTCGAGGGGCTGCTCGTCGACGAAGTTCTTCTCCTCGTCGACGGTGTCCTTGTACGCGGTGTAGGTCATCGCGCGCAGATCGTCGACGGGCTGGTCGGGATTGTCGAAGCCGCTCGAGATGTCGTAGCCGGGGGCGAATGCCTGGTCGTACTGGTTGCGGATCAGGGACTTCGGCGCCACCTGCGCCAGGCGGTTCGCGGCCTGGCCGATGATCGGCCAGTAGCTCAGGCGCTGACCGACAGGCTCGTTCTCGAAGCCGTCCTCGGGCGCCTGATCGATGATCACAACGCGAGAGGCGAGCTGGGGGCTCTGCTGGGCCAGGGCGGTCGCCACGCTCCCGCCGAGCGAATGGCCGACGACGGTGGCGTCGACGACCCCGAGCTTCGCCAGCGCTTCCGCCGCCGCGCTCGCCTGATCGTCGATCGCGTAGCCGGCGCCGGGCTTGGCCGAGCCACCATGGCCGAGGAGATCGACCCGGATGACGCGATGGTGCGGCTCGAGCAGCGGGGCGAGGTGATCCCACCAGTCCATCGAGCACGTGTAGCAGTGGATCAGCACGACCGGGGGGCTCTGGCGGTTGCCCTGATCGAGCACCTGGAGGGTCCCGCCGGAGGTGTCGACGAGCCTCGCGCCGTCGTCTCGGTGGTAGGCGTCCTTGGTCGCGTTCGAGACGACGATCGCGTTGAGCAGCAGCAGGACGATGATCCCGCCGACGACACCGATCGTGATCTTGGCCCAGCCGGGCATCCTCCGCTAATTCTCTGTCGCGGAGGTGTCGCCTTCCATGGGGCCGAGCCCGAGCTCGTCGGAGCGCTCGGAGAGCGCCTCGATGATCAGGGCGATGTGCTCGTCGGGATCCACCCCGAGCTCGTCGATCCCGCGCTGGACCTCTTCGCGGCTGACGGCCGCGGCGAACGAGGGCTGCTTGAGCTTCTTCTTGACGGACTTCGGCTTCATGCCCTCGATCCCGGTGGGGCGGACCAGGGCGCAGGCGGCGACGAACCCCGAGAGCTCGTCCACCGCGTAGAGCGTCTTCGCCATCCGGGTCTCGCGCGGGACGCCCATGAAGTCGGCGTGTCCGGCCACGGCGTCGATCACGTCGCGCGGATAGCCGCGCTCCTCGAGCTTCTTGACCGCGTGGCGGGGGTGGCCGGTGTCCAGGTCGGGGTAGCGCTCGTAGTCGAGGTCGTGGACCAGCCCGGTGACGGCGTAGATCTCCTCGTCCTCGTCCCACTTGCGCGCGTAGGCACGCATCGCGGCCTCGACTCCGAGCAGGTGCTTTCTGAGCGAATCCGACTCGATCCACTCACAGACGAGCTGCCATGCATCGTCCCTTGAGACGTCAGCCATGAGGCTGGTTACTCTAGGCGCCCATGGAGAAGTTCATCATCCAGGGCGGCGTCCCGCTCTCGGGAGAGATCATTCCGGCGGGGAACAAGAACGCCGCGCTCCCGATCCTCGCGGCCTGCCTGCTCACCGACGAGGAGCTGGTGATCCGCAACGTCCCGCGGATCAGCGACGTGGAGTCGATGCTCGGCCTGCTCGAGCGGCTGGGCGTGAGGGTCGCCTGGACGGGCGAGAACGAGGTCCGGCTGCAGGCCGACGAGGTCTCCGGCACCGAGGTCGACGAGGAGCTCGCCAACCAGATCCGGGCGTCGTTCCTGGTCACCGGGCCGCTGCTGGCGCGCTGCGGCGAGGTCAGGATGCCGCCGCCGGGAGGCGACACGATCGGGCGCCGGCGCCTCGACGCCCACCTCGACGCGTTCCGAGACCTGGGTGCGCGCGTGGATGGCGATGTCTGGCTCGAGCTCTCGGCGCCGCCAGGGGGCCTCAAGCCGAAGGGGATCTTCATGGACGAGCCCTCGGTGATGGGGACGGAGAACGCGCTGCTCGCGGCCGCCCTCACCGAAGGCCCGACCACGATCGGGAACGCCGCCTGCGAGCCGCACGTCCAGGATCTGGCGCGGCTGCTCTGCAGGATGGGAGCCCAGGTGGACGGGATCGGCTCCAACGTGATGACCGTCCACGGCCGCGACAGGCTGGGCGGGGCGGAGCACAGCGTCTCGCCCGACCACATCGAGATCGCCAGCTTCATGGCCCTCGCTGCGGCGACCAGCGGCGAGCTCCGGATCCGCGACATCGTGGCCGAGGACCTCGAGGGGATCCGCCGCCACTTCCGGCGAATCGGCCTGCAGACGATGATCGAGGGAGAGGACCTGCTGGTGCCGCCGGAGCAGAAGCTCACCATCCGGGACGACCAGGGCGACGCGATCCCGAAGATCGACGACGGCCCCTGGCCGGCGTTCCCCGCCGACCTCACCTCGATCGCGCTCGCGCTCGCCACGCAGGCGGACGGGACGATCCTGATCTTCGAGAAGATGTTCGAGAACCGGCTGTTCTTCGTCGACAAGCTGGTGGCGATGGGTGCTCGGATCACGCTGTGCGACCCCCACAGGGCGATCGTCAGCGGTCCGAGCCGTCTTCATGGGGCGCGGCTCGAAAGTCCCGACATCCGCGCCGGCATGGCCATGCTCATCGCGGCCCTGGCCGCGACGGGCACCTCGGAGATCGGCAACGTGGCGCAGATCGATCGCGGCTACGAGCGGATCGACGTGCGCCTGCGGGACCTCGGCGCCCGCATCGAGCGGGTCGCCTCAGAGCGGGTCCCGGCCTAGCCGGTCAAGCCTTATACGCGTTGTGCAGCTCGGTGAACTGCGGTTCGGGAGCCGGCGGTGCATCGTCGCCGAGCGTCTGAGCGATCGTGGGCCCGAGCCGGGACTGGGCGAACGCCCCGAATGCCTCGGGCGACTCCCAGACGTCGAGGATGCGCATCTTGCCGCCGCCGACGTCCTGCGCGGTATGGGCGATGAGCCCGTCGGGCGGGTTGCCCCTGCCGTCGAGCGCATTCTCGATCGAGTCGTACTGCTCGGGCGTCGTCTCGATTTCCATCTGCATCAGGACAGCCATTGCTCATCTCCTTCTCGAGTCGGGGTAGCGGGTCAATTCAGGGCTTCACCAGGTCGTGGAGCTCGTGGACCTGGATGTCAGCCTGCGGTGCGTCGGGGTTCACCTCCGCGATCGCCGGGATCAGCTTCTCCTGCACCCACTTCTGGTACGCGGCCTCTGACTCCCAGACGTCGACCGCCTTCAGCCTGCCGCCGCCGATGTCGGCGCCGCTGTGAAGGATCATTCCCTCGGGCGGGTTGTTCTCGGTGTCGAGCTTTTCGCCCACCTGGTCGTACTCGTCGAGGGTGCCCTCCCACTCCTGAATCACCAGCACGGTCACTGCAATCTCCTCCTCGAGTCGGGGTAGTTGCCGGGATCCTATTTGGAGGAACCTTGCAGCTTCCTAAAGCCGCCGTCGCCATGATGAGCCGATGATCCATCCGATCCCCCCGGGCTCCCGGGACATCCTGTCTGACGAGATGCGCGAGCTGCGCGCGCTGCAGGCCACCCTGATCGAGCTCTTCGAGCGCTTCGGCTATGGCCAGGTGGCGACGCCCACGCTCGAGTACGACGAGGTGCTGCAGCGCGGCGAGGGCCGCAGCGGCGTGGGGGCGTATCGCTTCTTCGACGAGCGCGGCGAGCTGCTCGCGCTGCGCTCGGACATGACGATCCCGATCGCCCGCCTGGTCGCGACGCGGTTCGCGGACGCTCCGTCCCCGCTGCGCTTCTCCTACGTCGGCAACGCCTACCGAATCGTTCGCCCTCAGCGCGGGCAGGTCCGCCAGTTCATGCACGCCGGGATCGAACTGATCGGATCCTCGGCGCCCGAGGGCACCGCGGAGGTGCTCGAGGTGCTGAGCGCGGCGCTCGACGCGGTCGGGCTCAACCGCGCCGTGCTCGGGCTCGGCGACGCCGACCTCTACCGCCAGCTGCTCACCGAGCTGGGCGTGGAGGGGGAGGACCGGGGACGAATCCTCGACCGGCTCGCCGAGCACAACCTCGTCGGGCTGGAGGCGGCGGTCGACGAGGTGGAGGGCCTGGATGCACACGGGCGGGAGACGCTCCTGCGGTTGCCAGGCCTGCGCGGCGGGGCTGAGGTGCTGGAACAGGCTCGCGAGCTGGGCGGAATCGCCGTCGAGCGGGCGGCCCAGCGGCTCCAGGAGACCTACGACCTGCTGGTGGAGCGCGGCGTCGCCGGGCGGGTGCAGCTGGACCTCAGCCTGCTGCGGGACCTCGGCTACTACACCGGCGCGATCGTCGAGATCTACGACCCCGCCCTCGGCCATATCCTCGGAGGCGGCGGGCGCTACGACGACCTGATCGGCCGCTTCGGCCGAGCCATGCCGGCGGCGGGATTCGGCCTCTACCTGGAGCGGGTGCACCTCGCCCAGATGGAGGAGGAGCGCCTGACGAGAGAAGGCCGGAGATGAACCCGGCCGTCGAAGCCCCGCGAGCTCGCCTCGGGGGCTCGCTGAAGCTCGCGATCCCGCGCGGCGCGCTCTGGGGCGAGACGCTCGACGCGCTCGACCGGATCGGGCTCGATACGGCCGAGATGCGAGGCGACTCGCGCTCTCTCGTCTTCAACTCGAACGGGCTCACGCTGGTGACCATGCGGCCCTCCGACGTCCCCACGTATGTCGAGGCCGGCGCGGCGGACCTCGGGATCACCGGCAAGGACGTGCTGCTCGAGCAGGCCGACCGGATCGTCTACGAGATCCTCGACCTCGGCTACGGCGCCTGCCGGATGGTCCTGGCCGGCCGCGAGGGAGACGAGAGCCTCGGCGAGACCGAGCGGCGGCTCGGCGGCATGCGGATCGCGACCAAGTACCCCCGGATCGCCGAGCGCTACTTCGAGGAGACCGGGCGCCAGGCGGAGGTGATCGAGGTCAAGGGGTCGGTCGAGCTGGCGCCGCTGGTCGGCCTGGCCGACGGGATCGTCGACCTGGTGGCGACGGGCCGCACGCTCGAGGAGAACGGCCTCGAGATCCGCGAGGAGATCGCGGCCTCCAGCGCTCGCCTGGTCGCCAACCGCGTCTCCCACAAGCTGCGGGCCGCCGAGGTGGACAACCTCGTGGAGCGGCTCCGACCGGGGAAGAGCTGATGCGAATCAAGCGGTTCGAGTGGGACGGTCAGGACGCAGCCGGACTGGCCAAGCGGATCCGGGCGCTGCAGCCGGCGCTCGGCGAGGTGAGCGGGCCGGTCGCGGAGATCATCGCCGAGGTCCGCTCCGGCGGCGACTCGGCGCTGGCCGCGATCGAGTCTCGCTTCGGCGCCGCCCGCACCGATCCGGACGCCTTCCGCCAGTCCGAAGAGGCGGTGAGCGGCGCTCCATCGCGGCTCGAGCCCGAGCTGCTCGGCGCCCTCGAGACCGCCGCCGCCAACATCCGCGCGGTGGCCGAGGCACAGCTTGCAGATCAACGGCGGGTGGAGCTGGCGCAGGGACAGACCGTCGACCTTCGCGAGGTGCCGGTGGGAGCCGCCGGGATCTACGCGCCGGGCGGGGCCGCCGCCTATCCCTCGACGGTGCTGATGGGCTGCATCCCGGCGAAGGTGGCGGGGGTCGAGCGCGTGGTTCTCGCCACGCCTCCGGCCGGCGGGGACCAGCAGGTCTCCGAGGTCATCCTCGCGGCGGCGGCGATCGGCGGCGCGGACGAGGTCTTCGCCGTCGGCGGCGCCCAGGCGATCGCGGCGCTGGCGATCGGCACCGAGCGGATCGCGCCGGTCGACGTGATCGCGGGCCCGGGCAACCGCTACGTGCAGGAGGCGAAGCGCCAGCTCGCGGGGGAGGTGGGGATCGACGGCATCGCCGGTCCCTCCGAGCTGATGGTGATCGCGGGCGACACGGCGAAGCCCGAGTGGATGGGCCTGGACCTGTGCGCCCAGGCCGAGCACGGTCCCGACGGCCTGCTGGTCGCGGCCGCCGTGGAGATGGTGATCCTCGACGCGATCGAGAAGGCCGTCCGCCGGGTCGCGGAGGAGCGCGGGATCGCGGACGACGCTCCCCTGGCGCTCGTCGCGGTTTCGGATACGGCGGCGGGGGTGACCCTCGCCAACGCGATCGCGCCCGAGCACCTCGAGATCCTCACGGAGGACGCCGAGCTCCTGGCGCAGGGCGTCGCCACCGCCGGCTGCGTGTTCGTGGGGGAGGGCGGCGCGACCGCGTTCGGCGACTATGCCGCGGGGTCCAACCACGTGCTGCCGACGGGCGGTGCCGGGCGCTTCCAGGGGCCGCTCGGACCGGGCGCGTTCAGGCGGCGCATCGCGACGGTCGAGGTGACGCAGGACGCGGCCCGGAAGCTGGCCCCGGCTGTCGCTACATTGGCGCGCGCCGAGGGCTTCCCGTTGCACGCCGAATCCGCCGAGGCTCGATGCGAGGGCGCTCCGCAGGGCGAAGCCGAGGAGCGACCCGATTGATGGCGAAGCCGGACTAGACACCCCATGAGTCGAACAGCAGAGATCAACCGCGAGACCAAGGAGACCAAGGTCCGGCTGAGGCTGGACCTGGACGGTGGCGAGGCCAAGGTCTCGACCGGCGTCGGCTTCCTCGACCACATGCTGGATCTGCTCGCGCGCCACGGCCGGCTGGGCCTCGAACTGGAGGCGAGCGGCGATCTCGAGACCGGCGCGCACCACACCACCGAGGACATCGGGATCTGCCTCGGGCAGGCGATCGACGAGGCACTCGGCGACCGGGCCGGGATCCGCCGCTACGGCTCGGCCCTGGTGCCGATGGACGAGGCCCTGGCCGATTGCGCGATCGACATCTCGGGGCGACCGCTCTGCGCCTTCGCGGCCGACCTGCCGGACGTGACGATCGCCGGGTTCGACACGGAGCTCACCGAGGAGTTCTTCCGGGCCGTCTCCTCGAACACGAAGATGACCCTGCACCTCTGGGTTCGATCCGGCTCCAACGCCCACCACATGGTCGAAGCCTGCTTCAAGGCCTTCGCGCGCGCGCTGCGTGAGGCCGTCTCGATCGACCCGGACGAGAGCGGGGTGCCGTCCACCAAGGGCACGCTGACGGAATGACCCGGATCGCGATCCTCGATTACGGGATGGGCAACCTCCGGTCGGTCGAGAAGGCACTGGAGCGCGTCGGCGCGGAGGCGGAGATCACCTCCGACCGGGCGCGCGCGGAGTCCGCGGACGGGGTGATCCTGCCCGGCGTCGGCGCCTTCCCGAGGGCGATGGAGCGGGTCCGCGAGACCGGCCTGGACGAGCTCGTCGCCGGTCGGATCGAGGCCGGCGTCCCGGTGCTCGGCATCTGCCTCGGTCTCCAGCTCCTCTTCGAGTCCTCGGTGGAGAATGAGGGAGCGAGCGGTCTCTCGCTGCTGGGCGGGATCGTCGCCCCGCTCGAGGCCAACGGCTACAAGGTCCCGCATATCGGCTGGTCGCCGGTTCGCTGGGAGCACAGCTCGCGACTCACCGAGGGGCTGGGGGAGGGGACGCCCTTCTACTTCGTCCACTCCTTCGCGCCCCGCCCGGCAACCGAGGGCGACGTGCTCGGCACCGCGGCGTACGGCGAGCGCTTCGCCTGCGCGGTGGAGCGGCCCCCGCTCTACGGCATGCAGTTCCACCCGGAGAAGTCGAGCTCCGCCGGCCTCCGGCTGCTGGCCAACTTCGTTCGCATCTGCAGTTGATCCTCTACCCGGCGATCGACATCCGCGACGGCAAGGCCGTTCGCCTGATCCAAGGCGACTACGAGCAGGAGACCGCCTACTACGACGATCCGGTGGTCGCCGCGCGCCGGTGGGTGGACGGCGGTGCCCGCTGGCTGCACGTTGTCGATCTCGACGGCGCCCGTGCCGGCGAGCCGGTGAACCTCGAGCACGTGCGGCGGATCGTCGCCGCGGTGAGCGTCCCGGTCCAGCTCGGCGGCGGGCTCCGCGACTCGAAGAAAGTGGAGGAGGCGATCTCCTCCGGCGCCGAGCGCGTGGTGCTGGGCACGGCGGCGGTCCGCGACCCCGACATGGCCGCGGCGATCGCCGCCGCCCATGGCGACCGGGTGGTGGCGTCGGTCGACTCCCGCTCCGGCAGGGTCGCGGCCGAGGGCTGGACGGAGGCCTCGGACCTGGGCACCGCGGAGGTGATCACGGCGCTGGCCGAGCGCGGCGTGCGCCGCTTCGTCTACACGCCCGTGGAGGTCGATGGCCTGATGGAGGGCCCCGACCTCGACTCGCTGCGCGAGGCGGCGAAGGCGACCGACGGGGAGCTGATCTACTCGGGCGGGGTCGGGTCGCTGGACGACCTGCGCGCGCTCGCCGGCCTCGGCCTCGACAACCTCGGCGGGGTGATCGTCGGCCGGGCGCTCTACGAGCAGCGCTTCACCGTGGCCGAGGCGCAGGCGATACTCGAGCCATAGGATCCGGCGCATGGGGCGGCTCTTCGGGCCATTCTTCGTCTTCGCCGGCGTCATGCACTTCGTCAAGACCCGCTGGTACGAGCGGATCATGCCTCCCTACGTGCCGCGCCACCGCGGGCTCGTCTACGCGAGCGGTGTGGCGGAGATCGCCGGCGGCCTGGCGACCATGCACCCCCGCGCACGCCGCGCCGGCAGCGCCTGGAGCATCGCCACCCTAGTGGCCGTCTTCCCGGCCAACCTCCACATGGCGCTGGAGCCCGAGCGCTACGAGAAGGGAATCCCCGGAGGGCGGACCGCGCTCTATGCGCGGCTGCCGGTCCAGCTGCTCTTCATCGCCTGGGCGTACGCCGCGGGCGACTGGAACCAACAGCCTCTCGAATCAGCGCCTTCGACGCGCGATCGAGCGGATGACGAACAGGGCGGCCAGGGCGATCAGCTGACCGCCGAGGATCACGCGACTTAGGTCCATCGCGGGTTCCCAGCTCACCTGCTCATCGCGGACCACGTACGCCCCGACGGGCCTGGCCCGAAGGCCGAATCCGGCGCCTCCGCCTGAAGTTCCGTCGGGCTGGTCCCCCGTGCCGCCTCCGCCGCCGCCGAGCACCGCGGCCGCCGGGATCACCATCACGCCGTTTCGCTCATACGGCTCACCGTAGACGCGCTTCACGGTAATCGAGTCGCGGGCCGTCGAGACCGCATCCATGATGTCCATCGCTCCTCCTCCGTCTTGGTGTGCGTCGCTACGCTCGGTACATGGTCCTGAAGCGAGTGATTCCCTGCCTGGACGTCGACGCCGGGCGCGTCGTCAAGGGCACCAACTTCGTTGACATCCGCGACGCCGGCGATCCGGTGGAGCTCGCCGAGCACTATGACGCCGAGGGCGCGGACGAGCTCGTCTTCCTCGACATCACCGCCTCGCACGAGAGCCGCGACACGATCGTCGATCTCGCCCGGCGCACCGCGGACAACGTCTTCATCCCGTTCACGATTGGCGGCGGGATTCGCTCGGTCGAGGACGCCCAGGCCGTGCTCGACGCCGGCGCGGACAAGGTCTCCGTCAACTCCGCCGCCCTCGATCGGCCGGAGTTGATCTCCGAGCTCGCCGAGGTCTTCGGCTCCCAATGCGTGGTGATCGCGATCGACGCGAAGCGCCGCGGGGCGGGCGACGAATCGGAGACCTGCCAGGCGCCGCCCGGGCATTTCGGCGACGCCGAATGGGACGTCTACGTCCACGGCGGCCGCACGAAGGTCCAGGGCCGGGAGGCCGTCGCCTGGGCGCGCGAGGCTACCGAGCTGGGGGCGGGGGAGGTGTTGCTGACCAGCATGGACCGCGATGGGACGACCGACGGCTACGACCTCGAGCTGACGCGGGCCGTCGCGGAGGCGGTCAGCGTCCCGGTGATCGCCTCGGGCGGAGCGGGCGAGCTCGACCACCTGGTGGAGGCGGTCGAGGAAGGACACGCGGACGCGGTGCTCTGCGCCTCGATCTTCCACTACGGCGCCCACACCGTGGCCGAGGCGAAGCAGCGAATGAAGCAGGCGGGGATCCCGGTCCGGATCGCCTAGCGGGCGACGGCTACTTCTTCTGCGCCTGCTTGTTGCCGCCCGAGGCCTTCGCCTGGTTGCCCTTCTTCTCGGACTGCTTCGGCTTCTTCGGCGCCTGGATGATGCCGTTGACCGCGTTGCCCTGGCCCGGGGTCAGCGCATAGATCGTCTTGTAGCCGGTCAGGAAGAGGTCCTTGCCGTTCGAGATCACGGGGTTGTACGCGCCGTCCGAGTACTCGAAGACCCGGTGGCCGTTGGTGGCGTCGAAGCCGTAGGTCGAGGTGTGCTGGAGATCGGCGACGTAGACGGTGTCGCCGACCAGGGTCGCCGCCCCGGAGATCGACCCGAGGTTGTGCTGGCTCCAGCGCTCGTTGCCGTTGCGGGCGTCAAGCGCGTAGAAGTTGCCGTCGTAGGAGCCGAAATAGATCGTGGGCTGTGTGTCCGGGGTCCGCGCGGCGACCGCGCCGGCGTAGACGTAGTTGCTGGTGGAGTGGCTCCAGGCCAGCCGGCCGGTTTGCTGATCGAAGCTGTACATGCGCCCGTCGGTGTTCCCGGCGTAGACCCGCCCGAAGGCGACGGTCGCCGTGGCGTAGAACTGTCCCGTCCGGCCGAAGCTCGTGCCCTGGGAGCCGGTCTGCCATTTGATCGAGCCGTCCCCGACGTGCAGGGCCGTCATCTCGCCGCTGTAGTCGCCGATGTAGACGATCCCGTCGCTGTAGGCGGGCGCGGCCTTCACGGCGCCGTTCACGTGCCTCTCCCAGATCGTCTTGCCCGTTCGCTTGTCAAGCGCGTAGACCGTGTTGCACTCGCAGCCAACGATCATCTTGTTGCCGACGACCAGCGGGGAGGACTCGGTGCGGCCCGGCAGCGGGTGCTTCCAGACCTGGTGGCCGTCGTAGGCCGCGAGCCCGACCACCTGGCCGGGCTGCAGGTTCGAGACGTAGATCATCCCGTCGCTGTAGGTGGGCGCCGATGCGTTCAGGGACGCGACCTGCCGCTTCCAGCGAGCCTTGCCCGTGCGCGTCTTGATGGAGAAGGCGAGGCCGTTGTTGTTGATACCGAAGAGCTGGCCGCCGACCAGGATCGGCGAGTACTCGAGCAGGTGGCCGCCCTTGAACCGCCAGCGGATCGAGTACGGCGGCTTCACGTCAGGCGCGTCGAGATACCGCGCGCGCTGGGAGTTGAGCCCGTACATGGGCCAGTCGGTGATCCCCGAGACCGGCTGGGGCGCCTCGCTCGTGATCGTGCACGGATCGGGGCACGACTTGTCCGCCGGCCGCTTCAGGATCAGGTAACCGACCAGCGCGATCACGACCGCTCCGATCCCGGCGGCCGTGCCAATCGTCGCCCAGCGGTGGTTTTCCCAAAGGTTCTTGATTGCGGCGCGCATACGCTCCCCACGGGTCGGCTGGGGCGCCTCGTTCTTCCAGAAGAGGAGTCGATTGAATCCCCACCAGATCACGAGCGAAGTCGCACATGGTAGGAAAGCCGCCTAATGCCCGGCTCACGGGACATCGAGCCCGCCCGGTTGGCCAAGCTCGTCGACGCCCTGCCGGGGATCGACGCCCTTCGTGAGGTCGCCCGCAAGGTGCCCGCCTATCTCGTCGGCGGGGCGGTCCGTGACCTCCTGCTCGGGATCGAGGGGGCCGATCTTGACATCGCCATCGACGGCGACGCTGAGGCGCTGGCGGACATGCCCGGGTTCGTGCTGGAGCGCGAGGGCCTCTTCCTCACCGGGCGGCTGGAGCTCGGCGAGGCGAAGGTGGACGTCGCTCAGACACGCGCCGAGACCTACGCCCACCCGGGCGCGCTGCCCGAGGTCCGGCCGGCGCCGATCGGAGAGGACCTGGCAAGACGCGACTTCACGATCAACGCGATGGCCTTCCCGTTGGCCGGGGACGGGGAATTGATCGACCCGCACGGAGGGCTCGACGACCTCCGCGCCGGGGTCCTGCGCGTCCTCCACGATGGTTCTCTCATCGACGACCCGACCCGCGCGCTGCGGGCTGCTCGCTACGCGGCGCGCTTCGGTTTCGACCTGGAGCCTGGAACGGCGCGGCTGCTCGCCGAGGCCGACCTCGCCACGGTCTCGGACGACCGGATCCAGAACGAGTTGCGCAGGACCGCCGCGGAGGACGACCCGGCGAAGGCGCTTCAGCTGATCGTCGACTGGGGGGTGATGCCGAGCCTCGACCCGGCGGCGCCCGGCCGTGTGGCGGAGGTGGCCCGACTGGCATCGAGCCCGCCCTGGGAGGGCTGGGTGGACAGGGAGCTGGCGGTGATGCTGGCGATCGTGCGGCCGCTGCCGCAGATCCGCGAGCTCGCGGCAGCTGCCGTTGAGCGGCCCTCGGAGGCCGTCCGCTTGGCGCAGCCCTGGGATCCGGCACAGCTCCTGGTCGCCCGTGCCCTCGGAGCCGAGTGGCTCGACCGCTACGCGGAGGAGTGGCGGCACGTCACGCTCGAGATCACGGGCGAGGACCTGATCGCCGCCGGCATTCCGGAGGGCCCCGCGATCGGCCGCGGCCTCGAGGCCGCGCTCTCGGGCAGACTCGACGGCGAGCTCTCGGGCCGGGAGGAGGAGCTTCGCATCTCCCTGGCGGCGGCGAAGGGCGAGATCCCGGAGGACTAGACGCGCCTGATCTAGCCTGCCCGCCATGGAATGGCGCGAGCGAGACGGGGTGCGTTGGCTCGAGGCGCAGCTGCCCGGGGCCAGGGCGGCGTTCTCGACGCGGATCGGCGGCGTCAGCGACGCGCCCTATGACGCGCTCAATGTGGCGATCCTGACCGGAGACGAGCGCGAGAGCGTGCGGGAGAACCGACGACGGCTGGCCGTGGCGCTCGGCCGCGCGCCGGAGGGGGTCGTGATGGGACGCCAGCTGCATGGCGCCGAGCTGCGAGCCCATCAGGACCGGCAGGACCCCCAGGTCTACGCCGACGTGCTCCGAAGCCCCGACGAGGTCGATGCGCACTCGACCGGCAATCCGGACCTGACGCCGCTGGTGATGGTGGCCGACTGCCTGCCGGTGGCGCTGGCCGGGAAGAGGGGCGTGGCGATGGCACACTGCGGCTGGCGCGGCCTCGCCGGTGGAATCGTCGCGAAGGCCGCGACGGCCGTCGACGCGGAGTCCGCCGCGGTGGGCCCCGGAATCGGCCCCTGCTGCTACGAGGTCGGGGACGAGGTGCTGTCGGAGTTCGATCGGCTGGAGGGGGTCGCGCGGGGGCGGATGCTCGACCTGAGGGCGGTCGCAGAGCAGCTCCTCGACCGCGCCGGGGTGGCGGCGGTCGAATCGTCGGACCTCTGCACGAGCTGCAACGCGGAGCTCCTCTACTCCCACCGCCGTGACGGCGAGCGCACCGGCCGGCAGGCGGGCCTCGTCTGGATGGAGTAGTCGATGGTGGAGCCCGTCACAGGCCTGGATGCCGATCAGGTCCGCGCGAACCTCGAGCGGATTCGCGAGCAGGCCGGCCCGGACGTCGAGATCCTCGCCGCGACGAAGTACGTCCGCACGGAGGACATGGGCGCGCTGGCTGAGGCCGGAATCGAGCTGGTCGGAGAGAACCGGCTCCAGGACCTCGAGGAGAAGCGAGAGCGCTGGGGCGACCGATTCACCTGGGACTTCATCGGCAACCTGCAGAGCCGCAAGGTCAAGCGCATCCTGCCGTTGGTGCGCCTGATTCATTCCGTGGCCTCGGACTCCGTCCTCGAGCAGCTTGGCCGTCACGCCTCGCCGGACGCCGAGGTGCTGGTGGAAGTGAACCTCTCGGGCGAGGAGGGGAAGGGCGGCATCGACCCCGGCGCCCTCGACGACTTCATCGAGCGCTGCCCGGTGAGGGTGTCCGGCCTGATGACGATGCCCCCCTTCACGGAGGACCCGGAGGCCTCGCGACCCTACTTCGCGCGGCTCGCAGAGCTGGCCTCGGCGCGCGGGCTGGAGCGCCTCTCGATGGGAACCACCCAGGACTGGCAAATCGCCGTGGAGGAGGGGGCGACGATCATCCGGATCGGCTCGGTCCTCTACGGCTAGCATCCACTCCGCCGCCAACGAGCAGCGCCAGGGTCGGCGTCAGGTTCGCCATCTGAGCAGAAACCGTCTCGGAGCGTTCATAATTGGTGAACATCGGCGGGAGGAATAACCTCCGTCAAGCCGAATCTGAGCCGAGAATGGCGATCAGGGATACATGGAGACGCGCGCTCGAGTACTTCGGCCTCGTTGAGGGTGACTACATCGAGGAGGGCGAGTACGACGAGGGCGACACGGGCAGCGAGCTCGCGCTGGACCAAACTGCTGCAGCGCCCCGCGAGCCGGTCCGCAACCTTCCCTCCCGCCGACGCGGCCGCGAGGACGACATCGACGACATCTTCGGCGAGGAGGAACCCGCGCCGGCTCGCCGCGGCCGCATTCGCGCGGTCGACGACACGGCCGAGGAGCCTCAGCCGCGCAGGGGCCGCCGGCGCGGCGGGTCGCCCGGAAATGGGGGCGGCGTCGCCTCCATGCACGTGGTCACCCCCAAGAGCTTCAACGACGCCCAGCAGGTCGCCGACGAGTTCAAGCGCTCGAAGCCGGTGATCATCAACCTCCAATCGACGGACCGCGAGCTCTCGAAGCGGCTGATCGACTTCTCCTCGGGCATGACCTACGCCCTCGGGGGAGGGATGCAGCGCATCGCGCAGGGCATCTTCCTGCTGACGCCCGAGAACGTCGAGGTGTCCGCCGAGGAGAAGGCCCGCCTGCTCGAGGGCGGCTTCTTCAACCAGTCGTAGCGGCCCCAACGCCGCTGTGAGAGATTGGAGTGGTGCCCCGGCCTCATCTCTTGCTCTGCCCGCAGTTCACGGAGGTCGAGTGGGCCATCGCCGGGGTGCTCGCGGAATGGGCTGACGTGGCCACGTTCGACGCTCCCGGCGTGGGCGACGAGGAGCTGCCAGACGACGACTATGCGGGCCTCGACCGCGAATTGGTCGTTCGACGCGCACTCCAGGAGGTCGAGAGACGCGGCTGGGACTCGTACTTCGTGGTCGGAGACGCGTGGGGAACCGCGACCGCCGCGCGGGTCGCCGCCGCCAGGCCGACCCCCGTGCTTGGGCTCGCCCTCGGCCACGCGACACTCGACTACGGGAACGAGGGCGCGCGACCCGCGGTGAACGGTGAGGTGGTTGCGGCGATGACGCAGCTCCTGCGCTCCGACTACGACTCCTTCGTGCGCTACGGGATCACCCAATTCACACAGGGGGGATTCGACGAGGAGAGAGCGGGTCAAATGGTCGACCGGTTTCCGCCCATGGAGACCGCCTCCGGCGTCTGGGAGATGCTCGTCGGGCGACCCGAGCCGATCGGCGAGCTGCTCCGACGACTGGACGTCCCTCTGCTGCTCGTCAAGCACGACGGATGCCTTGTCTTCACGGCGGAGGGATTCGAGGACGCGGTCGCCGCCTTGCCGGAAGCGCGCCGGACCAGCACCAACAGGAGCCCGTCGGCCAGCGACGAGTTCGCTGCAGCCCTGCGGGACTTCTGCGAGCAGGTGCTCAGCGGGGACTGGCCTCGGCCCTGAGGGGGGCGCATACCAGCCTCCGAATAGAGTTTCCGGCCATGAGGGTCGGCTTCGTGGGTTCAGGCAACATGGCCGGCGGGCTCGCCCGCGGCTGGGCCGCGGCGCGCGACGAGCCAGGCGCGCCGGAGGCGATGCTGTTCGCGGACGCCGAGCCCAGTCGCGCTGAGCGGCTGGCCGAGGAGGTCCGTGGGGAGGCGGTCGAGGGCAACACGGCGCTGGCCGAGTCCTCGGACCTCGTCGTGTTGGCGGTGAAGCCGAACGTCCTCGCGGCCGTAGCCGGGGATCTGGTGGAGGCAGGCACGCCGGTCCTCTCGATCCTGGCAGGCACGACGCTCGAGACGCTGGCCGAGGCGCTGCCGGGTGTCGAGCTGGTCCGCGTGATGCCCAACCTCGGGGCCCAGCTGCGCCAGGCCGTCCTCTGCGTCACCTATCCGGACGACACCTCGGACGAGCACCGGAGGCGGATCGCAGAGCTGCTGGGACTGGTCGGGGATGTGATCGAGCTCGAGGAGGAACTGATCGACGCAGCCACGGCGATCATGGGCTGCTCGCCGGGCTATCTGGCGCTGATGGCCGAGGTGCTGGTCGAAGCGGGCGTCAGGGAGGGCCTGACGGAAGACCAGGCGATGCGGATGGTCTCGCGCGCGATGAGCGCGACGGGCGGACTGCTCGAGTTGCACGAGCCCGCCGTCCTCAAGCAGGCGGTCGCCTCGCCCGGGGGGATGACCGAGGCCGGCCTCAACAAGCTCCAGGAGCATCGGATCCACGAGATCCTCCTGGCGGCCGTCGATGCCTCGCTGGAGCGAGCCCGTCAGTGAGCATCCTGCTCGCGATCACGCGCGTCGACGTCGCCAACTACGTCAGCGCGCTCTTTCTCGTCTACTTCATCTTGATCTTCATCCGGATCCTGCTCTCCTGGATCCCGCGAATGCCCTACTACCCGTGGCTGCGGGCGAGCGTCGACTTCGTCCACCAGGTGGTCGATCCGTACCTGAACATCTTCCGCCGCGTGATCCCGCCGCTCGGTGGGGGCGGCATGGCGATCGACATCAGCCCGATCCTCGCGATCATCGTCCTCAGCATCGTCTGGCGCGTGGTCGTGGCGCTGATCCACGGTTGAGGCGTTATCTCGATCTCCTGGTGCCGGCCCTGGCGGCCTGCGGCGTGGTGGTCGCGCTCGATCAGGGGACCAAGGCGCTCGCCACCTCCCTCGTGTCGCGCGGGGATCGCTCCGAGGTCCTGCCCTTCCTCGCCTTCGAGAACGTGCGTAACAAGGGCGTCGCCTTCGGCCTCGGCGGAGACATCTCAGCGATCCTGATCGGCGCCACGATCGTCCTGCTGCTCGGGCTTCTCGTCTTCCTGGCGTCCAGGGACCGCGGCGGCTGGCTCATCTGGCTGCCCGCCGCGCTGCTGATCGGGGGCGCGCTGGGCAACCTCGCCGATCGCGTCCGCGACGGCGCGGTCACCGACTTCATCGACCTGCCGCTCTGGCCCACCTTCAACCTGGCGGACGTGGCGATAGTCGCCGGTGTCCTACTCCTGCTGTTCGACGTGGAGCGCTCGGAGGGGCGGCGGAGACGGTCGTGAGGCCCGACGCCGAGCGGCTGATCGTCCACCTCGACGAGGACCTGGCCGTGATCGAGAAGCCCGCCGGCCTGGTCGTCCACTCGGCCCCGTCGCACAAGGGGGACACGCTGGTCGACCTGCTGGAGGGGATCGCCGGCGGAGGAGAAGGCGGGCGGGCGGGGATCGTCCATCGCCTCGACAAGAACACCTCCGGCCTGATGCTGGTGGCGCGCAACGAGGAGGCCCACAGAGAGCTGGCGCGGATGGTGAAGGCGCGGGAGGTGGCCCGCGAATACACGGCGCTGGTCGAGGGGCACCTCGGCAGCCGGACCGGGACGATCGACGCGCCTCTCGGGCGACACCGGCGGCAGCGCACCAGAAGGGCCGTCAAGGGGGCAGGCTCGCGCGAGGCGCGCACGCACTTCGAGGTGATCGAGGCCCTACCGGGCGACACCCTCGTGCGCGCCCGCCTCGAAACGGGCCGCACGCACCAGATCCGGGTCCATTTCGCCGCGATCGGCCATCCGGTCGCCGGTGATCCGGAATACGGCTCGCCCGGGCGTCACGGGCTGGAGCGCCAGTTCCTGCACGCCTCGCGCCTCGGGTTTGCCCACCCGCGGACGGGCGAGGCGCTCGAGTTCAGCTCCGAGCTGCCAGCCGACCTGCGGGCCGCCCTCGACCGCGCCGGGCGCCACAGCGACTAGCCAGGCAGCGGTGCGAGAACGACGGTGAGCGCCCCTTCATCGGCGCTTCGGGCCGGCTCACCCCTTCTTCAGGACCCGCTCGTAGGCGCCGATGTCGGGCCTCCTGTCGCGCTTGACGCCGCGCCGGTCGTGGAGGACCCCCCTGAACCACCAACACCCCCAGTTCCCTCGCGGAGCCCGTCGGGCACCGGCGCTTCGCCGCTCAGGGCCTACAATCCCGCGGACTTTGCACCCAACCCCCGCCGACAGGTGACGGGAGGCTGCCCGGCAAGCCGGGTTCCCGAGGCCGCGGTGGGGCAACTGAAGACGACAAGCGACAGGAAGGGCAGATGGCCGACGTAGGCATCAAGGAGCTGCTGGAGGCTGGAGTTCATTTCGGCCACCAGACGCGGCGCTGGAACCCGCGCATGCGCCGCTTCATTTTCGGAGAGCGGGAAGGCATCCACATCATCGACCTCCTCCAGACGGAGGAGCTCCTGAATCAGGCGACCGAGTTCGTGAAAGAGGTCGCGGCGAAGGGCGGAGTGGTCCTGTTCGCCGGGACCAAGAAGCAGGCCCGTGACTCCGTCCAGGAGTGGGCCGAGCGCTGCGAGATGCCGTACGTGAACAGGCGCTGGCTCGGCGGGCTACTCACAAACTTCCACACGATCCGCAAGCGGATTCAGCGCCTGCACGAGCTCCGTGACCTGAAGGAGGACGGCCGGCTCGACCTGCTGCCCACCAAGGAACGCATGTCGATGGAGGCCGAGCTGCGGAAGCTCGAGTACAACCTCGGCGGGGTGGCCGACATGCAGCGCATCCCCGACGCGGTGGTGATCATCGACCTGAAGACCGAGGAGATCGCCCTGCGGGAGGCCGAGCGGCTCGAGATCCCGATCATCGGGCTGGTCGACTCCAACTGCGACCCGGGCCCGGTCAGCTACGTGATCCCGGGCAACGACGACGCGATCCGCTCCTGCGAGCTCGTCATCGGCACGCTCGGCTCAGCGATCGAGGGCGCCGCCGCCGAGTGGCGCGCCGCGGAGGAGCGCCGCCGTGCCGAGGAGGAGGAGCGCAAGCGCCGCGAGGAGGAGGAGCGCCAGCGACGCGAGGCCGAGGAGAAGGCCAAGCAGGAGGCCGAGGAGAAGGCGCGCCAGGAAGCCGAGGAGAAGGCCCGCCAGGAGGCCGAGGAGAAGGCCCGCGCCGAGGCGGAGAGGGAGGCGGCCGCCGAGGTCCCCCAGCCACAGCCGGAGGCGGACGCGAAGCCCCACGATGCGCAGGGGTCCGAGGCCGAGGCAAACCGCGAGGCGGGCGTCGAGGTGCCGCAGCCCCAGCAGACGGAGGAGCCGGAGCCCACGCCAGAGCCGGCGCCGACCCAGAGCGGGGGTGAGTCCTGATGGCGGTGACAGCGGCCGACGTGAAGGCGCTGCGCGAGCGCACCGGCGCCCCGATCATCGACGTCAAGAACGCACTGGAGGAGTCGAACGGAGACGAGCAGAAGGCGATCGAGATCCTCCGCAAGAAGGGCGCTGCGTCGGCGGCCAAGCGAAGCGGCCGCGGCACCTCGGAGGGCCTGGTCGCCTCCTACGTCCATGCCGACGGCCGCAAGGGTGCCCTGGTCGAGGTCCAGTGCGAGACCGACTTCGTCGCTCGGAACGAGGACTTCCAGGAGTTCGCGCGCCAGGTCGCGATCCACGCCACCGCGATGAACCCCGAGCACGTCTCCTTCGAGGACATTCCGGAGGAGGACGTCTCCCGCGAGCGGGGCTTCCTCGAGGAGAAGGCGAAGGCCGACGGCAAGCCGGACGACGTCGTCGAGAAGATCGTCGAGGGCCAGCTCCGCAAGTGGGCCTCCGAGCTCGTTCTCCTCGACCAGAAGCACTTCAACGAGGAGCGCTACGAGGGCAAGACGATCGAGGACCTGAGGGCCGAGCTGGCGGCCAAGACCGGCGAGAACGTCCGGATCGCCCGCTTCTCGCGCTTCGAGCTGGGGCAGGAGTAGGGCTGCTTGGCCTCGGCTCCCTTCAACCGGATCCTGCTGAAGCTCTCCGGGGAGGCCCTGATGGGCGATCTGGACCAGGGCACCGATCCGGCCCAGATAGAGCGCATCGCCAACCAGGTCCAGGAGGTGCGGGCCCGGGGCGTCGAGGTCGCGATCGTCGTCGGCGCCGGGAACATCTACCGCGGGCTCGAGGGCGCGGCCGAGGGCATGGACCGCGCCACCGCCGACTACATGGGCATGCTCGCGACCGTCCTCAACGCCCTGACGCTGCAGGACGCGCTCGAGAAGGTGGGCGTCGATACGCGCGTGCTCTCGGCGATGGCGGTCACCGAGGTCGCGGAGCCGTACATCCGCCGCCGCGCCATCCGCCACCTCGAGAAGGGCCGCGCCGTGATCTTCGCGGCCGGCACCGGCAACCCGTTCTTCACCACCGACACCGCAGCCGCGCTCAGGGCGCTCGAGATCCACGCCGAGGCGATCCTGATGGCCAAGAACGGCGTGGAGGGCGTCTACGACGCCGACCCGTCGCTCGACCCGAACGCCAGCTTCCTGCCGGAGATCAGCCACCGTCAGGCGATCGAGCGCAGCCTCCGGGTGATGGACTCGACCGCTCTCTCGCTCTGCATGGACAACGACTTGCCCATCTACGTCTTCAACGTGGCGGATGAGCGCAACATAGATCGGATCGTCAGCGGAGAGAGGGTCGGCACCTTGGTGTCGTCAAAGCCCGCGACCGAGCCGGCCCCAGGGGTGCGCAGCTGATGATCGAGATGATCGATGAGCTACTCGCCGACGCCAAGGAGCGGATGCAGAAGTCCGTGGAGGCGACCCGCAACGAGCTCGCCACTGTCCGCACCGGCCGCGCCTCCCCGCACCTGCTCGACCGCCTCAGCATCGACTACTACGGCGCGCAGACCCCGCTCAAGCAGCTCGCGCAGGTGGCGGCGACCGACGCCCGGATGCTCACCGTCACTCCGTACGACAAGTCCTCGATCTCGACGATCGAGAAGGCGGTGATGGAGTCCGACCTCGGGCTGACGCCGTCGAACGACGGGAACGTGATCCGCCTGCAGATCCCGGAGCTCACCGAGGAGCGCCGCAGGGAGCTCGTCAAGGTCGTTCACGGGGTCGCCGAGCAGGGCCGCGTGGCCGTGCGGAACGTCCGCCGCGACGTCATGCACGACCTCCGGGAGCTGAAGAAGGAGGGCGAGGCCGGCTCAGACGAGGAGCACCACGGCGAGACCGAGCTGCAGAAGCACACCGACGCCGCGATCGGCGAGATCGACTCTCTTCTCAAGGGCAAGGAGGAAGAGATCCTCGAGGTCTAGGCGGCCCTTGGTTCTCGCCGCCTGATGCCAGCCGACTACGTCGCGATCATCACCGACGGGAATGGGCGCTGGGCTCGACAGCGAGACCTGCCGGCGATCGAGGGACACCAGGCGGGCGCGGACGTGGTCAAGGAGCGGCTACGCGACGCCGCCGAGTTCGGCATCAAGGAGCTCACGGTCTACTCGTTCTCGACGGAGAACTGGACCAGGCCCAGCGGGGAGGTCGACAGCCTGATGGCGATGTTCGCCGATCGAATCGACCGCGAGACGCCCGAGCTGAACGAGGAGGGGGTGCGCATGCGCTTCATCGGGCGTCGGGAAGGGATCAGCGACGAGCTCACCCAGCGGATGGACTGGGCGGAGGCTGAGACGTCCGACAACTCGCGCATCACGCTCTTCGTCGCCTTCAACTACGGCGGGCGTGCGGAGATCCTGGACGCCGCCGCGGCGTACGAGGGGGGCGGGGAGGACGAGTTCCGAAAGCACCTCTACGCGCCGGAGATGCACGACCCGGATCTGCTCATCCGCACGAGCGGCGAGCAGCGGATCTCCAACTACTTGCTCTGGCAGTGCGCGTACTCGGAGTTCGTTTTCCGAGACGAGCTCTGGCCCGACTTCACGCGCGAAGCCTTCGAGGCCTCGCTGGCCGAATACGAGGAGCGCCAGAGGCGCTTCGGGGCGAGATAGCGATGCTCGAGGACCTCGACCCGCCCTCGTTCCAGTTCGGCCGCGGCCGCGGCGAGCCGGATCCCGAGGAGTCGCACCGCCGCGAGGAGGACCCGTTCGAGGAGGAGTTCTTCGAGGAGGAGCCGCTCGGGCCCGGGATCTTCGTGACGCGGGCGGCCGACGAGGAGCCCAAGCCGAAGCGTCGGCTGAAGCTGATCCCGGAGATGTCTGAGACCACGGCACGCGTCGCGGTCGCCATTCCATGGGCGATCTTCGCGATCGCGATCGTGAGCGCCGGCGGCCTGGTCTTCACCCTCGCGATGGTCGTGCTGGCGATTCTGGGCGCGCGCGAGTTCTTCCGGATGGCCGAGCCCGAGCAACCGATCATGCTGCCGGCGTACGCCGTCGCCGGGGGAATGGTGATCGCGGCCCACTACGGAACCGCCTTTCAGATCGTGCTCGTCTTCGCGGCGATCTTCCCGCTCGCCTTTGTCTTCGCGGCGGCCCGGCGCTCCCACGAGGCGATCACCGTCTCGATCGCACTCACCGTCCTCGGGGTCGCCTGGATGGGGATCGGGTTCTCTCACGCCGTCCTGCTCCGCGACCTCCCCACGCACGGCGGGGCTCTGCTGATCGACGTCCTGGTCGCGACCTTTCTCGGCGACACGGCCGCGTACGCTGCCGGCAAGCTCTTCGGCTCCCGCAAGATCACCCCGCGGATCTCACCGAACAAGACGCTCGAGGGCGGCATCGGCGGCTTCCTCGGCGCGACCCTGGGCTTCTGGTTCGCCGGCCTCTACCAGGACTGGCTCCCCGGCGTGGACGCCCTGATCATCGGGATGTGCCTCGGGGTGATCGCGCCGATCGGCGACCTCTTCGCCTCGCTGATCAAGCGGGACCTCGGCGTCAAGGACACCGGCCGCCTCTTCGGTCCCCACGGCGGGCTGATCGACCGGCTTGACGCGGTCATCTTCACGGTGGTCGCCGGCTACTACCTGAGCGTCGCCTTCGTCTATTGACATGAATCGGGTCGCTCCTTGGCTTCGCCTGCGGAGCACCCTCACAGACGCGAAAACGACCTCCCGAGCCGGTCTAGAAGAAAGCAAGCTGCAGGAGTTCGGGGGTGAGATCACCAGCGCCGTTGCCGTTCATCGCCGCAGACGCGCTCTCAGGCTCCCTCACGGGAGCGAGTGGCCTGATCGGCGGCTCTTCTGCCACAGGCCAGGCACAGCACCCCACCCATCCGCGTCGCGCTCGACCTTCGCGACCGCTCATCGTTAACTGTCATCTTTGCGCGGCGCGGGCCAGGGTGTAGTGGAAATCAGTCATCGATCCGGTAGATGTGGATTGCGTTCCCGTCCGCGAAGTTGTCTGTGAAGCTGCCGTTAGTGATCGGGATGGTCCGGTTCTCCCCCTCGACAGTCGCCACCGTGCCCGATGGCGCCGCGAAAGTCGCATCGTGGCCATTCCCGTCGCTTGAGTCCGCGAAGACGTAGTGGGTGCCGTTGTAGACCTTGGTCATCGTCCTGATCCCTGCCGAGGCGGTTCCCCAGGACGGATCGCTCGGGGAATTGAGGACGGGGGCAAGTTGCGTGATCTGAGCGTTTACCGAGGTCACCATCGAACGGATAGCCGCATAGCAGGGATCGCGAAGGATGTGCTCTGTCGTGCAGGGTCCGCCGAAGGAGTGGTTGAAGTAGACGATCCCGCGAGCGCCGGCGATCAGCGATTGCCAGACCGCAGCCCTTAGTTCAGGCGGGGTGATCGCGCGCGCTCCCTGCGCGGCGGTCTCCGTGAAGGGCCAGCCCAATTCGACCACCGCCCAAACCGGGCGAGAGCCGACCGGATTCTCCAAGGAACGGAGACGGTCGATGATCCAGGCATAGTTGGCTGCAACTCGCCCGTTGTTCGTGTTGATGACTCCTGGTGCCGTGTCGATGTTCGGGTCCGTGAAGAAATACTTGTCCGCGCCGAGCCAGGCCATCCCCGGCTCGTTCACGAACTGGGCGGCATCGGAATCCGACTCCCAGAACAGGACTCCCTTGCCGAAGTTGGCGATCTTCGCCCGGTCGTTCGGCAGTCCCGCAAGGATGTTGGCGAGCTCCTGAATGCCATTGCCCCCAGGAGGACCGTTGGTCATGTCGATTTCGTCCGCGCCGAACCAGGCGTTCGTCTCCGCTCCTGGCTGGGGATTGAACTGCGTCCTCTCGTGGGCCTGGACGATCGCGTGCATCCCGTTGGAGCCGACCAGCCCGAGGTCGGAGTTCGCGGTGAGAACGTCGTAGGTGTTCAATCCCGCTGCCTTGTCGAGATTGACGTCGCTCTGAGCGAGCACCGACTCAAGCCAAACGCTGATCGGGAAGAAGGAAGGATCGCTCGGCAGCGGGTTGGAGAACCGTGAGTAGTAGTCCGGGCCTCCGTCCACCGGAACGAGGTTCGACGGCGACTTGGTGTCGAAGGATTCGATTGGCTCGCCGGGACCATCCTGTCCCGGAAAGACGATGCCAGCCTTGCCGTCGGCATTCACGCAGAAGGGATAGTCACCGGGCTGGCTGCAGCCCTCAAACTGGTAGTGGGATCCCGGCTCGAGGCCACTCAGTTGGTATTGCGTGCCAACCTCGTTGTCCAATCCCCGGCATGGCGCCGAGGCGTGCGAGGACTCCTGCCAGGGTCCGGTGTCCTTGCGCCAGCGCCACCAGAAACTCACCGAGCCGTCGCCGGTCGGGCAGGCGACGTGCCCGTGCAACGTCGCCGAGTTGGTCGTGACGTTGGTCGCCGGGTCGGTCTGGCCCGAGCAGCCGGCCAAGAAGAAGAGCGCCGCCAAGCCGGCCACGACAAGAACTGCCAAAGAGCGCTTGATCTCATTCCTCCTCGCTTGACGAGAGCGATGAGTATTACCCAACTTTGGCTAGATTCGTCCAAGCTGAGGGGGAAAAAGGAATGAAATTGAGGGAGCAGTCGCTGCAGCCCATTCGGGGGGCTGGTCGTGGCGATCAACGCCCACTCGCGGACCGATCCGGCACGTCTCACACGACACGGTACATTTGTAGTTTCTGCATCGAGGGTGGCTGGTCCTCGATCGATCGAATGGCCGATTACCTGTCAGGGGTGATCCCGCTCAGAGCTTGCGGCGCGCCTTCACCGAGCAGACAGTGAGCTCCGCCGGGGCGCCGGGCGCCGCGAGCTCACGAGACCGGCCGAATTTGAAGCGCCGCCCATCGAGCTGATCGCGGACCGATTCCGAGATCAGCACCTCGCCCGCTTCGGCGCCGTCCCCTACCCGGGCGGCGATGTTGACGTCGACGCCGAGGAAATCGCCCTTCACCTTTCGCGGCGTGCCTCGATGGACCCCCGCGCGCTGCTTCGGGCGATAGCCCTCGACCTCGATCTTCGAGATCTCGCGCTGGGCCTCCAGCGCGGCCGAGACGGCCTGCTGTGCGTCGCCGAAGACCGCCATCGCTCCGTCGCCGAGGCGCTTGACGATCGCCCCCTTGTGGGCGGAGATGGACTTCTGCTCGGCGTCACCGACCTGACGCAGGACCTCGAGCGCCGCCTCGTCGCCCGCCTCGAGCGCCCAGTCCGAGAACCCCACCAGGTCCGTGAACAGGATCGCGACGTCGGCGGTCCCGCGCCGGCGCCTCTGTGCCTCCGAGAGCGCCTGCCAGGCCTGGAGCGCGCCCTTGCCGACCTCCCTGAGGGTGCTCGGGCCCTTCGGCTGGACCTCCTGCATCAGGCGCTGCATGGGCACGGGCATCTCCGAGGTCTCCGGCTCCCCACCGGGGATCAAGCCGCGCAGGAAGCGGGCGGTCGCGACGAGCTGCGGATTCGCGTCCGTGCGCCGGACGACTTCCCTGATGCTCTCCGGATGGTCCGGTGGATCCGGCTTGCTGTGCCTGGGCCTCCTCAGGGGCATGAATGCATCCTCGCAAGGCCGCAACTTCCTCGCCTCATGCTGTTTCAAGCTGAACGCTCACGACGGAAGAATGAAGGGAGTGGTTCTGGATGAAGAAGCTGTTCAAGCGCCGGCCGTCGGCCGGCACGATGATCGCCTTCATCGCGCTCTGCCTGGCACTTGGAGGGGGCGCGTACGCGGCCAACAGCAAGAAGGTCGAATACAAAGGCCTGAGCAAGGATGCCCGCCTGAAGGTTCTGCCTGTCAGCAGCACCAACGCGAACACCAGCGACACGCCGTGTGATCCGACCTCCACGACCACCTACACGGACTGCACACAGGTCTCCGTCGACGGTTCGACGGCGTTCCCGCGCCGCTATATGGTCGTCTTCGACGGCGTCTTCAACGGGGGCGCCGCCAACGCGAGCGGCGAGTGCCGCCTGGAGCTGGACAACACGCCGATCAACGGCACGAAGACGAAGGTCCACTCCGCCGGAGGCGTGGACAGCGGCTTCGGGATCAACATCGTGACCACGCCGCAGGGAGGCACGCACACGATCTCCGTGGCCTGCAACGAGACCGCCGGGGACCTGAAGGTCCCGACGTACGAGCTGTCCGCGATCCAGGTTCGCTGACCACGAGTAGAGGCGAGGGCGCGCGATTGCGCGACCTGTTCGATGGTGGCGAGACGGGAGGCCTTCGGGCCTCCCGTCTTCGTTGCACGCCTCGCTTTACGGGGGGTTTCGGGGGACACCTACACTGGGGCGCCGTGAAGCGAGTGCTGATACTCGGATCGACCGGCTCGATCGGCACCCAGGCGCTCGAGGTGATCGGGGCGAGCGAGGAGCTTCAGGTCGCCGGTCTCTCGGCGGACTCGAGCTGGGAGCGGGTGCTGGCGCAGGCGCGCGATCACGGCGTGCCGGCCGTCGCCATCGCCGACACGGAGGCGGCCGAGCGGGCCTCCCAGGCGTGGGGAGGACGGGTCCTGGCGGGCGACCAGGGCATCCGCGAGCTGATCGGTGAGTCGAAGCCCGACCTGGTGCTGAACGCCGTCGTCGGGGCGGCCGGCCTCGGGCCCACCGTGGTCACGCTCACCGAGGGCATCGACCTGGCGCTGGCCAACAAGGAGAGCCTGGTGATCGGCGGCGAGCTGGTCACCGCGCTCGCGGAGGCCACGGACGCGCGGATCATCCCCGTCGACTCCGAGCACTCCGCCCTCTACCAGCTGATCCGCGCCGAGCCGCCCGGCACGGTCGAGCGGCTCGTGCTGACGGCGTCCGGGGGGCCGTTCCGGGGCCGGACGGATCTCTCCGGCATCACGGCGGAGGCGGCGCTGGCGCACCCGACCTGGGAGATGGGGGGCCGGATCACGATCGACTCCGCGACCCTGATGAACAAGGGCTTCGAGATGATCGAGGCGCATCACCTCTTCGCCGTGCCCTACGAGCGAATCGACGTGGTGGTCCACCCGCAGTCGATCATCCATTCGCTCGTCCACCTCAACGACGGCGCCTCGCTCGCCCACCTCGGCTACCCCGACATGCGGGTCCCGATCTCCTACGCGCTGCAGTTCCCGGAGCGCGCCGACGTCGACGTGCCGTCCGTGGACCTGTCGAGGGTCGGCCAGCTGACCTTCGAGCAGCCGGACACCGACACCTTCGCCTGCCTGCGCCTGGCGCGGGAGGCCGGCGAGGTCGGGGGGACGGCGCCCTGCGTGCTGAATGCAGCCGATGAGGTCGCCGTGGAGGCATTTCTCGGCGGACGGATTCCCTTCACCGGCATTCCCGAGGTGATCGATCGGACTCTCGAGGCGATCCCGGGCGGCCCGGTCCGGCACTTCGAGGACCTCTTCGACGTCGACGCCGCCGCGCGGGGGCACGCGCGCGGGCTGGTCGAGGGGCTGGCGGTCGCGTGAGCTGGGTCCTCGTCTTCCTCGGCTTCATCGTCCTGATCGTCCTGCACGAGTTCGGGCACTTCGTCGTGGCCAAGGCGACAGGGATGCGCGTGGAGCGCTTCTTCCTCTTCTTTCCGCCCAAGCTGGTCAGCGTGCGGCGAGGGGAGACCGAGTACGGCGTCGGCATGATCCCCCTGGGGGGGTTCGTGAAGATCACCGGGATGAATCCCGAGGAGCTCGAGGCCGCCGAGCGCGGCGAGCACCTCGACCGCCCGGGACTCCTGGAGCAGATCGAGGGAGCGGACTCCGGGGCCGAGACTCCCGCTTCGATCGAGGGGACCCAGCCGCCCTCC
Organism: uncultured Solirubrobacterales bacterium; assembly: GCA_963833375.1. Taxonomy (GTDB): domain Bacteria; phylum Actinomycetota; class Thermoleophilia; order Solirubrobacterales; family 70-9; genus DASUPK01. Next base: position 381,153 of record CAWHXR010000004.1, read on the forward strand.
CGCGACATCCTCGAGCGCGCCTACTACAACCAACCCGTCTGGAAGCGCATCGCCGTGATCGCGGCCGGGCCGGCGATGAACCTCCTGATCGCGTTCTTCGTGCTCTTCTTCCTCGCGCTCGGACTGCAGCGCGCGACGACGCTGGACATCGGGAGCGTCGAGGCGAAGAGCCCGGCGCACGGCGCCCTCAAACCGGGCGATCAGATCCTGTCGGTGGACGGCGTTCGTCCGACCAACGGCGGGGCGCGCCCCAGCCAGCAGGATCTGGCTGACCGCGCGGACGCGATCGCGCGACAGGTGAGCACCCACACCTGCATCGGAACCCCGGTGAATGGCTGCAGGGCCACCACCCCGGCGACCTTCGTGGTCAAGCGAGATGGCCGACCGGTGACGGTCAGGATCACGCCCTACTACGACTCGAAGGCCCCAGGACTCAACGACGGGGATCCTCCCGGCCGCTACAGGGTCGGGTTCAGCTTCCAGGAGGGCGGCCTGGTCGCCGAGAACCTCTCGGTGGCCGGGGCGGCGGGACGCTCGGTGAGCGCGATGTGGGACGTCACCTCGAGGACGGTCTCGACCTTCGTCCGGATCTTCGAGCCGGAGCAGCGCAAGCAGGTCTCGGGGGTCGTCGGCGTGAGCGACGTGGCCCACCAGACGATCGACAGAAGCGCCCGCGACGCGCTGTTGCTGCTCGCCATCGTCAGCCTCTCCCTGGCGATCATCAACCTGTTCCCGTTCCTTCCCCTCGACGGCGGCCACATCTTCTGGAGCCTGGTGGAGAAGATCCGCGGCAGCCGGGTGCCGTTCAGCGTGATCGAGCGCGCCAGCGCGGTCGGCTTCCTGCTGATCCTGATGCTGTTCGTGATCGGCCTGACCAACGACATCGGAAGGCTCTCCGGCCAGGGCTTCAACGTGCGCTAGTGGGGTATTCGCCTCCCTGGTGTTAGCGTCTTTCGCACACTTCTACGGAGGAGAGGAGAGCGGCGGTGGAGGTAACGACTTCTGAGCGCTACGCGAGCGGGGGGACGGCGCCCGATCTGCCCGCGCAGAACCTGGTCAAGGCGTTCTACGCGGAGGTCGACCGGCTCGGCGACGAGCTCGCGATTCGCGACGACGCGCGTGGGGTCGAGCTCAACTGGATCGAGCTGCGCGACACGGCCCACCGCATCGCCGGCGGCCTCGCAAAGCTCGGCCTCGAGAAGGGCGACACCGTCGCGATCATGCTCAACAACCGCTGGGAGTTCATCCCCTGCGACCTCGCCGCTGTCTCCCTCGGCGGCGTTCCCTTCTCGATCTACCAGACCTCCGCGCCCGAGCAGATCAAGTACGTCGTCTCGGACGCCAAGAGCAAGATCGCGATCATCGAGAGGGCGTTCCTCGACCGCTTCAACGAGGCGCGCGAGGACCTTCCCGAGCTCGAGCACCTGATCGTGGTGGATGGCGAGGGTGGCGACTACACCCTCGAGGAGGTGATGGAGATGGACCCGGACTTCGATCCGGCCGAGTCCGTGGAGTCCGTCGGTCCCGACGACCTGCTCACCCTGATCTACACCTCCGGGACCACCGGGCCGCCGAAGGGGGTTCAGCTCACCCATCGGAACCTGCTCTTCGCGGTGGCGACCGCCGACGAGCTCATTCATCTCCCGGAGCGAGGCGGCAAGGTGATCTCCTGGCTGCCGGCCGCGCACGTCGCCGAGCGCAACGCCCACTACTACCTGCCGATGGCCCGCGGACTCACGGTCACGATCTGCCCCGATCCGCGGAAGATCGCCGAGTTCCTGCCGAAGGTGAAGCCGACCTGGTTCTTCGCCGTGCCGAGGATCTTCGAGAAGCTCAAGACTGGGCTGGAGGCGATGCTCGCCGGGCTCCCGGCCGAACAGCGCGAGCCGGCGGAGAAGGGCCTCGAGGCCTCCCTCCGGAAGGTGCGAGCCGAGCAGGCCGGGAAGGAGGTTCCCCCCGAGGTCGCGGAGGCGGCGGCGCAGGCCGAGGAGCAGCTCTTCTCGGCGCTGCGGACGCAGCTTGGCCTGGACGAGGCCATCGCCGTCAACGTCGGCGCCGCGCCCACGCCAGTCGAGGTCCTCGAGTTCTTCCACGCGATCGGAGTCCCGGTCGGCGAGCTCTGGGGGATGTCCGAGACCTGTGGCCTCGCGACCTGCAATCCGCCCGACCGGATCAAGATCGGCACGGTCGGCCCGCCGACCCCCGGCGTCGAGATCAAGCTCGACGACGACGGCGAGGTGCTGGTGAAGGCCGACTGCGTGATGCCCGGCTACCGCAACCTGCCGGAGAAGAACGAGGAGACCTTCACGGAGGACGGCTGGCTGCGCACCGGCGACATCGGCGAGCTCGACGAGGACGGCTACCTGAAGATCGTGGACCGCAAGAAGGAGCTGATCATCAGCGCGGCCGGGAAGAACATGTCGCCGGCCAACATCGAGTCGCACCTGAAGGCCGCCAGCCCCCTGGTCGGCCAGGCGTGCGCGATCGGCGACGGGCGCCCATACAACGTGGCACTGGTCGTCCTCGATCTGGACTTCGCACCCGTCTGGGCATCCCAGAACGGGCTCGAGGGCAAGTCGATCGAGGAGCTCGTGTCCGATGAGAAGACCCGGGACGCGATCCAGGCGGCGGTGGATCAGGCGAACGCCAGGCTCTCCCGCGTCGAGCAGGTCAAGAAGTTCACGATCCTGCCCGAGCAGTGGGAGCCCGGCGGAGACGAGCTGACCCCGACGATGAAGCTGAAGCGCAAGCCGATCGACGAGAAGTACGCCGAGGAGATCGAGGCGCTCTACTCGGGCTAGCCCGGCTTGGAGGCACAGCGGAACAGGCGTGATGCCCGTCGAGAGGCGGAGCAGCGGCGAAGGGTGGGCAGGCGCCGGCGCCGCGTTCTGGGGCTGGTGGGCCTGCTCGCCCTGGCCGCCGGCGTCGCGGTCGGGGCCTCCCACGGCTCCGGGGGGAGCAGTGGCAGCTCGAGCTCGGCGGCGAAGGGGGAGGGGAAGGGATCGCCGAGCGGCGCGAAGCTGAGCCCGGGAGGCCTGGGGCCGCCGCCGTCCACCGGCACCCTCGTCCACTCGCAGGCTCCGGTGCCGGTGTTGATGTACCACGTGGTCGCCAACCCTCCCTCCAGCGCCCCGCTTCCCGCGCTCTACGTCGACCCGAAGACCTTCGACCAGCAGATCGAGTGGCTCAAGCAGCAGGGCTACACCGGCGTCAGCCTCAACCAGGTCTACGACGCCTGGTTCAGGGGCGGTGAGCTCCCTGAGAAGCCCGTGGTCGTCTCGTTCGACGACGGCTACCGCGGTCAGTACGTCTACGCCCGGCCCGAGCTGCGCAAGGTCGGCTGGCCCGGTGTCCTCAACCTGCTGGTCAGGACCTATGAGGAGCCGAATGGCGAGCTCAGCCCGCAGATGGTCGAGCGCATGGTCAAGGACGGCTGGGAGCTCGACTCCCACACGATCGATCACCTCGACGTCTCGCAGCTGAGCGGCTCGCAGCTCCAGCGGGAGGTGGGGGAGTCCCGGAAGGTCCTCCAGCAGCGCTTCCACCAGCCGGTCAACTTCTTCTGCTACCCGTCGGGCCGCTACGACGCCCAGGCGGAGCAGGCGGTGCGCGCCGCCGGCTACCTCGGCGCGACGACCACCGACGAGGGGCTCGCCTCGAAGAGCCAGATGTACACGCTGAAGCGGATCCGGGTGGACGGCTCCGACGGGGTCAGCGGGCTCGAGCGGAAGCTGAGCGGGGCTGGGGCGTAGGAGCCCGGGCCGGCTACCCCCGGTCCTGCACTTCTTGGCGGCGGCGGTGGCCCTCTTCTTGCCCTTCTTGCACCCAGGCGGCCGGGGACCCTACTTGTGCCCGATCACGATCGGGACCACCGTTCCAGGCGCCGCTGTTGTCCCCGCCGCCACCTTCTGCTTGAGGACCTTGCCGCGGAACTTCTTCTTGTGCGTCTCCTTCTTCTTGACCTTGACGCCGCAATCGGCGGCGGCGAGTGCCTGCTTGGCGTTCACCTTCTTGAGCTTGTGGAGGTTCGGGACGGCACAGTACGCGATCGTCGCCTGAAGCAGCAGCTCGTGCTGCTGATCCGGTATGAAGGCCGCGGTGGCGCCATCAGCGGGCTGACCGCTGAAGTTGTTCGCGATCACGTTCGAGGTGATGCCGTTCGTGAAGGCCTGCGGAAGGCCCGCATCAGAATCACCCCCGAGCGAGATCCCGATCGAGTCGCCCTGCTTGATCGGAAGTGAGGCCGAATACTTGTAGATCGCGTCACCCGAGCCTGTAATCGCCGAAGGAGCGACGGCCGTACCGGCACCTGTGTACGTGTCGGGCCCTGCGGGTCGCAGGATTCGAAGGGAATAGACCGCCCCGGAGTCGCTGGACCTGACGGCCCACTGGGCGACGATGCCGTTCGCCGGTGAGCTCAGTGGGTTGGGGCTGGAGCCCCCGACCTGGGACTGCTGCAGAGAGACACAGTTGGAAACGCAGATCCCGTTGACATCCATCGGCAGGCTGAGTGCGCTACCGATCGTCGCGAGGTTGGCCGAGGCGGGGGCCGCGGCTGCGAGCAGCCCAGCAGCGGTAAGCCCGGCGGTGAGTGCGACTCGGGTCAGCTTGCGGCGCACCGGTCCCTCCTCAGCGGTGCTTCTTCTTCTTGCACTTCTTCTTCTTGGCCGAGTAGGCCCCGGTCTTGTGCTTCTTCTTCTTCTTGCACTTCTTCTTGGTGGTGGTCCCGCTGCCGGGGCAGGGCGTCTCGGTTGGCGTCGCGGCGTTCCCGCGGGCGATCGGCGCCCCCACTGAGAAGTCTGCGGCGCTGTTGTTCGTGTCATCGGCCTTCTCCAGCAGCGTCGGACAGTTGGGCACGATGGTCCGCAGGATCGACTTGCCGTCGAGGTCCTGGCCAGCCAGCGAGAGGGGTGTGCCGTAGGGCGAGGCGGGAGGCACCGCTGGGAACATCGCTGCCGCATTGCTGCCGACGTAGGCGACGCAGTCGAGACTGACCGTGATCGAGCTGTCGGTGAAGCAGACGGTGCCCCCGGTATTGACGACGTTAAGTCCCGTCGGCCCCGTGCCGGCGATGAAATCGGCCCCCGGAATGGCACTGCTCGCGATCAGGATCGTCGCCTGGTTCGCGCCGTTGGGGACGTTGCTGGGGATCGTGTAGTCGGTGAGTACGCCGCCGCCCCCGTCATAGGTGACGATGTGCTTCCCGGCGACCAGGTTCTGCCCCGGCGAGTACGCCTGCAGCATCACGTAATCCGAGCCACCTCCGCCACCATCGTGAACTTCGCGAATGAGGTTCTCGTGGTAGGACGCTTTCGCGCTCGAGGTGAAGCCCGCGGTCGCAGTCAGCGTCAGTGCAATGGCAAGCGCGATACGAGTCAGGCGGCGATTCATCATCTCCCCTTCCTGAAGGATCGTCCCTCCTTGCACGCGCGATCCTCTCAGATCCGGGCCGGGCGTGCAATGGATGCGCCCGTGCGGGCTCGCCGCCCGGGGTGACCCCACGGCTACCCTGTGCCCATGGCCTCCAAGCGCCAGATCTTCGTGCGCGACGTGCCCATCGGGGGCGGCGCACCCGTCGCCGTGCAGACGATGTGCAAGACCGAGACGGCCAACCTCGAGGCGACCATGGAGCAGATCCGCACGGTCGCCGAGGCCGGCGCCGACCTGGTCCGCGTCGCCGTGCCCCGCGACAAGGACGTCGAGGCGCTGAAGACGATCGTCAAGGGGTCGCCGATCCCGGTGATCGCCGACATCCACTTCAACCACACGCTGGCGCTGAAGGCGATCGACGCCGGCGCCGACTGCATCCGCCTCAACCCCGGCAACATCGGCGGCCCGGAGAAGGTCGCGGAGGTGGCCGAGAGGGCGACCAAGGCGAACGTGCCCATGCGGATCGGCGTCAACTCCGGCTCGCTGCCCAAGCACCTCCACGACCTGGAGAGACTGAACCCGGTCGAGGCCCTGGTGCAGGCCGCCGTCGAGTTCGTCGAGCTCATGGAGCGCCTCGACTTCGAGAACTTCAAGGTCTCGATCAAGTCGACCAACGTCCCCAACACGATCGCCTCCAACCGCCTGCTCGCGGAGAAGATCCCCTATCCGATCCACCTCGGGATCACGGAGGCCGGGACCAAGTGGTCCGGCTCGCTCAAGTCCTCCGTCGGGCTCGGCACGCTGCTCGCCGACGGGGTGGGGGACACGATCCGGATCAGCCTCTCCACCTTCCACGCGGAGGAGGAGGTCAAGGTCGCCTGGGAGATCCTCAAGGCGCTCCAGCTGCGGGAGCGCGGCCCGGTGCTGATCGCCTGCCCGACCTGCGGCCGCCTGCAATTCGACATGGACACCGTCGTCGCCGAGATCGAGCAACGGCTCGAGGCATACACGGAGCCGGTCGAGGTCGCCGTCCTGGGCTGCGCGGTGAACGGGATCGGGGAGGCCTCTCACGCCGACTTCGGCATCACCGGCGCCAAGGACGAGGGCCTGATCTTCGCCCACGGCAAGCCGCTGCGGAAGGTGAAGCAGGGCGAGCTGGTCGACGCGCTCTTCGCCGAGATCGACCGCTCCCTCGACCGCGGCAAGGTCCAGGTGGACGAGGCCAAGTCGCGCGAGGGCGCGGACTGGCTGGCGAAGATCGAGGAGGAGAACGCCGGGGAGCTCACCCCGGAGCGCATCGCCCAGATGGAGGCCGAGGCCTCCGACACCGAGGACGACTCCTATCTGAAGCCCGTCAGGTCCGGGAAGCGCCTCGACGAGGAAGCCTCACCGACGGCCGGCCGCCGCTTCACCCGCGCCTAGCGGCCCTCAACGAAGACGCTCAGGAGCCGCCCTCGACGCGGCGGTAGTGGTCCCGCCAGATCAGGCGGTGGACGCCGAGGTGGCGAGGCAGGCTGCGCAATCCGGGGATCACCGGGATGCAGATGAACGCCAGGGACAGGATCATCATCAGGACCCAGATCTGGGCGTCCGCATTATCGGACGTGTTGAACGGAGCGATCTGGTACCAGAACGTGTAGAGCCAGAGCCAGACCTGGCCCGGGTAGCTGCCCGTCTCGTTCATCATCCCCCACTGATCGCCAAGGAGGTGCTGCTCGTCCGCGCGCGACTCGAAGTAGTCGCCGCCTGAGAGGAAGAGCAGCGGCTTGGTGTAGTCGGTCTGGTAGAACTGGTTGGTGGCGAGCAGGGCCCCATCGAGTCCTCCGGTCTCGGCGAGGCCGGCGAGAGAGGTCATCATCGGGCCCACTGGGCCGTAGTCGCCCGCCGGCACCTGGGGGAGGCCACCGGGGAACTTGGCGCCGTCAAGGGACTTGGTGTACGCGTCCGTCCAGGCCTTCTGCTGGGCCGGTGGGGCCGCGTCGTAGGTCTTCAGAGCCTGGGTGAGAGCCGCGTCACCGGGGATGCTGCGCAGCGGATTGAGGACGAAGTCCGCCGCGGTGTTGACCGGGTGGTGAACTCCAGCGGCCTGTTGGAGGGAGATCGAATCGATGACGTTCTGTGCGGCGTCCGGGGTGTGGTTGTATGGAGGGCCGTACCCCGCAACCTCACTGGAGCCGTCCAGCTCGCTCACTGCGGTCCCCACGAAGCCAGCGGGGTCGGCTCGCGCCCACTGCTTGATCGTCACCGGACGATCATCCGGGGATGAGAAGAGGATCGCCAGGAGCACGACCAGACCGGTGATCACCGCCAGAGCGACGACGAACTCCTTGATCAGGTCATAGCGGACGTACGGCCCGGTCCACTCCTCGCTCTCGAGCGGTGCCGGTTCCGGAGCCGCTCTTTCCGGGCTCATGCTTTGCCCCTCGCCGTCCGGGCTCATGCTTTGCCCCTCGCCGCCGAGGCATCGCGGACCTTGGCCGCAAATGGGGGAACCACGCCATGCTTTCGAACCAGCAGCACGTGCCAGGCGACGATCGCCACCACCACGACCGGCAGCAGGATGACGTGGAACGTGTACATCTGGCCGAAATCGGGGACGTTGAAGAAGGCGCCGATTCCGACCGAGTTCAGCCCGTCCTTCCCCTCGCTTGCGATCCACTGAGAATCGAAGTTCTGCTGGGAGAGATAGCCCGTGAAGGCAGTGCCGATCGCAACCAGGAACAGCACGGCTCCGGTCACCCAGGTCCAGGCACGGCCGCCGCGCCAAGCACCCATGAAGAACTTGCCCCAGAGGTGCACGACCATGGTGAAGAAGAAGATCTCAACGCCCCAGAGGTGAATGCTGTTGAAGAACTTTCCGACCCCCGACACGTGCCACCAGGCGGGACCCTTGAGCCCGAGGATCACGCCCGAGCCGACGACCACGATCAGCGCCGCGATCGTCGCGACGCCGAAGACGTAGATCCAGGAGGAGACGTACGCGGGTTGGCGGTCGGGGAGAAGCTTCTCGGGGGGCAGGGAGCCGACCGCACGCGACCGAACCCGCTCGGTCCACATGCGCTTCTCCTGCGGGGTCATTACTCGAGCTCCCGCTTCGGGAAGGGAAGGAGGATCGCCAGGATGAAGACGACGATCATCAGCAGGATTACCACGACGTTCGCCACCGACATCTGGAAGAAGTGCCAGTGGACGTAGTGCGCGGGCCCGTTGAGGTCGAACACCGCCGGCGCCATCGGCACTTGCCAGCGGCCAAGCCGGGCGAGATGTCTACCTGCCAAAGTCAAACCTCCTACCGGCGTCCGCGATGCGCCCGCCTCGTCTTGGGACCTCTCCGGCGGGGAGCCTACTTGCGGCGGCGGCGAAGCATTCATGAGAATTCTCTTAGAGAACAGCTCAGTAGGCCTTCGCGAAGATCGCCATCACTCTCGCTGCCCCTCCGGTGATCACGCAGCGGGCGTCCGGCGGAAGCTCCTCGCCGAAGGGGATGCAGCGGACCGTCACGCCGAGGTCGCCCAAGGTCTCCTCAGTCCCGGGATCCTCGCTCCAGGGCGCCTTGACGAAACCGCCCGAGTCCGTCTCGTCCCCCAAGAAGAACTCGCGGAACTGGTCGAGGGTGGTGATGTCGTCACGGGTGCGCTCCCTCAGCCGCTCGCTGGCCTCCTGGAAGTAGCTGAGCTGGATGTCGCCGAGGACGCCGGCGACCGCCTCGGCGGCCCCGTCGCGGGGCACGGCGTCGCGCGCCAGGTCCGTGTCGTCGCGGCGCGTCATCGTCACCACTCCCTGCTCGATGTCGCGCTCGCCGAGCTCGATCACGACGGGCACGCCCTTGCGAATCCACTCCCAGCGCTTCTCGGCCGGCTTGCGGTCACGTGAATCGACCTGGGCCCGGATCGGCGCGCCCTCCCAGGACCGCTCCGCGAGCTCGGCCTGAAGCCGCCCGGCGGCCTCGAGCACCGGGGCCGGGTCATCCCTGGTGATCGGCACGATCTGGACCTGCCTCGGAGCCACCCGTGGGGGAACGCGCAGGCCATCGTCGTCGGCGTGGGTCATGACGATGGCGCCCATCATCCGGGTCGAAAGGCCCCAGGAGGTCGTGTAGGCGAGCTTGCGCTCCCCGTCCTCGGCGGTGAACTCCATGTCCATGGCGCGCGAGAAGTTCTGTCCCAGGTAGTGCGAGGTGCCGGACTGGAGCGCCTTGCCGTCCTGCATCATCGCCTCGATCGACAGGCTGCGCTCGGCGCCGGGGAAGCGCTCTGACTCGGGTTTCTCGCCCGGGATCACCGGGATCGCGAGCACCGACTCCGCGAACTCGCGGTACACACCGAGCATCCGGCGGGTCTCCTCGAGCGCCTCCTCCTCGGTGGCGTGGGCGGTGTGGCCCTCCTGCCAGAGGAACTCCGTGGTGCGAAGCAGCACCCGCGGGCGCAGCTCCCAGCGGACGATGTTCGCCCACTGGTTGATCATCAGCGGCAGGTCCCGGTAGGAGTTGATCCACTTGGCGAAGGAGCGGCCGATGATCGTCTCGGAGGTGGGGCGGACGATCAGCGGCTCGGGCAGCTCCGCGGCGGGGTGGAGGGAGCCGTCGTCACCCTGCTCGAGGCGATGGTGGGTGACCACCGCCATCTCCTTCGCGAAGCCCTCGACGTGCTTGGCCTCTTCCTCGAAGTAGCTCAGGGGGATGAAGAGCGGGAAGTAGGCGTTGACGGCGCCCGTCTCCTTGATCGCGTCGTCGAGCGCCCGCTGCATCAGCTCCCAGATGCCGTAGCCCCAGGGTCGGATCACCATCGCGCCGCGCACGTGGTCGAGCTCCGCCACCTCCGCGTCGCGGACCACGCTCTGGAACCACTGAGGGAAGTCCTCTGCGCGCGTCGGTGAGATGCCGGTTTTCGCGTTGCCTTCCATATGCTCGCCTGATGGGCCGAAGCCGCGGACAATCCTTTCGCAAGGGGCGGCGAAAGGGGTTCCGACGCCAGTTCGGGCTCGACCGCTCGGGCCCGCCGCCGCGCCAGACCAGGCCGGGGCAGCCGCTGCGCCCCTGGACGATCCCAAACGCGGTCGGCTACGTCCGCCTCGCGGGCCTGCCCGTCTTCCTCTATCTCGCGTTCTCGTCGGGCGACGGGCGAGACCCGGCTGCCGCCGCGATCTTCTGGGCGATCGCGGTGGGCGACTACCTGGACGGGTTCCTGGCCCGAGCCACGGGCCAGTACAGCCGCATGGGCGCGCTGCTCGACCCGATCGTCGACCGGCTGACGATCCTCTGCGGCGCCGCCGTCTGCTGGCACTTCGAGCTGCTGCCACGCTGGGCGCTCGCGGTGCTCGCGGTGCGCGAGCTGCTCACGGCGCTCCTCGCGCAGATCGCGCTGCGGCGCGGGGGAGAGCTGAAGATCAACTGGCTGGGCCGGGTCGCGATCTGGCCGACGATGGCGGCGATCTTCTTCGCGATGGTCTCCGCGAGCCCGGTCTGGGACGCGACGCTGATCGTCGGAGTGGTCCTCGGCGTGCTGGGGACGGTCGCCTACGTCCGTACTGGTCTGCGCGAGACTGCAACGGCGTAGCCAAAACCCTGAAGCCCTGGTTGAGGCTGCCCCAACAGACCTATAATCGCCTGCCCTAAGTCAAACGGGTCGCGCTGACGCGCGGCCCTCGCATAAGTTGAGGAGTCCGTGGAGGACGAGACCTTTCCCGACATCGGCTCGATGAGCGACGAAGAGCTCAAGGAGCTGATCGACAATCTGACCACTGAGGAACAGGAGGTGTCCTATCGCCGCCGGATCCTGCACGGCCAGATCGACATCCTCAGGGCGGAGCTCGTCAACCGCCTGCGTGAGAACCGCCCCGACAGCGGGACGCTGATCAAGGGCGATGACGTGCAGCGGCTCAGCGAGATCCTCGCCGGCCGCAGCGAGCCCCCGACCAAGCCTCCGACCTAGGCCGAGGGCGACGATGGCGATCCACTGCCCCGAGTGCGGATTCGTCAACGCAGAGGGGGCCAACTACTGCCAGAAATGCGGCGCGTACCTCTCCCGCCCGGAGGGGAAAGACGAGCCGACGACGATGACCTACACGGTCGACGAGTCCGGGGAGATGCACCAGGTCGACCTCGACGAGGTCGTCGAGAGGCACGGCGCGGCTCTCGTGATCCGCGCGGGCGGCGGCCGGGCGGGGGAGAGCTTCACCCTCGACGACGAGAGGATCTCGGTCGGGCGGACGCCAGATGCCGGGGTCTTCCTCGACGACGTCACCGTCTCGCGCAACCACGCGCTGCTGGTCCGCCGCAAGGACGGCCTCTACATCGACGATCTGGGCTCCCTCAACGGCACGTACGTCAACCGCCGCAGGATCGAGTCCCACCAGCTCCAGGACGGCGACGAGATCCAGATCGGCAAGTACAAGCTGAGCTACCTGGAGAAGTGATGATGGAAGCCTCGCCGACACGCTTCGAGCGCAATACCGATGGCGCCTCCGCCGCCGCGCCCTCAAACCGCAAGGCCCTCACCATCGGCGCCGTCGCCAAGATCCTCGGCCGCGAGTTCGAGGACATCTCGATCTCGAAGATCCGCTATCTCGAGGACCAGAAACTCCTCTCGCCGCGACGGACCCCGGGCGGCTACCGCCTGTACAGCCAGGCCGACGTGGAGCGGCTGCGGACGATCCTGCGGATGCAGCGGGACGAGTTCCTGCCCCTTCGGGTGATCCGCCAGGAGCTGGCCGCCGGCGCGCGCGAGGAGCGCAGCGGGACGGCCTCCCTGCGCCGGGCGACGACCGTCGAGGCCAGCAAGGGCTCGCGTCTCACCGTCGAGGAGCTGGTCGATCAGACCAGCGTCGGCGGTGAGCTGATCAAGGAGCTCGAGGACTGGCGCCTCGTCCAGCCCGAGAACGTCGAGGGCACGAAGCTCTACGACGACACCGATCGCGAGATCGTCAAGGCGTGCTCGGAGCTCGCCCGCTTCGGCGTGGGCGGGCGCAACCTGAAGGTCCTCCGCACCGCCGCCGACCGCGAGGCGGTGCTGCTGGAGGCGGTGGTGGGACCCGTCCTGCGGTCCTCCAACCACAACCGCCGCCGCGAGGCGATCGAGAACCTGGAGAGCCTCGCCGCGGCGTGCAACAACCTCACGCACATGTTGCTCGTCCGCGATCTGCGGAAGCTGACCGGCGAGGAGTAGGTTCTCCGACCCGTGGCACGCGTCGTGCGGAGGCGCCGGATCGCCGCGCCCGCGAGCGCGCTCTGGGCCCTGATCACCGATCCGTACCACCTGCCGCGCTGGTGGCCGAACACCCAGCGGGTGGAGAACGTCACCGAGGGCGAGCCTGCGGGGCGCAGCTGGACCCAGGTGCTCGAGACCCGTGACGGGCGCGGCGTGCGGGCCGACTACCGCTGCGTGGGCGCCAGCGACGGCGAGCGCTACGCCTTCGAGCAGACGGTCGAGGGCACGCCGTTCGAGCGCTTCGTCAAGCGGGCCCGGACGGAGATCGAGCTGAAGCCGCAGGACGGCGATACCGAGGTGACGATGTCACTCGACCGCAAGCTGCGTGGCCTCTCGCGGCTGGGCTCCCCGATGATGCGCAGGGCGATCGGCCGGCAGCTGAACGAGGCGCTGGCGGGGTTGGAGACCGCGGCTACCGGGACGGGGGGATCGGGCTGACCGCCGAGATGAAGTGGTGGGGTTGGGGCGACCCCGACCGCCGCCTGGACCTGCCCCCGGCGGCCGTAGGGGCACTGCGCGAGGAGCTCGGCGTCGAGCCGCAGGATGCGGTGGAGCCGGTCACGCTGGAGCAGGTGTCGCTGCCGAGGCCGCGCTCGGTCCCAGAGGCGGTCCGCTCGGCTGCCGGGGAGGTCCTGGACGGCAAGGAGGAGCGGCTGAGGCGGGCGACCGGCCGCAGCTATCCCGATCTGGTCCGACTGCGGACCGGTCGGCTCGAGTGGGCGCCGGATGCGATCCTCAGGCCTGCGGACGCGGGCGCCGTTGAGGCGGTGATCGGGGCCTGCGCCGCCGACGGGGTGGCGGTGGTGCCATACGGGGGAGGGACGAGCGTGGTCGGGGGCCTCGACGCGGTCGGCGACGGCCACCGGGCGGTGGTCTCGGTGGACCTGGGCCGCCTGCGCTCGGTCGAGCTGGACGCGACCTCGCTGACCGCGCGGCTCGGTCCGGGCCTGACCGGCCCGGACGCCGAGGCCGCCCTGGGCGCCCGCGGAGCGACCATCGGGCACTTCCCGCAGTCCTTCGAGCAGGCGACGATCGGCGGCTTCGCCGCCACCCGCTCCGCGGGCCAGGCCTCGAGCGGCTATGGGCGCTTCGACGAGGTGGTGACCGCCGTCGAGCTCACCGCACCCGCAGGCCGGCTGCGAACCCGCCAGATCCCGCACACCGCAGCGGGCCCCTCGCTGCGGGAGCTGGTGATCGGCTCGGAGGGGACGCTCGGGGTGATCACCGAGGTGAGCTGCCGCGTCCGCCCAGCGCCCCGGGAGCGCCACTACGAGGGCTGGATGGCCGAGGACTTCGAGACCGGGCGCGAGATCGTCCGCGACCTGTCGCAGGCCCATCTCGCACCGGACGTGCTGCGGGTCTCGGACGAGGAGGAGACCAGGGTCTCGCTCGACCTGGCCGGGACGGAGGGGTTCCAGAAGCGTGCGCTCGACACGTATCTCTCGCTGCGGCACCGGCGGGGTGGCTGTCTCCTGATCTGCGGCTGGGAGGGCGAGCGCGGGTCGGTGCGCCGGCGGCGCTCGCTCGCGCAGACGCAGCTGAGGCTCGGCGGAGCGGTGCCGTTGGGCGGCTCCGCCGGGCGGTCGTGGGATCGCAACCGCTACACCGGCCCCTACCTGCGCGACGAGCTGATGAACCTCGGGGTGATGGTCGAGACACTGGAGACGGCCCACACCTGGAGCCGCGTCGACGAGCTCTACCGGGCGGTCGGAGGGGCCCTGCGCGGAGCGCTGGGGGAGCGCTCGATCGTCATGTGCCACGTCTCGCACGCCTACGCGGACGGGGCCTCCCTCTACTTCACCTTCCTGGCGCGGGCCCGGCGGGGGGAGGAGCTCGCGCAGTGGAGGGAGGCGAAGACCGCCGCCTGCGAGGCGATCGTCGCGACCGAGGGCACGATCACCCACCACCACGCCGTCGGACGCGACCACGCTCCGTACATGCCGGCGGAGGTGGGAGAGCTGGGACTGGACGCGCTCCGGGCTGTCAAGGAGCGCCTCGACCCCGCCGGGATCATGAACCCGGGCAAGCTGCTACCGGCCACCAGATGACGGGTTGCTCCTCGGCTCCCGCCTCGGAGCACCCTCGCATCTAGCGCAGCGAGCCGCGCAGGACGGTCGTGCCGACCGGCTGGGGGAGGGTGCCGCTCCGGGCCGCCTGCTGGACGGCCGAGGCGGCCTCACGCTGGCGCGTCAGCGTCAGCTCCGCCGTGTCGAAGCTCGGCAGGAGGCCAAGGGCCGCGCTCGGGATCGGGGTCCGGCCGGTGAGCTGCCCGTCGTTGCCCACCGCCTGGAACGCCACGGGGAGGCTGCGTCCGCCGGAGCCCACGAACCAGAGGACGTAGGACTCGCCGCGCCCGCTCGGCGCGAGCCCACGGATCGCGAGATCGACCGCCTGCTGGTCGGCCACGCGGACGACCGCGATCGTGCCGCTGGCCTTCGAGCCGCCGACCGGGCTGAGCTTGATCGGCACGACGTCCTCTCGGCCGCTTCGCTGCGTCGGGGTGCTTTCGCCGCCCCCGCCACCCGAACCGGTCACCGCCAGCACGATCACCAGCAGCAGCGCGGCAGCCCCGGCCGCGACCCAGAGGGCCCACCGCCTCCCGCCGCCTCGCCTGGTGTCGGCCGGAGGAGGCCCCGGAGTCGCACCCGCGGGAGCGCCCTCGAGCGCGGCGAGGCGCGCCCTCACGGCCTCAGGGGGCAGCTCGGCCTTCGGCTCGCGCTCCAGGGCCCCGAGGGCGTCGTGCGCCCGCGTCCGCACCTCCCCGGGACCCGTTCCCAGCAGCTCGGCGACCTGCTCGTAGGTGTCTCCCCCGAGGAGCAACTGCAGCAGGGCGCGTTGATCCTCGCTCAACGCCATCGCCTGGCGGGGTGGATCAGCCCTTCGTGCCCTTGGCGCCCGACGGCGCCTGGGTGCCGGAGGATCCCGATCCGCCGGCCTGGCTCTGGGCCTGCTGCAGCAGCTGCTGGAGCCCAAGATCGGAGACGTTGCCCTCGAGCACCGTGTCGCCGACGTAGCCGATCAGCAGGGTGGGCTTCTTTCCCTGCGACTGGAGGGACTGCTGGATCTGCTGGGCCTGCACGGAGCTCACCTTCGCCAGCCTGATCGTCTGGAAGGCCGGGAAGAGCACGAGCTCGGGCGCCGGGACGGGCACCGCACCGGTGAGGTTGCCGCTCTGGTCGACCGTCTCCTGACCCAGGGGCACCGACTGGCTGGCCGACTTGTAGAGCCAGAGCACGTAGCGCTCCCCGCTCTCGGTCGGCTGCAGGTGCCCCGCCTTGGCCCCCAGGAGGAAGGTCGGAGCCTGGTTCTTGGTCTGCTGGGACTGCGGCGCAGACACGAGCGTGATCTGCCCGCTGGGCGGGCAATCCGCGTCCGCCGAGGCGCCCGCGGCGGCCAGCTTCATCGTCGGGACCCCTGCCTGCTGTGCGGCGGAGACGTCGACCGGCGTGCAGTCGCCGCCGCCTCCCCCGCCGCCGCTGGTCGCGACCACGATGATCACGATCACGACCGCGATCCCGGCCGCGAGACCGACGACGAGCTGGGTGCGGCGATGGCCGGTCGAGGAGCCGAGCCCGCTGAAGAACGCGGCGGCGCGTGATGCGAACCCGGGACCTTTGGGGGCGGGGGTGGCCGCGGGAGGCGGCGCCTGTGGCGCAGGGGCGGCGGTTGGAGCCGCGGGCGGGGGAGGGGGCGGAGCGGCGCGACGGCCGCCGCGCGGCTCGGGGATCTCCGGCAGCTGCGCCTTCGGCGCGAGCAGCCTCAGGTTCTGAACCAGGCGCTGGGCGAGGGCGTTCGCATCCGGGTCGCTCTGCAGGTGGCGCATCGCGTCCGCGCGGCCGATTGGATCCGCCTGGCCGAGCAGGTAGTCGCTCAGGCCGACCTGGGCGTCCGGATCGGCGCCGCCGATCTCGGCCAGGGCGGAACGAGCCCGCGAGCGAACCTCGTCAGGGCCGATCCCGAGCAGCGAGCCGATGTCCTCATAGCCCTGCCCCCCTTCGAGCAGCAGCTGGAGCATCGCGCGCTGTTCGTCCGTGAGCGCCAAGAGCGTGGAAGCCTAGGGCAGCGGCAGGACCGGTGACGCACCTCTTTGCTGCCCTTCAGCTCCGCTCTCCGGCTCTGGCGTGGGGCTCGACCCGCCTGGCGAGCCGCGGATAGAACTCGAGCAGCCCGTCCAGGTCGAGCTCGAGCTCGGCCGTGAAGTCGCCGTCGCGGCTCAGGTACCGGACGACGGAACCGTCCTCGCCCCGGCGCACGTGCTCGTAGCGCTGGGACGAGGCCTCCACGCGCAGGGTCGGCATCCGGACGAAGGCCATCACGAAGTCCCCGGAGCCGTCGGTCTGGAAGCCGTGGCGCAGGATCGGCATCGTGTTGGTCAGGGGCGAGTTCTCGATGTCGACGTCCAGGGCGGCCGAGAGGTCAGGCAACTCCCCGTCCCAGGGACCGCCGGGAACCTCGCCCTCGTCGCCGGCCTCCACGGTCCAAGTCCCGGAGCCGTCGTGTCTGAGCAGCAGGTGCCGGCGCCAGCCGTTCCCGGTGGAGGTCAGCTCGACCTCCCGGGTCACAAACCGCTCCGGGGCCTCGAGCCGGTAGTCGGCCCGGAACGGCGTAGGTTCGGCGCCGAGCTGGACGCCGGTCGCGCTCAGTCCCTCGTCGCCGAGATGCACCTCCGCCGCCTCGGTCAGCCATTCCTCGACGCCGGTCCAGACCAGGAGCCGCATCGCGCCAGTATCGAGCCTTGCGGGCCCGACTATGGTGCCGCGGCATGACCCAACGGACCGAGAGCACCGCCGGCTTCAGCGAGCTGATCGGCATCGAGTACCTCAGCCTGGATCTGGAGGATGTGCGCGCTCGCATCGAGGTGGGCCCACAACACCTGCAGCCGGCCGGGATCGTCCACGGCGGCGTCTACGCCTCGCTCGCGGAGAGCGTCTGCTCCGCGGCCTCCTACGGAGCGGTGGACGAGCAGGGGATGATCGCGATGGGGCAGGCGAACAGCACGACCTTTCTGCGCCCGATCACCGAGGGGCACGTGAACGCGACCGCCACCCTGCGGCAGCGAGGCAGGACGACCTGGGTCTGGGACTGCGAGCTCAGTGACGACGAGGGCAGGGTCTGCGCCCTGGTCAGGATGACCGTCGCGATCCGCCCCCGTCGCGACGGCTGAGATCCATCCCGACTAGCGCGGCAGCGGCCGCATCGAGCCGAATCGATTGGTGATCGGCAGGCGCCGGTCACGTCCAAAGGCCTTGGTCGAGATCCGGATCGACGGCGGGGCCTGGCGCCGCTTGTATTCCGCCCGGTCGACCAGCCGCAGCACGTCCCTGACGACCTCCGCCGGCAGCCCCTCGGCGATCAGCTCGTCGGGGCCCTGGTCGCGCTCGACATAGCCCTCGAGAATCCGGTCGAGGACCTCATATGGCGGAAGGGAGTCCTCGTCCTTCTGGTCCGCCCTGAGCTCGGCGGAAGGGGGCCTCTCGAGGACGGAGGCCGGCACCAGCTCGCGGCCGGCGGTCTCGTTGCGCCAGGCGACCAGGCGATAGACGAGCGTCTTGAAGACGTCCTTGATCACGGCCAGGCCCCCGGCCATGTCTCCGTAGAGCGTCGCGTAGCCGACCGACATCTCGCTCTTGTTGCCTGTCGTCAGGACGAGCCATCCGAACTTGTTGGAGAGCGCCATGACCAGATTGCCCCGGATCCTGGCCTGGATGTTCTCCTCGGCGATCCCGGGCTCGGTCCCCTCGAAGCTCGGCGCCAGGCTCTGCTCATAGGCGCGCATCGGGCCTTCGATTGGCATCTCGATCGCCTCGATGCCCAGGTTCGCCGCGATGGTGTGGGCGTCGGACTGCGACTCCGACCGCGAATAGGGGGACGGCATGACCACCGCGGTGACGCGATCCTGCCCCAGCGCGTCCACCGCGAGCATGACGACCAGTGCGGAGTCGATGCCCCCCGACAGGGCGACGACGACGTGCTCGAAGCTGTTCTTCTCCACGTAGTCGCGCAAGCCGAGCGTGAGGGCGGCATAGACCTCGGCCTCCTCGCCGAGCGGCTCCGCGAGCTCCGGCTCGAGATGACCGCTCGGTCTCGCACCGCTCCTCAGCTCGGCGAGCATCGGGACGTGCGCCTGCCGGCTGCGCGCAGCCGCCGCGCCATCCCCGCTGGGCTCGCCGGGCGCCGGCAGCAGCAGGTCGCAGACGAGCAGCTCTCGCTCGAACTGGCGCCCGCGCGCCAGGGTGGTGCCGTCGGGCGCGATCACCACGCTGCTGCCGTCGAAGACGAGCTCGTCCTGGCCGCCGACCGTGTTGCAGAGCGCGACCGCCGCGCCCACGGCCCGGGCTCGGCCGGCGAGCATTGCCTCTCGGGCCGCGATCTTCCGGCGGTGATAGGGCGACGCCGAAGAGTTCACGACCAGGTGGGCGCCGCAGTCCGCCTCCTCCGCCTCGGGCGAGCCTGGCACCCAGAGGTCCTCGCAGATCGTCAGGCCGACGATCGCGCCGTCGACCTCGAAATTGGCGGCCTCGCGGCCGGGCTCGAAGTACCTGCGCTCGTCGAAGACGCCGTAGTTCGGCAGATGGATCTTTCGATACGTCCCGCTGACCCCGCCATCGGCCAGCAGGGCCACGGAGTTGTGGGCGGGGGGGAGGGGCGGGTCGATGATCGGGTCGTGGAAGCGCGCGTACTCGCGCTCCGCGCGCTCCGGGAAGCCGACCACCGCGACGATCCCCTGAACCGCGGCGGCGATCTCGTCGATCCCTTCGCGCACGGCGGTCAGGAAGTCGCCCCGGAGCAGCAGGTCCTCCGGCGGATACCCTGAGACGCAGAGCTCGGGGAGGACCACCAGCTGCGCCCCCGCCTCCGCGGCGCGCTCGATCCAGTGCTTGGCCAGCTCGACGTTGCCGTCGACGTCGCCGACCGTCGGATCGATCTGGGCAAGCGCCAAGCGGAGGTGGGCCGCCTCGGCCATCATCATGAGTCGGGTTGCCCCTCGGCTTCGCCTGCGGGCACCCTCGCATTATGGACTCATCCGCGGCGCGGGCTACCCTGCCGCGCGTGTTCAGGCAGGACCGAAACCCGCGAAGGCGCCGCGGTGTGGAGCTGCTGGAGGCCCACGTCGAGGATCTCTGCCGCGAGCACGGCATCGAGCTCGCCGGCTCCTCCGCGCGCGGCCGCGCGATCCGCTGGCGCGGCGGCAGGCTCGAGATCTCGATCCCTCCAATCCGCGGTCAGGTCTCATATTTCATCGCCCTCCACGAGATCGGCCACCTGGTCGGCAAGGGACGCTCCGCGCCGAGGCTCGAGTCGGAGGCGAACGCCTGGCTCTTCGCCCTCCAGAGCAGCATGGTCGAGCCGACCCCGGCCACCAAGCGCTCGATCTCGAGACGCCTGCGCGGTTATCTCGAGTGGGCTCGCAACCGCCAGCACCGGCGCGTCCCGCCGCGCATACCCCCTCGCGATCACCCCTTCTGGGCGCTGCTCGAGCTCGCCTGACGCCGGGACTACTCGGCGCGCCGTGACCTGGGCCGCGCCGGCCTCAGGTTGCTGATGATCACCGCGACGACGGTGACCAGGTAGAGCTGCCCGGCCAGCGCCTCGGTGATGGCGAGCGACCGGCCCAGGTCGCTCGCCGCGACCAGGTCCCCGTAGCCGACGGTGGTCAGCGTCGAGTAGCTGAAGTAGAGGAAGTCGTCGCGGCCGGCGGGTCCGCTCTGGAAGAAGTAGCCGTGGTTGAGCTGGTCGATCGCGGCGAAGGCCACGCCGAACATCAGCCCGATCAACAGGTAGAGGCAGAGGACCCCGAACATCGTCTGCATGGTCACCGCGCCCGCCTGCTCGAACTGCTTGACGAGCCCGGTTGCGATCGCCGGGGGCGTCAGGACCACGTAGAAGAGGGCGAGGACCGCGGCGGAGCTGTTGCCGAACTGACCGGTGCCGAAGACGGCGGCAGCCGTCCCCGCGATCCCGATCAGCGCGGCGATCACGCTCAGCAGGATCACGGCGCGATGGGCGCGCGACGCGATCAGCGCCGCGACCAGCACGGCGGCCTGCAGCGTCACGGCGACGAAGCGGGCGCCATCGCCCTCCGGTGCGGCCAGCGAGAAGCTGACCGTGAGGATGATCAGGGCAAGGACGAACTCGAACCGGTAGTGGAGCCGCTGCACGCGGGCATGATCGCCCGCGGCCAGGACGACACCCGCTCAGCAGGAACGGGCTCGCGGATCCAGATGCTTGTCGCGGGTGGCGCCCTCCCGCTTGTTCGAGCCGGAACCGCACTTGATCTTCACGTCGCGGATCCCGTCCTTCGCCCTGAGGAGGTCGATGCCGCCCTTGCCCTTGAGGACGTCCGAGCCGCGGTTGCCCACGACCAGGTCGCCGTCCGGGCCACCGGAAAGCCTGTCGCCGTCGGGGCCGCCGAAGAGCTGGTCGGCGCCGAGCCAGCCGCGGAGGGTGTCGCGGCCGTTCCCTCCGACGATCAGGTCGTTGCCGTCGACCCCGAGAAGCTGATCGCCGCCGTTGTTCCCGACCAGTGTGTCGTTGTCGCCCGCGCCGATCAGGGTCTCGGAGCTCGAGTCCCCGGCCAGGAGATCCGCCTGGGCCGTCCCGATCACGGTCTCGACGTCGCCGTGGATCGTGTCCCGCTTCCCGGGGCCCTGATCCTCAGCGCCCCCGTCGTTGCCGTTGCCCGCGCCGACTGTGACGTTCACCGGGGTCCTGCGGCCGGCCGGGTAGGTCAGCGTGTCGGTGCTGCTTCCACCCGCGATGTCGTCGGGCCCGTTGCCGCCGTCCAGGAAGTCCCTGCCGCTGCCGCCTCGGAGGGCATCGGCGAGCGTCGAGCCGATCACGGTGTCATTGCCGGAGCCACCGTTGAGGTTGCCATGGCCCGTGATGGTGTCGGCCCCGCTGCCGCCGTCCAGGTTGCCCGCGACGGTGGAGGGAACGCTGGGGTCGAGCGAGATGGTGTCGTCGAGACCGTCCGTGTCGACCGAGATCGTCTTGATCCCTGCACCCGGGCAGGTGGCGGCATGCGCGTCGACCGTCGTACAGGTTCCGCTCGCGGTCAGGTTCGCCGCCGCGTCGGTGACGGTGTAGAGGTCGGTTCCCGCCTCGTAGCCGACGGAGACCCTGTTCGCCTCGTTTCCGCTCTCGGTCACCCTCACCGTGTTGCCGCCGGCAATCGTCACCGTCGACGCGTGCGCGGCGGGGGCTCCGATTGCGCTCAGTGCCAATCCGATTGCCGCAGCCAGCAGTCCCTTCTTCACGTGTCCCTCCTGCGTGTCTCCCTGACAGCCTCAACACACGAATACCCCGGACGGATCGCTTCATGCGCTGGGTGCGAGCAGCATCTCGACCACGAGGACGTCCTTCCACTCGCCGTCCAGGGTGCCGTGGCGCTCGTGCACGCCCACCTCGCACCAGCGGAGCCCGCCTACGAGCGCGATGCTCGCCGCGTTCGAGCTGAAGATCTTGCCGACCAGCTTGTGTGCGCCCTCGGCCGCCGCTGCTTCGGCGAGAGCCGCGAGCAGCTCGCGGCCGACCCCGCCGCGCCTCGCTCCACGCTCGACGTAGAGGGTCGCCTCGCGCACCCCGTCGTAGTAGTGATGCCGGTCGCAGTAGGGACCCGCCTTGGCCCAGCCGATGATCTCGGTCTCGCGCTCCGCCACGAGGACGAGGTCCTCGGCGATCCAGCGCGCGGCGTCCTCGGCGTTGGCGATCCGCGTTTCGAAGGTCGCCACCCGGTCCTCGACTCCCTGGTTGAAGATCTCGGCGATCCTCGCGGCATCGGGAGGCGCGGCGCTCCTGATTCGCGGCCGATCTCTTTCCGAATCGTTCACCTCGCCTTCATAGCATTGGGCTGTGCTCTCGGAGCGAACCCTGCGAATCGGCGCCGGCGCGCTTGCGCTGGCCGGAACCGGCGTGGCGATCTACATCGCGATCGCCGAGAGCGGCGGCGGCGCGCCGAAGTGCCTCGCCGGCGGGCACGGCTGCGAGACCGTCGCCCAGAGCCACTACGCGCACCTCGCGGGGATCAACGTCGCGGCGATCGGGATCTTCGGCTACGTCCTGCTGCTGATCGCTGCCCTGGTGCCCGGTGACGCGGGTCGGTTCGGCGGCTTCCTGACGGCCCTCGTCGGCTTCGGCTTCAGCGCCTACCTGACCTACCTGGAGCTGTTCGTGATCGATGCGATCTGCCAGTGGTGCGTGGCCAGCGCGGTGATCATGTCCCTGTCGCTCGCGGTGGCCGCCGCCCGCGCCTTCGCCTACACCGGGCGGGAACTGGGTACCCCGCCGGTAGAGTCACCGCATGGAAGGTAGGAAGCAGGAAAGAGACCGCCTGCGCGCGCAACGGCGGGCCGCCGAGTCGCAGGACGCGGCCGCCGATCTGGCCCGAAAGCGCCGGGTGCAGTACCTGAGCCTCGCCGCGTTCGGGGCGGTGGCCGTGATCGTCGCGCTGATCGTGATCAGCCAGTCGGGCGGCGGTGACAGCGGCGGTGGGGGAGGTACCCCGTCAGACATCAAGGGCGTCGCCGAGGTCAATTCGGAGCTCCAGGGGATCTCGCAGAGCGGCCAGGTGCTGGGCGACGCCACCGCCCCCGTGACGCTGGTCGAGTTCGGCGATCCGCAGTGCCCGGTCTGCAAGGCCCTCTCCGAGCAGATCGCGCCGCAGGTGATCTCCAGCGAGGTCCGCGACGGGAAGGTGAAGTACGAGTACGACCCGTATCTGATCATCGGCCCGGACTCGAAACCGGCGATGAAGGCGGCGCTGGCGGCCGGGGAGCAGAACCGCTTCTGGAACTACCTCCAGCTCTTCTACGTCAACCAGGGCCAGGAGAACTCGGGCTACGTCACCGACGACTTCCTGACGAGTATCGCCAAGGCGGCCGGCGTCCCGGACATCAACAAGTGGAACCAGTCGCGCGACGACTCGAAGTGGGACGCCGTGCTCTCCAAGGGCACCTCCGACGCCGAGTCCTTCGGGTTCAACGGCACCCCGTCGCTGGTCGTCAAGGGCCCGAAGGGCACCAAGCCGCTCCAGGGGTTCGGCCTCTCCGAGATCCAGGCTGCGATCCAGCAGGTCAGCTAGCCACTGGCTGAGGCGATGGCCGCCGCGCGAGGAGACAGAGGTCGCCTGCTGGTCATCACCGCGGATGACTACGGCTACTGGCCGGCCTACAACAAGGGGATTCTCGAGGCGATCGAGATGGGGGCGATCGCCTGCGTCAGCGCGATGGTCGACCGCGAGTTCTGCGACGCCGAGCCCCTGCTCGAGACCGGGGTGGAGATCGGCCTGCACATCGAGTTCGAGGCACGCTGGGGTTCGCGCAGCGGCGCGCCGGCGCGCACCTCGCTGAGGGTCCAGCTCGAGCGCTTCCTCGACCTGTTCGGGCGCTGGCCGTCCTTCCTCAACGGGCACAAGCACTGCCACGCTCGCCCGGAGCTGGCGACCCCGGTCTTCCAGCTGGCGCAGCAGGTGGGCGTTCCGGTTCGCTCCGTGAGCCCGGACCACCGCCAGTGGCTGCGCGAGCGCGGCATCGACACGCCCGATGCGCTGATCGGCCGCACCCGGAGCAACGAGCCCGCGGAGCCACCCGAGCTGCGCGCCCTTGCGCCGGGCGTGACCGAGTGGGTCACCCACCCCGGCCACCCGGACGCCAGCTCAGGCTCGAGCTACGACATCGCCCGGCACGAGGACCTGGCGCTGCTCCAGAAGGTCATGGTCCGCGCCCGCTTCGACGAACCCGTCTGGGGCGATGCGCGGCGCGTCTCGATGAAGGCGGCCTTCATCCAGGAGCGCGGAGACGTCGAGGAGCCCGCGACCGACTCCTAGCCGGCCGTCGACTCCTCGCGCTCGCCTTGCCCGTTCTGCTCGGCGGCGCCCACCTCGACCTCGGCACGCGGCACGAAGCGGCGGAAGATCCCGGGACGCCCGCCGGCTGCCTCGATCAGCTCTCCGATCGAGGCCTCGAGATCCTTGGCCAGGTCCTGCAGATCGGGCATCCCGTCGTAGTCGCCGATCAGGCCGAAATTGACCTGACCGTCGTAGCTCATCACTCCGATGCAGACCCCCTGGTTCTTGGCCAGGGGCACCATCGGGAAGACGCGCGCCATCCGGCGACCCATCAGGTACAGCGGGAACTGTGGACCGGGGATGTTGGTGACGACGAGGTTGAAGAAGCGCTGGCGAGCCTGCAGGCGGGCGGCCTGGCCGGCGACGGTCGGCGGTGCGAAGTCGGCGAGCTGGGTGAGGAGGGTGGCGCCCAGCGCCTGCTTCGACTGCTTCAGGTCGCCCATGGACTGGCGGATCAGCTGCATCCGCCGCACCGGATCCTCGCACCAGACCGGCAGCGGGGCCATCATGGTCGTGACGCGGTTCCCGAGTGCGCCGTGCTCCTCAGCGGATCGCACGCTGACCGGGACCATCGCTCGCAGCTCGAGTCCGACCGTGGCGTGGCCGCGGGCTCGCATGTAGCGGCCGAGGGCGCCCGCGACGGCGGCCAAGATCACGTCGTTGACGGTTCCGCCGAGCTCGTTCTTGACGTGCTTCATGTCCGCCAGCGACGCCCGCACCCAGGCGAAGCGCCGGTGGGGGCCGACCTCGAAGTTGAAGGGGCTGCGCGGCGCGGCGATCCCCGTCCAGGCGAAGCTACCGGCGGCGGCCACGGACTCGGTCGCCTTGCGCACGGCGCGGCGGGGGCCGCGCAGCACCCTGCGGAGGCCGCGCGTGATCTCCCGCGGGTGGATCGCGCGATGGACGAGCGCCTCAGAGAGCAGCTGGGCGCCGCTCGGCTCCGGCTCGGGGATCCAGCGCTCGGGCGGCCTGGGCGGGTCGGCCGGCTCCTTGTCGTGGTCGAAGAGGACCGTGGTGATGTCCACGCCGGAGACGCCGTCGACCATGCAGTGGTGGGTCTTGCCGATGATCGCGAAGCGTCCGCCCTTCAGCCCCTCGACCAGCCAGAGCTCCCAGAGGGGCTTCGAACGGTCGAGCTGCTGGGAGAAGATCCGGGCGGCCAGCACGCGCAGCTGCTGCTCGGAGCCGGGCTCGGGAAGCGAGGTGTGGCGCACGTGGTAGGCGAGGTTGAGGTGCGGATCGTCGACCCAGACCGGCCGTCCTTGCCCAAACGGCACGAAGCGCAGCTTCTGGCGGAAGCGCGGCACGAGATTCAGGCGGGACTCGATGTGGTCCCGGAACTCCAGATAGGGGGGTGCGGGCCCCTCGAAGAGGGTGGTCGAGGCGACGTGCATATGGGTCCCATCTCGCTCCAGATGGAGGAATGAGGAGTCGAGCCCGGTCAGACGGTCGGCCATCTCCATGATCGTCGCATACCAACTGTGCGCACCGTCACACATTTACGCAAATTGCGCACTTACCCTGGCCGGTCGAACAGTCATCAAACAACTCGCCGAGTCGGTCCGACGGATATCGACCGAGCGGGGGACCCAAGCAGTTGGGGCGAATGGGGCGGTGTTCCGCCCCTAGCGGTAATTGGCTCACCGGAGCCGCTGCGAGCCCGTCAGCTAACCCCGTAGGCGCCAGAGAGAGGCAGGTGTATTACTTTGCGTCGCTTCCATTGGAGGCGTCGGCGGGCCGCGCTCGCGCTGCTGCCCGCCACGGCATTGATGATCACCGCAGGCATCGCGAGCGCTTCGACCTCGGTCGCGATCACCGGGATCGCTCCCGAGGCGACCGCAGCGGGCGGCCCAGCCACCGCAATCAGCCTGAGCGGCCGGCACAACGTGATGGCGGGTCATGCCGTCACCTTCGGCGGCCGCGTCACCCCAGGCGGCAGCCGCCCGGTCGTCGTGCGGATCGGTGGGCGCAAGCTCACCGCTCACACCCGGGTCGACGGCTCCTACGTCGTGCGCTGGCGTGCGCACCGCTCCGGTACCTACGGGGTCCGGGCGAGCGTCGCGGACACCTCGTCCGTCCGCTCGCCCCGGCTCACCGTGAACGCCTTCCGGCCGGTCGAGGCCTCCTACTACGGCCCCGGCCTCTACGGAGGGGGCCTCGCCTGCGGCGGGACCCTGAGCCCCGGGAAGCTGGGCGTCGCCAACAAGACGCTCCCCTGCGGCTCGAAGGTCACGCTGCGCTATCACGGCAACACGGTCACCGTGCCCGTGATCGACCGGGGACCCTACGCGGGCACCCGGGAGTACGACCTGACGGCAGCCACCAAGGCGAAGCTCGGGTTCCCGTCCACGGGGACGGTGCTGACGACGCGGTAGACGCGTCAGCTCGCGAGGTGGAGCTGATCCGCCTCGGACGGCCCGGCCGGCGCGTCCTCCTCCGGGAGGGCGTCCCGCGCCGGGCCGTTCCTCTTCTCCGACTCTCCCGCGAGGCCCGCCATGCCGACGCCCACCAGGCGCACCGGCGCCTGCGGGTCGAAGCGCTCGAGCAGCTCCCGCGCCGTCTCGGAGACGGTCTCCAGATCGCAGGTGTGGGACGGAAGGGTGCGAGACCGCGTGTAGGTCTTGAACGGCTGCAGGCGGATCTTCAGGACCACCGTGCGGCCGCGCCGGCCGTGCGAGGCGAGGCTCTTGCAGACGGACCGCGCCAGTCGCTCGACGGTCTCGTGCAGGACCTCGCGATCGGTGACGTCGTGAGGAAAGGTCGTCTCGCGGCTCTCGGACTTCCGCACCCGCTCCATGCTCAGCCTGTCGCTGCCGATCCCGTTGGCGCGGTCGCGTAGACCCCTGCCGTGCTTGGGGCCGAAGGCCCGCTCGAGCAGCTGCGGATCCGCCGCCGCCAGGTCGGAGACCGTCTCGATGCCGATCTCCCTGAGTCGCTCGGACGTCCGGGAGCCGACTCCCGGCAGCAGGGATGCGGGCTTCCCGCCGACGACCGGCAGCCAATTGCGGTGATCGAGGACGAAGAAGCCGTCCGGCTTGTCGAGGTCGGAGGCGATCTTCGCCATCAGCTTGTTGGGCGCCAGGCCGATCGAGCAGACGAGGTGGGTGGCCTCCTTGACGAGCCGCTTGATCTCCTGCGCCCGCGACTGCGGCACGGGTGAGCCGGAGAGGTCCACGTAGGCCTCGTCCAGCCCGACGACCTCCACCTGATCGCTGAACTGGCGCAGGATCTCCATCACCTTCACCGACCCGCGGCGATACAGCTGCATGTCGACCGGGAGCACGGTGAGCTGCGGGCAGCGCCGCCGGGCCGTCACCATCGGCAGGGCCGAGTGGACGCCGTACTTGCGCGCCTCGTACGAGGCGGTGGTGACCACGCCACGGGGACCGTCGTAGGCGACGACCACCGGCTTCCCCCGTAGCTCGGGATGTCGCAGCATCTCGATCGACACATAGAAGGCGTCCATATCGACATGTGCGTAGACGTAGGGCCAGCCCCTCGTGGAGGTCACGGTTCCAGCCTACGCGTCGGCCCTGCCGGAAGCGAGAGGGCGCGATCGGCTAGAGCCAGGACCGCCGCGATGCCCCGATGACAACCTCGAACCGAGCAGAAATTCACCGACGCGAGGTCCGGCCTCCCGCGAATTGCGCCAGCAGCGGGAAGCCAAACGACGAAGGAGGCAGCCGATGAACCACGCGACCGCCGCCGCCTCCCGTCCGAGGGGGAGGGTCGAGTTGCGGCCTGGGTGCAATAGCAAACCGATGGTCGTTGCGTTAGTTGTGATGTGGGCCACCCTGACCAAGGAGCTGAGCAGTGGCGCCTAGTCCTTGCCGACCCCGCAGAGCGAGGGTGGATCAGGGTGCCTAAGCGCGCCTGCCTAGAGGTTGGATGTGCTGGCTTCGCTACCCATCGGGGCAGATGTCCGATGCATCAGCGCCCGGAAGAGCGGGAGACCCACTCCAACGGTCCTTCTAGAAGTCGAAGAAGTGGGAGGTGACGAGGCGAGGGCAACTGCATGAGGAGCCACGATGCAGGCGATGCGGAAAGGTCGCCCACCGACGTACCGATCGAGCCGATGAAACGGACGTACCGAGACCAACCAGCCGTTGCTTCTAGAGAGGCGGTGCGGAGCACACACTCCGCAGGGCGGCCTCTCTGGTTGCACCGGAAGCGGCTCCGTACGTACCGTCCTACCCGGATCCCGGTACGCGGGCCGCTTCCACCCTTACCGACCCTGCCAGTCGGTGTACCCCAGTAAGCGCCCGCCCGACCCGCAGGGTTACGGGCCGGAGGTCCTCAGGGAGCTGGTCTTTGAGAAACGCTCGCAGCGCAGATCGCCGAGCACGGGGCCTCGTCCGCTGACACATCGCGTCTTTTGGGACAGCGACGTGTTGTCTTTAGAGGGGCGGTTCGGAGCACTCCGCCTCTCTGGATGCACCGGAAGCGGCCCCGTACCGTCCTGCCCGGATCCCGGTACGCGGGCCGCTTCCACCCTCACCGGTACCTAGTCGGTGTACCCCGGTTACTCGGGGTTCGTGCCAGCCATGGCTACGCCCGCTGCTTCGCCGTCGCGACCTCGACCGGCTTGAGCTTGGCGGCGATCCGCTCCTGCCATACCGCTGACAGGAACGGAATCTCAGACTTGTCCATGTCGACGTGGGCGATCACCTGCGACCGACCGAGATGAGGGCCGGACCCCGACGGAGGGCGCTATGTTGGGCGGCGGTGACGAACTCGGATGCGAAGAACCTCGAGGCGATCTCCCGGGCGATCGACCAGCACAACTCGAATTGCCCCTTCCCGGCCAGCGAGGTGCGCATGAACCCCTTCGAGGTCGAGCGCCTGGGCTGGGAGGAGATCCGCGGCCTGCCTATCGTCGCCGACCCGAATCAGGGCACCGGCTCGTTCCGGATCATCTGCTCCCGCGACCAGGAGGGCGAGGGCATCGAGGAGGCTGAGGCCCTCGGGATCCCGATCGAGGTCGCCGTGCCGAGCGGCCCGATGCAGAAGCCGTAGGTCAGGCGGCGGTGTTCGTGGCCGCCGTTGATGGCGAAGCCGTGCAGCGCTAGTTCAAGGCCGCCGCCAGCCGACGGCGGTGCTCCCGAGCCAGCGGGTGGTCGGCGCCCAGCTCGGTGAAGATCGCGACCATCACGCGGCGCAGCAGGTCCCGGCGCTCCTCGTCGCGCTCGCCGGCCAGCACTGACTGCAGCTGCTCCAGCGCCTCCCCGGGCTCTCCGCCGTCCCAGGCAGTGAAGGCCGTCTGAAGCTCGTCCGCGCCGGCGCCGTTCGCCGACGCCGAGAGCTCGGCGCGGGCCACCAGCCCGTCGGCGATGAAGTCGTGGGGAAAGGGACGCAGCAGCTCGAGGGCCTCCTCGGCCTCCCCGCGACCGAGCAGGATCCGGCCGAGCCCGACCGCGGCCGGCACATATCGCGGGTCGATCTCCAGCGCCTTCCTGAGCGAATCCTCGTCGCCGGCCTCGGCAAGGCGCTCGGCCTCGGAGGGCACGATCTCGTTCAGGAAGCTCTCGATCGCGGCGGGCGGCTGGACCCCGATGAACTCGGCGACGACCTTGCCGTCCTTGAACGCCTTCACGGCGGGGATGCTCTGGATCTGGAAGTCCCGCGCGATCCGCTGGTTGGCGTCCGTGTCGACCTTGGCCAGCTCGATCTCGCCGCCCCGCTTCCGCACGGCCTCCTCCAGGGCGGGGCCGAGGGTCCTACAGGGGCCGCACCACTCGGCCCAGAAATCCACGACCACCGGCACCTGCTTGGAGCGCTCGATGACCTTGGCCTGGAACTCCTGCTCGCTGACCTCGCTGATCACGTCTCTGAGGTTAGAGAGGCTGGGACCTTGGCCTCGGAGGCGCCGAGGTGGCGGCGCAGGAAGTGCAACTGGTCCCAGTTCGCTTGGCCCTCAGACGTTCGCCGAGAAGTTGATCCCGAGGCCGTCGAGCCCGTCCTGCGCCCAGCGATTGAAGGTGTCGAACCAGCCCGTCAGGATCGCCACGCCGAAGGCGATCAGGATGACGCCGCCGATCGCCATGATCACCGGGTAGTGACGCTTGACCACGGCGAAGGCGGTGGTCATCCGCGTGAACGCGACGGAGGTGAGCAGGAACGGGATCGCCAGCCCGGCGGAGTAGACGGCGAGCAGGAACGCGCCGTGCGCGGCCGAGCCGGACACGGCGGCGGCCCCGAGGATGGCGGCCAGGGTGGGGCCGATACAGGGTGTCCAGGCGAGCCCGAACGCGGCCCCGGCGATCAGCGGCCCTCCGGTGCCGGCGCGCTCCAGCAGCGTTTCGACGTGCCATTCCCGATTGAGCTGCGGGATGAAGAGGGCGGAGATGAAGAAGACGCCCATCGCGATGATCAGCCCGGCCGCGATCTTGTCGAGCATCAACTGGTGCTGCTGCAGCGCGCTGCCGATCCCTGTGGCGCCCAGTCCGAGCAGGATGAAGATCACCGAGAAGCTGCTTACGAACAGCAGGCTCGGGACGATCACCCGGCGCCAATCGGCCTTCTCCAGGTCCGCCGCGGCGACACCGGTGACCGCCGAGAGATAGCCCGGGACGAGCGGCAGGACGCAGGGGGAGAGAAACGAGACGATCCCTGCGGCGAGGGCCGTCAGGACTCCGATTCCTGCGGCGGGGTCAGTGCTCATGCCTCAATTTTGACGCCTGGCGCGTCTCCGTGGCGTCATGTGGCATCACCGTGATTTTTACGGATCGGATCTGCGGATCGGTGCGGATGCGAGCACTTACGGCCGCGCGTAGCGTTGAGCCTGCATCCGGATCCCCCGGCCAACGGCACCCGTTACAGACGTCCAGCACGTTGGCCAACCCGGCGAGGCGGCCTTCATCCCCCTGGGGTCGCCTCGCCGGTCCTTTTTCGGCCGCTTCGGCTGCACCTGCCGGTACGTTTTCCCGGTGCACCGCCGCCTCGGCGCGCTCGCCTGCATCGGCCTCACCGCGCTCCTGCAGGGGTGCGGAGGAGGCGGGGGAGAGCACCCGATCGAAGCCGACGCGCTGCGCGATTGCCTCGCGAAGCACGGCGCGACGTTCGGCGGACAGCGGGCGGGCGCGACCGGCTACGCGCCCCTCTTCCACCTCGCTGCAGACCTCGAGGGGAGCATCTCCGGCAGCTCCATCGAGGTGTTCATCGAGAAGAGCACGGCCGCGGCTCACCGCGACGCCGCGGACGCCAAGGCGGCGCTCGCCTCTGTCGGCATCTCCGATCCGGGCGGTCGCGTGGTGGGGAGCCGCAACGCTGTCGTCGTGTTCGAACCGACTCCCTCGACCAGGGCCCGCGGCGCCGTCCGGTCCTGTCTGGCCGGCAGGTGAGCGCGCGGCCGCGGTCGCCGCTAGGGCTCCGGGCCCGGGTCCTGGCCGAGGATGCCGCGCAGCGCACGAGCCGCCTTGGGCGCCAGCTCACGGGCGTTGTTGTTGAACATCACGTGCACCTGCTCGGCCTCGGTGTCCAGGGCTCTGGCGCGCTCGCCGATCTCCTCGAGCTCCTTCTTCGGGTAGTCGTAGTCGAACCGCTCCGCGACGCTGCGCCCATGCAGGTAGCCCTCGGTGTTGCGCCCGTGGCAGCGCATATAGGCGAGGGAGTCGTTCGTGACCGCGTCGATCGGCGGGAAGATCGGGACGTGGTCCCCGGGTGGCGTGTCGACGCAGACGAAGACAGCGTCGTGGGCCGAGAGCCAGTCGAGGACGTCCTCGAACCGCTTCGGGGACGCCCAGCTGCGGCGCCGGAACTCCACGGCGACGGGAATGGGGGCCAGACCCTCGATGATCGGAGCGAGCTCGTCCAGCTCGTTCTCGCGGGGGTCGAAGGCGGGGGTGAGCTGCAGCAGGTAGGAGCCGAGCTTTCCCGCGTCGGCCAGCGGCTTCATCGCCTCGGCGATCCGGCGCACCATCTCGTCGCCGAGCGCCCGGTCCGCCAGCACGCGGCCGCGTTCGTTCGTCTCGGCCTCCTCCCTGAGATCCGGGGGCAGCTCCTTGAGCTGAGAGGCGTGGTGCGAGAGGAGCCGGTGAAGCTTGACGTCGAAGCGAAAGTCCTTCGGGGTGCGCTTCGCCCAGCCCTCGACCGTCGAAGCGGCGGGAATCGCGTAGAAGCTCGAGTTCAGCTCGACCGCGTCGAAGCGCTCGGCGTAGAAGTCGAGTCGGTCCTTGGCGGCGAGCCCCTTCGGGTACCAGTGCTCGACGAACCCGGGATCCGACCAGCTCGAGGTGCCGACGACGACGGACACCCCATAACTATCGCGCGCTGACAATCGGCTCCAGCAGCGAGCTGCTCTCTCGCTCCCAGCGGTCGAGTACGGGTGCGGGGACGTCCAGTTGCATTTGCAGGGGTTTTCACGCGGGGCGCTGGAGGGTATTCCTGCGGCATGCCTCGACTGAGACGCAGCGACTGCGGGACACCGGGGATCGCCCGGCGACGGAGGGGGAAGGGCTTCGAGTACGTCGACGACGAGAGCGGCGAGCGGATCGAGGATCCCGACGTGATCGAGCGCATCCGGGCGCTCGCGATCCCGCCGGGATGGGATCACGTTTGGGTCTGCGCGGATCCGCTCGGCCACATCCAGGCGACCGGGCTCGACGCCAGGGGGCGGAAGCAGTACCGCTACCACGACCTCTGGCGCGAGCGCCGAGACCGCCAGAAGTTCGACGAGATGATGGACTTCGCGAGGTCGCTGCCGCAGCTGCGAGAGCGCGTGCGCCGCGACCTTCGCAAGCG
Source organism: uncultured Solirubrobacterales bacterium (assembly GCA_963833375.1). Classification (GTDB taxonomy): domain Bacteria; phylum Actinomycetota; class Thermoleophilia; order Solirubrobacterales; family 70-9; genus DASUPK01. Next base: position 414,312 of record CAWHXR010000004.1, read on the forward strand.
GAGCATCTCGCGCGACCGGGTTCTCGCCTGCGCCGTCCGGCTGCTCGACCGTGGGTTCTTCCGGATCGGCTCCGAGGACTACGCGGAGGAGAACGAGACCTACGGCCTGGCGACCATGCGCAAGCGCCACGTTCAGGTGAAGGGGGAGGCGGTCGTCTTCGACTACGAGGCCAAGGGCGGCAAGCGACGCGTCCAGGCGGTGGGGGACCGTTCGATCGCCGGCCTGGTCAAGAGGATGCGGCTCCGTCGCGGCGGCGGACACGAGCTGCTCGCCTATCGGAACGGCAGCTCGTGGAAGGACATTCGGTCCACCGACATCAACGGCTACATCAAAGAGACGATCGGGGTCCAACACAGCGCCAAGGACTTCAGGACCTGGAACGCGACCGTGCTGGCTGCCGTGGTCCTGGCCGCCTCGGCGCGCGAGCGTGATCTGTCGACCAAGGGCGCCCGCGCGCGGGCGAAGCGCGACGCGACCAAGCAGGTCGCGCACTACCTCGGCAACACCCCCGCCGTCTGCCGCGCCTCCTACATCGACCCGCGGATCTTCGACCGCTTCGACGGCGGTCTCACGATCGGTGGGGTATTCGAGCGCCTGCCGGAGGACCCAGCCGACTGGCCGGAGGTCCAGGGGCCGATCGAAGAGGCCGTGCTCGACCTCATCGATCGGAGAGAGTCCCCTGCACTCGAGCGGGTGGGCTGACGTGGAGCCTGACTCGCGGCCGCCTTCGCGACCTAACAGTCGGGAGGGGTCGGCACGCCGCCTGGGCCAATGCACGGGAACGGAGGTTATGGAAACTCAGGCGAGGCGCTTCTCGAACCAGCGGTTGACACGCGGGTTCCCGTTGTAGTCCGGGATCTCCCGGTACCCCGCGGCGCGGTAGATCCGGATCGCCTCCGCCAGGCGATCGCGCGTGTCCAACCTGACCAGCTCGAATCCGCGCACCCGCGCCCGATTCTCCAGCTCCTCCAGCAGCAGCGTGGCGACGCCGCTCCCTCGATTCGCGGGAGCAACGTACATCCGCTTGATCTCCGCGACCCCCGGACCGAACTCTCGCAGCGCCCCGACGCCGATCGCATCGCCGCCGGCGTACGCGAGCAACACGACGCTGCCGGGCTCCACGATCTCGGCGAGCGGCGATCCGGTCTCGCCACCGTCGCTGCCGGCGTACCTGGATTCGACCTCGTCCCTGAGCGCGGCGTCGAGCGCCGCCGCGTCCGGGTCGTTCGCAGGGACCTGCTTGATCTCCACGTCCACGGCTCCAAGTTGACATAACAACGCCGCGTTATCCGTCCCGCCGCCGCCTGTAGTCGACTGCCCCTTAGGCCGAGGCGGCGATCAGACCGACGGTCGCCAGGCAGAGAGCGACCCCCGAGATCATCAGCCAGCGTGCCTCGGCGCGAGAGCTCGGGATCATCTCGCCGTGGTCCAGGGCGTGTTCCACCTTTCGCGACCTGCTCGACCCATAGGCGAACAGCCCGACCGAGTAGAGCGCGAAGCCGATCCCAACAACGACGTAGGGCCACTCGGTCGTCGTCCCGCTGAGCTCCGGCACGACCCTCCCCACCCCGACGGCGACCGCGATCGAGGTGAGCGCCGTGCGCCACCAGGCGAGCTCGGTGCGCTCCGCGGCGAGCCGCGTCCGCCGGATCGCGTCCCAGCCCTCGCTCGGCGGTTCGTTCGTGCCCGCGGCCACCCCTGCATCCAACCACCACGACCGCTTCGCGATCAATCGACGGTCATCCGCACTTTGCCCACGTTTGGGCGTTTACAGGTTGCTGGTTCTCCCGAATTACGATTCAGGCATGCCGCCGCTCAGGGAACGGGAGCTGATCAATCCGCCTCCGACGCTGTCCGGCCTTCAGGAGCTCTCCTGGCCCGCGCTCGTCGCGATGCTGATGGCGAGCCTGATCGTCGTGCTCGACGGCCTGGCAGGGAACGAGCTCGTGATCATCGGGCTGCTTGCGATCCCGCCCGTGATCGCCGCGGTGAGCGCCTCCCTGCCGGAGACGGCCGTGGTGGCCGCCTTCTGCTTCGTCCTCGCCGTCCTCTCGATCCTCTGGAACCAGAGCATCGACGGCGGGCAGCGCCTGATCGGCCTGACGACCGTCACGGCCGGAGGGCTTGCCGGGCTCTGGGTGGCGAGCCTGCGTCTCAACCTGAATCGCGAGCAGGCGGCTTCCGAGCTCCTGGGCGAGGCCGGCGCGCTGATGGAAGACGCCCTCGATCAGCGCCAGCGCGCCCAGCACCTCGCGAACCTGGCCGTGCCGAGCCTCGCCGACGTCGCGATGGTGGACATGGTGATGGCGGATGGCTCGATCGAGCGCATGGCGGCCCACGGCCGCGCCACCGAGGTGGCCGACACCTTCGTGAAGCTGCGGGCCAACACGCCGATCGACCCCCACGGGCCCCACCCCGTAGCGGAGGTGATCCGGACCGGTCGCACCGTGTACCTGGACCAGCTCACCGATGAGGAGATCGACGGGATCACCACCCGGAAGAAGGAGCGTGACCTGCTTCGCAAGCACCGCTTCAAGTCGTGCATCGTGCTGCCCCTCGGCGCCCGCGGCTCCGTCCTCGGCGCGCTCACCCTCTGGATCATGCGCCCGGCCAAGGCGTTCGACGAGACCGCGCGCCGGACCGCGAAGCGGCTCGCCGACCGAGCGGCCCTGGCGCTCGACAACGCCCGGCTTCACGAGCAGCAGGCCCACATCGCGTCGGTCCTCCAGCACAGCCTCCTGCCGCGCTCGCTGCCGGAGATCAGGGGCTTCGAGGCGTCCTCGCGATTCCTGGCGGCTGGCGAGGCCTATGAGGTGGGCGGCGACTTCTACGACGTCTTCCGCAGCGGCTCGGGCACCTGGACCGCGGTGATCGGCGACGTCTGCGGCAAGGGTCCCGAGGCGGCGTCCCTGACCGCCCTGGCGCGGTACACGGTCAGGACCGCGTCCTCGCCGGAGAGCACACCGAGCCAGATCCTCCGCGCCCTGCACGACTCGATCAGCGCCGAGCACGCCGAGCTGCGCTTCTGCACCGCCGCCCTGGCCCGCATCCAGACACCCGGCAACGGGCGCGGCGCCGCGCACGTCACCGTTGCACTCGGGGGGCACCCGCTACCGCTTGTCCTTCGCAAGAACGGCCGCGTCGACCCGATCGGGGAGCCGGGGACTCTGCTGGGGGCGCTCCCCTCCCCCATCCTGGCCGATACCGAGGCGACGCTCGCGGTCGGCGATTCGCTGGTCCTCTACACGGACGGCGTGCTCGACGTTCGCGACCGCACCAAGCGGGACGATCCCGACTGGCTCGAGGAGGAGCTCGCCAAGGCCTCCGGCGAGGGCGCCGATGAGATCGCCGAGCGGCTCGCCCAGGCGGCAATCAAGCGCCAGGGCGGTGAGCTCCGCGACGACATCGCCGTCCTCGTGCTGCACCGGCACGGCGCGCGTTGAAGCGAGGGTGCTCTGAGCGAAGCGAAGAGCAACCCGTTTTGTGAGTGATGGCCGGATCGAAGCCGGTCCACATCGGCTGCTCGGGATGGGTCTACCCGCACTGGCGGGAGCGCCTCTATCCCAAGGGGATGCCCCAGCGGCTCTGGCTCTCCCACTACGGCGAGCACTTCGACACGGTCGAGGTCAACAGCACCTTCTACCGGCTCGCCTCCCCCGCGGCGGTCGAGGGATGGGTGGAGCAGAGCCCGCCGGGGTTCATCTTCGCCGTCAAGGCAAGTCGCTACCTGACCCACGTGAAGCGCCTGACGCTGCTCGAGCCCGGCATCGAGCGCTTCTACGAGCCGCTGCGAGCGCTCACCGCGACCGACAAATTCGGCCCTGTCCTCTGGCAGCTCCCCGAGAACTTCCATCGCGACGACGAGCGCCTCGCCGGGGCGCTCGCGGTCCTGCCCCCCGGCCGGCACGCCTTCGAGTTCCGTCATGCGAGCTGGTTCGCGAAGGACGTCTACTCGATGCTGCGTGAGCACGGCGTCGCGCTGGTGATCGGGGACGACCCGAGCCGGCCCTTCCAGACCCTCGAGCGGACGGCCGACTGGACCTACATCCGCTTTCATCGCGGCAACCGCGGCCGCGGCGGGAACTATTCGGGCGCCGAGATCGACACCTGGGCGCGGCGCATCGCCCAATGGCGGCGCCGGACCGAGGTCTTCGCGTACTACAACAACGACTGGGAGGGCTACGCCCTCCGGAACGCGAAGCGCCTGCAGGACCGCCTGGGCGTCTAGCGGCGACGCCAGTTGCCGCCGAGCAGCTTCCTCAGGCGGCCGCTGTGGCGGGGGCTGTACTCCGGGGCGCCCTTCTCGGGCGTCGGCAGCTGCGCCGCGGCGGCCGAGTCGATGGTCAGGCGCACCGCCCGCTCCGCGGTCCGGGCGACCTCGGGCGCATCGACGAAGCGAAGTGTGCCGCTCGAGTCCTCGATCACGAAGCCGTCCAGGATGTGCTCGCGGTAGTTGTCGACCACGTCGTCGACCTTGCCCACCAGCTCCCCGTCGGAGCCATAGACCGGCGTGCCGCGCTTCACGGCCGCGTAGTGGATCGGGTACCCGTCGTCCTCGCCCACGGCACCAATATACGAGAGCCGAATCCGGCGCAGGGGCGCTCCCCAACAGCCGGGCCATGCCGCCAAACTGCCGGCTGGAGAACAGCTAGGCGCCGGAATTCTTTCGCATGACGGCGAAGACGCCCCGGTCGTCTTGCCGCCCGTAATCGGGACGAAGCGGCTCGGCGTGGCAAACGCACCATCGCTGCCCGGGATGAGCGTCTACGAACGAGTGGAAGCCGCAGTTCAGATCGACGTCGTCGGCGACCACTACGCCGCCCGGCTTGAGGGCCCCCCAAGCGTGGTTGAGTTCGAACAGCAGATTTCGCTCGGTGTGCCTGCTGTCGTGGATGAACAAATCGATCTCATCGAGCTGAGCGAGGAGGCCACCGAGGCGGCGTCGGCTCGATCCGCGAACGTAAGTCCAGCGATCACGAAGGCCCTCGGGCACGGCCAAGCCGATCTGCGCGTGCAGATCTCTATCCCGCGGAGGCGGAAGATCGATGCTCCAGAGATGACCAGCCCCACTCTGCGCCAAAGCTTCGAGAATGAACCGCGACGTGATGCCGCGAGCAACGCCCGTCTCGACCACCTTGACCGGCCGCAGATGGTGCGTGAGACACCAGACGGCACGCACGAGTCCCGGCTCGCCGTCCCCCCAACCGCCGAAGGCGCCACGTCCAAGCCCGAGGCCCTTCCCTTCGAGCGAGGCCATCACCCGCGACCACAATTCCCAGAAGTCGTCGGAGACCGGGCAGGGCCACGGGGAGCCCACGAACTCGTGGAGGCTCTGCTCCCAGTTCTCGTCGACGTCGTATGGGCAGGGCGGCCAGGGCATGAAGCCGCCGACGCCCTTCGTCCGCTTCGCCCTCTTCTCCTTGCGCTCCGCGACCCTCGCGTGGACGTTGAGGAGGCCTTCGACGGGGTCGCTCAGGAATGCACGAGCCAATCGTCCTGCGCGCCCTCCCTGGTTCAGCTTCTGTGACTGTCCGTCACGCATCGTCTCTCGTGTCCTAACGTCGCAAGGAGTGTGCTCGGCATTCGTCCTCAGTCAGAGTCTCGCGCGGGCCTAAAGCCGATCTTCACCCAGTCCCCGCAGTCCTTCCATTGAGAAGTACGGCGAGTCAATCACCAGGGTTTGGGTATGTCCGAAGCCGCGCTTGAGGCAGCGATCCAAGCTCGCGGCTCGGCTGGCTCAGTGGGCGGGAACGAGCGCGGCCTATCCCCTGCTACCTCCCTGCGACCAGCTGGACCACAACCGGCGTGGCTTGCTCAGCCGTAAATGGGAACCCGCCCAAAGAATGCACGAGGTAGCCCGCTCGCCAAGAAGCTCGGCATCAAGGACGGTCACCGGGTCGCCTTTCCATCCGCGCCGGACGGGTTCGTGGGCCTCCTCGGCGAGCTGCCGGACGGCGTCAGAATCAGGTCGCGCGCAAGCGGTCCCCTCGACGTGATCGTCTTCTTCACCAGGAGCCGCGCCGAGCTCGAACGCCGCCTGCCGGCCCTGCGGCGCGCCCTGGATCCCGCGGCCGCCCTCTGGATCGCCTGGCCGAAGCGATCCTCGGGCGTGGAGACCGACATGACCGAGGACGCCGTCCGGGAGCTCGGCCTCGCCAACCGCCTCGTCGACAACAAGGTCTGCGCGATCGACGAGACCTGGTCCGGCCTGCGCCTGGTGATCCGGCTGACCGACCGGAGCTGATCGACCCGCGCGCGAGGCTTGCCGATTCGCCAGAAGGCGAGATCGATTCACCTGCGCAAATCGCTGCCGCTAGCTCAGCGCTCGAGCCGCTCGCGCACCTGCCGCTCCTCCAGGAAGTCGGCGATCACACGGGAGAGCCGGCCGCCCTGCCAGGCCAGCGGAGATTTCCCCTGCTCCTCGCTGACCAGCCGGGCCGCCGGCAGGCGCTCTGCCCACGCCTCGGCGATCGCGTATGGGTGGCCCGGATCGGCCTCGTCGTAGCTCGCGACGACCAGGGCCGGGATGCCGAGGGTCTCGAGCTCCTCCAGGCCGTCGAAGGGGAGCGAGCGGGGCACCTCGCGAAGCGCCCGTGCGACGGCCTCCGGGTGACGATGGCGCTCCATTCTCTCCCTGGTGATCCGCAGTGCGGTCTCCACCCAGTCCGGCGCAGCGCCGAGACCCGCCTCGTAGGCCTCCATGAAACCGTCGACCCCGTCCCGCTCCAGGCCATCGGCCAACCGGTCCCACCGGGCGAGGACCTCCTCCGGGGCGGGCAGGCCCAGGGTCACCGGGCCGGCCAGGACGAGCGCCCCCACCTCATCGGCGTGATCGAGCGCGTGGGCGACGGCCGTGTGGCAGCCCATCGAGTGCCCGGCCAGGACCGGGGGTCGATCCGAGGAGCGCACCTCGAGCACCGCCCGCAGATCTCCGGCGAGCTCCTGGTAGCCGTAGCCGGATCCCTCCGGGGCCGGGGACGACTCGCCGTGGCCGCGGGCGTCGTAGGAGATCAGCCTGCACCCCCGGCGTGCAAGTGCGACCGATCCGTGCAGCACGTACCGGCGCGTTGCAGTCAGCCCATGGAGCAGGAAGACGTCGTGTCCCTCCCCCACCTCCTCGCCGGCCAGCCGGACGCCGGAGGAGTGGACCTCGATCGGGCTCGGCTCCAGGCGCTCGGCCGCCAATGCCCTATGTGCGAGGGGGCTCCGTAGGCGAAGCCGAGGAGCCGCTCGATTCGAGTCTGGCGACGGCCCGCTCCAGGTCGCCGACCTCCTGGTAGCGGAGGCCGAAGAGGGCGACGTGCCGGTAGCGCACGACGCCGCCGCCATCGACGAGGAAGATGGAGCGGCGAATGAAGCCGCCAGGGCCGACGACGCCATAGGAGCGGGCCACCTGCTTGCCCGGGTCGGAGAGGAGCGGCACGGTCAGGCCATGGCGGTCGGCGAAGCGCTCGTGGGACTCGACGGACTGCGGCGAGATGGCGACCATCGGCATGCCGAGGGACTCGATCCGGTCACCATCGTCGCGATAGGAGCAGAACTGCTTGGTGCAGACGGCGGTGAAATCTCCCGGGTAGAAAGCGAGGATGACCCCGCTGCCCCGGTAGTCGCCGAGGCGATAGCTCCGCGAACCGGTTCCCTCGAGCTCGAACTCCGGAGCCTGATCTCCGACGCGGAGCTTCGCCATCAGCCGCCCCGAATCGTGATCCGCCGGATCGCCACCGGCGCCCGAGGCTTGCCGCTCGGCGAGCCGAGCTGCTCGATCCGCTGGACGACGTCGAAACCGCTCGAGACCCGCCCGAGCAGGGCGTAGTCGGGGGTCAGTCCCGCGTCCGGCTCGGTCACCACGAAGAACTGGCTCCCGGATCGTCCCGGCGGCTCCACCGGGCTCTTCGCCATCGCCACGATCCCCTGTGTGTAGGAGAGGTTCTGCGGCGGTGGCTCGTCGACGAAGTAGCCCGGGCCTCCGGTGCCGGTCCCGCTCGGATCCCCGCCCTGGACGACGAATCCCGGGACGATCCGGTGAAAGAGCGTGTCGTCGTAGACGCCGCGCCTCGCCAGATAGGCGAAGGACGACGTCGTCTTGGGAGCGCGAACGGTGTCGAGTGCGATCTCGAAGCTCCCGCAACTCGTCTCCACCCTCGCGGTCGCCGGACCGCGCAAGGTCCGCGTGGGCGCCGGGAGCTGCACCCGCTTCGGGGACGGCGTCGAGATCTCGCTGCAACCAGCGGGCAGCGGGACGCTCGCACTCTTCTCGCCCCCGCCGCCGCATCCCCCAAGGAGAGCGAGCGCCAGCGAGGCCGCGACCGCTGTCCGCCCCATCTTCAAGGCGCCCAAGGCTACTCTCGGCGCCTGCGATGATCGCCCCATGCGGGCTCGCTTCCTGATCGGCCGCGCCCTCAACGCGCTGGTGGCCCGGTTCCCCGCGAGCTGGCCCCTGATCCGCGCCCCGATGCGGGGTTTCTTCGACCGGCAGGCGGAGGGCTGGGACGAGCGCACCACGGCGGGCTCGGCCGCCCATCTCGCCCCCCTGGCGGCGGGGCTGCTGCACGTCTCGCCCGATCCGGAGCGCGCCCTCGACATCGGCACCGGCCTCGGCGACGGGGCGCTGCTGATCGCCCGCGAGTTCCCCCACGCCCGGGTCCGCGGAATCGACATCTCGGAGGAGATGATCCGCCGCGCCCAGAACCGAATCGGCCTGGACCCGGAGGGACGGGTCGCGTTCAAGGTCGCCGACGCGGCCAAGCTGCCATTCGAGGACGAGTCGTTCGACCTGGTCGCGCAGCTCAACATGCCCCCGTTCTTCGCCGAGCTCGCCCGCGTGCTCCGCCCGGGCGGCTTCGCGGTCGTGGCCGCGAGCTGGGGGGCGAGCACCCCTTTCTACACGCCGGAATCGGTGCTCCGGCGCGGCTTTCGCAGGGCAGGCATCGAGAAGGTCCTGAGCGGCGAGGCCGCCGAGGGCACCTACTTCGTCGGCCGCCGAGCCGCCTGAGCGGCGCCGCAACTAGATTCACCGGATCAATTCCGGCAGACGCCACCTGCTGCTCGTCAATCCGCATGCGGCCGGCGGGCGGACCATCAAGCTGCTGCCCGAGGTCGAGCGCGAGCTCCGCAGCCGCGGCGTGCGGTACCGCGTGGTTCACACCGCGAGCCTCGAGCACGGGGTCGACGAGGCGCGAGCCGCGGCCGAGGCGGGAGAGATCCCCGTGGTGATGAGCGGGGACGGTCTGATCGGCCAGGTCGGCGGGGCGCTCGCCGAGACCGAGACGCCGATGGGGATCCTCCCCGGTGGGCGCGGCAACGACCTGGCCCGCGTGCTGGGGATCCCGGACGACCCGACGGGCGCCGTGGGCGTGCTCGCGGCGGGCGAGCAGCGGCAGATCGACGTCGGGGAGGTGAACGGGCGGCGCTTCCTCTGCATCGCCTCCTGCGGATTCGATTCCGACGCCAACCGGATCGCGAACGAGGCCAAGGTCGTGCGCGGCAACCTCGTCTACGCCTACGCAGCGCTCCGGGCCCTGGTCGCCTGGCGTCCGGCCACCTTCACCCTCGAGCTGGACGGCGAGCGGCTGGAGAACGTCGGCTACTCGGTCGCAGTGGCCAACAGCAAGGCCTACGGTGGCGGGATGTTCATCGCCCCGGATGCCGACCTCGCCGACGGCAAGTTCGACGTCGTGCTCACCGGCGAGGGAAGCAAGCTGCACTTCCTGGCTAACCTGCCGAAGGTGTTCAAGGGCACCCACGTCGAGAACGACGAGGTGCGGGTGCTGCGGGCGTCGGAGGTGCAGGTGAGCGCCGATCGCGACTTCGCTGTCTATGCCGACGGGGAACACCTCTCCGACCTGCCGGCGACCCTCCGCGTGCTGAGCGGCGCCCTGCGCGTGATCGCCCCGCCGGCCGGGCCCCGGCCGTGACCGGAGGCGACGGGACCGGCGCCGCGGCCCCGCCGCGGCGAAACGCCCTGTTCGGAGCGAAGGTCGGCCTGGCGCGGCTCGCGGGGCGACTGAGCCGCTCCAGCGGGCGCGGCGGCGGGACCACCCTGCCCGGCCGGATGCTGGTTCGAATGGCTCCGGACGCGATCGATCGGCTCGCCGCGCAGCTCGACGGCGGCTCGATCGTGGTCAGCTCGACCAACGGCAAGACCACGACGGCCGGGATGATCTCCGGGATCCTGCAGTCGGCCGGGCGGGTTCCGGTCCACAACCGCGCGGGCTCGAACATGCACTGGGGAGTCGCCACCGCGCTGCTCGAGCAGTCGGGGGACGAGGGCCTGTTCGAGCTCGACGAGGCCTGGCTTCCGCGCGTCGCGCCTCACCTGCGCCCGCGGCTCCTCGTGCTCGGCAATCTGTTCCGCGACCAGCTCGACCGGTACGGCGAGCTCGAGCGGCTCGCGGACGAATGGGCTGACCTCGTCTCGCGGCTCGCGGGGTCGTGTGAGTTCGCCCTGAACGCCGACGATCCGCTGATCGCGGACCTCGGCCGGGACCGCGAGCTGCGACGCCGACCGGGCGTCACCTACTTCGGCATCGAGGACACCAGCCAGGCCCTGCCCGAGCTCCAGCACGCCCATGACGCGAAGCACTGCCGGCGCTGCGGCGCCCCTTACGCCTACGAGTGGGCCTTCGTCGGGCACCTCGGGCACTACAAGTGCCCAAATTGCCACGCTGACCGGCCGACGCCTGACATCGCCGCGACCGAGATCGAGCTGCGCGGGATCTCGGGGTCGCGGGTGCGGGTGACAACCCCGGAAGGCGAGGTCGAGCTCGAGCTACCCCTCCCCGGTCTCTACAACGTCTACAACGCGCTCGCTGCGCTCGCCGCGGGTCTCCGGTCCGGCGTGCCGCTGCAGCAGGTGCGGGAAGGCCTGGAGTCGATGCGCGCGGTGTTCGGCCGGGTGGAGACGATCGACGTCGCGAACAAACCGGTCTCGATCCTGCTGATCAAGAACCCCGCCGGCGCCAACGAGGTCCTCCGCACCCTGACGCTTGAGTCCTCGAACGGCGGAATCGACCTCTGGATGGCGCTCAACGACCGGATCGCCGACGGCCGCGACGTCTCCTGGATCTGGGACGCCGATTTCGAGTTGCTCTCCCACGGCGTGCGCCGCGTGATCTGCGCAGGCACCCGGGCTCCGGAGATGGCGCTTCGCCTCAAGTACGCCGGTTGGCCCGAGAACGCGATCGAGGTGATCGAGCCGATCGAGACCTCGCTCGACGCGGCGGTCTCGGCCGCTCCGGGGCGGCTCTTCGCGCTCCCCACCTACACGGCCCTGATCGAGCTCCGAACCCTGCTCGCCCATCGCGGCCTCGCCGCCGACTACTGGCAATGACCGCCCCGGCGATCTGGCAGGAGGTCGAGTTCGGCTCCTACGGAGCTGATCTGCCCATCTGGGTCGAGCTCGCGGAGGCCGCCGCTGGCCCTGTGCTGGAGCTGGGCGCCGGGGCCGGGCGGGTCTCCCTGCACCTGGCGGGCCACGGGTATGAAGTGATCGCCGTGGAGCGCGATCCCGAGCTAGCGGGCGCGCTGCAGGGCATGGCGGAGGAAGGCGACTTCTCCCTGTCCGTCGTGAAGGGAGACCTCGCCTCCCCCACCGAGCTCAGCCTCGCGGTCCCGCCCCTGCTCGCGATCGGCCCCCTGCACGTGATCCAGGTCCTCGACGAAGGCGCGCGACCGGCGCTGCTGGTCCGGCTGCGGGAGCTGATCGCGCCGGGCGGGACGCTCGCCCTGACCGTGGTCGACGAGACCACCCTGCTGAGCGCGGGTGCCGCCTCCACGCAGATCCTCCCGGACATGCGGGAGCTGGAGGGCTGGGTGTACTCGAGCGAACCGCTCTGGGTCCAGGTCGGCGATCGGGCGCTGACCATCCGGCGGCTTCGGGAGCGCGTCTCGCCGGAGGGATGGATGGAGCGCGAGATTCACGACGAGATCCTCCACCGGGTGCCCCCGGAGACGCTCGAGAGCGAGGCCGAGCAGGCCGGGTTCCGGCCCGCCGGCCGGCGCCAGATCAGCTCCGGGCCCAGCGAGGCCGACTCAGTGGTCGTCGTGCTGGAGGCGGTCGGATGAGCCCCGCGTCCCAGGAGCTCCGCCTGCTCGCGCTCTATCCGGAGCAGATGAACATCTACGCCGACCGCGGCAACATCCTCTTCCTGCAGCGGCGCTGCGAGTGGCGCGGCATCCCGTTCCGGTACGAGGCGGCGGGCCCTGGCGTCGGGTTCGATTCGGGCGAGCACGACCTGATCTACATCGGGGGCGGCCAGGACCGCGACCAGATCCTGGTCGCGGAGGACATGCTGCTCAGCAAGCGCGACGCGATCGCCGCCGCCGTGGATGACGGCGCGGCCCTGCTCGCCGTCTGCGGGGGCTATCAGCTCCTCGGCCATCGCTATGAGCTGGGCGAACAGTCAGTCCCCGGCCTGGGCGTCGCCGATCTCGAGACCGTCCGCGAGCCCGGCCCACGGCTGATCGGCAACGTCTCGATCGAGGTGGACCTCGGGGACGGGCCCAGGATCCTCGCCGGTTTCGAGAACCACGGCGGCCGGACGCACCTCGGGCCGGACGCGGAGCCCCTCGGCAGGGTCCTCCATGGGCACGGCAACAACGACCGCGACGGCTACGAGGGCGTCAAGCGCCTGAACATGATCGGGACTTACCTGCACGGTCCCCTCCTGCCCAAGAACGCCTGGCTTGCCGACCGCCTGATCGGCCTCGCCATCGAGCGCCGAACCGGCTCCCTGCCGGAGCTCGAGCCACTGGGGGACGAGCTCGAAATGGCCGCCCACGCCGCCGCGCTGCACGCCGCCGAACGCGGCTGACGCTGGTCACATCACCCGCGCCGTATAGGATCACTGCATGGTCATCGTGATCGTCCTCATCGCCCTCCTGGTGCTCATCGGGCTGATCTACCTCCTCTCCCGGAACAGCATCATCGGCCTCCGCAACCGCTGCGACGAGGCGTGGAGCGGCATCGACGTGCAGCTCAAGCGCCGGCACGACCTCATTCCGAACCTGGTCGAGTCCGTGAAGGGCTACGCCTCACACGAGAAGGAGACTTTCGAGAAGGTGACCCAGGCTCGTGCCGCCGCGATGCAGGCGAGCGGCCCCGAGCAGGCCGGCAAGGCCGAGACCCAGCTCACCGCCGCCCTGGGTGGCCTGCGGGTGGTCGCCGAGCAGTACCCGCAGCTGCGCGCCACCGAGAACTTCCAGCAGCTCCAGCGTCAGCTCTCTGAGCTGGAGGACGAGATCCAGGCCTCGCGCCGGATCTACAACTCGAACGTCCAGACCTACAACACCCGGATCCAGCAGTTCCCGGGCTCGATCATCGCGAGCCAGGGCGGCTTCCAGCCCAAGCCGTTCTTCGAGATCGGCGACGCAGCCGAGCGCGAGGCCCCGCAGGTCTCCTTCAGCTAGCCGCTCCGCCTAGATCCCGGTGGAGCCGAAGCCGCCCTCGCCGCGGGTGGATGAATCCAGCTCATGGGCCTGCAGGGGGCTGGCGGTGGCGATCGGTACGAGCATCAGCTGGGCGATCCGGTCGCCCGGCTGGCAGTGGTAGTCGAGCTTCTGGTCCGTGTTGAGGAGCAAGACCCTGACCTCGCCCCGGTAGCCCGGATCGATCAGGCCCGGAGAGTTGAGCAGCGTGACGCCGTGCTTGAGCGCTAGCCCGGACCGCGGCAGGACCAGGCCGGCAAGGCCCTCTGGGATAGCGATCGCGAGACCGGTGCCGACGCTGGCCCTCGCCCCGATGGGGATGTGTGCCTCCTCGGCCGCGTAGAGGTCCAGCCCGGCGTCGTTGTCGTGCGCGCGGGTCGGCATCGTCGCCCTCTCGCTGAGCTTGGTGAACCTGAGCTCCTCCATGCCGCCGCGAAGCGTAGAGGCGGATGCGGTCGCCACCGGGACCGTGATCGACTCCAGCGGATCGCCGCCCCTGGGCCGCGACGCTACTCGCCGACGGCACGAACTCGGCGTCGAGGTCCGCTTCCTCCGCGCCGCCCGTTCACCGAAAGATCGGAGAACCGATCGGCGAGGGCGGCAGGAAGTCGCGCCCGAACGAGAACCCCGTCCTCGCGATCTTCGCGCTCGAGATCACCAGCGATCTCGTGAAGCTCAGAAAGACGCTCCCCGGCGGCAAAGGGCACGAGCAGCTCCACCTCGGTGAGCGCCCGCCCGATCGTCTCCGCGATTCGCGCCCCGAGGTCGTCGAGCCCCTCGCCGGTCCCTGCGGAGACCAGGACCGCCTCGGGGTGGCGCAGCGAGAGCTCGCGACGCTCGGCCTCATCGAGGAGGTCGATCTTGTTCATGACCAGCAGCCTCGGCGAAGAGCCGGCGCCGATCTCGTCGAGCACCGCGGAGGCGGCCGAGATCGAGTCCACGCGCTCCTCCTCCGGCTCGGAGCCATCGACTACGTGGAGGATCAGATCGGCGAGGACCGTCTCCTCGAGGGTCGCCTTGAACGCCTCGACCAGGGCGTGCGGCAGCTTGCGGATGAAGCCGACGGTGTCGGTGAGCAGGATGCGGCGCCCCTCGTGGGTGAAGGCGCGGGTCGTCGGATCGAGGGTGTGGAAGAGCCGCTCCCCCACACCGACCCCTGCTCCGGTCAGGGCGTTCAGCAGGGTCGACTTGCCCGCGTTCGTATAACCGGCGAGCGCGACGGTCGGCATCACCGCGCGCTCCCGCTCCGCGCGCATCACCGCGCGATTGCGCCCGAGCCGGCCGAGCCGGCGGCGCAGCGAGGTGATCCGGTCACGCGCCAGACGGCGGTCGGTCTCGATCTGGGACTCGCCGGGTCCCCTGGTCCCGATGCCGCCTCCCAGGCGCTCGAGGTGCGTCCACAGGCCCCTCATGCGCGCCAGGTTGTACTCGAGCTGGGCAAGCTCCACCTGGAGCTTTCCTTCCGCCGTGTGGGCATGGTCGGCGAAGATGTCGAGGATTACGGCGGTCCGGTCGATCACCGGGACGCCCAGTTCCCGCTCCAGGTTGCGCTCCTGGCGCGGCACCAGCTCGTCGTCGCAGGCGACCAGGTTTGCGTCGGCGGCGGAGATCTCCCGCTTCAGCTCGGCGAGCTTGCCGCGGCCGAGGTAGCGGTCGGGATCCGGCTCGGAGCGGGATTGCGTCATCTCGCCGGCGGTCGCGACCCCCGCCGTCCGCAGGAGCTCCTTCAGCTCGGCAAGGGGATCGTGGCGGTGCTCGTCGTCGCGGACGATTCCGACTGCGATGGCGCGCTGGCGTGCGCGAGGGTTGACGATGCCGGCGGAGACCGATGAAACGGATCGCTCCTCGGCTTCGCCTGCGGAGCGCCCTCGCGTATAGCGGCTCTCCGCCTGCCGTCCGTTGCGGTTTCTCTGCACTTCCCTGATGGTAGGGGGCGTCTGGCCCTGCTCGGCGCCCGGGGACGTCCCTCAGGCGCGCTGCGCGCTCGTGCCCATGCCGCCGGTCGCGGGCACCATGGGAAGCAGCGCGGCGGCGCCGATCACGGCCAGGAAGGCAGAGGACCGGGTGATCACCGTGAGCGCATCGGAGCCCAGCGGGTCCCCGAAGACGAGGATCCCCCCCGCGATCGCGGCCAGCGTCGCGGCGGACGAGAAGGCGACGATCACGCCCACCGCCTCGCCGAGCTGCAGGCCCCTGGCCAGGGCGAGGAACGCGCCGAGCCCACCGAGGATCGCAAGGGCGGTCCAGGGGCTGAACACGCCCAGCGGCGATCCCGGGACGGTCTCTGCGAGAGCCTTGAGCGCCACGTCGGAGACCCCGAGCAGGGTCCCCGCGGCGGCCGCCAGCAGCACCCAGCCGCGGGCGCTCAGGCGGCGATGCGCCGAGGCGGCCATCAGGAGGCCGCCGAGCGCCAGGGTTCCGCCCTCGAAGGCCAGCATCGTCGAGCCGGCGAAGCCACGGCCGGGGTGCCCGGGGTCCGCGGTAAGCGCGAGGAAGGCGAGCCCGGAGGCGCAGAGCACGAGGCCGATCACCTCGCGCTTGCAGACCGCGATCCCGAACCAGCGGCGCGCCGGGATCGCCAACAGGGCCAGGCCGCCCGCGATCACCGCCTGCACCATCGAGAGCGGCGCCATCGAGAGCGCCGCGATGTGCAGGCACCAGGCGCAGAAGGCGAGGCCGAAGCCGATCGCCCACCAGCGCGAGTGGAACAGCGCCGAGGCGCTGCGCAGCGGGCTGCGCATCGCGACGTCGGGCGCGTTGACCGCCCCCCGGTGCTTGCAGAGCAGCGCCACGCCCGAGATCAGGGCGCAGCCGAGGGCGAGTAGGAGTCCGATTTGGCTCATCACGTGAGGGTTCGGCGGGACAGGCTGGCTCCTTTAGCTGAGGCTGCGGTAAAGGCCGTTTCGCCCCCGCCGCTCGAGAGTCCCGCCTACCCCACCGTACGGTGTAAGCGTCCTTCGCGCCGGTTGCTAGGGCGTCAGGTGCACGCGCAGGCGCTGGACCGCCTCGCGCAGGAGCTCGTCGGGCGTGGTCAGGGAGATCCGGAAGAACCCCTCGCCGCTGGGGCCGTACATCGACCCGGGCGAGACCACCACGGCGGCCTCCTCGAGGACCAGCTCGGCGAAGGAAGCGGACGTATGTCCGTCCGGCACCGGCGCCCAGATGTAGATGGTCCCCTTCGGGCTCTCCACCTCGACCCCGATGTCCCGGAGGGCGTCCACGACGAGGTCGCGCCGCCGCTCGTAGATCCGGCACATCTCGTCGACCTCCTTCCGCGAGCCGCGGAGCGCCGCGGCGCCGGCGAGTTGAACGGCCTCGAACAGGCCGGAGTCGACGTTGGTCTTCAGCCGCCAGTAGGTCTTGATCGCCTCGGCATTGCCGAGGATCGCCGCGCAGCGCCAGCCGGTCATGTTGTAGCCCTTGGAGAGGGAGAAGACCTCGACGCCGACCTCCTTGGCGCCCGGGGTCGCCAGGAAGCTCGGGGCGACGTAGCCGTCGTAGGTGGTCTCGGAGTAGGCGTTGTCGTGCACGGCGAGGATCTCGTGGCGCTCGGCGAGCTCCACCACGCGCTCGAAGAACCCGTCGGGGACGACCGCCCCGGTCGGGTTGTTCGGGTAGTTGATGAAGAGCAGCCGCGCCGCCTCGAGCTTCTCCTCCGGAATGGAGTCGAGGTCCGGGGCGAAGGCCAGGTCGGGGCGCAGCGGCAGCAGGTGCGCCTCGGCGCCGGCGAGCACCGGGCCGCCCGTGTACACGGGATAGCCGGGGTCGGACGCGAGCGCGACGTCGCCCGGATCCAGGAAGGCGAAGCAGAGGTGGTAGATGCACTCCTTGGCGCCGATCGCGGGGATCACCTCGTTGACCGGATCGATCTCGACCCCGAAGCGCCGCAGGTAGAAGTCCGCGAACGCGCGGCGGAACTCGGGCCGGCCGCGGTTGCTCGGGTACTTCTGGGCGCCGGGATCGCCGACCGCCTCGCGCATCGCGTCCACCACGTAGCGAAAGGTCGGAGTGTCCGGATCGCCGATCCCGAGGCTGATCACGTCGATGCCCTCGTCGCGCTTCGCCTCCACCCGGCGCTCGAGCTCGGCGAACATGTACGGCGGCATCGCCTGCAGGCGCTCGGAGGGGGCCGCGAGGCCTCTCTTCTTGGTCGGGGGTGCCACGGGAAGCCGGAAGACTAGGGGGAAGGGCGCGCCCGGGCGTCCCGTCATACGATCGAGCGATGGCGCCATGGAGCGAGATCGTGCGGGAGGCCCCGGAGCTCACCGACCTCGCTCAGCAGATCCTTGATGCCCACAAGCACAAGACGATCGCGACGCTGCGGCGCGACGGCTCGCCCAGGATCAGCGGCATCGAGACCCGCTTCGCGGACGGCGACCTCTACGTGGGCAGCATGTGGATGGCGGTGAAGGCCCTGGACCTCCGGCGCGACGGCCGCTTCGCCCTCCACAGCGCCTCGCCCGATCCCGAGCCGGACGGGGCGTTCCCCGAAAGCCAGCCGGGCGACGCCAAGATCGCCGGGCGCATGGAGGAGATCACTGACCCCGAGCGGCTCGACGAGGTCATCGGCTCCGCGCCGGGGCGCTCCCACCTCTTTCGCTCGGACATCACGGAGCTGGTGGTGATCACGATCGGCGGGGACCCACCCGATCACATGCTGATCTCCGCGTGGCACGAGGGCCGTGGGGTGACGCGCCAGAAGCGCTAGGCCAGCTTCTCCAGGGCGCGGAGCAGCTCGGGCGAGACCTCGCCGGCGTAGACGGGCTCCGCCCAGCCCGTCAGGTGCACACCGAGGTCATCCGCGATCTCGACGACCAACTCGCCGCCGTCCAGCTCGACCGTCAGCGTGTCCGGCGCCCCGGCCAGGTGGGCCGCCACCGCAGCCCCCGACGCGCCGGTCCCCGAGGAGAGCGTCTCCCCCACGCCGCGCTCGAAGATGCGCGCGCGGACGCGATCACCGTCCACCCGGTAGAAGCTGACGTTGGTGCGGTTGGGGAACAGCTCGCTGTTCTCGATCTCGGGCCCGATCGCCGGGAGGTCCAGCTCCTCGAGCTCGCCGCCGACCGCGATCGCGCACTGCGGGTTGCCGATCGAGACGTACCGGAACGACCAGGTTCGCCCGCCGGCCCGCACCTCGCCGCGGCCGTCATCCGGTCCTGAGGGGAAGTCGCCGGAGGTCGTGCTCGCGCGCCCCATGTCGAGCGTGCACTCGCGCTCTGCGCGAATCGTCGGCGTGATCGGACCGGCCTTGGTCACGATCGTGAATTCGTCGGCATCGGTCCAGCCGGCCCGCCGCAGGTACATGACCGCCTCGCGCGCCCCGTTGCCCGAGAGCTCGGCCTCCGAGCCGTCGGGGTTGAAGATGCGCAATTCGGCCACCTGGGCCGGATCCTCGACCGGCGCGAGCAGGAGGATCCCGTCGGAGCCGATCCCGAAGTGCGGGTCGCAGAGCCGCCGGATCCGCGCCTCTGTCAGCTCCCAGGGGAGCGCCGCGGCCTCCACGATCAGGTAGTCGTTCCCAAGCGCCTGCCACTTCTCGAATCTCATCCCTGGGAAACCTCTTCGGCCACCTTCTGAGCGGTGTGGGAGTCGAGGAACTCTCCTTTGAGCATCTGGTGGATGTCCCCCAAGAGATGATCGCCCACGGGCTGTGCGCCCCAGTCGGATGCGTTCCACGCCGCCATCGTGCGCCCGAAGACGTTCTTCAGCATCGGCGCAGTATCACCGTTCGTCCTGATCGAGCCGTGCCACGATTTCGGCCCCGACCTCCTCATCGGGACGGCCCGTGCGGTCCACGAGCGTTACCCCCTCCATCCGCCTCATCCAGGTGAGCTGGCGGCGGGCGTAGGCGCGATGCGCCGCCTTGATCGAGTCGATCGCCTCCGCGCTGGGAGCGCCGTCGATGTCCGCGACGAGCTGCTCGAACCCGAGCACCGCCCTGGCGGTTCTCGACGGCCCGGCCTCCAGGGCGGCGCGGGCCTCCTCGGCCGCGCCCGCGGCGATCATCTCATCGACCCGGCGGT
Source organism: uncultured Solirubrobacterales bacterium (assembly GCA_963833375.1). GTDB lineage: Bacteria > Actinomycetota > Thermoleophilia > Solirubrobacterales > 70-9 > DASUPK01. Next base: position 433,761 of record CAWHXR010000004.1, read on the forward strand.
CGATGCGCTGGGCGAGCTCCCCGCGATCCATGGTCACGCCGACCAGCAGGGTCGGCCGGCGCAGGGTGGCCGTCCACATTCCCTCGGCATCCGCCGCGGGCTCGATCCCGGCGCGCGCGAGCTCGGTCAGGCGGGCGACGCGCTTGCGGTCGTTGGGGTCGACGCCGGCGGCGAGCTCCGGATCCAGCTCCGCGTGGAGTGCCGGCGGACCACGCTCCTCGACCTCCCGCTCGACCTCCTCCCGGATCTCCGGCGGAACCGGCGGCCGGAGGTCGAGGTCGGAGAGGGCCGCCCTCAGATAGAGGCCGGTCCCTCCCACCACGATCGGCCGGCGCCCCTGATCGAGCAGGGAATCGATCTCGCGGTGCGCCGCCTCCGCGTAGCGTCCCGCGCTGAACTCCTCCGCCGGCTCGATGAAGGACAGCAGCCGGTGCTCCAGGCGCTTCCGCTGAGCGGCCGTCGCCGCGCCGCTCAGGACCTCGAGGCCGCGATAGACCTGGATCGAGTCGCAGTTGACTGCCACCGGATCGTCCCCCCGCTCGCGCAGCACCTCGGCGACGGCGATGGCCACTCCCGTCTTGCCGACAGCCGTGGGGCCGAAGAGCGCGAGGACCCTCAAGCCGCGCGGCTCGCGAGGAGCTCGGTGCCGCTCAGCGTGGTCGAGGTGGCGCCGCCGATCTCGACCTCCACCAGCTCGCCCGGAGCCGCGGTGCCGTCGAAGTTGACGGTCTTGTTGTGCCTGGTGCGGCCCCTGAGGCGCGACGGATCCGTTCGGCTCGGTCCCTCCACCAGGACCTCCATCGTCCGGCCGACGAACCGCTCCGCCCGCTCGCGGGCACGCCGCTGGACGAGCTCCACCAGCCGCTCCATGCGCTCGCGCTTGGTGGAGTGAGGCAGCTGGTCATCGAGCTCGGCCGCCTCGGTACCACGTCGCGGCGAGAAGATGAAGGTGAAGGCGCCGTCGTAGCCCACCTGGTCGACTACCTCGAGCGTCTCCTCGAAGTCGGCCTCGGTCTCCCCCGGGAAGCCGACGATGATGTCCGTGGTGATCGCGCAATCGGGGACGTGCTCCCTGATCAGGGCGACGCGCTCCATGTAGCGCTCGCGGCCATAGGTGCGTCGCATCCTCTTCAGAACCGACGTCGCGCCCGACTGCAGGGGCAGGTGGATGTGCTCGCAGAGCGAGGGCAGCTCCGCGTGGGCGCGGATCACATCCTCGCGCATGTCCTTGGGGTGGGGGCTCGTGTACCGGATCCGATCGATGCCGGGGACCGCGTCGACCTGGCCGAGCAGGCCCGCGAAGCTGATCCGGCGCTCCTTCGGGAGGTCGCGCCCGTAGCTGTTCACGTTCTGGCCGAGCAGGGTGATCTCGCTGACCGCGTCGCCGGAGAGCCGTTCGACCTCCGCGAGCAGCTCCTCCGGATCGCGGCTCACCTCCCGGCCGCGCACCGAGGGCACGATGCAGTACGAGCAGACGCAGTTGCAGCCCTGCGAGATCTGCAGCCAGGCCTGGAAGTCGCGGGCGCGCTTCATCGGCAGGTGCCCGGAGACGTCCTCGAACTCGAAGTAGCCCTGCGCGCTGAGCGAGTCCGAGGTCAGGAACTCCGCCAGCCGGTGGATCTGCCCCGGGCCGAAGGCGACGTCGACGAACGGGAAGCGCCGGAAGACCTCATCCTTGACCGATTGGGCCCAGCACCCGCCCACGCCTACGACCCGGGCGGGATCCTCGGACTTGAGGCGCTTCGCCTCACCCAGGTGCGCGATGAAGCGGTTGTCGGCCGATTCCCGGATCGAGCAGGTGTTGAAGAGGATCAGGTCGGCCTGATCTCGCTCGGGGGCCTCCACGTAGCCGAGCGAGTCGAGCATCCCCTTCATCCGCTCGGAGTCGTGCTCGTTCATCTGGCAGCCGAACGTGGTGACGTGATAGCGCCGCTCCATCGCGGTCAATGTAGCGGCGCCGCCCTCACTTGGAGGGGGCGTTGACGATCTGTTGGATCCGGCTGTGCGAGAGCCCCAGCTCGCGCGCGACCTCGCGATAACTGGCCCCGGCGGAGACCGCCTCCCGGACCAGGCGGTCGCGCTCGAGGCGCACCCGGGCGACGTCCTCGTCGATCTGTCGCATTGCGCGCCGGTAGTCGAGCCCCACGCGCACGCGCTCGATCCAGACGCGGCCGCGGGCCCGTGCGAAGTCGGCGTGAGCCGTCCTGTCCCGCCCGAGGGGGACCGACGTCTCCTAGCCCTTGGGCCCGAGAACGGTGAGGTCGCCCTGCATTCCGGCTTCTCGGTGGCCCGGCACGGTGCAGAAGAAGACGTACTTCCCTGGCGCCAGGTTGTTGAGAGTGACGGTCTGCTTCCCGTTGGAGAACGGCTGCACCTGACCGAGGACGTTGCCATTCGACGTCGCCACGGCGATGCTGTGCGGCACGGCGGAGGGATTGTCGTAGGTGATGCTCACGTTCCCCTGCTTCGCCTGGAGACCATCGGGCTGGAACACGAGCGAGCCGTCGGCAGGAGACGCCACGGCGAGGTTGATCCCTGCCGCGCCCGAGGTCGCGGGCTGGCCTGACTCGGCCTGGGCCTGCTGCTCCTCGCTCGCCTGCTTCTCTCGGCGACTCTTCTGCTCATCCTTCGACTTGACGATCGCGAAGGCCATCGTCGTCGCGACGATCGCCGCGAAGAGCGCGATCACGCCGGCCATCACGGCGCGACTCGGCGGAAACCGCTCGCTCCGCCGGATCCCGACGAACGAGATCACGAGAGCGGCCGCGACGAGGATCCCGCCGACGACGAAGAAGAAATTGCCGTCCATTCCGCCGGAGATCCTATCCGCAGGCCCTCAGGCGGCGTCGGCGAGCCGCTCGGCGGCCCTGACGGCCTCGTAGGCGAGCTCCATCGGATAGCCGCGCCTGACCAGGAGCCCCAGCGCGCGCTCTCGCTCGCGCTCCGAGTCGCAGTGCATCCCCCGGTCCGAGAGCAGCGCCGTGGCCCGCTCGAGCTGGGCGCGCTCGTCCTCCCCGCCGACGGCCGCCTCGATGTGCTCACGGGGGACGCCGCGGCCCTCCAGCGCCGTGGTGATGCGATCCGGACCCCAGCCTGCGAGCTGGCGCTTGTCCTCGGCATAGCGGCGGGCGAAGCTCTCGTCGTCGACCGCCCCCGCCTCGATGAGCAGGGCGATGACCCCCTCGATCTCGCCGCCCTCCACGCCGCGCTCGGCGAGCCACGCGCGCAGCTCCGACTCGGTGCGCTCCTTGTAGCTCAGGGCCCGCAGCGCGAGCTCATGGGCGTCGTTATCCAGCTTCGCCATCAGTCGGGACCGCTGCGCCCGCAAACATCAGTCGCGTCTGCAAGCAGTCGCTCCAAGATGGGGCGGGCTTGCGGGCCCCTAGGCGGCCTTCCTCTGAGCCTTGGGCTTGTCCGCGGCCTTCACCACGTCCGCGGCCTTGGCCGCGTCGACAGCCTTCTCGGCCTCCGGGCGCGTCTCGGCCTCGTCGCCGAGCCCGAGCTTCTCGTGGATCTTCCGCTCGAGCTCGGCTCCGAGCTCCGGGTTGTCGCGCAGGAACTCCTTGGTGTTGTTGCGGCCCTGGCCGAGCCGCGTCTCGCCGTAGGAGAAGAAGGAGCCCGACTTCTGGATCAGGTCGTGCTCCAGGGCCATGTCGAGCAGGCCGCCCTCCTTCGAGATCCCGACGCCGTACTCGATGTCGAATTCGGCCTGCCGGAACGGAGGCGCCACCTTGTTCTTCACGACCTTCACCCGGACCCGGTTGCCGACCGCCTCGGTGCCCTCCTTGAGGGTCTCGATGCGGCGGATGTCGAGCCGCTGCGAGGAATAGAACTTCAGCGCCCGGCCGCCCGGCTGGGTCTCGGGCGAGCCGAACATGACGCCGATCTTCTCCCGGATCTGGTTGGTGAACAGGCAGACGGTCTTGGCGCGGCTCAGGTTGCCCGCCAGCTTGCGCAGCGCCTGGGACATCAGGCGAGCCTGGAGGCCGACGTGGGAGTCGCCCATCTGGCCCTCGAGCTCGACCCGCGGGGTCAGCGCCGCCACCGAGTCCACCGCGACCACGTCGACGGCGCCGGAGCGCACCAGCACGTCGACGATCTCCAGCGCCTGCTCGCCGTAGTCCGGCTGGGAGATCAGCAGCTCGTCGGTGTTGACGCCGATCCTCCGGGCGTAGCTCGGGTCGATCGCGTGCTCCGTGTCGACGAAGGCGCAGACGCCGCCGCGGGCCTGTGCCTCGGCGACGATGTGGTAGACCAGCGTCGTCTTCCCGGAGGACTCCGGGCCGAAGATCTCGATGATCCTGCCGCGCGGCACCCCCCCGACGCCGAGGGCGATGTCCAGCGGCAGCGCGCCGCTGGAGATCGTCTCCACGTTCATCGCGCCGACGTCGCCGAGCTTCATCAGGGCGCCCTGGCCGAAGTTCTGCTCGATCTGCTTGACGGCCGCCTGCAGCGCCTGGTCGCGAGCCTTCGCGTCCTTCTCGCCGACTTCTCTCAGGTTGGGCTTCTGATCTGCCATCTCGGTCACCTCTCTGTCCTAGTCATCTTGGGCGGTCGGAAGCTCCAACTCGGCCATCGGCTCGTACTCTGCACCGGTCCTGCGCAGGTGCGATTTGAAGAGCACCAGACGTGTCGGACGGAAGAACCGGAACATGTGTTCGGGTAGCGGACGCAGCGGATTCCTGATCAGGGCGGGCTTTCGGCTTCCCCGCGCCTCCGGCTTCACCCGGGCGACGGTCAGGTGCGGCCAGAACGGCCGCTTCTCCGGCTCGTAGAAGCCGGCGGCCACCAACCCCTCCTCAACCCGCGCCTGCAGCGTGACCGTCTCCTCCGAGTGCGCCCCGAGCGCGATCAGCCGCGGGCGCTTGCCGGGCGGGACGCCGACCGGCTCGGCGATCAGCTCCACGGCCGGAGCCGCCGCGTCATCCAGGTGGAACGCCGCCTTGGCGATCGCCTTGACGTCCTTCTCCGCCTGATAGCCGAGGAAGACCAGCGTCATGTGCAGGGCCTCCGGCCTGACCACCCGCAGCGCCGGATCGGAGAGCGCCGTCCGCTGCCAGTCCACCAGCCCGGCTCGTACGTCCTGCGGCAGGTCGAGCGCGACGAACAGGCGGGCCCTGGGGCTCTTGAGGCGCTCCTTGGCCACGCCCGAACGCTAGTCCCCTGCCCGGCCGAGAAGACCGCGATCCGCGCCGCTGCGCTCATCCAGCACGCTCAGGCGGCGCGCCGCGGTTCTCTCCCCCCCGGCAGAGGGCTCCATAGACTCGCGGACATGGAACGAGCCCTGCCCGAGGTCGCCGGCGTCCGCCACCGGTTCGTCAGCGCCGGCGGCCTGCGTACCCACGTCGCTGAGGCGGGTGAGGGGCCGCCGCTCGTCATGCTCCACGGCTGGCCCCAGCACTGGTGGCTCTGGCACGAGCTGATCGGGCCACTCGCGGAATCGCACCGCGTGATCTGCCCCGACCTGCGTGGGTTCGGCTGGACGGCCGCCCCTCCGGGCGGCTACGACCCGGAGATCTTCGCGTCGGACGTGATCGCGCTCCTCGACACCCTCGAGATCGAGGAACCGGTCGACCTCGTCGGCCATGACTGGGGCGGCTGGACCGGGTTCATGCTGTGCCTCCTCCACCCCGAGCGGATCCGCCGCTACCTCGCGCTCAACATCCTCCACCCGTTCGTGCGGCCGCACGCTCGCTCGCTGTTCACCGGATGGAGGTTCTGGTACCAGCTCGTGATCGCAGCGCCGTCCCTCGGCCGCCGGCTGTTTGCCGGGAACGGGCTCCTCCAGGATCCCGTCCTCCACTGGATCGGGGCGCGCCGGACGCCTTGGGATGAGGCGGAGCTGGCTCTGTACCTCGATCAGTTCCGCGAGCCGGCGCGCGCCGAGGCCAGCGCCCTGCTCTACCGGCACTCCGCCTTCCATCTGTTTCCCACCGTCCTCCGGGGCCGGTACCGGCGGATGACGATGGACCACTCGTCGCTGCTCCTCTTCGGCACCGACGACAAGGTGCTGGACCACAGACTCTTGCCCGGATTCGAGCGGAACGCGCCCAACATGCGCCTCGAGCTCGTCGCGGGAGTCGGCCACTTCATCGTCGACGAGCGTCCCGACCTGGTCCTGGAGCGGGCCAGGTCGCTATTCGGCGACTGATCAGTCGCCGGTCGGCGCCGGCGAGATCTCCCCGCGCCCGGCGACCTGGAGGTCCGCCGGGAGCTTCGCGCCCCAGCGGTCGGCGAGCACCTGCAGCCGCGTGCGCCAGGCGATGATCGCCGCGCGCTGCTCGTTCTGGAAATGCGGCAGCTCGTCGAAGGCGCGATCCCGCAGCGCCGCGACCAGTGCACTCAGGTAGGTGTCCTGAAGGACGAAGGTGTGCGCGTAGGCGCCATGAACGCCGCGCAGCTCGCCCGGGACCGGGTCCACCTCGGCGATTCGTACCGCGTAGGCGGCGACGCCGCGCTCCAGCCTCCCCAGCCTGCGACGCGCTTGCGCGACGCTCAGATCCCCGCCGGCATAGCCCGCCAGGATCGGGTCGGCGCGGTCGAGCAACTCGTTGATCCCAAGGCGGATCGGCTGCACCTTCGCGACGTAGTCCTCGAGCGCCTGACGCTGCTCCGCCGTGCTGGTGTCGGAGCCGCAGCCGAGCACGGTGAGCGCCAGCGCGGCGGCGAGGATCGAGCCCGCCAGCGTCGCGAGTGCGGCCCGCCGGTCAGCCACCGCGTGCCCTCGCCACCATTCCCAGGACCTTTCGCGCGACCAGGCCGGGCCGGTTCACGTGCACCTGGTGACCGCTGCCGACGGCGACCACGTGCCTCACCCCCGGCTCCAGCGAGACCAGGTATCTTTGCGCGCGCTTCCAGACCCGGTTCACGAACCGGGCGAAGCGCCGGGTGACGCCGATGGGCACCCCGAAGCCCCAGTCGGCGGAGATCACCACCATGGGGATTCGGCGCGGTGGCGCCTGCTGGCTCTTCATCTCGGCGAAGCTCCGGTAGAAGTCGACCGCCTCGAGGTCCTCGTACTGCGCCGCGTCCGGTGAGACCGATTGCAGGTAGTAGAGGTTGTAGCGAGCGAATTGACTGGGCTTCATCAGTCCCCGCATCGCCTCGGAGATCGCGTCCACCAGCACCAGCCCGGCCACCTCGAGGGGGTAGCGACTGGCGTACTGGCGGGCGACCAGGCCCCCGGTGGAGGCGCCCACCATCACGTACGGGCCGGGCACGCCGGCCGCGGCCAGCAGATCGTGCAGCTCGGTCACGATCTCGCCCGTGCTGCGGGGCATCGGCACCGGATCGCTGCGGCTGACGACCGGGAAGTGGGCGAGAGTCCCCGGCCGGTCGTAGATGCATGCCCTGGTGAACGGCGTGACCCTGGGGAAGACGCCCGTGCCGAAACCTCCCTGCACCGACCAGCTCCAGATGTCGCCGCGGCTGCGCAGACCCGACTCGAAGATCACGGTCGGGGTGCCGCTGCCATGACACTCGAGATAGAGGCGCCGGCCACCTTCGATCGCCACCTTGCCCGCGAAGTCGCCCGCGCCCGCCGGGCCCGCTGACTGCGCCGCGACCGGCGGCGCTCCCTGCGATTCCGCCAGCAGACTCGTGGCGAGCGCGACCGCCAGGCCGACCCGCAGCAGCCTCGCCCGGCCGCTCATCTCGGCGGCTCGCGCCCCTCGAGCAGGTAGCGGATCAAGTGGAGCGCGACCACGACCGATCGCTCCCGGACGTCGGTGCGGCTGCCGGGGATCACTGGGTCGCGAGCGAGCTTCTCACCGGTGCTCGTCTTCGCACAGAAGCAGACATAGCCGACCGGCTTCTCCTCGGTCCCGCCGTCGGGCCCGGCCACCCCGGTCACCGCACAGGCCACGTCCGCGCCGAAGCGCTCCATCGCGCCGTCGGCCATCGCCTCGGCCACCTCGGGCGAGACCGCGCCCTTGCTCTCGATCAGCGCCGGATCGACGCCGAGCAGCTCCGCCTTCGCCTCGTTCGAGTAAGCGACCACCCCTCCCGCGAACCATTGTGACGAGCCCGGCCGCAGCGTCAGGCGTCCGGCCAGCAGGCCGCCGGTGCACGACTCGGCGACCGCGACCTTGCGGTCGCCGAGCAGCCTGAAGACGACTTTCTCGATCGACTCGCCGGTCTCGGTGTAGGTGAACCGGCCGAGTCGGTCGGCGAGACCCGCGCGCAGCGCCTCGGCCGAATCCGCGGCGTCCTCCCGGTGGCGCACGTCCGTCACCAGCTCGCCGCCCCTCAGGCAGGTAGTCACCTCCAGGTCGCCGAGCGTGACGCCGTCGTCCTCGATCTCACGCAAGGCCTGCGCGAGCTCGGACTCCGGGATCCCGAACATCCGGATCGACATCGTCCGATAGGGCTCGGCGCGCCCGAGGAGCTCCTGCGCGGGGGGCGCGGACAGCGCCCGCGGCCACATCTCCTGCAGCTCGCGCGGCGGGCCGGGCAGCACGATCACCACCTGGCCGTCCGCCGGGACCACGAGGCCGGGGGCGGTCCCGGCGGGATCGATCGCGGTCGCGCCCCGGGGCACCATCGCCTGCTTGCGGTTCGCCTCGCGGACGGCCTCCGGGTCGAAGCGGAGCCTCCGCGCGTAGCGGGCGATGATCCGCGTGATCTTCTCCTCCATCTCGGCGTCGAGCACCAGCTCGCGCCCGGCGAACCGCCCCACCACCTCCGCGGTCAGATCGTCCGCGGTCGGACCGAGTCCGCCGCTGGTCACGATCAGGTCGAGGCCCTCCTCCCGCATGTGGCGCAGGGCCCCCTCGAGGTCCTCCGGCCGGTCGCCGACCACGGTGATCTGGGCGACCTCGACGCCCAGGTCGGCGAGCCGCTCGGAGATCCACGGGCCGTTGCGGTCCGTGACGTAGCCGCTCAGCACCTCCGTGCCGGTCACCAGGATGCCCGCGCGAACACTCACGCGGGCCATTCTGGCGGGTCAGGCGGCTCGCTACTCGCCCTCGATGGGCGCCGCGACTGGGTCGGTCTCGGCCGGCCCGCCGCCGCCCAGCACCCTGGGCAGGTCCGCGAGGGAGACCAGCACCTGCCGCGGCTTCGAGCCCTCGTAGCCCGAGATGATCCCGCGGCGCTCGAGCATGTCGATCAGGCGGCCCGCGCGCGTGTAGCCCACCCGCAGGCGCCGCTGGATCATCGAGACCGACGCCGTGCCGCTCTCGACGACGAGGTGCGCTGCCTGGTCGAGCAGGTCGTCGCTGTCCGGGTCGAAGTCGTCGTCGCCGGCCTCCTCGGGGGCGCTCTGCGGCGTATCGAGCAGCTCGTTGGCGAAGTCCGGCTCGCCCTGCTCTGACCAGTGCTCGGTGAGCTTGGCGATCTCGGCCTCGGTGATGAAAGCGCCCTGGATCCGCTGCATCTTCGAGGTGCCGGCGGGGCGGAAGAGCATGTCGCCCTGGCCGAGCAGCGTCTCCGCTCCGCCCTGGTCCAGGATCACCCGCGAGTCGACCTGCGAGGAGACCGCGAAGGCAATGCGCGCCGGGATGTTGACCTTGATCGTCCCGGTGATGATGTCCGTGGAGGGACGCTGCGTGGCGAGCAGCAGATGGATACCGACCGCGCGCGACTTCTGCGCGAGGCGGATGATCGCGTCCTCGACCTCGGCCGGCGCAACCATCATCAGGTCCGCGAGCTCGTCGATCACACAGAGGATGTGCGGCAGCGGCGCTTCACCCTCCCGCTGGCGCACGCGGTTGAGCTCCGCCAGGTTCCGGGCACGAGCCTGCTCCATGACCCCGTAGCGGCTCTCCATCTCGGCGATCAGGTTGTTGAGCACGTTCGCCGCCAGCCGCGGGGAGGTCACCACCGGCGTCAGCAGATGAGGGATCCGCTCGTAGTGGTTGAGCTCGACGCGCTTCGGGTCGACCAGCACCATCCGGACCTCGTTGGGCGAGGCGTGCAGGAGGATCGAGCTGAGGATGGCGTTGACGCTGCCCGACTTGCCCGATCCGGTGGTGCCGGCGATCAGGGCGTGCGGCATCTTCTGCAGGTCGGTCCAGACGGCGCTGCCTGAGATGTCCTTGCCGAGCCAGGCGACCAGCGGCGAGGAGCCCTGCGGGCGGCCTCCGTAGATGTCGCCGAGGCGGACGAGGCGGCGACGCTGGTTCGGGACCTCGACGCCGACTGCCTGCTTGCCGGGGATCGGCGCCAGGATCCGGATGTCCGTGGAGGCAAGCGCATAGGCCAGGTCGTCCTTGAGCTGGGTGATCTTCGAGACCTTGGTGCCCGGCGCGAGCTTGAGCTCGTATCGGCTCACGTGGGGCCCTGTGACGGTCCCGACGATCTTCGCCTCCACCCCGAAGTGCCCGAGCGCCTCGAGCAGGGTGCGGGCGATCTCCTCGTGGTCTCGCTTGTCCGGGCCCTTGTCCGGCGCTCCGCGCTCGAGCACCTGCTCTGCCACGGGCGGCTTGTAGTCGATCTCCTCGGACTCGGTGACGCCGCCGCGCTTCTCGCCCATCGGGGTCAGCTCGGCAGGTTCATCCTCCTCGGCTTCGACTGCGGCGATCTGCGGCTCGGGCTCATCGGCCTTGGCCACGATGAATGCCGCATCCTGGTCCTCGAGGTCCTCGAGCTCGCTGGTGTCGGGCTCGTCCGCGACCCGGACGGCCTCGTCGAAGTTCGCGACCCTCTCGGTCTCCTGCTCGCCGCCGCCGACGAGCACCTGGAGGTCCCCGCCGCCTGCCACCGGCTCGGGCGGACCGAAGACGGGCTCGGTGTCGGCGGGCGTCGTGTCGATCAGGTCGGGGTCCGTGTGAATCCGGCTCTCCTTGACCGCAGTGGCGAACCCGACGGTGCCGCGCTTGGCGCGGTCGAAGCCGCGCTGCCCGGCGCGGACCATGTCCGAGACGGAGCGGCCGGTGAGCAGCAGCAGCCCCGAGACCAGCAGCAGCACGGCGATGATCTGGGCGCCGAGGCGCTGGAAGAGAGTGGTGGTGGCCCAGTAGAGGACCTCCCCCAGGCCGCCGCCGTGATGCGGGAAGAAGTTGGGATCGAAGAGGCCCGTGCGGACGCCGTCGGGACCGATGCCGGCCGTCTGGGCGGCCAGGGCCAGGAGCAGTCCACAGGCGATCGCCACCACGCCGACCGCGATCGACTTGGGCGATGGCAGGAAGGGCCGCAGGATCAGTCCGATGCCGGCGAGGCCGAGGGCGACCGGAACGACCACCGCACCCGCGCCGACCGCGTAGGAGAGCGCGCTCTCGGAGCCGTTCCCCACGGCCCCCCCGTTCCAGCCCAGGTAGATGACGTAGCCCAGATAGACCGCCAGGCCGATGCAGGCGAGCCCCGCCAGGTCCAGGCGCCGCTGCATCACCTCGGGCGAAGCGTGGCCCCGTCCCCGCGCCTTGCCGCGAGCGCCACCGCGCGCCCCGCCGCGCCGTTTCGGCGCGCGGGCAGGCTGCCTCTTGCGCCGAGGCGGATCCCGCCGCTCCGGCGCGCCGAAAATGCGGTCTGCAAGCATCCGCCCACCAACTTCGACGCCTGCCGCCCCTCCCCTGCCAGGCACGAACTCCCGAGTTGGTTCGTGCCTAAACGTTCCCTCAAGGGCGCTTGTCGGCGCGGGATTCACAACTACCCTTGAGGTGGTGATGGAACAGGCCACAGCCTCTGCGCGCGTGCTGGTCGTCGAGGACGACGAGGCGATCGCGGACGTCCTGCGTCGCTCGCTGCGCGCCGAGGGCCACGAGGTCCGCAGCGCGGGCGACGGAGCCGAGGCCCTGACGGCGGCGGACCAGTTCAGCCCCGACTTGGTCGTCCTCGACCTGGGCCTCCCCCGCCTCGACGGCATGGAGGTCTGCAGGCGGCTGCGCGCCGAGAGCGACGTGCCGATCCTGATCCTGACCGCCCGCACCCAGACCGAGGATCGCGTCGAGGGCCTCGACACGGGAGCGGACGACTACCTGCCGAAGCCGTTCGAGCGCTCCGAGCTGCTCGCGCGGATCCGGGCCCTGCTGCGGCGCCGGCCGCCGCGGGGCAGCGCCTCCATCGTCGTCGGCGATCTCTCGCTCAATCCGGACACCCGCGAGGTAAAGCGGGCCGGCCGGGAGATCGAGCTCACCAACCGTGAGTTCGAGCTGCTCGAGTACCTGGCCAGAAACCAGAAGCTGGTCGTCTCGCGCGAGCGGCTGCTCGAGGACGTCTGGGGATACGACCCCTTCGAGCAGACCAACACGATCGACGTCTTCATCTCCAACCTGCGCCGCAAGCTCGAGTCCGGTGGCGAGCCGCGCCTGCTGCACACCAAGCGGGGGGCGGGCTACGTCCTCAAGGCCGCTGCGTGACGTGGCTCCGCGGCAGGCGGCTGCCGCTCTTCGAGCGCATCCCAGTCCGCTGGCGGATCGCCATCACCACGGCCGGCCTGACGCTCCTGATCCTCGTCTGCTTCGCGCTCGTCCTCGGGCAGGTCGTCGGCAACCGCATCCGTAGCGACTTCCGCGCCGAGCTGAAGAGCGCCGTTCGCTCCCTTGCGGCCGAGACCCGCGTCTCCAACGACCCGGTACTGGGCCCGGTCGTCTCCAGCCCTCCCCTGCGGGCGTTCGCCCTGCCGGAGGACGCGGTGATCACCGTCCTTGATCAGAGCGGCCGTCCGCTCGCCGCCACCACCTCGATCGACCTCGGGCCTCCGCGCGCCGGGGTGCACAGCATCGGCGAGCTCAGCGTTGCCACCCAGCCGATCACGGCCTCCGGCTCCCTGCCCGCCTACGTCCAGTACGCGCGGCCCTACGCCAGCGTCAACGACACCGTGGCGCGGCTTTGGTTCTTCCTGGGCGCCGGCGTGCTCGGCGGCACGCTGCTCGCCCTGCTGGCCGGCCTGGCGGTGGCGGATCGCGCCATGCGCCCGATCAAGGCGCTCACCGGCCTGGCGCGCCAGATCACCAGCACGCGCGACCCGTCGAAGCGCATCCCGGTACCGGCCACCGACGACGAGGTTGGCGAGCTCGCGCGGACGATGGACGGCATGCTCCAGGCGCTCGAGGAGGCGCACTCGGAGCGCGAGCAGTCGCTCGAGCGCCAGCGGGAGTTCGTCGCCGACGCCTCGCACGAGCTCCGGACCCCGCTGACCAGCATCCAGGCGAACCTCGAGCTCCTGCAGGCGGCGGGCGACGGCTCCGAGGACGACCGGCACGCCGTCGACTCCGCCCTCTCCTCCACCAAGCGCATGTCGGGCCTGGTCTCGGATCTCCTCCTGCTCGCCCGCGCCGACGCCGGCCGACGCGTCGCCACCAGGGAGCTAGACCTTGCGGCGATTGCGGCCGGCGCGCTCGAGGAGGTCCAGCCGCTGGCGGGCGAGCAGCGGCTCGACAGCCAGCTGGAGGGGCCGCTGCCCATTCAGGGCAACCCCGACGAGCTCCACCGGCTGATCCGCAACCTGCTCGAGAACGCCGTCCGGCACACACCGGAGCGGGCGACCGTCGAGCTCACCGTCCGTCGGGATGGCCGGGAGGCGCTGCTCGAGGTCGTCGACGACGGCCCGGGGATCCCGTCCGGGATGGAGAGCCAGGTCTTCGACCGCTTCGTCCGCGGGGACGGGCCGTCCGACACCGCCGGCGGCGGTGGCAGCGGGCTCGGCCTGGCGATCGTGCGGGCCGTGGCGGAATCGCACGGCGGCTCGGTCTCGGCCGGCCGCAGCACCTACGGTGGCGCCCGCTTCTCGGTCCGGCTGCCCCTGGAGAGGGCCGGAGAGCGCGAAGCGAAGCCCGACTCGGCCGACAGGTCCGGGTCCCCGCAGCTTTAGCAAACGTTCAAGAACGCCACTTAGATTCCCCAACTGGACGAGACACCTCGCCGCGGTGCGAAACCCCACACGCCACGGCGAGACCCGCTGAGGCCCTCGGGCCAAAGCGTCGCCCCCGGTGGTCGCCCCTCCCTCGACCGCCGGGGGCCTTTTTATTGCCCGCGGCGCCCGGGCTAGACCTCGACGACCACCGGCAGCACCAGCGGCCGACGGCGGAGCTTCTCGTAGACGAACTCGGCGATGTCGTCGTGGAGGTCCTGTTGGAGGAGCGAGACCTCGCGAATCTCCTCGTCGGCCGCCTCGCTGAGCGTCTCTCGGACGACGTCACGCAGCTCGTCCCGCAGCCCGTCGGCCTCCTCGGCGAAGGGCACGCCCCGGAAGATGACCTCGGGGTCGGCGACCTGGGAGCCGTCGTCCGAGGAGATCGTGGCGACGACGATGAAGACGCCATCGTCTGAGAGCTTGCGGCGATCACGCAGAGCGAACTCATCCGGCTCACCGACCGAGACACCGTCGACGAAGATCATGCTCGCGTGGACGTCGTCGGCGAACCGCGCGCCGGACTCGTCGATCTCCAAGGAGAGGCCGTTGCGGCCCATGAAGATGCACTCGCGCTCGACGCCCACCGACTCCGCCAGGTCGCCGTGCAGCTTGAGCCGCTTGTGGTCGCCGTGGAAGGGAAAGACGTTCCGCGGCTTGGTCAGGTTGAGCATCAGCTTGAGCTCCTCCTGCCAGCCGTGGCCGGAGGCGTGGATCGGCGCATCGGCCGCCGTCACCACCTGGGCGCCGATCTGGAAGATGCGGTCGATCGTCTCGTTCACCGAGCGCTCATTCCCGGGGATCGGCGTCGCCGAGAAGATCACGGTGTCGCCGGAGTGGAGCTCGACGTCGGGATGGTCGCGGTGCGCCATCCGGCGAAGGGCGGAGAGCGGCTCGCCCTGACTGCCCGTCGAGATCACCACGACCTTCTCGTCGGGGAAGTCCTCGATCTCCTTCGGCGAGATGAAGAGCCCGTCCGGCGCCGAGGCGATCCCGAGATTGGAGGCGATATTGAAGTTCTTGCGCATCGAGCGCCCGACCAGCGCGACCCGGCGATCGAGCTGGGCGGCGGCGTCGATCACCTGCTGGACGCGGTGGACGTTGGAGGCGAACGAGGTGACGACGATCCGGCCCGTGCAGCGGCCGAAGACCTCGAGCAGGGCCGGACCGACGCTGGATTCCGAGGGGGCGACCCCGGGGCGGTCGGAATTGGTCGAATCGCCGCAGAGGCAGAGGACGCCGTCCCGGCCGAGCTCCGCGAGCCGCGAGACGTCCGCCGGCATGCCGTCGACCGGGGTCTGGTCGAACTTGTAGTCGCCGGTGACCAGCACCGTGCCCAGGGCGGTCCGCAACACCACCGCTCGGGCGTCCGGGATCGAATGGGCCATGTGCACCAGCTCGATCTCGAACGGGCCCGCCTTCACGCGCTCCCCGGCGGGGAGCTCCTGCAGCGGCACGTCGCGAAGCTTGTGCTCGTCGAGCTTGGAGCGGACCATCCCGATCGTGAGGAGCCCTCCGTAGATGACGGGCGGAATTCCGATCTCGCGGAGGACGTAGGGCAGCGCGCCGACGTGATCCTCGTGGCCGTGGGTGAGGACGATCGCCTCGATGTCGTCGGCGCGGTCGCGCAGGCTCGAGAAGTCCGGCAGCACCAGATCGATGCCGAGCATGTCCGCGGTGGGGAACATCAGCCCCGTGTCCACGATCACGATCCGCCCCTCGGCCTCGATGGCGGTCATGTTCTTTCCGATCTCCCCCAGCCCACCGAGGGGGACGATCCGAACGCTCCCCTTGCTCAAGCTACGCCGCGCTCCCGGTCAGCAGACCGTGTGCCTCGAGTGCCCGCCTGACCTCTGATCTCTGCTCCTCGTCGGCCTCGACAATCGGGAGCCTGGCGCGAGCCGAACAGATGCCGAGCAGCTCCAGACCGGCCTTGACCGGGATCGGGTTGGTCTTGCCGAGTACCTCGTAGATCGGGCGCAGAGATGCATCGATCTCGCGCGCCCGCTCGACGTCGCCGGTCTGCACGGCGTCGTAGATCTCCCTCATCTCCGCACCGACCAGGTGCGAGGCGACGAGGATCCCTCCGGGCTCCCCCATCTCGAGGGTCCGCAGGAACGTCCCATCGTTGCCCGCCAGCACGCGGAGCCCCTCGATCGGCTGGAGCTCGTCGTCGTTCGCCTGCTTGACGCCGATGACGTTGTCGATCCGGGCGAGCTCGGCGAGCTGCTCCGGCGAGAGGTCGATCACCACCCGCGAGGGGATGTTGTACAGGAGGACCGGAATCCCGGCGGCCTTTGCGACGGCCTCATAGTGCGCCTTGATGCCGGTGAAGTTGGGCTTGTTGTAGTAGGGCGTCACCACCAGCACGGCGTCGGCCCCCGAGTCCGCGGCCGCGGCCGTGAGGCGCTCCGAGTGCCGGGTGTCGTTAGAGCCGGTTCCGCAGATCAGCAGGGCGCCCGAGCCCAGCTCGTCGCGGATCGCGCGCAGTAGCGAGAGCTTCTCCCTGTCGTCCAGCGTCGGCGACTCCCCGGTGGTCCCGGCGAGCACCAGCCCGTGCGAGCCGTTCTCGACGAGATGCCGCGCCAGGCGGCGCGCAGCGGCCTCGTCCACGGAGCGATCCTCGGTGAACGGGGTCACCATCGCCGTGAGTACGCCTCCGACCTCGGCCATCAGCGTGAGGGTACCGAGAAGGCGCCCGGGAACCGCTCGGCCCATGGGCGCGCCTCCTCGAGCTGCGCGCCGATCCGGATCAGCACATCCTCCCGCCCGAATGGCGCGACCAGCTGGACGCCGATGGGCAATCCCTCCTCGCTCCAGTGCAGGGGCAGGGAGACGGCGGGCTGTCCCGCGGAGTTCCAGAAGGCAGTGAACCCGGCGATGGGGACGCATCGGAAGATCGGCGCGGCCGGGTTGCCCGGCACGGGATCGAAGCTCCCGAGCGGTGTCGGCGGCTCCCCCATCGTCGGCGTCAGCAAGAGGTCGAACCCACCGGCCCACCAGGCGGCCGCACGCCGCGTGGATGCCTGTTGATATTCGAGCGCGCTCAGGTACTGCGGCCCGCTGAAGCTCCGCCCCATCTCCGCCAGCGCCCAGGTGGAGGACTCCACCCCGTCCGCGGTCACCTCCTCACCGGTCTTGCGCGTCCAGTGGTCGAGGCTCCAGGCGACGCCCGCTGTCCAGCGCTGGATGAAGCGCTCGCCGTAACCGGGATCGTCGAGTGCATCGGGGTGGGACTCCTCGACGCCGTGGCCGAGGTCCTCCAGCAGCTCGGCCGCCGCCGCCACGGCCGTCGCGCAGTCCGGGTGGAGCTCGAACTGGCCGCCGGGCGCCTCGCGCATGAAGCCGATGCGGAGCCTGCCCGGGTCCGCGCCGACCTCCTCGGCGTAGGGGCGCTCGGGGGTGGGGGCAGAATACGGATCGCCGGGAGCCACTCCCTGGGTGCAGTCCAGGATCCGCGCGGTGTCGCGCAGGGACCGGGCGAGGACGTGCTCGCTGACCAGCCCCGTCATCACGTCGCCGAACTCGGGTCCCAGGGTGACTCGGCCGCGCGAGGGCTTGAGGCCGACGAGGCCGCAGGCCGAGGCGGGGATGCGGATCGAGCCGCCCCCGTCGTTGCCGTGCGCCACCGGCACCATGCCCGCGGCCACCGCCGCCGCCGATCCTCCGCTGGAGCCGCCCGGAGAGCGGCCGGTATCCCAGGGGTTCCCGGTCGGGCCGTGGGCCTCGGGCTCCGTCGTCGCCAGGATGCCGAGCTCCGGCGTGTTGGTCTTGCCGCAGATCACGAACCCCGCGGCGCGGAGCCGCTCGACCAGCCAGGTGTCCTCTTCCTCGCGCCAGTCGAGGTCGCGCAGGTGCTTCATGCCCTCGTGGAAGGGGTCGCCGGCCGAGTGTGCCTGCAGGTCCTTGAGCAGGGTCGGGACGCCGCGGAATGGTCCATCCGGCAGCTCGTCCGCCGCGGCCTCCCGCGCCTTCGCGAAGAGCGGGGTGATCACGGCATTGATCTCGCCGTTCAGCGCCTCGATCCGCTCGATCGCGGCCTCGACCAGCTCGACGGGCGAGGCCTCGCCGCTGCGGACCAGCTCCGCCTGAGCGGTCGCGTCGAGCATCGCCAGGTCGTCGGTCACAGGAGATTCTCCAGGCCGACCACGAAGCGCTCGGGCAGGTCGATCACCTTGCGCACGGCGAGCAGCACCCCGGGCATGAAGCTCGAGCGGTCGATCGAGTCGTGGCGGATCGACAGCGTCTGCCCCTCGCCTCCGAAGGTGACCTCCTGGTGGGCGACGAGCCCCGGGAGCCGGATGGAGTGGATCGGCTCGTGGACATTCCCACCCGCCTCGCGGATCAGCTCAGCGGTGCGCTTGGCGGTGCCCGAAGGGGCGTCCTTCTTCTGGTCGTGATGGAGCTCGACGATCTCCACCTCCGGCATGTGGGGCGCGATCAGCTTCGAGGCTTCCATCATCAGGACCGCCCCGATCGCAAAGTTGGGCGCGACGAAGCAGTTCGCCTTGCTGTCCGCGCGCATCACGGTCGCTCGCATCTCGTCGAGATCGAAGCCGGTGCTCCCGACGACGGCGTGCACCCCGGCCTCGATCGCATCGAGCACGTTCGCCGGGGCCGCATCGGGCGTGGTGAAGTCGACCATCACGTCGGCGCCCGAGAGGACGTCGTTGACGGAGGTCTCGAGCGCGGGGTCGGCGCGACCGACCAGCTCCATGTCCTCGGCGCCCTCCACGGCCCCGCAGGTGGTCTCCCCCATTCGCCCGGCTGCGCCGGAGACGACGACCTTGATCGGATCGGCCACGGCGCGATCTTATGGGGCTTCGATCTTCCGAAACCACTCGGCGAGGGCCTCCAGACCCTGGCGCTGTGGCCCGCCGCCGCCGAGACCGCCGAGCAGCCGTCCCTCCCCGCGCATCATCATCAGCTTGAGCTTCTCACCGTCCGTCGTGCGGATCTCGAGGCGGACCGCGGCGTGATCGAGGATCCCGGTCGTGACGGTGTACCAACCGCCGCCGGCGCCGCCCGCCTTGGCCGACGCCACCTGGTCGGGCGCAATCGATCGAACCTCGCCGTCGGGATCGCCGCGGCGGTTGAGCGGCTGGACGAGCAGCCGGCGGTCGGTCACGCCGAGGGCAACGGCGCCCCCCGCAAGCAGGCCCTTCTGCTGGGAGGCGGCGCAGATCCCGCGCAGCTCCTCGCCGCCATCGAGCTGAGCGCTGAGGGGCGGGCGGTACTTCGAGTCGAGATCCGCAGCCATCAGACGGGTTGCCCTGACGGGCACCCTTGCCTAACCGACCAGGGCTTCGCTGACCGGCGCGAGGGCGGCGCGGAAGCGCTCCTCGCTCGGCGCGATCGCGGCCGCCGAGAGGTTCTCGGGGCCATAGAGCTCCCGGGCGAGCTCGGCGACGTCCTCGAGCGTGACGGCGTCGACCCGCTCCAGCAGCTGATCGAGGGTCAGCAGCGGCGTGCCGAAGAGGATGGCCTTGCCGATCCTCCCCATCCGCGCGGCCGTCGACTCCGAGGAGAGCACCATCCGGCCCTTGACGTGCTCCTTGGCCCGGGCCAGCTCGTCCGCCGTGATCCCCTCGGTGTGGATCGAGGCGAGCTCGCGGCCGATGATCTCGCAGGCCTCCTGGACGTTGTCCTGGCGGGTGCCGACGTAGAGCCCGATCAGCCCGCTGTCGACGTACTGCGTCGTGTAGGAGCCGACCGAGTAGGCGAGCCCCTTCTTCTCGCGGACCTCGCGGAAGAGCCGCGAGGAGGTCGAGCCGCCGAAGACGGCATCGAGGATGCCGAGCGCGTAGCGGCGATCGTCGGCCCGGTCGATGCCGGGACCGCCGAAGCAGATGTGGAACTGCTCGGTCTCCTTCTGCTGGAAGCCGACCTGCGCTCCATCGAGGAGCGGCGCCTCGAGCGAGGCGCCGTTTCCGGTCGCCGCTGGGGGCTCCACGTGCCGCTTGGTGAGCTCGACGACCTTCTCGTGATCGATGTTGCCCGCCGCGGCCACGACGATGTTGCCGCCGGTGTAGTGAGCGCGGTGGTAGGCGTCGATGTCGGGGACAGGGATCGAGCTGATCACCTCCGCCTCCCCCAGCACCCGCCTGCCGAGCGGGTGGCCGCCGAAGACGGCCCGATCGAGGACGTCGTGGACCTTGTCCTGGGGCTCGTCCTCGTACATCGCGATCTCCTCCAGCACGACCTCGCGCTCGGAGTCGATCTCGGGATAGGTCGGTCCCAGCAGCATCTCGGAGAGCAGGTCGAACGCCTCGTCGGTGTGCGTGTCGAGGAAGCGCGCGTAGAGGTTCGTCGACTCCTTGCCGGTCGCAGCGTTCACCGCCGCCCCGAGGCCGTCGAAGATCTCCGCGATCTCGATCGCCGAGTAGCGCTTCGTGCCCTTGAAGAGCAGGTGCTCGAGGAAATGCGAGACGCCGGCCTGCGCCGGCGTCTCGTCCCTCGAGCCCGTTCGGACCCAGAGCCCGAGGGCGACCGAGCGCACCGAGGGCACGGCCTCGGTGACGACTCGGATGCCTGAGTCGAGCTCGGTTAGGAGTGCTGCAGGGGCGGCCACGCGGTCCGGCTCAGCGGCCTCGGCCGCCGCCGCCGTCACGCTCCCGGCGGCGTCCGCCGCCATCGCGCTCGCGCCTGCGACCGCCGCCGCCACCGCCATCACGGCGGCGCGGAGGCCCGGGGTCGCCGGTGCCCACGCCGGCCAGCTCCTCGGCCGACTTGCCCTCGACGTCGGGGTCCTCGGAGAGCCGCAGGCCGATCCGGCCTCGCTCCTTGTCGACCTCGACCGCGGTGACCTCGATCTCGTCGCCCTGGTTGAGGACGTCCTCGACCGCGCCAACCCGCTCGCCCGGCTTCACGTTGGAGATGTGAAGCAGGCCGTCGGTGCCCTTGGTGAGCTCGACGAAGGCCCCGAAGTTGGTCGTCTTCACGACCTTGCCTCGGAACTTGTCGCCGATCTCGACGTCCTTGGTCATCGCGGTGATCCGCTCGACGCAGGCTTCGACGAGCTGGCCCGTCGGCGCGTACACGCGGACGGTGCCGTCGTCGTCGACGTCGATCTCCGCCTCGAACTCCTCGGAGAGGCCGCGGATCGTCTCGCCGCCCTTGCCGATCAGGGCGCCGATCTTCTCCGGGTCGATCTGGATCGAGGTGATCCGCGGCGCGAACTGCGAGAGCTGCTCGCGCGGCTGGTCGATCGCCTCGGCCATCCGCTCGAGGATGAACAGCCGGCCCTTGTGTGCCTGGTCCAGCGCGTCCTTGAGGATCTCGAGCGTGACGCCGGTGATCTTGATGTCCATCTGCAGGGCGGTGATGCCCTCCTGCGTCCCGGCGACCTTGAAGTCCATGTCGCCCAGGTGGTCCTCGACGCCGGCGATGTCCGTGAGGACGATGTAGTCGTCGCCCTCCTTGATCAGGCCCATCGCCACGCCGGCGACCGGCGCGGTGACCGGCACTCCCGCAGCCTGCAGCGCCATCGAGGACGCGCAGACCGAACCCATCGACGAGGAGCCGTTCGACTCGAGCGTGTCCGAGACAACCCGGACCACGTACGGGAACTCCTCCGCCGGCGGGATGGTCGCGGACAGCGCCCGCTCCGCCAGGGCGCCATGACCGATGTCGCGGCGCTTCGGGCCGCGCATGAAGCCGGCCTCGCCCACCGAGAACGGCGGGAAGTTGTAGTGGTGCCAGAACCGCTTGGTCTCCTGGAGGCCGAGGTTGTCGACCTTCATGTCCATGCGGGTGGTGCCGAGCGCGACGCTGGAGAGGATCTGGGTCTCACCGCGCGTGAACAGGGCCGAGCCGTGTACACGCGGTGCGACGTCGACCTCGGTCTCGATCGGCCGGATCTCGTCCTGGGCGCGGCCGTCGGGGCGCTTCTTGTCGACGGCGATGCGCTTGCGGATGGTGTCCTTCTCGAGCTTCCCGAAGGCGGCCTTGACCGCGGCGTGATGCTCGCGGTCGAGCTCGCCGTCGTCCGCGACGGGCGCGTACCGCTCGAGCACCTCGGCCTCGACGGCGTCGATCGCGTCCTGACGCTCGAGCTTGGCCTGAACCTGCGCGGCCTCGTCGAGCTTCGCGCCGTGAGAGCCCTTGATCGAGGCGTAGAGCTCCTCGTCCACCTGAGGCGGCTCGATCTCGATCTTCCCCTTGCCGGCCTTCTGGCGCAGCTCCTCCATCGTGCCGCAGAGCTTTGAGATCTCCGCGTGCGCGATGTCGAGCGCGTCCAGGATCTCGGCCTCGGTGACGCCGTCGGCGCCGGCCTCGACCATCAGGATCGCCTCCTCGGTGCCCGACACGATCAGGTCGAGGTCGAGCTGCTCGAGGGCCTCCTCCTCGGGGTTGACGACGAAGTCGCCGTCGAGCTTCCCGATGCGGACCGCACCGACGTGCGCCGCAACCGGGATCTCCGAGATCGCGAGCGCGGCGGAGGCGCCGTTCATCGCGAGGATGTCGTATGGGTGGACGTGGTCCACCGAGATCGGCTGGGAGACGAGCTGCGTCTCGCGATGCCACCCCTTCGGGAAGAGGGGGCGCAGCGGACGGTCGATCATCCGAGCCGTAAGGGTTGCCTTCTCGCCCGCCCTCGCCTCACGGCGGAAGAACGAGCCGGGAATCTTGCCCGCGGCGTAGTGCTTCTCCTCGACGTCGACGGTGAGGGGCAGGAAGTCGACGTCGCGGACGTTGCCCGCGGTCGCCGTGCAGAGGACCATCGTGTCGCCGGAGCGAACCACGACGGCTCCACTCGCCTGCCGGGCGAGCTTTCCGGTCTCGAAGGAGATCTCCTCGCCGCCTACCTCCACCGAGACGCGGCTTACGTCAAACATGCTCATATGTCTTGTTCCCTTCGGCCGTCCGGTTGACGGCCTTTCGCTTAAGAACTCTCGTTCTCTGTCGCGAGGATGTTAGCGACCGATACCTGGGGGCGGCTGAGGAGAGCCAGCGCCCGCGGCGCGGCGGTTGGCTACGGTCTCCGCCGCACCTTGCGGGCAACACGCTGGCGCGGGACTTCGGCAAGGGCGCTGAGGCCCTGAGCTAGCCCCCCAGCTCGGCGAGCGCCTGCACCAGATCCCCGTCCAGCCGACCGCCGTCGATGAACCCCGTGGGGGTGCCGGCAACCCCGGCGCGGATCCCGCTGACGAAGTCCCGCTCGATTCGTTGCCGGACGGCTTCCGAGCGGCGGTCGGCCTGAAAGCGGTCGAGGTCGAGACCGAAGCGCTCGGCCCTCTCCCAGAGATGCGGGTCGTCGACGCGCCCGCGGTCGGCGTAGAGCGAGTCGCACATCTCCCAGAAGGCGCCCTGCGCGCCCGCCGCCTCCGCGGCCGCGTGCAGGGCTGGCGCCCTTGGGTGCTTGGACGCCATCGGGAAGTGCCGGAAGCAGAGCCGCAACGGCAGCTCCCTGATGCGCGCCCAGCCGGCCGCGCAGTAGGGGCAGCCGAAGTCCGCGTAGACGATCGCCTCCCGCCCATCCCCTGAGACGTGGTCCTCGCCGCCGATCGGCGGCACCGACGCGCTGGTCAGCTCGTTCACCGGACCGACGGTATCTTGCCGCGCGTGCGAGACCTCGGGGAGAGTGAGATCAGGGCGATCCGGGCGGGGCTTTGCCTGGCCGGGATCGGCGCGCTGGTGCTGGCGCTGGGCTTCTTCCAGTCGGCGCACTGGGCCACCGACCTCTGGCCCTGGTCCGACACGCCCCTCTCGTTCATCTTCATCGCCTCGATCCTGGCGGCGATCGCGCTGCCGGCGCTGTGGATCGGCGTGAGCGGCGAACCGGCGGCGATCCAGGCGGGCGCGTTGGAGCTGTCGATCACCTACGGGTCGACCTTCGTCTACCTGTTCACCCTGTCGGGAGACCCGGGACAGCCCTCGCTGCGGTGGTACCTGATCGCCTTCGGGGCCGCCGCCGCCTCCAGCCTCGCGGTCTTCCTCTGGTCGCGGCGGATCCCGTGGCGTGATCAGCGGGAGATGCCGGCGCCGGTCCGTGGCTCGTTCACGCTTCTCGCGGCCGTTCTGCTCGCCGCCGGAACGGCGCTCATCCTTGGCGCGGACATCTTCCCCTGGGACCTGCGCTCGGAGACCTCGGTGATCTTCGGCTTCATCTACCTGGGCGCCGCCGTCTACTTCATCCATGGCATCCTGCAGCCCCGCTGGCCCAACGCGGCGGGCCAGCTGATCGGCTTCCTCGCCTACGACATCGTCCTGATCGGCCCGTTCGTGGACCGCTTCGACGAGGTCAGCGGCCGGCACCTGATCAGCCTGATCGTCTACACGGCCGTGCTCGTCTGCAGCGCGGCGCTCGCCTTCTACTACCTGCTCGTCCGCGATGAGACGCGTCTGCGCTGATGGGCGACGACGAGCGAGAGATCCGAGCAGACCTGGCGGAGCTTCTCCGCCGCCGCGCCCTGACCGAGGACGCGGGGAGAGATGAGGCCGTTCAGCGCCGGCACGCAAAGGGCGGCAGGACCGCCCGCGAGAACGTGGCCGATCTGGTCGACCCCGGGACCTTCGTGGAGTACGGCAGATACGCGATCGCCGCGCAGCGCGGTCGGCGAGAGCTCCGTGAGCTGATCGAGCGCACGCCCGCCGACGGCCTGGTCGCCGGCACCGCGCGGGTCAATGGAGGGCTCTTCGGGGAGCGCGCCACCTGCGCGGTTCTCTCCTACGACTACACCGTCCTCGCGGGCACGCAGGGCGTTCTCGGCCACCGAAAGAAGGACCGTCTCTTCGAGCTGATCGAGAGAATGCGGCTGCCCACAATCTTCTTCGCCGAGGGCGGCGGGGGCCGGCCGGGCGACACCGACTACCCGGTCGTATCGGCGCTCGACGCGCGCGCGTTTGCGCTCTGGGCCCGCCTCTCGGGACTCGTCCCGAGGATCGCCGTCGTCGCGGGCCGGTGCTTCGCCGGCAACGCGGTGATCGCCGGGTGCTCCGATTTGATCGTGGCCACCGATAACGTGTCGATCGGGATGGGCGGTCCGGCGATGATCGCCGGGGGTGGGCTCGGCGACGTCGAGCCCGACGAGGTGGGCCCCGCCGAGATGCAAGCGGCGAACGGCGTCCTCGACCTCGTGGTCGCCGACGAGCCCGACGCCGTCGCGGCGGCCAAGCGCCTGCTGTCGTACTTCCAGGGCTCGCTGTCGGACTGGTCGGCGCCCGACCAGCTCCCGCTGCGAGAAGCCGTTCCCGAGCGGGAGCGCCGCGCCTACAAGGTCGGTCCGATCATCGAGACGATCGCCGACGAAGAATCGGTGACGTTCCTACGGGAGCGCTTCGCGCCGGAGATGGTCACCGCCCTGGCTCGGATCGAGGGCAGGCCGGTCGGCTTCATCGCCAACAACACGATGGCGATCGCGGGCGCGGTCACCAGCGAGGCGGCGGACAAGGCGGCGCGCTTCCTGCAGCTCTGCGACGCGTTCGGGCTGCCGGTGGTCTCCCTGGTCGACACACCGGGTTACATGGTGGGAACGAAGGCCGAGAAGACCGGCCTCGTCCGCCGCGCCTCCCGCCTCCTGGTCGCGGGAGGATCGCTGAGCGTGCCGTTCGTCGCGGTGGTCCTGCGGCGCGGCTATGGCCTCGGCGCGCAGGCGATGATGGCCGGCAGCCTCCACGAGCCGCTGCTCACGGTCGCCTGGCCCGGTGCCCATCTCGGGCCGATGGGCCTCGAGGGCGCCGTCAGGCTCGGGCTGCGCAAGGAGCTCGAGGCGATCGAGGACGAGGCCGAGCGCGAGCAGCGGGTACGGGACGTCACCGCCGCGGCGGAGGAAAACGCGAGAGCGCTCAACGCCGCACAGCTGTTCGAGATCGACGATGTCATCGACCCAGCGGAGACCCGGAAGCTGATCGCCTCGACCCTCTCGGCCGCCGGACCCGTTGACGCACGGCACGGCCACCGCTTCGTCGACACCTGGTAGACCGGACGCGCACGGGTTTGCGGGCAGCCTAGCCCAGCGCGTCGAAGATCAGGTTCGCGCCCGGGATCTCGAGCGGGGTCGGCGAGGCGTGGGACCACTTGACCTCGCCGTCCTCGATCAGGGCCAGCGAGCGGTTGCCGTGGTCGACCGCCTCGATCCAGGCGCCGTAGGCGCGCGAGACCTCCCCCTTCGGGTTGAAGTCGGCGAGCAGCGGCATCGTCAGGTTGAGCTGCTCGCGAAAGGCCTTGTGGCAGTAGCTCGAGTCGACGCTGATCCCCACCAGGCTGGCGTCCCTGGATTCGATCTCGCCTAGCACCTCCTGGTAGAGGCTGAGCTGATCGGTGCAGACCGGGCTGAAATCCAGCGGATAGAAGGCCAGCACGAGCTTGCGGCCCGCGAAGTCGGAGAGCGAGACCTCGTTGCCGTCCTGATCCGGCAGCGAGAAGTCAGGTGCTTTCGTGCCTGCTTCGATCACTTCATGCCGGGGCTAGCGCCGCAGGCCGAGATCCGCGACCAGGGAGCGGTAGCGCTCCAGGTCGTTGCGCTCCAGGTAGCGGAGGATGCGGCGGCGCTTGCCGACCATCTTCAGCAGGCCGCGGCGAGAGTGGTGATCCTTGCTGTGGGTGCGCAGGTGCTCGGTGAGCTCGTTGATGCGCTCGGTGAGCAACGCGACCTGCACCTCTGCGGAGCCGGTGTCCTCGCCGGAGCGGCCGAACTTGCCGATCAACTCCTGCTTTCTGTCCTTGGTCAGCGGCATGGAGGCAACAGGGTAGCGATCAGTCGCGGGGACTCGTCGCAAGGATTCACGCGCCACGCCCCTCGTAGCTCGCGCAGATCTTGCGCGCTTCGGCCACGTCCTTGTGCATCTGGGCGATCAGCTCCTCGACGCTCGGGAAGCGGCGCTCGCCTCGGAGCCGGCTGACGAAGGCGACGCGCAGGTTCTGCCCGTAGAGGTCGCCGTCGTAGTCGATCAGGAAGGACTCGATCAGCAGGCCCCGGCCGGTCTCGAACGTCGGCCGGATCCCGACGTTGACCGCGGCCGGGTTGCCGTTGGCGAAGGCGGCGTAGACGCCGTGGCCGGGCACTACCAGGCGGTCATCGGGGACGAGGTTCGCCGTCGGGAAGCCGAGCTCGCGGCCGCGCTGATCTCCCTCCACCACCTTCCCCTCGAGCATGAAGGGGGCACCGAGGCACCGCATCGCCGCGTCCACCTCGCCGGCGGCGACGAGCGCCCGGACCCTCGTGGAGGTCACGGTCTCCCCGTCCACCTCGACCAGGGGCACCACCCTGGTCTCGAACTCGTCGCGGCCCGCGAGCATCTCGGGATCGCCCTTGGCCTTCGCGCCGAAGCGGAAGTTCTCCCCTACCGAGACCTGCTTGGCTCCGAGCCGATCGACCAGGATGTCCGAGATGAACTCCTCGGCCGGGATCTTCATGAACTCCTTGTCGAACGGGATCACCACCAGCTCGTCCACCCCGAGCCCATCGATCACGTCGCGCTTCACGTCGAAGGGCATGATCAGCTTCGGCGCAGCGTCGGGGTTGATCACGCTGAGCGGGTGCGGGTCGAAGGTGAGCACGGTGTCGGCCTTGTCGATCACCGCCTGGTGCCCCTTGTGGACGCCATCGAACACGCCGATCGCCACGTGGCGCTCGCGCGGCGTCGCGTCTGGGAGCTGTGTCACCTGGATCGTCATCCGAGCACGACCTCGGGCCGCAGTTTCTCTTCTTCGGACCGCGCAATGGCTATCAGTCGCCCGTCATGGGTGAGGCGCGCCCGGTCGGCGCCGACACCTCCCTCCACCGCAACGCCGTGGCCCACCCTCTCGGCGGCCGCCGCATCCAGGAAGACCTCCGGCAGGAACGCCATCAGCTTCTCGACCGGGATCTCCTCGGAATCGCCCTCCGGGACCTGCAGGTCCCCGATCGCGGTCCGGCGCAGGGACTCGCAGTAAGCGTCCTCGAGGGTCTCGATCAGGGTGCGGACGTAGGTCCCGGACGAGCATTCGATCTCGAAGCTGGCCCGCTCCGCATCGCTCTCGATCAGCTCCGCCCGATGGACCGTGACCAGCCGGACAGGCGTCTCGACGGACTCGCCGCGGTGCGCCTTGCGATAGAGGCGCTCCCCCTCGACCTTGACGGCGGAGGTCATCGGGACACGCTGCTCGATCTCGCCGGTGGGGAGCTCGAGTTTCTCTGGGATCCTGCCCGTCTCCGTGAGCTCACCGTCAGAGTCCCCCGTCGACGAGCGCCACCCCAGGCGGGCGGTCGCCCGGTAGGTCTTCGGCAGATCGAGGAGATAGCGCTGCAGGCGGGTCGCCCGGCCGAGGAGAACAACGAGCAGGCCTGTGGCGAAGGGGTCGAGTGTGCCGGCATGACCCACCTTCCCTCCACGCTCCCGCCTGATCCGCGCGACGACGTCGTGGGAGGTCACCCCGGCCGGCTTGTCGACCAGCAGCCCCCTGGCGGGGATCGGCTCTCCCCCTGCCATCGCCGGTCAGGAGCCGAGCTGAGAGTCGATCTGCCCGACCAGGAAGTCCACGACCTCCGGATAGGGAAGATCGGTGCCGAAACCCGCAGCGCGGCGATGGCCCCCGCCGCCGTGGACCCTGGCGATCGCCGAGACGTCGACGCGCCCGTCGGTCGAGCGCATGCTCACCTTGCGAGCGGCGCGTCCGCTCTCCACCTGGTCCCGCACGACGGCCGCAACCACGGTTCCGTCGATGGTGCGGAGGTGATCGATGATCCCCTCCGTCAGCGCCTCGCTCGCGCCCGTGTCCCTGTAGTCGTCGTCCGAGATGTAGGTGACGGCGAGGCGCCCGTCGTCGCGGAGCTCGATCCGTTCGAGGGCCTGGGCCAGCAGCCTGAGTTTCTCGATCGGCGCGTGCTCGTAGAGCCGGCGGTAGACGTCGTTGACCTCGACTCCCGCCTCGATCAGCCCCGCGGCCATCCGATGCGAGCGCGCATCGGTGTTCTCATACATGAACTTGCCCGTGTCGGTGACCAGCGCGACATAGAGCGCGTTGGCGATCTCCGGGGTCAGCTCAACGCCGAGCAGGCCGGAGAGGTCGTAGACGATCTCGGCGGTGCAAGAGGCTTGGACGTCGACCAGGTTGAGCGTGCCGAACCGCGTGTTGTCGTGGTGGTGATCGATGTTGATCACCTTCGTCCCATCGGTCCGCAGGAAGTCGACGGGCATCCGGTCGATGTTGCCGCAGTCGAGGAAGATCACCACGCGGTCGTTGATGTCGGCCGGCGGCTCGTGGAAGACCTCCTCCAGGGGCAGGAAGCGGTACTCGACGGGGAGCGGGAACTCCTTGGCGGCGAGGAACATCACCGTGTCCTTGCCCAGCGCCTCGAGGATCCGGTGAGTGGCGAGCAGCGATCCCAGCGCGTCGCCATCCGGGTTCTCGTGCGTGGTCAGCAGGAAGCGGTCGCCCGCCCTGATCTCCTCGGCGACGAGGTCCAGATCGCTGCCCACGAGCTCGGTCGATCTCGTCATTCGCCGAGCAGGCGGGAGATGCGTGCGCCCCGCTCCGCGCTCTCGTCGTAGAGGAAGGTCAAGGTCGGCGTTCGCTTCATCCGCATCGCGCCGGCGATCTTGCCCTGAAGCACCCCGTGCGACGACCGGAGCCCCTGCAGCGAGCGCTCGCGTTCCTCCTCGTTGCCGAGCACGCTCACGTACACCCGCGCGGAGCGGAGGTCGCGAGAGGTGTCTACTTCGGTCACGGTCACAAATCCAATTCGCGGGTCCTTGAGCTCGGTCGCAATCGCGTCCCCCAGAATCTCGCGGATCGACTCGTTGACGCGACGCATCCGAGCGCCAGGCATCTCGGTCGCCGACCATAACAGCAGAACGTAAGGGGGGGACAGACCGCCATACACGGCGACACGGCTCAGCCGCGGACGTCACGCAGGCTGAGGAGGTCGCGCTCGAATGAGCACCCATCCGGGAAGCGGCTCTCCACGAAACGGATCAGCCCGTCGGCGCGGTCCGCGACGCCGGCATCCCCCACCAGGGCGCAGAGCAAGGTCGAGCGCTGCCACTTGTCGTGCCCGTCTATCTCCGCGACCGACGCGCCGAAGCGCTGGTGGAGTCCGTCCTTCAGGGACTTGAGCAGCTTGCGCTTGCCCTTCAGGTCATGGACCTCGCCGAAGTGGAGACGAACCTCGATCAGGCAGACGAAAGGACTCATCGCTCCAAGCTAACGCCCGGGCGCGGAGCTACTCGAGGGTCTGCTCGACCTGCCGGGTCTCGAAGAACTCGAGGACGTCGCCCTCCTTGACGTCGGCGAAGCCGTCGAGCACGACACCGCACTCCTGGCCCTCGTCGACCTCGGCGACGTCGTCCTTGAACCGGCGCAGCGAGCCGACCTTGCCGCTCCAGACGATCGTCCCGTCGCGCACGAGCCGCACGCCCGCGCTCCGGGAGATCTTGCCGTCCGTGACGAGGCAGCCGGCGATCGTCCCGACGCGCGATGCCTTGAAGGTCTGCTTGACCTCGGCCTGGCCGAGGGCCTCCTCGACTTCCTCGGGCTCGAGCAGGCCCTCCATCGCCGCGCGCAGGTCCTCGGTGACCTTGTAGATCACGGTGTAGGTGCGGATGTCGACGCCCTCGCGCTCGGCGGCCCTCCGCGCCTCGGCCAGAGGCCGGACGTTGAAGCCGATGATCACGGCGTCGGACGCCGACGCCAGCATCACGTCGGATTCGTTGATGCCGCCGGTCTGGGCGTGGATGATGTTGACCGCGACCTGCTCCTGCGGGACCTTGGCGATCTCGTCCTGGAGCGCCTCGAGGGAGCCGGAGACGTCCGCCTTCAAGACGATGTTGAGCTCCTTGAGCTGACCCGCGCTCGCTCTCTGGAAGACCTCCTCCAGGGTGACCTTGCGGGCCTGGCGGCGCGCGAGCTGCTCGGTCTTGAGCCGCGTCTCGCGCTCCTGCGCGAGGGCCCGGGCCTTGCGCTCGTTCTCCACCACCTGAACGTGCTCGCCGGCCTCGCAGACGCCGTCGAAGCCGAGAACCTCCGCCGGCATGCCGGGGGTGGCCTCCTCGACACGCTCGCCCTTGTCGTCGAGCATCGCCCGGACCTTGCCCCAGACAGGGCCGGCGACGACCGCGTCGCCGATCCGCAGGGTGCCGCGCTGGACGAGAACGCCGGTGACGGGGCCGCGGCCTGGATCGAGCCGCGACTCGACGACGGTGCCGGAGGCGGCCGCGCTCGGGTTGGCCGAGAGCTCCTCGAGGTCGGTGACCAGCAGGATCATCTCGAGCAGGTTGTCGAGGCCGTCCTTCGTCTTCGCCGAGACGTCGGCGTAGACGGTGTCGCCGCCCCAGTCCTCCGGGTTGAGCTCGTGCTGGGCCAGCTCGGTGCGCACCCGGTTCGGGTCCGCGCCCTCCTTGTCAATCTTGTTGACGGCGACCAGGATCGGGACCCCGGCGGCGCGGGCGTGGTCGATCGCCTCGACGGTCTGCGGCATGACCCCGTCATCGGCTGCGACAACGATCACCGCTACGTCGGTCACCTTCGCGCCGCGGGCGCGCATGGCGGTGAAGGCCTCGTGGCCCGGCGTGTCCAGGAAGGTGAGTGTCTTGCTGTCGTGCTGGACCTGGTAGGCGCCGATGTGCTGGGTGATGCCGCCGGCCTCACCGGCCGCCACCTGCGTCTGGCGGATCGCGTCCAGCAGCGAGGTCTTCCCGTGGTCCACGTGGCCCATCACGGTGACCACCGGCGGGCGGTCAACCAGGTCGCCCTCGTCGTCCTCCTCGACGACCGGGGCCTCGACCTCCTCCTCCGCGGCGGTGACGATCTCGATCTTCCGGTCGAACTCCTCGGCGATCGCCTCGACTGATTCGTCGGTGAGCGTCTGGGTGAGCGTCGCCATCTCCCCCTCCTTCATCAAGGCCTTGATCACCTCGGCGGCGGAGAGCCCGAGGCTCTCGGCGACCTCGCGGACGGTGGCGCCGGAGTTGACCTTGATCGGCGGCTGCTCCTCGGGCTGCTTCAGCTCCTTGTCGCTGGGCTCTTCGAGCAGCGGACGGCGTCGGCGGCCGCCGCGGCGGCGCGGTGGCCGGGGCGGCGGCTGAGTCTTGGCGATGTGGTCGCGGCGGGCGGCCTGCGAGTCGATCACGACGCGGCGACGGCGCTTGGCCGGCCCCTTCTTGGCGGCAGCGGCGGAGGCGCCATCACCCGCGGACTTGGTCTCCGCCTTCGCATCGCCGTCCCCCTGCGGCTTCGGTGCGGGAGCGGGTTCGGCGGCGGTCTTCGTTGCGGCGGACTTCGCCTTCGGCGCCGCCTTGGTCGGTGTCGCGGTCTTGGTGGCCGCGCCGCCCGAGGCGCCGTCTCCTGAGCCCTTCAGCGCGGCGAGGGCGTCGGACTCCTCGACGCTCGACTGGGCGGCCTTGGCCTCAACGCCGGCAGCCTTGAGCGCAGCGAGGAGCTCCTTGCTGGTCAGGCCCTGGGCCTTGGCGATCTCGTGTACGCGCTTCTTCGCCATCTCCTACTCGGCCGCCTGCTCCTCGCCAGATCCGGCGGCGGTTCTTGTGGCCGCCGAATGTGTGCTGGCCTCCCCGTCGGGCTGGCCGCCATCCTCGGAGGCCTCGGGTTCCTCGGCGGCGGGCTCTTCCTCGGCGGCCTCCTCGGGTTCCTCCGCGGGAGCCTCCTCCTCGGCCGGGGCCTCCTCCTCGGCGGGAGCCTCCTCCTCGGCGGGAGCCCTCCTCCTCCTCGGCGGGGGCCTCCTCCTCCTCGGCGGGGGCCTCCTCCTCGGTTGCCTCGGCCTCGGCGCTCTCGTCGAACTGGCTCTCGGCCTTCTCGACCAGGGCCTTCACGGCGGCATCGTCCGCATCGCCGGCGGCGACCGTCGCCACCTCCTCGTCGCTGAGCGCGCCGAGCACCGCGACCTGGTTGGTGCTGAAGCGTGCCAGCGCCTGATGCTGGGGCAGGCCACAGAACTGCGAGCCCTGCAGCGCGGCGTTCGGACAGCGGCGGCCGGTGGTCATCACGGCCATGCAGCGGCCATCGGCGGCCTCCTCGCCCTCGTACTCGATGTCCTCCTCCTGCTGGGCGAACTCGGTCTCCGAGGTTATGTCCACCTTCCAGCCCGTCAGCCGCGCCGCGAGGCGGGCGTTCTGGCCGTCGCGCCCGATCGCCAGCGAGAGCTGGTCGTCGGGGACGATCACCGTCGCCTCCTTGGTGTCGTCGTCGACGAGCACCTCGCGGACCCTTGCCGGAGAGAGCGCCTTGGCGACGAAGCGGGCGGGCTCCTCGTTGTAGGGAATGATGTCGATCTTCTCGCCCCGCAGCTCGGAGACGACCATGCGGACCCGCGAGCCGCGGGGGCCCACGCAGGCGCCAACCGGGTCGACACCGTCGGCGTGCGAGACCACCGCGATCTTGGACCGCCAGCCCGGCTCGCGGGCCACTCCGGTGATCTCGACCAGCTTGTCGGCGATCTCCGGGACCTCGAGCTCGAAGAGCTTCTTGATCAGCTCGGGATTGCGGCGCGAGACGACGATGCTCGGGCCCTTGGTGTCGGCCGAGACGTCGGTGATCACGGCCTTCACCCGCATGCCATGGTCGTAGCGCTCGTTGTAGACCTGCTCGGAGCGAGGCAGCAGGGCCTCGACCCGCTCGCGGAGCTGGACCAGCGTGTAGCGGTTGTCGGACTGCTGGATGATCCCGGTGACCAGCTCGCCGACGCGGTCCTTGTATTCCTCGAACATCATGCCCCGCTCGGCCTCGCGGATCCGTTGCAGGATCACCTGCTTGGCCGTCTGGGCGGCGATGCGCCCGAAGTCGTGGGGGGTGACGTCGCGGCTCTTGATCTGGTCCATGTAGGGCTCGAGACGCTCGGGCTCCAGCTCCTCCTCCTCGGCCTCGCGGCGCTCGCCGGTCTCGGGATCGACGCTCGGCCCGGTCGTCTGGATCTCGGGTACCGGCTCGCCCGCGGCCTCTGCGGCCTCTGCCGCCTGGAGTTGCTCCTCGAACTGCTCGTCGAGCAGCCTCTTCTCGAGGTCCTCGGGGACCATCAGCTCGTAGACGCGGAAGTCCGCGCTGGCGTGATCGAGCTCGACCTTGGCGTACTTGGCGGCGCCAGGGGTCTTCTTGTAGGCCGAGAGCAACGCGTCCTGAAGGGCGTCCATCAGGGTGTCGGCCGCGATCCCCTTCTCCTGCTCGAGCATCTTCACGGCATCGACGATCTCCTGAGTCATCTCACCCCTCCATTCGCGTTTGGCAACAGGTTCGAGCGCCGGACCGCATCGAGCGGGATGGTCACCGCTCCCTCCGCCGCCTCGACGCTGACCTGGGTCTCGTCAGCACCTGCCAGACGCCCTGTGAAGGAGCGCCGTCCCTGGATCTCCTCGTGAGTCCGCACACGGACCGTGCTGCCCAGGAAGCGCTGGAAGTGCTCGGGCTTGGTCAGCGGACGCTCGGGGCCCGGTGAGGAGACCTCCAGCGACCAGTCCTCGAGCAGGTCGCGGAGCAATCCGGTGACCCGCTCGCAGAGGGCGATGTCGACGCCCTCCGGGCTGTCGATCACGAGTCGCAGCCGCTCGGCAGCCGCCCGCTCGAGCGCGAGCAGCTCGACGTCCGGCTCCTGATCGTGGAGCCGGGACTCGACGGTGTCTTGCAGTTGCTGGAGTTCTCTATCCACTCGTAGGCCCAAAAAAAGGCGGGCGCTCGCCCACCTTTCGACACGCGGTTCGGTGCGAAAAAAGGTTCCGTGACGAGTATAGACGCAGCCCTGCGTCGCACCAAAACACGGAGAATCGCCCGTCCGGGGCTGGGATCCGCCGCATGGACTGGGGTGGGCGCGCTTCGGGATGTCGGCCGCGCCCTCAGACCTCCAGCATCACGGTGACGGGACCGTCGTTGACCAGCGCCACGCCCATGCAGGCGCCGAAGATCCCCTTCTTCGCGCCGGCTCGCTCGCAGAATCGGTCATACAGCGGTTCTGCCTGATCACCAGGCGCGGCCTCGACGTAGCTCGGGCGGGTGCCCTTCTTCGTGTCGCCGTAGAGGGTGAACTGGCTGACGCAGAGGATCTCGCGATCGCCAAGCGGCTCATTCATCCTGCCCGCGGCGTCGTCGAAGATCCGCAGCGCCCGCACCTTCTCGGCGAGCCGGTCGGCCTCGGCCTCCGTGTCGTCTCTGGAGACGCCGAGCAACACCAGCATCCCCGGCCCGATCTGTGCCACCCGCTCGCCGTCGACGTCGACAGCGGCCTGGCTGACGCGCTGGACCAGGGCTCTCAAGCTCTCGAGGCGAGTCGCTCTCTGTAGATGCGGTAGTCCCGCCGGTCGGGACGCAGGTTCGAGGCGAGCGCCAGGTGATGGCGCGCGCGCCTCGTCTCACCCGTCTTCGTCAGAGCCCTGCCCAGGCAGAAGTGCGCGTAGTCGTTCACCGGGTGCGTCTCGACGACGGCCTCGAACTCGGTGGCCGCCTCCGCGTAGTGCCGCGTGCGGAACAGCGCCCGACCCAGGGCCTCGCGCACCGAGCTCTTCTCCGGGGCCTGTCTCGCGGCCTCCTTCAGCGGGACGGTGGCCTCCTCGAAGTCGCCGTCCTCGAGCAGCTCCATGCCGCGCCGGTAAAGCGAATAGAGGGACTCGGTCCCCTGCGTCTGCTCGTCCTGGGCCATGGTTCCAGTGTAAAACGGCCCGCGAACGGGACCGCCGGACGCTACTCGGCGGGCTCGGCGTGGTCCGCCGCAGATCCGGACCGGATTGCGTCGACGCGATCGAGGATCGAGTCCGCAACCCGCTCCTTGGAGGCGAGCGGGACGTGGTGCGCCCCGGAGCGCTCGACGATCACGACCTCGTTCTCGGAGCTCTCAAAGCCGATCCCCGCGCGCGAAACGTCGTTGAACACGATCGCGTCCGCGCCCTTGCGCTGCAGCTTCTCCTGGGCCCGGTCGAGGCCGTTGCCGGTCTCGGCCGCGAAGCCGATAATCGCCTGGCCCTCGCGGCGGCGAGCGGTGAGAGCGGCGAGGATGTCCTCGGTCGCCTCCAGCTCGAGCTCGAAGCCGCGGCTGCCCTCGCGGTGGATCTTCTCGCCGGCGGCTCGCTTCGGCCGGAAGTCGGCGGGGGCAGCGGCCATCACCAGGACGTCGGTGGAGTCGAACTCCCTGCCGAGCGCATCGGCAAGCTCGGCGGCCGTCTCGACGTCGACCCGCCGGACGCCGGGGGGTGCGGGCAGCGAGACGTTGGCGGCGACCAGCGTCACCTCCGCCCCACGCCGGGCGGCGCGCTCGGCCAGGGCGAGCCCCATGCGGCCGGAGGAGCGGTTGCCGATGAAGCGAACGGGATCGATGGGCTCGCGGGTGCCGCCGGCCGAGATCAGCACGCGGAGCCCATCCCAGGGCCCGATGGGACCGGGCGCGGCGTGCTCGATGGCGTCGAGCAGAGCCCGCGGCGCGGGCAGCCTGCCCACGCCGTGCTCGCCGCGGGACGCGAGGGCGCCCTCCTCGGGCTCGATCACCGTGATCCCTCGCTGGCGCAGGGTCTCCAGGTTCGCCTGGGTCGCCGCGTCGCGGAACATCCGGTCGTTCATCGCGGGGGCCACGAGCCGAGGCGCGGCGCAGGCGAGGAAGGAGGTGGTGATCATCGAGTCGGCGATCCCGGCCGCGAGCTTCGCGACCGTGTTCGCCGAAGCCGGGGCGATCAGATAGGCGTCGGCGTTCGCGACCACCTCGAGGTGGCCGATCGGATCGTGCTCGGGAAGCGGGTCGCCCGGGAATGCGCCGCGGGCTGGGTCGCGCTCGAACTCGTCGGTGAGGACCGGCGCCCCGGTGATCCCCTCGAAGGAGGCCGCGCCGATGAACCGCTGCGCCGAGGGCGTCATCAGGACGCGGACGGCGTGCTCCTCCCTGGTGGCGAGGCGGGCCAGCTCCAGCGACTTGTAGGCGGCTATGCCGCCACTCACCCCGAGCAGGATGCGGGCCATCAGCCCTCCTTGGAAGCGGCGCTAGGCCTTGTACTCGTACTTGAGCTTGCCCGCCGCGGTCTCCTCAAGGGCGATCGTCAGGTAGTTCCCGCTGGGAACCTCGACCATCGGCGGCGTGTACTCGCCGTACGCGCCCTCTGAGAGGGAGTGGTAGTACGCGTTGATCTGGCGGGCCCGCTTCGCCGCGACCAGGACGGCGGCGTAGTGGGTGTCGGTGTGCTCGAGAAGCTTGTCGACTCTGGGTCGGATCATTGACATGGGCCTAGTGTAGGGACAGCTCGCTCCGGACGAGCTTCTCCAGTTCCGCAGCCGATTTCTGCACCTCGTCGTTCACGATCACGTGCGGGAACTCGGCCTGGGCCTCGAGCTCGTTCTCGGCGGTGCGCAGCCGCCGCTCGATCGCATCGGCGGAATCGGTCCCCCTCCCCTCCAAGCGCTGCCGCAGCGAGGCCGGATCCGGCGGCGCGATGAAGATCAGCACCGCCTCCGGCATGGCCGCCCGGACCTGGCGCGCACCCTGCACCTCGATCTCGAGGACGACGGAGCGGCCCTCGGCGAGCCGGGCCTCGACCTCCTGGCGGAGGGTCCCGTAGCGGTTGCCGCTGTAGGTGGCGTACTCGAGGAAGTCGCCGGCCTGGACCCGCTGATCGAAGCGCTCGGGAGCGAGGAAGTGGTAGTCGCGGCCGTCGACCTCGCCGGGGCGCGGCTCCCGGGTGGTGGCTGAGACCGAGAGCTCGAGCTCCGGCACCCGCTCGAGCAGCAGCTCGATCAGCGTCCCCTTCCCGACCCCTGACGGCCCGGTGATGACGAAGACCTTCCCCACGGCGACTGGATCATGACCGCCGAGACGGCCGCGAAGATCCGAAAAAGCCCCGCTACTTGCGCATTTGTGCGACGAGTTCGGCGCGCTGGCGCTCGGAAAGGCCGCCGATCGTCTTCGACGGCGAGATCCGGCACTGATTCAGGATCCGGTTGGTCTTCACCCGGCCGTACTTGGGGACGGCCATCAGCATGTCGATGACCTTCGCCGTCTGGACGTACTCGGGCGGATCCATCAGCAGCGTCTGGATCTTGACCTTGTTGCCCTTCAGGTCGCGCTTCAGCTGGGCCCGCTTCGACCGGATGTCGTTGGCCCTCTTGAGGGCCTCCATCCGCTGGTCCAGTGATCTCTCGGGCGCGGCGTTGGAGGACTGGACGGCCTGCATCGGGGCGGCAGTATATCCGCGGTCGCGAGGAGCGGAAAGAGGTTTCTCGGGTTTGTGGAAAAAACCCCCGTCTATCCGGAGATCCGGGCCAGCTCCGCGCCCAGCTCCCACGCGATCCTCGATCCCGCCGCCGGGTCTCGGAAGCTCTCCGTGCCGACGGCCACGATCCCCGCACCCGCGCTGATCATCTCCGCAGCGTCGCGGCCGCTCGAGATGCCCCCCATCGCGATCACCGGGACCGAGACGGCAGCCGACACGGCGCCGACCTGGGCCAGGGCCACGGCCCGGATGGCCGGGCCCGAGAGCCCGCCGGTGCCCGCGCCCAGCCACGGCGCTCCGGAGCCCGGGTCGATGGCCGCGGCTCGGAGGGTGTTGATCAGCGAGACGGCGTCGGCGCCCGCCTCCTCGGCCGCGACGGCCACCGGGACCGGATCCGCGACGTTCGGTGTGAGCTTCACGATCAGCGGCTTGTCGGTCAGCGGGCGCAGGACCTGAAGCAGCGAGCCGGCCTCATCGGGGGACTCGCCGACGACCAGCCCCGACTTCACGTTGGGGCACGAAACGTTCAGCTCCAGTGCCGCCACCTCCTCCCGGCCGCCAACTCCCTCGACCAGCCGAGCGAACTCCTCGTGGCTCGTTCCCATCACCGAGATGATCAGGGGAACCGGCAGCTCGGCGAGCTGCGAGAGGTCGTGCTCGAGGAATCCTTCGAGCCCCTTGTTCGGGAGGCCGATCGAGTTGATCAATCCCGACGGCGTCTCCCACAGCCGCGGGGGCGGGTTGCCGGCGCGCGCCTCGGGGGTGATCGTCTTCGAGACGAAGGCGGAGAAGGGGAATTCGCGGAGCAGCTCGTCGCCGAAGGCCCGGCGCGCCGCGATCGCGTCGAACGTCCCCGACCCGTTGATCACCGGGTGGCGGAGGGCGATGCCGCAGAGCTCGGTATCGAGGCCGTCGGCGGCGGGAGCGGTGCCGTTGCCGGTGTCCATCAGTGGCCCGACCCCGGAACCAGGGCGGTCTCGATCTCGTCGCCGCGCACGACCGGACCGTCGACACAGAGCCTCATGTATCCGCCGGAGCTGAGCGGGATCGCGCAACCGAAGCAGGCGCCGTAGCCGCACGCCATGGGCGCCTCGAGCGCCAGCTCGCACGCCACGCCGCGCTCGTCGCAGAGGGTCCGGACGGCCTCGAGCATCGCCGGGGGCCCGCACGCGTAGACGGCGGCGCTGCGGGCGTCGTCGCCCTCGAGCAGGACGGCGAGCAGATCGGTGACGTAGCCGCGATGGCCGGTGTGCCCGTCCTCGCTGGCCAGCCTGATCTCGCTGCAGTCGAAGAGGTCGAGCCCGCCCGAGTTGGCGCGGTCGCGGAAGCCGAGCAGGACCCGGGCCGGGATTCCGGCGCGGAGCAGCCGCCGGCGCCAGATGGCGAGCGGGGCAACGCCGATCCCGCCGCCGACCAGGATCGCGCCCGCCGCTTGATCCGGCGGCGGTGTTTGTGGCCGTCGTTGATGAAGCTCGCGCGGGGCGGAGAAGGGCCGCCCCAGCGGTCCGTGGATCCACAGGCCGTCACCGGGCTCCAGCGCGGCGAGCCCGAAGGTGCCGGGGCCGACCTCCTGCACCAGGAAGTCCAGCCTCACCCCTCCGCGCTCGCGGTCGGCGCCGGCGACGGAAAATGCCCGCGCCAGGTAGGGCCGTCCGCCGTCGGCGCCCCAGCCGGAGTCCGCCGCGAGCATGTAGAACTGCCCGGCGGCGGGCTCGGGTCCCGCCGGATCGAGCGCGGAGAAGATCCGGTAGCCGCCAGAGGGAACGTTGCGCGTCACCTCGCAGAGCCGCCGGCCGAAGGGCGCCACGACCCTCTCCCCCAGACGCTGCGCCTGGCCGGCCGTCACTTCCTCGATGGCTCGCGCTCCTCGGGGCTGTGGAGCTCCTGGAGGGTCTGGACCTCCGCGTCACCCCTGGCGGCGGCGAAGATCGCGCGAGATGCCGCCGAGGCGCCGGTCATCGTCGTGACGCAGGCGATCCCGTGCCGCACGGCCGCGGTCCGGATCTCGTAGCCGTCCGCTCGGGCGCCCGATCCGGTCGGGGTGTTGATCACCAGATCCACCTCGCCGGAGCGGATGCAGTCGACGACGTGCGGGGAGCCCTCGCCGATCTTGTTGATCTTGCGGACCGGGACGCCCATCGCGGAGATCGACTGCGCGGTCCCGGCGGTCGCGATCACCTGGAAGCCGAGGTCGTGGAAGCGCGTGGCGAGCTGGGTGGCCGCGGGCTTGTCGGAGTCGGTGACGCTGATGAAGATCGTCCCCTCCTCGGGCAGCGAGACCCCGGCCGCCGCCTGCGCCTTGCCGAAGGCGGTCGGGAAGTCGGCCGCGATCCCCATCACCTCGCCGGTGCTGCGCATCTCGGGGCCGAGGACGGCGTCGGCGCCGGCGAAGCGGGCGAAGGGCAGAACCGCCTCCTTGACGCTGATGTGGGTCGGCGCCTCGCCGGGCAGCGCCTGGTCGGCGAGCGACTCTCCCAGCATCAGCCGGCAGGCGATCTTCGCCAGGGGAGCGCCGATCGCCTTGCTGACGAACGGGACGGTGCGCGACGCCCTCGGGTTCGCCTCGATCACGAAGAGCTCGCCCTCGGCGACCGCGTACTGCACGTTGATCAGCCCGATCACTCCGAGCTCCAGTGCGATCTTCCGGGTCGTCTCGCGGATCTCGTCGAGCATCTCCTCGCCCAGGCTCATCGGCGGGATCACGCACGCCGAGTCCCCGGAGTGGACACCGGCCTCCTCGACGTGCTGCATCACGCCGGCGACGAAGCACTCCTCCCCGTCCGCCAGCGCGTCGACGTCGACCTCGATCGCGTTCTCGAGGAAGCGGTCGAGCAGCAGCGGGTGCTCCTGGTCGGCCTTCACGTTGGCCTCCAGGTACGCGGCGAGCGCATCGCCGTCGTAGCAGATCTCCATCGCCCGGCCGCCGAGGACGTAGGAGGGGCGGACCAGCAGCGGGAAGCCGACGTCGTCGGCGATCGCGACCGCCTCGTCCGCGGAGAGCGCCGTCCCGTATGGGGGATGCTTGATCTCCAGGCGCCGAAGCAGCGCGCCGAAGCGGCCCCGGTCCTCGGCGAGGTCGATCGCGTCGACCGGCGTCCCGAGCATCGGCACCCCCGCCTCCTCGAGCGACTTCGCAAGGCGGAGGGGCGTCTGGCCGCCGAACTGGACGATCACGCCCTCCGGCCGCTCGATCTCGCAGACGGCGAGGACGTCCTCCTCGGTGAGCGGCTCGAAGTAGAGGCGGTCCGAGGTGTCGTAGTCGGTGGAGACGGTCTCCGGGTTGCAGTTGATCATCACGGCGTCGCGGTCGAGCTCCCGCGCCGTCATCGCCGCGTGGACGCAGCAGTAATCGAACTCGATCCCCTGGCCGATCCGGTTGGGGCCGGAACCGAGGATCACGACGGACGGCCGCTCGCCCCTCTCCACCTCGCCCGCGGCCCCGTTCGTCGAGGACCGCTCGTGCGCCGAGTAGAAGTAGGGCGTGCGGGCCTCGAACTCCGCGGCGCAGGTGTCCACCGAACGGTAGGTCCGCTCGAGGCCGTCGGTGCCGTCGCCCTCGGTGGCGAGCGTCCGGAGCTCCCGCAGGAACCAAGGATTGATCATCGTCGCCTCCTGGATCCGCTCGAGCTCCACGCCGCGCTCGAAGCCGGCCTCGATCAGATCGAAGCGATCGGGAGAGGGGCTCGCCAGCCGCTCCAGCAGCTCGCCGGTCGAGGCCGGGATGTCCGGCTTGGTGTCCAGCTCACGCGAGCGCATCGCCTTGGCGAAGGACTCGCGGAACGTCCGCCCGATCGCCATCGCCTCGCCGACGGACTTCATGTGGGTGGAGAGCCTGCCCTCGGCCCCGGGGAACTTCTCGAAGGCGAAGCGCGGGATCTTGGTGACTACGTAGTCGATGGTCGGCTCGAATGAGGCCGGCGTGGCCCGGGTGATGTCGTTGGGGATCTCCTCGAGCGCGTAGCCGACCGCGAGCTTCGCCGCCATCTTCGCGATCGGGAAGCCGGTGGCCTTCGAGGCGAGCGCGGAGGAGCGCGAAACGCGGGGGTTCATCTCGATGATCGCCACCTCTCCCGTCTCCGGGTTGACGGCGAACTGGATGTTGGAGCCGCCGGTCTCGACCCCGACAGCGCGGATCACGCGGATCGCCTGGTCGCGGAGCTCCTGGTAGAGCGAGTCGGTGAGCGTCTGCGCGGGTGCGATCGTGACCGAGTCGCCGGTGTGGACGCCCATCGGGTCGACGTTCTCGATCGAGCAGATGATCACGACGTTGTCGTTGCGGTCGCGCATCACCTCGAGCTCGAACTCGCCCCAGCCCAGGACGGACTCCTCGACGAGCACCTGGTTGATCGGACTGGCGGCGAGCCCCTCGGAGACCACCTGGGCGAGCTCGGTCTCGGTGTTGCCGACGCCGCCGCCGTGACCTCCCAGGGTGAAGGCCGGCCGGACGATCGCCGGCAGGGTGATCCTCCCGTCCGCGACGCCGGCCTCGGCCTCGGCCACCGAGGTGACGATCTGCGACCAGGGCACCCTCAGGCCTGCCTCCTCCATCGTCTGGCGGAAGGCCTCGCGGTCCTCGGCGCGGTGGATCGCCTCGTAGTTCGCGCCGATCAACTCCACGCCGAAGCGCTCCAGCGTGCGGTCGTCGTGCAGCGCCTTGGCCAGGTTGAGCGCGGTCTGGCCGCCGAGCGTCGGCAGCAATGCGTCCGGGCGCTCGCGCTCGATCACCTTCGCGACCGGGCCCGGCAGCAGCGGCTCGATGTAGGTCCGGTTGGCGAACTCCGGGTCAGTCATGATCGTCGCCGGATTGGAGTTGACGAGCACGACCTCGTAGCCCTCCTCCAGGAGCACCTTGCAGGCCTGGACGCCGGAGTAGTCGAACTCCGCCGCCTGCCCGATCACGATCGGCCCGGAGCCGATCAACAGGATCTTCTGGATGTCGTCGCGCCTCGGCATGAGCTAAGACGGCTCCCCGCTCGGCTTCGCCTGCGCAGGGGCCTCGCACAAGTCCAGGAAGCGGTCGAAGAGGTAGCGGGCGTCGTGCGGCCCCGGGCCGGCCTCGGGGTGGTACTGGACCGTGCAGCCGGGAACTTCCTTCAGCACGAGGCCCTCGACCGTGCGGTCGTAGAGGTTGAGGTGCGACAGCTCCGCCTCGCCGAAGTCCGTCTGCCAGCGGACGGGCTCGTCACCCTCGATCGTCCGGTCGCCGCCCGGTCCGAGCACCGCGAAGCCGTGGTTCTGCGAGGTGATGTCGATCCGGCCCGTCTCGAGGTCCTTGACCGGGTGGTTCGCCCCCCGGTGGCCGAAGGGGAGCTTGAAGGTCTCGAGGCCCACCGCCCGGCAGAGCAGCTGGTGACCGAGGCAGATCCCGACCACCGGCACCTTGCCGACAACCCCCCTGACGTTCGCGACGACGTAGTCGAGAGCGCCTGGATCGCCGGGACCGTTGGCGAGGAAGACGAGGTCCGGGTCCCTTTCCAGAACCGCGTCTGCGGAGGCTGTGCACGGGAGCAGGGTCAACCGGCAATTCCGCTCGCGGAATTGCCGCAGGATGCTGTGCTTGATGCCGGTGTCGATCCCGACGACATGCGGTCCGTCGCCATCGATCTCGATCGGCTTCGGGGGCGTCACGCGGCTGGCGAAGTCCGCACCCTCCATCGAGGGCTCGGCCGCCACCCTCTCCCTCGCCTCGGACTCGGCCAGCTCGGCCGGGAAGATCCCGCCGCGCATCGCCCCGCGATCGCGGATGTGGCGGACCAGGGCGCGGGTGTCGATGCCGCCGATCGCCGGGACGCCGCAGTCGCGCAGCCAGTCGAGCCAGCCCCCCTCCGCGGTGGCGGCGTCCTCGCCGTTCTTCCCCTCCCGCATGACCACGCCGCGGGCCTGGACGCGCTCGGACTCCATTGCCTCCCCGGAGACTCCGTAGTTGCCGACCAGCGGATAGGTGAAGGTGATGATCTGGCCGGCGTAGGAGGGATCGGTGACCGCCTCCTGGTAGCCGGTCATCGAGGTGTTGAAGACGACCTCGCCGGTCGTCTCGCCGGAGGCGAGCAGCTCCCCGTCCAGGCGCGTGCCGTCCTCGAGCAGGACGTAGCCCGACATCAGACCACGGCCTCCGGGTTCGGAGCGAACTCCAGAATCAGCCGCTGCACCCGCCTGAACTCGTCGGTGCCGGCGCGGCCCAGCAGCTCGAAGAGAGCGGTCTCGACGCTGCTGACGACGGCGCCGGCCCGCTCCATCTTGTGCAGCCCGACGCGCCTGTTCTCGTCCGTTCGGGAGCCCACGGCGTCCTCCGCGACGTGAACCTCGGTGCCGGCGTCGAGTAGATCGAGCACCGTCTGGTTGACGCAGACGTGGGTCTCCATCCCGCAGACGAGCGCCTGGTCGCGTCCGCCGAGGTCGAAGCCGTCGGCATCAGCCGCCGAGAAGCAGATCTTCTCGAGCGGCTCGGCACCCTCGGGGAGGTGCTCGGCCACCTCGGGAGCGGTCTCCCCCAGCCCCTTCGGATACTGCTCGGTGAC
Organism: uncultured Solirubrobacterales bacterium; assembly: GCA_963833375.1. GTDB lineage: Bacteria > Actinomycetota > Thermoleophilia > Solirubrobacterales > 70-9 > DASUPK01. The sequence continues at coordinate 478,173 of CAWHXR010000004.1, forward strand.
GATCACGGGGATCCCGATGGCCTCGGCTCCCTCGATCAGGGTCGCGGTCGCCCTCGCGATGCGCTCGAAGTCCGGGATCGCCTTGCGGAAGCCCTCCTGGACGTCGACCACCACGAGGGCGGCCCGCTGCGCGTCGAGCTTGCTCACCCGGCGACTCCCAGGGCGAAGCTCCGCTGGCGGAAGGCGACCCGCCCCGCCGCGACGGTCATGAGGACGCGGCCCGTGAGCTCCCGGCCGCCGAAGCAGTTGTTGTAGGAGCGGCTCTCGTAGCCCTCCTCCCCGACGGTCCAGGCGAGCTCGGAGTCGATCAAGGCGAGGTTGGCGACAGCGCCCGGTTCGAGCCGCGGGGCCTCGATCCCGAAGGGCTCGCCACCGCCCCTCATTCGCTCGACCAGGACGTCCAGCCCGATCACGCCCGGGAGGACAAGGTCGGTGTAGAGCGCCGCGAAGGCGGTCTCGAGGCCGGTGGTCCCCATCGCCGCCTCCTCGAAGGGGACCTCCTTCTCCTCGGCGGCGTGCGGCGCGTGGTCGGTCGCGACGCAGTCGATGGTCCCATCGCGGAGGCCGTCGATCAGCGCCTGCCGATCGTCCTCGGTGCGCAGCGGAGGGTTCACCTTGAAGCGGGCGTCGAGGCTCCGCACGGCCTCGTCGGTGAGGGTGAGGTGGTGCGGGGTCGCCTCGCAGGTGACCTGGACCCCGGCGGCCTTGGCTCGGGCGATCTCCTCCACCGAGGCCCGCGCCGAGAGGTGCTGAACGTGGATCCTCGCCCCCTCATAGAGGGCGAGCGAGCAGTCACGGGCGATCGCGGTGGACTCCGAGACCGCCGGCACGCCCGCCATCCCAAGCGCCGCTGAGACCTCCCCCTCATGCATCACGCCATCGGCGGAGAGGTCGGGGTCCTCCTCGTGCAGGGCGATCACTCCGCCCGCCAGTCGCTGGTACTGAAGTGCCCGGCGGAGCACTCTCGCGTCGGCGATCGGCAGCCCGTCGTCCGAGAACCCGATCGCGCCGGCCTCGCTGAGCTCGGCCATCTCGGTGAGCTCCGCGCCGGCCATGCCGCGCGTCACGTTGGCGGCGAAGCCGACTGGGATCGACGCCTCCCGCTCGGCGCGGTCGCGGACCGATCCGAGGACCGCCGCGGAGTCGATCGGTGGCGAGGTGTTGGCCATCGCGATCACCGCGCAGTAGCCGCCGGCGGCGGCTGAGCGGGTGCCTGTCTCGAGGTCCTCCTTGTGCTCCTGCCCGGGCACCCGGAGGTGGACGTGCGGGTCGACGAACGCAGGCAGCGCCAGCAGGCCCTCTCCGTCCACGATCTCGGCGCCCTCGATCTCGGGGGCACCGCCGGGCTCGGCGATCTCGGCGATCTCGCCCTCGCGCACCACCAGGTCGCGCGTCGCGTCGAGACCGGTGCGCGGATCGAAAAGCCGTGCCCCGGAGACGATCAGGTTCGCCCCGGGGCCGGGACGCGAGATCAGCTTGGGCGCCTCGGCGGCCCGATCGGATCCGTTCGCGGCGACGTTCACGCAGGCTGTCCGATCGTCGGGGTGTCGGCGGGGGCCCGGCCCCGCTCCGGCCGGGAGCGGTCGGTTCCAGCCAGCAGCTCGTAGAGGATCGCCATTCGCACCACCAGGCCGCTCTCCACCTGGGCGGTGATCAGCGACTGCGGCGAGTCGATCACCTCGGGCGAGAGCTCGACTCCGCGATGGACCGGCCCCGGGTGCATGAGCAGCTGGCGGGGGCCGAGCCGCCGCGAATCGATCTGGTAGCGGCTCGCGTATTCGCGCAGTGAAGGCACGAAGCTCTCCTTCATCCGCTCCCGCTGCATCCGCAGCGCGTAGACCACGTCGGCTTCGCCCAGGCCCTCGAGGTCATAGGAGACCTTGCAGCCGAGGGCCTCGATGCCGCGCGGGATCAGCGTCGGCGGCCCGCAGATCGTCACCTTCGCGCCCATCTTCTGGAACGCCAGCAGGCAGGACCGCGCCACCCGGCTGTGCAGGACATCCCCGACGATCCAGATCTTCGTGCCCTCCAGGGAGTCCAGCCGCTGCCGCAGCGTGAAGACGTCGAGCAGCGCCTGCGTCGGGTGCTCGTGCTTGCCGTCGCCGGCGTTGATCACCGAGGCCTCGGTCCAGCGGGCCACCAGGCCGGCGGCCCCGGCGTGCGGCGAGCGGATCACGATCGCGGCCGGGTCGTAAGCCGAGAGCGTCGCAACGGTGTCCTTCAGCGACTCGCCCTTGTCGACCGAGGAGCCGGCGGACTTGACGCTGACCACGTCGGCCGAGAGCCGCTTCGCCGCGAGCTCGAAGGAGGAGAGCGTCCTGGTGCTCGACTCGTAGAAGAGGTTGACGATGGTCCGGCCGCGCAGGGTCGGGACCTTCTTGATGTCGCGGCGGCCAACCTCGGCGAAGCTCTCGGCGCGCGCCAGGATGCGCTCCATCTCCTCGCGCGAGAGCTCGTCCACTCCGAGCAGGTGCTTCATGCGTCCCCCCTTGCCGTCGCCGCCGTCCCCGCGGTGGTGATCGCGATCTCGTCGACACCGTCCGTCTCCTCGAGTCGCACGTTCACCCTCTCCCCGGGCGCCGTTGGCAGGTTCTTGCCGACGTAGTCCGGGCGTATGGGGAGCTCGCGATGGCCACGGTCCGCGATCACGGCCAGCTGGACCCGGGCGGGGCGCCCATAGTCGAAGAGGGCGTCGATCGCGGCTCGCACCGTCCGGCCGGTGTAGAGCACGTCGTCGACCAGCACGATCGTGCGGCCCGCCAGGTCGAAGTCGAGGTGGGTGTCGTGGACGACCGGCGCGTCACGGGGCTCACGGCGCTCGATGTCGTCGCGGTAGAAGGAGATGTCGAGGTCGCCGAGCGGCACCCGTGTGCCACAGAGCTCGCCGACCAGGGCGTGCAGGCGCCGGCAGATCACCGCGCCGCGCGTATGGATGCCGACCAGCGCCAGCCGGTCCGAGTCCTCATTCTTCTCGACGATCTCGTGGGCGATACGGACCAGCGTCCGCCTCAGATCGTCGTGATCGAGCACGAGCTTCTCGTCGCTCACTGCGGCGCTCCTTCCTGGCCTCGCTGGACCGGGTTAAAGGGGCTTGCCGAGCCAGCGTAGCAGCGGCCCCAGACCGCGATGGAGCGTGAGGCCGCAAAGCGGGATCATCTCTTGCGTGCGGCGGGCGGTTGCGGAGGCGATAGAGCGGCACCGGGCCGCCGGCCGGGAGTTCGAGGCAGCCGGCGTCCGGAGCTTCGTGCGCGAGCAGGGCGAGGGCGATCCGGTGGTGCTGATGCACGGCGTCCCCGTGAGCTCCTTCCTCTACCGCAAGGTGCTCCCACTGCTCCCCGATCGGGGACTGCGCGGGGTCGCCTTCGACCTCCCCGGGATGGGGCTCGCCGCGCGTCCGCGGGAATTCGACTACACCTGGACCGGCCTCGGTCGCTGGACGGGAGAAGCGATCGACGCCCTCGGCATCGACCGCTGCCACCTCGTGCTCCACGACATCGGTGGCCCGATCGGGCTCGAGTGGGCGGTCCGCAACCGCGATCGAGTGAAGACGCTCACCGTTCTGGACACGCTGCTGGCGGTGCACCGCTTCCACCGAGTCTGGCCGATCGCGCTCGCCGCTCCGCCGGTGCTCGGTCGGATCTGGGTCGCCACGGGTCGTCTACCCGCGGCGCGCTGGCTCTTCTACGCCCAGGGCATCGCGGATCGTTCCGCCACCCCCGCCCACGAGGTCGACGCCCACTTCGCTCTGCTGCGCGGCGATGACGGCGGTCGCGCCTACCAGCGGATCGTCCGCGGCTTCGAGCGGACCGCCGAGAAGGAGCGCCTCTACCTGGGCGGCCTGCGCGAGGCCGGATGGCCGGCGCGGATCCTCTGGGGCGAGCGCGACCAGGCCCTCGGCGAGCATCAGCGCAAGGCGATCGAAGAGGCTCTCGGCGCCGAGGCGGCGGTGCTGCCGGCCAAACACTTCCTGCAGGAGGACCACGCTCCCGAGGTCGCCGAGGCGATCGCGGGCGTCGCCGGCTCGGCCTAGTCGCCGGCGGGCGCGGGCTCGGCGAGCGGCTCGGGCCGCTGCCTCGCACCCTCCTGGATCAGCTCCGGGTCGCCGCGCTCCGGGAAGGGGATCTCGACCAGATCGAAGTCGCGCGGGGCGACGGTGTTGGGGAAGATGCCGCCGGCCTCGCCGAGCACTGCCGAGACCTTGTAGCGCGAGGAGACGTGGACGATCGCCAGCAGGCCCACCTCGGCGTCCGCGGCGAGCTGGGCGGCGTCGCGAGCGGTCGAGTGGCCCGTCTCCGCGGCGCGAGCCGACTCCTCGATCGCGAAGGTCCCGTCGTGGACGAGCAGCTGGGCGGCGTGGGCCGCGATCCGAGTCATCTCGCACGGCGCCGTGTCGCCGGTGATCACGACCTTTCGGCCGGGGCGCGCGTCACCCATCACTTGATCGGGTCGCACCTCCGATCCCTCCACGGCGATTGTCTCGCCGCGCTGCAGGCGTCCGAAGTCGCGCTCGTCGATGATGCCGAGTCCGCGCGCCGCCTCGACGTCGAAGCGCCCAGGACGCTGGGGCTCCACATACGCGTAGCCGAGGGCCTTCATCCGGTGCTCGACCCCAAAGGCCTCCATTGCGAAGCCGTCGTGCTCGATCCCCTCCCCCGGCTCGAGCTCGACCAGCTCGACCTCGTAGCGAAGGCGCCCGAAGATCCGCCGCAAGGCCTCGAACAGGCCGTGCAGCCCGGCGGGGCCGACGATCCGCAGAGGGGCCTGCCGCTCCAACAGGTCATAGGTCTTGAGCAGTCCCGGGAGGCCCAGGTAGTGGTCGGCGTGGAAGTGCGTGATGTAGATGTCGTCCACCTGGACGAGCCCGGTCGAGTTGATCATCTGGCGCTGGGCGCCCTCACCGCAATCGACCAGGATGCGCGCGCCGCCCGCGCGGATCAGCACGCACGCCGTCGCCCTCCGCGCAGAGGGCACGGAGCCACCGGTGCCGAGGAAGACGACCGAGAGGTCCATAGCGGGCCAAGCCTAGGGGCGGCGGCGGGGCGGTGATGCCCGCGCGATTGCGCGAGCCATGGCCACCTCCCTGATAGCCGGTGCGACCGGCTTACACTTCGCCGCCTAGCGCCCGTAGCTCAGTGGATAGAGCGCCTGCCTCCGGAGCAGGAAGTCACAGGTTCGAATCCTGTCGGGCGCGCTGACCCAGCACCTCGTTGAGGTGCACGCGGAAGGCGATGTCGGGTCTCAGAGGATGCGGCCGAGCCGAGTGCGGCTGACGAGGAGCCAGGCGAGCCCGAACGATCCGGCCACCCCGAGGCAAGCCACGGCGACGGCCTTGACCTCGGCGGGAACGGGGACCGGTCGCAGCGCGATCATCAGCCCGATCAGGACGACGCCCTGCAGGAGGAACGCGCCGTAGGCGCTGCGCGCCATGGCGCGACCGAGTCGCCCGGGGCGACGGCTGAGGTGTCGTTGCGCGAGGCCCAGCAGCCACACCGACGCGCCGACGGCGAGTGGGCCCTCGATCGCGGCCAGGGCCAATGCGGGCCAGTGGAGTCCGGGATCGAAGATGACGCCCCCGTCCACGCCGACCGCCGCCATGACCCCCGCGACGACCAGGAATGTCGAGACTCCGCCCAGTGCAGCCAATCCGCACCCGCGGCGGATCCGATCCGGCACCGGGTCGAGCCAGCCGCGCTGGGCGGCGACGATCCCCAGGCCGAACATCGCGATGAACTGCGGCCACTGCCAGACGTGGGATTGGCCGATCTGACCGCTTACGGCGGGAAGAACGGGACGCACCAGAACCGTGACCACCGAGATTGCCGCGGCGAGCTTGACCAGCGTCCACCCGGACAGCGGCGCGCTGTCATTCGGGGGAGCGCCGGGATCGTCACCGAAGGGGGGCTCGCGCCGAGCGCCCGCGCGCCAGTGCCACCAGGCCGCGTAGGCGAGCGAGTAGATGAGCAGGACCTCGACGAACCACATCGGACCCGTGTCGAGAACGGGGTCCTCATGCGAGAGGCGCCACCAGAACGAGTGCGTGTCCCCGGCCGCCAGATGCGCCGCCCAGATCGCCCCGGGCCAGAAGACCAGCGTCCAGACCACCAGCGGCACGCCCAGCCGGATCAGGCGGTCGCGGGCGAATTTCCGCGGGCCCTTGCGCGACACCGAGCCGGGGGTGACCAGCCCGGAGATCAGGAAGAACAGGCCCATGGCGAACATGGCGGCCGGGATCACCACCATCGCCAGCGTGATGTTGCTGACCCCCGCGAGCTGGACCTCCTGGACGTCCTGGTAGGGCCAGGCGTTCTCGAGGTCCCCGTAGGCCAGGGCACCGTGGCCGGCGATGATCACGGCGACCAGCAGCAGCTTGAGGTTGTCGAGGTACGCCACCCGCTCCCGGGGCCCGCGTGCGTCCGCAGCCCTCGGTCGCGGTGCGTGCGCGCGTTCAATCCGCGATCTCTCTGCGACGCTCTCCACCAGGCTTCCTCGACTCACCTGTCTACTGGGAGCGTCGCGCCGTCCCGGGGGCGAGACAACCGTGGGAAACACCGAGATCCAGCGGGCGCGGACCCTGAAGCCCTGCCGCCGCCCGCGTGCCCGTCCATCAGCCGCCGGCGACGGCGGGCAGGATTGTCACCTCGTCGCCGTCGGAGACGGCGGTGTCGAGCCCGTCCTGGAAGCGGATGTCCTCGCCCGAGACGTAGACGTTGACGAACCGCCGCAGGTCCCCGTCCTGGGTGATCCGCTCGCGGAGGCCGTCGTGCTGGTCGAAGACGGCGTCCAACGCCTCCCCGACCGTCGCTCCCTCTACCTCGAGCTCGCCCTCGCCGCCCGTGGCGGCGCGGAGCTGCGCGGGGATCTTTACCGTGATGCTCATCGGGCGGAGATCTTAGTCATCGCTTCCCCTCGGCGGCACTCGCTCAGGCGGAGACCGCGGCGCCCTCGAACTCGGCCTCGAAGGCCTCGAGCGTGGGCTCGATCTCGTGCATCCGGAAGGACTCCCTGGCCGCGTCGAGCGTCTTCAGCCCCTCCCCCGTGATGTAGGTGACGACCCGCTCGTCGCCACCGATCTGGCCGGCCTCCGCGAGCTTGGCGAGCACGCCGATCGTCACCCCACCCGCCGTCTCGGTGAACACGCCGGTGGTCTCCGCGAGCAGGCGGATCCCGGCGCGGATCTCGTCGTCCGTCACCGACTCGATCACGCCCTCGGTGTCCCGCGCCAGCTCGAGTGCGTAGGGGCCGTCGGCGGGATCGCCGATGGCGAGGCTCTTCGCGATCGTGTCCGGGCGCTGCGGCTTGCAGACGTCCCAGCCCTCCGCGAAGGCGGTCGCGACGGGCGAGCATCCCAGCGCCTGCGCGCCGCAGAAGACCGGCAGGTCGCCCGCGACGAGACCGAGGTCCAGCCAGTCCCGCATGCCTCTGGCGAGCTTCGTGAACAGCGACCCCGATGCGATCGGCGCCACGACGCGATCCGGGAGGTTCCAGCCGAGTTGCTCGATGGTCTCGAACGCGAGGGTCTTGGAGCCCTCGGAGTAGTACGGGCGAAGGTTGACGTTGACGAAAGCCCACGGGTGTGTCTGGCTGAGCTCGGTACAGAGCCGGTTGACGTCGTCGTAGGTCCCGCGGATGCCGACCAGGTTGGTGCCGTAGATCCCGGTCGCGAGCAGCTTCTGCTCCTCCAGGTCGGCCGGCACGAAGACGTAGGAGTCGAGCCCAGCCGCCGCCGCGTGCGCCGCGACCGCGTTGGCGAGGTTCCCCGTCGAGGCGCAGGCCACGGTCTCGAAGCCGAGCTCCTTCGCCTTGGCGACCGCGACCGCGACCACGCGGTCCTTGAAGGAATGGGTGGGATTGGCGGCGTCGTTCTTGATCCAGAGCTCCCCCAGACCGAGCCGCTCGCCGAGCCGATCCGCACGGATCAGCGGCGTCAACCCCGGCTCGAGCGGGTCGCCGGGAGGGCCGTCGAACGGCAGGAAGTCCGAGTAGCGCCAGATGCCGCGCGAGCCGGCCTGGATCTTCCGGCGCGCCTCCTCGGCGTCCAGGTCGGAGAGGTCATACGCCACCTCGAGCGGCCCGAAGCACTGCTCGCAGACGAAGCGGGCCTCGAGCGGGTACTCCTCCGCGCATTCCTTGCATCTGAGCGATTGAACTGCCATCTGGCTCCTCTACGAAAAACCTCCGCCGGGCTTGATGTGGGCGGAGGTTCCTTGGAGGAGCTCTCTTCCCACATCTTCCAGGCCTTGACGACGACACCTGCTGGAGTTGGCACCTTCCTCGAACGCAAGTCCGAGGGGGTTGCCGGGGCTTCATCGGGCCAGTCCCTCCACCCCTCTTGATGTGGTGAGTATGTGCCGAAGGAATATAGCAACGCCCAGGCGGCGCAAATTCGGGCGCGCGCCTGCGCCCAGATGGTGACCGTGGCGTAAAGTGGGCTGCGCCATGGAATTGGAAGCGATGAGCCCAACGGGTCCGGAAGATGCCGAACCTCCCTCGCCCCAGACTGCGCAGAACCCGCGCCGGCGAGCTCGTCGCGCCGCTTCCGCCTGAGCCACAGGCGCCCAAGGTCGAGGAGATCGCGGCCGAGGGGCTGCGCTGGGTGAAGATCGACCAGCCCGGCGCCCTCGAGCAGGCCTGGCTGGAGGAGAACTTCGAGTTCCACGCCCTCGATTTCGAGGACGTCCTCTCGCGCAACCAGCGCCCGAAGATCGACGTCTACGACGACTACCTCTTCATCGTCCTCCATTTCCCGATCTTCGACCGAGCAGCCCGGCGCCTGGGAGCAGGCGAGCTCGACCTCTTCGTGGGCCCCGGCTTCCTGATCACGATCCCGAACCAGCCGCTGCAGCCCGTCGAGTACCTGTTCGAGCGTTGCCGCCAGAAGGAGGAGATCCGCGAGCAGCTCTTCTCCCGCGGCTCTGGGTACCTGCTCTACCGCCTGGTCGACGACGGGTTCGACTACTGCTTCCCGATGCTCCGCAAGATCGGGAACAAGCTGGACGCGCTTGAGTCCGAGATCTTCGAGGGCCGCTCCGAGGAGATCGTGCGTGACATCTCCAACGTCAAGCAGGAGATCATCAACTTCCGCAAGGTGATCCGGCCACAGCGCCCGGTGCTCAGGGACCTGGAGAAGGTGAAGCAGCGCTACCTGGCCCCCGAGATGGACCTCGAGATCTACTTCGACGACATCGTCGACGCCCACGAGCGGATCTGGGACATGCTCGAGAACTACAAGGAGGTCGCCGAGGCGCTCGAGGAGTCGAACGAGTCCGTGATCTCGCACAGGGTCAACGACATCCTTCGCGTGCTCACCTCGATCAGCGTCATCGTTCTGCCGCTCACCCTGCTGGCGAGCATCTGGGGAATGAACGTCCGCGTTCCGGGCGAGCAGAACCTGACCGCCTTCTATCTGATCGCCGGCGTCATGGTGGTCCTGCTCGTCGGCATGGTCGCCTTCTTTCGCAGGCGCGGCTGGCTCTAGCCGGAGATCAGCTTCAGCTTCTTCGTCAACGCGTTCGGGTCGCCCCCGGTGGGGACGTACGTGACCGTCAGCTTCACCTTCGCCCTGCCCTTGCGCTGGAGCGTGCGGCGCAGCGAGCGACCCTTCTTGCCCTTGCCCGGCTTCACCTTGAGCTTCACGGTCCCGCCCACCGTCCCGAGGCTCTCCCGGGCGGCGCTCGTCAGCGCGAGGGAGTTGAGGCCCTTCCCCTGCAGGCCCAACTGACCCGGTCCCGGCACATTGACGAACAGCGCGGCCGTCCCGTTCTTCTTCCGCTTCAGCTTCCCGAAGCTGAAGTCGTTCGAATCGACGGCGACTCCGCTGATACTGACCGTCCCGGGAACCAGAGCGTGATTGGGGCCCGTGCCGTCCAGGTTCGCTCTGCCGACCTCGCCGACCTGATCCGACCAGAAGAGGTACCGCGAGTCGAGCGCCAGGGCGGCATCGCTCGCCCCGGTGACGAAGTCCTGCTTGACGCCGGTCCCGTCCAGGTTCGCACGGAGGATGCGGGTGTTCTCGCCGGCCGTGTAGAAGACGTAGGTCGAGTTTGCGACCGGGTTGCAGGGCTCATGGAGGCCGCTGCCCTGCACGGCATTCGGGATGAAGGCCTGGTTGACCCCGCTCCCGTCCAGGTTGGCGCGGCCGATCGAGTTGACGGAGCTGTTGTCGTTGCCCCAGTAGACGTGCTTGGAGTCCACCGCCACGCCGCAGAGTGAATTCGCGCCGGTGATGAAGTCGCGCTTGATTCCTGTGCCGTCCAGGTTGGCTCGCCCGACCGCGCTGACGCTCTCGTCCCAGTAGATGTGTCCCGAGTCGACGGCGACCGAGCAGGGGCGGCTGAAACCGGTGATCCCGGTGATGAAGTTCTGGTCCACTCCGGTCCCGTCGAGCGTGGCGCGACCGATGGTGTCGGTCGCCTGATTCCCCCAGTAGATGTGCTTGCCATCGACGGCAACGCCACAGGGGCCATGCGCGCCGCTGATGAAGCTCTGGTTGACCTGGCCGCCGTCCACGGTCGCGCGGCCGATCGTCGTCCCGACGCCGCCGTCCCAGTTCGCCCAGTAGACGTACGCATGCGCCTGGGAGACGAGCGTCAACAGCATGGCGGCGCCGCATGTGGCCACCAGGAGCGCCTGCCTGATTCCGATGCTGGATGGGCTCTTCATGATCTCCACCCTCGCCCTCCCCGGGGGGCGGGGAGACTACTACTGACCGTCAATACGATGCCGACTGTGGCAACCCAGCGAATCTGGGCGCCGTGGCGCCTCGAATACGTGAAGGACGCATCCAAGGACAACGAGAGCGAGTGCATCTTCTGCGCCAAGCCGGGCGAGGATGACGACGAGGCGAACCTGATCGTCCATCGCGGCGAGCGCTGCTTCGTGATCCTCAACAAGTTCCCGTACACGAACGGGCACCTGATGGTGGCCCCCTACGAGCACGTGGCGGCGCTGCAGGAGCTGGACGCCGAGACGATCGCGGAGATGATGGAGCTGGCACAGCGGGGCATGACCGCCTTGGAGGCCGGCTACGCCCCCCATGGCTATAACGTCGGCTTCAACCAGGGCCGGGTGGCCGGCGCCGGGGTCGAGCACCACATCCACATGCACGTCGTCCCGCGCTGGGGCGGCGACACCAACTTCATGCCGGTCCTGGGCGACACCCGCGTCATGAACCAGACCCTCGAGGACAGCTACGAGACCGTCCGCAAGGGCTTCGACTGAGCGATGGCGATCAGCGCTCCCCCGGCGGGGATCTTCAAGGCCTACGACATCCGCGGCGTCTACGGGGAGGAGATGGATGCCGGCACCGCCCACCTGATCGGGCGCGGCTTCGCGCGGGTGCTCGCCAGGCTTCGCGGGAAGGAGACGTCGGAGCTCCGGATCGGACTCGGCCGCGACATGCGCCTGACGGCGCCCGAGATGGCCGCCGCGGTCCGGCAGGGGCTGGTCGAGGAGGGCGTCACCGTCCTCGACGCCGGGCGGGTCGCCACCGAGATGAGCTACTTCCTCGTCGGATCTCGCGAGCTCGACGGCGGCGCGATGGTCACGGCGTCGCACAATCCCAAGCCCTACACCGGGGTGAAGCTCATGAGGGAGGGCGCCCTGGCGCTGTCGGGCGACGCCGGGATCCAGGACGTCCGCGCGGAGATCGAGGCCGGCCTGCCGGAGCCGCCCGGCGGCGGGTCCGTCGAGGAGATCGACATCTACCCCGCCTTCCACGAGCACATGCTCGGCATCGTCGATCCGGACGCGATCGGCCCGCTCCAGATCCTCGCCGACGGCGGCAACGGGATGGCCGGCCCGATGGTCGGGCCGCTGCTCGAGCGGCTCAACCTCGAGGTCACCACCACCTACTGGCAGCCCGACGGCAACTTCCCCGACCGCGAGCCGAACCCGCTGCTCGAGGAGAACCGGCGATTCATCATCGAGCACGTCAAGTCGGAGGCGGTCGACCTGGCGATCGCCTGGGACGGCGACGCCGACCGCTGCTTCTTCATCGACGGCAAGGGCAGCTTCTGCGACGGCGACTTCGTCTGCGCTCTGCTGGCCCGCGCCGCGCTCGCCAAGCGGCCCGGTGCCACGATCCTCTACGACCCCCGCTCGAGCCGGGCCGTCCCCGACACCGTCGCTGCCGCCGGCGGCAAGTCCGACCTGAGCCGCGTCGGGCACGCGTTCTTCAAGATCCGCATGCGCGAGACCGAGGCGGTCTTCGGCGGCGAGGTCTCCGGCCACTACTACTTCCGCGACTTCTACTGCGCCGACTCCGGCACGATCCCGGCCCTGCTCATCCTCGAGCTCGTCTCCCGCGAGGGCCGTTCGCTGTCCGACCTGATGGCCGAGTTCCGCTCCCGCTACTTCATCTCCGGGGAGATCAACTCCGAGGTCGCCGACCAGGACGAGAAGATGCGCGAGATCGCCCGGCGCTACTCCGACGGGGAGATCGGCTGGCTCGACGGTGTCTCGGTGGACTACGCCGACTGGCACTTCAACGTGCGCCCCTCCAACACCGAGCCGCTCCTGCGCCTCAACCTCGAGTCGCTCGTCTCGCGCGAGGACATGGAGGCGAAGCGCGACGAGGTCCTGGATTTGATCCGCTCGTGATGATGCGAGGGTGCTCCGTAGGGGGACCCGAGGAGCTGATGCGAGGGCCCGCGTCAGCGCGACCCGCTTGATGGCGAGGCCGGTTGACGCTCCGCCGGAGGTCTGGCAGAAGATCGCCGACGCCGGCATCCGGGTGATGCGGATCCCGACACCCTTCCAGGTGGGCCGGGTCAACTGCTACCTGCTCGAGGACGATCCGCTCACCCTGGTCGACGCGGGCCCGAACTCCGGCAAGGCGCTCGACGAGCTGGAGCGGCAGCTGGAGGCGCTCGGCCACCGGATAGAGGACCTCGAGCTGGTGATCATCACCCACCAGCACATCGATCACCTCGGGTTGGTCGACATCGCCGCCAAGCGCTCCGGCGCCGAGGTGGCCGCCCTGGATCTCGTCGCTCCCTTCGTCGAGAACTTCGGGGACGACGCCGAGCGCGACGACGCGGAGGCCGCCGCGCTGATGCGGCGCCACGGCATCTCCGAGGAGGTGGTCACCGCGCTGCGGCAGGTGACCGGCAGCTTCCGCGCCTGGGGGTCGAAGACGAAGGTCACCAGGCCGCTCCACGACGGGGAGCTGCTGGAGCTGCGGGACCGCAAGCTCGAGGTCCAGCACCGGCCCGGCCACAGTCCTTCGGACACCGTCTTCTGGGACGAGGAGCGGCGGATCCTGCTCGCCGCGGACCACCTGATCAAGCACATCTCCTCAAACCCGCTGATCTCCCGGCCGCTGGACGGCTCGGCCGGGCGCACCCAGGCCCTGGTCACCTATCTGGAGTCTTTGAAGAAGACGCGGGAGCTTCCCGCGGAGGTCGTCCTCTCCGGCCACGGCGAGCCGATCACCGACCACCGGGTTCTGATCGACAGGCGCTTCGCGATGCACCAGCGCCGGGCGGAGAAGCTCTACGGACTGATCGCCGAGCGGTCGCGGACCGGACACGAGCTGGCCCAGGCGCTCTGGGGCGATGTCGCGGTCACCCAGGCGTTTCTGACGCTCTCGGAGGTGATCGGGCACGTCGACCTGTTGGTCAACGCCGGCCACGTCCGCGAGGTGGAGGACGGCGAGGTCCTGCGCTACGAGGCGACCTCGGATCTGCCCGCCGATCAGCTCGGCGACCTGATCCCTGGCGGTAACCCTGTCGCGAGCCAGGGTTAGAGGAAGAGGTGTCGCCGACGATCGCCCCCGCCCAGAGAGAACCCGCCCCCGCGGCGCCCGCTGTTCCGCTCGAGCCGGACGCGGACAAGAAACGGATGCTGATCATCGTCAACCCATACGCGACCACGGTCTCGAACCGGCTCAAGAACCTGGTCGTCTACGCGCTGCAGGCTCGCTACGACGTCGAGGCTGTGGACACCGAGGCCGCCGAGCACGCGATCGAGATCGGGCGCGAGGCCCGCAACGGCGGCTACGACATCGTCGTCGCCTTCGGTGGGGACGGGACCCTGAACGAGGTCGCCAACGGGCTGGCAGGCACCGACGTCCCGGTCTCCGTCCTTCCCGGCGGCTCGACCAACGTCGTCTGCCGGACCCTCGGTATCCCGAACGACGTCGTCGATGCGACGGAACACCTGATCGGGATCGCCGACGACTTCCGCCCGCAAAAGATCGACCTGGGCCGCTGCAACGGGCGCCGCTTCGTCTTCGCCTGCGGCGTCGGCCTCGACGCCACCGTCGTCAAGCGCGTCGACGCGCATCCGCGGCTCAAGGCCCGGGCGCGCCAGTGGTACTACACCTGGGCGGCGATCAGCGGGTTCTACCGGCACTACCTGCGCAACCCGGTCCGGCTCGAGCTCGAGATCGCGGGCGAGAGGCACGAGGGCGTCACCGCCATCGCGCAGAACTCCGACCCGTTCACCTACTTCTCCAACGTCCCGATCCGGATCTGCGAGGACGTCGGCCTCGACGACGGCACGCTCTCGATGGCCCTGCTCCATCGCGCCAAGCAGCGAGACATGCTCCCGATCGCCGCGCGCGTTCTGAGCCGTCGCCTGCACGTCTCCAAGCATCGGCAGATCGAGGAGTTCGACGACGTCAGTGAGGCGATGGTCCGCTCGATCTCGATGGACGAGGACGGCCAGCCCCGGCCGTTCCCGGTTCAGGTCGACGGCGACTACGTCGGGGAGCACACCGAGCTGAGCTTCTCGGTGGAACCCGGCGCGCTGACGGTCGTCTCCTAGATTCGGCCGCGGCGCCGGTGAAGGCCGGGCAGGGCGAGGCCGTCCCTATTTGTGCTTCGCCGTGAAGCTGACCTTCGTCTTGCCCGCTGAGCAGAGGTCCTGGGCGGGGAAGTGGTAGATCGCGTACCCCTCGACCTCATTCGGGCTCACGAATCTGCCGTGGATCTTGTCGAACTTGCTGCCGACGAACGTGTGGGTCAACGTGAAGGTGCGATCCTTGCCCAGCTTCTTCGAGGACGTCCCGTCGAGGGTGAAGACCGGCGTCGAGAGGCAGTCCCCCCGGGCGACGGTCGGCTCGGTCGTCAGGGTGACCTTCCCCTTCTTCACGGTGAACTGGATCTGCCGGTAGGACGAGCTGACCGCATCCTGGGAGGTCTTGCCGCTGTACTTCCCGGTCTTGATCGCGGTGCCGGCGCCTGCGGTCCCCGCTCCCCAGGCGAGCAGGAGCAGCAGGACCAGCGGCACGAGCGGCGCTCCGCTGCGAAGTGTCTTGGGTCGGCTCAACTTCCTCTCCTGGTCCCCGCGCTCTGACAGTATCGCGGAGCGATGGCCACCGGGGACCCCAGCTGCCGCTTCTGCCAGATCGTCGCCGGTGAAGAGAAGGCCCACCTGGTCTTCGAGGACGAGCGCACGATCGCCTTCCTCGACAACCGTCCCCTCTTCCACGGCCACGCCCTGCTGATGCCGCGCGATCACCACGAGACCCTGGCCGACCTCCCCGACGACCTGGTGGGGCCGATGTTCGCCAACGCCCGGCTCCTCTCGAGGGCCGTGCCCGCGGGCGATGAGGAAGCCCGGGTCCTTCGTGGCGCTCAACAACGTCGTCAGCCAGAGCGTGCCTCACCTCCACGTGCACGTCGTGCCGCGGAAGCCGAAGGACGGGCTGCGCGGGTTCTTCTGGCCGCGGACGAAGTACGACTCAGAGGAGTCAGATGCGCGAGGTGGCCGAGCGGGTGCGGAGGGCGGTCGCGCGGGGCTAGCCAGCTTCGCCCTGCCCGAGGCGGGCGAGCCGAACGGGATGGTGGCGGTGACGCTCACCGACGCCTTCGACCTGCCGCGCAGCTTGCTCTTCCCGGCCTTGTTCAGCTTGAGGACCTCGACCTGCTGGCCGGAGGCGAGCGACAGGCCGCTCGCCTTGCCGATGGTGGCCTTGCCGAGCTTGGCGACCAGGGAGACGCCGTCCACCTTGGTGCTCGCGTTGATCGCGACCAGCAGGCCCTTCTTGCTGACCTTCGAGAGCTTCTTGCTCCGACGGTGACGGTGGCCTGCGGCCGCGCCTGCGGGGTCCCGTTGGAGGTGACGTGGAGCGTCGCCTGCATCGTGGTCGGGTGCACCGAGCAGAAGAACGTGTAGATCGCCGGCACTCAGGTACTGGGTGCCGCCGACGCCGGTGCGTCCCGCCGGAGATCGTCGGCGTCCGGAAGAGGGCCTGCCCATCGGGGCCGTTCTGGTGGGCCGTGACGTTGTGGGTGCTGCCGGTGACCTGGAACTGGACGACCTCGCCCTGGTCGGTCGTGTAGGTCGGCGCCGAGTAGGAGTTGTCGCCTTGCCCGACGATGGTCTGAGAGGCGGCGAGCGCGAGCCCGCCGGCGAACAGCACACCGGCGATCACCAGCCCAACGACTGGACACAGCCGCCCGACTCTGTCCCTGGCCCTCAGCACTCCACCGGGGTTATACGCGAGATCCAGCTCGCGGGATTGCCCGGCCTCAGGCGGTCGGGGTGACCCGATAGGCGTCGAAGACCGAGTCGACGTTCCGCAGGCGCGAGATGCACTGCTTGAGCTGCTCGGTGTCCCCCACCTCGACGACGAAGCGGTTCTTGACCATCGGGTGCTTGGTCGCGCAGCGGGCCTCGAGGATGTTGAGGCCGGCCTCCGCGAAGGTCCGTGAGAGATCCTCGAGCAGGCGGGTGCGATCCCAGGCATCGACCTGGAGCTCGACCCGGTAGGAGGACTCGTTGTCGCCGTCCCAGTTGACGTCGGTGAAGCGCTCCGGTGCCTTCTTCAGGGCGGCCACGTTGCGGCAGTCCTTGCGGTGGACGGTGATCCCGCGGCCGAGCGAGACGTAGCCGACGATGTCGTCGCCGGGAACGGGGCGGCAGCACTTGGCGAGCCTGACCGCGACGTCGTCGATGCCCTTGACGCGGATGCCGAAGCTGGTCGCCTCGCGCGTCCTCCGCCTGGCGTCGTCGGTGCCCTTGATCAGACCCTCGGCCGGCTCCTCCTCGACGGCCTCGCCGCGCTTGAGGTGCTGCATCACCTTGTTGGTGACGACCTTGGTGGAGATCTTGGACTGCCCGAGGGCGATGTAGAAGTCGTCCGCCTTGCGGAACCCCATCTCGCGGATCACGTCGACCAGCAGGGGGGAGCCGGCGAGCTTCGGATACGGGAGGCCGCGCTTCTTGAAGGCCTGAGCGAGCTGCTCGCGGCCCTCGTGCTCCGCGTCCTCCCGGCCCTCGCGCTGGAACCAGGCGCGGATCTTGTTGCGGGCGCGGCTGGTCCGCACCAGCTTGAGCCAGTCGCGGGAGGGCCCGCGGCCCTGCTTGGCGGTCAGCACCTCGACGATGTCGCCGCTGCGCAGCTGGTAGTGGAGGGGCACGATCTTGCCGTTCACCTTCGCCCCGACGCAGCGGTGGCCGACGTCGGTGTGGATCGAGTAGGCGAAGTCGAGCGGGGTCGAGTCGGCCGCCAGGTTCTTGACCTCGCCCTTCGGCGTGAAGACGAAGACCTCGTCCTCGAAGAGGTCGACCTTGAGCGCCTCCAGGAAGGCCTTCGGCCCCTGATCGCCCTCGTTCTCGATCAGCTGGCGCAGCCAGGTCATCTTCTCCTTGCCTGGATCGCCGGAGGAGGTCCCCTCCTTGTAGATCACATGGGCCGCGATCCCGTACTCGGCGAGCTCGTGCATCTCGGGGGTGCGGATCTGGATCTCGAGCGGCCGGCCCTCCGGACCGATCACGGTCGTGTGGAGCGCCTGGTAGGCGTTCGCCTTGGGCATCGCGACGAAGTCCTTGAAGCGGCCCGGCAGGGGCTTCCACAGCGAGTGCACGATCCCCACCGCGCCGTAGCAGTCCTTCACCGAGCCGACCAGTACGCGCATCGCGGTCAGGTCGAAGATCTCGTTGAACTCCCTGCCCTTGCGGGTCATCTTTGTGTAGATCGAATAGAAGTGCTTGGCGCGGCCTGAGATCTCGGCCTCGATCCCGACCTTCGCCAGCTCCTTGGCCAGGAAGTTGCCCGCCTCCTCCACGTAGCGCTCGCGCTCGGCGCGCTGCTGGGCGACAAGCTCCTTGATCTCCTCGTACTTGCGCGGATGCAGTGTGGCGAAGGCGAGGTCCTCGAGCTCCCACTTGATCGCGTGGATCCCGAGGCGATGCGCCAGCGGCGCGAAGATCTCGAGGGTCTCGCGGGCCTTCTCCTGCTGCTTCTGCTTCGGCAGGGCGCCGATCGTGCGCATGTTGTGGAGGCGGTCGGCCAGCTTGATCAGGATCACCCTGACGTCGGTGGCCATCGCCACCATCATCTTCCGGTAGTTCTCGGCCTGCCGCTCGTCCCGGCTCTTGAAGGTGATCTCCGTGAGCTTGGTGACACCGTCGACGAGCTGCGCGATCTCGTCGCCGAAGTCGTCGCGGACCTGGTCGAGGCTCGCGCTGGTGTCCTCGACCGTGTCGTGGAGCAGCGCGGCGCAGAGCGTCGCCGTGTCCAGCCGCAGCCCGGCGCAGATCCGGGCGACCCCGAGTGGGTGGGTGATGAAGTCCTCCCCGGACTTGCGTTCCTGGCCGGCGTGGCTCTCGCAGGCGAACGCGAAAGCGCGCTCGATCTCCTGGCGGTCGATCGGCTCGGCCGCATCGGCCTTGTGCTCTTCGATCACCGCGAACAGGTCGCCGAGCAGCGCGCGCTGGTCCGCGGTCAGCTCGCGGGTGATCGAGTCGGCGCGGGGCGTGCGGGGGCGGCCCGCGAGCTCACCGACGCGAGTGTGTCCGCGGCGATCCTCGTCGCGGACGGCCTGGCCGTCGCGGGCCTCGGCCTTGTCTGTACCGGCTACGCCTGTGCTCTGCTTCGCAGGAATCGGATGGCCTCCTGGTGTCTGGCGAGGCAGGCCCCGTAGGCCCGCGAACGCCCCAGATCGGTCCTCTCCGAGGATAAGACCCGCAGGGCAGCGGGGGCGCGATCGGACAGCCACTCGCAGAGCCCCAGATCCGAGAGAACCCGCACGCAGTTGGCGGCGGTCTCGGGCGTCCGCGGGAATTCGGAGGGCCCTTCGAGCAGAGAGCGCAGGTGCGTTCCGCCGGCCTCACCTCCGGTCTCGCCGAGGCCCCGCCAGATCTCCGCGATCGAGGACCGCAGCTCCCACTCCCTGCCGAGCAGCGTCTCAGTCAGCTCGAGCTCCGCCGGGCCCCAGGCGAGGTGGATGTACCCGCGGTTCTCGGTCGCCCATGCGAGGCCCTCGAGGGCCTCGCTCGGCGGGGGATCGATCACGACCACGTGGCGGAAACGGCGTGGGGCCTCCGGCCGAAGCGCAACGGCCGTCCAGTCGAGCAGGACCAGGCCGGCACCGGGCTCCTCGTCGGTCGACGAGCGGAGCGCCGCGTCCAGCGACTCCGTCCCACACCGGCAGCAGGCGATCCGCGGCACTGCGGCGCCGAACCGCCTCGGGTTCGCCGCCGAGGAGGCGAGCCTGGCGCGCCGGGCGGCGTCGGCGCAGATCGCCAACACGGATTCACCGCTCGAGATCAGCTCGGCCAACGAGGCCACCGCCGCGCCACCACGGCGGTCGATCTGCTCGCGGCGCGGCCCGTCCGGTGCCCGGACGTCGAGCAGGGCGCCCGGCCGTCCATCGACCACGCTCGCGAGCTCCCGCTCCAGCCGCTCCCACCATTCCGCATCCGGGCCCGGGCAGCCGTCACCGCACGGGCCGCGCTCGGCGTCGGGCTGGTCGGCTCGCTCCAGCGGATAGAGCTCCCGCACCACCACGCGCGGCTGCTCGGCGCCGTTCCAGCGATCGACCTCGAGCTCCACCGAGAGATCGAGGGGCTGGTCCTCGCGCCGGGAGATCTCGCCGTTCATCCCGAACGCCACGCCGACCGCGCGGCCGGCGCCGCTCTCGAGCTGGAACCGGGAGTGCTTGCCCTCCTCGCCGAGCGGTCGCACCTCGCGCAGCCGCCCGGAGGGCACCAGCAGGCGCGGCCCAGGGTTGCCCATGCCGAAGGGGCCGAGGCTCTCGAGCTGCCGGGCGAGATCCATCCCGATCCCCTCCCTGCCGATCCCGACGAGCGCATCGAGCCGCTCCATCCGGACCAGGTCCGCCGGCTCGATCTCGGAGGCGGCGTGCTCCAGGAAGGCGTCGCGGAAGGTCTCCAGGCGGTCGGCCTCCAGCTCCAGGCCCGCCGCCGCGCGGTGACCCCCGAACCGGACGAGATGCTCGGAGGTGGCACCGAGTGCGGCCACCAGGTCGAATCCCGGGATGCTCCGCGCGGAGCCCTTGGCTCGGTCGGCGTCCAGCGAGAGCAGGATCGTGGGGCGGAAGTGGCGCTCCACCATCCTGGAGGCAGCGATCCCGACCACGCCGGGATGCCATCCCTCCCCCGCCAGGACCAGCGCCAAGGCATCGGCCTGCGACGCGGGCAGCGCGGAGCGGGCCCGCTCGGCCCCCTCCACCACCTTCTGCTCCGCCCAGCGGCGCTCGGCGTTGGCTCGATTGAGCTCCTCCGCGATCGCGGCCGCGCGGTCGGGGTCCTCGGTCAGCATGAGCTCCACACCGGCATCCGCGCGGTACAGGCGCCCGGCGGCGTTGATCCGCGGCGCGAGGCGGAAGCCGAGCGCCGCCTCGTCAACGGCATGGGGATCGACGGAGGAGGCCGCCATCAGAGCACGCAAACCGATCCGCGGGCTGTCTCGGAGGACGCGCAGGCCCTCTCGGACCAGGCGGCGGTTCTCCCCGACCAGGGGAACCATGTCGGCGACGGTGGCGAGGGCCACGAGGTCGAGGTCCCGGTCACCGGGGTGGCGCCTGCCCCCCACCGTCTCCACCGCACCCCTCCCCGCCGCGTCGCAGAGGGCGGTGGCGAGCTTGTGCGCGACGCCGGCCGCGCAGAGGCCCTCGAACGGATAGCCGGAGACCACCGGATGGACCACCGGGCAGTCCGGGAGCCGCTCGCCGGGCAGATGGTGGTCGGTGACCACGACCTGGATCCCGGCGCCCCGCGCGGCCGCCACCTCCTCGACCGACCCGATCCCGCAGTCCACGGTGATGACGAGCTCCGTCCCGCGACGACGCAACTGCTCGACGCTCGTCATGGTCAGCCCGTAGCCGTCGGAGAGCCGGTCGGGGATCAGCCAGTCGCATTCGGCGCCCAGCGAGCGCAGCGTGGAGACGAGGATCGCCGTGGAGGTGACGCCGTCGACGTCATAGTCGCCGTGGACCGTGATCCTGCCGGGGCCCCGGGCGACCGAGAGGATCCCCTCGCAGACCTCCTCCATGCCCCGGAACTCCGTCGGCTCGTGAGACTCGCGCGCCTCGAGGAACCTCCTTGCGGCATCGACCGTGCGGTAGCCACGGCGGACCAGGGTCACCGCGACCGGCTCCGCCAGCTCCAGCTCCGCCGCGAGCCGCCTCACCTCCCCATAGTCGTATGGGTCTGCCTGGAAGGCTCGGGCGGGTCCGGTCGGGGCCATTCCGCCAACTTAGGTTCGGCCCCCGACGGAACCGCCCCGGCTACTCCGGAGCGCTCTGGCGGCAGCGCACGGAGCTGCTGTCCAGCATGGTGCCGTCCTGGGCGATGAAGCTCGCGGTCGCCGCCCCGGGCCGCAGCCCGAGTCGAAGCGCCCCGTGGTGGGTGTCGTCGAAGAACAACAGGCGCGGGTCGCCGCTGTTCACCGGGTAGAGGTCTCGGCCTCCGGCGCCCTCGACGAACTGCGTGATCCCGTTGACTCGGCCGCAGCCGCTGCATGTCGTGGTCGTGCCCCGCCAGCGCGATCGTCGCGTGCCCGCGCAGCTCGCCGAACACCGACTGCAACGCCGTGAGGTCGCCGTGCAAACCCGCGC
Organism: uncultured Solirubrobacterales bacterium; assembly: GCA_963833375.1. GTDB lineage: Bacteria > Actinomycetota > Thermoleophilia > Solirubrobacterales > 70-9 > DASUPK01. Next base: position 499,982 of record CAWHXR010000004.1, read on the forward strand.
TGAAGAAGGGGTGGTGCATGAAGACGATCCGGCAGTTGCCGTAGCGCGGCGTGCTGCGGATCTCGTTGCGGAGCCAGCCGAGCTGATCCGGAGAGGTGGGCGCGTTCGAGTCGAGGCTGATCAGCTGCCAGCCCGACACGGCGAACGCGTACCAGAGCGGCGGGGGCGCCCCGCGGACCGAGCTCCAATAGGGGACGTAGCCGGTGGCGACGTTCGGCCACTCGTGGTTGCCGATGGTCGGGGCCGTGATCGAATCGAAGCGGCCGTAGGCCGGGCGGTAGTTCAACCGGAACTCGGCCGAGGTCCCGGTCTCGTAGACGTCACCCAGGTAGAGCAGCCGGTCGGCTCGCCTGGCCGCGACCATCGCGGCAACCGCACGGGAGGCGCTCCCGCCGTCCGCACCGTCGCCGATCGCCCAGACGACCGAATGCCGCTTCGGCCGGGACGGCATCCAGCTGGCGGCCCCGATTCGCGGGCCCAGATAGCTCGAGTGGCGCGTGGCCCCGGCAACACCACCCTCGCCGCTCGAGCGATCGTCGTGGGCCACGGTCGCCGCCACCGCGAGCCCCCCGGCTACGGCCAGGATCGCAACTCGCACCCCCATCGGGATGCGAGCGATCGCATCCAGCATGCCGGGACCTCCTAGATGTGCTCGGCCTCGACGCCCGCGCGCACGCCGATCGCGTACACCACCGCCAGGCCGAGCAGGCACCCCGGCACCGCGAAGAAAGCGGTTGCCAGGTCCGTGTCCCCGATGCCCTTGCCGAGGGCGATCTGAGCGATCGCTCCGCTCACCATCGCGCCGGCGGCGCTGCCGAGGAAAGCCCCCACGATCCCGCCCTGGAACCGATCCGGGACGAAGACGGTGAAGTGCCAGAGGGCGACCCCCATCGTGAACCAGACCAAAGCCGCCATCTACCTGTTCCTCCCGTGCTTCCGGCGGCGCTTCTGGCGGCGGCCTCCGGACTGCTGCTCGCGCATGCGCCGGAGCGCGGCGGCGCTCGCCTCACTGAGCTCCGGACGCGCCGCCTCAGCCTGGCCGTCTCCGCCGTTGCCCGCCTGGCCGTCGCCGGCGGTGCCGCCGTCCCCGCCGTCGCCGCCGCGCGCGGGCTCGCCATCACCCGGCGCGCCGACCGGCGCCGGCGGCTCGGGCTGGGCCGGGGCCGGGGGCGGTGCCACGGGACCGGGCGGCTCCGGGACCACGCCCGGAACCTGCGAGCGGCTCGGGGCGGGCGCGGCGGTAACGGGCGTCTCGGCGTGGACCGGCTCCTCGGGACCGCCTTCCACGCGCGCCACCACGTTCTCCTCCGGGAAGGCGGGCACCACGCCGCCCATCTGCTCCTCGATTCGCTCACGGCGGCGACGGTAGGCCGGCTCACGCTCCTTCCAGTGGGTGAGGACGGGCGAGGCGATGAAGATCGAGGAATACGTACCCGAGGCGAGCCCGACCATCATCGCGAAGGCGAAGTCCTTCAGGGTGGCGCCGCCGAAGATGAACAGGACGGTGACCAGGAAGACGCTCGACATGCCCGTGATCAGCGACCGGGTGAGCACCTCGCTCATCGAGCGGTTGACGATCTGGGAGAAGGTCGCGCGCGGCAGTCGCGGGACGTTCTCGCGTACCCGGTCGAAGACGATGACGGTGTCGTAGAGCGAGTAACCGAGGATGGTCAGGAATGCGGCGACGGTACCGCTGGTCACCTCCCTCCCCGTCAGCGAATAGACGCCTCCCGTGATCAGGATGTCGTGGAACACCGCGATGATCACCGGCACGGCGTACTTCGGCTCGAACCGGAACGCGACGTAGGCGCAGATCACCAGCAGCGAGAAGATGATCGCCTCGACGGCGCTCCTCGCCACCTGCTGGCCGAAGGTGGGCCCGACCGTGGTCGAGTTGAAGCCGTTCTGAACGATCCCGTACTTGGACTCGATGGCCGGCTGCACCTTCTGGATCTCCTCCGGGCTCGCCTTGGAGTCGATCTCGAAGACGTTCGTCCCCAGCTCCTTGTTGGTCGCCTTGGTGATCTGGGGGCCGTTGATCCCGGCCGATTCCACCGTGGAGCGCACGTCGTTCACGGTCGCCGCCTTCTGCAGTCCTACGGTGATCCGGCTGCCGCCCTCGAAGTCGATGCCGAGGTTGAGCTGCTTGGTCGCGAAGGAGATCGCCCCGATCAGCAGGATGCAGCCGGACAGCGTGAAGAAGTACTTGCTGGCGCGGCTGAAGTCGAAGTGCCACTTGACGCGCTGCTCCCGGGCGCCGAGGACGGCCGGCGAGCGCAGGAAGTGGGCCCGGCCGAAGAGCCCGAGGAACGCCTGCGTGAAGACCACCGCGGTGAACAGCGAGACGATCGTCCCGACGCCCAGGGTGAAGGCGAAGCCCTTCACGTTCGAGGTCGCCAGCGCGAAGAGGATGAACGCCGTGATCAGCGTGATCACGTTCGCGTCGATGATCGTCGCGATGCCCCGCCGATAGCCGGCGGAGATCGCGCTCAGCATCGATTTGCCGCCCCTCGCCTCTTCCTTGATCCGCTCGAAGATGACGATGTTGGCGTCGGCCGCCACCCCGATTGTCAGGATCAACCCCGCGATCCCGGGCAGGGTGAGCGTGATCGGGATCAGCTTGATCAGGGCGAAGAAGAGCAGGCCGTAGATCGCCAGGCCGATGACGGCGACGAAGCCCAGGAAGCGGTAGTAGAAGAGCAGGAAGAGGCAGACCAGGATCAGCCCGACGATGCCGGCCTTGAGTCCCTGGTTGAGCGCCTGCTGGCCCAGGGTGGCCGAGACCGTGGAGCTCGAGATCTGCGTCAGGTCGACGGGCAGGGCGCCGATCTGCAGGATCTGGGCGAGGTCCTGGGACTCCTGCTGGGTCAGGCCGTTGATCTCGGCGCCGGTGCGGCCGTCGATCCCGTTCGGGTTGTCGACGAAGTTGACGATCGGGCGCGACTTGATCTGCTGGTCGAGGACGACCGCGAAGTGGCCCGAGTACTGGTCGGCGAGCTGTGAGTTGCCGGCCACGCCGGGCGGCGCATTCTGGAGCCCTCGCTGGGCGATCGCCTTGGTGACGTCGGAGAACTCCTGGCGGCCCTTGTCCGTGAAGTTGAAGGTGACGTCGGGCTGGTTGAACTGGTCGAAGTTCGGCTTCGGGTCGGTGATGTCGGTGCCCGCCAGGGCCGGCCGGTCTCGGATCACGAACCATTGAGCCGCATTCGGATCAGAGGTTTGTTGCTGTCCCTGGTCCGGCTCCTTCTGGACCACGAGGGTGCCCTGTGGAACCGTGAGGATCTCGCTGTTCGCCGGCTGCTTCTGGCCCGGCAGCTCCGAGAAGAGGTCCTTCTGGGTCTCGGTGGGGCCCGCGATCCACTGATGGGTCTCGGAGTTGAACAGGTAGTACTGGGGGCCACTCGTGGTGCACTTGTTCTCGAAGCACTCCGGCTGCTGCTGCGACGCGAACTTGACCGCGTCGTAGTAACGGGGGAAGTCACGCTCGGCCCGGGGCTTGTTCGTCGTGATCGGGTTCGGAATGACGTTCGGCTCCCAGTCGTAGAACTGCAGCTGTGCGGTCTGGCCGACCTGCTCGCTCGCTCGCGCTGCGTTGCTGACGTTGGGGAGGCCGACGCGGATGGAATCGGAGCCGATGCGGGAGATCTCCGGCTCGGAGACGCCGAAGGCGTCGGTGCGCTTTCGGATGATCTCGATCGCGCGGTCCATGTCCGCGCCGTCGATCGACGGGTTCTGGGGAGTCGGCCGCGCCTGGAAGATCAGCTCGGTGCCGCCCTTCAGGTCGAGGCCGAGGGTCGTCTTCTTCGTGGCGATCACGATCCCGGACCCCACGAGCAGCAGGGCGACGAAGGCCAGGATGAAGAGGTTGCGGCGGCGGTTGCTCACGGTGTTGAGTTGGTCACGCTAGCGCTCCCAGGCTCGGAACCCGACCCTCATTGCAACACAGCAAGCGGGCGACCGGACCTACTCCGGCGTCAGGACGAGCAGCAGGCCGCCGTCCTCGTCGTAGGCGGGAAAGAGGTCGGCGACCGCCTCTGTCGGCAGGTCCCCCTCCGCGTTCACGGCGACGCGCTTGCCGAGCGAGCGAACACCCCACTCGAGCGTCGTCTCGATCGGGTCTGTCTCGCCGTCGCCGTCGACGTCTGCGGTGTCGCCGCCGTCGCCCTTGTCGATCCACTCGAGGCCGAGCACCTCGCGGACCGGGCGCCCGATCACCTGCTCGTCCTTCAGTCCGGTGAGCTCGAATGCGCCCTTGCCCAGATCGAGGACCCTGCCCTGCTGGTCGCAGGTGAAGAAGGCCGCGCCGGGAGCCGGCATGTAGTCGTCCAGCAGTTCGAAGAGGAAGCCGAAGCCGCACTTCGAGCAGCCCTTGGGCCGCGTCGAGAAGCCCGCAGTGCGCTCCCCGCTCAGCTCCCTGTTCCCACAGTTCGGGCAGATGAAGTACGGCATCCTGCCCCAAGGCTAACCAACCGGAAACCTTGACTGCCCCGGCTTCGCCATGAGATCGCGGCCACAAGCGGCCGCCCGTCCTAAGTCGCGGCGGCTTCGCCGCCGCTCCAAAATGGTGCCGCCTGGTGGCCGCTAGAACAGGCTCGCCATGCCCTCGGGGACCGGCAGCCCGAGGTGCTCGTATGCCCGCTCGGTGAGGACGCGGCCGCGCGGTGTGCGCTTGACCAGGCCCTGCTGAAGGAGGTACGGCTCGAAGACGTCCTCGATCGTGTCGGCCTCCTCGCCGATCGCCACCGAGATGGTCGAGAGACCGACCGGGCCGCCGCCGAACTTGGACGCCATCGTCTCCAGCAGCTGGCGGTCGTGCCTGTCCAGGCCGGCGCGGTCCACCTCGAGCAGCTCGAGCGCGTCCGAGGCGAGCTCGCGGTCCACGCGGCCCTTGCCTTTGCCCTTGACCTCGGCGAAGTCGCGGACGCGCCGCAGCAGCCGGTTCGCCACCCTGGGCGTCCCGCGGGCCCGGCCGGCGATCTCCTCCGCGCCGTCGGGGGTGACGTCGATGCCCAGGATCCCCGCCGAGCGCAGGACGATCTGTCGCAGGTCGGCCGCCTCGTAGTGCTCGAGTCGGTGGGAGACGCCGAAGCGATCGCGAAGCGGCGTGGTGAGCAGGCCGGTCCTGGTGGTCGCCCCGATCAGGGTGAAGGGCGGCAGGTCGAGTGTCACCGTGCGGGCCCCCGCCCCCTGGCCCAGGACCACCGGCAGGCGACGGTCCTCCATCGCCGGGTAGAGCGTCTCCTCGACCGCCCTGCCGAGACGATGGATCTCGTCGATGAAGAAGACGCTGCCCGGCTCGAGGGCGGTCAGGAAGGCGGCGATGTCAGCCTTGCGCTCGAGCGCCGGACCCGCCGTCTGCACCATCGGCACACCCAGCTCCGCGGCGATGATGTACGCCAGCGACGTCTTGCCGAGCCCGGGCGGGCCGGCGAGCAGGACGTGGTCGAGCGCCTCCCCTCGCCGGCGCGCCGCCTCGATGAAGATCCCGAGCTGCTCGGTGACCTGCACCTGGTTGATGAAGTCCTCGAGCTTCGGGGGGCGCAGCGATCGGTCGAAGTCCTCATCCGCGCCGACCGACCTCGCGTCGTGGATCACCACCTCCGCGTCTTCCTCGTCGATTCCCGGCGTCCGGATCCCCCTCCCGGGCTCGACGCTCATGCGGCCTTCGCCCCCGCAGCGCGCCGCAGTGCCGACTGGATGATCTCCTCGGCGCTCTCGCCCGAGGCGTCGGAGAGAAGCTTCTCGGCCTCCGGCGGCGTGTAGCCGAGGTTGAGGAGGCCCTCGCGCGCCATGGCCCGGGCATCCTCCTCGCCGGCGACGAGGGCGGGCCCGTCGGCGTCGGCCTCGATCTCGCCCGCGACCTTCTCGCGCAGCTCGACGATGATCCGATCGGCGGTGCGCTTGCCGACGCCGGGCACCGCCTGGAAGCGCTTCGCGTCGCCGGCGGCGATCGCGCGAAGCAGCTCCCCCACGGAGCCGCCCGAGAGGACCGCGATCGCGACCTTGGGCCCGACCCCGCCGACGGAGACCAGGTGCAGGAAGAGGTCTCGCTCCTCCTCGCTGGCGAACCCGTAGAGGCTGAGAGAGTCCTCCCGCGCGACCAGGTGGGCGTGGAGGGAGGCTTGCCTGCCGCGCGCCGGCACACCCTTGAGGGTCTCGGCCGAGACCGACAGGCGGTAGCCGACACCGCTCGCATCGATGACGACGTAGTCCGGGCGGCGCACGAGAACCTCTCCGCTGACGGAGGCGATCATTCCCACTGATTCTGGGCCGCGACCCGGATGCCTTTACCCGGCCAGGCGCTGCCGGCTTGCGAGCGCCGGCACGGTACCCGCATGCGGCGGGCCGAGCCGAGGGATGGAGCGGGCGCCGGCGTGGCAGATCGCCACGGCGAACGCGTCGGCGGCGTGGTCGGGCGCGGGCGGCTCGGGAAGACCGAGCAGGCTCGCGACCATCCGCTGCACCTGGGCCTTGTCCGCCGAGCCAGATCCGCACACCGCGTTCTTGACGGCCTGCGGTGTGTAGTCGAAGCAGGGCAGGGCGTGCTTCGCAGCGACCAGCAGGGCGACGCCGCGCGCCTCCCCCACACTCAGCGCCGAGGCGACGTTCTTGCCGAAGAAGAGGTCCTCCAGCGCCATCGCCATCGGCTCATGCCAGCGGATCAGCTCGCCGAGGGAGTCGTGGAGCCTGGCGAGGCGCTGCTCGGCGGGGTGTTCGGACGGGGTCTCGATCACGCCCCCGTCGAGGGCGACCATCCGCTGCCCCGAGGTGCGGACCACGCCGAATCCGGTGTTGGCAGTACCCGGATCGATACCGATGACGATCACGCCTGTTCATTCTCGGCCCCCCGCCGGATGTCCTTCAATGGCACCGGGGTGGCGATACCGGGAGCCTCGAAGGAAAGGGCCGCCCGGAGGCGGCCCTTTCGCTGACTGCTTCGGTTGCGTCTACTTGGGCGCGGTGATCAGCGAGATGTGCAAGGTCACCGGGCTCAGCACGAACGTCGAGAGGGTGCTGAAGTTGAGCACCCTCAACGTCCATGTTCCCTTCGCCGGGCCGCCGTTGAACCACGCCAGTGCGTCTTCGCCCGCAGTGCCCGCGAAGGGTGGACCCAGCGAGTTGTCCGGGTCGCCATCCGGGCATCCTGCCGGAGGGGGCGACGGGTCCGGGCGACAGAAGAACACCGGGGAGTCCGGGGTCTCCGTGAGCGGCCCGAAGGACGTGTCGTTACCCGGCCCCACCGATACCTCGGGGTTGTCCAGGAAGACCGTCCGGCCGTTCGGCGCGATCAGCTTGAGGTCCAGGGCGTCCAGCTGTCCGGCATCTCCCGAGGCCCCGAAGGTCACCGAGGTCGAGCCGAAGCCGACCACCTTCCCCTTCGCCTTCTTGCCGACCGTCAGCGGAACCGAAGCGACGCCGGCGATTTGGTTGACGCCGTCCCCCGCCGGAATCGGCGTTGACGTCGACTTGCTGATCGTCACCGAATTGCTCTTCTTGTGCTTCTTCTTCTTGGCGTCAGCGACGCTGCCCGACACCAGGCCCACCGTCACGCCGAGCGCCAGCGCGAGCACACCCGCCAGCGCCAGGCGGGATCTCTTCACGTGCATTCGAGGAACACCTCTCTGATTGTCTTCCCGGGCCGCAACAGCTCGTGCGGATGCGCCCGGCTGCGCGGACCCTATGCCGAGGCGCGGCCGGATTGCAACCTCAGCGGGGCCTGCGAAAGGCGCCGCCCGGAGGCATCTCGGTCTGAGCGCCGCCTAACCGGAGGCGGCGGCCTTTTCGAGGATCTCCTCTGGCACGTCGAAGTTCGCGTGCACGGAATCGACGTCGTCGTGCTCCTCGAGCGAGTCCATCAGGCGAAGCAGCGCCGGCGCGTCCCCCTCGCCCACCTCGACGGTGCTCTTCGGCTCCATCGACAGCTCGGCCGACTGGACCTCGACGCCCGCCGACTCCAGTGCGGAGCGAACCGCAGCGAGGTCCCCGGCGGCCGTGGTGACCTTGATCAGGTCGCCGTCCTCCGAGACGTCCTCGGCTCCGGCGTCGATGGCGGGCATCAGATCGTCCTCTCCGTAGCGCTCCCCGTCGAGCAGGATCACGCCGCGGTTCTCGAACTGCCAGGACACCGAGCCCGGCTCTCCCAGGCTGCCGCCGTGCTTCTCGAAGGCATGCCGCACCTCGGAGCCGGTGCGATTGCGGTTGTCGGTCAGGGCCTCGACCAGGATCGCCGCCCCGCCCGGCCCATATCCTTCGTAAACGGCGCTGACGATCGCCGCGGCATCGCTGCCCTCGCCGGTCCCCCGATCGATCGCCCGCTGGATGTTGTCCTTGGGCATCGAGGCGTCGCGCGCCTTCTGCACCGCCAGGGCGAGCGCCGGGTTGGAGTCGACGTTGCCGCCGCCGTCCCGGGCCGCGACGGTGATCCCGCGCGCGAGCTTGGTGAAGAGCTTGCCGCGCTTGGCGTCGGCGGCGCCCTTCTTGTGCTTGATCGACGACCACTTGGAGTGACCCGACATGGCGTCGATTCTAAGAGCGCCGAGAAAGCAGACGGGGCGCCACCTGCGGCGCCCCGTCTCGCTCCCTGCTGCCGAGCCCGCTACCTCGGGTTGGTAGCCCGGACCGTCAACTGGAAGCAATCGACGGTCCCGGTCCCGTGCTGGTTGTTGTCGTCCATCACCAGCAGCGACCAGGTCGCGTTCGTCGCCTTCTTGTCCCCCAGCCCGTTGAGCAGGTTGAGGCTCTCCTGAGGCCCGTAGAACCCGACGAAGGGGGCCTGCAAGCCCGCGGTGGCGATCGAGGTCGGCGTCTGGCTGTCGAACGTCGTCAGACCGCCCGAGCAGCCCGCGAAGCCGTTGCCGTAGTTGTTGCCGCTGCCGCCGACGTCGTGCGCGAGGTTGATCACCCCTCGCGGACTGGCGAGGTAGACCTCCAGATCGCTCGCGAACGGATGGCTGATCCGGACGCCGACGTTGACGTCCTTGATCTTCCCGCGTGGATTGAGACCCTTGACCGCGATCGGGTCGCGAACGAGCTGCACCGCCGCCCCGCCGCCGTCCGGGATGTTGAGCGGCACCCCGCCGGACGGCGCGCCGACACCCACCTCGTAGGTCTTGGTGATGACCTTCTTCCTGGCCTGTGCGGCCGGGGCCGCCAGGACGAGACCCAGCGCGAGGGCCGCGACCGCGACCTGACCCAGCTTGCGTCCAATCATGATTTCCCTCCTTGTGAGGGCTCGTCTCCCCCCGAGCGCCCACTGTTTTCCTGCTGCCTAAACCCGGTCGGCCCGATCGGGTTGCGGCGACCTATACGACGAACTTGCCGTCGCGCTGGAGCGGCTCTCCGTCGACCTCTATCTGGCCGCCCTTGCGCAGGTCGCAGATCATGTCCCAGTGGATCGCGGACTCGTTGACACCGCCGGTCTCCGGATATGAGCGGCCAACGGCGAGGTGCACGGTGCCGCCGATCTTCTCGTCGAGCAGGATCTCGCCGGTGCCCGCGGTGATGCCGTAGTTCGTGCCGATCCCGAGTTCGCCCAGCCGGCGGGCGCCGTCGTCGGTGTCGAGCATCTCGATCAGGAACTCCTCGCCCTTCTCGGCGGAGGCGTCGACGACCTTGCCGCCCTCGAAGCGGAACCTGACACCTGCGACCTCGCGGCCGGCATAGCTCGCGGGCAGGTGGAAGGTGATCTCACCCTCGGCCGAGTCCTCGATCGGCCCCGTGAAGAACTCGCCGTCGGGCATGTTGTGCCTGCCGTCCGCGGCGATGAAGGTTCGGGCCTCGATCCCCAGCCGCAGATCCGTGCCGTCACCGGTCACGTGGACCTCGGAGCGACCTTGGATCCAGTCGGCCAGCCGCTTGGTCTCCTCGGATGTCCTGGCCCACGCCCCGACCGGATCGTCGTCGGTGGCCAGGCAGGCCCCGTAGTAGAAGTCCTCGTAGGCGGCCAGCCCCATCCCGGCCTCGGACGCGTAGGCGTGCGTCGGGAAGAGCGTCAGCGCCCACCGGTAGGTGCCCTCTGCGCTGCGCTCCATCGCCCGCTTCATCAGCCTCTGCGTCGCGGCCTGGCGCATCGCCTGGCGCTCGGGCGGCACCTGGGACAGCGCTCTGGTGTTCTGGCTGGCCATCACGGCGATGCGGACGTCCGCGTTCTCGACCGTCCACTCGGCCACCGGCGAGATCCACTGGAGCTGCTTGTCCGAGGCGTGCTCGAAGTACGACGTCGACTGCCCCTCCATCGCCATCTGGATGATCGGGTTGCCCCCGGCCTTCAGGACCTCCTCGTAGATCGCCTGCAGCAGCGGCTCGGCGGCGGACTCCCCTTCGATCGTGCAGACGTCACCGTCCGCGACCTTGGTCGAGTGGCGGACGAGGATCTGCGCGAGGGCGGTGACACGGGGGTCTCTCATGCCCGCGACAACCTATCCATAGGGCGACGTCCGCTCTCGCTCCACCATCAGGCGGCACCTCCTCCGCCGCTGAACGGGTCGCTCCTGGCGGAGCGCCCTTGCATCACCCGGGGGCGCCTCGCCGCGGTGCACATCGCCATGAAGCAGGCGTGGAGCCTGCTGTCGTCGGTGAGCTCGGCGTGGAAGGCGACCGCCAGGATGTTGCCGTCGCGGACCGCGACGGGGTGGCCTTCGACCTCAGCCAGGACCTCGACGCCCGGCCCCCGCTCCTCGATCCAGGGAGCGCGGATGAAGACCGCGCGCAGCGGCTCCTCGCCCAGTCCCTCCATCCGCAGGTCCTCCTCGAAGCTGTGCAGCTGGCGGCCGAAGGCGTTGCGGCGGCAGACGTAGTCCGCCAGCCCGAGGTGCTCCCGGTCGCAGACGATCATTCCCGCGCAGCTGCCCAGGATCGGCCCGCCGGCCTGGTGGAAGGCGGGGATCGCCTCGTGCAGACCCTCGTGCTCCATCCCCATCGTGATGGTCGTCGACTCGCCGCCCGGAATCACCAGGCCGTCGAGGCCGACGAGCTGCTCCGGCGTTCGGACCTCCGACGCCTGCCCCCCGAGCGAATCCAGCATCCGCCGGTGCGCCTCGAAGTCGCCCTGGAGGGCCAGCACCCCAATCCGCAGCGGGCCCTCGTTCAAATCAGGCGCCGCGGCCCTGCAGCAGGCCGCCGTCCGCCGCGAGTGCCTCGATCTCGAGGCCGGGCATCGCGTCGCCGAGCTCCATCGAGGCCTGTGCGACGCGCTCCGGATCGTTGAAGTGCGTGGTCGCCTCGACGATCGCGCGGGCCCGACGGGCGGGGTCCTCGCTCTTGAAGATCCCCGAGCCGACGAAGTTCCCCTCGGCGCCGAGCTGCATCATCAGGGCGGCGTCGGCCGGGGTGGCGATGCCGCCGGCGCAGAAGAGAGGCACCGGGAGCCAGCCGCGCTCGGAAACGTCCTGCACGACGTCCAGTGGAGCCTGGTGCTCCTTGGCGGCGCCGGCGAGCTGCTCGCTCCGCAGCGAGGAGAGCCGCTTGATCCCGTCGGTGATCTCGCGCATGTGCCGGACGGCCTCGACGATGTTCCCGGTCCCGGCCTCGCCCTTCGAGCGGATCATCGCGGCGCCCTCGCCGATCCGCCTGAGCGCCTCGCCGAGGTTGGTGGCCCCGCAGACGAACGGCACCTCGAAGGCGAACTTGTCGATGTGATTCGACTCGTCGGCCGGGGTGAGGACCTCGGACTCGTCGATGTAGTCCACCTCGAGCGACTGGAGCACCTGCGCCTCGGCGAAGTGCCCTATCCGGGCCTTGGCCATCACCGGGATGGTCACCGCGTCCTGGATCTCCTTGATCACTGCGGGATTGGACATGCGCGCGACGCCGCCCTGGGCGCGGATGTCCGCGGGCACCCGCTCCAGCGCCATTACGGCGCACGCCGCCCGCGTCCTCGGCGATCTTGGCCTGGTCCGCGTTGGTGACGTCCATGATCACCCCGCCCTTGAGCATCTCGGCCAGGCCGGTCTTGACCCGGAATGTGGCTCGCTCCGCCATTGCCAACCCCATAGTAGAAGGCGGCCGCGAACGCCCGACCCGTCACGCCGATGAAGCAACTTGAACGGCGCCCACAAATACCGCCGCCGAATCGACGTTTGCCTCGCTGGAGGGTGGGCAAGCTCTTCGCACCTCCTCATTCAGGGGGCACTGCGGATGAGGTGGCGTTTTGCACCTTGGGGTCCCTCCCCCGGACCCCTGTATCGGCTGCAGGTCCGGATCGCCCCCCGGGCCTGCGGCCTTTTGGTTCTCGCGCCCGCCGCAGACGGGAACGTCACTCGCCCGAAGGCCGGGCTACTTCAGCTTGAAGGCGCGGATGCGGTCGCGGTGGGCAGCCTCGTCTCGCGAGTACACCCCGTGGGCGAGCGCCTGGACCAGTCCCATCAGCGCCGCGTTCGAGCGGATGTAAGACGGGCCGTTCGAGGAGTAGTAGAGCATCAGCTCCGAGTGCTCCGCCACGTCCGACAGCGTCGCGTCCGTGATCGACAGGGTCCGGGCGCGGCGATGTCGGGCGAGCTTCAGGGCCCTGAGAATGAGCGGATGCGCGCGCCCCGCCGTCAGCACGACCAGCAGGGTGTCCTCGTCCATCCGCGAGAGCTTCTGGATGTTGTCCTGGCTCGGCGAGGTGACGATCTCGGCGCGCACGTCGAGAAGCCCGAGCAGGTGTCGCAAGTAGCTGGCGAAGAACGCCATCTGCTCCACCCCGACGATCAGGACGCGCCTCGACGTCGCCAGCGCCGAGACCGATGCCTCGATCTGCTCCCGCGTCAGGCTGCGGGCCGTCTCCTCGATATTCGAATAGTCCGCGCCGAGCGAGGCCTCGAACTCCGAGTGGTCGAAGTTGAAAAGGGCCGCCGCCCCGCTGCCCCCGTTGCCGTTCGGCTGGCCCTCGGAGACCTTGTGGCGATACTCCTCGATGGCCGCCTGCTGGAGCTCGGGGTATCCGTCGAAGCCGAGCGCCTGGGAGAAGCGGACGACCGTCGACGACGAGGTGTTGGCTCGGCGAGCCAGCTCCTCCGCCGTCTGGAACGCGGCCTCGTCGAGGTGATCGACGATGTAGCGGGCGACGTCTTTCTGCGAGCGCGAGAAGTCGTCGAAGCGCTCGGTGATGAAGTCGGAGAGGCTCTTGCGAGCTGGATGGGTCTTTGTCGCCGTCCGCGCCACGGCGCTGATTTCGCTGCCCGCCCGGGTTTCCCTTCTAGCTGACGCGCGAATGTGGTTGGATCGTCGTGTGAGCCTCGACGGGCAACTCAGGACCCTCAACCGGAACATGATCGCGTTCGACCTCCTGCTGGGGTCGGGGGCGCTACTGGCGCCCTCCCCCCTCCTGCGCCTGCTCGGCCACGACGAGCCCTCCGACGACGCCAAGGAGCTCTTTCGCCGCTGCGGCCCGATCTGGCTCACCTTCGCGGCGGCCCACCTGGTGGCCTACCGGCGCAACCGGGCCAAGGACTGGTGGGCCCTCTCCTGGCTCCGAGGGACGGAGCTGGTCACCGACATCGTCTGGTCCCGGTCCTCAGCCTTCTCGCGGCCCGGGGCGCGGGCCCGCCTCTGGTTCGCCGGGCTGAGCAACGTCGCGATGACCCTCGGCTTCGGGTACCTGTCGCGGACCGGCGGCTAGCGGGTCAGGGCGCTCCGGCGGCCGGCGTCGCCTGGCTGCAGACCTTGAAGCCAAGTGCCCGCGCGAGATTCTGTCGCTCCGGCGCGCTGTTCGCGACCGCCGACTGCGCCGCCCCGTAGGCGCGTGAGTCCCGGTTGCCCGCGGCGTCCTGGCCCTTCTTGATCTCCTCTGTGGCCCGATCGCGAGCGTCCAGGTAGCGGTCGTAGGCGGGACGGATGTTCTCTGGCGGCTCTAGGTCCCTCAGATCGGAGCCCGCGCTCTCCGCCGCGTCGACAAGCTGCTTGGTCTGGTCCGCCGCAACCGAGGCGTTTGCGGGAGGCTTCGCCTGGACCTGGCTGAACTTGGTGTGCTCGGTACGGCAGACCTGATCGCCCTTCTGGACCAGTTCCGCGGCGCTGACCTGCTGCTTCCCTCCTCCGCATCCCGTCGTCGCGGCCACCGACGCCAGCGCCGCCAGGAGGACCGCAATCAGGTTCCGGCGCTCCATGGCTCGGGACCCTATCCGGCCCGCCGAAGCGCCTGCTTCAATACGACCTACCGGAGAAAGGAGGTGGTCCTAACTTGAATTCCATGCTTGACGGGACGCCGGAGGTGCAGGGCCGCTAGGCCCGGGCGCTGGGAGGCCCACTACTGGTCGGCCTCTTCATATAGGGCCCATGGGGCCGGTGGATGGCACGCGGCCATCCGGCGGAATCCAACCCGGGCACCGGCGAGCGAAGGGAGGTGGGAGCTGTCCCGCCCCGCCGTCAATCCCTAGCCCGTTACAGAACCGCGTTACAAGCGAAGGGCCGCCTCCAAGGGCGGCCCTTCGCCTTTCATCTATCCAGAGCAGGCCGATGCCAAGGCTGACGATCAGGTTGATGAGCAGGACACCGCCGGCGATCAGGAGCCGGGTGATGGTGGCTGGCCCATAGTTGCCGGAGTCGCCCACCGCGGAGGTCGCCGCGATCAGGACCAGCGCGGCGGTCCCGAGCACCGCGACCGCAATGCCGATGATGTCTTCTCGACTGAGCTGCCTCTCGGTGGTTGAGCCCGATCTACCCAGTCGGGGGGCCGGGGAACCGCGGCCGAGCAGGTCAGACTTCGAAGCTGTCCATTTCCCGGCCCGCCGTTCGTCTATGAGGCGACCAAGCCCCACAGACAGGAGGAAGCAAATGAAGTACATGCTGCTGATCCACCAGGGCACCACGCCCACCCCGCGCGACCCGGAGGCCTGGGACAAGCTCTCCGAGGACGAGCAGAGGGCGATCTACGCCGACTACCAGACGATCAGCTCCACGCCGGGGGTCACCCCCGGCCTCCAGCTGGACGGCCCGGAGTCGGCCACCACCGTCCGCGTGGAGGACGACAAGACGCTGACGACCGACGGGCCTTTCGTCTCGACGAAGGAGGCTCTGGGCGGCTGGCTCCTGTACGAGGCGGACGACCTGGATGCGGCGATCGAGCTCGCCTCCAGGATTCCCGCGGCCCGGCTGGGTGGGGGGATCGAGATCCGACCGGTCGTGGAGTCCTAGCCATCCTCGAGCAGGTCTTCCGCGACGAATGGGGCCGCGTCCTCGCCAGCCTGATCGGCTTTCTCGGCAGCTTCGACCTCGCCGAGGAGGCCGCTCAGGAGGCGTTCGCGATCGCCGCCGAGCGCTGGCCCCGCGAGGGAACGCCCGCCAATCCCCGAGCTTGGCTGGTGACGACCGCCCGCAACCGGGCGATCGACCGTATCCGCCGCGATCGCACCCTCGCCGAGAAGACCCGGTTCCTCGACCTGCCGGAAACGGTGGAGGACGAAGTGGACGAGACCACGATCCCCGATGAGCGGCTCGAGCTGCTCTTCACCTGCTGCCACCCCGCGCTGGCGCTCGATGCGCAGGTGGCACTCACCCTGAGGACGCTCGGGGGGTTGAGCACGGACGAGATCGCCCGCTCCTTCCTCGTCCCCAAGGAGACGATGGCCAAGCGACTGGTCCGGGCGAAGCACAAGATCGAGGCCGCCGGGATCCCGTTCCGAGTGCCGCCGGCCCATCTCCTGCCCGACCGGCTGGCGGCGGTGCTCGCCGTGATCTATCTGATCTTCAACGAGGGATACAGCGGCCGTGGCGATCTCTCGGCGGAGGCGATCCGGCTGGGCCGCGCGCTCGCCGAGCTGATGCCGGATGAGCCCGAGGCCCACGGGTTGCTCGCGCTGATGCTGGTCAACGACGCGCGGCGTGACGCCCGCTTCGCCGACGAGACCGTCGTCCTCCTCCGCGACCAGGACCGTTCGCTCTGGGACCTGGACGAGCTCGAGCAGGGTCGGACGACGCTCGACCGGGCGATGGCGCTCGGTGGGCGCGGGCCGTACGTGCTGCAGGCCGCGATCGCCTCCCTGCACACCGACGATCCCGCGGACTGGCCGCAGATCGCCGCCCTCTACGGCGAGCTCGCCCGCCGCACCGGCTCGCCGGTCGTGGAGCTCAACCGGGCCGCAGCGATCGCCGAGGCGGGCGACGCCGAGGGCGCGCTCGCCCTGCTCGAGGAGCTGGAGCTCGAGAGCTACCACTACCTGCATTCGACCCGCGCGGAGCTCCTGCGCCGCCTCGGCCGCACCGACGAGGCCCGGGCAGCCTACGAGCGGGCGCTGGAGCTCGTCCACTCCGACGCGGAGCGGCGCTTTCTCGAGCGGCGCCTGGGCGAGGTGCGCGGCTGACCGGCCGGCTCACCGCTGTTGCGCAGACGGGTCCTGCGATTTCACCCGATCGGGATGACGACAGTCAGCGCTCGTTCCGGTTGGCTCACGGTGAGTCGAGGCCCCAATTGCAGACCGCGACAGCAAACCGAAACAACTTCGAGTACGTCGCCCGTCCCCGACTTCCGGTCGTGGGCGAGGCCGTCTTCGCAAGCGGCTGGCTGCTCACCATCGGCCTGCTCAACCTCTTCTATGCGATCTCGGTGCTCGCCGACTCGCATATCTTCATCACCACCGCAGCCTGGCTGGTCGGTGACGCGCGGCCGTGGGGTTGGTTCATGCTGGTCGTTGCGTTGATCCAGCTGGCCGCGGCCCCGGGCGTGTTGCTGGGCCGGCTCGGGGCCCTGGCGATCGGCGTGATCTCGGTGTTCGGCCACGTCGCGGCAGCCATCATGTTCTTCCCCGATGAGCCTGGGATCGCGATCGCTCTGCTCGTCCTCGATGCGGCCGTCTTGCTTTGTCTGGTGACCGTCGCGAGGAACGCTAGGCTCGCCACCGGCTGATGGCACCTGAAAAGGGCAAGCTGGAGCAGCTAGAGGTCGCCGGGCCGGGTACCTGGCTCATCGCGGACGCACCCCGGGACGCGATTCCGGAGAATGCGATGAGCGCCACCGCCGCAATGCGCTTGGTCACGAATGAGTTGGCGGTGGAGGGAATTCCCGAGCGCAACCTGGCGACCTTCGTCACCACCTGGATGGAGCCGGAGGCTCGCGTCGTGATCGATCAGAACCTGCACCGCAACTTCATCGATCACGCCGAGTACCCGATGACCGCAGAGATCGAGCAGCGCTGCATCAGGATGCTCGCCGAGCTCTTCAACGCGCCCGGCGAGACGACCGGCGCCCGCACCCAGGGTTCATCCGAGGCGATCATGCTCGGCGCGCTCTCGCTGAAGTGGAAGTGGCGCGAACGGCGAGAGGCCGCCGGCAAGTCCACCGACAGGCCGAACCTGGTCTTCGGCGGGGACGTGCACGTGGTCTGGGAGAAGTTCTGCCGCTACTTCGACGTCGAGCCGCGGATCGTTCCCCTGCAGGCCGGCAAGTACACGATCGGTCCCGAGGACGTCGAGCCCCACCTCGACGAGAACACGATCGGCGTCGCCGCCGTCGTCGGGACGACCTTCACCGGTCATGCCGACGACGTCGTCGGGATCAACGAGCTGCTGGTTCGCTATCGCGACGAGAAGGGGCTGGACATCCCCATGCACATCGACGGCGCCAGCGGCGCCTTCGTCTGGCCCTTCCTCTACCCGGATTCGAAGTGGGACTTCCGGCTCGAGCAGGTCCGCTCGATCAACGCGTCGGGGCACAAGTTCGGCCTGGTCTACCCCGGGGTCGGCTGGCTGATCTTCCGCGAGAAGTCCGATCTCGCAGAGGACCTGGTCTTCTACGAGAACTACCTGGGGAAGACCGACGCCACCTTCACGCTCAATTTCTCGACCGGCTCGGCGATGGTGCTGGCGCAGTACTACAACTTCATCCGCTTCGGCAGGGCGGGCTACCGGCTGATCATGGAGATCATGCAGGAGAACGCGGAGACACTCGCCGCGGACATCGACCGGATGGGCCCGTTTCAGATCGTCGGCGCCGGCGAGGAGACGCTGCCACTGGTCGCCTTCAACCTCGCGGAGGAGCAAGCCTACGACGAGTTCGACATCGCCTTCCAGCTCTCGGCCGAGCGCGGCTGGATGGTGCCCGCTTACACCATGCCGCCGGATGCCCATGACGTGAAGATGATGCGGGCGCTCGTCAAGGTCAACCTGAGCCGGTCGCTGGTGGACAGGCTGGTGGACGACATCTCCGAGGCGATCAAGACCCTTGAGGTCAAGGGTCCGGTCAGTCCCTCCGAACGGGCGCGCGTCAAGACCAGCGTCAGCCACTGAGCGCTTCCGAGCGATGCGCAGGCTCGTTCATCCGAGCCGCGCGGAACCGACGGTCGCGGGAGCCCGGTCGTGCGAACCGGGCTCCCGCGCTCGGTCAGGCCCTTGGGGTCGTCCCGGCGTCGTAGGGCTCGTCGGAGCCGAAGACGATGATCCCGTAGACGATCCACACGCAGAGCGCGAAGATGGCCAGGTTCCACCAGGGGTGGGCGTTGCCCATTGACAGAAGCGCCCCGATCGCGCCGAGGCTGCCGCCGATCACCCCGATCACCCGGCCGTAGACGTTGCCGGCCATCAGCGAGAAGCCGCCGGTCAGCTGGATCACGCCGAGGATGATCAGCACCCAGCCGAGTGTGTTGAGGTTGGTGAGGATGTACCTCGTGTCGTTGGCGTAGAAGTTCGCATCGGCGATAGCGCCGATCCCGTAGATGATGTTGAGCGTTCCGACGATCAGCAGGAAGACTGCGGCGAAGACGACGCGGCCTGCACCTCTCATCTGGTTCTCCTTTTTCGCCGACCACCGCGAGAGGCGGCCGTGTCCGAGGGCAGCGCTTCGAAGCTCGCGCACCTCGCCTGACAAACTGGCAGCGGCACCCGGCGGCTACATCCCCCGATACGGGTGATATTCGGTCCAGGCGTGGCCCTCAGCCTTCAGCGTGCCTGGTGGACCGGCGTGCCCGACGCCGACCCTTGAGCTCCTCGCTCTTCACCTTCGCCTGTTCATACGAGCTCGAGACCAGCTCCCTGCCTCCGGACCAACCGAAAACCCAGGAGACCAGCGCCACTGCGAACACCACGTTCCACGCGGAGACGACCAGCTGCTGCGAGGCGGAGTAGGCCGTCGCGTTGGAGGCGCTGGTCTGGTTCTTGAGCGCCGCGCTGTTCATCGCCTGGGTCACCCCGACCCCGCCGGGGGTGAGGGAGACGCTGTTGGAGATCGAGTTCGAGGCGGTGACGGAGGCGACGTTGTGGAACGTGACGGGGATGCTGTAGGCGCCCAGGAACACGGCGATGATCCCCAGCCGCGCCAGGTAGCTTCCCAGCTCGGGCAGCACCAGGCCGGTCAGCGTCTTCCGGGGCGAGCCGAGGATGGCACCGCCGGCGATCAGCTGCTCACGGAGCCTGTGCCATTGCTCGCGGAAGACCCGGGTGGTCAGGACGAGCAGGAAGATCACCCCGGCCGCGATCGCGATCGCGATCACCTTGTGATTCGAGATCAGACCGAGCTTGATCGAGAACGATCCGGCGACGGAGAGGAAAAGGTAGAGGTAGACGGCGATATTGAAGATCGAGAACGGGATCTTCTGGATGGCGAACCCGGAAAGGATGGATGCGAAGGTCGCCCCCGCGATCACCGTCGTGAACATGATCAACATCACGAACGTGCCGATGTTCGCCGGCAGAAAGCTGTTCATAGCCACCGAGGTCGCGTAGGAGGCGAGAACCAGCCGGAACGTGACCCCAGCCCGCGGGAAGGCCGCGCGCAAGATCGCCAGCCAGGCGACCGCCGCGAGGGTCGTCTGCAGGCTCTGCAGGACGACGCCGCCTATGACCGCCCACGCGGGAACCTCCCTGATCTTCTTGAAGAGCTCGCGGATCCATTCCGAGACCGGAATCCCGACCAGGTCGAGGACGAAGATCAGCAGCGCCAGGCCGCCGACCCAGATTGCGACGCGCGCCAATCGTGCGACCAGGGCCTCGTTCTGCGGCAGCGCGGCGAGCCACTTCCTCATCGGCCAAACCTATCCGTGCGCAGGGCGGAACATCATCCGATCGGGGTGATGGATGCAAGCGAAGCTGGGTTCATCCTGTCCAATTCAAACCGTCAAGGAATCGAGGTAGAGGTGACCGGAAAAGCCGATTTCAGCGAGGAGGAGTGGAAGGTCGTGCTCGAGGGGCCGCCGAGCGCGGGACTCATCGTGATCGCCGCTGACCGAGGCGGATCGATCCGCGAGAGCTTCTCGATGGCGAAGGCCTACACGGAGGCCCGTAAGGAGCACGGCGAGAGCGAGCTTCTCGACGAGCTCACCGCCGCCAAGCCAGAGATGGACCACACGCGCTACAAGACCCCGGAGGAGCTCAAGGAGGCCTGCCTCAAGCACATCTCGGACGCCGTGGCCCTGCTCAAGTCCAAGGCCACCGGCGAGGAGGTCGATGAGTACAAGAACTTCATCCTCGCACTCGCTCAGCGGGTCGCGGAGGCGCGCAAGGAGGGGTTCATGGGCCTGAGCGGTGAGCGGGTCAGCGAAGCCGAGCGGGAGGCGATCGGCGAGATAAGTGGTGCTCTCGCCTGAGTGGGCCCTGATCGAAGAACCCCCTGACACCCGATTTCACCCTCTTTGCATGATGCGCCGGCGCCGCGCCGGCGGTTGCATCTGTGGGCACGCGGAGGAGAAAGGAAGGGATAACGATGCCGCTGGTAAGAAGAAGGCCGCTGGTTCGAGCCGCGATGGTCGGTGGTGCTGGGTATGCCATGGGAAAGCGCCGAGCCCAGGCCCAGGAGCCGGAGGCCCAACAGGCCGCCCCGCCTCAACAGCAGACCGCGGAGGCGCCCGCGCCGGCCGGCGGCGGGGGCATGTCCGAAATGGACCGAATCGACGCGCTCAAGAAGCTCGGCGAGCTCCACGACTCGGGAGTCCTGACCGACGAGCAATTCGAGGCCGAGAAGGAGAAGCTGATCTAAATGGAATTCGGACCGGTTCAGATGCTGGTAGTCGGCTTCGAGGACGGGAAGTTCTCGGGAGAGATACTCGCCGAGCTGCGACGCCTGCGGGAGCACGAGATCGTCCGCCTGGTGGATCTGCTCTTCGTCGCCAAGGACAAGGACGGCGAGATCGAGGTGATTGAGCACAGCGACCTTCGGGAGGACGAGGCGGAGGCGTTCGGCGCGCTCGCCGGCGCGCTGCTGGGCGTGGGAGCAGCCGGGGAGGAAGGAGCCGAAGCGGGGGCCGCGCTGGGCGCGGCCGCCGTCGAGGAGAGGGGTTCGGTCATGGACCCGGAAGACGTCTGGTACCTGGCCGATGTCATTCCGCCCGGGAGCTCCGCCGGCATCGCCCTGCTCGAGCACCGCTGGGCGATCCCGCTCAGGGACGCGATCGAGCGTGCCGGTGGCAACCCCTTGGTGGACACCTGGGTCCACCCCCAGGATCTGGTGGCAGCCGGCGCCGAAGCCGCTAGGCGGAGCTGAGCCTCCACAGGGGGCCCGCTCCGGGAAAGCGATGTCTCCTGCCATCAGCCAGCGGGCGGCGGCGATCGCCGCCCTTGGCCTGCCGCCGGCCCTACTCATCCTGGCAATCACCGTCCTCGTAGGGGAGTTTCCCCGCGGCTTGATCGTGCTCGGGTGCGTGGTCGTCGCGCTCGCTGCGGCCTGGTATGGCCTGCTGCGGCGTGGTACCGCCCGCCTGCTCGCTCTCGCGGTTGCGCTGGCGGCGCTGGCGGGCCTCACCGTGGTGCTCGTTTCGCAAGGTGAACATTTCGTTGAGACCATCGTGATCATCGCGGGCCTGGGCGTGGCGACGGCTTCGGCCAAGGCGGCCTTCAGACTGCGTGCGCCCCTGCCCTCGGCGCCGAACCCGAAGCGTCCCGTGCTGCTCTACAACCCGAAGTCGGGGGGTGGTAAGGCCGAGCGCTTCTCTCTCGCAGAGGAAGCGCGGAAACGGGGCATCATTCCCGTGGAGCTCACTCCGGATGCGGATCTGGAGCGGCTCGTGCGGGATGCGGTGGCCGATGGCGCCGACGCCCTGGCGATGGCGGGCGGCGACGGGTCGCAGGCGATCGTCGCCGCGATCGCCTCGGAGCTGGACCTGCCATACGCCTGCATTCCCGCCGGCACGCGAAACCATTTTGCGCTCGACCTGGGGGTCGACCGCGACGATGTCGTTGGAGCGTTGGACGCGCTCGTGGATGGCCGCGAGCGTCGCGTGGACCTGGCCGAGGTCAACGGCCGCGTCTTCGTCAACAACGTCTCGCTCGGTCTCTACGCCGAGGCGGTTCAGCGCCCCGGCTACCGTGACGCGAAGCTTCGCACCCTGCTCGACACGGTCCCGGACGTGCTCGGCCCCGATGGCGGCGGGCTCGATCTCGCCTGGACAGGGCCGAGCGGTCACGAGCACCACGCCGGCGCGGCGGTCCTGGTGTCGAACAATCGCTACCGGCTCGGCCGCGCCGTCGGCTCCGGCACCCGGCCCCGGATCGACGACGGGATGCTTGGAATAACCGTGGCGTCCGCGCCGTCCGGCGCCGGGTCGCACCGACTGGCGCAGCGCCCCTGGCGGGAGTGGTCCACCGCGGAATTCGAGGTGGATTCGGATCGGCCGGTAGCGGCCGGCGTTGACGGCGAGGCCATGACCCTCGAGCCGCCCCTCAGATTCAGGATCCGGCCGGGGGCGCTCAAGGTAAGGATCGCCAGCGCGCACCCGGGAGCCTCGCCCTCGGCTGCCATCCCGGAGGGGCTCTGGGACGGTATCCGCGCCCTACTCCGCGTGGCGGCCGGCCGGACTCCTGTCGCCGCCCAGAACGCAGCTGACGTACTCGCCTGAGCCACCCCAGAGACAAGCGCAGATCACAAACGAAAGAAGGAGGAACGATGGACATCCTGGAGATCGAGCAGAAGGAGACCGTGTCGCGGGAGGAGGCGGCAGCCCGGTTGCGAGCGTTCGCCGAGATGCTCTCGCGAAACAACGATCTCGAGTTCGAGCGGGGCGGGATGCAGATCAAGGTCCACGTTCCCGACGAGGTCAGGCTGAAGGTTGAGCTCGAGCTCGAGACCGATGAACGCGAGCTGGAGATAGAGCTGACCTGGTGAAGCGGCCCCCAGCGCAGGCGCTGGAGGAGGTGAGGCGGCTCGACATTGCGATCTATGCGGCGATCGCCGAGACGCCCACGCCGGCCCTCGACAGGATGCTCAGCCGGCTCTCGCGCGCGGCCGACTACTCCCGCCTCTCGATCGCGAGCGCAGGCGCCCTCGCCCTCGCCGGAGGGCCACCGGGGCGCCGGGCTGCCGCCCGGGGAATGGCGGCCGTCGCCGTCACAGCGACGATCGTCAATGCGGTGATGAAGCCAGCCATGCGGCGCCGCCGCCCCGATCGGGCAGGGGCCTCGGTCCCCCCCGGCCGCCACGTCAAGATGCCCGCTTCGCACTCCTTTCCCTCGGGCCACTCCGCCGCTGCCTTCGCCTTCGCGACCGGCGCAGGGAGAGCGCTCCCGTGGACGACGGCGCCGCTGAGTGCCTTGGCGGCCCTGATTGCCTACTCACGGGTCCACACCGGCGTGCACTACCCGATGGATGTGGTCGCAGGCTCGCTTTGCGGCATCACCCTCGCCACGATCAGCGACCGGGCTCTGGATTTCATCTCAATCGGGTGAGGCTGCCGGCGCTGACCCGGGCCACGATCGGCGGTACAGACGCGTGACCGCCCCGCATGGAAGCGGATCGCATGTACCTCGGTCACGCACGAGGCAAAGGAGTCCCCGAATGCTGTGGGTCGGACTTGGAATCTTGTACTTCCTCCTGCTGGTCACCCTCGGGATCATGTCGATCAGGAAGGGCCACTGGGTGATGTTCCTGTTGGGAATCGTCTTCCCGGTGTTCTGGCTGATCGGCGCACTGATGGCACCCCGCGGCCCCGCCGCGAGCTCCGGCGCCTACTAGGTCGCCGGAGGTTGGCTGACCGGGCGCGACCGGCGTCGGATCAGAGCAGCTCGATCAGGCCCTTGATGATCAGCAGGGCTCCGATTCCGAGTGCCAGTCGGAAGCCAAGAACCCGGGTGTTGCGATTGAACCACGCCTTGAACCGATCGACCGCGTCGGGTGTCCAGTCTGGCGCGAACGTGTAGGCGAGCAGGGGCAGCTCGAGCAGCATCAGCATGATCAGGTTGAAGCCGATGATCATCGCGACCGTCGCAACGGTGCTCGTGTTCTTGTCGGCGATGTGGCCCAGACCGATCAGGTAGGAGGCGCCGGGGAGTGTCAATAGCGCTCCGATCACGAACGTCGTTCGCGCGGTGCCCTTGCTCAGGGCCTGCTGCCAGCGGGGCGGTCCCTTTTCGCTCTTCTTCTCGGCGCGCCTCCGCCGCCGTTCGGCAAGGCGCCCGGTCTCACTAGGGGTTCGGCTCGGTCGGATCATGTAGGCAACGACCAGCAGGAGCCCCCCGAGCGTGAGGTCGGTTGCGGGGCTGACCGTCGATTGCGCCGTGCTCGTGGCCCCCGACGAACCGTCCAGCGCAAACACGATCACCATGCCGAGAGTGAGGCTGGTCATCATCGCGCCGAGCAGGTATCCGAGCAACAGGCGCTTTGGGTGGTCGAGCAGCAACATCACCGTGCTCGCTCCCAGCAGGGTCGGGTTGAACGCCGCGGCGAAGGCCCAGAAGACGACGGTGTCCATTGACTAGCCGTCGCTCCGGCGCCCGTGCAGCTCTGTCCTGATCGCGTCGAGCTGGGAGCTCAGCTCGTCCAGTCGCTGAATCACCGGGTCGTCGCCAGCCGCTCGGCTCTCGGCCTGCGCGCGGGTGACGAACGCGCTGGTGATCGCGCCCGTGAGCACCGCGAGGAAGGAAAGCCCGCCCAGCATCAGGAAGACCGCGATCGCCTTTCCGGCCGTCTGCTGTGGGACTACATCCCCATAGCCGACAGTGGTGACGGTCTGGGTCGCCCACCAGATGCCGAGCCAGATCGAGCCGAAGGTGTCAGGGTCGATGAGCCGCTCGACCGCACCGAAGACGATGATCGCGACCGCCCAGAAGGCAATGACCACGTACGCGGCATAGCGTGGCCGCAACCCCTTCTTCTCGATGCGGCCCAGAAGCCAGCGCGAGCCGCGGTGTTTCGCCGCAGGCGGAAGCTGTGACTCCGCGGGCACGCCGCCGATCCAATCACGCGAGCGAGACGACAGCATCACCCGAAGGTGATGATGCGAGTCGACTACCGAAGAGGTCCGGCGGCTGGCTCAACCGCTGGGCATCGCCGCCGGCTGGGACCCCCCCACGGCGCCGGAACCATCCTCCGTCGACTTCCCGGTGGAGTCGTCACCCCCCGGGAGAGCCTGCACGGTCAGGTACGCCACCACCACGCCCACGATGATCAGGGGCCCCGAGCCGAGTCCGGTATGCACCGTGAACAGCGTCGCCAGCACGACCGCCGACAACGGCAATCTCAGCACGGCGACGACCGCGGCGCCCAGGCCCACCGCGACCGCGGGTGTCGTCTCGAACCCGGGCAGCTGGGCCGCCATCAGGCCACCGGCTGCCCCCAGGAACATCGCCGGGAAAGTCGGGCCGCCGCGGAAGGTGCCGACAGAGACGCCGTAGGCGATGCCCTTGAAGACGATCACAAGGGCAAGCGCCGACAGAGACCAGGCGCCGGGGTCGCCAACCAATGGGCCGATCGCGTTCTGGCCCGAGAACAGCACCTGGTCGACGCCGTGGTCGGTCGTCTGCGAGAAGGCGATCCCCAGCCCGGCGACGATCAATCCAGCCGCCGGCAGGAAGAGGAACGGCCTCGGCGTCGCGATTCGCTGTGCCTCTCGAGCGAGGCGAAAGATCGCGACGGTGCCCACGGCGATCGCGATCGCCAGCGGAATCGTCCAGAGGAAATCGACGACATCCGGGCGCGGAAAGGCCGGCAGGTCCAGGGGACTGAGCGAGATGTCGCTCGTGCTGAGCCCCGTCAACGACCCCATTCCGATCGAGACCAGCGATCCGATCCCGGCGGCGAGGAGGCCCGGAATCAAGACCAGTGGCAACCGCGATCCCCCCAGGCCCGCCGCCTCGATCAGGATCACCGCAGCGATGATCGGGGAACCGAACAAGAACGAGACCGCCGCGAAGGTGCCCGAGCTGGCGAGCAGCGTGCCCAGCTCCGGTGGCGCGTCTCGGCGGAGCGACCGGATGGTGAGAAAGCCGAGCCCCCCGCCCAACGCGATCAACGGCGCCTCCGGCCCGACCACGAGCCCCAGGCCGATCGAGCCTATCGCCGCGAGCAGCACTCCGGGAAGGTCGATCGGCTGAGTGGGCGATGCGCTGAGGCCCTCGGCGGGAATGTGCCCTCCATGGCCTGGCAGGCGGGCGATCGCAAACGCCACAACCAGGCCTGCGAGCCCGAGCACCGGGAGGTACCACCAGAGCGGGGCGCCGTGGTCATAGCCAAGGTCGTGCGGGATGTCGGTGAACACCCATTGCTGGATGTAGAAGATCAACTCGAGGAAGCACCACGCCACCAGGGAGGCGATCACCCCCACGACGGCCGCCAGCACGAGCACCGCCACGAACGCCCTGCTCCGCAGCGTAGAGCCGGGGTCCGGAGACGGCGGCGTCTCAGCCACCGGTCTCCTCAGGGGTCCCGTTTCCAGCAACCACCGGGTCGATCCAATCATTCCGAGCGGCGCCGGACATCACCCGAAGGTGATGATGCTGCAAACACGCAGCGCCGTCGGCGTACCCGATCTCGTTCTCGCAAACGACGCGGACCGCCCGGCCCGTACATGGCCCAAACGCGGTGATATCCGAGTTGGTAGTCACTACTGTGGAGGTTTCCGCACCCTTTCCCTATTGTTTGGTACCTCCTGGCGGAGTGCGAGCCCTCCCGAGATCCAAATTAGGGGAATGAGCCGGACCAAGCGAAAGAACACGCGAAGCTCCGGTCATCGGGACGCCCTTGCCAGTCCCCTTGACCCAGATCCACCACCTGCCCTGACGGGTTACGAGGGGTACGTCCGTCGCCCCCATCTCGTTTCGCGCCTTCGCGAGGCGAGGGAATACCCCCTGATCCTGGTCACGGCTCCTGCCGGCTACGCGAAGACCAGCGTGCTCGCCGAGTGGGCCGAGCAGGACGAGCGCCCGTTTGCCTGGGTCACGCTCGATTCGAAAGATGACGAGCCGACGCGCCTGCTGAATCGGCTGATCGAGGGCGTCGACGAAGTCAGTCTGAAGGGACGTCCCTTCGTCCTCGTTGTGGATAACGCACATCTGCTCAGGACCAGCGGCGCCTTGGACGCACTAGCCAATACGATCGCCAGCCTTCGCCCCGATGGCCAGGTCGCTCTGGCGTCACGCAAGGCCCCAGACCTGCCGCTGGGTGGGATGCGTTCCCGTCGTCAGGTGTTCGAGCTGACGCGTCGCGACCTCGCGATGACCAGGTCGGAAAGCGCAGCGCTCCTCGAGGCGATTGGCCTGGATCTCAGTCAGATGGAAGCCGAGGCCATCTTCGACCAGACGGAGGGCTGGCCGGCCGCCCTTTATCTCGCGGGGCTCGCGCTGGGTCAGGAGCGGGACGTTCAAGTCGACGTCGCGGACTTCGGCGGCAACCACCGTTTCGTGGCCGACTACCTCAACGAGGAGTTCCTGGCCGGCCTCTCACCCGCCCGGATCAGGTTCCTGCTGCGCTCGTCCGTCCTTGACGACCTCAATGGACAGAAGTGCGACGAGATTCTGGAGCGGTCCGGATCTGCGCGCGTGCTGCGCGAGCTGGCCCGCGCGAATCTGCCGCTCGAGCCGCTGGATCACTCCGACGGGTCCTACAGGTATCACCCGCTCTTCCGCCAGATGCTGCGCTCCGAGCTTCACCGACGCGATCACGAGCTCGAGGCCAGGCTCCACCGGCGCGCCAGCGTCTGGTTCGCCGACCGCGAGCAGTTCCAGACAGCGATCGAGCACGCGATCGCGGCGGGCGACCCAAGGCGGGCCGGCGAGCTCATCTGGGCACGAGCCGCGCCGTCTCTCGCCGCAGGCGATCGCCGAGCCATTCGAGGCTGGCTGGGCCGTTTCAGTGATCGGAGGATCGCGGACTCTCCCCAACTCGCCTTGTGCGCGGCGCACCTTTACCTGGCCCTGGGCGAGGGCGAGCTCGGCCGGCACTGGGCCTCGATCGCCCAGGAAGCCTTCTACGAAGAGGCCTCGGACGATCCCGATCTGCTGGCAGACCTGCTCATCCTGAGAGCGACCCTGCAGCAGGACGGCATCGCGCAGATGGGTTGGGATGCGATCCGCGCGGCCGAGCTCCATCCCCCCGAGAGTCCCTGGCGCAGCATCTCATGCTTCTACGCTGGAGCTGCCTGTCAGCTCAGCGGCGACTCGCTCGGGGCTCGCGAATTGCTGGAGGAAGGGGCTCGCAGAGGGTCCGCAAACGCCCCACTGGCCCAGGTCTTCTGCCTGATCCAGCTCACGGTGCTGCACCTGGATCGGGATGACCTGGAGAGCGCGCTGCGGGTGATTGCCCAGGCGCGCGAGCAGATTGCGCGTTTCCGGCTCGACACCTATCCCGTCATGGCGTTCGCCTTCGCCGCGTCATCGCTGACGCGCTCGCGTGAGGGCCGCATAGAGGATGCCGTGGCTGACCGCAAACACGCGCTGGAGCTGCTCGAGCACCTCGACGGATTCCCCGACTGGTACGCGGCCGAGACGCGAATACTTCTGGCGAGGGCATCCCTGAACCTGGACGACACGCCAAGAGCCCAATCCCTGCTCGACGAGGCGGCCACATTCGCGAGTCGAGTCGACGATGGTCCAACTCTGCAGCACTGGCTCTCGGAATCGCGGCGCTCGGCCTCGAGCGCCACGGGAGACGAGCGTCGCGGCGTGCTCACCCCCGCCGAGCTCAGGACCCTTCAGTTTCTTCCGAGTCACCTTTCGTTCCGGCAGATCGCCGAGCGGATTTTCGTCTCTCCCAACACCGTCAAGACCCAGGCACAGGCCATCTACCGGAAGCTCGATGCCTCCTCACGCGCCGAGGCGGTCGAGAGGGCGAGCGATGCCGGATTGCTCGGCGACAAACGGACACCCGAGGGCGCCGTGTGGCCGACGTTCTGACCCCAAGCGAGCGCGAGGCGGCCGGAAAGGCCGCGCGGAAGAGGACCCCGCGGTCGAGCCACGCGGCGTGGGAGGAGCCGCCGGATCGGCCGGATCCGGTTGAGACGCTCACGCGACAGGACGAGACGCGGAGGCAGGACCTCGTCCCGATTCGTCACGGCCGCATGCTCCCTTCGGCGTTCACCTTCTACCGAGGCGGGGCCGCGATCATGGCGGCGGACCTTGCCGACACCCAGAGCTCCGGGCTCCGGGTGCAGCTCTGCGGCGACGCCCACCTGTCCAACTTCGGGGCCTTCGCGGCCCCCGACAGGCGCCTGATCTTCGACATCAACGACTTCGACGAAACCCACCCTGGCCCGTTCGAATGGGACCTCAAGCGGCTGGCCGCGAGCTTCTCGGTCGCGGGCCGCGACCTTGGATTCAAGGGGCGCGAAAGCCGCTCCTCAGTGACCGCTGCGGTGCGGGAGTACCGCGAGGAGATGCGCCGGCTGGCCTCGATGCGGACAATCGACGTCTGGTACGAGCGCCTCGACGTGCAGGCCTTGGAGCAGTACCGCTCACAGGTGAGCCGCAGCCAGGCGAGGAACTTCGACAAGACCGTGGCGAAGGCGGAGAGCAAGAACAGCCTGCGGGCGTTCGACAAGCTGACCCGGAATGAGAACGGCGAGATCCGGATCGTCAGCGACCCGCCCTTGATCGTCCCGATCGAGGAGGTCTTCGATGTGGACGCGGCGGTCGTCGACCAGCGCCTCAGGGCGGTGCTCTCGGCCTACACCCGGACGCTCGACCGCGATGTCCGCCATCTGGTCGAGGGCTATCGGTACGCACACGCGGCCCACAAGATCGTCGGGGTGGGAAGCGTGGGGACCCGGGCGTGGATCCTGCTCCTGCTGGGCCGCGACTCACAGGATCCGCTCTTCCTCCAGGCGAAGGAGGCGCAGAGCTCGGTGCTCGAGCCATTCACCGGGGCAAGCCAGTTCAAGCAGCAGGGCCGGCGCGTGGTAGAGGGTCAGCGCCTGATGCAGGCCGCCAGCGACATCTTCCTCGGCTGGCTGACTGCGGAGGGACCCGACGGCAAGCACCGCGACTTCTACGTCCGCCAGCTCTGGGACGGCAAGGGCTCGGCGCAGGTCGAGCGGATGACCCCCGCGACGATGACGCTCTACGCGAAGCTGTGCGGCTGGAGCCTGGCGCGGGCCCACGCCCGCTCCGGAGACCGCATCGCGATCGCAGCATATCTGGGCAAGGGTGACTCCTTCGACCGGGCGATCGGCGACTTCTCCGAGGCCTATGCGGAGCAGAACGAGCGCGACTACAAGGAGTTCGCGACCGCGGTCGGCGAGGGTCGCCTGACGGCAGAATCCGGCGTCTGAGTCCCGGCCCGATGGGCCGCCGGCGTCAAGGTGCCCCGACCTGGAGCCGTTGCCTTGACCGCTACGGAACGAGCGCCTCGTTCCACTCGCGGATCTCCCAGCTCGAGACGACCCCGCTGACCACGAAGGGGTCGCCGCGGGCGAACTCCTCCGCCGCCTCCCGCGTAGTGAAGATCGACATCGCTCCCTCCTCGGGATCGGCATAGGGCCCGAGCATCAGCAGGGTTCCGTCGGCATGGAACTGCCTGAAGCGCTGCTCGTGGGCCGGAAAGTTCTCCCTTGCCTTGCTGATGTCGCCGGTCTCGTAGAAGAGGACGTACTTCACGTGGGCAGCCTAGTGCGAGGCTCTGGAGAGAGCTACCGACGCCATGCGCTGTCGATAGGGCCCCTCGTTCCGGTCGGATGGGGATCGCCTCCATGCGGGCGGCATGGACGTCTGATCCGCTCAGAACAACCTGATCAGCAGGTTCAGCAAGATGGTGAGCGCGATCGAGAGGCGATCGACCAGAGAAGGCAGCCGGGCATGAAGCGCACCCGTGTGCGTTCCCCAGATCGCTTCCAGATCACGAACATCCTTTACCTCCCGCTTTCGCTAAGGACATAACCCGGCCGAGGTCCCGTAGGACCCCGGCCGGGAAACGATCGGAGCTAGTGACCGTTCCGATCGCCGTTCTCGAGACTCTCGGTGTACGGATCGCGCGACCCGGACTTGGCGAGACCGCGACCGATGAAGTAGGCACCGGCGACGATGGCGACGTAGAGCCATGCCTGGCGGGCGATGAACTCGTCGGTCCCGTTGGTATCGCCACCCTTGATCACGGCGGCGCTGACGAGAATCGCGGCAATGACGCCGACCATCCCCCAGAACTCGGTGGTCTTGAACGCCTGCTTGGTCTCGGTCGTCAGGCGGCGAACGCGGCCCTGGCGACGGATTGGATCGGTGCGCACGGCACCGGCCTGATCGGTGCGCAGGGCACCGGGCTTCGTTGCAGCTTCCATGCGTTTCACTCTTCCTTCTTGTCGGTGTCCCGCCTGGGCCGTGCAAGGTGACCGCAGTCAGTCTCGCCCATTTGCTCCCAGACCGAATGGCAGGTGCTTTCGCGTTGAGCGAAGCAAGCTGCCTCGCTCAGGTTGCTTACCCGCCGAGACACCAGCCAAACGAGTGTTCGGGCGAGGCGAAGTCGTCTGCGCCGACCGAGCCCTGGCCTCCTCCGCAACCCGGCGGCTTGGATGGCTTCTTCAGGCGTCGCTTCCGTTCATTCGCCCGAAAAGGACACGCAGGACGCCGACGACCAGGTGCTCGCGTCGATCAATTCCTACCCTGAGAGCCCCGCGGCTTTGAGGGCTTGGTTCCTGGTCCAGAAGAGCTTGCCCTTCGCGACCTTCCCGTCCACGAGCCAGAAGACGTACCAGGCGCGGGCATTGAACTCGGTTTGAACGCCGCTGGACTCACGGCGGAACCTGCCGAACACGCCGAGCAGGACTCGACCATCGCCCCCCTCCGCGAGCTCCTCGACCTCGGCACTGGCGATGTCCCCGACGCTCATGAAGGCGTCCCACCACTTGCGCACCCCCGCCCGCCCGTGATACATCCGTCGAACTCCAGGCCACCCCTCGCGATCGTCCCATTCCACGTCCGGGGTCAAGCGGGCTAGGAACCCATCGGGGTCGCGGCGAATGACGGCATCGAGCATCTGCCGGACGACTTCGACGTTCTCCTGGGACATCGCCCACGCAGTATCTCGGACGTGCGGATTGCCCATCCGCTGGGACGACCACGGCGATCCGGAGAAGGCCCTCCAAGGGGGCCCGGCTGCGGCAGTAACTCAGCAGTCGCGGGCGCCTGCGCTGGTAGTTCCCGTGGCCTTGACCGCCTCGCCGGGCTTCACGGCGCGACGATCCACCGATCGACTCCACCGGAGCCGATGTGCTCGGCGTCGGTGCCGATCCGTGGCCGCGCCAGCTCGGCCTGCTCGGCGACCGCGACAATCTGCGTAAGCGGTCGTCCCGGTCTCCGGTCCGCAATCGTCTTCCTTTGTCTCGAACCAGCGAACAACCGGTGATAGCCTCCCCGGATACCTGGTTTCAAGGAGGAGACCATGACCACTTTCACCCGGCTGCGGCGAGCCGCCATCGTCGCCGTAACGCTCCTCGCCGCGCTCGCGCTCTGGGCTGCACCGGCCTCCGCCGTCGCACCCCCGAAGGTGATGGCGGCGCTCGGCGACTCGATCACGCGGGCGTTCAATTCGGATGGTCCGGGCTGTCCGACCGGCCCGTCGCTCGACTGCCCCAAGAACTCGTGGTCGACCGGCACGAACCCGGCTGTCAACAGCCAGTTCCAGCGCATCCAGGCGATCGACCCCGGACGCAATCCCGTCGCCATCAACGACGCCATCTCCGGCGCGACGGCAAGGCCGAAGCTCAATTCCGCCGGCCAGCAGATCGGCCTGGTCGCCCAGGCGGAGACGGCAGCCACCCAGGACCCCGACTACGTGACGATCGAGATCGGCGCCAACGACGCCTGCACTGGCTCGCTCGCCACTCAGACGCCGACGGCGGACTTCCGCGGCTATGTGGAGACGGCACTCAACGATCTCGTGAACGCGGACCCCAAGGTCTACATCCAGATGGCGAGCATCCCGGACATCAACCAGCTCTACACGCTCTTCAGCAGTGACCCGAACGCGATCCTGCGCTGGAGCCCTCAGGTTTTCAACGTCTGCCAGGCGCTGCTCGCGAACGCGCCCTCGAACGCAGCGGCTGACGTGGCGCGCCGGGACGCGTTCCGCCAGCAGGTGATCGACTACAACGGCGCCCTCGCGGACGTCTGCGCCGAGTTCAAGCGCTGCCTCTTCGACAAGAATGCGGTGTTCAACTCGACCTTCACGGCGGCCGACGTTGCGACCGTGACGAACACCGCGGCCTTGCCAGGCACCGACGTGTTCGACTTCATCCCGGTCTTCGGGCTAGGGGCAATTCCCGGTTCTACCGCGGACTACTTCCACCCCTCGCTGCTGGGACAGGCGCAGCTCGCGGAGACCACCTGGAACGCCACTTTCTCGATGAACTGACCGGCTTCCATCTGCGGTCCCTGGAGGCAGAACGGCTGCCCGCAGGCCCCTGAACTCTCGGGGGTTGACGGCCCGTGATGCAGCTAGGGATCGAGCGTGAGGATGCCGGTCAGCTCGACCTGGCTCTGCCGTCCGGCCGCTCGTACCGTCCCTGTGAGCGCGCCGCTCGCTCCTTTTCGAATCCTTCGATCCCATTGAGCAGCTCTACACCAGCGCAAGCCGTCAAGCGACCGCCGCTGAAAGTCCCGCGTCGGACGAAGCGGAACGCTCTACGGGTCGCTCGTCACTTACCTGTGCGATGGGCCTGCAGGACTCGAACCTGCGACCTGCGGATTATGAGTCCCGCCGGAGCCGTGACGGGGCGTTGCGTCCTGCGTCGTCCTTAGGCGTGATCGCAGGGGAACCACTGTGTGCGCCGTAGTCTGGTGTCGCCCCGTTTCGTCTCTTTTCGGCTGAGTTGCAGTCAGCGCATCGTCGCGGCGCCTGGCTTCTCCCCACCAGGGCTCCTAGCGCCTGAACCTGAAGATGCGTGTATCGGTGTCGGTCGCGCCGGTGGCGGGGTTGGTCGCGGTGACCGATGTGCGCAGCTTGGAGGCGCCGATGTTCCTCCGGATCGCTCCGCGAGCTGACTTGTTCGGCTTCAGGAACGCCTCGATGATCTCACCCGCCGGAAACAAACCTGTGTCCACGGCAGGGCCGAGATCTGGCCCCCTGAGCACCAAGGTCGAGGTGGCCGTCACCTGGCACTCCGCCGAGCACACGAACCTATAGGCGATCCGCTTTCCCAGCTTCAGCTTGCCGGTGGTCACATAGTTGAGCAGGCCCTCGTCCTCGCCATACACCGACGTCTGCGCGACCGCACGGGGCGGCGCGGCGGTCACGAGGATGACCGTGACACCTGCCGTCACGAGCGCTGCTATCCCGCGTCGAATCAACCCAAGCCGCACTCTAGCGGCCTCGATCAGCAGCCAGGCGCGAACGGGCGCCACAGCTTGCGTTGATGCTCATGTGAACCAAGAGCAGTCCGCCAACCCGATCCGAAGTTGGCGAAGTCCGCCCCTGCACTCGAACCGAATGGCATTGCGCGGGAGCAGGGCCGACGCCAATAGGTCAGCCTCCCCCGGCCCCAATGCCATGCCAGCCTCCCCCGGCCCCAATGCCATGCTGTACCTGCGGAGGAGGATCGTTCGAGGCGCCGCCGCTGCTGCTGCTGGGCGCAGGTGGTGACGCGACTGGTTCGCTGGCCGGTTGGACTGTGGCCGGGCTGCGCCTCTTCGTCGTCGGAGCTCGCGCGAACGAAGGCTCACTCACAGCTGCGACCGGGGTGGCGCTCTTCTTCTCAGGCCTCTTTGTCTTCCGACTCTTCTCTGTCTTCCGACTCTTCCCTTGCGCCCCTCCAACGGGTACCGGGGGAACGGCTGGCGCAGCGGACGCGGCCTGGGGCGACTGCTGGGACGGATCACCGCCGTCGGTGCCGGAGGATCGCCCGCCCAGGATCACCACCACCGGAACCAGGACCGCGATCGCAAGGCCACCCCAAAGCCAACTCCGACCGGGAGAGCTCCACGGCGTCCGACCTCCGCTGCCGCTGGCTGTGGCTCGAGCGAGCGACCGTCGCAGCGTGCCTGTCCCGGGCTCTATATTGAGCGCAGCTGCAAGCCGCTTCAACGTCTCGGTGCTCGGCGGTTGACCTTCCTCGAGGCGTTCGACGTTGGCCTGGCTCGTGTCGATTCTCGCGGCCAGGTCCTCTTGGCTGAGCCCCAGCCCGGCTCGGCGGGCCGCGATCAGCCGCCCGAAGACCTCCCCCCCGCTCCTGCCTGATCTTCTTCCCGCTTCCACTGATCTCGGTCAGGGGGCGAGGAGAGGGGTGGCCTCAACAGCGGAAGACAACGATCTCTTGAGAAACTGAATCAACTCTGGGGCAGGGAGCTGGTGAGCAACACTCTAGGCCAAGTGCGGGGCGAACGCGAGGCCCAGAGGTCCGCGAGCAAAGGCTCCATTTCGCTGACCGGCTCGGCGAGCCCGGCCAGGGACATGCGGCGCTCGCTCTGTCGGCCGCGCGGACGATCACGGCCACGGCAGCAAGATCGGCCCACGCCTGTCGGAGCCGAAGGCGTGCGCTCGGTCTCGCCGCGCAACCGCTCGTTGTGCGTCGAGTACCGCGCTCGTCGCGCATCAAGCACGTCCCCCTTACCATGCAGCCCGTGGTAGCGACGGGGATCATCACCGGCGTCGGTGAGAAATGAACCAGCGAGAAAGCGACAGACTGGAGCGGCGGAGAGAAGGCGACCGCAGGTTCTTCGTCCGGCTGATCGGCTTCCTCGCGGGCCTCTTCGTTCTGGGCCTGATCGCCATCGTCTACGTGCTCGGCTTCACCGGCAAGGACTTCAACGAGGGGCGCAAGGTGCAGCCGGCCGCCGCACAGGTCTCAACCACCGAGACTCAGGCCGCTCAGCCGCCGGTCGGCCCCGGCAAGGACCTGTTCGCCTCCACCTGCGGCGGCTGCCACACCTTGGCCGCGGCGGGAACGACTGGAACCGTCGGTCCGAACCTTGACGACCTCAAGCCCGATCAGGCAACCGTCCAGGCGGCGATCCAAAACGGTCCCGGGGCGATGCCCGCCAACCTGCTCACGGGAGCTCAGGCCCAGCAGGTGGCCGCGTTCGTCGCTGCGAGCGCCGGTCGGTGAGTCCGACCAAGTACTAGGTCCGCCGCCCGCGACTGATGATCGCGGGTAGCCACATCTTTTGACGTAGCGACCGCGCTAGACCGTCTTGCTGGTTCCCCCAGCTTGCGTTCACCGACGCGGGAAAGAACAGGAGAAGCTCAAGGAGCTCTATCGGCGCTGGCCGGTCCTCGGCTTCGTTGTGAAGCGGATCATCGAGGCGATAACCGACCGCGCCCGGCGGGACGAGGTGTGCCCTGGCTGCCTACTTGCTGCCGGCTGATTCAGCACGAAGACAGTCGAAGCAAAGCGGGCCTTGGGGTCATCAACGAGCCTGGAACGCGGATGCTCCTCCCGCGCCCATCGGTAGCTTGTCGGCAATGGATCGGGAAGAGCTCAGACGTCAACTCGTGGCGAAGCTCGAGATTGAGAAAGCCCATGACGACGTCCGGTTGGTGACCCTCAACGGGGTCGTGCTCGGGCGCCTAGGTCAGAACGCTGACTCCGGCTATTGGGAACTCGACTGGCGCGAGGGGTGGAGGCGGCTGTCGAGTCGACATGCGGGCAGCGGCGAAGCCGAACATGCAGAGAACTGGGCAGTCGAGGAGGTCGCCAATCTGATGGCCGTCGAGCGATCGGCGATCGACGCTGGTGGCCCGTGGGGCAAGTCACCCCCGCCCGGCGTCAGCTAGTCCTGGCGCTTCTCCTTGCGCACTCAACCCAGCCCGCAGACTTCGAAGCCGTAGCCCTGGGCGATGCCCTCGGCCTTTGCCGTAACTAGGCCGATGCGTCGTTGCAGCCTTCGAATCTCCCTGGCGTCCAGATGGTCGTAGGCCTCGGCCCAGTCGTCAATCACGCTTGCCTCGGCAGCGAGGATTGACACGATTGACCTGAGCGTGCCGACGCTCGCGGACGGGGGGTGGAGGGCCTGCAGTTCTTGGGTCTCTGCCATCAGGTTGTCGCTCGCCTGGCGAAGAAGATCGGCGACCTGATGAGCCTTTTCCGAGTTGAGGAGACCCAACTCGTTGGCCTGGCTTTCGAGGTCCTCCCTTCGGGACCGGTGGTTGTGACAGATCGCGTCGGCCTGGGCGATGAACTCGGCCTTGGAGAGCGGCTGCCCGCTCTGTTGAGTCGCCACTTGGGTCACCGTCTCGGTGGGCCCCCCGCCGCAGCCGGCCGCGACAAGCGGAATAAGGACGAGTAGCGAGGCGATGCGTCGCACCGCGTTCAACGTACCTGGCGTTCAGCGCCAGGGAGGAGGTGCTCGAAGCCGCCGGGCTGCGGGGGAGCGGCTCGCTATCGCTTTCGTCCCTGCCTACTCCGACAGCGCGGCGGCTTCGGGGAGATGTGTGACCTGCGGACCCGCTTGACACGGCAACCTGGTCTGGGGACGATCCCCAAGGGGCAAGCTCGGGGGCAAGAGACAAGGAGGTCCGCGATGAAGAAGCTACTCGCCCTCGTAATTTCCGTTGTCGCATTGGTGGCGTTCGCGGCGCCAGCCTCGGCGGCGCCGCGGGTGTTTTCCGTCACCGCTACCTGCGAACCGGTGGGGGGAGGCTTGTACCTATCTCACTCGACAGACGTCGCGGGTGAGGCTCAGCAAACCGCAATTGTCGGGTTGCGTCAGTTTTTGAAATATGACGAAGAAAGGTGCGAGCCGGGCACCTGGGAGATCACGGTCGAGCCGCAGTAGCGGCCAAGACCCAGCTTCTGAGAATCATCGGCATTTCGCACTGCCTCGGTATTCGGCTGCGCGTTCAATCCGAGGACCTAACACCCGGCCTGTTCGAGCATGCGCTCGCAGGCGGATTCGTCGAGCGGATTTGAATCGGTTGAGCGCTGCTCATCCGAGCGTGTGATCATCCGCCAGCCCGCTTCAGGCGGGTCGGCGAGAACCAGCACGCCTCGCGCCGCGCCCGACAGCTCGTAGCGTCCGTTCTGGTATGTCGCGCCTGGTTTGTTCACTTGGATTCCCTTTGATTGGGTGATTCGGCTCCGCGCCGCCGCCGAGCCCGAGGGGCCGGCGGCAGTCGCGGGCGCCGCGCTGCTAGATGAGGCCGTCGCCATCGCTCGGGCCGCCGTTGTTGTCGGCGTCGTGGTCGCCGCCGTTGTGCTGGGGGATGCCGTGGTGGTGGTGATGGTGGTGTCCGGCGATCGCGGCAGGCACCGCGGCCGCGCCGACGATCCCCAGCACGGCGAGAGCAGCGGCGATTCGAGCCTTCGTCTGCTTGAGCATCGTGTCTCCTTTCCTTGGTCGGGTTCGCTTCACGTGAGAAAGCTCGAGATGGCGCGTTCGATCGCGGGGCCCTGCCGGGGCCAGTCCTCGGGCGGCGCCGCTCCGACTATCACCGTCGTCGCGCTCGCCCCGGCGACGATGCAGGCGATTTCGCGATAGCCGTGCCCGGTCGAAGACGTGTAGGTGTCGATCACGCAAGAGCCACGGCCGTTCCGAAAGTGGAGGTTGGTCGCGGCAGCGACCGCCGCTACGTCGACGTCGCCCTCATCGCGGTTGTGGGCGGGTCGGAAGCTGCCCCAGTTCGCAAGCGTCTCCGCCCCCTGCCGCGGCGTCGCATTCAGGTAGCCCCGGATCTCCCCGCTCGGTGAGCGCAGCGCGGCGGTAGCGGTCCCCGGGTCTGAGCGGATCGCGCGCCAACCGGCCGGATAGGCGAGCTGGGCTGAGCCGTCGGGAAGCCGGCTCTCCCGCCAGGCGCGCGGCGGCCGCGCGGGGCGAAGCCAGCCGAAGGCCTGAGCCTGGCCGGATGGAGGCGACGAGGCGGAACTTGGGGGCGACGAGCCGGAACCGCAGGCGGCGAGGGCCGCCGCGCCCACGACGGAGAGCACGGAGACGATCGCCAGCGCCAGACGCCTAGATGTTGCCGTCGCCATCGCTGGGGCCGCCGTTGTTGTCGGCGTCCTGGTCGCCGCCGTTGTTCTGCGGGATGCCGGTGGACGAGCTCGAGGCGGCGGGGGCATCGGATGCGCCCTGGCCACCGTCGGTGTCGCCGTCCGCTTTGTCGTGCGAGACCGCGGCAGCCGGGCTCGGCGCGGCGGCGGGCGAGCTTCCGCTGGATCCTGCGCCGCAACCTGCGGCGGCGATTGCGGCCGCGGCCAGCAGCGCCACGAATGCGGCGGCGAGGCCCGATCTGCGCCTCGACCGTTTCAATCTGGTCGTGCGCTCGGTGGTCCTTTCGGGGGTGGGCATGTCGATTCCTTTCCTGGTCCTTGCTGTTCTGCCGTTCGCACCGGGTACGCCGATCCCCCACGGTGAGATTGGGATGTGTGACCAGGATCCGGCGATCAGTGCCGGAACGCATCAGCGACTTCGCCGGTCGTCGTCGCCGGTTCGCGCGCGCAAGCCCTGCAGAGCTACACGGGCTCTTGCTGGGGCACTCCCATTCGCACCAGCTCGGTCCGCGAGGCGACGCCGAGCTTGCTGAAGACCTTGCGCAGGTGGTAGTCGATGGTGCGAGGGCTCAAGAACAGCTGGGCGGCGATCTGGCGGTTTGTCATCCCGGAGGCGACCAGACCGGCGATCTGCAGCTCCTGAGGCGTGAGCTGGTCAAGCGTCGAGGGGTCCCGCTCCCTTGCCTTTTCCCCCGTCGCACGGAGCTCCGCTTCGGCGCGCTCCTCCCAGGGGGTCGTACCGACCTGGCGGAAGAGATCCGCCGCCCTTCGCAGATGCGGACGTGCCTCACGCCGCTTTCGCTGGCGCCGGAGCCACTCGCCGTAGAGGAGCTCGGTGCGCGCCATCAGGAATGGCGAGACGAACCCGTCCGGCGTCAGCGCCGCCTCGAATTGCTCGCGCACGTCTCCCTCCCCCACCAGCGCCCGGCAGCGCGCCAGCACGGACCGCCGCGGCGCGGAGGGCGAATACTGCACCCAGCTCGCGTAACGGTCGAGCCGTTCCGCCGTCTCCTCGAGCCCCCCGGACCGTGCCGCCGCCTCGATCAGGTCCGGGATCGTCCAAAGCCCGATCAGTGGATTCGATTCGGGCCGCTCGATTGCCGTCAGGAGCAGAAGGCGCGCGGTCGCCTCGTCAGGTCGTCCCAGCGTCAGATCGAGCAACCCGAGCACCCACTCGGCGTGGTCGAGAATCAGGGTCCCGCCCCCGATCGCGGCCAGTTGGACCGCCTCGTCGAGATGGCCGCGCGCCGCCGACTCGTCCCCTCGGAGCGAGTCAAGCAGGGCGACTTCGATCAGGTTCCAGCTCGCGCCCGAGCGGTGTCCGAAGTCGCTCGCGAGCCCGATCCCCTCCTCCGCCGCGGCTCGCGCGAGGTTGAAGCGCCCGAGCCCGACCAGCGCGTTCGCCTGCGCCCAGAGCGCCAGCGGGAGCATGCTGAGGAGTCCGCGCTCTCGCGCAATGGCGACTGCCCGACTCGAGTGCGGGAGGCCATCTGCGAAGTTGCCCCCGGTGAGCCCCATGGTCGCCAGAAGCGACGCCCAGACCAGAGCGCCCGGATCCTCGAGCTGCTCGCCGAGCTGGATTGCCTCCCGCACAAGTCTCTCAGCTCGTTCATGGTCGCCGGCAAGCTCCGCCGCCATGCCAGTCAGCGCGGAGACGCGGAAGCGGTCGATCTCGTCCTCCGGCTCGATCGCGCCGGCGCGGGCGCCGATGGCGGCACCCTGCACATACTCCCCCGCGTAGTTGGCCGCCTCGGTCGCCTCGCTCAAGGCGTCGAGCGCCAGCGACGGGCTCTCGCTGGTCTCGGCGGCCTCGACCAAGACCGCGATGGCGCCGCGGAGGTCACCCGTTCTCGCCTCGATCACGCCGCGCAGATAGAGAAGCTCGGCGCGGAGCCCATCCGGCGCGAGCGGGAGAACTCGCGCGATCAAGTCCCGGGCACGGTCCGGCTGGCCAGCCGCCCAGGCCGCCTGGGCTGCAGCCGCGAGCCTGCGCATCCGGCCGCCCTCGCTGCTCGACAGCTCAGCCGCGTGCGCGAACGCGGTCGCGGCCGAAGCATGCCCCGCGCGCGATTCGTATCGACGCGCCGAGGCTTCGAGCGCGGCAGCGACCTCTTCGTCGGCGCTGACGCTCGCGAGCGCCTGATGCCAGACGCGGCGATCGGTGTGGTGGTCGGCGCTCAGCGCCGCCGCCAGGGCCGCATGCCCGGCCCGGCGCTGGCTGTGCGTCGACGACTCCATCAGGGCGGAGCGCACGAGCGGATGCCGAAACTCGACCGCGCCGTCCGCGATCCGGAGGAGCCCGTCGCGCTCGGCGGCATCCAATGCGTCGGCTGGCAGGCCTGCTTCGCCCGATGCCCGCATCACCGTTGCGACCTCGTCTCGGTCGTCGAGCGCGGCGATCAGCAGAGCGGCCTGCGTCTCGGCGGGCAGCCGCTCAACGCGCTGCACGAAGGCTGCCCGTAATCCGGACGTCAAGCGGGTCGTCTCGGGAAGGGCCGCGCGACCCTGCAGCTGCTGCGCGCTCAGGCCCCTTGGCAACTCCAGCAGAGCGAGAGGGTTCCCGGCGGCTTGCGCGAGCAGCCACTCGCGCACGGGCCCCGCCGCGGCGGGAGCGCTTGCCTCGAGCAGCCGCGCGGCGGCGCCGGCGTCGAGGCTCTCGAGCATGACCTCAGGCAGTCCGGGCGTGGCGACCTCCCGTCCTGCTCCCTCCCGCACGACGAAGAGCATCGCCACCGGCTCGGCTCCAAGTCTGCGCGCGCTGAAGAGAAGCGCTTCCACCGAGGCGACGTCCAGGAACTGCACGTCGTCGACCAGGCATAGAACCGGCTGGTCCTCGGCCGCAGCGGCAAGCAGGCTGAGCGCAGCGGCGGAGACCAGCAACCGATCCGAGCCGCGTGACGGCGCAAATCCGAGAGCCCCCGAGAGAGCATCCGCCTGAGCCCTGGGCAGCTCATCCAGCTTCCCGGTGATCGGCCGCAGGAGTCCTTCCAGACCGGCAAAGCCCAGGTCCGACTCCG
The DNA here is from genome assembly GCA_963833375.1 of uncultured Solirubrobacterales bacterium. Lineage (GTDB taxonomy): Bacteria > Actinomycetota > Thermoleophilia > Solirubrobacterales > 70-9 > DASUPK01. The sequence goes on from CAWHXR010000004.1 coordinate 542,013, forward strand.
CCTCGACGCCGGCGATCCGAAGCACGGTTCGCTCCCCGCAGCGCTCCGCGGCATAGCTCAGAAGAGCGGTTTTGCCGATCCCGGCCTCGCCCCGCAGGACCAGCGAGGTGCTCTCCCCCCGCGCCGATGCCTCGAGCAGCTGATCGATTGCGGTGCACTCACGATCACGACCAAACAACGCGCCGGAAAGCCTCTCGGGCCCGGGCATCGGCATGGACCGATCGTAAACCTCAGGACAGGTATGACCGGCGATTGGGACTGGTGAACTCGCTGACGCGTTCCGGCCGCGCCGCGCCGATTCTGGTCGCATCGCGTCCGCTGCCAACAATTCCCAGCCACCGAACTCGCTGAGCCTGCCCTCGCCCCGGGCCGGTCTCGCGGCCACCATCCACGGCGACGAGCGAGCACCTGGTGCCGCCCTCGTCCTCCTTCACGAGCTCACGCTTGACCGCCGAGCCTGGGATCCCGTCCTGGAGGCGCTGCCCACCGGGTGCCGAGCGATCGCGTTCGATCTTCCAGGCCACGGCGAGTCAGCCGCCTTCACGCGGCGCGGTCTTTACGCGGCCGCCGACGAGATCTATGGGGCCGTTGTGGACGTCGGGCTGGACGCCCCTGTCCTGGTCGGCCACTCGACCGGCGGAGCACTGGCCACGGTCTATGCCACCCGGCACCCCGCAACCGCCGTAGTCAGCGTCAACGCACCCGTCCGCCTGGAGGCGTTCGCTCGGCTGCTCCGCTCATTACATCCGCAGCTGGCCGGGGACCGCTTCGGAGAGGCGTGGGCGATGTATCGGGACAGCTGGCAGCTGGAGCTGCTCCCAGCCGGTTATAGGTCCTCGCTTGGAGCAGGCAACCGCTCGGACGAGGCCACCGCCCGAGAGCTGGTGCTCAGCTATCACGCCGACCTTCTCGAGGGCGCTCTCGAGGAGGGGGTGCGCGAGCGCGAGATCGCGCAGGACCGGCTGAGCTGGATCGGCACGCCGTACTTGACGCTCCACTCCTGCGCGCTTGACCGTGCGGACGAGACCTGGCTCCGCCGGCGGCTTCCCCAAGCCCAGATCCTCGTCTGGCCGGTCGGGCACCACTTTCCCCACCTCGCCCATCCAGACCGATTCGCCGCGCTGCTCACGGGAATTGCAGCGACCTCCGCGGCGTCTGGAAGAGACGCACCCACTTGATGAACAGATCAAGACCCACACCCAACACAGAAAGCGAATCCAAATGACAAGTCCCACCAACCATCCATGGCCGATGCGGCTGGCCTACCTGGCCGCAGCGGTCGTAGCGTTCGCGGCCACGGCGCTCGTCGTCGTGACCCACTCGAGCGCGCACGGCAAGAGCGCCCACAGCAAGAACGCCCACAGCCAGAGGGTCGAGGGCGTCCGCGCCTATATCAAGCACGGCACGCTCAACGTCAAGGGCGGCGACGGCGGACAGCAGGTGGCGCTTCGCCTGCAGGCCGGCGACACGAGCGTGATCCAGGTCGACGCCGGCGACAACGGCTCCGCCGACTTCTCGTTCGCGCGCGCCGACGTCCGCGCCATCAGCGTCAAGATGGGCGACGGCAACGACTCCGCCCGCATCGACGACGCGAACGGCGCCTTCACCGACTCGATCCCGGCGACGATCTCCGGCGGCGACGGCAACGACACGCTGCAGGGCGGCCAGACCCAGGTCGCGGCCCAGAACGAGACGTTCAAGGGCGGCGACGGCAACGACCTGGTCGACGGCGGCAAGGGCAACGACACCGCCTACCTCGGCGGAGGCGATGACACCTTCCGCTGGGACAACGGCGAGGGCTCAGACGTGATCGAGGGCCAGGACGGCACCGACACGATGCTGTTCAACGGTGCCGCGGTGGCCGAGCAGGTGACGATGTCGGCGAACGCAGGAAGGCTCACCTTCTTCCGCGTCCAGGGCAACGTCACGATGAACACCGACGGCGTCGAGATCGTCGATGACAACGCGATCGGCGGCGCCGACAGCGTCACCGTCAACGACCTGACCGGCACCGACGTCAGGCAGACCAACGTCGACCTCGCGGGAGCGTTCGGCGGCAACGCCGGCGACGCCGCGGTCGACAGCGTGGTGGTCAACGGCACCAACGGCGACGACAAGATCGCCGTCAACGGCAACGGGTCCGGTGCGGATGTGACCGGCCTGGCCACCTCTGTGTCGGTCAAGCACGCGGATCCGACCGACACCCTCTCCGTCAACACCCTCGCGGGCACGGACAACGTGACCACGAACGGCGTCGCCGGACTGATTCAGGTGCTGGTCGACGGAGTGGCGGTCTAGTCAATTGGGAGCTCGCGGGCCCTGGCTGACCGAGCCGGGGCCCGCACTCCCAGTCAACGAAGAGGAACTGAGAATGGCACTACGCAGACCCACATTCGAGCTTCGCCCCGCGGGTGAGCGCGGTTTCGTCAAAGAGGCAAATCCCCAGATCTGCGTCCACACCGGATTGCACATCGCGGAGTGCGGTTGCGACTCCTCCGCCCGGAGGGCAATCCGCAAGTCTCCGCTCGAACCCCGTCACGGCGGCGCGGCGGACCTAGGGTGACCTGATGCGGCGCGCTGAGGAGATCCTGGAGATCGAAGAGCTCCTGGAAGAGGCGGCCGACCGGCTCGCCACCGTTCTTGAGCGGTCCGGCGCCAACGAGCTGCATCCACCGCAAGTCCTACGCGAGATCGCTCACTTCGAGCTCGAGCTTGCCGCGGCCGATGTCGCTACGTGGACCTTCGGCACCAAGACCGGTGGACCCTACGACTGAGCCCCATATACCGACGGCGGTACTTCTGAAAATCACACCTCTAGGCGAGGAAGGGGGCGGGACTTGCCGCTCTTGCGAGGCGCCTCCACACAGCAGGAGCGATAGAGGCGGGTGCCGTTGAGCGCTTGCAGCCGAACAGCTCCCGAATCAGCCGCTCCTCCCGGGCCATCAGGTGGAAGGGCATCCCGGCCCAGCGGCCCTTGAAGTGGCGAAGGTTGGACTCGATCCACACTTCACCACCCGGCTCGCCTCGGCCTCGTTGAAGGAGGCACCGGGAGGCTTGGGAAGGTCATAGGTGTGGAAGAGCGGCTCGATCTCGGCCACCTTCGGCCTGCGTCCCCGCTTCCGCGCCACCTGCTCACGGGCTTGTGCCGGTGGCGCTGTCCGGGCCTAGCGGGGCATCAGGTTTGATTTGTGCGAGCGCGATCACTCGGCGGTCGGCGCGGTCGCGCGTTATCGGTCGTGACCGTCCCCTCCGGCGCGAGATACTGCGCGGGCGATGTCGGAGGAGAACGTGGAGATGGCCCGCCGCGGGATCGCGGAGATCAACGAGATCTACAAGACCGGCGAGTTCTCCCGAAGCCTTCCCCGGATCCGGAAGGTCTGCGATCCCGATTTCGTCCTCCGGCCCAGCGGGATGTTCCCGGAGCACCAGGAGATGCGCGGCCCGGAGGGGTTCCTCAAGTTCATGCGCGGCCAGGCCGAGGCCTTCGAGCGGATGTGGATCGAGGCCGAGGAGTTCCTCGATGCCGGGGATCGAGTGGTCATCCCGATCCGGTTCGGCGGGCGGGCACGGCACGCCGGCCTCGATGTCGAGTTTCAGGTGACCCACCTCTGCACCTACCGAGAGGGAAAGCTGCTCCGCGACGAGATCTACCCGACGAAGGCCGAGGCCCTCGAAGCCGCCGGGCTGCGGGAGTAGGCGATGTCGCAGGAGAACGTGGAGGTGGTGCGCAGGATCTACGACGCAGTCGCCCGGCGTGACGGCGTGACCCCCTTCGAGCTCTACGCTGAGGACATCGTCTGGGACCTCTCGAACGCGCGCCGGGCACTTGTTACGACGAAGCCGGTCTACCAGGGACACGAAGGTGTGCGGCAGTTCTGGCGCGAGGCGCTCTCCAGTTTCGGCGAGGTCAATTTCGAAGTCGAGGAGTTGATAGACGCGGGCGACCAAGTTCTGGCGGTCATCCGCGAGCGCGAAGTTGGACGCGCCAGCGGTGCGCCGGTGGAGACGACCCACCTGGCGGTCTACACGCTCGCCGACGGTAAGGTCATTCAGATGCAGCTTTTCGACGACCGCCAGCAGGCCCTCGAAGCCGCCGGGCTGCGGGAGTAGGGCGCTATGCCTGCGGAAGATCCCAACAAACTCGAAATCGACTTCATGTTCCTCGCCGACAAGGCTGAAAACCTCAATGGGAAGCTGTACGTCATGGGAGGGGGCTGGGACCGCATCTTCATGCCTCGGTTCCCAGGTCCCCTTCCAATTCCGATTTCCGTTGCGATCAGCGTCCTGATCCCCTGGAATCTCACCAACCGCCGGTTCGGATTTGTTCTCGAACTTACGGACGAAGACAACTCGCAGATTGCCCTCTCCCCGGAGCAGAACGTGTTTTCCCTTGATTTTGAGGCCGGGCGCCCTCCAGGACTGAAGCCGGGGCGTCCACAGCGCACGGTGCTGGCCGTGACGCTCAATCCCGGCATCCAGTTTGAGAAGGAGGGCCTCTACTCCTTCCATGCGAGCATTGACGGCCAAGAGCTGAAGCGGGTGAACTTCGATCTGGTTCCGCGCAGCACGATGCCCGGGGCGCCCCCGAGGCCCGGGCCACCGCCAGGATAAGTCGCCATCTTTGAGCCCAGCCAGGACGTGACCGGGGCGACGCCGTTCATCCGGTGGGCAGTCGCTGAACACTCGTCCGGGGCGGGCCGGGGATAGCCCGAGATGGCAATCGGTTCCCCGTCCCGTGGACGGTCCGGCCGAAGGCGAGGTACGCCAAACAGCAGCGGAATCTCCTCGCTACCGATAACGATTCCGGAGCGGAGCTCTCCTAGGAAGGGGTTCTTCTTCAACTTGAGCAGTGCGAGGTCATGCCCCTCGTCCTCCTCGACGACGTTGAAGCCCGTAATGACGAAGTTCGCTCGGAAGTCGTCCGAGTTCGGAATGGCGAAACCGATGCCAACCTGGGCCTGGGGATACGGCTCATGCAGCTTTCGAGCTTGTCGGACCACATGCTGCGCCGTGACCACGCAGCCCTGATCGTTGACGATGAACCCTGTGCCGAGAGGGCCGCGCGGCGCGGTTCGTCCGCTGAATGACCCGCGCTCACCTACTGACCCTCGAGGCAGTACATAGCTGACCCGGACGACTGCGGATCGAACGGAATCGATGGCGTCTGGCAGGAGCACAGATCAACAAATCGTATGCGTGCCCGCGCGGTCGAGGAGATGGCTGCTTTCCATGCAAAGCAGCACTACTGCTTTTCGTCCAAAGCAGCTATCCCGACAGCCAGGCGGCTTCGAGGCTGTCGCCACTCACGCCCAGGGCCTGGAGAGCGCCCGCGAGCGTCACGTGGCCCTCCACGCGGAAGAACCGCCCGTTGCGCAGCCAAAAGCAGGAGTAGACGTCGCCCTCCAAAGTCGCTCCGCTCGCGCGTCCCTCTGCCCGTATGCCTCCATGAACAAGGACGCGATCATCGCCAATCGCCCTCGCCTCCTTTACCACGTAGCGCAAGCCCTCCCAGGCCGCACGGAACTCCGCAAAGAAGGCCACGATCTCCTCGCGCCCGTGGCATGGCCTCGCCGCCGGGATCTTCCGAGCCGGGTAGTAGTCGCCGTCGAGCTCCCAGAATCCGGCGACCCACGCCGGGAGCTGTTCCTGGGGCGGCAGATGCTCCTCCAGGTAGCGCCGAGCGATCTCGACGTTCTCCTCCGACATCGCCCACGCAGTATCGCGGGACGGAGGCACTTCAGATCAGCTTCTCGACGTCTTCCCTGGCGCTGTCGGGCTGCCCGGCGTCCCGACACAGACCGGCTTGAGTCGCACTGAGCGACGCTGGTCTGTGAGTTTCGTCACCTCGCGTTCACGGTGCCATTGGTCGTGTACGTTGGCCTGCGCCCAAAGGGGATGGGGAACAGGATGGACGCGAGTCAGCTGAGGCAAATTCCGCTCTTCTCCGACGCCGCCGACGACGAGCTGCAGAAGCTGGGCGCGTTCGCCGAGTCGGTCGATTTCAGCGAGAGGGCCGAAATCATTCGAGAAGGCGATTTCTCGAGGGCGCTCCTCGCGATCGAGGAGGGCACCGTCGAGGTCACCCGCGGCGGCGAGCACGTTGCAAGCCTCGGCCCTGGCGACATCTTCGGCGAGGTCGGCGTGCTCAACGATGCGCTGCGGAACGCCACCGTGACAGCGACCTCACGCCTCAAGCTGATCATCATGGATCAGTTCGAGGTGCAGCGGCTGCAGGAGAAGGCACCCGAGATCTACGCACGGATCGAGAAGCTGGCCGAGGAACGCAGCGGGTAGTCGTCGGCGCGGTCCTAACCCGGCTACTCCCGCAGCCCGGCGGCTTCGAGGGCCGCATCGCGGTTCAAGTACGTCTGGACGGAGACGATCTTGCCGCCCCGCACGACATTAATGCCCCACACGTGCGCCCCGGTGTCGGCCCGGCTTACCTTGCCGCGGCCCTGGTAGCGCACCGAGGCCAACACGCGGTCGCCACCAAGGTCAACGGTTTCCTCGATCTCCACGTGGAAGGTGCCCCATGCGTCCGCAAGGTCCCCGAAGTAGCGTCGCCCGCTCTCGGGACCTCGATAGGCACGCCCCTCGATGCCTACGAATAGGGACTGAAACTCGAGTTCCGGCGCGACTACGGCCGCCCAAGCATCAACATCGCGTCGGTTGATCGCATCGATGAACCGGCGGACGACCTCGACGTTCTCCTCAAACATCGCCTACTCCGAAAGCCCGGCGGCTTCGAGGGCCTTCGTGCGACTGGAGAAGATCTCCAGCCGTACCGGTTTGCCTGCACGCATCGTCCACAAGTGGGCCCCGGTCGTATCCAAGGCGGCCCCGCTCTCCTTGCCGCGCCCCGTGTACCGACACAGAACCACGACGAACTCGCCCGCTGGGATGTACTCCTCGGCCTCGACGCGCCAGTCCTCCCACTGGCTCAGCCACTCAAGCAGCCGGCTGCTTCTCGGCTCGGAATCGCGGAAGACTCCGTGACTGTCCGGGAACTCCTCCGACCAGCCCCACTCCAGGTCCGGCCCGTACGCGTCGGAGCTGGGACGGAAGTTCCCTCGTCCCCATTCCTCGTAGACCGGCCGGAGCGCATCGACGTTCTCCTGCGACATCGCCTACTCCGACAGCCCGGCGGCTTCGAGAGCCTCGGTCGGCTCGTAATAGAAGTCCAGTCGGATCGCTTTCGCGTCCTGAAAGCTCCAAACCTGCCCGAACCGCAACGTGACGGGAACACCGCTCTCCGCTCCGGTTCCTTCAACAGTTGTGACGACGACGACTTGCTCGCCCGCGTCGATCGCGGTCTCGACTGCGACTTGGCCGCCGATGGTTCCAAGCATGTCGCGCCAGAAGCGATGGATCCCCTCGCGACCGTCGTACTCCTCCCCGATCAGATCGGCGAAGCCGCCGACGAAGTGGATCTCGGCGTCCTCGTCGGCGACGCTCATGGCGGCATCGAAGTCCCGCCGGTTCCACGCCTCCAAAGCCGCAAGGACGATCTCGACGTTCTCCTGCGACATCGCCTACTCCGACAGCCCGACTGCCTGAAGAGCTTCGGCGCGGTCCAGGTAGTAGTCGGCCTCGACGATGAGGCCATCTCGCAGACGGTGCACGACGGCGAAGGACTGCGTGTATGGCGCGTTTGCGCCCTGCCCGACCATCCGCGTACACGCGACGAAACGGCCGTCGCCCACCTCGATCAAATCATCGAGGTGCACCTCGATCGGCCCTGCCAGCTCGATCAGGCTCTGCATCCGCTCGAGCGCGGCGGCACGGCCTCTGTAGACACCGGCATTGGGCCAGCCCGGACCCTCGCGATAGACGGCATCCTCGGCCCAGAACTGGTCCGTCACCGCCGCCGGACCCGACTCGTTCCAGACCTCATAGGCGCGACGGATGTTGTCTGCGTTCTCGTGCGACATCGCCTACTCCCGCAGCCCGGCGGCTTCGAGGGCCTCCTCACGGGCACTGAAGTACTGGAGCCTCGTCACCTTGCTCGCAGGAACGGTAAGGAGAACGGCGAAGCTGCGGTCAAACGGCACGCCGCTTCCCCTCCCGCGTCCTCGCTCGTGGTAGACGACAAGAACGCGGTCGTCGCCAGCATCGACGATCTCAGTCGGCTCCAGGGCGTAGTCGTCCCAGGTGCCCCAGTAATGGCGATAGAAGTCGATCAAGGCGTCCTTGCCGCGAACGTGATCCGGGTGATCGGGAGCACCTGGAACGTTTCCATCTCGACGTCCTTGTCGAGCAGCTCGAAGAAGCGGCTTGGATCGTACGGTCGATCTTGTTGGACGACCACGCTCCGGACGAACTCCACGTTCTCCTGCGACATCGCCCACGCAGTATCTCGCGCAAAACCGCCGCTTTCCCATGCGAAGCAGGACTACTGCTTCTCGTCCAAAGCGGCTATTTGAGCCGAGGCTAGAAGAGAGTGTTGGTGGGGACCGTTGGCGGGACTTCGGTGGGGACTACGGAGGTCGGAATGAGCCTCGCCTGGCACGCTCTGTGGGGCGATTTCGAGTGTTTAGACCTGCGAGGGAATGATGAGACGTCTACTGATTACCGTTCTTGGCTCGCTGCTCGGCGTGGTGCTGATCGCGCCGGCGGCCCAGGGGGCGACTGAGGTCCGGTCGCTGACGCTGGAGGGGGAGCTTGCCGGTGGCGGGGCGCACCCCTCGCAGGGGGTGTGCAGATGAAGATCGACTACCTGGTCGAGCACAGGAACGGACACGAGAGGCTCGTCCCCGACCGGGTCACCTACTTCCAGTACGTGTTTCCCGGGCTGCTGAGCTGCGACCAGGGGAGCACGTCTCATCTGGGGTGATTCCGGGTTCCTCCCTGGAATCAACATCAAGATCACGAACAAGCGCTTCTCCTCCACGTACACGACTGTGGGCCCGGCCACACAGAGCACGGTGAAACTGGTCGGCCAGAAGATGTGGCAGGGCAGGACGAAATGGAGGAGTCCGAGCAAGAAGCCGAAGCCCGCGGGCCGGAAATTCTTCTGGAAGAGAGCCTCGGGAACGCTCAGCATCATCGACTACGACTGGCCAGGCGGGGGGTTCACGAACTGCCGCAGCACCCGCCCGGCGTCCTGGTCGGCACACCAGTGCCGCCACGGAAGTGCCTACCCCGTTTACATCCCGGTATGTCAAGCATTCGGAAGCGGACGTACCGCCGATCCCGCTGTTTCTCGTTTCCGGCGTCGATGAGAGGTTGGCCCTGGCGTTGGGCCCCCTGCACGAAGTGGGGGGCTAGCCGGACACCCCCTTTCCATGCAAAGCAGAACCGCTGCTTTCGTCCAAAGCGGCTATTCCGGAGTTCCCCTGCTAGCCGCCGAGACGTCCGCTTTCACGCGCCAAAGCAGCAGTCTCCGCGACCCCTGCCGGCACCTGTGGTCCAGGCAGATCCCAATGGCGGTGGAGGGCGAGAAAGCTTTGGCCGTTGATCTCCATGCCGCCCGGCCCGTAGGCTAACGCCGGGCGACCGATGGGCGCAGGCAACAAGCAGCCCCGGGACGAGAGCGGCGAGGCTGACGAAACACAGGAGGGGCGAAGAATGAACTCAAGCGAGACTGTTGGAACGGTCCGGGCGCTGTGGCGATTCCCGGTGAAGTCGATGCTGGGCGAGGAGCTGGAGGCGGCCTATTTAAGTGAGGGCGGGATCGTCGGCGACCGCGCTTACGCGATCCGAGACAGGGAAACGGGCAAGGTTGCGAGCGCGAAGAACCCGAAGCTGTGGCCCAATCTGCTCGGGTGCCGGGCCGCGTTCGTCGAACCGCCGCGCCCAGGCGACGAGCTTCCACCGGCGCGGATCGAGCTCGCCGATGGCAACGTCGGTGATGAGCGACGCGCCGGATGCCGACGCCGTCCTGTCACGCTTCTTCAGCCGCGAGGTGGAGCTGGCGCGCGCTGCGCAGAACGGCTACACGATCGATCAGTACCACCCTGACGAGGAGAACTACGATCCTGAGGGGCACCGCGACGAGGTCGTCAAGCGGGGCTCGGTGCGGCGTTCTTCAACGAGCGGGGGCTCCCTTCCGCTGTCACCGAGGGCTCGTTCTTCGACCTCTACCCGCTCAGCGTGCTGACGACGTCAACCCTGGAACAGCTGGGCGAATTCGAACCAGAGAGCCGCTTCGACACCCGGCGGTTTCGAATGAACGTGATCATCGATACCGCCCGCGAGCGGCTTCGTCGAGAACGAGTGGGTGGGTCGCACGCTCGCGATCGGCGACGACGTAAAGATCGGCGTGGCCTTGCCAGACCCTCGTTGCGTAATGCCGAGCCTTGCGCAGGAGGACCTTCCGAAGGATGCTCGGGTCCTCAAGGCGCTCGCTCAACACAACCGGATCGACGTCGCGGGTGCGCTATACCCCTGCGCCGGCGTCTATGCCGTCGCGGAATCGACGGGTGACGATCCACAAGGGCGATCGCATCAGCTTGGTCTGAGCTCGTCTACCTCGGCCGGCTCCATCCTCATATTTGGCTCGCGCAACGGTGCCTTGCACGGGACCGCTGCTGCACTGCACGACACGAACTCGGGCGTTCCGCTTCGCGCGAATAGCGAGCGCAAGCTCGAAGAGCACTCCCTTCCATGCAAAGCAGCGGTCACGGAAGGCCGCCTAGCGTCGATTCTGAGCCGGATTTCGTGGGCTCAACCAGCGTTTTGGAGGCACTACCTAACCGCCAAGGGGTTGCCCCTTGAAAATGCTCTCAGCGCTTCTTCTTCAGCTTCACCTTGACTGACTGCGTAGCGGGGTCGCCGCCGGTCGGGGTGTAGGTGACCGCGACGTCGAGCTTCACCTTGCCGGTCTCGTTCAGCTTGCGCTTCTTCTTCCCCTTCGCCCTGATCAGCAGCTGCGCCGTATCGGCGCCGACCGCCTTGCTGCTCACGGCTCGCCCTGCGGCGGCGGCGCTGACCCCGTTGCCCGAGGCAGTCAGATCGCCGGGGTTGGGGACCGTGGCCGTGAGGCTCGCGGTGCCTTTCTTCTTGTTGCGCGTGATCGGGCTGAGGCTGAAGGTGTTGGTGGGCACCAAAACCGCGGAGATGTTGAGACGGTAGCCGCCGTCACCGAAGATGAAGTCTTCCGATTCACTATCGCCCAGATTCCCGAATCTGAGCGGGTGATCCAGCTCCCCGGGCACGGGGAACCTGCACTGCGTGCCCCCGCCCCCGCTGCCTTGGTTGAGGCCGAGGACGTCGCCCGGCTTCACCGGGATGCTCGTGGTGAACGTGTTTAGGGTGCTCTCCGCTAGAGGCCGTGGGCCGTCGTGGCCGATGACCATGTATCTCGCCGGTTCGGCGACCTTGCGGAAGATTTTCATCGTAAGGGTCTGGTCTGGGCCCCCAGTGGCGTTGTGGCTCCAGGATGTGATCGTCCCTTGAGCAACCGTGGTGGGTACGACGTAGGTATTGCCCGAGGTCACGCTCTGCTGAGCCTGGTCAACCACGACGATGCTGCAGATCGGTGGCGGACTGCCATCGGGGCCAAGCTGCCCAAGCGTTATTGACGCCCGGCCCGTCGAGGCGCCCGCCGCCAGCAACAGGGAGACGAGCGAAGCGGTGAGTGCAAAGCGCTTCAAATACCGCCATCTCCCCATGGGGACAGCCTACCCCTGCCACGTGTCTTTCTAGCTAACCGAGACGACCCTGTTGCCAGGGAACAGCCGCTTTTCGTCCAAAGCGACTGCTCCAGGGCCTCGTGGATTGCCGATCTGGCGTCCGTGACGTCGAGCGCTTGCTCGGCTGGTACCTAAGACACCCTGAAGCGCGCGGGCCGGTCGGCAAGCAATCCCCTGGGGGGCCGATGGCGTAGTAGCTTGGGTCAGCTCGCCAGGGAGCCCCCGGAGATCTGAAGAAACGGTAAGGAGAACCCATGCGTCAGAGCCGCCGTTCCATCCTCGTGCTCGCCAGCGTTCCGATACTCGCGGTCGCGCTCGCCGCATGCGGCAGCAGCAACAACTCCAGCAACTCCAGCTCCACGGCCGCGACCAACGCCGGCCTCCGGCGGCACCGTCTCGGTGCAGTCCGTGGGTGGGGTGGGCGATGTCCTGGTCGATTCCCACGGGAACTCGCTCTATACGAACAATCAGGACAGCGGCTCCAAGGTCGCCTGCACCGGCCAGTGCACCAGCATCTGGCTGCCCCTGGCGGCGCCCTCGAGCGGTCAGCCGACCTCGAGCGATTCCTCGGTTCAGGCAAAGCTCGGCGTCGTGAAGTTGCCCGACGGCAGCAGCCAGGTCACCTTCGGCGGCAAGCCTCTCTACACGTTCGTCCAGGACAGCCCGGGTCAGGCCACCGGCAATGGCGTCACCGACAGCTTCGGCGGCACCAGCTTCACCTGGACCGCGGCGACCACTGGCGGCAGCGCCAGCGGCGCAGCCTCCAGCGGCGGTGCGAGCTCCAGCACCAGCGGCGGCTCGTCCGGGGGCGGCGGAGGCTACTAGGACTCAGCCCGGGCGACTCGATCGCCGAGGGACCTCGCGCGTGAGTAGCGAGCGCCAGTTCGGAAGCGCTCCTTTCCATGCAAAGCAGATAGCCGCTTTTCGTCCAAAGCGGCTATTCGGACAGCCCAGCGGCGTCGAGGGCGGCGCCCTCCGACGGAGAGAACGCCCTAGCTCTTCAGTTTCGTCTTCTTCGTCTGCGACCCCGGAGGCCCGCCCACGGGTGTGTAGACGGCCTTCACCTTGAGCTTCAACTTGCCCGAGTCCACGAGCTTTCCGATTGCGGACTTGGTCAGCTTGAGCGTCAGCCTCAGTTGCTGCTTGGTGTTTTCGGTGATGGTCCTGGTGACCGCCTTCAGGCTCTTCGCCGAGGCGGAGGCGAGCGCCTTGTCATTGGCCGAGCCGATCGCGAGGGTGCCGGCCCCGGGGACGGTCGCCGTCACCTTCACCTTCGTGTCGCCCTTCTGCTTGAGCTTGCCGAGCTGCAGTGTGTTCGGGCACCCGTTGAAGTTCCCGGCGGTGCCCACGCACTTGTCCTGGGTCTCGTCGCCGAAGCCGTCCTGATCGGCGTCTGGCTCGACCGTCGCCGCGAGGTTCAGCAAGAACGCGCCGACCGTGCCGAACGAGACCGAGCTGCCGATCGGAGGATCGGGCTGCGCGGGGCCGCTGGACGTCGCCACGTCGCCGGTACTCCCAGTTCTCCGGCAGGAGATGGGAGCAGCAGTCAATCGGAAGCCGAGGATGTCGCCGCCTTCGACCTCGATCCGGGTCGCGAACGTATTGACCCCCGCAGCGGCCAGCGTCTCGAAATCGCTCTGTCCAACGGTCAGGTAGGTGTTTGGGGCGGTCTTTCGGAAGACCTTCAGGCGCAGCTGGGCAGTCGCGAGCGCTGGACCGCGGTCGTGGCTCCAAGACGTGATCACCCCACCGCCGGCCGGGACGACGTAGGTCGGGCTGCCGACTGCGGTCGAGTCCTGTGCCCAGGTGAAGTCCGGAGGGCAGTCTGCGGCACCGTTCCCGCCAGTGGCGCCAATCGTCACCGCCGCCCTGGCCGGCGGGGCGCTGACCGCCAGGGACAACGCCACGAGAGAGACGCCGAGAGCCGAGGAACGAAGAAGCGCGGGCACCTGAACCGACCCTAATTCGGCGTGGAGTAGGAGTCAATGCGATGGGGCTAAGCCAGTCCTATCGCTCGTAGCCGCTTTTCGTCCAAAGCAGCTACTCGGACAGCCCGGCGGCTTCGAGGGCTTTCTCACGTGTCGCGTACTCGCGGCCACTGACGGCCTTGCCGTTGCGTAGGGCCCAGACCACGCCGAGGCGCATGTCGACCTCGGCCTCACTGCCTTTCATGCGCGCGGTGACATGGAGCATGGCGACGACCCGGTCCCCGACCTCGATCAGCTCCTCAACCTCGGCGCGAAGATCGTCGAACATCTCCACCCACTGCCCGTAATAGCCGCGCATCGCGTCATGGCCGCTGAAGACCCCTATGTCGTCGGGCGCGCCTTCGATGGCCCGATGATCGACCGCAGGGTCCATGAACTCGAGCATTCCCTCCGGGCCCGAGCGGGCGAAGCCCTCATACATCCTGCTGATGACGTCGAGATTCTCCTGCGACATCGCCCGCGCAGTATCTCGCGGCGGAGTGCCGCTTTCCATGCAAAGCGGTAGGGCTGGCGCTGCCGCGTGACCGTCCGAATTTCCAGCCGCTAGAGACCCGCTTGAGAAGTTGGGGCGCCTGCACTCCTGCTTTCACGCCGGAGCGACAACGCCGCGAGCTCCGGCCCAGAGTGCCGGGCCAGGTGCGAGCCGACGAACCCCGTGCCCCCCGTTATAGGCGTGGTGGTCATGGCCCGTGATAGAAACGCCGCGCATGAGCTGCTGGGTGTCCACAACAGAGCATGGCCCTCGGCCGAGCGCGAATATAGGTGCGATGACCGGCCCGGCGATCGTTGCGGACACCACCTCCTACCTCCCCACCGAGCTGACCGAGCGCCACGGTGTGCAGCTGGTGAGCCTCTACGTGGGAATCGACGGCAAGCAGGAGCGGGAGTCGGAGATCTCCGACTACGACGACTTCTACGAACGGCTGCGAGCGAGCCGAGAGGCCGTGACCACCTCGCAGCCCTCGGTCGGCGACTTCATCTCGGTCTACGAGCCACTGCTCGCCGCGGGGCGCGAGATCGTTTCGGTGCACATCTCGGCGGGGATCTCCGGCACCCTCGAGGCTGCGGATCAGGCGATCGAGCGGCTGACCAGCGAAGGAAAGGGCGGCGAGCGGGTCCACACCGTCGATAGCCGCAGCGCGGCGGGCGGCACCGGGATGGTGCTGCTCGCGGCGATGATCGCCGCCAGCGGCGGCGCCGACGCGGAAGGGGTCGTCCGCCAGGCCGAGCGGGCACGCGACGCCGGGGGGATCTGGTTCTCGCTCGACTCGCTCGAGTACCTGCGCCGGGGCGGGCGGATCGGCGCCGCGCAGGCCCTGATCGGATCCACCTTGAAGATCAAGCCGATCCTCACCTTCGCCGAGGAGGTGACTCCCGTCGGGCGGGTTCGGACCCGACCGCGTGCCGTGTCGCGGCTGATCGACTACGCCCGCCAGCGCCACGGCGAGGGGGCCGACGCCTGGGTCGTGCAGCACATCCGCGACCCCGAGTCCGCCGAGCAGCTTGTGCAGGCGTGTCGGCCGATTTTCGGCCGTGATCCTCTCTTCGTCTCCGAGGTCGGCCCGGTGCTCGGGGCCCACGCCGGGCCGGGGATGATCGGGATCGGCGCCTCGGTCGAGAGCGCCTTCGAGTAGCCGCGCGCCCTAGGCAGGCTTCGGGTTCGCGGGCTTGTGCGTTCCGGCCCCTCGCGCACCTGCTTTGCGCGAGAATCGGGCGCCTTCGGAAGTGTCCCGCTTCCCAGGTGTTTGGTCCTTTTTCATAAGGCTGGCGCTGCCGCCCCTGGTCGTGGAGCTCTCGGGCCGCTCGGCGCTGCGCGATGGGCGTTAGTTCCGCTTTTCGTCTCTATGAAGAAGGGCCGACTGTCAAGTAGCGGTCGGTGATCGGGTCAGGGTCCTCTCGTCGTTCGGGGGTTGGGAGCGGTGCTCATGTCTCTATGGCCTCCTCGGCGGGAGGATCAGGCGGAATCGGATGCTTCGCTCTCGGGCGCAAGTCCAAAAGGGCGGTCAGGCCGCCAGACGAAAAGCGGCGCCTCTCGGAGCGAAGGACTGGTTGCGAGTGAGCATGTGCCAGATCGCGTGGGCAAGGCGGCGGGCGATCTCGATCTGGGCGACCTTGGCGCCCCGCTGCTTTCCGAGCCTGCGCTTGGTGCGCTGGTAGCGCTCTGCATAGGCCGGGTGGCGGAGCGCGTGCATGGTGGCCTCGACGAGCGCCCAGCGCAGGTAGGTGGGCCCGTGCTTGGAGAGCGGCCCGCGCCGGTCTGACTCGCCGGACTGCACCACCCTGGGGCAGAGGCCGGTGTAGCCGGTGAGCTTCTCGGGCGATGAGAAGCGGGAGATCTCGCCGATCTCGGCGGCGATCGTGAAGGCGAGCACCCAGCCGATTCCCGGGGCGCTCAAAAGCAGCGGGATGTAGGGGTGCTCGGCATGGCTCTCCCGCAGCGCGACGGTTGACGTCCTCGATCTGATCCTCGAGATCGTCGATCAGGGCGAGCGAGGCGCTGACGTTGCCTCGCCAGGGCTCGGGGACCTCGAGCCGAGCCAACAGCTCCCTGCCCTCGAGGCCGAAGAGATCGGTGACCGGGCAGGGCCGCCCGAAGTTGATCAGGGTCGAGTGGATCCGACACTTCAGCATCGAGCGGTGCTTCACCAGGTGGAGGCGAAAGCGGGCGAGCTCGCGCTCCTCGCGAACCGCGGGGTCCGGCAGCCAGATCGCCGGCACCAGATCGCGCTGGGAGAGCACGGCCAGGACCTTGGAGTCGATCTGGTCGGTCTTCAGGCCAGCGGCGCCAGGCCCTTCACCTTCTGGGCGTCCGCGATCTCGACCGACCAGCCCTCCTGCTCGAGGGTGTCGTGGACGATCCTGGCTCCGGTCATCGACTCGACGACGGCGCAGACCGGCTGGCGGTGGACCTCCTCGATTCGGCGGGCGAACGTTCTTAGCGAGTCGACGTCGGGCGCGACCGTG
Organism: uncultured Solirubrobacterales bacterium; assembly: GCA_963833375.1. Lineage (GTDB taxonomy): Bacteria > Actinomycetota > Thermoleophilia > Solirubrobacterales > 70-9 > DASUPK01. The sequence continues at coordinate 558,598 of CAWHXR010000004.1, forward strand.
AGCTGATCGAGGTGCTCTCCCTCGTCGTCCAGCAGGCAGACGTCGAGGCGCTTTCGGCTGAGATCCAATCCGGCGTGCAACATTTGCGTGGGCCTCCTTGGTGCTCGTTTCTAGGTGACACGAGCGTGCCACCGGGAGGCCCTTCTTCATGGCAGTCCAAAGCGATAGCTAGCGGCTACTCCCGCAGCCCGGGCGCTCCGACTAGGCGCAGCAGGCAGACTCTCGGAGCGCTCGCACATGAGCGGCGGTCCGCCGGTAGGGTCGAGACGCGAGACAACCGATGAGCACACCACCGACCACCTACGAGGTGCAGGCCCGGATCCTTCGGCCGGGCGTCTCCGAAATCCAAGCCAAGCAGGAGCGGATCTCCTTCGACAGCTCGCCGCAGATGGGCGACGAGCTGCCCGGGCCGGCGGAGCTGCTCTGCAGCGCCTTCGCCGCCTGCGTGCTCAAGAATGTTGAGCGCTTCAGCGAGATGCTTCCCTTCGAGCAGCACGGCGCATCGGTTCGTGTCACCGCCGAGCGCCAGCAGACCCCGCCCCGCTTCACCACAATCCACTACGAGCTGCGGGTGCTCACCAACGAGCCGGAGGAGCGCGTCGATCTTCTGCAGCGAAACCTCGCCAAGTACGGCACGGTCTACAACACGCTCGCCGAGGTCTGCGAGGTGAGTGGCACCGTGACGGCCGACCGATCCGGTCATGCCGAGGCCGGAGAGGGATCCGACTAGCGGTGCCGAGTGATCCCCTTGAGGCGGCGCTGCTGCGGGTGACCTCGTCCGGCGCAGCGCTTACTGCAGAGATTGAGGACCTCACCTTGACCGCCAAGGAACTCTCCGAGAACCCGGGCGAATGGGAGCACTCGACGCGCTCGGCGCGGATCGCGGCCAGGCTGCGCGAAGTCGAGGAGCGCGAGGCCGACCTTGGGCTCGCCTGCCTTGAGCTTCAGTGCGAGTTGGTCCGCTGGGAGAACGGCCCTTCAGGCTGAGCGTGCGACGAGCAGAGCACTCGCGCCTGCGGGCGGCGGTGAAGCGGCTGATGATGAAATTCAGCAGCAGCCGGGGCAGCTAACCGGATACCCCCTTTCCATGCAAAGCAGCGGTACTGCTTTTCGTCCAAAGCGGCACTACAGATCACACCGCTGAGCGAGGTCGGGAGGGAGCTCTAGATGTAGTTCCTAGCCACGTTGTTCATCCGGGCCTCCTTGGAGGCTGGGGGTGTCAAGGCCACCCAGCACCAAGGAGGAACACCGGATGAAGCTCCACGCTAACGCGGCGCTCACTCTGAATCAGCGCAGACGTCTCGCCAGGAGGGTCGTCGAGAAAGGTTGGTCGATCAAGGCTGCGGCCGGCGCCGGCGAGACCAGCGAGAGAACCGCCACGAAATGGGTCACTCGCTACCGGGCCGAAGGCGAGCTCGGGTTCCTCGATCGCTCCTCGGCCCCGAAGCGGGTAGCCAACCGAACGCCTGAGGACCGCGTCCAGGTGATCGCCGCCCTGCGAAGGCTGCGCTTCTCGGGCCCCGAGATCGCCGAGCTGCTCGGGATGGCGCTCTCGACAGTCTCGGCGGTGCTCGGGCGGATCGGCATGGGCCGCCTTGGTCGTCTCGGCCTCGAGCCCGCCCGCCGCTACGAGCGCTCCCGCCCAGGCGAGCTGATCCACGTCGACGTCAAGAAGCTCGGGCGCATCCTGCGCCCCGGGCACCGAATCACCGGCAATCGTCGCTCCCGCGAGCTCAGCACCGGCGGCCTCGGGGTGGCCGGCTGGGAGTTCGTCCATATCGCGATCGATGACACCACCCGGCTTGCCTACGCCGAGGTTCTCGCCGACGAGAGGGCGACCACCGCCGTTGGGTTCCTGAGGCGGGCGCTCGCCTTCTATCGGGCCCACGGGGTCTCGGTCGAGGCGGTGATGACCGACAACGGCTCCGCCTATCGCTCCACCGTTCACGCCGTCGCCTGCCGGGGTTTGGGTCTAAGGCATTTGAAGACCAAGCCCTATCGCCCTCAGACCAACGGGAAGGCAGAGAGATTCATTCGGACGATGCTCGGCGGTTGGGCCTACGCGGCGCTCTATCGGGACTCGTCCGATCGCACCGCAGCCCTCTCCGGCTGGCTCAGCTACTACAACTTCGAGCGAAGACACGGCTCCCTTGGCCACAAGCCGCCCGGTGCTCGCTTAGCGGAGCTGAACAACCTGGTTGGGTCTTACATCTAGAGCTTCTTCTTCAGCTTTACCTTCACCGACTGGGTGTTGGGGTTGCCATTTGTCGGGGTGTAGGTCACCGCGACGTTGAGCTTCACCTTGCCGGTCTCGTTCAGCTTCCGCTTCTTCTTGCCCTTTGCCTTGATCAGCAGCTGCGCTGGCCCGGCGTCGACGGCCTTGCTGATCACGCCTCCGCTGGCGCTTGCAACCTTGGCGCCGTTCCCGGATCCGCTTAGGTCGCCCGGGTAGGGAAGGGTGAAGTGGAGCGTGGCCGTGCCCTTCTTCTTGTTGCGCGTGGTCCGGTCGAGCGTGAAGTTATTCGAGGGCGCCACCTCCGCGTTGAAGGCGAGTTCGCCGGTATAGGTGTTTGCGGGAGGAGCAGTCGCGCCGTCGGCGAGGAACCCAGGGTTGCCGAACTCGTAGACGGTCGAGCCAGTGACGCCACTGGCGAATGCCACGGAGGAGGTACTGTCGACGAGATCGAGGCCGACGAAGTCGCCGGCTCGAATCGGCAGGTTGGCGCTCAAGGTCTGAAGCCCGGTACCCGGCGGTGTCACCGGTGTGCTGGTGCCAGCGCCCGTGAATTCGCCGCCCGGGGCCGGTCGGATCGCGCGGATGGCGAACCTACCCGTCGAGCTCGAGAACACCCTGACCCGGTAGCTGACGATCGTCCCGTTGACCGGTGACGTGACTTGGCTCCCCGGCTCCCCGAGAGCGAAGTTGATCTCGGTGGCGGTTCCACCGAAGACCCCGGTGAACGACGCCGTCAGGGGGCTGCCTACGGTCACCGTGGCTTGGGCGCTTGAAGCCCCGATCAGCGCCCACGCGGCTCCCCCTGCAACGAGACCTGCAACGAGACACTGGCTAGCGCGTCGGGACACTCCTCGGATCTTGTTTGCAGCTCGGTCAACGCTCATCTTCATCTCCCTCCACCCGATTGGTGCTGCACCCTATCCGGGGTTGCCAGGGCGCCGCAAGGGTGCGGAACTATCGCAACCACAAACCGCCGCTTTCCATGCAAAGCAGCAGTGATCCGAGTCGGGCCGAGAAGCCGGGCGGTGACGCCCGGCCAGGGCTCGCTTTGCCCTCGTATCCGCGGAGCGAGGCTGCCGCGGCGGGCCCGGATGCTTCTGTCGAAATTAATGCAGGAGCCCGCGCGGTGCCTAGTAGGCGGCCCCTGCTGTCCGACCGCGCTCGGCGAGGAACTCGGCTTCGGCCTGCCCCAGCGGCGTCGCGGGCGCCTCGCCGTGCAGGTACTCCGCGGCGATCGCGCCCCAGTCTGCGCCAGCGCGCAGCTGCCCCAGGACCACGGCGACAATGCCGTGCATCCGCCGGAACAGGATCGCCTCCGGCGGCAGTGTGAATTGGTTCACCTGGATCCTCATCGCGGCCCGCTCCTCCGCGTCCGGCCGTTCACGATCGCGGTCGCGGCGGTCGACGGGGGAGAAGCGCCGTTCGCCCGGGACCGCGTACCACTTGATCGCCATTCTCATTAGCCTCAGCGCGAAATCGGCGTCCACGGCATCTGCGCGGCTCGCCGGCAAATAGCCGCCCTCGCGAAGCGCCACCTTGAGGGCCTCCGCGTCCCCATCCCGCACGGCGAGAGCGATCGCCCGCTCGGCGGCCAGGCGCGCGGCGTCGACGCGGCGCACAAGGCCGAAGTCGAGGAAGCACACCCGACCGTCGGGACACAGCAGGTAGTTGCCGGGGTGAGGGTCCCCGAGCGCGATGCGGTCGCGATAAAGCAACCCGCAGTAGAGCCGAAAGACGATCTCGGCGTAGCGATCGCGCTGCACCTCATCGGCTCGGCGGACCGCCTCGAAGCGCTCCCCCTCGACGTACTCGGACACGAGCACGCGCCGGGTCGAAAGGCTCGTGTCGATTCGCGGCACACGGATGAACGGATGTCCTCGCAGCAGCCGCCAGACGCGGCGCTGGTTCTGGGCCTCGAGCTCATAGTCGAGCTCCTCGCTGATCCGCTCGCGCATCTCCGCGGCGAGCGCCTTCGCGTCCAGGCCCGGGGCGAGCCGCTTCACGAGAGGCAGCAGCATCATCGCGTTGCGAAGATCCGTGTCGACCGCCTCCGCCACTCCGGGGTACTGGATCTTCACGGCCACGTCGTCGCCGTCGATCGTCGTGGCGCGATGGACCTGACCGATCGATGCCGCTGCGAACGCCTGCTCTTCGAAGTCGCGGAACACGCGCTCGAGCGGACCCCCGAACTCCTGGCGCATCAGCTTCTCGAGGTCAGCGAACCGCACAGGCGCGACGTTGTCGCGGAGCGCCGCGAGCCTCCGTTGCAGCTCGTCCCGCTCGTCCTCGGGAAGGCCGTCGAACTCGACCATCGAGATCATCTGACCGACCTTCATCGCCGCGCCACGCATCTGCCCGAGCTGATCGACGAGCTGCCCGACCAGCGCCGCGGTGCGCTCTTTCTGGGCCGCCGCCGCGCGCTCAGGCGTCCGGACCCGGTTCGCGTTTCGCATCCCGGCCCAGCGCAGGCCCTGCCCCATCACGAGCCCGCCGACACGCGCCGTCCGGGCGAGTCGGCCTTTGGGCAGCCTTCCCGCCTCTCGGAGTGAATCTTCGTCCTGCGTACCCATTGACCGAGCCTAGCGGCGGTCTGGCCGTGGCGCCCCATCCTGCTTGTGACTGGTTTGCGCGAGAAGCAGGAGTGCAGCGTCAAACCGCTGCTTTCCATGCAAAGCGACACTCTGCGCGGGCCGGCTGCCTCTCGATCTCGCGCCTGGTGGTAGTGGCATCGGACTAGCGCCCGGTGGTAGTGGCCATCGCCATTTCTTTGCGGTCCCCGCGGAAGTTCTGCGTCTCTACGTCTTGCCTGACATCACGTGCGGGTGGTATCGATGTGCCTCCCGGAGAAGGAGAAAGGCAAATTGGCGGTGATCAGGTTGAGCGTCCCTCGGAAGCTCGCGGAGGCGCTCCCTCGGTTCGAGGGCGTCCCGGTCGGCGACTCGATCGCGGTGGGCCACCTCATCGCGGACACCATCCAGATTCGAGCGGATGAGCTGCTTGAGGCTGTCGAGCAGTACCCCATGAGAGAGGCCGGTCAGGTCGCTGACATGCGCCGCCTCGTCGACGAGCTCGACGGGCTGGCCCGTTCCTATGAGCGGTGGGTGGGCGAGAGCGAGACACTGGACGAGGGTTAAGCGGGCACTGGACAGAGGGGGACGGAGCCGCTCCCTCGTTCGCGCGAGAAGCGAGCGCTGCCTCGAAAAGCGCTCCGATCCATGCGAAGCGCTGCTACTCGTCCAATGCGATAGCGAGCCGCCTACTCCCGCAGCCCGGCGGCTTCGAGGGCGTGCTGTTGGTCGTTGAAGTAGCCAAGACGGGCGATCCTGCCCCCACGGAACTCGCCGAGCACGGCATCGTCTCGGATGAGTTCGATGCCGCTGCCCTTGCCCGTCACGATCATCCGGAACAGCGCAAGAACCTTGTCGTCGCCCGCAGGGAGCAGCTCAAGCCCTTTCGATCCTCCAGCTATCCCATGCCGCGTCCCAGCGAGCCAACCATTCATTGAAGGAGTCGGCTCCCGTCGATTCGGGAATGTCGGTGTCATCGATCTCGACATCGGCATCGAGCTCGCCGAGCGCAGCCTTGTAGTCCCCACGGGCAGTCGCTTCCGTCCATCGCCGCATCGTCTCGACGTTCTCCTCCGGCATCGCCTACTCCCGCAGCCCGGCGGCTTCGAGGGCCCCGGCTTTGTCCTGGTACTCCTCGTAACGGGTGATACGCCCGTCGCGCAGCGTGAAGAGGACGCCGACTTGATGCTCGACCCATGTGTCGCTGCCCTTCATTTTGCCGCGTTCGCGCATCAGAGCCACGACCCTCTCATCTCCGGCATCGATCAGCTCGACTAGCTCCAACCGGTGGTCGTCCCACGTGGCAAGCCACTGCTCGATGACCTCAGCTAGTTCTTCGTGTCCGTGAGCCACCCGACTGTCGGGGCTGGTTCGGGACACGTCGTACTCGATCTGCGGATCAAACAACTCGACGAGCCGCTCGTAGTCGTCCTCGACAAAGGCGGCGATCATTAGCCGGACGATCTCGACGTTCTCCTGCGACATCGCCTACTCCCGCAGCCCGGCGGCTTTGAGGGCTTCGCCGGGGTCGAGGTAGGACCGCATTCGCCACAGCTTCCCTTCTCGTATCCGGTACGCCAAGCCGATCTCGTGCTCGACCGGGGCGCCGCTGTGCTTGCCCGTGCCAACAATCCGGAACACGCCAGCGACGCGATCCTCGCCGCCGTCGAAGACCCGGAAGTCTTCAACCTGCCACTCCTCCCAAGTCTCGTCCATTGCCGCGAAGTAACTCGTCCATGTCTTCGACCCGCGATAGGTAGCCCCCCCGGCATCCACCGCCGTCAAAACGGACACGAACTCCAGATCCTCATGGGAAAGCTCCGCGAGCCCTCCCATGTCGCGGCCGTTGAACGCCTCCACAAGTCGCCACACCAGATCCACGTTCTCCTCCGACATCGCCCACGCAGTATCTCTCGAACGGAGTGCCGCTTTCCATGCAAAGCTGTCATCCCGGGGCAAAGCTGGAGCTGGTGAACGAAGAAGCCCCGCGATTGGGGCCTCTCCGTGCTCCTGCCGGCCGGGCGGCGCTGTGGCGGCCCAGGCGGGCGACTTCTATCTAACCAGGAGGGAGCGTCCAGGCGCAGGGCTGCCGAAGCAGCGGCGAGCAATTGGTCGAGTGCTTCGTCTCCGATTACCAACTGGTTACCTGGACCTTAGGAACCAGGTGCTCAATTACGGAGGGAACTTCTACTTCGATAGGAGGAATAAGCAGATGCCAGCGATCATCGTGCAGAGCAACGGCACCACCAAGCAAGACACCAACGTCCTCCTCTACGAGGATGTTCAACCGGAGCACCTGGCCAGCGAACACCACGCGGCCCAACTGATCGAGCGCGTGGCATGGGCGGTTACCGAGGCAAAGGACGCCGAGGAATCAAGATCCTCGACCAATAAGTCGAACCAGCGGTCCCGGGGGCCGTTCGTCCCTTCCATGCGACCTGGGCCGGGTACTCTGTCGCCATCCGGACCGGCGGGAGGAGAGAGATGAGACCAACAGCAAAGACGACCTTCGTTCTGATCGCAGTCGCGGCGCTCTGCCTGGGGGCATTCAGCGCCGCCGCAGTGGCCGCAAAGAAGTCGACAGAAGTCATCTTTTTCGCCAACAGCCCGAAGTTCAACCCGCCTCTTAAGCCGGGAGGGAGCGGGGAGGTGATAGCGAAGGGCACGCTCCATACGATCACCGCCTGCAAGACCCAAAGAGTCGTGAAGTTGCAGGTCCTCGACGCCAACGGCGTGGTGCTCGCGACGATCGACGAGAACGCGACCAAGAACACCAGCGGGAATTGGAAGCTCTCAGGCGACCTGCCGACCAATCTCCCGGCCGGGACGACCGGGACGAACTCCGTGCGCGTGAAGGTCAAGAAGCGAACCGCCGGCAAGTTCGTCTGCAAGGCGGGCGTTTCGATCTCGGTCCCGATCCCGCAGTAAAGGGCCTGGCCCATCCGGGGGCCATTCGTTTTCTTACATAGCGACGCCGTCTGACACGCCTGGTGAGCGCTGGCGGACGCTGTCGAGTTGTCGATGAAAGTGAAGTCGGCCTGTGATCCCCAGTCTTGGTCGGTGCACCTTGCGTAAACCAGGCGCTGGCTCGGCCCATCGAAGTAACGGACGGCCAGGGCGATTCCCTCCGCTGGGAACACGATTGGCCGAAAGCTCCGGCCACCTCAACCGTTAGTTGGAGAGATGAGACTCGCGGCGCCCCGCTCCAAGGCGCGCCCACCCCTCCGCGCCGTCCTTTACCACCACATCGCCAGCAAGGTCTCCTCCCTTGTCGATCGACTCGCGGTCAGTACCGCCCCGAACCTCTTCGAGGCACACGTGCGCAAGCTGGCGCGCGACTACGAGATCGTCAGCCTCGACTCGGTCCTCTCCGGGAGGCTTCCGCGTCGGGCCCTGCTGCTCACGTTTGACGATGGATACCGCTCATTCGTCACGTCAGCCTTGCCTGTGCTTCGACGGCTCGGCCTCCCAACCGTGTTGTTCGTTACCGGAGCATGTCTCGACCCGTACAGCGTCCCGCTGGACAACCTCCTCTCGTACCTCTGCGCGAGCGTCGGCCTCGAACGTTTGACAGCGGCGCTCGACCCCCAGGTACGCAACGCTCACAGCTGCTTGCAGCTCCTCGACTTGGTCGCCGCGATGCCCTACGGCCGCTTCGTTCAGTTGGGAGACGAGCTAGCGGACCGGTTCGAGGTCGATCAGGCAGCGCTTCGGGCCGAGAGCGGGATCTTCCTGAACCCGGAGGACCTCGCCGGACTGTCCGCTGCGGGCTGTGAGGTCGCAAACCACACCCGCACCCACCTGTTCTGCAGGTCGATCCCCGACGAGGAGGTGGCACGCGAGGAGATAGTCGACCACGCCCGCCGACTCGAGTCGCTGACCGGACGACCGGTACGGGCCTTCAGCTACCCGCACGGCCGGCGCGAGGACGCCACTCCGATGGTTGAGAGGATCCTCCGCGAGTCCGGGCACAGCGCCTCGTTCCTGGCGGAGTCGCGACCGCATCTGAACGGGAGTGCCGGCCGGGTCTGGAACAGGGTGCGGCTTGACGGTTATGCGACCTGGCGGATCGCGCCCGAGCTCGCGCCGATGCCGACCCTTCGCGGGGGGCCCAATTGGAATCTCGCGCGCGCGTCCGAGGCGCTAGCCGACCTGGCCCGAACCCTGGCGCCGGTCGAAACCGAGGCGTTCACGCCCTTGGAGGACGCGCTCTCCGACTGGCGCACGCCCCGTAGCGTCGACGACCTGGGATCGCGATTTCCCGCGCTTCTGCGGGCTGCGCAGGAACCACTCGGAGGGGATCTCGAGCGCAATGCCTTCAACCGGGCGCTGATCGCGCATCTTGCCTCGCGCCTCCGCTTCCGCCTGGAAGAGCTCAAGCTCCCGCCGGGTGTACTCGAGCGCGTGCCGCCCGCGCTCGCGCGCCTGCATGCGTTCCTGAGCGAGCGGCGCGACGGCTATGAGCTCGGCGACGACTACTTCCTCAGGGATGTCCGCCTGGCAGCCGGGTGGACGGTCCCATGCGGCTCGGAGGTCATCGACCTTCGGACTCGCTTCAGTCTGCCCAGCAGCATTCAGATTGCGCTCAAAGCCAAGGCGCCCCACGTCGCCCTGCGACACCTGAGACCCAGCGGGCCGGACGCCTGGTTCGCGCCGCACCTTGAGTTGCGATACCTGGATGAGTTCGACGAGACCGGCTGGGAAACGACCTTCCGGAACGTCGCCTCCCTCTTGCGCAGGCACACCGATGTCGTGGGCGTCGTGGGCTACAGCTGGTTCTATGACCCGAAGCTCGAGACGATCAGCCCGCAGCTCGCCTACCTACGGCGGCGTCCGGCCGACGGCGGCGCCTTCTTTCTGCGCGGGCACACCTCCGAGTTCGACATCAAGAACGCCACGGCGAAATCGCAGACCCGGAGGCGGCTCTACGAAGCCGGTCAATACACGCCGGTCGGCTACAAGATGGTCTGGCTGAGGCGCGACATCCTCCGCTGGGCGGATACGACCCATCCGGCCGCCAACATTCACGCGAGCGTCCAGGGAAGTCCGCCGATTCAAGAAGACGGTGACGTTCAATAGCCGAGGAAAAGCAATCTACGTGCGGGTGGAGGACGGTGCCGGCAACTTCTCCAAGTGGAAGCGAGCCAGCCGCAGGCCAGTTGCGCGGATTTCGACCAGCTCCCGGACTCCGGAATTGACGACATCTCAGCGCGGGTCTATTTCCGTCCCTCGTGGCTCCACGTGCCCGAGTGACCGCCCGCGCCCAGTTTCTTGCCGAGCCCTTCGGCTCAAGGCTGGCGGACCGCTGAGGAAGGCACGAGGATCGTCGCTAGGCGCTGCTGCTGCCCCCGTCCGATCCACGACACCGACGAAGACGGCTGGACGTTGTGCCTGGTCTGCGGCCACGAGCCTTCGATTCGCTTACCCGCCTCCCTAGGAGCCGCTGAGAGCGCTCCTAACGGCTCGAACGGGATCGCTAGAGCTGCATCGACTCAAAGGCCTGCCGGACCTTCGGTTCGCCAAGACCGGCAACGCGGACGACTGTTCCGCTCTTGTTGGGTTCGAGGACGATTGTGATCGTTGCAGTCTCCGGGCTGAGGAGGAAGAGCAGACCGATTGGAAAGATCACGACAGCCAGGACCCACGCCCACCAGGGCCGGTACGAGCGAGCGAACGTCAGACCCGACTCACTCTGCGTCGTCAGGACGTAGCCGTACTTGCCAAGGGGCCCGGTCAGCGCACCCAGCGCTTCTGTCACGACGGTTTTGGGCGACTTCGTCGTTTGAATGTCGTGACTGAAGGTCTTCAAGCTCGCGATGACTCTATGCGCACGGGGCCACTGGGGGCAACCCCGCGTATTGAACTAAGTGCGGGGTCGGCGCCGGTTTTTCAGACGGGTCTCGGTTCTGACCGCCGGGTTACCCACCAGGTGACTAAAGACGCGAACGGCCCCCGAAGGGACCGCTCACGTCCCTAAGGGACGTCCCTCCCGTCGTCTGAGAGTTCACGGAGCACCCGGACTCGCTGCGCGATGAACTCGTCAATTTTGAGGCAGCGAGGCGAATAGACCGCCGGGACAGCGAGCGCGCTCGACCGCCCCGGCGAGATTGAACTAAGGATGAGACGGACGTACCGATAACAACCAGTAGGCACGGGCAGCGTTGTTTCCAGGAGGGGCGGTTCGGTCGCAAGCCCTGTTACCGCCCCCTGTTCATCCCGGAAGCGGCCCCGTACATCGAGCCCCCCGGACGGTCGGTACGCGGGGCCGCTTCCAACCCTTCCCGAACCTAGTCGGTGCACCAGTAAGCGCCTGCCCGAGCCACAGGTTAAGGGCTGTTTCTTTGAGAGCGCCTGCAGCGCAGATCGGGGTTGGTGGGTGGCTTGAGCCATCCGAACGAACCGCACCCCGCGTGCCGTTAGTACAGAGCAAAGAGAAACGCCTAGAAGAGGGAGAACGTCCGCATGAGGATCAGATCATGGGCCTGATCCGAACACCGCCGATTTCCGAGAGCCCTCCCGGCAGGTGTCTTCTCGGCGCGATGTGGTTGTGGATCAGGAATCGCCTCGATGCGATCTACAACGGGCGCTGGTAGAGCGGCCGCCGCCCGACGGTCTCAGCCAGAACTAGTCGTCAGCGATTGAGGCGGCGGCGGAAAAGCTTTCGACTGAGACCAGATTCGCCACGCTTCTTCGCGGCGCTCCTCCGGGAAAGTCGCCCGGAGGCGGCAGCCCGGAGGGATCCCTTCCGCGTGGTTCCCTTCCCATCGTTCCACCACCCACGTCATACGCCCGTTCCTCGACGAGACCTCTTTCGCCCATTCCTTGGCATCAGCGAGCCTCTCGAAATCTCTCTGCCACGTCTCGCCGAGAGCGACGTGGAACGACGTGCCCTCGTTGATAGTCACCTTTGGGACTCTGCGACGAAACCGACTCACCGCCGGGGGGACTCTACGCCGATTTCCACCAGGTGACTAAAAACGCGAAGGGCCCCCGAAGGGACCGCTCACGTCCCCGAGGGACGTCCCTCCCCTTGTCTGACAGTTCACAGAAGCGCGCGCAGGGCACTGCTTTCTCTTTGAAGAGGGCCCAGCTGTCAAGGGGGCGATCTCCCCGCGGCTGTAGGTGTCGTCGTGCCGCTCCCAGCTGGTGGATGAGTTGAGCTCATTTCTCTTTCGGCGCTCGGGGCGCAGATCGTTCCTGGGAGCTGCCTCGGCCGCTCAATTCCATGCGGGACCGTCAGGCGGTCAGAAAGCAGCCGGAGTTCGCCGAGGCAGGTTGTTTGAAGGGCTGGCGGCGCGAGAGCATGTGCCAGGCCGCGATCAAGAGCTTGCGGGCGACGGCCGACTTCGCCGGGTTCTTGCCGTGACGGGCCGTGACCTGCAGGTAGTGGGCGTGCCAGGGATTCGAAGGGCGCCAGGCGTTGTTGGCGGCCTCGACCGCCGCCCAGCGCAGCGTCCGCGAGCCGGCCTTGGAGAGCGCCCCGGTCGCCGAGCGCTCGCCCGACTGGCTCACCCTGGGAGCGAGGCCGGCGTAGCCGACGAGCTTGCCGGGCCCCGGAAAGCGCGAGACCTCGCCGATCTCGGCGGCGAAGGTGAGGCTGAGCAGCGGGCCGACCCCGGGGATCGTCGCCAAGAGCCGGGCTCGCTCGTCTGATCTTGCGATCGGACCGAGCTCGCGGTCGACCGGATCGATTCGCCGGTCCATCTCGTCGGCTAGCTCGAGCAGCTCTGAGATCGAGGCCCGCCAGACCGCCGGCACCCCGCGGCGCTCCAGGAGCTGCATCCCATCCGGCTTTCGCAGCCGGGCGTGGGAGATCCGCAGGCCGAACTGAGTGAGCAGCCCGAAGATCCGGTTGCGGGCCGAGGTGCGGGTCTTGACCAGGTGGGCGCGGCGGCGCAGGCGCTCGCGGAGCGCCCGGTCCTCGGCCGAAGGGACCCAGAGCTCAGGGACCAGATCGCGCCGGCAGAGCTCGGCCAGCACCCGGGCGTCGACCTTGTCGGTCTTGCAGGCGAGCGGGGCGACGTCCCTGACCTTGCGGGCGTGGGCGACCTTCATCTCCCAACCGGCGCTCTCGAGCCGATCGCGAACCCAAACCGCGCCGCTCATCATCTCCACGGCGCCCGAGGCTTCGGTGCCGACTCGCAAGACCAGCCTCGCCAGCCCATCCTCGTTGGCCGGGATCAACCCCTCGGCCGAGATCTCGCCGCTCTCTCCGAGCGCGCAGAAGGCAGCGCGCCCGTAGGCCCAATCGATTCCGACATAGTTCATGTCGGGTCTCCTCTCCTCGCTGAACTGCAGTGCCAACCGCGGTTCTAGTGAGCGCGGCGGAGGCCCCTTTTTCAGTTCAGAGGAGCGGGACCTTCATGACATTCCATGCGAAGCGGCATAGCTGCTTCTCGTGCAAAGCGGCTATTCCGGGAGTCTCGTCCCCAGCAGCCCCGACTCCCGCATTCAACGCGAATGCGAGCGTAAGCGCCATGGGTCTAGTCTCGATTTGGGGGCGATTGGGCTTGCCTCCTGCTTCGAGCTCCTCAGCCGCTGACCGGGACGACGGTCTCCACCAGGCCAGTGACCACGTCGTAGACATGCCCGGACACTGCGACCCGCGCGGAGATCGGAGGCGCAGATCGGAGTCGCTCGACGTCGCCGGTGACGGTCGCCGCGGGGTCGAGGACGGCGTGCTCGCGCAGGGTCGATTCTTCGGCGCCGATCCGCTCGGCGTAGCGGTGGCGGAAGGTGTCGTCGGCGAGCGCTCCGGATCCGCACTGAGTGTGGTGGATCACGGCGGCCTCGAACAGGGGGCCGTCGGGCAGTGCGTTCTCGGCGAGTTGGCCGATGAAGGCGACATCGTTGATCACCTCCGGGGTGACCCGCCCACCGACGTTGCGGACGACCATCGCGTCGCTGAGGTCGAGGCCGAGGAAGTGCGCAGGGTCGACGCGCGGGTCAAGACACGTAATTACGAACAGGCGCAGGTTGGGGAAGACCACGGCACCCTCATGGCCCCCCGCGGCGGCGAAGGCGCGGTTGCGCTCGAGCGCGGGCTCGATGTTGGGTTGCTGGTTGTTCATTTCTGCCTTCTCCTGTTGTTAGGAGTGGGGTCAGCTGCGCGCGGCGGCGGTGCCTCGTCCTCGAAGGCGGCGAAGAACCGTCGGACCGCCTCGTTGCGCACCTCGACGTTCTCCTCCGACATCGCCACGCAGTATCTCTCGACGGGGTGCCGCTTTTCGTCCAAAGCGATAGCTAGCCCTAAGCCGCACGCCCGGCTGCGGCCTTCTACTCCTTACCCCGGTCCGAAGTCGTGGACGAACCAACCGGTCCCCTGGTGCAACTCTTGCCTCCCACCCCAATCATTTTTGCGGTGGTGTGCTTGGCGATCCGAGTCGGATAGCAGGCCTATATCCGCACTTCAGACAACTGACATCCCCATCGTCGTCGCGGAACATGGCTGGAGTTACACAGCGGCAGCGAAGGGCGGTCGGGGCTGGCCCCCATCAGATCAGCCCCCGGCCCGCTTCACGGTGTAGTGCACGAGCCCCGTCCCGCAGATCAAGGTCGGGGAGATCTGCACGTGCCTCAGGAGGAGGTCACCCTCCATTTTGCGGGCAGTGATGACCTTCCCAACGGCCTCGATAAGCGGATAAGGCCCGGAGTAGTCGAAGCGCTTGCCCTTGGGATACCCCGGCACCGGCTTGTTCATCCTCACGGGCGGCATGGTCACCGTTACAGGGGACGCGGAGCTGCATTCCGGCGGAGTCTGGCCCGGCCAAACGGGAGTGACTGTGGTCGTGAGGTTGACGACGTAGCCCGCCTTCGTGATCTGAAAGCTGATCGGCGCGGGCGGGCCCGGCCAGCTCGGCGTAGCCTCCGTCATCCCCGTCCACCGGCCCACCAGCGGGTTCTTCGCCTTCCCCTTCTTCGCCTGGGACTGATCGGCGATCAGCCCCGAGCCGATCAGGGCGGCCGTAAGAGCAAGAGCAGTGGCCGCCATGCGCAGCCTCGTGGATGTCCGCACCGTGTTCGTACCTCCTCGGGATTGCCCCGTCATCTCAACCCCCCTCTTCCGCGAAAGATTACGCCTTCCACCCTTACTGGGACTCGCTGTCCTCGGCGTCCTTTGCCTCGCTAACCGCCCATGCCACGCGCTCGATCAGTTGGGCCGCGTGGTGTTCGCTGGCCAGGTGCTCCGGTTGAACATCCTCGTAGAGGAGGACGTTGGTGTCTTGCTTGGTGGTGCCGTTGCTCTGCACGATGATCGCTGGCATCCGCTTGTTCCTCCTATCGAAGTAGAAGTTCCCTCCGTAATTGAGCACCTGGTTCCTAAGGTCCAGGTAACCAGTTGGTAATCGGAGACGAAGCACTCGACCAGTTGCTCGCCGCTGCTTCGGCAGCCCTGCGCCTGGACGCTCCCTCCTGGTTAGATAGAGCCGCCCGCCAGGGCCGCCAGAGGCCGCCCTGGACGGCAGGACTGCGGAGAGGCCCCCGGCTGGTCCACTGCGGAGAGGCCCCCGGCTGGTCCGGGGCTTATCCGTTCAGCTCAGACGGGGAGCTTGTTCGCCTTCTTTTTGCACTTCTTGCGCTTCTTCGCCGAGTGCTTCTTCTTGCACTTCTTGAGAGCCGCTGCGCGCTGGCCGGTCGCGGTCGCGGGGCAGGGTCCCTGCGTGGTGGCGTTGGTCGGGCATTGATCCTGGGTCTCATCCCCGAAGCCGTCACCGTCCGCGTCGGGCTCGAGGACCGCGGAGACGTTGACGAGGGTTACTGGCTCCGGGGCCCCGACCGCGCTCCTCGTCTCGCCGGGAGCGGGATCACCGCCGGACAGTTCAAGCACATTGTCTCCGGCCATGCCGCCGTATGTGCTCGCCGCGTTCTCCCCTCGCAGCCCCAGCATTTCGCCGCCACTGACCGGAAGCCGAGTCGCGAAGGGGTTCACGATGCCAGCGGTGAAGCTCTCGAGGTCGCTCCTGCCGACGAGGAAGAAGTCAGTCGTCATGCCCACCTGCCTCCAGAGCTGGAGCCGCCCGCTCCCCGCGCTCCCGTCCTCGGCCGAGCCCATGTGCGACCAGCCGGTGATCACGCCACCGGGGGGCGGCACCGTGTAGGGAATCGTGGCGGTCTGGAGCTGCACGAAACTTCCTGACGGCCTGAGGAGGGGAAACGGCGGTGAAACCTGTCCCAGCTGGGTGGCGGCACCCGCCGTCGGCGCGGCGATTCCGAGCAAAGCGACCGCAAGCACTGCGAGCAAAGCCTTGCGCATGATCCCGGCTTTCATCGAGTCAGCCCAGATTCTCCCAGCCCCTCCGCTTCGCGCAACCCTCACTTCTCGGGGAATGCTCGGACCAGCGTATTTGCGCAGCGCGCTGCGCTGTAAGAAACCGGCGCTGGGCGTAGGGTGGGATCACCGAATCCGCTTCACAGGAGGTGAAGCTATGAGGAAGTTGATTGCGGGGGCGATCGTGGCGGCGGCACTGGCTGTGCCCGCCACTCCCGCCTTTGCCATCCATGACGCAACGGGTATGCCGGGTGCTGTCTGCTCGAATCCGGATTCCAATGCTGTTGGGCATGGGACCGCGAACAACCCAGACCAGCAGCCAAACACCGGCGTCTCGAACACCGAGCGCGGGATGGCTGGGCACAACCCCCATGTAGGCGGAGATCCTCCGCCCTGCAACAACGCCTAGACAGGTGCGCGGTCCGGGCGGGGCGGAGTACTTGACCGACCCGGCCCCGTCCGGACTCACCCTCTCAGTCATCGCGGAGCAACCTCGTCGCGAGATACTGCGTGGGCGATGTTGTAGGAAAACCCTAGAGCCATGGGAAGGAGTTCACATGCACGCACGGATAGCCGCCTTTACGGGAGAGCCCGCAATGGCCGACCGAGCAATGGAGGCAATTCGCGGCCAAGTCGAGGCCCAGTGGGAATCGCCGCCGGAGGGACTCGAAAACGCCAAGGAGCTGTTCGTACTGATTGACCGCGAGGGCGGGAAGGGCCTCGGCATCACGCTGTATGAAACGGAGGACGATCTAAGGCGTGGAGATGAGGCCCTGAACGCGATGTCGCCTGCTGACCCCGAGGCCACGGGACGTAGGACGGACGTGAGCATCTACGAAGTAGTCCTGCACAAGGAGCGCTGAGTTCTCTCGCAGAAGATCACCGCCGGGCTCGGAGTAGGCGATGTCGGAGGAGAACGTCGAGGTGGTGCGCGGGATCTACGACGCGACCGCGCGGCGCGACAACGTGACGCCTTTCGAGGTCTACGCCGCCGACGTCGTCGTTGACATCTCGAACATGCGCCGGGCAGCTTTGGGGATGAAGCCGGTGTACCACGGACATGAAGGTGTGCGGCAGTTCTGGCGCGAGTCACTCTCCGCCTTCGGCGAGTTCAATTTCGAAGTCGAGCAGTTGATAGACGCGGGCGACCAAGTTCTGGCAGTCATCCGCGAGCGCGAGGTTGGACGCGCCAGCGGTGTGCCGGTGGAGACGACCCACCTGGCGGTCTGGACGCTCGTCGACGGCAAAGTCATTCAGATGCAGATGTTCGACGACCGCCAGCAGGCCCTCAAAGCCGCCGGGCTGCGGGAGTAGGCGATGTCGCAGGAGAACCTGGAGGTCGTTCGCGGGCACATCGAGGCGTTTCGTCGAGATGACGTGTCGGTCTCTATGTCGTTCCTCGATCCGCACGTCGTCTTCGATCCGTCTCGCTACGGCGGCCTAGACGTCGGAATTGCCTACGGACACGAGGCGGTGGTGCAGGCGGTGCGTCACTACGTGGGAGCGTTCGAGGATTACGCCTATGAGGTGGATCGGCTCACGGACCTCGGCTCGGGGGCCGTCCTCGCAGTTGTGACCGAGACAGGACGCGGTAAGGGGAGTGGTGTTCCCGTGGAGCGCCACTTCGCCGCGCTCTACACATTGATCGACGCCAAGATCACGCGGATCACCTTCTTTCCAAGCGAATCCCAGGCCCTCGAAGCCGTCGGGCTGTCGGAGTAGGCGAATGGCAATTCCGCCATTTCTCGCGCAGAGCCACCCGGGCCGTTCTTTGACGCGCAGACTGGCTCTAGCTCCCCGCCGGTTCAGCTACCGACTAGGAGCGCCCCGAGATCGCCGTCGCCCGAGCTACCGTCGGCGGTGTGGTTGCCCGTCGGGCAGTCGAGGGAGATGCTCAGGGTGTGCTGTCCGGCTGGCACGACGCCGCTCAGCGCGATCGGCGTGTACGTAGCGGGGGTTGCCAAGGAGTCCGGCTGCCTCTGGCCGCTGCCCGGGACGCCAACACCATCGAGGTATAGAAAGGCGTTGCCGAAAGCGCCGCTTCTCGTCTCTATGAAGAAGGGCCGACTGTCAAGTAGCGGTCGGTGATCGGGTCAGGGTCCTCTCGTCGTTCGGGGGTTGGGAGCGGTGCTCATGTCTCTATGGCCTCCTCGGCGGGAGGATCAGGCGGAATCGGATGCTTCGCTCTCGGGCGCAAGTCCAAAAGGGCGGTCAGGCCGCCAGACGAAAAGCGGCGCCTCTCGGAGCGAAGGACTGGTTGCGAGTGAGCATGTGCCAGATCGCGTGGGCAAGGCGGCGGGCGATCTCGATCTGGGCGACCTTGGCGCCCCGCTGCTTTCCGAGCCTGCGCTTGGTGCGCTGGTAGCGCTCTGCATAGGCCGGGTGGCGGAGCGCCTGCATGGTGGCCTCGACGAGCGCCCAGCGCAGGTAGGTGGGCCCGTGCTTGGAGAGCGGCCCGCGCCGGTCTGACTCGCCGGACTGCACCACCCGCGGGCAAAGCCCGCTGTAGCCGGTGAGCTTCTCGGGCGATGAGAAGCGGGAGATCTCGCCGATCTCGGCGGCGATCGTGAAGGCGAGCACCCAGCCGATTCCCGGGGCGCTCAAAAGCAGCGGGATGTAGGGGTGCTCGGCATGGCTCTCCCGCAGGCGACGGTTGACGTCCTCGATCTGATCCTCGAGATCGTCGATCAGGGCAAGCGAGGCGCTGACGTTGCCTCGCCAGGGCTCGGGGACCTCGAGCCGAGCCAATAGCTCCCTGCCCGCGAGGCCGAAGAGATCGGTGACCGGGCAGGGCCGCCCGAAGTTGATCAGGGTCGAGTGGATCCGACACTTCAGCATCGAGCGGTGCTTCACCAGGTGGAGGCGAAAGCGGGCGAGCTCGCGCTCCTCGCGAACCGCGGGGTCCGGCAGCCAGATCGCCGGCACCAGGTCGCGCTGGGAGAGCACCGCGAGCACCCTGGAGTCGATCCGGTCGGTCTTCACCGGCGAGCGGCGCCAGCCCCTTCACCTTCTGGGCGTCGGCGATCTCGACCGACCAGCCCTCCTGCTCGAGGGTGTCGTGGACGATCCTGGCCCCGGTCATCGACTCGACGACGGCGCAGACCGGCTGGCGGTGGACCTCGTCAATGCGGCGGGCGAGGGTCCTCAGGGAGTCTGGGTCGGGTGAGACGGCGAGCTGGTCGAGATGCTCTCCCTCGTCGCCCAGCAGGCAGACGTCGAGGCGCTTTCGGCTGAGATCCAATCCGGCGTGCAACATTTGCGTGGGCCTCCTTGGTGCTCGTTTCTAGGTGACACGAGCGTGCCACCGGGAGGCCCTTCTTCATGGCAGTCCAAAGCGGCTATTCCGGAAGTCCTCCTCCAGCAGCCGAGACTCCCGCTTTCACGCGAAGGGAGGCGCACCGCAGACCAAAGCCTGAGTGCCGCTGTCTAAGCGAGAGCAATATGGTCTCGGCCCTGGCGCCCTACGCGGCGGGCGGCGCCGGAGCGCGTCGCTCGCGCGCACCGAAGTAGATCAGCGCAGCCGCGCTGCCCAAGATCAGGATCCCGAGCACGAGCAGGCCAATTGATGCCCACAGGAGGGCGGGCAGCTTTGCGCCCGCGGCGAGGTCGGCGGAAACCCCGCGCGAGCCGTCCGGCCGCATGACGACGACCGCCCAGCGTCCCTGCTTGACGCTCCAGGTCAGCGACTGGCTGCCGCGGCCCGCAACGCGGGCCACCCAGAACGTCGCGCGGTTTGGAGGAATCGCGGGCTTGCCGCCGGGCTGGGGGCGGTAGCTCGGCCGGTAGGTCGTGCCGAACGGGTTCGCGCTGACGTCCACCACCTCCGAGTGCGCCACGCCGGCCAGATAGCGGTCGACTTCGTCCTTGCGGGCGATTCCCATGAAGAGCGGCGAGTTCGGATTCGCGCTCTGGCCACGGATGCGCACGTCGCCGAGCCAGTCGCGGCCGTAGAGAAGGCTGGGCACGTCGGAGCTGATGTGCAGGGTCCTCGTGGCCAGCGCGTAGCTCGCCGTTGAAAAGCGCTCGCTAGAGGTCATCACATAGCCGTCCGAGCGCTGGGTCGTGTGCAGCCAGAGGCCGTACGCGCCGCAGGCCATCAAGCCCAGCGCGATGAGCGCGAGAAGACTCCCTCCCACGATCGCGGCGATGCGCCGGCCCGTCCACCTCGACGGCGCGCTCGGGGTCACGGGGGCCGCGGGCGGCGGCTGCTCGCGCTCGGGTTTCGGCTCTGTCGGGGTTGGGTTAGCCATCGCTACTTAAGGACGAGACCGAGGACGACGACGAGGGCGAAGACGCTCGCAGTGGAGTGGACGATGATCCCCATCCACGCGCTTTGGAACCGCCGCGAAGGATAGGCCTCAAGGAAGATTCCGTCGACGAAGCTGCGGGGAATATCCCAGGGCTGATGCAGGTGGTAGAGCGCGAACAGCGCCCCGTTGGCGACCCCAGTCGTACTTTCCAAAGACGCCCCGCATGCGCGGCAGCAGTAACCCCCGGAAGAGAAGCTCCTCGCCGAGCACGGTGTTGAAGACGACGAGCACGACGAGCACCGCGTACCAGCCCCACGCGCGCGGCGACATAGACGGAGGGGCGATCAGCCGTCAGGAGGTGATGGACGGCAAGGGTGCCGATCAGCCGGGATTTCCCGTTGCCTCTCGGCAAGAGGACGAGGAGTTCGCGGGAATCGAAGACCGCCTTGGCGATCTTCCGCTGGAATCGCTCGAGGTCGAGTCCGACCCGCTCAGCAAAGTCGAGGAATCCGAGATACCCCGCGTCTACGCGAGTCTCGGCTTGCTTCTCAGCCAACGCAGGCATCTCTGTCCTTTTCGGGTCACTTTTGAGATGGCTTCGATGGCTTGGTCGTGCTTACGGAACGTTAGCGACCTGGAGGGTCGGAGTTTTCCCGCTACTCGATTGAGGCTCCGGAATATCACCTTCTCCGGGTGATGTCGTTAGCCGCAGGTCACGTGACACTCCGCTTGACAAGGTTCCCAACAGCGGAGGTTTCTCATCGCTCCCGTCCTCGCATTGAGCACGTTCGGCTGGATCATCCTGGTCATCATCTGGGTGGCTATTGCCTTTTGGCCCGCCAGGGTCGCAGCGCGTAAGGGCCACAGCTTCATTGGCTACTTCATCTTCAGCCTGTTCTTCTTCCCCGCCGCGCTGATCGTCGCCTACATGGTCCAGGACCGCACTGCGGCGAGAGCCTAGGTGGAGTAGCGCCCGCCGGGTAGCAATCGGGTTGCAGTCAGCCGCCTCGTTTTTGCGCAGCGCGTTACCCGGCGGTCGTTTCGCCCCGCTATGTCAAAAAGGCGTCAGGCCGGAGAAACGTGCGGTGCTGTGACGCTGACGACGTGAACAATATGGTCGGGGTTGACCCAGACCGCGTTCTCGTTTGTGTCGAGGAACCGGAGCAGCCCGCCCTCGGCCTTCTCGATTGCGGCCGCTACCTCGTCCGGCGAAGCAATGACCTGAAGCTCGCTGCCGTTGGCGAAGCTGATGGTCGTGGGGTCCTGCTTCTCAGCCATTGGTCGGGGACCGTATCGCGTTCAGTGCAGCGTCGGCTCCAGCCGTTGCCGAAGCTGAGTCCGGGCTAGTCCTCCGGACTGTCCATTACCCGCAGGAACTCCTGGGAGCCGTCACCGCATTCACGCTGCGCATCCTCCACGGACTTACGGGCTTCGGCATAGTCCCGGTCGCCACGGCTGAAGTGCACTTCAGCCCAACGCCCAAGGCGGTCAATGCTGTCCGCGTGGGTGCGCCCCTCAATGGAACTAAGGATTTCCTCGGCGCGGTCGCCGGGTTGCAGCACCTTGACCCAAACCGTGAACACGACTCCGGCACTCTAGCCGCGGTCAGGGCCTCTCGCCTCTCGCTCATGTCAGTTGAACCCGGCGGTCATTTCGACATGCGCTAACCAAAAAACCGCCGTCAGCCGGAATCCGGGCGTCACGGTCGGCTGAGCACGTCGAGATCCTCGAGCGGCACCCACTTCGGCTCCTGGTTGTGAGGAGCGACGAGCACGTGCGTCTCTCCCTCGGCGTTGATCCGATAGGCCGCAACGGGGAGGACGGTTCGGTCCCCCTTCATTCTGCAACCCGTACCGAGTGCGGCTGCGGCGATGCTCCAACCCATGGCTTACTTGTCCCGCCCTGACTCGACGTGGTCGCGCCAGTCCGGGTCGATCTTGTCGAGCATCGGGTCGAGGGCGCTGACGTAGACACCCTCCCCATGGAGGTGGTAGCGACGTGTGCCGTCGTCGATGACCTGTTCAGGCTGCACCTCTGTTTGCTTCTCAAGCTTGTCGAGGATCTCGCGTCCCCGGTCATCCTCGGGACGCAGTGCGATCACGGCAACCATTGGCGCAGTCTAGTTCTGGTCGGGATCGTCGGGACGCCGGTCGAGCCAATGCCGACCCTTCGGGTCCTTCTCGAACATCAGGTTCATCTCAATGGCGCTGTCGGTCGAGTGTTTCTTGAAGCAGTCCTCGCACATGAACCGGGTACTCCGGTCCTCAGGATCACCGCACCAGCCGCAGCGCTTATCTCCAGACGGGACGGTCTCGATCGCCATCAGTTGCTCCCCGCCGCTCTCCGCATCTTGACGTTCTCATGGGCGGCGGTGGCTGCCGCAACCAGCAGCAACTCCTTCGTCTCCTTCTCGGGAAGGTCGTCGATCGTCTCCTTCATCCCGCTCAGGTCCCGGGTCTCGGACTCGATCAAGACCACGCCGATCCTGACCAGGTCCAACCATGCCGCTTGGTATGCCGTGATCATGGCTTCGATCCTCTCCAACTCCTGCTCGTCGTCGCTCATGCCGCCTTCCTCCTCCTGCGTTCTGCGTCTCGCTTGACGAATCCCTTCCGCCGACCCGCTGCCCTTCGCTCTCGTCGCTCCTCAGCGAATACGGGACTGGAGTCGATGATCTGCCTCGCCAGCTCGAAGGTCATCCCCTCCGACATTGACATCCCCGTCCGACGCTTGATCTCGGCTAGTTGCTTTCGCTGGTGCTTGGTCGGTGAATCCCATTTCCTTCGCATTGCGTTATTCCTTTCGGGGCGGTCCCGTCCCCCCGGACACTGGGGCCGCTCCTTTTCTGTTTTCGGCATCTCTTCACCACCCTTCGCGTCCCGGCCTCCAACGCTGGTCCCGTCTATCTCCTCCGAAGTTGCTAGCCCTCCCAAGGCCCCACCTCGCCCGGTCCTGCTCCTCCTCCAGGTAGCCCGATTCGGTCCTGGTGATCAGGGGGGTCTGGCTCCGGCGGTCCCGTTGAGTCCGGTCGACCGCGCCCTCCTTGCATCTCTGATCCAGTCTGAGGAGGCTTTTAGACCTGGTCTGGTGCCGCGGTCGATCGTGCTCGAGATTCGATTCCCTTTGCAGGGGGCCGGTTTTCGCGTAGCCGGTCCCTCCACCCGGGGGATTCGCTCGGCATCGGAGTTGTCATCGGCACATCGGCCGGTGGCGGCTCTAGCCGACCGCGCCCCCTTGGCGAGAAGGCGCGGCCCCGAGGGAAGTTGCAAGGCAACCCGCGAGGACCGCGCCGGCTTGCACCCTAGACCCCTTGCCGTGGTGCCAGGTTTGGGGCCAAGTCGCAGCCCTGCACAAACCGAAATGCCGACTTAGCAGGAGCTTCTTAGTGGGCCGGGCAGGACTCGAACCTGCGACCGACGGATTATGAGTTACGTGTCAGGCGTCGAGCCCTGCTCCGCTAAGGGGCCATTCCGTGCCTGTAGGTCACCTGAGTTCGTCTGAGGTTTCGGCAGTTCGGGAGATATTTCGGGAGACGTTTTCGGTCCAGCTCGAGTCGTGTCCGAGCCCGATCCGCCTCTGCCCCACTCCTACGGCCACCGAACCGAGGAACGAGTAACCGGATTAGAGAATCGCCGCTTTGCATATTGAAGCGGCGGTCCGCATGGGGGAGTGCACGTTTCGGAAGCGGTCTCGATTCAAAGCATCCCGCCTAGCAACTCCCTGGTCGAAAAATACCGAGGCGTTAACGACTCTTCCCGGGCTCAGCTGAGTTCCTGGGCGAGGCCGATTAGAAGTCCTTCGGGCCCCCGGATGTAGCAGAGCCGGTACACGTCTTCGTACTGGACCACTTCGTCGACGAGCTCTGCGCCGTGTTCGCGGAGCCGGGCGAGCGTATCGTCGATGTCGTCAACGGCGAACATGACACGCAGGTAGCCCAGAGCGTTCACGGGGGCGTTCCGGTGGTCAGCCGCAACAGGCGGTGTGACGAATCGCGAAAGCTCGAGTCGGCTCTGGCCGTCCGGGGTGCGCATCATGGCGATCTCGACTTGCTGGTCGTGCAGTCCGGTAACACGCCCCGACCACTCTCCGTCAACCGTCGCCTGTCCTTCGAGCTCGAGCCCGAGCTCGCGAAAGAACTCGATTGCCGCCGCCAAATCCTCAACGACGATGCCTACGTTGTCCATACGTACCATATGCCGAAACTACAGCGTGTCGCCTGTGGGGTTCGAAGTGACGCGTCCTCCGAAAAGTGCACTTGGGACGAGGAGCAGCGGTGCTCCGATGCACATGCGACTGCTCCGTTTCAGTCGCTCATCGCCTCGGCACCAGGGTCTGCGCAAGGGCCCCGCTCCGGAAGCGCGCCTCTTCGACGACGGTGAGCTTCAGGTGCTCGTCCAGCTCGGCGAATGGGCTGCGACCCGCGCCAATCGCAATCGGGACTGTCGTGAGCTGGTATTCGTCGACGAGGCCCAGACGGGTCAGCGACTTGGCGAAGGTGGGGCCGCCGTGGACCAGGATGGTTCCTTCGTCGTCCCGAGCCTTCAGGTCCGCGATCTCCGCGCCCAGGTCCCCGCCGAAGATCTCGGCGGGTCCCCATTCCGCCTTCTCAAGGGTGTGGGAGAAGACGGCCTTCGGCGTCTCGTTCATCGCGGTTGCGATCGGCCCCTCGGAGGCGGCCCAGTGCGGACCCATGGTCTCGTAGCTTCGGCGGCCCATCGCGTGAACGCCGGCCTCCTCGAGGGCGCGGAGGGTCCACTCACGACCGTCGTCGCCAAACCACTCGAACATCCACTCATGGGTTCCGTCGGGGCTGGTGGCGAAACAATCGAGAGACAGGATCATTTTGAGGACTACTGTTCTATCGCTCATGACGGTAGAGACCGATCTCCTCGGATGAATTCATCGCTCATCGGCGGACTCGGGAAGAAGGCCCGCTGGGCAGCCAGTTAGGCCCGGAAAAAGCGCCGCTTCTCGTTGCGACCTCAACCGGTCAACGCACCACCCCTGACGTCTCGCATCATCTCATCCAGTCCGAGCGCTGTCGAGCGAAGGCCGTAGGCCGGAGCGAGATCAGCGCTCGGCGCCGGCCTCGAGGCCGTCGATCAGCGCGGCGAGCCTCTCGGCCGGGGTCGCGAAGCCGAGCGTCTTGCGCGGGCGGCCGTTGAGCTTTCGGGCGACCTCGTCCAGGCGCTCCTGGGTGACTCCCTCGAGGCTCTCGCCCTTCGGGAAGTACTGGCGAAGGAGGCCGTTGGTGTTCTCGT
The DNA here is from genome assembly GCA_963833375.1 of uncultured Solirubrobacterales bacterium. GTDB lineage: Bacteria > Actinomycetota > Thermoleophilia > Solirubrobacterales > 70-9 > DASUPK01. Next base: position 584,181 of record CAWHXR010000004.1, read on the forward strand.
TCGAGCCCCGCTGCCAGGGCTTCGCGGATCGCAGAAGTAGACCTCGACTCCGGTCTCGACCGAGAAGCGGCGGTGCTCTGCCATCTCGTGTCCCTGGTCCCAGGTGAGCGAGCGGCGAAGCTGTACCGGCAGCGTGGTGATGCTCTTCGCAAGCGCGTCCGCGACCCGCTCGGCCTCGGTTCCCTCGGGCAGGGCGACGAGCTGGCAGTAGCGGGTTTGGCGCTCGACCAGGGTCGCGATCGCACTCTGGCTCTGGCGGTTTCCGATCAGCAGGTCGCCCTCCCAGTGGCCGGGGACGGCGCGGTCGGCGACCTCCGGCGGGCGCTCGGAGATCATCACCATCGCGGCGATCTTTCCCTGACCCCGGCGCTTTGAGGACTGCGAGCGCGCGTAGCGCTTTTGCCGGCGGGTTCTCAGGTGTCGGGTCAGCTCTCGCCGAAACGTCCCCCGCGCCTGGGCGTAGAGCGATCGGTAGATCGTCTCGTGGGAGACCCGCATCCCCTCATTGTCGGGGTATTGGAGCCGGAGCCAGCCGGCGATCTGCTCGGGGGAGTGGTCCTTCTCGAGGCCCTCGGCCACGAGCCGGCGAAGCTCCGGGCAGAGCTCGAGCTTCGTCGGCCGGGGACGGCGAGCCCTGCGCCAGGCCTCGCGGTCCGCTTGGTGGGCGCCGTAGCGCCGGCGGCCGCCGCATCGCTCGATCTCGCGGCCGATCGTCGTGTGGGAGCGGCCGAGCGCCCGGGCGATCCCGCGGTCCGAGAGTCCGCGGGCGATCCCGCGCGAGATCTCCTCGCGCTCCTCGTGGGAAAGGCAGCACGCCGCTCGCCGGCGGCGTCTCGGCCGGATCCCACCCAGGCTCGCCACGTAGCGGCTCACCGAGGTCCTGAGGAGGCCGAGCCGGCGGGCGATCTCAGCCTCGCTCAGCCCTTCTGCCCTCATCGTCCAGACCCCCTCCTTCTCGGCCTCCGATAGGCCGTAGCGCCTCGTCACAACCGCACCTCCTTCGTTGGTCAGCGAGTCGCTGACTCTGGTGGGTGGTGCGGCGGTGGTTTGAGACCACCATGCAAACCGGCGCTTTTCCCGGAAGCCCAGTTTCGTGGCCACAGCGTTCTGGTTTCACGCGATTGCGAGCACGAGTCGTCAGACCGCCCGGTCCGGCATGGCGCTGATGACTCTGACGGCCGTGTCAGTCCGACTCATCGCCGGCGCGCCCGTAGCGATCGTAACGGCAGTTCGGGAGATGTTTCGGGAGATGGTTTGGTGTCTTCATCGGACCACGTCGGCCTCCCTCCCCCGCCTTCACTTCCACCTACAGGCGAACGGAGCAGTGCGGTGACTGGGCCCGAGACAGCCCCTCTGAAAAGGCACACTTTGCAATGGAAAGCGGCACTTGTGGCTCCGCAGAGCCGCGCCTCCCGGTTCGGTTTGTCCCGTGACCTACTCCCGCAGCCCGGCAGCTTCGAGGGCCTCCTTGAGATCGAGGAAGGCCCGGACCCAAGTCGCCTTGCCGCCCTAGTACTCGACGAGGTAGGCCCAGGGTGACTCGATCTCGACCCCGCTTTCCGTGCCATGCGCGCGCAGCTGGCCCATCGCGAGGACTCGGTCGCCGAGGTCCCGCATCTCCGACACCTCGAGGTGAAGGTCCTCGAAGGCGTCGACCAGGTCCTGCAGCCCCTGCCGGACCTCCTCATGTCCGCGAAACGTCGTCGCTTCCCCTCCCAGGGATGCTGCCACCCCGGGATGCCACTCCGCCTCCGGGTCGAGTTGCTCCAGCAGCGCGTCGAAGTCTCGGCGGTTGAACGCCTCGAGCGCCCGCCTGAAGAGCTCCACGTTCTCCTGCGACATCGCCCGCGCAGTATCCCGCGGCGAGGTCAGGGCCGGCCAGGATGGCGCGGCGAAATAGATCCGTACTGAGCACCGATGAAAGATCCGTGCTGCGCCCCCTGGAAAGGGCGAGCCGCGGTGGGAACGTGGTTGGTGATTTCAAAATAAGGAGGCCAACGATGAGCCGCAATATGGGCACCACAGACTGCGGTGTTCGGGCCTTCCTTGTGGCGCCGGCGGCATTCGTGGCGGCGCTGATTCTCGGTGCCGGCACGGTCGCCGGGATCGTGCTCTTCGTCGTCGCCGGCATCATGCTGGCCACGTCCGCCACGGGGTACTGCCCGAACTACACCTGGATCGGCATCTCCACCGAGCACGGATTGCATCGGGTCGACCATGGCCTGTTCCACGGCCACGTTCACGGCCACGCGTAGTCCCGTAGTCCAATTGGGCGACGGTGCGAAAACAGACACGAGGAGGTGAGAAGCGATGAGACGGCTAGCGAGGGCGGCGGCTCTCACCGGCGCCGGCGTCTTGATTGCCCGCGCAGTCGTGCCGAAGCTGAAGTTGCACGAGCGCGCCATGGCCGCATGCGAGGGCATGTTCGAGCAGATGCCCGAGGACTTCCCGCCCAAGCGGATGATGCGGGGCATCGAGGAGATCCGCGCCAACAGCGCCCGGACCCTCGAGCTCCTCGAGCAGCGCGGGCCTGCCCGCGAGACCGAGCCGCCCGGCGAGGTCTCCTCGACTGAGGCGGTGGGTCATGCGGCTTGAGCAAGGAGAGAAGGAGCTCGCTGCGATCGGCGCGAGCATCGGGGCCAACTGCCGGCCCTGCATCGAGCACCATCTGCCAGCGGGGCGCGAGGCCGGACTCTCCGAGCCGGGCCTCGCCGATGCGGTCGCCGCCGCCCAGGCCGTCCGTCAGGAGGCGATCGAGCTGTTCACGGCCAGGGTCGACGAGCTCCTCGGCCGCGCCGGTCCGGTGCCGGAACCGGGCCCGGTCGCCGACAGGTCGAGGGCCACGAACTGGTCGCCCTGGGGGCGAGCATCGGGGCCGATTCCGCACCCGCTGCTCGACCTCCACATCACAACGGCCCTCGAAGCCGGGCTTGGCCCCACCGAGGTCGAGGCGGCGCTGAAGATGGCTGAGTACGTGCAGGAGCGCGCCGCCGAGATGACCGCGGAGAAGCCACCCACGTCCTCGAGGAGAGGAGCACTGCTGCAACAACAGACCGCGGCGGGGAACTGAGCGCAGAGAACCCACGAGAGAAAGGAGATCCCATGCAACGCAAGTGGATCGACTGCCGCGACTTCCCGGATGAAACCGGCTGCACCCTCTACCTCTCAGGCGAAGAGGAGCATGTCCTCAACGCCGCGGCCGAGCACGCTGCCTCGGTGCACGGCAAAGAGGACACCCCGGAGCTCCGGGAACAGCTTCGCGGCATGTTGAAAGACGAAGTGGAGATGGCGCACGCTTAGGCGTGCGTCACTTCCGCGGAGGGGGTTTCGATGATGAGGCACTCTCATATGCTCTGGTTCTGCGGAGGCCTGATGGTTCTCGCCGTAGTCCTGGCCGTGGCAGGGGCGGGGGCGTTCGCGTTTCTCGCGCCGCTCGGCTGCGTGGCGATGATGGGCATGATGGTCTGGATGATGGTTCGGCATTAGTCCCGACGGGGGCCATCGCGACCAGCACAGGTGAGTGGCTTGGCAAACGACCGCGTCGGAACGCTTGCCTGGGCGCGGGCGACGAACGGCATCCTGCGCCCCCGCGATCGGGTGGCGATCTTGCGCCAGGCGATCGCGACTCAGCTGGAGGGGGTGATAGGGCGCAGCCGACGGCGCCTTGGGGTTGGCGCCGATCGCCTCGCACAAGTCGATCTGCACGAGCTGCGCCTGCCGGACTCCGCGCTGTGCCGCGAGGCCGAGCGGATCTGCGAAGAGGCAACGCCCCGGACGATCGTCAATCACGCCTATCGCTCTTACGTGTGGGCGACCATTCTCGCGTCGCGTGACCGTCTCCACTTCGATGAGGAGCTGCTCTACGTCGCCTGCCTCCTGCACGACGTGGGGTTCGTCGAGAGCGAAGACCCGGTTGGGCCCCGCTGCTTCACGCTGAAGGGGGCCGAGGCCGCGCTTGCCCTACCGGACGCACCTGGTTGGAGCGAGGAGCGCAAGCGCGCCGCGGCGGAGGCGATCACCATGCATCTGAATCTGCGCGTCCCGCTCGATCGGGGCATCGAGCCTTACCTCACCTTCGCCGGTTCTCGACTCGACGCCATCGGCTACCGCGCGTGGCACCTTCATCCGGACACAATGGAGGCGGTGGTCGGTCGCTACCCGCGCGAACGGATGAAGGATGCGTTCGCTCGCACCATGAACGCGCAGGCCGCGATGAGCCCCGGGTCGAGGGCGCATTTCTACACCCGCCGCCTCCGCGGCAACCGGTTTGTACGGCGGGCGCCCTTCGCCGAGTAATCGCTGATGCGATGTTCGAGCGCCGCTTCTCGTCCAAAGCGGTACTTCTGAACTACTCCGACAGCCCGGCGGCTTCGAGGGCTTCTTCGCGGTCGAAGAATCCTTGTCCGCGAATGACCTTGCCGTCGCGGAAGGTCCAGAGTTGGAAGACCTCCATGTGACCTCCGCGCCGCTCTGCTTGCCTCTCCCACGGAAGTTGACTGCGAGCACGCTGTCCTCGGCCTCGATCACCTCCTGCGGCTCCGCGTGAGGTTCGTCGAACTCCTGCCAAAACTGCTCCAGAAAGCGCGTGAAGCCCTCCAGACCTCGAAAGCCGCCGCCGAGGCCGACGAGAGCGCCGCCGGTACGTATTCGAATCTCGGTGCCGCCAGCGTCGCCCATCCGAAGTCGCCGTGGTTCCAACGCTCAGTAGGCACCGCGAATGACCTCGACTTTCTCCTGCGCATCGCCCTCCCAGTATCTCGTGGCGAGGTCAGGGCTGGGACAGGATCGCGCCGCAACCTAGATCAGTCCTGAGCAGCGATGAAAGACGGTGCTGTACCCCCTTGAAAGGGCGAGCCGCGGTGGGAACATCCTCAAGGAGCTTCCGATCGGGGGTGCAAATGAACTCCGTACTTACCGTTGTCGCTGACAACAACTGGGATATGCACGGCGACGTCAGCACGGGATGGATGATCGTGGTGATGATCGGCATGGTGCTCTTCTGGGCAGCGGTAATCCTCGGGATCGTCTGGCTCGTCCGCGGCGCCTCCAGCGGCGGCTGGCACTGGGGAGGAGAGCGAAAGGAGACGCCGAGCGAGATCCTCGAGCGCCGCTTCGCCGAAGGCGCAATTTCGGTCGAGGACTACGAACAGCGGCGAGAGGTGATCGCAGGCGGGACTCGTGACGATCAGGCCGCTGGCGACGACTAGAGGCGGCAGCTTGAATGAATGGAGGGGGTGAGCGATGGGCGGGCCGAGCAAGGAGTAGGTGGAGAGTGGAGCCATGAAAGGCCTCGGGAAGCACATGGCGATCTGTGGAGTCTTCGTCGCCGTTGCCATCGTCCTTGTCGCCACCGCAACGAGCGTCGCCATCTCATCCCGGTTGCGGCCTGCGTCGTAATGAGGGGTGTGATGATGGCCGCGATGGGGATGTTCGCCGGGCGCCATGGCGAGCACTGAGACACCGACGGCTGCTGAAGCAGCCGAGGCAGCGCCCCGGGGCGCAGTCCTGCGCGTTCACGGTCTGCGGAAGTCCTTCCATCGAGGCTTGCCACCGCGCCGGCGCCCGATCGAGGTGCTGAAGGGCGCCGAGCTCGAGGTCCGGCCGGGCAGCTGGTCGGGCTGGTCGGCGAGAACGGCTCCGGGAAGAGCACGCTGATGCAGATCGTCGTCGGCCTTTGAAACGCGATGGGGGCGAGGTCGAGCGGCCCGAGCGCCTCGGCTACTGCCCGCAGGTCCCGATGGTCTGGGAGAAGCTGACCGTCGACGAGCACTTCGAGCTCTTCGCCGAGGCCTACGGGCTGGAGGAGGCGGAGCGGGAGCGCGCCGAGGAGTCGCTGCTGGACGAGCTGCAGTTCGAGCGCTACCGCGCCTACCGGGTCGAGGAGCTCTCCGGCGGCACCCGCCAGAAGCTCAACCTCGCGCTCGCGCTGATGCACGAGCCGCAGCTGCTGCTGCTCGACGAGCCCTACTCGGGCTTCGACTGGGAGACCTACCTGCGCTTCTGGGAGATGAGCGAGCGCCGCCGCGACGCAGGGCATGGGGATCCTGATCGTCTCCCACCTCCTGGCCGAGCGCGAGCGGCTCGATCGGCTCTACACGCTGGTCGACGGCAAGGCGCGTGCTCGAGTGAGCGGCCCTGGCCGAGTCGGCGGCAGCTTCGTGCGCGAGCACCTGCGCACGCCGCTGACCCTCATCCTGCTGGTCGCGATCCCGGTCTTCTTCGTCCTGATCTTCGCCAGCGTCGCTCGGCGAATTCGCCGAGGCCCTTGGCGGACCCTCGCCGGCAGCGCGGCGACCGCGATCAGCGCCGGCTGGGCGGCGGCCTTCCTCTGCGGCACGCTGGCCTTCTTCCAGGTCGCCTCCTCGCGCAGCGCCGACCGCCGCCTGGCGCGGCCGGCCTCGGCGCCGGGCGAGTCGGCTCTGGCCGGATCGCCGCCGCGATCGCCTCGGCATCATCGTCAGCGCAATCGCCTACCTGACGCTCTGGCTGCGCAGCGGCATCGAGCATCCCGCCCACGCCGCGGCCGCGATCTTCGCCTTCGCCCTGATCTACATCGGCATCGGCGCCCTGATCGGCGCCTTCGTCTCCGATCCGCTGAACGGATCGCTGCTGGTCGTGCTGGTCTTCGCCGTCGAGTCTTCTCCGGGCCGCAGATGACCTCCAACAGCCTGTTCAGCTGACGCCAACCCGCGACGCCGCGAACCTGCTGATCGCCGCGGGCAGCGGCCAGGGCTCGCCAAGCGGCGACTGGATCGACGTCGCCGCGGTCGCCGTCGGTCGCCCTGGCAGTCGCCACTGGCGCCTTCTGGCTCGCCGCTCGGCGCGAGGCCTGAGATGTCGGCGCGGGCCTGGGCGGCGACCGCGATGGCCTTCCGCGAACAGCTGCGCCGGCCGCTGGTGCTGATCCTGCTGGTCCTCGTCCCCGCCTACGTGGTCACCCGCAGCATCGCCGAGACCCAGCCGACCCCCGGACTTCGCCCTGCCCGGCGACGTCCTGGTGACGACGACGATGAAGGAGCTGCACGGGGCGATCATGGCCGGCATGGCGATCGCCTTCGTCGCCGGCGCTGGCGGCGTCTTCGTCATGCAGGCGGCGCTTGCGGGCGACCGGCGGCTGGTCGTCGCCGGCTTTCGGCCGGGCGAGACGGTGATCGCCCGCCTCGTCGTCCTGCTGGCGGCGACGGCGCTGGTCGTCGCGGTGGCCCGCTCGCGACCGCGTTCTACTTCACCCGCGTCCTGGCTCCGTTCGTTGCCGCCCTGCCTGATCGGGTTGATCTACGGCCGCATCGGCGCGCTGTCGGGGCTGTGCTCGAGCCGGCTCGCCGCGACCTACTTGATGCTCTTTCTGGTGATGACCGACCTCGGAATCGTGCAGAACCCGATGTTCCATACCACTCCCGGCCGGTTCGCCTGGCTGCTGCCCGGCTACGGACCTTCGCGGGTGATGTACGAGGGCGCCTTCTCACAGCTTCCACGCTGCCGGCGCGCTGGCGATCGGG
>CAWHXR010000005.1:0-126414 GCA_963833375.1 uncultured Solirubrobacterales bacterium
CATCCTGATGGACGAGCCATGCTCGGCGCTCGACCCCATCGCAACGGCCAAAGTCGAGGAACTCATCGACGAGATTCGCGAGAACTACTGCATTGTCATCGTAACCCATAACATGCAGCAGGCGGCCCGCGTTTCTCAGCGCACCGCCTTTTTTCATCTCGGCTATCTCGTGGAGGAAGATGCCACCGAACAAATTTTCACAAATCCAACGGAAAGACGGACGCAGGACTACATCACCGGACGGTTCGGCTAAGTCCCGCGACCTGACCAGCTCACGAATTGATGGGGCTGAGCGTACTGAAACTCGGACCCTACGCGGAGGAAAAGGCTTTGGCGGAAAACCCCGTAAAGGCTTACGAGGGGGAATTGAAATCGCTGGACACGATGATTGCTCAAATGGGCGGGCTTGCGGAGCAGGCACTTGGGCAAGCTATCGATGCACTCTACCATCGCGACCCCGGCTTGGCCGAGGTCACGCTTGAAAAGGACCGAAAGATCGACGCGCTGGAACGCTCGGTGGACGAACTCGCAATCTCAATCATAGCGAGACGCGCGCCGGTGGCGAGCGACCTGCGCCTGATCATAAATGCCATTCGTATCGCGGTGGACTTGGAGCGTATTGGCGATCTGTCGAAAAACATCGCCAAGCGCGCAATCGCGATAGCGGCGGAGGGGCGCCCGACGCAGGTCATGACCGGGTTCATGCATATCGGCGAAGCTGCCATGAGGCAGCTGAAAGATGTTCTGGATGCCTATTCTCAGCGTAACGCCGGCGCAGCGCTGAAAGTCTGGCAACAGGACCGGGATATCGACGCAATGTACAATTCGCTTTACTGCGAATTGTTAACGTCGATGATGGAAGAGCCGCAGTGTGCGGGGCTGTACGCGCATCTTCTGTTCAGCGCCAAGAATATCGAGCGCATCGGCGATCATGCGACGAATATCGCCGAGACGATCTACTTTCTGGTCCATGGAAAAACACTCGATGACGAGCGCCCGAAGTCGGACACGACGAGCCGGACTCTCGTTCTCGGGTACAATGGGACAGGAAAGGGGTGACCCATCCGACATCGTGAGTTAAATCTATGAATGCGAAGGTCCTGATTGTTGAAGATGAGGAGGCGCTGGCGCTGCTGCTTCAGTATAATCTCGAAGCGGAAGGCTTTCGCGTCTCCCTGGCACAGCGCGGAGACGAAGCCGAAGTCGCAATCAGGGAGGAACCGCCGGACCTGATCATCCTGGACTGGATGCTCCCCGGCCTTTCAGGCATCGAATTATGTCGAAGGCTCCGCTCAGGGAAAACAGCCCGTCCCATCCCCATCCTGATCCTGACGGCTCGCGGCGAGGAGCAGGATCGCATTCGCGGCCTGACCGTGGGTGCTGACGATTACGTGGTGAAGCCATTCTCCGTGCCCGAATTGCTCGCCCGCGTGCGCGCCATCCTTCGGCGTGCAAGCCCAACGCGCATTGCTCAAACTCTTGAGGTGGACGGCATCCAGCTCGACCGCGAAGCCTATCGCGTCGCGCGCAACGGCCGCCAGGTTCGACTGGGACCGACGGAGTTCAAGCTCCTCGAGTTTCTCATGGAGAGCCCAGGGCGCGTGTTCACGCGGACGCAGCTTCTCGACGGCGTCTGGGGCCGCGACGTCTACGTGGACGAGCGTACCGTGGACGTTCACATCGGCCGCTTACGAAAGGCCATCAATCGCGGCAAAGAAAAAGATCCGATCCGCACAGTGCGCGGAGCGGGCTACGCGCTTGGAGAAAAGTTTCCCGGCCAAAGCCTGCTTGAGTAAAGAACGGAGCCAGGGCGTTACACCCTGGCTCCCGGCCCCCGCCGTGTATTCGTTGCCCCTGCCCCGCCTTAAGCCGTCCGGCGCTTGCGCGCGAGCGGATTATAGGCGATCGCGGCATGGTGCTCGCAGTAGGGAACGCCAAAGGACTTCCGCCGGCCGCAGAAGTGAAAGCCTTCCTCCATGGGATCGCCGATCGGCCAATGGCACATGCTCTCCTTGAGGTCGACCAGTTTGACCTGCCCATCGGGCGCAGGTTCGAGGTCCGGGATTGCCCGCAGCGGAATGATAGCCGCTGCCGGCAGCTTGTGCTCCTGCGGTTGAGGCGCCACTTTGATTGCCGTATTGCCGAAGGTGCGATACTGCACCTGCGATGATCGCGCAGGGAAAAGTGCTATATTCGAACGCGGACGGGCTGTCCGGATACGAGAGGTTGTCGCGCGGCCAGCAAGACCCAGGCGATGAACTTTTCCGATAACGGCGTTACGCGTGACTTCACCAAGCTTTGTCGCGATCTGGCTCGCGCTAAGGCCGTCCGCCCAAAGTCTTTTCAAGAGTTCAACACGTTCATCTGTCCAACTCATAAATGTTAGCTCCTCGTTCATTTCGGCGGATCGACCGCGAATAAGGGACGCGGCCGCCGGGAGATTGACCAGCGGGGCCACGGGCGCTAACGCAAAACACGAAGACGCGGCAGCATTCGACAGCCCCGAAACCGAGGGCTACTTCCGGCAAAGGCCGGGAAATTCGAAAACGCTACCTACTGAGATACAAATGTCGCCGTACACTCTGCGACGTGGTGGATGCGAAGGTCTTCGCATTCGGAAGGAGATGGCACCACCCCATCTTCATACTTGGATGATTGCACAAAAGCGCCCGCTCGACAAATTACCCGACCCTTAAAACGGAGGAATAGCGTTCCATTTTAGAGGCAGTGTGTCTTTTGTGTCGGTTGACATGGGGACAAACACAGGGAAAATAGGCTCTTCAGCTGAAGCCGCCCGGCGCCGGAGCGGCTTTTTTAATTGGAAAACGAGTGGAAAGAATGTCTGCGGTTCTTGGAACCTATGCGCGTGTCAATGTCGAATTCGATCGTGGCGAGGGGGCTTATCTCTTCACGGATTCCGGCGACCGCTATCTCGACTTCGCCGGAGGCGTCGCCGTCAATATCCTTGGCCATGCCCATCCTCATCTCGTTACGGCGCTGATCGAGCAGGCCCGGAAAGTCTGGCACACCTCCAATCTGTATCGGGTGACGGGCCAGGAACGGCTGGCCGAACGCCTTTGCAGCGTGACATTCGCCGACACGGTGTTCTTCGCCAACTCCGGTGCGGAGGCGATGGAAGCATCCATCAAGATGGCGCGGAAATATCATAGCCATCTCGGCCATCCCGAGCGCTACCGCATTCTCACATTCGAAGGCGCATTCCATGGCCGCACGCTGGCGACCATCGCTGCCGGCAATCAGCCGAAACACACGGCCGGCTTCGGCCCGAAGGTCGAGGGCTTTGACCAGGTCCCGCTCGGCGACCTCAAAGCGGCGCGCGCCGCCATCACGAAAGAAACCGCCGGCATCCTGATCGAGCCGATCCAGGGAGAAGGCGGCATACGTTCCGCGGGCTGGCCCTTTTTAAAGGCTTTGCGCGAGCTTGCGGACGAGCACGGCATTCTTCTTATGCTGGACGAGGTCCAATGCGGCATCGGCCGCACCGGCAAACTCTTCGCCTACGAATGGTCAGGGATCGAGCCTGATATCATGGCAATCGCAAAAGGCCTTGGCGGCGGATTTCCCATCGGGGCGTGCCTCGCGACCGAGAAAGCATCGGCGGGGATGACGGCCGGCACGCATGGCTCGACCTTCGGCGGAAATCCGCTCGCCGCAGCTGCAGGCAATGCCGTCCTCGACGTCGTCCTGGAGCCAAATTTCCTGTTGAACGTCCGCAAGATAGGCTTGCTTTTTAAAATCAGCTTGTTGATATTGCTTCTCGGCATGCGAACATCATAGCCGAAGTCCGCGGCGAGGGCCTTATGCTCGGCCTGAGATGCAACGTCCCGAATACGGACGTAGCGGCTATGCTCTTTGCGGAAAAATTGTTGACTGTTACCGCAGGCGAGAATGTCGTCAGACTTTTGCCACCGCTTATTGTAACAGATTCGGAAATAAAAGAAGCGTGCGCAAAAATAGACACCGTATGTGCGAGGCTCAATGCTACACTTCCAGCGTGACACGACGCTCAAAATGCCAATGACTTTTCGCCATTTCATTGACATTGACGACTACGATAGCGAAACGCTGCGCTTTATCCTCGACTGCGCCAAATCTCTGAAGAAATCGTTCAAGGCTCCTGCTGCGTCTCGCCCGCGTCTTGCAGAAGGCGCGGTCCTCGCCATGCTGTTCGAGAAGACATCCACGCGCACGCGCGTTTCGTTCGATGTCGCCATGCGGCAGCTCGGCGGCGAGACCATCGTTCTCAACCATTCTGACATGCAGCTCGGCCGCGGCGAGACCATCGCGGACACGGCGCGCGTCCTGTCCCGCTATGTCGACATCATCATGATGCGTGCGACGTCCCACGAGACGCTGATCGAACTCGCACAGCATGCCACCGTGCCGGTGATCAATGGCCTGTCCGACCGGTCCCACCCCTGCCAGATCCTTGCCGATATCATGACATTGGAGGAGAATAAAGGGCCGGTCGAACCGTTGCTCGTGACGTGGATCGGCGACGGCAACAATGTTGCCGCGTCTTGGATTCATGCCGCCGTTCGTTTCGGCTTTACCCTGCACGTCGCCACGCCGGCAAGTCTTCGTCCCCCGCTCGACCTGATCAACTGGGCTCAATCGGAAGGCGGCAAAGTCGTCATGTTCGAAGACCCCCGCGAAGCGGTCAAGGGAGCCGATTGTGTCGTTACCGACGTTTGGGTCTCTATGGGCCAGGAAAACACCGCAGAACGTGTCGAGCTCCTAAAGCCCTATCAGGTCAACATGCCGCTCATGGAAAAAGCCGCGAAGGATGCTATCTTTATGCATTGCCTGCCGGCGCACCGCGGCAGGGAAGTGACGGACGAAATTATCGACGGGCCGCAATCGGTTGTGTTCGACGAGGCGGAGAACCGGTTGCATGCGCAGCGGGCAATCCTGGCGTGGTGTCTTGAGAAGGTTTGATGGGTGGAGATTACGGAAGTTTTGCCGAGGTCACCGGCGCGGGTAAGTTCAACGATTACGTCCTCCCTTTCCAGCTAGAAGCATCCGGCGCTCGCGGGCGCCTCATCCGTCTCGGTCCCGTCGTGGACGAGATCCTCACAAGGCATGCTTACCCGGAGCAGGTCTTGCTGCTTCTTGGAGAGGCTGTGACGCTGACCGCGATGCTGGGAGCGGCGCTGAAATTCGACGGCAAGTTCATCCTGCAGACCCAGTCCGATGGGCCTGTGAGCTTCCTCGTCGTTCATTACAGCTCGCCGGGCCACGTCCGGGGCTATGCCAGCTACAATCGCGACGACATCGCGGGCTCCGTGAACGGCGCCGGCGCGCCGAAGCCGCTTCTCGGCGACGGGCATCTCGCCATGACCATCGATCCAGGGGCTGGCATGGAGCGCTACCAAGGCATTGTCGGCCTCGCCGGTAACACGCTTGTCGATGCGGCGCACGAATATTTCGATCAATCGGAACAGATCCCCACCTTCATCCGCATCGCGGTTGCCCGGCAGTTCACCGCGGGCGAGGGAGCAAACCCCGGAAAATGGACCTGGCGCGCGGGCGGCTTGATGGTGCAGAAGCTGACGCGGGAAGGTGGCCGGCAGGACAGCGATGACTATTCGCAGCCTGACGCGGGCAGCGTCGACGATGACGGCTGGCGGCGCGCCCAAGCGCTCGCTGCAACTGTCGAGGATCACGAGCTCCTGGACCCTACCCTTTCTCCCGAGCGTCTTCTTTACCGGCTATTCCACGAGGAGGAAGTCCGCGCCTTCCAAGCCACGCCACTCGACGCACAGTGCAATTGCACGCGCGAGCGTGTTGAGACCATGCTGAACCAGTTCTCACCCGAAGAGTTGGATGGCATGGCCCAAGACGACGTCATCACCGTGACTTGTGAGTTCTGCAGAACCCACTATCAGTTTGACGCGGATCAATATCTCAAGGGCGACCGGAATTAGAGATTAAACCGGATTCGGCACCCCATTTGCATCGTCTGTGCTAGGGCCTGTTGAGATTGGGAGTTCGCGAATCGCGAATTCTAATTCAAGCTAAGGGCTTTGGATGGATCGTTTTATTTTGACGATGCCAGTGGGAGACGATCGAACCGCATTGCTGGGCAAGAAGACCGATCGGGCGACGGGAGGGATGGGCGGCTGTTCTCGAAGCCGTTTTGTGGATCGCGCGGACCGGCAGCCTGGCGTGACCTGGGCGGACTTGGGCTTGGAACACAGTGTTCAAGCGGTTCGGCATTGGGTTAAAGCGATGTTTTCAAACGGATATTCGACGCGTCTCAGACGATCGACATGGAATACGATGGTTGACGCGAATGTAAAGTTCACCGCACAGCAGGGCCAAAAGGGGGATGAAAGCAGGATAGGCAAGTAAAGGCGGAATGACGACGAAAATTGGCTTTAGCGATACTTGGGCAATCTGGTGCGCTGAATGCTGCGGGATCGCTTCGACCCGTGGGATCGAACCTTGATCGAGGGAGTCAGTTCGGCGGACTGATCGCGATAAAGCTTTGGACTCGGATTGGATCATCGAAACCTTAACGAACGCGGGGAAAATCGTATTCCAGCACCACGGCGTCAAAACCGCTGATATCGACGGAAATACAAATGGCGTCACTTGATCGAAAATTTCTTCTGCAAACTCAAAGAGTTCAAGCGCATTGCAATGCGCAGTGACAAAACAGATCAAAGCTTCGCCGCGATGATTTATGCTGGAGCCGCTATCATAAACTCGCGATAAATCTCAAGCGGCCCTAATCCAGGAGTCCCGGAGGCGCTTTGCACGGCGCCCGTTCGGCCCGTCTTCAGCTGAAACGCTCTAGAGCAGCCCGCGTCCACTTGGACGCGGGCTGCTCTAGCACTTTAAAATCGATCAACCTTTCCGCCTTTAAATCGATTCCGATTAAAGGCGGGTTGATGTATCGACGGCGATTTGACAAGGAAGTCGAGCATGCGCTTTGAAGGAACAGATACCTACGTCGCCACCGACGATCTTCGCGTCGCGGTGAACGCCGCCATCGTGCTTGAGCGCCCGCTCTTGGTGAAAGGCGAACCCGGCACCGGCAAGACCGTTCTTGCGCGAGAGGTCGCGACCGCGCTCAACGCACCTCTCATCGAATGGCACATCAAGTCGACGACGAAGGCGCAGCAAGGCCTCTACGATTACGACGCCGTCAACCGCCTGCGCGACAGCCAGCTCGGCGACGAGCGCGTCAAGGACATCAGGAACTACATCCGCAAGGGCAAGCTTTGGGAGGCGTTCGAGTCCGAGACAAGGCCGATCCTCCTCATCGACGAGATCGACAAGGCCGACATCGAGTTCCCGAACGACCTCCTGCAAGAGCTCGACCGCATGGAGTTCCACGTCTACGAGACGGGCGAGGTCGTGAAGGCGAAGGTGCGGCCCATCGTGATGATCACGTCGAACAATGAGAAGGAACTGCCGGACGCCTTCCTGCGCCGCTGCTTCTTCCATTACATCCGCTTTCCCGACCGCGAGACCATGCAATCCATCGTGGATGTGCATTTCCCCGGCCTGAAGCCCCGGCTCTTGAGCGAAGCGCTCAACATTTTCTTCGATGTCCGCGACGTGCCGGGCATGAAGAAGAAGCCTTCCACCTCGGAGCTTCTGGACTGGATCAAGCTTCTCCTCAGCGAGGATATCGACGCCGAGACGCTCCGAGAGCGCGACCCGCGCAAACTCATCCCGCCGCTGCATGGCGCGCTCTTGAAGAACGAGCAGGATGTGCAGCTTTTCGAGCGGCTGGCATTCCTCAACCGGCGGAAGGAGCGGGAGTAACTCAGCGGCCCGCCTTGCAGGCAAAGCCTCTTTTTGTATGCATCCGGCGTATAGCGGCATCTGCTTGTCAACTTGTCCCTTACGCTTTGCAGTCCGCATTCCTTCTTATGAAGGATCTTCAGCGACATCGCCTTGCCGGCAGGTTAACGAGGGCTCCTACCCGCTCCAACCCTTGAATAATTACTAGATATTTGCGAGGAAAAATGGGGCACGGGACGCCATCGCCGCCACCTGCGCCGCAGCTGTTCCGGCTGCACGCGGCGTTAATTTTTTAAGCCGAAACATATTTAACGGACTTTTGCTCGTCCCAGTAAATGAAAAAATTCTGGCATTAAGTTCTATTTAATGGGCGCTTTGTTAAGGATAAAAGGCCGCGTTTTTTCAATGCGTTAGATGAGCATGTCTACGTCCGGGTCTAAGGCGCGGCGCTCCTCGTTTCGCACCTAATAAACGACTTTTTAAGTATCAACCAGGCGGGAAATAATTCCGGCGCGCTCCTGTTAACCGTCTTCGAATTAAGCAATCGGCGCGGCAACTTGGCTTTTACCATATGGCGTGGCCTCTCGCTTCTGGACCGGGAATGGACCTGAATTATTGGGTAACGAAAGAGCTTCGGGACTGGATCAAGCTTCTACTTGAGCGAGGACATCGACGCCGAGACGCTGAGAGAGCGCGCGCGTCATCAAGATCAGCTTGCCATTCCAGGTGGCTTCAAACGCTCCGGCGAGGATGGATGCGCATTTCGCCGCCAATAAATAGCCGCTATCCCGATCGCCGCCGCGCCGGATGCCTTGTACTCACGAAAAGGGGTTGGCCCAAGATTTCCTGGCCTTTCGTTGCACGGATACTGAGCCGCCGCTGACCCATCAGGCCATCACCAAAAATTGGCGATCGCAGTTCAGAGCGCCGCCGGGACATTCACAAATCTCTGCCCGGATTCCAGTGCCCGCTCTTGCCGACGCGCATGGCCGACGATTGAAGACCATGGTGCGCCCGACCAAGGTGGCGCGTTCGGGGCCGAAGGACGTCCTCGAGCAAGGTTGCATGACAGCGAACAGGCGGGTGCCGTTATCCATGGCAACCCTCGGCTCGCCCCGTTTCAACAAACAATGGGCATTCCTTTCAAATTGTCCAAACAGGAGCATCAACCATGCTTGCCTCTATCTTCCGCCTGTTCGTGATGGTCTTTTCGTCAGCGGTCATCATCTTTGCAGGCACTACTGCAAAGGCTCAGCAACCGAAGCTTGAGATGCATCGTGTCGGCGTTAGCGCCGATGATGGCTCGGGATGGCATCCGGCTGTTTCTACCAAAGGCGCGTTCTCGATCCGTGTCCCGATTCCCTTCAACGACTTTACGACCCACGACGCGCGCACAGGTGAAGCAAACCATGCCATCGGCGGCAAGAGTTCCGAGGGGATCAAGTTTATGGCTGTTGAAACGCCAGTAACTGCAAAGACACCCGATGACCTCGGGGCGATACCCAAGTCTTTCTCATCCAACCCAGCCAACAAAGTGTCTGATGTAAGCCGCCAGACCAAAGACGGCGCCGATATCCTGTCCTTTTCCGTCACTGGGTCGGCCTCGACCGCGCACTTCCGCTACATTAAGGTCAAGGGCATGCTCTACACGTTATCGATTGAATTTCCCAATGCGTATCGCGAGGCGGTGGCGGCGATGAAGGACAAATTCTTCGGTTCCTTCAAGCTGAAGGACAAATCCTAGCCGGGCAACATGGCGGCCCTGTCTTGCCTGCTGTCCGCATCCGCAAAAGGAAACGGACAAGGGAGCAGTGAAAGCGGTGCTAAGTAGGCATTCTTGGGTTCACCAACGAACGCCTCCGTGTTTGGTGGCCCCTTAAGGCAACACACATGCGGCCTATGGGTCGTGAACGGACGTGCCGGTTTTCTCGCGATCCCATGCGAGCCATGTCGGTTTGGGAATATCAATGCGGTCTTCTAAATGCCTAAACAATCCCGCTCTTCAACCCGACTTGAGCGTCGCGAGATCATCGTGGTGCCGTCACTTTTGCGTGGTAACTGCTCATTCTGTTTAAGCTAAATAAAAAAGAAGCAATGGCCACACAAGGCGAAGTCTCGCACGCTTCTGAGGCCCGGGCGTCTTTTCCATTCGAGATACCAGGTCCTTCGGAACCGTACCCTGTCCGTGTCCACCGGTTCTGCGCTCATCTTCGTCGGAGCGAATGGCGGCGGAAAGACCCGGCTTGCCGTACTCATTGAGGAAAGACTTGGCGCGTCCGCACACCGAATCTCCGCTCATCGGGCTTTGAATATGAAATCCTGGCGTGGCCAAGATTAGCGAACGCAGTGCGCTAGCTGGGCTCCGCACGGGATACCCCCATGAAGCCGCTCATCTCGGTCATCGACTTAGGCATCGCTGGCATAATGAAGGCGCTGTCGCATTGCTCACGGACTTTGATTTTCTGGTACAGGCGCTATTTGCCGAGCAGTCCAACAGGTCGCTTGTCACACATCGCGAAAGGCGCGCAGGCAGCCTTACGGAGGCTATTCCTACCAAATTCGAGCGGCTTGTCGAAATCTGGCAAAGGTTACTTCCCCACCGTGAGCTGCACGTCACGGGGGACAATATCGAAGTATCGATTTTGGGTGACATTGCCAAATACCCCGCAAGTCAAATGAGCGACGGCGAACGCTCGATCTTCTACATGATCGGTCAAGTACTGGTTGCCACAGAGAATTCGGTCTTGATCATCGATGAACCGGAGTTGCATGTCCACCGTTCAATTATGTCAAAACTGTGGGACGAACTGGAGGCCGCAAGATCAGACTGCGCCTTCATCTTCATCACCCATGACTTGGAATTCGCCGCTGCACGCCTCGCCCAAAAATTCTCCATCGAAGACCTCCACCCAACGCCGTGGTGGAAGCTCAAGCTCGTACCGCCTCAGACCGGCTTCGATGAAGCGACGGCCACCCTCATCCTTGGCAGCCGCGTTCCCGTACTTTTCGTTGAGGGTACCAATACAAGTTTGGATAACAACATCTACAGATGTTGTTTCCCGGATGGACCGTCATCCCCCGAGGTTCCTGCCAGGAGGTAATCCACGCCGTTATCACAATGCGCGCCAACAGCGAGTTCACCCGCATCAAGTGTGCCGGCCTCGTCAATTCCGATGGGTTTACTGAGTCCGAGGAAACTTTCATGGCCGCGCGCGGCATCGGTATCCTGCCCGTCTCGGAGATCGAGAACCTTGTCTTACTGCCCAGCGTTAGTCGCGCCATTGCTGAAAGCGAGGGGCACAACGGCCCTGGATTGCAGAAATGTCTCGGCGACCTCACCGCCGCTGTGTTCGCTTCGCTTAAACCCGGGCTTATCGAGGAGGCGTTGTCCGGCACAGCAAGCGGCAAATCGATCGTTTCCTAAAACGCGTCGAGTTCGGCGAGGCTAAAACGGTTGCTGACCTCGTGACACAGACAGAGCAACAGCTTGCTGCATTAGACATCAGCACCATCGCTGATAACGCACGCATTGAACTTGAGAAAGCCCAATCCAACAAAGACCTTACTGCTCTCCTTGCCCGCTATGACAACAAAGGCTTCTCGCTCTGGCCGCGACGCACCTAAAGCGCACCAAAGCTCAAAATTCGAGGACTGGTTGACGAGGGTGCTGTTGAATAACAAAGCTCCAGCAGTTCTTGCGGCAAACCGTGCCGCTCTTCCTAGCTTAGAAGCTAGGTAGCAAACTCGCCAGCAGCTGCCGCGGCTGCCACTACAAGCGAAACGCCCGCTTTGAGCTCCAATAGGCAATCATCTCGCTTGAGCATTTTTTCGAGACGCATCTTCCGCGACTGGCCGGCTTCGTCCAATCGTTGGTCAAGCCGCGAACGTTTGCTTGATGGAGCGCGCGTCAAGCAGACGGGAAATAATGCACCGAGAACTGGCGAGCCTAGCACAGGCAATTGATCGAAGGTGCATTGCCGGGGCGATTTGTCGGGCCGCCACCGGATGAGCTTTGTGCCGTGGCGGAACCGGTTCGCGGTAATGTGGTCGTACTGCACCTCGACGATGAGCACGGGCCGGACCGGCTCCCATGTTGTCGATTTCTCCGTCGCCCACCGGCTTGGGCCACCGGGAGCCTTCCCCGTGAAGCCGGGCGGCTCGATCAAATCCTCCAAGAGTTTTGTCAACTCGCCGCGATCCTCTGCGGAGATTGCTGATGTAAACCCGACATGATCCAGTTCGCCGCGTTCGCTATAGAGGCCGAGAAGCAGCGACCCCACAAGCCGCTCGCGTTCGAGATAGCGAAAACCGCCAACAACGCAGTCCGCCGTGCGCAGCCGCTTGACCTCGATCATTGAACGCTTTCCAGGCTCGTAAGGGCCATCCAGCCGCTTCGCGATCACGCCGTCGATTGCGCCGCCGCTCGCCTTCAGCCAGTCACAGGCTATGGCGACGTCGCGGGTGAAGGGAGACAGCCTGAGCAGCGGCTCCTCCGCGTTCTTTCCCATAGAAGCTCTCCAGCGCCTTCCGCCTGTCAACAAGAGGTGCCCGCAGCAGCGTGTTGCCGTTGATCGCAAGCGCATCGAAAAGGATCACGGTCGCGGGCATTTCTAAAGACAGCCGCTTGATGCGGCTCGCGGCGGGATGGAGGCGCATTTGCAGGGCGTCGAAGGAGAGCGCTCCGTTCGCCTCCACGATCAACTCACCGTCCAGCGCGAAGGTGTCAGGCTCAAGCCGCTCGACCAGCGACACGATTTCCGGGAAAAACCGCGCCAGCGATTTGCCCGATTTCCCGGCAAGCTCAGCCCGGTTCCCGGCCCGGAAAAGGAGACATCGGAAGCCGTCCCATTTCGGCTCGAACTGCCAGCCCGGTTCGGATGGTAGGCGGTCCACCTGCCGCGCTTCCATTGGCGGCGATGCAGGATCGACAGGGAACGCGCCTCCCTGGATCGGCGGTGCCGAAGAAGATAGAATTGCAGGCTGCGCTCGTGGCATGACAGCCAAAGCCCAGGGACGACGGCTGGTTCCCAATATACGGCTGACAGTGGAGCGCGGGCGATTTTTGTGGCACATATCCGCTCCATGAAGCCCAAAATCAGCGTGCTCGCCGCATTCACCATCACAGCCCATTTCGCTCTCTCCGTCGGCTGCCGCCGAGCGTTGGAACACCCTGCCCGCGCTGCCTCGAATGCCGACGCCTGAGCAGTCCGGCTATGCGCCGGTCAACGGCATCAAGATGTATTACGCGATTTACGGCAAGGGCGATCCGATCCTTCTCATCCATGGCGGGCTTGCGAACTCGGATTATTGGGCGAACCAGGTCAAGGAACTTTCGAAGACGCATGAGGTGATCGTCGCCGACGCCGCGGGCATGGCCGCTCAAGCTGGACCAGCGAGCCGATCGGCTACGATCTCATGGCATCGGACTATGTCGCGCTGCTCGACCATCTCAAGATTCCGAAGACGGCGATTGTCGGCTGGAGCGACGGCGGCATCATCGGGATCGACATCGCCATGCACCACCCGGACCGCGTCACGAAGCTTTTCGCGCAGGCCGCGAACGTCACGACAGACGGCGTGAAGCCGAACATGGACAACGCGCCCGCCTTTGCCGCCTTCATCGAGCGCAGCGCTTCGGAACATGGGCGGCTATCGGCCCTGGCAATCGATCGGCGGACGATGATCGCCCACTGGATGCGGGTCGTGTCCTTCATCGCCCTGCTCGTCGTCATGGTCTGGAAACCGGGGGCGTGAGCGTGCTGACGACAGTGGCTTCCGCAACCAGGCCGGGCTCCTGGGATTTCCCCCTCTTCGTCCACATCCTCGGCGCGATGACGCTCGTCGGGGCCGTCGGCCTCAGCGCCTTCTCCCTGATGGCGGCCTGGCGTAACGGGTCCGCCGCGATGACCCAGCTCGCCTACCGCTCCCTGCTCTGGGTCGCGCTGCCCGCCTGGATCGTGATGCGCGCCGCCGCCCAGTGGATCCTCCACAAGGAGGGCCTCGACGCCGACAACGTCGACCTCACCTGGGTGAACCTCGGGTTCAACTTCTCGGAGGGGACGCTCGTGCTGCTGCTCGTCGCCACCCTGCTCGCGGGTATCGGCGCCCGCCGGGTGCGCCCGCAGACGGCGGCGACGCGACCACCCTCGACAGGGTGGCGCTGGTGCTCGTCTCGATCGCCCTGATCGGCTACCTGGTCGCCGTCTGGGCGATGACGACCAAGCCCACCTAGCCGGAGAGCAGCTTGCCCAGCGCGCCGCTGGCGCTACCGGCGCTGCTCGCCTGGCCGCCGGCGGCGGCGCTGGTGACGCGGCCCTCGGAGGGCTGGATCAGCAGCCATCCCTTGCCGCTGAAGGCCATCTGCACCGTCTCGCCGGAGCCGCGCCCGATGAAGGTCTTCAGGTTGACGTCGGTCTTCACCGAGGTCTTGATCCCCTCGGACCAGGTGATCGCGGCCTGCGGGTCGGCGAAGGTGTCCTCGCCGTCGATCTCGAGCAGCACCGGCGGCCCATCCGAGAGCATCGCCACGTAGCCCGAGCCGGAGAGGTGGGTGTTGTACATACCGCCGCCGATGAAGCCGGAGACGCCCTCGACCTTCTTGATGTCCCAGTCGATGTCCGCGTCGAAGGCCAGCAGGTTGGCGCCGTTGACCGTGATCGCCTCATCGGAGAGCTTCACGAGCTGGATCTCCTGGGCGAGATCGGCGAGGAAGACCTCGCCGGTGCCCGAGATCTTCATCAGCTCGGCGCCCTCCCCGGTGACGGCCTTCTTCGCCATCCGCTTGAGGCCGCCCGAGCCGGCGTGCTCGAACTGACGTCGCCCTGGTAGGCGACCATCGAGCCGAGCTTCGCCTCGATCGTCTCGCCCTGGAGCTGGACCTTGAGCATCTTGGAGCCCTGCAGCGCGAACGGCTCGTTGCCCGCCGTCTCCCTGAACTCCCCGAGGGTCTCTTCGACCGCCATGCGACCTCCTGTCTTGGGTTGCGGATGAGCCCGCAGCCTAACGGCGAGCGGCGGGGCGGTTGGGTGGACGGACGAGTGTTCCTCAGGCCGTCCTCGTCGCTTCGCCGGCGAGCGCGCCTCGCCGCCAGCGCAGGTAGTACTGCCCGAACGCCCTCGCCTGCGGCGGCATCAGCGGGCGCGACGCGCGGGCGATCCGGGCGAGCGCCCGGAAGCGGCGCTGCTGGGAGGCCGTCCACTCCACCCCGAGCCGCTCGCGGAGGACGGGCGGCAGCATCCCGAGCGTCGCGAGAGACCCGGCCTTGGTGGAGGGCCAGCGGGCGATGCGCCAGACGCTCTCCCTCATCCAGGGCAGCGGCGGAGCGGCCGGGTCGGCCAGGGAGGCGAGTACGTCCTGCGCGGCCTCGGTGTCCTCCAGCTCCCGCTCGACCATCTCGTCGAAGTAGGCGAGCAGCTCCGGCCAGGTCTCGGGCAGGTCCTCGTAGCGGACGCCGACCAGCCGTCCCATGCGGCGCCACTCCGACCAGAACGCTTCGGTCTCGCCGGGGCTCAGTGCCGGCGAGCAGAAGAGATGGTGGGCTCGGACGATCGACTCGGCGAGGGTCGCGTGAACCCACGCGTACGGACGGGGCTCGAGGGCGTGGTAGCGCTCGCCGTCGGGCCGGACGCCGTTGATCGGCTTGTGCATCTCGCGCACGCGCCGCCCCATCTCCCAGGCGAGATCCGGTCCCCCGTACGTCACCGCGGTGGTGTAGTCGAGCGTGCGCAGCAGCCGGCCCCAGGGGTCCTCCCTGAAGTTGGAGTGCTGGGTGACTCCCGCCCCCACGGAGGGGTGGGTCACCTGCAGCAGCAGCGCGTAGCCGGAGGCACCGAAGAGGCGGGCGTCGCCCGCGATCCGCCGGGTGACGCCGCCCCGCGGCGGGATCAGCTCGGCGGCCTCGTCCCTGCTGGGAAGGATCGGCTCGGGTCTGGCAGCGATGGCACGGAGGAGTATCACCTGCGTACGCTGGATCTTTGAGGGCCAGCCGGTTCGCCGGGGTAGCCTGGCCGGATGATTCTGGGAGGCCGAGGGAGCCGCATCACCGCCGCCCTGGTGGTCGCCGCGATCGTGATCGCGGGCTTGCTGGGCGCGGGGGCGAGCCCGTGGCAGGGCGCCGCCGGGAGCCTCTCCGCCCAGCAGGCCCAGGCCGCCAAGAAGAAATGCAGCAAGAAGACGAAGAGGAAGCAGAAGAGGTGCAAGAGGGGACGGCCACCGGCCGTGACCGGGAGCCCCTCGCAGGCGCCGAGCCCTCCCCAGGCGGCCGTCTACCAGGTGCCCGCGAGCATCAAGGACGACTGCTCGTCCCCGGTCGAGGACGAGATCATGGCCTGGCTGGCCACCGTGCCGGACGGGAGCACGGTGCAGTTCGGGGCCGGGCGCTGCTACGGCCAGGACGGCACGATCACGCTCACCGACAGGAACGGCCTCGTGATCGACGGCCGGGGATCCGAGTTCCGCGCGCTCACCCCCGGCGGGAGCCACCGCGACAACTGGCGCTTCGTCAGGGGCGGGGATCTCACCGTGCGGAACATGGCCGTTCGCGGGTCCGACCCCGAGGGCAAGTACGACCCCGCCGTCGAATGGCAGCACGGCTACTCGGTGGAGGGCGTCCAGGGAATGACCCTCTCGAACGTTCAGGCCCGCGAGACCTGGGGCGACGGCGTCGATCTATGGCGCGGCTCGTCCTCGCACGCCTGCGGCGATGACGCGTCGAGCGCCCGCAACGTCCTCATCACCGGGGCGCGGCTCGAGCGGATCGGCCGCCAGGGAGTGGCCGTCGTCGACGCCGAGCAGGTGACGCTCCAGGACTCGACCATCGGCCCGGTGGCCTGGGCGAATGTGGACCTGGAGACCGACGATGCCTGCGAGATCGCCCGCCACGTCACGGTGGCGCGCAACTCCTTCGGGTCGAACGGCTGGGGCGTGATCGTGAACGGCGGCTTCGGCGCCGACCCGCAGGTGGGCGACCTGAGCGTGACCGACAACGTCCAGACGGCGCCCACGGTCGACACGGGCATCCTCACCCCCGACCCCTGCCGGGCGCCCGTCAGGATCCTCTCCCCGGACGCCGTCTACCGAGACGCCTACACCTTCAGCGGCAACAGCTTCCTGACGCCCAACAACGCCTTCGTCTTCAGGCGCGTGCGGAACATCGACGTGAGCTCGAACTCGGTCACCTTCACGCCGACCACCGGCTGCGACAGCCTGGCCGGGGTCCGCCTGACGGACTCCCACACCGTCGGCATCACGGGCAACACCTTCACCGGCGCGAACAGCGTCTACTCGGCGGATGCCCTGAGCACGGAGATCACCGCCACGGGCAACACGCTCAACTGAGCGGCCGTCGTCGCCGGGGCTGGCTATCGATATCTCTCGATTCTTGACACCCATCCCGCGAGTTCAATGACACTGCCAGGAGTACCCTGAGCGAACTGATGGAGCGAGCCGCCCGGACCGACGAACGCCTCGACGATCTGGCCCTGACGGTGCATTCGGGCTTCGATCGCCTCGATCGCGACATCCGAGACGTCAGACAGGAGATTGCCTCGCTTCGGCTCGCCCTGCTCGGTGTCGGCGGCGGAATCATGGTCGGACTGGTCGGCGTGATCGCGACCCTGCTGGCCCAGGGCGCCTAGCGACCGGCGCTAGCGGTCAGTCCAGCGGGACATCAGACCGCGGCCTGGGCCTGGCGGTGAGTCCTGGGCCAGGTCCCATCGTGCGGGTTCAATTTCGGCTGAGCCTCGCACTTGTTCCGAAGCTCCGTAGAACCCCGAGCAGTACCCTGCGCTGATGGAGCGTGCCGCCTGGACCGACGAACGCCTCGATGATCTTGCCGAAGCGATGCGCAGCGGCTTTGCGCGCGTCGACCAAGACATCCGAGACATGCGCACGGAGATGGTGGGCGAGTTCGGCTCGGTCAGGAGCCAAACGAGCACCGAGTTCAGCTCGCTTAGATCCGAGACGAGCAGTGAATTCGCAACGTTCCGCGCAGAGATGCGTGAGGAGTTCGCGTCAGTACGAAGCGAGATGCGGGAGGGGTTCGGCGCCCTTCGCACGGAGTTGGGCGGCGAGTTCAGGTCTCTGCGAACCGGGATCTTCGCCGCGGGCGGCGGGATCATCGTGGCGTTGATCGGCGTGATCGCCACCCTGATCGCACAGGGCGCCTAGCCCGAGGCGTACTGGCCGTCAGACCGCGGCCTGGGCCGCGGCGGCGATCCGGCCGAGCTCGCGGCCGAGGGTCTCCGGGGTCCAGCCGTCCTCGCCGGTGAGCAGGAGGCGCGCGCCGGACTCGGCGAGCCCGGCGATCGAGTTGCCGAGCAGCCGCGCGGTCCTCTCGGTCTCGGCCCGCTTGCCGTTGCCGTGATCGCGCGCCTCGAGCCAGGTCCTGGCGAGCAGGGTGAGCGCGCTCACCTGCTGATCGCGGCCGCGCTGGATCCGGTGGGCGACGGCGGCGTTGCCGCCCCCCTCCCCCAGGAAGATCAGCCGGTAGACCTCGGGCGAGTGGTCGACCGCCCGCAGGAAGCCGGTGAAGCCCTCGACCAGGGTGGTCTCGGGATCGGAGAGGTCGGCCCCCGCGAAGGCGCCCTGGATCTCGGCCAGGATCCGCCCCTCCTCGCGGGCGAGCAGCGCCCGGAAGAGCTCGTCCTTGCCGGGGAAGCAGGCGTAGACGACCGGCTTGGTCACCCCGGCGCGCTCGGCGACCGCCTGCATCGAGGTGCCGTCGTAGCCGTGCTCGAGGAAGAGGCCGAGGGCGGCGTCGAGCACCTCGGGGCGCCGGCGCTCGGGGCCGAGGTGGGCGGCGCGCTTGCGGTGGTGCTCCGCCTTGGCGGCGTACTTGGCCGCCTGCCGCTGGTGCTGGATCGCCCTGCGCTTCCGTTGTGTGCTGCTTCTCCTCGCCGCCATTTCCTACCTATGGTAGTTTTTTCCTACTTCGGGTAGCAACCATACACGGGAGGTATGACATGGCCGATCACGAGATGCCGATTGCCGATGTCGATCTGCCCGGTTCGAGCCCGAGCGTTCGCCCGCTTCTTCAGGATCCCAACGGCTGCCGGATAGCGCCGGTCATACGCGATCCGCGCCCGATGGCATAGTCGGCCGGTGCCCGAGACCGTGTCGATACCGAGGGACTTCAACGGGCCGCTCGAGAGCGGCAACGGCGGCTACTGCTCGGGAGTCCTCGCCGGCTTCCTCGAGCAGCCGGTGGAGGTCAACCTGAGGCGCCCGGTCCCGCTCGACACCGAGCTCGAGGTCGTCCGCGGGGCCGACGGGTCGGTGCGGTTGATCGACGGCGAGGCGGTCGTCGCCGAGGCGCGCTCCGTTCCCGAGGTCGAGGCCGAGGCGCCGGCGCCGGTGAGCCCGGGCGAGGCACGGGCGGCGGCGGAGCGCTACCGGGCGCCCGCCGAAGGTATGTTCAGCCGCTGCTTCGTCTGCGGGCGCGCCCGCGAGGACGCCTTCGGGGTGTTCGCGGGCGCCGTCGAGGGGCGCGAGCTCGTCGCCTCGCCGTGGACGCCGCCCGCCTGGACGGCGGACGAGACCGGGCGGGTGCTGCCGGAGTTCGTCTGGGCTGTGCTCGACTGCCCGACCTACTTCGCGCTCTACATGGAGGGAGAGCTGCCGATGAGCGTCCTCGCCCGGCTGACGGCGCGAGTCGACCGCCCGGTGATCGCCGGCGAGGAGCAGGTCGTGATCGCCTGGCCGATCGCGATCGATGGCCGGAAGCACCATGCGGGATCGGCGGTTCTCTCGGCCGACGGGGAGACGCTCGCGGTCGCCCGGGCGCTCCTGATCGAGCCCCGGACGGGGTAGCGAAAGGTCGGATCCGGTTCGAGTCCGGCGCCCTCCGCGCTTACCATTTCAGTACTGACTCACGCACCGGGGCCGTGACGCTCCGGTTTCAACCACGAACGGCCCGTGTTACGCGCGGGCCGTTCGCAATCACCCGACGCAACGCTCGGTGGACGAACGCGATCACGGTCCGTTCGGGGTAGACGAAGACGGGGACGCTGCCGGCGGCGTTCCCACATCACCTCGCCGCTCTGCGGCCACTGTCGCTTCGCGTCGTCGGCCAGCGGGACGCCGAGGATTCAACTTTAGTCGAGTGTCATGAGCGGGCTGGGTTGTCATCTCAGGCCTCCATCGTGGTGATCAGCGCCGGTCGGGTGGGCTCAGAGCTCCATCGAGGCCTTGACCTCGCCGCTGTCGACCGAGACCCGGGTACCGGGCGTCTCGGAGGCATCCATCGCGTCCAGCGCCTCGCCGCCCGTGCGCATGTCCTCCTCGCTCTCGAAGAGGACGACCGCGACCGCGGTGCCCTGAGCCTCGTCCACGATCATCTGCATCGCCTTCGCGGGAACGCCGGGCGGCGGTCCCTCTTCCCCCTCGATCTCGGCGGCGGTCGAGTTCATCCGCTCGGTGTCGACGTCGGTGAACCTCACCACTCGCGCGTACATAGGTGACCTCCTTCTCGGTAGTGGCGCGATCCTATCTTCGGCTGAGCGAGCCGGCTGACCAGCTTCTTCAGGATCCCGAGTGCGGCGTAGGACCCGAGGGCGCATTGAGAATTCGACCCGCCTCAGCGGCGCGAGCCGCCGCCCTTCATCCGTGCCAGGTAGCGCGCCGCCGACTCGTTTCCCTCCGGGTCGCGGAGCCCGGCGAGGAGGCCATCGGCGTCGGACCAGCTGCGCATCGTGCCGACCATCTCCTCGGTGACGGCGTTGGTGTGGCGTTGGTCGCAAGCAGCGCCAGCTTCGCCTTGCTCGCCAGCATCGCGGCCATCTCCTCGACCGCGGGGTCGAGCTCGCCGGCGCTCACCACCCGGTTCAGGAACCCGGCCCCGAGCGCCTCCTCGGCATCGAAGGGCCGGCAGGTCATCACCAGCTCCTTGGTCAGCGCCGGGCCGATCTCGCGGACCAGCCGCGGGATGCCGCCCCAGGCGAGCGGGATGCCGAGGTCGATCTCGGGAATCGAGAAGCGCGTGCCCTCTGCCGCGACGCGGAGGACGCAGTCGCCCGCCAGCACCACGCCGCGGCCGACGAGTGGCCGTGGATCTTTGCGACCGTGACCGCCGCCCTGCGCTCGGGGCGTCCGCCGCCACTCGCCCGCCGTCGGCGTCTTCGCGAGGAGCCCGTGCACGCTCGCCCGCCACGAGCCTCTGCAAAGGCCGCCACGTCGGCGCCGGCTGAGAAGGCCCGGCCCCGGCCCGCGACGACGACCACCTTCAGATCGGGCTGCGCGTCGAACCAGGCGGCGGCCTCGACCAGGCCCGTCTAGATCACGACGCCGGGATTCTCGAGCAGCTCGGGCGCTGTACTCATTGCCTCGGGCTTACGACCCGCCGCCAGGAGAGCAATGACTGCGCTGAGCACAAGCCCCGCGAATGCCACAGGGGAAACCGCAACGCCGGCCACGACCGAGGCAGCAGCCACAGCCGCCGCGAGCGCCCATATCAGCCTCGAATTGACTCTCTCCGGGTCTTGGGGCCCCCGATATGATTCACGCGCCGAATCTCAGCGATACCTTTACCTCAGCGCGCCTCCCCAGCAAGTCTCGCACTAGCCGTTTCCTGTGAGTCGTCGATGTCTTGGTACCCCGCAACGGCATCGCTGCGAGCCTGGAGGGGTGTCCGCACCTTTTCGAGCTCAGTCGACGCTGCCGCGGGCGGCTGCAGCCTGGTCGGCGATCGCTGCAAGCTCCTGGTTTCGCTGCGTCCCACTCTCCGAATAGCCCGCTGATTCTGGCCTCTTCGTTCCTCGGAGGGGACGGACCAAGATCAGCGGATTCGACCTTCGCCCGGCCACGATGCCTCCTTCGCCCGTTCCAGCCTGTCGGCAAGTGATCGCGCCGGCTCCGCAACACCGCTTGTTCTGCCCCGAGCAGTTTCCGCTCTAGTCCCTCTCTTTTCCGCTGCTGCTCTGTTCGACGGCTCTGCTCGAGGCTGCGCAATCCCCTCGCGGCTCTCATCTTGCCTCGGCGAGACTGCCCTCAATCTCCGTCTAGACGGGTTTGGAAAGGTTCGTCAAGGTCCCGCGGGGATTCGGGATTGAGGTTGTCAGACCGGACCCCGGACCCGGTCGCGCAAGGAACTTGTTCAGAAGACCCGTTGCGTCATCCACGCCTGTATCCGTCGCGCCACTCTCCACTGCCTTTTGCAGGGCTACAACGAGGCTCTCGCTGTGCGCCACGGCGGCAATCTCCGCCTGGTCGAAGCAGCATGCTTGGCAGAAATCCTCAAGGCCGAGTCCCATCAAGCATTGGCCGAGGGTGACCTCTTTGCGTACGGCCCTGACCTCGCTCGAGAAGGTCCTCCCCAGTTGCGACGTTGATCAGCCTGAACCTCGTGATCGGTCAAAGTCCCTGGATTCGATCCCAAGACGGCCGTTGTCTGTATTGACGACCGCATTGAGCGCGAAGGGGTTCCCTGTTCCAGGGTTTGCATCGGTCCAACTCCGACGCGCCCCCATAATGCCTCTAATCCGACGGCCGAGAACCCACACAGTGCTCGGATCAGTGCTTCGTGGAGACTGCTCTTCCCCGCCTCATTACCGCCGTGGACAACGGTAAGATGTTCTGCTGAATTTGCCAACAGTCCCCTTGCATCCGCTTGGAAACCACGGATGTCGAGCTCTTCGATCGAGCACATCGAGCACGTTTCTCCCGTCGGTCTAGTGCTCGCAGCCCTGCCAGTTGCGCCTGTTCGAGCACTCGCCGCTTGCTGTCCTCCGAGCTCCGAGCGAATCTTGTTCTTGCGGATTAAGCGGACGAAGAATCGTCGTGGGGTCCGGCTGGTCGAGCGAGCGCTCCAGGTCGTACTGCGGGGATGCGTCCGATCGAGAACTAGTAGCTCGGCGTAGCCTATCCTCGATTACTCACGAGCAAACGCAGCGCTATTGATTTGGCATTCCGGGTGCGACTTCGCCCTCGAGGAGCAGCCTCAGATGTAGAGGCTCCGGTGAGTCATCGGTGAGCTGGGCAGCTACACCCGCTCCTCGATCTCGCCACTGTGCTCGCTGCCGGAGCAGTCCACCGCTCGCTCCTCGTAGCGGTGGTCGTTGACCTTGACGTAGCTCGACCGTGACGTCGCCGTCGGCGACCTCCACGAATGCAACGCAGTGATCACCCCTCTCCCCCCATCCAAGAGGCTCGGGCGACCCCGGATAGACATACCCGGTCGACGATCGCTGGCTCGGTGCAGGTGGCCGCAGAGGCAGTAGGCAAAGCCGGCCTCGCTGACCAAGCGCGGCTCGAATGGGACAATGTCCCGGGTCCGCAAAGACATCGGCAAGAGGCGTGGCAGTCCCATGCAGGGAGAAGTAGATGAGTCCGTTCATCGCCCTCCGGAACGACCCGGTGGCGCAGGAAGCTCGGGGTCCGAGCCGACCGCCGCGCCAACTCACTCCCCAGATGCTGACCTCATCCGAAAGCCTGTGCTCGACTGGCGAGTCTCTGATCCATCAGATGAACGTTGCTCGGCCAGTCGGTGCGCTCGTAGTTGCCGCCCGGGAGTAAGCGGGTCGTGATTGCCTGCGATGAGAACGACAGGGCAATCGCACTTGCCCAACTCCGCCGCCACAGACCGGCGTGTGTCGGGGCTGACGTGCTCCTCTCCCGCTGAGATCGCCGCCGAGCGTGACCGCGTCCGCCTCCCCGTTCCGCGCCGGTTCAAGCGCGCGAACGAACGTATCTCTGGACTCGCGCTCGGTCTCGGTCGCCGTCGCGCGGATTGGCCCGCGTGAACGGGCGGTCGAGGTGAATGTCTGCCTCGACGCAGGATGCGGATGGTCAATCCTCTCTTGTGTGGAAATCGGGGCGCAACCCGAAAGCTGACGGGCTTCGCGCCGCGAACCTGGGCCGCTCCCAAACGGACACACCCGAATGCCGGCGACAGCCTGAACCTTCGGGGTGAGCGCCCCGGCTGTCGCGTCACGCCGAACCTGGTTCGCGACGAGACTGACCTGCGTGAAGCACCGCAACCCTCGGAGGTCCCTTGGCTCAAATCAACGTATTCTATGGCAGGTGTGCTGAGTGCGGCAAGCGCGTGCCCCCCGGCGATGGGCTGGTCGGTTTGGAGGCACGGGGACCAGCGTGTACTGCCTCGAAGCATGGTCTCCCATGCGCCGAAAAGCCGCTAGGTCCCCCCCACGATCCGGCAGTACAAGCAGACTGGAACACTCGCACCGCCCAGGAGAAGAGGACGTACATCGAAAAGTACGGATCGGTACCCCGAGGTGTCAGCAGGCCCTAGGCACGTTTCGGCCTAGATGAGTTCGCCGAACCTTTCTCGCGCCACGTCTGTGCGCATCTGAAGCACGCGGACAAGATGGCGGGAGTTCACGCCGATTCAGGCGTGGTTTGCTCGATAGATGCCGCTCCTCGAGTTCAGCAGCCGCACTATGAGGGGCCAGGTACGGGCCTTGAAGACACACCATTCGTCCCTGAATTCACGCTCTCCCTGGAATACAGCGACCGGCAGAAGATCGTTGTGGTTCCCGATGAGGTGGCCGCCGCCGAGCGGGAGGCGCTCAAACAGGCCCAGAAATCCGGATCCCCGATCCATGAGGACGACTTCGTCACGCTCATAGTCTCGATGCTGCCTCCCATTTATCGGGGTGCCGATAGCGGCCGTCGCTCTCGTCGTCAAGCACGTGCTCAAACTCCGGGAGAAGGGCATCGGCGTCATGACCGTCGGGCGATCAACAGCGAAGGAGGTCCTCAGACTCCCAGCGGGTCACCCTGAAGACCAGGTGATCTATATCGGGCATCCCGCGGAACCACCCGTCTACTTTCCGGCCGCGGACTTCCACAGACGAGTATTCGAGCACAAGTTTCGCGAGGCGGTGGGACTCGTACTGAGTCTCGGCGCGTCGCGAGTCCGTGTCCAGCGCCAACGGGGCTTCAACAAGAGAAGGGCGGGGGCCTGGAAGTACCGCTTTCGGTGCGTGAGCGAATCGCTGGCTCGATCCGGAATAACGGTGACCCGTTCTGAAGAAGTTGTCTTTGAAGCGTCCGGCCCAGGCTCCGGTGGCCCTCGCCTACCGGAGGGACTTCACTGGTACGCGGAGGAAGACACCTGGCAGCTAATGACGACAGCCCGTATGCAATATGGCGTTGAAAGCTTTGACCTCGAATTGCGTTACGAATATGACTACGGGATCGATGCGGATTTCGAGGGGAAGGCACAGGGGGCCGGACTAAAGCTCGGCGGTAGCTTTCAGGAGCAAAAGGACACGCTGTGGCGGGTAAGTGCGGAATTCCGACCTGATCTCGGATGGGTCAAAACGCGACTAATCGCCTGAAGGGAGAGCCCGCGGTGGACGTGGAAGAGCTGGTTCTGGTCCTCAACTGTTTGGACGCCGGGCCAGGCGCCGAGTCCGGCGAGCCTGAGACGAGCTGGCAGCCGCGTCGGCCATTCGTTGGCTCGACCTGGCCGGAGATCCCTCTGAAGTCGATCTGCTCTTTGCTCGGCTCTCTGGCATGTGCGTAGGGCTGACCGCCCCAATGCTCAACGATTTGCTGACCCCAGACGAGCAGCCTGAGGGAAGCTATTACGACGGCGGCCGTATCCGACTCACGTCTACGTTCGCGGTCTCGCCACATCGGCTCGAGCGGAAAACCGAGCGCGGCAAAGCCCAGCGTTCCGGGGTGCTCACTTTCCAGCCAGTCGAGCTGCTAGCCGGCGATGGTTGGCTACTCAGCTGCTGGCACCCAACAGTGACCTTCGCGGGTGCGGACAGAGGTCTCGCTGAGGGGAATCCCGTTAGCTCTCGCGATGTATTGAATGCGGTCTCCCGAAACTGGGCTGAGCGGGACTGCACGTGTGCGGGCGACCTCGGTGTCCTGATCATGGGCGAGCTAGCACTGGGCTACCGCGCTGCGGTCTGGGAACTGTCAGCGTGGCACGAGGACTGGGAGCTGAAAGTCTCTATGTCGGTGACGAGCTGGACAACGACGCAGAGCTTCCCAATCTGTGGGGCGAAATGGCCGTTCTCAGAGACTGGCTCAAGACGCTCAACAAGCCGGGCTTGAGGACTGATCTCAACAACGCTTGGCTCCCCGCAAGAAACCACGAGAACGTGATTGCCGTCGACGATCGAGTCGACAAGGCCTTGGACAACCTGGGTTCGCTGGCCAACACGATGCGGTTGTCTTTCAACGTTCTAAGTGTGCAAAAAGCGGAGCAGGATCGGGACCGCCGAGAAGACACCGTGCACCGAATTGAACTGATCGGGGCGATCCTGCTGGTGCCCACGCTCGTCGTCGGGTTCTATGGGGCCAACACGTGGGTTCCTGGAGAGGGTCGTCACTGGGGATTCTGGGTGATGCTCCTCGTGCTCCTACTGCTGAGCCTCGGTGCGGTTGCAGTTGTCCTCAGCTGGCGTCGAGCGGAGAGACGCGAGGCGACTCGGATCGCGGGAAGAGCGCGCCCGCGTCCGGGCTGAACTGCTTGTAGGCCTAGACGAATCGTCGAGCTAAGGCAGCCTTCCCTCGCCGCCTCCTGGACGGCGGGCCACGGGACCGACGATCACCGAGTGGGCGTAGACGCGGCGGCCCTTGATCAGCGCCGGCCCGAACTCGCGCAACCCCTCGATCATCCCCCGCGCCCAGCGGCGGCGCCTACCATCCCGCGCCCCATGCCCCGCCGCTCCGACCTCCGCAACGTCGCGATCATCGCCCACGTCGACCACGGCAAGACGACGCTCGTCGACGCCATGCTCTGGCAGTCCGGGGCGTTTCGGTCCGGGCAGGACGTCGCCGAGCGGGTCATGGACTCCATGGATCTCGAGCGGGAGAAGGGGATCACGATCCTCGCCAAGAACACGGCCGTTCGGTACGGGGAGACCAAGCTCAACATCATCGACACGCCCGGGCATGCGGACTTCGGTGGGGAGGTCGAGCGCGGGCTGACGATGGTCGATGGGGTGCTGCTCCTCGTCGACGCCTCCGAGGGGCCCCTCCCCCAGACGCGCTTCGTGCTCCGCAAGGCGCTCGAGGCTCATCTGCCGGTGATCCTGGTGGTGAACAAGGTCGATCGGCCCGATGCTCGGATCGGCGAGGTGGTCGATGAGGTCTATGAGCTCTTCCTCGACCTCGATGCCGACGAGTCGCAGATCGACTTTCCGATCGTCTACACGAACGCCCGGGCCGGCTGGGCCTCGCTGGAGGAGGGCGACGAGGGCACCGACCTCTCCCCCCTCCTCGACCTGGTGCTGGAGCGGATCCCGGCGCCCGAGTACGAGGAGGGCGCGCCGCTGCAGGCGCACGTCACCAACCTGGACGCGTCCCCTTATGTAGGGAGGCTCGCGCTCTGCCGGGTGCGGAACGGGACGATTCGCTCCGGGCAGCGGATCGCCTGGTGCCGGGCGAACGGCGAGATCACCAACGCGACGGTCAGCAACCTCTACGTGACCGAGGCGCTCGACCGGGTGGAGGCCGACCGAGGCCGGGCCCGGCGAGATCATCGCCGTCGCCGGCCTGCCCGAGGTGACGATCGGGGAGACGCTCGCCGATCCCGAGGACCCGCGGCCGCTGCCGGTGATCACGGTGGACGAGCCCTCGCTCTCGATCACGGTCGGGATCAACACCTCGCCGCTGGCGGGCAGGGAGGGCTCGAAGCTGACGGCGCGGCAGATCCGCGACCGCCTCGACCAGGAGCTGGTCGGGAACGTCTCGATCCGGGTCCGCGACACCGAGCGGCCCGAGGTCTGGGAGGTCGAGGGGCGCGGCGAGCTGCAGCTGGTGGTGCTGCTGGAGCTGATGCGGCGCGAGGGGTTCGAGCTGACCGCCGGGCAGCCGCAGGTGCTGACCCGCGAGGTGGACGGCAAGCTCTGCGAGCCGGTCGAGCTCCTCTCGATCGACGTGCCCGAGGACTTCGTCGGCGTGGTGACCCAGGCGCTCGCGGTGCGCAAGGGGCGGATGGAGCAGATGATCAATCACTCGACCGGCTGGGTTCGCCTCGAGTTCCTGGTGCCGGCGCGCGGGCTGATCGGCTTCCGGACCGAGTTCCTGACCGAGACCCGCGGCACCGGCCTGATGCACCACGTCTTCGACCGCTGGGAGCCCTGGGCCGGCGACCTGCGGATGCGGCCGACCGGCTCGCTGGTCGCCGACCGCCAGGGGAAGACCGCCGCCTTCGCGCTCTTCGGCCTGCAGGAGCGCGGCATGCTCTTCGTCGGCCCGGGCGAGGACGTCTACGAGGGGATGGTGATCGGCGAGAACTCGCGCGCCGAGGACATCGACGTCAACGCGATCAAGGAGAAGCAGCAGACCAACGTCCGGGCGGCGGCGGCCGACCAGATGGTCCGGCTGGTGCCGGCCAAGCGCCTCTCACTGGAGGAGGCGATCGAGTTCATCCGCGAGGACGAGTGCGTCGAGATCACCCCGGAGTCGGTGCGGCCGCGGAAGGCGCTGCTCGAGCGGACCGGCCGGGTGAAGGCCGCCCGGCAGGCCGCTCGGGTCGGCTGAGCGCTACGGGTTCCGCGTCACACTTGGACACGAAGGGAACCCTCGTGAACAGGAGACACGTATGGACGTGAAGGAGACATTCGAGGCGGCACGCGACTCGCTCACGGTGCGGCGCGTGTACGGCGAGCCCTACGAGCGCAACGGGGTGACGGTGATCCCGGCCGCGTCCGTCCATGGGCGGAGTCGGCGGAGGCAGCGGCGAGGAGCCCGACGGCACGACCGGCGGCGGTGGCGGCTTCGGCGTGCGAGCCCGGCCCGTCGGCGCCTACGTGATCCGAGGCGAGCAGGTGGACTGGGAGCCCGCATCTCGATCTGAACCGGGTGATCCTCGGCGGGCAGGTGGTTGCCGTGCTCGCCCTGCTGGTGTTGCGCTCGATCAAGCGCTCACGGGGACGCTAGGGCGCTGCAGCGAAGAGCCGCCACTCGTCCGGGATTCCCTTGAGCTGCTTCGCGCCGCGGTCGGTGAACGGAATCCCCGACCCGGCGACGAGATCCTTGACGGTGCTGGTGACGAGCACCTCCCCCGGCCCGGCCAGGGCTCCGACGCGCGCGGCGATGTGGACCGCGATGCCGCCGACGTCGTCGTCCATCACCTCGACCTCGCCGGAGTGGAGGCCGATGCGCACTTCCAGACCGATGGAGCGGGCCGTCTCGGCGATCGCGCCCCCGCAGCGAATCGCCCGCGCCGGGCCGTCGAAGGTGGCGAGGCTGCCGTCGCCGAGGGTCTTCACCTCCCGTCCGCCGAAGCGCTCCAGCTCCCGCCGCACCGCGTCCTGATGCGCCGCGAGCAGCTCCCGCCAGGCCGCATCCCCGAGCTCCGCCGCTCGCGCGGTCGAGCCGCAGATGTCCGTGAACATCACCGTGGCGAGCACGCGGTCGGGCTCGGCCGCCGATCGCGCGCCGGTCAGGAACTCCTCGACCTCCCCGACGATGGCCTCAGAGTCGCCTGCCCAGGGGATGTGGTCGATCCCGGGCAGCTCGACGTAGCGGGCGCCCGGGATCTGTGCGGCGAGCTCCTCGCCCGCCCGCCGGTTGACCACCCGGTCGCCGCGCCGGTGGGTGACGAGCGTCGGAACATGGATCGTGGGCAGGATGGCTCGCACATCGATGTCGAGGAACATCTCGAAGATCTGCTGGACCATCGCCGGGCTCGCGGACGAGCGCTCGAAACGGGCGGTGAACTCGGCCGCCTGGGGATCGCCGGCCAAGCTCGGAGAGAAGAGCTCGACCATCCCCTCCGCGTGTTGCCCCCAGTAGGGCGCGATGAACTCGGCGGCGGACTCGCGAAGCGCCTCCGCGGGCGCGGCCCAGGGGTAGTCGGGCGCCTCGGTGGTGCGCCCCATGGCGCCGTGGAGCACCAGCGCCGTCACGCGCTCGGGGTGAGTGGCCGCGAAGAGGACGCTCATCGGGCCGCCCTCGGAGACCCCGAAGAGGGCCGCCCGCTCGGATCCGGCGGCGTCCATCACCGCCCGGACGTCGTCGATCCGCAGCTCGAGGGTGGGCACCTCGGTGACGGGGTCGGATAGCCCGGTGCCGCGTTTGTCGAAGATGATCAGGCGCGAGAACGAGGCGAGCCGCTCGAAGAAGCGAGCCTGGGGAGGCGACTCCCATTGCAGCTCGAGGTGAGTGGTGAAGCCGAGGACGAGGACCAGGTCGATCGGCCCATCGCCGACGACCTGGTAGGCGATCGAGGCGTCGCCGGACTTGGCGTACCGGGTCTCGGGGGAGGTCAGCGCGATCCTGAGCCGAATCGTATCCCGGCCCCAACGAGGACCACCGCATTCCTTGCACGTTGACCGGGCGAGCGGGCATGATCGCGGCGATCGGTGGTATCACCTCTACGAGACGAGTCGGAGGTGAGGAGATGAAGCTGGAGGTCGGGAATCGCATCAAGGTTGAGGCCGAGTCGACCGAGCGATCGCCTCGGACCGGCGTCGTAGAGGAGGTGGTAAGCGAGGCACCTTCCCCGCGCTACCGCATTCGCTGGGATGACGGGCACGAGAGCATCTATGCCCCCGCTGCAGGGGCTGTGGGCCCGGCGGAGCCGACCGGGAAGGCGTAGCCGCCCGGCCGGCGTTACCAGTTCCGCTTGGTCTTGAAGAGCTCCTGCACGTAGCCGACCACGCTCACCGGCGACATGGCCGCTCGCGTCTAAGCCGCGGCGGCCTCCCCGTCCCGTCTCCTCTGAGTTACTCGTCCCGCTGGACGACCATCAGCACGTTCTCGTCCTGGTCGCGGAGCCAGAACATCGGCGGGACGGGGTCGCCCATCCGTGAGACCTCTTCGTCGACGTCGACGCCCTTCTCCTTCAGGGCCGCATGGTCGGCGTCGGCGTCCGTGGTCGTGAGGCCGATGTTGGTCTCGATCCCGATGGGATCCTGCGGGCGCGGCTGCACGAGCGCGATCGCGGTCTTCGCGCCCGGCGGGGCCACCTCGATCCAGCGGTTGCCGTCGCCGAACGGGATGTCGGAGCGCTTCTCGAATCCCAGCTTCTCGACGTAGAAGTCGATCGCCTTGTCCTGGTCGCTGACGGGGACCATCACCGCGCCCAGCTCGGTGATGTTGTTCTGAGTCTTGGTCTCGGTCATCGGATCCTCCTGTTCGGGGGTTTCAGATACCAAGACCGCGGGGCGCCGGCAAACTCATCGGGCGCGGGCGCTCAGCGCCGGGTGAGGTAGAGCCCGAGGCGCTCGCGAACGGCGCGAACGGCGGTGAACGGGGTGCGGGACGCACGGGCGACCTTGGTGTCGGCGCGATTCGGATCCCGCCGGAGCTCGGCCTCGATCCGCGCGGCGTCGGCGAGGACGTCCTGCTCGTGGGTGTCGTTCTTCTCGGCCGCACGCAGCGCGCCCTGTGCGCGGCTCAGCCTTCCCTCGGCGAACTCGCGCTCCCGCTGCAGCTCCCTCAGCCGAGCGGGGCTGGCGCGCTTCGGGCCATAGACCTTCGCCTTGTAGAGCTCGTATCGCCGGCGGGCGTGCGCGGCCTCCTGCTCGAGCTGGTCGAGTCTGTGGTCGGGTTCGCTCACCGCATTCGCCTTCCTTGGCTTTCTTCGGTGGATCGCACGAGGCAAGTCGCGCGATTCCTGCCATCAGGCTACTCCGCGGCCCGGCCTGCACACGGCAGCGCGCAGGTCTGAACCAGCTGCCGACCCGCTTTTGTGTCAAGCTGCGCACATGCGTTTACACATAAGCCTCGAGGATGAGCTGGTGGCCGAGCTGGACCGCAGAGTCGGGAAACGGCGGCGCAGCGCCTTCATCGCGCGGGTGCTCAGGCGCACCCTTGACGACGAGCGCCGCTGGGACGAGATCCTCTCCTCGATCGGGGCGATCGACGACGAGGGGCACGACTGGGATCAGGATCCGGGTGCCTGGGTCCGGGCGCAGAGGCGGGGAGACCAACGCCGGGTGGGCTGAGCCGTGCTGCTCCTCGACACCACGGTGCTGATCGAGGTTCTGCGCGATCGAGAGGCAGCCCACCGCCTGCGTGAGCTGCGCGCGACGGAGCCTCCCCCACTCGTCTGCGCGGTCAACGTGGAGGAGGTCTGGCGCGGCGCAAGAGCCGGCGAGGCCGAGGCGATTCGCCGCTTGCTGAGCGCTCTTCGAACGGTGCCGCTCACGGCTCGGGAGGGAGAGCTGGCGGGCACCTGGCGGCGCGACTTCGCGGCCCGGGGAGAGACGCTCAGCCAAGCCGACTGCCTCGTCGCCGCGGCGGCCTTTTCGGCGGGGGCCCGCCTGGCGACCGGCAATCCGAAGGACTTTCCGATGCCAGGTCTGGAGGTCGAGCACTGGCCGACCGGGGCTTGAATGTCCCGGCAGGCACCTGGACCCGCTGGCTTATCTTGCGGGTGATGGGTTCGGAGGCCCCGGCTGGTTCCTACCGCGAGTAGTATTTTGCTACTTTGGGTAGCAATAGAGGGCTGATCCAGGACTCGAGGAGGTTTGAAGGCGCGATGGCGACCCCGGAGACGAAGGCGACGGAGCAGGACGAGGCGGTTCAGGACGGCCGGGCGGCCGAGGCGAAGGATGCGGCGGCCGAGGCGACCGAGCAGCTTGGGATCCAGGTCTCGGACTCGCCCTTCTCCCTCGAGCTCTCCCAGGACCAGAAGGACATCCGGGAGTGGGCGCACGGGTTCGCCGAGCAGGTGGTGCGGCCGGCGGCGCACGAGTGGGACGAGAAGGAGGAGTTCCCCTGGCCGGTCGTGCAGGAGGCGGCGAAGATCGGCCTCTACGGGGTCGAGTCGATCGCGCAGTTCTGGGCCGATCCCTCCGGGCTCACCTTCCCGATCGTCAACGAGGAGCTCTTCTGGGGCGACGCCGGGATCGGCATGGCGATCTTCGGCACCACCCTCGCGGTCGCCGGGATCTACGGCTCCGGCACTCCCGAGCAGATGGTCGAGTGGGTGCCGCAGTGCTTCGGCACTGAGGACGACGTCAAGGTGGCCGCCTTCTGCGCCTCCGAGCCGGATGCGGGCTCGGACGTCTCCGGCTACCGGACCACCGCCAAGTACGACGAGGCCAACGACGAGTGGGTGATCAACGGCCAGAAGGCCTGGGCGACGAACGGCGGGATCGCGAACGTCCACGTGGTGATCGCCTCGGTCGACCGCGAGCTCGGCGCCCGCGGCCACGCCGCCTTCGTCATCCCCCCTGGCACGAAGGGCTGCGAGCAGGGCGCCAAGGTGAAGAAGCACGGCATCCGCGCCTCGCACACGGCGGACGTCCACCTCGACGACTGCCGCGTCCCCGGCTCCTGCCTGCTGGGCGGCAAGGAGAAGCTCGACGAGCGGCTCGCCAAGGCCCGGGAGGGCAAGAGCTCCAAGGGCCAGGCGGCGATGCGGACCTTCGAGCTCTCGCGGCCGACGGTCGCGGCGCAGGCGGTCGGGATCGCCCGGGCGGCCTACGAGTACGCCCTCGACTACGCCAAGGAGCGCGAGGCGTTCGGCCGCAAGATCATCGAGAACCAGGCGATCGCCTTCGCGCTCGCCGACATGAAGATGGAGATCGACGCCGCCAGGCTGCTGGTCCACCGCGCCGCCTGGATGGGCAAGAGCCGGCAAGGACTTCGAGGCCGCCGAGGGCTCGATGTCGAAGCTGAAGGCCGGCGAGGTCGCCGTCTGGGCGACCGAGCGGGCGATCCAGATCCTCGGCGGCAACGGGTACTCGCGCGAGTTCCCGGTGGAGCGGATGCACCGCGACGCCAAGATCTGGACGATCTTCGAGGGCACCTCGGAGATCCAGCGGCTGGTGATCAGCCGCGCGATCTCCGGCATCCAGATCAAGTAGCGGTCACACTCGGGGCCGTCAACCAACGAGCTCAACAGGAATTGAGGCATTTCCCTATGGCTGGAGCAAAACGCAAGGAAGCGGGTAAGCCGATCGACGAGATGGAGGAGGCCCAGCTCGCGTCGTCCCCTGCTGCCGACCACCCTGACTGGCCGAAGGGCGGGGAGCCGCTCGGGCCCTATGAGGAGATCGAGCTGCACGGCCACAAGGTCGGCTTCCAGGCCGCGGGCGACGGGGCCGCTGCTTGATCCTGCTGCACGGGATCACCTCGACCTCGGATGCCTGGCGCGAGGTGATGCCGGCGCTCACCGAGCGCTACACGGTGGTCGCCCCCGACATGATCGGCCACGGCCGCTCGGCCAAGCCGCGCGGCGACTACTCGCTGGGGGCCTACGCCGCCGGCGTGCGCGACCTGCTGGCGGTGCTCGGCTTCGAGAGCGGCACGGTGGTCGGCCACTCCTTCGGCGGCGGGATCGCGATGCAGTTCTCCTACCTGTTCCCGGAGTACGTCGAGCGGATGGCGTTGATCGGCTCCGGCGGCCTCGGCAAGGAGGTCCACCCGCTGCT
The DNA here is from genome assembly GCA_963833375.1 of uncultured Solirubrobacterales bacterium. Taxonomy (GTDB): domain Bacteria; phylum Actinomycetota; class Thermoleophilia; order Solirubrobacterales; family 70-9; genus DASUPK01. The sequence goes on from CAWHXR010000005.1 coordinate 34,089, forward strand.
GCGCGCCGCCGTCCTTCCCGGGTCGGAGTGGGTGCTGCCACTGCTCGCCCGGGAGTGGCCGGTGAAGGCCGGCGGCGCGGTCAACTCCGTGGCGGCCAGGCTCGGGATCGAGGCCGGCCCCGACATCGCCGAGTTCGCCCGCGGCTACGCCTCGCTCGTCGAGGAGGGCGCCAGCGAGGCCTTCGTCCACACGATGCGCAGCGTCATCGACCACGACGGCCAGCGCGTCTCCGCGCTCGACCGCCTCTACCTCGCCGACCAGCTCCCCACCCTGTTCATCTGGGGCGCCGACGACCCGGTGATCCCGGTCGAGCACGGCCGGCGCGCCCACGAGATCGTCGCCCACAGCCGCTACGTCGAGATCGAGGGCTCCGGTCACTGGCCGATGCTGGACGCGCCGGAGCGGATCATCAGCGAGCTGGTCAGCTTCATCGAGGAGACCGAGCCCTTCGAGTGGTCCCTGGAGGCGGTGCGTGAGCGCCTCCGCCGCGGTCCCGCCCCCGCTCGCCACCGCCTGATGGGACTGCGCGACACCGTCCGCGGCGGCATCAGCGACCTGATCTCGGGTGAGGGGGTGAAGAGCCTGGTCTCGAGGCGGGTTCCGGCCGCCGACCTCGACGACCGCGACCCCGACTACATCCGCGAGAACCTGCCGGGCCTCTGGGTGCTGGCCTCGTTCTACTTCCGCGCCGACGTCCGCGGGCTGGAGCGGATCCCGGCCGAGGGACCCGTCCTGCTGGTCGGCAACCACTCCGGAGGCAACGTCACCCCCGACACGATGGTCTTCACGCTCGCCTTCAACGCCCACTTCGGGGTGGAGCGCCGCCTCCACCCTCTGGTCCACAACCTGGTCCTGGCGATGCCGCTGCCGTGGAACCTCGCCAAGTTCGGCTGCGTCGCGGCCTCGCCCGAGAACGCCAAGCTCGCCCTCGAGCGCGAGGCCGTGGTGCTCGTCTACCCCGGCGGGGACTGGGAGGTCCACCGTCCCTCCTGGCAGGAGAGGAAGATCGACTTCGCCGGGCGCAAGGGATGGGCGAGGCTGGCGATCGAGACCGACGTGCCGATCGTGCCGCTGGTCGCGGTCGGCGGCCAGGAGACGGCGATCTTCCTCTCTCGCGGCGAGAGGCTGGCGAAGGCGCTCCAGCTCGACCGCCTCTTCCGTCTCAAGGTCCTGCCGATCTCCCTCTCCATCCCCTGGGGCATCAACGTCGGCGACATGCTCGGCCACTGGCCGCTGCCCGCCAAGCTCACCGTCGAGGCGATGGAGCCGATCCACCTGCGCGAGCGCTTCGACCGCCACCCCGATGTCGACGAGGTCTACGACTACGTGACCCGAGTTATGCAGATAAAGCTCGACGAGCTGTCCGCCGAGCGCCGCCTGCCGCTGATCGGCTGAGATGCGGGTCGAGGAGAGCATCGAGGTCGCGGCCCCGCGCGAGCGGGTCTGGCGCCTCGTCTCGGAGCCCACCCGCTACTCGGAGTTCATGGTCGGGTCGAGCTGGAGGCCGGTCGAGGGAGAGCCGACCAGCGGGCCGCGGGCGCGCTTCTGGCTCACCGTCGAGGCCGGCTCGATCGACCTGGGCGGCGTGGTCGAGATCGTCGAGTTCGACCCTCCCCACGAGCTCGCCTGGACCAACGTCAGCGGGATCGACAACCGCGGCCGCTGGATCCTGCGCGACCGAGGCGAGCGGACCGAGGCGACGATGCGCTTCAGCTACCAGGTGCCGGGCGGCGTGCTGGCGCTGCTCGCGAGCCGCCTGAGCGCGCCGATCCTGCGTCGGGATGTGCGCCGCTCGCTCGAGGCGCTCAAGGAGGCCGTCGAGGGCGGCCCGGTCGACGAAGGGCCGCTGAGCGGCGGCCCGTGATAGATCGGGTCCGTGCCGGAGGAGACCTCCAACACCGAGCTGGTCGCCCGTGGCTACGCGGCCTGGAACGAGGACGACCTCGAGGGGCTGCTCGCCCTCTGCCATCCGGAGGTGAGCTACCACGCCAGCGGAGTCTTCCCGGGGATGGAGCCGGTCTACGAGGGCAAGGCCGGGATCAGGCGCTGGTGGGAGACCTTCCACGAGCCCTGGAAGGAGATCCGGGTGATCCCGGAGCGGATGGCCGAGCGAGGGGACGAGGTCGCGATCCTGCTGCGCTTCGAGGGGACCGGCCGGGAGGGGATCGAGACGAGCATGCGCTTCATCAACACGATCGAGATCCGCGACGGGATGGCCTATCGCTTCGGCTCGCGGCCGTACTCCGAGGAGGCGGTGCGAGGAGTGGGGCTCGTGAATCCGGCGTGAGGCCGCCCGTAGCGGGCGGCGCCGAACTCAGGCGTATGCGACAAGGGAGTCGCTCTCGATGCCTCTACTGAGCTGCGCTGGTAGATCGGGTGCCCCCGGCGCCGGCGTCGGTGAGGGCATCGGCGATCGCACCGACACCCGTCGGCGAGCTGCATGAGACTCGACGTCAGAGTCGAGCCGACCGATGACCTCGGGACCGGTACGTGTGCCGCCTCCTCCGGCATCCCCTGGTGATCAGCTCCTGGAGCCACAAGGCCGCCATGCCACCGCCACCGGGGCGCTCACCTTCAAGGTCTTCCGCAAGGTCGCCGACCCGCGACCTACACGGTAGTCGGCACGACGGTCCGCGCGACCTGCCCCGGGCACCCTGAACACTTCCGGCCGGCATCCCGGTCCAGCCCGGGACGTGATCGGCATCAACAGCGCCATCGCGGCCAGCACCGCATGCAAGTTCTGCGACCCGTGAGGCTCCACTCGCCAGGCCCGGAAACCTGGCGACAACGAAACGGGGGATTCCTGGCCCTCTCCGAAGAGAACATCAACGTCTCGGCCGTGGTCTCGCCCTCGAACTCGTTCACCCTCGGGAAGACCAAGCCAACCGAGGAAGGGCACGGCGACGCTGACTGCCGACGTGCCGAACCCCGGCGACCTGACCGCCTCCGGCAAGGGCGTCAAGGCGACGAGCGACTACCGGCTCGGCGCCGGTAAGCTGACGATCCGCGCCAGGGGAAGGCGAGGAAGAAGCTCATCGACGGGACGGCGCTGACCGTCCAGGTCACTTCACGCCGACGGGCGGCGACCGAACACCAGTCGGTCAAGCTGAGGCTGCGGCGCAGATCTAGCCGCCCCCATCGCGGCCCAATCCGGACTTCGGCCGGGCGTACCATGAGATGATGGCCACGGCGCCGAGGCTGGATCCCACCGAGATGGCCGAAATCGCCTCGCGGCTGGCGGAGAACATCGCGCGGGCCGTGAAGGCCCCGGACCGGGTGGTGCGGGACCTGATCGTCGCGCTGCTCGCCGAGGGCCACGTGCTGATCGAGGACGCCCCCGGCGTCGGCAAGACCGCGCTGGCCAGGGCCCTCGCCCGCTCGCTCGAGGCCGAGTACGCGCGGGTCCAGTGCACCTCCGACCTGCTGCCGGCCGACCTGGTCGGGACCAACGTCTTCAACCAGCGCGCCGCGAGCTTCGACTTCCACCCCGGCCCGGTCTTCGCCAACGTCGTCCTGGTCGACGAGATCAATCGCGCCTCGCCGAAGACGCAGTCCGGGCTGCTCGAGTGCATGCAGGAGCGCCAGATCACGATCGACGGCACCAAGCACGAGCTCGCCCGGCCGTTCGTGGTGCTGGCGACCCAGAACCCCGCTGAGTACGAGGGCACCTATCCGCTCCCCGAGGCCGAGCTCGACCGCTTCATGGTCCGCGTCAGCCTCGGGTATCCCGAGGCCCAGGCCGAGGCGGCGATGCTCGCCGAGCACGCCGACCGCGACCCCGTCGAGGAGCTCGCCCCGATCGCCGACGTCACGGCGGTGCGCGCGGCGCAGGCATCGCTCTCTCGGATCGAGGGCACCGAGGCGCTGCGCCGCTACGTGGTGGCGGTCTGCGAGGCGACCCGGCGGGATGAGCGGGTCGAGCTCGGGGCGAGCCCGCGCGCCGGGCTGATGCTCTTCCGCGCCGCCAAGGCCCTCGCCGCCCTGGAGGGACGCGACCACGTGCTGCCCGACGACGTCCAGGCGCTCGCCCCGTCCGTCCTCTCCCACCGGCTGCTGCTCTCCTTCGAGGTCGACGGCGATCAGCGCGAGGCGGTGGTCCGCGAAGCCATCGACACGGTCCCGGCCCTGTGAGATGAGCGAGGGGCGGGAGTCCGGTTCGCCGCGGGCCCCCGCCACGGCCGCGCTCGGCTCGGCCTTCACCCTCGCCGGCCTCGGCTTCGGCCTCGACGCCGCTCTCGTCTGTGGGATCGCCCTGCTGGCGCTGGCCGTGGGCGCCGTGGCCTGGGTCGAGCTGGCGACCGTCGGCGGCCGCCTCGAACGTCACACCGGCCCGGGCCGCCTCGAGGAGAGCGAGCCCTACCCGCTGCGCGTCTCGCTCCGCCGGACGCTGCTGCCTCCGCCCGGCGGTGAGCTGACCGACCCCCTGCTCGACCGGAGCGTGCCGATCGGGCCGCGCTGGCGGCGAACCCTGTCGCGAGAGATCTGGCTCGAGCGCCCGGGGCGCCGCCGGCTCCCTCCGGCGCGTCTCGTCGTCCGCGACCCGCTCGGGCTCTGGCGCCGTCAGCTCGACTCGGGACGAACCGGCGAGCTGGTCGTTCTGCCCCGCATCGATCCGGTCCGCTGGACCGGTCCGGGCGCGGAGCAGCGGGGGCAGGCCGCGGGTGCGGGCAACGCCAGCGAGACGAGCTCGCGCCGGGGCGGGCTCGCGCAGCTCGAGGTCGACGGCCTGAGGCCCTACCGCGACGGCAGCCCGGCGACGCGGATCCACTGGCCCGCCGTGGCGCGAACCGGGCAGATGATCGAGAGGCGGCTGGTGGCGGGCGGGGAACCCCGTCCCCTGGTCGCCTTCGATCCCCGCGGCGGCGCCGACCCCGCCCACCGCGAGCGGGCGATGCGCGCGGTCGCCTCCCTGTGCGTCGAGCTGGCGCGCTCCGGCGGCTGCGACCTGCTGCTCCCGGGAGAGCGGCGGCCGCTGGCGATCGACTCGTCGCTGCGGGCCTGGCCCGAGGCGCACGTGCGGATCGCGGTGTCCGATCCCCGCTCCGGGCCGGCGATGCCGGCGGGGATGAGCGGGGCCGCGGTGATCTGGGTGACGGCAGGGCGTTCCCTCCCGGCCTCCCTGCGCCGTCTTCGCCCCGGCAGCTTCCTGGTCACACCGCGGGGCCCACGCCGCGGCGCGGCGTTCAGGGTCTCCGGGTGCTTCGCGTATCCGGCCTCGGCGGCGAGCGATCGCGGGACGTCAGGATCGAGGGCGGCGGCATGACCGCGCTCGCCGGCGATCGCTCCCGGCGGGTGGAGCTGGCCTGCTTCGCGGCGCTCGCCGCCCTGACGACCCTGCAGTGGGCCTCGCTCGTCGCCCATCCGCCGGCGGGACGGGTGACGGTGGCGGTCCTGGTGGCCACGGGCGCCGGCGCCGTGATCGCGGCGATCGCCCGCCTGCCGGGCCGGCGTCAGGCTCGTTGGGCCCTGGCCGGCGCAGCGACGGCCGTCGCCCTCTGCCTCGGGATGGTTGTGGTCGGCCTCCCGGCACGGCTGCTGCTTCCGGGCCACTGGGACGAGCTCGGCTCGAACGTCTCGCGGAGCCTCGACGGTCTCTCGGACGTCCCGGTTCCCTACGCCGGAGCCGACACCTGGACGAGGCTGGTGATCCTGCTGGCCGGGCCGCTGGTCGTGGGGCTGGCCTCCTTCGCGGCGTTCTGGCCGACCCGCCGGCGCGTGGCCGGGCGGATCTGCGCGCTGGTCCTGCTCGTCGCCCTCTATCTGGTCGCGGTCGCCTGGGCCACGCCCGGGCGCCAGCTCGCCGGGGGTGCGCTTCTCCTCATCCTGGTCTGCGCCTGGCTCTGGCTGCCGGGCATCGCCCCCGCCAGCCGACCCGCGGCGCTCGCCGCGGTCGGGGTCGCGGGCGTCCTGGCGCTGCCCGTCGCCGCGGCGGTCGCGCCGGGCCGGGGGCTGATCGACTATCGCCACTGGGCGCTCCTCAGCGCCAACGGGCAGAGCTTCCGCTGGGACCAGACCTACGGGCCGCTGAGCTGGCCCCAGAAGGGCACGCAGCTGCTCGAGGTCGCCAGTGACGGCGCCCACTACTGGAAGGCGACCAATCTCGACAGCTTCGACGGCACCCGCTGGGCGCGCTCAACGGCCGGCGGAGCCGAGCCGGCCCTGGGCGAGCCGCGGGCCTTTCACCCGAAGGGAACGGCCCCCCGCCCCAATCCTGAATGGGTGAACCGGATCAACCTGAGCGTGCGCAGGCTGAGCAGCTCCTTCGCGATCGGCGCGGGGACCGTGCTGGCGCTGAACGGGACGACGGGGAGACCCGAGGCCGATGCCGTCTGGCAGATGAACCACGAGCTCCATCCGGGCGACTTCTACACGGCGCTGGTCTATGACCCGAAGCCGAGCGCCGCCGAGATGCGGGCGGCCGGCACCGCGTTCCCGGCCGAGGCGAGCCGCTACGTCTCCTTCTCCCTCCCCGGGACCGCTGACGTCCGGGTTCCCTTCTGGAGCCGGTCCGGGCCCGCGTCGATCGCCGGTCAGGTCGGTGGCACGCCCTACGCCGGCATGTACGACCTCGCCCGCCGCCTGGCCCAGGGGGCGCCCACCCCATACGACGCGGCCCGCCGGATCGACTTCTACCTCCGCGGGAACTACGCCTACCGGCAGAACGTCCCCGACCACGCGTATCCGCTGCCCGCCTTCCTCTCGCAGGACCGCGCCGGGTACTGCCAGCAGTTCTCGGGTGCGATGGCGCTGATGCTGCGGATGCTCGGCATCCCGAGCCGGGTGGCGGCGGGCTTCGCGCCGGGCGGCAGGGATCCCGATCACAACACCTTCCTGGTCGATGACACCGACGCGCACGACTGGGTCGAGGTCTTCTTCCCGGGTATCGGCTGGGTGACCTTCGACCCGACGCCGTCGGCGGCGCCCGCAGCGACCCAGCTCGACGACAACGCCCTGGGAGTCACCCAGCCCGGGCCCTCGAGCGATCGGGGCAGCGTCCCCTCCGTGCCCGATCAGCGCGGCGCGGACACGCCGGCGCCGAAGCCCGCCGCGAGCGGCGCGCCCGCTGCGGGCCGACATGGCTCGGGGCCGGCGACCGCAAGCCTGATCGCCGGCGGTGCCGCGGCGATCGCGCTGGGCGCGCTCGGGGCCTACGGACTTCGCCACCGGCGCAGGAGCCGCCTGAGCGCCGGCGAGCTGGCCGGCGCCGAGCTGCGGGAGCTGGATCGCGCGCTGAAGCGGCTCGGCTCCCCGCTACCCGCCGGGACCACGCTGCTGGGGGCCGAGAGCCTGCTGGCGCGATTCGCCGGTGCGCCGGCCGCCGCCTATGCGGCCGCTCTCCGGGACCGGCGCTACCGCCGCCCGGATGCCGCCCCTCCGGGGGTGGGCGAGCGCCGCTCGCTGCGCCGCGCGCTGCTGCGGGCCGCCGGACCGCGCTCGGCGCTGCGGGTGCTGCGCGCGATCCCGCCGGGCGGCCCTAGCCGGCGTACGGGGACCGCGAGTCCGAGGACCAACCGGTAGGCGCGGCGTTCTCGTCCTCCCAGCGCCGCTTGTGGCGAGGCACCGGGATCAGCGAGATGATGATCGCGCCGATCACCAGTCCGGCGAGCAAGCGCCAGCGATCGAGCACCGCCTGCCCCGCGTTGGTGCCGAACTTGAGGAAGGACGATCCCTCCGGGAGATTGGTTCTGCCGCTCACGTAGTACTCGCCCGGGCTGGGCACGTGGAGCTCGGCGACGGCGCCCAGCTCGCCGATCGTCTCGCTGCGCTGCACGGCGACGCCGGGGGGCGTGCCGTCCTTGGCGGACATTGGAACGACGGGCCCCCCGCCCGCCGGGACCGCCCGGAAGGTGAGCGGCGCGGTCAGCTGCCTGATCTGATCCGAGCCGTCGCCCAGCTGGCTGTAGTAGACGACCACCCTGCCCTGGGGCAGGTGCACGATCCCTCCCTGGGGCAGCGGCACCTGGCCGTAGTCATCGGAGTGGTCGCTGAGCCCCGTCGAAAGGGCGATCGCGGCAGCCGCGACCAGCAGTCCAATCGAGATCACACGCTTGAGCCAGCGCATCGTTACCGAGATATCGGCAGAAATGGACTGAAGTCCAACCCCTGGGCGCGATTTCTCGACTGATGTAGGGTCGCGCGCATGGGCCGCCCCCTCGCCTGCGCCGCCCTCCTGGCCGCGCTGATCCTCGCCGGCTGCGGTGGCGGCGGCACCAAGACGGTGACCGAGACGCAGCCCGCTGGGCCCGAGACGACCACGACCGGGAGCACCTCGAGCACCACCGCGCCCACGACCCCGACCGTGACCATCGCGGGCAACCAGGGACCTCGCTACTTCGAGACCCCCTCGCACAACATCGGCTGCTACGTCAGCGCTCACGACGCGCGCTGCGACATTCGTGAGCGAGCCTGGTCACCGCCGCCGGAGCCCGCCTCCTGCCGCAAGATCGGCCTCGACTACGGGCAGGGGATAGTCGTCGGCCCGCACCGCGCGGAGTTCGTCTGCGCGGGGGATACCGCGCTCGGCGGGCACGCAGTCCTCGGATACGGGCAGGCCGCGGTTCGGGGATCGATCCAGTGCCGGAGCGCGGCCAACGGGATCACCTGCACCAATCTCGGCAACGGTCACGGCTTCTTCCTCTCACGCGAGAGCTACCGGACCTTCTAGAGGAATCCGCCGGGGGCGGCGCATATGCTGCCGCGACTGTCTCGTCGAGGGAGGAACCAGTTGAAGGCGTCGAAATGGGGGCTGATCATCGGCTTCGCGCTGAGCGCTCTGGCGCTCGGGGCCTGCGGAGGCAGCTCCACCAACGGCAACGACGACCTCTTCACCTCGGCGGGGTTCCAGAAGGCGTACGACGCCGTCAAGGAGAAGGGGGGCGGCAAGCCCGCGCTGCGGGTGCAGATCACGCAGGGCGGCGCAGATTTCACGCTGAGGGAGGGCGACCACGCCACCGGCTTCCGCTACACGGGCGGCGACGCTCATCCCGAGACGGTCCAGCTCGTCGGACCGGGGTCGATCGTGGGATTGGACTTCCCCCTGGTCGAGACCTACGTGGCCGCGGTCGACAAGATCGCCTCGGGCCTGAAGTCGGCCAGCGGAATCAGCGACGTCAAGATCAAGGTGCTGACGCTCGACAAGCAGAACGTCGAGGGCAAGCTCCAGTGGACGATCATCGCCGAGGGCGGAGGGCGCACCGACCTCCCCTATACGGCCGAGCCCGACGGCTCGAACGTCACCTCGCCTTTGAGCGGGATCTCGGGCGCCGGCAGCGGGACGACGGGAACGACCTCGACCACCGGCGGGGGCTCGGGCTCGGCGAGCGGAGGGGTGACGGCTCCGAACGGCAAGACGCCGCAGGAGATCGCCGACTGCATCCAGCAGGCGGGCACCGACGTCGCCAAGATCCAGGCCTGCACCCAGTAGGCACAAGACGGGTCGCTCCTGACGGAGCGCCCTCGCAGCAGGTTCTCAGCAATCTCTTAGGCGGTCGCGCCAGCATGGGCTCGTGCGAGTACTGGTCGTAGACGACGAGCCGCAGCTCCGCCGGGCGCTCGAGCGGGCGCTGAAGCTGGAGGGCTACGAGGTGGAGCTGGCGGCCGACGGCGATCAGGCCCTGGCCTCCGTCTCCTCGGCGCCGCTGGACGCGATCGTGCTCGACGTGCTGATGCCGAAGCGGGACGGCCTCTCGGTCTGTCGCGAGCTGCGGGCACGCGGCGACCGGACACCGGTGCTGATGCTCACCGCCCGCGACGCCGTCCAGGACCGGGTCGACGGTCTCGATGCCGGAGCGGACGACTACGTCGTCAAGCCCTTCGCGCTCGAGGAGCTGCTCGCGCGACTGCGGGCCCTGCTGCGCAGGACCAACGGCGACGGAACCGAGGAGCTGACCTACGCGGACCTCACCCTGGACCCGGGCACCCGGGAGGTGCGCCGCGGCGATCGGCCCATCGAGCTGACCAAGACCGAGTTCGCGCTGCTGGAGCACCTGATGCGCCACCCCCGGCTCGTGCTCAGCCGCTCCCAGCTCTTCGAGGCCGTCTGGGGATATGACTTCGGCCCTCGCTCGAACTCGCTCGAGGTCTACATCGGCTACATCCGCCGCAAGACCGAGGAGGGCGGCGAGCCGCGCCTGATCCAGACGGTGCGCGGAGTCGGTTACTCGCTGCGCGAGAAGTGAGCCTCCGCCGCCGGCTCGCCCTGCTCTCCGCCCTCGCGGTGGCCTTCGCCGTGCTGCTCGCCTCGGCGCTGGTCTACACGCTCGTCCGCGACCGCCTGCGCGGCGACATCGACAACGACCTGCGCCACCAGGCGGAGCTGGTCGCGGGGCGAGTCGAGCAGGCCGGGCCGCTGGCCGCGGGCCAGGCCGGGCCGCCGCCGAATCTGCAGCCCCCGCCGAGCGGAACCGAGCAGAGGGGGCAGCAGACCGAAGGCGGCCAGTTCCTCCAGCGCGCGGTGCCGCCGCCCGGGCCGGGCGCTCCGCCCTCGCTCGCCCAGCTGATCGGGCCCAACGGCGCCGTGGTGACGGAGCCCGCCTCGCAGGTGCGGATCCCGGTCTCGGCGAGCGACCGCTCCCTCGCCACCAGCGGCGGGGACGCCCGGTTCAGCGACGTGACCGCTCAGGGGACCTCGCTGCGGGTCCTCACCCAGCCGCTCGCCAACGGCGGGGCGATCCAGGTCGCGCGCTCACTCGAGGACACCAATCACACACTCGACACGCTGATCATCATCCTGGCGGCGGTGAGCGCGGGCGGCATCGCGCTCGCCGCGGCGCTCGGCCCCTTCGTGGCGCGGGCTGCGCTGGCTCCTGCCGGCGAGGTCTCGGACGCGGCCGAGGAGGTGGCCAGGACCCACGACCTCACCCATCGGATCGAGGTGCGCGGCGACGACGAGCTCGGCCGGCTCGCCGCCAGCTTCAACGAGATGATGGCCGCCCTCGAGCGCTCCGAGGCGGCCCAGCGCCGCCTGGTCGCGGACGCCTCACACGAGCTGCGCACTCCGCTAGCGACGCTCCGAACCAACATCGAGACGCTGGGCCGTACCGAGCAGCTCGAGCCGGCCGAGCGCAAGCGCCTGGTCGACGACCTCACCCAGGAGCTCGAGGAGATGACCGAGCTGGTCGGCGACGTCGTGGAGCTGGCGCGCGCGCCGGGCCAGGACGCGATCGCGCGCCAGGACGTTGCGCTCGACGAGCTCACCCGCGACGCGATCGAGCGGGCGCACCGCCGGGCCCGCGAGCTGACCTTCGAGACGAGCCTGCATCCCTCGCTCGTCCACGCCGATGCCCAGCGGGTCGGCAGGGCGATCTCGAACATGCTCGACAACGCCTGCAAGTGGAGCCCGCCCGGCGGCAGGATCGAGGTGACCGTCGAGCACGGGCGGGTCACGGTCCGCGATCACGGGCCGGGATTCCCCCCCGGCGACCTCGACAGGGTCTTCGACCGCTTCTGGCGCGCCGACGAGGCCCGCGGCACGCCCGGCTCGGGCCTCGGCCTGGCGATCGTGCAGCGAGTCGCCGAGGAGCACGAGGGCAGCGCCCGGGCCTCCAACGCCGAGGACGGCGGCGCGATGGTCAGCCTCGAGCTGCCCGAGATCGAACCTCAAGCCGCTTCTTAGCCCGGTCTCAGCGTCCTCTCAGGCGCCACTGGCTTGATGTCCGCGAGCCCGGTGAACCGGGAATCGACGGACAGGAGTGATCATGAAGAAGAGACCAGGAATCACCCTCCGGCTCGGCCCGCTGGGTATTTCCCTGCTGGCGGCGGCGATCACGGCGATCGGCGTCGCCGCCGTGTCGATGGCCGACAGCGGCGGCAGCGGCGCGGGCACGAGCGGCCAGCCCAACACTCGGCGGCTGCCGCCCCCGCCGGGAGGCGGGCCCGGCGCGATGATGCTCCGGAGCAACCTCTCCGCCGCGGACAGGCAGAAGCTCGAGGACTTCCGCAGGTGCATGGATGAGAACGGCGCACCCGCTCCTCCGACGCACGTGGACCCGAGCCAGGGACCGCCCAAGCCGCCGAGCGCGGATGAGCAGCAGAAGATCCAGAAGGCCTACGAGGCCTGCAAGGACAAGCTGCCGGAGCGCATGCAGAACGCCGGCCCACCGCGGATCGGCCAGTGCGGTCCGCCGCCCGGCCCCCCGCAGCAGGGCCGGCAGCAGGGCCGGAACCAGAACCAGAGCTACCAGCCCGGGGTCCAGTCGAGCGGCTCCAGCTCGTAGCCACAACCTCGTCCCGTACATCCCCCATGCGAACGGGCCCCGGCGGGGGCCCGTTTGCTTTCCCTAGACGGGCAGGCCGACCGACTCCAGCGCCGTGGAGATCTCCGAGTAGGCCGTGAAGCTCGCGACCTTGCGGTCACGCTGCTCGAGCACGTGGGCGAGCGGGACGTCGAGCTCGTCACCGCTCTCCTTCTCGGTGATCTGAAGCCTGCCCAGCACGACCCAGCGGCCATCGGCGGCGGAGCGCAGGCCCTCGGGCCTGAAGCTGTCGGATTCGAAGAGCTCCTCCATGTCGGCCCGCCATTTCTCGAAGCCGCGCAGCCCCTTGTAGACCTTGCCGTCGAGGAAGACGGTCTCCATCCTGATCTGGAAGTCGGGGTGCAGCAGTGCCGCCAGGGTCTCCCCGCCGCGGTCGAACTCGTCGTAGATCCGCCTGACCGCGTCCAGCGCGGAACCGGTGTCGGCCTCCTCCATCGCTGCGTTGAACTGACGCTCGAGTGTCTCGATGTCGTGCTGGTCGTACATATGATGGCCCTCAGTATCTTTCCCCAGTAGTGCGGATGAGGCGGAACCGTCGGTCGGGGAAGCTATCGGAGCCATGGCAGAGGGAACGTCCAGCCTGACGGGGGACAGCACGCGGGCGGACGCCGGTGACGTCCGCGAACACGAAGTGCAGACCCGCCTTGGCTCGATCAAGGTCGGGATCTGGCTCTCGGTGATCGTCTGTGTGGGTGGCGCGCTCTATGCCGTGGAGCAGTGGGATCGCCCGAACCGGGTCGTGATCCTGGCCGTGATCGCGCTCGCCCTGGTGACCACCCCGTTGATCCGGGCCCTGCCCCTGGAGCGCATCGTGCGAAGCAGCCGCTCCGAGCTCTTCTTCATCGCCTGGTCGGTCGCCGACATCGCGCTGATCGCGACGATCGCCGGCCTGGACGGCGGATCCCGGAGCGGCTACATGCTGCTGCTCGTCCTGCCGTTCCTCTTCGCGGCGCTCTCCTATCCCCCGCGGACGATCATGACCGTCGGGATCGCCGAGGTCGTCGCCTTCTTCGTAGTCGCGTTCGGCGTCGGCGGCGGCTTCCCGCTCTCGGGCTTCGGCGTCTTCGCCGGCGCCTGCATCGCGCTGCTCGGCGCCTGGGAGGCGCGCAACCAGGCGCGCCAGCGCAAGGAGCTCGCCGAGACCGCCGCGGCCCGGCTGCGCAGCGAAGAGACCAGCCGCCTGCAGGCCCACCAGCAGCGCGAGGTCGCTCGCTTCGGGCTGCTCGCCATCGAGGGCACGGACATCGACGAGCTCAGCCGGGAGGCGAGCCGGATCCTCACCGGCGTCCTCGACATCGACTACGGCGGCGTGCTCAAGCTCCTGCCCGGCGGCGAGGAGCTGCTGCTGGTCGCGGGCGCTGGGCTGCCCGAGGAGCTGATCGGCGAGGCGCGGGTACCGGCCGGCTACCGCTCGCAGTCCGGCTACGCGCTCGCGACGGGCAGCTCGATCGTGGTGAGCGACTGGGAGAGCGAGCACCGCTTCCAGCGGTCCCAGCTCCAGAGCAGCCAGGGAATGAGGAGCGCGGCGATCATCCTGATCAAGGGGAAGGGCCAGCCGTACGGCGTCATCGGGGCGGGCTCGCGGAAGCTGCACGACTTCTCCCAGGAGGACGTCAACTTCATGCAGGCGATCGCGAACGTCCTCGCCAACGCGATCGAGCGGCGCCGGACCGAGGAGCAGACCCAGCACGAGGCCCTGCACGACCCGCTCACCGGTCTGCCCAACCGCAACCTCTTCCTGGACCGCCTCCAGCACGCCCTCTCGGGGGTGGCCCGGCGCGAGACGTCGATCGCGGTGCTCTTCCTCGATCTGGATCAGTTCAAGCTCGTCAACGACAGCCTCGGGCATGCGGCGGGCGACGAGCTGCTGGCAGCCGTCGCGCCGAGGCTCGAGCAGGCCCTCCGCCCCGCCGACACCGTGGCGCGCTTCGGCGGGGATGAGTTCGCGGTGCTGGCCGAGGACATCGGCAGCGAGCGCGGCGCGGCGCGGATCGCGGAGCGCATCGCCGAGGCGCTCGCGCGGCCGTTCATCCTGCGCGAGCGCGAGCACTTCGTCAGCGCCAGCATCGGGATCGCCATCGGCGGCGGCACCGAGGCCCCGAAGGCGCTGATCCGGGACGCCGACGCGGCCCTCTACCGCGCCAAGGAGCGCGGCCGCGGCGGCTACGAGATCTTCGACGACGTCATGCGCTCCCGCGTGATCGAGCACACGCAGACCGAGAACGATCTTCGCCGTGCGATCCAGCGCGAGGAGCTCGAGCTCCACTACCAGCCGGTGGTCAGGCTCCGCGACGGGTGGATCGTCGCGATGGAGGCGCTGCTGCGCTGGAACCATCCGGATCGCGGCCTGATCGGCCCCCTGGCCTTCATCCCCGTCGCCGAGGAATCCCGCCTGATCGTGCCCATCGGCCGCTGGGTGATCGAGCAGGCATGCCGCCAGGTGGCCGTGTGGCAGCAGTTGAAGCCGGACGCGGCTCCGATCGGCGTCTCGGTGAACCTCTCGGCTCTCCAGCTCGCCGACCCAGACCTGCTCTCGCAGATCGAGGGATCGGTAAGCGCCAACGGCCTTGATCCCTCGACGCTCTGGCTGGAGCTGACCGAGACCACCCTGCTCGACGACACCACCACGGTGGAGCGGACCCTCCGCGCCCTCAAGGGCCTCGGCGTCCGGCTGGTCCTCGATGGCTTCGGTGTCGGGTTCTCCTCGCTCGGCTATCTCAAGCGGCTGCCGCTCTCGGCGATCAAGCTCGACCGCTCGTTCGTCGACCACCTCACTGAGGACTCCCACGACGCCGCGATCGTGCGGGCGCTGAGCGAGATGGCGGACACGATCGGGATCGGCGTGGTCGCCGAGGGCATCGAGACCGACGAGCAGCTGCGCGCGGCGAACGCACTCGGCTGCGGCTATGCGCAGGGCTTCCACTTCGCCGAGCCGGTTCCGGCATCGCACGTCGAGCGCGTGCTCGCGCAGCCGATGCCCGCCTTCCGCTGAGCCGCTGCCCCTACTCTGAAGAGGTTGCTCGAGCGGATTGTGGCGAGGGTGCGTGCGCACAGCATCGACGACCGGCTTCTCGCCGGCGAGCTCCCGGAGGGGAGCCCGGAGACCCGAGCACGCTGCACGAGGCTTCTCGACCGCACCTATCGCTCCGCGGTGGCGGACCACCTGCGAAAGCTGGTCGAGGACGCCGAGCGCGCCGAGCGCAATCGCTTGCGCGCGCAGATCCCCCTCCGCGAGACCGAGGTGACCGAGGCCCGCAGCCTGATCCTCGGCCTCGCCGACGAGGTCGAAGGCGACCCGTCGGTGCGCCCCCGCGGGGTGATCCTCGCCGACCGGCTGATCCGCGACGGGGACTCGCCCGTCTACTGGCCGTGCGACGAGAGCGTCGAGAGAGCGGTCAAGCACGCGCGCGCGGCGCTCCACCTCGGTTGACTCGAGCGGGTGACGCAGCCGGGTCCTCCGGCTAGCATGTCGGTCGACCTCAGTCTCATGGGGGGCCGCAATGTCCGCAACGCCAAGCGCAGACATTCCGCAATTCGAGATCAACTCGGGGCCGGGCCCTGAGGACGTCTACGTCGTTCGCGTGTCCGGCGAGGTCGACATGTCGCACGAGGAGGAGCTGCGAGGCGAGCTTCGCACGGCGATCGCCGCCGACGCGAAGGGCATCGTCGTCGACCTGACGGAGTGCGAGTTCATCGACTCGAGCGGCGTCCGCGCCCTGCTGCTCTCGCGGCAGGCGCAGCATTCCGAGGAGGACTCCGAGCGCCTCGCGGTCGCCGCCGCCAGCGACCAGATCCTCCGGATTCTCTCGGTGATGGGGATCGACCGGGTGATCCCGATTCGTCCGACGGTCGAGGACGCTGCCGCCGTCCTGTCAGGCTGACCTAGCGCATGCACGACATCGCCGAGTTCCTGGGGGGGCGAGACCCTTTCAGCGGGCTCGACGAGAAGGACCTGGAGGCGCTCGCCGCCAGGACCGAGGTCGAGTTCTTCGCCGCGGGCACGACGATCGTGCCGCAAGGGCATCTGCCGCAGGACCGGATCCGGGTGGTGCGGCGCGGGTTCGTGGAGCTCCTCGACCGCGGGCGCCCCGTCGACCTGCTCGGTGAAGGAGAGATGTTCGGCCACCCGTCGGTGCTCTCGGGCCTGCCGACGAGATACGAGTCTCGGGCGCGCGAGGACTCGCTCTGCTACTCGCTGGCGGCAGAGGACGTGATCCCGCTGCTCGGGCGTCCCTCGAGCCTCCGCTTCCTGGCGCGCTCGCTCCTCGCCCGGGGCGAACCCTTCGAGGAGGGTCCAACCGGGCCCCGCATCCCCGATGTGGCACAGCAGTCCGCAGGGGACCTGGTTCGCAGGCCGGCTGTGATCTGCTCCCCGGATACGACGTTGCGCGAAGCGGCCCGGCTGATGGATGCCAAGGACGTCAGCTCGGTCCTGGTGGATCTCGGGGACGGTGAGCTCGGGATCGTCACCGACCGGGATCTTCGCTCGCGGGTGGTCGCGGACTCGCTCAGGTCCGACGACCCGGTGAGCAGCGGGATGACCGTTCCCGTGCACAGCGTCGGATCCGATCAGACGGGCGCGGACGTGATGCTCGCCATGCTCGACCACGACATCCGGCACGTCGTGGTTCTCTCGCCGCGTTCCGAGGTCCTCGGGGTGATCGTCGGCATCGACCTGGTTACCGCCGAGACGCGCTCACCGTTCGTGCTGCGCCGTGAAATCGGCAGGGCCAGCAGCAAGGACGATCTGCGGGAGGCCGCGGGGCGGCTCAACTCGACGGTGATCGCCCTCCACCGCGCCGAGCTGCCGCCGTCGCAGGTCAGCGAGGTGATCTCGGTGGTGGCGGATGCGCTGATCCGGCGAATGATCGAGCTCGGAATCGAATCCGAGGGACCTCCACCCGCCGAGTTCTGCTGGATGTCCCTGGGAAGCCACGGCAGGCGCGAGCCGGTGCCGTCCTCGGATGTCGACTCGGGCATGGCCTGGAGGGACGCTCCTGATCCGGACCCGATCAGGGCCGAGCCGCGTCGCCGGCTGGCGTCGGCGCAGACGAGCGAGTACATGCATGGGATCGCTGCACATGTGGGCGACTGCGTCCGGGTGCTGGGCTGGCGCCTCGATCCCCACGGCGTCACCGCCACAGGCGCGTTCTCGGCGAGCTCGATCGAGGACTGGGGCCGGGCGATCAACCATTGGCTTGCCCATCCCAGCGACAACCGGGTGCTGATCGCCACCTCGATCCTGCTCGACGGCCGTACGGTCTACGGACCCGAGCGCGGACTGGACGTCAAGCAGCTGCTGTTCGAGACCGGCGACCGCCCGACCCTGGAGCGGTGGATGCTGCGACTGGCCCTGGCCGCGAAGCCCCCCACCGGCTTCCTGCACGACATCGTGGTCGAGGGGTCGGGCCGGCAGCGAGGGACCTTCGACATCAAGCACGGCGGGTTGATGCCGATCGTCGACCTGGCGCGCTACGCCGCGCTGAAGAGCGACGTTCGCATCACCCCCACCCTGGAGCGTCTGCGCGCCGCGGCCGATCTGGGCGTGATCACGGTGACCGAGGCGCGAATCCTCGAGGAGGCCTTCGAGCTGTTCAGCGCCCTGCGCCTCGAGCATCAGGTCGCACAGCTCGAACGGGGCGAGGAGCCCGACAACCGGCTCGATCCGAAGCAGCTCGATCCGCTCACGCGGCGCTATCTGCGCGACGCCTTCAGGGAGGTCGCAGCGGTCCAGCGGTCGGTGACCAGCGACCTCACCTCGGCGCGCTAGCCATGGCGCAGACGGAAGGCTTCACCTTGAGACCGTCGGTCTGGGCGGTCTGGTTCAGACCTTGATGACGATGTAACCCACGATGAGTCCCACGATCGCGATAGCGCAGAGGACCCAGATCAACATGATCAGCCCCTGGTTTTCCCTTCTTGCTTCCATTGGATCACCTCCTCTCGCTGCTCGTGACCATCTCCCGACTTTCAGCCGAGATTTGCAGATTATCCGCCGGCAAGGGGGAGAGTCGAGCGGCATGCGCGCGAAGTCGGAAGACCGCGGAGACGACCTCACGAAGGCAGAGAACCGGCTGCCGCTCTGCGCGTACTGCCGCGGCGAGATAGAGGCTGAGAGACGAGCCCTACGGCATGCCTGATTCCCCCGCGGTGCGGGCATATCGGGAGGCACCGCTGCCCGCGGCGCGCACACCCTGGCGCGAGGTGACCTTCAGCGCGATCGACCTCGAGACCACGGGACTCGACCCCGCCTCCGACGAGATCATCTCCTTCGCGAGCGTGACCGTCGCCGAGGGACGGGTGCGCGCCGGCGATGCCCGCTACGGGCTGGTGCGGCCGAGGCGGATGCCCGACGGCGAGACGATCCGCATCCACGGACTGCGCGAGACCGACCTCGAGCAGGCGCCGCCGCTGTCCGAGATGCTCGACCGGCTGCTCGAGCCGCTCACGGGGCGGGCGATCATCGCCCACGTCGCCGCCGTCGAGCGCGGCTTCCTCCAGGCCGCGCTCGCGGAGCGCGGGCTCGAGCTGCGCAACCCGATCGTCGACACGGCGGCGATGGACCGGGAGCTGCGCAGGCTGCGCCGCGAGCCGCCCACCGAGCACGAGCCGGTCGGCCTCTCCGCGATGGCGCGCGGCCTCGGCCTCCCCGTGCACCGCCCCCACCACGCCGAGGGGGACGCGCTGACGACCGCGCAGGCGTTCATCGCCCTGGCCACGCACCTCGACGTGTTCGCGCTGCAGACGCTGGGCTCGCTCGAGCGCATGTCCCATCCGCCCCGGCGCGGAGCGTCGCTGCGTTCGCTGCTCGGCCGATTCGGCCTCGGCTCGGGCTGAGCGGGCGAGCCAGGCCGCGCAACGGTCGGTGCCGGCCTCGCCGATCCGTACAACCTCGCCAAATTGCAAGGAATCGGGCTTGACGGATGTCCGGTTGCGCACATAGTGTCCAGGTATTCCGGCACATAAGGCCTCGCTACATGGAGGTGGCGGGCCACGACGGAGGGAGAAGAGTGTGACTCCACCTGAGGGCATTTCCGACGTCGATCAGACCAGGCGCGACGAGCAGCGCCTCGCGGAGATGGGCTACAAGCAGGAGCTCTCGCGGGGTTGGAGCGCGTTCACCAACTTCGCGATCTCGTTCACGATCATCTCGGTCCTCGCGGGGACGTTTACGACGTTCGCGTTCGCGTGGCAGAACGGCGGCCCAATCGCGGCCTCCATCGGCTGGCCCGTGCTCTGCTTCTTCGTGTTGATGGTCGGTTTCTCGATGGCGGAGCTGACCTCGAAGTACCCGACCGCGGGCGGCCCGTACTGGTGGGCGCACGACCTCGGCGGCAAGGGCTGGAGCTGGATGACCGGCTGGTTCAACATCGTCGGCCTGGTCGGGATCGTCGCCTCGGTCGGCTACGGGGCGGCCACCTTCCTCAACATCCTGCTCGGCCTCTACGGCCTCAACATCTTCGGAGTCAACTTCGGCGACACCAGCCACGTCCTCGGCGAGCAGTTCCTGCTCTTCCTGATCATCCTGGTGCTCTACACGGTGGTCAACATCTTCGCCGACCGCTTCCTGGCGCTGATGAACAACATCTCAGTGGGCTGGCACCTGCTCGGCGTCGCGATCATCCTCGGGATTCTGATCATCGTGCCCGATACCCATCAGAGCTTCAAGTTCGTCTTCACCGACAAGATCAACAACAACGGCGCCTTCGGAGGCTCCACCAGCAGCCTCGGCTTCTGGTTCCTCGTGCTCCCAGTCGGCTTCCTGCTGGCGATGTACACGCAGACGGGCTACGACGCCTCTGCCCACACCGCCGAGGAAACGGTGGGCGCCGCCAAGGCCGCCGCCCAGGGCGTCTGGCGCTCGATCTTCTGGTCGGCGGTGATCGGCTGGTTCGTGCTGCTCGGCTTCCTGTTCGCCGCCAACGACGTGAACGCGATCAATGATGGCGCCGGGTATTCGACCTTCATCTTCACCTCGGCGCTCGACCCGTGGGCGGCCAAGCTGGTGATCCTGATCGCCACCGTCGGTCAGATCTTCTGCGGTGCGGCCGGGCTGACCAGCGCCTCGCGCACCTGGTACGCCTTCTCGCGGGACCGGGCGATTCCGGGCTGGAACATCTTTCGCCGGGTCAACGCCGACCGGGTTCCGTTCAACGCGGTGATCGCGGTCTCGGTGTTCGCGCTCCTGATTTCCATCCCGGCGCTGTTCGGCAAGAACAACGTCCCGTTCGCGTTCTTCGCGTTGACGGGGATCACCACCGTGGGCCTCTACATCGCCTACATCCTGCCGGTCTACCTGCGCCTGCGGGCGGGTGACTCGTTCGAGACGGGTCCCTGGAACCTCGGCCGCCGGTACCGGCTGGTGAACGTCCTGGCGATCGTGTTCGTGATCCTGGTGGTGTTCTCGCTCGACCTGCCGTACACGCCGGCGGGGCTGCCCTGGAACGACGGGTTCGACGCCAGCCTGGTGAACTACACGCCGTTCGCGATCATCCTGCCGCTGATCTTCGGCGTCTGGTACCTGATCTCCGCGAAGGACAAGTACCAGGGGCCGGTGCGGACCCTGGAGGAGGACGTCGTCACGCGCGACTGACCAAGACATACGGCGGCCACAAACACGCCGCCGGATCTACGGCGGCCACAAACACCGCCGCCGGACCAACTGCGCGGCCGCCCGCGACCACGTGTCGCGGGACGTCAGCCGCCCACTCGACCCGCGATTAGCGCGGGTCGAGTGCTTTCGGGACCGTGACGGCTTCACGCGGGACGGCGCCGTTACCGTCGGCCTCGGCCTCGGCCGCGGTCGGGTCGTGCTCGACGACCACGCGGCAGGGGCGATTGGCCAGCACGTATCGCGTCGTGGGGCCCAGCAGGCGCTCCTCGCTGGGCGCGTGCTCGGTGGAGATGTAGATCAGGTCGGAGCGCCGCTCGATCGCCTCATCGACGATTGCGCGTCCTGGGTTGCGGGTGCGGAGCAGGCGGCAGCGCACCCTGCAGCCGGCGACCTTGGCCTGCAGGCGCGCGACCTCCAGGACCCGGCGGGCCTCCCGCTCCTCCTCCTCCAACCCGCCGTTGAGCGGCAGCTGGCCCGGCACCTTGAGCACGTAGACGGCCTCGACCGCCGCATCCGGACCGACCAGCTTGGCCGCCCGCGCCATCGCCTCGTTGTCGACGCTCGTGCCGAGGATCGGCACCAGCGCCGAGTGATAGGAGACCTCGACGAAGCCGACCGGGCGCTCCGGCCTGGGGATCCGGTACTGCTTCTTCGGGTCGAGTCCCTGGCGGCGCCGGTACAGGAAGTACCCCGCCATCCCGAGAATCATCCAGCCGGTTCCGACGATGCGCGCCTCCTGGTGCAGGGCAACGACCGAGACGAAGGCGGCGCCGGTCCCGATCGCGCCGAGCACGGCCGTCATCGGCACCGGTCTGCCGCGCACCTGCACGTTCCACGGGGCGCGGTAGGGCCGGTCGCGCAGCGGGTCCTTGAGGCGCAGCGCGACGATCGCGATGTGCGCGATCGTGAAGGAGAGCATCGCGCCGAAGCTGTAGAGGTTGCCGAGGAAGTCGGTCTTTCCCGGGATGATCAGCACGATCGCAATCACCGAGAAGAAGGCGATCGTGAACCACGGCGTCCGATACTTCGGGTGGAGGTGGGAGAAGAGGCTGGGCAGCTGGCGGTGCTCGGCGAGTGACCAGGAGAGCCGGGAGATCCCGATCAGCCCCGCGTTGGTGGCGATGATCAGGATGGTCGCCGCCAGTGCGCCGATGTAGTAGCGCGCGGCCGTCAGCATCGTCCCATGCAGGTGAAGAGCCGAGACGATCCCGAGCACGGGGTCGTCCTTGTACGTCGTCCCGAGGGCGGTGGAGTAGTGGCCCGCCGCGTCCTGGGTGACCGGCAACGCGGACATCGAGATGATCGAGATCCCCGCGAACAGGCCGATCACCGCGATCAGCACGTAGTTGACCGTGCGCGGCACCTGCTCGCCCGGGTCCTTCGCCTCCTCGGCCATGTTGGAGACGGTCTCGATGCCGGTGTAGGCGATCATCGAGATCGAGACCGCGAAGAGCAGCTGCGTGTAGCTGGGAGCGACGCCGAGGTGTACCTGGCTGACCATCAGCGACGGGTTGAGGATGACCAGGGCCCCCAGGACCACCAGCGCAGCCTGGGTGAGCAGGTCCGTGATCGCCAGGAAGATGTTGAGCTTCGTCGACTCGCCGAGGCCGCGGATATTGAGCAGCGCCAGGATCGCCACCACCGCCGCGCCCCCGAACACGTCCCAGGGCCCATGGCCCAGCGCCGGGAAGAACGCCGCCAGGTAGTGCGGAACGAAGAAGGCGCTGATCGCGACCGTGATGATGTAGTCGAGCGACAGGCCCCAGCCGGCGAAGAAGGAGACGACCTCGTTGAAGGCGTGTCGAGCGAAGGAGGAGGAGCCGCCCGCCTCGGGGAACATCGAGGCGCCCTCCGCGTAGGTCTTCGCCGTCAGTGCGAAGAGGCCGCCGGCGAACATGAAGACGACCGGCGTCAGGCCGAGGGCGTGGGCCGCGACCAGTCCCAGCGCGTAGTAGATGGACGAGCCGACGTTGCCGTAGGCGGTCGCGAACAGCCCCGGCACTCCCACCGACTTCTTCAATCCGCGTTCCTTGAGCTCGGCCATGGCTTCCCAATTCCATGGTCCGCTCAGGGCCGCTAAGCATCCGCTAACGACGCCCAGCGGGGCGTAGAGATTTCGCTAAATCGCACTCAGGGCGCGAAATGCGGCGTCCAAGCAACTAACTTGCGCCCCAGGTGTGCCGGGAAGTCTGGTCGGCGATCTGACGTCGACCCCAAGGAGCTCAATGGCTTCCCTTCGCACCTCGACCTCAGCTCCATCCCCTCCGCAAGCCGTTCCCTCCGCGCTCGTCAGGGGCGGCAAGGTCGCCCTCTTCTTCGCCTTCGCCTTCGCCGTGATGGCTGACCCGGTCTCATCGGTCGCCTACGCGATCGAGGCCGCGCTGCGGGCGCTCAACGGCCACCTGGACTTGCTTCTCCCGACCATGTCGATCGTGATCGGGATCATCGCGCTGGTCACCCTCAACTACTGGCAGCTCGTGCGCATGTTTCCCGAGGGTGGCGGCTCCCCCGAGGCGGCGGGTCGGGCGTTCGGCGAAGAATGGTCGTTCCTGCCGATCGGCGCCCTGATCGTCGACTTCGCGCTGACGATCGCAATCTCGATCGCCGCGGCGGGCAGCGCCCTGATCGCCTACGTCCCGGCGCTGGCGCCGGAGCGCATCCCTCTGGCCATGGCGCTCGTCGCCCTCGTCGCCGGACTGACCTGGTTCGGCCACGGTGGCCGCCTGGTCTTCGCGGTGATGACCAGCCTCTTCATCGTCGCCGGGGTGGTGGTGCTGGCAGCGGGGTGGATCTCGCCGCACTCGACCCACGGTGATGCCCCGATCACCGGCTCGGCGAGCCCGGCACTGGTGGCGGTGATCCTCGCCTTCCCCGTTGCGATGGCGCTCGCCACCGGGACCGAGGCGCCCGCCACTTCGATCGCCCAGCTCGGCCAGCTCGACAATCACGGGCGATGGCGCTTCGGCCGCGGCACGCTCGGCCTCACGATCCTGATCGTCGGCGGCCTCACCCTGGGCCTGACGGCGCTGGCTGTCCATCTCAACGTCGGCATCCCGGGAAGCGACAGCACTCAGATCGCGGATCTCGCGAAGGCTGCCGTGGGAGACGGAGGCCTCTTCGGGTTCTTCCAGCTCTCCAGCAGCGTTCTGCTGCTGGCCGCGGCCGCGTCGTCATTCCAGGCAGGCCCGGGACTGCTCAAGGCGCTTGCCCGCACCTGGCCCGACGGTTCGCCCGGACTCCTCCCCGCCGCGCTCGCCCGCGTCAATCGGCACCACACCCCGGTGCTGGCGGTGGTCGTGTACACCGCGATCTCGGCGGTCGATCATCCTCGCCGCCAGCGGCCAGGAGCAGGAACTCGTCCTCGTCTACGCGGTCGCGGTCTTCGTCAGCTTCCTCGCCGGCCTGCTCGCGATGGCCCGTTTCTCACGGCGGCAGGGGGCGCGGGTCCTGTTGGCGATCAACCTGATCGCCGCGGCGGTGGTGGCGTTCACCCTGGTGGTCAATCTGGCGCGCGGCTACCCCTTGATCTCGATCGCCGGGACGGTGCTGATCGGAGGGTTCCTTCACTACCGCTGGGTGCGCGCCGGCCGCCCGCGTGGCATCGAGTCAGTCGAGCGCACGGCTGAAGCCGAGGACTGAGGCCGGGGGCTACTGCTCGACCCGCAGCCGGTAGCCGATCCCAGGCTCGGTGATCACGTAGCGGGGATTCGACGGCTCAGGCTCGATCTTTGCCCGGACGTGGGCGAAGTGGACTCGGAGGTAGTGCGTCTCGTCCTCGTATCCGGGACCCCAGACCTCCTGCAGCAGCTGGCGGTGGGTGAGCAGCCGCCCGGGATGCTCGGCGAGCTTGCTGAGCAGGTCGAACTCGATCGGGGTGAGGTGGATCTCCTCCCCAGCCCGCCGCACGGACCGATCGGCGAGGTCGATCTCCAGATCTGCGACCCGGACCTTCGAGTCGCCCTCATCGCTCCGTCGTCGTAGGACGGCGCGCATTCGAGCCAGCAGCTCGTCGCTCCCGAAGGGCTTCGTCACGTAGTCGTCTGCACCCGCATCGAGGGCGCGGACCTTCTGGCGCTCGTCCCCGACCGCAGAGAGCACGACGATCGGGACCTGGCTCCAGCGCCTGATGTCGGTGCAGACCTCGATCCCGTCGCCGTCGGGAAGGACCAGATCGAGCACGATCGCGTCCGGGGGCCTGACGGAGACGGCGTCGAGAGCCTCTTGCTTGCTGGTCGCCTCCTCCACCCGGTAGCCGGCGTTCGTGAGGATCACCCTGAGTCCCCTGACGATCTGTGGCTCGTCGTCGACCACGAGCACCCTGGGCTCCCCGGCGCTCATC
The DNA here is from genome assembly GCA_963833375.1 of uncultured Solirubrobacterales bacterium. Lineage (GTDB taxonomy): Bacteria > Actinomycetota > Thermoleophilia > Solirubrobacterales > 70-9 > DASUPK01. The sequence goes on from CAWHXR010000005.1 coordinate 59,297, forward strand.
CGACGGTCGCCGGCTGCTCTACGAGCGGGAACGAGACCGCGAATGAGGTGCCGTCGGCGGCATCGGGCTGCAGCCGCAGCTCGCCTCCATTTGCCTCGACGAAGCCCTTGCAGATCGCGAGCCCGAGGCCGGCCCCCTCTCGCTCGTCACCGGTATGGAAGGCGCTGAAGATGGCGGTCCGCTGGGACACCGGCACCCCAGGCCCTCGATCGACGACGCGGACCGTCACCTTGCCCGCCCCTACCCCGCCGCTGATCCGCACTGGTTGATCCGGCGGGGAGTAACGCAGCGCATTCTCGATCAGGTTGGAGAAGACTCGCTCGAGCTGCGAGGCATCGGCCCGCACCAAAGGCAGCTCCCCCTCGAGCTCGATCTGGATCCGGTGCGGCGGGCCCGGCTCAGGAATGTGGGAGATCGCGCTGGAGATCACGTCGAGCAGGTCGCACCAGTCGGTCCGCGGATGGACGGCGCCGGCCTCGATGCGGGAGAGATCCAGCAGGTTCGCGATCAGCCTCGTGAGGCGATCGGCCTCCGCCTCGATGGCGTCGATAAGCGCGATCCGGTCCTCGGGGGCAGTTCCCTCCTCGCGCAGCCCGGCCGCCGCCGTGCGGATCGCCGTGAGGGGCGAGCGCAGGTCGTGGGAGACCGCGTGGAGGATCACCGTCTTCGCCGCGTCGGCTTGGCGGGCGGCCTCGGCCTCGGCTCCGTGCGCGGCGGCCCGCTCCCGCTCAGCCGCGACGTCGAGCAGGCGACCCAGCGGCGTGGCGATCCGGTTCAGATCGGTCTCCGTCCAGCCGGAGGAAGCCGTCGCGTAAAGCCAAACGGGACGCGCCTCGGTCGGTAGTCGCAGCGTCCGCTCTCCCTCTTGCGGCTGGGGCGCCGCGCTCGCCTCGAGACGCAGCTCCCCCTGTCCCGCCGCGTCCAGGCTGGTGGAGATCGCCGCGACCAAGTCTCCGGATCCCCCGAGTAGGGCCGTCGCCGCATCGGCGAGCATCACCGCCTCGCGCTCACGCGCCGCCGCCTGCTTCGCCCGCAGCTCCGCCTCGGCCGCCCGTTGCCGCGATTGCCCCGCCAGCCGGCCGACCACCAGAGCCGCCAGCAGCAGGACCCCGAGCGCGACCACGTTGTCGGAGTCTGAGATCGTCAGCTGATGAAGGGGCTGGATGAAGAAGAAGTTGAGGATCAGCACCCCGAGCACGGCCGCGGCGAGCGCCGCCACCTGACCGCGGCGAATCGCCACGGCGAGCACTGCGATCAGGTAGAGGCTCCCGAGGCCGGCGGGGGTCGCGACCGAGTCGAGCAGCGCGACGAGCGCGGTGGCGAGGCCGACCCAGGCGAGGGTCTCGAGAGTGGTGGCGGCGATGCGACCGAGCGACAGTCGCGAACGCATGCGGTTCATCTCGATCCGAGTGTACGACCGAGGGCTGCGGCTAACCGGGATCGAGCGCCTCGGTCGCCCTGACGAATTCCCGCCAGCGCTCGTGCTCTGCCGAGCGCCAGCTCTCATCGCGCTCAGGATCGACGCGGCGGTCGGCGGGCAGCATCTCGGGCAGGTCGGTGACGGAGCCGATCACGCCCGCGCCCACCCCGCCGAGAGCGGCGGCGCCCAGCACTGTCGCGTCGGCACCCGCCGCCTCGACCGGCGCTCCGATCATGTCGGCCTGCATCTGAAGCAGCAGGGGCTCGTTGGTGAGCCCGCCGTCCACCCTGAGGGTCTCCACCGGTGCCGTCTCCTTGATTGCCGCAACCACGTCGGCCACTCGCCAGGCGATTCCCTCCAGCGCCGCCCGGGCGACGTTCTCGCGGGTGGTACCGCCGTAGATGCCGGAGATCACCGCGCGGGCGCTCGGCCGCCACCAGGGCGCCCCGATCCCGGCGAGCCCGGGCAGGACCCGCGCCCCGGCGGAGCTCTCGGACGCGCGAGCCAGTTCGCTGAGCGCGGGGGGGCTCTCGGCGATGCCGAGCTGGTTGCACATCCACTCGAGCATCGCGCCGGCCGCGAAGACGCCGCCGTCCAGCGCGTATTCGACCCTACCGTCGACGCTCCAGGCGACGGTGGGCAGCAACCCTCCGGCCGGCTCCGGGATCCCCTCGCCGACGTGCGCGAGGACGAAGACCCCCGTCCCGTACGTCGCCTTCACCCGGCCGGGCTCCACGCAGGCCGCGCCCGCCAGCGCCGCCTGCTGGTCGACGACCTGGCCGCGCAGCGGCAGCTCGACGGGCCAGCTCTCATGCTTCAGTGTGCCCAGCTCGCCCGCCGTGTCGCGAACCTCGGGCAGAACGTCGATCGGCACGCCGAAGATCTCGCAGAGCCGCTCGCTGAACCCCGGCGTGCCGAGGGCGTGCAGCTGCGTCCGTGACGCCGTGGAGGCGTCGGTGGCGAAACCCGCGCCGAGCCGGTCGCAGAGGAAGGAGTCGACCGTCCCCATGCGGAGCCTGCCCTCGTCGCGCGCCTTCTGCACGTCGTCGTTGTGGCGCAGCAGCCAGGCCAGCTTGGCCGCCGAGAAGTAGGGATCGAACGGCAGACCGCTGAGCTCCTTGACCTCGTCCTCGTGATCGGCCAGCTCGTCGAGGATCTCCTGTGAGCGCTTGTCCTGCCAGACGACGATCGGGCTGAGCGGCTTGCCCGTCCCGGCGTCCCAGGCGAGCACGGACTCGCCCTGGTGGTCCAGCCCGCAGGCGACCACCTCCCCGTCGGCCCCGTCGAGGAGCTCGGCCACGGCCTCGGTGACCACCGCGATCACCTCCTCGCCGTCCTGCTCGACCCAGCCCTCCTCGGGATGGCGATTCACCTTGTCACGCCGCGCCTCGGCGACCGGCTGGAGCCGCTGGTCGAAGAGCGCTGCCTTGACGCCGGTGGTCCCCTCGTCGATGCCGAGCAAGATCCCGTCGCTCATGGCCGCAACCCTATTTCACGCTGACGGCCACCGGGCCTCGGGCGGGGTCCACCCGCGAGCTCCATCCGGCCGGAATGTGGGCGGACCGGCCTGGGACCAGCCGCCGTACCCGCCCACTCCAGAGCGGCCGGCCCGCCTGACGGACCTCCAGGCGGGGGTGGCGGACGAACTCTCGTGAGCGCAGCAGGAAGCGGTCCCGCGGTGGCCTCTGGCCGCTCGCGAGCAGCAGGTTCGGCGCCACCCAGGCCAGGGGCGAGCGAGCTGCCAGCCTGACCGGGGACGGCCACTCCCCCGCCCCGCGCAGATACGCCGCGACGGAGGGCGCCACGTGCCGGCTGTCGAGCGCGCAGACGTCCGCGGTCTCTGCCGGATGCAGCAGGTTCCCCGCCGCGAACACGCCGGGGCGGGTCGTGCGCAGGGCGGTGTCGACGAGCGGTCCGAGTGTGCCGCGATCGAGCTCACAGCCGGCCATCACCGCCAGCTCGTGGTCCGGGATCCAGTCGGCGGTGAAGATCACCAGGTCGCAGTCGACGATCCGCGTGCGCCCGGAATCGAGCTCGGTGAGCTCCACGGATTCGACCCGCTCGGATCCGTGGATGGCGCTGACCGCGGTGCGGGACCAGACCGGCGCCCGGTAGCGGACGGCGGCGCCCGCCCGGAAGCTCCTCAGCGATTGGTGCCGCGGCAGCTCCGTCACCAGACCCGCAACCGACGCCCCGCCGTGCGCGAGCGTCGCCACCGCCGAGAAGCTGACGTGCTCGGCCCCGACGATCACCGCGCGACGGCCGACCTCCTGCCCCCTGAGATGGACCAGCTGCTGGAGCGTGGCGGTGGTCATCACTCCGGCGGGCCGAGACCCCGGAACGAGCCTGGCGGAACGAGGCCGCTCCCGGCAGCCGGTGGCGAGCACCACGGCGGGCGGCTCGATCTGCTCGCGGCCAGCGGGGCCGGTGAGCTTCAGGCCGCGCTCTCCCTCCCACTCCGTGACCATCGTCTCCGTCACGATCTCGACCCCGGCCTCGGCGGCGAGCTGGCGGTAGCGCTCCGCGTACCGAGGGCCCGAGAGCACGGTGCGCAGGTCCCGCAGGCCGAAGCCGGAGTGATCGGAGTGGCGGGGGATCCCGCCGGCCTGCCGCTCTCGCTCGATCACGGTCACCGGGGAGATGCCGAGCCGCCGCAGCTCGATCGCGGCCGCGAGCCCGGCCGGCCCGCCACCGATGACCACGGGTCCGTCAGCCGGCATCAGAGTCGCTCCTCCGCTTCGCGTCCGGGGCCGGCTCGGCTGCCGATTTTCCGAGGGCGGCTGCAACCTCCGCCCCGCAGAAGAACCCCTGGCAGCGGCCCATCAGCGCGCGCGTTCGCCGGCGCAGCCCGTCCGGGTCGACCGGCGGGATCGGGCTGGCGAGCGCGGCGTCGATCTCCCCGCGGGTGACCCGCTCGCAGAAGCAGACGATCCGCCCGTAGTCGGGGTCGCGTGCGATCAGCTCCCCCTCCTGGTAGGGGCGGGTGCCGAACTCGCCGATGTTCGGCATGCGCAGGGCGATCCGCTGGGGCTCGTCGGCCAGGTCAAGTCCGGCGTCCGCGAGCGCGTCCCGGGTCCATTCGGCGATCGCGAGCGACGCCGTGATGCCGGTCGAGCGAATCCCGCCGGCGCAGACGTAGCGCTGGTCGGGGTGGGCGGTGAGCTGGTAGTCGCGGTGCTCGGTCGCGGCGCGGAGCCCGACGTACGTGGCGGTCACCTCCTGCTCCTCCAGCCGCGGCAGGATCCGGGCGCCGGCCTCCATCAAGGATGCAAGTCCGGTAGCCGTAGTCGACCGGTCGGTCTTGTCCTCGACATCGTCGGCGGTGGGCCCAAGCAGGACGTTGCCGTAGACCGTCGGGGAGACCAGCACCCCCTTGGTCTTCTCCGTCGGGACCGGCAGCAGGACGTGGTTGACCAGCCCGCGGGCCAGCTTGTCGAAGACGATCAGCTCACCGCGCCTCGGGGTGACCCGGAAGTCGAAGTGGCCGAGCATCGAGTCGATCTCGTCGCTGCGCAGACCGGCGGCATTGACCAGGTGCGTCGCACGCAGGGGCCCTCTGGCCGTCTCGATCTCGTGCCCTCCCCCGCTCGGCCTAACGCCGGTGACCGCTGCGTTCAGGACGAGCTCACAGCTCGCTGCGACCGCCTCGGTCGCGTAGGCGAGCGTCGCCGTGAACGGGCAGACAATGCCCTCTCCGGGGATCTCGAGCGCCCCCTCCGCCCCCGGCCCGAGGTTGGGCTCGCGCGCATAGAGCTCGTCGAGATCGACCGGGCGCGCCTCCTCGTAGCCGTTCTCGCGCGCCTTCGCCTCGATGCCTGGGAGGGCATCGCGCTGCTCGGCCGTCCAGGCGACCATCAGGGCGCCCAGGCGCGCGGTGGGGATCCCGACCTGCGCGGCGTACTCGCTGAGCAGCTCGTACCCGCGTGCGACCAACCCCGATTCGATCGTCCCGGGCTTGGCGTCGAACCCCGTGTGCAGGATCGCGGTGTTGGCCTTGCTGGTGCCGGCCCCGACGTCGGGTCCCGCCTCGACCAGCGCACAGCGGGCTCCGCGGAGGCTCAGCTCCCGCGCCACCGCACAGCCGACAGCGCCCGCGCCCACTACCGCGACGTCGAAGGGGCCCTCGGGGGCCGAGCCGTCGCGCAGTGAAAGAGACACGGGCGGCGAGCATATCCCTGTGTCTGGTGGGCGCTAAGTTCCGCTCATGCCTCGGCCCCTGATCGGAGTCTGCGCCGCGGTCGAGAAGGCGCACTTCGGAGTCTGGAAGGACGAGCCGACGGTGCTCCTGCCGCTGTCGTACGCGCGGGCGATCCACGGCGCCGGCGGGATGATGGCGATGCTCCCCCCCGACCGCCGCGCCACCGAGGATCCCGCCGAGCTGCTCGACCACCTCGACGCGCTCGTTCTGGGCGGGGGATCGGACATCGACCCCGAGAGCCACGGCGCCCAGGCCCACCCCGAGACCCTGGGCACCAACCCCGACCGCGATCGCTTCGAGATCGCGCTCGCCCGCGGGGCGCTCGAGCGCGGCATTCCCCTCCTCGGGGTCTGCCGGGGGATGCAGATCCTGAACGTCGCCTGCGGCGGCACGCTCGACCAGCACCTTCCCGACCGGCTCGGCCACGAGCGCCACCGGCCGGAGCTCGGATCGTGGGCCGAGCACGAGGTGCGGATCGAGCCCGATTCCCTGGCCGCCCGGGCGGCGGGCACAGTCGAGCTCACCGTCAAGAGCCATCACCATCAGGGCGTCGACGCCATCCCGGGCCCCCTCACCGCCAGCGCCTGGGCCACCGATGACGAGAGCGTCGAGGCGATCGAGTCCACCGACGGCGGTTTCGTGCTGGGCGTCCTCTGGCATCCCGAGGAGGATCCAGAGGACCGCGTCATTCGCTCCTTGGTGTCGCGGGCGAGCGGCTAGCTCGATGGACCCTGCGGGCCTCCGCCTGCGTCGGGCCTGACCCGTTGGCGCTCATGCGCCATCGGCGGACGGCCTTCGCGGGCTCGCGGCTGGGTCGGAGGATCAGGATCTCTCCCGGGATGTTCTCCAGCATCCAGGCGACGTCGTCAGAGTTGAAGCCGTCCCCGTCGGTCGCTCCGGCGGCGACCACCCGGTCGAAGCGCTCGTGCTGCAGCAGCAGCCGGAAGGCATGACGCACGCTCCGTCCGGGCTCGATCCGGGAATCGACCGGAACCCCCTGGGTGGCCGCCCGCTGCTCGATCGCCTCGAGCATCGGCAGTGCCACCTCCGCTTCCTTCTTCAGCGGCGTGTCCAGATGGACGCTGAGGGGGACGATGGCCAGGTAAGCGGGCACCAGCGTCGCTCCCTCGGCGCGCGCCAGGCGAAGCGCCGCGTCGAACGCGGGAGTCGAGAGCTGCTTCCCCACGAAGGGGAAGAGGATCCTGGTCGCCGCAGGGGTGATCGACGACTCCGTTCGCCGGCGCCTCAGCTCCGCGACGAGCAGGTAACCCGTCGAGCAGGCCAACAAGACCGCGATGGTCAGCAGAACGATGCTCATGACTCGTCCTCCTCCCCCCTCAGGGCCCGGTCGGCGACCACGCGCAGGTCGACTCCGGGCAACGCCTCCAGCAGCCGGCTCGGAAGCGCGGGCCTGAAGCGGTCGAGGCCGGTGCGGGGTGCCGGCGTGCCGATCAGGACGTAGGTGCTGCCCTTCTCCTCGGCGATCTCCTTGACAACCTGCGCCAGGTCGTCGCCCTCCTCCACCAGCAGATGCGCTCCGAGCACGGCGGCGAGCCGGCCGATCGCATCGAGCTGGCTCTGCTCTTCGGGGCTCGGCCGGTACCCAGGCCTCTTCACCCAGAGCAGGTCGAGCTCGGCGCCGAGGCGCTGGGCGGAACGCCAGGCGCGGCGGACCAGCCGCTGGGCCCTTGGCGTCGGCTTGATCAGGGCCAGCAGCCGCTCGCCCACAGCCTGGGTTGCCGGGCTCTCGGCCAGCCGGTCCTCTCGCCGCCCGAGGGGCTCATTGTGCATCCGCTTGGCTTCGACCTCCTGCGCCACCTCGCGTAGGGCGACCTCGCGCAGGGCGGCCAGGTTCTCGATCCGGAAGAAGTTGTTGAGCGCCGAGTCGATCCGCTCGTACGGGTAGATCTTGCCTTCGCGCAGCCGGACCAGAAGCGCCTCGGGGGTGAGATCCGTGAGAACGATCTCGTCGGCCGTGTTGAGCACGGAGTCGGGCATCGTCTCCCGCACGCGGACTCCGGTCAGCTCGCAGATGCTGTCGTTGAGGCTCTCGAGGTGCTGGACGTTGACCGTCGAGTAGACGTCGATGCCGGCGTAGAGCACGTCCTCGACGTCTTCATAGCGCTTCCCGTGCTCCAAGCCGGGCGCATTGGTGTGGGCGAGCTCGTCGATCAGGGCAAGCTCCGGCGCCCGGCCGATCAGGCCGGGGAGGTCCATCTCGTCGAGGACCGTCTCCCGGTAAGGGACTCGCCGTCGCGGCACGAACTCCAGGTCGCCCGCCTGATCGACGGTCTCCTTCCGCCCGTGTGGCTCGAGATAGCCGATCACCACGTCCCGCCCGGCATCGGCCTCTGCTCGCCCCTCCTGCAGCATCCGGTAGGTCTTGCCGACGCCCGCGGCCATTCCCAGGAAGACCTTGAAGCTGCCGCGCTCCACGCCGGCACCACCAGGAGTCCCCGCCTGCTTCTCCGTAGGCTCGGCCATCGTCACCAAGTTTCCTCCCGTCCTTCCAGGGCATCGACGATCGCATCGACCTCGCGGCAAAGATCGCCCGTCCGCAGCGGGAAGTACAGAGGGCTGCCGCCCTCAGTGAGCAGCAGCTGGACTCTCGCCACGCCCCGCGAGTAGACGGGCTCGTCGGTCTCGAGGAGAGCGGCCACGCCCGCCAGGGAGAGCCGGACCCGCGCGAGCTCCCCCCGGTGGGGCGGGACCGCGGCCGAGGCGCTGCCGCGCCCGTTCGAAGGCTCGAGCAACCTGCGAATGGAGCGCGCCAGAGCGCGGCGGTTCCTCGTTTTGGTCAGCCAGACCGCCCGCCGGGCGAGCGCCGCCGAGGAGGCGGGGTCCGCCCCCTCGCTGAGCGCGCGATCCAGTGACCTGCCTCGGAGCCTGGCCCAGGCCTTGGTGACGACGCTAGGCCTGCGCGCGCCCGCGGGCAGCGCCTGTCCGCTGCTCCCCACCAGATGGATGCCGGCGAGCTGACGTCTCATCTCAGGCTCCCAGCACACCGTGGACGATGAGGTCGACCAGCTTGATCCCGATGAAGGGCGCGATGATCCCGCCCAAGCCGTAGATGAACAGGTTGCGGCGGAGTAGGGCGCTGGCGCCCGCCGGCCGGTATCGGACCCCGCGCAGAGCCAACGGGATCAGCAGCGGAATCAGCAACGCGTTGAAGACGATCGCGGAGATGATCGCCGATTTCGGCGTCCCCAGATCCATGATGTTGAGCTTGTTGAGGGGCCCATCGCCGCCGTTGGTGGCGTAGGTCGCCGCGAAGATCGCCGGCAGGATCGCGAAGTACTTGGCGACGTCGTTGGCGATCGAGAACGTTGTGAGGGCGCCCCGCGTGATCAGGAGCTGCTTGCCGACTTCTACGATCTCGATCAGCTTCGTCGGATTGGAATCGAGGTCGACCATGTTTCCCGCCTCGCGCGCGGCCTGGGTGCCGGTGTTCATGGCCACCCCGACGTCGGCCTGGGCAAGGGCGGGAGCGTCGTTGGTGCCGTCGCCGGTCATGGCGATCATCCGGCCTCCGCCCTGTTGGTCCTTGATCAGCTCGAGCTTCTTCTCGGGGGTCGCCTCGGCCAGGTAATCGTCAACCCCCGACTCCTCCGCGATCTTGGCCGCCGTCAGCTTGTTGTCCCCCGTGATCATCACGGTGCGAATGCCCATCGAGCGCAGCTGGTCGAAGCGGTGGGTCATTCCCTGCTTGACGACGTCCTTGAGATAGACGACGCCCAGGACCTGGCTGTCACTCGCGACCGCCAGCGGGGTCCCGCCGTCGTGCCCGACGCGGTCGAGCTCCCCCTGCAGCTCCGGCGGCGTCGTCCCGCCCTCGGCTTCGATGAAGGAGATGATCGCGTCGCCCGCCCCCTTGCGAAGTCGGCGGCCGTTGATATCCACCCCGCTCATCCGCGTCTCCGCGGTGAAGGGGACGAAGGTCGCCTCGTGAGAGGCCATCTCGTGCTCGCGGATCCCGTACTTCTTGGCCAGCACGACGATCGAGCGCCCCTCGGGTGTCTCATCCGCGAGGGACGCCATCTGCGCAACCTCGGCGAGATCAGCCTCCTGCACGCCAGGCATCGGGATGAACTCGGTCGCCTCGCGGTTGCCGAGCGTAATCGTGCCCGTCTTGTCGAGCAGCAGCACGTCGACGTCACCTGATGCCTCGACGGCGCGACCGGAAAGGGCAAGCACGTTGCGACGCACGAGCCTGTCCATGCCTGCAATCCCGATCGCGGACAGCAGCGCCCCGATCGTGGTCGGGATCAGCGCGACAAGCAGGGCGATCAGCGTCGCCACCGAGGCATCGGTCTTCGAGAACTCGGCCATCGGCCGCAGCGCCACGACGACGACCAGAAAGATGATCGTCAGCCCGGCGAGCAGGATGTTGAGGGCGATCTCGTTCGGGGTCTTGCGCCGCTCGGCCCCCTCCACCAGCGCGATCATGCGGTCGAGGAAGCTCTTGCCCGGCTCCTGGGTGATCTCGACCACGATCCGATCCGAGAGCACCCTTGTGCCGCCGGTGACCGCGCTTCGATCGCCGCCGGCCTCGCGGATGACCGGCGCGGACTCGCCGGTGATCGCCGACTCGTCGACCGAGGCGATTCCCTCGATCACCGTGCCGTCGCCGGGGATCACCTCGCCGGCGGTCACCACCACGGTGTCTCCGCGCTGTAGCTCGGAGGCCGGAACCTCCCGGCCGTCCTGCAGGTACGCGACCGTCTCGGTGCGGGTCGCCCGCAGCGCATCGGCCTGGGCCTTCCCGCGCCCCTCGGCCAGGGCCTCCGCCAGGTTGGCGAAGACGACGGTCAACCACAGCCAGAGTGCCACGGTGAACGTGAACCAGGCAGGCTCGTCACCGCCACCGAGCGGCTTTCCCCCGAACACCTGGATCAGCCACCCGATCGTGGTGATCAGCGCGCCGACCTCCACCACGAACATCACCGGGTTGTGGAGCTGGTGGCGAGGGTTCAGCTTGCGGATGCTCGACCAGAGCGCCGGCATGATCAGCGCGCGGTCGAACATCGATGAGCGTTGGCGGTCCTCCGTCACCTCGGCGACTCCCCCTCCAGGGCGATGTTGAGTTCGAGCACGTTCACGCCGGGCTCGCCGAGGACGCCCAGTGCGCGCCCGTCGGTGTGATCGTCGATCAGCTGATTGACCCGGTCGAGGGGGATCCCGCGCACCTTCGCGACCCGGTGGGCCTGGATCCGCGCGTTCGCCTGCGAGATGTGCGGGTCGACTCCAGAGGCCGAGGTCGTCACGGCGTCAACCGGGATGTCCTTCCGCGTCAGCCCGGGGTCGTAGGGCCGTTCGAGCGCCAGGTAGGCCTTGATGTAGCCCTTGAACTGCTGCATCAGGGCTTTGTCGTTCGGGCCCAGGTTGTTGAAGAAGGTGACGTCGGGGCTGTAGGTGGTGACCGACGGCCGGGGCTGGAAGTACTTCGGGTCCGGCGTCTTGATCTGCTTCTTGCCGAACTTGCCGCGCTGGTCCTGCGGGATCGGGTGGCGGATCGTGAAGCTCTGGCCGATCAGCTTCGAGCCGACCGTCCTGCCGTCGAGCTTCACCTGGCTGCCGTCCGACTTGTTCGGGAACAGCACCTGGGAGACACCCGTGGCGATCAGCGGGTAGGCGAGGCCGAGAAGCAGCGTGAAGGCCACCGCGGCGACGATCGAGGCTGTCAGGTCGCGCCGCATGTCAGGTCGGGAACCCGAGTTGGTTGCTGAGCCCCTGGACCACCGGGCCGAGCAGGAGGGCAGGGAAGAAAGTGAGGGCCGCGAGGATCACGACCACCGCGATCAGCAGCACGACGAAGGTCGGGGTGTCTGTGCGGAAGGTGCCAGGACCCGCGGGGACAATGCGCTTCACCGACAGCGATCCGGCGGTCGCCAGCGCGGCCAGCAGCGGAATGAAGCGGCCGCCGATCATCGAGATGCCGCCGAGGAGATCGGCGAATGTGATCCCGTATGAACCTACGTTGCCTGGGGCGTTCGGCTGGACGAAGCCCGTGTAGCCGGCGAAGGCCGACCCGTTGTTGTTCCCCTGCGAGGTGTAGGCGTAGAGGGTCTCGGAGAACCCCTGCGGGCCCGAATTGAAGATCGAGGGTGTCCCGTACTTGCTCGAGATCGCGATGCCCGTGGCGACCAGGACCACCAGCGGCACGAACAGCACGCCGATCAGCACCAGCTTGACCTCGCGCGCCTCCACCTTCTTGCCCAGGTACTCCGGGGTCCTCCCCACCATCAGCCCGGCGATGAAGACCGCCAGCAGGACCATCAGCAGCATCCCGTAGAGCCCGGAGCCGACCCCGCCGAAGATCACCTCCCCGGTCATCATGTTGGTCAGGGGGACCAGCCCGCCGATCCCCGTATAAGAGTCGTGGGCGGAGTTGACGGAGCCGTTGGAGGCGTCCGTCGTCACGTCCGCCCACTCGGCGCTTGCCGCGATCCCGTTCCGCTGCTCTTTGCCCTCGAGATTCCCTCCGGTCGTGCCGTGCGCCGTCGCCGTGTTCTCGCCCGCGATGTGCTGCGCCGGCGATCCGTGCTGCTCGGCGGCGTAGGCGACGCCGAACAGGCCGACCATGAAGATCAGCATCGTGGCGTAGAGCGCCCAGCCCTGGCGGCGGTTGCCGACCATGCGGCCGAACTGGGCCGTCGCAGAGGCGGGGATCAGGAGGATGAAGATCGCCTCGACGAAGTTCGAGAACTGCGTCGGGTTCTCGAACGGCATCGTGCTGTTGACGTTGAAGAAGCCGCCGCCGTTGGTCCCCAGCTGCTTGATCGCGATTTGGGAGGCCGCCGGTCCCATCGCCAGCGTCTGGTCGAGGCCGCCGAGCCCGTGGATCGTCACGTAGCCGCCGAGCGACTGGATCACACCCTGCGAGACCAGGATCAGCGTCCCGACCGCAGCCAGTGGGAGCAGGATGTAGAGCAGCGTGCGGGTGACGTCGCGCCAGAAGTTGCCGAGTTCCTCCGCTCCGCGGCTGGCGAAGCCCCGGATCACCGCCGCGAGGACGGCCATGCCGACGGCCGCCGAGACGAAGTTCTGGACGGCCAGCCCGGCCATCTGCGAGAAGTACGTCATCGTCGTCTCGCCGCCGTAGTACTGCCAGTTCGTGTTGGTGATGAACGAGGACGTGGTGTTGAAGGTCACGTCCCACGGCGCCGAGTGGAATCCCTGCGGGTTGAACGGCTGGATGCCCTGGGTGCGCAGGATCCCGTAGAGGACGAGCCAGAAGACGAAGCTGAAGACGATCACCGTCTTGCCGTAGCCCTTCCAGTCCTGCTCGGTGCGCGCCGCGGGGCCGATCAGCCGGTAGATCAGCCGCTCCAGCCAGCCCAGCGGCCGCTCCAGCATCAGGCGGTCGCCCATGTAGACGCGCGCCATGTAGCCGCCCAGCAAGGGCACGAGCGCGGTCAGGACGGCGACGTAGATCGCCAGTTGAAGCCAGCCGTTGGCGGTCACAGGTTCTCGCCGCGCAGCAGCGCATAGAGCAGATAGACGAAGAGCACGACCGAGACGATCAGCATCGTCCCCTCGGCGAAGCTCATACGCGGTCCAATCCGTCGATCACGAAGTAGAGGACGACGAACGCGACCAGGGAGATCGCAACCGAGATCAGGTCCATAAGCGGAGGATCGCCCCGCCCTCGTGAAGGCCCCGTTCAGGTTGGGCGGTACCTCATAAAGATTCCGTGAAGCCTTATCCGCTGAAGCGGTACCCGACGCCGGGATCGGTGCGTATGTAGCGCGGCCCCTCGGCGGGCTCGATCTTGCGCCTCAGGTTTGCGATGTGCGTGCGGAGGGTCGGCGTGTCCTCCTCCCAGCCGGAGCCCCAGACCTCCTTGAGCAGCGTCCGGTGCGTCATCAGTCGGCCTCGGTTGCGAGCGAGCGTGCTGAGCAGCCGGAACTCGATCGGCGTCAGGTGGACCTCCTCCCCGTCCCGCTTGACGGTGTGGCCCGCCAGGTCGACCTCCAGGCCGTCCGCACTGATCGCGGGCTCCTCGGAGACATCGCCGGCACGGCGCAGGGCCGCGTTCAGCCTGGCGATCAGCTCCCTGGGCCCGAATGGCTTCGTGACGTAGTCGTCTGCCCCGGCCTCGAGCGCGCGCACCTTCTGCTCCTCCTCGCCGACCGCCGAGAGGACGAGGATCGGCATCTCGCTCCAGGAGCGGATGCTCCGACAGACGTCCACGCCATCCCCATCGGGCAGGAGCAGATCGATGATCGCGGCGTCCGGGGGCTTCACGGACGCTGCATCGAGGGCCTCAGTCGCGTCGGCGGTCTCGACGACCTCGAAACCGGCGTCCTTGAGGACGACCCTCAAGGCCCTGCGGATCTGCATCTCGTCGTCGCAGACGAGGACGCGCTGACTCATCTTCCGGCCGGTGCCGGGGAAGCCGGCCACGTTGCCTCATCGGAGGTGGCGCTGTCCAGGGGGAACTCGACGACGAAGGTCGTGCCCTGGCCCGGCAGGGACTCGACCGACACCCGCCCCCCATTCGCCTCGACGAATCCCTTGACGATCGCGAGGCCCAGCCCGGCGCCCGTGTGCGACGAATCGTCCGGCGCGCGGTAGAAAGCCTCGAAGATCCGATCCAGATCTCGATCCGCGATGCCCGGCCCGCGGTCGACGACGCGGATCACGATCCGGCCCGAGACCTCGCGAGCCCGCACCGAGACCCGCTCGCCCCCCGAGTGCCTCGCGGCGTTGGAAAGCAGGTTGACGAAGACCCGCTCGAGCTGAACCGCATCGGCCCTGATGAACGGGAGGTGCTCGTCGATGGAGAGCTGGAACCGGTCGCGATCCATTTGCAGGTCGTCGAGCGCGGCCTCGACAACCTCCTCGATCGAGCACCAGTCCCTGGACGGCTCGGCGGTGCCGGTGCGCAGGCGCGAGAGATCGAGGAGGTTGTCCACCAGCGACGCGAGCCGGTCCGAATCGTCGACGATCGCTTCGCGCAGGTCCGCGCGGTCCGTCTCCTCGATCGTCGGCGAGGCCAGGGCCTCGGCGGCGGCGCGGATCGCCGTGATCGGCGTCCGCAGGTCGTGCGAGACCGTCCGCAGCAGCGCCGTCTTCATCTCGTCGCTGCGGCGAAGCGCCTCGGTCTCCACCGTGGCACGCATCAGCGACTCGCGGTCGATCGCCGCGGCGAGCAGCGCTTCGAGCCCTGGAACTAGCCGCCCCTCGAGCGGAGCCAGGTTCTCGGGGGCAATACCCGCCGGGACCACCAGGGTGCCCAGCCGGGTTCCCCTGCGAGAGAGGGGCAGCGACAGCCTTCCCGGCTGATCCGGGACGTCGCCGCGCCGCAGCGACGCCGACGGCAGCTCCAGCGCGCTGGCGATCCGCTCGGCTGCGACCGGCAGGGCCGCGTCCAGGCTCGGCCCGCCGAGCAGCGTGCGCGCCAGCTCGGCCATCAGGTCGGCCTCGCGTCGTCGGGCCTCCGCCTCCTGGGCCCGGCTCCGCGCTAGCTCGGCGAGGGTGCTCGCGATCATCGCCACGACGAAGAAGACCGCGAGGGCCACCCAGTTCTGCGCCTCGGCGATCGTGAAGCGACCGACCGGAGGGATGTGGAAGAAGTTGAAGGCGACGGCGCTCGCGAAGGCTGTGAGCAGGCCGAGCCGCAGTCCCCAGAAGGTGGAGACGGCGATCACGGGAAGCAGGTAGACGACGCCGAGCGAGACGGCGGGGGCGACCGTCTTCAGCGGATACACGGCGAGGGTGCAGAGCGCGACGGATCCGATCGCCACGACCAGCCCGAGGGTCCGTGAGCGAGGCGGCTCGCGCAGCAGGAGCGGTGTGCTCAGCTCCATCTCGTCTCAAAGTATGGCCGGAGGCCCCGAGCGCAACCAAGACCGCGCCTGCCCCGGGCGTATATTCGGGAGGTCTGTCATGGCTCGACGGATCCCAAGGGACGAATCGCTGGCTCGTGTCCACGGCGTGGGCGCGCTCTTCTCGGCCGCCTACGGCAACGTCGGCTCGTCGATCTACTACGCCCTGGGCGTCACCGCGGCCTTCGCCCTCGGCCTGACGCCGGTCGCCTTCGTCATCGCGGGCCTGATCTTCATGGCCACCGCTGCGACCTACGCCGAGGCGACGGTGATGTACCCCGAGGCCGGCGGGTCATCCAGCTTCGCCCGCCACGCCTTCAACGAGCTGATCAGCTTCTTCGCGGCCTGGGGCCAGATGCTCAACTACATCATCACGGTCGCCATCTCGGCCTTCTTCGTCCCCCACTACCTGGCCGTGTTCTGGTCGCCCCTGGGGGATTCGCCGGGGGACATCTTGGGAGGCATCGCGGTGGTCGCCTTTCTCGCGGCCCTGAACGTGAAGGGAACTCAGGAGTCCACCAGGCTCAACCTGATCCTGGCGATCGCCGACCTCTGCACCCAGATCATCCTGGTCGCGATCGGCCTCTTCCTGGTCTTCAGCCCGAGCATCCTGGTGGACAACGTCCACCTCGGGGTCGCGCCGAGCTGGGGGGACTTCCTGCTCGGGATCGCGGTCGGGATGATCGCCTACACCGGGATCGAGACGATCTCGAACATGTCGGAGGAGGCCAAGGACGCCTCCAAGACGATTCCCCGCGGCACCGGGCTGACGGTCCTCGCCGTCCTCGGCCTCTACGCGCTGTTGCCGCTGATCGCGCTCTCGGCGATGCCGGTCCACCACGTCGCGGGCCAATACACCACCGACCTCGGGACGAAGTTCGCGGACGACCCGGTGCTCGGCATCGTCGAGAACCTCGGCCTGAGCGAGAGCCTCACCAACGTGCTGCGCTACTACGTGGGCGTCCTCGCCGCGGTGATCCTGCTGATCGCCACCAACGCGGGGCTGATCGGGGTCTCGCGCCTGACGTTCTCGATGGGCCACTACCGCCAGCTGCCGGAGCGCCTGCGCCAGATCCACCCGCGCTTTCGGACGCCGTACATCGCGATCCTCGTCTTCTCCGGCATCGCGATCATCACCTTGATCCCCGGAGAGACGGAGCTGCTGGCGACGCTCTACTCCTTCGGCGCGATGCTCTCCTTCACGATTGCCCACATCTCGGTGATCCGGCTGCGCCGGCGCTATCCCGACAAGGAGCGCGAGTGGAAACCGCCGGGGAGCGTGCGGATGTTCGGCTTCGACCTTCCCCTGACCGCCGTCTTCGGCGGCCTCGGCACATTCGCC
Organism: uncultured Solirubrobacterales bacterium; assembly: GCA_963833375.1. Lineage (GTDB taxonomy): Bacteria > Actinomycetota > Thermoleophilia > Solirubrobacterales > 70-9 > DASUPK01. The sequence continues at coordinate 76,087 of CAWHXR010000005.1, forward strand.
GCCTGGATCGTGGTGATGGCACTCAACCCGCGCACCCTGGTGATCGGGGCGATCTGGATGGTCTTCGGGGTGACGATCTACCTGCTCTACCGGCGCTCGCAGGGGCTCTCGCCGATCCAGACCCACAAGGTCGTGCTGCCCGAGCCGCTCGGGGTCGAGGAGGTGGAGTACCAGAGCATCCTGGTCGCCTTCGAGGACGACGAGCCGTTCTCGGAGCAGACCATGGTCACCGCGGTGAAGCTCGCCTCCAAGCGCCGTCGGGCGATCCACGTGATCGCCGTCGTCACCGTGCCCAGCCACCTTCCGCTTGACGCCGAGCTCCGAGACCAGGAGCAGGACGCCCAGTCGAAGATCGAGCAGGCCAAGCTGATCGGGGGGCTGCGGGTCAGCGGCCACGTCCACCGCGTCCGGCCCAACCAGGCCGGGCACTCGATCGCCGAGGAGGCCCGGGAGCTGAAGGCGACCGCGCTGGTCATGGGCCTCCGCTACCGCAACGGCGCGCCTCTCTATGGCAAGGCGCTCCAGACGGTCCTCGCCGAGCGGCCCTGCCGCGTGATCGTCGTGGGCGAGCCGGAGCTGGCGCGCTCGGCCGCGGGGCTCGGCGGGCCTCCCGTCTCGCCGGGCGTCAGCGCCCCGGCCTGACCCAACTCCCGGCGCCGGCTAAGCGCCGGTCACCGCATACAGCTCCCACTGTCCGGGGACACCCTTGAGCTCGTGGGCGCCACGGTCCTCGAAGGCGATGTCCGAGCCAACGGTGAGGTCCTTGACCGTCCTCGAGACGAGAACCTCGCCCGGGCCGGCCTCCGACATCACGCGCGCCCCGATGTGGACGGCGATCCCGCCGATGTCGCTGTCGCGCAGCTCGCACTCCCCGGTGTGCAGCCCGGCGCGAATGGGCACGCCCAGCCCCTCCGTTCGCTCGGCCACAGCCTTGGCGCAACGGATGCCCCGCGCGGGACCGTCGAAGGTGGCGAGGAAGCCGTCCCCGGTGGTCTTCACCTCCCGGCCGCTGTGTCGCTCGAGCTCGGACCTGGTCAGCTCCTCATGGGCCTCGAGGAGCTCGCGCCAGCGCCTGTCGCCGAGCTCCGTCGCCCTCTCGGTGGAGCCGACGATGTCCGTGAACATGACCGTCGCCAGCACGCGATCGGTGACCTTCGCCGAGCGCTGCCCCGTCAGGAACTCCTCAACGTGATCGCAGACCTCGTCGGGGTCGCCGACCCACGGCCAGTGGTCGTCGCCATGCAGCTCGATGAAGCGCGAACCGGGAATGTGCTCGGCCACGTACCTGCCGCCGCCAAACGGCAGCGCGTCGCCGTCGCGGTGGATGACCAAGGTGGGCACGCCGATCACGGGCAGCACCTCCCTCAGATCGAGCTCGACGTTCGCGGACATGAGCTTCTCGACGCTCCGCGGGCTCATCGCGGCTCGCTCGTAGCGCCCCCACCAAGCCTGCTCCTCGGTCCCGATCAGGCTCGGCGCGAGAACCGACAGCATCACGCCCTCACCCCAGGCCTTCAGCGTCTCCCTGAGCAGGTCGCCCACTGCCTCGGCGTCGTCGCCGAAGGGGCCCCAGGGGTAGTCGGGAGGATCCGGCGTGAGCCGGGCGAAGCTCCCGTACAGGATCGCCTGGCTCACCCGCTCGGGGTGGGCGGCTGCGAAGAAGGCGGCGAGGCTGGCGCCCTCCGAGCAGCCGAAGACGGCCGCCCGCTCGACGCCCTCCGCGTCCATCACGGCACGGGTGTCGTCGATCCGTTCCTCGACGGAGGGCGGCTCACTCACCGGGTCGGAGAGCCCGCAGCCGCGCTTGTCGTAGACGATCACCCGCGCAAACGAGGAGAGGCGCTTCATGAAGCGCCTGTACTTGGGGTTCTCCCAGGCGAGATCGAGGTGGGAGAGAAGCCCCGGGATGTGGACGAGATCGATCGGTCCCTCGCCGACCATCTGATAGGCGATGCTGAAGTCGCCGCTCTGCGCGTACCTCGTCTCCGGCGGGTTCACGCCAATGCTCTCCCCGAAGAGAATCTACCCGGCTTCGCCATCAGGTCGCGGCTGCAAGCGGCCGCTCCACATAAGTCGCGGCGGCGTAGCCGCCGCTCCAAGAATCTGCGGCCTGGCAGCCGCTAGCCCCGCTCGAACATGCGGCGACGCTCGTAGTCCGTCACCACCTGGTCGAACTCCTGCTGCTCGTAGCGGGCGTAGTTGGAGTAGTGCTTCTGCACCGACTCGCCGAAGGCCGACTTGACGAACGCGCTTCCTTCCCAGAGCTCCTTGGCCTCCCGCAGGGCGGAGGGGAAGGGCTCGGCCTCGCCGGCCTCATAGGCGTTGCCCACGAGCTCGGGGCCGGGATCGATCCCGTTCTCGATCCCGTCGAGTCCCGCGGCGAGCAGGGCCGCGAAGGCGAGATACGGGTTGGCGTCGGCGCCCGGGATGCGGCACTCGGCCCGCCTCGAGGAGCCGTGGCCGACGATCCGGAAGCCGCAGGTGCGGTTGTCGCGGCCCCAGGAGACAGAGGTCGGCGCCCAGCTCTCGGCCGCGTAGCGCTTGTAGGAGTTGACCGAGGGCGCGATGAACAGGGCGAGCTCCCTGATGTGCCGGCGCAGGCCGCCGAGGTAGTGGCGGAAGGTGTCGGTCTCCTCGCCGTCGCCGTCAACGAAGACGCTCTTGCCGTCGGCGTCGACCAGGCTCGAGTGGACATGGCAGGAGCTGCCGATGTCCTTCTCCGACGGCTTCGCCATGAAACTCGCCGAGATCTCGTTCAGGAAGGCGATCTCCTTGACGCCGTTCTTGTAGATCGTGTGCCGGTCCGCCGAGGTGACCGCGTCCGCGTAGCGGAAGTTGACCTCGTGCTGGCCGTACCAGGCCTCGCCCTTGGAGAACTCGACCGGGATCCCCGCGCCCTGCATCCCGCGGCGGATCGCCCCGAGGTACTGCTCGTCCATCGTGGTGGCGAGGATGTGGTAGTCGAGGATGTAGGGGATCGTCGGGGTGAGGTCCTTGTAGCCCTTCTCCCAGGCCTCGGCGTAGCTCTCCTTGTAGAGGTAGAACTCGAGCTCGGAGGCGAAGTACGGCGTATAGCCCATCTCCACGGCGCGCTCGTACTGCGCGATCAGGATCTGGCGCGGGGAGGCGACCACCGGGCTGCCGTCGTGGTTGACGACGTCGGCGAGCACGAGGGCGGTGCGGTCGAGCCACGGGATCCGCCGCAGGGTCGTCATGTCGGGCGAGATCCCGAAGTCGCCGTAGCCCTCCTCCCAGTTGGCCATCTCGTAGCCGGGCACCGGCTCCATCTCCATGTCCAGGGCGAGCAGGTAGTCGCAGCCCTCGACCCCGTGGCCGGTCACCTCCTCGAGGAAGTACTCGATCTCGATCCGCTTCCCGAACAGCCGCCCCTGCATGTCGGTGAAGGCGGTGACGACGGTGTCGATCTCGCCCGCCTCGCCGTGCTTGCGGAGGTCGTCGAGCGAGAGCATCCCGCGGGTGCCGCCTGGGCCACCGGGCCTGGGGATAGCTTCCTTGCTCTTCTCCCCTGACGCCATGCGCGGACCCTATATCGTCGAGGCGTGGCGAGCAAGGAAGCGATCCGGGTGATCGAGCCGGCGACCGAGCAGGTCATGGCCGAGCTGCCCCGCGCCGGTGCGGAGGAGACGGATGCGGCGATCGAGCGCGCCAGGGCGGCGTTCCCGGACTGGCGGGCGATGGCCCCGGGCGAGCGCTCCTCCCTGCTCCATCGGCTGACCGACACGATCACCTCCCACGCCGAGGAGCTCGCGAAGCTCGAGGCGCGCAATGCCGGCAAGCCGATCTCCGACGCCCGCGGCGAGATGGAGATGGTGGTCGAGACCTTCCGCTACTACGCCGGAGCGCCGGAGCGCCTCACCGGCAAGACCATCCCCGTTGCCGGCGGCGTCGACATGACCTTCCGCGAGCCGCTCGGCGTGGTGGGGCTGATCACGCCCTGGAACTTCCCGCTCACGATCGCCTCCTGGAAGGTGGCCCCCGCGCTCGCGGCCGGCAACACGATCGTGCTGAAGCCGGCGGAGCTGACCCCGCTGACCGCTCTGGAGCTGGAGAAGATCGCCGTCGAGGGGGGCGTGCCCCAGGGAGTGCTCAACGTGGTCGCCGGCCCGGGCAGCGTCTGCGGGCGGCGGCTGGTGGAGCACCCCGACGTCGCCAAGGTCGCCTTCACCGGCTCCACCGAGGTGGGCCGCGGGATCGCGGAGGGCGCCGCCGCGACGATCAAGCGGGTCACCCTGGAGCTGGGCGGCAAGTCGGCGAACCTGATCTTCGCCGATGCGGACCTCGCGGCCGCCGCCTCCTCTGCGCCGCTGGCGGTCTTCGGCAACGCGGGGCAGGACTGCTGCGCCCGCAGCCGCATCCTGGTCGAGCGCTCGGCGATGGACGACTTCATGACCGAGCTCGAGAGCGCCGTGAGGGCGATGAGGGTGGGAGACCCGCTCGACGAGGGCACCCAGATGGGACCCCTGATCTCCGCCGACCAGCTCGAGACCGTCTCCTCGTACGTCAACGGCGATGCCCCGGTCGCCTTCCGGGGCTCCGCACCCGAGGGGCCCGGCTACTGGTTCCCGCCGACCGTGCTCGCGCCGGTCTCCAACGACGACCGCCCCGCCCGCGAGGAGATCTTCGGCCCGGTCGCCTGCGTGATCCCCTTCGAGGACGAGGCCGAGGCGATCCGGATCGCCAACGACACGATCTACGGGCTCTCGGGATCGGTCTGGACGCGCGACGGCTCCAAGGCCCTGCGGGTCGCCCGCGCGATCGAGACCGGGGTGATCTCGATCAACTCGAACACCTCGGTCCGCGTCTCGACGCCGTTCGGCGGCTTCAAGCAGTCGGGCGTCGGCCGGGAGCTCGGGCCTGACGCGCTCGAGGCCTACAGCGAAGTGAAGAACGTCTACTACGCCATGGAGGGCTGATGGGACTCACTGAGACAGGGACGGCCGCCTGATGGCCGGCCGGCTCGACGGGAAGGTCTGCGTGATCACGGGCGCGGCGAGCGGGATCGGCGCCGAGACGGCGCGGCTCTTCGCGGACGAGGGCGCCCGAGTCGTCGGCGTCGACCTGGCGGAGGGCGCCGAGGGCGAGCTGGCGCTCCAGGCCGACGTCGCCGACGAGGACTCGGTCCGCGAGATGTACGCGAAGGCCGCCGAGCAGATGGGGCGCATCGACGTGCTCTTCAACAACGCCGGGATCAGCCCGGACGACGACGTCTCGGTGCTCGAGACCTCGCTCGAGGCCTGGCAGCGCGTCCAGGACGTGAACCTGAAGTCGGTCTTCCTCTGCTGCAAGCACGGCATTCCGCACCTGCTCAGCTCGGGCGGCGGCTCGGTGATCAACACCGCCTCCTTCGTCGCCGTGATGGGGGCCGCCACCTCGCAGATCTCCTACACCGCCTCCAAGGGCGGGGTCCTGGCGCTCTCCCGCGAGCTCGGGGTCGAGTTCGGCAAGCGCGGCGTGCGCATCAACGCGCTCTGCCCCGGTCCCGTCAACACCCCGCTCCTCCAACAACTGTTCGCGGAGGACCCGGAGAAGGCCGCCCGCCGGATGGTCCACCTGCCGATGGGCCGCTTCGCCGAGGCGCGCGAGATCGCCCAGGGCGCCCTCTTCCTGGCGAGCGACGACAGCTCCTACGTGACCGCCTCGACGTTCCTCGTCGACGGCGGGCTCTCGGGCGCGTACGTCACCCCCGAGTAGAGCGCCCCGGCGGCGATCTAGGGGAGCGCGTCCAGAAAGCGGCCGCAGAGCTCGCGTCCCAGCCGGTTCCAGTCGGCGATCTTCTCCCGGCTCTCCGCGCGGAGTGCCTCGGGATCGAGCCCGATGCGGACGGCGTCCTCGTCCGAGCGGTAGTCGTCGATCCACGTCTCGACGTCGGCGGCGGTCACCTCGGCGTGGAACTGGATCCCCCAGGCCCGCTCGCCGACGCGGTAGGCCTGCCCGCAGACCGGACTGCGCGCCAGGACCGCGGCGCCCTCGGGCGGCCGGGCCTCGTAGCTGTGCCACTGAAAGCCGGTGAAGCGCGGCGCCAGGGGACCGATGACGGGATCGCGCGAGCCCTCGTCGGTGACCTCGACCTCGCGCCAGCCGATCTCCGGCTCGCTCGCCCGGGGAGCGGAGCCCCCGGCTGCCTCCGCCAGCAGCTGGCACCCCAGGCAGGCCGCGAGCAGAGGCATGCCGTCGTCGATCATCGCCGCGAGGAAGTCCTTCTCGAAGCGCAGCCATGGGTGGCGGTCCTCCTGATCGGCGTTCATCGCCCCGCCGAAGGTCATCACCGCGTCGTAGGAGGCGATCTCGAGCGGCGGCGCCGTACCGCGCTCCGAGAGCAGCCACTCGTCGTGCTCCACCCCACGCTCCCTCATCACCTCGGCGAAGACACCCGGGCCCGCGTCCGGCTGATGGACGATCGAGAGAACCTTCATCCGCCGGAGTCTGCCAGGGGGACCCGTTCGGCCTCCGTGACTCCGCGATACTCACTCGGACAAGCAGAAGACGCCGAGGAGGAGATCACATGGATGGATCTGGCGACGGAGGGCGGCGGCCCGTCCAGACCGACGACGCCCCGGCCCCCATCGGCCCCTACTCCCAGGCCGTCGAGGCGGGCGGCGTCCTCTACTGCAGCGGTCAGGTGCCGCTCGATCCCGCAAGCGGCGAGCTCGTGGCGGGTGGCATCGCCGAACAGGCCCGCCGCTGCCTGGAGAGCCTTGACGCGGTCTGCCGCGCCGCCGGCACGCGGGTCTCCGAGGCGGCCCGGATCGGCATCTACCTGACTGACATGGCGCAGTTCCCCGAGCTCAACGAGGTGTACGCGAGCTTCTTCGGGGAGCCCTTCCCGGTCCGGACCACCGTCGGCGTGGCCGCGCTGCCGAAGGGCGCCCTGGTCGAGATGGACGCAACGGTTCCCCTGCCCCGAGACTCCGCCTGACCGGAAAGCGTTGACCCAGAGCCCGACACTCGACGACGTCAAGCGGGCCCGCGATCTGGTGGCCGATGTCGTTCGGCACACGCCGATGATCGAGTCGCGGTTTCTCTCGCGGACGGCGCACGGAACGATCTCGCTGAAGGCCGAGAACCTGCAGCGAACGGGCTCGTTCAAGCTCCGCGGAGCGCTCAACAAGATCGCGAGCCTCGGACCCGAGATCCGGGGCGTGGTGACGGGCAGTGCCGGCAACCATGGCCTGGCCCTCGCCTACGCCGCGAGGGAACGCGGGCTGAGCGCGACGATCTTCATGCCCGAGCGTGCTTCGCTCGCCAAGGTCGCGGCGGCTCGCGAGTTCGGCGCCGACGTCGTGCTCGGTGGCCGGTCGATCGACGAGTGCGTCGTCACCGCCAAGCAGCGAGCCGATGAGGAGAACCTCGCCTTCGTACACCCCTTCGACGACCCCGCGGTGATCGCGGGACAGGGCACGGTCGGGCTGGAGCTGCTGGAGGCCGTGCCCGATCTCGCTCGCGTGGTCGTCCCCATCGGCGGCGGCGGGCTCGCCTCGGGCATCGCCACCGCGGTCAAGGCAGGCCGTGAGGGCGTCGACGTGATCGGCGTGCAGGCAAAGGCATGCGCCGCGGTGCCGGGATCGCTTCGTGAGGGCAAGCCGGTCGAGGTCGCCGCCGGATCGACCCTCGCGGACGGGATCGCCGTGAAGCGGCCGGGCGAGATCACGCTGCCGCTGCTCGAGAGCCTGGTGGACGAGGTCGTCGAGGTCGGTGAGGAGCAGATCGCGGAGGCGATCGTCCTCCTGCTCGAGCGAACGAAGCTCGTCGTGGAGGGCGCCGGCGCGGTGGGTGTCGCGGCCGTGGTGGAGGGGGCGGTCTCCCCGGCGCCGTCCGGAACCACGGCGGTGATCCTCTCCGGCGGCAACATCGACGTCGGTGTTCTCGGCGACATAGCCCGACACCACGAGACCGTTACCGGCCGCCGGCTTCGGGTCTTCACCACGATCCCCGACGAGCCCGGCTCGCTGGCGGCGCTGCTCACCAGGCTCGGGGAGGGCGGCGCGAACCTGATCGACGTCGACCACGTCCGCGAGGGAGTCGGCCTCTCCGTCGGCGAGACGGGGGTCGAGCTGGTGATGGAGACGCGCGGCCCCGACCACGCCGAGCGGCTGCTGAAGCTGATCTCCGAGAGCGGCTACCCGGCCAGGGTCCTGGACTGAGCCGGGCTGAGCTCACGGGCGCCGTCGCCGAGCTCGTAGTCATCGAGGTCCAGGTGCCTGGTCCTGCGCCGGTACTCGAGCGTGAAGCCCGGCCAGTTGTTGGTGTTCCGGCCGGACTCGTCGACGTACCAGTTGTTGCAGCCCGTCTGCCAGACCGAGGTGGAGAGCCGGCTCTGCATCTCGCGGTCGAAGGCCTCCTGGACCTCGGGGCGAACCGATAGCCATCCGCCCGCGCGCCGGAGCTTCTCGACCGCGTCGGCGATGTAGGTCATCTGGCTCTCGAGCTGGAAGATGATCGAGCCAGAGCCCAGGTTGGTGTTCGGCCCGTACATGACGAAGAGGTTCGGGAAGCCGGCGACCGTGATCCCCAGGTAGGCGTTGGCGCCGGCGCTCCAGACCTCGTTCAGGTCGAGCCCTCCCCGCCCGCGGATCTCCATCGGCGCCAGGAACCTGGTGCTCTCGAACCCGGTCGAGAGGACGATCACGTCCGCCGGGCGCTCGGTCCCGTCCTCCGCCACCACGCCCTCCTCGGTCAGCTCGCACACCCCCTGCGGGACCAGCTCGACATCGGGCCGATCGAGGGTCGCGTAGTAGTCGCCTGAGATCAGCACCCGCTTGCAGCCGATCACGTGGTCGGGCGTCAGGGCCCGCCGCAGCTCCGGATCGGAGACCTGCTCCGAGAGCTGGCGCTCGGACATGCGCGCCCCCAGCCGGCCCAGGGGCCTGAACTGGTTGAAGGCGCTGATGAAGAGCTCGAAGAAGAGCCAGTCCCTGAAGCGCTGGAGCAGCCGCGCCGGCGGGAACCAGCGGAAGAGGCGCCTCTCCCACTCCCTGTAGGGCCGGTCGCTCTTCGGGATCACGTACGGCGCCGAGCGCTGGTAGACGTCGAGATGCGCAACCCGATCCGCGATCGCCGGGACCACCTGCACGGTGCTGGCGCCGGTGCCGATCACGGCGACCCGCTTTCCGTCCAGATCCACGTCGTGGTCCCAGCGCGCCGTGTGGAAGATCGGCCCCCGGAAGCGGTCGGCGCCCGGGACCCGGGTCAGCGCCGGGCGACTCAGCTGGCCGCAGGCCGAGACGAGCACCTCCGCCTCCGTGGTCTCGCCATCGGTCGTCTCGATTCGCCAGCGACCCGACGACTCATCGAACTCCGCGCGGACAACCCCGGTCCCGAGCCGCAGATGGGGCCCGATGCCGTGCTTCTCGACGCACCGCTCCAGGTATTCGAGGATCTCCGCCTGCGGCGAGTAGCGCCGGGTCCAGTCGGGGTTCGGCTCGAACGAGAACGAGTAGAGATGCGAGGGCACGTCGCAGGTCGCGCCCGGGTAGGTGTTGTCCCGCCAGACCCCGCCGATTCCCGCCGCCTTCTCGAAGATCTCAAACGAGTCGAGGCCGGCCTCCTTCAGGGTGATGCCGAGCCCGACGCCGCCGAACCCGGCGCCGATGATCGCGACCCTCGGCGAAGTGGCCGGCCGGCCGTTGTGGGAGCCGTTGCTGGACGCCACGGCGCCGCGAGCCCCCAGCGGACGCCCGGCCCATAGCGCATCGAGCGCCGCGGCGAGATCCGCCATCGCCTCGTCCGCCTCCTGCAGCAGCCCCGCGGCGAGCTGGAAGTCGTGCCACATGCCCTCGAAGCGCGCGTAGCCCACGTCCACCCCGGCGTCCCGCGCCCGCCCGGCGAGCAGATCGGAGTCGCTCAGCAGGATGTCGTGGGCGCCGATCTGGATGTACGTCGGCGGCAGGCCGCGGAGGTCGGCGTGCACCGGCGAGAGCTCCGGATCGCGCGGATCGGCGTCCCCGCGGTAGAGCTCGCCGCCGTGAACCGTCCAGGGGCGCAGCAGCCCGGCGTCCCGGCGAGCGTTCGCGCTCGTCGACGGACCCGAGCAGGTCAGGTCGAGCCAGCCGTTCAGGATCACGAGCCCCGCGGGGAGCGGCTCCCCGGCGTCACGCAGCCGGGTCGCCAGCGCGATCGCCAGCCCGCCGCCGGCGGAGTCGCCCGTGACCACGATCGACTTCGGATCGATCCCGGAGGCGAGCAGCTCGCGGTAGGCGGCGACGGCATCCTCGAGGGCGGCGGGATGCTTGTGCTCGGGGCCGAGCCGGTAGTCGAGCAGGTGCACGGGGGCGTTGCCCGCCAGCGCGATCTGGGCGGCCAGGCCGCGATGGGTGCGCCGCGAGCCGATCACATAGGCCCCGCCGTGCAGATAGAGGACGGCCCGCGAGGTGTCCGCCCCCTCCGTCGCGATCCGGTCGCACGGCACACCGCCGAGGGAACCGGGGGCGATCGCGATCCCGGAGGGGATGCGGGTGATCCGCGACGCGGCCTCGGTCCAGGCGCGCTGGGCCCCGATCGGGATCCAGGGATGCTGGACGGAGCGCTGCAGGACGCGGGTCAGCGTCTTGGCCAGCGGCCGAGGCAGATACCGGCTCACGAGAGAAGGAGAATAGGGTTCCGGCGTGGCCTCCCACGAGACGATCGATGTCACCAGGGGCGGGCAGGCCGCCCGCATCCTGCTCGACCGACCCGAGGCGCTGAACGCCTGGAACGAGCGGTTCGGCAGGGACCTGTTGGACGCCGTCACCACGCTCTCCTCGGACGACTCGATCCGGGCAGTGCTGATCACCGGCGCCGGTCGCGGCTTCTCCTCCGGGGCCGACCTGAAGGAGCAGCGCTCGACCACCGACGACGGCCTTCCCGACCTGAGCGCGAGGCTCAAGGAGATCTACCACCCGATCATCACCGAGCTCCGTGAGATGCCCAAGCCGGTGGTGGCAGCGGTCAACGGTCCCGCCGTCGGGATCGGCTGCTCCCTGGCGCTCGCCGCCGACCTGATCGTGGCGGCCCAGTCCGCCTACTTCCTGCTCGCCTTCGTCAACATCGGCCTCGTCCCGGACGGCGGCTCCACCGCCTTCCTCCCCGCCCGCGTCGGCTACGCGCGGGCCGCCGAGATGGCGATGCTCGGTGAGCGCGTCCCGGCCCAGCAGGCCCTCGACTGGGGCCTGGTCAACCAGGTCGTCCCTGACGACGAGCTCGAATCCGTATCCGGCGCGCTGCTCGAGCGCCTCGCCGCCGGCCCGACCGCCTCCTACGCCGGCTCGAAGCGGCTGCTCAACCGCCGCATGTACGCGGACCTCGAGGGGCAGCTGGATGCCGAGGCGGACGCCCAGCGCAACCAGGGAGGTAGCAAGGACTTCATCGAGGGCGTGCTCGCCTTCGTCGAGAAGCGGCCGCCGAACTTCACCGGCACCTAGCCCGAATCTAAGCTGGGGTCCGATGCTCTTCCGGCAGATCGTCCACGAGGACCTGGGCTGCGCCTCCTATCTGGTCGGCGACAGCGACGCGGGCGTGGCGGTGGTGGTCGACCCCCGCTGGGAGATCGACGTCTACCTCGAGCTCAGCCGCCTCCACGACGTGCGGATAAAGCACGTCCTCGAGACCCACAACCACGCCGATCACGTCTCCGGCCATGGTCGCCTGGCGAGCGCGACGGGCGCGACGATCCACGTCCACTCCCTGGCCGACGTGGACTACCCGCACGAGGCGTTCGAGGACGGATGGCGGCTGGAGATCGGCGATCTGGAGATCGAGGCCGTGCACACCCCCGGCCACCGCCCTGAGCACACCAGCTTCCTGCTCCGGGACCGGGCCCGGAGCGACGATCCCTGGGCGGTCCTGACGGGGGACTCGCTGTTCGTGGGCGACGTCGCCAGGCCCGACCTGGCCGTCGAGCCGCGCGAGGGCGCCGCCGGGATCTTCCGCTCCCTGCACGACCGGCTGATGCCGCTCGCCGATGACGTCGAGGTCTGGCCGGGCCACCTCGGCGGCTCCGCCTGCGGCAGCGCGGGGATCGACGAGAAGGCCTCCTCGACGATCGGCTTCGAGCGCGACAACAACCGGGCCCTCCGCTTCGAGGCGGAGGCCGACTTCGTCGAGGACGCGGTCGACACGCTCGCGGACCCGCCGCCCAACGTCGAGCACATCGTCGAGCTCAACCGGGGCCCGCTCCTGGAGCGCCTTGGCGCTCCGGTGCCGATGCCCCCGGGCGAAGTCGAGGCCGCGGTCGGCGACGGCGCGATGGTGGTCGACGCCAGGACCAACACGCAGTTCGACGAGGCCCACATCCCCGGCGCGATCAGCGCGTCCGCGTACGAGACGGGCTTCGCGACCAAGGTCGCCAGGGTCCTCGACCCCGAGACCCGCGTGATCGTTGTTGCCGGCTCGGAGGGCTACGAGCTCGAGGCGGCCGCGCTCCTGGCCTGCGTCGGGATGCCGACGGTCGGCTACCTGGAGGGCGGGATGACCGCCTGGAGAGCGGCGGACCGCGAGGTGCAGACCATCGAGCTGATCGACACCGACGACCTGGCAAGACGCATGCAGAACGAGGAGCTGCTCGTCCTCGACGTCAGAGACGAGGACGAGTTCGCCGAGCAGCACATCCCCGGGTCGGTTCACATCCCGTATGCGCACCTGCCCGAGCGGATGGCCGAGCTGCCCCGGGACGCGACCATCGCGGCGATCTGCAGCGGCGGCAAGCGCAGCGGGCTCGCGGCCTCGATCCTCCAGCGCGAGGGGTTCGACCGGGTCCTCCATGTCGCAGACGGCGGCGTCGGCACCTGGCGGCGGAGCGGTCACCCGCTCGAGAGCTAACGGACGAGCCTCCCAGGGAACTGCGAGGATCCGCGCAACTTCTCGGTAGCCCAGGGGTTTTGAACGATCCATGAAGCGAATCGCCCTCCTGATTTCGCTGGTCGCCGTCCTCGTCGGACTGGTGGTCGTCCCGAGCGCGCTCGGCATCAAGGCGGGCTTCAGCATCCCGACCAAGCGCCTCGAGGCCGCCTACAAGACCGCGCTCTTCGAGCGCCGCTTCAACCCGGACGGCTGCTACCCGGCCCCGAAGCAGCTAGCCCAGGCGATCCACCGGTCCAGCCACCACAAGGTCGGCGTCGCCCCGAACACGAAGCACCTCGCCAACCTGAACGAGGTCTACGTGCTGAAGCAGGGAACGAACTGCGAGCACCTGCGCATGGCGCTGCGGGCGGTCGGGGGGATCTACGTCCTCGACTCGAAGCAGGGCACCGTCAGGCTTCAGGGACGCAGGGGCGCGTCGACGCCGGGGCTCGCGCGGCCGCTCACCAAGCTCACGCTCGCCACCAAGACCTTCCGGGTGAGCAAGCCCGACACGGCTCCGCGCCTGCAGACGATCTGCCCCGGCGGGAAGTTCCCGGTCGGCGGCGGCATGACCACCAGCCCGCCCACCAGTGCCGACGGCGAGGGTATCTATCCCCACTCCTACGAGCGCCTCGGCGCCCAGCTCGGCTGGCACATCAGCGTCGTCTTCCTCGACCCGAGCCGGGGCAGCACGACCGCGCGTGACGTCACCGTCCAGGCGGTCTGCGGGTTCGGCGTGATCCCGGCGACCCCGACGCCGCATAAGACGGTCTACCTGCGGCCCGGAGAGACCAAGACCGTGACCGCGCGCTGCCCGTCCCACCAGTACCTCGTCTCGGGCGGCTTCCAGCGCACCGACTTCCGCAGCGACGGCGGCGACTACGTCACCGAGTCGAAGGCGAGCGGGTCGAGGGCCTGGACGGTCAGCGGCCACGCCTACGGAATCGGCTCGGGCGAGCTCACCGCGATCGCCTACTGCGCCCGGATGAAGAAGCCGATCCTCACCGAGGTCGCCTCCTCCCCCGCCCCGGTCGCGTCGGGCGATTCCGCGAGCACGACCACGCCGGCGTGCCCGGCGGGCAAGCGACTCGTCAACGGCGGCTTCAGCATGAACGGCTCGACCAACGCCCTGTTCGCCCAGGGCACGATCAACCCGAACGGCACCTGGACCGCCTCCGAGTACGGGTTCTTCGGCGCGGCTCCACAGCTGACCGCGTACGGCTACTGCCTGCCTGCCAGTTCCTAGCCGGCCCGGACCGAGCGTCTCGGCGAGGCTAGGCCTCGGTCAGGGCCCGCTCCCCGTGCCCGAAGCGGACGTCGGGCAGGATGCGGTCCGCCCAGCGCGGCAGGTACCAGGCCCGCGGACCGAGCAGCCTGAGCAGGACCGGCATCAGCAGCAGCCGGATCAGCATCGCGTCGAGCAGCACCGCGATCCCCAGAATCAGGCCCATCTCCTTGGGCGGTAGCGGCCCGGAGAGCGCGAAGGTGAAGAAGACGGCAACCATCACCGCGCCCGCAGCGAAGATCACACGCCCGGAGTGGGCGAGCCCGCCGACCATCGCCTCCTTGGCGTCGTGGGTGCGATCCCAGTGCTCCTTGGCCGAGGAGAGCAGGAACACCGTGTAGTCCATCGAGATGGCGAAGATCATCGCGAAGAAGAACACCGGGGCCCACGCGTCGAGGAAGCCCTGCGGCTCGAAGCCGAGCAGGGAGTGCAGCGCGCCGTCCTGGAAGATCCACTTGGCCACGCCGAAGGCGGCGCCGGTGGCGAGCAGGTTGGTGGCGACTCCGACGGCGGCGATCAGCGGGGCCTGCAACGCGACCAGCAGCAGAGCGAAGCCGAGAACAAGCACTACGCCGATCACCAACGGCGTCTTCGCCGAGAGCTCGGCCTGCAGATCGTGATTCTCGGCGATCGCTCCGCCGACCAGCGCGCCGGAGGGAAGATCCGCCCGCAGCCGGTCAATCGTCGCGCCGACCTCGGGGCTGGAGGGATCCTGCCTCGGGATCGCCTGGATCAGCGTCAGCCCACCCGACCGCTCGCCGGGCATGACCTGCGCGATGCCCGGGTCGCTCTGAGCGGTCGCCTCGGCGGTCGCCGCGGCGCCGGCCGGGGCCACGAGCTGCAGCGGGCCGGTCGCCCCGGGGCCGAAGGCGGCCTGCACCTGCTGGTACCCGACGCGGGAAGAGTCGCCCGAGGGCACTACCTTGATCGACGGCATCGCGGTGTCCAGCTGGGTGACCGGCAGCGTCAGGAGGATGAGCCCGACGAGCGTCGGGATGCCGTAGCGGTATGGATGACGCCAGAGCCGCTCGCCCCAGGCCGCGAAGCGGGGTGAGCGGTGCTCGCCGGAGTGAACCCAGGGCAAGGAGAGCTTGTCGACTCTGGGGCCGAGCTTGGCCAGGACGGCCGGCAGCAGCGTCAGGGTCGCCGCGAGCACGAAGACGACCGCCAGCATGATCCCCAGGCTGACCGAGCGGAAGGCGGGACTCTGCACCAGCATCACGGCGCTCAGCGAGATCAGCACCGTGACAGCGGAGAAGACGACCGCCTTCCCGGCCGTGTCCATCGTCTGGGCGACGGCCTCCTCCGGCCCCAGTCGGGATCCGAAGAACGCCCCGCGGAAGCGATGGACGACGAAGAGCGCGTAGTCGATCCCGAGTGCGAGCGCGAACATCAGCGCGAAGTTCATCGCCCAGATCGAGATCGGGAGCACCTGCGTGCCGAGGTAGAGCGAGCCGGCCGCGGCGACCAGGCCGACCATCGTCAGCATCAGCGGGAGGCCCGCGGCGATCAGGGAGCCGAAGGCGATCAGCATGATCGCCAGGGTCACCGGCCAGGAGATCACCTCGGAGCGCAGCATCGCGCTCTTGTTGGCGACGTTGAAGTCGGACCACATGCCTGGGGCACCGGTGAGGTGCACCTGGACGCCGTTCGAGCTCATCCCGGACAGCGGGCCCTTGAGCCGCTCCGCGGCAGCCACCATCGCATTCGAGTCGCGGCGGGCGCCGGCCTGGACGATCGCGGTGTGGCCGTCGGTCGAAATCGAGGCGCCGGGGCGCGGCGGCACCACCGTGCGGACTGCGGGATCGGAGCGCAGCTTGCGCTCGACGGCGGCGACGGCGGCGTCGAAGCTCGGGTCGCCGATTTGGCCGCCGGGCGAGTGGACCACCACCATCAGGCCGTAGCTCGAGAGTCCGTTGAAGTTGCGGTCGATCAGGTGACGCGCCTGTACCGACTGCGAGCCGCTGGCCTCCCAGCCGGCGCCGGAGAGCGCCTTCTCAGCCTTCGGGGCGAGAAAGCCAAGACCGAGGGCGATGACCGCCCAGCCGATCACCACGACGCGGAAATGCGTCGCCGTGTACCGCCCCAGCCTGCCGATCGGGCCGACCTCGGTCATGCTCAGCTACCGGCCGGGAGCAGCAGGTCGAGTTCGTCGATCTGACGGCGCAGCCCCCCGCAGACCTCGTCGCAGAGCCCGAAAAACGCCGGGTCCGCAATCGAGTAGACGGAGAAGTTCCCCCGCTTGCGCCGGCTGACGATGCCGGCGCGCAGGAGGGCTCCGAGGTGCTGCGAGACGTTCTGCTGCGATCCGTCGATCGCCTCCTGGAGCTCCTTGACCGTCGCCTCGCCGTCGCGAAGGCGGTCAAGAAGCCGAATCCGCATCGGCTCGCCGAGCAGCCGGAATCGCTCGGCGATCAACTCGACGAGGGGCTCCGGAAGCGGATGCGGGACGTTGACCTTGGCGCGAGAGATTGCGTTGGTCGTCATGGCCTCGACACCATAGCACAAGTGATCAGTTGTATACCAGTGTGATTGTGATCACATGGACTCACCCGGGCGCGACCGGCGGGTCCTGGCTCCCTTCCTCGCGAGCATCGCGGCGATGGCGGCCATACGCGGACCGCAGCGGATGGAGCAGCTTCTAGTACCCGGCCGGGTGCCGCGCGACGAAGCTCGAGGTGTCGTCGCGCATCACGGTGCTCCAGCGGGGGCCGTTGCCTCCCCCGGGCCCGCCGGTATCCCAGCGCAGGCCGGCGATGTAGGCCCAGGCGTGCCCGCTGTTGGCGAAGACGGTGATCCAGTTGCCGCCGCCCGGCACCCCCCAGACCTCGAGACCGGTGGAGTCGAGCGGGCTCGACAGGAGCCCTCCGCCATGGAGCGCGAAGCTGACCGCGCCGGAGCAGTCGTACCCGCTGGCGGTGAACGAGCCGTGTCCGCCACCCCAGACGTAGGGCAGGTCGTCGATCTGATTGGCTGCCTCGATCACTCCGCGGACCGCGAGCGGCGCGTTCGACGGCGGGATCGCGTCCCCGTTGGAGTCGAGCGTCGCGTGGCCGGACGGAGCGGGGATCTTGGAGAGGTCCGTCTGGATCTGGTGCTCCTTGCGGAGCAGCGCGGCAAGAACCCCCTGCCGCGCGTTGCGGGCGGCGACCAGCTGCGACTGCTGCGCCTGGATCTGGGCGTGCTCGCTGGCGATCTGCAGTTCCTTGGCCGCGACCGCATCGCGGGCGGCCTGGATCCGGTCGTGAGTCACCTGCAGCTGGGCGACGAGCGCGGTGATCTGATCGCGAAGGCCGCGGACTCGCGCGACC
This sequence comes from uncultured Solirubrobacterales bacterium, assembly GCA_963833375.1. GTDB lineage: Bacteria > Actinomycetota > Thermoleophilia > Solirubrobacterales > 70-9 > DASUPK01. The sequence continues at coordinate 93,517 of CAWHXR010000005.1, forward strand.
ACCCGGTCGTCGTAGTTCTGGATGTGGTTGATGTACTCGGTGCGGGTCACCAGATCCGACCAGTTCGCCGAGTGCATCACCACCGCGGTCACGTCGGGGTCGTTGGACTTGTAGATGTCCACCAGCAGCTGCTCGAGCGCAGCGACGGCCTCCTTCAGCTTCGCCCTCACCCGGGCCAGCTCGGCCTTCTGGGCGTTGAGCTCGGCCGTCGCCTTGTCGAGCTCGGCCTGCTTCACGTCCAGCTCGTGCTGGGCCGCGGCCTGCTCCTGGCGCAGCTGCGACTCGCGCCCGATCAGCTGGTCGACCCGCGCGTTCATCGCGTCGATCTGGGAGCGCAGCGGCCCCTCGTTCGACTGGATGCGGCTGAGCTCGTCCTGCTTCCGGGCGATCTTGGACGCCGGGTCGCCGATCGCGCTCTGGCCGAGCAGCGACGCGATCACAAGCGTGACCAGCACCATCACCGAGAGCACGGCGGCCCGCCCGCGACGGGTGGTTCTGGGACGTCGATTGGAGCTGGGAGTCGGCATCGGCAATGGGCGGCGACAAGGACCGCCGGCGGCAGTTGGCCAGGCTAACCCTTCGCCGCCGAATTGTCAGCAGTTGCTAACAGGCATGCAAGATCCGTTGCGAACCCCGTACTCAGAAGTGCCCCTGTGGCGGCCCGGTGCCGGCTGCACGGGGGATCTACGATCGGTGAATGCCCGAGCAGTTCCACGACGTCGGACGGGGGGTGACCCTCTGCTACGAGCCGTTCGGGGACCCGGACGACGCCCCGGTCCTCCTGGTCATGGGCCTGGCGACGCAGATGATCGCCTGGCACGAGGACTTCTGCGGGCAGCTCGCGGACCGCGGCTTCTACGTCGTCCGCTACGACAACCGCGACATCGGGCGATCCACCCACTTCGACTTCCCGCCCCCCACGCTGGGCCAGCTCCTCCGGCGCAGGTTCAACCCCGAGCAGTACACGCTCTACGACATGGCGGAGGACGCCGCCCATCTGGTCCGGGGGATCGGCATCGCGCCGGCCCACCTGGTCGGAGCTTCGATGGGCGGCATGATCGCCCAGCTGCTCGCTGCCGAGCACCCGGATGTCGTCCGATCCCTCACCTCGATGATGTCGACGACGGGGAGCCGCTGGCACGGACAGCCCGCGCTCTCGGTCTACCCGTACCTGCTGCGCCGGCCTCCGCATGACCGCGATGGCTACGTCAGACGCTCGGCCGAGATCTTCGGGCTGATCGGATCCACTGGGTTCCCGCGGGACGAGCAGCTGGTCCGGGAGCGCGCGGGACAGAGCTTCGATCGCGGCTACGACGTCCGCGCCGGAGGCCGGCAACTCGGTGCGGTCGTCGCCACCGGCGACCGCAGGAAGACCCTGAGCAGGATCACGGCGCCGACTTTGGTCGTCCACGGGACGGTGGACAAGATGATCCGGCCGTCGGGGGGCAAGGCCACGGCCAAGGCGATCCCTGGGGCGAGGCTGATGATGATCGAGGGGATGGGTCACGACCTGCCCAGGGCGGTCTGGCCGCGGCTGATCGATGCGATTGCCGAGCACGCGCGTGCGTCCGACGGGATACGCGGCCGCGCCGAGGCGGCGATCAGGCCCGCGGCCGGCTAGGCGCCATGGCCGCCGACCGGGGGAACGAGACGACCTGGTCCGCAGCCGGCGAGGGTGAGGCGCTCTGGTTCCTCGGGACCCTCGCGGTCATCCGGGTCCCGGGCGAGACGGTCGGGGACCGCTTCGCCCTGATCGAGTTCCTCTTCCCCGAGCATGCCTCTCCCCCGCTCCACACCCACCCCCAGGACGAGAGCTACGTCGTGCTCGACGGCCGGCTGACGATCACGGCCGGCGATCGGCGCTTCGAACTCGAGCAGGGCGGATCGGCGGTGGTGCCGATGGGAGTCCCACACACGTTCAGGGTCGACTCGGACACGGCGCGGGTACTCGTGCTCAGCACGCCCGCAGGCCTCGAGCGCATGGTCCGGGACGGATCGGTCCCCGCGGAAGCCCGGTCGCTGCCGCCCGCCGATGCGCCTCGTCCTTCGCCGGAGGAGATCGCGCGCGTCTTCGAGGCGCACGGGCAGGTCAACCTGGGCCCGGCGCTCGGGCCTGACGACTAGCGGCGGGCGGAGCTCAGGCCCGGAGAACCGAGGCGTGGACCGCGCCCTCGCTGCTCGCGATCCAGATCGACGTCCCGTGCCGCAGCAGCACGGCCTCACCCGCCATCGCCGGGTCCCGGTACTCGACCTCAGCGTCGATGGAGCCGGGCTCGGGTCCCGCAGCCAGTTCCTCCTCGAGCGGCGCCCAGTAGTGCGAGTTGTTGATGTGGCCGGCCGGGTCCATCTCCGAGGCGCGAAACACCCAGGCCGAGCGCTCCGCCTCGGCGGGCGGATCCGGGTGCCGGAGACGGACGTTGGCGTCGCGCCCGGCCGCGCTCTCCTCGTAGGCGTCGATGAAGTCGGCTGGAAAGCGCATCGGGCGGCCGCGCTCGGGATCGAGGCAGACCCAGAGGGCGACTGCCTCCACGTTCGCGCCGTCGCCTCGGATCGAGGTGCGGCGCTCCGCCGAGAAGCGGCCGATGCCGCTGCAGAAGGTCCGCAGGGTGAGGCCCTCGCCGAAGCGAGGGAACGCCTCGACCCGGATGCGCGTGCGGCGCACGATCCAGGCGCCGCGGCCCTCGAAGCCGGCGTCGATCAGATCCGCGTAGGCGACATCCTGGAGCCAGCGCGCCATCGCGTCGAGCCGGCAGCGGCCCGCGGCGTCGGCGTCCGCGATCCCGGGACGCATCGACAGCTCGAAAGCCCGCCCGGCGCCGGGGTCGGGGACCAGCTCGGCGAGCTCGGCAGTTACCTGAGCTCCTCGAGGGATTCGCGCAGTCGGTCGAGCGTCGACCAGAGACCCGGCATCTGGTTGCGGTCGGCGGCGATCCCGAAGTCCATCTTGCCGCGGTAGCTCATCACCGTGATGTTGACACCCCGCTGTCTGCCGAACCTCGGCTGCGGGGTTTGAGGAGTGCTTGCGCAGGCAAGTATTTCCCCAGACTTTCGACCCGAGGAGGATCCAGATGGACCTCTCATTACTGGTGCTTCGCCTGGTGGTCGGCGCTTTCTTGGCCGGTCACGGCGCGCAGAAGCTGTTCGGCGTCCTTGGCGGCGGGGGCCCCGAGGGCACGGCGAAGATGTTCGACAACATCGGCCTGCGCCCGGGCGCTCTGCACGCCCGCGCCGCCGGCACGGCGGAGCTCCTGGGCGGGCTGCTGCTCGGACTTGGCCTGTCGGGCATCGGCCGGGTGCCTGGTCCCTGGACAACGCGTTCGGCTTCGACCTCAGCGGCACCGGGTGGGCACTGGCCGCGCTCGCGGCCGGGCTGCTAGGCGGTGGCGCGGCGGTCCTCAGCGGCCGCACCGCGTCGGGCCGCGCGCCGCACCCCATCGCATAACGGCGCCGTAACCACTCTCAAACGTCCGTGGAGTCCCCGGCCGAACCGCAGATCGGCGCGGTACGGTGGCCTCCCCTGCCTCGAAAGGAGAGAGAGACAATGCTGGGTAAGCCGTCGAAGAGAGTCAAGAAGCAACTGGAGGAGAACGGAAAGCGCGCCAACGCCACGGTCGTCGAGATCGCGGAGAAGGGCATGGCGGTGACGCGCGGCGCCGAGGGCGTGATCGGCAACACCGAGCTCGCCCTGAAGACACACCTCCGCGTCCAACCCGACGATGAGCCCGAGTTCGAGGTCAAGAAGCGCTTCAGCTTCCCGCAGCTGGCGGTGCCGAGCGCGGGTCAGGCGGTGCCGGTGATCTACGACCCACAGGACCACGACAAGATCATCGTCGACTACTCACCAGAGGCCCAGCAGGGGGTGGCCTTCGCATCCGCGGGCATCGATCCGAACGCGATCGGCCAGCTCATGAACCAGGCTCAGCAGCTGAGGGCCCAGTCCGCCCAGATGCAGGGAGGCATGCCCGGCATGGGCCAGGTGCCCGGGATGGCGCCTCCAGCCCAGCCTCATGCGGACCCGGTCGAGCAGCTCGAGAGGCTCGCCAAGCTGAAGGAGCAGGGCGCGCTCACCGAGTCGGAGTTCGAGGCCGAGAAGGCCAAGATCCTCGGCCAGTAGGGACAGCCTCCCCACAGATCGCGGCCCGGTGGCCGCTAGTGCCCGAAGATCAGCGGGAGCTGCAGCCCGATCGCCAGAGCGGTCAGGGCGAGCGCCGTGATGCGCTGATAAGGCCTGACCGCGAGCGCCGCCAGCGGCAGGAACCAGATCAGGTACCAGGGCAGGAACCAGGTCGTCGTGACGAGCACCGCGCACGTCGCCCAGCCGGCGTTCTCGAGCCAGTCGCCGCCGCGATAGACCCGCACCAGCAGCAGGACGATGGTCGGCAGGAGAACGAGCATCCCGATCTTGCCCAGCCGAGCCGTGCTGATCCCCAGCCCGAAGATGTCACGGATCACGCCGGGAATGTCGTTCGGGGTCTGCAGACGCGCGTCGTCGTGGAGCACGTGCAGCAGGCTCGAGACGTGATGCCCGAAAGCCACCAGCGTGATCCCCCCGATGACTACGCCGGCGCCGGCCGTCCAGAGGAGTGCCCGGGTGGGCCGGCGCGAGCCCAGAAGCGCGAACGGCAGCAGGACGATCGAAGAGCTCTTGATCGCGGCGGACGCGACCAGCGCCGCCATTCCCGACTCGCGCCCCACCAGCAGCATGTAGATCCCGGCGAGCGCTGCGAGGAGCATCAGCACGTCGTTGTGTCCGCCCCCGACCGCGTAGACCAGCAGGATCGGATTGAGGCCGAAGAACAGCGTCGCCGGCAGGGCCGGCCGACCGAGCCGGACGGCGCACATCCAGACCAGCGCGACGCAACCCAGGCTGGCGGCCGCCGTGAACAGCTTGATCAGCCAGACCCCAGCCGGGAAGCTGACCCAGCCGAGCGGCATGCTTGCCAGCGTGAAGAGCGGGCCGTAGGCGGTTGTGTGCAGCGGCCAGCCGACGTAGATGTAGGACGGATCGGTGGGCACTGCGGCGAGCGGCTTCACGTACGCGTTCAGGTGGTGCACGACCTCGAGTCGCGCGTAGCCGACGTAGTTGAAGATGTCGCTCGAGAGAAGCGGGGGCGCCAGCAGGAAGATCACGTGCAACGCCACGATCGCGGCGATCGCGACCCGAAGCCGAACCGAGTCGGCGAACAGCAGGACCCCGAGGTAGCAGAGCCCAATGACTATGAAGAGGATCGAGAACTCGGTGCCGCTCAGGCTTAGACCCACGTAGTGAAAGGGCCCTCTGAGCGAATCGGCAAGCCCGTGGTGGATGTGGAGCGTCGGGCCGTAGTGCTTGGACGCGGTCCCCACCGCCATCAGTAGGGAGGCGAGGATCATCCCGCCCAGCATCGAGTTCGCGATCAGCGCCCGTCGCCGGACCTCGATCCTCGGCACGCTCGGCACGAGCCGTGAGGAGGTCGCGGCCGGCTGGATCGCTGGTTCAGCGGTTCCGGGGAGCGACTCCATCGGCGAGCGGATGGTAGAGCGGTGCCTTAACGCCCGCTCAGCGTGCGCCACGGGGAACCCGGACAAGGTACGTCGCATCGCCGGAGGTGAACTCCGGGCGAAAGCCCGCCACCTCGAGCCGCTGGATGGCGGAGGGCAGGTGCGCGATCACGGCGCCCGCGTGGATCCTCCGCAGCGCACCTGGCAGGTCCGCCGCCGTCCCCGCCCGCAGGACGCGGTAGTTGTCGCGGAGCTCCTGCGGCGTGTACTGCTCGAGCCAGCCGTTGAGCACAACCGGCGTCTTCGGGGAACGCCAGTTGATATATGAGCCGACCCCGGCGTAGGTGACGATGCGGCCGTGCTTCGGTGGATGGGCGATCGCGTAATCGGCGACCGGGAAGCCCAGGGTGGGATCGTCGCGCGCCGGGCCCAGCACGGCCGCCCAGAGCAGCGCCGCGGCCGCGGCCGCCGTCCCGATCAGGGCGACCGGGCCCCGAAGCGGCGTCGGGCTTCGGTTCGGCGCGGTCCAGGCGACCTGCAGCGCCAGGACCGGGCCGACGAAGACGATGTTCCGGATCGAGTAGCCGGCGAATACCAGGAAGCCCGCGGTCACCAGCACGGTGGTGACCCGGCGCGGGCGCGGAGATCTGACCCACATCCAGGCGGCGAAGCAGGCCGCCAGGGTCAGGTAGATGACCGCCAGCGGCGAGCTGAAGGCCGGCCCCCACTCCGTGCTCGCCAGCGAGATCGCCTGGTTCTGGAAGCTGAGCAGGTACGACCAGATGGAGGCGCCAAGAGGTGTCGCAATGGTGACGGTGACCGCGGCGAGGACCGCGACCACGCCGAGCGCCGCGACGCGCGACAGCGGCAGCGACCCGGGTATGCCGCGCCAGTGGTCGATGGCGAGCCCGACGGTCGCCAGGCCCAGAAGGAGAAAGCCGGCGATGAACCCGCCGTGCAGGTTCGCCCAGAGCGCGAACAACGCCAGGATGGCGAGCGGCACCCACCAGGCGGATCGCAGGTTCGTGGCCCCGCTCCGCTCGCGCCAGATCAGCACCAGCAGGGCGACCAGCGCCGAGAAGATCAGCACCGTGAACCCGGCGGCGCGCGGATGGATGACCGCCAGGACACCGGGGAAGTAGAAGACGGCGACGGCGACCAGCATGCGCCATCCCTTGCTGCGGCACAGCCAGAGCAGGAGTGCCAGTGGCGCGGTGATCAGGAACGCGTAGAGCACCGTCAGCCCGGTCGGGCCGAAGAGCTGCGAGACCCGAAAGAAGGCGAGCTCCGAGAGCCACTGCTGGTTCAGCCAGGTGCCTCCCCGCGAGATCGTCGCGAAGGGATCGTGGCTTGCGAACCCGTGGTGGGCAATGAACCTGCCGCTCACCAGCGACAGGTAGAAGTCGCCGTTGTGAGAACGGTCCAGGCATAGCGCGAGGGCGCCGACGAGCGCGATCAGTGCGCCGCTCAGCGCCCAGGTCGATCGCGTGGTCAGTCGCCCGGCGCCGGTGGACATGGTCTCGGGGCTGCGCACGGGCCGGTATTCGTAGCGGTTCGGCCGGTCCACGTGCGTCACCAGGGGTGAAATCGGCCCATTCAGCCTGAAAATGCATGATTTGCAGGCGTTTCAGCGTCTGCTAACATGTATGTCCCGCCGGGGCCCTGGAAACCCGGCATTTGCAGCGTTTTCGCGCAGTTCTTCCACCCACAGGCAGCCTTCGCGAACGCAGCACTCGACCGCGGAGGTAACCCATGTCCAAGACCACAACCGCAACTCCCACGCGCCCTCGCGCGCCCCGCACCCGGCGCTGGACCTGCAGCGGCTGCGAGGTGACCGTGCGCTACGCCGCCGGCAGCAAGTCCCTTCCGCGCCGGCCCGAGGGTTGGACCAAGCAGGGTGGCCAGTGGCTGTGTCTCCACTGCCAGCGCGAGAAGGCCGTCGAGAAGGCGACCATCGGCGCCAACGGTGACGGCTGGGCCTCGCGGCGCCAGGCTCTGCTCGAGTTCGAGCTCCGCCGCAGCCCGGAGGAGCCCGACGGCGTGATCGCCAAGCGCGCCAACTGCTCCACCGGACATGTGCGCAAGGTTCGCGAAGAGCTCGTGCGGGACGGCAAGCTCGGCAAGGCCGCTTAACCGGCGCAAGGCAACCGCCGCCTCCAATAAGCTTGTCGCAACCGTGCCGATTGGGTGCGGGTTGCGCAATTGCACCTGCCGAATCGCGTGGATGCGGCTGCGGCCGCCTCTCGCGAGCGGGGGAACCAACTGGAGCAGTGCTCCGTGGGCGAATCGGTGAATTCGTAGCGCACTCTTTCGGCGCGAGCCCGTCAGCTAACCCCGTAGGCCCGAGAAAGAGAGGTTGGCATGAGCACGTTGATCGATCACCTGGCGACCGATCGAATCCGGGGCGGACGGCTCGTCCTCGCCTATTCGGTCGGCGCGATCTTCGGGATCGCTCTCGCGATCGTCGCCCTGCTGGCGGCCGGCGCCGGCCCGTAGGCGCTCAGCTCAGCGGCCGAGCGCGGCCATCCAAGCGAAGAGGGCCGCGTTCGCCGCGTGCAGCTGGAGGCTGCCCTTCGGGGCGCTGGCCCTCGAGGCCTTCTTCCCGTACCAGGTGCGCAGGTAGAGCCCGTGCTTGTCGGGGGCCCGGTGCAGCGCGCTCCGCGCGCTCCGCTGCGCGATCGCGTACCAGTCCGCGTCGTCGTCCATCTGCGCGAACTCGAGCATCGTGCGCACGTACCAGAAGTCGAACTGGGGGCCCATCCAGAAGCGCCGGTAGACGGCGAGGGTCGTGGCGGCCAGCTGCTCGGCTCGCTGGCAGAAGGATTTCTTGCCCGTCTCCTCGCAGATGATCCGGTGGGCGAGGATCATCGGGCCGTTCACGTAGGGCATCGGCGAGGGAGCGAATGGCGGATAGTTGCTGGACGACGACTGCGCCTCGCCTGGGCCGGGAGTGGCCTGGCCCGCCGCTTGGAGCTTCGCCGCCTCGTCCGGGTTCGCGCTCAGGGCCCGCTGGTCGGCCGCCGCTGCGGGCGCGCCGACGCCCGTCGCGTCCGTGGTGGTGCCATAGGTGCCCGGCTTGCGAAGGCGCGCGTACAGCCCGGTGCTCGGATCCGTGAGCCAGACATCGGCCCAGGCGATGTACTTGAGAGCGTCGTCCAGGTAGTGCTGCTCATGCGTGATCGCGTACAGCCGCGCCGACAGCAGTGTGCCGCCCGCGAGCGTCTCCCCCGCATAGAAGCTGTGGTTCGTGTTCCACCAGAGGCCGCCCGGCCTGCCCAGCGTGTTGTCCCAGCCGGAGACGCTGATGAAATTCTGGGCGATCTCGGCGTCGGTCAGGTACTGGCCGTTGCCGGTCGCCTGATAGGCATCGAGGAACGCGAGGCCCCACCAGCCGTTGTCGTCGAACCAGGTGGTCTTGCCCGGGTTGTGCTGTCCCGGGTTCGGCCCGAAACCGGGGACCGGCTCGAGCGTCGGATTCAGATAGCGCTGGGCGCCCCAGGCGAAGCGAGTCAGCTCCCGGAGATGGCGGCGGGAGGGCTGAGCGATCTCGAGGCCGCTGAGGGCCTCGAACAGCGGGACGCTCTGCCAGAGGCTGGCGACCTCGCGGCTCGTCAGCGTCGCCTTGTACCAGTGAAGCCCTCGACTGTGCCAGCGATTGGTCTGCTTGACGCCCTTGCTCGCCGCGCGCAGGTAGATGGCCTGGCTGCGGCTCCAGGCGCCGGCGCCGGACGGCAGGCAGGCGATGCCGACGACCGCCAGGGCCAGCAGCGACGCGAGGGCTGCAATCGAGCTTCTGCGGACGAACGACACGCCTACCCTCGAACACCTTAGGGCGGACTTCGACGCGGCGTGGAAGGACGGATGCGGTGCGGGTTCAGTCAGCGAACGGCAGCACGTCGCCGAGGCCGGTCAGCTCGATGACGCGCCGTACCTGCGGAGCGGCGGAGCGGGTGATCCGCAGACGACCGCCGTTGCTCTGCGAGCGGGCGTGCAGAAGGAGCAGCCGGATGCCCGAGGCATCCAAGAACTCCAGCTCGTCGAGGTCGAGCACGATGCTGGTGGCGTCCGTCTGCTCGGCCCGGCGCATCTCGCGGTCCACTCGGCCGATCACCGAAAGGTCCATCTCACCGAGCACGTGGATGTGCTCACCCCCGCCGATGCGTTCGCTGCGAACGGTGAAGCGCCTGCCATCCAGGTCTGGCGTGCCCTCGCGGTCTGGCGTGCCCTCGTTCCCCTCTGACATCGATTCCTCCGGAAGTTGAGTCGGTGGCTACCCAAATAGAGCGGTGGAGACCGGCCTGGGGTTACCAGCCGGGGAAAACCCGCCAATCCAGCCCCCCGCGGGGTGACAATGGGCGGCATGAGAGAGGGCACCTCCTCCGAACCACGGTCGAGGCCGGCGACATTCACCAGCAGCAGGGTCGCCCCGGGCTTCGAGCCCCTGGCCGAGGAGTTCCGGAAGCTGATGGCGCGCGGACCTCGCGGCGGCGCGCTTGTGGTGCGCGCCGGGGACCGGCTGCTCGCGGACCTGCACATCGGCTGGGAGGACAAGGGACACAGTCGCCCCTGGCGGCGTGACACCCAGGCGCTCGGATTCTCGGCGACGAAGGGGCTCGCGGCGATGGTCCTTCACCGCCTCGCCGACCGCGGGCTCCTCGACTACGAGGAGTCGGTCGCGTCCTTCTGGCCCGAGTTCGCGGCGGCGGGCAAGGAGCGGATCACCGTGCGCGAGCTGATCAGCCACCGGGGCGGCCTCCACGACGTCCAGGCCGTCGCCAGCGACGCCGGCGACCTGCTCGACCACATCGGGATGGAGGAGCGGCTCGCCGCGGCCAGCCCGCAGCTGCCCCCGGGCCAGCCGGCGTACCACGCTTTCACCTTCGGCTGGCTCGCCTCGGGCCTCGCCCGCGCGATCACCGGGAAGGGGATGCGGGACCTGGTGCGAGAGGAGCTCGCGGAGCCGCTTGGGGCCCCTGGCCTCGAGATCGGCGGAAACGGCCGGCGCCACGCGGAGATCGTCGGCTCCTCCCTGCGGATCTACACCGCGCTCGGCATCGCCGCGACTCCGCTGCTCGGCTGGCTCCCGGTCACCAAGGCCGGATTCCGAGCCCTGCACGCGCCCGGGTTCGAGAAGCTCTGCCGGGGCACGAACCCGCTGATCTGGCGCACCGAGATGCCGGCGGTGAACGGCGCTCTGAGCGCCAACGCCCTCTCGCAGCTCTACGTGCCGCTCGCGAACGGAGGGCGGGCGGCCGATGGAACTCCCTTCCTCTCACCCGAGCGAGTCGAGCAGATCGGCCGCGTCCAGACCCGTGCCGTGGATCGCGTGCTCGGAGTCCGGATGCGCTGGCGCCTGGGCTTCCACCACGCCTTCGGCCTCGGGACACCGGCGCCGCGGGCGCTCGGCCACTTCGGCTTCGGCGGGGGCGGCGGCTGGGGCGACCCGGACACCGGCATCTCCTTCGGCTTCGTCAGCAGCCACATCGGGACCTTCACGACCGCGATCGGCGACCTCGGGATCCTCCGCCTGAGCGGCGCCGCGCGGGCCTGCGCCGCTGAGGTGCTCTGACCGGCCGGCCGCCAGGCCGGAGAAATCAGCCGAATCCCTGCAGGACCCGCGTCGCCGCCTCGTAGCCCTGGCGGATCAGCCGCGGCCACTGGGTGCGGTCGAGGAAGAGGTCGTAGAAGGAGACGCCGCGGGTCTCCCTCTCGGCGACCGGCTCGATCAGGGTCAGCTTCTGCCCCAGATCGTCCCTCGCCCTTCGTGCCAGCTCGAGGTGGTAGCCCTGCTGGAGTTGACGACTCGCCTCGAGCAGACCACCAGCTCTGCCGGGCCAGCCGCTGATGTCGCGCGGCTCGAATCCCTTCGGGAGCATCAGGTTGACCCCGATCACCTGGTCGAACCGATCCCCGGCCTCGATGACCGGCTGCGCGGGCCAGTTCTCGATGATCCCGCCGTCGACGTAGAGGTGATCGCGCACCGAGACCGATTCGATGAACAGGGGCAGCGCGATCGCGACCCGGACCAGGTTGCCCATCGTCACCTCGGGGGTCCGCGCCGAACCGAAGTACTCCACCCTGCCGAGATCCATGTTGTAGACGATGGTCGTGATCGGGATCGGCGTATTCCCGCACGGCATCGCCGCCAGTCTGCTGTCGAAGAGGCGTTCGATCGCCTCCCCCTTCGCGAGGCCGGTGAACCCCCGCAGCGCCGAGAGCGCGAAGCGGGGCAGGCCCAGCCACTGGATGTCGAGGTAATCCTCCGGCCGCCACGAGAGCGAGAACTCCGCCATCTCGTCGGAGCTCATCCCCGCCGCCCACATCGAGCCCCAGATCGCGCCGCCGGAGCAGCCGATGATCTCCGCCGGTTCGACCTCCGCCTCCTCGAAGGCTCGCTTGATCCCCGCGAGGGCGACCGCCGCCCCGCCGCCGCCGGAGGCGACGAGAGCGAGCCGTTTGCCCTCGAGCGCAGCGACCGGGCGCGAGCGCTTCGGCGGCAGATGCGCGGACGGGTCGATCGGGTCGGGCCGGTCGATCAGCGGCAGCGGCAGGAGCGTTCGCCGCGCCCTCCGGAGGAAGCCCAGATCCGCGACGATCGCCCCGAGATCGAGCCATTCGGTGAAGCGCTCGAACTGCGACTTCACCTCGTAGAGGTCCAGGCGGTCGTCGAGGGCCATGCCGACCTGAGACTAGGGCAGGGCGCCACCCAGGGCCGGGCGGAAGGCGCTAGCTTCATGCCGAACCAAAGGGACGAGAAGGGCGCCGATCAAAGCTCCGAGCGACACCGAAACCGCAGCCTCGACCCAGCCGTACGACAGCCGGGAGGAGACGATCGAGGCGTTCGCCTCGCACGTCGACCGGGGCAAGGCGAGGACGCTCGAGGCGCTCGGTATCGACCTGGTGATCGGCGAGCGGGAGGGCGCGCGCTTCCGGGACGCCTACTCGGGCCGCTGGTACTGGAACTGCCACTGCAATGGGGGCGTCTTCAACCTCGGGCACCGCAACCCCGCGGTGATCGCCGCGGTCCGCGAGGGCCTCGACCACCTCGACGTCGGCAACCACCACCTGGTCAGCGGCTGGCGGGCGCGGCTCGCGGAGCAGCTCGCGGCGACCACGGACGGCGCCCTCACCCATGCGGTGTTCACGCCGTCGGGGACGGAGTCGGTCGACCTTGCGCTGAGGGTCGCGCGAGCGGCGACCGGCCGGCAAAAGGTGATCTCCGCCATCGGCGGCTACCACGGCCTCAGCGGGTTCGCGCTCGCCGCGAGTGATCCCCGCTGGATCGAGCCGTTCGGGTTCGGTCCCGCCGGATTCGCGCACGTCCCGTTCAACGACGCCGACGCGCTCGGTCGCGAGGTCGACTCCGAGACCGCGGCGGTGATCCTGGAGACGATCCCCGCGACGCTCGGATTCCCGCCTCCCGCACCGGGCTACCTCGGCGAGGTGGCGGCCGCCGCGAAGGACGCCGGCGCGCTCTTGATCCTCGACGAGGTTCAGACCGGCCTCGGGCGAACCGGGACCCACTGGTACTACCAGCAGCAGGGAATCGAGCCCGACATGCTGATCACAGGCAAGGGCCTCGGCGGCGGCATCTATCCGGTGAGCGCGACCCTGCTGCGCCCGGAGCTCGAGTCCTTCTTCGAGGAGCACCCGTTCTCATACGTCTCCTCCTTCGGCGGCGCCGAGATCGGCTGTGTGGCGGCGAGCGCGGTGCTCGACGAGATCTGCGCGCCCGGCTTCCTGGCGCGGGTCAAGCGGCTCGGCACCCGCTTCGAGCAGGCGTTCACGGGGATGCCGTTCGAGCTCCGCCGGTTCGGGATGACGATGGGCCTCAAGTTCGACGACGAGCAAGGCGGCGTCCTCGCCGCCAAGCGCCTGATCGACGGCGGCGTCTTCGCCGTCTACGCAGAGCACGACCACTCGGTCACGCAGTTCAAGCCGCCGCTCACCGTCACCGACTCCGAGGTGGACGAGATCACCGCCGCGGTTGCCGCCGCGCTCTCGTGACCGGCGTGGGCGCGGGTCCCTTGACCGCCGCCCTCAGCGACGCGGAGCTGGGCGAGCTCGACGACCGGGTCGAGGCCGCGCTCTCCTCGGGAGAGGAAACCGACCTTCCGATGCTCGGATACGGGGAAATCTCGATGGTCCTGGGCTGGCCTCCGGAGGCGCCCCGCTTCGCCTGCAAGCGGCTGCCTCCGTTTCGCTCGCGGGAGCGCTTCGAGACCTTCCGGGAGACCCTCGGGGACTATCTCGAGGCCCTGCGCGCGGCGAGGGTGCGCGTGGTCGAGACCGAATTGCGCGCGGTCGAACATCGCGGCGGCACGGTGGCGGGCTACGTGGTCCAGCAACTGCTGCCGACCGAGCAGTTGGCGCCGGCGGTCCTCCGCGGACTCGATCCGGACGCGGCCCAGCCGCTCGTCGAGGCGCTCGCCGCGACCATCGCCGCCACCGTCAGCCCGTCGGTCGGGCTGGACGCCCAGCTCTCGAACTGGACCTGGGATGGGAGCGAGCTCACCTACTTCGACGTGACCACTCCGCTGATCTGGTCTGCAGAGGGTGAGTGCCGGCTCGATCTCGACCTCCTCGCCGAGGCCTATCCGGCGCTGCTCCGCTGGCCCCTGCGCCGCTTCGTCGCCCCGGGGATCCTCGACACGTTCCGCGACCGGCGCAAGGTCTATCTCGACTTCGCCGGGAACCTGCTGAAGGAGCGCCTCGACGGCTGGCTTCCCGCCTTCCTCGAGCGGATGAACCCGCGGATCGCCGATCCTCTGACCGAGGAGGAGGTCCGGCGCCACTACCGCTCCGACGCAAGGTTGTGGGCGGCGCTGCTGGCAATTCGCCGGCTCGACCGGGCATGGCGGCGGCGGGTGAGGCATCGGCCCTACCCGTTCCTGCTGCCTGGCCGGATCGAGCGCTGAGCAGCAGCGGCCGCGGAGCACCTTCGTAGGCACCGAACGCGATGGGCCCTATACGCCCTGATCACCGTCAAACGGCTAGGGCACGATCGGCGCGTATTTCAGCCGGATGGCAGATCGACGGCGCGGGAGAGGACCTCGCTCAGTGGCGGCCCGCTGAGCTGCCTGAACTCGTAGGAGGTGCGGCGGACCGGGTGGACGCAATCGATGACCTGTTCGAGGTCGATCGGCGTCCCGCTGATCACCGCGTCGCACTCGGTCGCGTTGATCGTCTCCTCGAGCTCGCGCAGCTGCTCATGCGAATACCCCATCGCGGGCAGAACCGGCCCGATGTGCCGGAAGCGGCGAAAGACCTCGGCGATCGATCCGACGGCAAATGGCCGCGGGTCGATCTGCCTCGCACCGGCCGCTCTCGCGGCGACGGTGCCCGCGCCGAAGCTCAAGCCGCCGTGGGTGATCGACGGGCCATCCTCCACGACCAGCACCGCCCGGCCGGCGAGGGGCGGGCCCTCGGCCAGCGACACCGGGGATGCCGCCTCGATCACGGCGGCTTCCGGATTCGACGCTGTGACGTCGTCCAGCACCCGGCGCACCTGGTCCTGGGTGGCGCTGTCGACCTTGTTGACGACCACCACGTCCGCCATCCGGAGGTTCACCTCGCCTGGGTGGTAGAGGAGCTCGTCCCCCGCCCTGAGGGGGTCGACGACCACCACGAGCAGGTCGGGCCGGACGAACGGGAGGTCGTTGTTGCCCCCGTCCCAGATGATCGCGTCGGCCTCCCGCTCGGCGCGAGTGAGGATCTCGCCGTAGTCGACGCCGGCATAGACGACCAGCCCCATCTCCACCGGGCGCTCGTATTCCTCTCGCTCCTCGATGGTCGGATTCGATTCGTCGATGTCGGTGGCGCTGGCGAAGCGCTGAACCGCGATCCGATCGAGGTCGTGGTACGGCATCGGATGTCGTAACAGTGCAACCCGCAGACCGGCGTCGAGAAGGATGCGCCCGATCTCGCGGCTGGTCTGACTCTTCCCGGCGCCGGTCCGGACGGCGCAGACGGCGATCACCGGCTTCGAGCTCTCGATCATCGTCGTGCGCGGGCCCAGCAGCGTGAAATCGGCGCCGGCCGCCTCGGCAATCGCCGCCCTCCGCATCACGTACGGGTACGAGACGTCGGAGTAGGCGAACACGACCTCGTCCACACCCCGCTCCCTGATCAGCTCCGGCAGCTCCTCCTCGGCGAGGATCGGGATGCCCTCGGGGTAGCGCGGCCCGGCCAGCGACGGCGGATAGGTGCGCCCCTCAATCCCGGGGATCTGGGTGGCGGTGAAGGCGACGACCTCCACTTCGGGATCGTCGCGATGGACCACGTTGAAGTTGTGGAAGTCGCGCCCTCCCGCTCCCATCACGATCACCCTCCGAGGCACGGGCAGACGATAGAACCTGGTGGGTGACGAACGGATTGGTGATCGTGGCGCTCGGCGGCAACGCCCTCCTTCGCCGAGGCGAGGCCGCGGATGCGGCGACCCAGAGGCGAAACGTGGCAGCGGCGGTCGCGGCCGTCGCGGAGGTGGCGCACGAGCACGAGGTCGTCGTCACCCACGGGAATGGGCCGCAGGTCGGGCTGCTGGCGCTGCAGAGCGAGGCGTATGAGGACGTCGCCGCCTATCCGCTCGACGTCCTCGGCGCCGAGAGCGAGGGGATGATCGGCTACCTGCTCGAGCAGGGGCTGGAGAACGAGCTCCCCGGCAGGCCTGTCGCCACCCTCCTCACGCAGGTGCTGGTTGACCGCGACGACCCGGCGTTCGACACGCCGACGAAGCCGATCGGGCCCCTGTACGAGCGCGAGGCGGCTGAGCGCCTGCGCACGGAGCTGGGCTGGTCGATCGGCCCTGACGGCGAACGCTACCGCCGGGTCGTCCCCTCCCCCGAGCCCCGCGGGATCGTCGAGCTGGCGACGATCCGGATCCTGCTCGAAGCGAGCGTGATCGTCGTCTGCGTCGGAGGAGGCGGCATCCCCGTGGTCGCGGACGACAACGGCCTGCTCGCGGGGGTCGAAGCCGTGATCGACAAGGACCTGGCCGCCGCGCTGCTCGCCTCGGAGCTCGAGGCCGAGGCGCTGCTCCTGCTCACCGACGTCCCCGCCGTGGAGGAAGGATGGGGCACGCCCGAGGCCAGGCCGCTGATCGAGTGCTCGGCCACCGAGCTGCGCGGAATGGACTGGGATCCCGGTTCGATGGGGCCCAAGATCGAGGCCGCGTGCCGGTTCGCGGAGCACCGCGGAGGGATGGCTGCGATCGGCTCGCTGGAGGACGCCGCCGCGATCCTCCGCGGCGAGCGCGGTACGCGGGTGACGGCCTGAAGCGATCCGCCCTGCGAAAAAGGCCTCAGGCCTGAGTCGTCGCAGCGGGCGGGGCTGGCGTGAGGCCATGCCGGCGCATCACCTCCATCAACGCGGCAAGGTCTGGCGGGCCGCCGGCGGAGGCGGCCAGAACCTCACCGACCTCGTGGAAATAGGCGGGTCCGAAGACGCCGGGGCTGGCGATCGCGAGAAATGTCGCGTCCGCGCTGGCGCGGTTCTCGAATCCGTGGATCGCGCCGCGTGGCACGCACACAGCGTCGCCCACTCCGATCTCGATCGACTCGCCGTCAATCGTCCAGGTCGTGACACCGTCAAGCCCGTAGATCGTCTCCTCGAACGCGTCGTGGCTATGCGGTGCCGGCATCTTGGAGTTTGCTGGGACGTAGCACTCGAAGACGCTCACGCTGCCGTTGGAATCGGAGCCCTCGACGAGGAAGCGGACGCCGAGCTGGCCGACTGTGATGGTCTCTGTGGTGGCCTGATTCATTGCGGTCTCCTCTTGCGCGGTGCGCGGTCGGGTAAAGTAGCTTGACGACTATATGCAGATCCGGCAACTTTGTCAAGTCACTTGACTCTTCGAGGGAACGAATCAGCCACCCCCGCCCCACCGCTCATCGGTGCGCTGCTGCGCATGCCCTGGGAAACCGTGCATGAAAGGATGCTCGCCGGCCTGCACCAGCGTGGCTACAGCGACCTGATCGCCCCGCATCTGAACGTATTGCAGTACCCAGGGCCCGAGAACATGCGGCCGTCGGATCTCGCGACCCGCACGCGCATGACAAAGCAGGCCCTGAATTACCTCCTCGGACAGATGGAACGGCTCGCATACCTGACAAGAGTGGAGGACAGCGCTGACCAGCGTTTCAAGCGCATACGTCTTACGCCGCGCGGACGCGCGGCGAGCGCGGCGATGCGCGAGATCGTCCTCGAGATCGAGGCCGAGTGGACGCAGAAGCTCGGTCGGCGGCGATTCGCCGAGCTGCGCGACCTCCTGGCGCAGCTCAACGCGATCACGTCCGAAGATCGACCGCAGGTCACCGCGGACTAGCGTCACCTGCCATCGGCAGGAGCAGTCGTCTCGCCACCGACGCAGAACACTCCGAAGCCGTCCGTACCGACGTCCGTACTCCTGCAGGGCGTTGTGAACTCCTCGAACTGGGGCAGGCCGTTCGGATGATGATCAGCGGGCCAGCTCACCGATCACATCGCGCCACCAGGCCCGCTCCGCATCAGAGCTGGCGTGCGCAAGCCGCTGGCGGGCCGCGTCCTGCAAGGCACTTGCCGGACCCACGCCAAGGACAGGTCCCGTGAATGCATACCTCCCGTCCATGAGGACCACCAAAGCGCCCGGCCGGTCCAACCGGGCGAGCAGCTGCTCGCGCACCGGTGTTCCCAGGAGCTCGCCGGGAAAGGCGGGGTCGCCATCCGCCGGCTGCCAAGGCCTGAGAGTGAGAATCCGCGCACCCGGACTGGCGGACCCCCGAAGGCGCATGTCCGGCCCGCCTGAGCGCTCGACGGTGGTCACGCCAACGGCCTGAGCGAACGGCTCGAACGTCGCGCCCTGAAGCAGGGTCGAGAGCAGCACCGCAAAGAACACGATGTTGAAGAAGTCCAGGCTGTCCGGAACACCATCGATCACCGGGAATGTGGCGAGTACAACCGGGACGGCGCCACGGAGCCCGGCCCAGGCGAGTACTGACTGCTCCCGGAACGTGAACCCCGCGAATGCCGTGGTCAGGAGCGCGGCGATCGGCCGTGCAAGGAAGACGAGTACAAGTGCAAGGACCGTGCCTTCGAGTGCGACATCGCCAAGTTGCGACGGAAAGACGAGCAGGCCGAGGACGACGAACATCGTCACCTGGGCGACCAAGGCGAGGCCCTGGTGAAAGATGGTCACGGCGCGTTTCGCAGGGATCGGCACGCTCCCGAGCATGAGCCCAGCGAGATAGACGGCGAGGAATCCCGAACCGTGCAGGCTGCTCGCCGCACCAAACGCAACCGCGGCCGCACCGATGGTTCCGATCACGTAACCGGCGTCGCTCCCCAGCCAGGCGCGGCGCAGACCATGCACCGTGAGCCACCCGACTGAGATACCAACCGCCAGGCCAATACCAAGCTGCCTCAGGAGCAGCAGGACCATGTCGCTGAGCCCATAGTCCGGGAGCTGAATCCAGTCGATCAGCCCCACCACGAGCAGCACCGCCACCGGGTCGTTGAAGCCCGCTTCGCCTTCCAGGGTGCGGGCCACGCGCCGGCGCAGGCGCGAGTGGCGGAGGAGGCCGAAGATCGCCGCGCCATCGGTGGCGGAGACGATCGAGCCCAGCAGCATCCCCTCCAGCAGCGACAGACCGAAGAGCCATGTTGCCGCTGCTCCACTGATCGCGGCGGTGAGCAAGGTTCCTGGAATGGCGAGGGCAAGCGAGGCACGCAGCACCGATCGGATCTCACTGAATCCCACGCTGAGTCCCCCCTCGAACAGGATCAGCGCCAGTGCGATCACCCCGATCGTGCGAGCAAGCTCATAGTCGGCGAAGTCGATCCAGCCGGTGCCGTCAGAGCCGACCGCCATGCCCAGCCCGATGAACAGCACAAGACCGGGGACCCGCAATCGCCCGGCCACCACCGTTGCGAGTAGTCCGGCGATCAACAGGCCGCCGGTGATCAGGATCAGGTTGGCGTCGCTCACGGCTCCCTTCAGCGGCGTCCGATGTACGAAATCGGACCCTATTCGGACCCTGGCTCGGAGCCCGGGAGAGCTGCCGGCCTCCCTAGCTGATTAGCACGGGGCAGGTCCCGCGTTTCTCCACCTTGTGCCGGTTGGCCGCTGGGCGACTGATCGATACAGGTAGACCGTCCAGATCTCAACCCATTGACGAAGCGAGGTCAGGATGCATCCTCTACACACGACCCGTTACGCGCTCTTGGTGGCGTTCGGTCTTGCGTGCCTGGTCATTGTCGGCCTGATCGATCCGGCTCTTGCCGTGGTCCTGGCGATCAGGGTCCGGGGTCCTTCTCCTCGTGATCCAGCCGTTGGTGGCCATCCAGTTCGATCACGAACGCGGGTTGGAAGAGAAGCGGCACCCTGAGGTCACAACCCCCTAAGGGCGCTTTGTCCTCAACCTCAATGACAGCCGGGTTATTCCGAAGCTTGGCGATGATCCGGCGCTGCTGCGCCAAAGTCGCCTCTAGCGACGCCCCCCAAGGGATTGCCGGTCAGCGAACGTTCACGCCCACTGCAATCGCCGCGTAGGAAGTGAGACCGCCGGTGACGCACGCCTAGCCCTCCGCCGCTGCTTGAAATAGCGTTTGATCCGATCCGCAGGATCCAAGGGGCCAAGGAGAGGAGAAGGAAGGATGACCTTCGGTGAGGCCGTCAAATCAGGGTTCGACCACTACGTCAAGTTCGAGGGCCGCGCTTCGAGGCCCGCGTACTGGTGGTGGGTCTTGTTCGCGATCCTGGCCGAGATCGCCGCCGGCATCATCGATGCGGCCATCGGGGGCAACGGGATCGTAGGAGGGCTGGCTGGCCTTGCACTCCTGCTGCCCGGCCTATCTGTGTCCATCCGGCGCCTTCACGACACCGATCGCACCGGCTGGTGGATCCTGATCGGCTTGATCCCGATCGTCGGGTTCATCGTGCTGCTCGTCTTCTACCTGAGCCGGAGCGACCCGGGCGAGAACCGGTACGGACCTCCCCCGGTAGCTGCCGTGGCCTGAGGAGGCAACGGGCGCTGACCGCCTGGCAAGTCGCATAGGGACTCCCCCCGTTCAAGAACTGCTGCTTTGCATGGAAAGCGGTAGTCCGAGAGATACTGCGTGGGCGATGTCGGAGGAGAACGTCGAGGTCCTGCGCACGGCCTATGCACAGGCGACTGCCCGGGGGGTCGAGGGGATCTTGGATCTGGCGACTGAGGACCTCGTTTGGATCAGCGACCCGCAGTTTCCCGGCGGGGGGACGCACATGGGCAAGGAGAACGTGCGGCGGTGGTTGAACAAGATATGGATCTACGAGGAGGTCTCGATAGACGTCGAGGAGATAATCGACCTCGACGAAAGGGCGCTGGGGATCACCCGCTGCCACGCTGTCCCCCCGGACGCGCCCAAAGTGGACTGGCTGTGGTGCCACCTGGTTTCGTTCAGGGATGGGCTGATCAGCCAGGCGCAAAGCTTCCTCGATCGCGACGAGGCCCTCGGAGCCGCCGGGCTGCGGGAGTAGTCCAGAACTACCGCTTTGGCCGAAAAGCGGCGCTTGCATGGAAAGCGGCATTCCGTCGAGAGATACTGCGCAGGCGATGTCGCAGGAGAACGTGGAGATCGTGCGCAAGGCCTATGAGGCGATCGTGCGACGTGACCTCGAAGCTGGCGACGCGTTGATGCGGGAGCACCTGGCCCCAGACTTCGAGTTCGAGTCGGTCTTGACCGGGGAGAGCTACACGGGGGCGCAGCGCGTCCGGGACTTGGCAGCCGACCTCTGGGAGACGGTGGACTACACCCCGGCGACAGAGGAGATCATCGACCTGGACGAACACGTGG
This sequence comes from uncultured Solirubrobacterales bacterium, assembly GCA_963833375.1. Classification (GTDB taxonomy): domain Bacteria; phylum Actinomycetota; class Thermoleophilia; order Solirubrobacterales; family 70-9; genus DASUPK01. Next base: position 114,805 of record CAWHXR010000005.1, read on the forward strand.
TGGTCGTGCTGCGGATCTCTGGGCGTGGGCTGCGTAGTCTCGTACCGCTGAGCCGGCAGGTCGCTGTCGTCTTGACGTTCGAAAACGAGCGGATCGTGCGAGGAAAGTCCTTCACATCCCGAGCCGACGCCCTCGAAGCCTTCGGGCGGCCGGCATAGCCAGCGAAGTACCGCTTTGTTCGTCTCAGAGCATCTGCGAAAGGACCACTCCCCCGAGCAGATCGCGGGCTGGCTCAAGATCCAATACCCGGACAATGAGGCGATGCGGGTCTCGCACGAGACGATCTACCGCGCCCTCTACGTCCAGGCGCGGGGGACGCTGAAGCGAGAGCTGACGGGGCACCTGAGAACCCGCCGGCAAAGGCGCTTTGCGCGAGCCCAGTCGAGCAAGGGCCAAAGCCAGGGCAAGATCGCCGGGATGGTGATGATCTCCGAGCGCCCCCCGGAGGTCGAGGACCGCGCCGTCCCCGGCCACTGGGAGGGCGACCTCTTGATGGGCGGAAGGACGAACGCGATCGCGACCCTGGTCGAGCGCCAGACGCGCTATTGCCAGCTCGTCGCCCTGCCCGAGGGGAGCGGCGCCGAGCGCGTCTGCGAGGCGCTCAAGGCAAGCATCACGACCCTGCCGGCCCAGCTTCGCCGATCGCTCACCTGGGACCAGGGCTCGGAGATGTCTGAGCACCGGCGCTTTTCCGTCGAGACAGGGGTCGAGGTCTACTTCTGCGATCCCCGAAGCCCCTGGCAGCGGGGCTCGAACGAGAACACCAACGGCCTCCTGCGGCAGTACTTCCCGAAGGGCAAGTCTCTTGAAGGGATCAGCCAGGAGGCCCTCGACGACGTCGCTCGCAAGCTCAACGGCCGCCCGCGCGAGACGCTCGGCTTCGCTACCCCGGCCGAGAAGCTCGCCGAGCTGATCGACGGCCTCGACGACGTCGACTCCGAGCGCTGACTCGCTTCGGCCTACGGCCTTCGCTCGACAGCGCTCGGACTAGATGAGACGATGCGACACGTCAGGGGTGGTGCACTGACAGTTGAGGTCAAGGCGAGAAGCGGCGCTTCGCATGCGACGGGGGATCCGCTGATGTGCAGAAAGGTCTGGGGCAGCCAGCCGAATACCGTACGGCGCATCGCCGCTGCAAGGATGAGTGCCAACCCCAAGGAGGTGCCAGATGCCCGAGTTCCCCGCGCCCCAGGAGGGGATCGCGCTAACTCATTTCATCGTCTCCGACGACGTTGAGCGCTCACGCCGTTTCTATACCGAGGTGCTCGGCGGTGAGACCGTCCACGCGGGCGAGCCGTCATTCGTCGCGCTCGCCAACAGCTGGATCATCATCAACGTCGGCGGCGGTCCCACCGACGACAAGCCGACGGTCACACTCGAGACACCATCCGACCCCGATCGGGTCAGCAGCTTCCTCAACATTCGGGTCGCGGATATCCAAGCCGTCTACGCCGAGTGGAGCTCGCGTGGGGCCGAATTCCTGACCCCGCCGAAGGAGCATGAGTCTGAGATCCGCTGCTATATCCGGGATCCGGACGGCCACCTGATCGAGGTAGGCCAGACGACCCGAGCCCTCCGAGAGACCAACTAGCGCTGAGGACGCAACACGCAGCAGGTGGGCGCCGGTCGGCGCCCACCTGTCGTGTTGGTTTCGATTCAAGCGGTCTCGCTGCTGCGTTGCGCGAGGACCGACCGCGAGTGCCAAAGCGCTCCATTCCATGCGAAACGCAATCTCGCTTTCGACGAGAAGCACTGCCTTGAATGGGAAGAGACACTTGCGGCCATCGAGCAGAGCATCAAGCATGTCGGCCAGGCAGACGCGGAAGCAGTGCAGACGACCGCGCCACAGCCTTCCCGCGGCCAGACGCTGCCGCCAAGACGGATAGCCAAACCACGACGCAAGGAGAGATGCGATGACAATTCCCGTGGCGCCGCGCAAGAAGGTCCCGCGTGACCGCGAGAACGACTACACGCCCGACGCCGCGGAAGCGCGCCGCGCGTTTCTGCGTGAGCAGACCGGCGTGGGGCTGGAGCACGTCTCCCACTACTCCATCGATCCATCGATCCTCCCCGGGAATGTCGAGCACTTCACGGGCGTCGCGCAGGTTCCGATCGGCGTCGCCGGTCCGCTGCTCGTCGATGGGGAGCACGCGGTGGGCGAGTTCTACGTGCCGCTGGCGACTAGCGAGGGCACGCTGGTGGCGAGTTACAACCGAGGCATGAAGATCCTGCACGAGGCCGGCGGGGTGAAGACCACGATCCTGGACGACGCCATGCAGCGCGCCCCCGCCTTCGTGTTCGAGAGCGCTCGTGAGGCACGCTCGTTCGGGGAGTGGCTGACCGAGCACTTCGCGGAGATCAAGCACGCGGCGGAGACCACTACCCGTACCGGCCGCCTGCGCGGCATCGAGCAGTACTCAGCCAGCCGGATCCTGTTCACGCGCTTCGACTACACGACCGGCGACGCCGCCGGTCAGAACCTGACAGGCAAGGCGACCGCCGCGGCCTGCGCGTGGATCACCTCCAACTACGAGGGGATCACCAACTTCTACCTCGAGTCGAACTTCGCCACCGACAAGAAGAGCTCACAGGTCAACATCTTGCGCACTCGGGGAAAGCGAGTTGTCGCGGAGGTCACGATTCCCGCCGCGCTGATCGAGGAGCACATGCACACCAGCGGCGAGAAGCTGTTCCGGGCGCGGCAGGTGTCGAACCTCGGCGGCTTCATGTCGGGGGTCAACAACAACGGCCTGCAGTCGGCCAACGGGATCGCCGCCCTGTTCATCGCCACCGGCCAGGACGCAGCCAACGTTGCGGAATCCTCCGCGGCCCTCGGCTTCAGCGAGTTGCTGCCCAACGGCGACTACTACGGCTCGATCACGCTGCCCTCATTGATCGTCGCCACCTACGGCGGCGGCACTGGGCTCGCCACCCAGCGCGAATGCCTGGAGCTGCTCGGCTGTTACGGGACGGGCAAGGTTCGCAAGCTGGCCGAGATCGTCGCGGCGACGGTGCTCTGCGGCGAGCTCTCGCTGGGATGGGCGATCCTCGTCGAGGAATGGGTCAGGGCGCACGACCTCTTTGGCCGCAACCGGCCATAGCTGGCCGTACTGACCAGTCCCATTAACCGGCGGCTTTTCAAGTGAAAGAACCCGGAAACGGCGCCGTCTCTCAGGCTGGATGATGGCTGGTCACGCGGACCTTCGGGGCGGTCGTGGTGAGAACGAATCGGGCCGCCGAGCGCACCGCCTTGAGGCTAGGTATCAGACGCTACGCGCCCCGGGCCTCGGGATGGGCACCAGCGTTGCGCGAGCGCACGTGACCCGTCCTGCCGTCGCCGAGGGTGTCGGCGTAGAGTAGGCGCCGGAAGAGGTCCTCGGGCTGTAGTCCGTGGGGGAGCGAGCAGTAACGAGAGAGTGACCGAGCAGACAAGGAGTGATCACGTTGAGCATGTACGCAGTCGTTAACCCGGCCACCGGCGAGAAGCTCGAGGAGTACCCAGAGATCTCCGACGACGAGCTCGACGCCGCCATCGCCAGGGCTTGGGAGGCGCGCAAAGCGCTCGCCTCGCTCTCGGCGGCCGAGCGCGCCGAGAAGATCAAGCGCCTCGGCGAGCTCCACCTCGAGCGACGTGAGACGCTTGCCGCAATCGCGGTGAAGGAGATGGGCAAGCCGATGGAGCAGGCCCTCGGCGAGGTCGACTTCTGCGGCGACATCTACGCGTACTACGCCGACCGCGCGGCGGACTTCCTCAAGGACGAGCCGATCGAGCTCCTCGCGGGCGAGGGCACGGCGGTGATCCGCCGCTCGGCGATGGGGCCGCTGCTCGGAATCATGCCCTGGAACTTCCCCTACTACCAGGTGGCCCGCTTCGCGGGACCGAACCTGATCGTCGGCAACCCGATCCTGCTGAAGCCAGCGCCCCAGTGCCCTGAGTCGGCCGAGGCGATCCAGGCGATGTCCGACGACGTCGGCCTCCCGGAGGGCGCGTACCAGACGATCCTCGCGAACCACGAGCAGATCGCCGAGAAGGTGATTCCCGACCCGCGCGTGCGCGGTGTCTCGGTCACCGGCTCGGAGAGGGCGGGCGCCGCCGTCGCCGAGGTCGCCGGGCGGAACCTGAAGAAGGTGGTCCTCGAGATGGGCGGCTCCGACCCGTTCATCGTGCTCGCGACACAGAACCTCGACGAGGTCGTCGACGCCGCGGTGGAGGCGCGCCTCGACAACGCGGGCCAGTCGTGTAACGCCGCGAAGCGGTTCATCGTCGTCGACGAGCTCTACGACGACTTCCTCGCGAAGTTCACGCAGAAGATGAAGGAGGTGGAGCCCGGGGATCCGGCCCAGGACTCGGCGATGGGGCCACTCTCGTCGTCGACCGCGGCGGAGCGCCTTCAGGACCAGATCGACCGCGCGAAGGCCCAGGGCGCCGAGGCCGTTCTCGACGGCGACCGGAAGGACAACTTCTTCGGCACGACGGTCCTCACCGGTATCAGCCCCGAGAGCGACGCCTACCGGGAGGAGTTCTTCGGGCCCGTCGCGAGCGTTTACAGGGTCTCGTCCGAGGAGGAGGCGATCCGGGTCGCCAACGACACGCCGTTCGGCCTCGGCTCCTACGTCTTCACGACCGACCCCGAGCAGGGCGACCGCGTCGCCAACGACATCGAGGCCGGCATGGTCTTCGTGAACGGCGTCCTCCTTGACGGCGCCGAGTTGCCGTTCGGGGGCGTCAAGCGTTCCGGTTTCGGACGCGAGCTCGGCCCGTACGGGATGGATGAGTTCGTCAACAAGAAGTTGATCCGCGTCGTGAAGTAGCGCGTTGGTCGGTGGGCTCCGCTCGGGGCGGAGCGAAACGGCGACGGGTTCCGGTTGGGAGCGACGGGGAGGTTGAATCCGGAGCAGGACTCATCACGAGCCGGGGTCAGCCTCGGGTCGCAATCGCTGCTGAGGCTTACTCCCGCAGCCCGGCGGCTTCGCGGGGACCGGGTCGCCCGCGGCCCGACTGCCCTAGCGCAGCTCGGCGATCGCCTCGGCAGCGGTCAGGACCCGGCCGAATTCCGGATCGAGGTTCGCCGCCGTGACCCGAGCGAGCTCGTCGGCGGCGATCGTGCCCCCCTGGTGGTCGTCGAGGTCGAAGGTGTGCGTCGCGTCGATCGCGAAGCTCATCTCGAAGCCGAGGTTGGCGCCCACCCGAGCCGTCGTCTCGCAGCACATGTTCGTCTGGATGCCGCAGACAACGATGCCCTCGATCCCCTTGTCGGTGAGCCAGCGCTCGAGGTCCGGGTCGCCGTGGAAGGCCGAGTTAACCCGCTTCGAGACCAGCAGGTCCGGCTCGCCCTCAATCGCATCCTTGAATGCATTGCCGGCCTCATCCGGTCGCAGCGGCGACACCTCCTCGTCCGAGTCGTGCCGCACGAACACCACCGGCTGTGCCTGGTCGCGCCAGGACTCGATCAGGTCCGCCACGTTGCGCTCGCAATCGGGGTTGTTGCGACGGCCCCAATAGGTGGCGTCGTCGAACGCCTTCTGCATGTCGATGACGAGCAGAGCGGTGCGAGTGGCCATGGCCCGAGACTAGCGGCTGCTGCCGAGGACGGCGCCGAACCATCTCCACGTTCTCCCGCGACATCGCCTACTCCGACAGCCCAGCGGCTTCGAGGGCTTCCTTGGGATCGAGGTAGGTCCGAACGTGAGTTGCCTTGCCGTTCCTGACTTGGATGAGGTAGGCCCACGGCGACTCGATCTCGACACCACTTTCCGTGCCACGCCCACGCATCTCTCCCACGGCGAGGATTCGATCGCCGAGATCCCGAATCTCCGAAATCTCGAAGCGGAGGTCAGCGAAGGCCTCGAAGTAGTCCTGAAACATCTCGCGGACCTCCTCCCTTCCCCGATAGACCGTCGCCTCCCCCTCGAGCAGTGCCGCCAGCCCGGGATGCCACTCCACCTCCGGATCGAGCGTCTCCAGGAACGACTCGATGTCTCGCCTATTACCGGCGTCAAGCCCTCGCTTCAACGCCTCCACGTTCTTCTCCGACATCGCCCGCTCAGTATCTCCGGTGTTGCTTTCCATGCAAAGCAGCACTGTTGGCGGCAGCCGACCGCGGTGTAGCGTTCGCGTGAGCTGCGCCGGCTCCCTAGTTGGGGTGCCGACTGGTCTCGCGGATACGCGTGCGGTGGTAGCGAGAGACGAATCGGGCCAGTACACGTCTCCCACGACGACCCGCGCTCAGCCCCCGGCGCCTATGGTCGTCGCCATGACCTACTCAGGCCACATCGATGAGCCCTGCATAGAGATCGAATTCCTGACGGGGACTCGCAAGTCGTTCTCCGTCGCTGAGTACGAGGCGGAACTGGTACGGGCGCGCCCATATTGCCCGGCACGCGCTCTGGTTCTTCGAGCTTGCCTGGACGGAGGGCGCTCCGCCGGTCGAGAGGCTGACGACGGAGTGGCAGAAGCCGGATATTGAGAAGTTCAGGATCTGCGACTGGGAGCGCTGTGACGCGCAGATGCGCAAGCTGATCGGCCTCGATTGAGCCTCGGGGGAGAGCGGGGAAGGGGTCATAAGTCGGGGTTATCGGGCGTTGTCAGCCTGACCACCTAGCCCGGACTAACCCCAAGTTCTCGCAACACCTGCGGGATCTATAGAGCCTTGAAGTCAGACGCCCCCGGCAATGGCCGGGGGCGTCTGCGCGCTCGCTCACGCTCCTCGGTGCCAACCAAAGAAGCAACGAAGGGAGCACGACGTGACTGAGGATGACGTGTTGTTCGGATTCCGCCTGCGCTGCCTGACCTTGGCCGAGGAACTCGGCAACGTGGCGGCCGCCTGCAGGACGATGGGGGTCGAGCGCTCGACCTACTACCGCTGGAAGCGCAAGGTCGACCGCTGGGGCATGGAGGCCCTGCGGGTGCGCGAGCGCCGGCGCCCGCGGATGCCCAACCAGATCGGCCCCCACCTCGAGCAGCGGATCCTCGCCTTCGCCCTGGCCCGGCCGGGCCTGGGGCCCGGCGGATCTCCTCGGAGCTCCGACGGGAGAAGTGGGGCGGCATCCGGATCTCGGAGCACGGCGTCTGGCGGGTGCTGCGGCGCTTCAACCTGAACACCCGCTCAAAGCGCCTGGCGCTCGTCGCCCGTCACGCGGAGCCTTATGAGCGAAAGCCGGAGATCCCGCCGCCTGAGCGCCATATCGACGCCTCAGAGCCCGGCGAGAAGGTGCAGCTGGACTGCTTCTTCGTCGGGCGACTCTCCGGGAGCAAGGGCACCGTCTGGCAATACACCGCCTCAGACGTCGCCTCGGGGTTCATCTGGGCGGAGCTTCATTCCTCGGAGCGAAATCCCAGGGCTCGCTTCACCGCCGAGCTGGTCCACCGGGTCGCCCGCGAGCTCCGTGCCGCCGGCTGGAAGCTCGGGCAGGTGACCACCGACAACGGCTCGGAGTTCGCCTCCAAGGAGTTCGGCGCGGCGGTCGAGTCGGTGGGTGCCCGCCAGTGGCGGATCAAGGCCGGGCGCCCCAACTCCAACGGCTGTGTCGAGCGGGCCCAGCTGACGATCCTCGAGGAGTGCTGGCGGCCGGCCTTCGCTCGATCATTGGCCCCGAAGATCACCGCCCTTCGGCGCGACCTCGATGAATACCTCGATGAGTTCAACTTCGATCGCGCCCACGACGGGCGCCTCACCAAGGGACGGGTGCCCGGGGATATCGTCTTCGGCGCTCGCAAGATGGGGAGCGTGAGATGAGCCCGAGTTGTTGCAGCTACTCGGGGTTAGGACGCGGGCGAAGGCGACGCAAACGACGGCCACGCTCCTCATGCTGATCGGGCACATCCGGGAATTCGGGAAGCCGCATCGGCCTCCTGCGCCTGCACACAACGCCCCAAGCGCGGATCGCCGGTGCCTGGTGGGGGCGTTCCACGAACGGCAGGTGGGTGCTCACCACCGAGGTGCCTGCACACCCCTGCGCATACGGTGGCGCTAGCCATGACCCCGAAGCATCTCGGTCGTGCCGATGCCCCTCCTTCTGACCCGGCGGTCGACCAGCCGCAGAACGGTGAAGAACCAGCCGGATCGGCCGGGCGCAAGAAGCGCGCGGAATGGCGCCGGCTGGCGAAGATCGCGTATCGCGACCCCGAGCACGTCGCCGAGAGGCTGACGCTGTTCGGCTCGAAGCACCTCAGCGAGCCGTCGCGGGAATGGGCCGAACAGGTCCGAAAGGAACGCCCGGACACTCCGCTCCCGGCGATCGCCGAGGAGGTCCGCATCCAGACCGCCCAGGTCGCCCGGATCGACGGCGCCGTCTCGGGTACACCTTTCCTGGTCGCGCTCATCCCCGGCTATCTGGCCTATCTCTGGCAGGAAGGGCACATGGAGCGGCGCATCGCGGCGCTCTACGGGCATGACCCGCGTGAGCTCGAGACCGGCGCTGAGCTGCTGGTGCTTCGCGGGGTCCACCCGACGGTAGAGGCGGCCCGAGCAGCCCTGCAGAAGGTGAGCGACACCGCCCTGCCGGAGAAACCGACCGAACGGCGTCCACTGCGCGTCTGGGTGCGGAGCATCTACATGCTCCTGGTGTTCGGCGGATTCCTCGCTGGGCCATCCGGGAAGGAACGGGACAAGTACTCCCATTGGCGGCTCAGGGCCGCCCTCGGCTTGATCGGCGGGACCCTGATCTGGATCACCACCTGGGTGTTGCCGCTCAGCTTCATGATCGCGATGGCCTGGGCCTGCGAGAGCCACGCGCGATCGCTGGGAAGTCGAACGATGCGCTACTACGCCGGCGAATCCACCGACATCGAGGCCGCGATCGCCGCGGCCGCCGAAGAGGAGGACCAGGGACGGACCAAGCGCGACCTGCTGCGCGGCCTGCTGGTCGTGCTCTCGGTGGCGATCCCGTTGGCGATCGTCGTCTACGCCAACTACATCCGCCAGACCACCGGCGTCACCTGGCAAGCCGCTCTCGGCGCGGTCGTCGCGGCTCTCGCTGGTCATCGCGGTATCCGTGTCGGCCAGCCGGCGCTGACGTTCTTGGCCTGCCCGAGACAGGCGTAGCCGCGGCGGGGTGGCGGGTGGCCAGACGCCTCTTCTTCCTCGCTACCAGGACGATGACGCGGTTGTTGGCGACCCGTATCCCGCTTAGAGGTGTGATTTCACGACCGCTGCTCTTCGCCCAAAGCGGCTATTCCGCTTCCGCGGCCCTAGTTCCGCGAGCGGTCACCTCAAGGAGCAAGCGCCGGGGCCGGATGCAGCCCGACGCAGAGGGGCAGCGACTTCTTGATGTACGGAAGGTGGAGCTTTTGTTGACGACACGGGGTCGCGGAGTAGGGGACCGGGCCGTCGCTCGTGCAGTTGAACACGGGGTGCGGTTGGGCGGCGGGATTGTCGTAATCGAGGATCGACACCGAGGCGTCCACCCGCAGCTTGCTCACCCCGGGCTTCTTCTTGATCACTGTGCCCGTCGCGGTGGCGCTGATGTGGCCTGAGGCGACCTGGGGGGAGCTTCAGCTTCAACAATCTCAGACGAGTACGAGTAGGTGAAGCTTCCCTTCCTCATCTTGATGTAGTTGTAGCCGGGTGTGCCAGGGATGTAGGACCCGCTGTCGGCGAAGACAACGCTGCCCGGCGTATCGCAAGCCCAGCGGAACCGCCTTAGCCTGATAGATGGCTTGGCGCGGCGTGTAGCGCCCATGTCGCTGCTTGTTCTTGTAGAAGACAGCGACGGAAAACTTTCCCGCCTGTGCAAGGGTATTTGCCGCGAAGTCGTATCTGCGAGTGGCGGCCTGCGCGCTGGGAGCGACCAGGGCCGCGACGAAGAGCGAGGCGAGGGCGATTGATAGTGGGCGTCTCATGAGTCGTTAGCTTCAACACAGGCGCTCCCATTACGGAGCGCACGGCGGTGGACCGGATACCCCGCGTCGCCGTGCAAAGCGCTGCTTTCCATGCAAAGCGGCTATCTCGTCCGCCGAGGAACACCGCGGGCAGGCGCCTGGCACCGGACGACGGTGCGGCGGTTTGTTACGCGGCTCGGCTAGGGGTACTGCTTTTCGTCCAAAGCAGTAGAGCCCCGACCATGAACGCAAACGCGGCTATTCCGCCGACTGTGCCTCTGGCGGATCATCTTTGTGACGCCGGGCCTGTCTTGCCTCGTGGCGCTCTTCGCGCACCTTCACGAAGCCAACGCCAAGTTGACGCGCTACCTCGACCAGGATGCCGATGCCGGTCAGCACATAGAGGGCGGTGAAGATTTTGAGGACCTCATGGGTGAGCGTGAGGTGCGGATCAGCGATGCTCGACGTGGTCAGCGTGCAGACGGCGAAATAGAACCCGTCGATCACGTTCCAGCCCTCGCCGATTGAGTAGGTGACGGTCCCGATCAGGACGAGGAGGATCGCGGCTCCGAAGATGGCGGCGAAACTCTCTTCCTTGGCTGCGTACTTGATCGCATGGAAGAAACGGCGGAACATCGTGGCAACCGAGATCACCGTGCTGTGAGGCTCGCACCCGTCCCGGACGGGTAGTCAGTCCCTACCACTCCTTTCCGTGCAAAGCGGCAGTTGGCTGCTTCAGGTACCTCGGGTTTCCACGGATGGGCAGACCGGGGCTCAGCACCGAGGTATCGCGCTTCCCTTCACCTACGTTGGGGTCGCTTACAAACGAAAGGACTCGAAATGTTGATCTGGACGCTCGGTGCAGTGGTTTACGTAGTGCTCTTCTTGTGGCTTGGCCTTTCCACGCTTCGCAACGGACACGGCTGGCTTTTCTTCTTTGGGATCTTCTTTCCGATCCTCTGGATCTTTGGTGCCTTCGCCCGACCGGCGAATCCGGCCCCACAGGCATAGGCCCAGGCAGGGACCAACGAAATCGAGTCAAGGAGGATTTGAAGACGCCGCTTACTCAGTCAACGAGAACCCAACCAACTCCCGCCATTCGATCGGCGGGGGCTCAGTCGCAGGCCGAGGTGGTGGCGCTCTTCAAGCTATCCGCAGCTGAGACAGTGCTGGCGACCTCAGCCGCGATCGGAACCAGCTGCTGGGCCGTCGGGGCCGGGGGCAGCGCCTGGACCGAGGTGGAGAGGCTCGAAACGGATGACTGCAGCGCGCTGGTCTGGCTCGGGAAGTCCTGCTTCGCCGAGCTCACGACCGCGTTTGCGTTGCTCTGCACCTTCTGAACGTCCGTCTTCAGGGTGGAGACGGCACCGCTTTGGAGTTGGACGCTCTTGAGGCTGTTGACCGAGTTCTGTAGATCGGTGACGTTCGAGCAGTAGGCCGGCTTGCTGCTACTCCCACAGCCGGCGGCTACCAACGCCACGGCTGCCAGCGCCGCAGGGACGATCAGCGTTATGCGAAATCCTGCCTTCAACGCGCGCGAGCATAGTCGATTAGGAACGGACCTCGAATGAAGGGCTGGTGGAGGTCGGGAGGGTGCGGGACTGCCACTGGGTTTCACCTCCTCCGGGTGAGGCGCCGCGTTGCCGAGCTAGTCGGGGCCCCGGGGCGATGTCCTACGACATCGCCCACCCCGCATCCCGGAGCAAGCCAGAGTGCTGCTTTCCATGCAAAGCGGCTATTTCGCGACAACACTAGGCAGGCAGTGTCGTTCGCTCCCTGATCCTTGGACG
>CAWHXR010000006.1:0-24917 GCA_963833375.1 uncultured Solirubrobacterales bacterium
GACCCTGAGCCGCTTGAGGGATCCCTCGACGCTCTCCTTGATGTACTCGGGCCGGCTGTCCACGACTTGCTGCCCGTCGGGATCAGCCTTGATCCCGAACTTGGTGGCTATGACCACCTGCTCGCGGAGCAGCGCGAGGGCTTCTCCCACGAGCTCCTCATTGGTGAACGGGCCGTAGGCCTGAGCCGTGTCGAAGAACGTGATCCCGCGGTCGAAGGCCGACCGAATCAGCGAGATCATCTGCTGCTTGTCTCCAGCCGGGCCGTAGCCATAGCTCATGCCCATGCACCCAAGTCCGACGGCTGAGAGCCTCCAGGTCGTTTCCAAGGTTTCGCTTCTGCATTGCGTCTCCTCTCAGCTGGCGCTCGCTGAGCGTGGCACGAGCTTGATCGTCGTGGACCGCGCCTCGGGGCTCGTGATGCGGCTGATCGTGTCTTCGGAGTAGCGCTCGTACTTGGTGCGGTACTCGTCGTCGATCACGTCGTCCAAGTCGTGGTCGGCATCCACGAAGGAGACGTCCTTCTCGACGCCGCCGGCCCCGATGCGGCCTTCGTGGCCCACCTGGGAGCCGCGATACCAGGCCGAGGTGGGCCCGTTGACGGACCGAACGAGGAGGTCGTCGCCGTGGCGGACGACCCAGATCGTCACTGGGCCCCGCAGCGTGCCGTCGCGTCGGAGCGACGCGATCTCAAGCTCCTCGGCTTCCCCGATCCTGGTGAGCTCGTCGATCGTCCATGTCGTCATCGATGCCTCGGCTTTCCTGATGTGGTTCAGCCCACCTGCGCCGTGGGCCGGATGAGGATCTCGTTGAGCGTCAGGCGCCGGGGCCGCTCGAGCGCGAAGGCGATGACCTCGGCGGCGTCCTCCGCCGGGATCGCCGTCTCCTCGACATCTTCTCCGTGACCTGCTTGGTCTGCGCGTCCGTGATGTGGTCGGTCAGCTCGGTCGCCACCGCACCGGGCTCGATGACCATCACCCGCACGTCGGGCTGGAGCTCCTGGCGCAGCGCCTCCGACCAGCCGTTGAGCCCCCACTTGGTCGCGTTGTAGACCGACGTGCCCGGCCGCGCCGTGCGCCCGGCCACCGACGAGAGGTTGACGGTCTCCCCCGCCGTCCCGGAGCTGGTAGAGGAACACCTCGGCCGCGGTGATCGCCCCGAGCAGGTTCGTCTCGACCATCCGGCGGATCTCCTCCTTCTGCTCGGACGAGAAGGGCGCCAGCAGCATCACGCCGGCGTTGTTGACGAGGATGTCCGCGCCGCCCAGCTCGCTCTGCACGCGCTCGGCCGCCGCGACCATCGCGTCGCGGTCGGTGACATCGGCCTCGATGGCGAGGGCGCCGTTGCCCAGCTCGTCGGCCAACGCCTCGATGCGATCGGCGCGGCGCGCCAAGAGCGCGAGACGATGGCCGTCGGCGGCGAGCGCGCGCGCCGTCGCCTCGCCGATGCCCGAGGACGCGCCGGTGATGACCGCAACGCGGCCCAGGGCTTGTTCGGTGCTCATTTGTTCTCTCCTGTGATTGGAAGGAGTTGACTTCTACTTCTGAAGGTGCCTTCCCTGCGCCCCTGCTAACCAAGCACCGGCCGGCGGCGAGCGAGAGTCCCTCCGCGAATTCCTGACCTCAAGGCGCGCCCGGATCACGCCAGACCAGGCGGGTCTGCCCACCTACGGCGACGGCGGTAACCGGCGCGTCCGCCAGCTGCTGCACCGGCCGTGCCAGGATAGGCGGGGTGCAGCAGGGTGGCGTGGATGAGACCCGGGCGGAGACAGTGCGGCGGCGGCTGCGCACGATCCCGCCGCTCGTGCTGGGTCTCGTGCTGGTCACGGCTCTGCTGCCGGCGCTGCTAGTCGTCGGCCTGCTCATCGACGCGGTGCGCCGGGTGATGTTCGACGTGCTGCCGACGGCCGCGCGGCTTGTCGTCTGCCTCTGGGTCTACCTCGCGGCGGAGGTGGTGGGCCTCGCCGCGCTGGCGACGGTCTGGATCTTGAGTCTCGGCGGTCGGCGCGGCGCCTGGCTGCGCGAGGTGACCTGGCGCCTCCAACAGCTATGGGCCAGCTTGCTGCTCGGCACGGTGCGGGTGCTGTTCCGCCTGCGGCTCGAGGTGGCGGGCGACGACGTCATTGCGCCGGGGCCCGTGATCGTGCTGATGCGCCATGCGAGCATCGTCGACACCCTGCTGCCGGCGAACCTCGTCGCCGGCCCGCACGGGATCCGGCTCCGGTACGTGCTCAAGCGCGAGCTGCTCGCGGATCCCTGCCTCGACGTCGCCGGGCGACGGCTCCCGAACTGCTTCGTGCGCCGCGGGACCGGCGAGGCGGAGGAGGTGAGGCGGGTGCGAACGCTCGCCCACGGCCTCGGGCCGGGCGACGGCGCGCTGATCTACCCGGAGGGCGCCCGCTTCAGCCCGGAGCGTCGCGCCCGCGCGATTGCGCGCATCGCCGAGCGCGATCCCCGTCTGGCCGCGCGGGCGGACCGGCTCCGATACCTCCTGCCCCCGCGACTCGGCGGGGTGGGGGCGCTGCTCGACGGCGCACCGGACGCCGACGTTGTCGTTGTCGCACACCACGGCTTCGATGGCCTGCGGCTGATCTCGGACATCTGGCGTGGTGGCCTCGTCGGGCTGGTGGTCCGCGTCCGGGTGACGCGGGTGCCGCGGTCCAAAGTGCCCGAAGCGGGCACCGCCCGGGCCGACTGGCTCTACGACCTGTGGCACGACGTCGACGACTGGCTCGGGCAGCGGTTTGCTGGCGCCCCGACGCGGGCGGCGGCATGAGCACCACGGGCCTGCTGGCGCTCGAGGCGGGTCTGATACTCGCGCTCGTCACGGCGCTGTGGGCGGTCAGCGTCGCGATCCACGACAGCTCGATCGTCGACGTCTTCTGGGGCAGTGGCTTCGTCGTGGTCGCGTGGGCAGGCTTCGCGCTGGCGGACGGGAGCCCAGACCGTCGGCTGCTGCTGGCAGTACTGGTGACGGCCTGGGGCCTGCGCCTGACCGTCTATCTGGCCCGCCGCAACCTCGGGAAGGGCGAGGACTACCGCTACGCAGCGATGCGCCGCCGCCACGGCGACCGCTGGCCGCTGCGCAGCCTGTTCGTCGTGTTCTGGCTGCAGGGCGCCTTGATGTGGGTCGTCTCGCTCCCGGTCCAGGTCGCGATGACCGATCCCACGCCTCCCGGCCTCGGCGCACTCGACTTCGCCGGCGCCGCGCTGTGGGCAGTGGGGCTCGCGTGCGAGGCCGTCGGTGACCAACAGCTCGCGCGGTTCAAGGGCGATCCGGCGAACCGCGGGAAGGTCATGGACCACGGCCTGTGGCGCTACACGCGTCATCCGAACTACTTCGGCGACTTCTGCGTCTGGTGGGGAATCTGGCTCGTCGCGTTGGCCACCGGCAGCGCCTGGTGGACGGCTGTCGGCCCGGCGGTGATGTCCTTCCTGCTGATACGAGTCAGCGGCGCCGCCCCGCTCGAGCGCTCGCTGAGCCAGCGGCGCCAGGGCTATGCGGACTACATCGCCCGCACAAGCGCGTTCTTCCCGTGGCCGCCGCGCCGCCGCTGAGCCGAGGAGGGAAGAGATGAGCGCTTCACCGAGCGACCGCGTAACGGCGACTCGTCCGGTTGCTCGCCCCCGACCACTCACCTCATAAGCTCGCGGCCATCCAGCGAGACTTCAAGATCCGCGGTTACACAGTCGGGCAGTTCCCGAACCCGCCGCTCTGGGTTGCGCTGGCGGCGCTCCTCCTAGCGCGGCTCACCAACGACGGCAGCACCATCGATGACCTCGCCCGCGCAATCTTCTACGTCGCGCTCACCGTCTGGGCCTACGAGGAGGCTGCGAACGGCGTCAACGGCTTCCGCAAGGCGCTGGGGATGGGCGCGCTGGTGCTGATCGTTGTCGCGGTGGCTCGGGCGGTCGGTTAGCGGCACGAAGTTCCTCGCTCCACCGGCGCCCAGGCGCCGATCACACCGGCGCCGCCGCTAGTGTGACTGACAGTTCGTGATATCTGTCAGCCTCAAAGGAGATTTCTATGATCACTCGCTCGCTCGGATCCAGTGGACCCCGGGTCTCGGCAATTGGACTCGGCTGCATGGGGATGTCCGATCTCTATGGCCCCGCCGACGAAGCCGAGAGCATCGCCACCATCCACACCGCGCTGGACGCGGGGATCAGCCTGCTCGACACCGGCGACTACTACGCGATGGGCGACAACGAGCTGCTGATCCGCGACGCCTTGCGTGGCCGCGACCGCGAGCAGGCGGTGATCAGCGTCAAGTTCGGTGTGCTCCGCGATCCAATGGGCGGCTGGGCGGGGGTCGACGGGCGGCCCGTGGCGGTCAAGAACTTCCTCGCCTACACGCTGCGCCGGCTCGGAACCGACCACGTGGACATCTACCGACTCGGCCGCTTCAACCCCGAGGTCCCGATCGAGGAGACGGTGGGCGCGATCGGCGAGATGGTGGAGGCCGGCTACATCCGCCACGTCGGCCTCTCCGAGGTGGGCGCCGAGACGATCCGCCGCGCGCAGGCGGTCCACCCGATCTCTGATCTGCAGATCGAGTACTCGCTGCTCTCACGGGGGATCGAGAATCAGGTCCTGCCGACCTGCCGCGAGCTGGGGATCGGAGTGACCGCCTACGGTGTGCTCTCCCGCGGGCTGCTCAGCGGGCACTGGTCCAAGGACCGCGAGACCGGGCCGGCGGACTTCCGCAGCCACGCTCCGCGCTTCAGCGGCGAGAACCTCGATCGGAACCTGGAGCTGGTTGAGGCGATCCGGGTGATCGCGGAGGAGAAGGGGGCTACGGTGGCGCAGGTGGCGATCGCCTGGGTCATGTCCCGGGGCGAAGACATCGTGCCGCTGGTCGGCGCGCGCCGACGCGACCGCTTGGAGGAGGCTCTGGGGGCCGTCGCGCTCGAGCTGTCGGCCGACGATCTGGATGCGATCGAGCGTGCGATCCCGGCGGGCGCCGCCGCGGGGGAGCGCTACGACGATCAGCAGATGGCGATCCTGGACAGCGAGCGTCGTTGACCACCCAATGAGCGACGGCCCACTGACCGCCGAGCGGATCCTGGAAGCGTCGGAGGGGGTTCTGCGGCGCTTCGGGCCCGCCAAGGCCACGGTCGTCGACGTCGCGCGTGAGCTCGGCGTCAGCCACGGCAGCGTCTACCGGCACTTCCCCAGTAAGGCCGCACTGCGCGACGCCGTCGCCGAACGCTGGCTTGCGAGCGTCTCGGAGCCACTGGCGGAGGTGGCGGACGAGGAGAGGCCCGCCCCCGAGCGGCTGGTCCACTGGCTTGATCTCCTGGTCGAGTCGAAGCAGGGCCGTGCTCGCGACGACCCGGAGCTGTTCGCGACCTACGTCCAGATAGCCGGCGAGTCGAGGGAGGTGATCGCCGCGCACGTGGAGACCCTCGTGTCCCAGCTCGCCAGGATCGTCGGGGACGGCGTCAAGCAGGGCGCGTTCGCCGTCGACGATCCGAAGGCCGCGGCGCGGGCGGTATTCGACGCTACTGCCCGCTTCCACAACCCGGAGAACGCGGCGGCCTGGACCGACCCGGAGATCGCAGCCGCCTACGAGCAGGTCCGGGCGCTGGTCGAATCCGGGTTGACGGCCCCGGCCCGGAGCAAGAAAGGTTCTACACGTCCGGACTAAAGCAGAAGTCCGCCACGGCGCCCAAGAAATGCAAGAAGAACGCGAACAAGCTGCCGGTCTAGCGGGACGCGGCTGAGGCCGCGAGCGGCGCGGACTGGCTGGCGATCGCGGGGGCGCACGCGGCGAACTCCTCGCCGTCCGGCATGTCGTGGCGCAGCCTGTCGAACAGGACGCCACCGGCGATCAGCGGCAGCCAGAACAGGATGATCCGGTAGGCGAGCACCGCTGCCGCGGTGGCGGCGGCTGGGGCTCCGTAGACGATCAGCGTCCCGATCAGCCCGAGGTCGATGCCGCCGATGCCGCCCGGGATCGGCAGCAGGCCCCCGAGCTGGCCGATCAGGTAGCCCATCAGGATCACCGTGAGGGGCGGAGAGGCACCGAAGGCGTGGAAGGTCGCCCAGAGGACGGCGTTGTCGAAGGCCCAGTAGCCGACCGCTCCGGCGATCACGCCCAAATGCCCTGACCGCAGGATCTGCCGCGCCGCGGCCGTACCGTCGATCACCGCCACGCGCGTCGCGCTGATTCCCCGGCGCACTCGCGATGCGTCCGGCTCAGGAGGGTCGCCCCGCCCCAGGCGCGGGAGCGCTCCAACCGCCACGATCGTGAGCGCCGCCAAGGCGGCGGGCAGCGCGGTCAGCCACAGCGCCAGATCCGGGCCGAGCAGGCCAACCGCAAGCGCCGCTCCCAGAACCGCCACCGCGAGAAAGTTCACCCCGCTCTTGACCAGGAAGAACGCGACGGAGCGCCGGGCGATCCGCTTTCCACCCATTCCGCCCCGATGGAGCACCCACGCCCCGAGCGCCAGGCCTCCCGCGCCGCTGGCAGGGACCAGTGAGCCCATCGCGAGCTCGGAGCCCGCGATCTGCCAGCTCCGCCGCCGGCTCAGCCCCGTGCAGAAGATCGGGCCGAACATGACGACGTACGACACGAAGGAGAGCGCCTCGAGCAGCGTCGCCAGGATCAGCCAGCCCGGGCTGGCCTTCACCAGCAGGTCCCGCACCTCCCCGAGCCCCGGAGCCAGCAGGAAGATCGCCACCAGCAATCCGAGCGCCGCGAGCGCCTGCAGCGCGCGGCGGCGCAGGCTCCGCGACTGGAACTCCTGCGGCAGATCCTCCGACGGAGGTGTCAGGTAGGTGACTTGGAGCTCTTCGGCGATGCCCCAAGCATCGCGTACGGAAGCCTCGGCGAGTCAACAGCTAACAAAGCTCCCAGCGGGGGATCCGGCCTCGGCCAAAGTCCACACTTGCGCGAAAGGCTGCTCGAATGGAGCGCCGTCGGCTGAGTCAGTCCCGCGATCTCATTTTCACGAACGCGAACATCGCTGCCTGTTGAGTGCTGCTTTGCATGGAGAGCAGCACTGCTGGTGGGCCGCGAGATACTGCGTGGGCGATGTCGAAGGAGAACGTCGAGTTTGTGCCCAACGCTCTCAAAGGAGGAGTTGTCAAATGATCAAACGACTACGCGCGCGGCGACCCAGCCCCGCGATGATCATCGCCGTGATTGCCCTGATCGCAGCACTGGGTGGCACCGCAGTTGCAGGCGGTGTCCTTACGACCAAGAAGTTCAAAAAGCAGGCAGTGCGGGGGCCCGTTCAGTATGTGGCCGTGACAACCAGCGTCCCGAACACCAATGTGCCCGACAGCCCTGGAGTTCATGTGGCAGCTACCTGCCCAGCAGGTACCCACGTGATCGGTGGTGGCGTCAAGCTAAGCCTTGAGGCCGACATGTTCGTCAACGACAGCACTCCAACCACGTCAGGTTGGGCCGGCACGGTCTTCAACGGAAACGCGGCGGCTCAGCCTGCAACCACGACCGCGATCTGCGCGACCGTGCAGAAAGTCTCGGGCTCACCCCCCAGTTCCTGAGCAAGCTTTCGGATTGCGTCACGAAGGGGGCCGGCAACCGCCGGCCCCCTTCTTTCGGCCCTCCTTCATTGAGACGAGAAGCGGTAGTCCGGACGCTTGGCCCGTGCGTCTTACGAATTCAGGAAGCGCAGAGACGCATACCCGCCCCGGACGTTCCGGTTCACACGGGAGCGGCGCGGGCCCCCTGTCGTCTAGGCTGGCCCGCGTGCGCTGCGCACGGTCGCTTTTCGCCGTTCTCGCCACCACGGTCGCTCTTGGACTGAGCACCGCACCCACCGCCGTCGCACAGGATCCCGGACGCTGGCTGTTCACCGGAGCGAGCTCGGTTCCCATCGCCTACTGGCAGGGGCTCACCTCAGACCCGGCCGAGGCGAACTTGTATTTCGTGGGAGTTTTCGAGGGGTTGTGGCGCACCACGCCGCTGCTGCGCCAGACCGCGGGCGTTCCGGACGCGATCCCGGACGCTGTCGAGCAGGCGGAGGGCTACAACCACATCGGCGACCCGACCTGGAATCCCGGCGAGGGCGGTCGCGTGCTGCTGCCGCTGGAGTGCTTCACGCCCGGAGTCGGCAATACCTGCGGCACCGGCTCGTTTGGCGTCGCGGACCCCGCCACGCTCGACTTCCGCTACTACGTAAAGCTCGACCCAGCGGAGATCCCGAAGGCGATGTGGGCCGAGACCTCGCCTGACGGCTCGCTGATCTGGACCAGCAGCGGTAGCGATCTGCTCGCCTACCGCTCGACCGAGGTCTCGCAAGCCAATCGCGCCCCCTCCGGGCCCCTGCTCGAGCCCGTCCGCCGCCTCGTCGACGCCGTGCCACCAACCGGCGTCACCGGCGCTGTGTTCCGGGACGGCCGGCTCCTGCTGGCCGGTGAGGCCAACGGCGTCTATCAAGTGTGGGCCGTCGATCCCGCCTCCGGCGAGCGGCAACTCGAGCTCCAGATGAGCATCTGCGGCGAGTCCGAGGGCCTCGACGTGATTCAAACGCTCGGCGGAGAGCTTCACTGGCTGATCGGGCCATTCGAC
This sequence comes from uncultured Solirubrobacterales bacterium, assembly GCA_963833375.1. Lineage (GTDB taxonomy): Bacteria > Actinomycetota > Thermoleophilia > Solirubrobacterales > 70-9 > DASUPK01. The sequence continues at coordinate 8,541 of CAWHXR010000006.1, forward strand.
CCCGGATGCCGTCTCAGCTTCGGACCGACCAGCGCCTTGCTCCACTTCGTGCCGGCCCCAGCCCACAGGCGCTTCGAGGTGGAGGTCACGGACAGCAACGTCGGGGCGCTGCCGGGCGAGGTGCGGGCGACGGTTCACGCAACCCGCGACGGCCAGCCCCTGCGCCAGGCGCGGGTGAGCTTCGCCGGCGGAACGGCACGAACGGACAAGGAAGGCATCGCGACCGTCTCCACGACCCTCGAGCTGCCGGGGCGCTTCAAGGCGCTGGCGCAGAAGGGTCAGAACTACGGCGTGTCGGAGCTCGTGCCAATCGGCGTCGCACCCTCAGCGCTGCGCTTGCCCGTGCCGCCGTCGGGCGCCGGCTAGCGCGGAGGACTGATCTCCGCTGGCGATCTCGTCGCGCCATCCGGTGCCCAGGATCAGGGAGCAATCCAACCTGCCGGCTTGAGTACCGAGGTTCGGTGCCAGAGTGCCGCTTAGGTGCTCGGAGCGCGGAATCGACCTGCCCAGCGCCCCGCCTCAGGCGCGCAGGACGCCGATGTTGAAATCGCCGGTGTCGAGCCGTCCGTAGAGTCTGAGCCAGAGCGGCAGGTACATCTCGGTGCCGCGGGCGGTCTGGATGCCACCGAGGTCGATGATCCGCTCCTCGGGCCAACCGAACGCGCCAAGCAGGTCGATCACCCCGCGCTTGGCACCCTCGTCCTCCCCGCTCACGAAGACGGCGTGCTCTCCGGGGACCCGGGTGGGATCCACCATCACCTGGCAGTTCATCGTGTTGAGCGTCTTCACCACGTGGGCCTCGGGAAAGGCCGCCTGGATCCGCTCTCCGAGGCTGTCGTCGTTGCAGAAGGCCAGCGTGGGAGGGAAACCCTGTGAGGCATCGAGCGGGTTGGCGATGTCGATCAGGGTCTTGCCCGAGAGGTTCTCTTTGCCCGCCGCGTCGAGGGCCTCAAGGGAGGCCACCCCGGCAGTGCAGTTGACAACCAGCTCGCCGTGCCCGGCGGCGTCGGCGAAGCTGCCTTCGGCGGCCGTGTCGCCGGCGTCCTTCACCCAGGCGACCGCATTATCGTTGCCGGCCTTGCGTGAGCCCATCGTCACCTCGTGCCCCAGCTCCACCAGCTTCGTCCCGATCGTCTGACCGACCATCCCCGTACCCAGCACCCCGATCTTCATCTCTCGTTCTCCTTTGGCTCGGTTGCTCTGCAAGTTCGGTAAAGGATTGTTCCCCGTTTGTTCCCCGTCAGAAAGCTGCGGCGCTACCCCTGAAGCACAAGACCGCCATTGGCAGCCATGCCCGATGACTCGAGGCTATGGCCCCTCCCCGCTTCGGTTTGACGCCCTGATCCGTGCGTCTCCGAAAGATCGCATCGCCGGCCTGATTCGTCTCTCGCTACGACCTTCTCAGAATTCGAGAGGCCAGCCGCTACCCAGCGTGAAGCGCCCGCGCCTGCTTTCACGCGACAGGGAGCAGTATCGACTCGATCCGGGACCGCCGAAGGGGCGCGCCCTCAGCCCGCCAGCTCGAGCAGCTCGATCCTGTATCCGTCGGGGTCCCTGACGAAGCAGAGGCGCGAGCCGCCCTCGTGAATTCGATAAGGGGGCTTCTCCGGCTCGATCCCCATCTCCTTGAGATGCTCGAGGGTGACGTCCAGGTCGTCGACCGCGAGTGCTACGTGACCGTAGGCGGTTCCCAGCTCGTAGCTTTCGACGCCGTAGTTATGGGTCAGCTCGAGCTCGGGCAGCTGCTCACCCGGCACGCCCATGAAGATATTGATTGCCTCGTCGCGGATCGGCATCTCGCGGCGTTTCTCGAGCCCCAAGGCCTCGTAGAAGGCGACCGATCGATGGGGATCGGTGATTCGGTAGCAGGTGTGGATCAACCGCACGTCGCGAACTCTATCCGCGCCGGTCAGCGGCACATGTTCGGACCCCTGCCGCGCCCCAGGGGCATTGCCTGGCCGTGCTCTCGAATCGCGTGAGACTGAATACGGCTATAGGAGCTGTGAGGAAGCTTGGTTGGAAACGGATAGGGAAAGGCAGGCTGGACCTTGCTGATCTTCATCATCCCGCTGATCGGCATCCTGATCTACCTGATTGCGAGCGCGCCCGGATCGATCTCGATGAAATCGTCCTCGTCGTGATCGTCGCCGCCCCGGAAACGGCGAACGCGGCCGCGAATCATCGGCCGTCTTTGCTGAAGGGCACCTGATCAGACTCGCCATGGACCGCCTGACCTACATCGGCCACGCGACCACCCTGCTTCGGCTCGACCACACCTCGATCCTCACCGATCCCATGCTGCGGGGATGGCTGGGCCCGCTGCGACGGCAAGGACCGCGACCGTCGCCCGAACTTGCCAAGATCCCCGACGTGGTGCTGATCTCGCACCTGCACCGCGACCATCTCGACCTCCCCTCGCTGCGGCGACTCCCGGCAAGCACACCGCTGGTGGTTCCGCGGGGTGCCACCAGGTGGGCGGCAAAGAGCGGCGCCGAACAGATCCATGAGATCGGCCGTGGAGAGACGATCTCGATCGGCGAGATCAAGGTGACGGCTGTGCCGGCTGTGCACGACGGACACCGCGACCGCCGGGGAATGCAAATCGAGCCGCTCGGATACGTGATCGGTGGCGGCGTCCGAACGGTCTACTTCGCCGGCGACACGGACCTGTTCCCGGAGATGTCGGACCTCGGGCCGCTCGACTTGGCGTTGCTGCCGGTATGGGGCTGGGGCGGCTCTGTCGGGCCCGGGCATCTCGACCCCGAGCGGGCCGCAAGAGCGCTGGAGCTGCTTCGCCCTCGCCTCGCGGTGCCGATTCACTGGGGGACCTTCTACCCCGTCGGCCTTCGGCGCCTGCGGCCGGAGCCCCTGGCCGAGCCGCCGCTTGAGTTCGCCCGGCTGGCGCGCCGGCTGGCGCCGGAGGTCGAGGTGCGGGTCCTCGAGCCCGGATCCGAGACCTCGCTGGAGAGCCGATGAGCGGCGCCCGCAGGCTCAGCCGCGGAGCCTTGTTCGCGCTGCGCGGCCTTCTCCTCTGGCTGCTGATCGCGCTGATCCTCTGGGCCGCCGCCGCCGTGTTGCCAGGAATCGATGTTCCGAGTTTCGGCGCGGTCCTGTTGACCACCGCACTGATCGCACTGCTCAACGCGCTGCTATGGCCGCTACTGATCCGGCTGCTCCTGCCGCTGACCGTCTTGACCTTCGGCCTCGGCTCACTCGTCCTGAACGCGGCGATCGTCTCGGTCTCGATCAAGGTGGTCGACGGCTCCGCGCCCGATTTCCTCAGCGCGATCGTGGTGGCCTTCGCCCTCTCGATCAGCCTGATGCTGCTGGCGCCCGCCCTCAGTTTCGACAACGATGCCCGCCAGCTTCGCCTCGTTCGCCGCCGAGCGCGTCGGGTGCGCGACGCCGGTCGCACTGACGTCCCCGGCGTGATCCTGTTCGAGATCGACGGCCTCGCCGAGCCCGTCCTGAGGAGGGCGCTGATGGAGGGACATGCCCCGACAATGGCTGGCTGGCTGGAGGATGGCAGCCACACGATCGTTCCCTGGGAGTGCGACCTCTCCTCCCAGACCGGCGCCAGCCAGGCGGGGCTGCTGCTGGGGAGCAACGACGACATGCCGGCCTTCCGCTGGTACGAGAAGGAGAGCGGGAGGACGGTGGTCTCCAACCACGGGAAGGACGCCGTTGAGCTCGAGCGGCGCCACTCGGACGGTGGCGGCCTGCTGGCGATGGGCGGCGCCAGCCGCGGAAACATGTTCTCCGGCGACGCGCCCCACTGCTCGGCGACGATGAGCGTGCTGCGCGACCGCGAGCGCTCCAGCGCGCGGGAGTACTTCGCCTACTTCTCCGATCCCTACGGCTTCACGCGCACGATCGCCCTCTATCTCTGGGACGTGCTCCTTGAGCTGCGGGCCGCCCGCCGCCAACGGAGGCGCGGCGAAGAGCACGTTGACCGAGGCGGTCTCTATCCGTTCATGAGAGGCGCTATCACGGTGATCATGCGCGACCTCAACGTCGCGACCCTGCTCGGCGACATCGTCGAGGGCGTCCCAGTCGTGTACTCCACCTTCGTCGGCTACGACGAGGTCGCGCATCACTCCGGCGTCGAGCAGCCGGATGCCTTCGCGGTGCTGAAGCAGCACGATGCCCAGCTCGCTCGCCTCGAGAGCGCCATTGAGCACGCCCCCCGCCCGTATCACCTGGTGGTGCTCTCGGACCATGGGCAGAGCCAGGGCCGTCCGTTCCGTCAGCGCTATGGCGTCGAGTTGAACGCGTTGGTGCGGAGTGCGCTCGCCGGAGGCGACGTTTACGCCCCGACGGCGCCCGACGAGGGCCTGAGCTCAGTCGGCGGAGCGCTTACGGATGCGCGCGAAGAGGAAACAGCGGGAGGCAGGATGCTCGCCCGCGCGACCCGCGACCGCATCGTCGATGGCGAGGTAGTCCTCGGACCGAATCGTGACGCCGCCGAGGAGTCCCGCCGGGATGCCTCAGATCACGCCGCCGTCGTTCTCGCATCGGGCGGCCTCGGGCTGATCTCTCTCCCGGTGAGCGAGCAGCGGCTGTCGATCGGTGAGATCGATGCGCTGCATCCTCGCCTGATCAGCACGCTCGTGAGCCACCCCGGGATCGGGTTCGTAATGGTCCGCGCCGACGGCGACGGCGCGCTTGTGCTGGGTGCCAACGGAAGCCGGCGCCTCCGCGACGACCAGGTGGCTGGCGAGGACCCGCTGCTCGAGTTTGGGCCCAACGCGGCCGACCACCTCCGCCGCACCGACGGCTTCCCCCATTGCCCCGACATCCTCGTCAACTGCCTGTACGACGGTGGGGCCAACGAGGTCGCGCCGTTCGAGGAATTCATGGGCTCCCACGGGGGCCTCGGGGGCTGGCAGAGCCATCCCTTCGCCCTGGTGCCATCCGCCTGGAGCGAGCCGGACCAGCCGATCGTCGGGGTGCAGGCGATGCACGAGACGATCAGGGGGTGGCTGGCCGAGACAGGCCTTGATCTGAGGTCGCATTCTCGAACTTGAGTGCCTCGCGGCCGCGGCTACACCGGTTGAGGGTCCGCGAGATCCAGCGGTATCCAACCGCGTAGGAGTTCTGAGGGGCAGAACCAGGGCTTCCGCGTCTCGTCCCAAGCGGGAGCGGATGGCATCGAGCGCCCGCGCCCATGGATGCACCCGGGAGGTCGCGCTTCATCAGTACGGTTCGGCCATTACCGAGCTTGTCAACGACCACTGCCAGGAGTACCCGCCCGGGACGCCGCCGCTCCCAGAGGCGGAGGTCGCCCGGCTCATTGGCGAGGTCCCCGACTGGGAGCGCGACGGCACCGGCCGCCTGACCCGCGAGTTCGCGTTCGACGACTTCGGCCGCGCGTTCGGACTCGTCGTGCGGGTCGCGCTGCTGGCCGAGGCGGAGGGCCACCATCCGCGCGTGGAGTTGGAGTGGGGACGTGCCGCCTTCACGACCTGGACTCACACCGCTGCGGGGCTCACCCGCAACGACTTCATCCTCGCGGCGAAGATCGACCAAATCGCCCGCGCCTGAGCGATTTCACCGTGGCGCGAGGCGCGCACGCGCCCCTTCCGGCGGCGCCGGCGCCCGGGTGTGGGCGACCACGACCAGCGGAGTCATGTGCGTGGGCTTGCCGGCTCCCGCCAGAGAGCCGTACCACTCCGCCTGGCCGAAGCCGGCCCGCCTGAGCATCGAGCCCAGCTCGCCGACGCCGTAGACGCGCATGTCGTAGGCCCGCGGCGGGCCCCAGCCGGCGTCGTCTCTCAGGCGCTGGGTTTCGTGCAGGATGCCGTGCCTGGGATCGAAGCGGCGCTCCAGGCGCAGCGTTGCCCCGCCCGGCAGCGCGCGCTCCTCGTCAGCGACCAAGCGGGCCTCGAGCTCCGCGCGGTGAAGCGTCTCGATGACCAGCCGCCCGCCGGGGATGAGAACCCGGCGAAACTCGCACAGTGCGCGCTGGTCCCCGTGGTCACCCAGGTACCCAAGCGCCGTGCCGAGGCTGAGGATGGCGTCGAACCGCCCGGTGCCGAACGGGAGGCTCGCGTAGCAGCCGCGCACGAATCGCGGCCAGCGCGCGCGCCCGGCCGATCGCTGCCCCGCCGCGAGTAGAAGCGCGGAGCGGTCGAAGGCGACGACGCGATAGCCGACGCGGGCCAGCGGGAGGGCGTGGCGGCCGTTGCCGCAACCCGCGTCGAGGATGAGCGCCCCTGGCTTGCAGCCGACCAGCCGAGCCGCCGCGAGCGCCTCCTCGGTTGAGGCGGCGTCAGTTCTCTCGGCGCGCGCCGTGCGCAGGTAAACCGGATGGTCGAAGAAGCTGCCCTGTTCCGGCTCGCCGTCCAACGCCGTCCGGTCGCCTGCCTCACGCCCGGAGTCGCGCTCCGGTCGGTAGTCACCGAGGCCGCGGCCGACCGGGGACATGATGCGTCGGAGTTGGGACATCCCTTCAGTCCTGAACGCCTGCTGTCCGCGCCAGCGTACGCCTTCGCCGGCGGGTTGTCGATCCGGCAGAAACCTGCCTGAGGTATGCGAACCTTGTGGCTGTGACCGAGCTCGCTAGGGCGCACTGTGAGGCCTGTGCGCCGGGCACGCCGCCGCTTCCAGAGGAGGAAGCGGCCAAGCTGTCGTCCGAGGTCCCCGACTGGGAGCGCGACGGAAACCGCTCCCTTCGCCGGCAGTTCTCGTTCCCGGACTTCCGGGACGCGTTCGGGTTCGTCGCGCGGGCGGCGCTGATCGCCGAGGCGGAAGGCCACCACCCCGACATCGAGCTGGGTTGGGGCCGCGCGTCATTCAAGCTCACCACCCACGCCGCCTCCGGCCTAACGCGCAATGACTTCGTACTGGCGGCGAAGATCGATCAGCTCGCGGGCGCCTGATCCGAGCGGCGCGCCCCGAGCAAGGTAAGCAAGCGAGGGTTCGAGATCCGTCCCGCAGGGCGGTGGGTCACACCTTGGCTCACTCGCCCGGCATCAGGACTCGTGCCTTCAGGCTGAGCACCAGCTCACTCGCGATCGCCTGGTTTGCGCCCCTCCGCGATCAGCTCCAAGACCTCGCGCTCGCGAGCGGTGACACCAGAAGCCCGGGGATACGACCGGTCAGGGCTCGACAGCGTTTGGCGGCGGCTGGTTCGCGCTGAACAGCACCGGGAACCAGGTCACCGGACAGGCATCCCCGAGCTCAACGAGCTCACCGAGCTCGGGCGGCGGTTATGGCTATTAGTGGAAGGGATCCCGCCCGTATTCGATGCTTCCGGCAACCACTCGGCCGAGCTGATGAGACGCGCGGAGGAAATCCTGGAGATCGCCGCGATCCTCGACGAGGCGGCCGAGCGCCTCGCGAGGGTTCTCGAGCGGTCCGGCGCGGACGAGCTGCACCCGCCGGACGCGCTCCGCGAGATGGCCCGCTGCGAGCTGGAACTCGCTGCGGTCGATGTTGCCGCGTTGACCTTCGGCACAGAGATCCGAAGAAGCTGGAGATAGATGAGCTAGATGAGAGGCACCTGGGACACCCAATGAGGGCATGCGAGGCGGCAAGTCGTTACGACGTCGCACCGATCCCTCCCCCTTTGCGGCGTAACGAGACGTGGTGTCCTCGGACCTGAGCATAGGCATGGAGGCAGCGGTACCCCCGTGCGATCTGACAACAACCAAGGCGCACCGACTGGAAGGAACGTGATCGGAATGAATACGAATCAGCAGGAGTCCGACGGCGCGACGCGGGTGGCCTACATCCTCGGCGTGCCCTTGGCCGACAACGTCGTGCGCCAGTGGCCGCAGATGAATGAGGTTGTGCGCACCAGCAAGCTCGTCGCCGATGTCGAAGGAAACTTCCCCGAGCTCACGCTGGAAGTCGGCAGGCGTTTGCAACTCGGTGATGTCGTCGTGGTCGAATGGACCGGCAACTACGGTGACGGCCGCCTCTACCGGAACGTGACCATCGGCGAGTTGGAGGACGGGCAGGCCGTGCGCGTCACCGACTACTGGGGCGAGCCCACCGTGACCCCCGAATGGCGCCAGCCCCTGACCGATCGACTCGATATGCCCGGCGACGGCATTTGGCCGGACTCAGAGCACCTCAGCCACTACTAGGATGCGCGATCCGCGAGAACGCGATCGTAAAAGGCTGCCGTTCGCCGGCGCCCTGCACACCTTCGTGGACCGACTCACCGTCCCCGATATGGGCGCGTCCAGGCCGCGGGGCAGGACTAACTGATGCAGCTGCGTGTCGCCCGGCATACTGAGCGCCTGGACGAAGTCGTCGCGTTCTACCGAGACGGCATCGGGCTGACCGAGGTCGGCGGCTTCCGCGATCACGACGGCTACGACGGCGTGTTTCTCGCGGTACCGGGGACCGGCGCGCACCTCGAGCTGACCGCGGGCGGCGGACAGGGCCCTCCGACGCCGCATCCGGAATCGCTGCTGGTGCTCTACCTCGGCGACGATGAGGCAGTGCAGGCGGTCTCGGCGCGGCTCGGCGTTGATCCGGTCGCTCCTGCCAACCGTTACTGGGCCGAGCACGGGGTGACGTTCCAGGACCCGGACGGCTTCCGGGTCGTCCTCGTGCCCGAACGTTGGGAGGGCTAGTCGTTTGTTCATCGACCCAATCGGCCTCGAATTCCCCGCGGACTCGTGACCCTCACCACAGACAACGACCTGTACACCCGCGGAGCCGCCACCCTCCTGGCCTCATGGGAGGAATACGCCCACGGTTCCGCCGGCGCCGCCCTGGTGCGGCTGAATGGCGTCTCGGCAGCGGTGTTCCCGGGCTACCCCGAGCGCGCTGTCTACAACAACGCACTGCTCGACCGCGATCTTGGCCCGACGGAGCGCGCGGCGGCCGTTGACGCGATGGAGGCGGCGTACAAGTCGGCGGGCGTCGACCGCTACGCCGCGTGGGTCAACGAGACCGATCAGGGGATGCGCGCCGAGCTGCGCAGCCGCGGATACACCATCGAAGAGTCCACCCGAGCAATGGGCATGTCGCTCGAGAACATCTCGATTGCGCTCCCCGATGTCCAGCTCGGGCCGCTGGGCTGGCCCGAGTACCTGGAGTACCTGCGGATCGCTGGCGCGCCCGCCGGTCTGCTCAGCGGCACCGACCCGAGCGCGTTTCACCTCCTCGCGGCGCGGCTCGACGGCGAGAACGTCGCGACCGCTTTGGCGTTCGACCACGACAGCGACTGCGGCGTCTACAACATGTCCACGCTCGAGGTGGCGCGGCGACGAGGGTTCGGGACCGCGCTCACGGCACGTCACCTCCACGATGCCATCGCCCGAGGCTGCTCGACCGCAAGCCTGCAGTCCACCCCGATGGCCGAGCGGGTCTACGCGGCGGTTGGTTTCCGCGACCTCGGCCGGTTCCTCGAATACGTGCCGTAGGGGTTCGGCCAGATGGGAACCTCAGATGGGGCCCTCGCTCGCATTCGGCTCGGGTCTTGTGCCTGGAGAACCAGCCCATCCGAGACGGCATGCGGTCGCACTGAGTGGCTCCCGATCCGCAAAACGCCTCGATCACCAGGGAAAGTCGGGGCGACTGGATTTGAACCAGCGACCTTTCGGCCCCCAGCCTGACGGATCGCGATGCGCCTCGGTTACCTCAAGCCTGTACAGGCACGGAAAGGTCAGCTGAGTTCAGCTGACTTTCGTTCAAATTGGACCCCGAGTTGGACCCCGTCCCGGTCAGAGAGTGTTACTTGGCCCTGGGCAATCTCTCGCGTCCGATCTCCTTTCGGGATCCGGCGTCCTCCGCCTCCACCGCGCGGGCGCCCGCCACGACCTCCTCGACCTGCTGATCCGGAATCACCACCGCCCCGGAGCTGTCGGCAAACACGTAGAAACCCGGGACCACCCCCACCCCCGAGACGACGACGGGAACGTCCGCCTGGAATGGCGTCACGTCCCCTCCGCCCCACTTGGTCGCCTCGCCCGAGCAGTAGGCCGCGAAGTCATAGGAGGCGAGCTCGTCGAAGTCCCGGAGGCGAGTGTCCGTAAGCACCCCCGCGCATCCGTGCTGCTGTAGGCGGGAGAGCTTGGTCCGCCCCCCATCGAGGCGTCGGGGTAGCCGTTGCTGGCGAGCACCACCACCTTGCCCTCCGGCTCGTCACCGACGGCCTCGTAGAAGAGGTTGGCGAGGTTGTAGCGCTCGGGGTCGAGTCCGACTGAGCAACTCGGGAGGTAGGAGATCGTCACCGCGGGGCCGAAGAGCATCCGCAACCGATGGCATTACCCACGATACGCGCGTCGGAGCGACGTGAGCGGCAAATGCCCGAGGCTAGCTGCGCGCTCCCTCTGACGGTTCAGATATCGCCTCGACGAGCTCACCGGTCCTTTTCTCGTTCTCCGTGCGGGCGATGTCGGCCTGGGCAACGATGCCGACGAGCCTGCCGTTCTCGACCACGGGCAGTCGCCGAACTTGGTGGCGGGCCATGAGTGCGAGCGCCTCTTCGTGGTCTTTGTCGGCCTCAACGCTGATGACGTCCCGAGAGCAGACGTCCCCGACGGACGTCGTCTTAGGGTCCGCCGCCTCGGAGACCACTCTCGTGGTGATGTCTCGGTCGGTGATCATCCCGAGAAGCTGCTCGTCGTCGGTTATCGGAAGCGAGCCGATGTCCTCCTCTCGCATCAGTCGCGCGGCATCGACCACCGACTCCGATGCGCCGATCGAGCGGGGATCCTCGGTCATCGCGTCGCGAATGCTCTTCGCCATCGTGCCTCCTCGCCTCTCCATTGTGAGCGCCACTCTGCAGGATAATCCGTCGATGACCGCGGACGAAATCCGGACGATTGACACCGGCGGGGAGGGGCAAAAGGCCGTCATCATGAATCGCGCATGAACAAGCCCCGCATCTTCCTCGGGTCGTCGGGCAAGCAGGCCAAACTGCTCCAGGCGATCACGCGCGGGCTCGAGGAGGTCGCCGACGTCGAGCCGTGGACGACCACGTTCAACCCTGGGCGGTCCACCCTCGACCGGCTCGTCGAGCTCTCCCAAGAGGTCGATTTCGCCGCGTTCGTCTTCGCCCAGGACGACTGGACGACGACGGATGCGGCCGAGTCCGGCCAGGCGTCGCCACGCGACAACGTGGTGTTCGAGGCGGGGCTGTTCGGCGGCGCGCTCGGCATCCGGCGCACGTTCATCCTCCACGCGGACGGTTCGAAACTGCCGAGCGACCTGCTCGGGCTGACATCCGTCCGCTACGACCCGGCCACCAGCCAGGCCGGGGTTCAATCGATAAACCAGAAGCTCCGCAAGGCGATCGAGACCGAGGGTCGCCGCGGGCCGGTCGAGGGACTGTGGTGGCAGCTCTCGCTGACCGCGCGTAACGAGTTCGAACCGTCTGCGGTGGGCCTCCTTAGCATCTCGCGGGACCGTGACGGTGCCCTGAGCGTGACCGGCCGGGGCTGGCAGGAGGACGGCACCCTGTCGTCCCGCTACTGGAGCGAGGCTGCGAAGGAGCGCAGGGATCCGGCTGGCCTCCTCTACTTCTGGAAGGGGGAGCGCCCTCGGGACCCGAATGCCCCGCAGCTCGAAGGAACCGGCGAGATCAGCGTGGAGAGCACCGACCGCGCCACCGGGTACTGGACGACACGGTCGGATCGCGAGCCCGAGCTGAATGCCCGAACCGCCGGCGTCTACCTTCGAGCCGACCCCTCAGACCTTCAGGTGCTTGAGGGCGGGAGCGAGGAGGAGCGGGCCGAGCTCATCGCGCAGCGCCTCGAGGAGTGGAAGTCGGCCTCGAACGCTTTCTGAGCAGGTCTCTGATCGAGCGCCTCAGGCCGACGGCTACTAAGTCACCGCCCTGGCTAGGCGAACCGCTTGACGAAGTCGAGGGCCGTCTGGGCGACCTCGCGCCAGCCGCCGTCGATCGTCAGCGAGTGCCCCCGGTTCGGCATCTTCTTGATCTCGGTGACACCCGGATTGCGCTTCTGTCTCTTGTAGGCCGCATTCGCGATCGCCCATGGGACCGTGTGGTCCTTCTCGCCGTCGATGATCAGGAGCGGGCCGCGGTCGGGACTCTTCGTGTCCACCTTCGCCTCGGTCCACGGGTTCAGGTTGGCGTTCGCCATCTGCATCAGGGCAACCCCCGGAGCGGCCACGTGATACTCGTCGTAGAGCCGCTTCGCCTCGTCATCTGACTCGATCGCGTTCGTCCAGCCGTATCTGAACTGGTCGAAGCTGAGGGTTATCGCGCGGCCGCGATTGAGCGGATTGATCAGGATCGGCGCCGAGACCCTGAGCGTGGAGTAGGGCAGGGGCAGGACACCGCGAAAGATGCCGGGGTCGATCGCGACCGTGGCAGCAGACAGGCCACGGCCGGCGAGCATCTCGGCCAGCAGGCCGCCGGTGGAGTGCCCCAACAGCGCGGGCTTCTTCTGGAGCGCCTCGATCATTTCGGTCGTGTGGTCGGCGACCTGCCCGAGTGTCTTTCCGGCCAGGACGTCGGGGTTCGCCCGCGCTTCCTCGACGGTCTCGGGGTCGTCGGGCCAGTCCGGCGTCAGCGGTGCATAGCCGGCCTTCTTGAAGAACTCAGCCCAGTTGTCCCAGCTGCTCGGCAGGACCCAGAGGCCGTGGATGAAGACCACGGGCGTGCTCCCGGACTTGTTGGCCGCCTCGATCTGCCCCTGCTCCCGCTCGGAGAGCGACGCCATACCAGCTCCCCTCGGTCGCTGTGGAAAGTCAGAGCAACCCTATCGGAAGGCGAATGGAGGACGACCGGGAGGCTGAACGCAACCCGCGTGCTATCCACGACCGCTCGCCTATGCTCGCGGCGTGGCGGCCGCTACGAGCTCGATCATCCCAGAGCTGCCGATCATCCGCGCTCGTGGGGACGGCGAGCAGCGTGCGACGTCCTTCGAGCTTTTCTTCGACCTCGTCTACGTCTTCGCTGTCACTCAGCTGTCGCGCCATCTGCTCGCCGACATCAGCTGGTCAGGCGCGGCCGAGACGGCGTTCATGCTCGTCGCCGTGTACTGGGCGTGGAACTACACGACGTGGATGACCAACTGGTTCGACCCGGACACGGCGCCGGTCCGGCTCGTGCTGGTGTTCGTGATGGTCGCAAGCCTGCTGATGGCGGTCGCGATCCCGGAGGGGTTCGGCGAGCACGCGCTGCTGTTCGCGTGCGCCTACTCGGGTCTGCAGATCGGGCGCAATGCGTTCGTTGTCCTGGTCACGCCGCGCGGCCTGTTCAACCAGAACTTCCGCCAGATCCTGGCCTGGAGCGTGCTCTCGGCGCCGCTGTGGGTCGCAGGTGGCATCGTCGACACCGAGGCGTTGCGCTGGGTTCTGTGGCTGGGTGCCCTCGGACTTGACCTCGCGGCGCCGCTGGTGACGTATTGGCTCCCGGGCGTAGGCGGTACCGCCATGAGCCAGTGGCAGATCGAGGGAGCCCATTTCGGCGAGCGCTTCCAGCTGTTCGTGATCATCGCGCTCGGAGAGAGCATCGTTCTGGCAGGGGCCACTGCCTCGCGTACGGGGTTGAGCCTCGAGGTCGTCGCAGCGCTGCTGCTCGCCTTCCTCTCCTCGACGGCGCTGTGGTGGCTGTACTTCGGCCAGGTCGCCGGCAGGGTTTTGGAGGCGATCCGCGCGGCCACCGCCGAGGCGCGGGGACAGATCGGGCGCGACATCTACACCTACCTACACCTCCCAATCGTGGCTGGAATTGTCCTCGTCGCGGTCGGCGACGAGCTCGTAATCGCGCACCCGACGGACGCCCTGCATGACTCGGGAGCGCTGGTCGCGCTCGGGGCCCCAGCCCTCTTCCTCGCTGGTCTGATGGCCTGCGCCGCCAGGATCGGCCAGGCGCAGAGCGCACCGCGAGCCGTGGTGGTCATCGCGCTCCTTGCCGCCGTGCCGCTCGCCGCCGGCGCCGATGGGCTGGTCACGTCGGGAGTGCTCACCGTGCTGCTGGCCGCGCTCGTGGTTGCCGAGCAGCTGCGCGGCGCGTCCTGAGCCGAAGGGCCGGGTTTGCGGAGCCCCGGGGTGGGACCAGCCAATGGTCGCTCGTTCGCGCAAGGCCTCGACCTCGTGCCTGGTTCCCGAGCCTGAAGCAACGGCAGATCTGAACGAATTGGACCCCGCGCGGAAATTGGACCCTGCGCGGCAAAAGAAGACCCCCGCGTTGGCACGGATTTAAATCGGGGCGACTGGATTTGAACCAGCGACCTTTCGGCCCCCAGCCGAATGCGCTACCAGACTGCGCCACGCCCCGAGATCAAACGGCGGCAACTCCGCGGCCGCCTATGTGGACTCATCCTACGCCCAAGCGGGCGACGGGACTTGAACCCGCTCCTCGAGCTTGGAAGGCTCGCGTGCAACCGTTGACACCTCGCCCGCGCGGGTGCCGATTATAGGTTCGGGTCGCAGGCGCAATCGGCCTCGCCGCTCGGTTTGCGAAACTCACGCCTCGCGGGACGGTTCTAGGGGCAAGGTCGCGCGCCGCAATCTCCGACTGCACGACGCATGCAGCTGCTCTCCAGGCAAAGACTGACGCACGCCCGCGCGTGGGCAACCCTCGCCGCGGTGGCGATGCTGCTCGCGACCCTCGCCGGCGCGCTCGCGGCCCGCGACGCACGTGGCGCCTCGGGCCAGAAGAACGTCGTCTTCATCCTCACCGATGACATGACCACCAGCGAGCTCTCGGCGATGCCGAACGTGCAGTCGCTGATCGCTGCGCAGGGCACCACCTTCAACGAGGCCTACGTGTCGTTTCCGCTCTGCTGCCCATCGCGGGCGACGCTGATGAGCGGGGAGTACATGCACAACCACGGGGTGCACGGCAACTTCCCGCCGAACGGCAGCTGGACCAAGTTCATCCCCCACGAGTCGAGCGCGCTGCCGGTGCACCTCCACGACGACGGCTACTACAACGTCCACATCGGCAAATACATGAACGGTTACCCGACCAACGCCCCGACCCTGCCGATTCCCAAGGACGGGACGCTGCCGGTTCCAGTCGGCTGGGACGAGTGGTACGGCAAGGTCTCCGAGGACGCCCTCTACTTCGACTACCAGCTGATCGAGAAGACCGGGCCTTCCTCGACGCCCCACATCACCTTCTACGGCGACCAGCAGAGCGACTACCAGACCGACATCTTCACGGACCGGGCGGTCAACTTCGTCAGCGACAGCAGCGTCTCGAGGCAGCCATTCTGGCTGAACCTCTGGTTCAACTCGCCGCACGGACCCTTCGACCCGGCGCCGCGCGACCTCTACCGGTTCGCGGGAGCGGCCCTCCCCAAGCTCCCGGCCTTCAATGAGAAGGACATCCGCGACAAGCCGAAGTGGCTTCGGCGCGAGGCCAGGAACCCGCTCAGCAAGAAGCGAATCAAGGTGATCGACAATGAGCGGCGCCGGCAGGAGGAGCAGCTGGTCTCAGTCGACGAGGCCGTGGGGAAGCTGGTCCAGACCCTGAAGAACAAGGGCATCCTCGACGACACCTACATCATCTTCTCCTCGGACAACGGCTTCTTCCGGGGCGAGCACCGGATCGCCAGCGGGAAGTACCTGCCCTACGACCCGGCCTCGCGGGTGCCCCTGCTGATCCGTGGCCCCGGGATTCCGGCCGGCGGAGTCAGCAACGAGCTCGTCTGGAACGGCGACATCCCGCAGACGATCCTCCAGATCGCCTCCGGCGCTCAGGACGATTCGCTGGACGGTCGCTCCCTGCTGCCCTACGCCCAGAACCCGGCGCTTCGCTCGACACGGCCGGTGCTGCTCGAGGGCGACACCGGGCCGGGCGGGACCGGCGCCGAGTCGGCCCAGTCGAGCGCGGCCCGCACGCGTGAGGCGAGGGTGAGCGTCGCCGGCAAGCGCGGCGTGAAGAACCTCGAGCAGGAGACCGATGCGATCAAGTCGGCGGCGAACACCGATAAGGCCCCCGCCTACCGCTCCATTCGAACCGACCGCTACGAGTACACCGTCTACGCCAACGGGCAGATAGAGCTCTATGACATGAAGCGGGACCCGGCGCAGCTCCACTCGCTTGCCGCCGACCCGCGCTATCGCTATGTGCGCAGGTGGCTCTACGAGCACCTCATCCCCCTCTCGAGTTGCGCCGGCGCGCCGTGCCGCGTCGAGCTCGGCCCCGACCCGCGCCCCCTGAAGAAGAAGGCGCTCAGGCCGAAGCGGAAGAAGAAGCCGGGCGGGGGAGCGAAGCAGCCGGCTCCCAAGCCCTAGCGGCCGAGCCCCCGCGGGCTACGATTCGCCGGCCAGGGGCACTGGCCAAATTGGCTAAGGCACCGGTCTCCAAAACCGGCGATTCCAGGTTCGAGTCCTGGGTGCCCCGCTGCTCGGCCCATCCGCCGTGGAATTGGAGTCTCCTTCTCCCGGTGCCGCATCCGCAGTGCCCACGACTCCGAAAACTAGAATCGGGTG
>CAWHXR010000007.1:0-449574 GCA_963833375.1 uncultured Solirubrobacterales bacterium
GTCGAGGCAGCGGCGGGCTAGCTCGATCACCTCGTCGGTGTGGTCCGGGATGCCGGCCTCGATGCAGACGGCGGTAGCGACCTCGTCCAGGTCCTCGGCGTCGGGCAGCGAGACCTGCTCCATGACGAGATGAAGGGCGTCGCCGACCTCGAGGGGCGGCCCTTCGGAGACCAGCAGGGCGCCGGCGGAGTTGGATGCCTCGGCGGCGAGGGGGCGGACGCTGCGTTCGACGCTCGAGGCGATCGTCAGCTCGAGCTCCTCTCGGGCGTTACTGAGGAGGTCCGTGTGTTCCTCCAGCCATGCTCCGCGCTGCTTCTGGGCGGTCTTCACCTCCGAACTCGGCACCTTGCGGCTCTTCACGGACTCCGCCGCTTCCAGCTCCAGCTCGTCCGCGTCCAGCAGCCACACGTCGTCGGCGACGATCCTGTGGCCTTCATCCGAGGGCAGCTGAGGCTGGAGCGACTCGAGTAGGAACCCGGGCTTGCCCTTGCCCTGGATGTCCGGGATCACGAGGTGGTCCCGCGCGCGGGTGGCGGCGACGTAGAGGAGGCGAGTCTGCTCGGCGATCTGAGCCTCCTTCTCGTGCTCCCAGACCGCGTCGTAGTCGGGCGTCGCGTAGTAGCCGCCGCGCGTCCCGACCCCGACGCGAAAGTGAAGTCGCGAGTCCTCCTCCTCGGGCACGGGCTCGACCTGGTTTCGATCTCCGGTCGCGAGATTCGCCAGCACGACGATCGGGAACTCGAGGCCCTTCGAGCCGTGCATGGTCAGCAGTCGGATCACGTCGTCGCCCTCCTCCGCGATGTCGGTGTCCACCTCCTCGGCCTGCCGCTCGGCGTTCTGTGCGAGCCAGCGGGTGAATGCCCGCGGGCCCCCGCCGCCAGCCGCGGTGAAGGAGCGGGCCTGGTCGACGATGCCGAGCAGGTTCGCGGCTGCCTGCGGGCCGTCCGGCAGGGTGAGCGCGAACTCGACCATGCGGCTGCGGTCAAGCACCTCCTGCACCAGCTCGGGGAGGCTGAGCTTGGTGCGGCGCCAGTGGAGCTCGCGGAGCCGTCCCATCGCCTCGGTGACCCGCTCGCTGTCGCTCTCGGTCTCGGAGCGGTAGTCCCAGCTGCCACCCGAGCCCTTGTGGATCACGATGTCGTCGTCCGAGCAGCCGAAAGCGGACGAGCGAAGCGCGCCGATCAGCGCCAGACGGTCGAGCGGATCATCGATGGCTTGAAGGAGAAAGACGAAATCCCGGACCTCATCGCGCTCGAAGTAGTCCCGACTGCCCTCGTGGCGGAAGGGGAGGCCTGCGCGGGCGAGCGAGTGCTCGTAGGCGTCGAGGCCTGCGCGGGTCGGCAAGAGAATCGCGACATCCCCGGGAGTCGCCTCGCGGACTTCCCCGGTGGCAGGGTCCCTCACCGGCCATCGCTCCTTCGCATCGCCCGCCGTCGCCTCGCGAAGCAGGGCGGCAACGGCCTCGGCTTCCTTCTGACGCACGCCGTCGGCGTCGAGCTCCTTGTCATGGCCGCGAACCACGACGACCGGGGGACGGTCCATCTTTACGCCGCGATGTGAGGCTTTGAGCTCCACGTTCGCCGGCTGGAGCCCCTCCGCCTCCACGAAGAGCGAGTCGAAGGTTCGATTGATCCACTCGATCAGCGGCTTGGAGGAGCGGAAGTTCTGGACGATCTCGCGGAGCCCGTCGGCGAGCAGGTAGCGCTTGACCTGGTCGTAGATGCCGATGTCGGCTCGCCGGAAGCGGTAGATCGACTGCTTGGGATCGCCGACGACGAAGAGCTTGCCCTCGCTGGGGACCAGCTTCCGCCAGTCCTGTCTTGTCCTGCTCCTCGGCGGTCAGGTAGGTGGCGATCTCCACCTGGATTGGATCGGTGTCCTGGAACTCGTCGATCAGGAGCGCTTGAAAGCGGCTCTGGAAGTAGTGCCGCACATCCAGGTTGTCCCGGAGGACGTTGCGGGCCCAGATCAGGATGTCGTCGAAGTCGGCGACTCCCTCGGAGCGGCGGTGGTCCTCGTAGCCGCTGACGAACTCCTCGATGTGGGGCAGGACGCCGAGCAAGGCGTTCGACCGGAGCGCCGCCGGGAGCGCTTCGACCAGGTCTCGGTACTCGCCGATCAGCTCCTTCATCCGCCTGCAGCTCTCGGCGTCCTCCCAGGATGACTGCCTGCCTGCGCTTCGGGCGGGCCGCGGGAGCCAGCGAGTGGCGAGTCGATCGCGGGCGGCTTCGGTCGTGCCCTCGATCCGGAAGCTCTCCCGCAGCTCGACCAGCTCCTCGATGCCGGGCAGGCCCTTGTCCTCGGGGTCCAGGCACTGATCCCGGATCTGCTCGAGCTCGGGCACATTTGATTCGAGCCAGTCCGCGAGGTCCTGTGAATCCGCCGCGACCTTGCTCGAAGGGCTTGAGAGGGAGCAGGTACCGGAACCGTTGGAGGGTCTCGGCCGCGGCTCTGAAGTCATCGAGCGTCATGCCGAGGTTGAGGGCGCGCTCGACCTCGGGCCTCCCCTCGGACATGAGCTCGTCGAGCCAGGCGGTGTAGCGCTCGTCGAAGAGCAGATCTCCTTCGAGGCCAGCTGAGGATCGTGTACTCGGGATCGAGCCCGGCCTCGACCGGCCGCTCGCGCAGGACATTGGCGGCGAAGGCGTGGATCGTCTCGATCCTTGATCGGTAGAGCGCGCGAACGGCGTCGGTGAGCTGCTCGCGGCGAGCGGGGTTCTTCTCGTCGGCGATGGCTCGCTCGAGGCGCTCCCGGACTCGCGATGAGAGCTCCGCGGCGGCCTTCTCGGTGAAGGTGATGACGCCGATGTGGTCGGCATCGGTCGTCGAGGTGGCCAGCAGCTCGACGATCCGATCGACGAGAGAGGTCGTCTTGCCCGTCCCGGCGCCCGCCTCGACGCACATGTTCACGCCGAGCTTGTCCTTGATCTCGTCTCTGACCTTCTGGTCGACGGGTGTCGCGCTGGCCGGCGCCATCACTCGATCTCCCTGATCGCGGCCAGCGGCTTGGCCCGCTTGTCGCGGGCCTTTCGCTCGATCTGGCGGTGTCGGCCGGCCGGGCAGAGACGGTCGAAGTCGCAGAACTGGCAGTCGCGCGGCTTGACCGGCGCCATCTGGAAGGTGCCGGAGCGCATGCCATCGATCATGGTCCCGAGCGCCAGCCTCGAGGTCTCCTTGACGCTCGGCCAGATCCTCACCGGTGAAGTACGCCCGCTTGAACTGGCCGCGGCGAGTCGAGTAGTGAAGCTCGGCGCTGCCCTTCTTCGGGTCGATCTTGAGCAGCGCGGAGCCGGCGTATAGGTAGAGCGGGAGCTGCACCGCCCGGCCACCCTCGATCGCGCCGTCCTTCGGCTTCCGGGATGAGCTGCCGGTCTTGTAGTCGATCACCCGGTAGCGCTTGTCTGTCCGCGTCCCAGTTGAGGCGGTCGATCACCCCGGAGAGCTTCAACTTGACGCTGCCGATCTTGATCTCGAGCGGCTTGTCCAGCGAGAGGTCGTTGTCGGGATTGCCGTAGTGCCATTCGCCGAAGCCGACTTCGTAGCTCCCCTCCGGGTGCTCGCGGAAGGCGGAGTCCTCGCGCTCCTGCGCGAGCCACCGGCGCAGGTCCTCCTCGATCTCACCCTGGTCGTAGCGCCAGGTGAGGGCGTAGCCGGTCTGGCCGCGATCCTCGGCCTTCTTGAACTGCTCAGCCGCGATCTTGAGGAGCCTCTTCTCCTCGCCCTTGCCGTAGAGCTTCTCCTCGCCCTTCTTGGGGTCCTCGCGCAGGAACCGCTCGAGGATCCTGTGGATCAGCGAGCCGCGATCCATCGGCGGAGATGGAGATCGTCTCCTCGGGCTCCTCGATCGGCTTGGCTCCGAGCACGCTGTCGAGGAAGAAGCGCTGGGGACAGTCCGCGTACTTGTGGATGCGGGAGACGCTGAGGCCGCGCGAGTTCACGTCGAAGATCTTCATGAGCGCCTCGAGCGCGTCGGGGCTCAGCGCGCCGTCGTAAGGAGTCAGCTTGGTTCCCCAGAGCCGGGCCTTGCGCGCCTCGAAGGCCGACTTCATCTCCGGAGCGTCGGAGAGCAGGACGGCTCGGCCGAGGTCGCGATCGAGCTGGATCAGGGTGCGGTCGTACTCCGCCTCGCTCAGGGCGAGAGTGAGCTCGCCGGCGCCGATCCTGACCGCTGCCGCACGCTCGTAGAGGTCGGCCGGAAGCTGGTCGATCTTCTCCGCTTCAACCCGGTGGCCGACCACGGCTTCGGCCAGGGCGCGGAAGAACGACGACGGAAGCTGCGGCCGGTTCTCTCCGGCGCTCTTTCGCGGGAAGCTCGCCAGGAGGCGGTCCGTCGCGGCGCCGACGGCGAGGGAGAACTGCAGCGGCTCGGGATCGGCGCCTCTGACACGGAGCGGGATCGGCGCCGGGACCGTGCTCGTTCAGCCTCTCTCGCTCGTCGTCAAGCAGGATCGGATCGGGGCGCGGGGCGGAGGGGAACGAGCGCTCGGCCAGGCCGACGATCGCGACCGCCCGGAAGCGAAGGTGCTGGAGCGAGTTGACGTCGAGGACGTTGACGCCGCGGCGAGCGAAGGCGCCCGGGCGCTGGCCCAGGGCCTCGTCGCTGCGGAGGTTCTCGATCGCCGCGCGAACGGTGGCGATGAACTGCTCGTGTCCCACCTCGGACCCGAGTGCGTCGAAGCGTCCGAGCCCGTCAAGGGCGTCAAGGATCGGGCTTGGGATCGTCGATGTAGGTGCGCAGCAAGCGGGCGAGCGCCGCGAGGTGCTCGGACCATGGCGCTCGGTCGGGATGGTCGGCGAGGGCCTCGCCGAGGTCCTCGACGAACTGGAGGAGCGATCCGACCTCGGTGGCTCGCGCCCGCTGCCATTCCTGGTCGCTCTCCTCGAGCTCGCTCTTGTAGGTGTCGAGTCGCCGCTTCCACTGGTCGAGGCCCTTGACGACTCCGGCCTCGCGAGAGGCGCGGTCCCAGCGGGTGGCCACCGCGTTCTCGTAGCGCTCCTTGGTCTCGTCCGGAAGCCGCCCGTCGGTGACGAAGTCCATGACTCGCGCGGCGCTCCAGATCCGAATCCATCAGATCGAGCAGCGAGAGCACCCGGCGGCCGAGCGGGCGCTCGGCCATGGGGCTTCCCTCGTGGAGGTAGACGGGGATCTTCGCCTCGCGGAAGGCCGACTCGATCAGGGAGCGATACGGATCTGGATTGCGATACGCGATCGCCATCTCGTGGAACTTGATTCCCTCGCGCGCCCAGGCGAGGCAGGTGCGGGCGACCTCGCGGACCTCGCGGCTCGGGTCGGGAGCGGAGAGCAACCTGATGCTCCCGTCCGCCTCGACCGGCTCGGTTGGCTCGAGGAACAGCCTTCGATGCGCGGCGTGAAGGGTGCTGTCGGTTCTCGGCGACCGGAAGCTCCTGCTTGGCTCGCGCCCGAGCCGCTCGCCCACGCGCGGAGCTCGGCGTTCGCCTCGTCCGCGTCGCTTTCGGTGGTCGCGACGTAGATGGAGACCGGGATGCGCTTCGCGAGCTCCTCGACGACTCCTCGGAGGGCGCGGGGAGAGCTGGCGGGGCCCGTAGACGATGAGCGAGTCCCAGGGCGTGCTGCTCAACGCTCGCCGCGAGCAGGCGTCGTCGGGGCCGTAGAAGTTCTCCCTTCGCTGCAAGAACTCGGCGAAGATCTCCGCGAGGCTCTTCTCCTTCTTCGAGGCGTCGCAGGTGCCCTTGATGGCGCGGGCGAACGTCTTGGCGTCGTAGCCAGCGCCTCGCAGCTCCCGCACCAGTCGATGCAGGGCGTCTGAAAGCCCGGGCGTCTCCCGCACCGGCTCGAAGTAGCCATCGTGCTCGCCGGCGATCTGGCGGAGGAGGATTCGATCGGCGAGGGGCGGAAGCGGCCGCTTGCCGGCCCGCACCAACGTCTGCTCTCCCAAGGCCAGCGCGAGCTCGCTCGGCATCACGAAGCGGACGTTGACGATGCCGCCGTTGAGCTCCGCGAGTCGGCGCTGGAGATACGGGCGCTGAAGGGTTCCGCCGAGGAGGACGCCAACCGGCGCGAGCGGATCGTCCTGTTGCGCAGTCCTTGATCTCCGCCGCGAGCGCCTCCTCGAGCGCGGGCGGTGCACCCGTGATCAGCCGGAGACCAGCCGAACGTGGAGCGCCCGTCTCCGTTCCTCCCGTCACCGGTGCATCAATAGCCGCTGAGTCCGTGCGTCTGCCAATGGGGTTTCCTACGGATCGGGTTGCGGGCTATTCGATGGCTCTGCCGCGGTGGTGTCGAGCTCCGCCGTCAGACCCTGGTAGAGCGCGTCAGCGAGCGCGGGGGCGAGCTTGTGGTCGATCAGCTGAAACTCCGAGAGGTGGGGAGGACTGTCCGCCGTTCGCTGGATCGCGGCGGCGTACGTCGCCTCCCGCTCTGTCTCGCCGTCGAGCTGCAGAATCCCTAGGAGCAGAGCCTCTTGGCGCGTCGGGCTCCCGCTCGGAATCCCTGCCTGTGAGAAAGACGGTCAGCAACAGGCCAGCCATCGAAACGTCGTATGGGGCGAGGGTGCTCCCGATGACGAGCGGGAGGTGCGACTCCAACAGATCGGGCTCCAGCCCGTCCCACTGCACGATTCCAAGCCCCTGCTTTTCCGCCATCAGGAGGAAGGGCGCGAGGTCGCCCTCAGGCTCAGTGACCTGCGAGAAGCCCTCGCGCGCGTGGTGGGTTGCGAGCTTGACGAACTCGTCGAACTCGAGCGGGCCGGTCAGTGGCTCCAGGGGCGTAGATCCTGGCTTGAAACGAGGGCAGGTCTCCCGTCACCGTAGGCGCCTTCGCGACGGACGCCGGATCCGGCCACTGCTCGAGTCGCCCGGATCAGATGGATCCTCGCAGTGGACGGTCAGCTGGACCAGCTCCTCGCCGGCGGCGAGGCCGGTTCCGAGGAGGCGCGACTCGTGGAAGCGGACTTCGCGTCCGAGGCCGACCCCGTCGCGCTCGCTGGTGCGGGCGCTCGTCGACGAGCGCGACGAAGCCCTCGGCCTCCTCCACGGAGGGCGCCGGCGCCTCTCTGGCCTCGATCGCGTCGAGCGCGTAGCCCTGGACCAGCGCGGCGTGCAGCGAGGCGAAGACCTCGGGCCGGCTCACCCAGTCGAGCACGACGAAGCGGCCGCCGATCGCGACCAGCGCGCCGGACTGCCCATCGCGGAGGCTGACCGCCTCGTTGATCTGGTTGAGCCGGTCGCGGCGGCTCTCGTAGACGTCGTGCATCGCGCCGGTCTCGGAGAGAGCGGCGAGCCGTCGCGCGACTTGGCCTCGATCTCGTTCCAGACCTCGGACTGGTCGGCCCGTGCCGGTCCGCCGGCTGCAGCGAGTCGTTCACCATCATCGCCTTCGTCCGGCGCAGGTCGGTGTTCGCCGTCTGCGGGGACGGCGCGAAGTCCTCGGCGTGCCGGCTCGCAATCCCAGCGCCCGGCCTCGACGCAGCTCACGGGGAGCTGGTGCTGTGAACGCGCGTCGATCAGCGCGGTGACGTCGAAGGTTCGGTTCTGCTGGGCACCGAGCACCTCCTCGCCCTCGAACAGGAGGACCGGGGTGTCGGTCGGGTTCATCGACCAGAAGGTCATTGACCGAGGCGCCGGACTCGAGCTCCTTGATCGCGACGCCCTGCTCGCGGCCCTGGGCGAAGGAGACGTAGGGCTGCAGCGGGCGCGGGGCCGAAGATCGGATAGACGGCGAGTGAGCCGACGACGTCGGGCTCGCCGACACGCAGGGGCTCGCTCAGGTAGTCGGACGTGGTTAGGGTTGGCGCGGAAGGCGCGGTCTCGCTCACTGGGTTCCTTTCATGGGTTCAGTGAGTGAGTCGTGGATCCGCGCCGATACCTGACAGCGGAAGGAGCCGGCTTGCACATCCTCTTCCTCGACGAGTCGGGGAAGCCGGACGCCAAGGTCTTCGCGGTCGGCGGGATCGCGGTGCGGGCGGACCGGTGGAGAGAGCTCCGCGACCGCTGGGACGCGGCGCTCGCCGAGCATGGCTGGCCCGACGACCGCGAGATCAAGTGGCACGGCACCCAGACCGGGGAGGTGCCGCCGGCGCTGGCGGATTCGATCTTCGAGGCGATCGCCGGTGCGCCGGTCTCCTGCTACGTCAGCCTACCTGCGCCCGCTCGCCGGTCGGCAAGACCCACGAACAGCTCTTCCGCGACGAGGAGGCGACCTACCGGACCGCGCTCACCTTCCTCGCCGAGCGCTTCGAGCGGATGCTGGCGCGCGAGGACTCATACGGGGTGATCGTGCTCGACAGCCGCGAGCGCGCCAAGGACGATCGGCTGCGCCGCTTCTTCGAGCGCCTCCGCGACGAGGGCACCGAGTTCATGGAGCTCGACCGCCTCGTGGACAGCCTGCTGCTCGGCCCATCGCACTTCTCGATCGGTCTGCAGGTCGCCGACCTGGTGGTCGGCAGCTGCCTCGCCGGCCGCCGCGGCCAGCTCAACGACGCCTCGCGCTGGCACAAGCTCCTGCTCGAGCGCTGCTTCGCCCGCCACCCGGACACCGGCGAGGTCGACGGCGTCGGCCTCAAGGAGTTCCCGGACCGGCCGAAGGGCGAGGAGCACGAGGCGAAGCTGTTCAGTCCCTAGCCAGCTGGCGCTTCGCGGAGACTGGTTCGGACGCCTGGGCCGCTCGACAAAGGCATCAGAACGCGACGTCGGCGCGGCGCTCAAGTCCTCCAGCGAAGCCTGGTCCATCGCCGGACAGAGAGCAGCGAACTTGCACCACGGCAGCGCATCCGCTCCGGCCGGGCCTCGAAGATCTCGTCGCAACGACCTGCTCGGTCAGCTCGACCAGCTGGTCTTCGATCACGGCCAGGTCTTCATTCTCCGGCTCCCAAGTGCGCTCGACGCCCTCGGTGACGAAGGCGAAGCGGACCTTGCCAGCGGAGCCGGCTCGAAGAGCTCGTCGCTCGACCTGCGTCGGTCAGCTCGACGCAGCTGGTCTTCGATCGCGGCGCAGGTCTTCGTTCCGGGCTCCCAAGTGCGCTCGACGCCCTCGGTGACGAAGCACGAAGCGGACCTTGACCACCGGCTCGTGGAAGGTTCTGGTTGCGGCGAGGGCGTAGAGCCGGGCCGAGATCAGGTTCGCCACGTCGTCATCGTCAATCCGGCAGCTCGCCGGTCTTGTAGTCGATACCTCGATCCCGGGCTTCTCGCCCCTGGCGCGGTCCACGCGATCGCTCTGCCGCAAACCGTGCGTCCGTTGGGCAGGCGGGCCTCGATCCAGTCCTCCACGAGCAGGGGACGAATGCGCAGGTCGTTGCGGCGCCCGTAGTCGCTCAGGGATCCGGCGCCAAGGCGAATCCCGCAGATCCCCAGGAGCGCTCCTCTTCCCTGTCCAGGAAGGCCTGGTCGCGATCGGGGATCAGCGCCCAGTGATGGCGCAAGGCCTGGTGAAGGGCGGCCTCGGTTCGCTGCTCGACCGGCAGGCGATAGACGAAGGCCAACGCAGCGTGGACGGCGTTGCCGAGGACGAGATGAGGCGAGAGCGCCTCTTCGATCTCCGGGCGCAGGAGGTAGGCGAACTCGAACTGCTTCGGGCACTCCTCGTACATCCCGAGCGCGGTGGGGCTGAACTTCTTCGGCAGCTGTCCGGTGGCGGTTGCGCTCATGGCTGTTCCGGCGGCCGGCGCCGGCCGCGCTTGCGCTCCTTGTAGTGCCAGTCCATCTCGGTGAACTTGGCGGTGCGGCTCGGGTCGTCGTTGAGCGCCCGGTCGGCCAGGTCGCGCAGCAGGTCGGCCTCCTCGGCGATCTCCGACGCCATCGCCGGGGCGGCCATCGGCTTGAAGTCCTCGAGCGCCTGGCCGGCCTCGCCGTAGAGGCGGCTCGCGGTGGCGGCAGTCGCCCGAGCGGATCGCGTCGGCCGCCTCCCGCTTGGCGCGCTGGGCCCGCTGGAAGGCGAGCTCGCTGCGCACCGTCGGGTTGGGGACGCGGCCGGCCGCCTGGTCGCCGGGCACGACGTTGACGTGCACGGGGATCGTCACCGTCTCGGTGCTCAGCGAGGCGACGTCCACGTAGGCCAGCTCCAGCTCGCAGACCTGCGCGAGCCCCAGCCCCGGCATCGCCGGCACGTCGATCGAGAGGAGCAGCCTGCGCTCCTCGCCGGCGTAGAAGTCGCCCAGCTCGACCATGAACCCGCCCTCGATCGCCACGGCCGGCAGATCGTTGAACAGGTGGACGGCGGCGACGTCGCCCGTCGGGCGGACGGTGAGGCTCGCGGCCTGGACCACCTGCTCGAGCAGGTCCTCGACCTCGGACGCCACCGCGGCTCCGGCGCTGTCGCCCTCCTCGGCGAAGTGCGTGTTGCCGCCGCCGCCGCGGGCGATCGCCGACATCAGCGCCTCGTCGTAGCCGAGGCCGAGGCCGATCGTCGAGGTGGTGGCGCCGCGGCCCTGGGCGGCGGTCGCGATCCGCTCGAGCTCGGCGTGGTCGGTGACGCCGACGTTGGCGTGGCCGTCCGAGAGCAGCAGCAGGGTCGCGCCGCGGTCGCCGGCGACCCGCCGGGCCTCCTGCGCGCCGCGGAGGTAGCCGCCCGAGAGGTTCGTCGTCGATCCGGGCCAGAGGGAGCGAATCGCGTGGCGGGCCTGGTCCTTGTCCGCGAGGGGGCCCGCCGGGATCGCGACCTCGACGGTGTCATCGAAGGTCACCAGCCCGAAGTTGTCGGTGGGGTCAAGGCGGGCGATCAGCGCCACGAGCGCGTCCTTGGCCGCCTCCAGGCGGCCGTCGGCCATCGAGCCGCTCCGGTCGAGCACGACCTGGAGCGTGCTCGGGGGCCGCTGCGCTGCGGAATCGCGGCCGGGCGCGACCAGCTCCAGGAGCACCGAGATCTGATCCTCGGCTTCGACGGCGACCACATCGAGATCAAGTACGGCGTTGAGATCCATGTAGAGGGAGTCGCCGGGGCGACGGATTCCTGACATCGAGCGCACTCGTGTCAGGAAATAGCGCACGAAGCACGACCTATTGGGCATGGAAACGCGCCTCTACTTCGCCTATGGCTCCAACCTCAACCACGAGGGGATGGCGCGCCGCTGCCCGGACTCCGAGCCGCTCGGTCGCGCCACCCTCGAGGGCTGGCAGCTGACCTTCCAGGGCGTCGCCGACATCCGGCGCCGCCGCGGCGCTCGCACCCACGGCGCGCTCTGGCGGATCAGCGACAGCGACCTCGAGCGGCTCGATACCTACGAGGGCTATCCGAGCCTCTATGGCCGCGAGAAGGTTCCGGTGCTGAGCGGCGGCGACGAGCTGGTCGCGGTCACCTACGTGATGCGCGACGAGGACCACTATCTCGGCCTTCCCTCGACCGGCTACCTGGAGCACGATCAGGCGGGGCTACGAGCAGTGGGAGCTGCCGCTGATCGCCCTCGACTTCGCCGTCGCCCAGGTCAAGAACCGCCTCTTCGACCTCGGCATCCGCCGCTTCGAGCCCGACGGCCCAAAGCGGCTGCGGCCGGTGTCCGGGTGAGGCTCAGAGCCTGGTGTTGGCGCCGCCTGCGAAGGCTCATCACTTCACTCCATGTCGCGCCCGGCGCCCGCGACGCCAGTCCCACTGCGGCAGGTCGCTGTTGCAGATCGAGCACAGCGGGGGGAAGCGGCCGGACTTCCGCACGTTGCTCCAGAAGTCCGGGGTCGAGTCCTCCCAGGTGACGCCACAGGTTGGGCAGACCACACGGGCGGAGCCGAGCGGCCGGCCGGAGGGGAACGAGACCAGCCGGTCTGGAAGCCAGAGCCGGTCGTAACCCACCGACTCGGCCCAGCGGGTCAGCAGGCGGTCGGCCCGCCGGCGGTCGGCGACCGCCAGGTACTCGACGATGATCTCGGCGGTGTCGTCGCCGTTCAGCCAGAGGTCGGCGAGGGTGACGCCGTCCTTCGCGCGGTCGCGCACCAGGCCGAGGCTCGGTCCGCCGCCGTTGAGAAGCCACGGAGCCCAGTTGACGATGGTGACGAGGCCGTCGCGGATCGTCGCCCGGAAGTCCGGAGGGCGAGACGTGGTCTCGGATTCCTCCCGGTCGTCGTTGAACAGGTCCTCTATCTCGTCGAAGTCCAACTCTCTCCTTTCGTCCTCACATATCGAGTCGCGCGGGCGGCCGGTTCCTGACACGCCTCGACTTCTGCCGGGCACGCCGCTAGCGTCGCCGTCGCATGAGGCGAATCGCGGCGATCGGGGTTGTGGCGGCCGCGGTCGGCGGCTTCGCCATCGCCGGGTCGGGCAGCTCCAACGCGCCGGCGGCCGCCGACAAGGACTGCTCGGACTTCGCGAACCAGGCGCAGGCGCAGAGCTACTTCGTCTCAAACGGGGGCAGCCCGTCGAACAACTTCGACAACCTCGATGCCGACCACGACGGGGTGGCGTGCGAGTCGCTGCCGTGCCCGTGCTCCTCCTCGGGGTCCGGGCGGTGGCGGCGGGGGTCAGCAGCCCCCAGCGACGCGAGTGAAGGCGGACGTGATCGAAGCCGTGGACGGCGACACGCTCAGCGTCCGCCTCCGAAGCGGGGATCAGCGCGACGTCCGCCTGATCGGGATCGACACCCCCGAGACGGTGCGGCCCGACACCCCGGTCCAGTGCGGCGGGCCGCAGGCCTCGGCGAGCATGCACGGGCTCGCCGACGGCCGGCGGGTGACCCTGGTCAGCGACCCGAGCCAGGACCGCGTCGACAGCTACGGCCGGCTGCTCGACTACGTCTTCCGCGGCAGCGAGAACCTCGGCAAGGTCCAGCTCCGCCGCGGCTGGGCCAAGGTCTACGTCTACCACCATCATCCCTTCGAGAAGGTGAGGACCTTCAAGCACGCCGAGGACCGAGCCGAGTCCGCGGACCGGGGCGTCTGGGCGAAGTGCGGCGGGGACTTCCACACGCCGGGTTAGGGCATGTCCGCCCGAGGAGGGCGGCTAGCCGTACGTGGCTCGAAAGTCCTTCACATCGGCACCGGCGTCCGAGAGCCTTTTCTTGACCGCCTCTGCGAAAGCGTCGGCTTCCGCCCGGATGATCTCTGCCACGACCTTCTCGAGCTCGGAGCTCTTGTCGTCGACCTCGTACTCGATCGAGAGTTGGACCTTCATGGCGACAAGCTAGCCGTCCGTCGGCCGGAGTCCTCGCTGTCCTCGACCACGCTGTAGAAGCCTTGTGTCGTGATCAGCCACATCAGCTCGAGGGGACCACTGCATGGAGTCGTCGTCCCATTGCGGCTCCTGACGCGGCGAAGAGCTCGCACATGCGGGCGTGGCAGTCGTCCTCGTGCCTGAGGCGCTCGTAGTGCTCGCGGATCAGGTGGGCCGGCATGGTGAGGGCGGCGGCGAAGACGTTCGCCTCCTGCTCGACCGAGAGGCGCTCCGGCGGGCAGGTCGGTCTCTTGCTCGGGATCGACCGAGCCGTGCCGGCAGAAGAGCGACTGCTGCCCGGGCTGGCGGTGCATCACCCAGTGGCCGAGCTCGTGGCCGATCGTGAAGCGGCGGCGCGGCGGCCACTCGCGGGCCTCTGCGGCGTTCACCCAGATCTCGCCGGGGCCGGCGAGCAGCAGGCCGGAGATCGACTGGCCGGGCTCGAGCTCCGGGCGCGCCGGGAGCGGAGGTCATGTCCTCGACCTCGCGGATCAGCAGGCCGAAGCAGGTGTCGGCGATGTCATCGACGGGGACCGGAAGGGTCTCGCCGTTCCAGAGCCAGTCCGGGACCCCGGCGAGCACGGATTCAGCTCGTTGCTCGATCTCCTCCACTCGCGGCGACCTTAGCCGCCGGTGAAGAGGACGTCCACCTCGTCGGGCTCCTTTGGTCCCGGGGCTTCTCGGGGATGCCATCCCCGCTCGACGCTGTCCGCGGCCTGATCGGCGTATTCCTCGGGCGGGGGCGGCGCCTTGCGCGCAAACGCCGAGATGGCGCCGCGCCTAGGCGGTTCGGGCTCACCGAGGAACCCGCTTCCCGCAGGGCATCCGCGCTGGTGTCGAGCAGCTTCGCCAGCGCGTCCCAGACCTTCGCGGAGACCCCTTCGGCCGGCAGCAGCCCGTGCTCCAGGCGGTGGTAGTAGAAGGCGACCTTCTCGCGGGCGCCCGAGACGCCGAGGGAGTCGGCGAGCCTGCTGACCAGGTCCGCGCGGGTGATCCGTCTCGCGTTTCGGAGCCTGACCAGCTCCACCGGGAACTGCCCGGCTGCCTCGGACCATGACTCGGTGACCCTGGCGACAGCCCGCTCGGCCACCGAGCCCTCGAAGGCCTCCGGATCCCAATCCTGGGCCGGGGCGGAGTGCTCGAGGTAGCCCTCGATCAGCACCGAGAGCTTCGCGCGCTCCGTGCCCTCGACCTGGTCCAGCAGGTCGCCGGGATCGGCCGACTCCCCCGACTCGAATCGCTCTATGTACTCGCGCAGGAGCCGGTCGACGTCAGCCATCGTCGTCATCCAGTGGCGGCGGATCATCAGCCTCGACAAGAAGCTCGTCCAGCCTCCTGTCAAAGCGGCTGTTGATCTGGTTGACATTCTGCTCGGTCATGGGGTCGTTCAGTTGATCCCCGAAGTGACGGTTGACCTGCTCGGCGACTTTCTTGTGTGGCAGGCCGTAGAAGCGGATCAGACAAATGACGAGCTTGTGGGCGTCATTCAGTTCCGAGAAAGCCTGGTTGAAGATGCTCGCGTCATCGATGGCCTGCTGGGGGCTCGGCTTCTGCCGGCCCTTGCCGTCCGTTCGCTCCTGCTCGCCCTCCCCGAAGTCGACGGTCAGCGGTTCCTCCTGGACTCGCCCCGTGCGCACGTAGTCGGCGATGCGTCGGCGCGCGATCGTGAAGACCCAGGCGCGGAATTCGCCGATGGTGGATCCGACGAACCCCTCCATCGAAATGATCGCGTCGGCCAAGGTTCGCTCGGAGATCTCCTCGACCACGAGGGGGCCCTTGCTTCCAATCCTGTTGAAGACGAACCCACGGATTCGCTCCTCGTAACGGAAGGCGAGGACCTGGGCGCCCTGGACGGCGGCCTCGAGCCGGTCAGCCCGCCGCGCCTCGACGATGTAGGCGATCAGCTTCTCCTCCGAGTCCCGGGCCAGCTCCGCCAGCTCGGCGTCGTTCAGCTCCCGAAAGTTCGCGGCGACTCCTTCCCTTGGTCTGCCCGGCGCGCCGGCGCCGAGCGCCGTGAAGATAGCGGGCGTCAGCTCTGCCGTCCGGGTGCGACTCATCGGAGGCATGGGAGCGACATCTCGGGAAACGACGCAGACGATCGACGCTTGGCTCGTGGAGGCGGCCGAGCCGAGAGGTGAGCACGCTATGGCTGGTTGGGCGGCGGTCGCCGCAGCCCGTGAATTCGAGTCAGCTGGATACCCGGACACCGCTCGGCGCTGCCTCGAGAAGGCCTTGGAGTTCTGGGAACGGGCCGAGGAGGGGGGCGAGACCCTCGCGACCGGCGGGCCGAGTTCGCAACTCGCGCTGGCGGACACGCTGCGGCGCCTCGGGCGATTCGCGGATGCGCAGTCTTGTTGCCATCGCGGGCTTTCCGGTCGGCCGGCCGATCCGGTCCGCTCACTGCTCGAGTTCGAGGTCGAGCTGATTGCCAAGCAGGACACGCAGGTCCACTTGGTCGACGAGGTGATCTGTCCGAGAATCAGAGGGAAAGGAGCCGGCCACGAATGATGCGTAAGCCTCAAG
Organism: uncultured Solirubrobacterales bacterium; assembly: GCA_963833375.1. Classification (GTDB taxonomy): domain Bacteria; phylum Actinomycetota; class Thermoleophilia; order Solirubrobacterales; family 70-9; genus DASUPK01. Next base: position 15,635 of record CAWHXR010000007.1, read on the forward strand.
CCACATGATCGCCCTGCTGATCATCTTCATGCTCCTGCTCATCATCGTCCCGATCATCGTTGCCGCTTTCGTCCTGATTGGGGTCGTCTGGATCGCGGCAGTGGCCATCGTCGCCTTCCTCGGCCTGCTCGCATCGATCCGGGTGGAGCGGAAGTGAGCAACGCGCTCTTGCGGGTCTGGCTCGATGACGATCTGGTGGATCGCTCCGCTCCCGAAGGATGGACGCATGTGACGACGGCATGGGACGCGATCGAATTGCTGAAGACCGGTCGCGTCGTCGAGCTCTCGCTCGACCATGACCTCTCCGACGACGAGCGCTTCGGGCGTGGGGTGGACGTGGTCGACTTCATCGCCGAGCAGCAGGAGATCCATGGCCGCGATCTCTGGCCGCGCGACGGGATCAGTCTCCACACGGGGAACCCGGTCGGCCGTGATGCCATGGCGCGGACGATCCGGAGATATGCCGAGAAGGCGGGGCTGATCGTCCGCGAGTCCAGTCCGGGCGGTCAGCCGAAATTCATGTTCAGGAGGTGACCGATGCTTCGCGGATCCAGAGCGCGCCAGCAGGCGATCGACGAGGCCAAGAAGCAGGGCGATCCGCAGAACGCGATCGCGCTGGCGATCATCTACCTGGCCGATGTGATCGCGGCCCAGAAGGACGGGTTGAAGAAATAGGCCGCGACCGCTAGCGTCGCGTCGTCCATCAAGAGCGGCTGAGGGAACCGGCCCTGTGACGCCGCAGCAACCGGCCAAGACCTCCGGGTCGAGGCACGGTGCTACCGCCGGATTCGATGGAGGTGATTTCCAGTGACTTTCACTGAGCCGTATCGCACGATCATCGTCGAGCCCATCAAGGCTCCTCGGCGAAAGGAATCCGAGCCCGAGCAACCGCCTCGACGCCGACGTAGAGCCGCACCTGCACCGCGGAAGGCGCCGGCTAAGGCGCATGTGCTCCACAACTGTGCAGGAGCCGGCCGATGAAGGGCCCGCCGCGAAGTCTCAATCGGTCGGACCCGATGGGACCGACCGTTCTGGTCGCGGAGAGACTGCATGGCGTGCGGAGCTGGGATCTCGGCGTCGACGAAGGAGGCGCCGTGAGACTGTGCGGCCTCTACCTCTCCGACCCTTGGCAACGCCATGGGAGGACGAGTTGGGCGAGATGCCGAGCGACCCATCCAACGCGTCACCGACAACAGGCGCCGCACGGCGCATGCGACTGCGGCCTATATGCGCTCCACCCATGGAACGTCCGGAAATGCGAGTACGTCAAACCCGCCGGACCTGGCAGTCGGCTGACGGTTGTCGGTCTCATCGAGGTCTGGGGCAAGGTGCAGGTGCATCGGGAGGGTTTAAGGGCCCAGTACGCACGCCCCGTGGCGCTCGCCCTGATCGGCGTGACCCGCGACTCCAGCTATGGGCGACTCGTTGCCAACCTGGCCGCCGACCATGTCGCTGAGTTGCTCGAAGTCGCCAGTGTGCCTGCGCTGACAGGTCTCTGCGCGGAACGTGATCTCGGGCTCACTGAGCAGACGGTTCGATCGCTGTTGGCGCCGAATTGAAGGGAAGTTTCACTTGCGAGGTGGCGGCATGACTGACCAAGCACCGGACCTCACGGAGCCGCTGATCGGGTTCCGCTCATGGTGGCTCAAGGGCGGCGAGCTGAAGTCGCTGGGCTGGGATGAGCGCTGGGAGGAGCCGGTCAAGCATGCCGTTTGCCGACGCGGGGAAGGCTCCCATTTCACTGATCCTCCCCCCGCTCACGAGGCACCCGACCCCGATTGCGCCTGCGGGATCTACGCCCTCCATTCGCCTGGCGTCGTGAGCCCCGAGCCGGGCAAGGTCTGGGGGATCGTCGCCCTCTGGGGGCGCATCGTCGTCTACCGCAAGGGAATGCGGGCGCAGCATTCCTGCATCAAGGCGCTTGCGCCTGCCGAGTCCGTGCAGATCGCCGCCGTCGAGCGGGTCGCCCGCCGCTTGGGAGTGGACGTGCTCACCATCGCCGAGCTCTGCGAGGCGTCGGCCCGCTATGGGATGACAATCCCCAGCGAGCTGCTTCCCGCCGCGCCAAGGCTGGAATACCGTGATCCCGAGGTCACACCGACCTTCCGGTTCGTCTACCAGTCATCGGGCCGGCTCCGGGTCTATCCCTGGGGTTGCGAGGCGGAGGGGCTCGAGGAGTCGGTCGACCTACCCGGCGCGGTGGGCGACGTGTTCGCGCTGGATGACGACCGGGCGGTGGCGGTGTTCGCCTACGCGGGGGCCACCCGGGCCCGGGCGACGCAATCACTGATGGCGTGGGCAGAGGAGGACGACTGGGCCCTCGGCATCTCTCCGGACGATGCGCCCCTGGCTCGCTCCGTCGATCGCGATCGGGGCAAGGCTTGGTGTCCCCGCTGCGCACATCCGGTGATCAGCAAGGACGACTGGAAGGAGCTTATGAAGATGTCGGGGCGTGGCTTCATGTCCACGCGTCACTTTCCATGTGGGGGGCGCCTGGTCTGGCGCCGATAGCCGGCGGCCAGCGCGGTCAGGCGGTCGAGGTTGAAGCTCATCCCTTCACGGGAAACCCATGGTCGCCGTAGAGCTTCACGAAGTGGGCCGGGATGACTTTCGCGCGGGGCTCCAGGCTGTCCCCGCGTCGCTCGAACAGCGTCACCTGATCGCGGCCGCCCGGGCCCATGGGCTGGACCAGCCGCCCGCCGTCGCGAAGCTGGGCCGCAAGGGGCTCGGGGACGCTGGTGAACGCCGCCGAGACCACGATCGCGTCGAACGGGGCCCGTTCCGGGAGACCCGCGGTCCCGTCCCCGACCGCCACCTCCACGTTCCGGATCCGCTGACCGGCGAGATTGCGCTGCGCCGTTTCCGCCAGGTCGGCGAAGCGCTCGATGCTGAAGACCTCACCGGCGAGCCGGGCGAGCAGCGCGGTCTGAAAGCCATAGCCGGTGCCCACCTCGAGCACGCGCTCCTCTCCCTCGAGCGCCAGAGCCTCGAGCATCGCGGCGACGAGGGAAGGCTGCGTGGTCACCTGGTCATGCGGGATCGGAATCGGCTGGTCGCTGTAGGCGTGCTCGGCTTGGGCGGGCGGCACGAACTCGGCCCGCGGCACGGAGGCGATCGCCTCGAGCAGGCGCCGGTCGCGGACGCCCCTCGCGCGCACCAGCTGGGCGAGTCGCTCGGGTCCGTTCGCGGGCATGGCCGTAGCATCCCCGACGATGGGCGCGCCCGGGTTCGAGGAGATCGAGGTCGCCGTCGACGGGGCGCGGGGAGAGCTCCACCTCAACCGTCCCGAGAAGCTCAATCCGCTCAGCCCCCGGACGCTCCGCGAGCTGGTCGAGGCCGCCGCCTGGTTCGACGCGCAGCCCGATCTGAAGGTGGTCGTCGTTGCGGGCCGGGGTCGGGCGTTCTCAGCCGGCGCCGACGTGGCCGCCTTTGCGGAGGCCGTGGCGGGCGAGCACCCTCGGAGTCCCCGTGAAGACGCCGACGCCGGGCGGCTGGCCGCGGACGCCCTCGAGCGCATGGCCGCGGTCACGGTCGCGAAGATCCATGGCCACTGCGTCGGCGGCGGCGTGGTGCTGGCGGGCGCCTGCGACCTCCGCGTCGCGGCGGAGGACACGCGCTTCTCGATTCCCGAGATCGACCTCGGCATCCCGCTCGCCTGGGGAGGCATCCCGCGGCTGGTCCGCGAGATCGGCCCGGCGCTGACCAAGGAGCTGGTGATGACCTGCCGGCCCTTCGATGCCGAGGAGGCGCTCCGGGCCGGGTTCCTGAACCGGGTGGTGAGCGCCGGCGAGCTCGACCGGGCGGTCGAGGAGCTGGCCGCCATGCTGGCGAGCAAGCCGAAGCTGGCGCTGCTCGCGACCAAGCGCCACACCAACGCCGTCACCGAGGAGATGGTCGGCACGATGCGCAGCTGGTCCGACGCCGACGGCCTCCTGGCCGGGCTCCGCGACCCGGAGGGAAACGAGTCGGCGGCGCGCTACCTGGCACGGATGAAGGGCGGCGGCTCGCGCCGCTGAGGCGGGTCGAATTCTCAACGCGCCCTCGGGTCCTACCCCGCGCTCGGGATCCTGAAGAAGCTGGTCAGCCGGCTCGCTCAGCCGAAGATAGGATCGCCGCACTACCGAGAAGGAGGCTCTATGTACGCGCGCGTGGTCAGGTTCACCGACATCGACATCGACCGGGTCAACTCGACCGCCAAGGAGATCGAGGGGGGAGAGGGACCGCCTCCCGGCGTCCCCGCGAAGGCGATCAGGGTGATCGTGGACGAGGATCAGAACACGGCGGTCGTGGTGCTGTTCTTCGACAGCGAGGAGGACATGAAGAAGGGCGGCGAGGCGCTCGACGCGATGGACGCCTCCGAGACGCCCGGGACCCGCGTGTCCGTCGACTGCGGCGAGGTCAAGGCCTCGATGGACATCTGAGCCCAGCCGACAGCGCTGATCACGACGATGGAGGCCTGAGATGACAGCCCAGCCCGCTCATGACACTCGACTCGAGCGAATCCTCGGCGTCCCGCTGGCCGACGACGCGAAGCGACAGTGGCCGCAGAGCGGCGAGGTGATGGGGGAACGCCGCCGGCAGCGTCCCCGTCTCCGTCGACCCGGAACGGACCGCGATCGGGTTCGTCCGGCGAGCGTTGCGTCGGGTGATTGCGAACGGCCCGCGCGTGACACGGGCCGTTCGTGGTTGAAACCGGAGCGTCACGGCCCCGGTGCGTGAGTCAGTACTGAAATGGTAAGCGCGGAGGGCGCCGGACTCGAACCGGATCCGACCTTTCGCTACCCCGCCCGGGGCTCGATCAGGAGCGCCCGGGCGACCGCGAGCGTCTCCCCGTCGGCCGAGAGAACCGCCGATCCGGCATGGTGCTTCCGGCCATCGATCGCGATCGGCCAGGCGATCACGACATGCTCCTCGCCGGCGATCACCGGGCGGTCGACTCGCGCCGTCAGCCGGGCGAGGACGCTCATCGGCAGCTCTCCCTCCGTGTAGAGCGCGAAGTAGGTCGGGCAGTCGAGCACAGCCCAGACGAACTCCGGCAGCACCCGCCCGGTCTCGTCCGCCGTCCAGGCGGGCGGCGTCCACGGCGAGGCGACGAGCTCGCGCCCCTCGACGGCGCCCGCGAACACCCCGAAGGCGTCCTCGCGGGCGCGCCCGCAGACGAAGCAGCGGCTGAACATACCTTCGGCGGGCGCCCGGTAGCGCTCCGCCGCCGCCCGTGCCTCGCCCGGGCTCACCGGCGCCGGCGCCTCGGCCTCGACCTCGGGAACGGAGCGCGCCTCGGCGACGACCGCCTCGCCGTCGATCAACCGCACCGACCCGTCGGCCCCGCGGACGACCTCGAGCTCGGTGTCGAGCGGGACCGGGCGCCTCAGGTTGACCTCCACCGGCTGCTCGAGGAAGCCGGCGAGGACTCCCGAGCAGTAGCCGCCGTTGCCGCTCTCGAGCGGCCCGTTGAAGTCCCTCGGTATCGACACGGTCTCGGGCACCGGCCGACTATGCCATCGGGCGCGGATCGCGTATGACCGGCGCTATCCGGCAGCCGCTGGGATCCTGAAGAAGCGGGCGAACGCTCGGGCTCGAACCGGGCAGATCGACATCGGCGATGGGCATCTCGTCTCGGCCATGTCATACCTCCCGTGTATGGTTGCTACCCGAAGTAGGAAAAAACTACCATAGGTAGGAAATGGCGGCGAGGAGAAGCAGCACACAACGGAAGCGCAGGGCGATCCAGCACCAGCGGCAGGCGGCCAAGTACGCCGCCAAGGCGGAGCACCACCGCAAGCGCGCCGCCCACCTCGGTCCCGAGCGCCGGCGCCCCGAGGTGCTCGACGCCGCCCTCGGCCTCTTCCTCGAGCACGGCTACGACGGCACCTCGATGCAGGCGGTCGCCGAGCGCGCCGGGGTGACCAAGCCGGTCGTCTACGCCTGCTTCCCCGGCAAGGACGAGCTCTTCCGGGCGCTGCTCGCCCGCGAGGAGGAGCGGATCCTGGCGGAGATCCAGGGCGCCTTCGCGGGGGCCGACCTCTCCGATCCCGAGACCACCCTGGTCGAGGGCTTCACCGGCTTCCTGCGGGCGGTCGACCACTCGCCCGAGGTCTACCGGCTGATCTTCCTGGGGGAGGGGGGCGGCAACGCCGCCGTCGCCCACCGGATCCAGCGCGGCCGCGATCAGCAGGTGAGCGCGCTCACCCTGCTCGCCAGGACCTGGCTCGAGGCGCGCGATCACGGCAACGGCAAGCGGGCCGAGACCGAGAGGACCGCGCGGCTGCTCGGCAACTCGATCGCCGGGCTCGCCGAGTCCGGCGCGCGCCTCCTGCTCACCGGCGAGGACGGCTGGACCCCGGAGACCCTCGGCCGCGAGCTCGGCCGGATCGCCGCCGCGGCCCAGGCCGCGGTCTGACGGCCAGTACGCCTCGGGCTAGGCGCCCTGTGCGATCAGGGTGGCGATCACGCCGATCAGCGCCACGATGATCCCGCCGCCCGCGGCGAAGATCCCAGTTCGCAGAGACCTGAACTCGCCGCCCAACTCCGTGCGAAGGGCGCCGAACCCCTCCCGCATCTCGCTTCGTACTGACGCGAACTCCTCACGCATCTCTGCGCGGAACGTTGCGAATTCACTGCTCGTCTCGGATCTAAGCGAGCTGAACTCGGTGCTCGTTTGGCTCCTGACCGAGCCGAACTCGCCCACCATCTCCGTGCGCATGTCTCGGATGTCTTGGTCGACGCGCGCAAAGCCGCTGCGCATCGCTTCGGCAAGATCATCGAGGCGTTCGTCGGTCCAGGCGGCACGCTCCATCAGCGCAGGGTACTGCTCGGGGTTCTACGGAGCTTCGGAACAAGTGTCGAGACTCAGCCGAAATTGAACCCGCACGACTGGGACCTGGCCCAGGACTCACCGCCACGGCCCAGGCCGCGGTCTGATGTCCCGCTGGACTGACCGCTAGCGCCGGTCGCTAGGCGCCCTGGGCCAGCAGGGTCGCGATCACGCCGACCAGTCCGACCATGATTCCGCCGCCGACACCGAGCAGGGCGAGCCGAAGCGAGGCAATCTCCTGTCTGACGTCTCGGATGTCGCGATCGAGGCGATCGAAGCCCGAATGCACCGTCAGGGCCAGATCGTCGAGGCGTTCGTCGGTCCAGGCGGCTCGCTCCATCAGTTCGCTCAGGGTACTCCTGGCAGTGTCATTGAACTCGCGGGATGGGTGTCAAGAATCGAGAGAAATCGATAGCCAGCCCCGGCGACGACGGCCGCTCAGTTGAGCGTGTTGCCCGTGGCGGTGATGTCCGTGCTCAGGGCATCCGCCGAGTAGACGCTGTTCGCGCCGGTGAAGGTGTTGCCCGTGATGCCGACGGTGTGGGAGTCCGTCAGGCGGACCCCGGTCAGGCTGTCGCAGCCGGTGGTCGGCGTGAAGGTGACCGAGTTCGAGCTGACGTCGATGTTCCGCACGCGCCTGAAGACGAAGGCGTTGTTGGGCGTCAGGAAGCTGTTGCCGCTGAAGGTGTAGGCGTCGCGGTAGACGGCGTCCGGGGAGAGGATCCTGACGGGCGCCCGGCAGGGGTCGGGGGTGAGGATGCCCGTGTCGATCGTGGGGGCCGTCTGGACGTTGTCGGTGACGCTCAGGTCGCCCACCTGCGGGTCGGCGCCGAAGCCGCCGTTCACGATCACGCCCCAGCCGTTCGACCCGAAGGAGTTGCGCGCCACCGTGACGTGGCGGGCGATCTCGCAGGCGTCGTCGGTCTCGAGGTCCACGTTCGCCCAGGCCACCGGGCCGATGGTCGAGTCCTGGAGCGTCACCTGCTCGGCGTCGACGACGGCCACTCCCTGGCGGCCGATCCGCTCGAGCCGCGCCCCGGTGATGAGGACGTTGCGGGCGCTCGACGCGTCATCGCCGCAGGCGTGCGAGGACGAACCGCGCCATAGATCCACGCCGTCGCCCCAGGTCTCGCGGGCCTGCACGTTCGAGAGGGTCATTCCCTGGACGCCCTCCACCGAGTAGCCGTGCTGCCATTCGACGGCGGGGTCGTACTTGCCCTCGGGGTCGGACCCGCGAACGGCCATGTCCCGCACGGTGAGATCCCCGCCCCTGACGAAGCGCCAGTTGTCGCGGTGGCTGCCGCCGGGGGTGAGCGCGCGGAACTCGGATCCCCGGCCGTCGATCACCAGGCCGTTCCTGTCGGTGAGCGTGATCGTGCCGTCCTGGCCGTAGCAGCGCCCGGCCCCGAACTGCACCGTGCTCCCGTCCGGCACGGTGGCCAGCCAGGCCATGATCTCGTCCTCGACCGGGGACGAGCAGTCGTCCTTGATGCTCGCGGGCACCTGGTAGACGGGCGCCTGGGGAGGGCTCGGCGCCTGCGAGGGGCTCCCGGTCACGGCCGGTGGCCGTCCCCTCTTGCACCTCTTCTGCTTCCTCTTCGTCTTCTTGCTGCATTTCTTCTTGGCGGCCTGGGCCTGCTGGGCGGAGAGGCTCCCGGCGGCGCCCTGCCACGGGCTCGCCCCCGCGCCCAGCAAGCCCGCGATCACGATCGCGGCAACCACCAGGGCGGCGGTGATGCGGCTCCCTCGGCCTCCCAGAATCATCCGGCCAGGCTACCCCGGCGAACCGGCTGGCCCTCAAAGATCCAGCGTACGCAGGTGATACTCCTCCGTGCCATCGCTGCCAGACCCGAGCCGATCCTTCCCAGCAGGGACGAGGCCGCCGAGCTGATCCCGCCGCGGGGCGGCGTCACCCGGCGGATCGCGGGCGACGCCCGCCTCTTCGGTGCCTCCGGCTACGCCCTGCTGCTGCAGGTGACCCACCCCTCCGTGGGGGCGGGAGTCACCCAGCACTCCAACTTCAGGGAGGACCCCTGGGGCCGGCTGCTGCGCACGCTCGACTACACCACCGCGGTGACGTACGGGGGACCGGATCTCGCCTGGGAGATGGGGCGGCGCGTGCGCGAGATGCACAAGCCGATCAACGGCGTCCGGCCCGACGGCGAGCGCTACCACGCCCTCGAGCCCCGTCCGTACGCGTGGGTTCACGCGACCCTCGCCGAGTCGATCGTCCGAGCCCACCATCTCTTCTGCTCGCCGGCACTGAGCCCCGGCGAGACCGAAGCGTTCTGGTCGGAGTGGCGCCGCATGGGACGGCTGGTCGGCGTCCGCTACGAGGACCTGCCCGAGACCTGGCCGGAGCTGCTCGCCTACTTCGACGAGATGGTCGAGCGGGAGCTGGAGGACACCGAGGCCGCGCAGGACGTACTCGCCTCCCTGGCCGACCCGGCCGCTCCGCCGCTGCCCTGGATGAGGGAGAGCGTCTGGCGCATCGCCCGCTGGCCCTCCACCAAGGCCGGGTCTCTCGCGACGCTCGGGATGCTGCCGCCCGTCCTCCGCGAGCGGCTCGGGGTGGAGTGGACGGCCTCCCAGCAGCGCCGCTTCCGGGCGCTCGCCCGGATCGCCCGCGCGTCGCGCCCGCTGATGCCGCCGCAGGCGAGGGCGTTCGGGCAGTACTACCTGCGCTGGCGGCGAGGCGCGCTCGCCGGCGAAGCGACGAGGACGGCCTGAGGAACACTCGTCCGTCCACCCAACCGCCCCACCGCTCGCCGTTAGGCTGCGGGCTCATCCGCAACCCAAGACAGGAGGTCGCATGGCGGTCGAAGAGACCCTCGGGGAGTTCAGGGAGACGGCGGGCAACGAGCCGTTCGCGCTGCAGGGCTCCAAGATGCTCAAGGTCCAGCTCCAGGGCGAGACGATCGAGGCGAAGCTCGGCTCGATGGTCGCCTACCAGGGCGACGTCAAGTTCGAGCACGCCGGCTCGGGCGGCCTCAAGCGGATGGCGAAGAAGGCCGTCACCGGGGAGGGCGCCGAGCTGATGAAGATCTCGGGCACCGGCGAGGTCTTCCTCGCCGATCTCGCCCAGGAGATCCAGGTCGTGAAGCTCTCCGATGAGGCGATCACGGTCAACGGCGCCAACCTGCTGGCCTTCGACGCGGACATCGACTGGGACATCAAGAAGGTCGAGGGCGTCTCCGGCTTCATCGGCGGCGGTATCTACAACACCCACCTCTCCGGCTCGGGCTACGTGGCGATGCTCTCGGATGGGCCGCCGGTGCTGCTCGAGATCGACGGCGAGGACACCTTCGCCGACCCGCAGGCCGCGATCACCTGGTCCGAGGGGATCAAGACCTCGGTGAAGACCGACGTCAACCTGAAGACCTTCATCGGGCGCGGCTCCGGCGAGACGGTGCAGATGGCCTTCAGCGGCAAGGGATGGCTGCTGATCCAGCCCTCCGAGGGCCGCGTCACCAGCGCCGCCGCCGGCGGCCAGGCGAGCAGCGCCGGCAGCGCCACCGGCGCGCTGGGCAAGCTGCTCTCCGGCTAGGTGGGCTTGGTCGTCATCGCCCAGACGGCGACCAGGTAGCCGATCAGGGCGATCGAGACGAGCACCAGCGCCACCCTGTCGAGGGTGGTCGCGTCGCCGCCGTCCGCGCGGCGCACCCGGCGGGCGCCGATACCCGCGAGCAAGGTGGCGACGAGCAGCAGCACGAGCGTCCCCTCCGAGAAGTTGAAGCCGAGGTTCACCCAGGTGAGGTCGACGTTGTCGGCGTCGAGGCCCTCCTTGTGGAGGATCCACTGGGCGGCCGCGCGCATCACGATCCAGGCGGGCAGCGCGACCCAGAGCAGGGAGCGGTAGGCGAGCTGGGTCATCGCGGCGGACCCGTTCCGCCAGGCCGCCGCCAGGGAGAAGGCACTGAGGCCGACGGCCCCGACCAGCGTCATCGCGCCGAGGATGTGGACGAAGAGGGGGAAATCCCAGGAGTCCGGCCTGGTTGCGGACGCCACTGTCGTCAGCACGCTCACGCCCCCGGTTTCCAGACCATGACGACGAGCAGGGCGATGAAGGACACGACCCGCATCCAGTGGGCGATCATCGTCCGCCGATCGATTGCCAGGGCCGAGTCATCGCCGGCCGGCTGCATTCCCCTGCTCGCCTGGGCGCCCGACCCGGTGGCGAGGATCCAGAGGACGACCGCGGCGATGATCCAGCCGTCGAAGATCTTGTAGGCGTCGAGATAGAGCGCCAGCCAGATCCCCAGCGCCAGGGTGCCGAGCCCGCCCACCCCCCAGAGGATCTCCCCGACCAGGCGGGTGGGGCGATTGACCGGCGAGCCGAGCGCGAAGGCGCTGTAGATCACGATCGCGGCGGCCAGCAGGAAGGCCGAGAGCACGTGGAAGAAGAGGAGGGTGTGGTACATCCCGCGGCGCGGATCCTATCCACGGCCTTGGCGGAAACCCCAAATGCCGAGGGCCCTTTCCCGCGGCTCCCAACCGGCGTAAGGTAAGCCGCAGGAGAGGAGACCATGGCGATCTCGCAAACCAGTCCGGAGGCGAAGGCGGCCGAGGTCGTCGACGCCGCGCAGGCCGATCGTCTGGACGGATACGTGCTCAGGGCCCAGGCGGCGGCGGAGAGCCTTCGCCGGCTCGACCAGGAGCAGGTCGACGCGATCGTCTGGGCGATGGTGGTCGCCGGGCTGGAGAGCGCCTTCGAGCTCGCCCAGCTGGCGATGGAGGAGACCCAGTTCGGGGTGCTCGAGGACAAGGTGGTCAAGAACTACATCGCCACCGAGTTCCTCTACGACTACCTGAAGGACAAGCCCTCGGTCGGGGTGATCGACGAGGATGAGAAGCACGGCATCCAGTACGTCGCCGAGCCGATCGGCGTCGTGCTGGCGCTGCTGCCGATCACCAACCCGACCTCGACCGCCCTGTTCAAGTCGATCGTCGCGGCCAAGACCAGGAACGCGATCATCTTCCGCCCCTCCGCGCGAGCCGCCGGCTGCGCCGTCCGGGCGGTGGAGATCCTCCAGCAGGCGGGCGAGTCCGCCGGGCTGCCCCCCGACGCGCTCCAGGTGATCCCCGACCCGACGCTGGACGTCTCCCAATACCTGTTCCACCACGACGGCGTCGACCTGATCTGGACGACCGGGGGACCGAAGGCGGTGGCGGCGGCCAACGCGGCGGGCAAGCCCTCGCTCAGCGTCGGCGCCGGGAACGCGCCCGTCTACCTGCACCGCAGCGCCGACATCGGCATGGCGGTCGTCGACATGCTGATCTCGAAGACCTTCGACGCCTCGGTGATCTGCCCCGCGGAGCAGACCTGCGTCGTGGACGAGGCGATCTACGACGACCTGGTCGCCGAGTTCGAGCGCCTGGGCGGGCAGCTGCTGGAGCCGGACCAGGTGGAGGCGCTGTCCGATCTCGCCTTCGAGCCGGACGGGCGGGTCGACGCACGCGCCCTGGGTCAGTCCTGCGTCAACCTCGGGGGGATGGGCGGGTTCGAGGTGGAGGAGGGAGTGAAGGTGCTGCTCGCTCCGCTGCCGTCCGATCTGGGCGACCTGGCAGACCACCCCCTGATCCAGGAGAAGCTGATGCCCGTCCTCGGGCTGGTGCGCTCCCCATCGGTCGATCACGGCGTCAGCGCCTGCGAGCTGATCACCGAGCACGGCGGGCTCGGGCACACCTCGGCCGTCTACGCCTCCGACGACTCGGTGATCGACCGCTTCGCGAGCCGGGTCCGCACCGGGCGCATCCTGGTCAACGCGCCCACCGCCGTCGGCGCCCTCGGCGGGATCTACAACTCGCTCACGCCGACCTTCTCGCTCGGCTGCGGCACCTGGGGGGGCTCCAACACCACCGACAACGTCAACTACAGGAACCTGCTCAACGTGAAGACCGTCTCGCGCCGCCAGGCGCCTCCCCAGTGGTTCCGGGTCCCGGCCGACACCTACATCAACGCCGGCGCGATCGAGAGCCTGCGCGAGGTCAAGGCCTCCCAGGTCCTGCTGGTCACCGACATCGACGGCGAGGCGCGCGGCGTCGCCGACGAGGTGCGGCGCTACCTCGAGGGCCCGAGCGTTCACGTCTTCTCGGACCTGCACCCGGAGCCCACCGAGGCGCAGATCCAGGCCGGTACCGAGGTGCTGGGCGAATTCGGTGCCGACTGCATCGTCGCGGTCGGGGGCGGCTCGGTGCTGGACGCGGGCAAGGCGATGCGGCTCTTCCACGAGAGCCCCGACGTCTCGCTGCGGGAGCTGTCGCTGCCCTTCCTCGACGCGCGCAAGCGGGTCGCCCACTACCCCGAGGTCGAGCACACCGTGCGCCTGTTGGCGCTGCCGACCACCGCCGGGACCGGGTCGGAGGTCTCGCCCGCGACCGTGATCAGCGCCGGCGGGCGAAAGGTGACGCTGGTCGACTACTCGCTGGTCCCCGACGTGGCGATCGTCGATCCGACCCTCACCCTGACGATGCCGCCGAGCGTCACCGCGGACACCGGCGTCGACGCCCTCACCCACGCCCTGGAGGCGGGCGTCTCGATCTTCGCCTCGCCCTACACGGACGCCTTCTGCATGCAGGCGATCAACCTGATCATGGATGCGCTGCCGCGCGCCTGCGAGAACGGCAACGACCTCGAGGTCCGCACGGCGATGTCGAACGCCGCGACGATCGCCGGCCTGGCCTTCTCGAACGCCTTCGTCGGCGTCAACCACGCGCTCGCGCACGCGGTCGGGGCGCGCTTCGGGATTCCGCACGGCCGCGCCAACGGGATCTTCCTGCCCCACGTGCTGCGCTACAACGCCTCGATCCCCTCGAAGTTCATGCCGGCGCCCGGCTATTCGACCTACGTGGCCCCGGACAAGTACGCGCAGATGGGATGGGTGCTGGGATTGGGCGGCAAGGGCATGGACGAGAGGCGCGATCGCCTCTTCCGCCGCGTCGACGAGCTGCTCGATGCGGTCGGCATGCCCCGCTCGCTGGCCGACGCCGGCGTCTCACGCGAGCAGTTCGAGGCCGGCCTGCCCGACCTGGTCAAGGGCGCGTTCTCGGACCCGAGCATCAGGACCAACCCGCGGATGCCGATGCTCGAGGAACTGGCCTCGCTGTTCACGGCCGCCTTCGAAGGCCGCCCGTAGCCATGGCCTCCTCGCAGCGGATGTCGCACGCCGACGCGGCGTGGCTGCACATGGACCAGCCCACCAACCTGATGGTGATCACCGGGGTGCTCTGGTTCGACGAGCCGCCCGACTGGGAGGGCGTGCGGGAGAGGATCAGGGAGCGAATGGTCGAGCGGTTTCCGCGCTTTCGCCAGCGGGTCGTGGAGGGGAAGGGGCCGCTCTCGGGGCCGCACTGGGAGGAGGATCCGCACTTCCATCTCGACTTTCATCTCGATCACGTCGCCCTCCCCGAGCCGGGCGACCGCGCCGCGCTCCAGGAGTTCGTCGCCGACCTGATGGCGAGGCCCCTCGACCGCTCGAAGCCGCTCTGGGAGTTCCACTTCGTCGACGGCTACGGCGATGGCGCCGCGATCGTCAGCCGGATCCACCACTGCATCGCCGACGGCATCGCGCTCGGCCGCGTCTTGTTGTCGCTGACCGACGAGTCGCCCGACGCCGGCATCGCGCCGCCCGGCGAGGACGACGGGAGCTCCGAGCGGGGCGGGCCGCTGCAGGCGCTGGTCCGCCCGGCCGCGGCGGCCGTCGAGGCCACCCGGGAAGCGGCGGGCGCGGTGGCGCGCGAGGCGATAGAGGTGAGCAAGAACCCCTCCCGGCTGCGCGAGCTGGCGGAAAGCGGACGAGCCAACGCCGACGCCTTGGCGAAGGTGCTGTTCAAGGGCGCCGACCCGGATACCCCTTTGAAGGGGGAGCTGGGGGTCGCCCAGCGCGTCGCCTGGTCCGCCCCCTTCCCGCTGGACGAGGTGAAAGCGATCGGACATGGCACCGGCACGACGGTCAACGACGTGCTGCTGACCGCTGTCGCGGGAGCGTTGCGCCGGTACCTCGCCGGCCGCGACGGGAGCGTGGACGAGCTGACCGCGCTCGTTCCGTTCAACCTGCGGCCGCTGGACCAGCCGCTGCCGACCGAGCTCGGCAATCGCTTCGGCCTCGTCTTCCTGCCGCTGCCGGTCGGGATCGAGGACCAGCACCGCCGGCTCCACGAGGTGGCACGGCGCATGGGCGAGATCAAGAACTCCTCCCAGGGCGCGATCGCCTACGGGGTGCTCGACGCGATCGGCAGGACGCCGACGCAGGTCGAGAAGCTGCTGGTCGACCTGTTCGCCACCAAGGGCAGCGCGGTGATGACCAACGTGCCCGGACCGCGGCAGCCGGTCTACATGGCGGGAACGCCGGTGCGCGGCGTGCTCGTCTGGGCGCCCTGCTCGGGCGGAGTCTCGATGAGCGTCGCGATCTTGAGCTACGCGGGCGAGGTCACCCTCGGCGTGATGAGCGATGCGGGGCTGGTTCCCGACCCCGAGACGATCATCGAGGCGTTCGAGCCCGAGCTGGAGTCCCTGGCCGGCGAGGTGGCCTAGGCACCGGCAGCCGAGTAGGCGCGGATCCGCTCGGCCCACTCGTCGAGCTTGCGCTCGGCGCCGGCCTCGTCGACGGCATCCCCGGCGCGCAGCAGGTGCACCGAGCGCGTCACGCCGGCCCGCTCGTAGCCCTCGAGGATGGAGGGATCGCGCGGCGGGATCTGCAGGGTGACCGGAATGCGGCCGCGCCCGGCCTGATCGCCCAGCCGCTGCAGCTCCTCGATCCGCTCGATCATCCCGTCGTCGGGCGGGATCCGGTTGGGGAACCAGCCGTCGCCGAAGGCGAGCACCCGCCGGTGCACGGTGGGGCCGTTGCCGCCGACCAGGACCGGGGGATGGGGCTCCTGGAGCGGAGCGGGCCGGCAGACGATCCGCTCGAAGTCGACGAACTCGCCGTGGTAGCTCGCCTCCTCCTCGGTCCAGAGCGCCTTGCACGCCTCGACCCGCTCGCGCAGGATCCGGAAGCGCCGCTCGGGATCCGTGCCGTGGTTGCGCATCTCCTCGAGGTTCCAACCGGCGCCGACTCCGAAGAGCACGCGCCCGCCCGAGAGCCGGTCGAGCGAGGCCACCTCCTTCGCCGTCGTGATCGGGTCGCGCTCGACCAGCAGGCAGATGGCCGTGCCGACCCGGATGCGCTCCGTCGCCGCAGCCATGGTCGCCAGGGAGACGAAGGGGTCGTAGATCCGCCAGTACTCGCGGGGGAGCTCGCCGCCCGCCGGGTAGGGCGTCTCCCGGCTCGCGGGGATATGGGTGTGCTCGGTCACGAACACCGACTCGAAGCCCCGCTCCTCGGCCATCCGGGCGAGCACCGCCGGCTCGATCGCGTCGTCCGTGGGGAAGTAGGAGACCCCGAAGTCCACGGCCTGATCCTTTCAGGGCGCTAGCCTCAGCGCCGTGGAGGATCTCGGCTCGCCAAGCTCCTATCGCGCCCTGGAGGCGGGAGCCCCGTCTACTCGTCCGACGGCGAACGGGTGGGCAGGGTCGAGCACGTCCTGGCCGACCCGGAGATCGACATCTTCGACGGGTGCGTCCTCGACACCAGCGTCCTCCCCGGGGGGCATCGCTTCGTCGACGCGGCGCAGGTCAAGGAGATCTTCGAGCGCGGCGTGCTGCTGAAGATCGACCGCGCAGCCGCCGAGGCGCTGCCCAAGCCCGGGGAGAACCCGGCGGCGCTAGGGGTCACCGTGGATGACGTCTCCGAGCGCGATCAGGGCCCGCTGCAGCGGAAGCTCCGGCGCGCCTGGGACCTGATCTCCGGCAAGGACTGAGCTCCTCCCAGGGTTCCTCCCCTCACTCGGCCGGCAGGGTCCCCGGCCCGACCCGGCCCGCGCCCCGCGGCGCGAGTCCCTGCGCGTGGTCGCTCGCCAGGTAGAGCACGGCCAGCGGCAGGAGCACGTCGAGGGCGAGCGCAGCGAGGCTGGCGGCGTTGTCCCCCGTCGAGTAGTGGCCGGTGGTGGTCGCGTGGTAGGCGAGGTGGGGGGCGCCGGCCGCGAACAGGCAGATCGCGGCCGCCTGAACCAGGCGCCGCTCCATCCAGAACGCCGCCAATCCGGCCAGCAGGGCGAGGCCCAGCCCCGCGGCGCCGAAGTCGCGCTCCAGGTGCTCGTTGTAGGGCGGCAGGGCGGAGACCCAGTGCGCCGGGCCGCCGGGGAAGTCGTTGTAGAAGCCCTTCGGCGCCAACAGGATCCAGACGGAGACCACGCCGATGGTCACGGTCAGATAGATGAGGGCGAACCGGATCCACCCCCTGTGTCGCTCGATCTCCATCACTTCAGTTTGACTAACCGACGGCGGCCCCATCGACCTCTTCGTCGGCGGGAGCCAGGAAGGGGACGAGGAGGGCGGTGAGCCGCGCGGCGGTGCGCGGACCGATCGCGTGCGCGGCCTTCGGCAAGACGACCAGCTCCGCGTCCGGGATCAGCTCGGCGACCCGCTCGGTCCAGTCCGCGCGGGAGAGGTGATCGCGCTCCGGGCGCACGACGAGGGTCGTCGCCTCGATGTCGGCGAGCTTCTCCTCGACCGGGTCCTCGAGGGCGGAACGCAGCGTGCGCGCGCTTCGCCACCGCCCCGCATCGAAGAAGTCGTGCACGATCGCCGGCGCCAGGCGGGGGGAGGAGTGGGGCGCATTGCGGGCCCAGCGCATCGCCAGGCGTGCCGGCGTCCGGGCCTTGGGATCGAACATCGGGCCGATCAGGACCAGGCGATCCACGGCCGCCGGGTAGCGCGCGGCGAGGTCGACGGCGACCTGGCATCCGAACGAGACGCCGACCACGATCGCGGGTGTCAGGTTGTTGTCGATCAGCCAGCGACGCAGGGCGTCGGCGAGCTCGGGAATGTCGAGCGGGTGGATCGGCTGGTCGCTCATCCCGAAACCGGGCAGGTCCGGCGCGTACACGGGACGGCGGGTGCCGAGCGCGCGGATCAGGGGCTTGAGCGTGCGGCTCGACGAGAGGCCGTGGATCAACACGACCGGAGTCGTCTCGAGGTCGGGGCCCGACCCGTTTCCGTTCGACCCGTTCGCCCGATTGACTGACTGCCGCTTGAGCTCGGTTGGTACCCGGACGAAGACGCGGTTGTTGCCGGTGCGCGTCCAGCCTCCGTATACGCCGTTTCGGCGTCCTACCCTGGCCATCGCCCGCTCAACATAGCCGCAATTTGCGGATTGATCTTCCCCATTTATGTTCGAACGGCCAGGTCCACCCGCTCGCGCAGGTGCCCGAGCAGCGGCTCGACCGAGAGCTCGCCGCAGCCGGCGCGCTTGAGGATCTCCGCGGGGGAGAGGCGGCGGCCGTGCCGGTGCACGCGATCGCGCAGCCACTCGCCGAGCGATTCCAGGTCGCCTTCGCCGATCCGCGCGGGCAGGTCGCCCAGGTCACGGCCGGCGGCCTCCCAGAGCTGGCCGGCGATGATGTTGCCGAGGCTGTAGGTCGGGAAGTAGCCGAATGCGCCCCCGGCCCAGTGCACGTCCTGAAGCACTCCGTGCGCGTCGTCGGGGACCTCCAGGCCGAGGTACTCGCGGTAGCGCGTGTTCCAAGCCTCGGGGAGGTCCGCGAGCCGGAGGCCGCCCTCGAAGATCTCCAGCTCGAGCTCGAAGCGGATCAGGATGTGGAGGTTGTAGGTCACCTCGTCGGCCTCGATCCGGATCAGGGACCGCTCGACCCGGTTCGCCGCGCGATAGAGCTCCTCGGCGTCGATGCCCTCGAACGCGCCGGGGAAGAGCTCGCGTAACCGCGGCAGGAGCCGCTCCAGGTAGGGGCGGCTGCGGGCGACCCAGTTCTCCCAGAGCCGGCTCTGCGATTCGTGCAGTCCGAGCGAGCGGGGCTTCGACAGCGGCGTCCGGCGGAGTTCGAGGTCGACCCCCGACTCATAGAGGCCGTGCCCGGCCTCGTGCATCGCGCTGAACACGGCCATCGCCAGGTTCTGCTCGTCGTAGCGGGTGGTGAGCCTGACGTCGCCCCGGCCGATCGAGATCGCAAACGGGTGCTCGGTCGGATCGATCCGCCAGGAGCCCTCGGGGAAGGGCAGCTCACCGACCAGCTCCGCGACCAGCTCGCGCTGAGGGCCCTCGGCGAACTCGCCCCGGAACGGGTCCTCGCCGGCGGGGCCGTTCTCGGCGGCCTCGCGGACGAGGGGGACCAAGCCCTCCCGCAGACCGGTGAGGACGGCGCGCATCCGATCGGTGGTCATCTCCGGCTCGTACTCGTCGAGCAGCGGGTCGTAGGGATGAGAGAAGCCTGGGAATCCGTCGTAGCAGTCGATGTACCGGCGGGTCAGCTCGACGTTGCGCTCCAGGTGGGGGAGCAACATGGCGAAGTCCGAGTCCCGCTTTGCCTCGACCCAGGCGTTTTCGGCGATCGAGTTGGCTCGCGCGAGCTCGGCCCGCAGGTCGGAGGGAACCCGGCGTGCCTTCTCCCAGTCGCGGGCGACCACGCGGACCAGGTCGGCCGGGAGCGACTCCCCGGGCGGAGCCTCGCCCTCCGGGCTCGAGCGAACCTGATCGATCAGCCGGCCGATCTCGTCGTCGCAGAACATCTCGTGGCGCACGCGGGCGAGCGTCGCCAGTGTCTCGGCCCTCGCCTCGGCCCCGGCCGAGGGCATCATGGTTCGCTCGTCCCAGAAGAGCAGCGAGGCGGTGCGGCTCAGGTCGTGGATCTCGCCGAGGCGCTCGCGAAGGTCATCGAGTGCGGCCATGCCCTGAATCTAGTGGGCTGGTCGCGTCGGCCCCGGCTAGGGAGGCGGGGGCCCGCCCTCCGCGGCCACCCTGGAGAGGCCCTCGAGCCAGCGCTGGTGCAGGCGGACCATCATCGGCCGAAGCACGGGCTTGACGACCTGGATCCCGGGCCCCTTCTGCGTCTCCTCGGTGCGGACGAAGGTCCCGCCGGCCTGCCCCCGCAGGAGCCAGCCGTGGTGGCCTCTGCCGCCCAGCACCTTCGCGTCCCAGGCGATCCTCTGCTCCGGCTCGTACTCGACCACCTCGGAGGTGACGAAGGCGCCGAAGCTGAGCCACCGGAACCGGCTGCCGAGCTCGAGCTTCGGCCAGGGGCCGCCGAGGTGCTTGATCAGCTTGGCGTTCGAGTAATAGCTCGGCCAGAGGTCCGGGCGGCAGATCCAGGCCCAGACGACCTCCGGGTCGGCCGGGATCAGAAGCTCGTTGACGGCGTGAAAGGCCGATTCCTCCGGGCGATGCCCCTCCGGCCACCTGATCACGGTTTCGCCGTCGCTCACGCGGCGGAACCTATCCGATGGCGTCAGTGGATATGGAGGTTGACGTCGAAGAGCAGGATCAGCGGCCAGAGGATGATCGCGAGGATGGCCGAGACCACCTGCCCGACGGTCCCGTGATGGATGTAGTTGTGATCCGCGGCGACGAAGACGCCGACGAAGAAGTAGATGATGGTGAGCAGCCCTGGGCCGCCGCGTCTGTACATGATCAGTCCGGCTTGACCTCGACGGCACGCTCCTCGTGCCGGCCGGCTCGCTCCTCTTCCTGCTCGGCGGCCGAACGCAGCTCATCCGCCTTCTCGCGGTGGCTCTCGGCCATCGAGCGATGGCCCTCGGCCTCGGCCCGCAGTCGGGCCCGCTCACGCTCGCGCGCAGCCCGGCGCCGCTGCATGGCGGGTCGCGCCAAGAGAAGCAGCACCGCGACGACCACCACGGCGATCACGATGATTGCGATCGTTGACATCCGTCCACCCCTTTCTGGAGTTTGCAGGTGGCAAGTACCCCGGCCGCCTTCACCGAAACGCATCGAGACCCCGCTACCTGTCCAGGGTGCGGCGCTAGGCTTGCCCGGCGTGGCGGAGGCCGTCTACCACAAGCCCGACTGGTTCACAGCGCACGTCTTCAATCCCTTGGTCGCCGGGCTGCATCGGCTCGGGCTCGGCGTCCAAGGCTCGCAGACGCTTGCGGTGCGCGGCCGGAAGAGCGGCGAGATGCGCACCAACCCCGTCAACCCGTTCGAGCTCGACGGCAGGACCTACCTGCTCGCGCCGCGGGGAACCACCCAGTGGGTCCGCAACCTCCGGGTGGCGGGGGAGGGCGAGCTCCGCCGCGGGCGCCGGGTTCGCCAATTCCGCGCGAGCGAGGTCCCGGACTCCGAAAAGCTCCCCCTGCTGCGGCTCTACATGGAGAAGTGGGCCTGGGAGGTGAAGGGCTTCCTGGGGATCGATGCCGACGCGCCCGACGACGAGCTCCGGCGGATCGCACCGGATCACCCCGCCTTCGTGCTCAGCTTCGACCAGGACTAGACGGGCGGAGCATCCATCACGCCGTGCGCCGCTCGATCGAGACGGCGTACGCCTTCGGCCGGGCGGCGAGGATCTTGTCGGCGGACGGCTCGATGCCGTCGGTGAGCCGCATCGGGTCGAAGACGAGCGGGCTCTCGGCGGTCTCCGCGTCCTCGATCACCTCGATCACCTCCAGCTCGCCGAGCTCGGTGACCTCGTGCTCGCCCTCCCATTCCGCGGTGGGATCGTCGAGAGGATCGTCGTCGCAGGCGAGGGTGAACTCGAGCGTGAACCGGGCGATTCCGGAGCCGAGCCGCTCCCTGATCTCCTCCTGCAGATAGTCCCGCGGAGCCCCGTCGCGTTGCTCGTCGGTGAGGTACTCGAGGCCATCCTCCGGCTCCCAGCCGTAGCGGCCCCAGTGCTCGCCGCCGTCGGCATCCACGAGGCAGAAGGCGTGGAGGGCGCGATAGTCGGAGGTCGCGAAGCTCGAGGTCGGGGCGATCTTCGCCAGGCCCTTCTGGATCGCGAGCCCCGTCTCCGGATGTTCGGCGAGGTACGCGCCGAGCTTCTCGGGATCCGGCAGGCCGGTCTCCGGGTCGGGGATCCGCGCGCGCGTGAACTCCAGGAAGTCCTCCGGCGTCCGCGCGAGGAAGACGACCAGGGGCACGGCGACGATGTCCGTCGCCTCCCCGTCCGGCAGATGGAACTTGACCGCCATTCCCCGGCCCGCGATCGGGTTGGCGTCGGAGGTGCCCGGGTTCCCGCTCGCGTTCGAGAAGCGGATCGTGGCCTCCACCGGCTCGCCCTGCAGGTGCGCGGCCCGGCACAGCCCGGCGGCCTCCGGGGTCGGCGTGAAGGTCCCCTTGCAGACGGTCCCCTTGGCGTGAACCGCGCGGAAGCCGGGATGCGCACCGCCGTTGACGGCGTTGAGCGCGTCCACTATCTCCTCCCACATCGTTGCGCTCGCCACGTTGGCGGAGACTACCGGGGCGAATCCGTGGCGACCTCGACGTCGCCGGAGCGCTCCACGTGCTGCCAGCGCAGCCGCATCCCCTGCAGCGCGCTCGCCACCGATTGCAGCACGACCAGGTACATCAGCTGCCGGTAGACGATGGTCTGGAGCGGGAGCGCCCAGAGCACCCAGGGCCGCTCGTGATCCAGATGGAAGGCGTAGGCGCCCTGGACGAGGACGAGCAGGTTGAACGCGAGCCAGTAGGCGATCACCGGCACCGGGTCCAGGAAGAGGATCCCGTAGAGCGCGAAGATGTCGACCAGCGGGGCGAGCAGCGGCAGCGCGATCTGGAAGAGGATCAGGTACGGCAGGCCGATCTTCCCGATCGGCCCCTCGCCGCGGCGGAAGAGGGTGCGCCGGTGCTTCCAGACGGACTGCATCGTCCCGAACGACCAGCGATAGCGCTGTCGCCAGAGGCCGCCCACGGACGCCGGGGTCTCGGTGTAGCCCCTGGCGTCCTCCGCGTAGACGACCTTCCAGCCGAGTCGGCCCAGCGCGATCGTGACGTCCGTGTCCTCGGCGAGCGTGTCGCTCGAGAAACCGCCGACCTCCGCCAGGGCGCTCTTGCGGAACGCGCCGACGGCGCCGGGGACGGTCGGCATGCAGCCGAGCACGTCGTAGAGCCGGCGATCGAGGTTGAACCCGGTGACGTAGTCGATCTGCTGCCAGCGACCCAGCAGGCTGTTGCGGTTCCCCACCTTGGTGTTGCCGGCCACCGCGCCGACGCGCTCGTCGGCGAATGGCCGCACCAGGGCGCCGAGGGTCTCGGGCTCGAAGACCGTGTCCGCGTCCACGGCCGCGACCAGCTCGTGCTTGGTTGCGGCGATCGCGGTGTTGAGGGCCTCCGCCTTCCCCCGGTTCGGCTCGCGGATCACCCTCACCCGCGGCAGCCCCATCTCGTCCACGAGCTCTCCGGTGCCGTCGGTGGACCCGTCGTCGACGACGACCACCTCGAACTCCGGGTAGTCGGAGGCGGCGAGCGAGCGGACGGCCTGCTCGATCCCGGCCGCCTCGTTGTAAGCCGGGACGACGATCGAAACCGGTGGGCGGAAGTCCGGCGGGCTGGGGCTGCCTCCGCAGCCTGGCGGTATGGAGCCGGGCGAGGCCGACCACGGCGACGGCCCTCAGGATCGCGAGCACTGCGATCGGCACGAGCAGCGCCGTGAGCACGTCGGTGAGCAGGCGTGCGGCGGTCAGCGAGGCGATCAGCATCTCGCCGCGAATCTGTTGGCCGCTCGATGCGGGTGGATCCGCCTGGCTGCGGCCGGCCCCCAGCAGCGCGTTCAGGCCGACGAACTTGAACCCCCGCGCTCGCAGCTCCGGGACGAGGCGTTCGAGGGCCGCCACGGTCTCCGAGCGGTCGCCGCCGCCGTCGTGCATCAGCACCACGCCGCCGCGGTTGCCCGGCGGCGTCGCGTTGCGGACGATCTCGTCGACGCCGGGGCGCCGCCAATCCTCCGAGTCGTAGTTCGCGAGCGCGATCACGTAGCCCTTCTGCGCGATCTGCGCATAGCTCCGTTCCTGCTGCGGATCGACCGCGTTCGGCGTGGCGGAGTACGGCGGTCTGACGAAGCGCGGCCGGACCCCCGCGGCGCCCGAGATCGCGCTCTCGGTCATCGAGACCTGGAGGTCCCTGAGCGTTCCGGCCGAGGCGAGGTCGGCATGGCTGAAGGTGTGGTTGCCGATCTGGAAGCCATCCCGGTGAAGGTCGGCGATCACACCCGGGTTCTCGACGACGTGCTCCCCGACGGCGAAGAAGGTCGCCGGCACGCCGAGACGCCTCAGCGTGTTCGCGATCTCGGGCGTCCAGCGAGGGTCGGGGCCGTCGTCGAAGGTGAGGGCGAGGCGCTTTCCGATCGGCTCCTGGCGCGGGACCAGCCTGCCGTCAGGGCCGGCGACCCACAGGGCGGCGTTCGACTCCAGCGCCCTCGTCCGGCCGGCCGTGGTCGCCGGCGGAGTTCCGCTCGCGCCGGTGCTGTGCACCGTGAGGCCCTCCGCCAGCAGCAGCAGGATCAGCGTGCCCACGAACAGGCAGAGGATGAGCCAGTGGGCGGGCGGCCGCTCGATCTTGCGCGCGAGCCGGCGCGCCGCGCTCGCTTCGCGGTCGGCGGAGTTGGGCGCTCTGGACTGTCATGCGGCCCCCGCTAGCGCAGCTGACCGGGCGCGCCACTGCCGCCGGGCCCGTTCCCAGGTGAGCCGGTCGGCTTGCCGGTCGTCGGGGTGGTGCCCTGACCGTGGCTCGTCGACGGGGCCGCGCTCGAGGTGCTCGGCGATTGGACGGGCTGTGGCGCGGTGGCCTTCAGATTCGAGCCCTGCGGCTGGGTGGTGCGGCTGCCGGTGCCACTGCCGCTGCCGCTGTCACCGGCGGAGCCGCTGCCGGCGGGCGCGGGGGAGGCGGTCTTCACCGCCCGAGCGGACTGATGGGATCGAGCCGGGGCCGGGGCCGGGGCGTGCCGGGTCCTGGAGCTGGCCTCGGACGGGCGCGTCGAGTGGGAGCTGGGCAAGCTGGGCAGCGAGTCGAATCCGCCCAGGACCCCGAGCGCAAGCGCGATCAGCCATGCAGCGAGCAGCGCCAGGAAGGCCGCGATGGCAGCCTTCATCAGACGGAGGCGTGCCGCCCCGTCTGCGGCGAAGATCGCTGCGTTTGCATGTTGCGCCGCGTGTTGATCCATACGGTCCCGTCGCAACTCGGACGGAAGTGCCCTTCTGATTTGGTTAGCGCCTCGCGCCCGCGTGGGGATACGCGCGGTGACCCACGCCGGCCGAATCGCCTCCGATGCCCTCCACGACCCTGATCTATGACTCCGACTGCGGGTTCTGCCGCTGGCTGCTGGCGAAGCTGCTCGCCTGGGACCGGCGGGGGGCGCTGCGCCCGGTCGCGCTCGAGACCGAGGAGGCCGATCGCCTGCTCGCCGGGATGCCCAAGGACCGGCGGATGGCCTCGTGGCACCTGGTCGATGCCGACGGCCGGGTGAAGTCAGCCGGCGCGGGCTTTGCTCCGGTGTTCAGGCTCCTGCCCGGCGGTTCCCCGCTCGCCTCCCTCGCCGAGCGGGCGCCTCGCCTGGCGGAGGGCGGCTACCGCTGGGTCGCGGATCACCGCAGCGCCTTCGGGCGGCTGATCACCGACGGCGCGAAGGCGAGGGCGGACCGGCGGATCGAAGAGCGCAGGCGGGCCCCGGGAGGCTAGCCCGCCGCCTCGGCCTGCCGCAGCCCGCGGATCGCGAAGATGAACACGGCGGAGAGCAGGGCGGCCACGATCCCGAGCGTCGCCAGGTAATCGCTCCCCTGGCCGGCGATCAGATCGCGGGCCGTCTCCATCACGTGGGTCGCCGGGTTGAAGGGCGCCACGGCGTGGACCCAGCCGCCGAGCAGCTCACGCGGCACGTAGACCGGCGCCAGGAAGAGGAAGAGGAAGACCGGCACCTGCATCAGCGGCGTCGCCTGCAGGCTCCGGAACCGAAGCGCCACGCCAGCGGCGAAGAGCAGCCCGGTGACGTTGATGATCGCCGCGAGCCCGTACATCCCGAACAGGTCGAGCCCGCCTCCCTCGAGGTTCATCCCGACGAGCAGCCCGATCAGCGTGACGGCCGTGAGCGTCACCGCGGCCCGGATGACCGCCACTATCCCGTAGCCGAGGATCAGGGCGCTGCGATGGGGGGTCGCCAGCAGCAGCCGCCGGCCGAATCCGAATTGGAAGTCCGCGGCGATCGAGAAGCCGCTGAAGACACCGCCGAAGGCGGCGCTCTGGCAGAGGACGAAGGCGAAGATGAAGGACGTGTAGCCCGGCCCGTAGTCGAATCCGGGTGCGTTGCTGATCGCCGAGAGGCCGCCTGCGAAGGCGGTGAAGAAGAAGATCGGCATCAGCATCGGCGGCAGGAAGAGGAGCGGGTTGGAGATCAGGCTGTGGAGCAGCCGCCAGGCGAGGCCGCGGGCAACCGACAGGTAGTGGCTCATGTCCGCACCATCCTCTCCTTCAGCGAGAGCGAGGCGACCGTGAGGCCGATGGCGAGCACGCCCAGCGCGCAGCCGAACCCGAGCGCGAGGGCCTCGCCGTCCCAGCCGGTGATCAGGAGGCTCCGCAGCCCCTCGATCATGTAGCTGACCGGGTTGTAGGTCGCCACCGTCCGGAACCAGTCGGTCTGGATCAGGTCCCGCGGCAGGCTCATCGAGCTCATGAAGAGGAAGACGAAGATCAGCGGGAAGAGGCTCTGCACCGACTCCGGGGTGCTGCTCCGCATGCCCACCGCCAGGCCGACCGAGCCGAACGCCAGCGAGATCGCGATCGCCAGCGCGATCAACACGAAGGCGCCGCCGACCCCCGCCTGGATGTGCGCCCCGGCGAGCAGGCCGACGGAGATATAGGTCGCGGCTTGGAACATCCCGAGGGCCAGGGTCCCGGCGAGCTGCCCGGTCACCAGCGCCGCGGGATGAATCGGCGTCAGCTGCAGCCGGTTGAAGAACCCGTCCTGGTTGTCCTCCGCCAGGTTCTGGCCGGTCCCGATCACGGCGAAGACGCCCGCCTGGATGAAGGCGAAGGCGAGTGCGAACGTCACGTACGAGTTGGTGGGAAAGCCCGGCAGCGAGGTGGCCGACTTCAGGCCCACCGAGTTGATCGCAAGCAGGATGAGCGGGAACAGGGTCGCGGGGACGATCGCCGCCGGCTGGCGCACGGTCCGCATCACCGAGCGCCGCGCGAGCTCCGGGACCTGGTTCCGGAGCGACGGCCTGTTGGCCGTGGCGGCGCTCACGCCGGCGATCCCTCCAGGGCGACCTCCTGCTCGCCGGTATCCGGCTCCGCCTCCTCGCCGGCCCCCTCGAGCGAGCGACCCGTCTTCGCCAGGAAGACGTCGTTGAGGCTGGCTGCGTGCAGCTCGATGTTGGCGATCCGGATCCCGTCCGCGTCCAGGGCACGAACGATGTCCGCAAGCTCCTGGGGCCCGTCGCTGAGACGAGCCGCGGCGCCGCTCGGAGTGCCCGGCACGAGCTCCCCGAACCGGGCGAGCACGCCGGCGAGGCGCTCCCGATCCGCGGAGTCGCTTGGCACCGCGGCGACGGTCGGGCGACCGACCTCCGACTTCAGCGCCTGCGGGGTGCCCTCGGCGACGAGCCTGCCGTGGTCGATGATCCCGAGATGGTCGGCGAGCTGGTCGGCCTCCTCCAGGTACTGGGTGGTGAGGAAGATCGTCACCCCCTCGTCGCGGGAGAGGTGGGCGACCTCGTCCCAGAGCGCGGTGCGGCTCTGGATGTCGAGACCGGTGGTCGGCTCATCGAGGAAGAGGACCCGCGGTCCGTGCAGCAGCGCCAGCGCCACATCGAGGCGGCGCTTCATGCCGCCGGAGTAGCCGCCCACCTTGCGGTCGGCGGCGTCCGAGAGCCCGACCCGCTCGATCAGCTCGTTGCCGCGCTTGGTGCGCTCGGCCTTCGACATCCCGTGAAGCGCTCCCTGAAGCCGCATGTGGTCGCGGGCGGTCAGGTTGGGGTCGAGAGCGGCCTCCTGGAGCGCGGCACCGATGGCATCGCGGACGGCGGCGCCGTCCTTGACCACGTCGTGTCCCGCGACCCGCGCCGACCCGGCGGTCGGGGGGAGGAGGGTGGTCAGGATGTGGACGGTGGTCGACTTGCCCGCGCCGTTCGGCCCGAGAAAGCCGTAGATCTCGCCGGGCCTCACCTCGAGGTCGATTCCGTCGACGGCCCGCACGCCGCCCTTGAACTCGCGAACCAGGCCGCTGACCTCGATTCCGTTGGCGCGCGACTGGACTCCGTTCCTGTTCGGCATCCGGATTCCCCTCCGGGTTGAGATCGCTTGCGAAGTTGGACGGCAGTATACATAGATATTTGAACCTTGCAAATATCGACACCCGCAGCTAACATGCCCCGAGATGAGCAAGGCCAAAGCGAAGAGGAGCGCAGGCCCCGGTTCTTGGCTCGCCGGCGAGGTCGGTCGCACCGATCCGGGCAGCGAGGCCTGGAGCCTGATCCACTGGATGATGGTCACGAACAAGCAGCGCTTCATGGCGATGGCGCACGAGTTCGACCTGGCCCCGCAGCAGATGATCGCCCTCCGCATGCTGGGCGCCGGCCCCCGCAAGATGAGCGAGCTGGCCCAGGCGCTGTTCTGCGACAACTCGAACGTCACCGGCATCGTCGACCGCCTCGAGGAGCGCGGCCTGGTTCGCCGGGAGGCGGACGAGGACGACCGCCGGGTGAAGCTCCTGGTCCTCACCAAGGAGGGTGACCGGATGCGGGTCGAGATCACCAAGCGGATGGCCGAGCCTCCGCCGGCGATCGCGTCACTCTCCGAGAGGGATCAGCGGACGCTCCGCGACATCCTGAAGCGCGCCGTCGAGGGAATCGACCAGGCGGAGGTCGCGGAGGCGCTCGCGGGCAAGGCCCCGGCGGCCACCGGCTGAGCTCGGGCTAGGTCACCTCGGGGGCCGGGGTGGGGCCGCCCGCCTCCTGCTCGGCTGCCTCCAGCTCGCGGCGGTATTCGCGGTACTCGTGGGCGGCGATCTGAATCGACGCGGCGGCGGGGATGGCGAGGATCGCCCCGAGGATCCCGAAGAGGGTGCTCCCGAAGAGCACCGCGACCAGCACGATGAACGCCTCGATCTTGGTCGCCCGCTTCTGGATCTGCGGCTGGATCAGGTAGTTCTCGACCTGCTGGTAGACGATCGCGAAGACCGCCCAGATGATCAGGGCGATCGGGAAGTTGACGAAGGCGGTGACGATCGCGACCAGGAGCGCGGCGAGGGTCGCGCCGACCACCGGGATCAGGTCGAAGACGAAGACGACGACCGATAGCGGCCCGGCGAACGGCACCCCGAGGATCGTCAGCACGATGAACGCGGAGAGCCCGGCGATCGTCGCCTGCAGGAGCGCTCCGCCGACGTAGTTGCCGACCGCGTTCGCGATCCGCCGCAGGGTGCGCTCGATCCGCTCGGCGTGCTCCGGTCTCTGTACGCGGATGAACCCCTCGATCCATCTGGGTCCCGCGGCGACCATGAAGATGCTCAGGATGAAGATCGTCAGCCCGGCGAACACCGAGCTGACCAGGCCGAAGCCGATGTCGCGCAGCACGCCCGCGGCGTCCCCGGCCTTGCTCGGCAGCTTGTTCGCCTCGTCCGAGAGCTTCTGGGTGATGTCGTACTTGTTGTTGAGGTCATTGAGCGTCTTGTTCTTGTGGACGTAGTCCTCGACGTCGTGGACGTACTTGGGGGCGTTGGTGGCCACGTCACTGACCTGGTGGACAATCGGGGGCACGAGCACGGCGCCGAGGCCGATCGGGATCAGCAGCACACCGACGTAGACGAGGGCGATGGCCAGCCCTCGCTTCATGTAGCGCTGGAAGAAGTTGACCGGCCCGGCGAGCGCGATGGCCAGGAAGGCGGCGATGATCAGCCAGCTGATCGGCCGGCGCAGCAGGTAGATGACGTAGAGCACCAGCACGACCCCGGCCACGACGAGGACGTTGCGGGCGATTGCACGCGCTGGCGAGTCGACTTTTGGCATGCCGACCCTCTCTATTCGCGGGGGAGGGCCGGCTTCCCCCCCTGCCCGCCTGCGTCAGCCCGAGCGAGCTGCCGGCCGCGCATGGCCAGAGCCTAGTATCGGCCGGGATGGCAGAGGAACCGGCCGCCAACGCGCCGCGAGAGCTCGTCGACGGGGTGGAGGTGCGTCCCGCCGCCGAGGAGGAGATCGAAGAGCTCCTGCCCCTGATGCGCGCCTACTGCGACTTCTACGAGTCATCGCCGCCGGACGAAGGCCTGATCGAGGTGGCGCGCACGCTGATCAACGATCCCTCGCAGGGCGCGATGTTCATCGCCCGTGCGGGGGGTCGGGCGGTCGGTTACGCGACGGTGGACTGGAAGTGGTCGATGCTGAAGGCCGCCCGAATCGGCTATCTCGAGGACCTCTTCGTCGACCCGGACAACCGGGGCCGCGGGATCGCCGATGCCCTGATCCAGGCCTGCGCCGATCGCTGCCGCGAGCTCGGCATGCCGGCGATGGAGTGGCTCACGGCGCCAGACAACAAACGGGCGCAGAACGTCTACGACCGTACCGGCGCGACCCCGGAGACCTTCGTCGAGTACGACCTCGAGCTGTGAACGAGCCACTGCGCTCCACGGTGGGGGCGGTCTGGCTCAACCACGTGCGACGCGGGGAGGGGGAGCCGCTCCTCCTCCTCCATTCGCTGGGCGGCTCGCTGGTGCAGTGGTCGCCGGTCATGGATCGGCTTGCCGCCGAGAGGGAGGTGGTGGCCATCGACATGCCCGGCTTCGGCGAATCCGCGCCTCTGCCCGAGGGGATCAAGCCGAGGGCGACCAATCTGGCGACCGCCGTGCTCGACTTCTATGACGCCCTGGGGATCGAGGGGGCTCCGGCCGTGGCCGGGATCTCGCTGGGAGGATGGGTGGCGATCGAATGTGCGCGACACGGCGGTGCCAGCTCCGTCGTCGCCCTCTGCCCGGCCGGCTTCTGGAGGCGCTCGTCGGCGTCGTCGAATCGCGTCGTCGCGCGCGCGAGACGGGGCGGCCGGCTGCTCCGCCCCCTGCTGAGGCCGGTGATGCGAAGCGCGCGCGGTCGCCGCGAGGCCCTGGGCCGCTTCATCTACCGGCCCGAGCGGCTCAGCCCGGGCGAGGCCGAGGCGATCGCCAGGGCCTACGTGACCGCGCCCGCCTATGAGGAGGCGAGCGCGCTGATGCGGGCCGGCCGGATCGAGGAGCTGAAGGGGATCAAGGTCCCGATCACGCTCGCCTGGGCCGAGCACGACGCCCTGGTGCGAAACCGGCCCCTCCCGGACAAGGCCCTGCCCAGGCGGGTGCAGCAGGTCGAGCTCCCCGGCTGCGGACACGTCCCGACATGGGACGACCCGGACCTGGTGGCCCGGGTCATCCTCGCGGGAGCTCGGCGCAAGCGCTAGACGGCGGTCGCTAGCTTGGGTCTGGACCTGGACGCCGACCAAGGAGTGAGGATGAGCGAGCGATCGGAGTATTCGTCAGGGGAGTTCTGCTGGGTCGATCTGGCCACGACCGACGTGGAGGGAGCGACGAGGTTCTATGGCGAGCTGCTCGGCATCGACGCCGAGGCGGCCCCGGGGGATCCGGAGGAGACCGGGGGCTACGGGTTCTTCACCAAGGGCGGCAAGATGGTCGCCGGCTTCGGGCCCACCCAGCGGGACGACCAGCCGTCTGCCTGGTCGAGCTACATCAGGGTGGAGGACGCCGACGCGAGCGCGGAGAAGGCGAAGGAGGCTGGAGGCCAGGTCGTCTTCGGGCCGATCGACATCCCCAACGAGTCCGGGCGGATGGCGGTCCTCCAGGACCCGACCGGCGCCTTCATCTCGATCTTCCAGCAGGGTGAGCATCCCGGCGCCCAGCTCGTCAACGAGCCCGGCACCTGGACCTGGAGCAATCTGATGACCCGTGACGTCGACGCCGCGGAGAAGTTCTACGGGACGGTCTTCGGTTGGACGGCGATCCACCACGAGGAGGCACCGCCGGGTGTCCTGATGTGGCAGGTCGAGGGCCAGCGGTGGCCGGAGGGCCTTGGCGGAATGATGGCCATCGGCAGCGAGATGCCGGCGGACATGCCCTCTCACTGGGAGGTCTACTTCGTGGTGGAGAGGGCGGACGAGTCGATCGAGCTGGCGGAGAGCTCGGGTGCGAAGCTCGCCTTCGGCCCGCTCGACATCCCGGTCGGGCGGATGGCGGTCCTGGTCGACCCGCAGGGCGCGCCCGTCTCGATCATCGAGTCGCGCTACCCCGAGCCCCGCTAGGCGGGATGATCGGCCAGGCCTGGACGCCGGCTCCGGCTACCAGCGCGAGGTGATGACCTTCTTGCGCGTGTAGAAGTCGACGGCGTCCGGGCCGTTCGCGTGCAGGTCGCCGTCGATCGAGTCCTTCCACCCCGAGAAGGGAAACCAGGCGACCGGGGCCGGCACGCCGATGTTGATCCCGAGCATGCCCGCCTCGATGCCCCAGCGGTAGGCGCGCGCGGCGGCGCCCGATGTCGTGAAGATCGAGCCCGCGTTGCCGTAGCGGGAGCCGTTGGCGAAGTCGATCGCCGCGTCCAGGTCGGGAACGCCGACGAGCGCCAGGACAGGGCCGAAGATCTCCTTGCGCGCCAGCTCCGACTCGTGGTCGGCGACGTCGACCAGCGTCGGCCCGAGGACCGCGCCGGCCTCGCCTCCGCCGATGCGGCCGTCCAGCAGGACGGTCGCGCCCTCGGACTCCGCCGCGGTCACCGCGGCCTCGGCCCGCTCGCGGGCCTCCGGCGAGACCATCGGGCAGACGTCCGTCGCCGGGTCCGCGCCGGGGCCGATGGTCAGCTCGGAGGCGGCGCGCGTGAGCGCCTCCCGCACCTCGCCCTGACGGGCCTGGTCTCCGGCGATCACGCAGACCGATCCGGCGAGACAGCGCTGGCCCGCCGCCCCGAACGCCGAGCCCATGATCGCGGGGACGGAGGTGGCGAGATCGGCGTCGGCGGCGACGATCATCGAGTTCTTCGCGCCGCCCAGGGCCTGCACCCGCTTGCCGGTCTGCGCCGAGCGGGTCGCGATCAGCCGCGCGGTGCTCGCCTGGCCGACGAAGGAGACCGCGTCGACCCCGTCGTGATCGAGGATCGCCTCGACCGCCTCGCGTCCCCCGTGGAGCAGGTTGACTACGCCGGGGGGAAGATCTCCGCCTCGTCGATCAGCTCGCAGATTCGCTGGGCGGGTCGCGGATCGCGCTCCGAGGGCTTCAGCACGAATGCGTTCCCGCAGGCGACCGCGTAGGGCAGGAACCAGAGCGGGATCATCGCCGGGAAGTTGAACGGCGTGATCGCGGCGACCACGCCGACGGGCTGGCGAACGAGCTCGACGTCCACGCCGGCGGCCACACCCTCGAGCGTCTCGCCCTTGAGGAGATGTGGGATCGCCGCCGCGGACTCGACCGATTCGATGCCGCGGCCGACCTCGCCGTCGGCGTCGGCCAGGGTCTTGCCCATGTCGGCGGTGACCAGCGCCGTGAGCTCCTGGCGGTGCTCGACCAGGGCGTCCCGCAGGGCCAGCACCGCGCGAGCCCGCTCCTGCGGCGGCACCTCCCGCCAACCCGGCTGCGCCTCCCGGGCGGCCCGGACGACACGGTCGACGTCGGCCGCGACGGACAGCGGCACGCGGGCGGCGAGCTCTCCGGTGGCCGGGTCGCGATCCTCGAGCGTCTCGCTCGCGGCGGACTGGAACCAGGCGCCACCGGCGTGGTTGCGGAGGGTCTCGACCTCGGCGGTGGTGCTCATCGGCTGAATGTAGCGCCGCTCGGGCTAACCGTCTTCCTTCAGGACCTGCTCGATCGTGCGGCCGCTGAGCACAGACTCCGGTTGCGATGAGGTGGGCCTGCGGCGAGCGTCGGCGCCCTCGTCTCGCTTCTTGATCAGCAGCCACTTCTCGCGCTCGCCGGCGGGACCCGTCCTGACCAGCGCGTAGGCACCCTTGATCTTCTCGCCGAGCATGAAGATCTTCACGTCGCCCTTCTCGATCGCGTCCGCCAGCTCCAGCTTCTCGCCGCGCCGGGTCTCCGAGATGTTCTGGAAGACGCCCCGGTCCCAGACGATCATCGGACCGGCTCCGTACTGGCCCTTCGGGATCACGCCCTCCCACTCGAGGTAGTCGAGCGGATGGTCCTCGGTTCGCATCGCGAGCCGCTTGTCTCGCGGGTCGAGCGACGGG
Organism: uncultured Solirubrobacterales bacterium; assembly: GCA_963833375.1. GTDB lineage: Bacteria > Actinomycetota > Thermoleophilia > Solirubrobacterales > 70-9 > DASUPK01. The sequence continues at coordinate 49,424 of CAWHXR010000007.1, forward strand.
CCCTTGGGCACCGCCCAGGATGCGAGCACGCCGTCCACCTCCAGCCTGAGGTCGTAGTGGAGGGAGGTCGCGGAGTGCTTCTGGATCGAGAAGCGCGGATGGCGCCGCCGCGCCTTGCCCTTCCGCTTCGGCTTGGCGCTCGGCTCGCCGGTCTTCGAGAAGTCCCGCTTGCGCTCGTACTCGGCGAGCGATCGCCTTGCCTTCGGCACTAGACCGCCCCCTCGAGTTCCGCGATCGAATCGGCGAGCGTTCCGCGCAGCCCGTCGAGATTCGAGATCGCCGCGGGATCGGAGCAGAGCCCGAAGGCGAGCTCGCCCGCCAGCGAGATCACCGATACGCGCAGCGCGTGCCGGTCGGCGGGCTCGGCGAAGGAGCAGAACTGCTCGACCGCGTGCCCGAGGATCACCGCGCGCTGCCTGGGGCCCGGCACGTTCGAGACCGAGAGGGCGAACTCGCGCGGGCCCGAGGTCAATCTCGTAACCCCCTTGTAGAGCGGCCGGAAGCGCCCGATCGCGTGGAAGAAGGCGTAGAGCGTGTCGGCATCGTGGTCGAGCTTTCTCTCCCGCGTCTCGGCGTTGATCAAACGCAGGCGCTCGGCGGGGTCCTCCTCGGCGATCGGGAGGTCCACGTTCAGGAAGGAGTCGCGGTTGCCGAGCTGACCCTTCTCCTCCTCGCGCGCGTGCAGGCAGACGGGTACCTGGACTCGAAGGTCATGCGCCGGGTGCTGTCCTCCCTCGATCCAGCGGCGCAGGCCGCCGGCGACCACGGCCAGCACCACGTCGTTGACCGTGACGCCATCCGCCGCCGCGTGCTCGATCCGCTTCAACCGCTCGAGAGGGAAGCTGGTCCAGGAGACCTCGCGGGCCGGGCCGATGTGCCGGTCGAGGGCGGAGTCGGCGCCCGGGCGGAGTTCCCGCCAGATCGCGGCCGGAAGCCTGACCAGGATGCGCGCCTCGCCGGCCTGCTGGGCGGGGCGGTGCGCGGCGGAGGCTGCGGAGGCCCCGGCGGCCGTCGCGCCGGGGGCCTGGGCGGGGCTGCGCGGAGCCGGTGCCTCGGATTCCTCATCCCAGAGCAGTCCCGAGACCAGCCGAATCGCGCTCACCCCGTCCGCCATCGCATGGTGGATCCGTCCCACCACCGCGACCCGATCCCCTGTCAGGGGCAGCGTGTCGAGCCGCCAGAGAGGCCGGGTGTGGTCGAGCCGCTCCGAGAACAGCTCGCCCACCGCCTGGCGAAGCTCCTCGTCCGAGAGCGGATCGGCGTGCTCGGGCTCCGCGACGTGCCAGTCGAGGTCCACGTCCGCCACCTCGACCCAGGCCGGGCGGCCGAGCCGGAGCCTGGGCTCCACGGCTCGCTGCCTGAGCCGCGGGAACGCCCCCATCCGCTCCGCGATCCGGTCCCGGAGTGGCCCGATCGAGATCGGCCTGCCGTCGGAGTCGGGAGCGAGGATCAGCACCTTCCCGGTGTGGCCCTTGATGGTGGCCGATTCCAGGCGCAGGATCCGGGCGTCGTCGACGCTCAGCCGCTCTCGGGACTCGGCGCTCACGCGCTGATCATCGCGCCCCGGGCCGTTCCTGTCACTCCTCAGTCTGGTGCCGGATCTTTTCGCGGGGAACTACGGACTCGATGCCGCAGTTCCTCCCGATGACGCACGGCCGGGCGCCCGCGAGACTGCCATCCCGCCAAGGGGAGCAGGAAACCACCCGCCCGCCGCCGATTGACTCTCGGGCCGCCCTGGGGGGGCGGCCCGTTTGTCAGCCGTGGTCCGGCTGCAGCTTCGTTCGGCGTCACCCCTCCTGGCGGAAACGCTCAATCGCCTCCTCGTACGGTTGCTCGTAGACCGCGTGCACGTCCCAGTCGATGAGGTCCATGTACGGCTGCAGCAGAGCCGTCAACTCGCGCGGATCGTCGGTTTCGACCAGCAGGAAACCGGCCCCACCGCCCGCGAGGGTGTACCAGCCGCGGATCTTCTCGGGCTGGTTAAGGCCGGCGTCGTGCGAGGACACGATTCGCTTACGGACCTCATGGACGTTGGTCCCTGGCTGCCATTCAAAGCGGCAGTACCAAAGCATTCTCTCTCCATTCCTAGAACTTGCCCTGCTCGTTCACTATCCGGGAAGGGCGGGAGCCGCACCATACCCGCAGTTCCGCGGCCTGGGGATTAGCCAGCGAGGACGAGCGGTGGGTGACGCTACTCCGGCGGCCCGGCGACACTCCGGCGATCAGTCCGGCTCGCCCACCAGCGCCTGCGCCAGCGCATCCGGCGCCGGTGCCTCGCCGTGCAGCTCCAGCAGACGGATCGCGACCAGCACGATCGCGAGTCCCTCGATCGGCTGGAGGATGCCCTCCGCGATCAGGTTGACCGCCGTCAGCAGTGCGACCCCGTGGAACGGAGCGGTGACCGCCTGAACCGCCAGCTCCGTCAGCAATATCGTTCCCACCGCGATCGCGAACACCCGCCAAGCCCGGCCGCGAACCAATTCGATGCTCCGCCTCAGGGCTCCCACCACGCCAAGGTGCTCGATCTTGAGGACCGCGGGAGAGATTGACGAATAGGTCATGAAGACGAGGCCGGGCACCACGAGGAGCACGAATCCGATTGCGGCTCCGAGCGTCACCACGATGTCCAGAACCACAAGGCGTCCCAGCGGCATCGAGCGGATCAGCCTGGAGACCGGTGGCAGGGGCCGCCCGGCCCGCCAATCGACCACCGCGGCCGCCGTGAGACCGGCGTAGATGGCTTGGCCCATCAGATTCACCACGACGGTCAGGAACGCGCCTCCGAGCAGGGCGATGTCCTTGGCGCTCTTGACGCCCTCGACATGAAAGCCGTCCAGGACGCCGTCGACGATGGACTGGGGCAGCAGCACGACGATGGCCGCCGGGACCAGGAACGTCCAGTGGTGCCGGTAGACGGTCGAGATCTCCCGAGCGATCACACGCAGCGAAAGCTTCCCGTCGCGAGGGGCTGTCACGACTCGATCAGGTGGGGGAGGGGGTTGGTCGGGATGTGGATCCAGCCCTCGCGGGTCGCACGGTCCGATTCCTCGGGGGACTCCGGCCCCTGGGTGAGCCCGAGCGCCGCCGCCCTGGCGACCAGCGAGGCGACCAGCGCGTCGAAGCAGTTGTGGTCGGAGCCCGCGGCCTCGCGCTGCTGCGGGCTCATCTCGATTCCGCCGAGGCCCTCCTCGATCCGATTCAGGAGCTCGGGCAGCCGCGCCGCGCCGACCCGGCTCTTGTAGCCGACCGCCGACAGCCCCCAGGACCTGAGCGCGGGCGCGGGGTAGGCCTCGATCACCTTGCCCGATCCGGCGCGGTCCACCGGCTCTCCACGGGCCGCCAGCCGGTCCAGCAGGTACGCGCAGCGCATCGCGACGACCCCGATCAGGTCGGTTGAGACGCTGAGTGGCCGGCGGGCGCCCCGCTCGATCAGCCGCCGGTCCGTGGCCCGGAAGCTGAGCTGAAAGCGGTAGAGGTCCTGGTCCTCGCCGGCCCCGGGCCAGCCCGCCCGGTTTCGGTGGGCGGCAACGGCGGCGACGAACTCATCGGGCCAGCCGAACGGGGCGTCGATGCCGACCTTGTCGGCGCCGGAGATCGCATCCAGGAGCGCGACGTCGTCTAGCCCTGAGCGCAGATCGGAGACGGCTGGGACGCCGGTGCCCCATTCGATCGCGCAGGCGCTGGTGTTGGCGGGCTGCGCCGCGAGGTCGATGCCGAGTGTCCTCACTCAGCGATCGTAATTCGAGGGTGCGCCGCAGGCGAAGCCGAGGAGCAACCCGATTCACATAGAGTCAGGCGCCTAGCCGATGGTCGCGGTGACCGACTTCACGGTGCAGGCGCAGCACCTGCTCAGGGACGAGCATCAGTTCAAGTGGTACGTGGTGACCCTGCTGGCGCTGGTCCTCTACGTCTACGCGGTGGAGGTGGAGCGGGGGCGCTGGGACGTGATCCTCGCGGGGCTCGCGTTCTGGCTGGCGGACTGGATCAACGAGATCGCCAACTCGCTGGTCCTCCACTTCTCGCATCGGGCCGCCCTCTGGACGGTCACCGGCGACACCGCCTACCTGATCCTGATCGGCCTGACGATCGAGATCTCGCTGATGTTCGCGATCTCGGGGATCATCTACGCGAAGACCCTGCCGCCCGACCCGAGGACGAAGCTGCTCGGAATGCCGAACCGGCTGACGATCGGACTCGGGTTCTCGATCTTCGCCACCTTCGTCGAGGTGCTGCTGCATGGGACCGGCTACTTCCACTGGGACTACTGGTGGTGGAACTTCCCGTGCGTCCCCCTGATCGTGATCTTCGGGTACCTCTGGTTCTTCCTGATCGCCGGCTACGTCTACGACCGCCCGGACGATCGCTCGCGGCTCCGGATCGTCGGCGCGATGGCCGCGATCGTGATCGTCTCCGTGCTGGTCTTCGGCGTCATCCTGGAGTGGATCTGATGAAGGAGATCCTGCCCGGCGTCTGGCACTGGACCGCGGAGCATCCGAAGATCCACATGCCGGTGAGCTCGCACTGGGTGCCGGCTTCCGGCGCCCTGATCGATCCGCTGGTGCCGCCCGATGAGGGGATGGACGCCTTTCGCGATCAGCCGCCGGACCGGATCCTGCTGAGCAACCGCCATCACCTGCGCCACGCGGAGCGCTTCGCCGAGGAGCTGGGCTGCACGATCGAGTGCTCCAAGCCCGGCCTGCACGAGTTCGAGAACGGCGCGGACGTCCAGGGCTTCGACTTCGGCACGGAGGTGGCGCCCGGGATCGAGGCCCTCGAGATCGGGGCGATCTGCCCCGACGAGGCCGCCCTGCTCATCCGGGACCCCGGCGCGCTCCTGATCGCGGACGGGATCATGCACTACGGGGAGGAGCTGGCCTTCGTTCCGGACGGGCTCCTCGGCGACGACCCCGAGGGGGTCAAGGCTGGCCTGCGGGAGTCCTACACCCGCCTGCTCGATCGCGACTTCGACAACCTGCTCTTCGCCCACGGCGACCCGATCGTCGGAGGCGGCAAGGAGGCGCTCACGGCGGTTCGCCGCGGCCTAGGCGGCGCGCCGCTGGGCCGCGGGGTGGCGATCAGGCAGGGAGATCACCGAAGCGCCGCTCTCGCGGAGCTCGGAGACCTCCATGAGCACGAACCCGTGCCCGCACTCGCAGACGAAGCCCTCGAGCTCGTCGAGGCTCTCGACCGCGACCTCGAGCTCCTCGGTGCAGTGGCGGTCCGAGCAGACGATCCTGGCCAGCAGCATGCCCCGATGCTCGCGAGCGGCCCGGATGGACCATTCGTGCCGGATGCGAGCGCCGGGTTCCTTACGCTGTCCGGCTGATGGCTCGCGACACCTTTCGGATCGGCGAAGGGAAGCCGGACGTCTCGGCGGCCGGCGGTGTCCTGCTCAGGCGGGACGGGAGCGGGCAGACCAGGGTCGCGGTGATCCACCGGCCGAAGTATGGGGACTGGTCGCTGCCGAAGGGAAAGCTCGAGGAGGGGGAGGGGTGGCGCGAGGCCGCTCTGCGCGAGGTCGAGGAGGAGACCGGCTATCGCTGCCAGGCCGGGGCCGAGCTGCCCCCGGTCTCCTACCTGGACAGGAACTCGCGCAAGAAGCTGGTCCGCTACTGGCTGATGGATCCGATCGAGGGTGAGTTCCACGCGCACGACGAGGTGGACGAGCTCCGCTGGCTGACCCGCCACGAGGCCCACGAGCTGCTCACCTACGACCACGATCGCGAGCTCGTGGGCAAGGCGCTCCGGCGCTACCGGTGGCAGAGGGTGATGCGCGTCTTGATGCCTTGGTCGCGGCAGCCGATGCCGGGCATGTGAGCTCGCCCGACGAGTAACGCCCGGCGCCTAGGATGGACTGAGGAGTACCCGAATCAAGGAGAAGAACTTGTACGAGACCGCCACATTCGCAGCAGGATGCTTCTGGCAGGTGGAGGTCGAGTTCCGCAACACGGACGGCGTCAAGGATGCGGTCGTGGGCTACACCGGCGGCTCGACCGAGCGGCCGAGCTATGAGGACGTCTGCACCGGCAGGACCGGTCACGCCGAGGCCGTCGAGGTCACCTTCGACCCCGACGAGATCTCATACGAGGGGCTGCTCGACGTCTTCTGGGGCCTCCACGATCCGACCCAGGTGAACCGGCAGGGCCCCGACGTCGGCACCCAGTACCGGACCGCGATCTTCTTCCACGACCCGCGCCAGGAGAAGGAGGCCATCGCCTCCGCGGAGCGCGAGCAGGAGAAGCACCGCAAGCCGGTCGCCACGGAGATCGTCCCGGCCGGCACCTTCTGGCCCGCCGAGGACTACCACCAGCGGTATCTCGAAAAGCGCGGGCTGGCCACCTGCAAGATCTGATCGTCGGCCGCATCGGCCAGCGGGTCCTGTCGCCGGATTTGTCGCAGACGCGGAAAACAGTCGCGTCAGCGACGGAAATCCGGCGCCACCCGCTGGAGATGCGGTCCGGGTTGACCGGCAGATAGGCTCCCTCGCGAGGGGAAGGGGAGATGGGTTACCTGATCAAGGCACCGCTGGGGCTGGCGATGTTCATCGGCGGCATCGTCCTCTTCAACGTCAAGCTGGTCTCGCTGCTCGAGACCGGGACATGCGCGTCCGGGAACACGCCGTACCAGATCTCACAGCCCTGCCCCTCCGGGACCGGGACGGACATCCTCCTGCTGGTGGCCGGCATCTTCGGCGGCCTGATCGGAGCCGGGATCTTCGCCTTCCGCGGCGACCCGCCCTGGGAGAGGGACCGGCCGATCAACAGCGGCAGCGACTTCAGCTTCGGGCTGTTCGCCTGGGGCCTCTTCTTCACCGCCACCGGAGCGACCTCCCTGATCGCCTCCCTCAGCAGCGAGGCAATCAAGGACTCGAGCGGCGGGCAGCTGGGAGGGCTGATCGTCGGCGGGACGTTCCTGCTGATGGGCGTGCCCGTGCTCCTGCTCTCGCTCTGGCGCCTCGTCAGCGGGCTGGGCTCCCGGGACGAGCGGCCGGCGAGCGCCGCGACCGCAGTGGGCGGCGGAATGGGAGGGATGTTCTCGAGGACGATGCCCGGCTTCGGCGCCGCGCACCAGGTGGCCGGGAGCCTGCCCTGGACCTCCGCGGCCTCCGGGGGCGGTGGCGGCACCGACGGCCAGATCGCGAAGCTCGAGCGACTGCAGAGGCTCCGCCAGTCGGGGGCGCTCACCGACGCCGAGTTCGAGCGCGAGAAGGCCAAGATCCTCTCAGAGGGCTGATCCCGGTCACCTGCGGCTGAGCTGCTGGAGCAGGCTCAGCGGTCGAGGGTGATCTTGACGAGCACCCGGCTTTGCTCATCTCCCTCGGCGACGGCTGTCCCGGTGTAGTCCGTGCCGCGGATTCGGATCCCGACGGGAGCCGGCTCGCGGAGGTTGCGCCACCAGACCTTGCGCTCGGGCCAGCCGACGTCGATCGTGACCCGGTCGCCTCTCCGCGCGTAGCCGACCGGGAAGGTGAACCGGCGACCGCTGCGGCGCCCGGTGATGGTGATCAGCGCGAAGTTGCCCGATGCCAGCCGATGGAGGGGCGATCTCAGCAGGGCCTTCACGACCGGGTTCGCCGCGCGATTGATGAAGGCAAAGCGGGCATGCCCGGTGGCCACGTTCGCCACCCTACGCCGACGGGTAGCGTTGCGGCTCATGACCGATGACGTCGCCTTCGCCGGTGCCGCGCGGATCGCGGAGATGGTCCGCTCCAGGGAGGTGTCGCCCACCGAGCTCGTCGAGCTCTACCTCGAGCGAATCGGGCGGATCGACCCGGGCCTGAACGCGTACCGCGTGGTGCTCGCAGAGCAGGCGCGAGCAGACGCGAAGCGCGCGGAGGAGAGGCTCGCCAAGGGCGACGAGGCCCCGCTGCTCGGAGTCCCCGTCGCGATCAAGGACAACGTCGACTACGCGGGCGAGGTGACCACGCACGGCACCGCGGCCTACGGCGACCCCGCGGCCGAGGACGGCCTGATCGTCCGGCGGCTGCGGGACGCGGGGGCGGCCATCCTCGGCAAGACCAACCTGCCCGAGCTCGCCATCTACGGGTTCACCGAGAGCCCGACCTGGGGGGACACGCGCAACCCCTGGGATCCCTCCCGCACCTGCGGGGGGTCGAGCGGCGGCAGCGGCGTCGCGACCGCGGCCGGGATGTGCGCGATCGCCCACGCGACCGACGGGGCAGGGTCGATCCGCTACCCGGCGGCCTACTGCGGCCTGTTCGGGCTGAAACCGCAGCGCAACAGGGTCTCCCTCTCACCCGACCGCGAGCACTGGTACGGCCTCTCCGTCTCCGGCTGCGTGAGCCGGACGGTGATGGACACGGCGCTCTACCTGGACACGATGAGCGGCGCCGAGAGGGGGGACTTCGAGTCCCCGCCGCCGCTCGAACGGCCCCTGGCCGAGGCGGCCCGCACGCGGCCCGGGAAGCTGCGGATCGCCTGCACGACCAAGACGATCCTCCCGATCCCGAAGGCGGACGAGGTGATCGCGGCCTATGAGGAGACCGTTGGCCTGCTGCGGTCGCTCGGGCACGAGGTGACCGAGGCCGCGCCGAGCTACGGGCGGCTGACAACGGATTTCTATCCCCTCTATTTCCGCGGGATCCGCGACGAGGCGCTGGCGCTGCCGCACCCGGATCGGCTCTCTGCCCAGTCCCAGGGCTTTGTGCGGATCGGCCGTATGGTCAGCAATCGCCGGCTGGCGAAGGTACGCGACCGGATGCCGGGCGCCGCGGCCCAGATCCAGGAGCTCTGGCGCGACTACGACCTGCTGATCACGCCCGCCACCGCCCAGCTCCCGGTCGGGATCGGCCGCTGGCGCGGCAAGGGCGCGCTGCGGACGATCTACGGGATGAGCAACGTCTATCCCTACGCCGGGGCCTGGAACTACACGGGCCAGCCGGCGGCGACGATCCCCGCCGGCTTCACGGACGGCGGCCTGCCGCGCTCGGTGATGCTGGTCGCCCGCCCGAATGACGAGGCGACGCTGATCTCCGTCGCCGCGCAGCTCGAGGCCGAGCGCCCCTGGGCCGACCGGCGCCCGCCGATGCAAGTCGCGACGGCAGCGGCGCTTAGGTGATGGCGCCGACCTCGGCGGGTGAGCCGATCTCGATCTCCTGAGCCTCGGCCGCCATCTCCACCGCGCCGTCGGGCCCGCCGAGCTCGGCCCACCGCTCCCGGGCCGTGTCCTGGAATCGGTCGAGGAAGTCGTCGGAGTGGAGCGGGTCGTGATGGAAGAGCAGCAGACGCCGGGCCTCCACCCGCCGGGCGAAGGTCAGGGTGTCGCTGAGGCACGAGTGCCCCCAGCCGACGTGATCGGGGTACTCCTCGTCGGTGTACTGGCAGTCGTGGATCAGCAGGTCCGTGTCGCGAGCGAGGTCGAAGCCCGAGATCCACTCCCGCTCGAGCGTCTCGAGCGGGGCCCCCAGCCCCGGCTCGTGGTCGGAGATGTAGGTGAGCGTGGTGGGGCCGTCGGTGACCCGGTAGCCCAGGGTCGGGCCTCTGTGGGTGACGGCCTCGGCGCGGATCTTGGCCGGGCCGATCTCCCACTCGCTGGGAGGCGTGTCCTTGAAGTTGACGGCGCAGGGAAGCTCGCGGACCTCGACGGGGGAGAGGGGGGCGGAGATGTAGCGCGCGATCCGCTCCTCGAGCGAGGCCTCCGGCGAGGACGGCCCCCAGATGGTGATCTCGGAGTCGGACTTGAAGCAGGGGGCGAAGAACATCAGGCCCTGGATGTGATCCAGGTGGAGGTGGGTGAGCACGATGTTGATCTTCGGCAGGCTCTTCGCGATGCCGACGCCGAGGCTGCGGATGCCGGTGCCCGCATCGATGATCAGGGTGGAGCCGTCGGAGAGCTCCAGCTCGACGCACGAGGTGTTGCCGCCATAGCGATTCATCTCCGGCCCCGGCGCCGGAACCGAGCCCCGTGCCCCCCAAACCTTGAGTTTCATCTGCGTCTCACCGTCTGTCTCCTGCCCCAGCCTATAGCGGTCTAATCCGTGCCGGGCGAGTTGTTCGTGCGGGTCCAGAAGAAGATCATCGCGCCCTCCTGTCCGCCCTCGGCGACGATCGGCAGCGCCGTGGACTCGATCTCGTACTCCTCGCCCCTGACCGAGCGGACCGTGAAGCTCCCGTGCGCGGGGCGTCCCCGGCGCAGAGCCTTGGTGGTCGGCATCTCCTCGATCGGGATCGGGTTGCCGTCCTCGCCGAACGGACCGAGCGCGTGACTCCACTCCTCGGCCGGCATGCGCCCAGATTCCTCGAACGAGATGCCCAGGAGCGCCCCGGCCGCCTCGTTGTAGAAGATCAGCGCTCCGCTCTCGTCGACCAGGAAGGCCGGGGTGGAGAGGCTCGTCAGGAGGTTGCGGGCCAGGATGAGCTCGAGCGGCTTCTGCGGCATTCGCCACGAAGTCTCCCGTATGCCCGTGCCGGGATGCGCCGCAGGGCTTGCGGGGTGCGCCGCGACAAATGGGGGCCCGGCGACTCATCCCCAGCCGCCGGGCCCCGGGTTCCAGATCTCAGAGGTGGATCCGGAAGCTCACTGGATCACTGGACGGTGATCTCTCCAGTCATGCCCATCTGCTTGTGACCGTCCACGGGGCAATAGAACTCGTAGTGCCCGGGCGGCAGGTTGACCTTGAGCGTCCCGCTCTGGCCGGGTGAGACGGTGCCCTCGAGCTCCTTGTCCTGTCCGTTGACGTCCTCGATCGAGACCGAGTGCGCCACCTGGCCGTCGTTCTTCATCTGGATGGTGACCTCACCCGACTTCACGGTCGGGTCCGAGGGGTCGAACTTGAAATCGCTGGCGGTCAGATCGAGCGTGCCGCCTGGGCCGGTGGCCGCTGCGCCGCCGGTGGATGCCTGAGTCGCCGCGTCGCTGGTGCTGTTGTCGTTGCTGCTTCCGCCGCAGCCCACCACGGGCACCGCAAAGGCGGCTCCAATCGCGAGCAGCGCCGCAAGACGTCGGTTCAAGCGCATCCGCACCTCCACTGCGTTCGTAGTCGTCGGAGCAGGCACGCTCGGCGCCTGCGTAGGCTCCTACGGGGCGGACGCGATGAGGGATTGACAATGCTCTACGACCTGATCGCAACGCTGTTGCGCCCCGTCGCCTGGTGGGGGCGCCTGCGCACGGATGGACTGGAGACCGTGCCCGTCGAGGGCCCCATCCTGGTCGTCCCCAACCACGACAGCCAGTGGGACGCCGTGCTGATCGGGCTGGCGCTGCGGCCTCGCCGGCGCCTGCGCTTCCTCGCCCGCGCCAGCCTCTGGCGGATCCCGGGGCTGGGGCCGATCCTCTACGGCCTCGGCCAGATCCCGATCAGGCGTGGGGCGGGCGACGCCGCCGCCCTCGAGCAGGCGCTCTGCGCCCTGCGCTCAGGCGAGGCGGTGTGCGTGTTCCCGGAGGGCGGCCTCTCCTGGGGAGAGGCCCTGCGGGCGCGAAGCGGGGTCGGGCGCCTGGCTCAGGCGTGCCCGGGCGTCCGCGTCGTGCTCTGCGCGGTGGAGGGGACGACCGACTATGTGCGGTTCCCACGCCGCCCACGCGTGCGGGTGCGCTTCTTCGCCCCAGAGAGCGGCGAGCCTCGGCCGGACGAAACGCCGGCCGAGGTCGCGACACGCCTGCTCGATGAGATCAGGGCACGCGTCCCGCCAACCCCGGCGGGCCGCCGAGCACGCGTGGGAGGTCCCCCACGCGTGCGGAGAGCCAGAGCTAGTTGAGCTTCCCGATCTTGAAGATCTTGGTCCCACAGTCCGGGCACGTGCCCTGAATAGCCGGGCGACCGTTCTTCATCGTGACCTGCTGCGGGTCCTTGATCTCGACCTTCTTGCGTTCTTTGACGCAGTAGCCCTCAGGCATCGAGGACCTCCTTTCGAGCCGATTCCGCGAGCCACGCTAGAGCAACTCTCGGACGTGCGTGGCGAATTTGCTGAACTTAGTGCCGTTTGTAACTATTACGGCTTCTTGGGCGTCGTCGTCGTGGGCGTCGTCGTAGGCGGTGTGATCACCGCGCCCGCCCCCGCGCCGCCCTTGCCGAGGGCGCCCGACGCCGCCTGGCTCTGCAGCGTCGAGATGTTGGCCGCGTTCTGCGACTGCTGCTTCTGCAGCGCCGCGATCGACTGCTGGAGCTGGGCGACGGATGCGTTGAGCGCGTTCTGCGTGTCCTTGGAGTTCTTCGTCGCCGCAGCCTGCAGCGCGTCGACCTTCTTCGTGAGCTGGTCGACGTCGCTCTTGGTCGCGCTGTCGTTCTTGGTCGTCAGCCCGAAGTAGAGCGCCGCGCCCGCGGCCAGGATCGCGATCAGCAGCCCCGCCGCGCCGAAGTAGGTCATCCGGCCCTGCCTGCGCTCGATCTCGGCCATCCAGCCCTGCAGCCCCTCAATCCGCTCCTGGAGGTTGGGCTCCGGCGGCTTCCCCTTCGCCGCACCCGCCTCGGCCGCCATCGGCTTGGTCTCCGCCGTCGCCGCGGCTGACGGCGCGCCGTTGCCGGCCTTCGCCGACTTCGGCTTCGTCGCCGTGGTCGCCTTCCTGCTCCGCGCGGCGGGATGCGAGCGCGTGGGCAGCGTCACCTTGGGCATGCGGATACGCGGCGCGCGGATCCTTCCCTCAGCCATGGCCGCCATCCTAATGACCCGTACGGGACGCTACGCCGGTGACCCGCAGCCCCGTACCATTCCGCGTCCCGTCCGCATGAAACGGGTCGCCCTCCCTGATATGACGGGTGGCTCCTTTCGGAGCCCCCTCGCATGAAGCGGGCGCCCTCGCACAAAGGAGATCCGCCGATGCCCGAAGCAGTGATCGTCGACACCATCCGCACGCCGATCGGCCGTGCCTTCAAGGGCTCGCTGGCACAGCTGCGCCCGGATGAGATGGGCGCCTTCGTGATCGATCAGCTGCTCGAGCGCAACCCGGACGTCGATCCGGCCTCCGTCGAGGACGTCTTCTGCGGGTGCGGCATGCCGCAGGGCCTCCAGGCCTTCAACATCGCCCGGATCATGGTTCTGCTCTCCGAGCAGCTGCCGGAGACCGTCAACGGCGTGACCATGTCGCGCTACTGCGCCTCGAGCCTCGACTCGATCCGGCACGCAGCGAACGCCGTTCGCGCCGGGCAGGGCGACGTCTACATCGCCGCCGGCGTGGAGTGGGTGAGCCGCTACAACGAGCGCACCGAGCCCGCCGGCGCGGCCGACCAGAACGAGAAGCTGCAGGGCAAGGACGGGACGCCGAACGCGTACATCGAGATGGGTGTCACGGCGGTCAACGTGGCCAAGCGCTACGAGGTGAGCCGCGCCGACATGGACAAGTACGCGCAGCGCTCGCAGGAGCTGGCCGTGAAGTCACAGGAGGACGGCTTCTTCGACCGGGAGATCGTGCCGGTCAAGCTCCCCGACGGCAATGAGGTGGCGAAGGACGACGGCCCGCGCGCGAGCTCGACGCTCGAGAAGCTCGCCGAGCTGCCCGAGGCCTTCGAGGGCGGTGGCGGCGTCACGGCCGGCAACTCCTGCCCGCTCAACGACGGCGCCGCGGCGGTGCTCGTGATGTCGGAGGACCGCGCCAAGGAGCTCGGCCTGACGCCCAGGGCGAGGGTGCTGACCGCGGCCACGCACGGGAATGAGCCCGAGTACATGGGCGTCGCCCCGATCGGCGCGATCAAGAAGGTGCTCGACCGTCAGGGAATGAAGGTCGCCGACGTCGACATCGTCGAGCTCAACGAGGCCTTTGCGGCCCAGGTGATCCCGATCATGGCCGAGTGCAACATCCCGCTGGAGAAGATGAACACGCACGGCGGGGCGATCGCGCTGGGTCACCCGTTCGGCATGACCGGCGTCCGGATCATGGGCACGCTGCTCAACGTGATGGAGACCGACGACCACCAGATCGGTCTCGAGACGATGTGCGTCGCCGGCGGCCAGGGCGAGGCGATGCTCGTCGAGCGGCTCAACTAGTCTCGCGCCGCTACGCGCACCCGATCCCGGGCGGCGAGGCGGAGCCGCTGAGCCTCGTGGCCGAGCTGGTCAGAACGGACTAGGCGGGCGATCGATGTGCCCGGTTGACGTTCTCCCGGTGCCCAGCGAGAGCCGAAGTGGCGACCGCCAGTGCCAGCGATCCCACGATCACACCGATGGACATGACGAGCGGTGGGTGCCAGACGTCCTCGAGCAGCATCTTCGCGGCGACGTAGCCGAGGATCGCCGCCAGGGCGAGATTGAGGTGGCGAAAGCGGGCGAGAAGACTGTCGAGAACGAAGTAGAGGCTGACCATGCCCAGCAGGCTGAAGGCGTTCGCCGCGAAGACCACGAAGGTGTCGCGGGTGACGGCGAAGATCGCGGGAATCGAGTCGATCGCGAACATCAGGTCGAACGCCGCCACCATGACCAGCGCGGCGAGCAGCGGCGTCGCCATCCGACGTCCATCGGCGACGGTGATCAACTTCGACCCGTCGTAGCCCCTCGACATCGGGATCAGACGGCGGAGCAGCCGCATCGCGAGCGCGGATTCGGGATCGATCTCCCCGCCGCCATGCCGAGCGATCTTCACCGCGGTGAAGGCGAGCACTGCCCCCAGCGCGTAGGTGGCGGCTTCGAACGCGTTCAGCGCCGCCGCCCCGGCGACGATGAAGGCAGCCCGGAGCAGGATGGCGAGGCCGATTCCCCAGAGCAGCACCAGGCGACGCTGCCCCTCGGGGACGGCGAAGAACGAGAGCAGCACCGCGAAGACGAAGAGGTTGTCGAGCGACAGGGACTTCTCGATCAGGAAGCCGGCCAGGTACTCGCCCGCGGCGGCTCCATCGCCCCCGAGCGCCAGCGGGACGGCGAAGGCGACGCCGGCGAGGGTCCAGGCGAGCGACCAACCGAGCGCGGAGCGCAGGGACGGAACGCCGCGTTCGCCGTTTCTCAGGTCGACGGCGAGGGCGAGGACGACGAATGCGCTGAGTGCGATCCAGGCGAGCATCGAAGGCTCCTTCGAGGTCGGTTGTCTCGAAGGTTTCGCCCACCCGCTCGCCGGGCCGACGCGCCGGGTCCCGAAGGACCGTGCTGACGAACGCGCCGTCTTGCAGGGCTAGTTCCCTTGCGTATAGCGAGGTTAGCGTGGCAGGCGACCGACGGCGATCGCCCGGGGCTGCTCGTGGCCCTCGCGGCCGACGCGATCCTGAGCGTGACGACCGGCGAGGAGATCGCCCTCGGGGCCACCCTGCTGCTAGTGATGGTGAGCACGCTGACCTTCGTGTGGGCCTCCCGTAGAAGAACCCGGCCGACACCAGAACGCAGTCGTCAGGTGGAGAGGGCCAGGGGCGCACCCAACGTGTCGACCGCCCTACCGGCGGAGCCCCTCGACCAGCTGGAGCAGGGCCTGCTCGACCTCGGCCCGTGCCTCGCGCGGGCGGTCAGCGTGCGCGATCACGAAGGCGGCCTCGGAGAGCGCGGCGACGAACAGGTGGGCCATCGGCTCGACGGCGATCGGCCGGAGGACGCCGGCGGCGACCGTCCCCTCGAGCGCCGCGCGGGTCAGCCCGAGGCCGTGGTCGTTGTCGATCTCCCGCCACTCCTTCCAGCCCAGCACCGCCGGAGCGTCCGTCAGCGCGATCTGCTTGACCGCCGGCTGCTCGCAGGCGTCGAGAAAGGAGCGCATGCCGGCGAGCATCAGGTCCCAGGGATTGTCGGCGAGATCCATCCGCGCCCCGACGCGCTCCATCAGCTCGCCCTCCACCCGCTCGAAGACGGCGCGGAACAGGTCGCGCTTGTCCTCGAAGTGGTGGTAGAGCGCTCCCCTGGTGACCTTGGCGCGGGCGACGATCTCCTCGGTCCCGACCTCGGCGTAGCCGCGCTCGGTGAAGAGCTCGAGCGCCGCCTCGACCAGGGATCGCGGGTGGCCCTCGCCTCCGCCTCGCGGCGGCCGGTCCCGCGCGCAGCTTCCGGTGCGGTTGACATACACCCTGTAGGTTAAGCGGGGCGCCGGCGACTCCGCTACCGTCGCCCACGCGTGTCACCAGAGCGCTTCACCGCGCTCCTGGAGGCGGCCAGGCAGGGGAGCGAGGCCGCTTGGCAGGAGCTCTATGACGGCCTCGCGCCCGTGCTCCTCGGCTACCTGCGCGCGAACAGCGCGCCAGATCCCGAGGACGTGCTCAGCGAGGTCTTCCTGCAGGTCGCGCGCGACATCTCCAGGTTCGAGGGGGAGGAGCGCGGCTTTCGCTCCTGGGTGTTCACGATCGCCCACCACCGGCTGATCGATGCCCGCCGCCACTCCGCTCGCCGCCCGGTCGATCTCTCGGCGGAGCCGCCCGAGCCCGTCGGCCGAGCGGATGACGCGGCCGAAGAGGCGCTCGCGAGGATCGACGTCGAGGAGGTCCAGCGCGTGCTCGGCACGCTCTCCGAGGACCAGCGTGCGGTGCTGCTCCTGCGCGTGATCGGAGATCTCAGCATCGAGGACGTGGCGAGGGCCGTGGGCAAGCGGCCCGGGGCGGTGAAGGCGCTCCAGAGGCGCGGGCTGGCCGCGGTGAAGCGGGAGCTGGATCGAAAGGGGGTAACCCTGTGAGCGGCAACGGCGCTTATGAAGATGAGATGAGCGAAGTCGCTCTATTCGAGAGCGCCCTCCGTGCGGCAGTGCCCACGCGGCCCGATCCGAGGCTCGGGGCAGCCCTCGTCCCGCGGCTCGCGGCCACGGCTCGCGCCTCCACGATCGAGGCGGAGACGCACGCCGTTGCGGCAGGCGCCAGGCGACGGCCGCGGTCGCGACTTGCGTCGGTAGCCAGGGTTGGGATCGCTGTGGCGTTGATCCCGCTCGTCCTCGCGGGGCTCGCGTTCGCGGGCGTGACCGTGCCGGGCGCGGCCCGGTCGGCCTTCGACTCGGTCGGCATCACCCTCCCGAATCAGCCCGCCAGCGACAAGGAGGGGACCACCAACACGACGCCCACCAAGACGACGACCGAGCCGAGCTCGTCTAACCCGGCGAACCCGGGCGCCGCCGAGCGCGGTAAGAGCGAGGGGGCCCACAAGGGCAAGTCCGCGGCCGCCCATCAGCACGCGCTCGCGCAGCGCCAGAAGGCCCGCGGCAAGGCCATCGGCCACACTCGCGGCAAGGCGATCGGGCTCACCGGTTCCACCCCGCCCGGGCACAGCGGTCAGACCGGCCCGCCGCCGCACTCGAACGCGGGCGGGAACTCGACGCACGCGGCACCTACCACGCCGCCCCCGCCACCGTCCCCACGAGGCAAGTCCCGGCAACGGACATACCCGACAAGTCCCGGCAACGGACGGGGCCACTCCAAGTAGCGACTCACTAGGCTGGCTCCTCCAGGGACGGAGGAGATGACCATGGATCGCATTCGCGGCATCGCGCTGGCCGGAGCGGCGTTGGCTCTGGTCGCGGCGGCACTGGCGACGGCCTCGCCGGCGGCGGCCAGGGAGCGCGTCATCACGGTGCCCACACCGCCCGAGCCCGGCCCGGCTCAGTTCAACCAGGTCACCGTGCACCAGTTCGGGCCGGCATCGGGCAAGCGGATCCTGGTGCTGATGCCCGGCACGCTCGGCGGAGCCGGCGACTTCACGCTGGCGGCGCGCTATCTGGTCAAGCGGGTCGACGGGCTGCAGGTCTGGGCGATCGACCGGCGGACGCAGGCGCTCGAGGACACCTCCATGTTCGCGGCCGCCGAGAACGGCGCCATCTCCCTGCAGCAGGCGTTCGACTACTACCTGGGCTGGATCACGAACGGCGGCAATCCGCCCAATCACTTCAAGTTCCGCCTCCCCGACGCCGACCCCTACGCCCGTGACTGGGGGATGGGGGTGGCGCTCAACGACGCGCATGCGGTCGTCCAGCTCGCCCGCCGCCACGGGGAGCGTCAGGTGGTGTTGGGCGGGCATTCGCTCGGCGCCTCGCTGACCGCCGCCTACGCGGCCTGGGACTTCAACGGCAGGCCGGGATACAAGGACCTCCGGGGCCTCGTCCTGATCGACGGCGGACTGCTGGGCAGCTTCAACGGCTATGACCTCGCGCAGGCGCAGCAGGCCGTGGCCGGCCTGCAGTCGGGCAGTCCCTTCCTCGATCTGCTGGGAATCGGCCTGCCCGAGGCGGCGGGGATCTTCGCCGAGGTCGGTGGGCTGTACGCGGAGAAGGCTCCCACTGCTCCGGCGACGACCCTGCAGTCCTTCCCCCTTCTGCCCCCGCAGTTCGACCCGCCCTTCCCGGTCACCGATCGTGCCCTGCTCGGCTACGCCTTCGACCGGGACTCCTCGCCGGCGGATCTCGGCCTGCTGCACGTCAACGGCGGCGGGCTGGCGGGCTCGGGCAATCCGCGTGACTGGGTGGACGGCGGCGTGACGCCGGTGAGCCGGCTGGCCGAGACCTTCGGCCAGGAGCCGACCAACGCGGTGGAGTGGTACTTCCCGAAGCGCCTCTCCATCGACACCAACGGCGCGGACCAGATGACGCAGAACGATGTCGCGAACTTCCTCGGCCTGCGGCTGATGCACACGCGCCAGGTCAACCTGCCCCTCTACGCGATCGCCACGGACCTGGGGGGACCGCAGGTCCTCGACGGCGCCCGCAACTTCATTCGAAGGTCGAGGATCACGCGCAAGGAGTCGACGCTGGTGAACCGCAACCCGCTGATGAGCCATCTCGACCCGCTGATCGCGGCGCCGAAGAGGAATGGGTTCCTGAAGACCGTCGTGCCGTTCCTCGACGACAAGGTCTTCGGCCAGAGCCCGAAGAAGCGCAAGAAACGCTAGACGGCTTCGCCATCAGATCGCGGCCACGAGCGGCCGCCCACCACAAGTCGCGACGGCTATCGCCGTCGCTCCGGAAGTGGTGCGGCCTGGTGGCCGCCATCAGATCGCGGCTGCAGCGGCCGCCCCACACAAGTCGCGACGGCTATCGCCGTCGCTCCGAAATGGTGCGGCCTGGCAGCCGCTAGTCCTCGAAGAGCGCGTAGCCGTAGGAGCCGCGCTTGTAGGCGAGCTTGGCGATCGCGGTCATCCGCTCGTCGTCGTTCGACTCGGTCTGGTCGAACCTGAGGTCGACGCGGCGCGCCGCCCGGCTGCAGAAGGTGTCGGCGATGAACCGCTCCTGTCCCGAGGGCTCGACCCCCTGGTCCTCGAAGATTTGGCTGACCCGGGAGAGCACGGCCACCTGCGCGCAGATGTCGGCGATGTTGTCAGCGAGCCGCTTCTGCTGGAACTGCCGCTCGACGATCCCCTTCCTGTTCTCGCGCAGCAGCTTCTCGGTGATCCCGGCCAGGCGCTTGACCTGGTCCGAGACCGCGTCGGCGTGATCGGAGAGATCGTCGTGGGCCATGCTGATCCTGTCCGGGCGAACCTCCCGCTGGATGCGGTCGCTCGCGTAGTCGATCAGCACCCCGATCGAGCCGATCGGGTCGCTCAGCTCTATCTCGGAGAGCCCCTCCAGCTTCTCGCCGACCGGCTTGAAGCCGCCGAGTGCGATGAAGGCGCGCATCACGTCGTTGGCCCCCTCGAAGATCGGATAGATGCGGGTGTCCCGGAGCACCTTCTCGTAGGGCTGGTCGCGCATGTAGCCCTCGCCGCCGGCGAGCTGCAGGGCGCGGTTGGCCGTGTACCAGAGGAACTCCGTCCCGGAGACCTTGCAGATCGCCGACTCCAGCGAGTAGTCGGGCACCTCCGCGTCCACTAGCCCACAGGTCAGGTAGCACATGGACTCGAGCCCGAAGAGGTGGGTGACCATCCAGCCGATCTTGTCCTGGACCAGCTCGAAGTCCGCCAGGGGGCGGCCGAACTGCCGGCGCTCCTTGACGTGGTCGATCGCCAGGTCGAGCAGCTTCTTGGCGCCGCCGACCGCCCCGGTTCCGAGGCCGATCCGGCCGTTGTTGAGGACCTGCATCGCGACCCGGAACCCCTGTCCCGGCTCGCCCAGCACGTTCTCGGCCGGCACCTTGACGTCCTTGAAGTAGAGCCGCCGGAGGTCGTTGCCCCGCAGGCCCATGGTGTCGAAACGCTCGCCGACCTCCAGGCCCTCCATTCCCTTCTCCAGCAGCAGCGCGATGTGGCGGTCTCTGAGCCGTCGATCTCCGCCCGGGCGAACGTGGTGATCACGTCGGCGCGCGAGCCGTTGCCGATGTAGCGCTTCTCGCCGTTCAGGACCCAGGAGCCGTCGCTCTGCCGGACCGCGCGGGATTGCAAGTTGTAGGCGTCCGAGCCCGCCTCGGGCTCGGTCAGGGCGAAGGCCGCGAGCTTCTTCCCGGTGGCGAGGTCCGGGAGGAAGCGCTCCTTCTGCTCGTCGGTCCCGAACAGCGAGATGCCCTTGAACCCGATCGACTGATGGACGCCGAGCACGATCGCGAGGGTGGCGTCGATCTGGCCGACCGTCTCGAACACCCGGGCGTATCCGGTCTGCGAGAGGCCCTGGCCGCCGTAGGCCTCGTCGACGTAGAGGCCCAGCGCGCCGATCTCGCCGAGGTCGCGGAGCACCTCGTCCGGGATCCAGCCCTCCTCCTCGACGCGTCTCGCATCGTAGTTCTCCGCGCAGTAGTCGCGGATGCGTGAGTTCAGCTCCCTGATCCGGTCCTGCTCGGAGGGGTCCGTGTCCGGCCAGGGGAAGACGAGCTCCTCGTGGATCTCGCCGAGGAAGAGCGACTTCGCAAACGACGAGACGCCCTCCTGCGCCTCTTCCTGCCGCGGAATTGCCTCGCGGACTGCCATCGCGGCACCAGACTACCCGCGCCCTCGCAAACTACGCTGCCCCGGCATGCACCCCCGATCGCTCGCCCTCGCGCTGATCGGCCCGATCCTCGCCGCGGCGGGCTGCGGAGGCTCGGGGCATCAGCAGGTGAACCCGGAGAGGCTGCTCGACGCGGCCGGCCGCTCACCCGATCTCGAGCGCGCAGACGCAGATCGACCTGAGGATGGAGGTTGACGGCGTCCCGCAGCTCTCGGGGCCGCTCAAGCTGAGGCTCCAGGGGCCCTACGTCAGCGGCGACGGGGAGCGGATCCCGAGCTTCGACTGGAGGCTGAGCGCCAGCGCGCTCGGCTTTCCGGTCGGCGGGCGGATCGCCTCGACCGGCGCGAACGTCTACCTCAGCCTCTACGGCGACAACTACGAGCTCGGGACCGGCGCCGTCGCCGCGGCGAACGAGCGCATCAGGGCGGCGGCCGGCTCGTCGGGCCAGGGGCTCGGGCTGCACCCCCGCGACTGGTTCGGCCCGTCCCGCGCCGCCGGAGACGGCAACGCGGGCGGCGCCGACTGCGAGCGGATCGCGGCGCCCCTGCGCGGCGACGCCATGGCCCGTGACCTGGCGCCGCTGGCGGGCAGCGCGGGTTTCCCCGAGCCCCCCGGAATCTCCGGAAGGGCCAGGGCCTGCGTCGGCTATGACGATCGTGTCTTCCACGAGCTCCAGGTCGACGCGACCGTCGAGCTCCCGCCCGCGGACCGGGCCCTGCTGGCCGGGGCCTCCGCCGTCCACCTCCACGTCGACGTGGTGAACAGCGACGTGGGGGAGCCACAGCGCATCTCGATCCCGGGAGGCGGCGGCTACCGGCCGATCCGCGACCTGGCGCTCACTCTGAACGACCTCGGTGTGCCGATCCCCTTATAGGCTGAACATATGGAGTCGAGTGGGAGAAGCCCCGAGGAGCGGCGCGCGGCCGCGGACGCGCGCGCCCGCGCCAGATCCGGCGAGCCGCCGGCGACTGCCGACGAGGAGCTGCTCGGCGGTTCCGGCCCGCACGGCGCCGAGGGCCCGATGAGCCGCCACTACGGCGGCCCCGACGTCTACATGCGCCGCAGGCTGCTCGCCGGCGCGGCCGTGATCGTTTTCATCGTCCTGATCTTCGTGCTGGTCGGCGGCTGCTAGCCCGGCTGGCGCGCCGGCGGCGACCTACATCACCTGTTCGGCCTCGTCACCGATCAGCTTGGCGATGGCCAGGGAGGAGGTCGCGGCGGGGGAGGGGGCGTTGCGGACGTGCAGGGCCCGGTCGGTCCGGTGCACGACGAAGTCGTCGACCAGCTTGCCGTCGCGGTCGAGCGCCTGGGCCCGGATCCCGGAGAGGCCGGGCTCGACGTCGCGCACGTCGAGCTCCGGGACGAACCGCTGCACCGCGGAGACGAAAGCGCGCTTGCTGGCCGCCTGGTGGATCTCGGTCAACCCGGTGCGCCAGAAGCGCCCCATCAGGCGCCAGGTCCCGGGCCACGAGAGGCTGGACCAGAGATCGCGCCCGCGCACGCGCGAGATCCGGTAGGCGTCCCTGGCACCCACCAGCAGGGCCGAGGGGCCGAGGAGGACCTCGCCGTCGAACGTCCTGGTCAGATGGCCGCCGAGGAAGGGGAGGTCGGGATCGGGCACCGGGTAGATGCTCGCTCGCACCAGCTCGCGCCGCTCGGGGCGCAGGCGCAGATAGCCGCCGCGGAAGGGAACAATCCGCGGCTCGGCGGGCGCTCCCGAGGCGACCGCCAGCCGGTCGGACCACGCACCGGCGCAGCTGACGACGAAGCCCGCCTCGGTGCCGCCGCGCTCGTGCTCGACCGTGATGCTCCGGCTGCCCGGATTCAGTCGCCGCACGCCGCAGCCGGTGACGACCGCGCCTCCGGCGGCCTCGACGTCGCCGGCGTAGGACCGAGCGACCTTCGCGAAGTCGACGACCCCGGTCTCCGGTGAGTGCAGCGCCGCGACCCCGCGGGCGTGGGGCTCGACCTCGGCGATCCCATCGGCGCCGATCCTGATCAGGCCGGGGACCTGGTTCTCCCGGCCGCGGCGCTCGAGCTCGTCGAGCCGCGAGAGCTCGCCATCGTCGGCGGCGACGATCAGCTTGCCGTCCCGGCGAGCCTCGATTCCGCGCTCGTCGCAGTAGGCGTAGAGCAGGCGGGCGCCCTCGACGCAGAGCCGCGCCTTGAGCGATCCCGGCGCGTAGTAGATGCCGGCGTGGATGACCCCGCTGGAGTGTGAGGTCTGATGGGCGCCCAGGCGCTCCTCTCGCTCGAGGACGCAAAGGCTGGCGTCGGGGTGTCGGGAGAGAAGCTCGCGGGCGACCGCGAGCCCGACGATGCCGCCGCCGATCACGACGATGTCGCAGCGCTGTGGGGGCCCGTCCATCGGCGTCGATCGTAATGGCGGCCGCCACTAGGATCGCTGCGTGGCGCTCCCACTGAAGCCTCCGATCCAGCCGCAGCTCGCCCTCTCCCGCAAGGTGCTGCCGGAGGGCGAGGGCTGGGCGTACGAGCCGAAGTACGACGGCTTCCGCGCGCTCGCCTATGTCGACGGCGACGGCGTCTACCTGCAGTCGCGGGGCGGCAAGCCGCTGCGCCGCTACTTCCCTGAGGTCACCTTCCCCGAGGGGCGCTACGTCCTCGACGGCGAGCTGGTGATCCTGGACAGCGACGGCCACGAGGAGTTCGACGCCCTCCAGAACCGCCTCCACCCGGCCGAGTCGCGCGTGAGGATGCTCGCTGAGAAGACGCCGGCGCTGTTCCGGGCCTTCGACCTGCTCGCCGAGGGTCGCCGCAAGCTCACCGGCAAGCCGTTCGCCGAGCGCCGTGCCGCGCTCGAGGAGCTGATCGCCGCGGCCCCCGGCCGCAAGAAGACAGCCTCCGGGTCGGTCGAGCTCACCCCGATGACCACCTCGCCCAAGCAGGCCGAGCCCTGGCTGCTGAGCGGCGAGGGCGTGATCGCCAAGGAGCTCGACGCGATCTACAAGCCCGGCCAGCGCAAGGGCATGGTGAAGGTGAAGCGCGTGCGGACGATCGACTGCGTGATCGTCGGCTGGCGTCCCGGCAAGGAGGAGGGGACGGTCGGCTCCCTGATCCTCGGGCTCTACGACGGCGAGGAGCTGCGGCCGATCGGCCACACCTCGGGCCTGAAGGCGAAGGAGAAGCGGGAGTTGGTCGAGACCCTGAGGCCCTACGAGACCGGGGAGACCGGCTCAGGCGATCCGAGCCGCTGGGACGCCAACCGCGAGCTCGAGTGGTTCGCGCTGCGCCCCGAGCTGGTGGTCGAGGTCACCTACGACCACACCAGCGGCGGGCGCATCCGCCACGGCTCGAAGATCGTCCGCTGGCGCGAGGACAAGGCGCCGAGGGACTGCAAGATCGATCAGCTGGTCTAGGCGCCGGGCGAGGTGGCCCGCAGGAGATAGGGCCAGATGTGGACCTCCCAGGTGGCCGCGACCAGCAGCATCGGGATCGCCATCGCCACGGTGACCATCGTCGCCGCCAGCAGCTGATCCCACTCGCCCCGGCGGCTCGCGATCGTCCAGGCCGCCAACGGCAGGAAGACGGCGGTCAGCTCGAGCAGGGCGTGGGGGGCCGCGGTCGCGACCAGCAGCGGGACCGGGGTGTTGACGTCCCAGGCGATCGTCGAGCCGATCAGGCCGAGCGCGAGGGTCTGGGTGAGCAGCGAGAAGCAGGTCACGGCGATCACCCAGCCGAAGGCGATCGGCCGGGCCTTCTCGTGGATCACGCGCGAGAGGCCCGTCTTGCGCTCCGCCGAGAGCGGCAGCGTCGCGCCGGCGATGAACCCGGCGACGCAGGCCACCGCGTGCAGGGCCAGGACCAGCGAGTTCCGGCCCATCACCACGAGAATCCGCCCGAACTCCGGCCCGTCCGGGATCGAGGGCGTGTAGCGGAAGCCGTAGTCGGGCTTCATCAGCGACGCCGCCAGCGTGACAGCGGCGAGCAGGCCGAGCGCGATCAGGAGCGCGCCGACCAGCCAGGTTCGCAGGACGGGCCAGGGGTCGTCGCCCCAGCGCTCGAGGATCGAGCGCGTTCGGCGCATGCCATGGACGAGGACGTACTGGTTGGCGTCCATGCGTCCATTCATCGGCCCGCGTACGGGCGGTCATGAGCGAGGACTAGGGAGACAGGGAGATCTGACCGGCGTCGTAGAGCTCGGTCACCGGGAAAGCCGGGGTCGCCGCCGAGATGTAGGTGAGCGTCTCGTCTCCGGTGTTGACGATGCCGTGCTCGGTGTTCGGCGGGATGAAGACCATCTGCCCGGTGGTCACCTCGCGCTCGTCGTTCCCGACCTTGATCCGGCCGGAGCCGCGGGTGATCACGTAGACCTGCTGCGGCGCGTGGCTGTGCGGTGGCTGCTCGCCGCCCGGCGAGACGTCCACCCAGGTGATGGAGAGCTCGCCGCCGGGGGCATCACCCTCCTCGAGCAGGATGTGCGAGACGAGGCCGTCGAGCTCCCGCGTGGCGGCGCTGGAGAGGTCGGTGACGTACATCAGGACTCCTTCGATCGCGATCTTGCTTTCGGCCCATCCTTCTTAGCACGGCTCGGCTGCACCCGCTTGGGCTCGTCGCGCTGCTTGGCGAAGTGCGGTGGCCAGGGCGCGTCGCCGAGGCCGCCCGCCTCGTCGCGACGCGCCAGGTCGAGGAGCTGCTCGAGCGAGCCGGCGTGGCGGTCGATGTCGGCGGCCGGATCGCCTCTCTTCTTCAAGCGGGCCGGGACCGTGTCGAGCCGCAGCTCGGCCGGATCGACGTCGGGGACCTCGTCCCACTCGATCGGGCAGCAGACCCGCGCATCCGCCACCGGCCGCACCGAGTAGCCCGAGGCGATCGTGCGGTCGCGAGCGTTCTGGTTGTAGTCGACGAAGACCCCGTGGCGCTCCTCCTTCCACCACTTGCTGGTCGCCTGCTTCGGAATGCGCCGCTCGACCTCGCGGGCGAGGGCAAGCGCCGCGCGCCTCACCTCGACGTAGTCCCAGCGCGGCTCAATCCGCACGTTGACGTGGATCCCGCGGGAACCGGAGGTCTTGGGAAAGCCGACCAGGCCGTGCTCGTCGAGCACCTGCCGGACGCAGAGGGCAACCTTGCGCACCGTGTTCCAGCGGACCCCTGGGGTCGGGTCGAGGTCCACCCGGAGCTCGTCGGGGTGGTCGAGGTCGGCACGGCGCACCGGGTGGGGGTTGAAGTCGACGACGCCGAGGTTGACGGCCCAGACCAGATGCGCCGCGTCGTTCGCCACCAGCTCGGTGGCGGTGCGGCCGCTCGGGAAGGTGAAGGTGGCCGTCTGCAGCCAGCCGGGGGCGCCCTTCGGCACCCGCTTCTGGAAGAAGAAGTCCCCGCTCACCCCGTCGACGAAGCGCTTCATCGTCCCCGGCCGCTCTCGCAGCTGGTTGACGGCCGCGTCGGTGACGGCGATGTAGTACTCCGCCAGCTCGAGCTTGGTGAACCCGGGCTTGGGAAAGAAGACCTTGTCCGGATTGGAGAGCTTCACCTCCCGGCCCGCGACCTCGATCGTCGTGTAGTTCGCCTTCGCCACCGTCGACATCTTCGCCATTACGACCGCGAATCCGGGCCCGAATCATCGGCGCTGATTGAATCCACGGGCCACGCGACCGAGGGAGAGGCGATGGAAGAGCTCGAGACGCTGACCTACGAGGTGACTGGGCGAATCGCCCGCATCACCCTGAACCGGCCGGAGCGGGGCAACGGGATCACGCTCGAGATGCCGAGGGAGCTGTCGGCCTGCGTGGAGCGGGCGAACCTCGACCCGGAGGTCCACGTGATCGCCCTCGCGGGGAACGGCTCGGGGTTCTGCGGCGGCTACGACCTGGTGGCGTCCGCCGAGCAGAACATGGAGGGCGTCGCCCATCCCGACGCGCCGGCGGGGTCGCCGCTCGACCCGATGGTCCAGGCCCGAAACCACGACCCGGAGGGCACCTGGGACCCCGTCCTCGACTACCAGATGATGAGCCGCAACCTGCGCGGCTTCATGAGCCTCTTCCATTCGGAGAAGCCGACGATCTGCAAGGTGCATGGCTACTGCGTGGCGGGCGGCACCGACATGGCGCTCTGCTCCGATCTCCTCGTGGTCGAGGACCGCGCCAAGATCGGCTATCCGCCGGCGCGCGTCTGGGGCGTGCCGACGAGCGCCCTCTGGGCCTTCCGGATCGGGCCGGCCCGGGCCAAGCGGCTCTTGCTCACCGGCGATTCGATCGACGGCGCCACGGCGGCGGACTGGGGTCTGGCCTCGGAAGCGGCCCCGGCCGGGGAGCTCGACGAGCGCTTCGAGGCGCTCCTCCGGCAGGTCTCGCTGATCCCGGTCAACCAGCTGGTCATGCACAAGCTGCTCGTCAACCAGGCGCTCTATGCCCAGGGGTTGCAGGCGACCCAGGCGCTCGGCGTCTTCTTCGACGGGATCGCGCGGCACACGTCTGAGGGCTTCGCGTTCCAGCGACGGGCCGCCGAGGTCGGGTTCAAGCAGGCCGTCAGGGAGCGTGATGATCCGTTCGGGGATTTCGGTCTCCAATAAGGTCGGCGTCGGTGAACCCCGAGATCACCCCCGAGACCATCAAGCAGTGGCTGCCGGGCACCTTCCCCGGCGACATGGCGATCGAGCCTCTCGAGATCACCGACGAGCTCTCGACCGGCCGCATGGTCGTTGACAAGCGCCATCTGCATCCGGGCGGCTTCGTCCACGGCGGGGCCTGGACCGCGTTCGGGGACTCGGTGGCGGCGTGGGCGACCTTCCGCGCCTTGCCGCCGAACCACGACTTCACGACGATCGAGCTGAAGCTGAACGTCTTCACCGCCGCCGACCTCGGCGACGAGTTGATCTGCGAGGCGCGCCCGCTCCACGTGGGACGGAGCACCGCGGTGATCGAGGCCAAGATCCGCAAGGGCGAGAAGCCGGTCGCCAACCTGATCGTCACGCAGTTCGTGCTGCCCGGACGGGACCCGCGCGCCGAGCGGCCCGCCCCGGGCGACTACCCGCCCGGCGACTGAGCGACTGAGGTGCCTAGCCGGGCTGCTCGAGCATCTGCGGCCGTAGCCGCTGCGCCTGGTCCGGCGGCAGGACCACCATCTGCCCGTTCGTCTCGAGCACGACCAGCCCGACGTCGCTCAGCTCCGAGAAGCCCTTCTCCAGCACCACGTTGACCAGCTCGGTCTCCGTGATCGCCTCCTTGCGGAGCGCGTCGTGGTCGGGCCGGCCGTTGCGGAGCAGCACCCGGGGGGTTCCCTCGAGGATGCGGCGGGCCCGGGCGTTGCTGAAGGTGAGACGAACGAAGAGGTAGTTGGCGACGAACAGGGTCGAGGCCCCGATCACCCCGCCGGTGACGGAGTTGTCGTTTCCGATCAGCGCGTTCTGGAGCGCGTTGGAGACGAGCAGCAGGACCGCGAGGTCGAGCACGTTGAGCTGCCCGAGCTCGCGCTTGCCCCCCAGCCGCAGCGCGACCGCCAGGAAGATGAAGACCAGCAGCGAGCGGAGGATCTTCTCGTCGATCGCGAGGTGCAGGTTGAAGACGCCGTGGTCGAGCGAAGCGAGAGGGTGGGCCATCCGCCCGGAGTTCGGCGCGAAGTCGCCCGGACCTGCCCTTGCGTGGCGCACACGGCGGGTCTAAGGTCGGTGTCCGGCGCACAGCAGTGGAGAGGAGATCCGTTATGGGAGAGAACGCAGACGCGGTCAAGGAGCGTTGGGAGGACTTCGGCAAGGGGGACCTGGACGCCGCCGTTTCGACGACGGACGAGAACGCTGAGATCACGATTCCCGAGACGCTGCCCTGGGGCGGCACCTACAAGGGGCCCGACGGATTCAAGGAGATGATCCAGAAGTTCCTCTCGAACTTCGAATCGGTCGATCCCAAGCCGACGTCCTTCCTCGAGGCGGATGACGGCGAGACGGTGGTCGTCACCGTCGAGGGAGTGGGGAAGACGAAGTCCGGGAACGAGCTGACCGGAAGGTCGGTCTGGCTCTACAAGGTCAAGGACGGCAAGCTGATGAACGCGGAATTCTTCGGCGACACCGCCCAGGCACGCGACGCGCTGAGCTGAGCCGGGAGCGCGTCCGACGACGCGCTACGGGCACCCGGTGGATTTCGAACAGATTGGTGCCGACGCCTTGCGCCGGCAGGCCCGCGGTGATCGCCACCAGGTCGCCCGACTCGGCGATGCCGTGCTCGCGGGCGAGGGTCGCGCAGTCGTCGAGCAGCTTGCGGATGCTGGTCCAGTCCTCGGCCTGCGTCGAGCTGATCCCGAAGAGAAGGTTCATCCGGCGCACGGTCTCGAGGCGGGGGGAGACGGCGAGCACGGGGACACGCGGCCGATGGGCCGAGACCAGCCTGGCGGTGCGCCCTGAGTTGGTCGGGACGACGATCGCCTTCAGTCCAAGCCGGTAGCAGGCAGCGACGGCGACCTGGGCGACGGTCTCGGCGATGTCCTGCTCGCGCTCCTCGACCCTGGTGAAGACCATCTCGCCGTAGCGCAGGTGCGGCTCGGTGACCCGGGCGATCCGGTCCATCACCCGCACGGCCTCGACCGGGTGGTCGCCGATCGCGGTCTCCTCGGAGAGCATCACCGCGTCGGTGCCGTCGTAGATCGCGTTGGCGACGTCCGTCACCTCGGCGCGGGTCGGGCGGGAGGCCCTGACCATCGTGGCGAGCATCTGGGTCGCGGTGACCGCCGGCTTCGATGCCCGGCCGGCCAGCGCGATCAGCCGCTTCTGAGCCCCGGGGACCTCCTCGATCGGCAGCTCGACCCCGAGGTCGCCCCGGGCGATCATGATCCCGCTGCCCGCCGCCTCGATGATCTCGGTGGCCCGCTCCGCGGCCTGCGGCTTCTCGATCTTGGCGATCAGGGGGATGTCGGTGCCCCGCTCGCGGACCCGCGCCTCGACCTTCTCCAGGTCGGAGGGCCGCCGGACGAAGGAGACCGCCAGCAGGTCGATGCCGTGATCGCAGGCGAAGTCGATCCAGGGCTCATCGGAAGCGCCGGTCTCGGGCAGCTCGTGGTCCGCGTCGGGCAGGTTCACGCCCTGATGCGAGCTGATGGCGCCGCCCGCCTCCACCTCGCAGGTGATCTGGCCGCCGACGACCGAGACGACGCGGAGCCTCACGCGACCGTCTGCGAGGAAGACCGGATCGCCCTCCTTGACGGCCTCGGCGAGGTCATCCCACTGGACGGTGAGCAGCCCCGCGTTCCCCGGGGTGCCGTCGGTCTCGCCTCGCAGGACGACGTTCGAGCCGGAGTGGAGGACGGCGACGTCGCCCTCGAGGTCCCCGAGACGGAGCTTGGGACCGGGGAGGTCTCCCATGATCCCGACCTCGCGGCCGGCCTCCTCGCTGACCGCGCGGATCCGGCGGATGTTCTCTGCCTGCTCCTCGGGGGTCCCGTGGGCGAAGTTGAGGCGGAAGACGTCGACGCCCGCCTCGAACAGCTCCCGGAGCACGCCGGGGTCGCTGCTCGACGGCCCGACGGTGGCGACGATCTTGGTGCGACGGGCGGTCCCCTGCCCGGCTGATGGCACTAGCCGCCGCCCGTCGGTCGGGTGCGGGGGACCGGGCCGGGGGAGGCGGACATCGGAGCGGTCACCGGGCCGGTCGGGGCCTCGTCCGGAGGCGGCGGCCGCTCCTCGAGCTGCTCGATCGCCGGGATCCGCCAGACGATGCTCGCCAGCACGAGTCCGGCCGCGGCGGACAGCAACGCGATGAAGAGCTGGCCACCGCCCATCCGGGTCAGGTCGAAGAAGTCGCGCACCGGTTGCACGGCGAGGATCAGCGCGTAGAGGGAGCCAAGGGCCGCGACCAGAGCCAGCATGTAGCTCTGGATCGCGATGTGCTCGCGCCCGGGCCCGCGCTCCAGCAGCAGGATGAAGCAGAGCCCGAGCACGACCAGGGTGGTCGTTGCCGCGGTTCGCCCGGCCTCGAGCGAGCCGCCGAAGACCGTGTCGACCAGGAAGAAGCTCGCCAGCGAGGCGGCCGCGATCGCCAATCCGGCGGGCACGGCGAACGCCGCCAGGGCTCGCAGCAGGCGCCCTCTGTACAGGGGGCCGTCGCTGGGCGCGAGGGCCAGCACGAACGAGGGAATCCCGATTGTGATCAGCGCGGCCACGGTCAGCTGCCGGGGCAGGAACGGGAAGGCCCAGCCCGGCACGGCCACCACCACGATCAGTGCCGCGGCGTAGATCGTCTTCGTCACGTAGAGCCGGCCGAGGCGGTGGATGTTCCGGGCGATTCGGCGGCCCTCGGCGACCGCGCGCGGCAGGCGGGAGAACTGGTCCTTGAGCAGGACGATGTCCGCGATCCCCTTGGTGATCTGGCTCCCCGAGCCCATCGCGACCGCCATCCTCGCGCGCTTCAGCGCGGGCACGTCGTTCACCCCGTCGCCGATCATCGCCACGAAGCGGCCTCTATCAGCGAGCGCCGAGACCAGGGCCTTCTTCTGCTCGGGCCGGATGCGGCAGAAGATCGTGTTCTCCTCCGCGATGCGCGCCAGCGCCGCTCTGTCCTCGGGGAGGTCGTCGCCCGTCACAACCCCGGCCCCCGCGGGGATGCCGACGGCCGAGGCGACGGCCGTGACGGTCTGCGGGGCGTCGCCTGAGATCAGCTTCAGGTCCATCTCCTGCTCGCGCATGTAGCGGATCGTCTCGCGGGCGTCGGGGCGGAGCGTCTCCTCGAGCACGATCAGCGCCAGCGGGGTGACCGCCGGCGGCGGGTCCGAGTACGGGTTGTCGGGCAGGCCGCCCGAGGCGCGGCCGAAGGCCACCACCCGCCGTCCCGCCCGGGTGTTCTCCTCGAGGCTCCGCTGCAGCGGGACGGGCAGGACCAGCGAGCCGCGGGCCATGAGCACGTCCGGCGCGCCCAGCACGTAGGTCTCGCCGCGCCCGAAGCTGAGCCCGCTCCACTTCCACTCCGACGAGAACGGCACCTCGGCCCTGACCCGCTCCCCGGTCGCCGGATAGTTCTCGGCGATCGCCTCCAGCGTGCGGTTGCGCTCCCCGGAGCTGGCGGCGAACCGCGCCAGCGCCCGCTGGGCCATGCTCGCCTCGGAGGGGTCGCTGACGTCGACCGAGACCAGCTCGAGCTCGCCGCTGGTCAGCGTCCCGGTCTTGTCGACGCAGATCGTGTCGACCGCGGCGAGGGACTCGGTGGCGCTCATCTGCTGGATCAGCGTGTCGAGCCGGGCGAGCCGCACCGCCGCCACGGCGAGGGTGACGCTCATCAGCAGGACCAGGCCCTCGGGGATCAGGGTGACCAGCCCGGCCGTGGCCGTCTGGGCGGCCTCGTGGAGCGGGGTGCTGCGGGCCTGCAGGGCGAAGATCAGCACGACGGCCAGCGGGATCATCAGCCAGGTGCTCGCCTTCAGCACCACGTTCACCTCGTCCTGGAGCGGCGAGGGCGGGTGGCGGAAGGTGCGCGCCTCGCCCGCGACCCGCTCCGCATAGCTCTCCTCGCGCACGGCGTCGACCTCGTAGTAGCCCGAGCCGGTGAGGCAGAAGGCACCCGAGAGCGCCCGCTGGCCGACGCGCTTCCGCACGCCGTCGACCTCGCCGGTGAGCATCGATTCGTCGAGGGTGAGCCCGCGGCTCTCGGTCACCTCGCCGTCGGCGACCAGCTGGTCGCCGGGCTCGACGCGAACCCAGTCGCCTGGGACGACCTCGTCGGCGCGGAGCTCGACCAGCTCGCCGTCCCGGACCACTCTGGCCCTGGGCGCGACCAAGAGGGCGAGGCTCTCGAGCGTCTCCTTCGCCTTCATCTCCTGCCGGATCCCGATGTAGCTGTTGATCACCGCGATGAAGCCGAAGAGCGCGTCAGCGAAGAGGCCGAGCGAGAGCATGACGACGAAGAAGACGCCGATGATCAGGTTGAAGAGCGTGAAGACGTTGCCCGCAACGATGCTCGCCACCGAGCGGCTGGTCCGGTCCTCGAGCGGGCCGAGCTGGCGCAGGCGCTTGGCCGCCTCCTGCTCCGAGAGGCCGCCTGGATGACGCTGATCGGTCACCGTCGCATTGTTAGCGAAGCGCGCCCCGGTGTTATGTGGGGTCCCAGAACCAGCGCTCGAAGGGGCGGACGGCTCCCCGCCGCAGGCGCCGGCGGCCGAAGTAGGCGAGCTCCTCCTCGAACATGAAACGGGTCGCTCCTCGGCTTCGCCTGCGGAGCGCCCTCGCATCAAGGGGCGCTGCGCTGCGCGCCGCGATGCCCGGCAGCCCCGCCTCCCATGCCCGGAGCCCGATCGGCTGGCAGCGGCGGTGGGGCACGATTCGGCGGCGACTGTCGTAGGGGTAGGTCCTGGGCAGTCCGGCGTCGCGGCAGCCGGCGTCCGTGACCACGTTCAGGTAGCGGTCCTCGGGCACCGTCGTCCGCACGAGGAGCGGGGCGGATTCCGGCCGCAGATCCTCCGGGCCGTAGGGCTGCCCCTCCAGCAGCCGGTAGACGTTGGCGCGCGCCACCGCGACGGTCCGGCAGAGGTAGACGACCGGAAACGACTCAGGCGGGTTCCAGCGGCCGCCGCGCTGCGCCGCAGGGCGCGCGTCGAGCGGGTCCTGCCAGTCGGGATCCGCCACCCGCAGGTAGGGCCCGCCCCGCCGGATCGTCCTCACTTCACCAAACGGGTCGCGCTGACGCGCGCCCTCTCACCACGCGGCCCAGTCGAACGAGCGCCGGATCAGCGTCTGGAGCTGGTCCTGGCGGTCGCGCTCGATCATCTCGAGCATCGAGAGGCCGCCGTACGCATCGGCCGGGCGCCGGGCGATGCCCGGGATGCGCTCCGGCTTCAGCCGGTGGTGGAGCAGGTCGCAGATCGCGGCGACGGTCGCCACCTTCGCCATCCGGTTCGACGGCACCCCTCGTTCGCGCCATTGCCCGACCGCCTGGCGGCTGACCCCGAAGAGCCGACCCAGCTCGGTCTCCGAGATCTCCAGGGTCTCGGTGATCGGGTCGAGCAGGGTGGGGGTGAGGACGGGACTCATCGTGAGCCCATCCTAGCGCAAGCAATCCGCAAGCTTTAGGCGTCCTCGGCTGCGCGCGAGCGCCAGTAGACCACGGAGGCCTCCTGCTCCAGGCGCAGGCGCCGCGCCTCCAGGGCCTCCTCGTAGAGCCCCGCGGTCTCCCGCTCTCGCTCCAGCTCCCTGTAGCGCTCGAGCAGGTGCTCCGCTTGCTGTGCGCGGTAGATCATCTGTTCAGCCGTCATGTCCCTTCCTTCGGCGCGCGGGCGCCGAGACTTCACCCCAGAAAAGGTGAGGAATCACTAGGGTTGCCGCGCATGGGTTTGAAGCTCGGACTCAACCTCGGCTACTGGGGAATCGGCCCCCAGGGCGACGAGGCGACGGACATTGTGCTCGCCGCCGAGCGCGCCGGATTCGACACCGTCTGGTCGGCCGAGTCCTACGGCTCCGACGCCGTCAGCGTGCTGGCCTACCTGGCGGCGAAGACCGAGACGATTCAGCTCGGCGCCGCGATCCTCCAGGTCCCGGCTCGGCAGCCGGCCGCCGCCGCCATGGCCGGGGTCACGATCGACGCGCTCTCCGGCGGCCGCTTCATCTTCGGCTTCGGTCCCTCTGGGCCGCAGGTCTCCGAGGGCTGGTACGGCGTCCCCTACGAGAAGCCGTGGGGCCGCACCCGCGAGTACGTCGAGATCGTCAGGCAGATCGTTGCGCGCCAGGGTCGCCTGGAATACGAGGGCAAGCACTTCAAGCTGCCGCTGACCGAGGGCGAGGGCGTCACCGGCCAGGGCAAGGCCCTGAAGCTCAACGTCCACCCGATTCGGAACGAGATCCCCGTCTACCTCGGGGCGATCGGCCGGAAGTCGGTCGAGCTCGCGGCCGAGATCGCCGATGGCTGGATCCCCATCTTCTTCTCGGTCGAGAAGTGGCAGGACGCCTGGGGCGAGCACATCGAGGCCGGCCTTTCCGCGGGGGGCCGGACCCGCGAGGACTTCCAGGTCTCCCCGTCGGTCCAGGTGGCGATCGACGGTGACCTCGACGCGGCCCGCGGCCTGGTCAAGGCTGGCCTGCTGCTCTACCTCGGCGGCATGGGCTCGAAGAAGACGAACTTCTACGCCGACCTGACCCGGCGCTTCGGCTTCGCCGAGGTCGCGGACGAGGTCCAGTCGCTCTACCTCGACGGCAAGCGGGAGGAGGCATACGCTGCGATCCCTGACGAGCTCGTCGACGCAACCGCGATGATCGGTACCGAGGACGAGATCGCCGAGCGCGTCAAGCGCTTCTCCGACGCCGGCGTCGATCGGATGATCGTCTCGCCGATGCACGGCAACGCCGAGGAGAACACCCGAACGCTCGAGAAGCTCGCCGACATGGTCGGCGCCGGCTCTCCGGCCTGAGGCGTGGGGGACTCAGAGGAGAAGCTCGACGTCGAGGAGGCGATCTCCCGCCTCAACGACGCGCTCGGGCTCAGTTCCGATCGGCGCACGCGAGCCAGGCGTCGCAGCTGACAGCGCCCGTGTCGCAGGCCGACGTCGACATGGTCATCGATCAGTTCGAGGCGGTCAACGAGCGCGACTTCGCGCGCGCGATGGATCACTACGCCGAGGACGTGGTACTGGTCGTGCCCCAGGTGGAGAACCTCCAGAACCCGGGGATCTACGAGGGCAAGCAGGCGGTGGGGGAGTGGTTCGGCGACTGGTTTCGCACATTCGACCGCGACTATCGCTTCGAGATCAAGGAGGCTCGCGAGGTCGGCGGTGTGGTCTTCCTGTTCGCCACGCACGGTGGGCGCGGCCGGCTGAGCGGAGCGCCGGTGAGCGGCGAAAACGCCTACCTCTACCGCCTCCGCGACAGCAGGATCAGCCGGGTCGGGTTCTTCGCGACGCGAGACGATGCCCTCGAGGCAGCCAGTCTTCCGGAGTGGTCGGAGAACGAAACCGACTAGATTGCCGCGTCTCAATCCCCGCTGTGGGGAGTGAATCGTCCGGATGAAGATCGGAGTCCCAAAGGAGACCGCAGAGGGAGAGCGCCGCGTGGCGCTCGTTCCAGACGTGGTCAAGGCGCTGGTTGCCAAGAACATCGAGGTCGCCGTCGAGCCCGGAGCTGGGGAGGGCGCCTCGCATCCCGACTCCGAGTACACCGACGCGGGCGCCAAGGTCGGCGACGACGTCTGGGGCGCGGACGTCGTCCTCAAGGTGACGCCGCCGACCGACGAGGAGGTCGGTCGCCTGAAGCAGGGCCAGGTCCTGATCGGCTTCCTCGAGCCGCTCACCAACGGCGCGCTCGCTCGCTCCCTGGCGGAGAGGGGAGTGACCAGCTTCGCGATGGAGGCGATCCCGCGGATCACGCGCGCCCAGTCGATGGACGCGCTCTCCTCCCAGGCCAACCTCGGCGGCTACATGTCGGTGCTGATCGCGGCGCGCGAGTCCGGCAAGCTCTTCCCGATGATGACCACGGCGGCCGGGACGATCCCGCCCGCCAAGGTCCTGGTCCTCGGCGCCGGCGTCGCCGGCCTGCAGGCGATCGCGACGGCCAAGCGGCTCGGCGGGGTCGTCACCGGATTCGACGTTCGCTCCGTCGTCAAGGAACAGGTCCAGTCGCTCGGCGGCCGCTTCCTCGAGGTCGAGGCGGTCAAGGACGCCGAGGGCGAGGGCGGCTACGCGCGGCCACTGACCGACGAGGAGAACGAGCGCCTGCGAGGCGAGCTCGCCGAGGCGGCCAAGAGGCAGGACGTGATCATCACGACCGCCCAGATCCCAGGCCGGCCGGCGCCGCTGCTGATCACCGCCGACGCCGTGAAGAACATGGCGCCGGGCTCCGTGATCATCGACCTCGCCGCCGAGACAGGCGGCAACGTCGAGGGGTCCGTGCCCGGCGAGACCGTCGAGCAGGACGGCGTCAAGATCATCGGCCCCGCCAACCTGCCGAGCCAGATGGCCGGCAACGCCTCGGCCCTCTACGCGAAGAACCTGCAGAACCTGATCGAGCTGATCGTCGACGACGAGGGGAACCTCAAGGTCGACACCGAGGACGAGATCATCGCCGGCGCCTGTCTGACCAGGGACGGCGAGATCGTCAATGAGCGCGCAAAGGAGGTTGCGTCGGCATGAGCCTGATTACCGAGATCACGATCTTCGTCTTGGCGGCGTTCGTCGGCTTCGAGGTGATCTCGAAGGTCCCGACGACGCTGCACACGCCGCTGATGTCGCAGACCAACGCGATCCACGGCATCGTCATGCTCGGCGGGCTGATCGTGATCGGCGCCGCCGACGACTCGCTCGAGAAGGTGATCGGCACGATCGCGATCGCCTTCGGCACGATCAACATCGTCGGCGGGTTCCTGGTCACCGACCGGATGCTCGGCATGTTCCGGGGCAGGGACCGCAAGCCGAAGCCAGAACCAGACGCCGGCTCCTCAGCTTCGCTTCCGGGGCCGGCTTCGGCAGAGGGAAAGGACGCCTGAGCGTGATTCCGGTCGCCGCGCTGTCGCCGAACAGCGACTTCGTCACCGCCTGCTACATCGTCGCCTTCTCCCTGTTCATCTTGGGGATTCGGCAGGGGACCCATCCCCGCACCGCCCGGCGCGGCAACCTGATCGCCGCGGGCGGGATGGCGATCGCGATCGCGATCACCCTCTCGCTGGACGTGATCGGGAACGGCGTCCTGATCCTGGTCGGCATCCTGATCGGGACCGCCGTCGGCGCGATCGCCTCGATCCGGGTGCAGATGACGCAGATGCCGCAGATGGTGGCGCTCTACAACGGCGTGGGCGGCGGGGCGGCGGCGCTGATCTCGTGGTCGGAGTTCCGCCACGCGAGCGCCGGCGGGGCCGGCATCCCGCTCGACGTCTTCGTCCCGATCCTCTTCTCCACCGTGATCGGCTCGGTTTCCTTCTGGGGATCGAACATCGCCTTCGGCAAGCTCCAGGCGATCCTTCCCAGCCGCCCGATCCAGTTCCGCGGCCAGCACATCTTCAATGGGCTGCTGCTGGCGGCGATCCTCGCCGGCTGCATCGTGCTCGGCATCGACCACGACTCCCCCTCGCAGGGCCTCTACATCGGGGTCCTGATCGCCGCCGCTGTGCTCGGCAACCTCTTCGTCCTGCCGATCGGCGGCGCCGACATGCCGGTGGTGATCTCGCTGCTCAACGCCTTCACGGGCCTTGCGGCCGCCGCGGCCGGATTCGCCCTCGACAACGTGGTCCTGATCGTCGCGGGCACTCTGGTCGGCTCCTCGGGAACGATCCTCACCCTCGAGATGAGCCGGGCGATGAACCGCTCGATCGGCAACCTGCTCTTCTCCGGCTTCGGGGCGGTCAGTGCCGCAGCGGGGGAGAGGGAGGAGCGCCCCGTCCACTCGATCGGCGCCGAGGACGCCGCCATCAAGCTGGGCTACGCCGACTCGGTCGTCTTCGTCCCCGGCTACGGCATGGCGGTGGCCCAGGCCCAGCACGCGGTCAAGGAGCTGGCCGACGAGCTCCAGAAGCGCGGCGTCGAGGTCAACTACGCGATCCATCCGGTGGCCGGCCGGATGCCGGGCCACATGAACGTCCTGCTCGCCGAGGCCGACGTCCCCTACGAGCAGCTCAAGGAGATGGACGACATCAACCCGGAGATGCCGCGCACCGACGTCGCGGTCGTGATCGGCGCGAACGACGTCACCAACCCGGCCGCCAAGGACGATCCCGACTCTCCCATCGCCGGCATGCCGATCATCGAGGTCGACCAGGCCAAGGAGGTCATCGTCATCAAGCGGAGCCTCAGCCCGGGCTTCGCCGGCATCGACAACGACCTCTTCTATGAGGACAAGACCTCGATGCTGTTCAGCGACGCCAAGGGCGCCGCGTCGGACATCGCGGCGCAGGTCGAGGAGCTCTAGGCCTGGTCTCGGCGGCGGAAGCGCGGTAGTGCCAGGCCGATGATGAATCCGAGAACGGCCGCCAGCAGCAGAGCGAAGATCAGCGGGATGTTGGTGGTCGAGAAGAAGAACTTCACGTCCACGTGCTGCGAGTTCTGCAGGATGAAGACAGCGGCCACGATGAGCGCGATGACCGTGACCCAGAAGCGCGTGCCCCTGCGATTCTCGTGCGTCGTCGGAAGCTCGTCGGACACGGCGCGACCCTAGCACGGGCCTCGGCCCAGATTCATGACGCTCTCGTCACCCTGGCGAGCGATCGGGTGCAGGCCGGCGCCTAGCGTCGAGTGCGTGTGGACGAACCGGATCGGGTCAGGGGACGGTCGAGTGGATCGCCCTGATCGCCATCGTCTCGGCGGCGCTCTGCTCGCTCGGGTGGCTGATCGGCCTGCGGCTGCCGGGCATGGCGCTGGCCCATGCGATCGGCGAGCGCATCGTCTGCGCGGTCAGGCTGAGCTACGGCTGCCGGAGCGACCCGCAGCTCGCCGGTCCCTACGGTGAGCTCGCCGGCGAGGTCCGCGAGAACGCCCCGCGCATCCTCTACGAGCGGGGGATGACCGCCGTGCCGGTCGACTTCCGCTCCTGCCGCTCACCGAGCTGCTCTGACGCGGCTGGGAGCGGTCGCGTCACCCGCTCGCTGTCCGGCGAGCCAGCGGCCGCCTTCACCCACCTGATCGACTGCCGCGATCCCGCGGGCGCCGCCGCCCGCGGCTACGACTGCTCGGGCGAGCGCGCGGGCCGCATCTACATCCAGTACTGGACCTACTACGGGGACTCGGCCACCTCCCGGGGGACGCCGCTTCTCGGCCAGGCCGGGTACCACCCCGACGACTGGGAGAGCTACCAGGTGCGGATCAACCCCGACGGCAGCGTCGACGCCCGCGCCAGCTCCCACAACGGCTACAACGGCGCGGACGATCCGGGCGTCGACTGGGCCTCGGACGCGGCGAGCAAGGTCCCAGGCGCGACCCAGGCGAGGGACGCCGCCGAGCGCCTGGGGCTCCGGGGCGAGGGCGGCTGGACCACCTCGGAGGGGACCCTCTACGTCTCGGGCGGCAGCCACGCCGGACACGCCGCCGAGGGCTCGCTGGGCCGGGAGCTCGCCGGCCTGCTGGCCTACGAGCGGCTGGCGCTCCGCGCCGGCCGGGTGCCCGGCCCGCTCGGGCCGGCGGCCGAGCGCCACCGACAGGAGCTGCTGGCGAACCAGCTGCGCAATGCGCTCTTCGGGCCCGGCGCCCGGATGACGCCGAGGGGCAGGCTCCGGCTGATCCCGCTGGAGGAGCTGTCCGATCGCGACTCGTACGTGTTCGCGATCACGCCGCCCTGGCGCAAGCGCGTCTACTTCGATCCCGAGTACGACGGAACCGACTGAGCCCTGTGGTTCCCCTAGCGGGGCGGCATGCGGAGCGCGCCGTCCAGCCGGATCGCCTCTCCGTTCAGCATCGGGTTGGAGGCGATCTCGCAGGCGAGCTGTCCGTACTCCTCGGGCCTGCCGAGGCGGGAGGGGAAGGGGACGCCGGCGCCGAGCGCCTGGCGCTGCTGATCGGGAAGCGCGGCGAGCAGGGGGGTGTCGAAGAGGCCCGGGGCGATGGTCATCACCCGGATCCCGCGGCCGGACATGTCGCGGGCGGCCGGCAGGGTGAGCCCGACGACGCCTCCCTTGGAGGCCGCATAGGCCACCTGGCCGACCTGGCCATCCCAGGCGGCGATCGAGGCGGTGTTGATGCAGACGCCGCGCTCGCCCTCCTCGTCGGGCTCGTTCTCCGACATCGCGGCGCAGGCCAGGCGCAGCACGTTGAAGGTGCCGATCAGGTTCACCTTGATCACGTTGTGGAAGATCTCGAGGTCGTGGGGGCCCTGCTTGGAGGCGGTCCGCTGGGCCCAGCCGATCCCGGCGCAGCAGACGGAGATCCGCAGGCCGCTCTCGGCGTCCGCGGCGGCCGCGACGGCAGCCTGCACGGGCTCGGGCTCCATCACGTTCGCCTCCATGAAGGCGGCGCGCTCGCCGAGCTCGGAGGCGAGCGCCTCACCCTTTTCGGCGTTGAGGTCCGCGATCACGACCGAGGCGCCGCGCTCGTGCAGCGCCCGTGCGGTCGCGGCGCCGAGCCCCGACGCCCCGCCGGCGACCAGCGCGCTTGCTCCCTCGATCTTCATCGGCGCGGCAGACTACCTGGGCCCCCGCGAAAACGCCCCGAGCCGGCGAAGCTGCCTCGATAGTCTTGATCGATCGCGGAGGTTGCAGCACCCACGACGGAGGGTGGACCTCGTCCCGCTTCCGACCGCAAGGCCGCCCTGGCCCGGCGTCTGGGGGAGGCGCGGCGCCACACCCTCAAGCTGATCGAGCCGCTCACGGATGAGCAGCTCAACCGGGTCTACGACCCCATTCTCAGCCCGCTGATCTGGGATCTCGGCCACATCGCCAACTTCGAGGAGCTCTGGCTGGTCCGGCGGATCGGCGGTCGCGGGCCACTGCGCGGCGACTTGGGCGAGCTCTACGACGCGATCGAGCAGCCCCGGAAGATCAGGGGCGAGCTCCCGATCCTGCGGGCCGACGAGGTCCGCCCCTACATGGAGCAGGTCCGGAGGCGGACGCTCGAGGTGCTCGGCGAGATCGAGCTCGACCCCGATGACCGGCTGCTGGCCGACGGCTTCGTCTACGAGATGCTGCTCGCGCACGAACACCAGCACAACGAGACGATGCTGCAGCTGCTGCAGATGGTCGAGTCCTACGAGCCGGTTGAGGTCGACGGCTCAGCCGCGGCGGAGCCGGTCACGGAGGGACCCGAGATGGTCCCGGTCGAGGGCGGCGAGCGCGAGATCGGAGCAGCCCCGGAGGGCTTCGCCTACGACAACGAGCGGCCCCGCCACCCGGTCGAGGTCGCCCCCTTCCTGATCGACCGCACACCGGTTAGGAACGGCGACTACATCGCCTTCCTCGAGGAGACCGCCGCCGAGCCGCCGATGTACTGGGAGCGAGACGGGCAGGGTGGTTGGGTCCGGACCGCGATGGGGCGCACCGAGGCGGTCGATCGGCGCCTGCCGGTGATCCACGTCTCCTGGCACGAGGCCGAGGCGTTCGCGCGCTGGGCCGGCAAGCGGCTGCCGACCGAGGCGGAGTGGGAGGTGGCCGCCGCCGGCGCGAGCCGCGAGCGGGCAAACCTCGACCAGCTCTCCTTCGGCCCGGCGCCGGCCGGGGCCTACGGTGATGCGCCCTCCGGTTGCGGGGCGCTGCAGATGCTGGGCGACGTCTGGGAGTGGACCAGCTCCGACTTCACGGCATACCCGGGCTTCGCCGCCTTCCCCTACCCGGAGTACTCGGAGGTCT
Organism: uncultured Solirubrobacterales bacterium; assembly: GCA_963833375.1. Classification (GTDB taxonomy): domain Bacteria; phylum Actinomycetota; class Thermoleophilia; order Solirubrobacterales; family 70-9; genus DASUPK01. Next base: position 91,279 of record CAWHXR010000007.1, read on the forward strand.
TCTTCGGCGATACCTACAAGGTCCTCCGCGGCGGCGCCTGGGCGACCCGTCGCGACGTGATCCGCACGAGCTTCCGCAACTGGGACCTGCCGGAGCGCCGGCAGATCTTCTCCGGCATCCGCTGCGCGAGGGATGCCGAATGAGCACATCACATCTCACCGGCGCGAGGCGTTCGAGCTGTAACGACTGATCCGAAGCCAGGACGAACACGAAAGCACCCGAAGACCCGGACCCGCCATCACTCCCGCCGAGACAAGCATCGACCGCATCACCGTCGAGGTGAACCTGCCTCCGGGCGGCCCGCTCTCCGGCATGGCCGCGGATGTCCGCGCCGGCCTGACGAGCCCCTTCAAGGAGCTCTCCCCGCGCTACTTCTACGACGAGCGAGGCTCGGAGCTCTTCGAGCAGATCACTGAGCTCGAGGAGTACTACCCCACCCGCTGCGAGCGGGCCATCCTCCAGGGACGCTCGGCGGAGATCTGCGAGGCGGCCAACCGCCCGGCGAGCCTGATCGAGCTCGGCTCGGGCTCGGCGCGCAAGACCCGGGTGCTGCTCGACTCGATGAGGGACGCCGGCTGCCTGGAGACGTACTGCCCGGTCGACATCTCCGAGGAGATCACCCGCGAGGTGGCCGAGCGGATCGCGGACGAGTACGACGGGATCAACGTCCGCGGCCTGGTCTGCGACTTCGAGTTCGACCTCGAGCGCGTCCCGGTCGGCGGTCCCAGGGTGATCGCCCTGCTCGGCGGCACCGTCGGCAATTTCGCCCCACACCAGCGCGCGGGCTTCCTGCGCCGCATCGCGAACCTCCTCGACCCGGAGGACCGATTCCTCCTGGGCACCGACCTGGTCAAGGACCCTGCGATTCTCGAGGCCGCCTACAACGACTCCAGGGGCGTGACCGCGGAGTTCAACAAGAACGTGCTCTCCGTCCTCAACCGTGAGCTCGGCGCCGACTTCGATCTCGACTCCTTCGAGCACGTGGCCCGCTGGGACCCGGAGAACCTCTGGGTCGACATCAGGCTGCGCTCGCAGGCCAACCAGGTGGTCAACGTCTCCGCGCTCGACATGCTGGTGCCGTTCGGTGCCGGCGAGGAGATGCGAACGGAGATCTCCACCAAGTTCCTGCGGCCGGGCCTGGAGGGAATCTACGCCGAGGCCGGTCTCGAGCTGACCGACTGGTGGACCGATCCCGACGGCCTCTACGCGCTCTCGCTGGCCAGAGCTGCCTGAAACGGGCGTCCGCTCCCCTCGAGGCTGGCGTAGATGCGAGGGCGCTCCGTGGGCGAAGCCGAGGAGCGACCCGCTCAGTTTCCCGGGCCGAGCGCCTCGATCAGCTCACCCAGCCGGTCGGGCGTCGTGATCGGCGTGATCACCGGCAGCGTGATGCCGCCGTCGACGAAGGCCTGGAGCCGCTCGCGCATCCGCTCGGGCGGCCCGAGGATGAACATCTCCTCGATCAGGTCCCAGGGCGCGGCCTCGGCCGCCTTCTCGCGGTCCTTGGCGTTCCACGCCTCGACCATCTCGTCGATCTTCTCCCCGTAGCCGAGCCAGCGGTAGAAGGCCTCGTAGACCGGGACGGTGATGTAGGAGGAGAACATGAACCGGGCGAGCGGCTCGACTTGCTCGCGCTCGCCGGGGATGCAGAAGAAGCGGCAGAGCAACTCGAAGCCCTCCGGCGCTCCCTCCAGCTGCTCGACGACCTTCGGCAGCCCGGCGAGTGGCAGGAAGTTCGTGAACGCGCCGTCGCCCTTCTCGACCGCGAGCCGGAGCATCTTGCCCCGCAGCGCGGCGACGATGATCGGCACCTTCGCCTCCGGCGCGCGCTCGAGCTTGAAGCCGCCGCCCGCCCGCTCCCCGGAGAGGGCCGTCCTCAGGAAGTCGATCGTCTCCGACATCTTGCCGAGCGGCTTCTCGAAGGGCATGCCGTTCCAGCCCTCCACGATCCGGTCCGAGGAGGCGCCGATCCCGAGGGCGAAGCGGCCTCCAGAGGCGTCCGCAAGCGCCGCCGCCTCCTGCGCGAGGAGGGCCCGGCCGCGCTGCATCACTCCCACGACGCCGGTTCCGAGCCGCACGCTCTCGGTCCACGCGGACGCCAGCGAGAGCGGCGTGAAGCCGTCCGGCCCGTTCGTCTCGCCGGACCAGAGGTCCGTGTAGCCGGCCGCCTCCGCCCTGCGGAAGTGCTCCGCGTTTGCCGGCAGCCCGATCCCGGTGAGCGGGACGGTCAGTCCCCAGCGCTGCGCCACAGCCGCGACCCTATAAGGGCGGTTCGGATAGGGTCGCGCGCATGGACATGTCCAGGCTCGAACGCTCGGAGATCATCGGGATGATCGCCGCGGCGCTGCTGGTGGTCAGCCTGTTTCTCGAGTGGTTCTCGCTCTCGACCGACCCGAGCGTCGTCCAGCGCGGCAACGATCCGGGCAACTGGGCCTGCGGGGTGGGCAACTCGAGTTGCAGCGCCTGGGACACCTTCCCGATCCTACGCTGGCTCCTGCTCGCCGCGGCGGCGGCGCCCTTCATCCTCGCCTGGATCGTCGCTCGAGGCCACGCCCTCTCCTGGCCGCGGGGCGAGCTGACCGCGATCGTCGGACTGACCGCCTTCGTCCTGATCGCCTTCAACGGGATCATCGCCAGGCCGCAGGATGGGCTCGAGATCGGCCTCTCGTTCGGATACTGGCTCGCGCTGCTCGCCTCCATAGGCATCTTCCTCTCAGGCGGGTTCCGGGCGGTGGACAGCGGCGGCGGTGCCCGGCGAAAACCGCCCGCCACCTTCTGACCTTTGTTCGGCCGCGGTGTTGTGGCGGCCGCTATATGGCGAAGCCGTCCGTATAGCCTCTGAGCGATGCCTGAAGCCGACCAACACGTCATCTCGCACGATGTCCGGGACCCCTCGCATCCGGACCGCAACCTGGCGCTCGAACTGGTCCGCGTGACCGAGGCGGGCGCGCTGGCCGCCGGCCGCTGGATCGGCCGGGGCCAGAAGGAGAGCGCCGACGGTGCAGCGGTCGACGCGATGCGGCTGATGCTCGACACGGTCCCGATGGACGGCGTGGTCGTGATCGGTGAGGGCGAGAAGGACGAGGCGCCCATGCTCTACAACGGCGAGGAGATCGGCGACGGCAGCCCTCCGGTGGTCGACATCGCGGTCGACCCGCTCGAGGGCACCACCCTGACCGCGCGCGGCCAGCCCTCGGCGCTCTCGGTGATCGCGCTCTCTGAGCGCGGGACCATGTTCGATCCGGGCCCCTGCGTCTACATGGAGAAGATCGCGACCGGCCCGCGCGCCGCCGACCTGATCAGCCTCGATGAGCCGATCGAGGACGTGATCAAGAAGGTCGCCGAGCGCAAGGGAGGCGAACCGGGAGACGTCACCGTGATCATGCTCGACCGACCCCGCCACGAGGAGGCCGTCGAGACCCTGCGGGGGGTCGGGGCGAGCATCAGGTTCATCTCTGACGGCGACGTCGCGGCCGCGCTCTTCTCGGTGATGCCCAACACCCACATCGATCTGCTCTGGGGCGTCGGGGGAACCCCCGAGGGAGTCCTCTCCGCGGCGGCGATCAAGTGCATGGGCGGCCGCATCCTCGGCCGCCTCTGGCCGCGGGACGACGAGGAGCGCAAGGCCGCGGAGGACGCCGGCTACGACCTCTCCCGGGTCCTTGACGCGGACGACCTGGTGTCGGGGGAGGACGTCTTCTTCGCCGCCACCGGGGTCACCGACGGTGACCTACTCGACGGCGTTCGCTACCTGGACGACGGCCACGCGACCACCGAGTCGCTGGTGATGCGCTCGCGCTCGGGCACCGTGCGCCGGGTGCAGGCCACCCACAACCGCCCGAAGCTGCGGGAGGTCGTGGGCGGGCGGTACGGATAAACGGCTTCGCCATCAGGTCGCGGCCACGAGCGGCCGCCCTGCACTTCACTACACGGGTCGCGCTGTCGCGCGCCCTCGCGTTAGGGGCTTCGCCCTTCGCTCCCGAAATGGAGCGGCCTGGTAGCCGCTAACCCTCAACCGGTAGCCGCCCGGTGTCGTCCCTCTCGTGCCGCAGTGAGTTGATCACCGCGCCGGCGAGCATCGCCAGGCTGATCGCGTAAAACCAGACCAGGGCGACAAGGATGAAGCCGATCGTGCCGCCGATCCGGTGCAGGTCGGAGATGTTGGTGAGGTACAGCGGGAAGATGTAGTTGCCCGCCGAGGTGAGTACCGCGAAGAAGAGGGCGCCAGGCCAGACGGAGCGCCAAGGCATGTGTCCCTTCGGGACGGCCCAGTAGATCGCCGCGATGATCAGGAAGGTGACGACCAGGCCGCCGATCACGACGATCAGAGTGCGGGTCGCCCCGAAGTCGGAGAGCCCGAAGGGCAGGTTGTCCGCGCTCGTCAGGACCGCGCTCTCGACGATCGGCACGGTGACGCTGGCGAGCAGCAGGAGGAGCAGTCCGAGCAGCATCACGAGCGAGAAGCGCTTCTGCTGGACCCAGCCGCGGCACTCGACGTGGTAGATCCTGCAGAAGGCCGTGTCCATGGCGCCCCAGAACGAGGCTCCGATCCAGATCCCGCCGACGATCGCCGCAATCCCGATGGTCGTGGAGCTGGCGCGCACGCGGTCGATCGCGTCCTGGAGGGCGCCCTGCTCGATGTTGGGGAAGAGCCGCTGGATGTCGAGGATCACGCTCTGCTCCACGTCGCTGCTGTTGACGACCTTGCCGAAGATGAAGAGCACGAGCAGGGCGAACGGGAAGACGGCCAGCATCAGGTTGTAGGCGACCATGCCGGCGAGGCCGGTGATGTTCTCCTTGTAGGCGCGGTTCCAGAAGGCGCGCGTCCAGCGGTGTCGCCACAGGTGCCAGCGTGGGTAGCGGGGCTCGGATCGGCCGAGTGGCCAGACGCTCATGCGTAACGAACGTCCAGACCGGGGTACCTCGATGAACGGCCGGAACTTTCCCCCAAACTGCTTGTTTTGGCGTTGGCAAGCGGCTCGCGGGGCCCGCCGCAGGCGTTGACTTCAAAAAATATAGTGGCTACCATACGAACGGACGTTTGAGTAAGACTCGCGAGGTCTAGGCACGAAGAAGTCGATGAAACGCGGTTGCGGGCTGCCTGCACCGCGTTTTTGTGGCCTTTGAGGGGGATTGGAGTAAAGGTTTTGCGTCAGCGGCCGACATGAGTCAAGACCCCCGAGAATTAGGTACACGGGACCCACAGCCAGGGAAATCGAAAGACAGCCAGGAAGGAAGAGCGTAGGCGAATGCTGGTAGCGGAGATCCAAGAGCTTGAAGAAGTAAAGACGCTGGTCACGAGAGGCCAGCAGCTGGGCGTCCTCACTTTCGGCGACGTCGCCAGCGCCGTGTCCGAGGTCGAGCTCGACGAATCCGACGTCGAGGACCTCTACGGGCACCTCGAGAAGAACGGCATCGAGCTGGTCGAGGATCTCGACCCGGCTCAGAAGGCCGCCGCCGAGAACGAGCGCTCCGACGGCAAGCGCGGGCGCAAGCGCCAGAAGGCGCTCGACCTGAAGCCGGACATGACCACCGATTCCCTGCAGCTCTTCCTCAAGGACATCGGCAAGGTCAGGCTGCTCACCGCCGCCGAGGAGGTCGAGCTCGCCAAGCGCATCGAGCGCGGCGACCTCGACGCCAAGCAGAAGATGGTCGAGTCGAACCTCCGCCTGGTCGTCTCGATCGCCAAGAACTACCGCAACCAGGGCCTGCCCTTCCTCGATCTGATCCAGGAGGGCACGCTGGGCCTGGTTCGAGCCGCTGAGAAGTTCGACTACCGCAAGGGGTTCAAGTTCTCGACCTACGCCACCTGGTGGATCCGCCAGGCGATCGCCCGCGCGCTCGCCGACAAGGCGCGGACCATCCGCATCCCGGTCCACGTGGTCGAGAAGCTGAACAAGATCGGCCGCGCGGAGCGCAAGCTGGTCACCGAGCTGGGCCGCGAGCCCACTCCGGAGGAGATCGCCGAGGTCACCGGCATCGAGCCCGAGGAGGTCGACTCGATCAAGCGCTCGGCGCAGGCCCCGGTCTCGCTGGAGAAGCCGGTCGGCGACGAGGAGGAGTCGGAGTTCGGCCAGTTCATCGCCGATGAGCGCGCCGAGTCCCCCTTCGAGCGCGCCGCGGAGCTGCTCACCAAGGAGGCCCTGAAGGAGGCCCTCGAGAACCTCTCCTACCGCGAGCGTCGCGTGCTCGAGCTCCGCTACGGGCTCGGCGGCGAGCATCCGCGGACGCTGGACGAGGTCGGCCGGACCTTCAACGTCACCCGCGAGCGGATCCGGCAGATCGAGAACCAGTCGCTGAAGAAGCTGCAGTCGCTGGCGGAGGCCCAGAAGCTCCGCGAAGTTGCGTAGCCACCTGGACTAGTGGGGTGCGCCTGACGGCGCGTCCTCGGACAAACCCAAAACGCGGCTAAAGGCTGGGCGCCTCTCACCCGATAGGGCGAGGGATGGGCTTCGACATCGACAAAGCGCTCGGGTACGTCGTCGAGCGGGAGGGATCCGATCTTCACATCAAGGCGGACTCGCCGCCGGTGGCGAGGGTCCACGGTGACCTCTGGGCGCTGAATGGCGCCGAGACGCTGAGCGCGGCCGACGCCGAGAAGGCGCTCCACGCGATCGCCGATCAGGACCATCTCACCAACTTCGAGGAGGACGGCGAGGTCGACTTCTCCTACGAGCTGCCCGGCGTGTCACGTTTTCGAGTCAACGCCTTCAAGCAGAGGGGCGCCGTCTCGATCGCCTTGCGGGCGATCCCCTTCCAGGTCCGGACGATCGACGACCTCGGGCTTCCCGAGGTGGTGCGCCGGCTGGCGGACGAGCCCCGCGGGATCATCCTGCTTACCGGCACCACGGGGTCGGGCAAGTCGACCACCCTCGCGGCGATGATCGACCAGATCAACTCGACCCGGGCGCGTCATGTCGTGACGATGGAGGACCCGATCGAGTACCTCCACCGGGACAAGCTCTCGATCATCAACCAGCGCGAGGTGGGCTCGGACACGAAGAGCTTCGCCCAGGCGATGAGGCGCGTCCTGCGTCAGGACCCCGACGTGATCCTGATCGGGGAGATGCGCGACGAGGAGACGGTTCGCACGGCGCTCTCGGCGGCGGAGACCGGCCACCTTGTCATGTCGACGCTCCATACCCTCGACGCCAGCGAGACGATCAACCGGATCATCGACTTCTTCCCGCCTCACCTCCAGCAGCAGGCGCGGGTGATGCTGGCTTCGACGCTGAAGGGAGCGATCTCACAGCGCCTCGTGCCGCGCGCAGATCGCGAGGGTCGGATCGCAGTCTCTGAGGTGATGGTGGTTACCGGGCGGATCCAGGACCTGATCCTCAACCCCGAGGAGACGGGGCGGATCACCGAGGTGATCTCCGAGGGCGACTACTACGGCATGCAGACCTTCGACCAGGCGCTGCTCGGCTACGTCATGAGCGGGATCGTCTCCGAGGAGGTCGCGATGGAGACAGCCTCGAGCCCGCACGACTTCAAGCTGATGCTCGCCGCCAAGGGCCGGCGTGCGAGCGGGATCGAGCAAGTGGACCGGCAACGGCGAAGCCGTGGTGGGAGCTGAGGCCTGATGAGGAAGGCGCTGAACGACAACCCAATGGTGCAGATCGCGGTGATCGGGGTGCTGATCCTCGTCGTCGGGCTGTTCCTGATGATGAACATGCACAAGAAGAGCGGCTCCAACTCGTCCAGCGGCTCCTCGGCGACGCCCGCGGCTTCCAGCTCTTCGGCGGGCGGAACGACCACCCCGGTCACGGTCTCACCCGATGGGACACCCGCACCCAGCTCGAACCCACCGAGCGTCGGCGGCACCGCTGCACTGCCAGCTCCGACCGGGACCGTCACCCCGGATGCGCTCGTCCCAGGTCCCGGGCTCCCTCGGGACGTGGTGGCTGCTTGGAAGGGCGGCGACGCGATCGCGCTGCTCATCGTCCGTGGAGGCGGGATCGACGACCGCCTCGTGAGGCGCTCCGTCGAGTCGCTCTCCGGGGACGCAAGAGTCGCGGTCTTCGTTGCCCGGGCGAAGCACGTCGCGCGCTACTCCCGCATCACCCAGGGGGTCGGGGTTGACCAGGCCCCGGCGCTGGTGGTGGTCCGTCCCCGGCGGGAGACCGGATCGGTGCCCGAGGCCCAGGTGAGCTACGGGTTCCGAGACTCCCAGAGCGTCGTCCAGGCCGTGCACGACGCCCTCTACAGGGGCCGCGACAACCTTCCTTACAGCCCCAGGTAGCGGCATGTCACCGCGGGAGCTACCCGAGTACCTGCGGCCGGTGCCGGGGCCCCCCGAGGGATCGGCAGCGGCGGCTGAGGCCGCGCCGCCCGAGGAGCCGGCGGCTGAGGCCGCGCCGCCCGAGGCGCCGGCGGCCGAGGCCGCCGCCCGAGGAGCCGGCGCTCGAGGCCGCGCCGCCCGAGGAGCCGGCGGTCGAGGCCGCGCCGCCCGAGGAGCCGGCGGTCGAGGCCGCGCCCCGAGGAGCCGGCGGTCGAGGCCACGCCGCCCGATCAGCCCACTGTCGATTCGGCAGGCCTGATCCCCCCCGCGCAGCGGGGGCATTCCGGAGCCTTTGTCACCGATGCGATCGTCGACCTCGGCTACGCGAGCCGCGAGCTCGTCGAGCAGGCGATCGTCCAGTCGCGAACCGCGGGCCGAGCTCCGGAGATCATCCTGGTCGAGCAGGGGGCGATCGACACCGAGCAGCTCGCCCGGGCGACCGCCGAGCGCTACGGGCTCGACTACGTCGACCTCGCGATCTTCAGGGTGGACATGGCGGCGGCCAACCTGATCTCGGTCAAGTCGGCGCGACGGCATCAGGTGGTGCCCATCGCCTTCATCGACGAGGGGACGCTGCTGCTCGCGATGGCCGACCCGGCAAACGTGCTGGCGGTCGACGACGTCCAGATGGCGACCGACCTCAACTGCCGGGTCGCCGTCGCCCCGACGCACGACATCGACGCGCTGGTCGGCAAGCTTTCCACCTTGCAGAGCACGGTTGCGGAGGCGATCGAGGAAGACGAACACGATGATGAGGGGCCCGCCGAGCTGACCGACCTGCGGGCCTCGGCCGAGGACGCGCCGGTCATCAAGCTCGTCAACAGCATTCTTGGCCAGGCGGTCACCGAGGGCGCCTCCGACATTCACTTCGAGCCCAACGGCGGCGAGATGCGGATCCGCTTCCGGGTTGACGGCGTTCTCCAGGAGATGGCCCGGGTTCCCAGGCGAATGGTCGCCGGGGTGGTGTCCCGCGTGAAGATCATGAGCGATCTCGACATCGCCGAGAAGCGGATCCCGCAGGACGGACGCGTCGCGGTGACGATCGAGGACCGTCGTATCGACCTGCGTGTCACCACGCTCCCCACCCAGCGGGGCGAGGGAGCTTCGATCCGCATCCTGGACGAGAGCGCGGCCCTCCGCACGCTCGATCAGCTGGGAATGGACGGCGAGGAGCGGCGCCGTTTCGAGAATGCCTTCAGGCAACCCTACGGCGCGATCCTGGTCACCGGCCCGACCGGAGCAGGTAAGTCGACCACCCTCTACGCGGCCCTCCAGGATCTCAACGACGTCAACAAGAACATCGTCACGATCGAGGACCCGGTCGAGTACCAGCTCGACGGGATCAACCAGATCGGTGTCCACCGCAAGGCCGGGCTGTCCTTCGCAACCGGCCTGCGCTCGGTGCTGCGCGCGGACCCCGACGTGATCATGGTCGGGGAGGTCCGCGATGCCGAGACCGGCCGGATCGCGATCGAGGCGGCGCTGACCGGGCACATGGTGCTCACCACGCTGCATACGAACGACGCGCCCGGCGCTGTCACGCGCCTTCAGGAGATGGGCATCGAGTCCTTCCTCACCTCCTCGGCCGTGGACTGCGTGGTTGCCCAGCGGCTCGCACGGGTGCTCTGCTCGCACTGCAAGCGCCGAGCGGTGATCCCCCAGGTCGCCCTGGAGGAGGCCGGCTTTCGGATGGGGACGGACCTCGAGGCCTACGAGCCGGTGGGCTGCGGCCGCTGCCACGGGATCGGCTACCGGGGCCGCCTCGGGATCTACTCGGTGATGGTGCTGAGCGAGCGGATCAAGGAGATGGTGGTGAACATGGCCTCTGAGGCGGACATCGCCAAGGCCGCGCTCGAGGAGGGGATGACAACCCTGCGCGAGGCTGGGCTCGCCAAGGTCCGGGCCGGGGTGACGAGCATCGAGGAGGTCGCGAGAGTCGCTTCGTAGACACCCAGTTTTTGGGTGTTAAGGCCCAGGGCCGCGCTGACGATCACACAAAACAGCCATGGAAGACGCGCAGGCAGCCATACAGCAGACCAAGCCGTTCGATTTCGCCGACGTGATCACCCGCATGACGGAGGAGCGGGCCTCGGACGTGCACCTGAGCCCCGGCTTTCCGCCGGCGATTCGTGTGCGCGGGCGGATCGTTCCGCTGGAGGACTACGGGCCGCTCAAGCAGCAGGAGACTCGCGACACCGTCTACAGCCTGCTCAACGACGATCAGCGCAAGCGCTTCGAGTCTCGCAAGCAGCTCGACCTCGCCTACGCCGTCCCGGGCGTCGCCCGCTTCCGCGTCAACTGCTTCTTCCAGCGCGGCTCGATCAGCGCCGCCTTCCGCCGTATCCCGCACGAAATACCGCAGCTCCAGGAGCTCGGCCTGCCCGCCGTGCTCGAGGAGTTCACCCGCAAGCCGCGGGGATTCGTCCTCGTCACCGGCCCGACCGGCTCGGGCAAGTCGACCTCGTTGGCGGCGATGCTCGACATCATCAACCGCGAGCGCGAGGAGCACATCCTCACGATCGAGGACCCGATCGAGTTCCTCCACCAGCACAAGCGCTGCGTGGTCAACCAGCGCGAGATCGGGACCGACGCCGAGAACTTCTCCTTGGCGCTCACCTCGGCGCTCCGCGAGGACCCGGACGTGATCCTCGTCGGCGAGATGCGTGACCAGGAGACGATGGCGACAGCGCTGACCGCGGCCGAGACCGGCCATCTGGTGTTCGCCACCCTCCACACTCAGTCGACCGCTCAGACAGTCGACCGGATCATCGACATCTTCCCAGCAGGGCAGCAGTCTCAGGTCCGGATGCAGCTCTCCATCGGCCTCCAGGGGATCGTCACCCAGCAGCTCCTGCCGACCGCCGACGGCGCGGGCCGAGTGGTTGCCTGCGAGGTCCTGGTCCCCACCCCGGCCGTTCGCAACCTGATCCGGGAGGGAAAGACCCATCAGATCTACTCGGCGATCCAGACCTCCGGTTCTCTCGGGATGCAGACAATGGACGCCCACCTGGCGCAGCTGGTCAGGATGGGGCGGATCACCCGCAGCCTCGCCGAGCAGCGTGCCTCCGTGCCCGAGGAGCTCAAGCGCCTGCTCGGGCCCGTGGGACAGGGGCAGGCCGACCCGGCCGCCGCCGCGATCACGAACGGAGGCTGATGTGAGCACCTATGCATTCAGGGCGGTCGACGTCGCGGGCGTCCCGTCGCGGGGGGAGGTGGATGCCGATAGCAAGGGCCAGGTCAGCGAGCAACTTCGCGAGCGCGGGCTGATCGTCCTCGACGTCTCGGAGAAGAACGAGGCGTTCCGCCTCGAGCACGTCTTCGACCGCTTTCGCAGCATCAAGGCGCGCGACATGGCGATCTTCTCGCGTCAGTTCGCCACGCTGATCGACTCGGGGATGCCGATGCTGCGCACGCTCCACACGCTCGAGGATCAGACCGAGGACGAGCGCCTCCGCGACGCGATCACCGGCATCCGGCAGGATGTGGAGGCCGGTGGGTCGCTGGCCGACGCGATGGAGCGACGTCCCCAGATCTTCGACCCGATGTTCCGCGCGATGGTCCGCTCCGGTGAGGGCTCTGGCCGTCTCGACGAGGCCCTCGAGCGGGTCGCCTTCCAGCTCGAGAAGCTCGACGCCCTCCGGCGCCAGATCCGCTCGGCGATGATGTACCCGGCCTTCGTCTTCAGCCTGGCGGTCGTGATCATGCTGGTCGTCGTCGCCTTCATCGTTCCGGTCTTCGCAGGGATCTTCAAGGAGATCGCGAGCGAGACCCCGGGCGAGTCGGCGCAGCTCCCCCTCCTGACCCGGATCACGATGGGTCTCTCCCACGCCATCACCGGCTACTGGTTCGTCTGGGTCCCTCTGCTGGTCGGCGGCGCGATCGGCTTCATCCAGTGGAAGAAGACCGACTGGGGCCGCCCTCAGTGGGACGCGCTCAAGCTCAAGATCCCAGTCCACATCGGGGACGTCATCCAGAAGGCGGCACTCGCGCGCTGGTCGCGGACCTTCGCGGGCACCGTCGCCTCCGGAGTCCCGATCCTGCAGTCGATCAAGATCACCGGGCAGACCTCCGGCAACGCCCTGATCGAGTCCGCGATGGACGACGTCTACAACTCGGTCCGCCAGGGCGGAACCATCTCCCACCCGATCGAGAAGAACGACCTCTTCCCGCCGATGGTCGGCCACATGCTCACCGTGGGGGAGGAGTCGGGCCAGCTCGAGCAGATGCTGACCAAGGTCGCCGACTTCTACGAGGCGGAGGTGGACGCCAAGGTCAAGGCACTCACCTCGCTGCTCGAGCCGATGATGATCGTCTTCGTCGGAGGGATGGTCGGCGTGATCGTGATCTCGATGTACCTGCCGATCTTCACCCTTTACGACAAGATCCGTTAGCTCCTCCGCGCCTTGGCGGCCGCCCGCAGGGCGGGGCGGATCGCGTGCGTCGCCGCCGTCGGCAGGGTGACCTCGACCTCGATCACGTCGCCGTCCGAGCGACGCCGGGTGGTGGGCCCCAGCTCGTCGAAGAGCTCGAGCATCTCCCTGTTCTCGGCCAGGCAGACGCCGGTGAAGATCTCGACGCCGTTCTCCCGGGCGAGCCTCGCCAGCATCTGCAGCAGGGCGGTGCCGACCCCTCGGCTCTGCCATTCGTCCCGAACCGTGACCGCGACCTCGGCCCGACTCGGGTCCTCGAGCTCGCGGACGTAGCGTGCGACCCCGACGATCTCGTCCGCCTCCGTGACCGCGATCAGCGCCTCGTGCGCGTCGTGATCGAGCTCGGTGAGGTAGGCCAGCTCGCTCTCCGTGAGGCGCTTGACGGGGGCCAGGAAGCGCTTGTAGACGGACTCCTGGCTGAGGTGCTCGAAGGCCCCCACCAGCGCGAGCTTGTCTTCCGGGGTGATCCGGCGGACGGTCAGCCGAACGCCGTCGATCGTCTCGAAGCTCTCGCCGTGGGCCCTGTCCACAGACTGAGTATCCCTCTCCATACGCGCGACGCCTGACCCGAAACGCGATCGGGCCGGCGCCCGGAGCCGCCCGATGACGGACCCGTTGGGAGGGGCCGGGGGAGCGCCGGTGGACGCACGTTCGAGTGCATTGCCATCAGCAGTTTTCAGGGACTTGCTAAAGGCGATCGCCGCCGGGCCGATTAAGGCGGCGTAAAGCAAAGCCAGGGCCTCGGTGTGAAAGGCAAACCCGCCGCGAGGTGGGGACGCAAAGCCAGCGGGGCTCCACGAGAGATCGAGGAGCCAGCCGGGCTGCCACCGGGGTCAGAGACTTCCGACGGCTACGGGGCTCTGGCAGCGAAATTTGGACACAAGGAGGTCCAGATGCTGTTGAAGCTCCGTAAGAGGATGGCCAGAGAGGAGTCGGGCTTCACGCTCGTCGAGCTCCTGGTCGTCATGCTCATTCTCGGCCTGCTGGCCGCAATCGCCATTCCCTCGTTCTTCAACCAGAGGGACAAGGCTCGGGATGCGGAGGCCAAGTCGGCTGTCCGCACCTCGCAGACGGCGATGGAGACGTACGCGACGGACCATCAGGGTACGTACGCGGGCGCCACTCCGGGCGACCTTCAGACCATCGAGACGACGCTGAATGACGTCGGCGCACGCCTGCACGTCACTTCGACGGCGACCTCGTACACGGTCACGGTCGATTCGAACAACACGCCGAACACGTTCTCGATCACGAGGGCGGCGTCCGGACTCACCACGCTCAGCTGCGTGAATGCCGGCAACGACGGCTGCCCCGCCAACGGGCAATGGGGCTAGTCAGTTGAGCTGACCATCAGGCGCCACGCGCCTGGAGTCGGAGGGCGGGCCTTCGGGCCCGCCCTCCGCTTTTTGCGGCCCCACGTCTCTGGCCATTTGATCGAGCTCCCGCGGGTTTCATCAATCCTCGGTATGTGGCGGACGCAGGTGCCGCCGATGGGAAGCCGTAGGCCAGATCCCGAAAGGCAAGGTATGGACGGCACGAGACCGGCATCAGCACGCAACATCCTGAGCCTCGCAGCGCGGCTCCGAGACGAGCGGGGATTCGCGCTGCCGACGACGATGCTGATGCTGATCGCCGCCTTCGCCATCGTCAGCGTCGGGGTGGTCTCGGCCATCGATGCCCAAAAGGGCACCGTTCGCGACCAGAGCACCAAGTCGGCGGTGCAGCTCGCCGACACCGGGGTCAACCAGGCGCTGCTCCACTTCAACCGGATCGCGCCCAGCCCCGCGAACGCCTGCAGCCCCGTCAGCAGCACGCCGCCCTCGGGCGGCTGGTGCCCTGCGATCACCGCAAGCGACCCGGCCGGCGGCACCTACAGCTATCAGGTGCGCGTCTGCGATGCGACCGGTTCGTGTCCGCCCGCTGCCGGGAAGCCCCCGTACAGCCTCGAGGTCGTCGGCACCGGGACGAGGGGGGATGCGGTCCGCCGGGTGGACGTCAGGGGTCATTCAGTGTCGGGCCAGTCCGTGTTCGGCGACTATCAGGTGATGGCGGGCGACGGGATCACACTGGACTCCAACTCGAGGATTCACGCGGGAACGGCCACCAACGGCGACATCGTGCTGAGCTCGAACGCCAAGCAGTGCGGCCAGGCGAGTGTCGGCGTCGGCCACCAGCTCCAGCAGGCCGGCTCGAACAGCTACTTCCAGGACCCGGAGTGCACGGCCCCCAACGCCACGGTCGGGGAGGACGACATCGTGCTGCCGCGGGTCAACCAGGGCGACGTGGCGACGAACAACAACAACTCGAACTTCTTCGCCGTGGACACGGCGAGCGGCAACAAGGCGGCCGCCTGCTGGAGCGGCATGAAGGCCAGCGGAACCAACGGCACCTGCGGCTCGCGGGAGCTGAATATCGGCAGCAACAGCGCCGTCACCCTGAACGGCACGAGGTACAGCTTCTGCAAGCTGACCATGAGCAGCAACAGCGCCCTGTACGTGGCCGCGGGCCAGACCACGGCGATCTACTTCGACTCGCCCGAGAACTGCGGCTACACGTCAAGCGTGGTTCAGATCGACATGGCATCGAACACGCGAATCAGCTCCAACTCCGGCAACCCGGTACAGCTGCTCTTCGTCGGGTCCGAAGCGAACCCGCGGGATCTGAACTTCATTCACACGATTCTGCACCTGTCGAGCAACACCGACATCAACGCCGCCTGCGAGCAGAACTTCGTCGTCTACGCGCCGCTCAGCGACATCGTCCTGAACAGCAACTCCACCTACTGCGGTGCACTAGCCGGCAAGTCGATCCACCTCGACAGCAACGCCGACGTCAGGACCAATGGAGCCTCCCAGGGTTTCATCGTCCCGTACACCTCTCCCCACTACTCGATCGACCGGTTCGTGGAGTGCTCGGCCACCACCGCCAGCCCCCCGAGCAGCGGGTGCTGATCCTTGCGGTCGCAGCTCGACAGGGTGATCGGACGCGCCAGCGGGCAGGAGGGCTTCACCCTGCCAGAGCTGTTGATGGCGACCGTCCTCGGTCTGCTGGTCGTCGGCGTGGCGGCGACCGTGTTCAGCGCAGCCGTCCGCAGCCAGCCTGGCCTGACGAAGCGCGGTGACGCGATCTCGCAGGCGCGCTTCACGATGGAGCGGCTGACCCGCGAGCTGCGTCAGGGAGGAAGCGTCTACACGGCGACACCCACGCAGCTCTCCTTCGTCACCTACGTCGACAGCGCCACCTGCGGCGGCGCGCACTCCTCCACCGCGATCGCGTGCCGGGTGACCTACACGTGCACGACAGCGTGCACGCGGGTCGAGGCGAAGCCCGACGGCACCGGCCCGGGCGGGGCGGTGACCGTGGTCTCGGGCCTCTCCAGCGGCAATGTCTTCAGCTACTCGCCCAGCACCACCGCCCCGATGTACATCGGTGCCACCTTCACCTTCCCGGGCCAGAACGGCGATGACGCGATCACCGTCTCCGACGGCGCCGCCCTGCGCAACCCGGCCGCGCCAACGTCATGAAGGCTCCACGAGACAGGAGGGAATCGATGCGCTTGTTCAGGCGGCTGGCAGGGGGCGAACGCGGAATGACCATCGCCGAGGTGATGATCGCGCTGCTGATTCTCGCCGGCGGCTCGCTGGCGGTCCTCAACCTGATCACCGCCGCCGCGCACAACAGCTTCCGCAGCGAGCAGAGCCAGGTCGTCTCCAACCGCCTCCAGAGCGAGATGGAGAGGATCGAACAGCTCCCCTACAACCTGGTCGCTCTCACCGACCTGCCGGCTGACTCGCCCGACACCAACAATCCGGCCTGGCGTGTGCAGGGGGCGAGCTACTCGATCACGCACGACGGCACCCAGCCCTTCCCGCTGGTCTACAACGGCAGCGCCCTCGACGGCGGTGGCACCGTCAACCGCGGCGTGGTCGACCCCGCGCCGACGCACTTCACCAGCGGCGACGTCGGAGGCACGATCTACCGCTACGTCGTCTGGCGCAACGACCCATCCTGCCCCGAGGTCACCTGTCCCGGGTCGCAGGACATGAAGCGGGTGATCGTGGCGATCGTCCTCGACGGCACCGCGGCGGGCGGCGCCACGCGGCCCTACCAGGAGATCTACAAGGAGATCTCGAACCCTGCGACCAGCCCGATCAATGACCCCAACCCGGGCCCAGCCTGCACTGGCGGCAGCGATTGCGACACGTCGACCGGGCAGTGCACGGGAACGGACTGCACCGGTGGGGGCAACACGAACCCCGACGGCGTCCCCTGGACCTTCTGGCTCACGGATACGCCCTGCAACAACAGCAGCCGCCAGCCGATCAACGGCGACCACCTGCTGCACAACACGAACGGCCTCTGCTCGGCCGGCCTGAAGACCTCGAGCGACTGCAGCGTCACGGGTTGTACGCCCGGAGCGCCCGACATGATGGTGACCAGCGCCCCGCCGCTCACCGGGGAGACGCCGCTCTGGGACTACGCCACCGACCTCGAGCCCCCACTGAATCCGGATCAGGACAAGGGTATCCAGATGCCTCCCCCCGGCACCAACGGCTGCCTCTCCTCCCTCTTCCAGCCGCTGGTCAGCGGAGGCGGAGGGCCGATCCCGGATCCCGACGCGACCCGCATGCAGACGATCCACAAGTGGCTGTCGCCGCAGATGGGCACCGGCTTCAACGTCACGCTCAGCGGAACCGGGACCCTCAACCTGTGGACGCAGAGCATCAACGCCGCCTCCTACAACGGCAAGATCTGCGTCTGGCTCTTCGAGCGTCACCTCAACGTGTTCGGGGTTCCGGTCGACATACCGGCGATCAATCTGGCCACCAACCTCACCTACTTCACATACTCCGCGAGCACCTGGCCCACCGGCTGGACCGAGATCCACGTCCCGCTCCGCTTCAACCTCTCCACCGCACTCGGACCCAGCAGCCAGCTCGGCCTCGCAATCCAGGTCGAGAAGGCCGGCACCGGGGGCGGGGGAATGCAGTTCCTCTACGACGAGCCGAGCTTCGACAGCCGGCTCCAGGTGACCACCCGGTCGGTCCGGCCGTTCTGAGGCCGCCAACGCGGGCCTAAAGCCGCCGGGCGGGGGAGCCGAAAGGAATCCCGATGGTCCCCACCGCTTCACTTGCCTTCATCGGAGGGATGATCACCGGCAGCTTCGTCGGGGTGGTCGCCCACCGGGTTCCCCGCGGGCGCTCGATCGTCGGGCCCCGCTCCGAGTGTCCGTCCTGCGGAACGCAGATCGCCGCATATGACAACGTCCCGGTGATCTCCTGGGTCCTTCTGGGCGGGCACTGCCGCAGCTGCAGCGCGCGCATCCCGGCTCGCTACCCGCTCGTCGAGTTGGCCGTTGGAGCAGCGTTCACGGCGACCGCGATCGTCCTCCACGACGACCCCGCGGCGTTGGCGCTGGGCCTCGTCTTCGTCGCCCTCCTGGCGGCAATCACCCTGACCGACCTCGAGCGGCGCGTGATTCCCAACGCGATCCTGCTCGTCGGCGCACTGATCGGCGCCGGGATCGTCGCTGCCACCGATCCGACCAGCCTGCCAGAGCGAGTCGGCGCCGCCGCCGGCGGAGGCGGCTTCCTGCTGCTCGCCGCGCTCATCTATCCCCGCGGCATGGGCATGGGGGACGTGAAGCTGGCAGCGGTGATGGGCCTCTTCCTCGGCGTCTCCATCGTGCCCGCGCTCTTCGTCGGCATCGCGCTGGGCGCACTGGCCGGGTCCTGGCTGATCCTCCGAAACGGCTCCGCGGCTCGCAAGCACGCCGTCCCCTTCGGGCCGTTCCTGGCCATTGGGGGCGTCGTGGGGCTGCTTGCCGGTGGCCAGATGATCGACGCGTATCTGAACCACCTCGTGGGCTAGGGCGGCCCTCGGCTCGGCCCCACCAAGGTTCATCACTCTTGGGTATGGCGAGCCGGGGTCACGCAGCCGATGGAGTGTTGGACAGGCTCTGACACCAGGACACGACGAACCAATGTTCACCACAAGCAAGAAGCCCCAGTCGGTCGTCGGCCTCGATATCGAGACCGGCAGCATTGCGGCGACCGAGGTGAGCGCGAACGGCTCGCGGGCCGTCAGCCGCACGGCGATCGCCCCGCTCGGCCCCGGCATCGTCAACGAGGGCGAGGTACTCGACGCCGAGGCCCTCTCGCGGGCGCTTCGTGCGCTCTTCGCCCAGCACAAGCTCGGCAATGCCGTCCGCCTCGGCATCGCCAACCAGCGGGTGGTCGTCCGGACCCTCCAGCTGCCGCTGATCGAGGATGAGGACGAGATCGATACCGCCGTGCGGTTTCGCGCGCAGGACCAGATCCCGATGCCGCTCGAGCAGGCCGTCCTCGATCACCGCGTCGTCTCCAGGGGCACTGGCCCGGAGGGCGAGCGGCAGATGGAGGTCCTCGCCGTCGCCGCCCGGCGGGACATGGTCGTCTCCCTGCTCGAGGCGCTTCGCAAGGCCGGCCTGCGGCCAGTCGGAATCGACCTTTCGGCCTTCGGGATGATTCGCGCGCTCGACGTCGAGCCAGCGCTGCCTGCCGAGGGCGAGGAGGGTCAGGTACAGACCGCCACACTCTTCTGCTACCTGGGCGACATCACCAATCTCGCCGTGGCCAGGGGAGGGCAATGTCTGTTCACCCGGGTGGCGCCCTTCGGCATGGAGAACATCGCCCAGCGCCTGGCGGAGCGCGAGGGGGTGCCGATGGAGGATGCCCGCGACTCCCTGCTCGACGTGGGACTCGAGGAGTCCATCGGCGCTTTCGACGGGGACGAGGCCGCTCAGGCCACGCGCGAGGCCCTGGAGGAGGGCGCCTCCAAGCTGGTCGATGAGCTGCGGCTCTCGCTCGACTTCTACAGCGCCCAGGAGGGCGCCTCGCCGATCGAGCACGTCGTGCTCTGCGGGCCGGGCAGTAGCGTCCCCGGCCTCCCGGAGCGCATCCAGGTTGGGCTTGGGCTCGGCGTCGAGGTGATGACGCCGGCGGCCCTCCGCAGCCTCGACGGCGAGGACGCGGCCAGGCTGACAGTCTCCTACGGATTGGCGATCGGGGACTGATGCGGCCCGTCAACCTGATCCCGCCCGACGCCCGCCGCGGCGACGAGGCACCGCTTCGGACCGGACACCTCGTCTACGTGCTGACCGGCGGGCTGGTGTTGCTCCTGCTCGGCATCGTCGCCGTTGCGCTCACCAGCAAGCAGATCGACGACCGCACTGCTCAGAAGGCGAGCCTCGAGCAAGAGCTCCATCAGGCCACCGCCCAGGCCCAGAGCCTGAACCCTTTCGTCAACTTCCGCATGGTCCAGGAGTCGCGCGCGAGCACCGTCGCCAGCCTCGCCCAGAGTCGCTTCGATTGGGCGCGAGTCATGCATGAGCTCGCGCTCGTCCTGCCCAGCGACGTCTCGCTGAGCTCACTGACCGGAACCGTCAATCCGGGGGTCCAGCTCCAGAGTGAGAGCTCTGGCTCCAGCTCCGCCGGTAGTGACAGCAGCCTCCGAGGCGAGGTCGCGGGCCCTGCTTTGCAGATCGTCGGCTGCGCCCCCAGCCAGGACGCCGTGGCGGCCTTCGTCTCATCGCTTGAGGACATCGATGGCGTCACTCGCGTCGGCGTGTCCTCCTCGAAGCTCCCGGAGGTGAACTCCAGCGGATTCACCGGTGAGCCAGGCAACCAGGCCTCCACCGGTTCGACGTCACCGGACGACTGCCAGTCGGGACCGACAATCGTCAAGTTCGAGGTCGTCGCCGCCTTCGACGCGGTGCCGACCCCGTCGACCGACACGAGCTCCCCGTCAGTGCCAACGCCGGCGCCTCCGCCGACCGGCGGCGACCAGCAGGTCGCTGACGGTCAGACGCAGGAAAACGTCCAGCGAGCGTCCGTGCGGGAGCAGACGGCCAAGGCGGAGAACGCCAAGACCTTGATCCCGGGAGGCTGAGATGAAGGGCTCTGACAAGGCAATCGTGCTCGGCGTCCTGATGGCGGTGGTCCTCGCGGCCGTCTTCTTCAAGGTGCTCTCGCCGAAGCGGGAGAAGGCGTCGAGCTTGGGCAAGGACATCACGAAGCTCCACTCTCAGATCGACCAGCAGAGGCAAACCGCGCAGTACGGGGAGCAGGCGCGGCAGGAGTTCCCGACCTACTACGGCCGCCTGGTGGTCCTGGGCAAGGCGGTTCCGGGCCGTGCCGATACCGCCTCGCTGATGGTGCAGCTGAGCGCGATCGCACACCGGACCGATGTCCAGTTCCGCGGGATCGCCCTCGGCGCCGGGAGCGGCGACGCCAGCGCCACGGCCACCTCCCCGCCGCCGGCGAGCGGCTCCACCTCGACCACGAGTACCACCTCGACGACCAGTACGACCTCGACGACGCCCGCGCCGAGCGGCTCGACAAACGACGGCTCGCCCGCGGCAGCCCCCGCGTCCAGCACGGTCACGGCGACGCCGGCGACCGAGGCTGGCGCGGCGAGCCTGCCGATCGGCGCTGTCGTTGGCTCAGCGGGCCTACCGACCATGCCCTATGACCTCACCTTCACCGGGAGCTACTTCCACGTCGCCGACTTCCTGAAGGGCGTCGACGACCTGGTCCATATGCGCGGCAGCACCCAGGTGGCGGCCGACGGCAGGCTGATGACGATCAACGGTTTCTCGCTCTCGTCACCGCTGGACGCGAGCCCGACCCCCAGGCTGAAGGTAACGCTGTCGGTGACGAGCTACGTCACGCCGGCGGCCCAGGGGCTCACCGCGGGCGCCAGCCCCGGCGGACCCTCGCTGACGCAGCCGCAGACCCAGCCCGCGAGCGCGACGGTGTCGCCATGAAGCCCTGGAAGGTGCAGAAGTTCTTCGGCGACGTCGTCTACGACCTGCGCAGCCGCGGACTGTTGCCGGTGGTGATCCTGTTGCTGGTCGCGATGGTCGCGGTCCCGATGGTGATCTCTCGTGGCAGTCGCGACAGCTCGTCGACGGCCTCGCTCCAGGCAACCGCGGGCACGGTTGCGCCGGCGCCGGAGGGAGAGCGGGCGGTCGTCTCCTACATCCCCGGCATCCGGGACTACAAGAAGCGGCTCAACGACCTCTCGCCGAAGGACCCCTTCCGCCAGCAGTTCGCGCACTCCGCCGCTGCCGCCTCCCAGCTGAACTCGACGGTGTCGACCGCGACCCCGACCGGGTCGGCGACCTCGACCTCCGAGAGCAGCACGACCGCAAGCAGCGGCGGCGGCAGCAGCTCGACCGGCAAGGAAAAGAAGAAGAAGGCGAAGCCGGTCTCCGTCACCTACCAGGTGGACGTGCTCGCGGGCGACGTCAACGCCGCGCTGACCCCGTTCAAGAACGTGGCCTCGATGACCCCGCTTCCCAGCCAGAGCGCGCCCGCGGTCATCTACTTCGGCCTGACCTCCGATCGCAAGCAGGCGATGTTCCTGGTCTCGAACCGGGTCGACAGCCTGAACGGCCCGGGGACCTGCGTGCCCGCACCCGACGATTGCGCTCTGCTGACGCTCGCACCGGGGCAGAGCGAGGACCTCCACTACACGCAGGACGGCAAGACCTACCGTCTCGTCGTCGCCCGGATCAAGCGCTTCACAAAGTAAAGCTTTGGCGCTATCCTGCGGTTCGTGTTCGACCGCGAATGTCCCGTCTGCCGGACGGCCGAGGTCATCTCCGGCAAGTGGACCCTCCTCATCATCCGCGACCTCGCTGACGACTCGCTGCGCTTCTGCGAGCTGGAGCGCTCTCTCGAGGGGATCAGCCCCAGGACCCTCTCCCTGCGCCTGAGAGCGCTGGAGGAGCAGGGAATCGTCGAGCGCCGCACCTTCCCCGAGGTGCCGCCGCGCGTCACCTACCAGCTCACCGACAAGGGCCGGGCCCTGGTGCCGCTGATCGAGGACATGCGCGCCTACGGCCGTCGCTGGCTTCCCGTGAACGAACGGGAATCCGTCGCCGCGACTGTCTAGCGACCGCCAGGCCGCTCCAACTCGGAGCAGGGCAAAGCCCGTAGCGACTTGTGCGGGGCGGCCGCCTGCGGTCGCGACCTGATTTGCAAGGCCTCATTCACGCGCAGGAACGCCCGCGGCCGCGGGCGAATCCGGTCTGTGTGACGACGCTCGAGAGCACCACAGAGAGGCTCGAGGAGGCGCTGAGGCGCCTCGCGGTCGAGGCGGCCGACCTGCTCGAGGAGCTGCTTGCGACCGGGGCGGAGATGCCCTTCGACCTCGAGCCCTCGGACGACGGGCCGCTGCCGATGTTCTCGTACGCCCCCCTGACCGGGCAGTTCATCGAGCGCAATCTGGCCGAGCTGCGCCGCCTGGAGGCTTTCGTGGAGGTGCGCGAGATCGCCGGCGAGGAGGCCGCGATCGGCTTCATGGTCGGCCTCTGGCAGGGCAAGACCGAGTTCGACGTCGCCGGGGACAGGCTCCGCGGGGCGATCGACGGGGTCCTCTCGTTGATCCGGTCCGACTCGGAGGAGGGGACGCCTGCCGGTGAGGTGATCGTCCCGCTGGTCGGCTTCCACATGCCGAAGGACGAGATCGAGCTTGACGGAGTGCGAATCGTGCGCGCCGACCTGGTCGAGGACGCGCCAATCGACGCGGTCGAGGCGACCCGCTCCGGCGGGCGCGGAAAGCCGGGCTTCCTCGCCTGCCTGAGCTGCGGACTGGCCGCGGTCGCCCCGGTCGCCGCGGTGGCCGACGACCTTCGCCGCGCCCTCCGCACCATGAGGCTGTACAGGCCCGGGGCGGTCGGGCTCGCCTCCCACGGCTGGGCGAGGCGCTCCGGCGGATGGGAGCGCTTCGGCACCGGCGTCGGGCGTCCGCGCCAGGGCGGCTACCGGCTGA
This sequence comes from uncultured Solirubrobacterales bacterium, assembly GCA_963833375.1. Taxonomy (GTDB): domain Bacteria; phylum Actinomycetota; class Thermoleophilia; order Solirubrobacterales; family 70-9; genus DASUPK01. The sequence continues at coordinate 114,805 of CAWHXR010000007.1, forward strand.
CCGGCAACGAGGTCGCCGAGCTGGAGGGCTTCTCGCGCATGCTCGCCGAACGGGGTTCGCGCATTCCGTCCCTGGACTGGGCGGCATCCCGCTTCGAGCTGGGAGCCGAGCGCGGATCCCTGATCGAGGCGCTGAGCGACTACCTGCTCGCCCTCCGGGGCCTGCTCGAGGGCGGCGGTCCGGCGAGGACCTCGCTGTCCGCCCGCGTCGCGGCGCTCGCCTGCGAGCCACACGAGCGCGAGCAGGGCCGTGTCACCGTCGAGCGCGGCCTGGCGATCGAGAGAAAGCTGATGAGCGGAGGGCGGTACCGGCCCGTGGCCGGCGCCTCGCCGCTGGACGTGATCGCGGAGCTGGAGGAGCTGCTGCGGCGGCTGCTCAAGGGCCTCGCGACCGGAGAGCTGGGAGGAGACCTGCGGGCCGCCGCCGATGAGGTCCTGCTCTCCAACGGTCTCTCGGCGACGCACGTCGAGACGCCGGGCATCGGCGAGACAGCCGAGTGGCGCCTGCCGGACCCGATGCCCGACGAGAAGCTCGACCTCTCGGCGATCGCCGACGGCCACCTCGCCGACGACGAGATCTCGGTTCACAAGGTCGAAGAGGCAACTGGGCCGGAGACGAACCAATTGGACGATTTGTCCGTCCGAGCAGGCGAGGAGGATCGGCAACCGACGACGAGGATTGTCGTCGATGACGTCGAACTACCGCGTCTAATGGGAGCCGAGAGCGACCGTCGCGCCACGCCCCAGCCCGATCCCGGGGATCGAGCGGATTGGTTCAGTGCCGGCGACGGCGAGCCCGAATGGCCCGCCTTCGCGAGACCAAGGCGCAATCGCAGCGCGGACCGCGAGCCCTCGAAGGACCGGGTCCGCTACCTCTTCCCCGTCCCGGACGCGACCGACTGGAACGTGGGGGAGCTCCGCTACGAGCGGCGGTAGCGGCCTAAGCGGCCCTAAGCGGCCCCACTGGCCGCCAGCTCCTCGCGCTGCTCCTCGGTCGCGAACAGGTAGCGGTCGATCTTGAGCAGGGCGTCGAGGTCGTGCACGTCCTCGTCCAGATAGGGGACGCGGATCACGGCCCTCGGATTGAGTTCGCGCTCGAGGTGGCGAACGTTCTTGGCGTCGCGCTGGGCGAGCGCCTGGTAATCGGAGAAGTTCTGCGCGACCCGGTCGGCGAGGTCATCGTCGAGGAGGCCGTGAAGATCTGCCTCGGCCTCGCCCTCGGCCTCCGCTTCGGCCTCGTAGTGCACCTTGTTGACGATCACGCCGCCCACCGGCAGTCTGGCCTCGACCAGCTTGCGGTGGAAGTAGACGGCCTCCTCGATCGGCTCGCCCTGCGGTCCGCAGACGACGACGAAGGTGGTCGCCGGGTCGGCGAGCAGCTCCGAGACGCGCTTGGCCCGCTCCCGGAAGCCGTCGACCATGCCGCTGAAGGCCTGGAAGAACTCGCTCAGGTCGGCCAGCATGTCGAGGCCGGTCACGCGCTTCAGCACGCTGAAGGCCACCGAGCTGCCGCGGCCGACAACCTTGGTCGCGAAGCCCGTCGGCTTCATGAACATCTGCATCCCGCGCCCCTCGATGAACTGGGTGAGCCGCTTCGGGGCGTCGAGGAAGTCGAGCGCGTTGCGCGAGGGCGGCGTGTCGAGGACGAGGAAGTCGTAGCGGCCCTCCTGGTGGATCTCGAAGAGCTTCTCCATCGCCATGTACTCCTGAGAGCCCGCCAGGGCGTTGGAGAGCTGCCTGTAGATCCGGTTTTCGAGGATTCGGTCCCGCGTCTCGGCGTCCGGGGCGTGCTTGCGGACGAGCTCGTCGAAGGTCGCCTTGGCGTCGAGCATCATCGCCCAGAGCTCTCCCTGCAGCTCGATGCCGGCGCGCTCGAAGAGCTTCGGGTCCACGCGCCTGGGCGTGTTCTCGAGCTCGGTCAGGCCCAGGGAGTCCGCGAGGCGCTTGGCCGGGTCGATCGTGAGCACGGCGACCTTCTGGCCCCGGGCTGCAAGACCGGCGGCCAGCGCGGCCGAGGTCGTGGTCTTGCCCACGCCCCCGGAGCCGGCGCAGATGCAGATCCCGCGGCCCTCGACGATGTCGTTGATCGTCGGCATCAGACGAGCGCGCCCGCGAGCCGCTCCAGGGACGGCACGTCGAGCGAAGGCTTGAAGATGAAGGGCAGGGTCTTGACGGGGGAGGAGACAGCCCGCTTCAGGCGCTGCAGCTGCGCCCTCTGGGAGCGCGAGCGACGGTACTCGGAGAGCGCGGCCCGCACGGCCGCCCGGGCGGCCCCATCGGCCTGCTCGAGCGCCCTCTCGAGCCGGGAGGACTCGTCCTTGGCGAAGCGCTCCGGGTAGAGCGCGTTCATGTAGACGCGGTCGACGGACATCCCGATGTCGTCGGTGAGCTGCTGTTCGAGGGAGGCGGACTCGTTGACCGGCATCTCCTCGGGCAGCGAGATGATCGCGACGCCGGTCGCATCGTGATCGGTGATGAACCGGTCGAGCTCCTGCGCCTGTGAATGGACGGGTCCGACCCGTGCGATCCCCGCGAACGTGCGCGGGGTCTGCAGGAAGCCGATGCCTTGGCCCGTGGCCGGCGCGTCGACGATCACCAGGTCGTACTCCTGGGCCTTCTTCACCCGGCGGTCGGGCTGGGCGAGCTCCCAGATCTTCCCGATCGTGACCAGCTCCTTGAGGCCCGGGGTCGCCGCGGCCAGGTAGTTGAAGACCTTGGAGCGCACCAGCATGTCCCGCATCGCGCGGACCTTGAGCTGGAGCAGGAGGTACTCGCGCAGCGAGTGATCCGGGTCGATCGAGATCGCCGAGAGGTTGTCGGCGACCTCGACCTCGTGGAAGCCGACCTCGGCGCGCCTGAAGACCCTCGAGGCGGTCTCCTGGCCGCCCACCTCGCAGACGATCGTCCGCTTGCCTTGTGAGGCGGCCGCGAGGCCCAGCGCGATCGAGATCGTCGACTTGCCGACGCCGCCCTTGCCGGTCACGAAGACCAATCGCTTGTCGAGCAGATCAGTCATGCGCGCGGATTCTTCCAATCAGGAGAAGGAAAGCGGGCCTCGCCTGCGAAATACCGCGCATAGATGCCCAGATTTCTCCGAAAAACCTCACTCAAACCGTCGACGAGCACGGGCGGATGAAGCCCGAGGACCTGGTTATGCCCACGCCTGAGAAGAAGGCTTCAGACGAGGCCGAGGAGGCCGAGCCCCAGTCGACGGACGCCGCGACCGCCGCAGAGAGCAACTCGGAGGACGCGCAGCCCCCTGCATCAACGGCGGCCACAATGACCGGCGCCGGATCATCCAAGCAGCCCGATTCCCCCAAGAACGAGGGCCCGGCCAAGGTGATCGCGTTCGCGAACCAGAAGGGCGGCGTCGCCAAGACGACCACCGCGCTGAACCTCGCCGTCGCCTTCAAGGAGTCCGGTCATCGCGTCCTCGCCGTCGACATGGACCCGCAGGGCAACCTGACCATGAGCCAGGGCGTCGACCCCGACAAGGTCGAGAAGAGCATGTTCGACGTGCTCGTCCACCGGATCCCGATCAGCGAGGTGATCGTCGAGCGCGAGATCGACGTCGCCGTCGCCTCGATCGACCTGGCCGGCGCGGAGATCGCGATGAGCACTCAGATCGGGCGCGAGCGGGCGCTGGAGAAGGGCCTGGAGGGCGTCCGCGACGACTACGACTTCGTCTGCATCGACACGCCGCCCAGCCTCGGGCTGCTGACCGTCAACGCCCTCACCGCAGCAGACAAGGTGATCGTGCCGGTCCAGTGCGAGTACCTCTCGATGCGGGGCCTCGTGCAGCTTCAGAACACGCTTCAGATGATCCGGGAGAACCTCAACCCCGGCGTCGAGATCGAGGGCATCCTCCCGACGATGCTCGACTCGCGGACCGTCCATGCCAAGGAGGCCGTGGAGATCCTCGAGGAGAACTTCGGGGAGCTTGTCTTCAAGTCGCGGATCCGCAAGGCGATCAAGTTCGCCGAGGCGCCGGTCCGCGGCACGTCAGTCCTCAAGTACGACCCGAAGTCGAAGGCCGCGGGTGCCTACCGCGAGCTCGCAGAGGAGGTCCTCACCCATGGCTCGTAGCAAGCGCGCCAGCATGCGCGAGGGCCCCCTCGCCGATCTCTTCCGCTCGACCGACGAGTCGGTCGCGCCCGATGAGGTGAAGGTCACCGCCACCAACGCCGGCGCGAGCCAGGTTGACGTCGCCGTCGAGGAGCCCGTCCAGGAGACGCCCACTCCCGAGCCTATGCCGGAGCCCACTCCGGAGCCCGTTCCGGAGCCAACCCCGGACCCCGTGCCCGAGCCGCTTCCGGGACCGGAGCCGGTTCCCGAGCCGACTCCGCCGGAGCCCGTGGCCGAGGCGAAGGTGGTCGTCGAGCCCCAGGAGATTCACCACGAGGGCCTCGAGCGCCTGATGGGCGGGCCCGGCAGAGAGCGGCGCCCGAAGTTCGGCCGCGAGGAGCCTTCGACCGATCAGCCCGCCACCCGGCAGCCCGTTGTGCCGAGAACGCACCAGGCCGTCCTGCGCGTGGTCGGCGTCGGCGGGGCCGGTGTCAACGCGGTCAACAGGATGGTCGAGGCTGAGCTCCCCGGCGTGGAGTTCGTGGCGATCAACACAGATCTTCAGTCGCTGCAGAACTCGAATGCCGACGTCACGCTTCACATCGGCGCAGAGCTGACTCGCGGTCTGGGTTCCGGTTCGGATCCCCGGGTCGGCTACCGCGCGGCCTTCGAGGAGCAGGACAAGATCAAGGAGCTGCTCAAGGGCTCCGACATGGTCTTCCTGGCCTCCGGCTCCGGAGGCGGCACCGGCACGGGCGCCGCCCCGGTTGTCGCCAAGCTCGCCCGCGACATCGGCGCGCTGTCCGTCGCCGCCGTCACCAAGCCCTTCGCGTTCGAGGGCGCCCGTCGCGCCGCCCAGGCCGAGGAGGGGATCGCCGCGCTCGGCAAGGAGGTCGACACGATGATCGTCGTGCCCAACGAGCGCCTGCTGACGATCCTCGAGCGCCGCACCTCGATCGTTGACGCCTTCCGTGTCGCCGACGACGTCCTGCGCCAGGCCGTGCAGGGAATCTCCGACCTGGTGATGCTGCCCGGTCTGATCAACCTCGACTTCGCGGATGTGCGCACCACGATGCTCGAGGCGGGCAACGCGATCCTCGGCATCGGCATGGGAGTCGGCGAGCACCGGGCGACCCTGGCCGCCGAGAAGGCCGTTTCCTCGCCGCTGCTCGAGACCTCCGTCGAGGGCGCGCACTCCATGCTGCTCTCGATCACCGGTGGACCCGACCTCTCGCTGATCGAGGCGAGCGAGGCCGCCGCGGTCGTCAAGGAGGCCGCTCACCCCGAGGCGAACATCATCTTCGGCGCCAGCGTGGATGAGGACATGGGCGAGGAGGTGTGGATCACCGTGATCGCCACCCGCTTCGATCCGGCTTACGGCCGCCGTCACCGGCTTGACCGGCGCACCGAGCCGCGCGAGCCGCGCACCCCGGACAGGGACGCGGCGCTGCGGCCGGAGCGCTACTCCGACCCGGTCGGCGACTGGCGCGGCAAGACGCCCCAGCCGCGTTCGGGCAGCGCCGACGAGCTGTACGGCGACGGGGTCCGGGGCCGCGATTCCCGCGATCGTCCACCCACCCAGCCGCGCCAGCTGGACGGCCGCATCTTCGGCGTGCCGGAATTCACCCCCGAGAACTAGCGCGGCCGCGGACCCGCCTACGCTGCGGGCCTGATGTCAGAGCCGAAGGGAGTCGTCGCTGCGGGACATCCGCTGACCGCGGAGGCCGGCGCGCAGATCCTGCGCGAAGGCGGCAACGCCGTGGACGCGGCGATCTGCGCCGTCCTCACCTCGTTCGTCTGCGAGAGCCAGCTGACGGGCTTCGGGGCGGGCGGCTTCATGATGGTCCACAAGCAAGCCGGCCCCGGACGCGAAGCGGAGGAGCCGGCGACGGATGTCGTGATCGACTTCTTCGTCGCGGCGGGCGGCGCCGACGGGGCGGAGCGGAGGGCCGAGCTCCTGCCGATCCCGGTCTACTTCGACGAGACGCCGCAGACCTTCAACTGTGGCGCGGCGTCCTGCGGGGTGCCGGGAACGCCCGCCGGCCTCGAGCACGTCTGGCGGCGCTTCGGCTCCGTGCCGCTCGAGCGGCTCGCGAAGCCGGGCATCGAGCTCGGGCGCGAGGGTGTCGTGCTGACGGCCGAGGCCGAGTACTTCCACGAGATCCTGCACCCGATCCTGATCTCCACCCCGGAGTCTGCCGCCCTCTACACGCCCGAGGGGAGGCAGCTGGTGGAGGGCGACACGTTCCACTACCCGGAGATGGCGAAGGCGCTCGAGCGCTTTGCGGCGGCGGGGTCAGAGCCGTTCTATCGCGGGGAGACGGCGAGGGCGGTCTGCGACTGGGTCCGTGAGCGCGGTGGGACGCTCGGGATGGACGACATGGCCGCCTATGAGCCGATCGAGCGCGAACCGGTCCGCGCGTCCTTTCGCGGCCACGAGGTGCTCACCAACCCGCCGCCCTCGTCCGGGGGGATCCTGATCGGCTACTCGCTGGGGCTGCTGGAGCGCCTCGGGCGGAGCGGGGTGGAGGAGATCGTCGCGGCCTCGGAGGCCGCCAACGCGCGGCGTTCGGACGACTTCCACGAGGGGCTCCACGACAAGGGCTACGTGAAGCGCTTCCTCGCCTCGGACCTCGATGCGGTCGCCGCCCGGATCAGGGACGGCGAGTGGGCCGGCGGCCATGGCGGGGCTGGGGGCCCCGATCACCCGGAGGACCGGCTCGGGTCCACGACTCACATCGCTGTCCTCGACGGCGATGGGAACTGCGCCACGGTCACCTGCTCGAACGGGACCGGCTCCGGGGTCGTCGTGCCCGGGACCGGGGTGCACGTCAACAACATGCTCGGCGAGGAGGACCTCAATCCCCACGGTTTCCACCGGATCCCCCCCGGGCGGCGGGTGAGCTCGATGATGTCGCCGACGCTGGCCCTGCGCGACGGAGAGGTCGTCCTCGGCCTGGGCAGCGCCGGCTCGAATCGGATCCGCTCCGCGATCCTGCAGACCGTCGTCAGGGTGCTGGACCAGGAGATGGACGCGAGGGACGCCGTGGTTGCCGGCCGCCTTCACTTCGAGGCCGGCACGGTGCAGGCCGAGCCGGGGGTCGACGAGAACGGACTGAATGACCTCGAGCGACGCGGAGTCCCGGTCGTTCGCTGGAAGCGCAAGAACCTCTACTTCGGCGGCGTCCAGGCCGTGGCCAGGGATCCCGCCGGCGGTGAGCTGAGCGGCGGCGGCGACCCTCGGCGGGGCGGCGCCGTCGCCTTCGCGTAGCGCGGCGCCGGCGCCATCGAGGGCGTCCGCTTAAGCCCTACTCGGGCAGCCCCGGGAAGTGGACCTTGCCGTTGCCGCTTGCGCGCTCAGCGGCCTCCTCGGCGCGCTCCAGCGCCTTCCCGACGGCGCCCAGCGCGTTCGCCAGCAGCGCCATCCGGTCGTCCTCGTCCCGCATCTCGAGCAGCTGCTGCTTGGTCTCCGGCGGCAGCTCGATCCGCGAGGCGATCGCGTAGGCGCTGGCGCCGTCGAGCTCCTCGGGCTCGGGCCGCTCGCCCGTAGCGCGCTCGGCGAGCTCGGCGAAGGCCTGGCGCGCCGCGCTCGCAGACGCCTCGTCGACTGGCGGCACGTCCTCGTCTCCGATCAACTCGACCTCTCCCGTCGGGTAGTCCGTCGACTCGAAGCGGTCGAGCACCTTGAACGGAGCCTCGCCGCTCACCACGATGTTCATGCGCCCGTCGTCGAAGCGCTCAAGCACATCGTCGATGCGCGCCGTGCAGCCGATCGAGCGAGCGCCCTCGTCGTCGCGCAGGACGATCCCGAACGGCTCCCCCTGCTCGAGCGCGGCCCCCACCATCCGCTTGTAGCGGTCCTCGAAGATGTGCAGCGGGACCCGCTCGCCGGGGAGCAGGACCAGCGGCAGCTCGAAGATCGGAAGCTCGAGACCCGCCATCGCCGCCGATTCTAGGATCCCCGCGTGGGCGGTATCGACTTCGCGGCTGAGGGCCTGCTCGACGGCCTCGCGGGCAAGCCGCGCGAGGCGAGGCTCGCCCTGCTCGAGGAGCTCTCGGACGCCGGCGTCCCGCTGGAGCAGCTGAAGCGGGCGGTCGAGGAGAACCGGCTCGTGCTGCTGCCGGTGGAGCGCGTTTTCGACTCGGGCGACGAGCGGTACACGGCGGCGGAGATCGCCGAGGGCGCGGGACTCGAGCACCAGTTCCTGGTGCGGCTGCTGCAGGCCCTCGGCGGGCCGATCCCGGCGGACGACGAGCGAGCCTACGGAGCGCACGACCTCGAGGCCGCCAAGCGGGCGAAGCTCTTCCTGGACGCGGGCCTGCCGGAGGAGGGGGTGCTGGAGACCTCCCGCCTGATCGGCATCTCGATGGCCAATCTCGCCGACGCCAACCGCGACATGGTCGGCGAGGTCTTCACCGAGCCGGGCATCGACGAGCGGGAGCTGGCGCTGCGCTACGCGGCCGCCGCGAAGACGATGTCACCGATCCTGGGCGACACGCTGCTGCATGCGTATCGGATTCACCTCCGCGAGGCGATTCGCCAGGCGGTGATCTCGGAGGCCGAGCTCGCCGAGGGAAGGCTCTCGGGGACCGACGAGATCACGATCGCCTTCGCCGACCTGGTTGGCTTCACGCGGCTCGGCGAGTCACTCGAGATCGAGCGGATCGGGATGCTCACGGGCCGCCTCTTCGAGCTCGCCTCGGGGGCGGCCAGGTCTCCCGTCCGGCTCGTGAAGATGATCGGCGACGCGGCGATGTTCGCCTCCCGGGAGCCGCTGCCGCTGCTCGAGGCGGTCATGAGTCTGGTCGAAGCCGCGGGGAGCGACGAGATCCCATCCCTGAGGGCGGGCGTCGCCACGGGCCAGGCACTGGGGCGCGGCGGGGACTGGTACGGGCGCCCGGTGAACCTGGCGGCGCGAATCACAGGCTTCGCCCGCCCCGACAGCGTGGTGGTCGCCCAGGGCGTCAAGGACGCGCTCGAGTCGGCGGGCGGCGACCGGTTCAGCTTCTCGTTCGCGGGCAGGCACCGCTTCAAGGGGATCAGCGAGGAGACTGCGGTCCACCGCGTGCGGCGGGCGGAGCGGGACCGACCCGGATTGATCCAGGGCTGACGACTCGGCGTAACGCTCGGCACCTCTCCGAGTCTGGACTGAAATGCCACTGCTGATGCTGTTCGCGCTCGTGGCCGGGGCGGGCACCGCCCTGTCACCGTGCGTCCTCCCGATTCTGCCCGCCGTGCTCTCGGCCGGGGTCACGGGCGGCAGGCGGAGGCCGCTGGGCGTGGTCACGGGCCTGGCGATCTCCTTCACCTTCGCGACGGTCGGGCTCGTCTACGTGATCAACGCCCTCGGCCTGCCGAACGGGTTCGCGCGGGACCTCGCGATCGTCGTGCTCTTCGCCTTCGGGATCTCGCTGCTGATCCCGCGGATCGGCGACCGGGTCGAGGCCTTCGCCAGCAGCCTCACCCCGGGCCCGGCTCGCTTCCGCGGCGACGGCTTCGGCTCAGGCCTGGTCGTGGGCGGCAGCCTCGGCCTCGTCTACGCGCCCTGCGCCGGCCCGATCCTCGCAGGCGTGATCGTGGTCTCGGCCGCGCAGGACTTCACCGCCGGACGCCTGGCCGTCGCCCTCTCCTACGCGGTCGGCTCGGCGATCGTCCTTTACCTGCTCCTGCTCGGCGGCCGGCGTTTCGCCCAGAGGCTGGCGCCGGTCCGCGGCCGGATCCAGATGGCGATGGGCGCGGTGATGGTGATCGTGGCGATCGCGATGACCGCGAACCTGGATACCCGCTTCCAGACGGCGATCGCGAGCGACCTGCCCGGCTTCCTGGTCAACCCGACCGGCGGCCTCGAGAAGAGCCAGGTGGTGGCAGCCCACCTCGCGGAGGTCAGGCAAAGCGGCAAGCCGATCGTCGACCCGTCAGAGCTCGACAACTCCCTCACCCTCCAGACCTACGGCCAGGCGCCGGACTTCACCGGGACGCAGGAGTGGTTCAACACGCCCGGAGGCGAGTCGCTCTCGCTGAGCGACCTGCGCGGAAAGGTGGTCCTGATCGACTTCTGGACCTACACCTGCATCAACTGCATCAGAACGCTGCCCTACCTGGAGGCCTGGCAGCAGCGCTACGGGAACCAGGGGTTCACCGTCGTCGGGATCCACTCCCCCGAGTTCCCGTTCGAGAAGGACGCGGGCAACGTCCAGGCCGCGATCCGCCAGAACCACCTGACCTATCCGGTCGTCCAGGACAACGACCTGGCGACCTGGGACGCATGGGGCAACCAGTACTGGCCGGCGGACTACCTCGTGGATGCGCAGGGGAACGTCCGGGACGCTCACTTCGGCGAGGGCGACTACGCGCAGACCGAACTCGCGATCCGCAGCCTGCTGCGCGACGCCGGCCACCAGAACCTCGGGGCGGGGGCCCGCGCGACGGGACAGGCGCCGTCGAGCGGGGCGATCACGCCAGAGACCTACCTGGGGGCCGCCCGGGCCAGCGGCTGGGCCACGGCGGTCCATTCGGGCGACCACAACTTCGGGGCGGCCCCCCCGCAGCTCGCCGCCGATCAATTCGCCTACGCAGGCAACTGGGGGATCACGGACGAGGACGCGCGATCCGGCGCCGGCGGCGAGATCGACCTCGAGTTCAACGCCCGGCGGGTCTTCCTGGTGCTCGGCTCCCCGGATCAGGCCCGCCACATCCAGGTGCTCCTCGACGGCAGCCCGATCCCGGCGAAGCTGGCGGGGGCCGACGTGCGCCACGGCCGGGCCACGATCGAGGCGCAGCGGCTCTATCGCCTGGTGGATCTGCCCGTGGTCGCGCAGCACCGCCTCTCGCTGATCTTCGATCCGGGGATCTCGGGCTACGCGTTCACGTTCGGATAGCCGTCGCCCAATAGGATCACCGCATGGATCCCGAACGCGCAGGCGAGCGGCTCGCGGCGGAGCGGGCCCGGATCGAGAAGGAGCTGGAAGGGCTCGGGCAACAGCAGGCGGCCGAACAGCCCGAGGACACCGGCGACCAGGCCAACGAGCTCGAGCAGGCCGGCACCGACAACGCCCTGCGGGAGGACCTGCGCCAGACCCTGGAGGCGATCGAGCGCGCCGAGGCTCGCTTGAGGCAGGGGACCTACGGCGTCTCGGTCGTCAGCGGCGATCCGATCCCGGATGGGCGCCTCGAGGCGATTCCGTGGGCGGATCGCAACGTGGACGAGGAGCCGGGCGGCCGCGGCTAGCGCCCGGTTGGGCGTGCCGCCGGCCGCTCGCCGACCCGATATTCGGCCAGTCCGCTCACGCCCGGGCTTGCCTGAGATGGGTGTCCGCCGATGCAGTGAACGTGGGGAGGGAAGTCCAGCCAGCTTCGAAGTCGTCTCCTCTCCTCCCGGCACGGCGCCGTTGGCTCGTCCCCAGCGCCGCCACCGTGGACGGTCGCGGCGATACCTACATGTCGCTGATCGGGAAGCTGGTCGCCGCGATCGTGCTGACACTCTGGGGCGCCTCCCTGATCCTCGCGGGCGCTCTCGGGATCAAGCCCGGCACCGGCGGAGCGATGCTGGCCGTGGGCAGCGGGGTCATCCTGATTCTGCTTGCCCTCGACCAGGCCTGGCGGGTCCTCCGCAAGCTGAGCTAGCTGTAATCCCTGAGCCCGTTGTTTCATCCGGGCCCCCTTGAAGGCTGGGGGTGTCCACCCGACCCAGCCTCAAGGAGGTATCCCGGATGAAGCTCCACGCTAACGCCGCGCTCAGCCTGAACCAGCGCCGACGGCTCGCAAGGAGGGTCAACGAGGAGGGCTGGTCGGCGGCCAGGGTCGCCGGCGCCCAGGAGGTGAGCCAGCCCACCGCCCGCAAGTGGGCGCATCGCTTCCGGGCCGAGGGCGAGGCCGGCCTGTCTCGACCGCCCCTCAGCCGCCAACCGCGTCTGGAACCGGACCCCCGAGGATCGCATCGAGGCGATCCGCGCCCTGCGGCGTCTGCGCTTCACCGGCGCCGAGATCGCCGAGCTGCTCGAGACCCCCGAGACCACCGTCTCGGGGATCCTCACCAGGGTCGGCCTCGGGCGTCTCGGTCGCCTTGGTCTCGAGCCGCCGCGCCGCTACGAGCGCTCCCGCCCCGGCGAGCTCCTCCACGTCGACGTCAAGAAGCTCGGCAAGATCAAGCGCGGGGCCGGCAAGCGGATCACCGGCGGTTCCTCTCACTACACCGGCAGCTACACCGACGCCACCGGAAGGCGGCGCGGGATGGCCGGCTGGGAGTTCGTCCACGTCTGCGTCGACGACGCCACCCGCCTGGCCTACGCCGAGGTGCTCTCAGACGAGCGGGCGAGAACCGCAGTTGGATTCCTGCGCCGCGCCGTTCGCTTCTTTCAGCGCCACGGCGTCGAGGTCGAGGCGGTGATGACCGACAACGGCTCCGCCTATCGCTCGATGATCCACTCGCTCGCCTCCAGGGCGCTCGGGCTCAAGCACCTGCGCACTCGCCCGCGGCGACCGCAGACCAACGGCAAGGCCGAGCGCTTCATCCGCACGATGCTCGGTGGTTGGGCATATGGGGCGATTTACCGAAGCTCCGAGGAGCGGACGAGAGCTTTGCAGGGGTGGCTTTGGCGCTACAACTTCCGGCGACCGCATGGCTCCCTCGGCCGAAGGCCACCGGCGGCTCGTCTTGACGAGCTGAGAAACAACCCGCTCGGGTCTTACAGCTAGCCGACCCGGCTACGGCCGTCGGGCGGAGACCAGCAGGTTGTAGAAGAGCTGGGGCGGCAGGCGCGGCTCCAGCACCTGGTTGTCCAGGCGCTGCAGGGCCATGTAGCTGCGGAACGCGAAGCGCCGCCAGGCCCAAGGCACGTCATCTGGCTCGGCGCTCGCCTCGAGGGTCCTCACGGTCCATCCGTGGATCGAGGCGAGCAGCTCCTCACCGCGCACCCTGACCTTCTGGAGGTCCGCCGCCTCGCAGAAGCGACGCAGATCGCCGGGGGAGAAGGCGTGGACATCGACCTCGGGCTCCAGGTCGTGGCCGTTCTCGGCGCTCGGCTTCGCCTCGTGGTCGCGGGCCGAGGCCCCGACGAGTCGCCGCCAGAGCGGCGCGGTCAGGAGCGCGGTCCGCTTCGGGATGGCCGCGAGAAAGTCGCCATAGCGCGAGGGCTCGCCGCAGAAGGCGATGGTCCCGCCGGGACGGAGCACGCGGGCGAACTCGGAGAAGGCCCCGCCCAGGTCAGGGATGTGGTGCAGGACCGCGTGCCCGAAGACGAGGTCGAAGCTCTCATCCGGGAAGGGCAGCGTCTCGGCCTCGGCCGCGGCGGTCCGGACGCCGAGGCCCAGCCGCTCAGCATTGGCCTCGAGCTTCGCCAGCATTCCCGGGGAGATGTCCGTCGCGGTGGCGCGCTCGATCGTGCCGGCCTGCAGCAGGTTGAGCGAGAAGTAGCCGGTCCCGGCGCCGATCTCGAGGGCGTCCCCGAAGGGCTGATCGGGCCAGCGCCCCAGCGCCTTGCGCAGCTTGCCCGAGACCTGCTCCTGGCCGATGTCCCCGAAGTCGATGCCCCACTTGGAGTCGTACGAGGCCGCCGCCATGTCGTGGTAGCGCTCGTTGACCTCCTTGATGCGCTCGGGGCTCGCGGGTGCGGGCACGGCGAGGATCTTAGGGGCGGTGCCTCACGCTCGCGGCCGTCGCATGCCCGGTGATGCGAGGGCGTTCCGCCAGCAGCGACCCACCAGATGTCGGAGGACATGGCGGTCGTTCTATGTTGCCCCGCGTGCACTACGTGCAGGAGAACCAGCCCGAGGGTGTGCCGCCGCTCGAGCTCACGGGCGAGCGCACGCTGCCCGACGTGCCGGAGGAGAACTACTGGTACCGGCGCCACGTCGCCGTGTACGAATGGATCGCCGAGCGCTGTGACGGCCTGCGGGTGGTCGACCTTGCCTCCGGGGAGGGCTACGGCTCGGATCTGCTGGCGCGCCGCGCGTCGGAGGTGATCGGGATCGACGCCAACCCCGAGGCCTTCGAGCACGCCAGCGCCCGGTACCTCCGGCCGAACCTGAGCTTCCGCCGCGGGCTGGTCGAGGAGTTCGACGACGAGGTCGACGCCGCGGTCTTCCTGCAGACGATCGAGCACATCCACGAGCCGGACCGGCTGCTCGAGCGCATCGCGCAGGTCGCCCCCGTCGCCTACATCTCGACCCCCAACAGGCTCACCCTGGCCCCTCCGGGGGCCGAGAAGTCGGACAACCCGTGGCACCTGCGCGAGTACGACGCCGCGCAGTACCGCGAGCTGCTGGAGCCGCACTTCCAGCGGGTCGAGCTGCTCGGCCTCTTCCACGCGCGCAGGCTGCGGGCCCACGAGCTGGCGATCCGGCTCGGCTGGGACCGGATCCACCGGGCGCTCCAGATCACCAAGCCGTTCTATGACCGATTCATCCCGGCGATCAGCGCCAGGGACTTCCGCCTCCGGGGGGCCGATCTCGATGGAGCGCTCGACTTCATTGCGGTCTGCCACGCCTGATCGAGATGGCTGACCGCACGGTCGGCGACCTGGCGATCGTCCTCCACTCGCACATGCCCTACGTGGAGGGCTACGGCACCTATCCCTTCGGCGAGGAGTGGCTCTTCGACGCCTTCGCGCGCTCGCATCTGCCGGTGCTGGAGGTCGCCGAGCGCCTGACGATGACGGTCACACCGGTGCTCGCGGACCAGCTGGAGGCCGATGGGGTGGAGGAGAGGATGCGCAGATTTCTGCGGCGCCACCGGGTCGACGCAGCCGACCGGGACGTCGCCGACGCCGGGGCCGCCGTGCGCCTGGCCGCGAAAACCGAGGCCGAGCACTACACCCGCGCGATGAAGAGCCTTTCCAAGCTCCGGGGCAACCCGCTGCGCGCCTTCCAGGAGTCGCACGCCGCTGGCCGGATCGCCCTGATGGCCTCGGCGGCCACCCACGCCGTGCTTCCCAAGCTCGCCACCATGGCTGGACGCCGCCTGCAGGTCGACGCGGGGCTGCGGTCCCACGAGCGGCGCTTCGGCGAGGCCGCCGGGTTCTGGCTGCCTGAGTGCGCCTATGTCGCCGGCCTCGAGGGCGTCCTCGCCGAGCGGGGCCTCGCCTACACCTGCCTCGACCAGAGCTCGCACGAGCGAGGCACCGTGGCCCTCGCCCCGCTCCGCCTGCCCGGCGGGCCGGTTGCGTTCACGATCGACTGGCCGACCGTGCGGCTCGTCTGGTCAGAGGGGGGCTATCCCTCCGACGGCGCCTACCTCGAGTACCACCGGCTCTCCGCCAACGGCATGCGGCTCTGGTCCATCTCGGGGGCCCCGTACGACCCGGCCGCGGCCGCCAAGCGGGCGACCGAGCACGCCGCCTCGTTCCTCGCCGCGGTGCGCGACCGCCTCGAGCGCCACCGAGCGGATGGCGGCCGCCGCGGGCTCTGCGTGTTCGCCACCGACACGGAGCTGCTCGGGCACTGGTGGGCGGAGGGACCGATCTGGCTCCGTGAGGTGATCAACGGGGCCGAGCTCGACGGGGTGCGCCTGCTCACCCTCCCGCAGGCGCTCACGGAGCACGAGGCCGAAGAACGGCCGGCGGCCGAGGCCAGCTGGGGAGAGGGCAAGAGCATGGAGACCTGGGATTCCCCATCGGTCTCGGACCTCGTCTGGGCGACCAGGCGCTGCGAGCTGCGGCTGCTCCGGGCGCTCGGCGGGGGGCTGGCGCGCGGCTCCGCTGCGATGCGCGCCGCCCGCGAGCTACTCGCCCTGCAGTCGAGCGACTGGGCCTTCATGGACCACCGCGGGCAGGCCGGCGACTACCCGTACACGCGCGCCACAGCCCACGCTCAGAGCCTGCTGGAGGCCATAGACTCCTCCGAGGCAGTCGACGCACGCGTGCGCAATCTCGCCCCCGACCTGAGCCTGGCGCCGCTGTTCGAGCCCTAGTCCATGAACCGGGTCCTGATCCTCTCCTGGGAGTACCCGCCTCTGATCGAGGGAGGCCTGGCGCGGCACGTCCGCAAGCTCTCCGAGGCGCTCTCCGAGCGTGACACCGAGGTCCACGTGCTCACCCGCGGTGGGGAGGAGTCGCCATCCGAGGAGGTCGTGGCCGGGGTCCACGTCCATCGCGTCATGGAGCCCACCCGGCCCGCCGAGCTCAACGAGTTCGTCGCCTGGGTCGAGCGGATGAACTCCGACATGCTGGCCGCGGGCGTCGAGCTGGGCGACCGCTACGACTTCGACCTGGTCCACGGCCATGACTGGCTGGTCGCCAACGCCTGCGACCACCTCGCCCGCCGGTTCGACTCCCCGCTGGTGACCACGATCCACGCCACGGAGCACGGACGGCACCAGGGATGGGTGGACAAGCATCCGCAGGCCTACATCCACGGGGTCGAGCGCTGGATCACGAACCGGTCCGAGCGGGTGATCGCCTGCTCGACCTTCATGCGGGAGCAGATCGTCGACGTCTTCGGCGTACCCGAGACGGCGATCGACGTGATCCCGAACGGGATCGACCCCGAGGAACTGCAGCCCCACGACGACTACGAGCTGCGCCGCCTGCGGGCCGAGTTCGCCGAGCCCGATGAGTCGCTGGTCCTGCTGGTCGGCCGCCTGGTCTACGAGAAGGGCTTCCAGTTCGCGCTGGAGGCGCTGCCCGAGATCATCAAGCGGCTGCCCAACACCCGCTTCGTGGTCGCCGGCTCGGGAACCCACGAGCAGGAGCTCCGCCGCCAGGCCGAGGAGCTCGGTCTGATGGGGCACGGCACCTTCGTCGGCTGGATCGGCGACGACGTCCTGCATTCCCTCTATCGGATCGCCGACGTCTGCGTGGTCCCCTCGATCTACGAGCCGTTCGGGCTGGTCGCCCTCGAGGCGATGGCGTCGAGCTGTCCCTGCATCGTCGCCGACACCGGCGGGCTGCGGGAGGTCGTCCCGCATGACGAGGTCGGGCTGCGCTTCCGGGCGCGCGATCCGCAGTCGCTGGCGGAGATGACGGTCCGCGTGCTCGACGACGCGAAGCTCTGCCGCCGCCTCACGGCCGAGGCGTTCCAGCACCTGAGCCGATTCGACTGGGGGGACGTCGCCGAGCGAACCGGCGCGGTCTACGCCGAGCTGGCGGACAGCCGCTCCGCCGCGGTCGATGAGGGCTGACCGAAGGCAGGCGGCGCGATGACCCGGCTGCCGGACGGGCGCCGGGAGGTCTATCCCTCGCGCGAAGCGAGGCCGAAGCGCAGGGCGCCCGACTTCGGCCCCGGCCTCAACGTCAGCGTGCCGATCTCGTTCGGGCTGCCGCTCGTGGTGGTCGGGGTCGCCCTGATCGCCGCCGCGGCCAGCTCGGGCAGCCTCGTCTTCTGGATCACCGGAGGGGTCGCGGCGGCTGCCGGTGTCCTCCTCTTCGCTTCCGCGAAGAGGCTCTAGCGCGCTCTAGGTGCGGTGCCTCTTGCGCTTCTTCTGCAGGAGCGATGCCCGGGTGCTCGGCGGGCGAAGCCGAGCAGCGACCCGTCTTAGGGCTCGACCGGGTCCGGCCAGCGCAGCTCCTTGGGGGCCTCGCGCATGCGGATCACCTTCGCCGGCACGCCGCCCACGACGGCGTTCGCGGGGACGTCCCTGGTGACGACGGAGTTCGTCCCCACGATCGCGTTGTCGCCGACCCGGACGCCGCGCAGGAAGCAGGCCCCGTAGCCGGCCCAGACGTTGGAGCCGATCACGCACTCGCGCATGTAGATGCCCTGCTGGCGGATCGGCCGCTCCACCTCGACGACGCCGTGGTCGAAGTCGATGAACATGACGCGGTCCGCGATCACGCACTGCTCCCCGATCCGCACCCGCCTGAAGGCCGAGATCGTGCACTCCTGGCCGAACACGGTCTTGGCGCCGATCTCGACGACGCCCTCGTGGCAGCGGATCTTGGTGCCGTCGCCGATCCAGGAGAAGCGGCCGAAGCGGACCTCGGCCCCCTTCGCGATCTGCAACTGCAGGTGCTTGCCGAAGAACACCGGGCCGTCGGTCCTCCAGCGCCAGCCGGCCGGAGTGAGGAAACGGCGCCAGAGGTATCGCCAAAGCAGGCGGGCGTAGCGTGCGTTGAGCATGCGGTTGCGGCGCAGAAAGGCGAGCACGGCGGGATTCTAGGTTTGGGTCGGCGGCCACCGGCGGTTCGCCGCTTGCAAGCCTGAGCCCCTTGAGCTTCCGCGTCGAGCCCCCGGCGCCCGCCGCCGCACCTAGACTCAGCGACCGTGAAGCAGCAGACCGGATCTGACCTGGCGGAGCGCCTGATCGCGGGGGACAAGCGGGCCCTGGCGCGGGCGATCACGTTGATCGAGAACGACGATCCGGCCGGCTGGGAGCTCGTCCGCGAGGTCTTCCCCCGCACGGGGAAGGCCCGGATCGTCGGCCTGACCGGGCCGCCCGGCGTCGGGAAGAGCACCCTGATCGGCGCTCTCACGGCCGAGATGCGGAAGGCCGACCGTCAGGTCGCGGTCCTCTCGATCGATCCCTCCAGCCCCTTCACCCGAGGCGCCCTGCTCGGGGACCGCATCCGGCTCTCCGATCACTTCCTCGATGCCGGCGTCTTCATTCGCTCGATGGCCAGTCGCGGCGCGCTCGGCGGCCTCTCCGAGGCGACACTGCAGGCGGCGCTGCTGATGGACGCCTCCGGCAAGGACGACGTCTTCATCGAGACGGTCGGCGTCGGGCAGGCCGAGATCGACATCGTCGATCACGGCGACACGATCGTGCTGGTCCTGATGCCGGGATCCGGCGATTCGATTCAGGCTCTGAAGGCGGGCGTGATGGAGATCCCCGACGTGATCGTCGTCAACAAGGCCGACCACCCGATGACCGACACGATGATCCGCGAGATCCGCGGAGTCCTCTCGCTTGGTCCGCCCACCTCCTGGAGGGTTCCGATCCTCCGGACCGAGGCGGCCAAGGGAGAGGGCGTGGCGGAGCTCGCCGAAAAGATCACCGAGCACCGCGCCCACATCGAGGCCGAGGGCACGCTCGAGGAACGACGGGCGCGCAATCTGCGCAACGAAGTGCTGGAACTGGCAGCAGCTCGGATGCGGCGGCGCCTGGAGGCGGCTGTCGCGGACGATTCATCCGTCCGCGAGCTGCTGGATCGTGTCGTCAAGCGGGAGCTGGATCCGGCCAGCGCGGCCAGGGAACTGCTGGATCGCGACGATGGCTGAGACCAAGTCGAAGAGGCAGAGCACTCCACAATCGGCGGCCACAAACACCGCCGCCGGATCAAAGCGCGGCAAGGCTCCGCTTCCCACCCTCCAGGAGGCCCTGAGGTGGGAGCGCATGCGGATCGACGGACTCGGGGGGAAGACCCTCGGCCGGATCGCCGGGATCCACGTTGCGGCCGACGACGAAGAGCCTCGCTGGGCGCTGATCCGGCTGGGACCGCTCGCGGGCTGCACCGCGATCCCCTTCGAGCACGTCGCCGAGGGGGCGGGCCGCCTCTGGGCCGCCTACGACCGCGACTGGATCCGCGAGGCCCCCCGCTTTCGGCCGAACGAGTCACTGACCGCGCTGCAGGAGCTGGAGCTCTGCGCCCACTGGGGCATCCGCGAGGGGCAGGGCAGAGCGGCCGAGGTGGCCGAGCAGGACGCGGACGAGATCACAGCCGTTCCTGCGGAGCACTAGGGACGGCTTCGCCACAAAGACGGGGGTCGCAAGCGACCCCTCTCGATCAACAACCCAGCTGGCGCGCGATCACCATCTGCTGCACCTCGTCGGTGCCCTCGCCGATGGTGAGGATCTTGGCGTCGCGGTAGAAGCGGCAGACGGGGTACTCCTCGATGTAGCCGTAGCCGCCGTGGATCTGCACGGCCTCCTCGGTCGCGCGGACGGCCAGCCGCCCCGTGATCAACTTGGCCTGGGCGGCGGTCAGCGTGAACGGCTCACCTCGCTCCTTGAGAACCGCCGCGCGGTAGACCAGCAGCCGGGCCGCCTCGATCTGGGCCGAGAGATCGGCGATCTTGGCCTGGATCGCCTGGAACTTGGCGATCGGCTGGCCGAAGGCGCGCCGCTCCTTCGCGTATGAGATCGCCTCGTCCAGGGCGCCCTGGGCCAACCCGACCCCCATCGCGGCTACGCCGATGCGCCCGCCGTCGAGGATCTGCAGGAACTGCTTGAAGCCGTCGCCGCGGCGGCCGAGCAGGTTGCCCTCCGGGACGCGGCAGTCGTCGAAGGTCAGGGGCCGCGTGTCGGAGGCGTTCCAGCCCATCTTCCGATAGGGCTCGCCGGGCTCGTAGCCGGGCACGCCGTTCGGGACGATGATGTTCGAGATCTCCTTGGCGCCGTTCTGGGGTCCGGTGACCGCCGTGATCGTCACGCAGCCCGAGATCTCGGTGCCGGAGTTGGTGATGAACTGCTTGGCCCCGTTCACCACCCACTCATCGCCCTCCAGCGCCGCGCGCGTCTGCGTGTTGCCCGCGTCGGAGCCGGCCTCGGGCTCAGTCAGCCCGAACGCCGCCAGCTTCTGACCGCCGCAGAGCTGCGGCAGCCAGTCGTCCTTCTGCTCGTCCGTGCCCCAGAGGTGGATGGGCATCGTGCCGAGGGAGGTGTGGGCCGCCATCGTGATCGCGACCGAGGAGTCGATCCGGGTCAGCTCCTCGACGGCGAGCGCGTAGGAGAGCGTGTCGGCCCCGCCGCCGCCGTACTCCTCGGGAAACGGGATCCCCATCAGGCCGAGCTCGCCCATCTTCGCGACCAGCTCGTAGGGGAACGCCTTGGTGCGGTCGAGCTCCTCGGCGACCGGTGCGACCTCCTGGCGAGCGAAGTCGCGGACCGTGTCGCGCAGCAGCCGCTGCTCGTCGGTCAGATCGAAGTCCACGGCGCGGGAGAGTCTAGGGGCGGCTCTGCAGCGGCAGCTACGCCGCCTTCAGCGACTCGGTCGCGGCCTTCACCCCCGGGCCGTCGATCGCGCGAGCCTCGCGGACGCTGAGGTGCTTGCCGCACTTGGCGCAGATCCGGCGATCGTCGATCTCGCCGCCGCACTCGCCCTTGTGGACGACGACCGAGGGCGGCCCGCCCGGGAGAGCCTCGTACTTGTCGCCCCAGTGCATCAGGGCGATCATCACCGGCCACAGATCGAGCCCCTTCTCGGTGAGGAAATACTCGTAGCGCTCGGGCCGCTCGCTGTAGGGACGGCGCTCGAGGATCCCTTCGTCGACCATCCGCTGGAGGCGGGCGGTGAGCACGTTCCGTGCGACGCCGAGCGATCGCTGCATCTCAGAGAACCTCCGCCTTCCGTGGAAGATCTCGCGCACCACGAGCAGGGTCCAGCGCTCGCCGACCAGCTCGAGGCTGCGGGCGATCGAGCAGATCTGGCCCTCGTATTCGTTGCCCAGCATCAGTGTGATCTTTGCACACTCGGTTGCGTCATGCAACTCACGCTGATACGGTCACCGCATCGGAGTTGCGTGAAGCAACCAACCCACGCAAGGAGTCCATCATGAGAGCACTCCGCTTCCAGTTCCATCCAGAGCAGATCAGGATCAGCCCCGAGGAGATCCTCGCCGACCTGCATTACCCGGTTCGCCGGGACCGCCCGGAGCCGGCCAGCAAGCCCGCCCGCCGCCGCCGGGGCCGCGGGTGAGCGTCGGGTCGGCTTCGTCGGTCAACGGGGACGGCCAGCTGAGCGAGCGGGCGGCGGACGCTGCCCTCGCCTTCGCGGAGCGCTCCCCGGAGACGACCAGCACGCGCACGATCACCTGGCAGGACCCGGTCCCGACGGCCGGGGCGGGCGCCCGTCTGGCGGGGCTCGCGTACATGCGGGCGATCCAGGCCGGCGAGCTCCCGCCCCCTCCGATCGCGGTGGTGATGAACTACTCGATCGCGGAGCTGGAGGAGGGGAGGGCCGTCTTCGAGGGCGAGCCCGGGGAGGAGCACTACAACCCGATCGGCGTCGTCCACGGCGGCTACGCCGCGACGATCCTCGATTCCGCCCTCGGCTGTGCGGTTCACACGACCCTTCCCGCCGGCGTCGGTTACACGAGCCAGACGCTGGAGGTGAAGTACCTGCGGCCGATCACGCGCGACACCGGCAGGGTCCGCTGCGAGGCACAGGTGGTCCATCGGGGCCGAAAGAGCGCGACCTCCGAAGCCAAGCTGACGGCGACCGCGACGGGCAAGCTGCTGGCGACCGGCACCAGCACCTGCCTCGTCCTGTAATTCGGCGGCGGTGTTCGTGCCGCTGTCATCGGTCGCACACGGCCCCTACGATCGGGGCGTGAGCGAGAACGGCAGGGTTCCGAAGGTTCGGCTCGGCCGGATGGTCGAGGACGGCGTGGCGCCGAGCATCTACGGCCTGATCGAGCGCGCCATCGCGCGCGAGCCCGAGCTCGCCGCCCAGATGCGCGGCCGCGTCGTCTTCCGCTTCGCCGAGGATTTCTCGCCGCTCCGCATCCACTTCAAGGCGCGAAGCGTGGTCGTCGAGGACGGTGACTCCCGCAAGCCCGACCTGGTGATCTCCGGCCGTCTCCCGGACATCGTCCACTTCGCGACCGTCCCGACGCTGCGGGGCCGGCTGCACGGCGTTCCCGACCCGCGGCGGCGCCACGGCCGCAAGGCCCTCGGGCGTCTTGCCAGCGGCCGGGTCAGGATCGAAGGCGACCGCGTCCTGGGCCGCCGGCTGCTGCGGCTACTTGCCATTTGACCCGCTCAGCGAGCGCGCCAGATCCACCAGCAGCCTGACGCCGAAGCCGCTCGGGCCCTTGCCGACGTACTCGCGGCCGACGTCCCACGCCGTCCCGGCGATGTCGAGGTGGACCCACGGCTTGCCGTCGACGAACTCCTCGAGGAACGATCCCGCGTAGATCGTCCCCGCCTTGCGCTTGGCCGCGGCATTGGTGAGGTCCGCGGCGGTGCCCTTGGTGAGCTCCTTGTACTCGGGGTGGAGAGGCAGGCGCCAGGCCAGTTCCCCGGTGCGAGTCGCGGCGCCCTCGACCTCGGCGGCGAGCTCGTCGTCGTTGGAGATCAGCGCGGCGTAGGTCGACCCGAGCGCGACCAGGACCGCTCCGGTGAGGGTGGCGAGGTCGACGATCCGGTCAGCGCCGAGCTCGACCGAGTAGGAGAGGGCGTCGGCCAGGATCAGGCGACCCTCGGCGTCGGTGTTGTTCACCTCCACCGTCTTGCCGTTGAGCTGGGTGATGATGTCGCCGGGCTTGACGGCGGTTCCGCTGGGCATGTTCTCGGTCGAGGGGATGACCGCCAGCAGGTTGATCGGCACCTCGAGCTTCGCGATCGCCGAAACGGCCTCGAGGACGGCGGCCGCGCCGGACATGTCCATCTTCATCTCGTGCATGGAGCCGGACGGCTTGATGGAGATCCCGCCGGTGTCGAAGGTGACGCCCTTGCCGACCAGGCCGAGGGTCTCGCCGTCCCCGCCGGCCTCGTAGCGCAGGACGATCAGCTGGGGCTCCTCGGCGGTGCCCTGGGAGACGGCCACGAGCCCGCCCATTCCCTTCTCGGCGATCTGATTGCGGCCCAGAACCTCGCAGGTGACGGAGGAGTGCTCGTCGGCGATCGCCCTCGCGCGACCAGCCAGGTAGGAGGGGGTGACCACGTTGGAGGGCAGGTCCTGCAGCTCGCGGGCGAAGTTCTCGGCCTCGGCGGCGACGCGGGACGCCTCCACGGCCTCCGCGAGGCCCTCGTCGCCGATCACCGTGATCTCCTCCAGGTGCTTGCCGGAGTCCTCGTCGCCGTCCTGCTTCGACTTGAAGCGGTCGAAGCGGTAGGAGGCGAGGATCGCTCCCTCGACCATCGCCGTCGCGAGGGCTCCCGCGTCGGCGGAGTCCGGGCCGGAGAGGGTCAGGGAGGTGGCCTCCATCGTCCCCGCGGTGCGCGAGGCGATTGCGCCGGCGACCCGCGCCCGCTCGGGCTCGAACTCGTCGCGGTCGCCGAGACCGATCACCAGCGCCCGGCGCGGGCTCTCCGGGTGGATCAGCGTGGCCTTCTTGTAGGTGGACTTGACGTCGTCCGATCCGGGCGCGCCCGCGAGCGGGTCGGGGAGGTCGTCGCCGCCGAAGATGAGCACCGCAAGGAGGTCAGAGTCGACCTCGGAGAGCGGCTTGTCGGCGACCCGGACGCGCAAGGGGCGGCAGGTTACAGGGACGACTGACTAGCATTCGAGGCCATCATCCTCGGCGGCCACGAACACCGCCGCCCGATCAACAGCCGGCGGATCAACCGCCGGCGCAGACGAAAGGCGCAGATGTCGAAGACGGTCATCCTCTCCACCGCCAGGACCCCGTTCGGAAAGATGGGCGGCGGGCTCTCGTCCCTCGATGCCACCGACCTGGGCGGCACCGCGATCTCCGAGGCGCTCGACCGCGCCGAGGTGAAAGCGGACCAGGTGCAGGGCGTCGTCTACGGCCAGGTGCTGCAGGCGGGGCAGGGCCAGATTCCGTCCCGCCAAGCGCAGATCAAGGCCGGGATTCCGCGCGAGGTGCCCTCGGAGACCGTCAACAAGGTCTGCGCGTCCGGAATGCGCTCGATCGGGATCGCCGACCAGGCCATCCGCGCCGGTGACCTCGATGTCGGTGTGACCGGCGGCATGGAGTCGATGAGCCAGGCGCCATACCTGCTGCCCGGCGCCCGCTTCGGCTTCCGGATGGGGGACGTCACCGCGATCGACGCGATGACCCACGACGGGCTCACCAACCCCTTCACCGAGAAGCAGATGATCAACGAGGCCAGCGAGGTCTCCAACGAGCTCGAGATCACCCGCGCCGACATGGACCGCTTCGCCGAGCGCTCCCACCAGCTCGCCCACAAGGCGACCGAGGACGGCAAGCTCGCCGAGGAGATCGTCACCGTCACCGTCAAGTCGAAGAAGGGCGAGAACGAGGTTGCCGCTGACGAGGGGATCCGGGCCGACACGACCCTCGAGGTGCTCTCGAAGCTGAAGGCAGTCGGCGGCGACGACGCGACCCACACCGCCGGCAACTCGCCGGGCGTCAACGACGGCGCCGGCGCCGTGGTGGTCGCCTCCGAGGAGTGGGCGAAGCAGAACGGCAAGAGCCCGGTCGCCACCGTGCTGGCCTACGGCCAGGTCGCGGACGACTTCGCCTACCTCGCCAAGACCCCGGCGCGCGCCGCCATGCAGGCGCTCGAGAAGATCGGCAGGAAGCCCGGCGACGTCGACCTCTGGGAGATCAACGAGGCCTTCGCCTCCGTCGCGATCAACTCCGTGCGGATGCTGGAGATCGACGAGGACAAGGTGAACGTCAACGGCGGGGCCATCGCGCTCGGTCACCCGATCGGAGCCTCCGGCGCCCGGATCGTCGGCGCGCTGGTGCACGAGCTCCGACGCCGGGGCGGCGGCCTGGGCTGCGCCGCGATCTGCTCGGGCGGTGGCCAGGGCGACGCGATCCTGGTCGAGGTGAACGGCGGATAGCCGACGCGTTTTCGCCACGCACGCCGCGGGGCAAGCCCTCGGCGTGCGGGTTCATTTCGAGTGACACCCTGAGCGCGGTCGGGCGCGCCTGGCATGACGTCAGCATCGGCGCTCTCGTCGGCTCGCAACCTCTTCGCGCCCAGCTGGGCTGGCACCCGGCGCTCAGGGCCGTGAGCGGCGAGCGCCGAGCGCGGCGAGGTCGCCGCGACCGGGATCGCCTCGGCCGGGATGGCCCAGGTGAACTACCGCCGGCCGCCTCTCGAGCGCGTCTTCCGGCGCACCTATTGGGCAAACGGCCACCCTCCCCGGGGGCACTCGCCGTTCCGGCGCCACTAGGCTCCGCTCCTGATGCCCGGGGCAGCCTTCTTCGACCTGGACAAGACCCTGATGGCCGGCTCGTCCGGGATGGTCTTCGCACGAGTCGCGAACCAGCGTGGGTTCGTGCCCCGCAGACAGCTCGCCAGGTGGGGATGGGATCACCTGCGCTACCGGCTCCGGGGCTCCTCAGACGAGCAGACCAACGCGGTCCTGGACGTGGCCAAGCGGGTCTTCGCAGAGATCCCGGATCGGGACGTCGAGCGGATGGCGCCCGCCGTGCTCGCCGGGATCCTGCCCCGGATCTACCCGCAGATGCTCGACGAGGTGCATCGCCACCAGGACGAGGGCAGGGCCACGTTCATCGTCAGCGCGGCGGGCAACGACCTGGTCAAGGCGCTGGCCGCGGTGCTCGGCATGGAGGGCGGGATCGGAACCCGTTGGGAGATCGGGGCCGACGGCAGGTACACGGGCGAGATGGACGGCCCCTTCGTCTACGGCAAGGGCAAGGTCGAGGCGATGCGCCGCTTCGCCGAGCGCCACGACATCGACATGGACGCCTCCTACGCCTACTCGGACTCCGTCAGCGACCTGCCCATGCTCCGCTCGGTCGGCCACGCGGTGGTGGTCAACCCCGATGCCGACCTGCTGGAGATCGCCCGGCAGGAGGGCTGGCAGGTGATGCGCTTCGAGAAGCTGGGCCGCAAGCTGGCGATCGCGGGCGCGACCGTGCTGGCGGCGGCCGCGGGCGGGATCGGGGCGCTCGCCTCGAGGCGCCGACAGAGCACCGGGCTGCGCTCCGCGCGCGGCGCGCTGCGGCGCTGAGGATCGGCGGCCTGGCGGCCGCCTAGACTTCCCTCATGGCCGTGGAGCCCGAAGCGCGGCGGCGCGCACACGAGTGGCTTGCCGACGTCTACACCCGCCTCGAGGAGCGCGAGGCGCTCTTCGAGACCATCTCGGGTCAGGAGATCAGGCCGCTCTACACGGAGGAGGATCGGGCCGGCTCTGATCCCGAGCGGGACCTGGGCTTCCCGGGCGAGTACCCGTACACGCGAGGCGTCTACCCGTCGATGTACCGGGGCCGGCTCTGGACGATGCGCCAGTTCGCCGGTTTCGGAACCGCTGAGGAGACCAACGAGCGCTTCCACTATCTCCTCGACCACGGACAGACCGGCCTCTCGACCGCCTTCGACATGCCCACGCTGATGGGCCTGGACTCCGACGCCGACCGCAGCCTCGGCGAGGTTGGGGTCGAGGGGGTCGCGATCGACACCCTCGACGACATGGAGACCCTGTTCGGCGGCATCGACCTCGGCAAGGTGACGACGTCGATGACCATCAACGCGCCCGCGGCGATCCTGCTGGCCTTCTACGTCTGCACGGCGGAGGAGCAGGGGGTGTCGCCGGAGCGACTCGGCGGCACGATCCAGACCGACATCCTCAAGGAGTACATCGCCCAGAAGGAGTGGTGCTTCCCGATCGAGCCGGCGATGAGGCTGGTCGGGGACATGATCGAGTGGTGCACGCGGAACATGCCGCGCTGGCACCCGATCTCGATCTCCGGGTATCACATCCGCGAGGCGGGATCGACCGCCCAGCAGGAGCTCGCCTTCACCCTCAAGGACGGCTTCACGTACGTCGAGCAGGCGATCGAGCGGGGCCTCGACGTCGACGACTTCGCGCCGCGCCTCTCCTTCTTCTTCAACGCCCACATCGACTTCTTCGAGGAGATCGCCAAGTACCGAGCGGCGCGCCGGATCTGGGCCCGCGAGATGCGCGAGACCTACGGCGCCAAGCGCGAGGAGTCCCTGCGGATGCGCTTCCACACCCAGACCGCAGGCGTCTCGCTGACCGCCCAGCAGCCGCAGCTGAACATCATCCGCACCGCGATCGAGGCGCTCGCCGGTGTCCTCGGCGGCACCCAGTCCCTGCACACGAACTCCTACGACGAGGCGCTCGCCCTGCCGACCGAGGAGGCCGTGCGGATCGCGCTGCGTACCCAGCAGGTGATCGCACACGAGACCGGCGTCACGAACACGATCGATCCGCTGGGCGGCGCCTACTTCGTCGAGACCCTGACCGACGAGATGGAGCGCTCCGCGTACGAGTACTTCGCCCGGATCGACGAGCTCGGCGGGATGGTCGAGGCGATCAAGCAGAACTTCCCGCAGCGGGAGATCGCGGACGCCTCCTTCCGCTATCAGCGGGAGGTCGACTCCAAGCAGCGGATCGTGGTCGGCGTCAACGAGTACGTGCAGGCCGACGACGAGGAGATCCCGATCCTGCGGATCGACCCCGAGCTCGAGCGCAAGCAGCAGGGGAGGGTGGAGGCGACCAAGGCGCGCCGCGACTCGGCCGAGGTCGAGAGGACCCTCGGCGAGCTGAAGTCCGCCGCAGAGACCGGCGCGAACCTGATGCCGCCGATCCTGGATTGCGCCCGCGCCAGGGTTTCGGAGGGCGAGATGGTGGCGGCCCTTCAGGAGGTCTTCGGCTCCTACACCGAGCTGCCGGTCTTCTAGGCGCACCTTCGCGGGTTCTGCGGTGGCGCACAGACAGTCGCCCTGCTATGAGTAGGCCGGTGAGGAGAGGTAAGCCGCGAGGGAGCGCGGGGCTGGCCGCCGTCGTGGTGGTCGCGCTTGGCGCGACGGTCGCGTATGCCGCCGTTCAGGATCCGCTTGGCGTGATCGGTCCGTCCAACGGGGTGCAGCCGTCGGGGCGGCAGCTCGAGCCCGAGGGGCGGCTGACGCAGCTGGGCAACCTGCCCACCGGCGGCGCCATCACACCCAACGGACGCTTCCTCTGGGCCCTCTCGACCGGCCGCGGGCGGAACGACGTGCGGATCGTCCAGGTCGCGAAGACACCGTGCGGAAAGGCCCACAAGAAGAAGGGCAATGCTCACCGGAAGAAAGGGCGGGCGTCCGAGGCAGCCAAGCAGACCGGCTCCAAGCGCTGCAACCGCCGCGCCGGGCGTCAGCTCGGCGAGGTGGTTCAGACGATCCCGTTCCCGGGGCTGAGCGGCGGAATCGCGATGTCACCGGACGGACACACGGTCTACGTCTCGGGAGTGAAGGACTCCGGGCATCCCCCGGAGCAGGTCGATTCCAGCACGCCCGGACGTGAGGGCGACGTGATCCACGTCCTTCGCTACAACCCGAAGACCGGCATCGCCAGCCGGGCGGGGATCATTTCGGTCCCGCCGCCCAGCTGGGCGGCGGCGACGCAGGCCTTCCCGCCAACGAGCGAGAAGCGCTCCTGGCCGCGGGACATCGCCGTCAGCCGCGACGGCCGCATCCTGCTGGTCGCGCTCAACCTCGCCGATGCGGCGGCGGTGATTGACGTCGCGACGGGCAACGTCCGCTACGTGAGCGTCGGGCACTACCCGTACGGCGCGGGCATCAGGGCGGACGGCCGGTTCGGCATGGTCACCAGCGAAACGAGCGGCACCGTTTCGGTGATCGATCTCGCCTCAGCGCAGCTGGTCAAGACGATTCAGGTCGCCCCGCGCCTCTCGCATCCCGAGGGCATTGCCGTCGACCCCAAGTCGCATTACGCGTTCGTCGCCAACGCGAACCAGGACACCATCACGGTGATCGACACCGACAGGATGGAGGTCGCGAGGACGCTCTCGGTCGAGCGATCGCAGGGGATCGGCAGCTCTCCCACCTACGTCAGCGTCACCCCTGACGGCTGCGACCTGCTCTCGGCGAACTCGGGTGAGGACGCCGTCGCAATCTTCGCCCTCTCGCGCGCAAAGCGGTGCGGTCAGGGCGGCAAGCCGGCCGGCAAGAAGAAGCATCATCACGGCAGGAAGAAGGGCGGCCAGAAGAGCGTTGCGCCCGTCGAGCAGCTGGCGAGCAAGCACAAGGGCAAGGCGAAGGGCAAGTCGAATCGACGGCGGGCTCGGCCCTTCCAGCTCGTGGGCCGCATCCCGACCGGGTCCTATCCGACCGTCGCAGTCGCCACCCCGAAGCACCGGCAGCTCGTCTGGGTCTCGGCGCGCGGCCTGGGCGTCGGCCCCAACCCGAACGGCCCGAATCCGAGCACCGGTGACGACACCTATCTGAACCAGTACCTGCCCTCGATCGTCACCGGCGCCTCGGGGGTCCTGAACTACCCCAGCGACAGGAAGATCCGGAAGCTGACACCGATCGGCGAGCGCCAGGTGATCCCGGCCGATGCGCGAGCAGCGCCGCCGGACACCCCGATCCGCGCGGGCGGCCCGATCAAGCACGTCTTCTACATCGTGCGCGAGAACCGGACCTATGACCAGGTCCTGGGCGACGATTCACGCGGGGACGGCGATCCGGCGCTGACCCTGTTCGGGAGCTCGATCACGCCCAATCTGCACGCGCTCGTCCAGCGGTTCCCGCTGCTCGATCACGTCTACGCGAACTCCGAGGCCTCGATCGACGGCCACTACTGGACGGCCGCCGGCGCCGTGTCCGACTACGTGACCAAGAACTGGCACCAGAACTACGCGGGACGCGACCGGCCCTACGACTTCGGCTCGTACGTCGTGAGCGCCCCCCCGAAGGGCTACATCTTCCAGCGCATGCTCCGAGAGGGGGTCTCCTTCTACAACTACGGCGAGGGGCTGGCCGGGCTCTCGCCGTTCGGGGACAAGGACCGCACGGACGCCGAGACCGCGGAGAACGCGCAGATTCTCGACCTGAGCAAGAGCGACGTCCAGCTCAACGGCGGCTGCTACGACAGCGACATCAACATCTTCGAGACCCCGGCGATCGGCCCGAAGACGGGAGTCGTCTACGACTCGAGCCTGCCACCCGGAGCGAACCCCGGCGACGCTTCACGGTTCTCCTGCTTCAACGCCAGGTTCCAGAGCCAGGTGGCCACCAACTCGGTTCCGACCTTCAGCTATCTGTCGCTGCCGCTGGACCACACCCAGGGGCTGGCCCCCGGCAAGCGAACCCCTGACGCCGACATCGCGAACAACGACTGGGGTCTCGGCCAGATCGTCGACGAGATCTCACACTCGTCGATCTGGAACAGCTCGCTGATCCTCGTGGTGGAGGACGACTCCCAGAACGGCGCCGACCACGTCGACGCGCACCGCATCCCCGCCCTGGTGATCAGTCCCTACACGCAGCAGGGTGCGGTGATCCACAACCGTTATGACCAGCTCTCCTTCCTGAGAACCCTGGAGATCATCTCGGGGATGCGGTCTCTCAACCTCGGGGAGGCGCTCGCCGTGCCCCTCTATGACGCGCTCACGCCCAACCCGGGCAACTCCGCGGCCTACACGGCGATCGTCCCGAGCGTGAACATGACGGGAACCAACGCGGCCACGCCGGCCAACATCGCGGCCACGCGCGGCCAGGATCTCGAGGGCACCGATCAGGTCCCACAGGACGTCCTCGACGCAATGCTCTGGCACTACCGCCACGGCCACAAATCCGCTCCGCCCCCACCGGGGCCCAACGCATCGGCCGAGGACAGTCAGCAGCGCGACGCTGACTCGATCGACCGCAAGGCGATCGTCCGGCAGATCCGCCGGGCCACCGGCGGCGGTTAGCTAAGCCGCGCGGGGGGCCGACTCGACGATCACGATCATCTCCCCGACGGGGCTGACCTCGGACCCCGCGAGGAACATCCGGCCGACGCCGCGCCGCTGGGACTCGCTCCTCGCCAGCGCACACGCAGAGTCGTGATCGAGACCGCTGGCAAGCACTTTCTCCCCGTGCGTGCGGTTTAGAAAGAGAACGTCGTACACCGCTGTGCCTCCTGGTAGGACGGGTCGCTCCCCGGCTTCGTCTGCGGAGCGCCCTTCACATTCTCGGATCGGGATACCGCGCTGAAAACCGTAGAAACTTCGTGTTCAACTACGGTTAAGCCGCCATCGAACGAATGCATGGCTGAATAGTGCCGACCGACACCGCCGGAAAAATCAGGATCGTGGTCGCCAAGCCGGGTCTCGACGGCCACGACCGGGGTGCGAAGATCATCGCCCGGGCGCTGCGCGACGCGGGGATGGAGGTGATCTACACGGGTCTCCATCAGACGCCCGAGCAGATCGCCGAGACGGCGATCCAGGAGGACGCCGACGCCGTCGGCCTCTCGATCCTCTCCGGCGCCCACATGACGCTGGTCCCGCGCGTCGTCGAGCTGCTCTCGGAGCAGGGCGCCGACGACGTAGTCGTCACGGTCGGCGGCACGATCCCGGCGGACGACATCCCCGAGCTCAAGAAGCTCGGCGTCGCCGAGGTCTTCACGCCCGGGGCGCCGACCGACGAGATCGTCGAGTTCGTGAGGCGGGCGGTTAGCGGCGGCCAGGCCGCACCGTCTTGAAGCCGCGGCGATAGCCGCCGGCATGGGAGGGCGCGCAATGGCGCGACCCGTTTGATGCTGGTGCGGCCGCTTGCAGCCGCGATTCGATGGCTGAGCCGTCCCTCAGTGGCCGTAGCCGCCGCCACCGCCGCTCGAGCTGTTGCTCGCGCCGGCCGCGGTGCCGCCGCTGATCCCTGATGAGCTGCTGGCCGCCTTGGAGGCGGTGCCGCTGCTGCCGGCCGCCGGCGTCGAGCTGCTCGAGTTGTCGCTGCCGCCGCCGCAGGCGGCGAGCCCGATGGCGAGGGCCAGGGCGCAGGCACCGGCCAGTGTCAAACGATGTATGCGAGTCACGGGGTCTCCTTTACCTTGAAAGCGTTGTGTCCCCCCCTCGCACCCACTACGCCGTCCTCCGCAGCGGGGATTGCGGGCAATCCCTGTGGCCCACATCCACGTAGGAGAAGACGTGGACCCCTCCGACGAGGCACTGCTCGCCGGCTTCGCTACCGGCGACCCGCGCACAGCGGCGGCCTTCGTGCGCCGTTTTCAGGGCCGCGTCTACGGCCTGGCGATGACGATCGTCCGTCAGCCGGCGATCGCCGAGGAGGTCGCCCAAGAGACCTTCGCCCGCGTCTATCGGCACGCGGGCAACTACGACGCTCGCAAGGGCCGCGTCTCGACCTGGCTGCTCTCCATCG
This sequence comes from uncultured Solirubrobacterales bacterium, assembly GCA_963833375.1. Classification (GTDB taxonomy): domain Bacteria; phylum Actinomycetota; class Thermoleophilia; order Solirubrobacterales; family 70-9; genus DASUPK01. Next base: position 147,533 of record CAWHXR010000007.1, read on the forward strand.
CCCGCAACCTGGCGATCGACGTGACCAGGATGAAGCGCCTCGACCCGGTCGACCCTGAGGTGATCGCCGCCGAGCTCTCGATCGAGTCCCAGACGCCGGGCGCCGACGAGATGGGCCTGCAGCCGGACGAGCGCGCGCAGCTGCGCAGCGCGATCAGTGATCTGCCGGAGGACCAGCGCCGCGCACTGGTCCTGGCGACGTACATGGGGCGGACCGCGCGTGAGATCAGCGTCCTCGACGACGTCCCGCTGGGAACGGTCAAGACGCGCATTCGGACCGCGATGCTGAAGCTCCGCGAGCACCTCGAGGTGCAGGAGGGATGAACCCGCGCTGCGAGGAGACCCGGGAGATGGCGGCCGAGCTCGCCCTGGGCGTCGTCGAGGGCGAGGAGCGCGGCCGCGCGCTCGAGCATCTCGCCCGGTGCCCCGACTGCCGCCGGCAGGTGGAGGAGCTCTCGGAGGTGGCGGACGAGCTGCTCCTGCTCGCGCCGCACCGCGAGGTCCCGGTCGGCTTCGAATCCAGGGTCCTCTCCGAGGTGCTGCCCGAGCCCGAGCCTCCGCGCCGCCGCCGCCGCCGGCTGCGGCTCGTGCTCGCCCCGGCCGCGGCGGCGCTGGCCGCGGTGGCGATCACGCTCGCGGTCGTCTCCAGCGACCTCCAGCTCGCCTCCCACTACCGCCACACGCTGAGGGAGGCGAACGGGAAGGAGTTCGAGTCCTACCTGCTGCGCGGTACCGACGGGACGCTGGCCGGAACCGTCTTCAGCTACCAGGGCTCCCCCTCGTGGGTGCTGATCACGGTCGATCCGGGGCATCGCCAGGATCTGAAGAGCGCCGAGTTCGTAATGAACGACGGCAGGAGGGTGCCGCTGAGCTGGTTCCACCTGGACTCGTCGGGCAGCTCTGGAGGCGGGATCCCCGTTGATCCGCACAACGTCTCGGTCCTTCGCCTGCTGCCGGGGGCCGGCGGCCAGCCGCTCGTCGCGCACCTCACGGGCTAGCCCCGGGTTCGAGATCGGGCGCCGCGGGTTTGTGTGCGCCCGCACTTGAGCTGGGCGCCGGGCGACCGGCGGCCAGCCGATTGACTGGTCAGTCAGCCAGCCGAACTCGCTAATATCCCGCGCCGCCCGTTGTGCGAGGGGGCTCTGCAGGCGAAGCCGAGGAGCCACCCGTTTCGTAGAGAGGACCTGACCTTGAAGATCTGCGTGCTCGTCAAAGAGGTCCCGGACGCCGCCGTCGACAAGCGGATCGATCCGGAGACCAAGCGCCTGGACCGCTCAGGCGAGAAGAACCTCAATCCCTTCGATACCCACGCCCTCGAGGCCGCGATGCAGGTCAAGGAGGGTGGGACCGACGTCGAGGAGATCGTCGCCGTGACGATGGGCCCGGAGAGCGCGGTGCGCGCCCTCCACAAGGCCGTTGCGCTCGGGGCCGATCGCTCTGTCCACCTCACCGGCGACGCCCTCTCCGGCTCCGACGTCTGCGCCACGGGCTACGCCCTCGCCAAGGTGCTCGAGGCCGAGAACCCGGACCTCGTCCTGCTCGGCCAGCAGTCGGATGACGGCGAGTGCTACACGATCGGCGCCGTCGTGGCGGACCACCTGAAGATGCCGTCGCTCACCCAGGTGATCAAGATGGACGTCGCCGAGGGCAAGCTCACCTGCGAGCGCCAGGCGGAGTACGGCTACGACACCGTCGAGGTCGAGCTGCCGGCCGTGATCAGCGTCGGCGACGCGATCAACGAGCCGCGCTACCCGAGCCTGAAGGCGATCATGGGAGCGAAGAAGAAGCCGCTCGACACCAAGGCGATCGGCGATGTCGGCATCGAGGGCGACCGGGTCGGAGAAAGCGGCTCGCGCACCGCGGTGCTCGACCTGAAGCCGCCTCCCCAGAAGGAGGCCGGCGAGATCATCGAGGACGAGGACACCAATGAGACGGTCGAGAAGATCGTCACCTGGCTCGACGAAAGGAAGCTGATCTGATGACCTCCTTCCGATCAACGCACGCCCGGGGAATTCGCCCGGCGCTGCGCATCTCAGTGTCCTCGGGCTCGCCTTTGGCACCACCAAAGGCTTCGCCCTGCGTCCTCGATCTGCTTGGCCGGGCCAATTCCCGGTCGCACGCTGACCGGAAGGAGGTCATCTGATGGGAGGCATCCTGGTCTACGCCCTCCACGACGACGAGGGCAACTTCAACAAGAACTCCCTCGGTGCCCTCTCCGAGGCGGCGAAGCTCGCCGGCGAGCTCGGCACCGAGGCCGCGGCCGTGGTGGTCGGCGACGTCGCTGATGACGCCGCCGCCGGCCTGGGCGCCTACGGCGTCACCAAGGTCTATCGCTGCAAGGAGGCCCCCGAGGGCCTGGCACAGCCGATCATCGACGTGATGGCGAAGGTCATTCAGGACAACGACTTCTCCTATGCGCTCTTCGGCGGAGGACTGCTGGGCTTCGAGATCGGCGCGGGCTTGACCGCCCGCCTGAACGCCGGCGTGACCATGGAGGTCACCCAGGTGAACGTCCGGGACGGCAAGCTCGTCGCCGAGCGGCCGATCCTCCAGGACTCGCAGATCGCGGATGTCGGCTACGTCGAAGAGCCCGGGATCATCATCGGTCGCCTCAACGCGTTCGACGAGAACGAGACCGGCGGGACGGCCGAGGTCGAGGACGTCCAGGTCGAGCTCTCCGAGTGGTCGACCAAGGCCAAGATGGTGACTCGCGGCGAGCAGCGCGGCGCCGACGTCAACATCGAGGACGCGAACATCCTGGTCGGCGGCGGCCGCGGGCTGGGCAAGAAGGAGAACTTCGACCTCGCCGAGCAGCTGGCCGACTCCATGGGCGGCGCCGTGGCGGCCACCCGGGCGGTCGTTGACGCCGGCTGGTACCCGTACGCGGCTCAGATCGGGCAGACCGGCAAGACCGTGGCGCCGGACCTCTATCTGGCGCTCGGCATCTCCGGCGCGATCCAGCACAAGGTCGGAATGCAGAACTCGGAGAACATCCTGGCCATCAACAAGGACCAGAACGCTCCGATCTTCGAGTTCTGCGATCTCGGCGTGGTGGGCGACCTGCACAAGATCGTTCCCAAGCTGACCGAGGCGATCAAGGCGAAGAAGGGCGGTTGATGCCCGTCGAGCCGGCTGAGTTCCCGCCGCCGGTCAAGCCGGCGGAGGAGTTCATCGCGCCGATCACCGATCCCGAGGAGGAGCGGATCGAGGTCGGGATCGCGATCGTCGGAGGTGGCCCCGCCGGGCTCGCCTGCGCGATCAAGGTCATGCAGCTGCTCGAGAACGAGCCCGAGCTCACCGAGAAGCTCGGTGAGGTCCCGGTCGCGGTGGTCGAGAAGGGCAAGACCCCGGGGGCGCACCTGCTCTCCGGGGCCAACATGCGCCCCTCGGCGATGCGGGAGCTGTTCCCGGATCTCGATCCCTCGGATTGGCCCGTCTACCAGGAGGTCACCAAGGACGCGGTCTATCTGCTCACCAAGAAGATGGCGCTGCCGCTGAAGCCGATGCCGCCGAACTTCCGCAACCACGGGAACTACGTCACCTCTGTTGCCAAGCTCGGCCGCTTCCTCGCCGAGAAGGCCGAGGAGGCCGGCGTCTACATTCTCAGCGAGACCGCTGCCGACAAGCTGCTGGTCGAGGACAGGATCGTGCGCGGCGTTCGCTCGGGCGACAAGGGCCGCGGTAAGGAGGGCGAGGAGCTCTCCAACTTCGAGCCGGGCTCCGACGTGGTCGCCAAGGCAACGGTGCTCGCCGAGGGCACCCTGGGCCACCTGACCGGCGCGGCGCTCGACTACTTCGACCTGCACGGCCCCGACCCGCAGCGCTGGGAGCTGGGCGTGAAGGAGGTCTGGGAGGTCGAGAAGCCCCTCGATCGGGTCATCCACACGATGGGCTGGCCGCTCCGCAAGCGCCCGAAGTACAACGAGTTCGGCGGCAGCTTCATCTACCCGATGGGCGAGGACAAGGTCTGCATCGGGATGGTGATCGGGCTCGACAACACCGACGCCACGATCTCCTGCCACGACCTGCTCCAGGAGCTGAAGACGCACCCGTTCGTCAAGAAGATCCTCGAGGGCGGCAAGCGCGTCGGCTGGGGTGCCAAGACCATCCCCTCGGGCGGCTACTGGTCGATGCCCAAGCGGCTTTCGAGCCCCGGCGTGGTGGTCTGCGGCGACGCCGCCGGGATGGTCAACATCCCGACACTGAAGGGCGTCCACTACGCGATGCACTCCGGTATGTACGCCGCGGAGGCGATCGTCGAGGCGCTCAAGGAGGACTCGGTCAACTTCGAGGGCTACGAGCACACGGTCAAGCACTCCCTGATCGAGAAGGATCTCTGGCAGTCGCGCAACATGCGTCAGCCGTTCTCCAAGGGGTTCTTCCTCGGCGGCGCGATGGCGAGCCTGATGACGATCACCAGGGGCGCCTTCCCCGGCGGTCACTGGAAGAACGAGGACGACGCGGAAATCCCGGTCGAGATCGGCAAGGCCGCCGACAGCTACCCGAAGCCCGACAACAAGTACATCTTCGACAAGCTCAACTCGGTTTTCCTCTCCGGGAACGCCACCCGCGACGACGCCCCGAACCACATCCGGATCCAGGAGCGGGTGCCGCGGGAGATCGCGCAGACGTGGGTCTCGATGTGTCCCGCGCAGGTCTACGAGATCCCTGAGGAGCAGCTCGAGAACGGCGTCGAGACGGTCGACGTCCACGTGACGCCCTCGAACTGCGTGCAGTGCGGCGCCATCACCGCCAAGGGCGGCAGGCTGACGCTGCCCGAGGGCGGCGACGGGCCCCTCTACCAGGAAGTCTGATCCGGCTTTGCCGGCGAGCCCCCGCCGCCGGCTTGACTACCGGAGCCGGCACCGGCACCCCGCTGACTCGGCCGTCCCCACCCGCTTCTCCGGCGGCCCGCTTGACCACCTCCTGGACGGAGACTGGGGTCTCGCGGAGCTTCTCAGGCTGGGCCGTTGCCATCAGTGGTCCAGCGCGCCGCCCACGTAGGGTTCGCCCATGAGCGAGCCCAGCGGGCGCATCACGGTCTTCGGGCCCAGCCCGATGCTGAGCGTGACCATCGAGGCCCGCGGGGAGGGCCGCGACGACGTCCACTGCCATCCCGCGGGACAGGGCGTCTGGCTGAGCAGGATGGCCGGCGAGCTCGGCGCCTGGCCGGTGCTCTGCTCGCTGATCGGCGGCGAGACCGGGACCGTGCTCGAGCCTCTGCTCGAGCGGCTCCCGGGCGAACGCCGCCTGGTCCGCTCGGACTCCTCCAGCGGCTGCTTCGTCACCGACCGGCGGAGCGGCGAGCGCGAGGTGCTCGCGCAGGCCTACGTCGAGCCGCCATCCAGGCACGAGGCCGACGAGCTGGTCGCCGCCACCACGGCCGCCGCGAGGGAGAGCGACGTGCTCGCGATCTGCAATCCCTACCCCGGCGACGCGATGCCGCTCGACGTCTACGGGAACCTGGTGGCCAACGCCCGTGGGGCCGGCGTTCGGGTGATCGCCGATCTCTCCAGCCCGAGGATCGAGCCGACCGCCGCGGCCGAGCCGGAGCTGGTCAAGCTGAACGATTGGGAGCTCGCGGCCTACGTGGCCGGGCCGGTGGACACGCCGCAGCGCCTGCGGGCGGCGGCCGAGAAGCTCCGCGACCTGGGCGCCCACAACGTCCTGGTGACGAGGGCAGGGGATCCGGCCCTGGCGCTGCTCGACGACGAGGCCTGGGAGCTGATCCCGCCCAAACTCGAGGCCGGTTCCCGCGAGGGCTGCGGAGACACGATGATGGGCGCGATCGCGGCGGCCCTCTCCTGGGGCAGCGACCTGCCTGAGGCGATGGTGCTCGGCGCGGGCGCGGGCGCCGTCAACTTCCTCCACCACGGCCTGGGGACCGGGTCGCGGCGCGAGGTCGAGGAGCTCGCTCGAGAGGTCGAGCTCCGCCGCGCCTAGGCGGCCGGGTACGGCGGCTCGGGGTGATCGCCGCGCAGGATCGCGGCGGGCGCCTCGGTGGCGATCCAACCGAGGTGGGCTCGCAGGGGCTCGACCTGCTCGAGGGCGGCCAGTCCGGGCGAGATTCGCAGCGGCCTGCCGCCGTGCGACGAGTGGGCGTCGCTCGAGAGGACATGGATCAGGCCGCGCCTCGCCAGCGCCAGCATTCCCTCGCGCGCCGGGCCATCGGCCAGGAAGGCCGCAGTGGCCTGAACCAGCGCGCCGGCCTCGATCAGGCCGGCGATCCGCTCGGGGAGATCGGCCGAGATGTGGCGCTCGGGGTGCGCGATCAGGGCGCGGAATCCGGCGTCTCGCAGGCTTCCCACGGCCTCGATCAGGGTGTTGCCCAGTGGTCCGGGCCGCGGCTCCAGCAGGATCCAGCCTCGGCCGCCGAGCGAGACGGCGCGCAGCTCCTCCTCGTCGAGCCCGTCGAGGGCTGTCTCGGCGACCTCCCCGCCGGTGACGACCTCCACCGGCACGTCGTGGCGGCGCAGCTCGGCGTTCAGCTCCTCGACCCGATCGGGAAGCTCGGGTATCCGGACGTCGTGGTCGTGGCGGATGTGAGGCGTGGCCGAGATCACCTCGATCCCGTCCCCGGCGGCCACGCGCGCCATCGCCAGGGAGTCCGTCAGATCGAGAGCCCCGTCGTCGATTCCGGGAAGGATGTGGCAGTGGAGGTCGATCACGGGCGCGTCTAGGATGAACATCAAAGGCGACGTCCGTACGGACGGCTTCAAGGCAGGGGATGTGGTGGAGCTGTTCTTGCTTGCGGACGAGGGGCCGGCTAGGGAGTTCCCACGCCCGGGCCCGACGCGCTGACGAAGGCGGCGATGTCCTCTGCGTCCTTCCCCGTCACCAGGTTCTGGGGCATGTTCCCGCTGCGCCCGCCTGAGCCGTGGCTGCGGCGCCCGCCGCCGATCCTGATCGCCCGCAGGACCTCCGCCTCGGTGAGGGGGATGTCTCCCAGGTTCGGGCCGATCTGGCCGACTGTGCCGGCCGCGTCGAGGGTGTGACAGGAGCCGCAGTTCTGCACGAAGAGATCTCGGCCGTGGAGCTGCGCCGGTGTGAGTGGCTGCTTCGTCGCCGGGGCCTCGGGCGAGCCGCTCGCCGACGTTCTCTGCGAGACCGTCGCCGAGTCGCTGCCCCCTCCGCAGCCCAGACCTACCAGCACGTAGATCGCGCCGGCCGCCAGCCATGGGATCAGGGTGCGGAGGCGGTTGTCCATGACGCCCTCTCAGCTACCCGGTCAGGGCATGGGTATGCGCGAGAAGCGGATTTTGGGTGCGATTCCCCTCGGCACCCTGATTTATGCTCGCCCCCGTGGCGGACCACACGAGTCAGACGCTCGAGCGCGAGTTCCTCGAGTTCGCTCCGGACGCCGTTATCGGGGTGGACGAGCTGGGGGAGATCAAGCTGGTCAACTCGCGCACGCCGGCGGTATTCGGCTACACGCAGGACGAGCTGATCGGGCAGTCGGTCGACATGCTCGTGCCCGAGGGCATCCGACCGACACACGTCGGACACCGGGACCGCTACTTCGAGGCGCCCCGGACTCGGCCAATGGGGGTAGGCCTGGACCTCTACGCCCGCCGCAAGGACGGCAGCGAGTTCCCCTGCGAGATCTCGCTCTCCACCGTCGCGACCGACAACGGGATGATGGCCCTCGCCGCGATCCGCGACATCACCGATCGGCGGCGCGACCGGGACGAGCTGCGACGAGCCGTGCGCAGGCTGCAGGCGGCGACGGACGTCGCGATCGCGGTCGGCGGGGAGACCGATCTCGAGCGGGTGCTGGAGGCGATCGTGGAGCGGGGTCGCGCCCTGGTCGAGGCGAGGGCGCTGGTCATCCTCCTGCGGGAGGGGGAGGACCTGGTGGTGGGTGCGACGGCGGCAGTCGCCGGCGGGCTCGATCCGATGGTCGCGGATCTCAGGGTGCCCTTCCAGGAGGCCTCGGACCAGGTTCTGCTCGGGAAGTTCACGGGCGCCGACCTCGGCGCGAAGGAGAGCGGCTGCGCCCTGCTCGCGCCCCTGCTCTTCCGCGGAGATCCGCTCGGGGTGGTCGTCGCGCTCGATCGCGTCGGGGAGCCCGGTCGGTTCACCGACGAGGATCAGCGGCTCCTCGAGGCGTTCGCGGCGAGCGCCGCCACCGGCGTGGCGACGGCCAGGTCCATGGCCGAGGAGCGCCTCCGGAACACGATCGACGCCGCCGAGCAGGAGCGCAGCCGCTGGGCGCGCGAGCTGCACGACGAGACGCTTCAGGCGCTCGCGGTCCTCCGCATGCGTCTCTCCTCAGCGCTGCGCGAGGATGCCCCCGAGCAGCTTCATGAGACAGGACAGGCCGCGGTCGAGCAGATCGACGACGAGATCGTGAAGCTGCGGCGACTGATCACCGAGTTGCGGCCGGCGTCGCTCGACACGATCGGCCTCGAGGCCGCCCTGCAGGCGCTGGCCGAGCAGCACCAGAATGAGGCGAACATCCAGGTCGACTGCGACTTCGAGCTGCCGAGCCAGGAGGAGTCCCGTCCCACGCCCGTGCTCGAGACGGCCGTCTACCGGCTGGTCCAGGAGGCGCTCAACAACGTCGCCAAGCACTCGACGGCCCGGCACGCGGACCTGACGGTGCGCGCCTCACGCGGCTCGATCGAGATCGAGGTCGCGGACGATGGCGTCGGCTTCGAGCCGTCGCTCGCTCGCGAGGGATTCGGGCTCGTGGGGATGAGGGAGCGGGCCGCCCTGCTCGGAGGCACGCTCGAGGTCTCCTCGACGAGCGGATCCGGGACGCGCGTCCGCGCGGAGATCCCGCTGCTGACCAGGGGCGAGGACGGTTAATGGCTTCGCCGTCAGATCGCGGCTGCAGCGGCCGCTCCGCATAAGTCGCTTCGGGCTTCGCCCTTCGCTCCCGACATGGTGCGGCCTGGCAGCCGCCGTCAGATCGCGGCTGCAGCGGCCGCTCCGCATAAGTCGCTTCGGGCTTCGCCCTTCGCTCCTGACATGGTGCGGCCTGGCAGCCGCTAGACGTCGATCAGCCCGCGCTCGATCGCGTAGCGAACGAGCTCCGAGCGCGTGGTCATCGCGAGCTTCTGCTGGATGTGGGCCCGGTGCGATTCGACGGTGCGCACGCTCAGGTAGAGCTGCTCGGCGATCTCGTTGTTGGTGTGGCCGAGCGCGATCAGCCGCAGCACCTCGAGCTCGCGCTCGGAGAGGTCGTCCGGCGTCGCGACATCCGGCTCGGCGGCCAGGCGCGCGCCGAGCTCCGGCTGGAGATAGGTCCTGCCCTCGGCGGCCAGCCTGACGGCCTTCACCAGCTCCTCGCTGGCGGCCTCCTTCAGGATGTAGCCGAGCACCCCGGCCTGAAGCGCCTCCCGGGCGAAGGCGGTCTCGTCCTGCATGGTGAGCACGACGATCTCGGTGCTCGGCGACTGCTCGCGGATCGAGGGGATCGCGGCGAGCCCCGAGCCGCCCGGCATGTTGATGTCGAGGATCAGGACCTTGGGCCGGTGGCCGCTGACGTAGCGGGCGGCCGAGTCGGCGTCGCCGGCCTCGGCCACGACCTCGATGTCGGGCTCTCGCTCGAGCATCAGGCGCAGAGCGCTCCGCACGACGGCGTGGTCGTCGGCCAGCACCACTGAAATCTTGTCGGAAGCCGCCTCCCCAGTGTCAGCCACGGCTCGTACCTTAGCCCTGCTCGCGGGCCGCGGATGCAGACATCCGGGGCCGCAACTCGGTGGCCCCGACGCGGTTTAGAGGGGATGTGGGGAAGGGGGTGACACGGTGACCTCCTCGGCGGCCCGGAGCGGCGGCCGGCTGCTCACGGGCGCACTCCTGCTGGCGGGTCTGATCTGCGCGGTGGTTGCGATGGCCCCTGGTGGCAGCCAGGCGAAGAAGCGTCCGAAGGCCAAGCAGAAGCGGCCGAACATCGTGATGATCATGGACGACGACCAGTCGGCCGAGCAGCAGCGGTTCCTGGCGAAGACGAACACCGCGATCGGCCGCCATGGGGTCACCTTCGACAACTCGTTCGTCAACTACTCGCTCTGCTGCCCGTCCCGCTCGACCCTGCTCACGGGCCAATATGCGCACAACCACGGAGTGCGGGGCAACCAGCTGCCCACCGGTGGATACAGCAAGCTGGCGCCCACGCTCGGCAACTCGCTCCCCGTCTGGCTGCAGCACGCGGGCTACTACACAGGGCACATAGGCAAGTTTCTGAACGGCTACGGCGCGACCTCGCCCGATACCGAGGTTCCGCCCGGATGGAACGAGTGGTACGGCTCGTTGGACGACCCCGACGGCTACACGGGGGGTACCTACACCGCATACGGCTACACGCTCAACGAGAACGGCCGCATCGTCCACTACGGCTCGACCCCCGGCGTCGCCGACCCGGCCACGTACCAGACCGACGTCTACTCGCAAAAGGCCGCCGACTTCATCAGGCGGCGAGCGCCGAGCCGGAAGCCCTTCTACCTCTCGGTCGCGCCGCGCGACCCCCACGCGGAGGCGCAGGGAGCATGCGCGTGCGCGGGTGACAATCCGCGCGCCGCGCCTCGCTACGAGGGCAGCCTGGCGAGCCTGAGCGCGCCGAGGACGCCCGCCTTCAACGAGGCCGACGTCTCGGACAAGCCCTCCAACGTCCGGAGCCTGCCCCTGCTCGGCCCGGCACAGATCGATGCGCTCGATGGCCGGTACCGCGCCCGGGCCGAGGCCCTGCTCGGAGTGGACGACCTCGTCCAGAACGTCGTCAGCACCCTCAAGCAGCAGGGCGAGCTCAAGAACACGGTGCTCATGTTCACCTCCGACAACGGCTTCTTCCACGGCGAGCACCGCGTGCCGCAGGGGAAGGTCCGCCTGTACGAGCCCTCGATCCGCGTGCCGCTGCTGATCCGCGCCCCCGGGCTGCCCAAGGGCGTGCACCGCAGCCAGCCGGTGTCCAACGTGGACCTGGCGCCGACCATCCTGGACTTCGCCGACGCCAGAGCGGGGCGCAGGGAGGACGGCGTCTCGCTGCTGCCGATCATGCGACGCAAGCTCGACTGGCCGGGCCGCGGACTCGACCTCGAGACCTACTTCACCCCGGACACGACCGAGGACCCGGAGGATCCGCCGCTCAACTACCGGGGGGTGCGCACGGACCGCTACCTGTACGCGCAGTACGGCACCGGGGAGCAGGAGCTCTACGATCTGCGGAGCGACCCGTTCGAGCTCCAGAACGCGAGCGCCAACCCCGCCTACGCCGCCGTCAAGGGCTCCCTGCAGAGGCTGCTCGCGGGGCTGGCGAACTGCGCGGGCCGCGGCTGCCGCTCCCGGCCGGCGGTGAAGCTGAGGGTGCGGAACTGCGCCACGGCGCTGCTGGGCGGCAAGGGCCAGCCCCAGGACGCGACCTTCTACCTGCGCGGCAAGAGGATCCGGCGGGACGCGAAGCCTCCGCTCCGCGCGCACCTGCCCAACGCGTCGTCGGGCGCTCGGCTCGTGGCCGTCGCCACCTCGCTCGACGGGCGAACGGTCGGCCTGAAGACGAAGCTGCGGGGCTGCTGAGGCTCAGTCTCCATGCCGCGGCCGTATCCGCGGCAGCCAGCCCGGGACCCGCCGTTCGGCACGCGTCGTAGCTCTCACCGAACTGCTGGCTGAGCGTGGGCGCCGAGGGCCGCCTTCGCCCTACGCACTGGAGGACGCCGGCTCGCGCGCGAACGCCTCGATCAGCTCGGCGAGGCGCTCGGGCTGATCCTCGGAGACGAAGGTGTAGGAGTCCTCGATCCTCTCGAGGGTCGCACCGCTGATCGTCTCGGCGAGGCGCTCGGCGAAGGAGAGCTTGAAGAAACGATCCTCGACGGCCCAGGCGAGCATCGTGGGACGGTCGAACGCTCGCAGCTTCTCGGCGGCGTCGAACGTGTAGCGCGGGTTGATCCCCCGCAGGACCTTGACGGTGTCCCGGCGGATCTCCCCGTTCGAGAGGAAGGGCTCGACCCACTCGCGCAGGGGTGCCCCGGCCGGGTCGTGCTTGATCAGCCAGCCGTAGGCGATCGGGGTCCTGCGCAGCGGGTCGAGCCGCATGCTCTGCAGCACGCCGGTGAGCAGACCCGGTACGCGCGCCGCCCACTGCAGCGGGCGGAAGGCCGGCGGCAGGAAGTTCTCGAACGCGTCGCAGTTGGTGAGCAGGAGCTTGCCGATCCTCTCGGGGTGGTTCGCCGCCGTGATCTGTGAGATCGCGCCGCCGGTGTCGTTGCCGACCAGCGTCACGCCGTCCAGGTCGAGCGCCTCCAGGAACCCGGCGACGATCCGCGCCAGTCCCGGGGGAGAGAGGTCGGCGTCGGGGTTCATCGGGATGAGGTGGGAGCCGAGCGGGAAGTCCGGGACGATGCAGCGGTAGCGGTCCTCCAGGAGGGGCGTCACCTTGCGCCACAGCCGGCCGTCGACGAGCAGTCCGTGGACGAAGACGATCGGCGGGCCCTCTCCCGACTCGCGGTAGCGGATGGTTCCCTGCGGGATCTTGACCTCACTCATGCGGGCCTCCTCGGGCTGCAAAGTTGGGTGCGGACGAAGCGCGGCCATGAGCGCGGGCTGCGCAGCACGGCCTTGACCAGCGGGGTGGGGTCGAGGTAGGCGACGCGCTCGATCGCCTTGCCGTCGCGGAGTGTGATCCGATCGCAGCTGGAGAGCTGGAACGGGTGGCCCCCCACGGTCCCCTCGAGCCGCAGCTCGATGTGGATCACATCGCCGGTCGCCGACCAGTTCACGACCGTGCCGCGCAGATCGGGGACGAGCTCGAACAGGGGGCGGGCGAACTCCTCGCGGAAGCCCCGCAGCCCCACCACCGGGGGGAGCTGCGGCTGGATCATCCGCACCTCCGGATCGAGCCAGGGCTCGAAGTGATCGCAGAAGGTGTCCGGATCGACTGGATTCGCCCAGCCCTCCGCGAACATCTCCACCCAGGCCGCGGCGTCGGATCCGGTGGCCGCGTCCGGGCCCGCCTCTCGCGCTTGAGTCGGCATACAGGCTGTATGTATAGCTGACCTACAGGCTGTATGCCAACCGGCCGGCCGACTTCGGTCCTTCCGGCTGCCGGGTGTGTTTGGGGCCTGGCTAGACTTGAACGCGATGAAGACCGAAATCCATCCCGAATACGTCCTCTCGCACGTCCACTGCTCATGCGGGAACGACTTCTACACGCGCTCCACGAAGCCCGAGCTGCACGTGGAGATCTGCTCGCAGTGCCACCCTTTCTATACGGGCAAGCAGAAGCTGGTTGACACCGGCGGCCGGGTGGAGCGGTTCCGTCGCCGGGCAGCCAAGCGCGCCCGTTGAGCTCCCAGCCCGCGTCATCGCCGAATGGGTCGCGGCCGCAGGCCGCCCAGTCCGAACGCATGCCGGACGGGAAGCCGGTCGCCGTCGGCGACGCGCCGATCGGCGGCCAGGCTGTGCTCGAGGGCGTGATGATGCGGGGCGTCTCGACCTGGTCGGTCGCCTGCCGCACTCCGGACGAGCGCATCGAGGTCACTTCCGAGCCGATCGTCTCCTGGGCGAAGCGCAGCCGGTTCCTGCGCGTACCCGTGATCCGCGGAGTCGTCGCGCTCGCCGAATCCCTGCGGATCGGCTTTCGGGCGCTTGCGATCTCGGCGAACGCCCAGCTCTCCGACGGTGAGGAAGAGGAGGAGATCGGCGGCTTCACCTGGGGCCTGACGATCTTCTTCTCGCTGCTGCTTGCCGTCGGCCTCTTCTTCGTGATCCCGGTAGGAGCAACCAGCCTGATCAAGGACCAGCTCGGCTCCTCGATCCTCTTCTGGCTGGTCGAGGGAGTTCTTCGAACCGCCATCTTCATCGGCTATCTGGTTCTGATCAGCCGTCTCCCGGACCTGCGCCGCGTCTTCCAGTACCACGGCGCGGAGCACAAGACGATCTCGTGCTTCGAGGCCGGTGACGAGCTGGTGCCGGCGAGGGCCAAGGAGTACTCGCGCCTCCATCCGCGCTGCGGGACCAGCTTCCTGCTGATCGTGATGGTGCTGGCGATCTTCGTCTTCGCGCCGATCGGTCTGCCGGCCTGGTACTGGCTGCTCGCCTCCCGCATCCTCGGCATCCCCCTGATCGCCGGGCTCTCCTATGAGGTGATCAAGTGGGCGGGCAAGCACCGCAACAAGCGCTGGGTGCGCGCGGTGATGTGGCCGGGCCTCATGCTGCAGAACCTCACCACCCGCGAGCCGGACGAGGACCAGCTCGAGGTCGCGATCCGCGCCCTGGAGGCAGTGCTGGCGGTCGAGGACCCGCGCGAGGCGAAGCGGGACCAGGCGATAGAGATCGTCGCCTAGCGGCCGCTGCGAGCCGCCGGTCAGCCGCCGTAGCCCGGGATCGAGAAGCGGATGGTGGCCCCGCTGCCCGGCGGCGACTCAGCGGCGATCGAGCCGCCGTGCGCCTCGACGATCGCCCGCGCGATCGCCAGGCCCAGGCCGCTGCCTCCCTCGGCGCGGCTCCGTCCCTCGTCCGTGCGGTGGAAGCGATCGAAGACGCGGCCGAGCTGGTCGGGCTCGATGCCGGTGCCGTCGTCGCTGACCGCGAACACCGCCGCGCCGTTCTCCGAGCTGATCGAGATGTCGATGTGCCCGTCGGGCGAGGTGTGCCGGACGGCGTTGGTGACGAGGTTGCGCAGCACCTGTGCCAGCCGGTCTGGGTCGGCCTGCAGGTCGCCGTGGACGCTCGCCTCGACGCTGTAGTGGCGGGGCCCGAGCAGGGGCAGATCGCGGCGCAGGTCCTCGACGAAGTCGTCGATCGGCACGCGCCGGCGCTGCACCAGGCCGCCGCGCTCGGCCTTGGCGAGGGTGAGCATGTCGTCGATCAGCCGCTCCATGCGGCGCACCTCGCGCATCAGCTCGTCGGCCTCGGCCGTAACCGCCTCGGGATCGCCCGCGCGGCCCGCGAGCTGCTCGATCCGGCCGCGCAGGACCGTGAGGGGGCTGCGCAGCTCGTGGGAGGCGTCGGAGACGAACTCGCGCTGCCGGCGGAAGCCCTCCTCGAGGCGATCCATCATGTGGTTGAACGACTCGGCGAGGACACCGACCTCGTCCTCCCCGCTGTAGTCGATCCGGTGGGAGAGATCCCCGGAATCGACCTCTGAGGCGACGACGGCCATCCGGCGCAGCGGCCGGGTGATCAGGTTCGCCAGCCAGATCGCGATCGCTACAGAGAGCAGCAGGGCGCCCAGGCCGACCGCGATGAACCTGTTTCGCAGCGAGGACAGGGCCTGGTCCACGGAGGTGAGCGGGTCCGCGACGCGGAACGTCCCGATCCTCGTTCCGCCGGCGACGATCGGCTCGCTGAGGACCCGCAGCTTGCCCGTCTCGTCGGTGGAGATCGTCGTCAGGCCGTCGCCCGCGGAGACGATACCTCCATTCCCGGCCTCCCCGGACTCGGGCCGACCCGATCGGACCTCGGCGAGCTCCTCGTTGACGATCCTGGTCTGGTTGGTGACCGGAGGAAGCCCCGCGGGGGTGATCAGGTAGATGCGCGCCTCGGGGTGGTAGCGCTGCCCCGCGACGAAGCGCGCGCTCGTCGCCCCCAGGCTGGCGGGATCGTGGACCTGACCGGTGCTGAGCACCCGCTGCTGGAACTCCGCGAACTGCTCGTTCAGCTCTCGATCGATGCGGCTGCGCAGGTTCGCCGCGGTCGTCTCATGCAAGGCGAAGAAGCTCGCCGCCACGGCGGCCATGCTCACCGCGGAGATCGCCAGCACCAGCCGCAGCCGGATGCCGCTGGGGACCCACCTACGCATCGGCGCTCACCAGCCGATACCCGGCTGAGCGAACGGTCTGGATCGGCGCGTCGCCGTCGGCCTCGGCGAGCTTCCGGCGGAGGTAGCCGATGTAGACGTCGAGCACGTTGGTTCCCGGGTCGTAGTCGTAGCCCCAGACCGCGTTCAGGATCTGCGCGCGCGAGAGCACCTGGTCCGGATGCCGCATCAGGTAGGCGAGCAGCTCGAACTCCCTGGCGGTCAGCTTCACCCCTCGCCCGGCGCGCTGCACCTCTCGGGTCCGGAAGTCGAGGTTGATCCGCCCGACCTCCAGGGAGGTGGCGCTCACCTGGCCCGGCTGGCGCAGGTGCGCCCGGATCCTGGCGAGCAGCTCGGCGAAGGCGAACGGCTTGGTCAGGTAGTCGCTGGCCCCGAGGTCCAGGCCCTTGACCACGTCGTCGGTCTCGGCCAGCGCGGTCAGCATGATCACGGGCAGCGCCTCGTCCTCTTCCCGAATGCCCTTGATGACCTCGAGGCCGCTGAGCTTGGGGAGGAGGACGTCGAGGATCACCAGGGCGTAGTCGCCGGTCCTCGCCAGCGCGAGGCCCTCCTCGCCGTCATAGGCGCAGGAGACCGAGTAGCCCTCGGCCTCGAGCCCGCGCTGCACGAACTCGGCGATCGGCCGTTCGTCTTCCACCACCAGGATGCGCATTGCGGCAATGCTAGGCGGGCCCCGTGAAGGCGCCCGGATCCTCTAAGAGATTTCTCATCAGGGCCTTACCGCCTGTTCATTGCCCGGACCGAGTATCCGTACGTGATCTCGGACCCGGACACGGCGCCGTTCGTCGAATACGACCGCCGCTTCAAGCTCTTCGGCTCCCAGGTGCGCCTGCTGATCGGCGCCCCGGCCCGTGGCGGGCTTCCCTCGCCCGAGGCGATGGGAATCCAGATCGAGTTCTTCCTGCGGCTCCTGCACCGCAAGCTGACCCGCTTCGATCGGGGCAGCGAGCTCTGCGCCCTCAACTCCGAGCCGGGGGAGAGGTGTTCCGTGAGCCCGACGCTCGCCGTCGCCGTCGACGCCGCCCTCTGGGCGGCCCGCCGCTCGGATGGCCTCGTCGATCCGACCCTCGTCGGCGAGCTGGAGGACGCGGGTTACGCGGCCTCCCGAGCCGACTTCCCCTCCGCCCCGATCGCCGACGCCCTCGCCGCCGCGCCCGACCGCATTCCCGCCTCCCCCCGCGCGGACTCCGCCTGGCGCGAGATCTCGGTCGACCCGGTCGCCGGCGCCATCACCCGGCCCGCCGGGGTCCGGATCGACACGGGCGGCAGCGGCAAGGGACTCGCGGCGGACCTGGCCTCCGATCGGCTCGGCGGTTACCCCACCTTCGTCGTCGACGCCGGCGGCGATCTGCGCCTGGGCGGCGAGCGGCCGGTCGCGCGTGAGGTCCGCATCGACCACCCGGTCGAGGACGAGCCGGCACACGTGTTCATGCTGGACCGTGGCGCGGTGGCGACCAGCGGCATCAAGACTCGCCTCTGGGCAACCGACGAGGGCTTCGCCCACCATCTGCTCGATCCGGCGACCGGCAGGCCGGCCTGGACCGGAGTGGTCCAGGCCACCTCCCTGGGCGTCACCGCCCTGGAGGCGGAGACACTGGCGAAGATGGCCTTCCTGGCCGGGCCGGAGCGGGCCCGTGAGATCCTCGCCGCGCACGGCGGGCTGATCGTCCTGGACGACGGCAACGTCGAGCTCGTCGGCTCGCTGGCCGAGCTGGCAACCCCCTCGGCCGAGGCGGTGGCGGCGTGAACTCCTACACCGATCCGGGCCAGCACATCTTCTGGATCGCCAGTCGCGCCTTCGGCGTGACCGCCCTGGTGCTCGTCTCGGTCTCGGTCGGCATGGGCCTCGCGATGGCGATGCGCTCCGCGAAGGGGCCGGGCGCCATGGCGCGGCTGAAGCAGGCCCACGAGGCCACCGCGCTGACCGCCCTGCTCCTGATCGCGGCGCACGGCATCGCGCTGCTCGGCGACACCTACCTCCGGCCGGGACTCTCCGGGATCGCGATCCCGTTCGTGATGTCTCACCGCCCGCTCTGGACCGGGCTGGGCGTCGTCGGCGGCTGGCTCGCCGCGATCCTCGGCCTGACCTTCTACGCGCGCCGCTGGATCGGCCCCAAGCTGTGGCGCCAGATGCACCGCTGGACCCTGGCCGTGTACCTCCTCGCCGTGATCCACACGCTCGGCGCGGGCACCGACGCGCATTCCTTCTGGCTGCTGGTGATCGTGATCGCCACCGCCGCGCCGATCGCGGTGATGGCCGCCGTCCGCCTGCTCCCCAGCGAGCAGCCCGAGCGAGGCCGGCACCGGCGCCGCATCCCATTGCCCTCAGAGCAGCTCTCCGGGACCCCGCCTGCGCGTGGCTACGAGGTGGCGCGATGAGCCCCGATCGCCGCCATCCGGAACGCGTCCCCCGGCGCTACGCCGAGCCGCCCCGCTCCGCCGGCGCGGTCCGCACCTCACAGCGCCGTCGCTACTCGCGCGGGCCGATCCAGTCCACCAAGTCGTTGACCGTGAAGCTGACGGCGCTGGCCGTCGTCGGCACTCTGCTGATCGGCGGGCTGATCGCCGCCCAGATGGCGGCCGGGAACGATCCCGCGCTAGGCCCGAAGGCGGTCGCCCGAGCGAAGAAGGCGTCCACCAAGCCGTCGAGCAACAGCTCCTCGACCTCGTCGAGCACCGGGTCCGGTACCGACCCCTACAGCCAGAGCTACGGCAGCGACGGCTACTACTACGGCGGCTCGAGCGGCTACTCCTCGGGCTCCAGCGGCTATTCCTCCGGATCGAGCGGCTACTCGTACTCGCCGCCGCCGGTGACGAGCAGCACCAGCTAGGCCACCAGGCCGACCATCGCGGCGGCGAAGGCCGCGCGCTTGTGCAGGGCGGCGCTTGAGGCATCGAGGCGAAGCCATCAACCGAGCGCCGTCAGAACCCCGAGCGCCACGACCGAGGCCGCGATCAGCGCCAGGGCGACCCCGGTGACGATTCTCCCGCGCGGGCCGAGCGCCTCGTCGCCCATCAGCTCGCGATCGGCCGCGAGCCGCCGCATGAACGGCAGCATGACCAGCAGGAGGATCGCGTTGAGCGCCTGCGAGAGGAACAGGATCTGAATCAGCGGAGCGCCCGGGATCAGCACGAGCACGGCGGCAACCAGCACGACTGCCCCGAAGCTCAGGTAGAAGAGCGGCGCTTCGCGGAAAGTGTCGTCGACGTCGGCGGGCCTCCCGACGGTCTCGGCCACCGAGTAGGCGGTGGACAGGGGCACCAGAGCGGCGGCGAGCAGGGCCGCCCCGAGGAACCCGACGCCGAACAGGGTGGAGGCGGATCCACCAGCGAGCGGCTCCAGCGCCTTCGCGGCGTCCTTCGCGTCGTTGATCTCGATTCCGTTGACGTGCAGCGTGGCCGCGCAGGCGACGACGACGAACAGGCCGATCACCCCGGTCAGCAATGCGCCGACCACGACGTCGACGTTCTCGAAGCGAAGGTCCTTGAGGCGAAGGTGCTTGTCCGCGGCGTACGACTGGATGAAGACCAGGCCCCAGGGCGCGAGAGTCGTGCCGACCGTCGCGACCGCAACCAGCACGGCGTCGCGGTTGAGCGGCAGGTGCGGGACGACGAGACCCTTGGCGGCCGCGCCCCAATCCGGGTGCGCGAGCAGGCCAGAGGCGATGTAGGTGACGAAGATTGCGCTCAGGATCAACAGGATGTGTTCGACGCGGTGGAAGGAGCCGCGGAGCACGAGCACCGAGACCCCGATTCCCGCGAGCGGAACGGTCGCGTAACGGCTAATGCCCCCGAGCAGGTCGAGGCTCGCCGCGACGCCGGCGAACTCCGCGCACATCGTGCCGGTGTTGGCCACGACAAGCGCGGCGAGCACCACGCCCGCCTCGCGGCGCCCGTGGTGCTCGCGGATCAGCGTCAGGAGCCCGCGGCGCGTGACGACGCCCATTCGCGCGCCGAGCAGGTGGAAGACGATCAGCGCCGCGGTCGAGACCGCGAGCACCCAGAGGAGCTCGTACCCGTACTTGGCGCCGAGGATCGAGTAGGTGGTGATCCCGGCGGGGTCGTCGTCGGAGAGGCCCGCCAAGACGCCGGGGCCCACCACGGCGAGAAGCGCCCCGGCGTAGCCGGCCGTGAGCAGCGCCGGGCGGTGGCGCAGCAGCCTGGCGTGCAGGTGGCGGCCGGGCCTGCCGCGTGGGTGTCCGCGGGGTGCTGGGAGGGCTGGGTCGGGTCGGTGCGCGACAATCGGGAGCATGATCGATGAGCTGGTCGACCAGATCGAGGGCCGCTTTGCGGGGCTCGAGCGCCAGATGTCCGACCCGGAGGTGATCGCCGACCGGGAGCGCTACGCCGAGGTCGGGCGCGAGTACCGCGATCTCCAGCCCGCCCACGAGCTCGCTCGTGAGTGGCTGACCCTCAAGGACGACCTCGAGGGCGCGCGAGAGCTGCTCGCCGAGGACGGGGACGATCCCGAGCTGAAGCTCGTGGTCGCCGACGCTCCCTCCAGGCTGGAGGCGCTCGCCGAGGAGATCCGGCTGGCGATGGTCGAGCGCGACCCGAACGACGACAAGAACGTGATCGTCGAGATCAGGGCGGGGACGGGGGGGACGAGGCCGCCCTGTTCGCGGGGGACCTCTTCAAGATGCTCACCCGCTACGCGGAGCGCCGCGGGTTCTCGGTCGAGACGCTGTCCGTGTCGCCCTCCGAGGTGGGCGGCTTCAAGGAGGTGACCTTCGCGATCAAGGGCGATGCGGCGTACTCCGTCTTCAAGTACGAGGGCGGCACCCACCGCGTCCAGCGGGTGCCGAAGACCGAGTCACAGGGCCGGATTCACACGTCCACCGCGACCGTCGCCGTCCTGCCCGAGGCCGAGGAGGTCGACGTCCAGGTGGACCCGAACGACCTGCAGGTCGACGTCTACCGCTCCTCCGGGCCCGGCGGCCAGTCGGTCAACACCACCGACTCGGCGGTGCGGATCACCCACAACCCGACCGGCCTCGTCGTCTCGATGCAGGACGAGAAGTCGCAGCTGCAGAACCGCGAAAAGGCGATGCGCGTTCTCCGCGCCCGCCTGCTCGAGCGCGAGATCGCCGAGCAGCAGGCGAAGATCGCCTCCGAGCGGCGCGCTCAGGTCGGCTCCGGAGAGCGCTCGGAGAAGATCCGCACCTACAACTTCCCCCAGGACCGGATCACAGACCACCGCGTCAAGCTGACCTCCAGCGGCGTCGATCGTGTGCTCGGCGGCGAGCTGGACGAGTTCACGGACGCGCTCGCGTCCGAGGAGAAGCGCCGGCGCCTCGAGGCGCAGACGGCCGAGAACGTCTGAGGGCTGCGATGTCCGCTGCCGCTCCGGCCAGCATCGGCGAGGCCCTGCCGGCCGCGGTCGACGCGTTCGCGGCGGCCGGCTGCGAGACGGCCCGCCTGGACGCCGAGCTCCTGCTCGCCGAGGCGACCGGCTGGGATCGGGCGCGGATCGCCGCCGAGCCGGAGCTGCGCCTGCCGGTCGGAGCGTCGCGCGAGTTCGCCGGGATGGTCCGCCGGCGGGTGCGGCGCGAGCCGGTCGCCTACATCCTGGGCCGCAGGGGGTTTCGGAGGATCGAGCTGCTCGTCGATCGCCGCGTCCTGATCCCGCGGCCCGAGACCGAGCTGCTCGTCGAGGTGGCGCTCGAGGTGGGGGCAGCCACGGCGATCGACGTCGGCACCGGCAGCGGCGCGATCGCACTCGCCGTGGCCGACGAGCTGCCCGAGTCGAGGGTGGTGGCGATCGACACCTCGATGGATGCGCTGCGGGTCGCGCAGGCCAACGCCGATCGGCTCGGCCTGACCGATCGCGTCGAGGTCGTCTCGCGCGGAACCGCCTCGCTGGCGGCCGCTCTGCCGGGCGGCGCGCCGATCGACCTGTTGCTCGCCAACCTTCCCTACGTCAGCGAGGCCGAGTGGGAGGGGCTCGCCCCGGAGATCCGCGATTACGAGCCGCGCGAGGCGCTGGTGGCAGGGCCGAGCGGGCTCGAGGCGATCGAGGCGCTGCTGCTCGCGATCGGCCAGCTCGAGCGGCGTCCGCGGGCCGTCGTCCTCGAGATCGGGGCCGGGCAGGCCGCAGCCGTCAGCGAGCTCGTCCGCGGGGCGGGCTTCGAGCGGGTCGAGACCAGGCGCGACCTGGCCGGCCTCGACCGGGCGGTGGTCGGCCGGTGACCGAGATCGTCTCCGTCGAGCGCGATGGGGCGGACGCCGCCCGCGCGGCGCTCGAGCGCTGCGTCGCCGAGGGAGGCGTCGCGGTCTTCCCCGCCGACACGCTCTACGGGCTCGCCTGCGATCCGCTCAACGCGGAGGCGGTCGAGCGCATCCACGAGATCAAGGGCAGGGGAGAGAGAAAGCCCTCGGCGGTCATGTACTTCTCCCCGCTGGCGATGCGCGAGCTGCTCTCGGGCCTGGGCCGGCGCTCGCGGGAGGCCGTCTCGGCGCTGCTGCCCGGCCCGGTCACGCTGGTGATCGCCAACCCGGAGCACCGCTACCCGCTCGCCTGCCGCGAGGATCCCGAGAGGCTCGGCGTCCGGCTGATCGAGGGGCCCCTCGCCGGGGCCATGGCCCCGATCTTCCAGACCAGCGCCAACCGGAGTGGGGGCGCCGCCCCGACCGGCTTCGTGGAGATCGATCAGCGGATCGTCGCCGGCGCCGACCTCGCGATCGACGCCGGCGAGCTGATCGGCGAGCCGTCCACGGTGGTCGACCTCACCGACCTCGACGCGGGCGGCCACTGGGAGATCCTGCGAGAGGGCGCCCTGCCGGGCGAGGAGATCGACCGCCGCCTGGGCGGGATCGCGGCCCGCTAGCGCGCCGCCTCCTGGGCCTCGCGCTCGGCCTCCGCGTGGCTCGTGTAGGCCCAGCCGCGCTGGAACTTCTCGCCGCGCGGCTCGACCAGCCACCCCACCTCACTGCTCAGCTCGGCGCCGCTGGCAGTTCCCACGGCGCTCATCTGGCCGAGGACCAGCAGGCGGTCGCCCACCTCGCGGAATGCTCCAGCCCGCGCTGTCAGGAACGGGTGCACTCACAGTCCGGATGCCAGAGGGACGCAAGATCCTCGGGTTCACTGGCCGCCCACAGCCTCGCAGCCTAAGCCCGGCGGCTCAGTCCGCGTCCGCGCCCGCCACCGCGCTCCGGATGAACAGCTCCCGCGCGCGGCTGCGCTCGGGCGTCGCCCCCCGCTCGATTCGCTCGAGCGTCATCCCCTGGAGGCCGGCGATCACCATCACGGTGAGGACCCTGGCTCGAGCCCTGGGCAGGCCGTCGCTCGCCTCGGTCAGCAGCCGGGTGAGCACGACCCGCCACTGCTCGTTGACCTCGGCGATCGTCCCCCGGATCCCCGGGTCCACGACCGAGACCGCGGCCAAGTCGAAGTAGAGCCGGGCGACCCGGTCGTCGCGGTCCAGTACCCGCTCCACGCCGGTGGCGGCGCCGCGGATCACCTCCTCGACTGTGGTCGCGCCGTCGATCGAGTCCAGCACCTCCTCGGTGATCATCTCCGCGATCTCCCGGCCGGCTGCCTGGACCAGGCCCTGCTTGGAGCCGAAGTGGTAGGCGACGAGCGGCTTCGACTCGCCCGCGCGGGCGGCGACCTTGGCGATCGTCAGCCCGGCGTAGCCGTCGGACTTGAGCACCTCGATCGCTGCCTCCAGGATCCGCTCGCGCGCCCCGGTCGACGGGCGCCCGCGGGCGGGAGCTGGCGCTGTAGATCCGGCGGCGGTGTTCGTGGCCGCCGTTGATGTCGCGGTGTTCGTGGCCGCCGTTGATGTCATGCGGCGGCGAGCAGCGCCGGATCCATCCCCATCGCCGCCAGCTTCTTCGTGAGCGCCTTCAGTGAGTACTCGAAGATCTCCTTCGACTCGTAGAAGGGCGTCGAGAAGTTGTACGGGTCCTCGACTCCGGGCGGGACGAACACCAGGCTGGCGACCGGCAGCGTCTCCTTCAGGGTGTCCTCGATGATCTTCGCATTCGCGGGGTCGTCCTGAATCGCGTCGGAGAGGAACTTGACGCCGAACCCGACGTGGCGGGACTCGTCGCGGTTCACCGCGGTGAACCCGGCGGTGAAGCCGGGGAACCAGCCGCGCTCCTTCAGGTTGCGGATGATGAAGCGGGCCCCGGTGAGGGCGAGCGTGCCCTCGATGACGATCATGTAGACGGTGATCCCGCGGACGAGCGCCGCGAAGTCGCTCGGGTCCTTGCGGAGCCGCTCGGCGCAGTCGTGGAGAATCCCGTCGAAGAGCTCCTCCCACTTCTCGTTCACGTTGTGCTTCTGGGAGGCGAGCATCTCCCCCAGCGAGTTGGCGCTCATGCCCAGCACCTCGCGGTAGAAGCGGTCGAAGAAGACCATGTGCTTGGCCTCGTCGGAGATCTGCGTGGTCAGGAACGCCTGCGCCTCGTGGTTGGGTGCGCCGATGGCGAACGGCAGAAGCTCGACGGTGACCCTCTCTTCGCCGAGGAAGAACTGCGAGAAGCCGAAGAGCAGGAAGTCCTTCTCCTCCTTGCTGAGCAGGTCCGGGTCGGCCCACTGCCTGGCGTCCTCCGTGAAGTCGAAGTCCTCGGTCGACCAGTGCTGGCGCTGCCAGCGCATGAAGAGCTTCTTGTAGGAGGGGGCGGCCTCGATGATCCGGTCGAGACCCGACATCACCTTGTCGATGTCGGCGTCCATCAGGACCGAGAGCGCCTCGTCCTCGGTCCGAAGCTCCTCGTGTCCGTCCGTTCCGCGGCGGTGTCTGTGGCCGCCGTTGATTCTGGTCGCGTCGGTCATCTCTCCTCCTCGGCTGATGCTCGGGGTTCGTTCCGGCTGGTAGCCGGCCGCAATTATTTACCAGTCGTTCAATAAATGTCAACTGTCTGATCCAGATCCCCGGTGAATAGTCTGGGCCGGTGCTGATCGACGAGCTGATGCCGAGGTTCGATCGCAGCAAGGTCGAGACCGTGATCGTCGAGGCCGAACCCGAGCGGGTCTACGCGGCCGTGCTCGAGGCGGATCTCGTCCAGGCGCACAAGGGCAGCCCCGCCATGCGCGCCTTGTTCGCCGCCCGCACGGTTCCGTCGGCGGTCGCCCGGCGCATTCGCAAGCAGCCGCCTGCGCCCGAGCCCGAGGCGTGGCGGATCGGCGAGATGCCCGAGCAGGGGGAGTGGGTGAGGCTCGGAGAGGAATCCGGATCGGAGATCGTCTTCGGTGCGATCGGCCGGTTCTGGGGGCGGGACATCGACTGGGAGACGATCAAGGCGAAGGACTTCGAGGGCTTCGACCGACCCGGCTACGGGAAGGTCGCCGCCAATTTCTCGTTGCGCGGCTACGGGCCCGGCCGGACCCTGCTCACCTACGAGGCGCGCACCGCGGGCACCGACCCGGCGTCGAGCCGGGGAATCAAGCGCTACTGGGTCGTCGTCGGGCCCGGAATCGGCATCGTCCTCACGGCGACCCTGCGCTACATCCGGTCGCTCGCCCAGCGCTCGTAGCGTCGGCGGAACGGCATAACGTCTGTCAACCTTCAGAGAGCGACTACGAGGAGCCAGAACTTGAGCACCGTAGAGATGCCCGACGACTTCCAGACCGCCCACCTCGCCGAGGTGGACCCGGACATCGCCCGGGTCCTCGACCGCGAGCTCGCCCGCCAGCAGGGGACGCTCGAGATGATCGCCTCGGAGAACTTCGTGCCGCAGGCGGTGCTCGACGCCGCCGGCTCGGTGCTGACCAACAAGTACGCGGAGGGCTACCCGGGCAAGCGCTACTACGGCGGCTGCGAGGAGGTCGACGTCGCCGAGCAGCTCGCGATCGACCGGGCGAAGGCGGTGTTCGGCGCCGTGCACGCCAACGTCCAGCCCCACTCCGGGGCCCAGGCCAACAACGCCGCCTACATGGCGATGATCGACCCCGGCGACACGATCATGGGGATGGCCCTGGATCACGGCGGACACCTCACCCACGGGATGAAGCTGAACGTCTCGGGCAAGCTCTACAAGGTCGTCGCCTACCACGTGCGCCGTGAGGACAAGCTCGTCGACATGGACGAGGTGGCGCAGCTGGCGGAGGAGCACAAGCCGAAGGTGATCGTCGCCGGGTGGTCGGCCTACCCGCGGCAGCTCGATTTCGCCGCCTTCCGCCAGATCGCCGACTCGGTCGGAGCGAAGCTGATGGTCGACATGGCGCACTTCGCCGGCCTGGTCGCGGCGGGGGAGCACCCCAACCCGGTCGAGCACGCGGACGTCGTCACCACCACGATCCACAAGACTCTCTGCGGCCCCCGCAGCGGGATGATCCTCTGCCGGGAGGAGCTGGCCGCGGACATCAACCGCTCGGTCTTCCCCGGCCAGCAGGGCGGGCCGCTGATGCACATCATCGCCGCGAAGGCGGTCGCCCTGAAGATCGCCCAGAGCGATCAGTTCTCCGAGCGCCAACGCCAGACGATCGCCAACGCGCGGGCGTTCGCGGACGAGCTGATCGTCGGCGGGATCGACGTGCTCACGGGAGGGACCGACGTACACCTGGTGCTCGTCGACCTGACCAACACCGGCCTCGACGGCAAGGCCGCTGAGACTCGCCTGGAGGAGGTGGGCATCACGGTCAACCGCAACGCGATCCCCTTCGACGAGCGCCCGCCGATGAACCCCTCGGGACTGCGGATCGGGACGCCCGCACTCACCACCCGCGGCCTCGGTGAGGAGGACCTGCGTGAGGTCGCCAGGGTGATCGTCGCCGCGCTCGGCGACGACTACGACTCGCAGAAGGACTCGCTGCTCGAGCGGAGCCGAGCCCTGATGGACCGCTATCCGCTCTACCCACAGCTCGCAGCGGCGACGGTCTGACCCAGACCGCGTGAGGATCTGGGCCGACATGAGCGCCCCCGCGCACGTGCTGGTGCTGCGGCCGATCATCGAGCGCCTGCGCGAGCAGGGGCACGACGTGACGGTCACCTCGCGGGACTACACGCAGACCCAGGAACTGCTCGCACTCCACCACATGGAGCACACCACGATCGGGCGCCATGGCGGCGCTTCGCGGGTGCGCAAGTTGCTGCGGCTGCTGCAGCGGACCGGGAAGATGCGCCGCTTCGGCAGGCGCCGGCACTTCGACCTGGCGATCGCGCACGGGTCCAACGACCTCGCGATCGCGGCGAAGCTGCTGGGGATCCCCGAGGCGAACATGCACGACTACGAGTTCGCAGTCGCGCAGCACCACGTCGGTTGCCGGCTCGCGAAGCGCGTGATCTTCCCGGACTCCGTGCCGCCCGAGCGCCTGCGGCGCTTCGGCGTGGGCCCGGAGAAGCTGTTCCAATACCCGGGCACCAAGGAGGAGTACTATCTCGCGGACTTCGAGGTCGACCCCGGCGTGCTCGGGGAGGTGGGCGTCGATACCGAGCGCGTCATCGTCATCGTGCGCCCGCCGCCGGATGTCTCGCTCTATCACCGCAAGTCGAATCCCCTGTTCCCCCAGGTCCTCTCGCGGGTCGGGTCGGACGAGCGTGTGCACGCGGTGGTGCTGCCGCGCACCGAGGAGCAACGGGAATACGTCAGGAGCCTGGCCCTGCCCTCGCTGATCGTTCCCGATCACGCCGTCGAGGCGCAGAGCCTCGTCGCCCTCGCCGACCTGGTGGTCTCGGCGGGGGGCACGATGAATCGCGAGGCCGTCGCCCTGGGGACGCCCGTCTACACGACCTACGGCGGGCGCCTCGGCGGCGTCGACGAGGCGCTGATCCGCTCGAACCGGCTGCGGCCGCTGACCGACCCACGCGCGCTCGAGCTGCAGAAGAAGACCGGCCCGGGCGAGCGGATCCGGCGGGACCCGGGCCTGCTGGTCGACATCATGCTCGGTGCGGCGGAGCCGGAGGCGGCTGCGTGAGCGCCCCGGCCCGGGCGCACGCGGAGTCTGAGACCGTGGCGGCGCCGACTTCCCACCCGCGGCCCGAGCACGTCCCCTCCCTGGCGGAGCAGTACTCGGACATCGCCTCGGAGCTCTACGCGCCCCGGCGCGTCGACGTCGCGCTCCGGGCGCTCGATCTGATCATCGCCGGCACGGCGCTGCTCGTGCTCTCGCCGCTGCTCGGGCTGCTCGCCCTCGCGACCCTGATCACCTCGGGGAGGCCGGTCCTCTACCGGGGCGAGCGCGTGGGCCGCGCCGGCTGCGTCTTTGTGATGTACAAGCTCCGGACGCTCGCTGCGGGGGCGGAGGCCAGGCTCGGCCCCTACTACGGCGAGGAGCTCAGCCGGCGCACCGAGGAGGAGGTGACGATGGTGGGGCGGGCGGCGCGCCTCACGCACATCGACGAGGTGCCACAGCTCTTCAACGTGATCCGCGGCGACATGAGCATCGTCGGTCCGCGTCCCGTCAGGCCCGCTTTCTTCAACCGCCTCTGCGAGGAGGTCCCGCAGTACTGGCAGCGCCTCGTCGTCCGGCCGGGGGTCACCGGCTTCGCCCAGACCAGGATCACGCGCGAGGACTCCTGGGAGGACAAGCTGATCCACGACCTCGAGTACATCGCGGACCGCTCCATCCGCCTCTACCTTCGCGTGCTCGGCGCAACCATCGCACGCATCGGCACCCTGACCCTGCGGGGCAGGGACCGCTAGCGTCCGCGGGGCAAGAGCCGCGCCCGATCCTGGGCGCTCTCTAGACTCGCGGCCATGTGCGGGATATGCGGCCTCGTGAGCCTGGACGGGGCCACCGCCCCGGACCCAGCGGCTCTCGCCGCGATGAACGAGACCCTCGTCCACCGCGGTCCCGACTCCGACGGCTCGGTCATCGACGGCCCGGCCGGGCTCGCCATGCGGCGGCTCTCGATCATCGACCTCGCCGGGGGCGACCAGCCGATCGCCAACGAGGACGGCCGCATCCAGGTCATCCAGAACGGCGAGATCTACAACTACAGGGAGCTCCGGGACGAGCTCCGGGGCCGGGGACACACGTTCTCCACCCACAGCGACACCGAGGTCCTGGTCCATCTCTACGAGGAGCGCGGGCCGGCCTTCGTCGAGGCGCTCCGCGGGATGTTCGCGCTGGCGATCTGGGACGCGCGCCACGGCCGCCTGGTGCTGGCTCGCGACCGCTTCGGGATCAAGCCGCTGTACTACCGCGTCGGCGGTGGAGTGATCTCCTTCGCCTCGGAGCTCAAGGCCCTTCTCCGCCAGCCGGGCTTCTCCCGTGAGATCGATCCCGGCGCGCTCGAGTCCTTTCTCGCCTTCAACTCGATCCCGTCGCCCCTCACGATCTTCGCCGAGGCGCGCAAGCTCCCCGCCGGCCACCAGCTGGTGGCGGAGGGGGGAGAGGTCGAGCTCGCGCGCTACGCGCGGCCGGCCCCGGTCTCCGCCGACGAGGTCCGCGCCGAGGCAGAGGACGTCCTCGCGGAGGAGCTGCGAGAGCGGCTGCGGGACTCGGTCAGGGCCCACCTGGTCTCCGACGTGCCGGTCGGCGTGCTGCTCTCCGGGGGCATCGACTCCTCGGCGCTCACCGCGATCGCGGCGGCCGAGAGCGGCTACCGGGTGAGCACCTTCTCCATCGGCTTCGAGGAGAGCTCCTTCGACGAGCTCGACCAGGCCCGGGTCGTCGCCAAGCGCTACGGCACCGACCACCACGAGCTGATCCTCCGGCCGGACGCGGTGGACCTGCTTCCCCGTCTGGTGGAGGCGTTCGACGAGCCCTTCGGCGACTCGTCGGCGCTGCCCACCTATCTGGTCTCCCAGCTGGCGGCCGACACCGTCAAGGTCGTCCTCTCGGGCGAGGGCGGCGACGAGCTCTTCGGCGGCTACTACACCTACGTGGCCGACCGCCTCGCTCCGCGAGTGGGGAGGGCGGCGCCGTTCCTGCGCCCGCTGGTCGAGCTGCTGCCGAGCTCCTCGGCCAGGGTGAGCTTCGACTACAAGGCGAAGCGGTTCGCTCGCGGTGCGCACCTGCCACCGGTCGAGCGCCACCACGCCTGGAAGGAGATCTTCTCGCCCGACGCCCAGGAGGAGCTGCTCGCCTCGCCGCCGGTCTCCGATCCGCTCGACCTCTACCGGGCCCGCTATGCCGAGACCGAGGGGGCGCAGGAACTGGCGCGCCTGCAGGACCTCGACCTCGGCATCTACCTGGTGGACGACCTGCTGGTGAAGACCGACCGGGCCAGCATGGCCCACTCGCTGGAGGCGAGGCTCCCGTTCCTCGACCCCGTGGTCGCCGAGCTGGCACTCGCCCTGGAGACCAGGCAGAAGGTGCGCGGCTTCTCCAAGAAGCGGCTGCTCCGGCAGGCAGTCGAGCCGATGCTCCCGAGGGAGATCATCCGCGGCCGCAAGCGGGGCTTCTCCATCCCGGTCGCCGCCTGGCTCCGCGGTGACCTCGAGCGGTTCGCGCGCGACGTCCTCTCCCCGGAGACCGTCGAGCGCCAGGGATACCTGAGCCCCGAGGCCGTCACCGGGGTCCTCGACGCTCACGTCTCCGGCAAGGACGATCTGAGCCGCCAGATCTGGGGGCTGCTCTCCTTCACGCTCTGGTTCGACCGCTACGCGCGCGAGCCCGCCCCGGCCGGCGCCGGGGTGGCCGGGGGGCCGGGCTGATGCCCGACACGATCGATGCCCTCTTCGCCTTCATCTTCGCGGGGGCCGCAGTCTGGGCGCTGGTGCCTGCGACCGAGTCGCTGGCGCACGCGATCGGGGACCGCGCGATCGATTACCCGAACGAGCGCAGCCTGCACGTGGAGCCGACCCCCAAGCTCGGCGGCCTGGCGGTGCTGGTCGCCGTCCTGATCGGCGGCACGATCTTCCTGCCCTGGGACCACGAGACCCGCTCGATCCTGGGAGGCGCAATCGTGATCACGGCCGTCGGGGTGATCGACGACCTCGTCGACCTGCCGGCCGGCGTCAAGCTCCTCGGCCAGACGGCGGCGGCGATCATCCCGGTGGCCTCCGGGGTCACGGTCGAGAGCTTCACCCTGCCGTTCCTGGGGCGGATCGACCCGGGGTCGGTCCAGCTCTTCGACCCGCCGGGGATCGGCGCGATCGACCTCGGCCAGGTGCTGACGGTGTTCGGGATCGTCGCCGTCGCGAACGTGATCAACCTGATCGACGGGGTCGACGGGCTGGCCGCCGGCGTCTGCCTGATCTCGGCGGCCGCGCTCGCGGTGATCGCCCTCTCGCTGGACCGCAACGCCGCCGGCGTTCTGGCGGCCGTCACCGCCGGCGCCTCGCTCGGCTTCCTGCGTCACGGCTTCCCGCCGGCGTCCAGCTTCATGGGGGACACCGGCTCGAACCTGCTGGGCTACCTGATGGCGGTGATCACGGTCCAGGGCGCATTGAAGACGAACGCCGTGGTCGCCCTCTTCTTCCCGCTCGCCGTCCTCGCCGTGCCGATCCTGGACACCGGCTTCGTGGTCGCCAAGCGGCTCAAGTACCGGCGCCCGATCTATCGCGCTGACACCGAGCACTTCCACCACCGGATGGCGCGCATCGGGTTCAGCCAGCGCCGGACGATCACCTACCTCTACGGCTGGACGCTGGTGCTCGCCCTCGTCGCCCTGGCCCTCCGCTTCGTCCCCTACAGCGACAACCACGGGCACTTCGACGCCTTCTGGACCACCTTCATGGCGCTCTGCCTGATCGGTGCGCTGGCGGCGAGCATCTACGTCATCCACGTGCTCGAGATCCTCAAACTGCGCCGCTTCAGGGTCCGGCAGCTCGTCGGCATGCGCGGGCCTCAGGCGCCCCCGCCGGATCAGGCCGAGGTCGACGCGGGGGTCAAGCGCGAGCTCGACACCGGCACCTTCGCCGCGGTCGATCCCTCGACCGGCGAGATGACCGCGATCGATCCCGACACCGGGGAGATCGAGGCTCTCCAGAGCGGGACAGGCCCGAAGCCCAGCCGCTAGGATTCGCCGCCCCTCCGGGCCAGCTCCGGAGGGTGATGCGGCGGCGGGGTTTGTGGCCGCCGTTGATGCTTTGGTGGGGGGCAAGGACTTCATGCGCTCGTTCGACATCGACAGATCAGATGATGTGCCCAGGCACGGCCCCGGGCCTCGGCGTGGGGATGGCTCTTGTCTACGCTCGCTTTAGACGGCTCCAGCGGCGCCGTCGGCTCCACCCGCATGGCCACCGCACTTCGCTACTTCGACCTCGTCCTGCTCGCGGCGGCGCTGCCCGTCTTCATCGCTGCGGACCTGCCGATGGCGGGCTACGTGGTGACCGCCTGCGTTTGGCTCGCGCAGCACGCGATCGAGTGGGGCGCGGATCGGGCCGTCGCGCGCGCCGCCGCCGCGG
This sequence comes from uncultured Solirubrobacterales bacterium, assembly GCA_963833375.1. GTDB lineage: Bacteria > Actinomycetota > Thermoleophilia > Solirubrobacterales > 70-9 > DASUPK01. Next base: position 179,534 of record CAWHXR010000007.1, read on the forward strand.
GCGATCGGCGCGCGGCGATGGGCTGGATCGGCGCCACCACGCTCGCCCGCGTCTGGGTCGTGACGCTCGGGGTCCTGCTCGTAGGGCTGCTCTCCAGCAGGGATGCGGGGCTGGCGGCGGCGATCCTGGCATTGATCCTCTTCACCGTGCACATGGCGGGGCGCCTGCTGGGCAGGCTGCTCGCGCCGACCGACCAGGGCGGAGCGGGCTGATGTCCAGCCTTTCGACCAAGCAGAAGGTCCTGATCGCCGCAGGCCTCTACTTCGCGACCACGATCTTGCTCCTCCTGGTTGCGGGCAGCCAGGGCAAGAACGAGGAGTTCAAGCCGCAGAACGAGTTCAAGCTTGACGCCTGGATCCCGATCCACATCGGCGGCGTCGACCTCTCCATCAACAAGGCGGTCCTCTATCTCGTGCTGGCCAGCGCGCTGACGATCCTCGCGATGGTCTACATCGCGCGCCGCATGGAGATGAAGCCCAACCGCGTGCAGACGGCGGTCGAGGTCGCCTACAACATGACCAAGAACAACATCACGGGCGGCAACCTGGAGGGGTCCTACGCGATCAAGTGGTTCCCGTTCATCGCCACGCTGTTCTTCTTCATCGCCTTCTCGAACATCCTCGGCTACCTCCCCCTGCCGACCAACACCGAGCACGAGGTCAGCATCTTCGGCCTGCAGATCCCGACGTTCGCGATCTATGCGGCGACGGCAAACATCTCGTTCTCGCTTTCGCTCACGCTGGTCGTGTGGGTCTCGTACCACGTCGAGGGCATCCGGAAGAAGGGCTTCTTCGCCTACCTGAAGAGCTTTCTGCCGGCCGGGCTGGAGGACATGAACCCGATCGGCAAGGCGCTGATCTTCGTGATCGAGGTGCTCTCCCACTTCATGAGGCTGGTCTCGCTCTCCGTTCGACTGTTCGCCAACATCCTGGCCGGCCATCTGCTGCTCCTCTTCATGGGCGGCGGCTTGGCTGTTCTGCTCGGGTTGGCGGCACTGGGGGCCCTCACGTTCCCACTCGCCTTCGTCTTCTTCGTCTTGGAGGTGGGCCTGATCGCAACGCTTCAGGCGTTCATCTTCGCCACCCTCTCAGCCATCTACATCGGCGGCGCAGTCGCCGAGAGTCACTAGAAAGGAGCAGTGTCAATGGATCTCTTGACCCCGATCGCGCAAGCGTCGAGCGGGATCACCGACACCGGCATCACGGACGCCGGCAAGGCGATTGCGCTGGGCGTCGGTGCCGGGCTGGGCTCGATCGGAGCCGGCATCGGGATCGGCTTCATCTTCGGCAAGGAGATCGAGTCGGTCGCGCGCCAGCCGGAGATGAAGGACGACCTCCAGTCGATTCGCTGGCTGGGCTTCGCTTTGACCGAGGCCGTCGCCTTCTACACGTTCATCTTCGGCCTGATCGCCTTCTTCCTCTAGAGATGACCGAGACCCGGACCACACAAGCCCGGCTGACGCGCGTGGCGCGTCGCGGCTCTTCGTCCTCGGTCGCTCGCGTGGCGCTGCCACGCTTCGCTCCCTGCGTCCTCGATCCGCTTGGCCACGCGCGCCCCCGGGCTCGCGCGGCCAGGGCCTCGGTCATCTAGCCATGGAACCGACGACGCACATAGTCGCCTCGAGCGGCAGCTTCCTGGTCAGCCCGGGCCTCGGCCTGATGATCTGGACCCTGTTCGTCTTCCTGTTCACGATGTACGTGCTCAGCAAGGTGGCCTTCCCGCGGATCCAGGAGGCGCTCGACAACCGCGCCAACGCGATCCGGGACTCGATCGAGCAGGCGGAGAAGACCCGGCAGGAGGCCGACCAGATCCTGGAGGAGTACCGCGCACGCCTGCGCGAGGCCCGCCAGCAGGCCGACGACATCGTCGCCCGTGCCCGCAAGGCGGCTGATACGACCAAGTCGCAGGCCGCGGACGAAGGCCGCGAGAAGCGCGAGGAGCTGCTCGCCGCGGCTCGTCGCGACATCGAGGGGGAGACGCGCCGCTCCCTGGAGCGGATCCGCAAGGAGGTGGCCGACCTGACGGTGCTGACCACCGAGAAGGTGACCCGCAAGTCGCTCACAGGAGACGACCAGCAGCGGCTGATCGACGAGGCCCTGGCCGAGGTCGACTTCTCGAGCCTGAGCGGCAATGGAGAGGCCCCCGAATAGCAATGGAACACATCGCCCGCGTATATGCGGACGCCCTCTTCGGGGCGGCCAGGGACAGGGGAAAGCTCGACGTGATCCGCGAGCAGCTCGCCCAGTTCGCCGACGCCCTGTCGGAGAACAGGGAGATGCAGCTCTTCTTCTTCAGCCCCTACTTCTCCTCGGCGGAGAAGGAGGATGGCCTGAAGAAGGCGATCGCCGACGCCGAGCCGGAGCTCCTCAACTTCCTGGAGCTGCTGATCGAGAAGCACCGGATGCCGGTGCTCTTCCGGATCCGTCGTCAGTTCGATGCGCTCTGGGCGAAGGAGAACAAGCGGCTCGGCGTCACGGTGACCAGCGCCGTCGAGCTCGACCCCGAGGTCGCGCGCCGGATCGGCTCGGAGATCGAGGAGCAGACAGGCAACATGGTCGAGCTGCAGACCCGCGTCGACCCGGACATCCTCGGTGGGCTGGTCGTGCAGGTGGGGAACATGGTCTTGGACACGAGCATTCGCAACAGGCTCGAGAAACTGAGAAAGAGCGTCGCCCGAGCGGCGTAGGAAAGGAACAAGCCGCAATGGAAATCAAGCCAGACGAGATCGCCAGCATCCTGCGGGAGCGGATCGAGGGCATGGACGTGGAGTCCGCCGACCTCTCCGAGGTCGGAACCGTGCTCGAGATCGGCGACGGAATCGCCCGCGTGCACGGGGTCGACAACTGCATGTCGCTCGAGATGCTCGAGCTGCCGCACGACGTCGTCGGGCTGGCGCTCAACCTCGAGGAGGACAACGTCGGCGCCGTGCTCTTCGGCGAGTGGGACAAGGTCTCAGAGGGCGACGCCGTGAAGCGCACGGGCAAGCTGCTCGAGATCCCGGTCGGTGAGCAGCTGCTCGGCCGCCTGGTCGACCCGCTGGGCCGTGCGCTCGACGACAAGGGGGAGATCAACACGACCGAGACCCGGGCCGCCGAGCACAAGGCGCCGGGCGTCGTCCACCGCCAGCCGGTGGAGGAGCCGATGCAGACCGGCCTGAAGGCGATCGACTCGATGATCCCGATCGGCCGCGGCCAGCGCGAGCTGATCATCGGCGACCGCCAGACCGGCAAGACGGCGATCGCGATCGACACGATCATCAACAACCGCGACTCCGACCTGATCTGCATCTACGTCGCGATCGGGCAGCGGATGTCGACCGTCGTCCAGGTGATGGAGACCCTGGAGGAGAACGGCGCGATGGACAACACGATCATCGTCGCCGCCCCCGCCGACGAGGCCGCGCCGATCAAGTACATGGCCCCCTACGCGGGCTGCGCGATGGGCGAGCACTTCCTCTACCAGGGCAAGCACGCCCTCTGCATCTACGACGACCTCTCCAAGCACGCTGCCGCCTACCGGCAGATGTCGCTGCTGCTGAGGCGCCCGCCGGGCCGCGAGGCCTATCCGGGCGACGTCTTCTACCTCCACTCCAGGCTGCTGGAGCGGGCCGTGAAGCTCTCCGACGAGCAGGGCGGCGGCTCGCTCACGGCGCTGCCCGTGATCGAGACGCAGGCCGGCGACATCTCGGCCTACATCCCGACCAACGTCATCTCGATCACCGACGGCCAGATCTTCCTGGAGACCGACCTCTTCTACTCGGGCGTCCGACCGGCGATCAACGTCGGCACCTCCGTCTCCCGGGTGGGAGGCAACGCGCAGACCAAGGCGATGAAGAAGGTCGCCAGCCAGCTGCGCCTGGACCTCTCCCAGTACCGCGAGCTCGAGGCCTTCGCGCAGTTCGGCTCCGAGCTCGATCCTGAGACCCAGAAGCAGCTCGCCCGAGGCGAGCGGATGGTCGAGGCGCTCAACCAGACCGAGCGCCAGCCGATGCCGGTTGCCGAGCAGGTCGCCTCGATCTACGCCGGCACCGGTGGCTACCTCGACCGGATCAAGACCGAGCGGGTCGCCGACTTCCTGGAGGACCTGATCGCCAGGATGCACTCGGAGAACAAGGACCTGCTCGACCGGGTCAACGAGACGGGCCAGCTCTCCGACGAGGACGAGGAGGCCCTCGGGAAGACGATCGAGGGGATGATCGACGACTTCGGCCCCGACTTCGACCAGGAGGGCAACCCCCTGGAGGAAGGCGAGTCCGACCGGATCCGCTCCGAGGAGGGGCGCGCCGCCGGGCCCAAGGCCGCGGCGGGGACCGATGGTGCGGGAGCGGACGAGACCGAGGCCTCGAATCAGACCGAGCAGGAAGAGGCGGGCGCAACGGCCTGAGATGAAATTGCGGCTGCTCCCACATATCACGGGTCGCTCCTCCGACATTTCACGGGTCGCGCTGTCGCGCGCCCTCGAATATGCGGAGCGCCCTCGCATCAACGCGGCCGCCTTCTAGCGAATGGCAACCAGAAAAGAAGTCAAGAACCGGATCTCCTCCGTGAAGAACGTGCAGAAGATCACGCGCGCGATGGAGATGGTGGCCGCTGCGCGCCTGCGTCGGGCCGAGCAGCGAATCGACGCTCTGCGCCCCTATGCGCGCGAGCTGCGCAAGATGACCCGACAGGTCGCCGAGGCTGCCGGGGTCGAGGCAAGGAACCTGCCGGTCCTGCAGGAGCACGAGGAGCAGCGGACGGTCGGCATCCTGCTGGTGACCGGGGACCGAGGCCTCGCCGGGTCGTTCAACTCGCAGATCATCCGCGCCGGCGTCCAGCTCCAGCGCGAGCTGTCTCGGGTAGGGCAGGATGTGCGCTTCTCGGTCGTTGGTCGTCGCGGCGCCTCGACCATGCGCTTCCGCGGCGAGGAGCTCAAGGGCGAGTACGTCGGATTCACCGACAGGCCGGCCTTCTCGGACGCCCGCCAGATCGCAGACGAGCTGGTCGCCTCCTACGTCGACCAGGACCTGAACAGGGTGGACCTGATCTACAACCGCTACGTCTCGCCGCTCACCCAGTACGTTCGGCGGCAGACCCTGCTTCCCGTCCAACAGGCGGACGTCTTCGGCGAGGGGGTGGAGGAGCTGACGCCCGACGACACTGCGGGGCTCGACGAGGAGCTCGCCGAGGCCCACCGTAAGGCGCTCTGGGTCTATGAGCCGGAGCCGGAGGAGCTGCTCGCAGAGCTGATCCCGGAATACGCCCAGCTCAACGTTTACCGGGCGCTGCTCGAGTCGACCGCCTCGGAGCATGGGGCGCGGATGACCGCGATGAGGAACGCGGCCGACAACGCCAAGGAGGTGATCTCGGACCTCACCCTGGAGATGAACCGGGTGCGGCAGGCCGAGATCACCCAGGAGATCCTCGAGGTCGTCGCCGGCGCCGAGGGCCTCAGCTGAGACTTGACATAAGCGAAGGAGACGAATGGCTGACATACATGAAACGGGTGGCTCCTCGGCTCCGCCTGCGGAGCCCCCTCGCACAGAAGAGGGAAGCGTCGGGACGGTCGAGGAGGTGACCGGCGTCGTCATCGACGTGGTCTTCCCCGACCACATCCCGGAGATCTTCCACGCGTTGGAGATCAAGATCGATCCGGCCGGCGGGCGGACCGAAGACAGGCTGGTCTGCGAGGTGCAGCAGCATCTCGGCGACGACCGCGTTCGCGCGATCGCGATGGACGCCACCGACGGAGTCCAGCGAGGCGCCAAGGTGGTCGACACCGGCGGCCCGATCTCGGTCCCGGTCGGCAAGGAGACTCTGGGCCGGATCTTCAACCTGCTCGGGGAGGTGATCGACGAGGGCCCGGAGGTTCAGTCCGAGGAGCGCTGGCCGATCCACCGCCGGGCGCCCGAGGTCGAGGACCTCACCCCGTCGCAGGAGATCCTGGAGACCGGGATCAAGGTCGTGGACCTGCTCGCGCCCTACGCCAAGGGCGGCAAGGTCGGCCTGTTCGGCGGTGCCGGCGTCGGCAAGACGGTTCTGATCCAGGAGCTGATCCGGTCGATCGCCGAGGAGCACGAGGGCCTCTCGGCCTTCTGCGGCGTCGGCGAGCGCTCCCGCGAGGGGAACGACCTCTGGTTGGAGATGAAGGAATCCGGCGTGATCGATAAGACCATGCTCGTCTTCGGCCAGATGAACGAGCCGCCGGGTGCTCGGCTCAGGGTGGCCCTCTCGGGCCTGACCATGGCGGAGTACTTTCGCGAGCAGGGCGGCCAGGACGTGCTGCTGTTCATCGACAACATCTTCCGCTTCGTCCAGGCCGGCTCCGAGGTCTCGGCCCTGCTCGGGCGGATGCCCTCCGCGGTCGGCTACCAGCCGACCCTGGAGACGGAGATGGGCGACCTACAGGAGCGGATCACCTCGACACGCGAGGGCTCTGTGACCTCCGTGCAGGCGATCTACGTCCCCGCGGACGACCTCACCGACCCGGCGCCGGCCTCGGTGTTCGCGCACCTGAACGCGACCACGGTTCTCACCCGGTCGCTGGTCGAGCAGGGCATCTACCCGGCGGTCGACCCGCTCGACTCGACCTCGACGATCCTCAAGCCCGAGATCCTGGGCGAGGAGCACTACGAGACGGCGACCCGGGTACAGGAGACGCTGCAGCGCTACAAGGAGCTCCAGGACATCATCGCGATCCTCGGGATCGACGAGCTCTCGGACGAGGACAAGCAGACCGTGTCCAGGGCGCGGAAGATCCAGCGGTTCCTCTCGCAGCCGTTCTTCGTCGCCTCGCAGTTCACGGGCCGCGACGGCGAGTACGTGCCCGTCGAGGAGACGGTCCGCGGCTTCAAGGAGATCGTCGACGGAGAGCACGACGACATCCCCGAGCGCGCCTTCTACATGCAGGGCGGTATCGACCAGGTGCTCGAGGCGTCCAAGAAGATGAGCGCCGAAGAGCCCGTCGAGTCGGCCGAGGCCGAGGCCACCGAGCAGGAGGAGAAGGCGGAGGCCGAGGAGGCCGTGGCGTAGCCGATGGCCGAGCACAACCTCAATGCGCGGGTCCTCACCCCTGAGGGGGAGGTTTTCGACGGCGAGGTGCATCAGCTCTCGACCCGCACCGCGGTCGGCGAGATCGGCATCCTCGCGAACCACGTGCCGGTGCTCGCGCGGCTGCGCCCGACGGAGCTCCGGCTGCACATGCCCGACGGCGAGGTCAGGCGCTGGGCGCAGGCGGAGGGCTGGCTGCAGGTGTTCGCCAACCGCGCCACCGTGCTGGTCGGCGAGGCCGTGCCCCCCGAGAGCCTCGACGCCTCCGAGCTCCGCAGCCGGATCGAGGACGCGGACGCCCGGCTGCGCGAGTCCGAGGAGGGCTCGGGCGCCTATACCCAGGCGCGGCGGGACAAGGAGCGCGCCGAGGCGTTCCTGGACGTCGCCGGCGCTGAGCGTTAGCGGCGCGCACCGCGGGCACTGGGCTTCATCAAGCCTTGCTGCCGAGACCTAGGATCTCCCCGTGGACGAACTCGCCCTCGCTCAGCGACTGATCGCCTTCGACACCTCGCACGCCGAGGGTCTGCGCCGCGCCGCCGAATTCATCGGTGGCTGGCTGGAGTCGAACGACATCAAGGCCTCCCAGATGGAGTCCCGGGGGCTTCCCGTGACGATGGCGGAGGTCGGCCCCTCCGAGGCTCCCACCCTGGTTCTGCACGGCCACATGGACGTCGTTCCGGGCGGCCGGGACCAGTTCCAGCCCCGGGTCGACGGCGACCAGCTCTTCGGCCGGGGCGCCTACGACATGAAGGGCGCGCTCGCGGTCATGCTGCTCGTCCTGCACGACCTCCGCGACCAGGACGAGGTCCTACTGCGACTCGGCATCGTCTCGGACGAGGAGTCCGAGGAGGAGGCGAACCGCGGCTCCGACGCGCTCGTCGCGAGCGGATTCGTGGGGGATTTCGCGATCACAGGGGAGCCGACCAACCTCCAGGTGGGGGTGCAGGCCAAGGGCGTTCTGGCGGTCAGATTGGAGGTCGAGGGGCGCTCCGCCCACGGCGCCACGCCGTGGCTCGGGGACAACGCCGTGGTCAAGGCGGTCGAGGTGTTCAGGGGCATCGAATCGCTACCGTTTGCACGCCACAGCTCCGCCCTGTTCGACCGTCCCTCGATCAATCTCGGTCGGATCATGGGGGGCGATGCCCTGAACAAAGTGCCTGATACCTGCGTCATAGACGTCGATATCCGCTTCCTGCCCGACCAGGACCCCGACGAGATCCTCGGACAGGTGAGCGGCCTGCCGGACACGCGCGTGCTCACCACCTTCCGGCGGCCGCCGGCGGTCGTGGAACCCGACTCCCCGTTCGTGCGGGGCCTCTGCGAGGCCGCCTCGCCTCACCACCCCGAGCAGGTGATGAGCGTCGGCCGGGATGGCGCCTCCGACGCGGTCTCCTTCCTCGCGGCCGGCGTGCCGGCCGTCGAGTTCGGCCCAGTCGGGGACGGTCACCACGGACCGGGTGAGTGGGTCTCGATCAGCTCGCTGCGGAGCTATCGCCAGGCGCTGGAGGGCTTCGTGCGGAGCTTCCCGGGGATGGCCGCGTGAGCCCGGCCACGAGAGGGGGCGGAGCCGGCGGCGGCAACGGCGAGGACGAGCCGCGCGCCGAGGAGACCCAGGAGTACGAGCTCGGCGACGACTTCCGCTCGGAGGTCGAGGACGAGGAGCCGGACCAGCAAGAGCACGAGGACGAGGACTTGGACCAGCAAGAGCAGGAGGACGAGGACTTCGACGACGAGGACGAGCACCTCGACGACGACGAGGAGCACGAGGGCGGCGAGGACCTCGACGAGGAGGACGAGCTCGAGCAGGTCGTCTCCGCCGAGACCCAGGAGTGGGACGGCCTGGAGGCGGCCGAGGCCGAGGCCGACGAGCCGGCGCAGGTCGCCTCGGCCACGCAGCGGGTCAGGCAGGCCGGGTCCGCGATCACCTCCGGGTTCGAGAAGGTCGGCGGGCAGAAGGTCACCTCGGGCTTTGCGGCCGTCCGCCGCCACCTCGGCTTTCCGCTCTGGCTTCGGTTCCTGACCGCCTCGTTCGTGATCGTCGCGTCGATCGCCGGGGCGACCTCCGCGAGCCTGATCCTCTACCTGTCGGACATCGCGAACGCGCTGCGGAACCACAGCGAGATCGCGGGCCTCGACCCCTTCCTGACGTCGCCGAGCTCGGGTCCCCAGACGATCCTGATCCTCGGATCCGACAAGAGAAACAAGGAGATCAGCGGCAAGTTCGGCCTCTCCGACACGACGATGCTGCTGCGCCTCGACCCGGATCGCGGCGCGATCGCGCTGCTCTCGCTGCCGCGTGACCTCAAGGTGGACATCCCCGGCTACGGGACCGACAAGCTCAACGCGGCTTACTCGCTCGGCGGGCCGAAGCTGACGCTCCAGACCGTGAAGCAGCTCACCGGTCTGCAGATCAACCATCTCGTGAACGTCGACTTCACCGGTTTCGCGCGCGCAGTCAACGCGATCGGCTGCGTCTACGTCGACGTCGACCACCGCTACTTCCACCAGAACGGCCCGTATTCGAGCTCGTCCGACTACGCCGAGATCAACCTGCAGCCCGGATACCAGGCCCTCTGCGGCTTCGACGCGCTGTCGTTCGCCCGCTATCGCCACACCGACAACGACATCGTCCGCGCCTCCCGCCAGCAGGCCTTCCTCCGTGAGGCCCGCGCGAAGGTGCCGCCCTCGAAGCTGATCGAGGACCGCAAGAAGCTGGTCAAGATCTTCACCACGTACACGTCGTCCGACATCGGCTCCGCCGAGCAGATGCTCCAGGTGCTGCGGCTGTTCTTTGACCTGCGTGGGGCGCAGATCAAGGAGATCCACTTCACCGGCCATCTGGGCCCGTCGTTCGTCACCGCGACTCCCGAGGAAGTCCACACCGCCGTCAACCAGTTCCTGGGCATCGAGGGCACCCCCGGCCCGGCCGGCTCGAGCGCCAAGCCCAGCCAGAAGGTGACCCCCGAGCAGCCGCCCGATTTCAGCAAGGCCACACCGGCCTCTCCCGAGAGCCGGAAGCACAAGGGCGCCTCAGCGACATCCCACCTGACCCCTACGACCTACGGCAAGTCCCTGGCCCAGGGCATCAAGGCCCGCAAGGAGAAGATCCCCGTCTACTACCCGACGCTCCTCGAGGTGGGCAGCGACTACGCGCAGAAGCCGCGCGTCTACAAGGTCAACGGCAAGGGCGATGGGGCCCCGCCGCACGACCAGCGCGCGGCGTACAAGTGGGTCTTCTCGCTGCCGACGCTGGGCGACTACTACGGCTTCGAGGGCACGCGCTGGCAGGACCCGCCGATTCTCTCCAACCCGAGCGACGAGAAGACGATCGGCGACCGCGACTACAAGCTCTACTACGACGGCGACCGCCTGCGGATGGTCGCCTGGCAGACGGACGAGGGGTCCTTCTGGATCTCCAACTCGCTGATCGAGACCATCTCCAACGAAGACATGCTGAGAATCGCCGAGGGCTTCCGCCATCTCCCGGGGACCTGATCGGGGGCAGCCGACCGTGAGCGAGAGGGAGCCGATTGGAGTGATTGGGGCCGGCTGGGTCGGGCTCGTCACCGCGGCCTGCTTCGCCGAGCTCGGCCATCGCGTCGTGGTCCGGGAGATCGTTCCCGAGAAGGTCGAGTCCCTGGGCCGCGGCGAGCTCCCGATCCACGAGCCCGGGCTGCCCGAGCTGATCGAGCGCAACCGGGAGCGCCTCACCTTCACCACGGAGATGGCCCTGCTGCTCGATGGCCCGCACCTGCTCTTCGTCTGCGTCCAGACCCCGCCCACCTATTCAGGTGACGCCGACCTCTCGGCGGTGCAGCGGGCCGTGGACGAGATCGGCGAGCCCGAGGGCAAGGCCCTGGTGATGAAGAGCACCGTGCCCGTCGGGACCGGTCGCACCATCCACCGGGATGCGCCCGATCTGGCCTACGTCTCCTGCCCGGAGTTCCTGAAGGAGGGGACCGCCGTCAAGGACTTCCTCCATCCCGACCGGGTCGTGATCGGGTCCGATCCCGGGGACGAGTGGGCCGCCGACGCCGTCGCGTCCGTCTACGAGCCGTTCGGGGCGCCGATCGTCCGGACCGACCTCTCGAGCGCCGAGATGATCAAGCTCGCCTCCAACGCCTACCTGGCCACCAAGATCAGCTTCATCAACGAGATCGCGAACGTCTGCGACGAGGTGGGGGCGGACGTCACCGAGGTGGCCCGCGGGATGGGACTGGACCCGCGGATCGGCGACAGGTTCCTGAACGCCGGCCTGGGCTTCGGCGGCAGCTGCTTCCCGAAGGACACGCAGGCCCTCAAGATCCTCGCCGGAAACAGCGGCTACCACTTCCAGCTCCTCAACTCGGTGATCGAGGTGAACGACCTGCAGAAGCGCCGGGTGATGGCGAAGCTCTCGAAGCACCTGGATTCGCTGGTCGGCAAGCGCGTCGCCCTGCTCGGCCTGGCGTTCAAGCCCGACACCGACGACATGCGGGAGGCGTCGAGCCTGGTTCTGGCGCACCGGCTGGAGGGGGAGGGGGCTTCCGTGATCGCCTTCGACCCGGTCGCCGAGCAGCGGGCCCACGAGCTGCTGCCGAGCGTGGAGATGGCGGCCTCGGCGATGGAGACGCTGGAGGGCGCCGACGCCGCGGTCGTGGTCACGGAGTGGCCCGAGTTCGCCGAGCTCGACTGGAGCGAGGTCGCGAAGCGGATGAACAACCCGCTGCTCGTCGATGGACGCAACTTCCTCGATCCGGAGGCGCTCAGGGCCGCCGGGATCGTCTACGAGGCAATCGGGCGCCCGAGCATCGCGGACCGCTCGGCGGTGCGCTAGATGATTGATCCCACGACCATGCACACCTGGATGACGCGCATGGCGCGCCCTCAGGCGCGCAGCGCCGTACCATCAATCATCTGATGCAGGCACTCATCCTGGCGGGCGGGGAGGGCACGCGCCTGCGGCCCCTCACCTACACCGTCCCCAAGCCAGTGCTGCCGCTCGCGGGCCGCCCTCACATCGCCTACGTGATCGACTGGCTCGTCCGCCACGGGGTCGACGACGTGATCGTCTCCTGCGGCCATCTCGCCGAGGGGATGCGGAGCACCCTCGCCGCCCTCGAGCCGGGCGTGAAGATCCGCTACGCGGAGGAGCCGGACGCCCGCGGCACGGCGGGCGCGATCCGCTTCGCCGAGGAGATGCTCGCCGACCGGTTCCTCGTCCTCAACGGCGACGTGCTCTGCGACCTCGACCTGACCGCGCTGATCGGACAGCACGAGGCCACCGGGGCGCGGGCGACGATCGCCCTCTACCCGGTCGCCGACCCGACCGGGTACGGCCTCGTCCACCGCCACGAGGACGGCGAGATCACCGAGTTCCTCGAGAAGCCCGAGCCCGAGCAGATCGACACCGATGAGATCAACGCCGGCGCATATCTGCTGGAGCGCTCGGTCCTCGACGAGATCCCGCCCGACCGCGCGGTCTCGATCGAGCGCGAGGTCTTCCCCCGCCTGATCGGCAACGGCCTCCACGGGATCCGGCTCGAGGGTTACTGGATCGACATCGGGACGCCGGACCGCTTCCTGGAGGCGAACTGGGACATCCTCGAGCGCAGGGTCGAGACCGTGGTCGGCGAGGGCCTCGACGGAGCGATGATCGTGGGGGAGAAAACCGAGATCTCGCCCGATGCGGAGCTGCGCCAGCCGTGCGTGGTCGGCGCCAGTTGCCGGGTCGGCGCGGGCGCCGTGATCGAGCGCTCGGTGCTGCTCGACGGCTGCGTGGTCGAGAACGGGGCGAGGGTCGCCGACAGCATCCTCAGCGGGGGCGTCACGGTGGAGTCAGGGGCAGAGCTCGAGGGCGCCGTGATCGGCGAGGGGGAGCTGATCATGCGAGGGCACCTCGCAGGCGAAGCCGAGGAGCGACCCGTTTCATGATGACCGTGATCGGCGGGGACATGCTGGACGCGGTCCGCGCAATGCCGGATCACCTGCGCGACGCGCTCTGGCGGATCGAGACCGCCCGAGCCGGCACGATGGAGGCGCCGGCGGCGTTCGCCTGCGGCATCGGCGGCTCCGCTGTGGGCGGGGACCTTGCGGTCGCCGCCCTCTCCGACCGGCTCACCAAGCCGATGCTGGTCCCCCGCGGCTACGAGCTGCCCTCCTGGGCGCCGGCCGGGTCGGCCGTGCTCTGCTCGAGCTACTCCGGCAACACGGAGGAGACGCTCGCCTGCTACGCCGCGGCCGAGGCGCTCGGGGCGCGGAGGCTGGTGGCGACCACCGGGGGCGAGCTCGCGGACCTCGCGCGCGCCGACGGCGTCCCCATTATCGGGCTGCCGGCCGGCCTCCAGCCCCGCGCCGCGGTCGGATACATGTTCTGCATCGCGGCCGAGCTGGCGGCGCTCTCCCTGGCCGCGCCGCGGATCAACACGGAGATCGACGCCGCAGCCTCCCATCTGGGCGACGCCTTCACGGCCGCCGAATCCCGGGCGCGCGAGCTGGCCGCCGAGATCGGCGATGCGACCGTCCTGGTCTACGGCAGCGATCTCACCGCGCCGGTCGCCTACCGCTGGAAGACGCAGGTGAACGAGAACGCGAAGCTGCCGGCGTTCTCCTCCGAGCTCCCCGAGGCCGATCACAACGAGCTCGAGGGCTGGTCCGGAGCGGATGGCCGCTTCGCGGCCGTCTTCCTCGAGGACCGGGACCAGCACCCGCGCGAGCGGAAGCGCTTCGAGCTGACCGCGAAGGCGATCGAGCCCCATGCGGCGACGGTGATCAACCTCGAGATCGAGGGGGAGACGCGGACCGAGCGCGTCCTCCACGGCGTGATGCTCGGGGACCTGGTCTCCATCGAGCTCGCCAACGCCCGCGGGGTGGATCCCATGGCGGTGGACGTGCTCGAGGGCTTCAAGAGGAAGATGGGCCGGCCCTAGCTAGCCGAGCCGCTCCTCGAGGCGGACGACCACCGAGTCGCCCTCCGCCTTGCCGATCGCCCTGCGCAGGTCAGCCTTGACCGGCAGCTGTGCGTGCCGTCGCCGAGCGCCATCAACGAGCTGCGGAACGGCTGCCCGTCGATCGTGCCCCGGACCTTGACCAGACCCCGGGTCCCGAAGCACTCGGCCGAGTCGGGCATCACGGCGCCCGGCTCATCGGCCACCCGAGTCGCAAAGGCACAACCGAGAGTTGCGTATCTCACTGGAGGTCGCTCGGGGGCCGTCGCTCCCGCTTGCGCTCTGAGGTCCGGCGCTTCTGCTCCAGCCGCCGTTGGCGTGAGGCCCGGGAGGGCCTGGTCGGGCGGCGCGGTTTCGGCCGCCGCAGCCCGGCGGCGAGCTTCTCCCGCAGGCGCTCGATCGCGAGCTCCCGGTTGCGCGCCTGGCTGCGGGCGTCCTGGGCGACGGCGGTGATGCGGTCGCCGAGGCGGCGCCGGAGCAGGTCTCGCTGGCGGTCGTCGAGCGCCTGCGAGGCTTCGACGTCGAAGATGGCCTCGATCCGCGATGCCGTCACGTTGGCGTGCTGACCTCCCGGCCCCGAGGAGCGGCTGGCGCGCAGCTCAATCTCGTCGAGCGGGATGACCGTACCCTCTGCGACGCGGATGCCGTCCTCCATGCCCGCACCGTAACCCCCTGTAGCCTTGAGCATCCTCAACTCTCGATCCAGGAGATCAATCAACGCATGAGCACCGCCACCAGCGCACCGACCACCAGCGGCCTCAACTTCAAGGTCGCCGACATCTCGCTGGCCGAGTTCGGCCGCAAGGAGATCCGGCTCGCCGAGCACGAGATGCCCGGCCTGATGGCGACTCGCGCCGAGTTCGCGGACTCGCAGCCTCTGCGGGGCGCCAGGATCACCGGGTCCCTTCACATGACCGTGCAGACGGCCGTGCTGATCGAGACGCTGGTCGCGCTCGGCGCCGAGGTGCGCTGGGCGAGCTGCAACATCTTCTCGACCCAGGATCACGCCGCGGCCGCCGTCGCGGTGGGCCCCGAGGGGACGCCGAAGGACCCGCAGGGCATCCCGGTCTTCGCCTGGAAGGGTGAGACGCTGGCGGAGTACTGGTGGTGCACCGGCCACGCCCTCACCTGGCCGGAGCCCGGCCCCAACGGCGAGACCGGTCCCAACATGCTGCTCGACGACGGCGGCGACGCGACGCTGCTCGTCCACCTCGGCGTGGAGTACGAGGCCGCCGGCGCGGTGCCCGGCCCCGAGACCGCCGGGTCCGAGGAGGAGAAGGTGATCCTCGAGATCCTGCGCGCGAGCCTCGAGGCGGAGCCGCAGCGCTTCACCCAGATGGCCGAGGGGATCAAGGGCGTCACCGAGGAGACGACGACCGGCGTGATCCGCCTCTACGAGCGGCAGGCGAACGGCACGCTGCTCTTCCCGGCGATCAACGTGAACGACTCGGTCACCAAGTCGAAGTTCGACAACATCTACGGCTGCCGCCACTCCCTGATCGACGGGATCAACCGCGCCACCGACGTGATGATCGGCGGCAAGACGGCCGTCATCTGCGGCTTCGGCGACGTCGGCAAGGGCTGCGCCGAGTCCCTGCGCGGTCAGGGCGCCCGGGTGATCGTCACCGAGATCGACCCGATCTGCGCGCTGCAGGCGGCGATGCAGGGCTACGAGGTCAGGGCTCTCGAGAGCGTGCTCGGAGAGGCGGACATCTTCGTGACCGCCACCGGCAACAAGGACGTGATCACCGTCGACCACATGGCCGCGATGAAGCACCAGGCGATCGTCGGCAACATCGGCCACTTCGACAACGAGATCGACATGGCCGGCCTCGGGCGGGTCGACGGGATCGAGCGGATCGAAATCAAGCCGCAGGTCGACGAGTGGCGCTTCCCCGACGGCCACTCGATCATCCTCCTCTCCGAGGGGCGCCTGCTCAACCTCGGCAACGCCACCGGGCACCCGAGCTTCGTGATGTCGAACTCGTTCACGAACCAGGTGATCGCCCAGGTCGAGCTCTTCGGCACGGCCGACGCGTACGGCAAGGAGGTCCACGTGCTGCCCAAGCACCTGGACGAGAAGGTCGCGCGCCTGCACCTCGATGCACTGGGTGTGGAGCTGACGGAGCTCAAGCCCGAGCAGGCGGCCTACATCGGCGTGCCGGTCGAGGGCCCCTACAAGGGCGACCACTACCGCTACTAGGTCCTGCGGGCGCAGGAGCCGCCTGCCCGGGGGGGATGATGGTGGCGGGATGAGAGCCAGAACGCGGATCGCCCTGCTAGCGGGGTGCCTGCTGGGGGTACTGGCGCTGGCCCCTCGGGCCGGCGCGATCAGCCTGCAGCCGGTCGGGACCTTCAGCTCGCCGACCTTCGTCACCTCGCCTCCCGGGGACCCGCGGCTGTTCGTCGTCGAGCGTGCCGGGCGGATCCAGGTGATCCACAACGGGGCGAAGTCCCAGTTCCTCGACATCCACACGCTGGTCGACACCACCGGCGAGCGGGGCCTGCTCTCGATGGCCTTCGACCCCAATTACTCGTCGAACGGGCTCTTCTACGTCGACTTCACGGACAATGGCACGGCGGGCGCCGCGGACGGGGATATCCACATAGACGAGTTCCACGTCTCCTCGAATCCCGACATCGCCGATCCGGGCAGCCGCCGGCCGGTGATGACGATCGGCCACTCGAGCGCGAGCAACCACAACGGCGGCCAGCTCCAGTTCGGCAAGGACGGCCTGCTCTACATCTCGGTGGGGGAGGCGGCCAACGGTTCCAACGCGCAGACCCTCAACAACCCGCTCGGCAAGATCCTGCGCATCGACCCGCACGGCGCCGGGCCCGGGGCGCACGGCGTGCCGGCCTCGAACCCCTTCCTCGGCAGTCCGACGCCGGAGATCTGGAGCCTCGGGCTCCGAAACCCCTGGCGCTTCTCCTTCGATCACCTGACGGGCGACATGGTGATCGGCGACGTCGGCCAGGGCTCCTGGGAGGAGGTCGACCTCGCGCCGGCGGCGGCGGGCCTCGGTCGTGGCGCCAACTACGGCTGGCCGAACTGCGAGGGGTTCGAGGGGACGTGCCCGGGCGCGACCGCCCCGGTCTTCGCGTACCCGCACACCGATCCCGGCGGGGACGCGGCCTTCGGCTGCGCGATCATGGGCGGCTACGTCTACCGGGGCACGCAGGCCTCCGAGCTTGCCGGCCGCTACCTCTATACGGACAACTGCACCGGCGAGCTCCGCTCCGTGGGGCTCGGCATCCCTCTCGCCGGGGGCGACCGGCCCGAGAGCGCGCCCGGCGCGCTCAGCGGCCCGCAGTCGTTCGGGGAGGACTCGAGCTGCGGGCTCTACGTGACCAGCGGGAACTCGGTTCTCAAGCTCGTCGGATCCGGGTCCTCGGCCGCTTCGGCGTGCACCGTGAAGCGGAAGTGCAAGAAGCACAAGCACCACAAGAAGCACCGCGCCGCCAGCGCCAAGAAGAAGCACAAGAAGAAGCGCTGCAAGAAGAAGCGCAAGAAGAGGAAGTAGCTAGGGTGCCTTCCTCGTGGAGGCACCCCGAGACATGAGGGCGATGATCCTGGCGGCGGGGCTCGGCACGCGCCTGCGCCCGCTCACCTGCGTGATGCCCAAGCCCGTCGCGCCGGTCCTGAACAGGCCGATCGTGGTCTGGATCGCCGAGCTGCTCGCCCGGCACGGCTTCGAGGACGTCATCGCCAACGTCTCGTACCTGCCCGAGCAGATCCGCGAGGTGCTCGGCGACGGCTCCGGGTTCGGCCTGCGGATCTCCTACAGCGAGGAGCCTGTGCCGCTCGGCACGGCCGGCGGGGTCGGAAAGGTCCGCGACTTCCTGACCGAGACGGATTCGTTCCTGATCATCTCCGGCGACGGGCTCACCGGCATCGACCTGACAGCCATGCGCGAGGCCCACGAGGCCAACGTCGAGCGCGGCGGGATCGCCACGCTGGCGACCAAGCGCGTCGACGACACCACCCAGTTCGGCGTCGCGATCCTCGACGAGGACGGCCGCATTCAGGGCTTCCAGGAGAAGCCCGAGCCGCCGGAGGCGCTCTCCGACCTCGCCAACTGCGGCATCTACATGTTCCGCTCTGAGATCTTCGACCATTTCCCGCCGCCCGACCACCGGAGCCCGGCGGGGGACGACGACCAGCCGACTGGCTTCGTCGACTGGGCGATGGACGTGTTCCCGGCCCTGCTCGAGGGAGACGTGCCCTTCTACTCCCATGAGTTCGACGCTTACTGGAACGACGTCGGCTCCGTCGGGGAGTTCGTGCAGGGCAATCTCGACGCGCTGGCCGGCGCGGTGGGAATCGACCCTCCCCAGGGCGAGGTCTCGGCGGGCGTCTACGCGGGCGGCGGCGGCGATCTCGACGCCGTCAAGGTGAAGCCGCCCGTGCTGATCGGAAATGGCTGCGAGCTCCACTCGGGCGTCGACCTGCATGGGCCAGTGGTGGTCGGGGACGGCTGCCAGATCGGCCCCTCGGCGATGCTCCGCGACTGCGTCGTGCTACCCGGCGCGCAGGTCCCGGCGGGCGCCTTGATCGTGGGCGGCCTCTACGGCGTGGAGGCCGACCGGCCTCTGGGCTGAATAGGGGGTGCTCCGACGCGGAGCTGGAGGAGCAACCCGATTTATGCCTGGAGCTCCCGGATCACGTCGTCGGCCCAGGGATTGTCGCCGAGCCCCTCCTGGTCACAGACGATCTTCTCGCCGTCCGGCCACTCGAGCGTCATCCGCGTCGTCGTCTGCAGGCGCTCCGTGGCCACCTCCAGCCCGTCACGATCCCAGACGGCCGACTCCTCCTTGATCTTGACCCCGCTGCGGCCGGGCTTGTACTTGAAGGCGTAGAGCTTGTCGGGAGTGACGGCGAGCATGAACTGGCCGGGCAGGCCCCCGGCCTTCTTCTTGCCGATCAGGTGGGTGGCGCCGTATGCGAGCGCGCCGACCTGGGTCTTGCTGATCGCGTACTTGGTCCCGGCGCCGGTCGGGCGGAAGGCGCCGACCGCGAGCACCTCGCCATCCACGTGAGGCTCGACGGAGGATCGGTACTTCGCGCGCCACTCCTCCGCCACCTCCGGGCTGATGTCGAATCGTCCCATTCGCTTCTCCCCTCGGTTGTCGCCCCCTACGTTGTGCGCTGAATGTACTCCTTGGCATTGCGCGCGCCACTCGGCACGCGGGATCGCGGACGATCGTCGGATCCCGACCGCGCTGATCGAGCAGATCGCCTCGCTGGTGGCGCCGCCGCGATGCGCCGCCTGCGGATCGGCGAGCCCGGCCGGCGCGGTGGTCTGCGTTCTCTGCGAGCGGGGGCTCGCCGGGGCGCCGAGGGCGATCGAGCCCGGTCCTCCCGGAGTGGACCTGGCGGTCGCGGCCTCGCCATTCGAAGGCACCGCGCGGCAGATCGTGCACGGCCTCAAGTACGCCAGGCGCCTCTCGCTGGCTGGCGTCGCGGCGGGGGCGATGCTGCGCGCGCTGCCGCCGCGGCAGACCGCCGATTGCGTGGTCCCGGTCCCTGCGGTCCCTTGGCGCTGGCGCTGGCGCGGGTTCGATCCGGCCGAGGAGCTCGCGATCGCCGTGGGCGAACGCGTCGGCCTGCCCGTGAGCCGGGCCCTGCGGCGCGCCGGCGGACGCCGGCAGGTGGGGCGAAGGCGAGCGGAGCGGCTCGCGGACCCGCCACGGGTCCAGGCGGTCGCGGAGTGCCCGCGCGAGGCGCTCCTGGTCGACGACGTCTGGACCACCGGCGCCACCCTCTCGGCCTGTGCTGTGGCGCTCCGCGAGGGCGGCTGCCGGCACATCGTCGCCTTGGTGCTCGCGCGTGCCCTCTAGACGGGCGGTCTCTTGCCGCCGCCGCAGGGCGGGCGTAGCATGCGGGCCGCCAACCCGACGGAAGGAGACCGCCGTGAGGATCGAGGTCCGGGGCAAGAACATTGAGGTGACGGACGAGCTTCGCGAGGCAGTGATGCAGCGGTTCGCGAGGGTTGGGAAGCAGGTCTCGGAGCTGGCCACCCTGGAGGTGGAGCTCTGCGAGGAGAAGAACCCGCGAATCGCCGACAGGATGGTCGCCGAGGCGACCTTGGGGCTGAAGGGAGTGACGCTGCGCGCCAAGGAGGCGTCCCCCGACATGCTGCACTCCATCCACGAGATGGCCGAGGACATCCGCAGGCAGGTGAAGAAGCACCGTGACAAGCGGCGCAAGCGCCAGACGACTCGGAAGCTGATGAACCGCCTGCGCGGCATGACCGCATGACCAGGGCCGCGCAGTCCCGGCAGCTAACCTAATCGCGTGGCCAGAGGACTCATCGACCGCGCCCTGCGGATGGGCGAGTCGAAGCAATTCAAGGAGTACCAGGGACGGGTCGAGTCGATCAACCGGATCGAGCCGGAGATGGAGCTGCTCGAAGACGCGGAGCTCCGCACCGAGGCGGACGGGCTGCGCGAGCGCGCCCGGAACGGCGAGTCGCTCGACAACCTGTTGCCCGAGGCCTTCGCCCTGGTCCGCGAGGCCAGCCGGCGGACACTCGGCCAGCGCCACTTCGACGTCCAGCTGATCGGCGGCATGGTGCTGCATTCGGGGGCGATCGCCGAGATGAAGACCGGCGAGGGAAAGACCCTCACCGCGACGCTACCGGTCTTCCTCAACACGCTCGCCGGCAACGCCGTCCACCTGGTGACCGTCAACGACTACCTGGCCCGCCGCGACGCCGAGTGGATGCGGCCGATCTACGAGGCCCTCGGCGTAACCGTCTCCGCGATCCAGGAGGGCGACGATCCGCCCGCCCGCCGCGAGAAGTACGCCTGCGACGTCACCTACGGCACCAACTCCGAGTTCGGCTTCGACTACCTGCGCGACAACATGGCCGGCTCGCTCGAGGAGTGCGTCCAGCGCGGCTACGACTTCGCGATCGTCGACGAGGTCGACAACATCCTGATCGACGAGGCCCGAACGCCGCTGATCATCTCCGGTCGCCCGGAGCAGGCCGCCGACCTCTACTACACGTTCGCCCGGCTCGCCAAGCAGATGAAGGGCGAGCCCCACAAGGAGAAGCTCAAGTCACTGGGCGAGTCCAAGGACACCACCGAGGCCGAGTTCGACTACGAGTACGACGAGAAGCACAAGACCGTCGCTCCGACGGAGCGCGGCATCGCGAAGGCGGAGGAGTTCCTCGGCGTCGAGAACCTCTACCTGGGGGAGCACGGGACGCTCGTCAACCACCTGATCCAGGCCCTCAAGGCCGAGTCGCTCTACAAGCGGGGCGTCGAGTACGAGGTCGTCGAGGGCCAGGTGATGATCATCGACGAGTTCACCGGCCGCATCCTCGAGGGCCGGCGCTGGTCAGAGGGCCTCCACCAGGCCGTCGAGGCCAAGGAGGGCGTGGCGATCCGCGAGGAGAACCAGACCCTCGCCACGATCACGCTCCAGAACTACTTCCGCCTCTACGACAAGCTCTCGGGCATGACGGGCACGGCGCTGACCGAGGCCCAGGAGTTCATGAAGATCTACAAGATGCCCACGGTCGATATCCCGACCAACGTGGAGATGATCCGGGCCGACCACAACGACCAGATCTACAAGACCAAGAACGGCAAGTGGCGCTCGGTCGTCAACGAGATCGAGGCTCGCCACCAGGCCGGCCAGCCGATCCTCGTCGGCACGATCTCGGTCGAAGTCTCGGAGATGATCTCCGCCGAGCTCAAGCGACGCGGCGTCGAGCACGTCGTCCTCAACGCCAAGCCCGAGCATGCCCAGCGCGAGGGTGAGACGATCGCCCAGGCGGGCCGCAAGGGCGCCGTGACGATCGCCACCAACATGGCCGGCCGCGGCGTCGACATCAAGCTCGGCGGCAGCCCCGAGGGCATGGCTCAGTCCGAGCTCCGCAAGCTCGGCCTCTCCCCCGGCGACGAGAGCTACGAGGAGGAGGAGAAGGCGATGGTGGAGCGGCTCAGGGAGAGCTGTGAAGCCGAGGCCGAGGAGGTCCGCCAGCTCGGGGGCCTGTTCATCTGCGGCACCGAGCGCCACGAGTCCAGGCGCATCGACAACCAGCTTCGCGGCCGCTCCGGCCGCCAGGGCGACCCCGGCGAATCCAGCTTCTTCCTATCGGCCGAGGACGATCTGATCCGCCTCTTCGCGGGTGAGCGGATCTACAAGATCCTCGACCGGCTCGGGCCCGTGAACGAGCAGGGAGAGGAGGAGCCACTCGAGGCCAAGATGCTCTCGCGCACGATCGAGAACGCGCAGAAGAAGGTCGAGGAGCAGAACTTCCTGATCCGCAAGCGCGTCCTCGAGTACGACGACGTGATGAACGAGCAGCGCCGCGTCGTCTACAAGTATCGCCGCGAGATCCTCGAGGGCAAGGACATGTCCGACGCCGCCCGCGAGGGTGTCGTCGAGATCGTCAGCAGCCTGGTCGACGACTACACGCCGGGCGACGTGATCGAGGACTGGGACCTCGCGGAGCTCCAGACTCAGGTCCAGCAGCTCTGGCCCTCGACGGTGGACGTCTCTACGCTGCAGCCCGAGCAGACCGACCGCGAGGCTGTGCGCGAGAGCCTGCTCGCCGACGCCCTCGCCGGCTACGACCGTCGCGAGCAGGAGTTCGGCGACGAGATCATGCGCCAGCTCGAGCGGGCGATCTTGCTGCAGATCATCGACAACCGCTGGCGCGAGCACCTCTACGAGATGGACTACCTCCGGGAGGGCATCCACCTGCGCGGCTTCGCGCAGATCGACCCGCTGGTCGCCTACAAGAACGAGGGCTTCTCCATGTTCGAGGCGCTGATGCACTCGATCTGGGAGGAGTTCGCGCGGCTGATCTTCCACGTCGAGGTCGAGGTCGCCCCGCGGGCGCAGGAGCAGTTCGCACCGACCACGCAGGCCGGCCAGTTCGACTACTCGGGTGGCACCGCCGAGCAGCCCTCGGCGCTCGGCCAGGCGGCGGTCGCCACCGCCGCCGGTCCAGACGCCGCCGCCGAGCAGGCGATCGAGGGCAGGCCCCAGCCGGGCAACGGCGCCCCAGCCGAGCAGGAGACCGTGGTCAAGACCGATCGCGACAAGATCGGGCGCAACGACCCCTGCTGGTGCGGCTCGGGCAAGAAGTACAAGAAGTGCCACGGGGCGTAGCGGCCGCTTGTGGCCGCGACCTGATGGCGAAGCCGTGAATCGCTGACAGTGCCCCAAGCCGGCGACGAGATCGACGGCTTCGACGGCATGCGGCTGCGGCTCGTCCGGACCGGCGCCGAGACCGACGGCGAGCTGCTCGAGATGGAGGCGAGCTACAGCGGCGTGGCCGGGATGCCTCCTGAGCACCTCCATCCCCGGCAGGTCGAGCGGTTCGAGGTGCTCGAGGGGGCGATGCGTACGATCATCGGCGGGGAGGAGAGGGTCTACGGGCAGGGTGAGAGCTTCGAGGTCCCGGCGGCGACCCCGCACCGGATGGCGGCCGAGGGTCCGACGCGCCTGCACTGGGAGGTGAGGCCGGCCCTTCGCACGGCGGAGTTCTTCGAGCGCCTCTACGGCAGCGGGCCGGACAGCGCCCGCTCCTCCTCGAGCATCACCGAGTTCCTGGCGGAGTTCGACGAGGAGATCCGGTTCACGCCTCGCGATTCGGTGTAACGCCAGGCCCCCACGCCGTACCATTGCCGCGTGGAGAAGACCGCGGCAGGGCGAGGGCGCGCCGACGCGGAGCCGGGGCGTGACCCGATTGACCGAGCGGCGGTTGACGCTGAGAACGAGGAAGCGACCGAGGCGTGGAGCGGGGTGCTCTTCGATCGCTTCGTTGAGTTCCGCGACCTGATCGTCGACGGCCTGAAGCGTCATGGCGACGCCGCGATGCGCCTGCATCCACCGAAGCCCGGGGACCGCGTGCTCGACATCGGCTGCGGCTTCGGCGACACCACCCAGCAGCTGGCCGCGATCGTCGGCCCGGAGGGTGAGGCGGTCGGCGTCGACGTCTCCGAGCCCTTCATCAGGGCCTCGATCGAGGGGGCGAGGGAGGCCGGCGTGGAGAACGTGGACTTCCTCGCCGGCGACGTGCAGGTGATGGAGCTGCCGGGGACCTTCGACTACGCCTTCTCGCGCATGGGCATCATGTTCTTCGCGAACCCGGTCCAGGCGCTGCGCAACATCCGCGGTGCGCTTCGGCCCGGCGGGCGCCTCTGCGCCGTGGTCTGGAGGCGGAAGCTCGACAATCCCTGGGTCCATCGCGCCGAGAAGGTGGTCGAGCAGTACCTCGAGGAGCCGGAGGAGTCGGACGAGCCCACCTGCGGTCCCGGCCCCTTCTCGATGGAGAACGCCGACACGGTCAGCGAGCAGCTGCAGATCGCGGGGTTCGAGCAGCCGACCTTCACGCGCTGCGACCTGCCGATCAAGCTCGGCAGCGACCTGGAGCACGCCGTTCGGTTCAACATGGCGCTCGGCCCCGCGGCGGAGATCATCCGGCTCAACGGGGACGAGGCGGAGAAGATCCGCCCGATGATCGAGGCGGAGATCCGCGAGGTGCTCGAGGACTACGCGGGCCCGAACGACGTCAGCGGCCCCGCCTCGACCTGGATCATCTCGGCGACGGTCCCCGAGTAGTCAGCGGCGCTGGCTGAAGTTCTCGAGCGGGTCACCGAGGGGCAGCCCGGCGAAGACGCGGAAGCCGCCGCCCTCGATCGGCCCGGCTGAGAAGCGGCCGCCGAAGAGCTCGACCCGCTCGCGCATCCCGATCAGCCCCTTCCGCGTGCCGATCGCGACTCCGCCGACCATGCCCGGCCCGTCGTCGATCACCTCGAGCTCCACGCTCGTGGGGTCGAAAGCGAGGCGGACGACAGCGGAGGCGCGGGTCCCCGCGTGCTTGAGGACGTTGGTGAGCGCCTCCTGGATGATCCGGTAGGCCGTCTGGTCGAGGATCGGCGGCAGGGCGAGCGGATCGCCGGACCTCTCCACCGTGACCGACAGCCCCGCCGCCCGGCACTCGTCGATCATGTCGTCGAGGTGGGAGAGGCTGACCCGGTCGCGCTCCGGGGTCGTCGCGTCGCTGGGGCGCAGCAGGCCCAGCAGTTTGCGCATGTCCTCGAGGGCGATGCGCGAGGTCCGCTTGATCTCCTCGAGCACCTTGCGCGCCTCGTCGACGTCGGCCCCGTCCTCGAGCATTCGCAGGCCGGTGGCCGCCTGCAGGGAGATCGCCGTCACCCCGTGGCCGGCCGCGTCGTGCAGGTCGCGGGCGATGCGCATCCGCTCAGCGACGACGGCGAGGCGCGCGGTCTCTTCTCGCTCGTGCTCCAGGGAGCGGCGGATCCAGGACATCAGCAGCCCGGTGACCAGCAGCGTGGCGATCGTGACCAGCCAGCGGGTGACGCCGTCGGAGAAGTTGGGGTGCTGGTCGATCAGCAGGACCGCGTCGGCCACCCCGATCAACCCGAGCTGCAGCAGGGCGTGACGCAGGTCGAAGAACCAGAAGGCGAACAGGGAGACCCAGAGGAAGAGGACCTCGTTGTCCTCGGTGCCGGTCCCGTGCCCGCCCTCGAGCGTCGCCAAGGTGATCACGGCGGTGCCGAGGGCCGCGGCGAGACCGAGCACGGGCTCGCTGACCCGCCGCCTGGAGAGCATCAGCGCTCCGCAGACCGCGGCGATGGCCCCGTAGCCCAGGATCAGCAGGTCCGAGCCCTCGGCGCCGGGGGGAAGGGCGACCGTGATCGCGATCAGGATCGCGCCGCCGACCAGCAGCAGCCCGGCCACGCGGGTCGCGAGGGCGCGCCCCCCGACCGTCGGCAGCGGCGGCAGCCCATGCGCGAGCTTGCGAAGCAGCCAGCTCAGCGGTTCCCGTCTCCTCTTGGAGCGTCCGTTCTCCATGAGTCGGCGCGAACGGTAAAGGACGGGGCGCAATACCCTTAGGGGGTGGCCGAAATGCTCCACAAGGAGGGAATCTCCGCGCGCCTCGCTGAGATCCGGGGGCAGCTGAAGCTGCTCTCGGATTACCTTTGACCCGCAGGCGCTGAGCGCCGAGGTCGATCGGCTGGAGACGGAGATGCAGCGGCGGGGGTTCTGGGATGACCAGGCCAGGGCCGCCGAGACGTCTGCGCATCACGCCCGGGCACAACGGCGCCTCGAGGGCTTCCGCTCGCTGAGCCAGGACGTCGAGGACCTCGGCGAGCTGGCCGAGCTCGCCACGGAGGACGAGGAGATGGCCGGGGAGCTCGCCGGACAGCTCGAGTCGGTCGAGAAGCGCCTCGCGGAGCTCGAGGAGGAGCGGCTCTTCTCGGGGCGCTTCGACGCCGGTGACGCGGTCGTCACGGTGCACGCGGGCGCCGGCGGCACGGACTCCCAGGACTGGGCCGAGATGCTGCTGCGCATGTATCTGCGCTGGGCCGAGCGGCGGGGCTTCAAGGTCGAGATGAAGGAGGCCTCACCCGGCGAGGAGGCGGGGCTGAAGTCCTCGACCTTCGTCGTCCGCGGGGAGAACGCCTACGGGCTCTTCGCGGCGGAGCGCGGCGTCCACCGGCTGATCCGGATCTCGCCGTTCGACTCGTCCGCGCGCAGGCACACGAGCTTCGCGCAGGTCGACGTGGCGCCGCTGGTGGAGGGCGACGTCGAGGTCGAGATCGACGACGCGGACATCCGGGTCGACACCTACCGCGCCTCGGGCGCGGGCGGCCAGCACGTGAACAAGACGGACTCGGCCGTCCGGATCACGCACGTCCCGACTGGGATCGTGGTCCAGTGCCAGAACGAGCGCTCGCAGACCCAGAACAAGGCGACCGCGATGCAGCTGCTCCGCTCCCGGCTCGTCGAGCGCAAGGAGCTCGAGCGGGCCGAGGAGCTCGCCAAGGAGCGCGGGGAGCAGAAGTCGGCGGAGTGGGGCTCGCAGATCCGCAGCTACTTCCTGCACCCCGACCAGCGGGTCAAGGACCATCGGACCAACTTCGAGGTTGGCGACACGCAGCGCGTCCTCGACGGCGACCTCGACGGCTTCGTCCGCGAGTACCTGAACTACGCCGCGTCCACCTCGGGCCCCCCGGCGGCCAACTAGCGTGGGCTCGCCGAGGACGCTCTCGGTCCGGAGCTCGGTCGGCGCTTCCGAGAGCTTCGACACGGTCGAGGCCGCGGCCGAGGCGGCCGACCGCGCCAGGGCCGGGCTGAATCAGCCGTGCGACCTGGCGGTCGTGTTCGCCTCCGGCCACCACCTCGGCATGGCGAAGTGGCTGCTCTCCGAGGTCCACGAGCGCCTCGAGCCGAGGGCGCTGATCGGCTGCGGAGCGGGCGGAACCGTGGCCGGCGGCCACGAGCTCGAGGACACGCCCGGCGTCGTCGTCTGGGGCGCCTCGCTGCCTGGCGCCGAGCTCGAGACGATGCATCTCACGGCGGAGCGCGACGGGGAGGGTTTCCGTCTGCTCGGCTTGCCCGAGCCTCTCGCCGTGGCCGCAGACCGATCGGATCCCAGCTCCGACGAGTCGGTGATCGCCCTCTGCGATCCATTCAGCTTCCCGGCCGAGGAGCTGCTGGCGGCGCTCGAGCGCTCCCGGCCTCAGGTCCCTGTGCTCGGCGGCCTTGCCAGCGCCTCCTTCGCGGGCGGCGCCGTGCTGCTGCGCGACGGCGACGTCCACACCGACGGCGCCGTCGCGGTCAGCCTGCGCGGCGTGGAGGTCCTGCCCTGCGTCTCCCAGGGCGCGGGCCCGGTGGGCCCCGAGATGACGATCACCAGCGCCGAGGCGAACGTGATCGTCGAGCTGGCGGGGAAGCCGGCGATGGAGCGCCTCGGCGAGGTGATCGCGGGGCTGCCGGAGCAAGAGCGAGAGCTGGCCGCCTCGGGAGTGCTGATCGGTCTGGTGATCGACGAGAATCGCCCCGATTACGAGCGCGGCGACTTCCTCGTGCGGCCGATCATCGGCGCCGATCGCGAATCGGGCGCGATTGCGATCGGCGAACCGGTGCGGGTGGGTCAAACCGTCCGCCTCCAGGTTCGCGACGCCGCCTCCGCCGACGAGGACCTTCGCCAGGCGCTGCGGGTGCAGGCGCAGGCGCTCGGCGCGGCCGGCGCGGCCGGCGCCCTGCTCTTCACCTGCAACGGCCGCGGCTCGCACATGTTCGATCTGCCCGATCACGACGCCTCGACCGTCGAGGACTCCCTCGGCGCGCCGACCGCCGGCTTCTTCTGCGCGGGTGAGATCGGCCCGGTCGGCGGTCGCAACTTCCTGCACGGCTTCACGGCGACCATGGCGGTGTTCCCGGCATGAGCGATCGTGAGCAGATCGTGCGGAGCTGCCCGAGAGCCGCTAGAGCGCGCCCTCGAGGTCGAGCAGCGCCCGCTTCATCTCGGGGCCACCGCCGTAGTTCCCGATCCCCCCTCCGGTCTGGACGACGCGATGGCACGGGACGATCAGCGGGATCGGGTTGTGGCCGCAGGCCGTCCCCGCCGCCCGGAAGGCGCGGGCGTTTCCGGCCTGCCTGGCGATCTGGCCGTAGGTCCGGGTCTCGCCGTAGGGGATCCGTGCCACTGCGTGCAGCGCGCGGCTGCGGAAGCCGGCCGGCGTGAGCTTCCAGTCGATCGCCACGTCGAAGTGGTGGCGCTTGCCCTCGAAGTAGTCCTCGAGCTCCCGCCGCTCCTCATCCAGGCGCGCCGGGGACTCGAGCACCCGCGGGGAGATGAACCTTGCCAGGTCCTCGAGCACCTCGTCCTCGGACTGCCGCGCGCCCCGGTGCTTGGGCAGGGCCACCCGGACCACGCCGCGATCGGTGCGGGCGACGAGCAGCCTGCCGAAGGGCGAGTCGACGGGGGCGTACGCCACGTCGATCAGGCCATCGCGCTCGGCGCGGGCGAGGACGCCCTGCACCGCGCGGTCGAGGTTGCCGCCCGACGGGGCCTTGCGGAGAATCTTCTCGAGCTGCTTGTCGGTCATCGGGTTCATGCGAATTCACCTCTCAGCTTCTCAAGTCCCTCGTGGACGCTGCGGCGGGCGGCGTCCTCGGAGCAATCGAGGGCGTTGGCGATGCCGGCATAGGACATGTCGGTCGCGAAGCGCAGGACGATCGCGCTGCGCTGCTTGGGCGGCAGCCCGCTGACGGCCGTCCAGAGCTCCGGCTCGCCGCCGGCGACCGTGGTGTCGGGGCGGTGGTTGGAGCTGGGCTCGGAGCCGGCGACCTCCTCGGCGCTGCCCCCCGGGACGGCGCGGCGCCCGCCGGCGCGGTGGTGGTCGATCGCCTTGCGGTGCGCGATCGTGAGCAGCCAGG
Source organism: uncultured Solirubrobacterales bacterium (assembly GCA_963833375.1). Taxonomy (GTDB): domain Bacteria; phylum Actinomycetota; class Thermoleophilia; order Solirubrobacterales; family 70-9; genus DASUPK01. The sequence goes on from CAWHXR010000007.1 coordinate 208,708, forward strand.
AGCGCAGGTTGCGGGCGTGCTCAAGGCGCGGGTAGGCGCGGAGCGCCGCGATGAAGGTCTCCTGGAAGCAGTCCTCGGCGTCATGCGGGCCGACCGATGCGACCAGGAAGCCGAGCACGTCGGAGCCGTGCTCGTCGAGCAGTGCCTGAAAGGGAGGAAGAGTCTCATTCAGCATCCGCCCACAAAACGTCTCACACCTGGCTTTCGTGAGAATGGCGGTATCCGGTGACCCGGACCGCCGCGGTAGCCTCGCCGAGCCATGCGAGTGATCGTGGTCGGAGCGGGCATTGCAGGCCTGACGGCCGCTGACGCGGCGCGCTGCGCCGGCGCGGAGGTCCTGGTGGTCGAGGGCCGTGATCGCATAGGCGGTCGCATCCGCACGTTGCCGCTCGGCCCGGGCAAGATCGATCTCGGTGGTGCCTGGGTTCACAATCCAACGGGCAACCCCGTGGCCGAATCGCTCACCGCGGCCGGAATCGAGACGAGGAACGACGGGGCTTTTGGCGGGCGGATGGCGGTTTGGGCCGATGGCTGGGTCGATGCCCCCGGCGCCACCACGGTGGCCGCGGTTCTCCAGGCGGATTGGGACCCGGCCGAAGCGCGCGCCGCCACCGGGAGCGATCGATTCGTTGATGGGGTCGAATGGTTTCTTGCCGATCGGGGGCTCGAGGGCCATCTGGGCGAGTTGGCCAGGTTCACCCTGCTCTGGCTGATCGCCCCACTGGTGAGCGCAGGGCCACCCGATCGTGTCTCGCTGGCCGGCGCCGCCGCGTACGCCGAGGCGGGAGGGGGCAATCTCGTGCCAGCCGGCGGGTACGGGGCGCTGGTCGATGTCCTCGCCGCGGGGCTCGATGTGCGGCTTGGTGCGACGGTCACCCGAATCGAGCACCGCGACGCCGAGGTCTCCGTGGTCACCGATCAGGGGGCTTTCGAGGGCGATCGCGCGATCGTCACGTTGCCGCTGGGGGTGCTCCGCGCCGGAGCCGTGGTTTTCGATCCCCCGCTCGACGGCGAGCACGCAGGCGCCGTCGAGCGCCTGGCGATGGGAACGCTGGAGAAGGTGGTGTTCCGCTTCGCTGAGAGGTTCTGGCCGAATTCCCTCTGGGAGATCACCTACGTGGCGGACGACCGAGCCTTTCCCGCGTGGTTCGATTTCAGCCGTCACGTCGGAGCTCCGTCGCTCGTGGCCCTCTACAACCCGGACGTCGCTCCGCGGCTGGGGCGGATACGCGCCGGGGAGCGGGATAAGCCGGCGCTCGAGGCTCTCCGCAAGATGTTCGGGTCGGTGCCGGATCCGGAGGAGACGCTCACCTCGGATTGGATCGGCGATCCGTACGCGCTCGGCTCCTACACCTACGTTCCGATCGGGGCGAGCGCCGATGACATGCGCCGTCTCGGCGAGCCGCTCTCCGCGCGGCTCGTGCTCGCGGGCGAGGCGACCGTTCCCGAGCACCACGGAACGGTTCAGGCTGCCTTCTTGTCGGGGCTGCGGGCAGCTGAGTTCACACTGGGGACGCGACCGGAGCGACTCTCGCTCGGGACAGTTCCGCCGCACTGGTGGACCTGAGCGCGGACCGAACCGGCCGATTCGTGAGATTGTGAAAGCCGTGGAGGTGGACACCGACACGCGCGAGCTGGTCGCGCGGGCCCTGCTCGAGGACGTCGGGACGGGCGACGTCACGGCGGAGGCCGTGGTTCCGGAGGCTGCCTCCGCCCGCGCGACGATCGCGCAGAAGGCATCCGGTGTGCTCTACGGGCTGGAGGTGGCGGCCGAGGTCTTCCGGCAGGCGGGAGCCGGCGAGCTCGAGACCCTCGCCGCCGAGTCGGAGTGGCGCGACGAGGTGCCCGCCGCCGTCGCCCGCGTCGAAGGGCCCGCCCGGGCGCTGCTCGCCGCCGAGCGCACCGCCCTCAACCTGCTCGGCCATCTCTCCGGGGTCGCCACGCTGACGGCGAGGTTCGTCAGGGCCGTCGATGGCGCGGGGGCCAGGGTCCTCGACACCCGGAAGACCACCCCCGGCCTGCGGGCGCTGGAGAAGGCAGCGGTGGCCGCCGGCGGGGGCACGAACCACCGGATGGGCCTCTACGACGCAATCCTGATCAAGGAGAACCACGCGGCGCTGGCGGGCGGCGTCGGCGAGGCGATCCGGCGCGCCCGCGCTGCCCGGCCCGATCTGCCCGTGGAGGTCGAGTGCCGCGATCTCGACGAGGTCCGGCAGGGCGCCGAGGCCGGGGCGAACCGGCTGCTCCTCGACAACATGAGCCCGGCCGAGCTGCGCGAGGCGGTGGCGGCCGCGCAGGCGTCGGGAGAGGCGCCCGAGCTCGAGGCCTCGGGCGGGGTCACCCTGGCGACGGTCGGCGAGATCGCCGCCACGGGGGTCGACTACGTCTCCGTCGGAGCGCTCACGCACTCCGCGCCGGCGCTCGACCTCAGCATGACCCTGGCGATATAGAGTCATGCGAGGGCGCTCCGCAGGCGAAGCCGAGGAGCGACCCGTTTGACTATGGCCACCCTGGAGACCGCCGCGACCAGGCGGGAGGAGCTCGTCCGCCGGCACGTCGAGGCCGAGAACGCGGCCGACTACGAGACTGCCCTTGCGACGTTCAGTCGCCCCCGCTACGAGTACGTCGCGACCGACAAGGTCTACGACGGCGCCGAGGAGGTTCGCTCGCACTGGGAGGAGCTCAACCGGGCGTTCCCGGATCAGGAGATCGAGATCGTCGCCCTGCACAGCGCCGATCAGGCGGTGCTGGTGGAGGCGATCGCCCGTGGGACGCATGCCGGCGCCCTCCGCGGACTGCCGCCCACCGGCCGCCGCTTCGAGCAGCGCTTCCTCGCGATCTTCGTCTTCGAGGGAGAGGCCCTGGTCTGCGAGCGCGTCTACTACGACACCGCCACCGTTCTGCAGCAGCTCGGCATCGCCCGCGACCCGGCCAGCCTCACCGGCCGGCTCGAGACGGCCGCGAGCCACCCGCTGACCATCTCGCGGAGCCTGCTTCGCCGCGTGATCGGGAGGTAGCGGTGGCGCCGAACGCCACCCTGCGGCGCAAGCGGGAGGAGATCGTGCGCGAGCACATGGACTCGGAGAACCGCCAAGAGTTCGACGCGACCCTCGACACCTTCGAGCATCCCCGCTACGAGCTGATCGGCACCGGAGAGGTCTACGACGGCACCGAGGAGGTGGAGCGCTACTTCGAGCAGACCCGCCGCGCGTTTCCCGACCAGCGCAACGAGCTCCTCGCGCTGCACCACGCAGATGACGCCGTGCTCGTCGAGGCGGTCGTTCGCGGCACCCACAGGGGGCCGCTGCGAAGCCTGCCGCCGACGGGCCGGGAGTTCCAGCTGCCGATCCTCTCGATCTTCCTGTTCGATGACGACAAGCTGATCGGCGAGCGCGTCTACTTCGACCAGACGACGGTCCTGTGCCAGCTCGGCATCGCGCGCGATCCGCTCAGCCTGACCGGCCGGTTCCAGACGCTGGTCGCCCACCCGTTCACGATCGGGCGCGGCGTCGTCCGGCAGCTGACCGGGCGCTAGCTATCTCAGCAGGCGCGAGAGGCGGCGGTCCTTGAGCACGCGCCCGCCCGTCTGCTCCTTCGGGCAGTAGTTCATCTGGTGCTCTGCGAAGAAGACGGCCTCGATCGTGGTCCCGCAGCGCGGGCATGGCTCCCCCTCGCGGCGGTGGACCCGGAGCGGCATCGGCATCTTGTCCGGGATCGAGTCGCCGACAACCCCCTCGTAGTGCTTGACGACGTTGCCGAGGGTGGGGAGGGCCTCATGCAGAGCCTTCACCTCCTCGTCTGAGAGCTCGGAGCCCTTCTTGAACGGCGAGAGCTTCGCCTCCCAGAGGATCTCGTCCACCCAGGAGCGCCCGATCCCGGCGATCACGCGCTGGTCCCGGAGCAGGGGATGGAGGTGGCGCGGCTGGCGGAGCCGCTCGGCGAACTCCTCCAGCGGCGGGGTCGGCCAGGCGTCGGGGCCGAGGGTCGCGACCATCTCGTCCTCGGCGACCGCGTCCCGGGCCAGGAGCTTCGCCCAGGCCGACTGTTTCGTGCCGAACTCCCGCAGTCGCAGCTCCCGTCCATCGGCGATGCGGACCAGGATGCGCGAGCGCCGGTCGCGCAGCGAGGCTCGCTTGTCGAAGACCTGGAGGCGGCCCGCCGACATCAGGTGGACCAGGAGGGTGAGCGGGCCGGCGCCGTTCATGTGAGGGTGCTCCGTAAGGAGCAACCCGTTCTGTGGTGGGGGCTCGAAGTCGACCGCGAGCATCTTCCCGATGCGCCGCACCCCGGAGATCCGCGCGCCGATGAGGGCGTCGAGGCTGGGCTCGAAGGTCTTCAGCGTCGCCACCCCGGCGGCCAGGGCCGACTCCACCTCGGCTCTATCGAGCGCGGTGCCGAGGCGGCGCGCCGTGATCTCGACCTCGGGCAGCTCGGGCATAGGGCAAGGGTAGGGAGCGCTAACCTCTGATCAGTTCATTCGCTCACCTCGAGGCCACGCGTGGGCCGGGGAAGCGAACATTCAACGCAAGGAGCGCATCCAAGTGCTGGAGCTTCCTACCGTCAACGAGCTTCCCGCCAAGCTGAGCGAGGAGGAGATTGCGACCCTGAGCGAGGAGGCCAGGGAGCTCGCGGCCGAGCGCGACGCGGTGATCCTCGCCCACAACTACCAGCTGCCCGAGCTGCAGGACCTGGCCGACTTCGTCGGCGACTCGCTCGGCCTCTCCCGCGAGGCGGCGAAGGCCGACGCCGAGGTGATCGAGTTCTGCGGTGTCCACTTCATGGCCGAGACCGCCTCGATCCTCTCGCCCGACAAGACCGTGCTGATCGCCGATCTCGGCGCCGGCTGCTCGCTCTCGGATTCGATCAACGCCGACCAGCTCCGCGCGTGGAAGGCGGAGCATCCCGGCGCGGTCGTGGTGATGTACGTGAACACCTCTGCCGAGGTGAAGGCCGAGACCGACTACTGCTGCACCTCCGGGAACGCGGTGCAGGTCGTGGAGCACATCCTCCGCGAGCATGGCCCCGAGACAGAGATCCTCTTCGGCCCGGACATGTGGCTCGGCGCCTTCGTCGAGCGGGAGACCGGGATCAAGGATGACCCGGAGCGCCGCGCCCGCTTCCACATCTGGGACGGCGAATGCCACGTCCACGCCGGCATTCGGCCCGACGACATCAAGACCGTCCGCGACGAGCACCCCAACGCCGAGTTCCTGATCCACCCGGAGTGCGGCTGCGCGACCCAGGCGATGGAGTACGTCGCCTCGGGCGACATCGATCCCGAGGGCGTCCAGATGCTCTCGACCGGCGGGATGCTCTCCTACATGGAGGAGCACCCCGAGGGCGAGTACATCGTCGCCACCGAGAACGGGATGCTCTACCCGCTTCAGCAGGCCGCGCCGCACGCGAAGCTGATCGAGGCGAACCGGATGGCCTTCTGCAAGTACATGAAGATGATCACCCTGCCCAAGGTGCGGGACTCGCTGCGGGACTTCCGCTACGAGGTGAAGGTTCCGCCCGAGATCGCCGAGCGCGCCAAGCTGCCGATCGAGCGCATGGTCGCGATCGGCTAGGCCTTATTCTTTTTTGCAGCTGCGACCGATTCAATTCGGCGTAATGGGGAGACATCCGGACAAGCCCGCATCGATGCCTGCTCGTGGAGCCGGGCTGGCGCTGCTCGCGGGCGTCACCGCCATGGCGCTGGTCGGGGCCGCGAGCGCGAGCGCCCAGAGCGACGGGTCGGTGCAGCCGCGGATCGTCGGCGGGTCCACGGCGTCCGTCTCGCAGTACCCGTGGCAGGCCGCCGTGGTGTTCAGCCCCGCCAAGAGGAGCGGCGACGCGCACCAGCGGCAGTTCTGCGGAGGCTCGCTCCTCACCTCCCGGATCGTGATCACGGCGGCGCACTGCGTCTACGACACGGACCCCGACTGCAGTTTGCTCTGTCCGATCAGCCAGGCGCATCTCGACCCGGAGGACGTCGACGTAGTTCTCGGCCGCACCACCCTCTCGGACAACAGCCAGGGCTCCGAGCTCAGCGTCTCGGCGGTCAAATACCAGTCCAGCTACGACCCGAACTTCCGAGGCGACGGCGTTCCCCGCTACGACGTCGCCTATCTGGTGCTGTCCTCGCCCTCGAGCCAGGGTCGGATCAAGATCGCGGGCACCGACGAGGGCGGGCTGTGGGATGCCGGCAGCCCGGAGGAGATCAGCGGGTGGGGGAGCACCAGCAAGTGCACCGTCTCCTGCGGCAGCACGGTCGACACCCTGAGGGCCGCGTCGGTGAGCGTCATCCCCGACTCGACCTGCGGGAGCGCCACTGTGTACGGCAGTGACTTCGACTCGGCGACGATGCTCTGTGCCGGGGTTCTGAGCGGCGGGGTCGACACCTGCACGGGGGACAGCGGTGGGCCCCTCGAGGCCCCTGTCCAGGGTGGCGGCTACCGGCTCGTCGGGATCACGGGCTGGGGCGACGGTTGCGCCCAGCCCAACGCCCCCGGCGTCTACACGCGCGTCGCCGACTCCACGATGCGGTCGCTGATCCAGTCCGATGTCTCGGCTCTCGAATCGACATACGGTCTCCCCGCGGAGGGCATCTTCGGCGGTGGCGGGCAGCCGCGGAGCTCCGACATCCTCGCCTCGCCTGTCGCAAGAACGACCCAGGCCGCCACGGCGCTGAAGAAGTGCAAGCGGATCCACAACCGCAAGCGACGGCACCGCTGCATCAGGAAGGTCAAGCGGCGGAGCAGCGCTCGGGCGTAGCTGCGTCGCATCCGCCCGAAGTGGTGCTAGGTTGCGGGCGGAGGGATGGTGGAGATCTTTCTGCGGGTCGGGTTGGGCATCGTGCTGGCGGGCGCAGCGCTCGCGAAGCTCACGTCGCCGCGCGCCAGCATCGCCGGAATGGAGAGCTTCGGGTTCGCCGGCGGGCCATTGCGCCCGTTCGCCTGGGCCGGCCTGATCGGGGTCGAGCTGGGGCTGGCGCTGGCCGTAGTCCTCGGCTCCGACGCCGCCGCATATGGCGCGGCGGCGCTCATGCTTCTCTTCTCGGCTGTCACCGTCGGGGCGATCCTGCGGGGGCGCGCGGGGGCGCCCTGCGCCTGCTTCGGCCCGCGTTCCAGGGTCTCCTGGCCCGGCGTGCTCCGCAACCTCGGCATGGCAGTTGGCTTCGCCCTGATCCCGCTGGTCGACTCGATGGCGCTCGGCACCGACGCCTGGCTCGGCATTGCCGTGGGCCTCGCACTGCTCGCCTGCGCCGGCCTGGCGATCGTGGTTCTGGCTCTCGCCCGTGAGGTCGGCATGCTGCGGCTCCAATTGGGAACCCAGGGCGCTCTCGAGATCGCCGGAGAGGGCCCCGACGTCGGCTCGCGCTCCGAGGCGCTGGCGGCCCGCCTCGCCCTGCAGGCCAGGAGCCGGGAGGACCTCGGGCTCGCGGTCTTCACCTCCGAGGGCTGCCACCTCTGCCAGACGCTCTCGCCGGCGATCGAGAACGTCGCGAACGACCCCCAGGTCATTGTCGGCGTCTTCGACGAGGCCGCCGAGGGGGCGCTCTGGCGTGAGCTGAGGGTGCCCGGCAGCCCGTTCGCGATCGCCACGAATCCCGGCGGCACCGTCCTCGCCAAGGGGACGTTCAACAGCCTCGCCCAGCTGGAGAGCGTGCTGGCGACGGCGGAGCGCCGTCGGGTGCAGGGGATTCCGCAGGGCCCGGAGGATTCGACCAAGGCGAAGTTGGGGAGGCTGCCGATCGGTGCCTGAGCATCTGGATCGGTTCAGCGATTCGCTGGCGAGGGACACGTCCCGGCGGGGGTTCTTGGCGCGGGTTGGCGGGGCACTCGTGGGCCTGACGGCGGCCCGCACGGTCGGCACGCTGATCGAGCCCGGCGATTCCGAGGCGTACCACTTCTGCGGGCACACCTTCACCACCGGCTCGTGCCCGCACCCGACGGGCCTTCCCCGAATCGACTCCCGGGGCTTTCCGCTGCGCGCCAGCGATGGACATCCGGTCGACGACATCGGCCGGCCCGTCAACGATGCAGGACAGCCCCTCGATGACGGAGGCCAGCTGCTGAAGGACGCGGAGGGCCGGCCCCTGCCGCCCGCGCCGCGCACCCGCCTCTGCGACCGGGCGGGCGACATCTACGGGTTCAGGGCCCACATCGACGGAGCCTGGTACCGCTGCTGCGGCGGCAAGGTCCGGCAGCTGCGCGACTGCTGCGCCCATCGCGGGACACGCATCAATGGGGATGCGGCCCTCACCGGCTACTGCTTCTCCGGTCGCAAAGTGTTCTGCGTCCAGTACTACGACACGAGGGTTCCCTGCTGATGGGAGCGCCCGAGATCGCCCTGGCGGCGGCCGCTCTGCTGATCGGAGCGACCGGCACCTTCTCCCCCTGCGGGCTCTCGGCGATCGACACGATCGGGCCGACGGGTCACACCGGCGGTCGCCGGACCACCGCCGCGGCCTGCGCGACCTTCCTGCCGGGCGCGATCGCGGGAGGACTGCTCACCTTCGGCTCCCTCGCCTGGCTCGGCCAGCTCCTCCACGGCGCCGGCGGGCGGGCCGCCTACGTGGTCGCCGCCGCGATCGCGCTCTTCGCCGCCGTGCTCGAGGTGCGTGGCACACGGATCGTTCCCCAGATCCGGCGCCAGCTGCCGGAGCACTGGCGCCGGGTGATGCCGATGCCGCTGGCCGCAGCCCTCTACGGAGTCCTGCTGGGCATCGGCTTCACGACCTTCGTCCTCTCCTTCGGCGTCTGGGCCCTCGCCGGGGTCAGCCTCGCGATCGGCGATCCCTCCCTCGGCCTGCTGCTCGGCGCATCCTTCGGGCTGGGCCGGGCGATCCCGATCGTCCTCCTGGCCCCTCTCGCCGGGACCGCCAAGGGGATCCGCGCCACCGAGCTGATGTGCGAGCGGGACAGCGTCTACCTGGGCGTCCGTCGCGGGGATGCCGCGGCGCTGCTGCTCGCCGCGGTGGTGCTGGTGATCGCCCCCGGGAGCGCTGGGGCGAGCGGGACCCGCGTCGCCCACGCGACGGATCCCGCCGTGACGGCCGACGCGCTCCTCTTCCAGAGGCTGGGCGGCCCGGCCGTGATCAGCCGCGGCGGACTGGAGCTGCCGCTGCCCGGCAAGCACCCGGCGATCGGCGGCCGCTACGTGGCGACGGTCGTGGGCAACGCGATCCAGCTCTTCGACCGGAGCACCCTGGCGCCGGTCGCGCAGATCGACGCTCCGGGCGCCGACGCGATCGCAGTCTCGGACAACTGGCTTGCCTATCGCACCCCCATGGGCGGCGGCGACCGGATCTACATCCGCTTCATCGCCAACCCGTCCTCGCCGGCGCCCCCGTCGCTCCTGGCGAGCGAGGGAGGCGTCTCGCAGCTCAGCGCGCCGGCGGTCGACGGCAACGTGCTGCTCTACGCGATCGCCACGCCCGGCGGCAGCCGGATCGTCCAGTGGATGATGGGAACCCACAAGCATCGCGCCCTGGTTCGCTCGCGCCGCCTGCTGGTCTTCGATCCCGCCGTCAGCGGCCGCTCCTTCTCCTACACGAGGACGGACGCCCGCCACAGCCGGCTGATGGTGCGCCGCCGCCACAGCCACGGATCGGGCCGCATCCTCCTCTCGCTGAAGCGCTCGGCGGGACTGCTCGCCTCCGATGCGCTCACCGGCTCCAATGCATATGTGACGGTGCTCGATCCGCGAGCCGACAACGCCGACGCCACGATCGTCGGGGTGAGCCGCAGGCATCCCAAGCTCCTGCGCGAGCACGGTCCGCGCGGCGGCGGCAACCACCGCTTCTAGTCTTACCCGCATTCCAATGCGGTTTGCGGGCCTGAGTGGACCCGAAGTGGACCCCGAAAGGACACGAAAAAGCCCGCCACGGTGGGCCAGCTCGTCAACGTGCCCCTCGAGAGGTGCAGTCTGACGCCCTACTCCTGCAGCCCGGCGGCTTCGAGGGCCTCTCGCTCGGATCGGAAGGTCGTGATCCGCGCGATCTTTCCGCCGATCACCGTGTAGAGGGTGGCGAGGGGGCGATCCACCGGAACGCCGCTGCCTTTGCCGCGCCCGGTCTCCCTCGAAACAGCCAGTACCGCCCCGGAGCCGAGATCGGTCAGTCGCTCGATCTCCCACCGATAGTCCTCGAACGTCCCGGCATAGCGGCGAAAGAACTCCGCGATGGCCTCATGGCCATGGAACGCCGAGTCAATCCCGCCGGTGCGGGATACATCCAAGACGACGTGGGGATCGAGGAACGCGAGAGCGCGCGGAGCATCCTCCGCGCGCCACGCCTCGATGTGCGCGCGCACGAGTTCCACGTTCTCCTCCGACATCGCCTACTCCCGCAGCCCGGCGGCTTCGAGGGCCTGTGCGCGGTCGGTGAACGTCCATACCTCGATGCCCTTCCCGTCGCGTGCCTTGATCAGCCAAGCCCACTCGGCGTCGATCTCTGTTCCGAACTTCTCGCTTCGACCTACCACCCGGATGACTGCAATCACGCGCTCCGCATCGACATCGATCACGTCGACGGGCTCCGCTCGTTGCTCCTCACTGAAGACTTCGGCCAGCCGGCCCAGGTAGTCACGGACCCCGGCGTGCCTGCGGTAGTTCCCAGGCTCCACGACTCTTGGGGCGCGTGCCACTCGACCTCAGGGTCCAGGTACGACAGGAGCGCCTCGATTCCGCCCTCATTCCAGGCACGAGAGGCCTGCCACGCAAGCTCCACGTTCTCCTGCGACATCGCCCGCGCAGTATCCCGCGGCGAGGGGGAGGGTTGCCGAGGCTTTAGTCGCCCAGCATCACCCTTCGATGGCTCTTGCCATGGGGGCGTCGGCATGACCACGCCCAAAGCCACAGAGCCGACTTCTCATCATCTGATGCGTGCACCCTACTGATACGTTCCTCGATCAACTTGAGGGACGCGCCCTCGCGAGTCCAGCGCGTGATCTTGTCTCGGACGTGCGCCATAGGGACCACCTCCTAGGCCGGAACTAGGTCCGCCGCCCCGGTCGTGCCCCTACGTCGTGCCGGACTACGGCGAAGTGCGCAAGTTAGCGCGACTCGAAAGTCGGGCTGCGAGTCGCCCACGCAGTTTCCCGCTCTTAGCGCCCCCGGCGTGCTGGGACGGATCGTCCCGGGTCGCAACCGGGCTTACCCGCCGTGTAGTCCAGGGGCCGGGGGCGTTGAGTAGAACCTACTCCGGGCCGGTATCCCTCCGCAAGCAGTGCCAGGAAAGGTCCATCGTTGGCGCGGCTCGTTGTAGGGGCGCCGCCGCCTATCCGCAAGTCTTCGGCGGCGGCGAGCTGGCGCTGCTCCGAGCCCTTGTCGCCGGCATTGACACGAAGGGTCATTTGCCGATCAGGATCGCGAGCTTCCCGTGCTGAGCCTGGGCCTACTCCCGCAGCCGGGCGGCTTCGAGGGCCTCCGAGCGGTCGGTGTAAGTACGGAAGCGAGCGATCAGTCCACCGCGGAAGTGGGCGACCCAAGCCGCAGATGTGTCGATGGCGACACCGCTCTCCCGTCCCTTGCCGCGGATGCGTCCCAAGGCAAGAGCGGCGTCTCCGACGTCGCGAACTTCCTCAATCTCCCAGTTGAGGGAATCCCAGGTCTCATCGACAGCCGCGCAGTACTGGGAGCCAGCGTCGTCGCCTTGATAGACGGTCCCTTCCAGGGCCGCCCTCACCGGCACGATCTCTGCGTCGCGAGCGAGAAGTGCATCGAATGCCGCGCCATCCCGTCGATTGAAGGCGTCCGTCGCCTCACGAAGCAACGCGACTTTCTGGACCGACATCGCCCACGCAGTATCTCGCCTAGTCGCCTGCGTGGCGAGCAAGGACCGCCGAGTGGCCGATGGCGCGCGCCGCACACCTGCGGATTGCCTGCTCCGCAGTTCGGCGGCGTATATGAAGTTTCGAGGCGGGCTTACCGGTCGACGGTCACAGACCGGCGCACTGATCGACTTTCTGCCCTGTCACGACGTTTGGCTGGCCCTCCGAATCTCCTATCTGAGGAGCAGGCGAGTTGTTGTGGCACACGAGATTGCCGGCGATCGTGTTAGTCACAAACTCATTCGCGTCCGGGTCATCCATCATGTTGTTGCTGAGCGTCACGGTGCCGCGAACCGTATTGCGGATGAAGCCGAGCCAGAACCCGGAGTAGCCGTCGATCGTCGCGCCGCCGTGGATGACGTTGTCCTCGACGGTCGAGAACTCCCCGGTGCCGCCGAGCATTCTGACGCCGCCCTTGATGTGCGCGAAGTGCACCTGCAGCGAGGCGGCGTCGTTCGCCCGGATCCCCCCCCGGATCGTGCCGGTGTCCGTGCCCTCCTCGCTCCCGAGGATGAAGGTCGCACCCCGGCCTACCCGGACCCCGCCACGGACATCGATGTTTGCCTCGGTCCCGTCGCAGGTTGCGCCTGTGGGCACCACCAGCTTTTGGTATTCGCCCGAGGCCAGCGTGCCCGTGCACGTCGTCGCTGCAGCTTCAGCCAGGGCCGTCGACAGTCCTGCCGCCAGCGCCGTTGTACTGAGCGCCCCCACGATCATCAGTCCGACTTTGCGCATCGCCACTCCTCCATCCAGCGTCGGTTCCGGTTGAAGCGAAGGGTTTCAAATCGAAGATCCACGTGCAATCCGAGCTTGCAGCAAGGAGGGTCGGAGCCTCAGGGCCTCTCCAGCCAGAGACCGCCGCGTGGCAGCCTGCACAGCACGGCCGTCGATGTATGCGAGTTTTTCGCGGTGAGCCACGCGGCGGTCGCAGGCAGGAGGCTTGCGTCGGAACGAAACCGCCAATCTCCTCAGCCTGGGATAACCACAGCCACGTCACCAGCCGGCTGGAGGAGACAGCGCCCGCAGGGGCGGCTCGGGGTAGCCGACCGCGCGATAGAACGTGCCGCTCGGCTTGGCCAGCAGCCAGCGGCCGCCGACGCGCTCGAGATAGATCACGTCGTCCTCCACCGAGACGTACTTGCGGTCGGAGAAGTGGTGGGTGACGGTGGCGGTCGCCCGGGCACGATCGTCGCCCAGCGCCTCCGCCTTCACCTCGAAGACCCGTGTCCGGCGCCAGGCCGGCCCGCCGCCCCGGGGGCGTGAGCCGATCGAGGCGCGCAGCGATCGCCGGCAGCTCCCTCGCCTCCTCGGCAGCTCGCCCAGGTCGAGGCCGCCGGATGCGATCAGGGCGCAGACCCGCCCGGCCTCCCGGCGATCGAGCGCGGCGACGTAGGACCGAACCGCCGAGGTGACGGCCGCGCTGTCGGCGCTCGGCAGCTCGCCGGTCGAGCTCGGCCCGCCGGCCGGGGCCTCCGGGCTCGCCTCGGTCGCAGCCGGCCCCTCGGCTGCCTGCTCCGCCGTGTCGACCGGTCCGACGGCCCCGGGCGGGAGCTGACCGGTGACGGCCGCCCCGCCCGCGGTGGCCGTCGCCCCGCCGGTGGCCGTCGCCGCGGTGGTCCGATCGCCTCCGCCCGAGCCGCCGCAGCCGCCCAGGACGAGCACTGCCGCGATCGTCATCGCCATCGCTTCCCGCCTCATCGAGTGGAGGCTACGGACCGCGGGGTGGGTTCCGTCGGGGACGGTTTCTAGGCTGCCGCTGGTGCCGCCCGCTGCTACCCTCGCCGCCCGGTCTTGACTCAGTCGCGAGGAGAGGCCGTCCCCTACGACCAGGCGCGAGACGAGTCGCCGATGGCGCACCTGAAGCCCGTTCCAGATCCCACGCCGGAGCCCTCCAGCAAGGCAGGAGGCAAGCCGTCGATCGCGGAGCTCGAGCGCTACGCGACGGTCCTGCGTATCCACTGCGTCCGGATGCTCGCCGTCGCCAAGTCCGGCCACCTGGACAGCTCCCTCTCGGCGGCGGACATCGTGGCCGCCCTCTACTACAGGGTCCTCCGCCACGATCCGTCCAATCCGAAGTGGCGGGAGCGCGACCGCTTCGTTCTCTCCAAGGGGCACGCGGCGCCGATCCAGTACGCCGCCCTCGCCGCGCACGGCTACTTCCCGGCGGACGATCTGATGGGCCTGCGCCAGATCGGCTCCCATCTCCAGGGCCACCCCGACATGACCCGGACGCCGGGCATCGAGGTCTCCACGGGCTCTCTCGGCCAGGGCCTGTCGATGAGCGTCGGCATCTGCCTCGCCCTGCGGCTCGACGAGCTGGACGACACGGCGCAGGTCTTCACGCTGATGTCCGACGGCGACTGCCAGGAGGGAGAGAGCTGGGAGGGTGCCATGTCGGCGGCGCACTTCGGCATTCCCAACCTCACCGCGATCGTCGACTACAACCATCTGCAGACCGACGGCACCACCGAGGAGGTCATGGACACCGGCGACGTCCGCGCCAAGTTCGAGGCCTTCGGCTGGGACGCGGTTGAGATCGGCGGGCATGACATGAGCGCGATCGTCGAGTCCCTGGAGCGCAGTCGCACCCTCGACCGGCCGGCCGCGATCGTCTGCCAGACGAAGAAGGGGCGTGGCGTCTCATTCATGGAGGACCGTTTCGGGTTCCACGGCAAGCCGCCGAGCCAGGAGCAGGCCGAGCAGGCGCTCGAGGAGCTCGAGGCGACCTACAAGCAGCAGACCAAGGCGCTGGAGGGCAAGAGCTGATGGCGAGCCAGCTGCTCGAGGCGGCCGAGCCGCAGACCGAGTCGATCGCCACCCGGCAGGCCTACGGCGACGCGCTGGTGGCCCTGGGGGAGAGCTACCCCGAGGTCGTCGCGCTGGACGCGGACCTGGCCGTCTCGACCCAGTCGATGAAGTTCGGCAAGCAGTTCCCGGAGCGCTTCTTCAACATCGGCGCAGCCGAGGCCAACATGATGTCGATCTCCTGCGGCCTGGCTGCCACCGGCAAGGTTCCCTATGCGTCGACCTTCGCGATCTTCGCCACCTCGCGCTCCTACGACCAGGTGCGCCTCGGCATCGCCCACAACGAGCTCAAGGTGCGGATCGGCGCCTCGCACGGGGGCGTTTCCCTCGGCGAGGACGGCGCCTCCCACCAGATGATCGAGGACATCGCGCTGATGAGGGCGATGCCGCGGATGCAGGTCGTCGTCCCAGCCGACTACAACCAGGCCTACACGGCGGTGGTCGAGTCCTACGAGCGCTTCGACGGGCCGATGTACATGCGCTTCGGCCGGCCGAAGACCCCGATCGTCTACAGCGGAATCCCCGAGACGCTCGGCAGCGGGGTCGACGTCCTTCGGCCGGGCAAGGACATCTCGATCTTCGTCTGCGGCCACATGGTCTGGCGCGGCCTCGAGGCCGCCGAGACGCTCGAGCGCGAGGACGGGGTGGAGGCCGAGGTGGTCAACGTCTCGATCATCAAGCCGATCGACTCACAGAGCGTGCTCCGCTCGCTGGCAAAGACCGGCCTGGCCGTGACCGCCGAGGAGCACCGCGTGGTCGGCGGACTCGGCGACGCGATCCGTCAGGTCGCTGCCGAGCAGCACCCGGTCCCGGTCTTCGCGCTCGGCATGCAGGACGAGTTCGGGGTTTCCGGCACGGCCGAGGCCTGCATGGAGCACTTCGGCCTCACCGCGAGCGGCATCGTCGACCTCGCCCGCGAGGCCCTGCTGAAGAAGCCGATAGTGCAGCACCCGCCCATCCAGGGCGGACCCTGGTCCTAGGGCCCGCTCGAGCCTAGGTCTGGGTGTCCGGGACGCCGCCCTCGCCGGAGCCGTCGAGATCGCCCGGCGTGCCCTGCGTGTCGACGTCGGTCTCGGTCGACTCGAGGTCGTCGGCGTCCGCGTAGACGTCGCTGCGATCGCCGCCGGGCTCTTCGGGATCCGGCCGGTCCTTCAGTGGGCCACCGCGGTCGTCCTCGTGGCTGGCCCTCTCCTCCAGCAGCTCCTCGGCCTGCTCGAAGCCCTCCGACTCGCCCTGGCCCGATTCCGCCAGCGGCCGCTCCTCCTCGGGCACGTCCTCCATGCCGCTGCGGCCGCCGATCCGGCCGGCCTCCTCAGCGGCGGCGGCCTCCTCGCGTTCGACGTCGCGCTCGATGGGGTCCCGCTCGGTCATCGGTCGTCACCCTACACGTCGTCCAGGTCCGGTGTGAGCTCGATCCACGTCGACCCTGACCTGGCCGTCGAGGTCTTCGTTCTCGAGCCCATGGAGGCAACACAGTTCGGGTCGGCGGCGGCCCGAGCACGAACGGCCATCCGTCCTAGCTCGCGCCACCGCCGTTCAGCGCAGCCAGCGCCGCGTCTCGCTCGAGGAAGACCGGTAGCGACCGGTCGATTCCGGCGAGCCGGAAGACGCGCTCCACCTGCGAGCGATGAGCGATCACGGTGTGCAGGCTGCCGCCGTCATCGGTGGCGCGGAATGCGTGGATCAAGAGGCGGATGCCGGAGGAGTCGATGAAGCCCAGCCGAGTGAGGTCCACCACCACGCCGGAGTGCTTGCGGAGCTGATCGAAGAGCGGCGTCTCGACCGCCGGGACGGTGCTCAGGTCCAACTCGCCCGCGAGGGTGACGACGGACGCGTTCGGTCGCACCGATTCAACGCTCACCTTGAGCAGCTCGCCGTTGCCGGCCGCGGGTCCACCGGTCGCCGGTGATTG
The DNA here is from genome assembly GCA_963833375.1 of uncultured Solirubrobacterales bacterium. GTDB lineage: Bacteria > Actinomycetota > Thermoleophilia > Solirubrobacterales > 70-9 > DASUPK01. The sequence continues at coordinate 225,241 of CAWHXR010000007.1, forward strand.
GCGGGGTGGAGCGGCCCCGCTAGACCGCTCCACCCGCTCGCCTCAACGCCCCATCCCCTCGTGGCGCGTCGCTCCCGTGGGGCAGGGAGTCTTCAAGTCTCAGTGATGGCTCGGGGGTCCAGCTGTTCACCTAAGTCCTCCTCGGTCTTGCTCATCCGTGCTCGCCGAGGAAACCCGACCCTGCCCCTTGCAGGGCGTGCCTCCAAGCTTCTCCGTGGAGTCGCGGCCAGTGCCTGTGAAGCCAGTGAAACGCTCCTCCGAAATCCTTGCGCAGTCTAGTTTGACTGATGCAGTATTCGAAGTACCGGGTATACGAGGCCGAGCCTGCGAATCGCGTTTTCCCGCTAATTGCGCAGGAACAAGTCTGACGGGCGACTCCGGCCGGCGTAACGGTCAGTGCGCCGAACCGACGAGCTTCATCTCCGGCTACCCGTGAGCGCGGCGCGACTAACGATGCAGAGTCGTGTTGGAGCGCGAACGAGAACTTGCGTCGCGCTTTAGGCGGTTCCCTACCCTGTGCAGCGCAGTGGGGCGACTCGCCGGGCGACGCCGGCGTGGGACGCCTCTCGGCTTAACCTCGATGGCTAGGCGACAGACATCCGATCTCCTGCGCGCGCGCCCCAAGACGGCGCGCCGACCGGAGCATGTCACCGAGCAGCGCTCCCGCCCGCCGATCGTCGAGATGCGCCGGGTCACCAAGGTTTACCCGGGGGGCCACGTCGGCCTCGAGAACGTCAGCCTGCGGGTCGACCGGGGCGAGTTCGTCTTCCTGGTCGGGCCGACCGGCTGCGGCAAGACCACCCTGATCAAGACCCTGATCCGCGAGCTCCAGCCCACTGAGGGCGAGGTGCTGATCGCCGGGCGCGACATCTCCTCGCTGCCGGACAAGAAGGTTCCGCAGCTCCGCCGCCGGATCGGGACCGTCTTTCAGGACTACAAGCTGCTGCCGAGCCGCAATGTCTACGACAACGTCGCCTACGCGCTGCAGGTGATCGGGGCCTCGCGCGCTGAGATCCGCCACAAGGTGCCGGACGCCTTGCGCCTCGTCGGCCTCGCCGACAAGGTCAAGAACTTCCCCGACCAGCTCTCGGGCGGTGAGCAGCAGCGCCTCTCCGTGGCGCGTGCCTTCGTCAACCATCCGCCCCTGCTGCTGGCCGATGAGCCGACTGGAAACCTCGACCCCAACACCTCGATCGGGATCATGCAGGTGCTCTACCGGATCAACCGCACCGGCACCACGGTCGTCGTCGTCACCCACGATCGCGAGATGGTCGACAAGATGCGCCGCCGGGTGATCGCGCTCGACTCTGGCCGGATCGTCCGCGATCAGGCCGTCGGCACCTACACCCCCGACGACGAGTCCACCCGCGAGTTTGCTATGCGGCTGCGCGAGGAGATGGGTGTCGACGACGCGGAGCCCCGCTACTAGGAGCCGGAGATGGGCCGAGTCTTCTTCTTCATCGGAGAAGGGCTGCGGGCGCTCAGGCGCAGCGCGGCCCCGAGCCTGGCGGCCATCGTCACGGTTTGCATCACCGTGCTGCTGCTCGGCGTCCTCATCCCGGTCCTCCAGACGACCAACGGCAAGACCAACCAGGTGCGAGACCAGGTCGGCCTGCGGATCTTCCTGAACGACGTCAACGGCCAGCAGGCGCCGGCGGACCAAATCCAGGCGCTACAGGCGAAGCTCCAGGCGATTCCCCATGTCAAGGAAGTCCAGTTCGTCGACAAGAACCAGGCCCTCAGCATCCTCAGCGAGCGCCTCAAGCAGGACAACCGCGCCGATATCACGGCGCAGCTGCCCGGCGCCCACAACCCGCTGCCGGCCTCGTTCAATGTCACGCCCGACGACCTCTCCAATCTCTCGACCGTGAGGGCGGCGATCACGCCGCCGGGCCCGAACGGAGCGCCGACCCCGATCAGCCCCCTGATCAGCGACATCGGCGACTCGCGCGACGACGCCAGCAAGATCAGCGGCGCGACCACCGCGATCCGTTGGGTTCTCGGCGTGGTCGCGGGTCTGCTGCTGGTCGCCTCGCTGCTGCTGGTCGGCAACACGATCCGGCTCTCGATCTACGCGCGTCGCCGCGAGGTGGAGGTCATGCGGCTGGTCGGTGCCACCAACTGGTTCATCCGTTGGCCCTTCATGGTGGAGGGGCTGGTCTGCGGGCTCGTCGGCGCCGGAATCGCGATCGCCCTGCTCTTCCTCGGTAAGCAGGTGATCGTCGATCCGCTCGCCAACAACTTCAACCTGATTTCCTCTGGGGACACGATCCCGTTCGCCAGCCTCGCGCTCGTCCTGCTCTGCGTGGCGATGGGTGTCTCGGCGATGGGCAGCGGCCTGACGCTGCGTCGCTTCCTCCGGATTTGACCAGCAAAGCAGCATGAAACGGGTTGCCCGCGCGTGAAACGGGTTGCTCCTGGCCGAGCACCCTCGCATCACCCCTTCGTGATCGCGGCCCTGGTCGCGATCGCCTTCGTGGTGGGCATCGTCGCCGGAGGGCAGGTTGACGCGCTCCGCAACGCGGTCGACGACGTCTTCGGCAACAAGAGCCAGGACGCGACGGCCGAGGCGATCGGCGTGATCCACGACGACTACTTTCACGCGGTCGACAACAACGATCTGGAGAACGCCTCGATCGGGTCGATCATCGATCACATCAAGCACCGCTATCACGACCGCTTCTCGCATTACTTCGATCCGACGGAGTACGACCGCTTCAAGCAGGGCTCGAGCCTGTCCGGCGTCGGCGTCGCCGTGAACGAGGTCTCGCGCGGGCTGCGCGTGGCGACGGTCTACAAGCGCACGCCGGCGCGGGAGGCCGGGATCCAGGCGGGCGACGTGATCACCGGCGTCAACGGCAAGTCGATCGCCGGCCGCAACGCTGACGCCGTCACCAGCGAGATCAGGGGACCCGCCGGCACCAAGGTGACGCTCACGATCGCAAGCCGCGACGGAAGCAGCCACGACGTCACCCTGACCCGCCGTCAGGTCGAGATCCCCCAGGTCACGGGCCACATCGAGAAGGTGAACGGCGTCAAAGTCGGCTACGCGCGCCTGGCCGGATTCTTCCCCGGCGCCCACGGCGAGCTCCGCAAGGAGGTGGAGCACCTCTACGAGCAGGGCGCTCAGGGAATCGTGCTCGACCTGCGCGGCAACGGCGGCGGCCTGCTCACCGAGGCCGTCCTGGTCTCGAGCATCTTCGTCCCGAACGGGGTGATCGTCTCGACCCACGGGCGCACCCAGCACACCCGGACCTTCGACGCCACCGGGGACCCCCTGCCGCGCCACCCGATGGCCGTGCTGATCAACGGGGACACGGCCTCCGCGTCGGAGATCGTCACGGCCGCTTTGGAGCAGGCCGGGATCGCAAAGGTCGTCGGCACCACTTCCTTCGGCAAGGGGACGTTCCAGGAGGTGATCCCGCTGAAGAACGGCGGCGCGCTCGATCTGACGGTGGGGGAGTATCTGACCCGTGACGGGACATCGATCAACGGCACCGGGATCGCGCCGCAGGTGAAGGCCAAGGACATCCCCTCGACCAAGCCGGACGAGGGCCTGCAGCGCGCTCTCCAGGTGCTGGGCCAACAGCTCTGAAGCGTGTAGTCCTCGTTTCCAAGCGCGGCCGGTTCCTGGTCGGCGAGCTGCTCTTCGAGCGCGGCGGCAGGATCGAGCTGGGCGGCGGACGCCGGGCGGCGACCCCCGGCCGGATGGCCGTGGTCGAGCTCGGCCAGGGCCGCGGGAGGGCGCGCGTCGTCCGCGAGCTCGGCGATCCTCGCCGCGCCGCCGATGTGATCGACGCCATGCTCGAGGACCGGGAGGTGCGCACGGGGTTCTCTCGGCGGATCGAGGACGAGGCCGGCGAGGCCCGGGCGCTGGCCACCGCGCTCGACGTCGACCGGCGGGACCTCCGCGACCTCGCCACCTTCACCGTGGACCCGGCGAGCGCGCACGACTTCGACGACGCGGTCTCCGCCGCGAGGACGGACCGCGGCGTCCGCGCCTGGATCCACATCGCAGACGTCGCGGCGCATGTCAGACCGGGCAGAGCCCTGGAGAAGGAGGCCCACCGCCGCGCGAACTCGACCTACGTCCCGGGCCGGGTCGCGCCGATGCTGCCGCACGCGCTCTCCAGCGACGCGTGCAGCCTCGCCCCCGAACAGGAGCGGCTGGCCGTCACCTCGGAGATCGAGCTCTCCGAATCGGGCGAGCCGCTCTCGGCGAGCTTCTACCGCAGCGTGATCCGCTCGGACGTCCGCCTGAACTACGACCAGCTCGATGAGATCTTCGCCGGGCGGGCGAGGCCTCCCGAGCCGATCGCCGAGTCGCTCGGGCTCGCCAGGGAGGCGGCGGCCGCCCTCGCCGTCCGGCGCCCCCGCGCCTCGCTGGAGGTGGAGAGCTTCGAGCCCGAGTTCCGCTTCGAGGAGGGCCAGGTGACGGGCGCTCACTCGGTTCCCCAGACGGAGGCGCACCGGCTGATCGAGCACCTGATGATCCTCACCAACGAGCGGGTTGCCGAACTGCTCGAACGCCGCCGTATCCCGACGCTCTACCGGGTCCACGAGCCGCCGGATCCCGAGCGGATCCGGTGGCTGATCGAGCAGCTCGCCGCCCTCGACGTCCCGACGCCACCGCTGCCGGACTCGATGACGCCGCAGCAGGCCGGCGAGCTCGCCGGGGAGGCGAGTCGCCTGGTGGCGCGCGAGGCCGAGCGCCGCGGCCACGGCCGCGAGGCGTATACATCGCTTGTGCTTCGCTCGCTCAAGCAGGCGCACTATGCGGATCGCAACCTCGGCCACGCCGGCCTGGGCAGCCCCGCCTACGCGCACTTCACGTCTCCGATCCGCCGCTACCCCGACCTGGTGGCGCACCGCGCGCTGCTCTCGGCGATCGGGGCGGGGGAGGAGGCGCCGCGGGCGGAGGGGCTCGCCGAGGTCGGCGCCCACTGCTCCGAGCGCGAGCGCGACGCCACGCGCACCGAGCGCGACGCCGACTCGGTCTGCGCGTCCTTCCTGCTCGAGCGAGAGCTCTTCGAGCGCGGCCCCGACACCCGCTTCGAGGGAGAGGTCTCCGGGGTGGTCGGCGCGGGAGCGTTCGTGCGCTTCGGCGGAGCGCTCGCCGACGTCTACGAGGGCTTTCTTCCCGCTCGCCGCATCGGAGGGCGGGAGCGCTACGAGCTCGACGCCACCGAGACCATGCTGCTCGGCTCGCGCGGGGGCGGCGCGATCCGCATGGGGGACCCGGCCAGCGTCACCGTCGACCGCGTCGAGGCGCCCCGGGGGCGGGTCGACCTGCTGCCGGTGGAGGGCTGATGGCCAAGAAGTCCAAGGGCCTGCGGACTCCGGTCAGCGGGGACGTCGCCACCAACCGCCGCGCCCGCCACAAGTTTCAGCTGCTGGAGAAGATGGAGACGGGCATCGAGCTGCGCGGGAGCGAGGTCAAGTCCCTCCGCGACGGCAAGGCTCAGATCAACGAGGCGTACGCCGTCATCGACGGCGGCGAGGTCTGGCTGCGCGGCGCTCACATCCCGCCGTACTTGCCGGCGTCCGAGCAGAACCACGATCCCGATCGGCCCCGCAAGCTCCTGCTCCATCGCCGGGAGATCGAGCGCCTGATCGGCAAGACCGCGGAACGCGGGCTGACGCTGGTTCCCACCCGCATCTACTTCAAGGGCCCGAGGGCCAAGGTCGAGCTGGCGCTGGCGAAGGGCAAGGAGGGCAGGGACCGCCGCCGCGAAATCGCTGACCGCGATCTGCGGCGCGAGGTCGAACGCGACTTCAAGCAAAGGCTTTCGTAGAGCGCTTCGCGATCAGGTCGCGGATGCAAGCGGCCGCCCAGAGATCAGGAGCGGCCCGGCATCAGCCCGCAGAGCAAAGGTCAGTGCACGAGAACGGCGGTCCCGTGCAAGGATTGTGCGCGGCAATGCTTGCGGCTATCGACACAGGCAGCGTTTCCAATTTCGTCCAGGACCACTCGACGGAGGCCTACGTGATCGTGGGCGCCGTCATCCTGCTGCTGATCCTCTTCCTGCTGATCCGCCGCCGACACGCGAAGGAGCGCGAATCGGGGCAGCGGGTCTCGCGCCGCGAGGCGCGCCGGGCCGAGAAGAAGGCGAAGGCCGAGGGCGGGATCGCCGCGGCGCCCACGCCGAAGACCCCGCCCGAGGCCAAGGCGGAGCCGGACACCCAGGCCAAGGGGGAGCCGGATGCTGAGGCCAAGGCGGAGCCGGACACCCAGGCCAAGGCGGAGCCGGATACCGAGGCCAAGGCGGAGCCCGACACCGAGATCGCGAAGCCGGACGGGGGCAAGCCGAGCCGCAAGCAGCGCCGGGAGGAGCGCAAGGCCAAGCGCGCGCAGATCGCCGAGCAGAAGCGCCGCGCCGAGGAGCAGGACCGCCAAGCTTGGGAGGAGGAGCGAAAGCGCCGCCGCGAGGAACGGCAGAATCGCAAGGAGGAGCGCCAGCGCCGCAAGGCGGAGCGCAAGGGAGAGGCCCCGCCCGCGCCCGAGGAGAAGGAGGAGCCGGCCGAGGGCGCGGAAGTGAAGACCGGCGCCAACGGCGGGGAGGAGAAGTCCACGATGCTCGCCGCCGCCCTCGGGCTGGGCGAGGCCGGGGCGAAGCAGGCCGAGGGAGCGGGCAACGGCAAGAAGGAGATGAAGGAGATTCCGATCGGAGTCGAGGACGAGGCCGAGGAGAAGGCCGAGGGAGAGACGAAGGCCGAGGCTGCCTCCGAGTCCGAGGAGGAGCCCGAAGAGGAGAAGGCCGAGCAGCCCGCCAAGGCCGAGGAGCCCGCCAAGGCCGAGGAGCCCGCCAAGGCCGAGGAGCCCGCCAAGGCCGAGGAGCCCGCCATGGCCGAGGAGCCCGCAAAGGCTGAGGAGCCCGCCAAGGCTGAGGAGCCCGCCAAGGCCGAGGAGGGCGCCACCGAGGTCGCCGCGAGCGCGCCCGCGACCTCCCAGTGGGTGCCCCCGGGAAGTGGGCCGGACCTGCAGGCCCCGGCCGAACGAGGGTCGGAGGAGGAGGAGGAGAGCGCGCTCACGCCGATCGCCCCCGAGCCCGAGCATGCCCCGGGCGGCTTCGCGTCCATCTCGCCCCAGGGGGAGGCCGCCGGGACGCCGGTCCCGGACGCTTCCAGCGCCGAGCTGGCGGCGTCCGCGCCACCAGCGGAGCCGAGCGCTCCCAAGCCCGTCGAGATCACCCCGCCGACGGGGGGAGGCGGTTCGCTACAGGACGAGATCGACCGCCTGGCCCGCGAGGGGGAGAGCGCCGCCGCGCAGCGGGCAACGCCGCCACCCCCGCCAACCCATGAGCCGCCGGCGCCCGAGCCGCCAGCAGGGGAGCCGCCCGTGGCCGCGCCGCCGCCGCCTCCGTCACCCGCGGCGATTCCCCCCGCGCCCGCGGAGCCCGGCGCCACGCTGCCCCCCGATGTCTCGCCGGCCCGGCCCTACGACTCCGCTCCGGAGCCCAAGCCGACCCCGGAGATCGAGCGGCTCGCCGTCGAAGACCAGGAGCGCTACTCCGAGGAGGAGGAGCGGGTGCGGCGGGAGGCCGAGGAGCGCATGCGACGGGCCGCGGAGATGGAGCAGGAGGCGGAGGAGCGCGTCAGGCGCGCGGAGGAGGAGACCGAGCAGCTGATCAAGATGGCCGCGGATCAGGCGAGACGGCAGGCGGAGGAGCAGGCCCGCCAGGCGTCGGAGGCGAAGCTCAGGGAGGAGGCCGAGAGACTGAGGCAGGAGAGTGAGCGGCGCGCCCAGGAGGAGTCGGAGAGGGTGCGCCAGGAGGTCGAGAACCGGACTCGCGAGGCGATCGAGCAGGCTCGGCGTGACGCCGATGCCCGTGTGGCGGAGGCGGCCGAGCAGGCTCGGCGCGAGGCCGAGGAGAGGGCCCGCGCGGAGGCCGAGGAGCGTCTCGGCGCGGAGGCGAGCCGCCTTCAGCAGGACGCCGAGCGGCGCGCCCGGGCCCAGATCGAGGAGGAGCTGGGCGGCGAGCGCCAGCGGCTCTCGAGCGCGGTCGAGGAGGCCGAGCGCCGCCTCAAGGCCGAGCGCGAGCAGCGCGAGCGGGCGATGGAGGACGTCTATAGGCGCCTGCAGGAGGTGGAGCTCAGGGCCCAGGAAGCCGAGCAGAGGGCGGCTGACGCCGAGCGGCTCGCCCAGCTGAAGGTGGAGGAGGCCGAGCGTGAGCGGCGGCTGCGCGAGGTGCTCGAGCGCGTCAGCGCCGCCGAGGCGCGCGCCAAGGAGGCCGAGCGCAAGGCCCGGGCCGCCGAGGCATCCGCCGCGACGAGCATTCGCGCCGCCGCGGAGATGGGCACCTCACCGGCCCCCTCGGCAGCGGCCCCGCCGCCGTCATCCGTGGCGACTCCCTCCGCGCTGAGCCAGCCGAAGCCCGCCGAGGAGCCCTCCGAGTTCGCCGAGGAGCCTGCGAGCGCGGACGAGGAGCGGGAGGTCTGGGTCGCCCCCACCGGGAGCGCCGGGCCCTCCGCGCCGCCGAAGCCCGCCGAGGAGGAGGCGAAGGCCGAGGAGGAAGAGACCGAGGAGACAGAGGGCGAGGAGTCCGATGAGCGCGGAGGGATCCTCGGCCGCACCGTCGGATCGATCCTGGGTGTCGGCGGCGCGTACGAGACGAAGGAGAAGGAAGAGGAGGCAGAGGTAGAGGCGGTGCCCGAGGCTCGGGCGGTGCCCGAGGGCGGCGACCGGATCAACCTCAACCAGGCCTCCTTCGAACAGCTTCGCGACGTCGGCTTCTCGGTCACCCAGGCCACCCGCGTGATCACTTACCGCGAGCGCCAGAGGGGCTTCGAGTCGCTCGACGACCTCGGTGACGTTCCCGGCATGCCCCGCGAGTTCCTGCGCGACGTCAAGCCGAAGCTCACCGTCTAGCCCGCCGAGACCGGCGAGCTGCTGGGCCGCGCGCGTTTCGACGATCACGCAGGACGGGTAGCTTCTGTGACCGACACCCTGACGGTCACGGTCCTCGGAGCGGGCAGAACCATGGGAATGCCGATGGCCCGCACCATGGCGAAGGCGGGAATCGAGGTCCGGGCCCGGAACGGCTCGAGACGATCGCCTTCGCCGAGGGGATCGAGATCGACCCCGCCGAGTTCCTGGAGACGATCTCAGGCGGCCCGATCGACAATGCGTGCGCCCAGATGAAGGGCAAGATGATGGTCGACCGCAGTTTCGAGCCGGCGTTCAAGCTCGCGCTCGCCGCCAAGGACACCGGCCTCGTCCTGGAGGCGGCCAAGCGGCATCACCTCGACCTGCCCATGCTCGAGACGATCAAGAACCGCCTCGTCCAGGGCGCCGGCGGGCACGGCGACGAGGAGATGGCCGCGACCTACCTCACCAGTGCCCCGAAGGACCGGACGCGGCGCTGAACGCCCCACGGCTACCATTGTCCTTCGACATAGCACGGGGCCGAAATTGGATTCGACTTGGTCATCCGTGCGGTCAGGTTGCAGGTCGAGGTTCCCGGAGGCCTCGTTAAACACCGGGACCAACCAATACGTGCGGACCATGAGTTCGCCCTCGCCGCTTAGTTAGAAGCTAGGCAGTGAGCGTCGGCCCACCCGAGCCCGAGGGGTGGGATCCCGGCGTCAGATTCGGGCTCACCCGGTCGGCCCGTCCCGACCGCCCGGGGACATCGAAGGGACTTGGCCCTCCGGCATCTCCCGCCGGCTGCGGAGGTCGAAGGGCGAGAGCAAAGCGCCGGCTATACCTGTAGACGCCGATCGCTCGTGGCCGAGGACGCCGGTTCGAAACCGGCCGGCTCCATTCTCCAGCCGACAAATAGGCTTGCGCGGCCGATCATCGACGACAGAGGGGAATCACTCGCATGGCGATCACCAAGCGCGAGTCCGAGCAACTCGACACGGCGAACGGCAGCGGCAAGGCGCCGGTCGTCTTCATCCACGGGCTCTGGCTGCTGCCAAGCAGCTGGGACAACTGGGTGCAGGTCTTCGAGGAGGCCGGATACGCGGGGGTGACTCCGTCCTGGCCCGACGACCCCGAGACCGTTGAGGAGGCGAGGGCGAACCCCGACGTCTTCGCCAAGAAGAAGCTCGGACAGATCGCCGACCACACCGCCGAGGTGATCGCAATGCTGACCAGGAAGCCGGCCGTGATGGGTCATTCCACCGGCGGGCTGCTGGCCCAAACCATCGCCGGACGCGGATTGTCCGCGGCGACGGTCGCGATCGACCCCGGGCCGTTCCGCGGCGTGCTCCCGTTGCCGATCTCCGCTCTGAGATCGGCCGGACCGGTACTCAGGAATCCCCTCAATCGCGGTCGCGCGGTCACCCTCACACTCGATCAGTTCAAGTACGGCTGGGCCAACGCGCTCAGCGAGGAGGAGGCCGAGCAGCTCTACGAGACCTACCACGTGGCGGCGCCCGGCGCGGCGCTGATGCAGATGGCGAACGCCAACCTGAATCCGTGGAGCGAGGCCAGGGCCGACACCAAGAACCCCGACCGGGGACCGCTGCTGATCATCGACGGAGAGAAGGACCACACAGTTCCGTGGGCGATCGCCAACGCTTCGTACAAGAAGCAGAAGCGCAACCCGGGCGTGACCGAGATCAAGAAGATCCCGAACCGCGGCCACTCGCTGACGATCGACGGCGGCTGGCCGGAGGTCGCCGACACGGCGCTCGACTTCGTCAAGCGGTTCGTCTAGTGGCTACGCATCTTCGATCTGGTGCCGAAACGCCTCGGCCGGTTCCACCGTGGCGTTGAAGAACCGGACCTGATCGGCCAAGTCGCGGTCAGAGGTCACGACCCGGATTCCCTCCGGATCCGGATCGTCGCGAAGCAGGCGAACGATCTCCTCGTCCGCGGCGTTTGGGGCAGGCCGGGGAGCGTGGGCGATCTCGATCACCGGCGAGGTGATCGGCGGCGACGGGGCTCGCTCGAAGACGACGGTGACGTCCTCGCCCGTCGCGGCGACCCAGCGTTCGAGCTGGTCGACCAGGCGGACCATCGCTGCGTGGCGGTCCTTCCACCAGCCGTCGGGGCGGGTGCCGATCACATTCATCGCGTCGACAAGCCAGCGCATCAGGCCGCGTCTCGCCAGAGCTTGATGAGCGGGCCGTCGGGCCCCTGGACGGGATCGGCGCGGGGCAGGGGTACCGCGCGGATGTTGGCCACCGCCTCGTCGTGCTCGGCCGGATCGCCACGGCGGATGTCCCATGCCATCCCGTCCGGATAGACCCCGATCACGAGCAGGTTCCCACTCGATCCCTGGTTGCAATGACCGGTCCCGGCGGGGAGGACGAGCACGTCGCCCTGCTCGACCTCGAAGAGGCGCCCGCTGGGTCCGCCGAGCATGACCGTGGCCCGTCCGGAGACGATGCCGAGCACCTCGTGTGCAGTCGAGTGGAAATGATGGAAGGAGAAGATCCCGTTCCGCCAGGCACCGAGCCAGTCGTTGCCGGCGAAGAGCTCCTCGCATTCCGCCGCGTCCCGTGCCCAATCGACATCGTGGTAGACGAGCACGGGCAGGGGCGAGTTCGGTATCCCGCCGTCGTCCTCGAACCGGTGCGTCTCTGGCTCCACCGGCCAAGCCTAGGCGAGTCGGCTTCGGCGCCTCAGCGCAGCACGTCGACGCCTCAAGGGAGCTTTCACGTGGGATTTACCCCGCGACCCGAACCTGAGCGCCATGGGCGGACGGCCGATTCGAGTCGCGAGCGCATGGGGCGGGTTCGTCTGCGCGCTGTTCGCGTTGAGCTCGCTCATGCATGGGGACCTTGCCGCAGCCGCGGTGATGGCGATTGGTGCGCTGCTGCTCGGTTGGGCGGCCTGGCTCGAGCGCGGCCGGCCGTAGGCGTACGACCGCGCCTCTTTCATTTCGCATTCATCTTCGCGGGACAATCTCGGCGAGCCGATGCGCGTGCTGATCGTCGAAGACGAGGCCAAGATGGCCGGCCTGCTCCGCAGGGGCCTGCGGCAGGAGGGGATCGCCGCGGATCTGGCGCGAAAGGGCGAGGACGCCCTCTGGATGGCGGCGGCGACGGAGTACGACGCGATCATCCTCGACTTGATGCTGCCCGGCATCGATGGTTTCGAGGTCTGCCGGCGCCTGCGTGACGACGGGGTCTGGTCCCCGATCCTGATGCTGACGGCGCGCGACGGCGTTCCAGACCGCGTCGCCGGCCTGGACGCCGGGGCCGACGACTATCTGGTGAAGCCGTTCTCCTACTCCGAGCTGCTCGCCCGTCTGCGGGCGCTCGCCAGGCGAGCTGACGGGGACCGGTCGCCCGAGCTGCGAGTGGGCGACCTCCGCCTGGACCCGGCCAGGCGGCAGGTATGGAGGGGTGACAGCGAGATCGAGCTCTCGGCGAAGGAGTTCGCCGTGCTCGAGGTCTTCATGCGCCGCCCGGGCGAGGTCCTGTCCCGCTTCCAGCTCCTCGAGCACGCCTGGGACTACGACTACGAGAACCGCTCGAACATCGTCGACTCCTACGTCCGCCTGCTGCGGCGGAAGATCGACAAGCCGTTCGGCGCTCAGTCCATTCAGACCGTGCGTGGTGCGGGGTACCGGCTGCGCAAGAACGGGGCCGCCTCGTGACCCGGGTTCCGATCCGCCTCAGGCTGACCCTGGCCTTCGCGATCGCGATGGCGATCCTGCTGGCTGCACTCGGCTACTTCGTCTACGCCCGCTTCGAGAGCGAGCTCAGCGATCAGATCGACCAGAGCCTGCGAACCCATGGGGATGACATCGCCTCCCTGCTCTCGCAGAGGGATCTCTCCGGCTCCGGGAAGCTGCTCGGCCGCGAGGAGAGCTTCGCCCAGGTCCTGACGCCGGGCGGCGCGATCTACGCCACGACGCCACAGCTCGGACAACACCCGCAGCTGACCCCGCCGGAGGCGGCGCGGGCGGCTCGCTCGTCGTTCGTGGTGACCCGGCCGCACATCCGCAGCATCACCGGACAGGGCCGGCTCCTGGCGAGGCCCGCGCAGGGCCAGGGCGGCAGCTTCGTGGTCGTCGTCGCCGCGTCGCTCGACGACCGAAACGAGTCGCTTCGCAACCTCAGGGAGATCCTGCTGGTGGGCGGGCCTGTGGCCCTGCTGCTTGCCTCGCTCGCCGGATACGCCGTGTCGGGCGCGGCGCTGCGCCCGGTGGAGGCGATGCGCCGGCGGGCGGCGGCGATCTCAGCCTCGGAGCCGGATCAACGCCTGCCGGTGCCGGCCGCCGACGACGAGCTGCGCAGGCTGAGCGAGACCCTCAACCAGATGCTCGGCCGTCTCGAGGCCGCGCTCGTACGAGAACGAGCCTTCGTCGACAACGCCAGCCACGAGCTCCGGACGCCGCTGGCCCTGCACAAGACCGAGCTGGAGCTGGCCCTGCGCTATGCGAAGACCCCGGAGGAGATGCGAGCAGCGATCTCATCGGCGATCGTCGAGGTCGACCGGCTGATCCAGCTCGCCGAGGACCTCCTCGTCCTGGCTCGCGCCCAAGAGGGCGAGCTGGCGCTCGACCTGCGCCGGGTTCGGGTGGCCGAGCTGCTCGGCGGCGTGCGGCGGCGATTCGCCGCCCGCCTCGGCGAATCCGGGCGCCCCCTGGTGGTGGCGCCCGTGGACGGGGTTACCGTGGACGGCGACGCGATGCGACTCGAGCAGGCGCTCGCGAACCTGGTCGAGAACGCGATCCAGCACGGGGGCGGCGAGATCACCCTGAGCGCCAGCGAGACGGGGGGAGAGGTGGAGATCCACGTCGAGGATCAGGGCCCGGGGTTTCCTCCCGAGTTCATCGACCGGGCCTTCGAGCGCTTCAGCCGCGGCGATCCCGCACGCGCCGGCGATGGCACGGGCCTCGGCCTGGCGATCGTCGAGGCGATCGCTCTCGCCCACCGGGGGAGCGCGCACGCGGCGAACCGAAACGGCAGCGGCGCGGACGTCTGGATCGAGCTGCCCTCGGCCACGCGCTGAGTGGCTTTCACGCCCGGTTCATTCGGGGTCTGTAGAAGCGGCCGGCGAGACTGAGCGACGAGAGGAGCGGGTCAATGAAGGGGTTCAGGAGGTACGGCGTCGCGGCGGCAAGCGCAGCGACGGTGCTCGCCGCGCTCTCCGCCGGGTGCGGCGGCTCGTCGGGCGGCGACCAGACGCAGGCGGGCGGGCAGTCGGGCACGAGCACCTTCCCGCAGTCGAGCGAGCCGGCGAACCTGACTCCAGGCGACTTCACCACGCAGATCGACAACCCTTACCTGCCCATGCGGCCGGGGAGCCGCTGGGTCGTCCGCGTCACGAATGATCAGGGCGAGGTGCAGAGCGACGTGATCACCGTCAGCGACAAGACCAAGCGGATGGCGGACGGCGTCCGGGCGCGGGTGGTCCACGACGTCGTCAGCGAGCACGGCAAGCCCGCCGAGGTGACGGACGACTACTACGCGCAGGACTCGGACGGGAACGTCTGGTACTTCGGCGAGAACACCGCCGAGTTCCACAACGGCAGGAAGGACACCAGCGGCTCCTTCGAGGCCGGGGTGAACGGCGCCGACGCGGGGATCGCGATGCTGGCTCATCCGGAGGTGGGGCAGACCTACCGCGAGGAGTACTACGCGGGCCAGGCCGAGGACCGGAGCAAGGTTCTCAGCCTCGACGAGCAGGCGCAGGTGCCCTTCGGCCACATCACCAATGCGCTCCTGACCAAGGACTACTCACCGCTCGAGCCGAACGTGCTCGAGTACAAGCTCTACGCCCAGGGCGTCGGGCAGGTGCTGGCGGTGACGGTCTCAGGCGGATCGGAGCGAGAGGAGCTGGTGAGCTACACGCACTGAGCTCCAACCGCGGCGGGCGCAGGAAGCAAGGTTCTCATCCGGGTCGGGGACCTCGGCTCGCCGCGGTGCGGCGACCACGCCCTCAGGCATTGGGGAGCGAGGAGCCCGCGAAGAAGAAGAACCAGACCTCGAACGCCAGCGCGGCGGCCACCACGGTGACCACCACCACGCGCTCGACGGCGCTGATGCCGTACTTCTGGCGGACGTCGTGCTCTCGCTCGTCGCGCATGCTGCGCAGCCAGGGGGACGTCTGGCGCGCGGCGGGTGGACGTCCCGTCATCTCGTCGTACTTCCCGTTCAGCCAGGTGAGGATGAAAGCGAGCACGAAGACCAGCGCGGCGAGCACCGCTACGACCGAGAAGATCGCGGTCATGCTCAGGTTGTTGAGGTTGCCCTGGACCTTGGAACCCACCCAGACGGCGAACAGCGGCGCTCCCGTCCAGAGGTTGATCGAGCAGAGCGCCGACGCGGCGACGATGCCGATCTTCTTCAGGGCCATCGGAGTGCCTACGTTATCTGCGGCGCAGTAGCTTGGCGAGCAGGCCGGCAGGTCGAGGCTCGACCTCCTCGCGCAGCGGCAACCGGCCCTGCTTCCGGGCCGACATCACGCAGGCCGAGTGGGCGTGCCGGCGCCGCGAGGCATCCCCCTCCGGGTACACCAGCATGTGCTCGCTGAGCGCGGGGAGCATGCCGCCGCAGAGGGGGCAGCGGTAGGTCGCGGGCTTCCGGTTGGCCGCCGGGCGCGCCGCGTACCAGCGGGCTCGGCGAAAGTCGTCCCCGCTCATCGCCCCGGCTTGGAGCGCCCGCCCTCCCTGAGGAGCTCGGCGCAGCTGATGTCGCCGAGCCAGCGCTCGTATTCCTCCGGCGTCCATCTCCTCGACTCGAGGAGCAGCAGATAGACGTTCGGATGGTTGAGCGTCCAGAGGACGTCGGCCGCCCGGTTCACGCCCAGGCCCGGCTTGAGCGCCCCGCGCCTGTGCAGGGCCTTCACGACGTCGCGCTGGTTGTCGTAGAACTGCGACCAGATTCGATCGAGAAGCCTCTTGATCTCGGGATCAGCGGCCGCGGCGCTGAAGATCACCTCACCGAGCGAGGCGATCCTCGTCTTCACCTGGCGCGAGTTGCGGGCGTTGAGCCGCAGGGCCTTCTCGGGATCGGGCTCCTCGATCACCTCTCGGAACCAGGCCTGGTCCGCCACAGGGACGTCCTCGCGGCCGCCCCGCAGGTTGCGGTGCCAGAGCGCGCGCAGCAACCCGCTCTTCGTCTCGAACGCGATGTAGACGGTCTTCGGTGCGACGCCGGCCTCCTTCGCGATCGCGGCCATCGAGGTGGCGACATAGCCGTCCCGGATGAAGAGGCGCTCGGCCGCGTCGAGGATCGCACTGCGCGTCGCCGCGGCCTGCTGCTTGCGGCGCGGGGAGTGGTAACGGCGGGTCTTGGCCTTCGTCTCTGCAGCCTTCGCCATGATTCGCTAGTCTACCGCTAAATTCATTACCCTCAATAGAGTAGTCAACAAGGAGATCCGATCGTGGAGAGCGGACAGCAGACACAGCACGCACCGACCGGCAACCCCGACGAGCTCAGGACCGGCCTGCACGCGATGTGGGGCGCCGTCGCCCCGGGCTGGGAGCAGAACGCGGACTTCGTCGACAGGCGGGCTGCGGACATGACCGCCGCGATGCTCGCGGCAGTGGGCCTTGAGACCGGCGACCGGGTGCTCGAGTTGGCCTGCGGACCCGGCGGCCTCGGCATCGCCGCTGCGGAGCGAGTGGGGCCTGACGGCGAGGCTGTCCTCTCGGATGTGGCGCCGCAGATGACCGCCATCGCCGCGGCCCGCGCCAAGGACCGGGGGCTCGGCAACGTGACGACCCTCGATCTCGACCTGGAGCGGATCGATCAGCCCGACGAGTCCTACGACGCCGTGCTCTGCCGCGAGGGGATCATGCTCGTCCCCGATCCGAGGCAGGCGGCGCGGGAGATCCGGCGGGTGCTCAAGCCCGGCGGCCGGGCGGTCGTCTCGGTCTGGGGACCGCGTGGGCGCAACCCCTGGCTCGGCGCGATGCTCGATGCGGTCGGTGCTCAGCTCGGAGGCACCTTCCCGCCGCCAGGCCTGCCCGGCCCGTTCGCGCTCGACGGACGCGACCAGCTCCTGGCCGTCCTCTGGGGCGCGGAATTCGAGGACGTCGAGATCACGGAGGTCGAGACCCCCTGGCGGGGTGCCTCCTTCGATCAGTGGTGGCTGGTGAGCTCGGCGCTCGCCGGCCCGCTGGCCAAGCTGCTCGAGGCGCAGCCTCCCGAGGCGGTCGACGCAATCCGCGCGCACGCGCGCGAGGCGCTCAGCGGCTACGAGACCGCGGACGGCCTAGAGATCCCGGGCGTCACCCTGGTCGGCACCGCCCGGCGCTAGCGCAGCGGCTCGAGCACGAGGTCGATCGCGGAGATCCGGCCGTCCTTGACGGTGCAGCCCATGACGCCGATCCGCTTCTGGTTGACCTCCACGACCACGCCGGGGGCGCCGTTGACGGTGGCGGGGCGAGCGTACGGAGCGAAGGGTGCACCGCGCTGGAGGGCCCGGTTCGCGACCTGCTCCGCGCCCGAGACGGGCGGACGAGCGCGCGGGTCGCCCTCGACGGTGTGCACGCGGAAGACGACGTCCGGGTCGAGCACCGCGAGCAGGGCCTCGAAGTCGCCCACCCGGGCCGCGGCCAGGAAGGCACTCACGACGCGGCGCTGCTGCTCCGGGTCCGTGTCGCGAGGTGGCACGGACCCGCGGACGCGGCGCCGCCCCCGGCTCGCCAGCTGCCTGGCGGCGCCCGGCGAGCGCCCGGTGATCCCGGCGATCTCGTCGAAGGGGACGGCGAACATGTCGTGAAGCACGAAGGCGAGCCGCTCCGCGGGGGAGAGGTTCTCGAGCACGACCAGCATCGCGAGGCCGACGGAGTCGGCGAGCTCGGTCTCCTCCGCCGGGTTCTCCTCGGTGACCTCGCTGACGATCGGCTCGGGGTGGGTGGTGCCCTCGAACTCCTCCCGGCGTGCCTTGCGGGCGCGGAGCATGTCGAGGCTCACCCGGCCGACCACGGTGGTCAGCCAGGCGCGGAGGTTGTCGACGTCGTCGGCATCCGAGCGGCTCAGGCGCAGCCAGGCCTCCTGGACGGCGTCGTCGGCCTCCCCGGTCGAGCCGAGCATCCGGTAGGCCACGGAATGCAGACGGGCTCGGTGGGTCTCGAAGCGCTCCGCCAGCAGGTCTTGCTCGTTCACGTCACATCCTCTCGTCGGGGTCCGTCATAGCAGTGACGAACGAAACGCGGCCGGTGTGACGGCCGCTCGACCCCAAGGGGGCATGAATGAGTCACTGGAGAAGCGTGGACGCCCACGCACATCTCGAGCTGGCCGGACGCGAGCGGCCCACGATCGAGGTGCGCGGGCTGACCAAGACATATCCGGGGGGAGTCGAGGCGGTGAAGTCGCTCAGCTTCGACGTGGGCCCCGGCGAGATGTTCGGACTGCTCGGGCCGAACGGCGCGGGCAAGTCGACGACGATCGGGATGCTCACCTGCACCGTCGCGCCATCGAGCGGCACCGCGCTGCTCGCCGGCTTCGACGTCGCCACCCAGCCGCTGGCCGCACGGCGAATCAGCAGCGTCGTGTTTCAGGAGCCGGTGGTCGACAAGGGGCTCACCGGACGCCGGAACCTCCAGCTCCACGCCAGGCTCTGGGGCCTGTCTCCGGAGGCTGCCGCCAAGCGGATCGAGGAGACCACCGCGGCGATCGGCCTCACCGAGCTGGTGGATCGGCAGGTTGGGACCTACAGCGGAGGCCAGCGCCGGCGGCTCGAGATCGCCAGGGCGCTTGTGTCGGAGCCCAGAGTCCTCTTCCTCGACGAGCCGACTGTCGGCCTCGATCCGCGGATCCGTCACGAGCTGCTCGACGTGATCTCCGGCCTGCGCGCGGACGGTGAGATGACGACGCTGCTCACCACCCACTACCTCGAGGAGGCCGAGCGCCTCTGCGACCGGGTGGCGATCATCCACGAGGGCCAAATCGTCGCGATGGACACGCCGAAGGCGCTCCTCGGCGAGCTGGGCAACGAGATCGTCGAGCTCCGCGTCGAGGGTGACGGCGCGACCGCCATGGCGGTGCTGCGGGCTCGCGGCGTAGCCCAGGAGGATGCCTTCGCGGTCGGCTCGACCCTGACCGTCCCGCTGCACGACCGAAAAGTGGGGGACGCGCTCGCCCAGACCAACGACGCCGGGGTCACGGTCTCCGCGGTCAACTCGCGGGCGCCGAGCCTGGACGACGTCTACCTGCGGCTGACCGGTGACCGGATCGCCGCCGCCGCCTGAACAACCGGAAAGGACTCTCATGACCTTCATCTCTGCACTCTTCACGCTCTCCGGCCGGCGCCTGGCGCTCACTGCCCGGACTCCCCGCCAGATCCTGGTCCCGCTGCTCACCCCCGTGCTGTTCGCACTGGTGATCGCGCCGGCTCTGCAGACCGCGCTCGGAGGCCTCGGCACGGACATCGACTACAAGGCGTTCGTCGCGATCGGCACTGTGGGACTGCTGATCCCGCTGACCACGATCTTCGCCGGTCTCAGCGTGATCGTGGACCGCGACAGCGGCGCCCAGCGTGAGCTGCTCGCCGCACCGGTACCGCGCTCACTCCTGGTACTGGGCAACCTCGCCGTCGCCCTGGCCGTTTCCGCGCTTCAGGTCGTGGTTCTGATCGCGGTCTCGCTGGCGCGCGGGGCAGACCTGCACGCGAGTGTCTCCGGGGTGCTCTGGTTCATGGCGGCGGCGGTTCTATTCGCGGTCTTCATGTACGGGGTCGCGGAGACGCTCGCCAGCCGGGTTCCCAAGCAGGAGGAGTACATCGGCGCGACGCCGGCCGTGGCGATCCTGCCATGGTTCTTCGCCGGGGCGCTATTCCCGATTGCGGCGCTGCCCGGGGCGCTGACCGCGTTCGCGAAGGTACTGCCCCTGACCCACGCCCTCGCGGTGATGCGGTACGGGGTGCTCGGCGACCACGGCTCGGGCCTGCATGACATCTGGGGCGCGGGCAGCAACACCGCCGAGGCGTTCGCCAGCCTCGCGGTGGTGGGTCTTTTCGCGATCGCGCTGATCTCGATCGCCGTCCGCGTGTTCAGCCGCTCGGCCCTGCGCTAGGGCGGTCGGTACGCCCGGCCGGGGCCCGCTCAGAGTGGCAGCTTGAAGTCGTTGAAGTACCAGAGCGCGCTCGTGTACCAGAGCACCGCCACGGTGGCGACCAGCGTTCCGCCCGCCACCGGCAGCGCCCAGGAGGGCAGGCGCCAGCCGGGGGAGCGAACCAGCGCGATCTTCGCCGCGAAGGCCCCGTAGAGGAAGCAGCCGGCCACGGAGTGGACCGCGATGCGAGTGTCGAGCTTGGTCTGGACCCCGTAGGCGAAGGCGCAGTGATAGGCGATCGGGATCGTCAGCAGGATCGCGGCGGCCCCGACGGCCCGGTGGAGAGGCCCGACCCGCGGTGGCGCGATCCCGACCCAGGGCAGGCGTCCGTACATCCAAAGTGCCAGGCCGAGCTGCAGCACCGCGAATGCCAGCACGCCGGTCGCGAGCCACGACTTGAGTGAGAGGGTGTCCGGTCCGCTCTGCCCGAACAGGGAGGTTGCGTAGTCGGGCGTGTGCTGCGTCCCGAAGACGTAGAGGCCGACGCCGACGATGGCGGCAGCCAGCCCCGCCAGCGTGAGGGGTCGGAGGACTGGGCTGGCGACCATGGCTCGGATACGGTACGCGTCGGCGCCGGGATTGGAGCCACGCTCAGGGGCCGGCGAGCCTACGGGCAGCTGAGCAGCGTGTTGCGGCCGGGGCCGCCCTTGCACTTGTCGCGCCTCGCGCCGCCGTTGAGCAGGTCGTCGCCCCTGCCGCCGAACAGCTTGTCGCGGCCGTTCTTGCCCTTGACGGTGTCGCCGCCATCGCCGCCGATCAGGCGGTCCGGACCACCGCCGCCGATGATGAAGTCCTTGCCCGACCCGCCGTCGACCAGGTCGAAGCCGCCGCCGGCGCAGATCAGGTCGTTGCCCCCGCCGGCGAAGACCTGGTCGTTCCCCGAGAGGGCGACGATCACATCGGAGTGGTTGGTCCCGGCGAGCGAGTCGTTGCCCACCGTCCCGACGATCGTCGGCGTGGCGCAGCTCGGCTTCTGCTTCTTGGTCTTGGGCACGCTCGGCTTCTTGTTGATCGTGGTCGTCTCGGTGTCGAGGTTGTTGACCGCGTTCGTGTCGTTCGCGCTGGTCAGTGAGGCCGTGTTCGAGGCGGTTCCGGACTTCGAGGCCTTGACCGTGATCGTGACGCTCGCCGAGGCCGCGGAGTTGAGCTGGCCGAGGTCACAGGTCACCTTGCTGCCCGCCTTCTGGCAGGTCCCGTTGGTGGGCGTGACGGAGACGTAGGAAACCTGGGAGGGGAGGGTATCGGCGGTGATCACATCGCCCGCGTCGTTCAGACCTTCGTTCTTCACCGTGATCACGTAGCCGAAGGTGTCCCCAACGGTCACGGGGTCGGCGGTGTCCGCCTTGGTCAGGGACAGGTCGGTTGCCCCAACCGCCGCAGTGGCGCCCGGCAGACCCACCAGCGTCAGCAGGATCACGACGCTCAGGCCTGCCGCCGCGGTCAATGCAATTCGAGATCTGCTCCCCGGTCTGCGCATCTCGCCTCTTTCAGCGTCGCCGCTGACTGTTTGGTTACTGGCCGGCGCGCGCGGAGAGAGGACAGGCGTCGCTTCGGTGCGGCGGAGAAGTGCGCGTCGAAGATGAACGTGCTCCCGCCCGCTCTGAGCTAGCCGACCCGCTTGTAGTTCAGGTCGAAGTCGATCTCCCAGCCGCTCTCGGTCTTGGTCTCCCAGCGGCCGTCGATCCGGTTGCCGTCCTCGCTGAAGCGGCCGGTGAAGCGCTGCCCGAACGGCTCACCCTCGCGCCAGAGCCTCCACTCGCCGTCGCCGATGCTCATCTCGTAGACGCGGCAGACGTTGCGTTCGTCCGAGTAGAGCTGGAAGTAGGTGCCGTTGGCGGCGTCGCAGCCGATCACGGTGACCCCGTCCGGCACCTCGCCCTCGATGGTCGAGCGCTCGATCAGGAACGGCGCCCCCTCCATCCACTCGAAGGTGGCGCGTCCCTCTCCCGGCCAGGGAGGGCCGCCCGGCGGGATCGCCTCCAGCGACCACTCACCGACCAGGGGCTCGAGCTTCTTCAACGCGTTCTCCGCCGTGGGCTGGTCCATTGGCTCCGCCTCCTCTCTCCGTCTCCTCGCTACAGCCTGGCGCTGCCGGCGACCAGGATGACGCCGTCGATCCGCTCCTTCAGCTTCGCGACCTCCTCCGGGACGTTCTCGGAGATCACCGTCGTCTCACCCCACTGGGGATCCTCGAGCGTGGTGGAGACCACGTACTTCGGATCCCCGTTCATCTGCTCCGCGAACGGGCCGTCGCGGGACGGCCACGCCTTGCCGAACTCCTCGTAGGTCACCCGGCCGAGCAGTTGGGCCTCCTCCTCGACGACCTCGTCGAACTTGAACTTGTTGCCCTCGTCCCCGCGCTCGTATTCGAAGGTCCAGCCGCCGTGCTCGTAGTCCTCGGCTCCGCCCGGGTCCTCGAAGACCCCGTCGATCGATACGAACTCCGTCACCACCAGCTTGCCCATCTCCTTTTGCCTCCTTCGGTCGTCTGTCGGTTACGACCGGGGGAGGTGCGAGAACTCATCGGGCTGGGCGGCGGCGGGCTGCCTCTGCGCCGCCTCCAGCATCTCCGGGTCGTGCGAGCAGAAGAGCGTGATCTCGTCGCCGTGCTCGCGCTTCAGCTCGCGCAGGCGCTCCTGGTTGTGGTGGCGCAGCTTGCCGTCGTGCTGGTTGATCGTCTGGAAGATGCGAAAGCCCGGCACGCAGCGTCGCGGCGTCTCGATCTCGCCGATGTAGAAGAAGGCGTCGCCGCAGTGGAGCAGCCAGCCATCGGGGGTGTTGATCGCGACCCCGCAGTGTCCGGCCGAGTGGCCGGGGAGGGGGATCAGGGCGATCTCGGCATCCAGCTCGGGAAGCAGGCGGATGCTCTCGAAGCCGAACCAGGTGTCGCCGCCCGGCCCGTACTCGACCCAGTGGGGGTTCTCGCCCCACTGGGCCTTGATGTAGCGGCTGCGCTCCATCAGTGACGGCGACCGTGCCGCTGCCAACTCGGCGCCGAAGACGTGGATCTGCGCATCCGGGAAGTCACCGATGCCGCCGGCGTGGTCGACATCCAGGTGCGTGGCGAGGATGTGGCGGACGTCCGCGGGGTCGTGGCCGAGCGCCTCGATCTGCCTCACCGCCGTCTCGGCCGCATCGCAGGTCGGCGCCACCAGGGCTCGGAAGGGCCGGCCGAGGCGCCTGGGGTCGGAGCAGTCGCCGAGGCCGAAGCCCGTATCCACCAGCACCAGCCCGTCGTTCGCCTCGATCAGGAGGCAGTGGGCGACGACCTTCGTCGTCTCCAGCAGTCCGCCGTGTCCGGCGAGCAGACGCGCCCCCCTCGGGCACATCGTTCCGCAGTTGAGGTGTCGAACCTCGATGAGGCCGGAGCCTATTGGGCTCGCCGCAACGCCGCCGTTGCGGGCCAGTCCCGCCGTCGCCCGGGGCGGCGATTAGTGTTCCGCCCATGAACGAGGAGCGCGACCCCGCCACGATCGCCCGGGAGATCGTCGACGACAGCCTCTACCTGGTGGTCTCGACGGCCGACCGCAGCGGACAGCCCTGGGCCTCGCCCGTCTACTTCGCCCACTCCGGCTACCGCGAGTTCTTCTGGGTCTCGGCGCCGGAGGCGGCCCACTCGCGGAATCTGCGGGAGCGGCGGAAGGTCGGGATCGTGATCTTCGACTCCCGCGCGCCGATCAACACCGGCCAGGGCGTCTACATCTCGGGCGTCGCGCAGGAGCTGCCCGCTCACGAATGCGAGGAGCCCGTCGCAATCCTCTCCAAGCGCTCCGTGGGACACGGGGGCGGCGAGTGGACCCTTGAGGACGTCCGGGAGCCGGCGCGGATGCGCCTCTACCGCGCCACCGCCGAGGCGGTCTACGTCCTCGACGAGCACGACCAGCGTGTGGAGGTGCGCCTCTCCTGAGGGCAGTGGTGATGCGGGAGCTGGGCGGCCCCGACGTCCTCGAGCTGCAGGAGGTCGAGCGCCCGGAGCCGATCCCGACCGAGGTGCTGGTCAAGGTCGCCGCGGCCGGGCTCAATCCCGTCGACTGGAAGACGCGCCAGGGCGGGGGCCTCCGCAACGCGATCGGGGACCCGCCGCTGATCCTGGGCTGGGACATTGCGGGGACGGTCGAGGAGGTGGGGGGCGGCGTCACCCGCTTCGAGCCAGGCGACCGCGTCTTCGGAATGCCGCGCTTCCCCCGCTTGGCCCGGGCCTACGCCGAGTACGCGACCTCACCGTCGCGCCACCTGGCCCACACGCCCGACACCCTCACCGACGAGCAGGCGGGCGCCCTGCCGCTCGCCGGCCTGACCGCCTGGCAATGCCTGGTCGACCTGGCCGACGTCGGGGACGGCGACCGCGTCCTGATCCACGCGGCCGCCGGCGGCGTCGGGCACCTCGCCGTCCAGATCGCCAAGGCCCGCGGCGCCCACGTGATGGGCACCGCGCGGGCCGAGAAGCACGACTTCCTCCGCGAGCTCGGCGTCGACGAGGCGATCGACTACCGGGCGGGACCCTTCGAGGAGGCCGTCTCGGAGGTCGACCTCGTCCTCGACCTGGTCGGTGGGGAGGAGCAGGGGCTGCGCTCGCTCGAGGCCCTGGGCGACGGCGGCCTGCTGATCGCGGTGCCGGGCGGGGTCGGCAAGAAGGTCGCGAGCGCGGCCAAGGAACAGGGCAAGCGGGCCACGGGCATGCTGGTCGAGCCGGACCACGCCGCGCTCGAGTCGCTGGCAGCTCTGGCCGAGGAGGGGAAGCTCCGCGTCGTGGTCGAGGAGAGCTACCCGCTCGAGCGGGCCGCCGAGGCGCATGAGCACCTTCAGTCCGGCCGCGTCGCCGGGAAACTCGTGCTCAAGGCGTAGTATCGCCGGCCGGTATGAGTCCTGAGGCGGGAAGTCCCGTAAGCCACATGAGCCAGGCCTATGCCGACAGGGTCGAGGTGCGGGGCCGCGACCTGACCGGCGACCTGATGGGGCGCCTCAGCTTCACCGAGTACTTCCATCTGCTGCTCACCGGCCGGGAGCCGACGGGGGAGGAGGCTTTCTTCCTCGACCTGCTTCTGGTGGCGATCGCCGAGCACGGAATGATGCCCACCAACGTCGCCGCCCGGATGACGCTGGCCGCCGACCCCGGCTCGCTGCAGGGAGCGGTTGCGGCCGGGATCCTCGGCTGCGGCCCAGTGATCCTCGGCACCTCCGAGGAGTGCGCGCGGCTGCTGGGCGTGGCGCAGGAGCGCGTCGCGGCCGGGGAGACGCCGCAGGCGGTCGCCGACCAGATGGCTCGCGAGGTCCATGACTCCGCCGCCAGGCTCCCGGGCTTTGGCCATCCGGTCCATCGGCCGCTCGACCCGCGCGCCGAGCGGATCCTCGAGCTCGCCGACGAGCACGGCGTGAGCGGCCCCTACATCGCGCTCGCCCGCTGCTTCCGCGACGCCGTCGCCGAGGTCTGGGGCAAGCCGCTGACGCTCAACGTCTCGATGCCGATCGCCGCGGTGATGCTGGACCTGGGCTTCTCGACAGCGACCGTAAAGGCCGTCCCGATCCTGGCGCGAACCGCCGGCCTGCTCGCCCACCTCGCCGAGGAGCAGCGGGAGCCAATCGGGTTCACGATGGCCGCCGAAGCCGAGGAGGCGGTCACCTATGAGGCTTCCCTGGAGGACGAGCGGAGCTGATGCTCGAGCCCGAGGTCGAGACCCGGCCGTGGGCGGAGCAGCTCAAGCTCGACGATAGGTCCTACGGCGCCCAGCTCGCCTATCTCTTCGAGCGATCGGCCTTCTACCGCGAGAAGCTGACGGCCGCCGGCTTTGACTCGCCTGCCGCGGCGGGAGGCCTGGCGGAGATCGCGCGGCTGCCGCTGACCGAGAAGCGTGAGCTCAGGGAGACCACCACGTCCGAGAACCCGGTCGGCTCCCACCTCTGCGTCGCCGACTCCGAGATCGTCCGGATCTATTCGACCAGCGGCACCACCGGCACCCCCAGCTACATCCCGCTGACCGGGCGGGACCTCGACAGCTGGGTGACCGGCTCGGCCCGGAGCTACGCCGCCTCCGGGGTCGAGGCGGGCCAGCGGATCGTCTCCACCTACAACGCCGGGCCGTTCGTGGCCGGCGCGGCGCTCGCCTCGTTCGACCGCATCGGCCTCACGCACATCCCGATCGGCACGGGCAACACCGAGCGCCTGCTGCGAGCGATCGAGCTGCTCCGGCCCGAGGCCGCGGTGCTGACGCCCTCCTACGCCGCCTACCTGATCGAGGCGGCGGCGGAGCGGGGCATCGACCTGCCGGGCTCGAGCGTCGAGCACGTCCTCGTGGCCGGCGAGCCGGGCGGCGGCGAGGCCGCCTTCCGCGCCCAGGTCGAGGAGGGTTGGGGCGCGAGGCTGACCGAGGCGATGGGAATCGGCGACATCGGCGTCTCGCTCTGGGGCGAGTGCGAGCAGCAGGACGGGATGCACCTGGGGGCGCGCGGCTTCGTCCACCCCGAGCTGATCGACCCCGAGACCGGCGAGGCGGTCGAGATGGAGGACGGCGCCACCGGCGAGCTCGTCCTCACGCACCTGATGCACCGCGCCGCGCCGCTGCTCCGCTTCCGCACCCGCGACCACGTCCAGGTGAGGATCTGCACCTGCCCCTGCGGCCGCACCGGCCCGCGCGTCCGCTGCATCGGGCGCACCGATGACATGCTGATCGTCCGCGGCGTGAACGTCTTCCCCTCCGCGATTCGCGAGGTGGTCAGCGGTTTCGCGCCGCAGGTGAGCGGCCACATCCTGGTCAGGCCGCGGCAGCCGGGCACCAAGCAGGAGCCGCCGCTGCCGGTCAGCGTCGAGCTGGCGGAGGGGATCACCGCCGATTCAGGGCTGGCCGACGCGATTCGTGACAGACTCCGCGAGGTACTCGTTGTCGGCACAAGCATCGAGCTGATGCCGTTCGCGAGCCTCGATCGCAGCGAGTACAAGTCGCAGCTGGTCGAGCGATAGGTCAAGGAGAGGACCTTTGAGAAAGCTCCAGAGTCAGGGCCTCCACCACATCACGATCACCGGCGCCGACCGGCAGACCTCGATCGACTTCTGGGAGGGCCTGCTCGGGATGCCCTTCGTCTTCGAGCAGCCCAACCTCGACAACCCCGCGGAGAGCCACCTCTATTTCGATCCCGGCGACGGACGCCTGATCACGATCTTCACCAACGAGGACCGCGAGGCGGACCCGGAGCGGACCCCGACCGACCCCGGCTGCGTCCACCACATCGCCCTCTCGATCTCCGCTGCGACCTTCCAGCAGGCGGTCGAGCGCCTCGAGGAGCGCGGCATCGAGCACTCGGACGTCAAGGACCGCGGCTTCATGGACTCGATCTACTTCGAGGACCCGCTCGGCCTGCTGATCGAGCTTTCGTCGTACCGCTTCGAGCCGCCGTTCGGTTACACGCACTCGGACGTGCTGCTCGAGGCTCACCGGATCCGCACGGAGCGCGGCGACTACAACATCGACCAGGAGCACCTCGCGGATGCCATCGAGTCGCTCGTCACGCGGTCACGGGAGTCGCTTTCCGAGGATCGATCGCCCAAGCAGCCGTACCACCTGGAGGAGAAGACACATGGCTGAGAACACACTGAGCATCCTGAAGCCGAGCGTGAACAACCTCTCGGCTCGGGTCTTCGTCAGAGCCGCGGGGCTCGACTTCGACGAGGTCGACATGTGGGGGAACAAGGGGACCCCGGAGTTCCTGGCGAAGGATCCGGCGGACCTGACGCCGCTGCTCGAGTGTGAGGGGCTGCCGAACGGCTCCCTCTGGGAGAGCTGCGCGATCATGCAGTACCTCTGCAACAAGCACGGTCTCGACCAGTTCTACCCCACGGACCCGGCCGAGCGGGCGATGAGCGACAGCGCGATGTTCTACTTGATCGGCACGCTCTATCCGCTGGTCGCGCGCGCCACCTACCCGACGCTGGGCTTCCCGCAGTACGCGGGCGAGGCCGCGACATCCGATGCCGACGATGAGATCAAGGCGAAGGCGGCCAAGGAGGCCGCCGAGGCGATCGCCCAGCCGCTCGAGGCCTTCCACTCCTTCTTCATCGGTGAGAAGAAGTTCATCGGCGGCGACTCGCCGACGATCGCCGACATCCGCCTGGCGGTGACGCTCGAGTTCCTGCGGGCGATCGACTACGACTTCCCGGCCTGGGCCGAGGAGTACATGAGCGCGGTGGAGTCCGCACTCGGCGACGCCTACTCGGAGCCGGCGGCCGAGGTGCGCGAGTTCGTGGGCTCGGTCAAGCAGGCCGCCTAGTCGCTCAGGCGGCTCGCTCGTAGGTCAGCAGCCGGATCCCGTCCGGGCCCAGGGGCCGGTCGTCCGTCAGCTTGAGCTTCCGGCGGTCGATCCCCTCCGGGAAGAGGCGCTTGCCCTCGCCGAGGATCTCCGGGAAGACCATCAGCCGCCACTCGTCGACCAGGTCGTCCTCGAGCAGCGTGGCGATCAGCTTGCCCGAGCCGGCGATCAGGACGTCGCCCTCGTACTGATCCTTGAGCTTCGCGACCTCCTCGGCGACGTTGTCGGAGATCACCGTGGTGTTCTGCCACTCCGGCTCTGTGATCGTGGTGGAGACGACGTACTTGGGCATGCTGTTCATCTTGTCCGCGAAGCCGTGCTCGTCCTCCATCGACGGCCAGGCGGCGGCGAAGCCCTCGTAGGTGACACGGCCGAGCAGCTGCGCGTCGGCGGCCATCAGCTCGTCGAGCTTGAACTTGTCGCCATCGTCGCCGCGGTTGTACTCGAAGCTCCAGCCGCCGCGGTCGTATTCGCCGCTTCCGCCGGGATCCTGGATCACACCGTCCAGAGTGATGAATTCCGTCACAACGACCTTCCCACTCATTCAGCTCCTCCTGTCTGATTGAAATCTCGGGATCAAGACCCCGGACCGGGACGAGACTCATCGGTCGCGAGGCGCTCGGGCGGGCCGCGAATGCTCGGAAACAGGGCGATGGCCACCCGCTCGGTCTAGCGAGTCGCCTTCTGCATACAGATGAGGACCGATGACGCCTGGGTGCTCTCCAGCTTGCCGTGCTTGACCGCGGCGCGCACCGCCTGCTGGTGGTGACCTCCCGCTGCGCTCATCATGGCGAGCGGGTTGTTCATCCCCATCGTCGCCGCCACGTTGAGCGGGTTGATGTGGTGACGCTGAAGGCAGGAGTTGAGCTTCTTCGCCTCGCTGGTGTTGCCTCCAAGCAGCCCGAAGACATTGGTCCACGCCCCAGTGCCGATCGCCACCGCGATCAGGCCGATGCCGAGCCAGTGAAGCGGGCGAAGCGAGCCGAGGATGCCCATGCGCTCTCCTTGACGCTGCGCTCGGGCCCTACGCCGAGCGCTGGCCGGAGTATCCCACCTCGGAAAACTCGCCCTAGCCGGATAGACTGCCGTGCCAGCCGCCGATCGCGCCGACCAGCGAGATCGCCAGGGCGAGACCGGCACCCAAGGAGGCGGCGACGAGCATGCCGCGCAGGCCCGAACCGGGGACCCGATGGGTCCGAGCCCCGCGCCAGTCGCTGAGCAGCGAGGTGAGGACGCGGGGGATGTAGGCGAGGAAGTGGATCCCGAAGCAGAATGCCCAGACCGCGAACGAGGCCTGGTGCAGGAAGACCACCTGGTCGGACTTGTGGCCGAGCAGCAGGAGCCAGATGCCGGTGATGAAGATCCCGATGGTGCTCAGCACCAGGACCGGGGCGAGCATCCGCAGTGGCAGCGCGGGCGGCCCCTTGGCCAGGTAGGGCCGCGAGTTCGTGTAGTAGCGGACGAAGCGGTAGCCGGTGGTGGCGATCTTGAGCAACACCGGCGGGATCAGCACCAGGCCGAGGAACATGTGCACGCTGAGCAGGCTGTTCAGCCGCAGCAGCGTGATCCCCTCGGCCATCAGCAGGACGGTCAGGACCGAGGCGGCCGCGATCGTGAGGATCTCGTTGCCCTCAGGCCCGCCGAAGCGCTCACGGACTCGGCGGCGGGCGATCGTGGCAGGGCGCTGGGTGCCGGCGTACGACTCCATCGGCATGATGCTCGCCCGCTGCCATCAGTCCGGCTTAAGAGCCGGATTAGAGCGCTCTTACTTTTCGTACGTAGGCGCTAGAGCCAGGTGATGCCGGCCTTCTCGGAGGCCGCGGCGTAGGCCTCGGGCCCGAGTCGTCGCTCAGCATCCGCCTGCGCGAGGTCGCGGAAGAACTCCTCGAACCCGCCGGGCGTGAGGACGACCAGCTCCCGGCCGACCCCGGGGTTGACTCGCTTCTGGGCGTGGGGGACCCCGCGCGGCAGGAAGATCGCGTCACCGGGCCCAAGGCGGAACTCCTGATCGCCGCGAGTGACGACGTGCTCACCCTCAACGATGTAGAAGAGCTCGTCCTCCTTGCTGTGCACGTGCAGCGGGGTGTCGAGCATCGGAGTTCCCTCCTCGAGGACCGTCATTGCTCCGCCCGAATCCTCCGCGCTCGTCTTGACCTCGATGGTCGTGCCCCCGAAGGTCAGCTCCTCTCCCACGGACAGGACCATATGGGAGCGTGCTGGATACTGCCGGAGGATGTCGCGGGAGAACCTTGACCTCGTCCTGGAGATGTACGAGCTCTTCAACCGCCGGGACATCGACGTGCTGCTGGAGTTCATCGACGAGGGAATCGAGATCGAATCGCGCCTGGTCGCGATGGAGGGTGGCTACCGTGGCCACGACGGGCTGCGCCGCTGGTGGGCCGACCTGCTCGAGTTCATCCCCGACTACAGGGTCGAGGCCGACGAGCTTCACGATCTCGGCGACATCGCGCTCGCCCGAGCCCGCGGGCAGGGACACGGCGCCGCCAGTACCACGCCGCTGGTCGAGACCTTCTGGCAGCCGATCAGATTCCGCGACGGGAAGTGCGTCTGGTGGCGCAACTGCATGACCGAGGCCGACGCGCTCGAGGCGATCGCCTGGCCCTGATCGTGGGGGCTCAGGTCCGGTTCGCGGCCGGATCGAAGGGCAGCGGCTCGAACCTCAGCAGCCGCTCGACGATCTCCGAGAGCTCTGCCTCGTGGGAGCGGATCAGCTCGTCGGCGCTGGCGGGCAGCGTCTCGCTCAGGGTCCGCGGGCTGGCGTCGTCGAGCGCGACGGTGCCGTGGAGCGGGACCTGCAGGCGAAAGAAGCGGGGACCGTGGCCGAGGTCTGCGGGTTGGATGTGCGGATCGCCGGGATGGTTGAGGAGGGTGTGGGCCCAGTGGTCGGCGCCGTCCGAGGCCCCATCGAGCGTCGCGCCCAGGATCGGCGGCTCGCCGCCCTGAGGCAGCACCCATCCGAGCTTCCCCCAGCGACGAACCTGCTCCTGGCGATATCCGTCCTCGTGCAGGCCGGTGCCGATCGAGACCACCAGCAGATCGTCGTGGTCCAGGTGATGCGGGTGGTGGCCGAACCGCTTCAGGGCCTCCACGATCGCGACGATGACCGGGTTCGCGGCGAAGACGCCACCGTCCACGAGGGCGCGACCATCGAGCTCATGGGACGGGAAGTAGGTCGGGGCGGCGGAGGTGGCCAGCCCGGCGTCAGCGAGCGGACGGTTGCGGTCGCTCTCGGGAGCCTCGCGGGCCCGCCAGCGCTTGAAGAGGTAGGGCTCGCGGTTGGTCATGTCGTATGAGGTCACCACCACCTCCCGCAGCGCATGCTCCAGCTGACCGGTGCCCAGTCGCTTCTCGATCGACTTCTGGAGGGGACCGAGCGTGTACTTCGGCCCGAGCCATCCCCACAGCGTCCGCAGCTTCTGGAACAGGCCCCGGTGGAAGATCTCGGGGCCGTCCTCGACGTAGAAGCCGGCGAGCTCGTCCGCGCTCACCGCCGGCCGCTCCGGCTGCTCGGGATCCGGCGTGGTCAGGCTGAGGGCGACCAGCCCGCCGGTCGAGGTCCCGGCGAACATGTGGAAGTAGTCGGAGACGCGAGCCTGCGGGCCGGCTCGCTTCTGGATCCTGCGCTCGAGCTCAGCGATGACGAGCGCCGGGATCAGGCCACGGATGCCACCGCCGTCGACGCAGAGGATCCTGAACCTGTCGGTTGGCTTGCTCTGATCGGCGGCCACGTTCCTAAGGCTTCAGCTTCCGCCCGCTCGTGAACAGCCACTGGCTCCACGCCAGCAGCGCCAGGCACATGCCGGCCACCACCGCGTAGGCGATCCAGGGGCTCACGTCGGAGACGCCGAGGAAGCCGTAGCGGATCGTCTCCACGACGTAGAAGAGCGGGTTGACGTGGGAGAGCTGCTCCCACGGCGAGCCCAGGCGAGAGACCGAGTAGAAGACGCCGCCCAGGAAGGTGAGGGGGAGGATGACGATGTTGTTGATGAAGCTCGTGTGGTCGAACGTCTCCGCGTAGATGCCGACGATCGTGCCGAGGGCGCCGAAGCCGACCACCAGCAGCAGAACGGCGACGATCAGCAGCGCGGGGTGCACGACCGGCGCGCCGGTGATCGGGATCGCGCACGCTGCGAGCCCCGCGCCGATGATCAGCGCGCGGAAGGCTCCGCCTATCAGGTAGCCGAGGTTGACCTGCCAGTGATGAATGGGCGCGGCGAGGACGTCGTCGATGAAGCGGTCGTTGCGGCCCTGGAAGATCGTCGAGGCGTTGTTCGAGTAGGCGGCCTGTGCCATCGCCATCGCGATCAGGCCTGGCACGATGAACTGGTCGTAGTCGAAGCCGTCGACCTGCTTGATCCGCCCGCCGAGCGAGAGGCCGAAGACGACGATGAAGAGCAGGGAGGAGACGACCGGCGCCAGCGTCGTCTGGGTCCAGAGGCGCAGGACGCGGTGGCACTCGCGGCGCGAGAGCCAGAGGAACCCCTGCAGCGGACGGGCCTCGGCGTTCACGCGGGCGCCTCCTCGACGGCCGCCGCCCGGCGGCGACGGTCTTCATGTAGACGTCCTCGAGGGTGGCGGCGTCGAAGCGCTGCTTGAGGCCGTCGGCGGTGTCGCGGGCCATGATCCGCCCGCCGCCGATCAGCCCGATCTCCTCGCAGAGCGCCTCGGCCTCCTCGAGGTAGTGGGTGGTCAGCAGGATCGTCGTGCCGCGCTCGTGCAGCCGGCGGATGTAGCGCCAGAGCTCGTGGCGGAGCTCGAGGTCGACGCCGGCGGTCGGCTCGTCGAGGATCACCAGGCGCGGCTCGTGGAGCAGCGCCCGGGCGAGGAGCAGGCGGCGGCGCATCCCGCCGGAGAGCTTGGGCGCGCGCACGTCACGCTTGGCGCGCAGGTCGAAGACGTCGATCATCTCCTCCGCGCGCTCGGCGGCCGCCGCGCCGCTCATCCCGTAGTAGCCGCCGTGGTAGATCAGCGTCTCGCGGACGGTCAGGAAGCGGTCGAGGTTGGGCTCCTGCTCGGCGACGCCGATCAGCCGCCGCGCCTCCATCGAGCCGCCGGGGAGGCCGAAGACCGAGATTTCTCCCTCGGTCAGGCGCAGCAGGTTGCAGACCGCGCTGATCAGCGTGGTCTTGCCGGCGCCGTTCGGGCCGAGCAGGCCGAAGAAGCTGCCGGCAGGGACCTCGAGGTCGAGGCCGTCGAGCGCGAGCGTACCGTCGTCGTAGCGCTTGGTCAGCGCACGCAGCTGAAGGGCGGGGGTCACCCCTCCATGATTGCGATTCGCGTAACCGTGCTCCCTTACGACGCCTCAGCTGGCCTGGCTGGCCTGTTCGACCTCCAGGAGCGACACCTCGTAGTGCTCCACCGACGCCGTCTCACCGGGTCCCGTGACCTCCTCGCGAACGCGTGTCGCCTCGTCCTCGCTCGCCTGCATCGCCTCCTCCCCCTCCCACAGCGAGATGACGACGATCGTTCCGCTCTGCCGGTCGGACAGGAAGACGACGCCCTTCATGCCTTCGGTCTGGCCCGGCTCGGTCGGTAGCACCTTCTTCTTCTGCTGCAGGGTCTCATCGATGGCTTCTGGCGCCGCGCCCTCGTAGCGGGTTACGCGAGCATGCATGTCTCCTCCTATCTGCTCGAAATCTCCCGGCAGTTCTTACCCCATTCCCAAGGGTAGGGTGAGGGCTCGAAGCGAGGCGCTCGCGCAGGAACTTGCGCACTGACCGGCGCATAGGCGCGTCCGCGGCGGCGGCCGGGTAGGCTGGCCACCTGGTCCCCGCCGATCGAAAGCAGATCGTGCGCGACTCCTACGCTGCGTTTGCGGCCGGGGACAGGAGCGCCTTCGAGGAGGCCCTGAGCGACGACTTCACCTTCTCCGCGCCCCCGGATCCGATGCTCGACCGCGCGGGCTACTTCGAGCGCTGCTGGCCCGGCGCGGGGCGGGGGAACGAGTTCGAGATCGTCCGCATGATCGAGTCGGGCGACGAGGTGGTCGTCACCTACGAGAGCGAGACGTCGAAGGGCCGCCGGGGCCGCAACACGGAGGTCTTCACCTTCGACGGCGACCGGATCGCCCGGGTCGAGGTCTACTTCGGCTGGGACCTGTAGGCGTTCGCCCGGCTAGCGGAGCTTCTCGGCGAGAGACGCGCCCCAGGCCTTCGCCCGCTCCAGTTCTCCATCCGCGAGCGGGCCCTCGGAGTCCTCGACCAGGAAGCTCTCCGGGTCGGTGACCAGCTCGTAGCCGCGGCGGTGCAGGCGCTTCGCGATCCCGCGGGCGGCCATGCCGGTGATGATCGGGGACTTGTCGAGCCGCGTATCGAAGGCGGCCGCGCGCTTGCCGTCGCCCTGCCGCTGGCCGAGCCACTGGCGCAGCCCGGGCCCGTCGGCGGCCCCCGGCTCGAGCTCGACGTCCTCCTCCTCATTGGCGGCGTCGGCCGCGGCCTTGCGGCTCATCGAGGTCGCGAGGCCGTGCATGTGGGTCGGGCCGCCGACGACCAGGACGTCGGCTTCGTCGGCCGTGCTCTCGTCGCCGGCGTTGACGGAGACGACCTCAGCTTCCCCGCCGAGCCCCTCAGCGATCGACTCGGCGATCTGACGGGTGTTGCCGTACATCGACTCGTAGGCGACGACAACTGCCATTGGCGGCGATGTTCTCAGAATCGCCGATACTTGTGCGCGAGGAGTGAGAGGTTGATCTACCGCAGCCCGCAGCCCGACATCGAGATCCCGGATGTGACCCTGAGCGAGTACGCGATGGGCGGAGCGGCCGCGCGCGGCGACCATCCGGCGATCATCGACAGCGACTCCGGCGAGACGACCACCTACGCCGAGCTTGCCGCGAAGGTGGACGCGGTCGCAGCCGCGCTCCAGGCCCAGGGGATCGGCAAGGGAGACGTGGTGGCGCTGGTAGGCCCGAACAGCGCCGAGTGGGCGATCGTCTACTACGCGATCCTGCGCGCCGGCGGCGTCGTCACGCCAATGAACCCGCTCCTCACCGCTGAGGAGATGCAGCGGCAGCAGGAGGACTCCGGCGCCAAGCTCGCCATCGACGACCCGCGTGGAGACGGTGGGCGAGGCCGAGCGGGGCGCGAGACCGGAGGAAATCGAGATCGATCCGGAGGACCTGGCCGTTCTCCCGTACTCGAGCGGCACCACCGGCCTGATGAAGGGTGTGATGCTGACCAACCGCAACCTGGTCGCGAACATCGAGCAGGCCTGGAACTCGATGCCGCTCACCGCGGAGGACACGTTGGTCGGCCTGCTCCCCTTCTTCCACATCTACGGCCAGACCGTCGTCCTCAACATGGGCCTCGCCAAGGGATCGACGATCGTCACCATGCAGCGCTTCGACCTCGCGGGGCTGCTGGAAATCCTCGAAAAGCATCAGGTGACCTGGCTCCACATCGCCCCGCCCGTCGTCCTCGCCTTCGCCACCGCCCCCGAGATCGAGGATCGCGACACCTCCCATCTGAAGATGGTGATCTCGGGCGCCGCGCCGCTCGACGCGGAGCTCGCCCAGCGCGCGGAGCACCGGATCGGCGCCCGGATCCGCCAGGGCTACGGGATGACCGAGCTCAGCCCGGTGAGCCACAAGAGCTCGCTCGCCAAGGCTGCGGAGATTCCGCCGGGGAGCATCGGCCCGCTGATCCCGAACACGGAGTGCCGCCTCGTCGACCCTGAGACCGGCGAGGACGTCGGCGAGGGGCGGGAGGGCGAGATCTGGATCCGCGGCCCCCAGGTGATGAAGGGCTACCTCAACAACCGGCAGGCGACCGATGAGACGCTGGTCGGCGACGGCTGGCTGCGCACCGGGGACATCGGCCGGGTCAACTCCGACGGCTACTTCTTCATCGTCGATCGGCTCAAGGAGCTGATCAAGTACAAGGGCTACCAGGTGCCGCCGGCCGAGCTCGAGGCCGTGCTGGTCTCACATCCGAAGGTGAAGGACGCGGCGGTGATCGGTGTGCCGATGGACGATGGGGGCGAGGCGCCCAAGGCCTGCGTGGTCTGCGACGACGGCCTCGACGCGGAGGAGCTGATGGCCTACATCGCCGAGCGCGTGGCGCCCTACAAGCGGATCCGCGAGGTCGAGTTCGTCGACGAGATCCCGAAGTCGCCCTCGGGCAAGATCCTCCGTCGGCTCCTGCGGGAGGAGCACGGCGCTGCGAAGGCCGGGATCTGAGGCGGGGCGGCGGGCTCAGCCGTTCGGCGTCGAGGGCGGCGCGCCGGTCTTGAGCAGCGTCGACAGGTAGATCACGACCTTCGTCTTGCCTTTGTTGGCGGCGCGGTGGATGGTCGAGGGCTGCTCGACGATCCATTGGCCGGCCGCGATCCTGCCGGTCGTCCCCGCGGTGATCCTGCCGACGATCCTCGCGTTGCCGGCGGGGCCG
Source organism: uncultured Solirubrobacterales bacterium (assembly GCA_963833375.1). Lineage (GTDB taxonomy): Bacteria > Actinomycetota > Thermoleophilia > Solirubrobacterales > 70-9 > DASUPK01. The sequence goes on from CAWHXR010000007.1 coordinate 261,912, forward strand.
GTCATCACGGTCACCGAGCCGGACTGGACCGTGTAGGCGAGGACCCCGGCCTGCACGTAGGCGACCTGGGTCCCCTCGTGGTGGTGGAGGGCGATCGCGCCGCCGGCCGGGATCGTCACGCGGGAGAGGCCAAGGGTGCGCCCGGAGGCGCCCTTCACCTTGGTGCTCTGGGCGAGCGGGGTGCGGGTTACGGCCGAGCCGCCGGACTGCGCGATCACGTGACCGACCACCACACCGGTGGCGAGCAGGCCGATCGCCGAGAGGATCACGGTGAGGCGGATGCACCGCCTCGCGCGGGCAGCGTAGCCGGTGGCCCCCGCGGATTCCTCGCCGCTCCCGCGCGCCCGCAAGAATTGGGGCGTGGGAGACGTCCAGATCCTGCTCGCCGCCCTCTTCGTCTCGGCCGCCGGCCTGAACGCGCTCGCCAACCGCCTCGATCTGCCGTACCCGATCCCGCTTGTGATCGGGGGGCTGGTGCTCGGCCTGATCCCGGGGATCCCCAACATCCGCCTCAACCCGGACCTGGTCCTGCTCGTCTTCCTGCCGCCGCTGCTCTATGCCTCGGCCTTCTTCGCGGACCTGCGCAGCCTGCGCGCGGACGCACGGGTGATCGCCCTCAATGCGATCGGGATGACCCTGGCAACGGCCGCCGTCGTGGGGGTGATCGCGCACGAGCTGATCGACCTGCCCTGGGCGATGGCCTTCGCGCTCGGCGCGATCGTCTCGCCGACCGATCCTGCCGCCGCCACGGCGATCATGCGCCGGGTCGGCGCGCCGCGGCGGATGATCAACGTCCTCGAGGGAGAGAGCCTGATCAACGACGCCACCGCCCTCGTCTCCTACAAGGTCGCCGTCGCGGTGGCGATCGGGGAGAGCGTCTCCGCGGGGCACACGGTGCTCACCTTCTTCGGGGACGTTGCCGGCGGCGTCGCGATCGGGCTGGCGGTCGGGTGGGTGATCGCCGAGGTCCGGCGGCGGGTGACCGACGTCAACACCGAGCTGACCATCTCGCTGTTCAGCGCGTACGGGGCGTTCATCCCCGCGGACCAGCTCGGCTTCTCCGGCGTGCTCGCCGTCGTCGCCTGCGGCCTCTACCTCGGCTTCCGTGCTCCGGAGATTGCCTCGCCCGAGAGCCGGATGCAGGGCTTTGCGCTCTGGTCGATTCTCACGTTCCTCCTCAACGCGACTCTCTTCATCTTGATCGGCCTGCAGCTGCCGGTGATCGTCGACGGCCTCAGTGGCAGGCCGGCGGGGGAGGTGGTCGGCTACGCGGCCGCGATCTGCGGGGCGGTGATCGCGACGCGGTTCATCTGGATGAATTCGATGGCCGCGGTCATCAGGACCCTCGACCGGCGGCCCTCGCAGCGCGCCAGGCGCTCCAGCTGGCGCGTGCGGGTGATCGGCTCCTGGTCGGGGATGCGCGGCGCCGTCTCCCTCGCCGCGGCCCTCGCCCTGCCGCTGGAGACGAATGCCGGCGATCCGCTGCCGGGCCGCGACCTGATCCAGTTCATCACCTTCTCGCTGATCCTGGTGACGGTGGTGGGGCAGGGCCTGACCCTGCCGTGGCTGATCCGGCGCCTCGGGGTCACCGAGGATGGCTCCGAGGAGGAGGGGGAGGAGCTCAAGGCGCGGCTGGTGATCGCGCGTGCGGCGCTCGACCGCGTCGACGAGCTCGAGGGCGAGGACTGGACCCGCGACGGGACCATCGAGCGAGTCCGCAACGTCTACCGCTTCCGCCAGCGCCGCTTCAAGGTCCGGGCCGGGAAGATCGATGACGAGGATGGGATCGAGCAGGGCTCCCTCGCCTACCAGCGGCTGATGCACGAGATCTACGCGGCGCAGCGGCGGGCTCTGGTTCAGCTTCGCAACGAGCGCACGATCAGCGCCGATGTGATGCGCCGCGTCGAGCGCGAGCTCGACCTGGAGGAGCAGCGCCTCGAGGTCTAGTAGCCGGGTGGCCGGCGCAGTGGCCCCAGGTAGACCCGCGCCAACCCGACCGCCATCTCCCTGCGGGCCGAGGGGAGGGCGGACGGCGCTCGCATCTTGACCGTGACCAGCCGGACCCCGTCGGTGGTCAGCAGCCGGCTCTGGAGCGGGAACCAGTCGGCGTCGAGCCCGAGGTGCGCAATGGTGCGCGGATACGCACCCGCGGGGACGCGCGTCCAGTCGACGTTCTGACCGAACTCAACGACCTCGCGCTCCATGCGCGTGTAGGGCTGGGGAGCGCTGTCGAGCCGGACGATCGCGGTCAGCCCGGCCCGGAGGCGGCAGCTCTCCGCGCCGTTCGACGCGGTGAAGGCCGACGCCTCCACCGAGCCGGCCGGTCGCGAAGCGAGCCGCGCGAGGCTCGCCCGCGCCCGGGGCGAGCACGCCGGGGTCAGGCGAGGCACGGGTGGCGCGGCAGCGGCGGGGGGCGGCGGGGTCGAGGCTGCACGCTCCCCGCCGGACGAGGAGCCGCAGCCGGTGAGGGCGACGGCCAGAACAAGGGCTGTGAAGGCACGCACTAGGGCGAGAGTACGTGCCCGACCGCCGGGTCTGACTTGCCGTCGAGCAGCTCGAGGTAGACCCGCTCGATGTCCTCGGGTCCGGAGCCGTGCTCGACCCGCAGCCACTCCCGAGTCCACTCGACGTAGGGCGCCCAGGTCTCGGCGAGGCGCTCGTTGACGCCCTCCGCGCCCCAGTCCTTGGTGCGCTTTCGCAGCCGGTCAGGGGCGAAGAAGAAGACGGGCTGCGGCCCGGCCAGGTCAGAGCCGCCGCCGAGGCCCTCGCGGTGGGTAATGCCGACCGCCGCGCTGTGCTTGAGCTCGTCGGCCCAGTGGCCGTGGACCGCGCTTCGGACCTTGGCGTCGCCGGACATGTCGACGTAGACCGCGGGGTCTCGCTCGAGCGAGTCGAGCTCCTCATAGGGAACGACACGGTCGTAGACACCCAGCGACTCGGTGAACTCGACGTTCCGCGGCGAGGTCAGGCCGATCACCTCGATCCCGTCGCGCTTCGAGAGCAGATAGGCGAGGGCGGAGGAGGTGCGGCTGGAGGCGCTCGAGAGGACCGCCACACTCGCGCCGAAGAACCTCGCCGACCCCGCCTGATCCGCTCCGCGTCCGGGGGTGTCGTCGAGGAAGTCGTCGATCAGGAACGAGGTGAAGTACAGCGGCCAGAGCAGCATCTGCTGGTCCTCGTATCGCTCCTCGTAGAAGGGCAGGCCAGCCACCCGGATGTAGCGGTTGTATGCGGCGGGCAGCTCGGCGCGGTGAGGGCTGGAATCGACGAAGTCGAGCGGGCTGGCCCGGTTCGGCTCGACCACGAGGTGGTCGCCCGGCGGCAGGTAGCCGAAGATCCTCGTCCCCTCGGGGACGCCATCGGCCTTGGTTGCGACCACGTCGGCGAAGCCCCAGACCGGCACCCGTGCCCAGCCGTTCTCGGCGGGGAAGAACTCCCAGTAGCTCATCGCGTCGCCCATCACCGCGTAGGTGATGTTGTTGGTGGTGAGCCCGAAGGTGTCCACGCCGAGGAGGACCTGACCCTCCTCGAGCTCGGGCGCCTGGCTCTCCTCGAAGCGCGTCTCGTGCAGATCGTCTCGCTTGACCAGGAAGTCGATGGCAGCAGCCTATTTCAGGCTTGCTCGGCCGGTCGCTGATCCGTGAGTGAGCCTCAGAGGTCCAGGATGTATTCCTGGGCGAGGGTCCCCTCCGGGAAGACGGGGCTCGTCTCCTCGGCGGTCAGCCGGAAGCCGGCGGCGTTGTAGATCCGCCGGGCGCTCTCGAGCGAGCTGTTGGTCCAGAGCGTGATCCGCTCGTAGCCCGCCTCCCGGGCGAAGGCGATGCACCGCTCGACCAGGGCGCCGCCGATGCCGTGGCCGCGGGCCCACGACTCGACGAAGAGGAGGCGCAGTCTCGCGAGGCGATCCGAGTCCATCGTGCAGTAGACGGAGCCCGCGCGCTCGCCGTCCAGCTCCGCGATCCAGCCCCGCTCGCGCTCCCGATCACGATCGTCGAGGAACTCGGCGATCACCCCCGCCACCAGTCCGACGAACGGCTCGCCCCAGCCCTCCTCCGGCGGATAGAGGTGGGCGTGACGCTCCAGCACCCAGCCGTGGTCGCCGAGCTCCGCGGGGCGGATGTGGACGCGAGGCCTGATCAGACGGGTTGCTCCTCGGCTACGCCTCGGAACACCCTCGCATCTAGCGGATGAAGAGCATCTCCGCGTACTTCGGCAGCGGCCAGAGATCGTCGGGGACGACCTTCTCCAGCTTGTCCGAGGCCTCGCGGACGCGCTCCATCGCGGCGAGCTGCTTGTCGCGGGCATAGACCGCCAGGTCCATGCCCTCGACGCCCGTCGGGTACTGGTTCGCCTCGTCGAGCTCCTTGATCGCGGCGACCAGCTCGTCGACCAGCGGAGTGGCCTCCTCGGTCACCGCACCGATCCCGGCGTCGTCGCCCAGCGCCAGGTAGCGGAGGGCGGCCGGCAGGATCATGGTCCGGGCGATCGAGTCCGCGGTCTCGGCCTCGATGTTGGCGCGGATGATGTACTGCTCCAGCCAGACCTCGTAGCGGGACTCGAGCTCGCGCTTGTTGAGCACGTTGTACTTGCCCATCATCTCGACGCTGGGCTCGGCGAGCACCTCGGGCAGACAATCCGGGGTGGTGCGCAGGTTCTTCAGGCCGCGCTCCTCCTCGGCCTCCTTGTGCCATGCCTCGTCATAGTTGTCGCCGTCGAAGCAGATCGGCTTGTTGGCCTCGTAGGCCTCCTTGACCACCGCGCTGACGGCGGCCGGCAGATCGTCGGTGCCCTTCGCCTCGAGCTTGTCGGCGAGCTCGTCGATCGCCTCGGCGACGATCGTGTTGAGGACCGTGTTCGGGAAGGCCAGCGACTGGCTCGACCCGACGGCGCGGAACTCGAACTTGTTGCCGGTGAAGGCGAAGGGCGAGGTCCGGTTGCGGTCGCCGCCGTGCATCGGCAACGGCGGCAGCACCTCCGCCCCTAGCTCGAGGAAGGAGCCGGGGGTGTGCGGGTCGCCCGAGCCCGAGGAGATCGCCTCGAAGACCTTCGTCAGCTCCGCGCCAAGGAAGATCGAGATGATCGCCGGCGGCGCCTCGTTGGCGCCCAGGCGGTGGTCCTGGCCAATCCCGGCCACCGAGGCTCGCAGCAGGCCCTGGTGCTTGTTGACCGCCTGGATCACGGCCGCGCAGAAGAACAGGAAGCTGATGTTGTCCGCGGGGGTGTCGCCTGGATCCAGCAGGTTGGAGCCGGTGTCCGTGCCCATCGACCAGTTGTTGTGCTTGCCCGAGCCGTTCACGCCAGCGAACGGCTTCTCGTGCAGCAGGCAGACGAGGCCGTACTTGCGGGCGACCCGCTGCATTACCTGCATGGTCAGCTGCTGGTGGTCGGAGCCGACGTTCGAGTTCTCGAACACCGGGGCGATCTCGTGCTGGGCGGGCGCCACCTCGTTGTGGCGGGTCTTGATCGGCACGCCGAGCTTGGCGAGCTCGTTCTCGAAGTCCATGATGCAGGCGAGGACGCGCTCGGGGATCACGCCGAAGTAGTGGTCGTCCAGCTCGTGGCCCTTGGCAGGCTTGGCCCCGAACATCGTCCGGCCGGTGATCACCAGGTCGGGGCGGGCGAAGAAGTAGTTCTCGTCGATCAGGAAGTACTCCTGCTCGGGACCGACCGTGGTGAAGACCCGCTGGGGGTCCTCATGACCAAGGAGCTTGAGCGCCCGGATCGCCGACTTGGAGAGGGCGTCCATCGAGCGCAGCAGCGGCGTCTTGGCGTCCAGCGCCTCGCCGGTCCAGGAGACGAACGCCGTCGGGATGCAGAGCAGCGCGCCGTTCGGGTTCTCGAGGATGAAGGCGGGGCTGGTCGGGTCCCAGGCGGTGTAACCGCGGGCCTCGAACGTCTCGCGGATGCCGCCGGTGGGGAAGGAGGAGGCGTCCGGCTCGCCCTGGATCAGCTCCTTGCCGGAGAACTTGGCGAGCCACTTGCCCTCGCGGTTGGGCTCGAAGAATGAGTCGTGCTTCTCCGCAGTCAGGCCGGTGAGCGGCTGGAAAACGTGCGTGAAGTGGGTCGCGCCGCGCTCGAGCGCCCACTCCTTCATCGCGTCGGCGACCGCGTCGGCCAGCGAGATGTCGAGGGCGTCGCCGTGCTCGAGCGTCGCCTGCAGCTTCTCGTAGACGTCATTGGGCAGGACGTCCTTCTGGACCGCCGGCGAGAAGACGTTGACACCGAACGGGTTGTTGTCGGCCTTCGTCAGGTCGACGGTTCCGAGAGCCTCTCCGTTCGGGCTCCAGGTGGCGGATGCAACGTTCTGGGCGCGGGTCGTCTTCAACATCGTCGGGGCAGCCTCCTCGCAGGCACAGCGCGCCTGCGGGCGCGCCGAGGTTGATCACACGAAACGAGGGCGGAGATTAGAGCCCCAGGCAGGATCGGGGCATTGTCCGCACGTATAAAGATCGCAATACGCGGTTCGACACGAGGTCGGGGGCGGTTAGGCTGCCCGCGACCGACGACCCTACGACGGGAGTCGAAGTGTCCCGACGCACACGCCTGAACCTGGCCCTCACCCTGATGACGATCGGGATCGCCCTGAACCTCGTCCTGCTGTTCAGCGGCGACGGCTCGCCCGGCTGGCCGATTGCCTCCGTGATCCTGCTCGGGGCCGCGGGGGCGGCGCTGGTCGTTGAGCGGCGGGAGTCCTAGGGAAAGGGAGGGACGCGCTGGCCGAGACGCCGATGCCGAGCGAGGGGTTCGTCCTCAGCGGACCGCGATGCCGTCGGACTAGCCGGACGCGACGAGGACCACTCCGTTACCGGCGGGGTCGGCGACGCGCACCCTGCCGTCCTCGCGAACCGGCTCGAAGCCCGCCTCGCGCAGACGGTCCTCCTCCGCGGCGAGGTGGTCGGGGCCGGAGAGCCTGATCTCGAACTGGCGCAGCCCACGGCTGCCGGCGGGCGGGGGCGGGGCGCCCTCCCCGGCCCAGGTGTTGAGCCCGAGGTGATGGTGATAGCCGCCCGCTGAGACGAAGAGCGCTCCGGGGTAGCCGCGCACGGTGACCTCGAAGCCCAGCGCGCCGGAGTAGAAGGCCTCGGCCGCGGTCAGGTCGCCGACGTTGAGATGGACGTGTCCGATCCGGGTGCCGACGGGCATCGCCTCGTTCGCGTCCTCGCGGCGCAGCTCGCCCAGCACGCCGTCGAGGTCGAGCGGCAGCGTGTCCATCTGCAGGACCCCGTCGCGGACGGGCCACTCCTCGCGCGGCCGGTCGCGGTAGAGCTCGATCCCGTTTCCCTCCGGATCGCTGAGGTAGAGGGCCTCGCTGACCAGGTGGTCGGACGCCCCGCTCAGCCGCCAGCCGGCCTCGGCGACGCGCTGCAGCGCCCGCGCCAGGTCCGCCCGGCTGGGGACGAGGATGGCGAGATGGAAGAGGCCGCTCGTCCCGCGGGGACGGGGGGAGCGTCGGGCTCGCCGACCAGCTCCACCAGGGCCTCCCGGGAGCCGTCCGTCCCAAGCCGGACGATCCCGTCGGCCGGCTCGAGCTCGGTGAGGCCGATCGCGTCCCGGTAGAAGTCGCGCACCCCGTCGAGGTCGGCGACCGCCAGGCGCACGGCGCCCATCGCGGCGCTCGGGTCTATCGAGCCGTTCTCACTCATCGCGATTGACGATAGCCCGCGGCGAAAAGGTGCCAGCGTCGGCGATCTCAGCGGGCCCGTGTCTAGCCGAACAGCAGCTCGTCGGCCCCCTCCGGCTTCCAGCGGTCGGCCAGCACGCCGAGCGGGATGCCGAGGAACCAGATCACGACCGCGAGCGTGGTGGAGATGAACGCGAACGGGATCGAGGCGACGAAGAAGATCACCGGCGAGAGCGACATCAGGACCCCGAACCGGTAGACGTCCTGGGGCGGCTGCCTTCGCAGCAGGCCGTTCCGGTACGCGTGCCTGAAGAGGACCACCTCCATGGCGCTGACGGCGCCCACGTTCGCAGCGTAGATCGCGATCGAGAGCGGGTTCTCGAAGTACTCGCCGAGCAGCGCCGTGGGGAAGGGAGAAAGGCGAAGCCTCTAGAGCCCGAGGTCTCGCAGGAACCCCGGCTTGAGGGCGCTCAGGTTCACAAATGCGGGAAGGGGCATGTCCTCGGGGTTGCCACGGATCCCGACGTGGCTGCCCTCCGGTACCTCCCCCTCGAGACGCTTGCCCAGCTCGATGGCGCTCTCCTCGGTCGGGGCGCCGACCAGCAGATAGCGGAAGTGACGCTTGACCGGCAGGTCCTCCTCGCGGAGCTTCTTGGCGAGCGGGAAGGTCTCCCTGATGTTGGGGACGTCGATGACGACCTCCCACGGGTACTCGCCGTAGCGCTTGGTCTTGCGCGATCCCTCCTGCTCGTGCTCGCGCATCTCCTCCGCGAGCGCGGCCTCGTCCTCGGGGAGCGGCTCCTCGGCGAGCTTCCACTCCTCGGCCACCGGGTGCCAGCGCGTCACCCGGACCTGTCCGACCAGCTTGTCGTCCTCCATCAGGTTCCGCACGACGCGCTCGGCCTCCCGGGCCGAATCCTCGTGCCAGGCGTAGATGAAGAGGAAGCGGCCGTCCCGCGTCACGATCACGCTCCCGCCGAGCCGGCTGCGCGCCTCGTTGTCGAGCTGGAGCTCGTGGAGCCTGTCGGTCAGCGAATCGAGGTGCTGCTCCCTGTCGAGGGCGACCTCGACACGCCACTCATCGCGGCTGCGGGGCGGTTCGTCCCAGTCGTTCACGAGGGCAACTCTAGTGCCGTCCCGCTCGGGCCGAGGTTGATCACCCGCGTCGGCCCGATCTCGCTCTCCGCGCCCCAGGACTCGTGGATGTGGCCGCAGACCGCGAGCGGGGGCAGTTTCTCCTCGATCGCCGCGAGGATCGCCTCGCTGCCCAGGTGGTCGCCGGCGCTCGACTGGTCGCAGTGGCCCTTGGGCGGCGAGTGCACGACCAGTACAGCTCCCTCGGGACAGCCTGCGAGGCGCTCGCGCGCCTGGTCCTCGTCGAGATCGAAGCTCCAGTCCCAGGGGGTGATCGGGATGCCCGCGCCCAGCCCGTAGAAGCTGGTCCCGTCGATCTCGGTCCCCTGCCCGTGGAGCACGGTGGCGGCCTCCCAGCCCTCGCAGGCGGTCCGCAGCGCGTCCTCGGTCTCGTTGTTGCCCGGCACCAGGATCGTCGGCTTCGAGATCCCCCTGAGGGCGCCGATCATCTCGTCGAGACCCTCATGGACCGAGGCGAAATCGCCGGCCGCGATCACCACGTCGGCGTCGGCCGAGCGCTCCACCAGCGTTCCGGCCTGATCGAGGTCGCGGTGCAGGTCGCTGAAGGCGAGCAGCTTCACGGGCCCGCAGTCTGCCACCCGCCCCGCGTGGGCGGAGTTTCGGGGCCGCCCGGCGGAAGGACCCGTTCCCGCAGAGGCCCCCGAGGTCCGCGACGGCGCTGCTCGCGGGACTCACCGTCATCCCCCGCACGACCCGGTTCATCTGCTCGATCTTCGCCGCGGTGAGGATCAGCGACTTCCTGCAGATCGTCTACAAGGGCGGCGAGGAGAAGCTGCTCTAGGAGCCGGAGACGGGGCCAGGAGGGCTCGGGCTCGTAGCCGCCGCAGGCGGATAATTCTCACCCACGGGGGTAGGTCTACCCCGATGCCCACCATCGCCATCCTCGACGTCGACGGCACGCTCGTCGACACGAACTACCACCACGCGATCGCCTGGTTCCGCGCCTTCCGCCGCCACGGCGTCACGGTGCCGATCTGGCGCATCCACCGCCACATCGGCATGGGCGGCGACCAGCTGATCGCCGCGGTCGCTGGCGAAGACGTCGAGGAGAGGCTCGGGGACGACATCCGCGAGACAGAGTCCGAGGCCTACAAGGAGCTGATCGAAGAGGTCCAGGCGATGGAGGGGTCCCGCGAGCTGATCGAGGAGCTGCGCGAGCGCGACAACATCGTCGTGCTGGCCAGCTCCGCGAATGACTGGGAGGTTGAGCACTACCTCGACCTGCTCGATGCGCGCGAGATCGTCGACTCATGGACGACCTCGGCGGACGTCGAGCAGACCAAGCCCGAGCCGGACCTGATCAAGGCGGCCCTGAAGAAGGCCGGTACCGAGGGCGACGCGATGCTGATCGGCGACACCGTCTGGGACGTCGAGGCGGCCAAGCGGGCCGGCGTGGAGACCCTGGCGGTCCTCACCGGCGGGTTCTCGGAGCAGGAGCTCCGCGGCGCCGGGGCGCGTGACGTCTTCACCTCGGTCGAGGAGCTCAGGAAGAATCTGGCCGAGACCCCGCTGAGGGCGTAGCCCCCTCGGCCTCCAGCAGCTCCGAGGCGAGTCGCATCGTCTCCTGGTCGAGCTCCGAGTCGACGAGCTCGTAGCGCCTGCCGAGCTCGGCGATCAAGGCCTCCTCCAGCTCGCCGGGATCGGCCTCACGGCCCAGCTCCTCGGAGACGCTCCCGGAGGTCGCCGGGTCCCACTCGAGCTCGAGCGCCGCGTAGACCGGCTCGAGGACCCGGGCGATCTCGCGGCCGCCCGAGGCGACCACGACGCCGCCCATGTGCGCGGCGCCGCGGATCATCCGCTGCCCGATGCCCGCCAGCTTGGTGGCCCCGCGAGCGTTGACGCTGTAGGCGCCCGGGCAGTACTCGCCCGGCACCTCGCCGACCCGCGCGTCTACGCCGAGCCCACTGAGCGCGTCGGCGATCAGGCCGGCCATCTCCTCGAAGCGGGCATAGGTGCGCTTCGGAGGCCGCGGATCGGCATAGGACCGGGCGAATGCGATCGTGCCGCTGTGGAAGACGGCTGCGCGGCCACCGGCGAGCCGCTCGACGGCGGCGAAGCCGGCGGCCCGCGCCGCCTCGGCGGCGGCCTCATAGCCCGGGCTCGCCAGGTCCTGGCGGCCGAAGGCGACCTCGTTCCCGGGGCGGTGGATGCGGATCGTCGGCGGCAGCTCCCCGGCCGCGACGCGGCGCAGAATCGTGCGGGAGATCGCCGTGCTGAGTTCGGGCTGGTCCGGGAACGAGTGCCGGATCAGGCGGAGCCCCTCCATTGGCGACCAAGTCTTACAGCGTGCGCCTCGAACTCCTCAACTCCGGATCGCGAAGGAAACTACGCCGCATCGTCAGGGCGGTCCCGCAGCAGAGCCTCCCGAAGCAGTCGCTCCTCCTCGTCGAAGAGCGGGCCGATCGTGCGGTCGCGATCGAGCAGGATGCGCCGCTTCGTCTCGGCGATCGCCTCGCGGGGACCGGAGGCGATCCGCCCGGCAAGCTCGATCGCGCGCGGCATCAGCTCGTCCTCGGGATACACAGCGCCCACGATCCCCGCCCGCAGCGCCCCGTCCGCATCCAGCAGCCTGCCGGTCAGCGTCAGCTCGGCCGCGACGGCTGCCGGCAGCGCCGCCCGCGCCGCCGCGTAGCTCGGCGGGATGCCCCGGGGCAGCTCCGGAAAGCCGAAGCTCGCCGACTCGGCCGCGAGCCTCAGGTCGCAGAGCAGGGCGAGCGCGAAGCCGCCGGCGAGGGCCGCGCCGTTGACCGCGGCCACGACCGGCCGGGCGCAGCTCGCCACCGCCCGGAAGCAGCTGATGCTCGTCTCGACGAGCCGCTCGCGATGGGCGCGGTCGCCGCCGAACTGGGTGGTGTCCATGCCCGAGCAGAAGGCCGGCGGCGCCCCGGTCAGAACCACGGCGCCGACGCCGGGATCGTCGCCGAGCGCCGCGAAGGCCTCGGCGAGCTCCACCCGCAGGTCGATCGAGAGGGCGTTCCGCTTCTCGGGGCGCTGCAGCGTGACCATCGCGACGTCCTCTCGGCGCTCCAGGGAGAGCAGACCCGCCATCCGGGCATCATCCATCAATCGCCGCCTCCTCCGCTTCGCGTCCGGAGGCGGCTCGGTCGAAAGGAGGGACGCACTTGAAGTCACACACCGAGTACATGACGTTCAACACGGAGGGCCGGCGGGAGTTCGTCCGCATCACCGAGAACGTGCAGAGCGCAGTCGACGCCGCGGGCGTGGCGGAGGGGATGGTGCTCGTCTCCGCGATGCACATCACCGCCGCGGTCTGGGTAAACGACGACGAGCCGGGCCTCCACGAGGACACGCTGGAGTGGCTCGACAAGGTGGCGCCGCCGAGCTGGAAGGAGCCCGCCAACGACGTCGCCCGCGAGCTGCTCCCGGACCCGGGCGATTACCGCCACCATCGCGGCGGGGAGGACAACGGCGACGCGCACCTCAAGAACCTGCTGGTGCATCACCAGGTGATCCTGCCGATCACCGAGGGGAGGCTCGACCTCGGCCCGTGGCAGGCGGTCTTCTACTGCGAGTTCGACGGGCGCCGGTCCAAGAGGCTGGTGATCAAGGTGATGGGCGATTAGCTCACCGGCCGCGACAGCCGGCCGCGGCACGGCCGCCGCGCCGGCGATGGTGATCGGTGCCGTCGCCTCCGTCCAGCTCGGAGCGGCCGCGGCGACGACCCTGTTCGACCAGGTCGGACCGGCGGGCGCGGTCCTCTACAGGCTGCTGTTCGCCGCGGTCCTGCTGCTCGCGATCTGGCGGCCCGCTCCGCTGGAGGCGGGGCGGCAGGGCCTCGTTCTCGCCGGCGCCTTCGGCGTGGCGCTGGCGGGGATGAACCTCTGCTTCTACGAAGCGCTCGACAGGATTCCGCTGGGGATTGCGGTCACCTTCGAGTTCGTCGGACCGCTGCTGGTCGGGCTGCTCGGCTCGCGGCGCGCGCTCGACCTGGTCTGGGTCGCCTGCGCGGCCGCCGGCGTTCTGCTGCTCACCAGGCCGTCGGGATCGGCCAGCGCGGCGGGGATCGGATTCGCCCTCCTCGCCGGCGCCTTCTGGGCCGCGTACATCCTGCTCAGCTCCCGGATCGGCCGGGCCTTTCCCGGGGGCAGGGGACTCGCGCTGGCGATGGGGTTCGCCGCCGTGCTCATGGTCGTCCCGGGGACGCTGGCGGCCGGCGGTGACCTGCTCGACCCCAGAGCGGCGGCTGTCGGCGCCGTCATCGGCCTGCTCAGCTCGGTGATCCCCTACTCGCTTGAGCTCGAGGCGCTCCGGCGGATCGCGGTCGGCACCTTCGGGGTCCTGATGAGCCTGGAGCCGGCGGTCGCGGCGCTGATCGGTCTGATCGCGCTGGGACAGGGCCTGCCGACGTCCGACGTGATCGGCATCGGGCTGGTCGTCGTCGCCAGCGCGGGAGTGCTCGGAGCCAGGGTTGCCGAGGCGCCGACGGAGGCTTGAGTCGCCGAGCGTGCGAGTCTACTGCGGCGCGGCGCAGACGGCGCAGCCGGCTGAACCTGACGCGCGGGATGCGCGTGATTGCGGCCATCTCGACCGTGGGCGCCACGCTCGTCGCCTCGACGTCGAGCAACGACGGCATGTGGCGCTCGATCTGAGCCTCGAGACAGGCTCGGCACGAGCACTCAGGAACGGATATGCCTGTGTTCGAACAGACTGTCATCCGAGTTCCTCAAGCCGAAGCGAGATCACGGTAACCCCATCGGCGGTCGGAAACCCCGCAAATAGCCCAATACCGCGTAGTCGACGTCCAGTCATGACAACCCCCAAGTCGTCCGCTGAGAAGATCAAGCAGATGGAAGCACAGGGCCCCGATGTGCGCGCCGGTTCGATCGGCGAGGCGGTGGCGAAGGCGCAGGTGCACGCGCCGACCCGCGGCAACCGTCGGCTCGAGCGCTTCCTCGAGGCGGTCAACGCGGACGAGCGCGTGCGGACCTGGTGGTACATGGCGCAGATCACCTCGGAGCGCCTGGGCATGTCCGACCACTCCTGGGTGCACGTCCAGGTCGTCCTCAACATCTCGCTGCGCCTGCTCCGCCTGCTGGTCAAGGGGGGGATCGAGCCCGCGATGGTCTCCGACCACGGGATGCGCGTCCGGGACGCCGAGGTCGTGGTCGCGGGCGGCGCCCTCCTGCACGACGTCGGCATGTCGATCCACCGGGCCGAGCACGAGGCGTACAGCCTCTTCATGGTCGAGCAGCGACTGCAGTCCCTGCTCGCGGAGTGCTACGACGATCCGGAGCGGACGGTCGTGATCTCGGAGATCCTGCACGCGATCATCGGCCACCGGCGCCGCGGCGAGCCCTACACGGTCGAGGCCGGGGTCGTGCGCGTGGCCGATGCCCTCGACATGGCGGAGGGCCGCTCGCGCATCCCGGTCGAGGGTGGCCAGTACGGGATCCACGCGCTCTCGGCCGCGGCGATCGACGAGATCCGCATCGAGCCGGGGGAGGAGCGGCCGGTGAAGGTGGAGATCGAGATGAACAACTCCGCCGGGATCTTCCAGGTCGACGACCTGCTCGCCACCAAGCTCAGGGGCACGCCCCTGGAGGGCCACGTCGAGGTGATCGCCCAGGTGAAGGGCGAGACCGAGAAACGGCTGCTGCCCTCGTTCCGGCTCTAGACCCCGGCGCCGGCGCCGCCGCGACCCTCTCCGGCGGCGAAGCGGGCGGCGCCCTTCACCCCGACGCCGCTGACGGCGCCGCCGATCTCGGCCTCTCGGGCGAGGCCCTCCTCGAGGGGGAGCGCGAAGCCCTCCAGCGCCGAACGGCGATCCGCGAGCATCGTCTCCTGCGGGAACTGGGCGAGCCCCTCCGCCATCTCGAGCGCGCGCTCGAGGTGACTGCCCGGCGCCACCAGCTCGGTGAGCAGCCCCATCGCGAGCGCCTCCTCGGCCTCGACGATCCGACCGGTGATGATCATGTCCAGCGCGCGGCCCATGCCCACGACCCGCGGCAGTCGCTGGGTGCCTCCGTCGATCAGGGGAACGCCCCAGCGGCGCTCGGGGAAGCCGAGCTTGGCCGTCTCCGTGCCGATCCTCAGGTCGCACCAGAGGGCGAGCTCCAGCCCTCCCGCCAGCGCGTAGCCGGAGATCGCCGCGATCGTCGGCTTGGGTGAGGTGAGGCGGGTGAAGCCGAGCGGCCCGTGCGGGCGAGGCTTCAGCCACTGCTCCGCGATTCCCTGGTCGTTGATCGCCGCGGCGACCGACTTCAGATCCGCTCCGGCGCAGAAGGCCTGGTCACCGGCGCCGGTGAGGATCAGGACCCTGGCGTCGTCGTCGCCCTCGAACTCGCGGTAGCCCTCGAGCAGCTGGTCGGCCGTGTTCGGATCGACGGCGTTGCGTCGCTCGGGCCGGTCGATGGTGAGCACCCCGGCGGCCCCTCGCCGCTCATAGGTGACCTCTGGCATGTCGCGATCCTAACCGGGGGTCGGTTGTGGCCACTGCCGCAGGAAGGGCAGCGGGTCCACCGGCTTGGTCTCGGCGCGCAGCGAGGCCCTGCCTGTGCGGACCTCGAAGTGGAGGTGCGGCCCGTCGCAGCTGCCGGTGCAGCCGAGCTGCCCCACGACCTGCCCGGCGTGGACGTGCTGGCCGAGCTGGACCGCGGGCGGCTTCAGCATGTGCATGTAGACGAAGCTGTGGTTGTCGGCGGAGCTGTAGATGGCGAGGTAGTTGCCCCGCCCGCCCGAGTAGCGGCCGTTCTGATTGCCGCGGTCGACGACGACGCCGTCGTGGACCGCGACCTCCGGCGTCCCCACCTTCCCGAAGATGTCCTGCCCCTCGTGCGTGTGGCCGTAGCGCGACGCGCCGAAGCGGGCGTCCTGATCACCGAAGTCGTAGTTCCCCTGGAGCGGGAAGACGTATCCGGGGGCGAGGCCGGTCGGCGTGCCGGCGTCGACCCCGAAGAGCGAGGCGCTGCTCGCCAGCGACTGGTGGCCGGCGCCCATGTCGAGGCCGGGGAGGGGGAGACCGAGGGCGGAGCCGATGACCGTGCAGACGACCATCACGAAGGTGACCGAGATGCCCGCCTTGGCGGTCGGCCAGAGGAGCCCCCTGCGCCTCGCGGCCTGCCGTCGGCGGTTCTCGCTGGCGCGGGCCCTCTTGCGAACCGGGCCCTTGACCCCCGGCTCGACCTTCACGATAGGCGCGGCGCGAACCGGTGCCTGCCGCCGCGGCGCTGGGGCCGGCCGCGGCCCCTCCAGCTTGCGACGAGGGCGCAGCGCCTCGCGCTCTCGCCGCAGCCTCTCGCGGCGCAAGCGCCGCCGGCGCTCCAGGCGCTCCCGCATCTGGCGCTCGCGCTCGGCCCGCTCGCGCTCGATCCGGGCCCGCCGCTCGCGATCCGCTCGCTCGCGGGCGATCCGCTCGCGCTCAAGCCGCTCGGCCAGCGACTCACGGCACAGTGGGATCAGCTCTGCTTCGCGGGCTCCGCCCTCGTCCGGGACCCGGGGACCGCCCGCGCTCATCCGGGTGCGGTTGCGGTACGGCGAAGCGATCGTCCCCTGCCAGTCCCATGCAGCGTGGGACTAGCGGCTTCCGAGGCGCTCGAGGTCCTCAGTGCGCCTCTGCTTGCGATTGTCGAGGCGAATCTGGATCAGGGACAGGACGATCACCAGGATGGCGAAGAACGCGATCAGCCCGAACGCGAAGAAGGTGACCACCTTGTCGGTGGTGCGGCCGTACAGACCGACGCCATCGGCCGCCATGGCGGCGGGCGCGATCACGAGCAGTCCGAGCAGCGCGATCAGTGGAGGCAGCAGACGACGAGTTGAGGCGAGGGCGCTGCGAAGGCGAAGCCGAGCAGCGACCCGTTTCGTTCCGAATCGCATCCCGGGCAATCTAACGGAAGGGCCAGACTAAGAACCACCTTAAGCGGAATCTGGGCCCAGTCGCCTAGGATGCTCGCTCCTCGGCCCCGGTCGAGCTCTCTCCGGCATGGATCCGATCTCCTACTTCCAGGCAATCGTCCTCGGCCTGCTCCAGGGTGTCTCCGAGCTCTTCCCGATCTCGAGCCTCGGGCACAGCGTGGTGCTGCCGCGGGTCTTCGGCTGGGACATCCACCAGAACGACGACTACTTCCTGAGCTTCCTTGTGGCCACGCACTGCGCCACTGCCCTCGTGCTGCTCCTCTTCTTCCTCGAGGACTGGGCGCGGATCGTCAAGGGACTCGGGCGCTCGCTGCGCGACCGCTACATCGACCCGGAGGACAACTACGCCAAGCTCGGTTGGCTGATCGTCATCGGAACGATCCCGGCGGGGCTGCTCGGCCTCCTGCTGGAGCACCCGCTGCGCAGCCTGTTCGCCTCGACCCAGACGGCGGCGATCTTCCTGTTCATCAACGGGCTCGTGCTGTTCGGCGCGGAGGCGCTCCGCCGCCGCGCGCCGGTCCGTTCGGAGGAGAGCATCAAGTCGGATGAGATCATCGCCCGGAGCCTCAGCTTCCGCGAGGCGCTTGGGGTCGGCACGGCGCAGGCCCTTGCCCTGATCCCGGGGCTTTCGCGCTCCGGGGCGAGCATGGGCGGGGGGTTGGTCGCCGGGCTCTCGAACGAGGAGGCGGCCCGCTTCGCCTTCCTGCTCGCCACCCCGATCATCGGCGCCGCCGGCGTGCTCAAGCTGCCGGAGCTGCTCGGCTCGCAGGGAGACCACGTCCGCGGCCAGGCACTGGTGGGCGCCATCGGGGCGGCGATCACCGCCTACCTCTCCGTCAAGTTCCTGCTGCGCTTCTTCGAGACCAACCGTCTCACACCGTTCGCCGTCTACTGCTGCGTCGTCGGCGCCGTCCTCTCGGTCGCCTTCGCGCTCAGCTGAGGAGGTTCCATGACCAAGCGACCGCAACTGATCATTCCCGCCGTGATCCTCGGCGTCATCTTCATGGTGATCGCGATCGTCTACTGGACCACCGACGCGGGATCGCTGCCCTCGTTCTTCCCGGGGCACGAGTCCGGATCGACCCACATCCACTTCAAGCACGGCTTGGCCGCGGCGATCGTCGGTCTCGGCTGCTTCGTCTTCGCCTGGTTCCAGACCGGGGGAGAGCGGCCGGCCCGGGACAGGCCGACCGGCCCTAGTGAGGGCTGATCTGAAGTAGCTCGTCGCCGGGCTCGTGCTCGACCTGAAGGGTCGAGTGCTCGACCCCGAAGCGGTCGGCGAGCAGGCGGGCGGCGTGCCAGCGCGCCGCGTGGCAGTCGACGTCGCGACCCACGATCATGTGCGCCGAGATCGCCGGCATCCCCGAGGTGACCTCCCAGACGTGCAGGTCGTGCACCTCGACCACGCCGTCCGAGGCGGCGAGGCTCTCGCCGATCTGCTTCGGGTCCAGCCCGCGGGGGGCCGCCTCCATGAAGATCCGGCCGCTGTCGCGCAGCAGGCCGTATGCCGCCCAGAGCATCAGCGCCGCGATCAGCAGCGACGCGATCCCGTCGGCGCGGTCGAAGCCCCAGATCAGGATCAGGGCCCCGGCGATCGCGGTCGCGATGAAGGCGAAGAGGTCGGTGAGCACGTGCCTGAAGGCGCCCTCCACGTTCAGGCTGCGCCGCTCGGCCCCGGCGAGCAGCCGCGCCGCCACCAGGTTCACGGCGATCCCCAGGACCGCGACGATCAACACCAGCGCGCCCTCGACCTCGGGCGGCTCGATCAGCCGGCGCACGCCCTCGTAGACGATCAGGACGCCGAGCAGCAGCAGGGTGACGCCGTTGACCTGGGCCGAGAGGATCTCCGCCCGCTTCATCCCGTACGTGTAGCTGCCGGTCGGCGGCCGCTCGGCGAGCCGGAGGGCCGCCAGCGCCAGGCCGAGGGCGACGGCGTCGGTGAGCATGTGGCCGGCGTCCGAGAGCAGGGCGAGGGAGGAGCCGACGATCCCCGCGACCACCTCCGCGAGCATGAAGGCGACGATCAGCGCGAAGGCGCCGCCGAGGCGGCGCGC
Source organism: uncultured Solirubrobacterales bacterium (assembly GCA_963833375.1). Taxonomy (GTDB): domain Bacteria; phylum Actinomycetota; class Thermoleophilia; order Solirubrobacterales; family 70-9; genus DASUPK01. The sequence goes on from CAWHXR010000007.1 coordinate 280,617, forward strand.
GTCGGCCTCGGTTGCGATGCCGTGAGCGTGATCGTGGCCCATGGGTCGGATTACAGCAGCGAAATCAGGCACAAAAAAGCGCGCGACCCGGGGCAGGGGGGGTCGCGCGCGCTGACGAGAGAGGAATCTCGAAAGTGAGCGGGAGTCTGGCCACCGCACCCGGCCGCCAGTGTGAACATCCCGATACGGGAAACGACCGCATATATGCGGGATTTGCTAGTGAAAAACCCGTGAACCCCCGCTACACGGGGCGCCCGCGCCGTCCCCGTCCCTATCATCCGGCTCGTCTCATCAAGCGGACCCCCCTGGGGGTAGGGCGAGTCCGAGAGAGGGCCTCGATGACAAACCAAGCAGGCATACGGCTGGCGGTCATAGACAACGACACCGCCTTCCTCACCGTGCTGGGCAAGCGCCTCGACGGGGCGGGGTGGGAGCACCGCGTGCTCGCCGGCAGCGTGCCCGTCGAGGAGCTGGTGGCGATGAAGCTGAACGCCTTGCTGGTCGACCTCTCGGTGCTCGGCCCGCAGGGATGGGAGTTCCTGGAGAAGGTCTGCGCCGCGATTCCCGGTCTCGGCGTGCTCGTCTGCACTACCCAGTCGACGGTCGCCCAGCGGGTCAGGGGGCTGCGGCTCGGCGCGGACGACTGGATCGGCAAGCCGTCCCACCCGGAGGAGGTGATGGCGCGCATCGAGGCCGTCGTCCGTCGGCGCAAGCGCGCCGCGGCGCGCGAGGACGTCGGGCCGCTGGTCTCCGGTGAGCTCGAGATCCGGCCGGACCAGTATCAGGCGTTCGTCAGTGGCGAGAGCATCGGGCTGACCCGTCGCGAGTTCGAGCTTCTGCAGCTGCTCGCCGAGGCGCACGGCCAGGTGATCGAGCGCGAGGAGATCTACCAGAAGGTCTGGGGGTACGCGATGGCCCACGGCGATCGCTCGGTTGACGTCTTCGTGCGGAAGCTCCGCCAGAAGCTCCAGCAGCACTCGGCGAACTGGTTCTACATCCACACGCACTTCGGGATCGGCTACCGGTTCGACCCGGAGCCGGTGGGCAGTGTCGCGGAAGGGGGCGCGGAGGTGCCCATGCGGGCCGACGAATCGCTGGACGAGGTCGCCGAGATCCTCGCCGAGCTCGCGACAGAGCGCTAGCCGCTGCCCGAGCGGGCCGATCGAGGTGCTCGCGACGATCTGGTAGGGAACCCGCCTGCGTTTCACGCGATGCGGAACCGACTGCGCGGCGGCCGGCCCAGCGAGGAATACAAAGCGTTCACACGCTGGAGCGAGGAAGGATGGATGCTGCTGGCTTGGCGCGCGTGGCGATAGCAATGCGGGGCGGACGGATGGCCGCCGACGCGGATGACCGTGGATAGGACCCACGTGACGGACCCGGCCGCAAAGGCGATCCGCCACGGTTCATCGCGATCGCAGCTGCGGCGGCTCCACCGAGAGATCATTGAGCTGCGCAGGGAGGTCTTGCGTGAAGGCGGCGAGATCTTCGACAGGTGGCGGCCTGGAATCCGACGCGACGAATTCCTACCCAGCGCGCGGAACCTCGCTCACTACCTGGCGCTGCGGCGTCACGACCTGCGGGACCTGCAGGTACGCCTTATGCCCTGGGGGCTCTCCTCGCTCGGTCGCTGCGAGGCGCGGGTCCTACCGAACCTGAACGCCGTGGCCGCGGCGCTCGCCGCCCTCGGGTCGGAAGGCGGGCCAGGCCCCGAGCCGGACACTGAGGCCTTCTTCCGCGGGCATGAGTTGCTCGGCACCCACACCGAGGCGCTACTCGGCCCCACTTCGTCCAATCGGGCGGTCCGAATCATGGTCACGCTGCCCACCCGGGCCGCCCATACGTACGAGCTGGTGCGAGAGCTCCTCTCGAACGGCATGGATGTCGCCCGGGTCAACTGCGCTCATGACGACAGCGCCGCCTGGGCGCAGATGGCCGAGCATGTGCGCCGCGCTTCGCGCGAGATCGGCAGGCCTTGTCGGATCTGCTTCGACCTGGTCGGACCTCGCGCCAGGGTCGCTTCGACGTCCGTGCCCTACGAGCGAAGGGTTCACCTCGGCCAGCGCATCCTGATGACTTCCTCCCCCACCCCGGTGCGCTCGCAGTGGACGCACCAATTCGAGTGCTCGCTTCCCGAGGTTCTCGATCAGCTCCGCGACGGGGCGCGAGTGTTCGTCAACGAGGGTCGGCTGGGCGCCGTGGTCGAACACAGGCAGGAGGACGGGGTCCTGCTCCGGGTGGTTGACGCGCGCGATAAGGGCGAGCACCTGCGAACGGACAAGGGCCTCAACTTTCCCGACACAGAGCTTCGGATTGATCCGCTGGGACCGAGGGACCTGACCGATCTCGATGTGATCGCACCCCTGGCGGACGCCGTCGGCTATTCATTCGTCCAGCGCCCCGAGGAGATCATTCGGCTCCAGGCAGAGCTCGCCTCTCGTGGGCAGGGTCGAATCGGGTTGGTGGCGAAGATCGAAACCCGGCTGGCGGTCCAGAACCTCCCGGAGCTGATCGTGCAGGGCGCGGGGGTGCAACCTCTGGCGATCATGATCGCGAGAGGTGATCTCGCGGTCGAACTGGGGCACCGCAGGATGGCTGAGGTCCAGGAGGAGCTTCTCTGGGTTTGCGAGGCGGCCCATGTGCCGGTGATCTGGGCAACCCAGGTCCTGGATAACTTCCTCAAGAACGGCGTGCGCCATCGTGGGGAGATGACCGATGCAGCGATGGCTGAGCGAGCTGAGTGCGTGATGCTCAACAAGGGCCCCTTTGCCGCCGATGCGGTCAAGCTGCTCGATGACCTGCTTGGGCGGATGGAGGGACATCAGTTCAAGAAGGCGTCTCGCATGCGCGCGCTGCACACCTGGGCATCGGACCCCGCCGCTTCGGGATGAATGACCCCGAGGGGCCCGAGGGCGCGGGCGGCCTGAGCTTCATCCGGGATCTGCCCCTCACCCAGGCCGCAATCGAATTCGCCCAGGAGCGCCACGGGGGCCAACGCCGGCTGGCAGATGGGGCGCCCTTCGTCCTTCACCCCCTTGAGGTCGCGTCGCTGTTGGAGCGCTCGCACTATCCCGACCACGTCGTGGCCGCTGCGGTCCTCCACGACGTGCTCGAGGACACCGACGCCGAGCGCTCGGAGCTGGAGTCGCGCTTCGGCCCAGACGTGAGCGCGCTCGTGGCGCTGGTCAGCGACGACCTCTCCGTCCCCGACGAAGAGGATCGCAGGGACGACGTTCGCGAGCGAGTGCGCCGCGCCGGTGGCTACGCGCCGGTGGTCTATGCCGCCGACAAGGTCTCCAAGGTGAGAGAGCTGCGCATCCTCCTGCTCACCGGGTTCCCGGAGGAGGAAGCCGAGATCAAGCGCGAGCGATATCGGAGGTCGCTTGCGATGCTCGAGGAGACAATTCCGGGCAGCCGGATCGTGGAACTCCTGCGCTTCGAGCTGGAGGCCTCGCGAAGCTCCCGCCCACGGTGACGCTTGACAGAGCGAGCACTCGAGTACCGTTTCACATCGCGTTTACCGGAAGTTCACTCGACCGTAACTACTTCGGCGAAGCGAGCGGCGAAGCTCCCACGCCATGGACGGCGAGAACGGCGGACCGGTCCCAGGATCGACGATCCCGCTCGGGGGTGAGGACCAGACCCCCGTCTACGCCGGCCGTCTGGAGATCAGGCCGGCCGATCACGCCGCGCTCGTTGACGGCCGGCCGCTGATCCTGACCGTCCGGGAGCTGCAGCTGCTCACGGAGCTCGCCCACAACGCCGAGCGGGTGATGACCCGCGAGGAGCTCTACGAGACCGTCTGGGGGCGCTCCTACAGGAAGAGCGACCGCTCGGTCGACGTCTACGTGGGCCGCCTGCGGGCGAAGCTCAGCCGAGCGCTGCCTGGACGGCGCTTCATCCACACGCACACCGGCATCGGGTACCGGTTCTCGCCCCAGGCCTGACCACCGGTCGCGTGCCGCAGAAAGCGGGGATTTACATCCTTTTTACAAGTGCGCCACACGAACGTAACAAGCTGTCCGGGCCCGTTGACAGGGTCCCTGACCTTGAAGGATCCGAGGGAGGCGAGCCGTTGAGCCGCCGTCCCTTTTCGACAATGCGAAAAAGGAGCGACTCAATGAACAGGAAGTGGTGGCTCGTCTCAGCAGCCTCCGCCGTCCTCGCGTTCGCCGTGGCCGCCTGCGGCTCGAGCAACAACAGCTCGTCCGGCGTCTCGGGCACCCTCGCCGGTGCCGGTTCCAGCGCGCAGCAGGCGGCTCAGGAGGCGTGGACCGCCAAGTTCGAGGACCAGAACTCCGGCGCGACGATCTCGTACGACGCGATCGGCTCGGGTGGCGGACGCGACCAGTTCATCGCCGGAGGCAACACCGCCTTCGCCGGCAGTGACGCGGCGTTCGACACCACCGAGCTGCCCAAGGCGACGCAGCGCTGCTCGAAGGAGGGTGGACAGCTGGTCGAGATCCCGAACTACATCTCGCCGCTCGCGATCATCTACAACCTCTCGGGCGTCGACAACCTGCAGCTCGACCCGACGACGACCGCGAAGATCTTCAAGGGCGAGATCACGACCTGGAACGATCCGGCCATCAAGGCGGACAACCCGGGCGTCAACCTGCCCAGCACGAAGATCACTCCGGTCCACCGCTCCGACGATTCGGGGACCACGGCCAACTTCACGGACTATCTCCATGAGGCCGCCCCCAGTGTCTGGACATTCGACCCGGACGGCACCTGGCCGCTGAAGACGGGCGAGTCGGGCGCGCAGACGTCCGGCCTGGTCCAGGCGGTCAAGGCCGGCGATGGCACGATCGGCTACGCCGACGACAGCCAGGCCGGCGGCCTCGGGGTCGCCAAGATCAAGGTCGGCAACACGTACGTGGCTCCGAGCGCTCAGGGAGCGGCCAACGACTTCGACAAGTCGCAGAAGGACCCGCAGCTGAGCCAGGGCAACTACGTGACCGCCTACAAGGTCGACCGTACGCCGACCAGTGCGAGCGACTATCCGCTGCTGCTCGTCTCGTACCTGATGGGGTGCACGAAGTACAGCTCCGACACGACGACGAAGCTCGTGAAGGCGTACTTCAACTACATCATCAGCTCGGACGGTCAGCAGGCCGCGGCGCAGAACGCGGGCTCCGCCCCACTGCCCCCGGGCGTCACGAGTTCGGACCAGACCGCCGTCAACGCGATCGGCAGCTGAACCGACGGTGTTCCCTGACAGCTCTGACGGGGAGCGCATGAATTGCGGACCGGGGGGTCCCGCGCCACGGCGCGGGACCCCCCGTCCGATTTCCTGACACTCATGGAAGCCCACACCGACACCACGACCCAAGCCGGACAGATCTTGGCCTCAGCCTCGGGTGGTTCACGGCGCACCGGCGACAGGATCTTCTCCAACGGCGCCGTGATCGCCGCCGTCACCGTCCTCGCTCTTCTCGCCGGTGTCGCGATCTTCCTGATCATCGACTCGGGACCGGCGCTCACCGCCAGTGCCTCCGAGCTGCCCGAGGGCAAGACCCTCGCCGACTACATCGCCCCGCTGGCCTTCGGCACGGTGCTGGCCGCCGCGGTCGCCGTCGTCATCGCCGTCCCGCTCGCGGTCGCCGTCGCCCTCTTCATCAGCCACATCGCCCCCCGCCGCCTCGCGGGCACCCTCTCTTACATCGTCGACCTGCTGGCGGCGATCCCCAGCATCGTCTATGGCCTCTGGGGGATCTTCGTGCTCGGGCCCGCGATCGTCCCGGTGCTCGACTGGCTGGTCAACAACCTCGGCTTCATCCCGTTCTTCAAGGGCCCGGCCTCGGTCACGGGCCGCACGATGCTCACCGCGGGCATCGTGCTCGCGGTGATGATCCTGCCGATCGTCTCGGCGGTCGCGCGCGAGGTCTTCTCCCAGACCCCCCGCAGCCTCGAGGAGGGGGCCCTCGCGCTCGGCGCGACCCGCTGGGAGATGATCCGGATGGCCGTGCTGCCCTTCGGCAAGTCCGCGGTAATCAGCGGCTCGATGCTCGGACTGGGCCGCGCCCTGGGGGAGACGATGGCGGTGACGATCATCCTCTCGGTCGCCGGGATCGTCACCTTCAACCTGGTCAGCCAGGAGAACCCCACGCCGATCGCGGCCAACATCGCGCTCAAGTTCCCCGAGTCCTCTGGGGTCGACGTCAACGCCCTGATCGCCTCCGGGCTCGTCCTCTTCGGCATCACGCTCGTGGTCAACATGATCGCCCGCCTGATCATCTCCCGCTCGAACGTCCAGTAAGGAACCCGATGCCAGACACTCCCCCCAAGGACGACCCGGTACCGGCATTCGATCCAGCCGAGCGCGTCGCGACGCTCGGCGGCCCCACCGTCGGTGGCGGCACGCTCCCCTCCTGGTTCCTCCGAGCGTCGTGGCGGGATCGGCACTGGTCGCCCTCGCCGTGCTGCTGGCCACCGGCAGCTTCACGATCGTGCTGCTCCTGATCCTGACGGCCGCCTTCGCGCTGCCGACCGCTTACTTCTGGTCCCGGATCGCCGAGGGCCGGCGGCAGGCCATGGACCGGCTGGTGACGCTTGGGATCGTCACCGGCTTCGGCCTCGCCGTCCTGCCGCTCTTCGCCCTCCTCTACGAGGTGATCAAGCGGGGCGTCGCCCGCTTCGACGGCTCTTTCTTCACCGAGTCGGCCCGCGGGGTGATCGGCCCTGGCGGCGGCGCCGAGCACGCAATCGTCGGGACGCTGGTGATCACGGGCGTCGCGACCCTGATCTCTGTGCCGATCGGGATCATGGCCGCCGTCTATTTGAACGAGTACGGGACCGGCCGCCTGAGGAAGGCGCTCACCTTCTTCGTGGACGTGATGACCGGGATCCCTTCGATCGTTGCGGGCCTCTTCGCCTACGCGCTCTTCGCGGCCTTTCTCGGACCGGGCATCCGCCTGGGCATCATCGGCTCGGTCGCCCTGACGGTGCTCATGATCCCGATCGTGATCCGCTCCGCAGAGGAGATCCTGAAGATCGTCCCCAACCACCTGCGCGAGGCCGCGTACGCGCTCGGGACCCCGAAGTGGAAGGTGGTCACACGCATCGTGCTGCCCACCGCGCTCGCCGGGCTCGTGACCGGCGTCATGCTGGCCATCGCGCGCGTCATCGGCGAGACGGCCCCGTTGCTCGTCACGACCGGTGTCGTCGACTCCGTCAACACCAACCCCCTCAGCGGCCGGATGCAGAACCTCGCCGTCTACGCCTACAGCGAGTACAAGGACCCGGGGGTCGATGTGCAGGCGTCCTATGACAAGGCCTGGGCCGCGGCCCTGACGCTGCTGGTGTTGGTGATGATCCTCAGCCTGGCCGCGCGCTGGGTATACCGCCGTTACGGCACCGAGCTCCGCTAGGAAGAAATGAGACTGAGAATGCCCAGGGACAGGAGGAAGATGCCCGAGACAGCCGACAAGACCACGAACCAGCGGAACTCGGCAGTGGCCACTGACCTCGCCAGGACTGTCGAGGCAGCGAGGAGGCGGGGGGGCGGTAGGGTCGAGCGCGTGGCGAAGCGCTTCAAGGTCCAGGGCGTGAACCTTTTCTACGGCGATTTCCACGCCGTGCAGGACGTGACGATGACGATCGAGCCGAATCAGGTGACGGCCCTGATCGGCTCCTCCGGATGCGGCAAGACGACCATGCTCCGGTCGCTCAACCGCATGCACGAGCTCACCCCCGGCGCGCGGGTGGATGGCGAGGTGCTGCTGGACGACCAGAACATCTATGCGCCGAACGTCGATCCGGTGGAGGTGCGCCGGCTGGTCGGGATGGTCTTCCAGGCGCCGAACCCATTCCCGACGATGTCGGTGTACGAGAACGTCGCGGCCGGGCTGACCCTCAACCGCAAGGGCATCTCGAAGTCGGAGAAGGACGAGATCGTCGAGCGGTCGTTGCGGAGGGCGCACCTCTGGGAAGAGGTCAAGGATCGCCTCGACCGTCAGGGGTCAAGCCTCTCCGGTGGGCAGCAGCAGCGGCTCTGCATCGCTCGGGCGATCGCGGTCGAGCCCGAGGTGTTGCTGATGGACGAGCCCTGCTCGGCTCTCGACCCGGTCGCGACCCTCGCGGTCGAGGACCTGATCGAGGACCTGAAGGACCGCTACACGATCGTGATCGTCACCCACAACATGCAGCAGGCTGCGCGAGCGAGTGACGTCACGGCCTTCTTCAACCTGGAGTCAAGCGGCAAGCCTGGCAGGCTGGTCGAGATGGGTTCCACCGACAAGCTCTTCACGCGCCCGGAGAAGAAGGAGACCGAGGACTACGTCAGCGGGAGGTTCGGCTGATGCCCGAGGCACGGCTGCACTACCAGGATCACCTCGAGGCGCTCGAGAAGAACGCGCTCGGCGGCCTCGACCTCGTCATCGCCTCGCTCGACCGCACGATGGAGGCCGTCCAGCACCAGGACATGGAGCTGGCGGAGCTGGTGATCGCCGACGACGACCGGATCGACGGCCGCTACCTGGAGGTCCACCAGGAGATCCTCACCCTGCTGGCGACCCAGGCTCCGGTGGCGACGGACCTGAGGCTGATCTCCGCCCTCCTGCACGTCATGCACTCGATCGAGCGAATGGGCGATCAGTGCGTGAACATCTCCAAGGTCATCCCGCTGACTGGCCACGACGCGCCGGTCCACGACGAGATGGTCGACCGCGTCCTGCTGATGGGCAAGCAGGGCCGCTCGATGCTCTCGCAGGCGAAGAAGGCCTTCGAGGGCCGCGACGTCGAGCTGGCTCGCGATCTCGTCCGCCAGGACGACCTGATCGACAACCTGAACAAGGAGTGCTTCCAGATGGCCGTCCAGGTCGGCGAGGATCAGGACACGCGCGAGTGGGCGATGACGATGATGCTCGTCGCTCGAGCCCTGGAGCGGATCGGCGACAACGCCGTCGACATCGGCGAGCAGGTCGCCTTCGTGGTGACCGGGCTGTTCAGGGAGTTCGAGGACGCCTCGCATCCGGGCCAGGCGCCGCTGCCCTCGAGCTAAGCGCTCTCGATTCGCTAGGCGAGCGGACTCGCAGCCGCGAGAGGCGCGACCGCCTCGACGCCGCCTCGAAGAGGTGGGCGGCCGCGGGTCGCGGCGGGTGGACCTCGAGCATCAGCGGCGCGCCCGCCTTGCGGGCGAAGAGCGGCGCGAGCCGATCCCAGGGCACGTTGCCGCGGCCCGGTGGAAGATGGAGGTCCAGGCGCAGCGGGTCGATCTCGGGTGAGCCCGGGTCGTCGCGGCGCGCGCCGAGGTTGTCGTGGAGGTGAAAGAGGACGGTGCGATCGAGGGCCGGCTCGATCAGCTCGAGCGGGTCGGTGCGGCGGATGCCGGCGACGATGGAGGCGTGACCCACGTCAAGGCAGAGGCCCACGGCCGGAGAGGAGATCCGCTTCGCCATCGTCCGCAGGATCAGCGGCGTGAAGGAGAGGGCGTCGGGGCAGGGGTAAACCGGCGCCAGGTTCTCGAGCGCGATGATCACGCCGAGCCGCTCGGCCCGGGTCGCCAGGGCGGCGAGCGCGCGGGTCTCCGCCAGCCGGGCGTCCTCGCTGGCGGGCTCGTCCGGCAGGTTCGCAGCGTGGTAGACGACGTGCGAGGCGTCCACCTCGGCGGCGTAGGAGATCAGTCCCTCGAGGGCGAGGTTGCCGTCGCGGCTCCCGGCGCGAACCGACCCGGGTCCGTGCAGGACGGGATGAAGACCCGCCGTTCCGAGCGCCTCGGAGAGCCCGGCGGCGTGCCTGGTGGCGTCGCGCGGTCTGACCAGGACCGAGGGCGGAGGGGAGGGGACCTGGACGAAGCGGAATCCGGCGGCCTCGATCTCCTTCAGGATCGGCGCCGCCGGCCACCAGTCGTATGGGATGCTGAGCCCGAGCCGTTCCGTCGGGTCGGTCGATGGCATCGATCCGAAGGTACGACCGGGTCCTCCGGATCCCGTGAAGAGGCTGTGAAGCCGGCCGTGCGGTCAGGCCGGAGGGCGCGAGGCCTCCTCGTGCGGGAGCATGACCTCGGCGGCCTCGTCAGGCGTGATGTCCGGGTAGAGCACCCGGATCACCCCGATCGCGACGACGCCTCCCAGCAGCTGGGCGACGACGAAGGCCGGTACCGAGGCGGGCGCGATCCCGGCGAAGGTGTCGGAGAACATCCGGCCGACCGTGATCGCCGGGTTGGCGAAGCTGGTGGAGCTGGTGAAGAAGTACGCCGCTCCGATATAGGCGCCGACCGCCGCCGGCGCAATCGAGCCTCGGCGCGTCCTGGCCAGAGAGAAGATCACGAGGAGCAGGCCGAGCGTCGCGATCACCTCGGCGAGCAGATGCGCCTCCGAGGCGCGGTGCTTGGTCGAGATGCTCACGGCGGCAAGCGCGAACATCGCATTCGCGGTGACCGCGCCCGGCGATGCAGCCCGCGACCTGCGCCGGGATGTAGGCGAGCGCCTCGCGCCAGCGGAGGCCGCCGAAGTTCGCGTCGACGAGTGAGACCACTGGGTTGAAGTGAGCCCCCGAGACCGGCCCGAACATGAGGATGATCGTGAAGAGACCCGGCCGCAGTTGCGGCCGCGTTCTCGAACAGCTGCAGGCCGATGTCGCCGGGCGAGAGCCTGGCGGCGGCGATCCCCGAGCCGATCACGACCGCGGCGAGGAAGGCCGAGCCGAGGAACTCGGCGAGCAGGCGTCGTGCGAGGGGCGCGTTCATGGGCGATTGGAGAAGGCGAGCTCCTCAGGCTGCGACCAGGAGCTTCTCGGCGTACTCGCCGGGGAGGCCGGCTTCGGCCACCCGGCTCGCGGCGTATCCGGCGTCGTAGGGGAAGCGCTCGATTCGGGCCTCGACCCCGTCGCCGGCTCCAGGATGGCGAAGCCGCCCCTGGGGTCGCCGTCCTTCGGCTTGCCGACCGAGCCGCAATTGACGAACAGGGTCCCGCCGTACTCATCGATCCAGGGCTTGTGGGTGTGGCCGAAGACCATCACGTCGCAGTCGGCGCCGGCGGCGATCCGCTCGAACGTCTTCGCCGGCTTGTCCTCGAAGAGGTACTCGTTCACCTTGCGCGGGGAGCCGTGAACCAGAAGGACGCGCTTTCCGCCGAGCTCGAAACGCAGGTCGAAGGGAAGCTCGCGCATGAAGTCCTTGGAGGCGCGGCTGGTGTGCTCGAGCGTCCAGTTGACGGAGAGCTGGCCGAGGTCGCGATCGTGCTGGTTCGGGTAGGCGCACATGCAGTCCTCCTCGTCCCGTCCGATCGCGTAGTCGTAGTTGCCGTAGATCGTCGGGATGTCGCGCTCCTGGATCAGCTCGCAGACCTCGTTGGGCCACGGGCCATAGCCGACCAGGTCGCCACCGCAGTAGACCCGGTCGACCCCGAGCGCCTCGATCCGGGCGAGCGATGCTTCCAGCGCCGGCAGGTTGCCGTGGATGTCGGTGATCACGGCGACGCTCGAGTCGCTCACTCGACCGGCTCCTTCGGCTGGGGATCGTGTGATGCAGTCAAGCTGGCGATCAGCTCCTCGACGCGGCCGCGGATCTCGTCGCGGATCCGGCGGACGGTCTCCCGATCCTTGCCTGCCGGGTCCTCCAGGTCCCAGTCCTCGTAGCGCTTGCCCGGATAGATCGGGCAGGCGTCGCCGCAGCCCATCGTGATCACCGCGTCGGCAGCGCGAACGACCTCGTCGGTGAGCGGTTTCGGGAACTCCTTCGAGATATCGACGCCGACCTCCTCCATCGCCGCCACGGCGTTCGGGTTGAGCTGATCCGCGGGATCGGATCCGGCCGAGCGAACGTGCACCCGGCCCTCGGCCAGCTTGTCGAGCAGACCGGCGGCCATCTGACTGCGGCCGGAGTTGTGGACGCAGACGAAGAGCACCTCCGGGACGTCCTTGGTCAGCTTTCCCTCCGCCTGTGCGAGCGCCCGGAGCCGCTGGCGCGCGAACCGCTCGACCATGAGCGGCACGAATTCCTCGATCCTCGCGTCCGCGAATTGGTCGAGGCTCTCCCCGACATAGGCGTCGATCGTCTCGCGGGAGAAGACGCCGGCAAGCTCCTTCGCAAGTAGGTCAACCGAGCGCTGGATGTGTCCTCTGGTCGTCTGGTCAAGTTGAATCGCCATTGCTCCCCCTCCTTCGTGCCTTCCGGTTGCGCAAGCGTAAAGGTTGACTTTCATCTATTCAATCGATATACGTATATAGATGGCTGTCGATCTGGAGCTCGTCCCGAAGCAGAAGCGCCCGGCCGGCGAGCCCTGTTGCGAGCCCGTCGTCTATCCCGACATCGAGCGGGCCCAGGCGGAGCGGATGGCGAATGTGGCCAAGGCGCTCGGCGATCCGATCCGGATGCAGCTTGCTGATGTGCTCCGCAAGCACGCCGGGAAGGTCTGCGTCTGCGAGCTCGTTCCACTCTTCGACCTCTCACAGCCGACGGTCTCCCACCATCTCAAGGTGCTGCGCGAGGCTGGCATCGTCGGCTCCGAGCGGCGGGGGCTGTGGGCCTACTACTACGTCAATCCCGACTCACTGGAGGAGCTAAGCGCATGGCTGAGCAAGTGAGCCGCCAAGGACGAGGTCCGCGAAGCCGTTCGCGAGCGCTACGCCGCTGCGGCGACCCTGGGGGAGGGCGGCTTGTGGTCCGTCCGTGGCCTCGAGGCCGGCGAGTCCTCGTGCGGATGCGGCGTCGACGTTCCCGATGCCAGGCGGGGAGTTCGGGCGGGCCTTATCTGCGAGCGACCGCGAGGTGCTCCCGGACGAGGCAAGCTCGCCTCGCTCGGCTGCGGCAACCCGACGGCGGTCGCCGAGCTCCACGAGGGCGAGACCGTCCTCGACCTGGGCTCGGGAGGCGGCATTGACGTGCTGCTCTCCGCCCGCCGGGTGGGGCCAACCGGGAAGGCCTACGGCGTCGACATGACCGATGAGATGCTGGAGCTGGCGCGTCGAAACCAGCGCGAGGCGGCAGTGGAGAATGTCGAATTCCTGAAGGGGACGATCGAGGACGTTCCACTTCCGGACGACTCCGTTGACGTGGTGATCTCCAACTGCGTGATCAACCTCTCCGCCGAGAAGCCGGCGGTCTTCCGCGAGGCGGCGCGCGTGCTGCGGCCGGGCGGCCGCTTCGCGGTCACGGACATCGTCGCCGATCCCGGGATGGACGAGGAGACGAGGCGTGACATGGCGCAGTGGACAGGGTGCATCGCCGGGGCGCTGACCGAGGGGGAGTTTCGACTCCAGCTCGAGTCCGCCGGCTTTGAGGCCATCGAGCTCCGTGAGACCCATCGCGTCCACGATCAGGCCGGCTCGGCGATCATCCGCGCAAGCATTCCGGCATGAGCTCACCCGAGACCATCGCCCTCAAGGACCCCGAGCAGCTCTACCTCGACTGGGAGCACGCGCACTGGGCGTCCCAGGACGTCGACCTGGGCCGCGATCCCGCCGACTGGGCCGGGCTCGAGGCCGAGCGAGCGCGACCTCCTCCATTTCGCGCTCAGCTCGCTGATGGTGGCCGAGGAGCGGATCTCGACACAGTTCTGCGGCCTGGTGCTGGCGCAGGACGACGAGGAGGAGGGGAGCTACCTCTCGACCCAGCTCGTCGACGAGGTCCGCCACATGCAGTTCTACGCCCGCTTCCAGAACGAGGTGATCGCCGACCCCGCCGCGATCGCGGCGCACGTCGCCCGCGCCCGCGAGGTTCTCGGCGACGCCTTCGAGCGGGTCTTCGACCAGGCGCTGGTCCAGGCCCACGACCGACTCCGCCTCGATCCCGGGGACCGCGAGGCCAAGGTCCGCTTCGTGACGATCTACCACATGGTGATCGAGGGGACGCTCGGCCTGACGGCGTCCCACTTCATCCTCGACTACCTGCGCGAGCGTGATCTCCTGCCCGGGTTCGTCGAGGGATACGGCCGCATCGCCTCGGACGAGCAGCGCCACATCGCCTACGGGACCTGGTTCCTGCGCGAGGCCGTCGCCGCGGATCCTGCGATGGCGGACGTTATCCGCGAGCAGATCAAGGAGCTGCTGCCCGCCGTCGCCGAGTCGATCGCGCCCCCCAGCGAGGGCGCCTGGGACGTGCTCGGCGTCGAGGACGGGGCGCTGGCGGAGTTCGCGCTCGGCGCGCTGAGCCGCCGCCTCGCCCTGATCGGCGCCCCGCTGGACGGATAGGCGACCGCTGCCTCCGGTGCGCCGGGGGCTTGGTCCGGCTGCCCTGAGAGAATCCGAAGATCCATGCTCTGCGGGGCGATCGACATCGGCTCGAACACGACGCGCCTGCTCGTCGCCGAGCCCGAGGAGGGCCGGCTCCGCAAGGTGATGGAGCAGCGCGCCTATACCCGGATCGGCAAGGACGCCTCGAAGAACGGGAAGATCACCGCCGAGAAGGTCGCCGAGGTCGCCGAGGTCGTCACCACCCAGGTGCGCCTCGCGCAAGAGATGGGGGCGGAGGTCGTCAAGACCGTCGCCACGGCCGCGATCCGGGAGTCGAAGAACCGCGACAAGGTGGTCAAGGAGATCGAGGAGGTCGCCGGGGTCGAGGTGGACGTGCTCGACGAGGAGGAGGAGGGCCGTTTCGCCTTCATCGGCGCCACCAAGTCGCTCGGGCATCCGGTGGAGGGGACCGTCGCCGTGGTGGACGTCGGAGGCGGCTCCTCGGAGGTGATCTACGGCACCGTCCCGAACGGCGTCACCGAGGTGAAGTCCTTCAAGATCGGATCCGGCTCGCTGACCGAGGATCACCTGGAGTCCGACCCGCCGTCGGCGGCCGAGATCCGCCACCTGCGCGACCACATCTCCGACTTCTTCGAGAAGGTCGAGCTGGAGCAGCCAGACCAGGCGGTCGCCGTGGGCGGCAGCGCCACCTCCCTGCGGACCCTGGTGGGCGCGGTCCTCGAATACGAAACGCTCGAGCGGGCGGTGCGCGTGCTCTCCAGCGACGAGATCTACGAGGTCGCCAAGCGCTTCGAGCTCGACTCCCGTCGCGTCAAGCTGCTGCCGGCCGGCGTCCTGCTGCTCGAGAAGTTCTCCCAGATGCTTGGCCAGCCGCTCCAGATCGGCAAGGGCGGCCTGCGCGAGGGGATCATCCTCACCTTGCTGAACGGCAAGGAGAACGGGTCGCAAGAGAAGTTGGCGGCCTAGCTCCTCGCTTGGCTAATCGGCGCGGCTCGCGGTAGCGTTCTCGCAGGCGTGGCCAAGGCGAAGCCAATCCCCGGTCTGACGGCAGATCAGCCATACGCGGAGGCTGCTCTGAAGATCGTCTCGGTCCGGGCCGCTGAGCTCGCTGAGCACGCGCGTGGGGTGCTCGACATCGGCGACATCGAGCGCGTCCACGACATGCGGGTGACCAGCCGCCGGCTTCGCGCCGCACTCGAGATCTTCGAGCCGTGCTTCCCCGCCAAGCCGTACGACGAGGCGCTCACCGAGGTGAAGCGGCTCGCGGACGCCCTGGGCGAGCGGCGCGACCGCGACGTGGCGATCGCCGCGCTTCATCACTTCAACGACCAGATGGCCGCTCCCGACCGGCGCGGCGTCGCCTCGCTGATCGAGCAGTTCCGCGCCGAACAGGACCAGGCGAACCAGGGGCTGGCGCCGCTGGTCACCGACGAGCACCTCAGGGGCCTGCGGGAGACCATCGACGAGCTGCTTGCCGCAGCGCGGGAGGCGGCCAGCATGAAGGCCCGCCCCGTCAAGAAGCTCGACCCGACGCGCTCGTTGGGCGAGAACGCCGCCCGCATCATCCAGGTGAGGCTCGACGAGATGATGGCCTTCGCGCCGCGGGCGCTTGACGGCAATGCCAAGGCCCAGCACGACATGCGGATCGCGGCGAAGCGACTCCGCTACGTGCTCGAGGTGACCGGATTCTGCTTCGGCCGGCCGGCGGACACCGCCCGGCGGCGCGCCCGCGACCTCCAGGACATCATCGGGGAGATCCACGACTGCGACGTGATGCTGCCGCGGGTGCGCGAGCACCTCGAGCAGCTGCAGCGAAGCGATACCCAGGTCGTCAGGCGGAAGGCCGATGGGGCTCCCGACCTCGACCCGAGGCTGGCCGCCCGAGCGCCACACCGAACCGCGTACCGCGGCCTCGACGTGCTCGCGGTCTACCTGGAGGCTCGGCGTGAGCTGCTGACCGATCGGTTCGCGGCCTTCTGGGCCCGCCAGGAGAAGACGGGCACCTGGCGCCGCCTGGAGCGCGCGATCGACGGCTACCTGAGCCGGGCGCGCGAGGCCCGCCGGGCCGCGAAGGCGGCGGAGCGGGCGCGGCAGCAGGCGGAGGCCGCCGAGCGGGCGGCGCGCCAGGCCGAGGCCCAGGCGGAGCAATCCAGGCTCGACCGTGAGCAGGCCGTCAGGGAGGCGGAGCAGCAGGCGCAGCGCCTCGGCTGAGCCGATCTAAGCCGGGCTCGCGGGAGGCTCGAGGAAGCGGACGGGGCGCTCCGCGCTGACCGACCACTTGCCGCGTCGCCAGGCGATCCGCGTCCCGTCGGCGAGCCGGGCGCTGACGTGGCCCAGGGCGGGTTCGCCCCAGAGCGTCGCCTCGAGCGGACGCGCCGGATCCTCCTCGCCCAGCCCGCGCGCCACGTCATCGGCTGGGTAGGTGATGATCGAGCGAGCCTGCGCGGACCCAGATCGGAATTCGGTCGAGTGGGGCGTCGACGTCGATCCAACCGCCGCCGGTGGCGCGCTCGCCCGTCCACCAGTCGAACCAGTCTCCCCGCGGCAGGTACGAGCGCCGCTCCGTGGCGCCCTCGTCGAGCACCGGGCTCACCCAGAGCGAGGGGCCGAGCAGGTAGGAGTCGGAGATCGCCCAGCCCTCCGGGTCCTCCGGATCGACCAGGCAGAGCGGCCGCATGATCGGCAGCCCGCTGCGGGCCGCGGTCGCGGCGGCCGCCCTGATGTAGGGGACGAGGCGCTCGTGGAGCAGGACGGCCTCGCGGTAGATCTCAAGGGTGGTCTCGTCGTAGGTCCAGGCCTCCTGCTGGAAGCGACCGTGGGCCTGCATCAGCGGCGACAGGGCGCCGAGCTGCGCCCAGCGGACGAGCAGCTCGGGCTCGCAGCGCTCGGCCAGGCGCCGGCCGAGGTAGCCACCCACGTCGTGCGAGAGGTTGGAGAAGCCGGTTGCGGCGCAGGTCAGCAGGGAGGTGAGCAGGGCCCGCAGCGACCAGAAGTCCGAGGCCTGATCGCCGCCCCACAGCATCCCCGTCGCCTGCTGGCCGGTCCAGCCGGAGCGGCCGAAGACGACCCCGCGTCCCTCGCCGTGGACGGCGTCGAGCGCCTCCTGGGTCGTTTCCCGATAGAGGCGACCGTACTCCCAGGCGGCCTCCGCGCCAGTCCGCCCGTCGGCGAGCCGGGCGTCGGGCGGGAAGTAGTAGCCCTCGCCATCGTCGGCCTTGACGCCCTCGACGCCCAACTCGAAGACGTTCCGCGAGAGCTCGTGCCACCACTCCCTCGCTCTCGGGGAGGTGAAGTCGACGATCGAGCCGGTGCCCATCCACCAGCGGCCCACGTAGGGCTCGCCGTTCGGTGCGCTGACGTAGTGGCCCGCCTCCGCCCCCTCGGCGTAGTTCTCCGCGGGCTCGCTGTGCAGCCGCTCGGATTCCGGGTCGGGCGGGCGCTGGCCGTCGATCGACTCGAGGTTGACCCACGGAGTCACCCAGACGACGGTCCGCACGCCGTCTTCGCGCATTCCCTTGACCAGCCCGGGGGCGTCGGGAAACTGGTGTGGGTTGAACCTCCAGGTGTTGTACTGCGTCTCCCAGGGCGAGTCGATCACGATCGCGTCGAGCGGAAGCTCGCTGTCCCGGTAGCCCCGCCAGTCGTCCTCGACATCCTCCTGGTGCTCGTAGACGTCACGGCTCTTCCAGTGCCCGTAGGCCCACTCCGGCATCAGCGCCGGCAGGCCGGTCTCGCGGAGGAACGCCCGCAGCCTCGCGGCCGGGGTCGGGCCCACGAACAGGTGGAGGCGCAGGGGGCCGGCGGCGGACCGGACCGAGATCGACGCCTCATTCCCGCTGAGATCGACCTCCACCCCTGGGCCGGCGGTCTCGACCCAGGCGGCCCAGCCCGCCGACGAGAGCAGCCAGGGGACCGGCGCGTAGTCGCCCTGCGGGATGCCTCCCTGTTCCAGGAACTCGGCCGGACAATCCGGCCCGGTGTAGCGCCGGTCCGCTCCGAGCTTCACGCAGCGCCCTCGCTGGTCGAAGTCCAGGCCGTGGCGGGCGCCGAGGCCCGTCACCCGTTCACCCTCGAGCAGCGGCCAGCTGACGCCGAGCCGCAGCCAGGAGGTGTCCGCGGGATCGATCGAGATCAGCAGCCGATCCGGGGCTGGAGAGGAGATCCCCACCTCCTCGTCGCCGAGGGTCACGGAATCCCGGCGCTCCTCGTGGACCAGGACACCCTCCGTGAGGGTGATCAGCTGGTCGCGGGCGGTCCCGCGGCAGCCCCACGGGCGCAGACCCGCGAGCAGCCGCGCGGCCACCTGGTCTCCTCTCCGCAGCGCCCCCTCGGGCACTCCCCTCTCGAACACGACGCCGATGCGCCAAGTGTGCCAACGGTTGCGTTCACGACCTCTTTACGTCGGGGCAACCACCTCGTAACGGGATTTTCCCTGCATACGGGCACCCTCTGGTGTGAGAAGAACGAACGAAACGGGGGTCAGATGAACCCGATAGCCACCACCCGGGTGGACCTGCACTGTCACTCGACCGCGTCCGAGGTCTCCAAGCTCGGCATCCAGCGCAGCCTCGGCCTGCCCGAGTGCGCGACGCCGCCGCAGGAGGTCTATGAGCTCGCCAAGCGGCGCGGCATGGACTTCGTGACGATCACCGATCACGACACGATCGATGGCTGTCTCGAGATCGCCGACCGCGACGACGTCTTCATCTCCGAAGAGCTCACCGCCTGGTTCCGTGGCGAGCCACAGGCCGTTCACCTGCTCTGTCTCGGGATCAGCCCCGACGACCACACCTGGCTGCAGGAGCACAACCGTGATCTCGAGACCTGCGCCGAGTACCTGCACTCGCGCGGGATCTCCTGCTCGCTGGCCCATCCCTTCTACGCGGTCGAGGCGCCGCTCACCCCGGCGCATCGCAGGAGGCTCGCCGAGCTGTTCTGTGTGTGGGAGACCCGCAACGGCTCCCGCGCGCGCGAGCTCAACATGCCGGCCGCGATCTACATCGAGACGCACGGTGGTACCGGCACCGGCGGCTCCGATGACCATGCCGGCGTGGATATCGGGCGGACGTTCACCGAGACGCCGCCCGCCGCCACGCCGGAAGAGTTTCTGCGCCACATCCGCGACGGTCGCGCGGAGGCCCGCGGAGAACAGGGCAGCGCCGCGAAGTGGGCGCACGCGGCGATGGCGCTCGGCACGCGGGCGCTGCTGCTCGCGGACGGGTCGCCGTCTCTCAGGCAAACCGCCCGCATTCCCGGACGCGAAGCGGAGGACGTGCGGGCAGGTGCTGAGGACATGCGGGCTGATGCGATCCTGAAGATCGCCGAGCGCGTGATCAGCGAGGGCGACGTCCGGCACGGCGAGGGCGAGGGCGATCTCGGCCCCGAGGACGCGCGGGCCCTGCTCAACGCGTTCGTCGCCGCGGTCGGCATCGAGCCCGGTCGGGCCCTGATCGAGCACATGCAGGCCGACGACTTCAGCCACGCGGAGCTGGCCCGGCGCGCGAGAAGGATCCACGAGCGCCGGCTGCGCGAGGTCGTGGAGGAGACCGTCGAGACGCTTGGACGCGGGGGCGAGCCGGCCGAGCTCGCCGCTCGCGCGGTGGAGACCGGCCGCAACCTCTTTCGAGCCGCGATCCCGGCGGTCCCGTATGCGCCCGCGGCCGCCTTCCTCGGCAAGGAGAAGGCCAAGCTCACGCCCGCCGAGGGCCCGAAGCGCGTAGCCCTCGTCGCCGATGCGATCGGCGGTGTGCACGGAGTGACGCACACGATCGAGCGGATCCGCGAGCTCGGCGTGCCCGGCTACGAGGTCGAGGTGGTGGGGACTGATCGCAACGTCGACCGCAGGCTCTCGGCGGTCGCCGAGATCGATGTTCCCTTCTACGCCGGTCTCGAGATCGGCATCCCGAGCCTGCCGGCCATGGTCGAGGTGCTCGCGGAGGGCCGCTTCGACGCGGTGCACGTGACCGCGCCGGGCCCCGCCGGCGTGACCGCGGCGCTGATCGCGCGGATTATGGAGCTCCCGGTGCTCGGCAGCTGGCACACCGAGCTCGGCGCGTACGCCGGCCTTCGCTCGGCTTCTCCCGAGCTCGAGCGCGGGTCGGACCTGGCCCTCTCGCTGTTCTACCGGCAGTGCGGGCGGGTCCTCTCGCCCAGTCCGGCGAGCGACGAGTCCCTCGTCCGCCTCGGCGTCGAGCGTCCCGCGATCGGGCGCTGGGGTCGCGGCGTCGACACCTCCCGCTTCGACCCTGGGCTCCGGGATCCCGATTCCTATCCCGGGCGAGATCAAGGTCCTATATGTCGGGAGGCTGACGAGGGAGAAGGGCGTCGACCTGCTCGCCGACGCCTTCATCGCCGCGCACGAGGCCGACCCGCGGCTCCATCTCCTGTTGGCCGGCGGCGGGCCGGAGGAGGAGATGCTCCGCGGCCGGCTCGGGGACCGGGCCACGTTCCTCGGCTGGCTGGGCGGCGGCGAGCTGCCGCAGGCATACGCGAGCGCCGACGTCTTCCTCTTCTGCAGCCGGACCGACACGTTCGGACAGGTCATCGTCGAGGCGGGGGCCAGCGGACTGCCGGTGGTCGCCGTCGATGAAGGAGGCCCAACCTCCATCGTGGTCGACGGCGAGACTGGGCGGTTGTGCGAGGCCGATCCGGAGATCCTGGCCGCGGCGGTCCGGCAGCTCGCCGACTCGCCGGCCTGGCGGGTG
This sequence comes from uncultured Solirubrobacterales bacterium, assembly GCA_963833375.1. Lineage (GTDB taxonomy): Bacteria > Actinomycetota > Thermoleophilia > Solirubrobacterales > 70-9 > DASUPK01. The sequence continues at coordinate 301,457 of CAWHXR010000007.1, forward strand.
AAGCTCGGGCGCCAGGGCCTCGAGGCCGCCCGGCGGCGCACCTGGCGGCCGCCATGACTGAGCTCGCCGAGGGCTATGACCGCTGACCGAGCCGGCGGAGGAGCCCCGCATCAAGTTCGTCAGGGCGGCTTAGGGTCCGCTGCAGGACAGTGCGCCCGACCGAGCGGTCCGCCGCTAAGGTGGGTTTGTGACCGACGAGCTCGCCCAGCGCAAACAGGAATCGAGCGGGTCGGCGGACGACGGAGGAGCGACGATCGCGCCGGAGGCCGTGCGGACCAGGGACTCTGGGCCCGACCTCACCGACCCCTCGCTCTACTTCAACCGCGAGCTCTCCTGGCTCGACTTCAACGAGCGGGTCCTCCAACTCGCCGAGGACCCTCGCGCGCCGCTCCTCGAGCGCGTCAACTTCTGCGCGATCTATCAGGACAACCTCGACGAGTTCTTCATGGTCCGCGTCGCGGGCCTGCACGACCAGGTCGAGTCGAAGATCGACGCTCGCGGCGCCGACGCGCTCGCGGCCAGCGAGGTGATCCACCTGATCCGCCAGCGGACGATCGACCTGCGGGTCAGGCTCAGGCGCTGCTTCGAGGACGAGATCCAGCCGGCGCTCGCGGAGCACGGCATCCGCCTGATCTCGCTGGATGCAGCGAACGCGGAGGAGCGCGAGCAACTGGAGGGGCTGTTCACCGGCCAGGTCTTTCCGTCGCTGACGCCGCTGGTGATCGGCCGCGGCAGGCCCTTCCCCTACATCTCGAACATGTCGCTCAGCATCGGCGTCCTGCTGCGCAACCCGGAGAAGGACGAGGAGGTCGCCGCGCGCGTCAAGGTGCCGAAGGAGCTGCTGCGCCGCTTCCTCCCGATCGGAGACGGGCTCACCTTCGTCCCGCTCGAGGAGGTGATCGCCGCCAACCTCGACGACCTCTTCCCGGGGATGGAGATCGTCCACCACTCGCTCTTCCGGGTGACCCGCGACACCGACTACGACGTCTCCGACGAGGCGGACGACCTGCTGCTCGCCGTCGAGGAGGAGGTGCGCCGCCGGCGCTTCGGCGAGGTCGTCCGCCTGGAGGTCTCGCCGGAAATGGAGTCGAGGCTGCGAGACCAGCTGATCGAGGCCATGGAGATCAACGAGCAGCAGGTCTACGAGCCACCCGGGCTGCTCGGTCTCGACGACCTCGCCGACATCTACTCGATCCAGGGCTTCCGCGAGCTCCGCTACCCGGCCTGGCAGGGGGTGACCCCGGCCCAGCTGCAGCAGGGGAGCCGCTCACAGCGCGAGATCGACGTCTTCGCGGCGATGCGCCAGGGCGACATCCTCGTCCACCACCCGTACGACTCCTTCACGGGGTCGGTCGAGCGCTTCGTCCGCCAGGCGGTCGAGGACCCGAACGTCCTGGCCATCAAGCAGACGGTGTACCGGACGAGCGCCGACTCGCCGCTGGTGCCGGGATTGATCGAGGCCTCGGAGCGCGGCAAGCAGGCGGTCTGCCTGGTGGAGCTGAAGGCCCGCTTCGACGAGAGCGCCAACATCCGCTGGGCGAGGGCGCTGGAGGAGGCGGGCGTCCACGTCGTCTACGGGATCCCCGGTCTGAAGACCCACGTCAAGTGCGTCCTGGTGGCGCGCCGTGAGGGCGACGGGGTGCGGAACTACGTCCACATCGGGACCGGCAACTACAACCCGAAGACCGCCCGCATCTACACGGACTTCGGCCTCTTCACCGCCAACCCGGAGATCGGGGACGACATCGCCGAGATGTTCAACTACCTGACCGGCTACGCGCGGCCGAGCGGCTACCGCAAGGTCCTGGTCGCCCCCTTCAACCTGAAGGAGGAGATCGTCGGCGAGATCGAGCGGACGATCGAGGCCCACTCGCCGGAGCGGCCGGCGCGGATCCGCATGAAGATGAACTCGCTGCTCGACGCACCCTGCATCAGGGCGCTCTACCGCGCCTCGCAGGCGGGGGTGGAGGTCGACCTGAATGTCCGGGGAATCTGCGCGCTGCGGCCCGGTGTCCAGGGCGTCTCGGAGAACATCCGGGTCGTCTCGATCGTCGGACGCTTCCTGGAGCACTCGCGGATCTACTCGTTCGAGCGGCCCGACGAGACCCGGATCTACATCGGCTCGGCCGACCTGATGCCGCGCAACCTCTATAACCGCGTCGAGCTGCTCACGCCCGTCGAGGAACAAGCGAACCACGATCAGCTCACCGATGCACTCGACCGTGCCTTCGCCGACAACACCAATTCGTGGGAGCTCGGCAGCGATGGGGTCTGGTCAAGGCGGACGATCAACGGCGATCAGCCGCGCTCTATGCAAGTCGAGTTGATCGAGCGTCACACGAAGCGCGCGGAGGAGGCCGCAGTAGTCAGGGGCTAGGCCGCCGCGGTCAGTCCGTGGTCGCCCGGGAGGACCTCTGGTAGCTTGGCCCTCGGTGCCCCTCCGCTCCGGGACAAGCAGGGATTCGGCCTATTTCGAGCTGCTCGCGGAGTCCGGCGCGAACATCCTGCGGGCCGCGAAGCTACTGGAGCATATGTTCGACACTTGGCCCGACGAGAGCGGAGTCGCGCGGGACATCCTCAAGGCCGAGCAGGAGGGCGACAGGATCACTCAGGAGATCATCCGGCGCCTGAACGCCGCGCCCCCCAAGGGTCTCGACAGCGCCGACGTCTACGCCCTCGCCACGCAGCTCGACGACATCATCGACGACATCGAGGAGGCCGCCGACTTCATGGGCCTCTTCGCCATCGAGGCACCGATGGAGCAGGCGCACGTGCTCTCCAACATCCTCGCGCAGTCATGTGGGCAGGTCTCGGGGCTGCTCACGGACCTGCGCGGATTCAGCGACCTCGAGCCCTACTGGGTGGAGATCCATCGGCTGGAGAACGAGGGTGACCGGGTCTGGCGCGAGGCGCTCGCCTCGCTCTTCTCGAACGGCATCGACCCGATGGTCGTGATCCGCTGGAAGGACATCTTCGGCCTGCTCGAGCGCGCCATCGACTCCACCGAGACGGCGGCTCATAAGATCGAGGCGATCGCCGTCAAGCACTCCTAGCGCCAGGGCTCGCCATGGCCGGGACCCCGGAAGCGGCAGGCACGAGACCGAGGAGGAGCGGGCGGACCGGAACCTCACGGACCTGCTCCAGGAGCTGCGCGTGGCGCTGCCGGGGGTGCAGGTCCTGTTCGCCTTCCTGCTCACCGTTCCGTTCACTCAGCGCTTCAGCGAGCTGAGCGACTTCGACGAGAAGCTCTACTACGGCGTGCTGATCTGCGTAGCCCTGGCGACCGTGATGCTGGTCGCCCCCACCGCCGGCCACCGCATCCTCTTCCGCCGCCAGCAGAAGGAGTTCATCGTCACGATCTCGAACACGCTCGCCGTTGCCGGCCTGATGCTGCTGGCGATCGCCATGTGCGGCGCGATCGCCTTGATCAGCGATTTCCTCTTCGGGACGACCACGGCAGTGATCAGCACCATCGTGATGGCCGCCGCGTTCGTCGGCTTCTGGTATCTGGGGCCGGTAGTGCGAAGGCAGAGCCTGCCCCCGCGCTGAGCGGGGCGGAGCCGGCACCTATCAGGTTGAAGGTCCTGGTCTTCAGCGCGTCGATCGGCGAAGGCCACGACCTTCCCGCCCGGGTGCTGGCCGAGGGGATCGCCGAGGAGGCGCCGGGGGCGAAGGTGGAGATCGTCGATTCGCTGGCGCTGGTCAACCCGCTCGTGCGTCGGCTGGTCCTCGACAGCTCGCGCTTTCACTCCAAGTGGGGAAACCGGGTGTTCGACCTCTCTTACAGGCTGATCACGGACGTGCGTCCGACGCGTTGGCTCGCCGCGAGGCTGACCCAGTGGCTGGCCGCGCGGCCGATCAGGCGAGCGGTCCTCGAGCGGGCTCCCGATGTCGTGGTTTCGACCTATCCAGGCAGCACGGAGGTCCTGGGCGACCTCCGTGCCAAGGGAAAGATCGACGTCCCAATCGTCTCTGCAATCACCGACCTGGCGGCACTGCGCTACTGGGCACACCCCGGCGTCGACCTCCACCTGATCACGCACCCCGAGTCCGCGGAGGAGGTCCTTCAGATCGCACCGAGCACCGACGTGCGCTGCGTCCGCGGCCTCACCGACGAGCGCTACTACGACGCGCGCAGCCAGGCCGAGGCGCGACGCGACCTCCGGCTGCCCGCGGAGGGGCCGGTGGTGATCGTCTCGGGCGGAGGCTGGGCGGTCGGGGACCTGGAGGGCGCAGCCGAGGAGGCCCTGAAGGTCCCGGGCGCGACCATCGTATGCCTCTGCGGCCGAAACGCTGAGCTTCACGCTCAGCTCACGGAGCACTTCGCCGGTGAGTCGCGCGTCGCCGTCGCGGGGTTCACCGACCGGATGCCGGACTGGTTCGCGGCCGCGGATGCCCTCGTTCACTCGACGGCCGGGCTCACCGTCCTAGAGGCGATCATGCGGGGCTGCGCCGTCGTCTCATACGGCTGGGGTATGGGACACGTACGGGTCAACAACGAGGCGTACGCCCGCTTCGGGTTGGCGGAGGTGGCCAGTTCGCGCGAGGAGCTTGCCGGTGCGCTCCAGCGGGCGCTCGCCACCAAGCCCGCGCCGGATGCCTCCTTTGCGCAACTGCCGTCCGCGGCGTCAGCCGTCCTCGGCCTCGCCGACGGCGAGCTGCGCGACGGCCGGGGAGCTCGCGAGCAAGCCCGCGCCCACGGCGACCGCCGCTAGGGCCATCACCAGCACCGCGCCGCCGAGCGGCGTCCCGCCCCAGGGCTCGCCGCCCACGAGCGGCGCCATCACGACCGGGATGACGATCTGCATGACGAGCACGGTGGGTGCCACCCGGGTCGCGGCGAATCGCTGGAGGGCGGTCGACTCGCTCGTCAGGCCGATCAGCACGACCACCGGCGACCAGCGCCGCCCACGCGACCACGGCGAGCAGCGCGCCCTCGGAGGCGTCCTGGGCGACGATCTTGGCGACGAAGGCGGCCATCCCGTCGGCCGCGCCGGCGCTCGCGACCAGCAGCAGCATCGGCAGGGCGCTCCGGCGGGCCAGAGCGATCGCGTATGGGGCGGCCGTCACGGTCGCCAGGATCGCCAGCGCCACGACGAGCTCGGCATCGCGCTGCACCTCACCGGGCTCGCGCGGGGCGGCCCAGGCGAACACCCCGACGGAGGCGATGATCAGGACCACCGCCGCGATCTCCCTCGGGCCGACGGACTCGCCCAGGATCCGCACCCCGAGCACGAGCAGCAGGAGCAGCCCGAGCGCGAGAGTCGGCTGGACCAGGGTGAGGGGCGCGTGGGCAAGCGCCAGGATCTGCAGCGGCCAGCCCACGAGGGAGAGCGCGGTCGCTCCGACCCAGAGAGGCCGTGTCAGCAGATGGGTCATCAGCGAGGGCTTCAGGGCGCGCTCGGCCGGCGCCCTCCGGGCCTCGAGTGCCTGCAGCGCGTAGCCGGTCTCGTAACAGCAGGCGGCGGCGAGGGCCAGACCGAAGCCGAGAGCGATCTCCCCGTCCATGAATGGCACCATCCTGCCATCCGCAAGGGAATCCTCATTGGCTCGGCCGCCGCGGCGGCCGCTTGGTGGCTGCCGGCGCTCGCCCCGGTCGTGCCGGGCGTCGCCGAGGCGCTCGGCCTCCCTCGGCGCATCGATGACCCCGGCGGGGTGGCGCTGACCTTCGACGACGGCCCGCATCTCGAGGGCACCCCTGCAGTGCTCGCGGCCCTCGAGCAGGCGAACGCGAAGGCCACCTTCTTCCTCTGCGGCGAGCAGGTCGAGCGCGCCCCAGCGCTGGCGGCGGAGATCGTGGCCGCCGGCCACGCCGTGGCCGTGCACGGCTATCGCCACCGCAACGTGCTCCGGCTGGCGCCGCGGACCTTCGTCGACGACCTCGAGAGGGGGATCGCCGCGATCGAGGACGCGGCGGGACTGCGCCCCGAGCTCTACCGCCCTCCCTATGGAATCGTCAGCTATCCCGGGATGGTGGAGGTGACGGTCCGGGGCCTGCGGACGCTGCTCTGGTCGCGCTGGGCGCACGACTGGCGGGCGAACCGGTCGGCTGCGGAGATCGCGGCCGAGGCGACCGAGGACCTCACCGGCGGCGACGTCCTGCTGCTCCACGACGCCGACCACTACAGCGAGCCGGGGTGCTGGCGCGGGACGGTCGAGGCGATCCCGGCCATCGCCGAGACGATCGAGGCCGCCGGCCTGCGGCCGGTCTTACCCTAACCGCGGTGGCTAGGCAACGGTGTCGGTCGCGGCTTCCTCGTCGTCGCGCCAGCGGATCGCCGCAGCGGCGACCACGAGGGCGATGGCCAAACCCATCGCGCAGAGCGCGATCGTGCCCTTGTGGGGCATGCCCAGGTTGAGGATGTTCCGCGTCCAGGGGAGGGTCTCGAGGACCACGTAGCCGGCGACCAGCCAGCCGGCGAAGACGCCGCCGCGCGCCGGACGTCCCGAAGGGCCGAGCGGCAGCACGGAGAGGGCGGCGAGAATCGTGATCAGGCAGGTGACCGCGACGTAGCCGACCTGGCCGGTGCCGAAGTCGTCGGTGCGGGAGGCGAGCAGGGACGGGATCAGCGTGCCGGCGACGGCGGCGAGGGTCACGATCCAGGCGCTGGGCCAGGTCGGAGCCGCCCTGCCGGGCCAGCCGGGCAGCTCGGTCGCGGCGGCAACGGGCACGCGTGCGGGCGGCTCGACGGGCTCGGGCTCGGGAGCCGGAGCCGGCGCGCGGTCGGGCTCGAGCCAGGCGAGGTAGCGGCGGACGCCCTCGCGCAGCGGGGTGGAGGCGCGCCAGCCGAGCTCCCGCGCGGCCCGCTCGTTCGAGATCACGGCGCCGCCGAAGTCTCCGTTGCGGCCCGGCGTGTGGACGATCTCGGTGTCGTCGATCAGCTCGGAGACGATGTCGGCGAGCTCGCGGATCGTCACGGTCTCGTCGCCGGCGAGGTTGTAGACGCGGTTCTCGGCGCCCGTGCTGGAGCCCCGCGACCACTCCCTCGGCCAGATCCTCGACGTAGACGAAGCGGCGGGTCTGAAGCCCGTCGCCCGCGATCGTCAGGGGCTCGCCCTTGAGCGCCTTCGAGACGAAGATCGGGATCACCGCGGCGGGCCTGGCGCGGGGGCCGTACGGGATGCCGAAGCGAAGGATCGTGCAGGGCACGTCGTAGAGCTCGGCGTAGGAGGTGCAGTACATCTCGCCCGCGAGCTTGCTCGCCGTGTAGAGATGGTCGGGAAGCCCGAGCGGCGCGTCCTCGTCGATCAGGCCGTCGCCGGAGGCGCCGTAGACCCAGATCGTGCTGCCGTAGACGACGCGCGTGCCGGTGGCGCGAGCCGCCTCGAGAACCGCCAGGGTGCCGCGCGAATTGACCTCCTCGGCGTCCACCGGCTCCTCCTTGACGATGCCGACGTCCGCGCAGGCCGCGAGGTGGACGACCGCCTCGCAGTCCGCCATCGCGGCGCGGAGCGTCTCCTGGTCGAAGAGGTCGCCGACGACGGAGTCGAACGGACCCGGGCTCGTGATGCGGGGACTCCCGGAGGTCGTAGATCCGCGGCTCGTACCCCGCGTCGGCCAGCTTGTCGACGACGTGCGAGCCGATGAAGCCGGACCCGCCGGTGACCAGTACGCGGCTCACGCGGTCTCCTCCACGGCGCGCCCCTCCGCCTCGGATTCCTCGGCCGGTGCGTAGTAGAGCGGCACGCACCAGTGGTTCTCGGCGACCCAGTCGGTGTTGGGGAGCTCGTCGCCGGTCACCATGATCCGGTGGCAGGGATTCTCGTAGACCTTGCCGGTCGAGCGCTCGATCGGCTCGAAGACGATGTACTTGTAGAGCCCCGAGGTCATCCCCTCGGGCAGCTCGAGGCGGGAGCCGTAAACCGGATCGAGCTGCTCGCGCGCGACGGCGTTCTTGCGCTCGACGATCTCCTCGAGCCGCCCCGCCTGCACCAGGCCGATCGCCGCCGTGAACTCGCTCATCCGCAGGTTGAGGCCCTCGACCTCGTGATCCGGCTTGCCGTAGTTGCGGAAGGCGCGGGCGTGCTCGAGCAGCTCCTCGCGGCCGGAGACGAGCATGCCGCCCTCGCCTGTGGAGATCGTCTTGGTCGCGTAGAAGGAGTAGGCGCCGGCGTCGCCCCAGGAGCCGGCCCGCCTGATCACCCCAGCGGGCGCCGTGTGCGTGGGCGCAGTCCTCGAGCAGGAAGATGCCCTCGGCCCGGCAGTAGTCGGCGATCCGCTCGACGTCGAAGGCGATGTGGCCGCCGATGTGCACCAGGACCGCGGCGCGGGGCCGCTGCTCCTCGGCCTTGCGCTGGAAGTCCTCGAAGGACATGCAGAGGTCCTCGCGGTTGCAGTCGACGAAGACCGGCTCACCACCCGAGCGGATGATCGACAGCGGGGTCGCCATGAAGGTGTTGGAGGGGCAGAGGACCTTCTCGCCGCGGACGCCCGCGAAGTCCAGGGCGGCCAGCGCCGCGCCCGTCCAGCCGCCGGTGGCGACCGAGCCGAGGCCGTGGAGCTCGGCCCAGGCGGTCTCGAAGCGCGACGTCATCTCGCCCTCCGACCAGCGCTCGGAGAGCACGATCTCGTCCCAGAGCTCATGCAGCCTGGGCAGGTCGCGGCGATCAAAGCCGATCGCGAATTGGCTGTGGTCGGCGGGGGTCAGGTGGGCCTTAGCAGCGGGTCCGCGTACTTCGCGGCGAGGGGCAGGATAGTCAGTCGGGCGGAGTATGGAGTCCGCGGGATTAACCACGGATGTGAACGGCGTTGTTACCGCGACTGCGTGCCTCGGCGCGCAGCGCACCCAGATCGGCCTCGATTTCGCTCAGGAACGGCGTTTCCGGGTCGAGGTCGTGGAGCTCCTCGAGGTCCTCGGACCAGAGCCGGAGGCGCTCGTCGAGCGTCGTGCCGAGGCGCTCGCCGCAGGCCGGCGCGGTCCTCCGGGGCGACCTTGCGCCAGTCGCGCATGTTGGCGACGCGGTCCGCGGCGTAGATGATCACCGGGTCGCCGCCGGCTTCCAGGATTCCTCCGGCGCAGCGCGCGCTTCGCGCTCGGCGTACCCCGGGATATCGGGTCCTCGCTGAGGCAGTCGACCAGGCCGGCGACGGCCGGTCCGAAGCGCTCGCGGATCTCGTCGAGCTCGCACGTCGGTCTTCTCGACGACGTCGTGCAGGTAGGCCGCGGCGATCAGCGGGCCGTCGTAGCCGGACTCGGAGAGCAGGCCGCGACCGCGATCGGATGCTCGACGAACTGCTCGCCGGTCTGCTTCCGGTACTGGCCCAGATGGACCCGGCGGGCGAAGCGGAGGGCGGCGATGCGAGAGATCCGAGTCGAGTCGAGGCTCGGTGATGTCGAGACTTCAGCCATCCGACGAAACGCTAGCGCCGCGGATGGGGGAATCGCAATTTGGAGCCGCCGGATTCCGCAAATAGGGGCAAAAGCGGATTGACAGTTCTTTCACAGCGGCGATTCGGTTGCAAGCGCAATTCTCGGCCAGCCTCCTCGACCTAGAATCGCCGCGGTGCTCCAGACGATCCGAAACATGGCGATCATCGCGGCGCTGGCCGCGGCGATCGACTTCCTGCCCGGCGGCGGGGAGGCCGCGGCGGCGGTCCTGTCGGCGCTGATGATGATCTTCCTCGCGGCGATCGCCTGGCTCGCCTACCGGGTCTACCGCGAGCAGCAGCTCACGCTGGCGACGCTCTCCGACGGCCGCAAGGCCGGCCTGTTCGGCGCGGTCGGGGCGATCGCGCTGCTGGTGGTGGCCTACGACGACTTCGCCTCCTGGAGCGGGGGCGTGCTGCTCTGGATCGCGCTGATGGCCGGCTGCGTCGGGGTGATCTTCCTGATCTGGCGCGGCGCGACGACCTACACCTAGGTCTGACGCCGCCGGCTTCTGTGAGCCGGCGCTGATCCGTTACGGAGCCGATGCGCCCGGCGCGCATCGCGTCACCGGTGCGCGCCTAGCTTCGGCCAAATGGTGTCGCGGTGGAATGGCAAGGTCCCGGGCGGGGCGAGCGCAGGCCTCAGTCGAGTTCGTCGCGGTGCTGCCCGCGCTCGCCGTCTGCCTGGTGATCGCCGGGCAGACCGTCGTCGTTGGCTGGGCGCTCTGGTCGGCAGGGAACGCGGCGCGTGCCGGGGCGCGCGCCGAGGAGGTCGGCTCGGACTCCGAGGCGGCCGCCCGGCGGGCGCTGCCGGGCGCGCTGCGCGACGGCGCGGTCGTCCGCTCCGGCGACGGGGTGCGGGTGAGGGTGCGGATCCCGGGGCTGATCCCCGGCATCCCGATGCCGTCCGTCACCGCCGCCTCGACGCTCGACGGGGATGCGGCCTCCTAGGGCATTCGAGGGCCAGGCCTCGGTCGAGCTGCTCGCGGCGCTGCCCGCCCTCGCTCTGGCGGCCGTCCTCGCCCTGCAGCTGCTCCTGGTCGGCTACTCGCTGACGATCGCGGACGGCGCCGCCGAGGCCGGCGCGCTGGCCGGCGCCTCGGGACACGACGCGCGCCGCGCCGCCCGCGAGGCGCTGCCCGCCTGGGCCCGAGGCCGCTCCCGCGTCAGCGCGGACGCGGGCCGGGTCAGGGTCGAGCTCAGGCCGCCGGCCCCCCTCGCCGCGATCGCCGACGCCCTCACCGTCAGCTCCGAGGCGTGGTCGAAGTCGCCCCGCGGGGCCGCCTCGTGATCCCGGCGCTGATCGCCAGCGGCACCGAGCGGCGGGCGAGCCTCGGTTTGGCCGCGGCGGTCGCCGTCGAGGCGGCGGTCCTGACCGGTGCCGGGACCCTGTTGGTCGAGGTCGGGGACGGCGCGCAGCGCCGTGGCCCGACCCTGCTGGCCGCGCCGGGGGCACGGCGGGTGGAGGAGGCGCTGCGGGGCGCCGGGATGCGGGCCTCGGCGCGCGGTCACTTCTGCCACCTCGCGGTGCCCGACGCCAGCCAGGCCCAGGCCCTCGCCGAGCTCGCCGCTGCTCTCTCCGCCTCGCCGGCGGAGCTCGCGGTCGTTCATCTGCCCGGCTGCCTCTGGGTCCCGGCGCTCGAGGCCCAGGGCCTCGGGATCGCCGGCGGATGCCTGCTGGTCTCGCTGCCCGCCGAGGGATCCCTGGCCGCGCTAGCGGTCGAGGAGCTGGCGCGGCGGCGGCTGCCTGCTCGCGTCGCCACCCATCCGCCGGCGCCGCTGGCGGCGAGGCGCGCGCTGGCCGGGATCCGAGCCGGCGGGCGAGTCTCCGCGATGGCCGAGGGGATCGCGCGGCGGCTGCTCGGCCTGGGGCGCCGGGTGCGGACGACGGGAAGCGCGCGCCCCAACGCGGGGCAGGCGCTGCCGGCCGTGCTCGGCGCCGGGCTGATCCTGATCCTCGCGGCCCTTGCGCTGGCGGCGATCGGCGGGGCGGCGACCGGTAGGGGCCGGGTCGCAGAGGGCCGCCGACCTGGCGGCGCTCTCCGCCGCGCGCAGCATGCGCGACGACGCGCCTCGGCTGCTGGCGCCGCCGAGGCTCCCCGACGGGTCGCCGAACCCCGGGCATCTCTCCAGGCCGGAGTACCTCTCGCGGGCGCGGCTCGCGGCCGTCGACGCCGCCCGTCGCAACCGGGTCGACCCCGGCCGCCTGCGGATCTCCTTTCCGGACGGAGCGGCAGACCCGCCCATGCAGGCCCGCGCGACGATCGTCGGAGAGGTCGACCCGCGGAAGCTGCCCGGCGGCGATCGCCTCGCCGATCAGCGCCCGATCCGGGTGGCGGCCTCGGCGGTCGCTGAGGCGTCGGCGCCGGTCGCCTCCTGGACCGGGATGCCTCCGGGCGCGGAGGGCGGGGGCTACTCGGGTCCGCTCGTCTACCGCGACGGGGAGGGGATGCGCCCAGACGTGGCGACGGCCTTCGACCGGATGGCCGCGGCGGCGCGACGGGCGGGACTCGACCTGGTGGTCGTCTCGGGATTCCGCTCCGACGCGGAGCAGGCGGAGCTGTTCGCGCGCCATCCGGACCCGCGCTGGGTCGCACCGCCGGGGCACTCGCTCCACCGCTGCGCGACGGAGCTCGACCTGGGCTCGTCCTCGGCCTACGGGTGGCTCAACGCGAACGCCCCCCGCTTCGGCTTCGTGCGGCGATACGGCTGGGAGGCCTGGCACTTCGGCTTCCAGGCGGGCCCGCCGCCGTGCTCACAGGCCGGCAATGCCGTTTCCGCCGGCTTGGCCCTCGGCGAGGAGGAGGGGCTGGGACGGAGCTCAGGCGTCCCGGGCTTCGTCCCCGCCGCCTACCGGGCGCCCCTGCTGCGCTCGGCCTCGCGCTGGAACGTCTCACCGGGGCTGCTGGCCGCGCAGCTGATGGCGGAGTCGGGGTTCAACCCGAGGGCCGTCTCGCCGGCCGGCGCGCTTGGGATCGCCCAGTTCATCCCGTCGACCGGGCGCTCGTACGGCCTCCGGGATCCATTCGATCCCGTCGCCTCCATCGACGCCCAGGCGCACTTGATGTCGGACCTGCTTCGCCGCTTCCGCTCGGTGCCGCTCGCCCTGGCCGCCTACAACGCCGGCGCCGGTGCTGTGGCGGCCTGCGGCTGCGTGCCGCCCTACCCCGAGACGGGGGCGTACGTGGCACGGATCCTCGCCCTGGCGGACGGGGTGGGGGTCCTCCTCAGCCCGCCGCTGGAGGTGCGCTTGATTCGCTAGCTACGGAGTCGCCGGGTTCGGCTTCGAGACCGAGACCTCGCCGACGACCTCGAGGCGACTCGAGCTGTACTGGTAGACGTCGAAGACGCCGCTGGTCGGGTCGCCCTGGACGTCCATGTCGATCGGCCCGGAGGCGCCGGTGTAGTCGATGTCCTTGCCGTCCTCGAGCGCCTTGATCGCGTCGGGCAGCTGCTGCCAGCTGAACTTTTCGCCGCCCGGCGCCGTCAGGTCGATCAGGTGGTCCGCCATCTGCTGGCCGTCGGTCGAGCCGGCGGCGACCGCGGCCAGGTAGCAGAGCACGGTGGCGTCGAACTCCTGGGCGGCGAACGGCGCCAGCTTGACGTTGCGAGGATCGGCCGACTTGAAGGCCTGCACGAAGGCCGACGAGGCGTCCTCGCCCTTCGGGGTTCCCGGGGCCAGGGCCCGCATCCCGTCGACCGCGTCGGAGCCGACCTGGTCGGGGAGGCCGGGGGAGACGAGCTGGTCGCTGCCCCAGGCCGTGCTCGGGTCCCAGGAGTAGCTGGACGAGAGCGCCGGCGCGAGCTGGGAGAAGCCGGTGAGGTCGTCGATCACCACGACCGCGTCCGGGCTGCCGGTGGTGAGCTGCTGCGCCTGCGAGGAGTAAACGCTCGAGCCGGAGTAACCGCTCGTGGACGAGCTGCTGAGGGGCGGCGGCGCGAGCACGATCTGCCCGCCGACGGTGCCGTCCTGGCCCTGCCAGGCCTGGATGAAGTCCTGGGTGAGCGTGTCGCCATAGGTGTCGTTGCTGGCTGCGACGTTGACCGTGTGACCCTGCGCTCCGCCGAGGTCCCTGTCGATCGCCTCGGAGAGCGCGGAGCCCTCGAGCGAGACGGGCAGGGCGGTGCTGTCGACCAGATCGTGATCGCTGAGCTCCGAGACCGTCTCGTTCGCCGAGACCGGTGAGATCTCCAGGACCCTGGCCGGGATGGCGACGTCCTTGGCCGCCTGCTCGACGGCATCGGAGGACCACGGGCCGGTCAGGCAGCTGGCGCGGTCCACGTTGACGAGCTTCTTCGCCGAGGCGGTGGCCGAGTCGGAATCGCTTCCCTGGTCCTCGGAGACGACGCGCAAGGTGTGCTCGGCGTCCACCTCTCCCGCCGCCCTCTTGATCTCGTCGACCGCGAGCGCGGAGGCCTTCTCACCAGAGTCCCCGAGCGCCTTGGCCTGGCCGCTGAGCGGCAGGGAGTTCCCGATCACCAGGTTGAGCTGCTTGGAGCCGGGGCCATTGCCGCCGCCGCCTCCGCCGCCCCCGCAGGCGGCGAGGCCGAGGACGAGCGCGAGGCCGGCGCAGGCCGCCGCCACCCGATGGATGTCGAACCTGCCTCTCAGAGGCGTATTCATAGCCGCTGCCGTAACGGTAGGGTGCGCGCCGTGGCGACCGTGCAGGTTGAAGGAATCGAGGGCCTGAAGGCCCTACAGGGCAAGCCCATCGGCCCAAGCGAGTGGCGCGAGGTGACCCAGGAGGACATCGACACCTTCGCGGAGCTGACCGGCGACCACCAGTGGATCCACACGGACGTCGAGCGGGCCAAGACCGAGAGCCCCTTCGGCACGACGATCGCCCACGGCAACCTCACCCTCTCCCTGATCGACGGGATGCGGATCGAGCTCCTGCAGTCGACGGGCTTCAAGCTCGGCGTCAACTACGGCTGGAACAAGGTCCGGTTCCCGGCGCCCGTGCCCTCTGGATCCAGGATCCGCAGCACCGCCGAGGTCGTCGAGATCGAGGAAGTCGGCACCGGTTGGTGGCAGATCGTCACCCGCTTCACGGTCGAAGTCGAGGGCTCCGAGAAGCCCGCTTGCGTCGCCGACTCAGTCGGCCGCGCTCTGCCCGAGTAGCTCGCCCCCGCCGGGCTCACAGCGGGTCAACCGCGTGCGCGAATCGGGCGGGTGGCGCCGGATTTCCGTCGCTGACGCGACTGTTTTCCGCGTCTGCGACAAATCCGGCGACAGGACCCGCCCGCCCCGCGCTCGGCTACTTCACCGTCAGCGTGCCCTCCATCCCGGCGTCCCTGTGGCCCGGGACCGTGCAGTAGAAGGTGTACGTGCCCGGCTGCAGGTTGACGGTCGCGTTCGCCGTGCCGGAGGAGACCAGGTCCGTCTGACCCAGCACCTTCCCCGACGAGTCGGCGACCGCCACGTCGTGCTGCAGCGCCTCCTTGTTGTCGAAGTTGATCGTCACGCTCCCGGCCTTCGCGCTGACGCTCTTCTGGTCATAGGCCAGGGTGCTGCCGCCGGGCGTGGAGATGGCCACCGTCGAGCCGCCGCCACCGGCACCGCCGCCACCGGCGGGCGTCGTAGAGGCGGGGGTCGAGGCCGCGCTCGTCGAGTTGTCGTTGCCGCCGCCGCCGCAGGCAGCCAGGCCGACTGCGGCCAGCGCCGCCACGATCAGCACTGCTGAAGCTCGTCTCATCCGGGTCACCTTTCACTCGCCACCAGGGGTTGGCGCACTCTATTACGGCCCCTTAAGGCCTCGGACGCCCGCGGATTGGTCAGTCGCCCTGGAACTCGGGCTGCTCCCCGGCGAAGAACGCGGTGACGCCGCGCCGCAGGTCCTCGGTCCCCATGCTGTCCGCGATTCCGTGCCGCTCGAGCTGCAGGTGGTCGTTGAGCGAGTTCTCGATGCTCTCGTGCAGCAGGCGCTTGGTCATCCGGACGTAGTAGGGCGCCTTGGCCGCAAGCTTCTCGGCCTTCTCCCGGGCGCGGGCGAGCAGCTGATCGGCCGCGACGACCTCAGCGACGAGCCCGGCCTCGAGCGCCGCGTTGGCGTCGAGGTTCGGATCGTTGAGCGCAAGCTCGAGCGCCTTGGCGGGCCCGACGACGCGGGGCAGGAAGTAGGTCATCCCGCCGTCCGGGGCGGCGCCGATCCGGCCGTACGCGATCGCCAGGAATGCCTCCTCGGAGGCGATGCGGATGTCCGCGGAGAGCGCCAGCGACATTCCCGCGCCGGCGGCGGGACCGTTGACGGCCGCGATCACCGGATAGGGAATTCGGCGGATGTCCACGATCGCGTTGTGCAGCGCCTCGGCGCCGCGGCGCACCTCCGAGGGCAGGTCGACGCCCTCCTCGCTGACCCCTCGCTTGAACCAGTTGACGTCCCCTCCCGAGCAGAACGCCCGGCCGGCGCCGGTGATGATCAGGGCGCGGATCGGGGCACGGTCGGCGAGCCAGGCGGCGGCGACGGTGAGCTCGCCGATCAGCTCCGGGCTCATCGCGTTGAGGCTGGCGGGCCGGTTGAGCGTCAGCGTCCCGATTCGCCCGTCAACCTCGATCTGAAGCGTCTCGAGCTCGGGTGGATCGCTGCTCAGCGCCGAAATCTCGGTCTCTGCGGTATTCGCCATGTTCTGCCTCCTAGGCCGCCATTAAGGCGGCTCCTCCGGTGATGAACGGGTCGCTCCATCGGAGCGCCCTCGCACTGCCGGGGCCGCCGACTGAGGACCCTACCCTCTTGGATATGGCCAGGAGCAGCAAGGATGCGAGGGCGCGCGCCGGCGTGACCCGTGATCTGTCGGTTCAGCGACGGGAGCTGCCCGACGCTCCCGGCGTCTACGTCTTCCGCAACAGGGCTGGAGAGGCCCTCTACGTGGGCAAGGCGAACTCGATCCGCAAGCGGGTGGCGTCGCACTTCGCCGGCAAGGGCGGGGGCCGCGGCTCGGGCATGGGCGGCACCGCCGAGCTGATCGACCGCACGGACTCGATCGAGTTCCTGGTCACCCAGAACGAGCCCGAGGCGCTGCTGGCGGAGCAGAGCTTCATCAAGCGCTACCGGCCGCGATTCAACATCCGGCTGCGCGACGACAAGTCCTACCCCTACGTGGGCGTCAGCCTCGATGAGGAGTTCCCGCGTGTCTACTTCACGCGTGAGCGCCACCGGCCCAACCGCGCCTACTTCGGCCCGTTCTCGAGCGCCAAGCGGGTGCGCGAGACCCTCGACCTGCTCGGCAAGCTCTTCCAGTACCGGACCTGCGAGGGAGCGGAGCCCGGCCGCCGCTCCGGCGTCCCCTGCCTCGATTACTACATCAAGCGCTGCCAGGCCCCCTGCGTCGGCTACATCGACGGCGAGGAGTACCGGCGCAACATCGACCGGATCGTCGGCTTCCTCTCCGGCCGCTACAAGGAGATCGCCGACGACCTCGAGGACAAGATGCAGGAGGCCGCCGAGGCCCAGGACTTCGAGCGGGCGGCGCTCTTTCGCGACCGGCTGAACGCGGTCCGGGGGATGATGGAGCGCCAGCAGGTCGCGGGCGGCTCGCTCGGCAGCGCGGACATCATCGGCGTCGCCGTCGAGGCCGGGGACGCCAACGCCCAGGTCTTTCAGGTCCGCGACGGCGTCCTGGCCGAGCGACAGGGCTTCTACCTCGCCGGCGAGGACGAGAGCGCGGACGGCGATCGCGACCCCGGCGAGGTCGCCGAGACTTTCCTGCTCCAGTACTACGGCGCGGCGCCCGCGGTCCCGGGGCGGGTGATCGTCGGGCCCGAGCTCAAGGGGCGCACCTCCGTCCTCGCCGAGGCTCTGAGCAGCCAGCGCGACTCGCAGGTCGAGGTTCGGGTCGCCTCGCGCGGGGACCTGCGGCGCCTGCGCGAGCTTGCCGCGAAGAACGCGAAGCTCGCCCTGGCCCAGGACAAGCTCCGCCGCGAGCACCGCCGCCAGCAGCGGGTCGAGACGCTCGCCTCGCTGCAGGAGGCGCTCGGGCTCGAGAGGGTGCCCGTCCGGATCGAGGGCTTCGACATCTCGAACCTGGGGGAGACCCACACGGTCGCCTCGATGGTGGTCTTCGAGGGCGGCGCGCCGAAGAAGTCGGACTACCGCAAGTTCGGGATCCGGGGGGACTTCGACGCCAACGGGAAGCCCGGCCCGGCAGGAACCGGGCCGGCCCCGGACGCGAAGCGGAGCAGCCGGCCCAATGACGTTGGGGCCATGCAGGAAGTGCTGTCGAGGCGCCTCGGGCGGTACATGCAGCAGGCCGACATCTCGCCGCACGACTCCGACCGCGACGCCAGCTTCGCCGCCCTTCCCGACCTGATCGTGATCGACGGCGGCAAGGGCCAGCTCTCGGCCGGCATGAAGGCGCTCGAGCCGCTGCTCGAGCGCGGCGTCGCGGTGGTCAGCCTCGCCAAGCGGATCGAGGAGGTCTTCGTGCCGGGCCGCTCGGATCCGATCCTGCTCGAGAAGGGCTCGGATGCCCTCCGGATCCTCCAGCGCGTGCGCGACGAGGCCCATCGGTTCGCAATCACCTTCCACCGCAACCGCCGCGACCGGGCGATGACCGCCTCCGTCCTCGACGGGGTCCGCGGGGTCGGCCCCGCCCGGAAACGCGCACTGCTCCGCCATTTCGGCTCGCCGGACAGGCTGCTCAGCGCCAGCCGCGAGGAGCTCGAGGCGGTGCCCGGGGTGCCCGGTAAGCTCGCTCGCGAGATCCACCGGCAACTGCACAGAGCGGGCTGATGCCCAGGAACGCGCCGAACGGAGATGGCGCCGGGCCCAGCGAGAAGCGGGTCGAGCTCGTGGTGATCACCGGGTACTCCGGCGCCGGCAAGTCCGAGGCGATCGCCGCCTTCGAGGACGGCGGCTACTTCTGCGTCGATAACCTCCCGCCGCGGATGATCGGCGCGCTTGGCGAGCTCTTCCGCCACGAGGGCAGCGGCGTTCAGCGGGCTGCGGTGGTGACCGACGTGCGCGGCGGCGAGTACTTCGAGGACCTGCAGGCGGTCCTCGATGAGCTCGGCGCGAGCGGTCTCGAGCTGAAGGTCGTCTTCCTCGAGGCGGATGAGGAGGCGCTACTGCACCGCTACAAGGAGACCCGCCGCCGCCATCCGCTGGCGCGCAGCGGCCGGATCGTCGACGGGATCCGCGAGGAGCGCGACCTGCTTGCGCCGCTGCGCGAGCGCGCCGACGTGGTGATCGACACGACGGCGCTCACCGGCGGCGCCCTCCGCCGGCGCATCGCCACGGAGCTGATCGGCAGGAACGCGCAGGGGAACCAGCTCGCCCTCACCATCCTCACCTTCGGCTTCAAGAACGGTCCGCCCTCCGACGCCGATCTGACCCTCGACGTCCGCTTCCTGCCGAACCCGCACTACGTCGACGAGCTGCGTCCGCTGACCGGGCTCGACGAGCCGGTCAGGGAGTACGTCGAGTCGGGGACCCAGGCGGGTGAGTTCTACGGCCGGCTGATGCCATTGCTCGACTTCCTGCTGCCCGCCTACGTCGCCGAGGGCAAGCAGCACCTGACGATCGCGGTCGGCTGCACGGGCGGCAGGCACCGGTCGGTCACCGTCGCGGACCGGATCTCCCGGGAGCTGGGCAGACGGCACGACGTCAAGCTCCAGCTCGTGCACCGCGACGTCGAGCTCGAGCCTCGGCCCGCAGCCCGGTAGGGTTGCGGCCGATTCGGCGGCGGTGTTCGTGGCCGCCGGTTGCGCCGGTTGTGTGGGCCGTTCATGGCGAAGCCAGCAGCACGAGACCGAGCGCCTGCACGGCCTGCTCGTGGGAGTCGAGATGTGCCAGCTCGGTGGCTTCGCCTTAGTCGACCTCGAACGAGTGGCTGAATTCCTCGCCAGTTCCCGACGTAGGAGTCGCTTCACGACCTCGGCCGTGTCGCTTTCCATCGAGTTGAGTATCCCAGTGCCCCCGGGGCCTCGGTGGCGCGGGCGGGGCCGACACCTAGAATCGCGCGGCGATGCCCTCCGACCCAGTGATCAGCATCAAAGGGCTGCGCAAGTCCTACGGCGAGCTGGAGGCTGTCCGGGGGATCGATCTCGAGGTCGACGCGGGGGAGATCTTCGCCTTCCTCGGCCCGAACGGGGCCGGGAAGACGACCACGGTCGAGATCCTCGAGGGGTACCGGACGCGCAGTGGGGGAGAGGTCAGCGTCCTGGGCACGGATCCCCAGAGTGCTGACCGCGCCTGGCGCCAGCGGGTCGGCTTCGTGCTGCAGGAGTGCCGCTTGGTCGGTGAGCTCACCCCGCGCGAGGCGATGGAGCAGTACGCCGGCTACTACGAGTCGCCGCGGGACGTGGATGAGACCGTGAACCTGGTGGGCCTCGCCGACAAGGCCGACGTCCGGACCTCGAAGCTGTCCGGCGGCCAGCAGAGGCGGCTCGACGTGGCGCTGGCGCTGATCGGCGACCCGGAGCTGCTCTTCCTCGATGAGCCCACGACCGGCTTCGATCCCTCGGCACGGCGCCAGGCATGGGACGTGATCGGCGGCCTCCGCAGCCTCGGCAAGACCGTCTTCCTCACCACCCACTACATGGACGAGGCGCAGGCCCTGGCGGACCGCGTCGCGATCATCTCCGCCGGGCGGATCGTCGCCATCGGCAGGCCCGAGGACCTGGGGGGCAACGGCGAGGCGCGAACCGAGATCAGCTTCAGGCTGCCGAGCGGCGTCGGTGCCCAGGATCTGCCCGAGGCCGTCCGGGCGACCGCTCGGATCGCCGCCGGGACCGTCTCCCTGAGCGCGGACGATCCGGTTCCGATGCTCCGCGAACTCACCAACTGGGCGAGCGAGCGCGGCGTCGGCTTGCCGGCGCTGCAGGTGCGGCGCCCGAGCCTCGAGGACGTCTATCTGGAGCTGACCGAGGCGGCCGGGGCGGACGGAGCAGGGGGGGCGTCCGCGTGAGCGGGGTCGCGGTTGTCCTGCACCAGTTCCGCTTCGACCAGAAGGTCTTCTGGCGGAATCCCGCGGCGGTCTTCTTCACGGCGGCCCTGCCGCTGATCTTCCTGTTGATGCTCGCGACGCTCTTCAAGAACAACGAGATCTCCGGCCTCAACGTCAAGGGAGCGACCTACTACGTGCCGGCGATCATCTCCCTGGCCGTGATCTCCGGGACCACGGTGAAGCTGGCGACGAACCTCCCCGCCGAGCGGGAGGCAGGTCAGCTCAAGCGAGTGCGGGGCACGCCGCTCCCTCCGGCGGCCTTCGTCGCCGGCCGGGTCGGGAACTCCCTGGTGATCTCGGTGATCATCGTCGCCCTGGTCAGCGTCATCGGCGCGCTCGTCTATGGGGTGACGATCCCCACCCGCACGATGCCCGCGATGCTGGTCACGCTCGCGGTCGGCGCCTTCTCGTTCTCGTGCCTTGGGTTCGCGCTCGCCGCGGTGATCCCGACGGCGGACGCCGCCCCTGCCGTAACCAACGCCACCGTGCTGCCGCTCTACTTCCTGTCAGGTGTCTTCATCCCTCAAAACGAGATTCCGAATGGTGTCCTCAACTTCGCCGATGCATTCCCGATTCGCAATTTCTTCGAGGCCATGTTCACGGCCTGGGACCCGAACACCACCGGTGCCGGCTTCGAGTGGGGCCACCTGGCCGTCGTCGCGGCGTGGGGCCTGTTCGGCCTCGTCATAGCGGTTCGCTTCTTTCGCTGGGAGCCGCGGCGCTGACGCCGTCTCAGGTCCGCCCTGTAAGGTGCTTTCCGAAGGTCAGCCGCGCAAGGGAGGGGCAGCCAATCCGCGCGCGGCGGATCCGTCTCGATCCATCATCCCCCGCCGATGCTGAACTACGCCGCCGTCAAAGTCTCCGACCTCGAACGCAGTGGCGCCTTCTACGACTCCATCCTGGCGCCGCTCGGCTGGCGCCGCCAGGAGGCTCCGGCCAACTCGATCAGCTGGGGGCTGATCAAGGCCGAGTTCTTCATCGAGCTCTCCGACTCCCAGCGGCCCGGCTACGGGCTGATCTCCTTCCCGGCGAAGAGCATTCCCGCGGTCAAGGCCTCGTTCGAGTCCGGCTCGGCGCACGGCGGCGATCCTGTGGCCGAGCCGGGAAGCGCCGCCTCGTTCGGCCGCGGCACGTACGCGTGCCGCCTCACGGATCCCGACGGGTACCTGGTCGAGGTCTGCGTCGCCCACGACCGCTAGGCCCGGCGATCTACGTGCTCAGCACGGGGGCGGGCCTCGCCCGAGGGCGATAATTTGAGTACCCACATCAACTCGCGGATCCCCTAGGAGGACTTCAAATGGCAGTCAAGGTGGGAATCAACGGCTTCGGGCGAATCGGCCGGAATCTGTTCCGGGCGGCTCACGAATCCGGCGCGGATCTCGAGTTCGCTGCGGTCAACGACCTGATCGACGCCGAGATGATTGCCCACCTGCTCAAATACGACTCGATCCTGGGTCGCTTCCCGGGCGAGATCGAGGTCTCGAGCGGCGGCGTCACGGTCGACGGCAAGGAACTCAAGGTCCTGAACGAGAAGGATCCGGCGGCGCTTCCCTGGGGCGACCTCGGCGTCGAGGTCGTGATCGAGTCCACCGGGCTGTTCACCAAGCGCGAGGGCGCCGAGAAGCACCTGGAGGCCGGCGCCAAGAAGGTGGTCATCTCCGCGCCCGCCACCGATCCGGACATCACGGTCGTGCTCGGCGTCAACTTCGAGTCCGACTACGACGCGGAGAAGCACAACATCATCTCCAACGCCTCCTGCACCACCAACTGCCTGGCCCCGGTGGCGAAGGTGCTGAACGACACGGTCGGCATCGAGCGGGGGCTGATGACCACGATCCACGCCTACACGGCCGACCAGCGGCTTCAGGACATGCCCCACAAGGACAAGCGCCGGGCGCGCGCCGCGGCCATCAACCTGATCCCCACCAGCACGGGAGCGGCCAAGGCGATCGGCCTGGTGCTGCCGGACCTGCAGGGCAAGCTCAACGGCATGGCAGTCCGCGCGCCCGTGATCACCGGATCGCTGGTCGACCTGGTCTGCGACCTGTCGAAGGAGACCAGCAGCGAGGAGATCAACGCGGCGATGAAGGAGGCCGCGGACGGCCCCCTGAACGGGATCCTCAAGTACACCGAGGACCCGATCGTCTCCACGGACATCGTCACCGATGCGCACTCGTCGGTCTTCGACGCCGAGCAGACCAGGGTGGTTGACGGTACCTTCGTCAAGCTGCTCTCCTGGTACGACAATGAGTGGGGCTACGCCAACCGCTGCGTCGAGCTGGCGGAGAAGGTGCTGCAGCCGGCGACGGTCGGTGCCTGACCCGAACGCGCTGCGCTCGTTCGGCAAGGCGAGCGTCAGGGATGCGGAGGTGGAGGGGCGCCGCGTGCTCGTGCGCGCGGACCTCAACGTGCCGCTCGACGGCGATGCGAACCGTCCCCGGAGGGGAAGCGGAGGCGGCGGTGAGATTGTCGTGGCGGACGACACGCGGATCCGCGCCTCGCTGCCGACCATAGAGCTGCTCCGCGACCGCGGGGCCGCTGTGATCCTGGTCTCGCACCTCGGCCGCCCCACGGGCCATGACCCGAGCCTCTCCATGGGCCCGGTCGGCAAGCGCCTCGGCGAGCTCCTCGACGCGCCGGTCAAGCAGGCGCCGGCGGTGGTCGGCGACGAGGTCGCCTCGATGGCCTCCGAGCTCTCCGCCGGCGAGGTTCTGCTGCTGGAGAACAGCCGCTTCGAGCCCGGCGAGACGAAGAACGACCCGGCGCTGGCCGAGGCCCTCGCCGCCCTCGCCGACGTCTACGTCAACGACGCCTTCGGCTCCGCGCACCGCGCCCACGCGACGACCGAGGGTGTCGCGCACCACCTGCCCGGCTACGCCGGGCTGCTGCTGGAGCGGGAGATGGTCGAGCTCACTGCGGTCCGCGACGCCCCGCAGCGGCCGCTGATCGTCGTCCTCGGCGGTGCGAAGGTGACAGACAAGCTCGGCGTGATCGATCGCTTCCTCGGCTTCGCCGAGGAGATCCTGATCGGCGGCGCGATGTGCTTCAGCTTCTTCAAGGCTGAGGGGCGCGACACCGGCAACTCGCTCGTCGAGGAGGACGGAGTCGAATCCGCCAAACGGGTGCTCTCAGAGGCCGAGGGCAGCGACACGATCCTCGAGTTGCCGGAGGACCTGGTCCTCGGCAGGGAGCTCGACGCCGGCACCGAGACGCGGGAGCTGAACGGGATCGACGTGCCCGAGGGCTGGATGGGGCTCGACGTGGGCGCCAACACCGCGGCCAGCTTCGGCAAGCGGATCGCGCGCGCCGGGACCGTTTTCTGGAACGGGCCGATGGGGGCCTTCGAGATAGAGCCCTTCGACGCCGGCACCCGCGCCGTCGCGAAGGCGGTCGCCGCCGCCCCGGGCCACACCGTTGTCGGTGGTGGAGACTCCGTCGCCGCACTGCACAGGTTCGGCCTGGCGGACTCGATCGACTGGATCTCCACGGGAGGCGGCGCCTCGCTGGAGCTGATGGAGGGGACCAAGCTCCCCGGAGTGGAGGCGCTGCGCGATGCCTAGGCACCCGCGGACGCGAAGCGGAGGAGGCGTCGACTGATGCGCACCCCGGTGCTCGCCGCCAACTGGAAGATGTACAAGACGACCGAGGAGACCGAGAGCTTCCTCGCCGACTTCCTGCCGCGCGTCCCCGAGTCGGGCCCGGAGGTCGTGGTCTGCCCGCCCTTCCTGTCGCTGAAGACGGCGGTCGAGCACTGCGCGCAGAGCCCGGTCCGGGTGGCCGCCCAGAACATGCATGAGGAGGCCGAGGGCGCCTTCACCGGGGAGGTCTCGGCGCCGATGCTGGTCGAGCTCGGCGTGGACGGCGTGATCCTCGGCCACTCGGAGCGCCGCCAGTACTTCGCCGAGAGCGACGAGGCCCTGGCGCGCAAGGTGCCGGTGGCGCTCGGAGCGGGCCTGCAGCCGATCCTCTGCGTCGGGGAGAACGAGTCGCAGCGCGACTCCGACGAGACCGAGGGAATCCTCACCCGCCAGATCGAGGCCG
Organism: uncultured Solirubrobacterales bacterium; assembly: GCA_963833375.1. Taxonomy (GTDB): domain Bacteria; phylum Actinomycetota; class Thermoleophilia; order Solirubrobacterales; family 70-9; genus DASUPK01. The sequence continues at coordinate 325,809 of CAWHXR010000007.1, forward strand.
ACCTCTCCGAGGTCCCGGAGGACCGGCTGGGCGACGTGGTGATCGCGTACGAGCCGATCTGGGCGATCGGGACGGGCCGCACGGCGACGCCCGAGCAGGCGCAGGAGGCGATCGCGCTGATCCGGGGCCTGGTCGAGCGCCACTCGAGCGAGGCGGCCGCGGCGATCCGCATCCTCTATGGCGGCTCGGTCAAGCCGGGCAACGCCGCCGAGCTGATCTCGAAGCCCGATGTCGACGGCGCGCTGGTGGGCGGCGCCAGCCTCGACCCCGCGGACTTCGCGGCGATCGTCGAAGCCGCCGCCTGATGAGCCCGCTTCCCGCCGGGCCCACGACCGTGCCGGTGCCGTCACTGGCGCTGGTGATCCTGGACGGCTGGGGCATCGCTCCCGAGGGCCCCGGCAACGCCGTCTCGCAGGCGCGCACGCCCGTCTTCGACGAGCTCTGGGGCAGCTATCCGCACACCACCCTGTCGACCTCCGGCCACGACGTGGGCCTGCCCGACGGCCAGATGGGCAACTCCGAGGTCGGCCACCTCAACCTCGGCGCGGGCGCGGTCGTGAAGCAGGACCTCGCCCGGATCGACGACGCCGTCGTCGACGGCAGCTTCTTCGAGAACCCCGCCCTGCGCGCCGCCTGCGGCTCCGCCCGCGAGTCCCGCCGCGGCCGCCTGCACGCGATCGCGCTGGTCTCGGACGGCGGCGTGCACTCCGGCTGGGAGCACATCGAGGCCGTGATCGAGCTGGCCGGGGAGGAGGGTGTCTCGGACCTGGTCCTGCATGCGCTCACCGACGGCAGGGACACCCTTCCGCACAACGGCGCCGGCTACGTGGAGGAGGTCGAGCGCTGGCTTCGCCACACCGGCCGCATCGGCACGGTCTCCGGCCGCTACTGGGGAATGGACCGCGACCGCCGCTGGGACCGGACCAAGCGCGCCTACGACGCGATCGTCCACGCCAAGGCGCCGCGGGTCGACTCCGCCGTCCAGGCGATCCGCGACTCCTACGAGCGCGACGTCACGGATGAGTTCATCGAGCCGGTGGTGATCGGCGACTTCGACGGAGCGGACCCCGACGAGCCGTTCATCTTCGTCAACTTCCGCCCGGACCGGGCCCGGCAGTTGACCCGCGCGCTCGGCGAGCTCGACTTCGACGAGTTCGACCGCGGGCGCGCCGCGCCCTTCGAGGTGACGACGATGACCGAGTACCACCACGGCTGGCCCTATCCGGTCGCCTTCCCGCCGCGCGAGCCGGACACCACGATCGCCGAGGTGATCGCGGAGCGGGGTGACCGCCAGCTCCACGTGGCCGAGACCGAGAAGTACGCGCACGTCACCTACTTCTTCAACGGCGGCCGCGAGCAGGAGTGGAGCGGGGAGGAGCGCTTCCTGGCCGACTCGCCCCGCGACGTCCCCACCTACGACCACAAGCCGCAGATGAGCGCCGAGGCGGCCGCGCACCTGTTCACCGAGCACTGGAGCGCCGACGGCTATCGCTTCGGGATCATCAATTTCGCCAACCCGGACATGGTCGGCCACACCGGCGTGATCCCGGCCGCGGTCGCCGCGGTGGAGGAGGTCGACACCCGGCTCGGCGAGGTGGTCGCGGCCGTGCACGCAAAGGGCGGCGCGCTGGTCATCACCGCCGACCACGGCAACTGCGAGCAGATGCTCGAGCCGGACGGCTCGCCCAACACCGCCCACTCGACCAATCCGGTGCCGCTGATCGTCACCGCCGAGGGGATCGAGCTGCGCGACGGGGGGATCCTCGCCGACGTCGCGCCGACGGCCCTCGAGCTGCTCGGCATCCCCCAGCCCGAGGCGATGACCGCCCGCAGCCTGCGCGCCCGGGGCCCCTCACAGACTTGACAGTTAGTGACTCAGGTTTTATGATGCCTTTCTGATAACGAGCTTTGGCTCTGCAAAGCGAAAAGAGTCAAAGGAGGTGAAGGGTTATGGCACTGGTTCGTTGGGACCCGATTCGTGAGCTCGACTCACTGCAGGGCGACATGAATCGCCTCTTCGACCGCTTCTTCGAGGGCCGGGCGCCGAACAGCGCCTCGCGTCGCTGGATTCCCGCGATGGATCTCGTCGAGACAGAGGACCACCTGGTCCTGCGCGGCGATCTCCCGGGGATGACCGAGGAGGATGTCGACATCGAGATCAAGGACGGCGTGCTCACCGTCTCCGGCGAGCGCAAGACCGATCACGAGGAGAAGGGCGAGGGCTACCACCGCGTCGAGCGGGCCTTCGGGAGCTTCTCTCGCTCCCTCAACCTGCCGCAGGGAGTCGATCCCGAGAAGATCGAGGCGAAGTTCGACAACGGAGTCCTCGAGGTCCGGATCCCCAAGCCCGCAGAGGCCAAGCCGACGCGCGTTGAGATCGGCAAGGGCTCGCTCGAGGGGACCGGGAAGGAGAAGTAGCGAGCAGCAGGTGGGCGGCGCAGGCGCGCCGCCTAGGCTGTCCGGATCCGGTCGGATCCAGACAGGCTCAGGTTCGAGATCCAGGCCCGCGACGGCTCCGCCCGCGCGGGCCTGATCAATGTGGCCCACGGGCAGGTCGCAACGCCGGCCTTCGTCCCGCTGGCGACCAAGGGCAGCGTCCGCGGGCTCTCCTCGGCGGAGGTCGCCCGGCTCGGCTACGAGATGGTGCTCGGCAACGCCTTCCACCTTCACCTCTCTCCGGGCGAGCGGCTGATCGCGGAACGGGGCGGGCTCCACCGCTTCATGGCATGGGAGGGCGCGATCATCACCGACTCGGGCGGCTTCCAGGTCTTCTCGCTCGCGCACGGCGGCGTCGCCGACGAGATCAAGGGGCGCCGCGGGGCCGGGCCGGGCGGAGCGAGGGTCGAGATCAGCGAGGAGGGGGTGGCGTTCCAGTCGCTGCTCGACGGCTCGAGCCGCTTCCTGGGGCCAGAGGAGTCGATGCGGATCCAGGCAGCGCTCGGCTCGGACATCGCCCTGACTTTCGACGAGTGCACCCCGGCCCACGCCGACCGCGAGTACACGGCGCGCTCGACCGAGCGCACGCACCGCTGGCTCGACCGCTCCCTCGACTGGCACGAGCGCGAGGGTCCCTCCCGCCAGGCGGTCTTCGGCATCGTCCAGGGCGGTGTCCACGAGGATCTGAGGCGCGACTCGGCGGAACGCACCTCGGCGGCGGCGATCGACGGGATCGCGATCGGCGGCACCCTCGGCCGGGAGAAGGAGGAGATGCACGGGGTGCTCGGGGTCACCGTGCCGCTGCTCCCGGACGAGGCGCCGCGGCACCTGCTGGGCATCGGCGAGATCGACGACCTGCTGGCCGGGATCGGCATGGGCATCGACCTCTTCGACTGCGCGGTGCCCACCCGCCTCGCCCGCCACGGCGTCGCGCTCGCACCGGAGCCCGAGGGCCGCTTCCGGATCGACCTGGCGAAGGGCCGCTTCGCGGGCGACGACGCAGCGGTCGTCGACGGCTGCCCGTGCGAGGCCTGCTCGCGACACACCCGGGCCTATCTCCACTACCTGTCCCGCAACAAGGACCTGACCGGGACCCGGCTCCTCACCCTCCACAACCTGACCTACACGCGCGAGCTCGTCACCGGGGCGCGCCTGGCGATCGAGCACGGTCGCTTCGCGGCCTATGCGGACGCCGTGCTCGCCGGCGCCGCGCCCTGGGCGTCCACGGCCGTCCGCTGACCGCGACAGGGATCGCTCTAGACTCGATCGCGTGAAGGGCGTCGTGGCTCAGAAGCCCGCGTGTCGCCACTGCGGCATGACCCTCGAGCACTCCATCTCGAAGTGCCCTCGATGCGGTCGCCGCTCCATCCTCTCGCTCTTTTTGCCGCGAGGCCGGCGGACCTAGCGGGTTCCTGGACCAAGCGGTTCCTACTTGGTGTTGTCGTCGACGACCCGCTTGAGGGCGTCGATCTGGTCGTTCACGTTCTGCTTGACGACCTTGTCCAGGTTGATCTTGCCGCCCCCGCCGCCCGAGGCGAGGACGACGATCGCCGCGACGACCGCGGCGAGCAGCAGAATCGCGATCAGCGCGAGCAGGTTGCGCGCGACGGTGGGAGCGCGGCGGCGGCGGGGCGGGGCGACCTCACGTCGCTGCCGCGGTGGCGCCGGCCGGCGTTGCGGCCGCCGCTGGGTGCGCGTGCGCGGCATGTGCCGGGTCGCGGCGGTGGGCGTCTCGCCGCCGAGGACGCGCGTCTGGGCCGTGGCGACGGGCGACTCGCCGCTCAGGCCGCGGCGCAGGGCGTCCGCGAGCTCACCGGCGGCGGCGAAGCGCCGCCCGGGATCGGATTCGAGCGCGACCAGCACGGCGTCGCCGACGGCCTGCGGTACGTCCTCGCTGTAGGAGCTGGGGTGGAGCGGCTGCTCGGACTGTTGGCGGACCGCCATCTCTGCCAGGGAGGCCCCCTCATAGGGCAGCCGCCCGCAGAGGAACTGGTAGAGCACCACGCCGAGCGCGTAGACGTCCGAGGCTGGCGTCGCCTCCTCGCCTCGGGCCTGCTCGGGCGCCAGGTACGCCGCCGTGCCGACGACGGAGCCCACCTGGGTGATCCTCGACTGCTCGCTCGCCCGGGCGATGCCGAAGTCGGCGAGCTTCACGGTCATTTCGCCGCCGCCGGACGGGCCGCCGATGATCATCAGGTTGCCCGGCTTGACGTCGCGGTGGATGATCCCGTGGCGGTGGGCGTAGTCGAGGCCGGCGCAGGCCTGGATCCCGATCTCGACGGAGGTCTCGGGATCGAGCTTGCCCTCGGCCTGCAGGAGCTGCGCCCCGGAGCGGCCGCGGACGTACTCCATGACGATGTAGTGGCGCCCGGAGTCGATGCCGGTGTCGTAGACCTGGACGATGTTGGGATGGACGAGCTTCGCGACGGCCAGTGCCTCGCGGCGGAAGCGGGCCACGAAGCGCTCGTCATCGGAGAGGTGCTCGGCGAGGATCTTCACCGCCACGGTGCGCTCGAGGATCGTGTCGGTGGCGCGGAAGACGCTCGACATTCCGCCTGACCCCAGACGGTCCTCGATCCGGTAGCGATCTGAGATCAGCTCACCCTTGGGGCTGCGCGTGCTCATTGGACGCCCCCGGGTCCGATCCCGCCCGAGCCGGTGGTCGGCGGCGGCGTGGTCTGGGTCTGGGTGGTGGTCGTCGTCTGCTGCGTCTGGGTGCGCGTGGTCGTCGTGGTGGGACGCGTTCGCGTCGTCGTCGTCGTGGAGCTCGTGGTGGAGGGGGTGCTGGTCGTTGTCTGAGAGGTCGTCGTCCGGCCCTGGCACTGATTGGGGTCGGCGAGCAAGAGCTTGAGCTGGTTGGCGCCGTTCTGGAGAGCGTTCTTGACGTCCGAGTTCACGCTCGAGGGCAGGTCCTGGATGTCGGAGATCAGGTCGTCGGTCTTGCTGCTGGCGACCAGACAGCTGCCCACCTGCACGTTCGCCTGGATCTCGTCGATCTTCGACGTCAGGGTCGCCGCCTCCTGAGCGGAGAGGGAGGGGTCGGGCCCGCTGCTCCCGCCGCAGCCCACGACGCCCGCGGAGGCGCCCGCCAGGATCAGGGCAAGCAGTATCGGCCGCACCTTCTTCGGCATCGCGGCGATACTAGCCGGGCCGCCAGCACGTCCCGTCTTCGTCGGCTCCGCCGCCATCATTGGCCCACGTAGAGGCGGTCGGCGAGCAGCTCGGGCAGCCCGGCCTCCCTGATCGCCTCGGCGGCCCTGTCGATGTCATAGGCGACGCGGTGGTAGATCGCCTTCCAATCCCCGGTGTCCAGCTCGAGCCAGGCAGCGCGCGGGTCGCCGTCGCGGGGCTGGCCGACGCTGCCGGGATTGAGCAGCCAGCGATGGTCTGAGAGATCGAGCTCCTTGCCGTCCTCCGCCTGCCCGCCGCCGTCCGCCCCGGGCAGCCCCTCGCCGTCGGAGAACCAGAGGGCGACGTGCGAATGGCCGATCAGGCTGACCCGGGCCGCCTGCTCCTCCATGCACTCCCGGGCCTGATCCACCGCGAGCACGTACTCCCAGACGGGATCCCTCGGTGAGGCGTGGTAGAGCGCCACCTCGTGGTCGGTGTTCTCGGGCTTGAGGGTCCTCAGATACTCGACCGTCGACTCGGCCGAGTTGGCGCGGGTCCACTCGACGGCGGCCGCCGCGGAGGCGGAGAAGACGTCGGTGCTGATCTCGCCGGTCACGGCCAGGTCGTGGTTTCCGACCAGGCTGAGATCGCAGCGCTCTGAGACGAGCTTGGCGCACTCGTCCGGCTGGGCCCCGTAGCCGACCACGTCGCCCAGGCACCAGCGCTGCTCCACTCCGGCCCCCTCGATGGCTGAGAGGATGGCCTCGAGCGCCGGCAGGTTGCTGTGGATGTCGGTGAGAACGGCGACTCGCATGGGGATTCGGCTGGGTTCGGCGGCCCCGGGGGCCCCAAGGCAGCCGTTTATCGTAGGGCGGTGACCGCCCGATCATCGTCCAAATGGGTGCGGCTGGGCGCCACCGCGGTCGCGGCGGTGGTCGTCGCCGAGGCCGCCGCGTGGCTCCTGCGCCCGCGTGACATCGAGCAGCCGGTCCAGGCGGACGAGAACGCCTACTTCTCGCACCAGGAGCTGACGAAGGCGCGCGACTACGCGTCGGGGCAGCGCCTGATCCTCGTCGGCAGCCTGGTTGCCGAGGGCGCCGTCCTGGTGCTGCTCGCCACCGGCCGGCCGGCCGTCACCCGGAGACTGCTCGAGCGCCTTGCCGCCAGGCCGGTGCTGGGCGGGGCGGCCGCGGCGGCGGGCATCTCGGTCGTGATCGCGGTCATCACGGTCCCTTTCGGGATCGCCGCTCACGAGCGGTCGGTCGACGTGGGACTCTCGACCCAGTCCGTGGGTGGCTGGCTCAGCGACTGGGGCAAGGGGACCGCGATCGGAGCCGTGCTGGCCGGCTTCGTCGGCAGCTTCGCCCTGGCACTGATGCGGCGCTTCGGCAACCGCTGGTGGATCCCGGGCAGCGTCGCCGTGGTGATCGCGGCGGGCATCCTCACCTGGCTCGCGCCGGTCGTTCTCGCGCCCCTCTTCAACAAGTTCGAGCCGCTGGAGCCCGGGCAGGCGCGCAACGACGTCCTCGAACTGGCCCGGAGGGCCGGCGTGGACGTCGGGCAGGTCTACCGGGTCGACGCCAGCCGTCGGACGACCGCGATCAACGCATACGTCAACGGCATCGGGTCCTCGAAGCGGGTCGTGCTCTTCGACACGCTGCTCAACGACCTCAACCGGGGAGAGCGCCGCTCGGTTGTCGCCCACGAGCTCGGGCACGTGCACGGCAACGACATCCAGCGCGGGCTGCTGTTCGTGGCGATCGTCACTCCGCTCGCGCTGATCTTCGCCTCGGGCATGGCCGGGGCGATCGCGCGGCGCGAGGGGACCGAGTCGGGCCAGCCCGCCTACCTGCCGGCCTTTGCGCTCGCGATCGCGCTCACCTCCTTCGTGATCGGGATCGCCGGGAACCAGCTCTCGCGCGCGGTGGAGGCCCGCGCGGACACCTTCTCGCTGCAGCTCACGAACGATCCGCGGGGGATGATCGAGCTCCAGCAGCAGCTCGCCGATCGCAACCTCTCGGACCCCGACCCGCCGGGCGTCTTCACCTTTCTCTTCGGCACCCACCCGCCCGCGGTGGACCGGATCGGCGCCGCGCTCGCCTGGGAGCAGGGCAAGCGCCCGTGAGGGTCACGCTGGTCGTCGTGGGCAAGATCAAGGCGCCGTTCGCGGAGGCCGACGCCCACTACCGCAAGATGCTCCAACGCCACCAGCCGGTGGACGTGATCGAGGTGCGGGACGAGGTCAACGTCGAGGGGCGAATCCCGCAGCGCTCCCGCGTGATCGCCCTGGATCGCGGTGGCCGGGCGCTGAGCTCGAAGGACTGGGCGAGCTGGCTCTCAGAACGCAGGATCGACGCCCAGGACCTCTGCTTCCTGATCGGCGGGCCTGAGGGGCTCTCGGCGCTCACCATGGGCCTCGCCGACGAGCGCATCTCGCTCGGGCCGCAGACGATCGCCCACCAGCTCGCCCGCGTCGTCCTCCTGGAGCAGCTCTTCCGCGCCACCAAGATCCTGGCCGGCGAGCCCTACCACCTCTAGCGGTATCCGTAGGCTCCAATCCATGGGAGATCCGGTCGCAGTGCTCCGCTCCGCTGTCGAGGCGGCGACGTCGACCTTGCGCGACGGCGCCGAGGCCGGTCGGTCTTCCCCGACCCTGGAGCGCCCGCCGAAGCCCGAGTTCGGCGACTACTCGACCAACGCGGCACTTTTGCTCGCACCCGCGCTCGGCGAGCAGCCCCGCGGCACTGCGGAGAAGCTGGCGGAGGAGCTCGATCGCAGCCTCGGCGGAAGCCTGGAGAAGATCGAGGTTGCCGGCCCCGGCTTTCTCAACCTGTTCCTGTCGGACGCCTGGTATCGCCGCGCGGCGAGCGAGCTCGCCTCGCAGGGAGAGGGGCTCGGCAGGCCGGCCGCCCCCGGGGGCGCGACCCGGGAGAGGGTCAACGTCGAGTTCGTCTCGGCCAACCCGACGGGACCGCTGACGGCGGCGGGCGGCCGGGGCGCGGCGCTCGGGGACTCGATCGCGCGCGTGCTCGAGTTCGTCGGGCATCCGGTGATCCGCGAGTACTACGTCAACGACCGCGGCGGCCAGATCGACCGGTTCGCGGTCTCGATCGCGGCGCGCATGAAGGGCGAGCCGATCCCGGAGGGTGGCTACGAGGGCGACTATGTCGCCGAGATCGCGAAGGGCCTGGAGCAGGAGGGGGTCGACGCGGGCGACCTCGACGCGGTCGCCCGCCGCGGGGTCGCCCTGATGCTCGCCGCAGCAGAGGAGACGCTCCATCGCTACGGCGTCGTCTTCGACACCTGGTCCTCCGAGCGCACCCTGCACGACTCGGGGGCGGTCGAGCGCGCGCTGGGCGAGGCGCGCGAGGCGGGCCACGTCTACGAGAGCGAGGGCGCGACCTGGCTGCGGACGACGAGCTTCGGGGACGACAAGGACCGCGTCCTGATTCGCTCGGAGGGGGACCCGACCTACTTCCTCTCGGACATCGCCTACCACCGCGAGAAGCTCGACCGCGGCAGCGACAGGCTGATCGACGTGCTGGGAGCGGATCACCACGGCTACGTCGAGCGCCTTCGGGCGGGCCTGGCGGCGCTGGGTTACGACCCGGACGCGCTCGAGGTGGCGATCATGCAGCTCGTCCACGTCGTCGAGGGCGGTGAGCGCGCCCAGATGTCGAAGCGGCGCGGGGAGTTCGTCACCCTCGACGAGCTGATCGACGACATCGGCGCCGACGCCGCGCGCTTCTTCATGCTGCAGCGCAGCCACGACACCACGGTGGACCTGGATCTGGAGCTGGCCCGCAAGACCTCGAACGAGAACCCGGTCTATTACGTGCAGTACGCCCACGCCCGGATCGCCAGCATCCTGCGAAAAGCGGGGGAGGGGGCGGAGGAGCGGGCGGCCGCTGCGGACTTCGACGCCGCCGAGCCGCCAGTGGAGCCGTCCGAACGCGCCCTGATCAAGCGGCTCTGCGAGCTGCCGGACGAGGCGGCGGAGACCGCCGAGCGCCGCGCTCCCCATCGCCTCTGCGCCTACTCGATGGAGGTGGCGCGGGACTTCCACGCCTTCTACCGGGACTGTCAAGTGGTCGGAGCCGAGGGCGCGGGGGTCGAGCAGTCGCGGCTCGGGCTCTGCCTGCTCACCAAGCGCACGATCGCTCGAACGCTCGGGCTCCTGGGCATCTCGGCCCCGGAGCGGATGTAAGCGTCACCCGTCTTCCGGAGCGAAGGGCGAAGCCCGCGGAGGTCAGAGGTCGTAGGAGGAGAGGTCCCGGTCGAGTCGCTCCTCGTCCCCGGGATCGAGCGGCGCAGGGGGAGGGGGCTCGGGGCGGCCACGGCGACGGGTGAGCCGGTAGGCGCCCACGGCGAGGCCGGCGATCGCCAGGGCGATCAGCAGACCCGGCACGATCCAGGCGGTGAGGTCGAAGCCGTGCCCGCTCGGGGTGGCGAGTACGCGCGGGCCGTACTGAGCCACCAGCGCATCCTTGATCTGGTCCTTGGTCTCGCCCCCGGCGATCAGGCGGCGGATCAGCGCCCGCTCCCGGTCGGCCTGCGGGGATTGCGATTCCTCGAGCAGCGTCCCGCAGATCGTGCACATCACCTCGTCCTCGATGTCCGGCAGGCTCGCTCGCGCCGTCTGCGCGGGCGCCGGCTGGGCAAGAGCACCGAGCGCCGCGAGCGCGGCGAGCCCGGCCAGCGCCAGCGTCCTCCCGACCCGGCGCTTCACGACTTCGCCTGGATCAGCGGCGAGACGATCTGGTCCAGGTAGTCCTGGTTGACCGGCCCGCGCCGGATCAGCGCGATCTGGCCCTGTGGATCGACCAGGAAGGATTCGGGGAAGCCGGTCATCCCATAGGCCTCCTTGCGGTCGTCGCCGCCGGCCTCTCGCAGCTGCGGATAGGTGAGCCTGTAGCGGTGCGTGAAGTCGAGCGCGTCGTGGGTGGAGTCGAAGAGGTTGATGCCGAGCACGGTGAAGCCATTCGCGCTGTGCCGGTTCTGGAACTCCTGCAGGATCGGCGCCTCGGCCCGGCACGGCTCGCACCAGGAGGCCCAGAAGTTGACCAGGACCCACCTGCCGCGATAGTCGGCGATCTGCCCGGTGCCGGGGGAGCCGAGCGTCTCCAAGCGCTTGTCAGGCGCCGTGTCGCCGACCGCGAGGGACGCCTCGCCCTTGCTGAGCAGCCCGAACCCGAGCAGCCCGATCACCGCGAGGACGGCGATCACCACGATGAACGGCTTCGCGCTCACCCCGGGAAGGCTAGTGAGGCGCGCCGCGGACCTAGAATGTCGCGAGCGCGCGGATGTAGCTCACCTGGTAGAGCGCCAGCTTCCCAAGCTGGAGGTAGCGGGTTCGAGTCCCGTCATCCGCTCTGTCCCCGGGTCGGCGTCGCGAGCCGTCGGAGCCGGCTCGATGGGTCGGGACTCCCGAAGCGGGTATGGAACGGCAAATGGGCTTGATCGCAGGAATCGGAACCCGGGCGCTACGGCGAAGCCACTGGCTCGCCGAGCGACTCTGGGTGATCGCCGCCGCCGAGGTGGCGATCACCACTCGCCGCCACTGGCGGCGGCTGGAGCCGGAGGAGCGTGCCAGGTTCTTCGCCTTGGTGCGGAAATCTCGGGGCAGGCCGTCGAGGCTCACCGACCGCGAAACGGACGAGCTGCGTCGGCTTCTCGACAAGCTCGGGCACATCGAGCTCGCCGGGAGCGTTGCCAGGACAGTGATCCCGTTCCGGCCCGTGGGGCGGATCGTCGAGTTCGCCGCCGCGCGCGCGACGAGGCACCGGACGCCCTCCGGGGCGGAGGCCTAGTCCGCGAGCGCTCAGCTCCCCACGCCGAGGGGCCTGATCTCCCGGTGGGCGGCATACCAGTCGAGTGTCCGCGCGATCCCCTCGCGGAGGTCCACCACCGGCTCCCACCCGATCTGCTCGCGGATCTTGGCCGAGTCGAGGTACTGGCGGTCGATCTCCCCTCTGGGGTTCCCGGGGCCCTGGTAGTCGGGCTCGACATCGCCTGGACCCAACTCGCAGATCAGATCCACGACCTCGCGGACTGCGTGGGGCCGCCCCCCGCCGGCGTTGAAGGCCTCGCCGGCCCCGCGGCCGGCGGCGAGCGCTTCAGCGATCGCGAGGTAGGCGGCGGCCGCGTCCTCGACGTAGAGGAGGTCTCGCTCCGGTGAGCCGTCCGAGCGGATCACGGGCCGCCTGCCGTCGAGGACGGCCGTCACCGTCTCGGGGATCAGCCGCGAGAAGTTGCGGTCCCCGCCACCGTAGATGTTCGCCATGCGCGTGACCGCGACCGGGAGGCCGTGGGTGTGCCAGTAGCTGCGGGCGATCAGGTCCGCGGCGGCCTTGGAGACGTCGTAGGGGAACACGGGCTGGAGCGGGGAGTCCTCCGTATACGGCAGATCCTCATGCGGGCCGTAGGCCTTGTCCGAGGAGGCGACGACGATGCACTCGACCCCGACCTGGCGGCAGGCCTCGAGGATCACCCAGGTCCCCGCGATGTTGGTTTCGAACGTCGGGACGGGGGATGCGTTCGCATCCCCGACGATCGCCTGAGCGGCGAGGTGAAAGACCGAATCGATCCGGTTCTCACGGAGCAGGTCGAGAACCAGGGGGTAGTCGCCCAGATCTCCGACCGCATCGTTGACGTCGACCGCGATCCCGTGGAGCTCGAGACCGGTTGGCGACTCTCCCCGCCGATCGAGGGACGTCACTTCCGAGCCGGACTCGAGCAGGGCCTTTGCCAGCCAGGAGGCCGCGAATCCGCGCGCCCCCGTAACCAGCGCCCTCATACCGCAGACTCCTCAGTCCAGACCCGCCAGGGCGGGTCGCCGGAGTCCCAGAGGTCGTTCAGGAGGATTGCGTCCTTGTAGGTGTCCATGCAATCCCAGAACCCGCCGTGCCGGAACGCGCGAAGCTCACCGTCAGCCGCCAGCCGCTCGAGCGGGTCTCGCTCGAGCACACTGTCCTCTCGCAGGTAGTCGAAGACTCCGGGCTCGAAGCAGAAGAACCCGCCGTTGATCCAGCTCGTAACCCGTGGCTTTTCGTGGAATGCGCGGACCACGCCGGTCTCGTCGACGTCCGCGACGCCGAACTGCAGCGCGGGTCGGACGACGGTCATCGTGGCGAGCGAGGCGCCCTGACGGTGGAATTCGACCAGCGACGACAGGTCGATGTCGGCGACGCCGTCGGCGTAGGTCGCGCAAAACGAGTCGGCGCCGATTCGGTCCTGGGCAAGCTTGAACCGGCCCCCAGTCGGCGTCTCGAGGCCGGTGTCGAGGCAGTTCACGGTCACGCCGTCCGGCCAGGGGGTGCCGCGCACCCAAGCTGCGATCTGCTCCCCCTTGTAGCCGGTGAGCAGGAGGAACCGAGAGAACCCCTGACCAATGTAGATCGAGATCACGTGCCAGAGGATGGGCCGGCCTCCGATCTCCACGAGCGCCTTCGGGATCGACTCCGTCTGTTCGCGCAGGCGCGTACCCCGCCCCCCGCAGAGGATCACGACTGGTTCCGGAATGGCCAAGACGCCGCGATCGTAGTGTCCTGGTCGCCGCTAGTTCGCCTGGCTGCTCGGGCGGATCAGGACCTCGTTGACGTCGACGCCCTCGGGCTGCTCCATCGCCCAGAGCACGGCCCTGGCGATGTCGTCGTCCGCGAGCGCGTTCACGGGGCGCTGGTCGAAGAACTCCGTGTCGGTCATGCCCGGCTCGATCAGCGTCACCCTGATCCCGTGGTTCTCGTGCATCTGCCGCAACTCCTGGCGCAGGGACTCGCCGATCGCGCCGACGGCAAACTTGGTCGCGGAGTAGAGCGACCCGGGCAGGGGCCGACGCCCGGCTGCGGAGCTGGTGATCACGTAGTGACCGGCGCCCGACTCGAGCAGGGTGGGGAGGGTGGCCCGAATCGTCAGGGCCACCCCGAGAACGTTGGTGAGCACCATCGAGCGCCAGTGCTCGGGTGACTCCTCGAGGAAGCCCCGCTTGGCGCCGAAGCCCGCGTTCGCGAAGACGGCGTCGAGGCGCCCGAAGCTCTCGGTTCCGGCGGCCGCGATCCTTTGCACGTCGTCCCATTCGGTGACGTCGCAGCGCACGGCGATCGCCCGATCGCCACCGCCCAGCTCATCGGCAAGCTCTGAGATCCGATCCTCGCGGCGGGCACCGAGCACGAGTCGGTAGCCGGCCTCGGCGGCGCGGCGCGCCGTGCGCGCGCCGATCCCGCTCGACGCCCCGGTGATCAGGAGTACTCGCCCCTCGGCCATCCGACTGGATTCTGGCAATCCGAATGTCCGCGTGGCCGGCCGCAGACCACCGGAGCGTCAGGCTTTGACGGGCGATTGCGATAATTCGCGGCCGCCCGTGGACCCATCGCGAAAGCGCAAGATCCGCCTGATCGTGGCCCTCTCGGCGGCCGTGCTGCTGGCCGCCGGGCTCGTCTACACGTCGTTCTCGGCCTCGACCGAGGCCAAGCAGCCCTCGCAGCTGCTCCAGGCCGACCCGAACGGCACCTACGAGCTGACCGGCAAGGTGGTGCCGGGCTCGATCAAGCACTCCGGCGACCAGCTCGACTTCCGGATCTCCGATCGCGACGGATCGCACCCGATCCCCGTCAGCTACTCCGGGACAGTCCCCGATCCTTTCAGGGACGGCCGTGAGGTGATCGTCACGGGCAAGCTCCAGGACGGGACCTTCGTCGGGCAGAGGGACAGCCTGATCACGAAGTGCCCGTCCAAGTTCACGACCACGACGGCGGGGCGGTCCAGCTGACGATCCTCGGCTCCGCACTGCTCGCCGCGGCCCTGCTCTGCGCGCTCTACGCGGCGGGGTCCGCCATCCACGGCGCCCGGACGGGCGACCGCCGCTGGGTCGAGTCCTCCCGGCGGTCGGTGTACGCCGTCGCCGCGCTGCTCACCACCGCGGTGGTGCTGCTCGAGATCGCCTTCGTCCGCGACGACTTCCACTTCGCCCTGGTCGCCGACCACTCCTCGTCCACCACGCCGACCTTCTACAAGCTGACCGCGATGTGGTCCTCCCAGGAGGGCTCGCTGCTGCTCTGGGCATGGGTCCTCTCGCTGGCGGCGAGCGGCGTGCTCTACATCACCCGGCGCCGCCACCGCGAGATCGTCCCCTGGGCCACCGCGGTCCTGGCGGGACTGGGCTCGTTCTTCATCGGGCTGATGATCTTCAAGGCCCAGCCCTTCGCCCACCTCGATCCCGCTCCGGTCGAGGGCGCCGGCCTGACGCCCCTGCTGCGCAACCCCTATATGGCGGTTCACCCGCCGATGCTCTACTCCGGCTACGTGCTCTGGTCGATTCCGTTCGCCTTCTGCATCGGCGCGCTGATCAGCCGCAGGCTGGACGCGAGCTGGATCCGGACCACCCGCAACTTCGCGCTGGTGGCCTGGACCTTCCTCGGCATCGGGCTGCTGCTCGGCTCCCGCTGGTCCTACGAGGAGCTCGGCTGGGGCGGCTACTGGGGCTGGGACCCGGTCGAGAACGCGGCGCTGATGCCCTGGTTGGTCGGCACCGGGTTCCTGCACTCGGTGATGGTCCAGGAGAAGCGGGGGATGCTGAAGGTCTGGAACGTCAGCCTGATCTCGGCGACGTTCTGCCTCTGCCTGCTGGGGACCTTCCTGGTCCGCTCTGGCGTCCTCCAGTCGATCCACGCCTTCGGGGCCTCGACCGTCGGCGGGCCGCTGCTGGTGCTGATCGGGGTGGCGGCGATCGGCTCGACGATCCTGATCGTCACTCGCCTCGACCAGCTCAAGCCGGAGCGCCGGATCGACTCGCTGCTCTCCCGCGAGTCCATCTTCCTGATCAACAACCTGCTGCTCGTCGGGCTGGCTCTGGTGATCTTCTGGGGGACCTTCTTCCCGCTGATCTCTGAGTTCTTCACCGGCGACCGGCATTCGCTCGCCGCCCCCTGGTTCGACCGCTACGTGACCCCGATCGGCGTGCTGCTGGTCCTCTTCACGGGGATCGGGCCGCTCTTCGCCTGGGGCCGCCTGAGCGGCTCGGCCGCGCGCCGGCTGCTGCTCTGGCCGGTGATCGCGACCGTGGCCACGATCATCGTGCTCCTGGTCGCGAGCGACGCGGGGAGCCATCTCTGGGCGCTGCTGATCTTCGCCTTCGCCGCCTTCACCCTGGTGGCCCTGGCCGGGGAGTTCTGGCGCGCGGGGGCCAGCCGTCGTGCGCTCACCGCCGAGAGCTTCCCGCTCGCGCTGGGCAGGGGCGTCGCCCGGAACCGCCGCCGCTACGGCGGCTACCTCGTCCACGCGGGGATCGTCTTCACGCTGATCGGCATCGCCGCCTCCTCGAGCTTCCAGACCAACCGGGACCTGCGCCTCCAGGTCGGGCAGTCGGCGAAGGTCGGCGACTACACGATCGACTACCGCAGGCTGACCGCGGATCCCAAGAGCGAGCGGATCGCGTTCGCGGCGCGACTGGACGTGAGGCGCGACGGCAAGCACTTCGCGACCCTCAACCCGGCGCGCAACTACTACCCGACGCAGGACCCGACGGCGGGGCCGATCGGCCGCTACTTCATGGGGGAGTCGACCAGCGAGGTGGGCCTGAAGACGGGGGCCGGGGGTGACCTCTGGACCGCCTTCCAGCCGGACCTCGCGGTGCTCAACCCGGCGATCATCCGCGGCAACCGCCAGCTCGCCAAGGTCGGCCCGGTCGGCCAGGGGATCGCCATCCAGGTGCTGGCCCAGCACTACGCCCAGAGCCCGCCGCCGGCGACCTTCCGCGTGATCGTCAACCCGCTGGTGGTCTGGATCTGGGTCCCGGGAGGCCTGCTGGCGATCGCGGGCGCGGTGATGGCGGGCTGGCCGGCGCTCGAATCGCGCCGCCAGCTGGAGGCCGCCTATCGGGCGAGATTGGGCAAGGAGCTGGGGACGGTCAACCCGCCCATCACATGAACGGGTTGCTCCTCGGCTTCGCCTCAGAGCACCCTCGCACACCGGCCTAGCCTCAGTGCATGGAGTTCCTGCTCGCAGTCGCAATCGTCGTGCTGGTCGCCTGGTTCGTGACCGCGCCGCTGCGCAACCGTCCCTCCACGAGCGGCGAGGACAGGACCGCGCCCGAGCTCGCCGACCTCGAGGCCCGGAAGGCGGCGAAGTACAGGCAGATCCGCGACGCCGAGGCGGACAGGGCCGCCGGCAAGCTCACCGAGGAGGACTTCAAGCGCCTCGACCGCGAGCTGCGCGGCGAGGCGGTCGACATCCTGAAGCGGATCGACCGGCTTCGCGGCCCGGGCCGAGCCTGATCTACACTCCCGGCCATGGCAACCGTGCTCAGCGTGGTCGAGGTCATCATGTCGGTGATCCTGATCTTCCTGGTGCTCCTGCATTCCGGCAAGGACGCCGGCCTCTCAGGTGCCTTCGGCATCGGTGGAGGCGGCAGCTCCTTCGGAGGCGGCTCGCTGGTGGAGCGGAACCTGACCCGATGGACCATCTTCTTCGGGGTCCTCTGGGCGCTGAACGCGATCGTCATCCTCAAGATCTAGGCGTCTGATGATGCGGCAGCGCGCCGCCACGCTCGCGCTGATCGCCCTGCTTGCCCTGGGCGGCTGCGGCGGTGGTGGAGACGGTGGCGCCCGGGTCACCTCCGCGCTGCCGCCCGCGGGCGGCGGCGGCACCCTCGACTACGCATTGCCGGGCTTGCCGGCGACCCTCGACCCGCTCGCCGCCCATGACCGCGCCTCCCTGACGGTGACGCGGCAGGTCTACGAGCCGCTGATCGAGCGCCTGGTCGGGCCATATGGCCCGGCGGCCCCGCAGGCGGGCCTGGCGCTGACCGCGCGGCCCTCCCGCGACCGGACGACCTGGATGGTCACGCTCCGCCCGGGCGTCCGGTTCCAGGACGGGACGCCGTTCAACGCGGCGGCGGTTCTCGCCAACTCGAGGCGCTGGCAGAGCGACCCGCGCGGCCGCAGCCTCCTGCCCCACCTGTTCGCCGTGGACGCTCCGCGTCCGGACGAGGTTCGCTTCCTGCTCGACAAGCCGGTGCCGGACATGGTCAGCCGGCTGTCCTCGCCCAGGCTCGCGATCGTCTCCCCGCACGCGCTCGATCCGCAGACGGGCAAGGGGCCTCGGTTCCTGCCGGACGCCGGCGGCTCGGGGACCGGCGCGTTCCAGCCCGGGCCGGCGGGCCCCGGGCGCCTCGTGCTGTCGCGCTTCACGGGTTGGTGGGGCAGCCCCCAGGGCCTCGGTCCCTCGCTCGACGGGGTGACCTTTCTGGTCGCCCGCCAGTCTGCGCAGCGGCTGCGCCTGCTTCGAGAGGGCGCGGTCCAGGTAGCCGACCCGCTCGGTTCCGCGGGGCTACGCGCCGCCGGCTCGGATCCGCTGCTCGTCACGGTCGGGGGGCCGGTCACCGGCATCGGCATGGAGGGCTCGGTCCGGGGGATCGACTCAGCCGGGACGATCCCCGTCCTCTCCGGCGTCTGGCTCACTCGCCTGACCGGGTAGGCAGAGCTCGCAGAAGTCGCGGCCGAAGGGGGTGAGGTGGATGCTGCGCCGGACTGTACGGGTGTGGCCGGCGGCCTCGAGCGCCTCCGCGACCTCCGGCTGGGCCTCGAGCACCTGGTAGCGGAGCGGGTCGGGCAGCGGCTCCCTGGAGAACCAGATCAGGCCGAGCCTGAAGAGGTTGTTGAGGTACGCCGGGATGTCGTCCAGGTGGCGGGAGCCGGCCTCGGTCCCGATCATGTTGAGCCCGGCGGCGACCAGCTCCGAGGTCGACTTCAGCGGAAAGAGCCCTGAGCGGACGTCGACCGAGGGCTGCGGTCCCTGGTCTGCCAGCAGCCGCAGGATCCGCGCCTCGTCGGGCGCCAGGTCCTCGAGGATCCGCGCGTAGGCGGGATGCGAGTCCTCGTGGAAGTTGACGTCGGCCGAGCGACGGAGCAGCTCCTCGCCCCGCTCGCGCAGCGACTTGCGCACCTCCTCGCGCTCCGCCTCGGGCGTCATCAGCGCTCGCTCGGCCGGGCGGTCGTCGTGGACCCCCAAGACCCGCCTGGTGCGCTCCCGGATCTCGGCCCCGGTCGACCGGAAGAGCTCCGCCGGCTCCTGCCCGTTGACCGCGGCGCGGATCACCCGGGAGCCCGCCTCCGCCGAGGCGCGCACGGTCCAGCGCGCGCTCCGCCAGTACGCGGCGGCGACGATCCGCGCCAGGCCCGGCACGGTGCGGAGCAGGCTCGCGGCCGCGTCCTCGTAGGGGGCTGGCCCCTCACGGCGCGTTCTCTCGCTGTCGCCGTCCATCAGACCCCGAAGATCAGCAGGTGGATGCAACCCGCGAGGAAGCCGAGCACCGCGCCATGGAGGAGCAGCAGCCACTCGTCCTGACGCATCGCGGAGCGCAGCAGCTCGGAGAAGTCCTCGTGCGGCAGCTCGCGCATGCGCTCGGTGATCAGGTCGCGCACCGCGGCGCTCTGGCGGCGGTTGAACTCCGGATCGGTGAGCGGGGTCATGGTGTAGTCGACGGCCTCGGTGGCCACTGACTCTCGAATAGTGTCGTACTCGCTCGAGCCGAGGGCCACGCGGACCGCGAGGCGGGCAGGCCCGGCGGCGCGGTCGACGGCGGGGCGCATCGAGTCCTCGATCATCTGGCGCGTCCTGTCCGCCCGCGGCCCATGCAGGAGCTCGTCGCCGATGTTCCGCAGCGTGACGATGTCCTCCGAGATGATCTCGCCATAGACCTCGGATACCTCCGGTTGGCGCCTGATGAACAACCCGTGCAGCTTGAGCGGGCCCAGCCGGTGCGGCTCGACCGGCTCGAAGATCATCCAGAGCGCCACCCAGTTGGTGACGTACCCGATGATCACGCCGCCGATCGGCAGGACCCACCAGTGCGGATAGGCGCTCGTGAGGAAGACGAGCGGCACGCCGAGCAGGGCGCCGAAGAAGAACCCGAAGTTGATGATGAAGCGGAGCTCCCTCCGCCCAACCTCTAGATAGATCCGGTTGGCCATCTCGGGGTTCTCCTCGATCCGCCGGATCACCATCAGCTTGATGTCGAGCAGCTGGTCGATGTGCGCCCCGATCTCGTCGGTGACCGCCCTGACGATCTCGGGGAGCTGCTGCTGCACCCGCGCGTGGACCGCCTCGCGCACGCGACGCGGCATGCCCCGCCAGGTTTCGGGGTACTCGCGCTCCATGATCCGGTCGACGACCTCGCGGATGTCGTCGCGGGCAGTGTCGAGGATGTGCTCGGCGATCGTCTCCGGCTCGAGCTGGCGGTAGAAGTCAGCGGGGCTGCCGAGCTTGGCGATTCCCTTGTCGACCGCGATCGACCCCATCTTCGCCGCCCGCGAGGGGATGATCCCCTGCCAGCCGAGGCCGCCTTGCATCACGCCGGGGATCTGTTGAATGCGGCGCGGGAGGAGGGGCGCCAGCCGCCTCAGCCCCGGCAGGCGCCAGCCGGCGAAGCGCACCGGATAGAAGAGCATCCAGACGCCGCTCCAGTTGGTCAGGTAGCCGATCGCCCCCGTGAAGAGGGGGATCGTGAGCTCCTTGAGCAGATCTCCATCCATGCCCCGGAGGGGACGCTACCCCCGTACCGGCGCGATATGCGCCGGGGACGGGTCGCGCGAGCCGAGAGGGTGCGCGTCTTGATCAGGAGCGCCGGGCTGTCATTGGTGGGGACGCCGGCGGATCGCCCCTCCGAGCGCCCAAGGCGGCCCGCTGCCCTCAGGTCACTTCATCCCGGGGAGGCGCCAGTTGAGCCGGTCGCCTCGCTCGCGGGCTTTCTGAGCCCCCGCGACCAGGCCACCAGTTCCAATCCCCGAGTGAGAACGCGATCGAAGGCACCATCAGGGTCCGGACGATGAAGGTGTCCACGAGCAGCCCGAGCGCGACGGTGAAGCCGAGCTGAAAGAGAGCGGTGAGGGGGAGGGACATGAGCGCCGCGAACGTCCCGGCCAGGATCAGACCAGCCCCGGTGATCACTCCGCCGGTGTGCTCCAGGCCGCCGATCACCCCCTCCTT
Source organism: uncultured Solirubrobacterales bacterium (assembly GCA_963833375.1). Lineage (GTDB taxonomy): Bacteria > Actinomycetota > Thermoleophilia > Solirubrobacterales > 70-9 > DASUPK01. The sequence continues at coordinate 346,338 of CAWHXR010000007.1, forward strand.
GACTCCGAGCGCGCCCGATTCCTCGCGGATCCGGCTGATCAGGAAGATGTTGTAGTCGACGCCCAGCGCGACCAGGAAGATGAAGGCGAACAGGGCGAGCGAGGCGTCGCTGTCGGGTTGTCCGAAGATCTGGGCGAAGGCGAGCTTGCTGGCGCCGAGTGCGAAGGCGTAGGAGAGCACCACGGTCGCCACCAGGTAGAGCGGCGCCACCACCGCCCGCAGCAGCGCGACCAGGATCAGGAAGATCAGGCCGAGCACCAGCGGGACGATCAGGCGCGAGTCCCGCGAGAAGGCGACGTCGGTGTCGTGGTTCTCCGCCGTGATCCCGCCGATCAGGGCGAGCTTCCCGCTGGCCGCCGAGCCGGCGGCTTCTCGCAGCCGCGGGATCGAGTCGGACGCGGTGTCCGAGAGCGGGTCGGACGCCAGGGTCACGTCGATCAGCCGCAGTCGCCCGTCCTCGGAGGTCGCGCCCGGCCTGACGGCCGCGACGTCCGGGGAGGCCGCGAGGGCGTGCGCCACCTCGCCGGTGGCGCTCCGGTCGGCGACCACCTGCGTCAACGCCGCCTGCCCCGCGGAGAGCTTCGTGTCGATCAGGTCCTGGCCGACCTTTGAGTCCGGGTTGGTCTGGAAGCCCTCGCCGAAGTCGAGGATCCCGCGGTGCTGGAGGTTGCCCAGCGAGCCCACGGCGAGCACGACCACGCAGACCAGCAGGATCGGCAGCGGTCGGTCGTGGACCAGATGACCGATTCGCCTCCAGCCGCTCCCGCGCCCCTGCTCGCTTCCGATCGTGGGGACGGTCGGCCAGAACGCGCGCCGGCCCAGGATCGAGAGCACGGCGGGGAGGAGGGTCAGCCCGGCGACCAGCATGACGGCGATCCCGAGCGCGAGCACGGGGCCCATCGTCTGGGTGGCCTTGAAGTCGGCGAGCGTGAGGACGAGCATCGAGGCGAAGACCGTGCCCCCCGCGGAGAGAATCGCCGGGCCGGTGCGCGAGGCCGCGTGCGCCATCGCCGCGTGCTTGTCCTCGGTCCGGCGCAGCTCCTCCCTGAAGCGCGAGACGATCAGCAGGCAGTAGTCGGTGCCGGCCCCGAACATCAGGACGATCAGGATGCCCGTGGTCTGGCCGTTGACCTCGATCGCCCCCGACTTGACGAGCCCGTAAACCGCCGCGGCCACGATCGTGTAGGCGACCCCCACGACCAGCAGCGGGACCAGCGCGATCACGGGGGAGCGGTAGATGAGGAGCAGCAGCACCAGCACGAGCGTCGCGGTGACGAGCAGCAGCGTGGTGTCGATCGACTCGAAGGCGCCGATGGCGTCCGTCGTGAACCCCGCCGGCCCCGTGACGTAGGAGCGGAGCTGGCCGGACGGCGCGTCCGAGGACGGGGTGAGCTCGCGGATCCGATCGACGTTGTGCTGGATCGCGTCCGAGGTCTGAGCGAACGTCGGGACGATCATCACCGCGGTGGTGCCATCCCCGGAGACCAGCGATGGCCCGTTCCCCGGCGTGCCGCCTCCGCCCGGTTGGCCGAATGGCGTGATCGGCGGCGCGGCCCTGATCAGGTCTCCGTTCGAGACGAGGTCCCGCGCGTCGCGCTGGATCCGGGCTCGGTCCGCGGCGGTCAGCCCTCCCTCGCGCGTGTAGACCACCAGCGCGTCCACCTCCCGGCCCTCTCGGAACCTGTCCTTGAGCAGCTGGTCGACCCTGGTCGAGTCCGCGGAGGCGGGGAGGAAGTCCGAGTTCTCGTTCTTGGTCGCGCCCTGCAGCTTGGGCTGCAGCGGTCCAAGCGCGACGGCGAGCATCAGCCAGAGGCCGAGGACGACCCACTTCGCGCGGCGTCCCGCCGCGAGGGTGGAGATCCGGCGGAGCATCGCTGCTCAGTCTGCCGCGAGACGCGGGTGCGGGTGGTACGTGGCTCCCTTGAGTCGCAGCCGGAGCGCGTTCGCGTAGATCCCCGACATGGTCGCCAGGGTCATCGGCGGGTAGCGGACCAGCAGCCCGAGCATTCGGCGCGGCGTGAGGTGGCGCCGGCGCAGGTCCATGGCCGCCGAGAACACGGGCCTGCCGCCCTCGAGATTGGTGATCTCCACGCGCAGCCGCTCGGCCGGATCGTCCACGGAGATCTCGTAGCTCTGCTCCATGGGCTGGAACGGCGAGACGTGCATCGCCTTCTCGAAGGCGGCGGTGAGGGGCCCGGGCCGCGTGCCGTCCAGGACGTACGCGGTCCGCTCTCCCCACGGTGTGTTGGTGACCTCCGCGATCACGGTCTCGACCGTCGCCCCGTCCTCGCCGTAGAGGAAGAAGAACGAGGCGGGGTTGAAGCCGACACCCAGGTAGCGGGGGTTCGCCAGCAGCCTCACGGGTCCCGTCGGCCGGCGCCCGACGCGCTCCTCCGCCAAGTCGCGAGCCCTCTCGGCCAGGTCGGGAGAGTCCCCGCCGAGCTGGAGATAGTCGTCGCGACGGAAGCGCGCGGGCGCCGGTCGACGGGCGGACCACAGGGGAATCGGATCGAGCAGCTCCGGCAGCTCGTCGAGGTCGAAGAAGGGCATGAAGACGCGATACCGGAAGCCGTGGGGCACCGGACCGAGGCGGCGGTGGGCGACGAAGCCCTCGTAGATGGCCGAGGCGCTCACGCCGCCTCCACCAGCTCGGTCTCCGGCGGCTCGAGCACCGCCGGCACCTCGACCTCCTCGGGCAGCTCAATCGGCCCGCGGCCGCCGAGGTCCCTCGAGACGCGCAGCGCCGACCAGACGCCGTCCTCGTGGAAGCCCCAGCGCCAGTAGGCGCCGCAGTAGTGCGTCCGGCCGACGCCCGAGATGCTCGCCCAGTGACGCTGGGCCTCGACGCCGTCCGGGGTGAAGACCGGGTGCGAGTAGTCGATCACCCGGACCACCTGGGCGGGGTCGATCGCCTCCGTGCGGTTCAGGGTGACCAGCAGATCTCGGTCTGCGCCGAGCGACTGCAGCCGGTTGAGGTCGTAGGTGACGGTGGTGCGGCCGGTCGGCTCGCTGGTCAGGTGGTAGTTCCAGCTCGCCCAGGCCGAGCGGCGCCGTGGCATCACGCCCGCGTCACTGTGGAGCACGGCCTCGTTGCGCTGGTAGGGGATCGCCCCCAGGATCGCCCGCTCCGCCCGCCTCGGCTGATCCAGCAGCTTCAGGGCCTGATCGGAATGCGTAGCGATGACGACCTCGTCGAAGGCCGGGTCGGAGTCGTCGAGCAGCAGGGTGACGTGGTCCTCACCGCGCACGATGCTTCGCACGGGCGTGCGAAGGTGGACCCGGTGGCGGAAGGGAGCGATCAGCGCCTCGACGTAGCGGCGCGAGCCGCCGCTGATCGTCCGCCAGGAGGGGCGGCCGAGCAGCTGGAGTACGCCGTGCTGCTCGAAGAACGCGGCGAGGAAGCCGGCGGGGAACGTCCAGAGCTGCTCCGGGTCGGCCGACCAGACCGCCGATGCCTGTGGCACCAGCAGCCGCTCGATGAAGTACTCGGAGTAGCCGCCGTCGGCGAGGAACTGCCGCAGCGAGGGCCCGTCGGAGCCGTTGCCCACCAGGGACCGCGCCTCGCGATTGAAGCGGGCGAGGTCCCGCAGCATCCGGTGGAAGCGCCAGTCGAAGACGTGGCTCGGCCGCGCGAACAGGCCCCTCGGCCCGCGCGTGGCCCATTCGAACTCGCCCCGCCCGTCGGAGACCGAGAAGCTCATGTTGGCCCCCTGGGTGCGGACCCGGAGCTCGTCGATCATCCGCTCGAAGTTGGGGTAGTTGCGGTCGTTGAAGACGATGAACCCGGTATCGACTGGCCAGCGGCCGCCGGGGGTCTCGACGTCGATCGTGTTGGTGTGTCCACCGGGGTAGGGACCGGCCTCGAACAGGTGAACGTCATGCCCCGCGCGTCTTAGCTCGGCCGCGGCTACGAGGCCGGATACGCCCGCCCCGACGATTGCGACCCGCCTTGAGGCTTCCCCGATCATCAGTGGGCTCCCGCCGGGGCTCCGGCGAGCATCGGCTCGGTGAGCCGCTCCCGCAGCCCCTGCTCAGCCCTGCCTCCGAGCCTGGCAAAGGCCGCCCTGAGGGGGAGTTCCAGAACCTGCCGGGCGCCCTTCAAGCGCAAAGAGGCATTCCAAGTCGCCCGGCTTCCCTCCGGAAGAGGGAGGACCAACGCCTCGTCGACGACCGATAGGGCGTCGGTCTCTGCCGCGAACACGATCCGGTGGGGCGGTTCGGAGACGACGGTCTCGTAGGCGAGGGTCACCGTCCGGCCCAGGAAGGTCACGTCGAGCTCGTACCGGGAGCCGACCTTTCCAGGCTCTCCGCTGACCAGCCGGGCGTCGGCGACGCTCGGATCCCATTCACGGATCAGGCGCAGGTCGGCGAGGTAGGACCAGACGTCATCCTGCGGATGGGCGGCGGTGGCAGTTCCGGTGTAGCTGGCCATGGTGGTTCTCCTTGGTCTCGTTGGTTCAGGCGGTTGGCGCCAGGCGCGACGGCAGCCCGGAGAGCTGCTCGCATTCGCTCCAGAGCCGCAGCCGGTCTTCGGCGTCCTCGCGCGTTCGGACGAGTCGGTGCTCCGGACGCGGCGCCCGGTCATGCCAGAAGCCGCCGCTGGCCGGGGTCAGGGAGGCGGCCGTGGCGAGCCAGACGATCGTGTCGGCGCCCTGCCGCGCGTCGCGCAGCAGGGGACCCATGAGCCGCTCGAAGCGGGGCAGCGACCTCCGCAGGCCCGCGGTCCTGACCCAGCCGGGATGCATCGCGTGGAAGCCGATGCCGTCGCCGGCGTGGTGCTCCGACCAGAGGCGGCTGAGGATGACCTGGGCCCGCTTGGTGTGCGCGTAGAAGTGGGCGCCGTCGAATGGACGCCGCTCGAGCTGGAGGTCATCGGCCTCGAGCCGCGCGGTGTACATGCCGCCGGAGGAGACGGTGATCACGCGCGAGCGCGATGAAGGCTCCTTGCCGAGAGCGGGGAGGAGCAGGCTCGTGAGCAGGAACGGTCCAAGGACGTTGGTGGCGAAGGTCAGCTCGATTCCGTCTGCGGTGTGCTGGCGCGACTGGGCGAGCACCCCGGCGTTGTTGACGAGGATGTCGAGGCCGTCGCGCCGGGCCAGGAACGACTCGGTGAACTGGCGCACGTGGGTGAGGTCCGAGAGGTCGCAAACCTCCGGAACCAACCGCTCGCTGGCTTCCGGCATCCGGGACCGGATTCGGGAAACGGCGCCGGCGACCCGGTGCTCGTCCCGGCCGAGCAGGTGGACGTCGGCGCCGGCCGCGAGCAGGCCTTCGCAGGCGGCCTCGCCGATTCCGGAGTTGCCGCCGGTGACGAGGGCCGTCCTGCCCCGGAGGTCGGCCGCGATCGCGTCCTCCCAGCGCAGGCCGCGCAGGCTGTATCCCACCCGCGAGTAGCCCGGGATCACGGCGAGGTCGAGCGCCTTGTCGAGGGCGGCGTTCATCCGGCTGCCGCCTCCTCAGGGGAGTCGACGACGGCCGCCTCGCCGAAGACCCGGCGGGTCTGCTCCGGCCGGGTCCGGTCGCGACGCTCGTTGACGATCCCCCAGGCGAGCAGGCCGAGGGCCAGGGCGACGATCCCGAATACCGCGATGCCGTAGAGGAAGATGAACAACGTCATCGGCGGCCTCCCGGCTCGGAGGACGTGCTGGCGAGCTCGCGCCGCGGGGCGAGGAAGGCGCCGAGGGCGAGGATCGACGGAACCCAGAGGCCGACGAAGATCCCGTCGCGCTCGTTGCCGGTGAAGAAGAGGACCACGGAGAGGCCGAACGAAAGGAGAGCCGCGGCGAGGATCAGCGCTCTGGCGAGCGGGGTGCGGCTGGCGGTATCCGGGCTCATTCTGAAACTCCTTTGTCAAAAGATGATCTAGGGTCTGTCCAATTACTGTTCGATCTTTATAGCAGGTTCGTGCCATACTGTCCACAGTCCGTACAAGGTTTGTGAAATGAACACGCAGCCCAACCCCCGCTTGCGCATCGGTGAGCTCAGCCGGCGAACCGGTGTCGGCGCGGACACCCTGCGGGCCTGGGAGCGCCGCTACGGCTTGCTCCGCCCAGAGCGCAGCGAGGGCGGCTTCCGCCTCTACGGGCCTGAGGACGAGCAGCGGGTCACGGGGATGAGGGCACTGATCGACTCGGGGGTCTCGGCCGCCGAGGCGGCTCGACTCGCCCTGCAGTCACCGCCGCCCGGAGCGCCGCCGCCGTCCCCGGCCGCCGGCCAGCGCGCGCCGGAGGGGCAGGCCGAGCGCCTGCGCCTGGCGCTCGAGCGCTTCGACGAGGCCGAGGCGAACAAGCTCCTCGACGAGGCGCTCGCCAGCTTCACCGTCGAGGGGGTGGCCGACCACATCGTCCTGCCGGCGATGCGGGCGATCGGGGAGGGCTGGGAGAGCGGCGAGGTCACAGTCGCCCAGGAGCACTTCGCGACCGTGGTCCTGCGCAGCCGGATGCTCTCCATCGGGCGGAACTGGGGCGCGGGCTCGGGCCCGCGAGCCTTGCTCGCCTGTCCTCCCGGCGAGGATCACGACCTCGGTCTGGTGGTGTTCGGGCTCGTCCTGCACGGCCGCGGCTGGCGGATCACCTACCTCGGTACCAACACCCCGATTGAGACCATCGTCGACGCTGCGGCTGAGCTGCGGCCCGACGCGGTCGTTCTCGCCGCGCTCGATTCTGAGCCGTTCGATCGGGCGGCGGGACCGATCGCCGAGCTGGCTGGCCGGTTCCACCTCCTGATCGGCGGGGCCGGGGCGGGGGAGTCGCTCGCGAGACGGCTCGGCGCGGAGCTCCTCGGTGCGGACCCGGTGCGAGCCGCGGGCCGGCTCAGCGCCCCCTGAGCATCGCCTCGCCCGGGAGCAAGCTTGATGGCCAGCTCACCGGAACGAGAGGAACCCGCCGATTTACAGCGGGTTCTCATCATGCGCCTGAGAGGAGTCGAACCTCCACGGCCCGTTAAGGCCACAAGGCCCTCAACCTTGCGCGTCTACCAGTTCCGCCACAGGCGCGAGGCCGTCGATGATAGTCGGCGCCGGCAGGGCCGCTGTCCGCCGCGGATCGTTCGGGCCGGAACGCCGCTTGAAACCGTCCGCAGGGGGCGCTACTCTCACGAACATGTGTTCGCCCACCCCAACCGTTGACCGGCAGCGCCGCTCACGACGCGCCGCCGGCTGAGGAGGAATCAGTGGACCTCGTCAAGGGCCTGACGAAGCGCCAGAAGGAGATCTTCGACTTCATCAGCAGCTACCTGAGCCGCCATGGCTATCCCCCGACGGTCAGGGAGATCGGCAAGGCCGTCGGGCTGCACTCCTCCTCGACGGTTCACGCTCACCTCTCCAAGCTGGAGAGCCTTGGTGTGGTGCGACGCGATCCCTCCAAGCCGCGCGCGCTCGAGGTGATGGTGGAGCGGGCGAAGAAGGCCGTCCGCCCATCGGGCCTGCCGCTGGTCGGGCAGGTAGCGGCCGGCGAGCCGATCCTGGCCGAGGAGAACATCGAGGAGTACCTCGACGTCCCGGACGTGGTCGGCGGCGAGGACGGCGACTACATCCTGCGGGTCCGCGGCGAGAGCATGAAGGACGCCGGCATCCTCGAGGGCGACTTCGTCGTGGTGCGCCCCACGGAGCGGGCCCGCGACGGCGAGATCGTCGTCGCCCTGGTCGATGACGAGGCGACCGTCAAGCGCTTCTTCCGTGAGAAGGATCGGGTCCGGCTCCAGCCGGAGAACAAGAGCATGAAGCCGATTCGCACCCGCGACGTGCGCCTGCTCGGCCGCGTCGTGGGGGTTTTCAGGAGGGTCTCGTGACCGCTCTGGCGGCCGAGGCCACGGCGCCCGCGATCAGGTGTGGGCGCCCGCAAGACGTGGGCGCGGTGCAGCGCCTGTTCGAGCCGTCCGAGGTGACGCTTGAAGACGCGATCCTCGGCGCCTGGGAGGCCCTGACGGCTTGGAGCCGGGCGGAGTGCCCGGTGTGCCACGGTGAGCTGGTGACCTCAGGTTGCAGTACCTGCGGGTCCCAGCTCGCCTGACGCCTCCACAGCCACGGGAGATTGGGCGAAGCGGCTCGGTGGAACCGCCGCTGAGAGCTACCCTGGAAGGGCGAGCTAGGCAGTCGCGGAGGAGGTAACAGCCCCTCGAGGAAAGTCCGGACACCAAAGGGCGAGGGCGGTGGGTAACGCCCACCCGGGGAAACCCGCGGGAAAGTGCCACAGAGAGCAGACCGCCGATGGCGCGGCCACACGTGAGTCGCGCACAGGTAAGGGTGAAAGGGTGCGGTAAGAGCGCACCGGCGCCGCGGTGACGTAGGCGCGCATGGCAAACCCCGCCCGGTGCAAGGCCAAGCAGGACCGTCGACCCAGCCCGGCGAGGTCCAGGTGGGCCGCAGAGATGGATGGCTGCCCCCGACAGAATCCGGCTTACAGGCTCGCTAAGGAAGGGCCCCGGCGACGGGGCCCTTCTATTTGCCCGCTTCCGGCCGGGCAGGCCGGCGGAAGACCCCGGTCTCGCAGGCCTCCGGCCACTCGTCCTTGACCCCGCTGAACTTCCGAAAGCGCCACCCCTCGAGCAGCTCGAAGGCCTCGGCGTAACCCGGCCGGTCGGAGTCGTCGAGCAGCAGGTAGCCGCCCGGCCGCACCTTGGAGAGCGCCGGGCGGATGCAGTCGATCCTCCTCACCTCCGGCGACTCGAGAAAGTCGATGACGGCCAGGTCGAACCCGCCGTCGGGCAGCGAGGAGACCTGGCGCGGAAAGTCCTCCAGCGGCCTCAGGCGCAGGTCCACGTTGGTCAGCCCTGTCTCCTCCAGCCGCTGCCGCGTCCGCGAGTACCAGTACTCGTTGTCCTCGAGGCAGATCACACGGGCGGCTCGGCGCGCGAACCAGGCGGTCGAGCGCCCCGAGCCGAGCTCCAGGATCGACCATTCCGAGCCGATCCGCCGGCGGAGCCAGCCGATGGACGCGGGGACGATCCAGGGCCGCTCCGGCGTCCGGCCGCTCCGCGCGTGCAGCCAGGCCGCCGGGTAGCGCAGCCAGCCGGAGAGGCCCATGGGCCCCCGCACGGTGTGGAAGCGGCCGGCCCTGGTCCCGGGGTCGTGCGGTCCCCTCAGGGGGACTTCGGAGGCCATTTGCCCGACTCCACCCTCTTCTTGAAGGCGCGCTGGCGCCGGAGCGCGTCGCGCATCAGCAGCGGAGTGAGGCGGAGCGAGAGCTTCGGATGCCGGTCGAAGAAACGCGCGAACTGCCCGCGCCAGCTCGGGATGGCGAGCACGGGCTTCGGTTTGTCCAGGAGGCGCTCGACTCGCTCAGCGATCTGCTCGGGCATCAGCATCACCCCGGAGAAGGAGAGCGCATCGTTCGGATCGTCGAGCTTGTCGTTGATCATCGGGGTCCAGACGCCGTCCGGGCAGACGCAGGAAATGTGGATCCCGGTGAGACCCGCTCGGCGCAGATCGGCGGCGGTCCCGAGGCTGAAGGCGATCGCGGCGTGTTTGCTGGCGGAGTAACCGACGATCCCGGTCGCCGCCGCCAGGCCCGCGAGCGAGATCACGTTGATGATCTGGCCGCGGCCGGATTGCCGCATCCGCTCGATGGCGGCCAGCGTCCCGTTGATCGTGCCGACCGCGTTCACCTCCAGCATCCGGCGATGGACGTCCACCTCCTGATCGAAAGCAAGGCCGGTGAGCAGGATCCCGGCGTTGTTGACCCAGACGTCGAGAGAGCCCGAGCGCGCGACGACCTGAGCGGCGGCGTCGCGGCAGGCCTCGGTGTCGGCTACGTCGAGGGTGAGGGACCAGGCTCGCTCGCCGAGCTGCTCGGCTGCCGCGGAGGCAGCCGCATCGTCGACGTCGGTGACGGCTACCTCGTAGCCGCGGCCAACGAGGCGGCGGGCGATCTCCAGGCCCATGCCTCGTCCCGCTCCGGTGACCAGCGCCGATGGCATCGGCGCAGCATATGAGGGTGGGGGATCTCTTTCGCGGCGAAGGTTCGGGGCTGAACGACCGAATCGAGGGTTGATGGAAACGGTCGAGAACAGCTCTGCTAGCCTGCACCGCGCACTTCCGCTGAGTCTCCACCCACACGAAAAGGGTGGAGAGCGGGGGACCCATCAGTTGGGGCGAATCGCGGCCAGTACGCCGCGTAGCGCGATCTTTCAGCGCGAGCCCGTCAGCTAACCCCGTAGGCAACGAAAGAGGAAGGTTTGACGGGCAAGCGAACAATTCGCGCGATTGCGGGACTCGCATGTGCGACCGCTCTGGTGGCCGGAGCACCGGCTGCCGCGAGCGCGCAGACCGGAGGCGTGCCGGGAGGCACCCCTACGGAGCCAACCGCCCAGCCCAGCTCGGCACCGGGCAGCTGGACGGTCTACAAGGCGGCGACCTGGTACGGCCCCGGCTTCTGGGGCAAGCCGACCGCCTGCGGGGTCATGCTCGCGCCGGCCACGCTGGGCGTCGCGCACCGGAAGCTGCCCTGCGGCACACAGGTGACGTTCAGCTATGGCGGCCGCAGCGTGACCGCGACGGTGATCGACCGCGGGCCCTTCCACAGGGGCTACGCCTGGGATCTGACCAAGAAGACCGCGAAGCTAGTCGGCTTCCTCGCGGTCGGCTCAGGCCCGATCCAGGCGACGGTTTCGCCGCCCGCGTCGTAGCCAGAGTCCCTACTAAGCAGCAGCTGACCTGAGCACCGCCGGGTCGCCCTCCTGCGGCAGCGCCGCGACGGAGGCGAACAGGCTCTCGAACTCAGCGAGGGCAGCCTCGGCAACCGCGTCGAGGATCTCCCCGTCACTCCAGCCGGCCTCGCGGGCCTCCTCCACCAGGTGGTGCGGGGGCCGCTCGGCGGGATCGAGCGTCTCGCGCAGCAGGGTGAGCAGCGCCGCCTCCTTCTCGTCGGAGGAGGTGAAGTTGCGAGCCCGGGCGACCTCGTCGAGGCCGAGTCCCGCGACGCGCGCGGTACGTGCGTACTGGGTCAGGGTGTAGGGGTCGTTGCGCCACTCCGCGACGGCCAGCCCGATCCGCTCCCGGGTGGCCCGGGGGAGCTTGCTCGAGCGGAGCTCGGTGCGAAGGCGCGTGTAGCCTCGCAGGGCTGCCGGCGACTCGGCTAGCACGCCGATGAACTTGGAGACCGCGCCGCCGGCGGTCTGGATGCTCTTGATCAGGGGAGCGCTTCCGTCCGGAGCGGTGAGCTCATCGTGAATATGGAAGCGGCTGACGTCTGTCTTTACGGTCATTTCCTGGGTTACCGCCGTTTCACAAAGGGCTTTACTTTACTTTTAGCCGGTTACTTACGCCTCGTAAGTGTACAGGCAATTCGCCGGTTCTGCCTTCTCCTACGATCATCGGGCCGAGTCGGATGTACTGTTCCGCGTCATGGCCGAGGGTCCGACCACCGCCAAGGAGGCGCTCGCGTTCTGCGAGGACAACGACGTCCGCTTCGTCCGGCTCTGGTTCACGGACCTGCTCGGCCAGCTGAAGAGCTTCTCGATCAACGTCGCAGATCTCGAGGACGCCTTCGAGGGAGGCATGGGCTTCGACGGCTCGTCGATCAGCGGGTTCAACCCGATCGAGGAGTCCGACATGATCGCGATGCCGGACCCGACGAGCATCCATCTGATCCCTTGGCGCCCCGAGCAGGGCAACCGGACCGCCCGCATGTTCTGCGATATCCAGGTCCCCGGCGGGGAGCCCTACGAGGGAGATCCCCGCTGGATCATGCGTCGGGCCGTCGCGCGGGCCCGGGAGATGGGCTTCGACGACTACAACATCGGCCCGGAGCTCGAGTACTTCTACTTCCGCTCCGCGAGGCCGGAGTCCGGCACCCCGGAGCCCCTCGACGAGGGCGGCTACTTCGACCTGACGACCCTCGATGCCGGCTCCGACGTCCGGCGGGAGACGGTGCTGGCCCTGGAGCAGCTGGGCATCCACGTCGAGTACACCCACCACGAGGTCGGCCCCTCTCAGCACGAGGTCGACATGCGCTACAAGGACGCGCTCGCGATGTCGGATGACTGCATGACCTACCGCATCACGGTCAAGGAGTACGCGATGAAGTACGGCTGGCACGCCACCTTCATGCCGAAGCCGCTGCAGGGGGAGAACGGCTCGGGGATGCACGTCCATCAGTCGCTTTCGAAGGACGGCAAGAACGCCTTCTTCGACGCCGACGACCAGTACTTCCTCTCCGACGTGGCAAAGGCGTTCATCGCCGGCCAGCTCAAGCACGCTCGGGAGATCGCGCCCCTGTTCGCCCAGTGGGTGAACTCCTACAAGCGCCTTGTCCCCGGCTACGAGGCGCCGGTCTATCTGTCCTGGTCACGTCGCAACCGCTCGGCCCTGATCCGAGTGCCGCTCTACCACCCGGGCAAGGAGCAGGCCACGCGCGCCGAGCTCCGCTGCCCGGACCCCGCCTGCAACCCGTACCTCTGCTTCGCGGCGATGCTGCACGCCGGCCTCGAGGGGATCGAGCACGGCTACGAGCTGCCGGAGCCGATGGAGCAGAACCTCTACCACCTGACCCCCGAGGAGCGCCAGCGCCGCGGCATCGAGCAGCTGCCCGAGACGCTCGGCGAGGCGATCGAGATCGCCGCCGAGTCCGAGCTGGTCCTCAGGGTCCTGGGGGAGCACGCTTTCAACCGCTTCGTCGAGATCAAGCGGATGGAGTGGGAGGACTACCGGGTGCAGGTCACCCCGCACGAGCTCGAGCAGTTCCTGCCGATCCTCTAGCGACCACCAGGTCGCCTACTCGAGCGTCGAGAGGAGGTAGGCGAGCGAGAAGCCGAGGACGGTGGCGAGGCCGACCGCGCGGCCGCCCTCCTGCGACTCCGGAATCATCGTGTCGACGAGCATCATCAGCACGGCGCCTCCCGCGAACGCCTCGAGCAGGGCAACGGTGTTACCGCTCGCTCCCTCGAGCAGCCCGTAGCCGGCGGCCGCCGAGATCCCGGAGATCAGCAGTACGACCACCCAGGTGATCAGGACGTGCCGTGTTCCGATCCCCTCCTCGCGCATCCCTCGGGACGACGCGATCGACTCGGGCAGGTTGGAGATGAAGACCGCGGCGAGGATCGCGGCGCTGACGCCGCCACCCCCGAGCAGGCTGATCCCGATGACCGCCGACTCCGGGATCCCGTCGAGCACCGCGCCGAGCAGCAGTGCCGACGCCGCATCCGCCTGCGACGGCTGGCTCTCGCGGCGCCGCGCGGGGCTCATCCGCCGCTCTCCTCCGCGGCTCTCGATCGCGGCATCGCCGACGAAGTAGGTGAGCGCCCCGATCGCGAGTCCGATCGCCACCGCGTCGGCACCGCCGAGCCGGAAGGCCTCATCGGTGAGCTCGAAGGCGACCGCGCTGATCAGCGTTCCCGCCCCGAATCCGAGGATCAGGCCGATCAGCCGGGAGGGGATCCGAAGCGTCAGCCCGAGCACCGCTCCGATCAGCAGGGAGGACGCTCCCAGCAGTCCCCATCCGGCGGCCTCGGCCATGCGAGGACGCTATCGGCCGCGTGGGTCGAAGGCGCTATCCGAGTGCGGCCGCGAGCTCACCCGGCTCGGTCACCGGCGCCCTGCAGGCGAAGTTCTCGCAGACGTAGGCCGCGGGCTTGCCCTCGACCGCGGGACGCTCCCGCAACAGCTCTGGTCGCTCGCTTCCCTCCGAGCCCCCGGCGAGCACGACGTGCGGGCGGTGCGCCGAGCGCACGACGCCGGCGAGCTCGGCCAGGCGTGCCCCGGCGCCGGAGCCGTTGGCCGGGGCGACCAGGGCAACCTCGCGGACGGGGGAGAGGTGAAAGTCGATCGCCTGGAGCAGGTGCCCGAAAGCATCGGCGTGCTGCAGCGCGGCGGGCGCGAACATGCGCATGATTCCGAGGGCCCGTTCGGTGTACTCGTTATCGCCCGTCAGCGCGCCGAGGCGCAGCAGCCCGTAGGCGGCGGAGGAGTTTCCCGAGGGGATCGGGTGATCGCCGAGGTCCTTGCGGCGGGCGATCAGCTCCTCGTGGTCGTGTGAGGTGGTGAAGAACCCACCGCGCTCGTCGTCGGCGAACCGCTCGATCATCGAGTCCGCCGTCTCGCGCGCCGCATCGAACCAGCGGACCTCAAGGGTCGCCTCATAGAGCCGGAGCAGCGCCTCCACCAGCAAGGCGTGGTCCTCCAGATAGGCGTTGAGCCGGGCCTCGCCGGCCTTCCAGGTGCGCAGCAGGTGCCCCTCCGTGTCCCGCATCGACTCCCAGATGAAGCGGGCGCAGCCGGCGGCCGCGTCGAGATAGTCCTGGCGCCTCAGGGCCGCGCCCGCATCGGCGAGCGTCGCGATCATCAGCGCGTTCCACGCGCAGAGCCGCTTGTCGTCGAGGCCGGGGGGCACCCGCCGCTCGCGCCGGGCCTTGAGCGCGGTACGGGCGTCGTCGAGCTCCGCCGGCCGCTTGGCGCTGGCGCCGAGCGGCACGTGCAGGATGTTCTTGCCCTCGAAGTTGCCGGCGGCGCTGACGCCCCAGTAGCCGAGCACTCGCTCGGTCGCGTCGGTCGCCACGCCGGCCTCGGTGAGCGCCTCGCGCATCTCCTCCTCCGACCAGACGTAGAAGCGCCCCTCCTCGCCCTCGGAGTCCGCGTCCAGCGCCGAGTAGAAGCCTCCCTCCGGCCCACGCATCGTGCGCAGGGCCCAGTCGAGGGTCTCCATGCAGACGCGCATCCAGCGCTCCTCGCCCATCATCTGCCAGGCGTGCAGGTAGACCCGCGCGAGCAGGGCGTTGTCGTAGAGCATCTTCTCGAAGTGGGGGACGAGCCAGTTCGGGTCGACCGAGTACCGGGCGAAGCCGCCGCCCAGCTGGTCGTAGATGCCGCCGTACATCATCTTGTCGAGGGTGATCTGCACCGGCTGCGTCTCGCCCCGCGCCAACAGGAACTCCAGAATGCTGGCCGGAGGGAACTTGGGGGCGCCGCCGAAGCCGCCGTTCGACTTGTCGAAGTTCGCCCGCAGGTGGGAGATCGCCGCGTTCATGATCGACTCGTCGATCGGCTGAGAGGACTGCTCGACCTTGCCGACGGCTCCCAGGGACTCCCTGATCCGCGCGGAGGCCTCGCGGAGCTCCTCGCGCTGGTTGCGGTAGGCGCCGGCGGTCGCCTCCAGCACCTGCCTGAAGCTGGGCATCCCCTGGCGGGGCTCGGGCGGGAAGTAGGTGCCTCCGTAGAAGGGGACGCCCTCGGGGTCGAGGAACACCGTCAGCGGCCAGCCGCCCTGGCCCGTCATTCCCTGGACGGCTTCCATGTAGATGTCGTCGACGTCGGGCCGCTCCTCGCGGTCGACCTTGATCGGGACGAAGTGCTCGTTCATGTAGGCGGCGGTCTCGGCCTCCTCGAAGGACTCGCGCTCCATCACGTGGCACCAATGGCAGGCGGAGTAGCCGATCGAGAGCAGGATCGGCTTGTCCTGCTCAGCGGCCTCCCCGAGCGCGTCCGCGCCCCACGGCCGCCAGTCGACCGGGTTGTCCTTGTGCTGCAGAAGGTAGGGGCTGGTTTCCTCGGCGAGGCGATTGGTCATCGCAGTCAGGCTACCCACCCCTTCCCGTTTGACATCGTCGCCCTCGATGAAATGATGCCGATGGCGCCCACCCGATCAACGGAGAGCCGCGATGAAGGACCTGACGGTGATCATGGAGGACCAGCCCGGGAAGCTGGCTGACCTGGGCGAGGCCACCGGCAGGGCGGGAGTGAACATCGAGGGCCTCTGCGCGATGGTCGGGGATGGCAAGGGCCTGATCCACCTCCTCGTCGAGGACAGCGTGACCGGGAGGAGGGCGCTAGAGGAGGCCGGCATCAACGTGGCGGACGAGCGC
The DNA here is from genome assembly GCA_963833375.1 of uncultured Solirubrobacterales bacterium. Classification (GTDB taxonomy): domain Bacteria; phylum Actinomycetota; class Thermoleophilia; order Solirubrobacterales; family 70-9; genus DASUPK01. The sequence goes on from CAWHXR010000007.1 coordinate 362,130, forward strand.
GAGGCGGTCGTGGTCGACCTCCACGACAAGCCCGGCGCGATGGGCGAGATCGCACGGGACCTCGCCGAGGCCGGAGTGAACATCGACGTCGCCTACACGATCTTCAGCGGCGTCCGCCTGGTGATCCTCACCGAGGACGTCGAGGCGGCGCGCGGTGCGCTCGACCTGAACGGGGCCTCGGGCTAGATCGCCCCCCGAACGATGGACGGGGCCCCCGAAGGGCCCGTCCAGGAATCGCGCGCTGCGAGTCGACCCCTGGGGACAGCGGACGAGCGTGATGTGACCCGCTCCGCCCTTGCAGCCGCAGCCGGTCACGCGAAGGACTGGCGCCCTCCTGCACCGCCTGACCGGCGCGGCAACCTAGCGTTGAAAGATCGCCGCACTCGCCACCAGCCCGCCTGAGACCACCATGACCGCGATCGCGGTCGCGATCGCGGTCGTATACATGCGAGCGAATGCAAGGACCTCCTCGCTGTGGGCCAAGAGAACCACGCATGTCCCGCCCATCAACGCGAGAGCGACGCCGCACACCGCGGGCGAGACCGAAAGCCGCTCCCGCGGTCGTCCGCGGTGGCGGATGACTCGGCTCCCGTTCCCTCGAAGCGCAGCCACGGCGCAGAAGAAGAAGGAGGAGGCGACCAGCAGACCGCCCAGTACGTCGCTCGGCAGGTGCCAGCTGAGCACCAGAAGCAAGATCGAGACCGCGAAGGCGTAGGCCGCCGCGCCGAGGGCCACCGCCGGCCTGATCCGCGCCGGGGCGACCAGCGTGGCCGCGAGCGCGATGGACATCGCGCCCGTGGCATGCCCGCTCGGGAATGCGTCGGTGCCCACCTGATCGGTCCCGAGCACCGGGTAGAACCGAGGATGCGCGAGCACCAGCTTCAGGAGCAGGCCCGTCAGATTGGCAGCGGCGACCACCGCGACGGCTGCAAACGCCTCCCGTCGGCGGCCCACCGTCCACCCCCAGGCGAAGAGCATCGCTGTAGCGGCCATCAGCGGCAGTAGATCGGCCGAATGCAAGAACGGGTTGCCAATCCGACTCAAGGACGGGCTGTTCAGCGCCATGAGGCCATGAAGCGCGTCCGCATCCAACCGACCTGCCGGGCCGACGGCATAGGCGAGAACCACCACGCCGGCGAGGGCCGCCCAGCACGAAGCCGCAGCGAAAAGCGGTGATTTGGCGGTCACGCGCACAGTGTCCACGCCTTGCATTGTCCTACGTTCTGACGCGAACCGGTCGCACGCGACGCGCCGATGCGATGCGGGACGAGACGGAGTCCACCTGGGACGGCAGGGTGCCGGTCACCGTGGCGCCCGAGGCGTCGTTGGTCCCGGTGCCCTAGGAGCCGCTGACGTCCGAGGCGAACGCCTCGAAGGCCGCCACGTAGCGGTCGATGTGCTCCTGCTCGTGGGCGATCGAGAGGGTCCACTCCTCCTCGACGCCCGGCGTCATGAAGATGCCGTGGTTCATGTGGTAGAGCCAGGCGAGGGTGGAGAGGTCGTCGTCCACCTTGGTGAGGTAGTCGCGGTACTCGTAGATCGGCTCCGGGGCGAAGATCACGCAGCCCTTGGCGCCGAGCCCCTGCGTGTAGGCGGGCAGGCCGTAACGGTCGATGACCTCCTGGCAGCGCGCCTTGAGCGCCTCGTTGGTCGCCTCGAGCTTCTCGTAGGCGTCCGGGGTGAGGACCTTGGTGAGGGTCGCCTCGGCGGCGGCCATCACGAGCGGGTTGCCGTTGAAGGTGCCGATCTGGTGGACCTTGTCCGAGGCCACCACCTCACCCAGCTCAGCCGTCATGCCGATGGCGCCGCCCGGATAGCCCCCGCAGATCGCCTTGGCCAGGCAGATCATGTCCGCTTTCACGCCGAACCGCTGGGTCGCGCCCCCGTAGGAGATCGTGGCGCCCGTCTTCACCTCGTCGAAGATCAGCTTCACCCCGTGCTCGTCGCAGAGCTCGCGGACGCGCTCGAGGTAGCCGTCCTTCGGCGGGATGATGTTGATGTTCATCATCGCCGGCTCCATGATCAGCCCGGCGACCTTGCCCGCGTAGCGCTTCAGGACGCCCTCGAGGATGTCCGCGTCGTTGAAGGGGACAGGGCGGGTGAGCTCGACGATCGCCTGCGGGTAGCCGTGCCCGAAGGGGATCGGGTTGGGGCTCTCCCGGGGGCCGAGCTCGTCCAGCTCCGGGTAGCAGGAGACCATCACCGCGTCGTGGTGGCCGTCGTAGGAGCCCTCGATCTTGACGATCAGGTCCCGCTCGGTGGCGCCGCGCGCCAGGTGGATCGCCGACATCGTTGACTCCGTGCCCGAGTTGGAGAAGCGCCACTGGGGGAGCCCGAAGCGCTCGACCAGGTTCTGCGCCGAGACGATCGAGCCGTTGGTCGGAGCCGCGAAATGCGTCCCCTCGTCGTGGCGGGCCTTGACGGCCTCCCCGATCACGGGGTTCGCGTGCCCCACGCACATCACGCCGAAGCCGTTGTGGAAATCGACGTACTCGGAGCCGTCGACGTCCCAGACCAGCGCGCCCTTGCCGCGGTCGATGTAGACCGGCCAGGGGTCGTTGAGCTGGAAGGAGGAGGGGACGCCGCCGGGCATCACCTTGCGGGCGCGGTCGAAGTACTCGGCGGAGGTGGGGGTGTGCTCCCGGAAGCGCGCCATCTGCTCCTCCGTGAGCCTGTTGATCACCTTGCGGTCGATCGACGACCCGGCTTCCGTTGCCCGCTGCGCCATCAGGCCTGGAGCGTATCGGGGACTGGTTCGCGGGCGGCGCCTCCACCGATGAAGCCCGCGCTGAAGGCCGCGCATGCCAGCGCTGCGGCGGCCGCGAGGTAGAAGGCCGCGCTGTACCCCCCGACCGCCGCGGCGGCGCCCACGAGGGGCGATCCGACCAGCATGCCGAGGTCGAAGTTGGCGGTGAAGGTCCCCATCGCGACCCCGCGGCGCTCGGGGCGGACCCGGTTGATCGCGACCAGCGAGAGCGACGGGAAGAGCAGCGAGAAAGCGGCGCCCATCCCGATCGCTCCCACGATCACGACCGCGAGACCATCGGCTGCGCCCAGCAGGATCAGCCCGATCGTCTCGATCAGGGCCGCGCCCACGGCGCAGCGCGCCGCGCCAATGCGGTCGGGTAGCCCGCCCGCGACGAGGCGCGTGGCGACGACGGTCGCAGCGAAGACGCTGAACACCTCCGGCCCGTGGCCGATGCCGCGCTCGTCCAGGCTGAGGACGATGAACGCCGAGACCGCGGCGAAGCCGACGACGCTGAGCGCGAAGGTGACGCCGGGGCCGAGGGCCTCGCGGGAGATGAAGGGGCCACGGTCCACGTCCTCCGTGGCCCTGTACTGCTCCGGCAGCTGCGAGGCGATCGCCGCTCCGAGCAGCGGGGCCCCGGCGGCGAAGGCCCAGACGAGATGGAAGCCGCCCGCGTGCTGCAGCAGGACCCCGATCGGGGGGCCGAGGGTGAGGCCTGTCCAGATCGCCAGGCCGTAGAGGCCGATCATCCGCCCGCGGCGCTCCTCCGGGGCCATGTCGACGTTCCAGGCCGAGCCGGCCGTGAAGACAGTCCCCTCGCCGGCGCCGAGGAAGAAGCGGGCGACGATCAGGCCCGGGATCCCGGCCGGGACGAAGTAGAGAAAGCCCGCGGTCGCGGCGAGCAGGGCGCCGACGATCACGGTCGGCTTGCGGCCACGGCGGTCGGCCAGGTTGCCGGCGATCGGCCGGCAGACGATCCCGGTGAAGGCGAAGGCGCCGGTCACGATCCCGACCTCGAGATCGGAGCCGTTCAGGTTGCCCTTTACGTAGTGCGGGAGCACGGCGAGCGTCGCGCCCACAGCGAGCAGGCCCAGGTTGGTGACGATGAAGATCCCGGCGAAGGCGGCCCACTCGGAGTCCATGCGGATCCAGGCGCGCACGGCGGCTGTCGAGCGCCAGGTGGCCATCATGAATCGGGTTGCTCCTCTGGCAGATCACGGGTCGCGCTGGCGCGCGCCCTCACATATGCGGTGCACCCTCGCATCACCGCAGCTCTGCGCGCCGGATCTTCCCGCTCGAGGTCTTGGGCAGCTCCTCCGCGAACTCGACGATCCGCGGGTACTTGTAGGGGGCGGTGACCCGCTTGACGTGATCCTGGAGCTCGGAGGCGAGCTCGGCCGAGGGCTCGCCGTTCGCCAGCACCACGATCGCCCTGACCACCGAGCCGCGATCCTCGTCCGGTGCGGGGACCGCGACGGCCTCGGAGACGGCGGGGTGGGAGACGAGGGCCGATTCGACCTCGAATGGCCCGACGCGATAGCCGGCCGTGATGATGATGTCGTCGTCTCGGCCCTCGAACCAGAGGTAGCCGTCGCCGTCCTCGCGGACGTGGTCGCCGGTGGACCACCACTCGCCCTCGAAGGGCGGCTCACCGAGGTAGTGGCTGAAGAAGCTCGGGACCGACTCGGGGCGGACCTGCAGGTCTCCCTCGACCACCCGGGTCTCGACCCCGGGCAGGGGCCTGCCCATCGATCCGTCGCGGGTCGGGTCGTCGTCGTCCGGGCGCATCCCAGTGATGGCGCCCGTCTCGGTCTGGCCGTAGCCGTCCCCGATCGTGATGGCCATGCGCTCGCGGAAGAGCCGGATCACCTCGGGGTTGAGCGGCTCGCCCGCGGAGACCATCCTGCGCAGCGACGGGATCGGCCTGAGCTCCGCCCCCTTGGCGAGGATCCGGTACTCGGTGGGCGCCTGACAGAGCACGGTGACCCTCTCTCGCTCCAGGACCTCCAGGCGCTGGGCGGGATCGAAGCGGGCGTCGTGGAGCAGGGCGGCGGCGCCGTTCAGCCAGGGAGCGATGAAGACGTTTCGGGTCGACTTGGACCAGCCGGGGGCGGCGGTGCACCAACACAGGTCGCCCTCTTGCGCTCCCACCCAGTGCTCGGCCTGGAGCCGCTGGCCGAGCAGGTAGCGCTGCGGGTAGACGACCCCTTTCGGGTTCCCGGTTGTGCCCGAGGTGAAGATGATCACCGCCGGCTCATCGGGGTCGAGGTCGGCCACGTCGGCCGGCGTCTCCTGGGGCAGGTCCTCGTCGAGCGCCTCAGCGACCTCGGTCAGGTTCATCGCCGGCACGCCCTCGGGGAGCTCTCCGAGCAGCTCCTCCTCGCCGATGCAGAGCTTCGGGTGGGCGGCGTCGATCCTCACCTCGAGATCCTTGCGGCGGAGTTGCGGATTGCAGGGCATTGCCACCGCACCCATCCGGAAGCAGGCGAGCATCGCCAGGACCCACTCGATCCGGCTGCCGACGAGGATCATGACCGCGTCACCCCGGTCGACCCCGCGCGCCGCCATCGCCCCCGAGAGTCCCGCACTGCGGGCGATCAGCTCCCCGAAGTGCCACTCGCGGCGATTGCCCTCGGCGTCGATTGCGACGATCCCGAGGCGGGACGCCGGCGAGCCCTCCATCACGTCCTCGATGAAGTTCACGCGCCTAGTCTGACGCGACTACCTGTCTTGGCCGATGCCAAGGATGCGCACGACAGCCCTCGATGCCACCCAGCTAGCGGCGCAGCTCGGTGCCGTCGTAGAGCTTCTTGACCACCACCCCGCCCGGGGGCGCGGCCTCGACGCAGAGGTTGCAGAGGACACACTCGTCGAGGTTCTCGTGGACGACCGCGACGTGCCCGTCCTCGTTCGCGTAGATGTCGACCGGGCAGACCTCCTCGAGCTTCGCGGCCATCTCGGCGTCGTCGCGGAGCTCGTCGGAGACCTCGACGTCGATGAAGACCCCGTGCATCTCCTGGGTGTCGGCCATCAGACCTTCGACCCCAGCCGTGACTTGACGGCGTCGGGGATCTCGTCAATCCGCTCGACCACCGGAATCCCGGCGGACTCGAGGCGGGCGATCTTCTGGGTGGCCGAGTCCTCGGCACCCTCGACGATCGTCCCGGCGTGGCCGAAGCTCATCCCCTTCATCTCCTCGTCGTCCATGAACTTGCCGGCCATGAAGGCGACGATCGGCAACGCAGAGTCGTTTTCCTCCCGCCAGTCGACCAGTTCGGCCTCCATCCGCCCGCCCGGCTCCGTGTAGATCACGATCGCCTCGGTCTGCTCGTCCTCCTCGAAGAGGGGCATGAGCTCGGCGTAGGTCGAGCCGATGATCGCGTCGCCGCCGATCGAGACCGCGGTGGAGACGCCGAGGCCGGCGGCGGTCAGGGTCGAGGAGATCTCGGTGGTCATGCCGCCCGAGCGCGACATCACGCCGATCGAGCCGGGCTCGTAAGCCTTGGCGGCGTCCTTGGCGGGGCCGCCGATGCCGCCCATCTTGCCGATGCCCGGGGCGATGATCCCCAGGCAGTTGGGGCCGATGATGCGGGCGTCGCGCAGACTCGCGAGCTCGACCATCTGGGCGACGTCGAGGCGTGGGATCCGCTCGGTGACGACAACGATCAGCTTGATGCCGTTCTCGATCGCCTCGAAGACGGCGTCCTTGGTGAAGGCGGGGGGGACGGTGACGACCGAGCCGTCGACCGCGGAGCCGTGGTTGGTGACCGCCTGCTCGACGGTGTCGAAGACCGGCACGCCGTGCACGTCGCGGCCCCTGCGGCCCGGGGTGACTCCGCCGACCACCTTGGAGCCGTAGTCGAGGCACTCCTTGGTCAGGTTGACCGCCTCGCGGCCGGTGATGCCCTGGACGATGAACGTGAAGTCCTCGTTCAGCAGGATGCTCATCCCTGGACCTTCTCGACGGCCTCGCCGGCCGCGTCCCACATCGAGGTGGAGCGGTCGCGGAACTCGACGCCGTACTTGTTGAGGATCTTCGCCCCCTCCTCCTCCCAGGCGCCGGGGATGCGGAAGACGGTGATCGTCTCGGCGGGGTCCTTGCCGAGCTCCAGGCAGGCCTTGATCACGCCGCGGGCGACGATGTCGACCCGGGTGTTGGAGACGATCGACATCATCACGGCGATCTTCTCGACCCCGTCCTTCTTCAGGACCTCCTTGGTGAGGCCGCAGGACTTGGCGACCGAAGGGTTGCCGCCGATCTCGGCGTAGTTGGCGGGCTTGCCGCCCTGGCTGCGGACAGCGTCGGTGAGGGTGAGCGAGCCGCCGCCCGCGCCGATCACCAGTCCGAGGTTGCCCTCGAAGCCGTGGTCCTTGCCTTGGATGACGCCGCGGTGGTCGGCCTCGTCGATCGCCTTGACGTTGCGCTCGAACTCCGAGGGCTCATAGAGCTCGCGCGGCTCCTCGAGCTCGACCCCGATCTCCTTGAGCATCTTCTGGTGGCGGCCGACGGCCTCGTCCTCCATCTCCATGTGAGCGTCGAGAGCGACGAAGGAGCCGTCGGAGAGGCGCGCCAGCGGGTTGATCTCGGCCAGGGTCATGTCGTAGTCGCGCTGCAGCTGGGCGAGGCCGGCGAGGATCGGGGTGGCGCGGGTGAGCTCGCGGCCGGTGAGGCCGCCCGCCGCCGCGACGACCTCCTTGGCGCGGAAGTCCGGGATGGGGTGGAGGTTGGAGAGATGCCCGCGGCCGACGTGGTCGGGGTGCTGATCGGCGACCTCCTCGATGTCGATCCCGCCCATGTCCGAGAAGAGCATCATCGGGCACTTGGCGCGACCGTCCCAGAGGACCGCCGCGTAGTACTCCTGGTCGACCTCGGCCTTCGGGTCGACGAGTACGCCGACCGGCATGTGGCCGTTGATCTCGAGCTCGAGGATGTCGGCGGCGTGGGCCTCGGCCTCCTCGGGGGTGTCGGCGAACTTGACGCCGCCCGCCTTCATGCGCCCGCCGGTCAGCACCTGCGACTTGATCACGGTCGGCCCTCCGATCCGCTCGGCGGCCTCGCGCGCCTCGGCGGCGGTCTTGCAGAAGCCGTACTCGGTGACCGGGATCCCGGCCCGCTCGACTATCCGGCGGCTTTCGAACTCGTAGAAGCGCATGTCAGCTCGTCCAGGGGGCGGGCGGGAACAGTACATAGCCCTTGCCCTTGACGATGCGCCGCGCCGCAAGCCAAATGGGCGGCGACATCGTAGATAGGCTCGACCGGTCGGCCGTCGGTGGCCGGCGAATGTCTCGACCAACCAAGGAGGATCGAATGCGCAAGAAGCTCGGGGGAGGTCCGGCTCTGGTGATCGCCGTGCTCGCCCTGTTCGCCGCGCTCGGCGGCGGCTACGCGATCGGCAAAGGGTTCATCGGAACCGGCGATCTCAAGAACCAGGCTGTGACCAACAAGAAGATCAAGAAGGACACGATCAAGGGCAACCGGGTGGATGAGGCGAGCCTTGATGGGGCGGGGACCGGTCTCTCCGTCTCCCAGGTCACGGCCTCGACAGTGCCGGCATCGACGACGACAGCGACCTCAGTCCTGACGCTGCAGGTGCCCAAGGCCGGAAGCTACGTGATCATCTCGAAGGCGGTGCTCGCCAAGGGCGGGCTGCAGACCGCCGTGCAGTGTCTGCTCTCCGCCGGCGGCGACAACGACCGCTCGCTCGAGGCCGTCAACGCGGCCAACAACACGACGATCGTCAACACGGTCGCGCATACGTTCAGCGCCCCTGGAACCGTGACGCTGGCGTGCGACAACCCCGACACGGTGCCGCTGTTCGTCACCGACAAGCGGATCTCCGCGATCCCGGTTGGGGCGCTCAGCAACACCGCGCTTCCGTAGGGCGTGCGCGCGCGGGGGCGGCGACCTCCGGCCCCCGCGCGCCGCCGCCGGACTGGACGAACGTCTTGGGCCTCAACCCCGACTCGGCACGCTCGACGATCGAGCGTGCGGAGGAGGAGAGAAGCTGAGGCTCGAAGCCGAGCCCGTAGCCGGCGGCTAGGCGCTCTCCGCCTCGGCCACCACCGCGGCGGGCTCCCGCTCGCGCTGCGGCCTGAGGAGCACGATCGCGGCGATCGCCCCGACCAGGCAGAAGAGCGCGCCGACCCCGAACTGGAGCTCGAAGCCGTCGGTCAGCGCCTTGACGGCCGAGGTCCCGGAGGCGACCTCGGAGTGGGTGTGAGAGGTCGCCAGCGTGGTGAGGACGGCGAGGCCGAGCGCGGCGCCCACGAACCTCGAGGTGTTGAGGACGCCGGAGGCGAGTCCGCTGAGGGGCCCGGGGACCCCCTGAACGCCGACGATCGTCGCCGGGACCAGTGCCAGGCCGAGGCCGAGGGCGCCGAACATCCCGCCCGGGAAGACATCGGTCCAGTAGTTCCCGCTCGGGCCGACTCCGGTGAGGAGCGCCTCGCCCAGGGTGGCGGAGAGCATCCCGGCCACGAGCACCCAGCGTGCGCCGATCCGACGAGCGATGCGAGGCGCGAGGGTGGCGCCGGTGCCGACGGCCAGCGTCATCGGGACGAATGCGATCCCGGTATGCAGGGCGCTGTAGTGGAGCGTCCCCTGCATGTAGAGGGACAGGAAGAACCAGAAGCCGAAGATCGCGGCGTAGAGCAGGAAGATCACGACGTTGGCCGCCCGCAGGTTCCGCAGCCGGAAGACGCTCAGCGGCATCAGGGGAGTTCTCTCCGGGCGCCGCGCCAGGTTCGCCTCATAGAGCAGGAACGCCACCAGCAGGGCGGTGCCGGCCGTCAGCGGGACGAGCACTCCGGGCGAGCCCCAGCTGAGCCGGTCGGTGGTGACGATCCCGTAGGTGAGCGCGGTCATCCCGAGGGTCACGAGTACCGCGCCCGGGAGGTCGAAGTGCCGGTTCTCGGACTCGCTGCGGCCCTCTGGCACGAGGCTGCTGCTGAACAGGACGATCGCCAGCCCGATCGGCACGTTGATGACGAAGATCGCGGGCCAGCTGAAGGCCTCGGTGAGGACGCCGCCGAGCAGGACGCCGGAGGTCGCCCCGACCGCCCCGACCGCTCCCCATGCGCCGAGGGCCCGGTTGCGGGGCGGTCCCTCGTCGAACGAGGTGGCGATGATCGCGAGGGTGGCCGGGGAGAGGATCGCCGCGCCGATGCCCTGGATCGCGCGGGCGCCGAGGAGCGCGCCGGACGTCGGGGCGATCGCGCAGAGCAGGGACGCCACGGAGAAGAGGAGGGTGCCGCCGAAGAACATCCGCCGGCGGCCGAAGAGGTCGGTGGCCCGGCCGCCCAGCAGCAGGAAGCCGGCGAAGGTGAGCGTGTATGCGTTCAGGACCCACTGCAGCCCGTTGGTCGAGAAGCCCAGGGAGTCCTTGATCGAGGGCAGCGCGACGTTCACGATCGAGACGTCGAGGATCACCATGAACTGGCCGAGACAAACGACCAGCAGGAGCGCGTTGGAGTTGCGCCTCACCATCCCCCTCGCTGCGGTGACGGGGTTCACTTGCGAACGGCCTCCAGAATGTACGCCGCTTCGATCGCCGCGGCCAGCCGTGAGGGACTAGTGAGACGAATGTCACCGTCGTGCTGCTCGCTGGGGGCGGGAGTCGTTTCGATGCTGTGTGTGTCTGACATTCGGTTGCCTCCGCGCCTGTTCGGTAGTACGATGAGCATCGTACCATAAAGTTCGACGGATGTCGTACAATCGAAATCGAGCCTGATGGAACCCCATCACCCCGATAGGAGCGAGATCGAGCTTCCCGCCGTGCTGCACGCGCTCAGCGACCCGCACCGGCTGGAGATCGTGCGGCGGCTCGACGAGGACTCCGCGCCCCGCGCCTGCGGGACCTTCGGCTTCGATCTCTCGAAGTCGACGATGACCCATCACTTCCGGACGCTGCGGGAGGCCGGTGTGATCCGGCAGGAGCGCGAGGGCACGACCAAGCTCACCTCGCTGCGCCGCGAGGACCTCGACGCCCGCTTCCCGGGGCTCCTGGACGCGGTGCTGAGCTCGAAGCCCGTCCCCGCCTAGCGGCGGCTTTGAATCATCGCGGCGGGGTCATAGTCTTCGTGGCGAGTGAATACCTCGACGGCGTCCGTGATTCGCAGAGCCGCGCTCGACGATTTGATCGGGGCGCTGGCCGGCCGGGGCTACACGGTGATCGGGCCGACCGTCCGCGACGGGGCGATCGTCTATGAGGAGATCTCGTCGGCGGCGGATCTGCCGGCCGGGCTCACCGACGAGCAGGAGGGCGGCACCTATCGCCTCCATGAGCGCGAAGACGGTGCGCTCTTCGGCTTCAACAACGGGCCGAACTCCTGGAAGCACCACCTCTTCCCGCCCAACCTGACCCTCTGGAAGGCGCACCGCGCCGAGGGCGGAGAGGTCTCCTACGAGGAACAGGAGACGGAGCGGCCCCGCTACGCGTTCCTCGGGGTGCGCTCCTGTGACCTGGCTGCGATCGGCGTCCAGGACAAGGTCTTCATCGGCGATTCGTATGTGGACGCCGACTACGAGTCGCGCCGACGCGACGCCTTCATCGTGGCGATCAACTGCTCGAAGGCGGGCAACACCTGCTTCTGCGTCTCGATGGACACCGGCCCTCGCGCCGACTCGGGCTACGACCTGGCGCTGACCGAGCTGCTCGAGGGCGAGCACCGCTTCCTGGTCGAGGTCGGCTCCGAGCGCGGCCAGGAGATCCTGGACGAGATCGGCGCCGACGAGGCGGAGCATTCAGACGAGGACGCCGCGACGGCGGTCTCCCAGAAATGCGCCTCCGAGATGGGCCGCGAGCTCGACACCGACGGGATCAAGGAGCTGCTCTACCGGAACATGGAGCACCCGCGCTGGGACGAGGTCTCCGAGCGCTGCCTCACCTGCGGCAACTGCACGCTCGTCTGCCCGACCTGCTTCTGCCATACGGTCGAGGACATGAGCGACCTCGCCGGGCGAGGAGGCCGAACGGGTTCGGCGCTGGGACTCCTGCTTCAACCTCGACCACTCCTATATCCACGGCGGCAGCGTCCGCAACTCCCCGCCCTCGCGCTACCGGCAGTGGATGACCCACAAGCTCGCCACCTGGATCGACCAGTTCGGCACCTCCGGGTGCGTCGGCTGTGGGCGATGCATCACCTGGTGCCCGGTCGCGATCGACATCACCGAGGAGGCGGCCGCGATCCGCGCCACCGACGTCGGCCCGGCTCGGGGCGAGGAGAGGGGGATCAGTGCGGACCATTGAGGAGCTACTCGCCGAGGCGCCCGCCTTCAACGGGATGTCGCCGGAGCACCTCGAGCTGATCGCGGGCTGCGCGCAGAACCAGGGCTTCCAGGAGGGCCAGTACCTGATGCGGGAGGGCGATCCCGCCGACATCTTCTTCGTGATCCGCCACGGCCGGGTGGCGATGGAGATCTTCGTCCCGCAGCGCGGGGCGGTGACGATCGAGACGATCGACGACGGCGACCTGCTCGGTTGGTCCTGGCTGGTGCCGCCGTTCCGCTCTCACCTCGACGCGCGGGCGCTCGGCACGGTCCACACCATCGTCTTCGACGCGGCATGCCTGCGCGGCAAGTCGGACACCGATCCGGTGCTCGGCTACGAGCTGATGCGCCGCTTCATCCCGATCATCGTCGAGCGCCTGCAGGCGACCAGCGTGCGGATGCTCGACGTCTACGGCCACGTCGCTGGGGGCTGAGCCACGGTCGCGGATCCGATGCTGCCCAGCTCCTACGTGGTCACCGGCAAGCGCCAGGAGCTGGGGGACACCTGGACCCTCGAGCTCGAGCCTGCCGGCGGCGACGGCGTCGGGGACTTTCAGCCCGGCCAGTTCTCGATGCTCTACGCCTTCGGTGCAGGGGAGGTGCCGATCTCGGTGAGCTCGATCGACAACGGCGGCCCGCTCGTCCACACCGTGCGGGCAGTGGGGGCGACGACGAAGGCGATCTGCGCGGCGGAGCCCGGCGACCAGCTCGGCGTCCGCGGCCCATTCGGCAACAGCTGGCCCCTCGAGGAGGCCCAGGACGGCGACGTGGTCGTGGTCGCCGGTGGCATCGGCCTGGCGCCGCTGCGGGCCGCGGTCCATCGGCTGATCGCCGACCGGGACCGCTATCGGGCGGTGGCCATCCTCTACGGCGCCCGCTCGCCCGACGAGTTGCTATGGGGCACCGAGCTCCAGTCCTGGCGCGAGTCCGGGATCGAGGTCGAGGCGACGGTCGACAGCGCCCCCGGCGGCTGGGACGGGCGCGTCGGCCTGGTCACCAAGCTGATCCCTGTCGCCGCCTTCCAGGGCGCCCGGACGACCGCGATGGTCTGCGGACCGGAGGTGATGATGCGCTTCGTATCGCAGGCGCTCCAGGACCGCGGTGTGTCGACCGATCGCATCCACATCTCGCTGGAGCGGAACATGAAGTGCGCGATCGGCCAGTGCGGCCACTGCCAGCTCGCCCATCGCTTCGTCTGCAAGGACGGGCCGGTCTTCCCGGTGGCGCGGATCGGCACGCTGCTCGGGGTGAGGGAGCTGTGAGCGCGGAGGCGGTCGGTGACCCGGGCGCGAAGCCGAAGCTGGCGGTCTGGAAGTTCGCCTCCTGCGACGGCTGCCAGCTCTCGCTGCTCGACTTCGAGCGCGAGCTGGTCTCGCTGCCCGACCAGATCGAGGTCGCCTACTTCCTGGAGGCGACCCGCGGCGAGGTCGAGGGGCCCTATGACCTGTCGATCGTCGAGGGCTCGATCACGACGACGCACGACATCGAGCGGATCAAGGAGGTCCGCGCGAAGTCGCGGCGCCTGGTGACGATCGGGGCCTGCGCGACCTCGGGCGGGATCCAGGCCCTCCGGAACTTCGCCGACGTCGAGGACTTCATGTCCGTCGTCTACGCCTCGCCCGAGTACATCTCGACGCTCGAGACCTCGACTCCGATCTCGGCGAACGTCCACGTCGACTTCGAGCTGCAGGGCTGCCCGGTCAACCGGCACCAGCTGCTCGAGGTGATCAGCGCGTTCGTCAACGAGCGCAAGCCCGCGATCGCCAGCCACAGCGTTTGCATCGAGTGCAAGCGGGCGGGAAACGTCTGCGTGATGGTCGCCCACGGCACGCCCTGCCTCGGGCCCGTGACGCACGCGGGCTGCGGCGCGCTCTGCCCGAGCTACGACCGCGGCTGTTACGGCTGCTTCGGCCCGATGGAGTCGCCAAACGCGCCCTCGCTCTCGGGCTGGTTCGAGGGGCTCGGCATGGAGGAGGTCGACCTGATCCGCGTCTACCGCACCTTCCACACCGCGCGCGAGCCGTTCCAGACCGAGAGCGAGAAGCTCGGCGGTGCGCCGGGGCCCAAGGTCGGCCCGTCGGTCTCCGACCCGGAGGAGCGCGGTGGCCGATAACGGCGAGGCCCGGACGATCCGCACCGAGGCGCTCGCCCGGGTCGAGGGCGAGGGTGCGATGCAGGTGCGGATCCGCGGCGGCCAGGTCGAGAACGTCGAGCTGCAGATCTATGAGCCGCCTCGCTTCTTCGAGGCCTTCCTGCGGGGCCGGGATTTCGCGGAGGCGCCCGACATCGCCGCGCGGATCTGCGGCATCTGCCCGGTTGCCTATATGACCAGTGCGTTCAACGCGATGGAGGACGCGTTCGGGGTCGAGGTCGACGAGCGGATCCGGGTGCTCCGCCGCCTCATGTACTGCGGGGAGTGGGTCGAGTCCCACGCCCTCCACGTCTTCCTGCTCCACGCGCCGGACTTTCTCGGCTTCGACTCCGCCTGGGCGATGGCGCGCGACCACCGCGAGGTGGTCGAGGGCGGGCTGAAGATCAAGGCGATGGGCAACGACCTGCTGCGCACGATCGGCGGCCGCGCGATCCACCCGATCAATGTGCGGGTCGGCGGCTTCTACAAGGCGCCGAGCAGGGCGGATCTCGAAGCGCTGGTGCCGGGCCTCGAGGAGGCGCGGGAGCTGGCTCGCCAGTCGGTTGACTGGGTCTCGAAGCTCGACTTCCCCGACTTCGAGCAGGACTACGAGTTCGTCGCGCTGCGCCATCCCGATCGCTACGCGATCGAGGACGGGCGCCTCGTCTCAGGCTCCGGCCTCGACATCGCGCCCGGCGAATACAAGGAGCACTTCACCGAGCAGCAGGTCCCGCACTCGACTGCGCTGCAGTCCCGGATGAGCGACGGCGGCACGTACTTCCTCGGGCCGATGGCGCGCTATTCGCTGAACTCGTCCCAGCTCTCCGATCTCGCCCGCGAGGCCGCCGAGCAGGCTGGGCTGGGGGAGAGCTGCCGCAACCCCTTCAAGTCGATCGTCGTCCGGGCGGTGGAGGTTCTCTACGCCTTCGACGAGGCGCTGCGGCTGATCGCCGGCTACGAGCCACCGGATCCGCCCGCTGCCGAGATACAGCCGAAGGCCTCGACCGGCTGCGGCTGGAGCGAGGCGCCGAGGGGGATGCTCTGGCACCGCTACCGCCTGGAGGACGACGGCTCGATCGCCGAGGCCCTGATCATCCCCCCGACCTCCCAGAACCAGGCCCGGATCGAGCAGGACCTGCTCGAGTTCGTCAGGCCGCGGGTCGACCTGCCCGACGATCGGCTGCAGTGGGAGTGCGAGCAGGCGATCCGCAACTACGATCCCTGCATAAGCTGCTCGACCCACTTCCTGAAGCTCGACGTGGACAGGGCGTGATGGACCGGTGCCTCCGCACTTCATTCATCGTGAGCGCCATCCGAGCGACCCGGCTTTCCTTCGAGACGAGCGGCGGTTTCTCGACCGCGAGTACACGGCGCTCCACCTGATGGAGCAGCACCGCGATCAGCTGCAGCGAGACCTGGAGCTCGCTCGCAGGGAGGCCGCGGAGCTCGGCGTCTCGCTGAGGCGCGCGCCCGTCTCCGGGTACAGGGCATGGCTCGCGCTGATCGGCGTGGGCAACCGCTTCAGGCGCGACGATGGCGCGGGCCTCGAGGTCGCGGCCCGGCTGCGGAGCATGCGGCCGCCGGGTGTGAGGGTGCTCGAGGAGGAGGGCGAGCCCGCGTCGCTGCTCGAGGCCTGGAACGGCGTGAGCGAGGCGCTGGTGGTCGACGGCGTCCAGTCCGGGGCGGCGCCGGGGACCCTGCATCGGTTCGAGGCGACGATGGAGCCGCTGCCGGCCGAGCTCTTTCGTCCCTCCACCCACGCGCTCGGGGTGGCGGATGCGGTGGAGCTTGCGCGCGAGCTCGATCGACTCCCGCATCGGCTCGCCGTCTACGGCATCGAGGGTGAGAGCTTCGAGACCGGGCAGGGCCTGACGCCGCTGGTCGCCGCGACCGTGGATCGCCTCGTGCAGGAGCTCCACGACGAACTGCATGCGATCGCCCCCTCGCCACCAACGCCGCCTGGGCCGACAACCCCCTGACCGTCACGAGCTCGCCGTAGCCCGCGATCGTAGCCACGGCCGAGCGCCAAGCCGAGGACCGGCCCGTGGCGGTCGTCCGGGTGCGGATCGGCCGGCTGCGCAAGTCGTCCCCGAGTGCATGAGCCTCTAGTTCGAGGTGGCCGCGATGGACTCGCTCGGCCAGGGCGCCTCGTTCGAGTGGTCCGCGGCAGGATGGAGAGGGAAGAAGCAAGGCGAGCTTGGATGCGTTCGCGGGGGACGGCCTCGCGGCCGCTCCCACGCCGTTCTGCCTAGGCTCTCGGCGCCATGGCGGAGGGGCCCATCTACAGGAAGGTCGTTGCCGGCTACGAGGACAACGAGCGCGGCGAGGACGCGCGGGTCCTCGCCGAGCGCATCGTCGCCCGCGACGGCGGTGAGCTCATGGTCGTCAACGTCGAGAAGGGTTCGCCGGCGGACGCACTGCAGGCGCTGGCGGAGAGGGGGGAGGCCGACCTGATCGTGCTCGGCTCGACCCACCATGCGGCGGTCGGGTCGGTGGCGCCGGGCAGCGTCGCCGAGCACCTGCTCAAGGGCGCGCGCTGCCGGCTGATCATCGCTCCCAAGGGCTACGCGCAACAGGACCACTCAGGTGACCGGCTGCGGGTGATCGCGGTCGGCTACGACGGGATGGCCGAATCCAAGGCGGCGCTCGACGAGGCGACCGCGCTGGCCCAGAAGTTCGGTGCCTCGATGCGGGTGATCGGAGTGGCGACGCCGCCGCCGCCAATGGCCGCCGCCGCCGCGCAGGCCGGCGCGGAGGCCGGACCCGACTTCCAGAGCCGGCTGCATGACGCGGTCGGCGCGCTCCCCTCCGAACTGCGCGCGCTGCCGGTGCTGGAGAAGGGCGACCCCGTCCACAAGCTGCTCGAGGCGGCCGAGATGGGTGTCGACCTGCTCATCCTCGGCTCCCGGGGTTTCGGGCCGGTGATGCGGCTGCTGATCGGGAGCGTCTCCTCCCGCGTGATCCGCGGGGCCCCGTGCCCCGTGATGGTCGTCCCGCGCCCGGGCTAGGCGCGGCTCGGCGTCTGTGATTTGCTAACGGCCGGTGGTCGAGCACCAGGACGTCCCGCCGCAGCTGCTCGAGGCGATCGAGAACCTCGGGCGCTTTCATCGCGAGCACGAGAAGTTCTACTCGCAGGCGCCGCTCCAGCAGGCCCGGGAGATTCAGGCCTCCTCGCGCGCGCTGAAGGCGCTGGCCGCCCAGTGGAGCGAGGCTGAGCCGAGCGAGCGCCCGGCGCCCAATCCCTACGCCGGCGCGGAGGACCTCAACCCTCCCGGCCTGGCGGGTGAGAGCGGCATCCTCTTCCTGGAGGGGGAGGGAGAGCCCGCGGAGATCGCCCAGCTGAAGCGCGACATCGAGGAGAAGGCGGCCCGCTGCGAGCAGACCGGCGAGTGGCTCTCCGCGGCGATGGAGCAGGCCTGGGGGATCGCAGGGGCCCTCGTCAAGTTCGACGATCTGATCGATCTGCTCGGCGAGCGCCACCGGATCATCGGCAACGACTGGCAGGCCGCGGGGATGAACAGCCTCGCCGGGCGCTTCCTGCGGCGCTCGCTCGAGGTCCTCGAGCAGATCGACTTCGCCCCGGGCGCTCTGCGGGAGGACCTGGCCGGCCCGAGGCGCAACCCGCCCTACCTCTACACCGCCAGCGAGCTGCTCGACACCGCCGCCGACCTCTACTCGCGCTCCTCGGCCCTCGTGCACGAGAACGAGCGGCGCTGGCGGATCTTCGGCGAACGGGTGCGTGAGCTGCGCGCCGCGGCCGGGTAGCTCCGACCACGGTGGCGAAGCGCCTCGACCCGCGCGTCGTCCTCTCCGGAGGCGACCCGCGATCGCTGGGCCGGGCGCAGGAGGTGGTCGATGCGGTGCTCTCCGACCATGATCTGCTGCCCGGGCTGTTCGGCGCGGTGATGGACGAGGACGAGCTGGTCCGGATGCGCGCGAGCGACGCGCTGGAGAAGGTCTGCCGCGAGCGCCCGGAGTGGCTCGTTCCCTACGTGGATCGCCTGCTCGCCGAGCTCGCGGCAATTCGGCAGGACTCGGTCCGATGGCACGTCGCCCAGATGCTCGGCGAGGTGCCGCTCTCCGAGGGGCAGCGCGAGGACGCGGCACGACTGCTGGAGCGCTTCGCCGACGAGGAGGACGGCGGCTTCGTCGTCGCGCACGCGCTGACCAGCCTCGCGGCCCTCGCCGAGGACGACCCCGCCCTGCGCCGCTCGCTCAGGGGGCGGCTGGAGCGCCTCTCAAGGGACGAGCGCGGCTCGGTCGCGAAGCGAGCGGGCAAGCTGCTCGCCGCCTTGAAATGATCAAGCGCCGATGGCAATCGCCTGGTTCATCGTCTGGCTCATCGCCAACAACATCGGCGGAGGCGAGCCGCTCGAGCTCGACCCGGTGAACGCCTGGACCGCGACGCTGATCGCGGCGATCGCGCTCGACATCAATCGCCCTCACTTCATCCCGGGTCGCGGCAAATAGCGCCGCTGCGGGGCCTCCTAGAACCCGCGCCGCTCACTGTCGTGCTGGCCGAGCGCCCGTGGCTGCTTGCGCAGCTCCCTGCGGAGCGGCACAAGGTCTCTCGCGTCCTCCCCCAACCCCAGTTCAGATCTTCTCTGGAGCCATCTCGATCGCGCCGCAGGGGCACTCCGCGACGCACAGCCCGCAGCCCTTGCAGAAGTCGAGGTCGATCTCGTAGCCGTTCACGTTCGCGTCCGCCGCCTCGGAGAGCTTCAGCACCGCGTTGTCGGGACAGACCCCGTAGCAGTTGTCGCAGGAGAAGCAGTTCCCGCAGGACATGCACCGTCGGGCCTCATAGAGGGCGTTCGACTCATCGAGGCCCGCGACCACCTCGTCGAAGGTCGCCCGACGCCTCTCGATCTCGAGCTTCGGCTGGACGGTGCGCGGGGCGTCCGCGTAGTACCAGGTGTTGAGCTTGTCGAAGCTGGCGAGCTCGGGCTGGGGCGGGTGGCGGTAGGGCTCGCCGCGCAGCCAGCCGTCGATGTTGCGCGCCGCGTTCTTGCCATGGCCGATCCCGACGGTGACCGTGCGCTCGGCGGGGACCATGTCGCCGCCGGCGAAGATGCCGTCGTGCCCGGTCATCATGTTGTCCCCGACCTGGACGACCCCGTCGTCGACCTCGATCCCCTCGATCCCCTCGAGCAGCGAGAGGTCGGCCTCCTGGCCGAGCGCGAGGATCACGGAGTCGGCCTCGAGCTCCTCGAGCTCGCCGGTCGGCTGGGGGAAGCCCGTCTCGTCGAGCTCCATCTTCTCCATCGTCACCTTGCCGCCGTCGACCTGCTTGATGGTCTCCAGCCAGCGCATCATCACGCCCTCCTCCTCGGCCTCCTCGACCTCGAACTCGTGGGCCGGCATCCGCTCGCGGGTGCGGCGATAGACGACCACCGCGTCGGTGGCGCCGAGGCGCTTGGCGGTTCGGGCGACGTCCATGGCGGTGTTGCCTCCCCCGACCACCACCACCCGCCGGCCCAGCAGCGGCTTCTCCTCACCCTCCATCGACTCGAGCACCGAGACGGCGTCGAGTATGTGGGCCGCCTCGCCGGCCGGGACGTAGGCGCGCTTGCCGATATGAGCCCCGACCGCGAGGAAGACCGCGTCGAAGCCGCCCTCCTTCATCGATTCCTCGACGTTGGTCACCTTCGTGTTCAGCCTCAGCTCGACGCCCATCTCGAGGATCCGCTTGACCTCGGCGTCGAGCACGTCGCGGGGTAGCCGGTACTTGGGGATGCCGAAGCGCATCATCCCGCCGGTCATCGGACCGGCCTCGTGGATCTCGACCTGATGGCCGCGCCGGGCCAGGTGGTAGGCGGCGGAGAGTCCGGACGGGCCGGCTCCGACGATCAGCACCCGCTTGCCGGATGACTCGTGAGGGGCCTCGAATGACCAGCCCTGCTTGATCGCCTCATCGCCGAGGAAGCGCTCGACCGAGTTGATCCCGACCGCCTCGTCGAGCTGGGCGCGATTGCAGTCGGTCTCGCAAGGGTGGTAACAGACCCGGCCCATGATCGCCGGGAACGGGTTGTCCTCGACCAGCTTCCGCCAGGCGCGCTCGTAGCCCTCGCCGCCCTCCTCGGCCTCATAGAGCCACGCCTGGATGTTCTCGCCGGCAGGGCAGGCGTGGTTGCAGGGCGGCAGCCGATCGACGTACTGGGCGCGCTCGGTGCGCCAGCTGCCGGTCTTGTTGGCGAGGCTGGAGCCGACGTCCAGCGTGATCGCGAAGGGGAGGTTGCTGTTGGAGGCTTCCATCACTGCGGTCCGTGTGGGGAGGAGGCCAGCAGCCGCATCAGGTTGGTCTCCTGCTCGTCGGTGCGAGATGGGTCGGAGGTCCCCGGCGTCGCCCCGGCGATGTCGGAGGCGCTACCGGGCAGGTCGCCGCCCTCGTCGGCGTCCGCCAGCAGCCCGAAGTTCCGGATGTTGCGGTCCGCCTTCTCCTGGATCTTCGCGATCACCTCGGTCTGGGGCGGATCCCCGAAGAGGTGCGCGTAACGCTTTTGCAGCTTCAGGTAATCCTCAACCGGCACCGGCCGGCGGATCTTGGAGACCGAGGTGACCTCTCCGTCCTCTGCCTCGAAGACCGGAAAGAGCCCGGTCTCCTTGACGAGCCTCGCGACCCGGATCGTGTCGCGCGATGCCGATCCCCAGCCGAGCGGGCAGGGGACGAAGACGTGGATGTAGCGGGCGCCGCGCATCTCCATCGCCCGCTCGACCTTGGCCTCGAGGTCGCGCAGCTCGGCGACCGTCGCGGTCGCCACATAGGGGATCTCGTGAGCCATCGCGATCAGCGGCGCGTTCTTGCCCTTGCCGAAGGCGTTGCCGGGCTGGCCGCCGAGCGGCTTGGTGTTCGCCGTCCTGGCGGCGGGAGGGGTGGCCCCCGAGCGCTGGACGCCGGTGTTCATGTAGGCCTCGTTGTCGTAACAGACGAACAGCACGTCGTCGTTTCGCTCGAACATCCCTGAGAGGCAGGCGAAGCCGATGTCGAGGGTGCCGCCGTCCCCGCCCTGTCCGATCACCCGGACGTCGTCGCGGCCCTTCGCCTTGAGCGCTGCGGCCACGCCCGTGGCGACCGCGGGGGCGTTGCCGAACAGGGAGTGGATCCAGGGCAGCTGCCACGAGGACTCGGGATAGGGGGTGGAGAAGACCTCGAGGCATCCGGTGGCGTTCGTGGCGATCAGCTCGCCATCCGTGGCGCGCATCGCGGAGTCGAGCACGTAACGGGCGCCGAGCGCCTCGCCGCAGCCCTGGCAGGCGCGGTGCCCGGAGGTGAGCGTGTTGGAGCGCTCCACCCGCGCCTGAACCGAGCGCTCCTCGGGAGGGAGCAGCCGGTTGCCGGCGACGAACGTACCGGCCTGGTAGAGCTTGATCTCCTGGTAGGCCATCGCTCCTCCTCAGTGGGGTCTCGCGGCGACGACGCCGATGTCGTTGAGGATGTTCTGCTCGTGGGGGCCGGAGGGCGTCTCCTGGTGGACCCGCTCGAGCTCCCGCTCCACGAGGTCGGCCTTGAGGTCGAGGAAGCCGAGCGCCCCGAGCTCGTCGCGGCCGGCTCGCTCGAGCAGGTCGCGAAGCGACTCGCGGGTGATCGAGCGGCCGCCGAGCCCGGCGATCACCGTGTTGCAGCGGATCTGGGTGCCCTGCAGCGCCTCGTGCACGTCGGTCGAGACGATCCCGCCCCTGCCGACCGCGAGCGCCTTCTCGAGCACGACGACCCGGCGGGCCCCGGCAAGAGCCTCGCGGACCTCCTCGAGCGGGAAGGGGCGGAAGGACTTGAGGCTGAGGGCACCGACCCTTGCCCCGGCCTCGCGCATCTCGTCGACGACGTCCTCGATCGTCCCGAGCACCGAGCCGAGGGCGACGATGATCGTCTCGGCCCCCTCGGTCCGGTAGCGCCGCAGCAGTCCGCCGGAGGGGCGGCCGAAGTCGATGGCGAAGCGCTGCGCGACCTGCGAGATCACGTCGAGTGCCTGCATCTGCTTGGCGTGGGCGAGGTACTTGACCTCGAAGAAGGCCTCGGGGCCGACCATCGCGCCGATCGTCACCGGCCTGGCCGGGTCGAGCACCTGCCGTGGCTCGAAGCGCGGCACGAACTCGTCGACCTGCTTCTGGTCCGGGATGTCCACCTCGTCGTAGGCGTGAGTGAGGATGAAGCCGTCCATGCAGACCATCACCGGCAGCGAGACCTCTTCCGCGATCCGGAAGGCTTGGATGTGCAGGTCCACCGCCTCCTGGTTGGACTCCGCGTAGAGCTGGATCCAGCCCGAGTCGCGCTGCGACATCGAGTCCGAGTGGTCGTTCCAGATGTTGATCGGGGCGCCGATCGCCCGGTTCGCGATCGTCATCACGATCGGCAGGCCGAGGCCGGAGGCGTTGTAGAGGGCCTCGACCATGTAGAGCAGTCCCTGGCTCGCCGTCGCCGTGTAGGTTCGGGCGCCGGTCGCGGAGGCGCCGATGGCGGCGGACATCGCGGCGAACTCGGACTCGACCATCAGGTACTCGCAGCGGTCGAGGTCCTTCGTGCGGACCAGGTCGGAGAGGTGCTCGACGATGTGCGTCTGCGGCGAGATCGGATAGGCGCTGATCACCTCGGGCCGGCAGAGGGCCACGGCCTCGGCGACGGCGCGGGAGCCCTCCTCCTGCCTAAGCACGGGCCGGCTCCTCGAGAGCCTCGGCGACCCGCTCGTACGCGCTACGGGCCGCCTGCGCGTTCTTCTCGGCGACCGACCCGCTGAACTTCTCCCCGATCGCGTCGGCCAGCGACTCCATCGAGATCACCTTGGTGAGCGCTGCGAGGCCGCCCAGCAACACGGCGTTGGGGAGGGGGCGGCCGATCACCTCGCGGGCGATCTCGGTCGCCGGGATCGTCATCAGGCGCTCGGCCGGCCGACCCTCGCGGAGCGAGGAAAGTCCGAGCTCGTCGAAGTCCCGGGAGCTGTTCAGCAGGACGTAGCCGTCCTTGGCGAGTCCGCTGAAGACATCGACCTGGTGCAAGAGGGTGGGGTCCTGGATCACCAGCGCGTCCGGCTCGGCGATCGGCTCCCTGATGCGGATCGGTTCGTCGTCGATGCGGCAGAACGAGGTCACCGGGGCGCCGGTGCGCTCGGAGCCGAAAGTCGGGAAGGCCTGCGCGTGGCGGCCCTGGGCGAACGCGGCGATCGAGAGGAGCTCGGCCGCCGTCACGACCCCCTGACCACCCCGTCCGTGGAACCTGACCTGGAACATCCTCTCTCCAGCCTACGCCTGTAGAGCCAGCGCTCTGAGCTCGGCGAGCGATTGCGAGATGCCCTCCGTGAGCACCTCCAGATCGGGAACCGTGTCGCGGTCTGCGTTGATGCAGAAGTGGAGCGTCCCGTCGTAGCTGAACACGGCGAGCCCGAGGGCGTGCTCGGCGGCTATCGGGACCAACGGCCAGATCTCCTGGACCTTCGAGCCGAAGTAGTAGAGCGGCATCTGCGGCCCGGGGACGTTGGTGATCGTCACGTTGAAGAGGCGGGTCGCGTACATCGAGCGAGCCATGAAGCTGTGGATCACGGGCGGCATGTGGCGCATGATGTCGATCAGCGTGGAGGAGCCGGTCGCCTGGGTGCTCGACTTGAGGCCCTCGGCCTCCTCGATCTGGCGGTGATAACGGCGCTCCGGGTCCTTCTCGGCGACCGGGAGGTGCACGAAGAGCGAGGAGATCCGGTTGCCCATCGCGAGGCGGTCTCCCGCGGTTCGGATGTTGACCGGCACCATCGCCCGCAGGCCCATCGCGGGCGGCTTCTCGTCGCGAGCCTCGAGCAGCCGGCGAAGTCCTCCGGCGGTGGCGGCGAGGACGACGTCGTTGAGCGTCCCACCGAGCTGGTTCTTGATCTCCTTGAGCTCCTCGAGCTCGGCGCTGAGGACGGCGAGCCGGCGACCCGTCCCGATCGGCTGGTTGAGGCTGCTGTGCGGAGCCGCGATCAGCTCGTCGCGGACCAGGAGCTCCGCCAGCGCTCTCGAGCGATGCATCGCCTCCCGGGCGCGGGATGGGTGGGCCGCGAGGCCGACGGCCGACTCCGCGGCGTGCAACCCGGACTGCGCCGCCTGGACGGCGGCGTTGCCCACCGAGAGGTATGGCCTGGCGACGCGGGAGATCCGCCGTCGCCAGCGGGTCACCTCCGGCTTGGCGGGCGTAGAGGAGGCCGAGGGGCTTCCGCTCGACGCGCCGTCGCCGTCCTGCGGCGAGACGCGCCGCTCCCGCTGCGTGTCGAGCAGCGTGGTCCCGATGTCGACGGAGCCGACCCCGTCGATCATGCAGTGGTGGGTCTTGGTGACCATGGCCCAGCGTCCGTCGGCCAGCTCGAGCACGACGATCTCCCAGAGGGGCCTGGTGCGGTCCAGCCGCTCGGAGAAGTACTCCCCGGCCCACTCGACCAGCTGGTCGAACCCGGCGGGCGCCGGCAGCGCGGCCATGCGGACGTGGCGCTCGACGCGGAAGCCAGTGTGCTCCTCCCAGTTGGGCCAGCGGAAGCCGCCGGTCCGCGGGGTGGAGAGCCGGTGGGTGTAGCGCGGCAGGTCCGGAAGGCGGGCGAGGACGTCCTTCCGGATCTGGTCGATCGGCGGTGCCCCTCCATCCGGCTGCGGCTCGAGCACGACCACCGAGCCGATGTGCATGTGGGCGCTGAGGTCGGCCTCCTCGAGCTCGAGGAAGGTCGCGTCGAGGGCGCTGAGCTGGTCTTCCATGACCGCGCCCTCCTCTTTCAGCTCCCCGACCGGGCGGTGTCGAGCATCACCCGGCGCTCGGCCGCGGCGACCAGGCGCCGGGCCCGATCGACGGCGTCGATGTTGACCGAGATCGCGTCGATGCCGGCCTCGACCAGGAGCTGCGCGTACTCGCGGTGCACCGAGGGCGCCTGGCCGCAGATCGAGGTGGCCAGGCCGAGCTCCCTGGCGCGCGGGATCAGCAGCCGCAGGTAGTCCGCGACGGCGGGGTCGCGCTCGTCGAAGAGCTCGGCGAGCATCTCCGAATCGCGGTCCGCCCCCAGCATCAGCTGGGTCAGGTCGTTCGAGCCGATCGAGATGCCCTTGATGCCGAGCTTCGCGTAGCGCTCGAGGTGGAAGTAGACCGAGGGCACCTCGGCCATCACCCAGAGCTCGAAGCCCGGGAGGTCGAGCAGGCCCTCGTCGCGCATCACGTTCCGGCAGGCGGTGAGCTCGCGCGGCGTGCGGACGAAGGGCAGCATCACATGGAAGTTCGTGTGCCCCGCGTCCCAGACCCGGCGAATCGCGGCCAGCTCGAGCGCGAACAGGTCGGGCTCGCGCATGTAGCGGAGCGCGCCGCGGTAGCCGATCATCGGGTTCGACTCCTCCGGCTCGAAGCGATCGCCGCCCTCGAGCCCGCGGAACTCGTTCGAGCGGAAGTCGATCGTCCGGTAGGTGATCGGCCGCGGCGCGAATCCCTCCGCGAACTTGGTCAGGGCCTCACCCATCCTGGCGACGAACTCCTCGCCCTTGCGCTGCTCGATCAGCAGGCGCGGGTGTCTGCCCTCGAGCGCCTCGATCACCATCAGTTCGGCGCGCAGCAGGCCGACTCCCTCGACATTGAGCTTCGCCGCACGCTCGATCTGCGAGGGCTCGGAGAGGTTGACGAGTAGCTGAGTGGCGGTGATGGGTGCCCCACCCCCTACGGGGGCGGCCCCGTCACCGGCGGCCTCCTCGCCCGCCAGGGCGACCTCGCCCTCGTAGACGGCGCCGTGCGTCGCGTCGACGGTGACCAGCTCTCCGTCGCGCAGCTTTGAGGTAGCGTCGGCGGCGCCGACGACGCAGGGAATGCCCAGCTCGCGCGAGACGATCGCGGCGTGGCAGGTCATTCCGCCGGAGTCGGTGATGATCGCCGCGGAGCGTCGCATCAGCGGCACCCAGTCGGGAGCGGTCATGTGGGTGACGAGGACGTCGCCTTCCTTGAGGTCGTTCCCCCGGCTGAGCTCGGAGATGATCTTCACCCGGCCGTGGTCGACCCCGGGGGCGGCGCCGAGCCCGCGGACGAGCGCCTCGCCCTCGGGCTCCGCGATCGCGGAGCTGACGTCGCCGCCGGAAGCGGTCACGGGGCGGGACTGGAGCATCCAGGCGCGTCCCTCCTCGTCGAACGCCCACTCGGTGTCCTGGGGAGTGCCGTAATGGTTCTCGTCGCGAATCCCGAGCTCGGCCACCACCCGCACCTCGTCATCGCTGAGGACGGGCTGCGTCGACTCCTCGCCGGAGAGCTCGCGCGTACGCGTGCCTCCGTCGGGAAGCGGCTCGATCACCAGCTCCTTGCGCTTGACGTCGCGCTTGATGATGTGGAGGGTCTCCTTGTCGATCACGTAGCGGTCCGGTGACACCTGGCCCGAGACGACCGACTCGCCGAGGCCGAGGGAGCCCTCGATGACGAGGTGATCGCGCTCGCCTGAGGACGGGTCGATGGTGAACATCACGCCGGCCCGGGTGGAGAGGATCTGAATCTGGACGACGACCGCGATGTCCATGTCCGCCTGGCCGAAGCCCTTCTTCGCGCGGTAGAAGACGGTCCGGGCGCCGAACAGCGACGACCAGCAGCGGCGCACGGCTTCGACCACCTCATCGGGCCCGCGCACGTTCAGGAAGGTCTCGTTCATGCCGGCGAATGAGGCTGCCTCCGTGTCCTCTGCGGTCGCCGACGAGCGGACGGCCACCGGCGGGTTGTCGCGCTTGCCGGCCAGCTCGAGGTAGGCGTTGCGGATCTCGGTCGCGACCTCGTCGGGGACCGGCTCCGCCTCGACCATCGCGCGGACCTCCTTGGTGGCGACATCGAGCGCGGCGGTGTCGTCCACGTCCACGGAGGAGAGGCGCTCCTCGATGCGGTCGCGGAGGCCGCCGACATCGCAGAAGAGGGCGTAGGAGGAGGCGCCGACGACGAAGCCGGGCGGGACCGGGAGGCCCGCCGCGGTCATCTCGCCGAGGTTCGCGCCCTTGCCGCCGGCGTAGTCGACGTCCTGCCTGGACAGGTCCTCGAAGCGGCGGAGCAGAGCGGTCGAGACGGTCATTTGGATCCCCTTCTGGTCGGCTGGTGAGTACTTGCAATCTATGCCCGGCACGTGCCCGGTTCATCCGCGCCGTGCACCGGTATCCCGGGTGGGGAGAACTACTGAGTCGGCCCGGTGCTCAACCCCGATGGGCCGCGGCTGGAGCGTTCGTAGCCTGACGTTCCCAACCGTATCGAGGGGAAGAAGGATGCTCAACATGAGTCGCGAGGAGAGAGCCCGGGTTTCGCTGCACCGGCTCGGGTCACGCCTGACTCACGCCCGAATCCCTACCATCCGGCCCGACCCTCCCCTGGATGATCTGCCTCCGGCGCCGAAGGGTGTGAAAGCATCTCGCGCCCTGCAGGGGAGGGGGACGTCAAATCTACGAAGGAGTTGAGCGCATCAGTGAGTGAGACAACTGCCACAGAGGCATCGACCAAGCACGCGAAACTGCTCTCCTGGATCGAGGAGATGGCCGAGCTGACCCAGGCCGACTCGATCCACTGGTGCGACGGGTCCGCGGAGGAGTACGACGAGCTCTGCCAGACCCTGGTCGATGCCGGGACCTTCGAGAAGCTCTCCGACGCGAAGCGCCCCAACTCCTATCTCGCGCGCTCCGACCCCGACGACGTCGCCAGGGTCGAGGATCGCACCTTCATCTGCTCCGAGCGGGAGGAGGACGCCGGTCCGACGAACAACTGGCACGCGCCCGAGGAGATGCGGGAGATCCTCACCGAACTCTTCGGCGGCTCGATGCAGGGCCGCACGATGTACGTGGTGCCCTTCTCAATGGGGCCGATCGGCTCGCCGGTGGCGCAGATCGGCGTCCAGGTGACCGACTCGGCCTACGTCGCAGCGTCCATGCGGATCATGACCCGGATGGGGGCCAAGGCCCTCGAGGCACTGGGCACCGAAGGCGATTTCGTCCCCTGCGTTCACTCGGTCGGCATGCCGCTCACGCACGGAGAGCACGACGTGCCCTGGCCGTGCAACGAGACGAAGTACATCGTCCACTTCCCCGAGAGCCGCGAGATCTGGTCGTTCGGCTCGGGCTATGGCGGCAACGCCCTGCTCGGCAAGAAGTGCCTGGCTCTCCGAATCGCGTCCGTGGTGGCTCGGGACGAGGGCTGGATGGCCGAGCACATGCTGATCATCAAGCTGACCTCCCCGGAGGGCACCGTCAAACACCTCGCCGCCGCCTTCCCGTCGGCCTCGGGCAAGACCAACCTCGCGATGCTGCCGCCCAGCCTGCCCGGCTGGAAGGTCGAGACGATCGGCGACGACATCGCCTGGGTCCGCTTCGGCGAGGACGGCCGGCTCTATGCCGTCAATCCCGAGGCCGGTTTCTTCGGCGTCGCGCCCGGCACCGGCGTCAAGACCAATCCGAACGCGATGAAGACCGTCGAGGGCGACACGATCTTCACCAACGTCGCCAAGACCGACGAGGGCGACATCTGGTGGGAGGGCATGAGCGACGCTCCCGACCACCTGATCGACTGGAAGGGCCGCGAGTGGACGCCGGACTCCGACGACCCCGCCGCCCATCCGAATTCGCGCTTCACGGCCTCGGTCATGAATTGCCCGACCTTCGACGCGGCCTGGGACGACCCGGCCGGCGTGCCGATCGACGCCTTCCTCTTCGGCGGGCGCCGCGCCACTGTCGTGCCGCTGGTCCACGAGGCATTCGACTGGGAGCACGGCGTCTTCCTGGCGGCGACGATGTCGGTCGAGACGACCGCGGCCGCCTCGGGCGCCGTCGGTCAGCTCCGCTTCGATCCGATGGCGATGCTGCCCTTCTGCGGCTACAACATGGCCGACTACTTCAAGCACTGGCTGGAGATCGGCCGCAAGGGCGACGCGGCCAAGCTGCCGAAGATCTTCGTCGTCAACTGGTTCCGCAAGGACGACGACGGCAACTTCATTTGGCCCGGCTTCGGCGAGAACGTCCGGGTGCTGGAGTGGATCGTCCGCCGCACCGAGGGCGATGGCGAGGCGGCCGAGACGCCCATCGGGCTGGTGCCGCCCACGAGCGACATCAACACGGAGGGCCTCGAGATCTCCGACGAGGACATGGAGACCCTGCTCAAGGTCGATCCCGACGAGGTGCGCCAGCAGCTGCACCAGGTCGAGTCGCACCTGGCGCAGTTCGGCCACCGGCTGCCGGACGAGGTCCGGGGCCAGCTGAAGGCGTTGGAAGAGCGGCTCGGCTAGAGCCGCCCTACCGCCCTTTTCGCTTCCGGGCGGTCTTCTTCAGCTTCTTGCAGCCGCGCACCGGGTCGGTCTTGTCCCGGAACGCCTCGCCGCCGCCGCCGCCGCAGTTGACGGCGCGGTCGCGCTGTCCGTCCTGGGTCTCGAGGGTGTCGAAGCCGGCGTCGCCGAAGACGCTGTCGTTGCCGCCGCCCCCGTCGAGGTCATCGGCGCCGCCCATGCCGTGAAGCACGTCGTCGCCGCCACGGCCCAGGATCAGCGGGTCCTTGCCGCTGGTCCCGCTGAGGATGTCGGGCCCGTCGCTGCCCTCCAGGATCTCGAGGTCGCTGCCGATGTGCGTCGGGCTGCAGTTGCCGCGCGCCGGATCCGTGGCCGTGCCGCCCAGCGCGGCCTGGACGCCGTTCTTGGGCGCGAACTTGTAGCGGGCGAATCCCGCGATGTCGAAGCCGGGACCGCCGTTGTAGTCGTGCCCCTGGCACGGGTCGTCGGTGACGAACTGATCGTTGCCTGCGCCTCCGTTGAGCTTGTCGCCGCCGGAGCCGAGCGCCAGCAGCGCGTCGCTGCCGTCGCCGCCGTTGAGCACGTCGCTCCCGGACTGGCCGCTGAAGAGGATGTCGTCAGCGGACGTCCCGTCGAGGACGTCGTTGCCGGGCCCGCCGTCCATCAGCGTCGTCATCGTCGACGGGTAGTTGCCACCCAGGCTGAGGTGGTCGTTGCCCGCATCGCCCCAGACGGTGATGAAGTCGAGCGGGGTCGATGGCGCCTGACAGGTGGCCCCGCCCGCGCCCAGCAGCGAGCAGGTGTTCGTCGAGGCCGGCAGCTTCGAGATGGCGGTGGCCGCCCGCGAAGTGACCGTATAGGTGGCGCCGGCAGCCGTGACGAGCAAGTCGTCGTTGCCGGCGCTCGTCTGGCCGAGCACGTAGAGACCGGGATCCGGCCCGCGTGGGTCGAGGTAGGCATAGGCGGTCGTCGGCCGAGGGTCCGAGGGGGTCTCGGGAAGGGCGCCGATTCCGCAGGCGATCGTCTTGTCCGCTGCGCTGCTGTCGCAGCTGTCGTTGCCGGGTCCCCCGTTGAGCTGGTCGGCGCCGGCGCCGCCGGTGATCTTGTCGTTCCCGGGTCCCCCGTCCAGGCCGTCGGTGCCGCCCGTGCCGCGAAGCGTGTCGTCGAAGGCGGAGCCAAGGACGTTCTCGACGCCGTTGGCCGTCTCGGTCCCGTCCGGGGTGATGATCGCCCCGCTGGCGAGATTGACGTCGACGCCGGTGGTCGTGTCCCAGGAGGGCGTGGTGTCGGCGTAGCTGATCGTGTCGGTGCCGTCCCCGCCGGAGTAGGCGTCGCCGTTGGGCCCGCCCCGCATCCAGTCGTCCCCGCTGCCGCCGCTCTCCTTGTCACCGCCGTGGCCGCCGACCAGCAGGTCGTTTCCGCCGTCCCCGCTCATGTGATCGTCCAGCAGGTCCCCGTAGAGCCTGTCGTTGCCGTTGCCCCCGGACATGTCCTCGCCGCCCGAGCCCCCGTGGATCTCGTCGTTGCCGTCGTCCCCGTTGATCGTGTCGCTGCCGTCATCGCCCATGATCAGGTCGTCGCCGGTGCCCCCGTGCAGGTTGTCGCGGTCGCTGCCGCCGTCGACGTGGTCGTTGCCGCTCCCGCCGTCCATCGTGTCCGCGCTGGGGCCGCCGGTCAGCTGATCGTTCCCGTCTTCGCCGAAGCTCGAATCCTTCCCCTTGATGTTGATGATCAAGTCGTCCCCCGAGCCGCCGTAGACGTGGTCGGTGCCCTTGCCCGCGAGGACGCGGTCGTTGCCGTCGCCAGCGCAGATCACGTCCGAGCCCTTGCCGGTGACGATGTAGTCGTTGCCGGCGCCGGCCACGACGACCTGGTTGCCGTGACCCTGGTGGGGAGCGACGTACTTGTTGTTGCCGCCACCGAGCACGACCGTCGCCTTCTTGCCGTGACAGGTCGGGCGAGCCTGCGCCATCACCGGGGTCAGCGCAAGGCCGAGAGCGGCCAGGCCCAGCAGGGTTGGAGCGATCGATGCGATTCGAAACCGCACTACTTCCCTATCGGGTGTGCGGACAGCGCGCCTAAATGCGCACTATTGGGTACGCCCCGAGGCATAGAATCGCGGCGCGGTGGATGACACGGCCAAGTTCCAGCTCCCCGAGGAGGAGATCCCGACCAGCTGGGTGAACCTGCTGGCCGATCTTCCGGGCGACCCGCCACCGCCGCTCAGCCCGGCGACGGGCGAGCCGGCCGGCCCGGACGACCTCTCGCCGATCTTCCCGATGGGCCTGATCGCGCAGGAGGTCTCGACCGACCCGGCCATCGAGATCCCCGAGGAGGTGCGGGACGTGTACCGGCTCTGGCGGCCGACGCCCCTGCTTCGCGCCAGGCGCCTGGAGCGCGAGCTCGATACCCCGGCGCACATCTATTACAAGTACGAGGGGGTCTCGCCCGCCGGGTCGCACAAGCCCAACACGGCGGTCGCGCAGGCCTTCTACAACCGCGAGGCCGGGATCAAGAAGATCTCGACCGAGACCGGCGCGGGCCAGTGGGGCTCCGCGATGTCGCTGGCGTGCCGGCTCTTCGGCCTGGAGTGCGAGGTCTTCATGGTCGGCATCTCCTACGACCAGAAGCCGTATCGCAAGGCGATGATCGAGACCTGGGGCGGCACCGTCCACCGCAGCCCCTCGGATCTGACCGAGGCGGGGCGATCGCAGGCGTCCCACGAGTCGGGGAGCCTGGGGATCGCGATCTCCGAGGCGGTCGAGGTCGCGGTAGGCGCGGAGGACACCAACTACTCGCTCGGCTCGGTGCTCAACCATGTCTGCCTGCATCAGACGGTGATCGGCCAGGAGTGCATCCGTCAGATGGAGATGGCCGGGGAGCCCCCCGACGTCGTCATCGGCTGCGTCGGCGGCGGTTCCAACTTCGCGGGGATCGCCTATCCGTTCCTGCGCCGGCGCCTCCGAGAGGGAACGGAGACGCGGTTCGTCGGCGCCGAGCCCGCGGCCTGCCCGACCCTCACCCGGGGCCGCTACGCCTACGACTTCGGTGACACCGTCGGGATGACGCCCCTGATGCCGATGTACACGCTCGGGCACGACTTCGTCCCGCCGCCGGTGCACGCCGGGGGCCTGCGCTATCACGGCGACGCGCCGAGTCTCTGCGCGCTGGTCAAGGAGGGCCTGGTCGAGGCCAAGGCGATCGCCCAGACGGCGGCGTTCGACGCGGCAGTCCGCTTCGCCCGCTGCGAGGGGATCATCCCGGGGCCCGAGCCCGCCCACGCGATCCGCGCGGTGTTCGACGAGGCCGAGGCCGCCAAGCAGGCCGGGGAGGAGAGGGTGATCCTCTTCAACCTCTCGGGTCACGGCCACTTCGACATGTCCGCCTACGCCGCGTACTTCGCCGGCGAGCTGGAGGACCTGGAGATGTCGGAGGACGAGCTGAACGCCGCGCTCGCGCGCCTCCCCGAGGCGCCGGCGCTCGCCTGAAGCTCAGGCGACGGCGTACTCGCTGAGCTCCTTCCTGGTCGAGCGCGGGAAGACGACGCCCTCGTTGTATCTGACCCGGAGACGGTGCCGGAAGGGCTCGCTCAAGCCTTCATCTCGTAGGCCTCGGCCAGCTCCGGATCCTTCTTGGCGAGCATCTCCGCCAGGTTCACCATCACCTTGCACTGCTTCCAGGTGGCGTCGTCCTGCATCTTGCCGTCGATCATGTGGACGCCGGCGCCGTCCGGGATCGCCTCCAGCACCTTCTTGGCGAACTTGACCTCGTCCGCCGGCGGCGAGAAGACCTTCTTCGCGATGTCGATCTGCACCGGGTGCAGCGACCAGGCGCCGACGCAGCCGAGCAGGAAGGCGGCGCGGAATTGGGTCTCACAGCCCTCGACGTCCTTGATGTCCCCGTACGGGCCGTAGAACGGCAGGATCCCGGCGGAGGTGCAGGCGTCGACCATGCGGGCGATGGAGTAGTGCCAGGGGTCCTGCTGCGCGGTCGGCCGCGGGGCCTCCGGGTTGTCGGGATCGGGATCCTCGATCACCCGGTAGGCCGGGTGGCCGCCGCCGACGCGGGTGGTCTTCATCCGGCGGAAGGCGGCGAGGTCGGCCGGCCCGAAGCTCATGCCCTGCATCCGCGGGCTCGCCGTCGCGATCTCCTCGAGGTTGACCACGCCGAGCGAGGTCTCGAGGATCGCGTGGATCAGCAGCGGGCGCTCGAGGTTCGCCTTGGCCTCGAGCTGGGCGAGCAGCCGGTCCACGTAGTGGATGTCCCAGGGGCCCTCGACCTTCGGGACCATGATCACCTCGAGGGCCTCGCCGATCTCGGTGACGAGCTGCGTGATGTCGTCGAGGACCCAGGGGCTCTCGAGCGCGTTGACGCGAGTCCAGAGCTGCGTCTCCCCGAAGTCGACCTCCTTGCCGACCTCGATCAGCCCCTCGCGGGCCGGGATCTTCTTGTCGACCGGGACGGCGTCCTCGAGGTTGCCGAGCAGGATGTCGGCCTGCTTGGCCATGTCGGGGACCTTGGCGCGCATCTTCTCGTTGGATGCGTCGAAGAAATGGATCATCCGCGAGGGCTTGAAGGGGATCTCGCGGGGCGGTTCGGGGGCGTCGATCGCCAGTGGCTTGTAGAAGTCTCTTGGGTTTCTCATGGGGGGAACGCTAGCTGGACCGGTCCGGATGACGCCGCGCGGATAGCCTCAGCCCATGGCGAAGGTCCGCGAAGCGCTTCCCGCCGAGGTCGAGAGGGTGCTCGGTATGTACGAGTGGCTCTTCACGCCCCCGGGCTCGGTCCCGCCCCGGTGGGACCCGGAGCACGCACGCTCTGCGATCGCGGATGCGATCGCCGACCCGGCCGCCGCGATCTTCGTGGCCGAACGCCGAAGCGAGCTACTCGGGCTCTGCACGGCGTACCTGGACATGAACTCGGTTCGCTTCGGTCCGCGCTGCTGGGTCGAGGACCTGGCGGTGAGCCCCAAGCACCGCTCGCAGGGGGTGGGGAAGGCCCTGCTGGACACGGCCAAGGATTGGGCGCGCCAACGGGGCGCCACCCATCTGGAGCTCGACAGCGCCGAGGTTCGCGGGGACGCGCACCGCTTCTACGAGCGCGAGGACCCCAGCTGGCGCTCGATCAGCTTCGCCTGGCAACTCTGAGCCCTGGCCGAGCCCGACCTCCGGGGCAGCCTATTGCGAGCTGTTACGATATATCGCGTTAGGTCATGACTACTCGAAAGGAATTCAGATGCACGGACAGAGAAGCCGCCATGGATACGGGCGGCACGAGATGAGCCGCGGACGCGGGCACGGCCGACACCGGGTTCGCCGCGGCGACGTCCGCAGCGCGATCCTGGCGCTGCTCGACGACCGGCCCATGCACGGCTACGAGATGATCCAGGAGCTCGAGGAGCGCACCGGGGGCCGCTGGCGCCCGAGCGCCGGCTCGATCTACCCGACTCTGCAGCTGCTCGAGGACGAGGGCCTGGTGACGGCCGAGGAGGTCGATGGCCGCCGCGTCTTCTCGCTCACCGACTCCGGACAGGAGGCGGTCCCGGAGCGAACCGAAGGTCAGCGCCCCTGGGAGGAGGGTGACGAGGACTCCCCTCGCTTCGCTGTTCGCAGCGAGCTCTTCCGCACCGTCGCCGCCGCCAAGCAGGTGGCGCGCGGCGACGACGACGCCCAGATGGCGAAGGCCGCGGAGATCCTCAAGGAGACTCGACGCAAGCTCTACGGCATCCTCGCCGAGGAGTAGTCAGCCGGACTGGCGGTCGGGATCGAGCCCGGCCGCCCGCAGCCCGGCGCGTCGGTCGAGATAGAAGCTGGCCTGGATGACCAGTCCGTCCTTCAACCCAGACGCTGGCGCTTCACCTCGCCCTGGAGGATCAGCTCGGCCAGCTCGCCGGCGCTCTGTGGATTGCCAGATGTCAGGCCCTACCCCGCGCCGAGGGTAACGCGCCCTCACTATCCTTCGCGACGGGGAGGGGCCCCTTCCAAACGACTTCAGAGGAGCCATGGCCGTAGCCACCGAGCAGCAGACGACTTTCCAGGAGATGACCGACGAGCAGAAGGCCATCGTCGAGATGGTCCGGAACTTCGTCGACAACGAGATCATCCCCAACGCCGAGGAGTACGACCACGAGGACAAGTTCCCCGAGCCGATCGTCGAGCAGATGAAGGAGCTCGGCCTCTTCGGGGTGACGATCCCCGAGGAGTACGGCGGCATGGGGCTCGACCTGACGACCTACGCGATGATCGTCGAGGAGCTCTCGCGAGGCTGGATCTCGATCTCCGGCGTCGTCAACACCCACTTCATCGGCTCCTACCTGCTGATGAAGTTCGGGACCGACGACCAGAAGCAGCACTTCCTGCCGAAGATGGCGACCGGTGAGATCCGCGCCGCCTTCTCCCTCTCCGAGCCGGAGGTCGGCTCCGATGTGCAGGGGATCAAGTCCACGGCGACCAAGGGCGACGACGGCAACTGGGAGCTGAACGGCCAGAAGATGTGGGTCACCAACGGCCTCGGCTCGAGCGTCGTCTTCGTGCTGATGAAGAACGACCCGAAGGCCGACCCGCCCTACAAGGGGATGACCTGCTTCATCACCGAGAAGGAGCCCTGGAAGGAGAAGAACGAGGGCCAGTTCGAGGGCCTCGAGATCCCGCCCAAGATCAAGAAGATGGGTTACAAGGGCGTCGAGTCGACCGAGCTCGTCTATTCGGGCTACAAGTGCCCGCCCGAGAGGATTCTGGGCGGCGAGGAGGCCGGCCTCGGCAAGGGTTTCTCGCAGATGATGGACGCCCTCGAGGTGGGCCGCGTGAACGTCGCCGCCCGCGGCGTCGGGATCGCCCAGCGCGCCCTCGAGCTGGCCCTCCGCTACAGCCAGGAGCGCAAGACGTTCGGCAAGCCGATCGCCCAGCACCAGGCGATCCTGTTCAAGCTCGCCGACATGGCGACCAAGATCGAGGCCGCCCGCCTCGTCACGCGCAAGGCCGCGCGGATGAAGGACGCCGGCGAGCGCTCCGACCTCGAGGCCGGGATGGCGAAGCTGATCGCCTCGGAGATCGGCAAGGAGTGCGTCGAGGACGCCTTCCGGATCCACGGCGGCTATGGCTACTCGAAGGAGTACGAGATCGAGCGGCTCTACCGCGACGCGCCGTTGCTGCTGATCGGAGAGGGAACCTCCGAGATCCAGCGCATGGTGATCGGCAAGAAGCTCCTGGAGCGGAACAAGATCTAGCCGGAGAAGCCGCCTTCCTAGACTGGGGAGGTGGCTTCGGATCAAAGGGTGGCGCTGGTCAGCGGGGCGAGCCGAGGCATCGGTGCGGAGATCGCGCGCGAGCTCGCCTCCGATCACGGCTTCCTGGTCTTCGCCGGCGCCCGCGACCCGGGCGACGTCGAGGCGACGGAGGGGGTCGAGCCGATCGGCCTGGACGTCACCGACCATGCCACCGTCGATGCGGCGCGCGAGCGAATCGAGTCGGATCCCGGTCGCCTTGACGCACTGGTCAACAACGCGGGCATCTACGGTGATCCGATCGGCGCCGCCGACTACGACCTGGGCCGCGCACATCAGGTGCTCGAGGTCAACACCTTCGGCCCCTGGCGGCTGACACAGGCCCTCCTGCCGCTGCTCCGAGGCAGCGCCAGCCCGCGGATCGTCAACGTGTCGAGCGGCGCGGGCCAGCTCTCCGACATGAACGGGGGACGCGCCGCCTATCGGCTCTCGAAGGCCGCCCTCAACGCATTGACGCGCACCCTCGCCTCGGACGAGCGCGGCATCAAGGTCAACACGATGTGTCCCGGCTGGGTCCGCACGGACATGGGCGGCTCAGCCGCGCCCAGGTCGGTGGAGGAGGGCGCCGACACCGCGGTCTGGCTGGCGACCCTGGCGGATGACGGTCCCACCGGCGGGTTCTTCCGGAACCGCAAGCCAATACCTTGGTGAGATGGCTTCGACGCAAGAGCTGATCGCGACCGCAGTCGAGCGCTTCCAAGCCGAGGTCCCGGCGCTTGCCCAGCTCAAGCTCGTCTTCGAGCTCGAGCTGCGCGGCCGTGGCGACGTCCAGATGTTCCGGGTGGAGGTGCCCGGCCCGAAGATCAGCAAGGCCGCCTCGACCGAGGACGCGCGAGTCACGGTCGAGATCCATCGGGCGGAGTTCAACCGCCTCGCCGAGCAGGGCACGGTGGGCGACTATCGCGAGGCTTACGACGCGGGACACATCAGGGTGAGCGGCGACTCCGGGATACAGAAGCTGATCGCCCAGGTGATCGAGCGCCACGAGCAGCGCGCTCGGACGAAGAAGGTCCACTAGATGCGAGGGTGCGCCGCAGCGAAGCGAGGCGCGGTGAGAGGGCGCGCGTAAGCGCGACCCGTTTCATGTAGATGGGAAAGGCCAAGGCGATCGATCCGGCCCGCCTGGCGAGGCTGCGCGCGGCGACGCAGCTGATACACCGGCCGGTGGCCGCGAGGGATCCGGCCGAGATCGCGCGCTCGATCGCCGGGGCCCAGGCCCAGGACGTCTACGCGGGCCCGCTCACCTTTCGCTCCCGAAGCCGCAACCTGACCGCGGTGGACATCGAGCGGGCGCGCACGGAGGAGCGCTCGCTGCTCCGCAGCTGGGTGATGCGGACCACCGTCCACCTGATCCCGACGGACGACGCAGGCTGGTGGCTGCCGCTGTTCGAGCCGGGAATCGAGAGGTGGTCCCGCCGGCGCCTGAGCCAGCTGGGGATGCCCGCGGGCGACGAGGACAGGGCCCTGAGGGTGATCGCCAAGGCGCTGGAGAGCGAGGGGCCGCTGACCAGGCCCGAGGCCGCCCAGCGCGTGATCGGGGCCGGGGTGGAGCTCAACGAGCAGACCAGGCTGCACATCATCGGCCTGGCCGTGACCTCCGGCATCGCCTGCCTCGGCCCGGACCGCGGCAAGGCCACCTGCCTCGTGCGGCGCGAGGACTGGCTCGGGAGGCCGCCGCCCTTCGACCGAGAGCGAGCGCTGGCGGAGCTGGCGCGGCGGTACCTGGGCGGTTTCTCGCCGGCGGGCGAACGCGATTTCGCCTACTGGTCCGGGCTGCCCCTGCGCGACGTGCGCGCCGGGCTGAAGTCGATCTCCGGCGAGATCGAGGAGGTGCGGGTCGGCGACCAGACGATGCTGGCGAAGCGCGGCTCGTTGCCTCGGCTCCCGGCAACGGGTCAGGTCCGGATGCTCGGCAACTTCGACACCTACCTGCTCGGGTGGACGGACCGGGAGTTCTCCGTCGCCTCCGAGCACGCCGCGCACGTGAAGGAGGGCGGTGGCGGCTGGATCCGCCCCGTGATCCTCGAGGACGGCATCGTCGTGGGCGGCTGGCGCTCCAGGCGGAAGGGGAGCCGGCTGGAGATCACCCTCAACCTGCCGAGGGTCGAGGCAGACCGGCTGGGCGAGCAGATCGAGGCCGAGGTCGCCGACATCGCCCGCTTCGAGGGCACGGAGGTGAGTGTCGCCGGCTGAGCGGTGCAGCCCCAGCAACAGACGCGTTGCTCTGTCGGAGCACCCTCCGATTAGCCCGGGTACCATCCCGCGCCGATCCTGGGGAGGAGTCACACGACTCAAGGAGACCGACCCAAACGATGAGTGACGAGAACCATCAGCTGACGACGGACCAGGCCGAGCGAGAGGCCTCGGGTGCGCACGAGTACGGGCGCTACCTGGAGGAGTTCGAAGTCGGGGCTGTCTACAAGCACTGGCCCGCCAAGACAGTGACCGAGTCAGACGACCACCTCTTCTGCCTGATCACCATGAACCACCACCCGCTGCACATCAACGACGTCTACGCGTCGCAGTCGCAGCAGGGCCAGAACGTGGTGGTGGGACCCCTGGTCTACTCCCTCGCCCTCGGCATGTCGGTGAGCGACGTGTCCGGCAAGGCGATCGCGAACCTGGCCACGGAGGAGCTCAAGCACCCGGCCCCCGTCTTCCACGGGGACACGCTGTTCTGCGAGTCCGAGGTGCTCGAGGTTCGTCCGTCCGAGTCCAAGCCGGATCGCGGCGTGGTCAAGGTCCACACCCGCGTCTACAAGCAGGACGGGACGCTGGT
Source organism: uncultured Solirubrobacterales bacterium (assembly GCA_963833375.1). Lineage (GTDB taxonomy): Bacteria > Actinomycetota > Thermoleophilia > Solirubrobacterales > 70-9 > DASUPK01. The sequence continues at coordinate 401,548 of CAWHXR010000007.1, forward strand.
CGCGGAGTTCAAGCGGGCCGTCCTGGTCCCGCGCAAGAACCCGGGCTAGTCAGCAGGCAAAGGTCTGGATGTTGTGGGGGTCGCCCGAACTCCCGTCATAGATGTACTTCTCGCACTTGAAGTTGCTGACGATGTCGTGGAGCAGGCCTTTCTTGGTGCGGATGACGGTTTCGCTCCAGGTCCAGTCGTATTCCCTTACCGCGGGGTTTGTTTCCCCGGGGAAGGGCGGCTCGCCCTCGCTATGGATGTCGATCATGAACCCGACGCCTTGGCGAATTCGCTTGCCCTGCTTCTTGCAGGCGCCGCCATGGTTGGAGCCGTCAATCGGGGGGTCGGTGGGATAGGCGGGATCGGGCAAACCGATGGTGAAGCCGATTGCGTTGTACTGGGCCTGGAGCTGCGCGGCCGTCTTGTCGATCTCCGCATAGAGTTGATCGCAGCTCACCTTCAGGGGCTTGGCCTTCTTCTTGCCCGAGGCGTTCCCCGCGGCTCCGAGCGCGACGACGGTGACGAGCGCTGCCGAGAGGACGATTACGCCGAGGCGGCGGGTGTGAAGGTTCATCGAAACGGCTCCTGTTCGATTCCCTTGCCGCGTCGATTCAAGAGACGAGCGCTGATCAGACGCTCATCGCGGCTGGTGTCCTCCCGAGCCTAGTGCGCTTCGTCCGGAGCGTGGGCGGGAGGACGCGACTCCTCTGCCAGCGAGGTGATCTCCAGCACGCCGCGCGAGGCCTCCTCGAGGACCTCGGTCGCCTCCTCGGCCGAGCGCGCATAGAGCTCGACCAGGAGGTGGACGATGATCCGCTCCTCGTCGTGCTTGTGGAAGCGGACGTGGGTGAAGAACTCGCGCGTGCCCTGCTCGCCGAAGGATCCGTAGGTGAGCGACTCGGCGGCCTCTGGTCCCGAGCAGCTCTCGACCTGGTCCTGGTCGACCGTGACCGTGCAGGAAGCCACCCAGGGGGTGCCCACCACCATCCGCTCCCAGCGGTCCTCGACCGGGACGACCCGGTCCTCCTGGATCGTCAGATGAGGCTGGTCGTGCAGGCAGCGCAGGCACTGGACCACGGCCTCCTGCACCTCCTCCAGGCGCTCGGAAGGCTCCCCGCTGTCGGGATCGACGCGGAGGATCGCGTCGTAGTGCAGCTGCACCTCCAGGTCCCTGGCCCAGCAGCGGTAGCAGCGGAGCCAGGAGCTGCGGTCGCCGCTCAGCTCCGGGTCGGTCATCAGACCTAGGCGGGCTGTGCGGCCCGGCGGCGCTGTGCGACCAGGTCGGCGATCTCGCCCATGATCCGGTTGATCTCGAAGTCCTTCGGGGTGTAGACCCCGTCCACGCCGGCCTCGCGCATGGCGGCGGCGTCCGCGGCGGGGATGATCCCGCCGACGACCACCGGGATGTCCGCGCCGTCGGCGCGCAGCAGCTCCACGACGCGCGGCACCAGCTCACGGTGGGAGCCGGAGAGGATCGAGAGCCCGACCACGTCGACATCCTCCTCGATGGCGGACTTGGCGATCTGCTCGGGGGTCAGGCGGATCCCCTGGTAGATCACCTCCATGCCGACGTCGCGCGCGCGGACGGCGATCTGCTCCGCGCCGTTCGAGTGGCCGTCGAGGCCGGGCTTGCCGACCAGGATCCGGATCGGGTGGCCGATCTGATCCGAGACGGCGGCGACGCGCTCCCGGACGCCGGCGAGCAGGTCGCCGTTGACGGAGCCGCCCGCGGCCGCCTCCGAGACGCCGGTCGGCGCGCGGTAGTCGCCGAAGACCTCGCGCAGGACGCCGGCCCATTCGCCGGTCGTCGCGCCGGCCTTGGCGGCCTCCATGGTGGCGGGCAGGATGTTCGCGCTGTCGTCACGGGCCGCCTCGGCGAGCTTCTCGAGCGCCGCATCGACGGCGGCCTGATCGCGCTCCGCCCGCCACTCCTCGAGCGCGGCGATCCGTTCCCGCTCGACCTCCGGATCCGGGGTCAGGATGTCCCCGTCCTCGCCGGTGGTGAGGGGCGAGTCCTCGGACTCGGTGAACTTGTTCTGGCCGACGACCACGATCTCGCCTCGCTCGATCCTGGCGATCCGCTCGCGGTTCGACTCGACCAGCTGGGCCTTCATGTACGGGACCGCCTCCACGGCGCCGCCGCGGTCGGCGACCTCCTTCATCTCGGCGTCGGCGCCCTCGGCGAGCTCCGCGACCAGGCCGTCCATCACCACGGATCCCTCGAAGATGTCCGGGTAGTCGAGCAGGTCGGTCTCGTTGGCGAGGATCTGCTGGATGCGGAGGCTCCACTGCTGGTCCCAGGGGCGGGGGAGGCCGAGCGCCTCGTTCCAGGCCGGCAGCTGGATCGCCCTGGCGCGCGCGTCGCGGCCGAGGGTCACGGCCAGGGCCTCGAGCACGATCCGCGGCACGTTGTTCTCGGGCTGCGACTCGGTCAGGCCGAGCGAGTTGACCTGCACGCCGTAGCGCATGCGCAGGAACTTCGGCTCCTCCACGCCGTAGCGGTTACGGCCGATCTCCTCCCAGAGCCGGCCCATCGCCCGCAGCTTCGCGTGCTCCTCGATGAAGCGAACGCCGGCGTTGACAAAGAAGGAGATCCGCCCGAAGACCTTGGGGAAGTCAACGTCCGCGACCTGGCCGCGTGCCTTCACCTCGTCGAGCACCGCAATCGCGGTGGAGAGGGCGTAGGCGATCTCCTGGACGGGTGTGGCCCCGGCCTCCTGCAGGTGGTACGAGCAGACGTTGATCGGGTTCCACTTCGGGATCTCGTTGACCGTGAAGGCGACGGTGTCCGCGATCAGCCGCATCGAGGGGCCGGGCGGGAAGGCGTAGGTGCCGCGCGAGAGGTACTCCTTGATGATGTCGTTCTGGGTGGTCCCCGCCAGCGCGGCGCGCTCCACGCCGTTCTCTTCGGCGACGGTGGCGTAGAGGGCCAGCAGCCAGGCGGCTGTGGCGTTGATCGTCATCGAGGTGTTCATCTCGCCCAGCGGGATGCCGTCAAAGAGCGTGTGCATGTCGCCCTTGTGGACGATCGAGACCCCGACCTTGCCGACCTCACCGCGCGCCAGCTCGGCGTCGGGGTCGTAGCCGGTCTGCGTGGGCAGGTCGAAGGCGACCGAGAGCCCGGTCTGGCCCTTGGCCAGGTTCTTGCGGTAGAGCTCGTTGGACCGGCGGGCGTCGGAGTGGCCCGCGTACGTGCGCATGACCCAGGAACGGTCCCGCTCGGACAGGCGGTGCTCGCTCATGCCCTAATGGTAAGTGCCACGAAAATCGAGCCGCGTAGTCGGGACCGCTCCGACCGGCGCTGAGGGGTGTTCTTGCAATCTGTCGGACGCCTCACGGCTACGCTCACGCCCGCATGAGAACCAAGCTCACAGCCCTGCTCGTCGCCTGCGCCGCCCTCGCGACGGGCGCGGTGGCGCATGCGGCCCCGATTCCGGTGGCGAACTACACCTTCCAGGGCGCGGACGACATCAACGCCTTCCAGAAGGTTGCAGGCTCGACCTGCAAGCGGAAGTGGGTCGGCAATCAGGCGCTCGGGATCGGCGTGGGCAGGAACACGAACTCATGTGTCTTCCGTTCGTCGGTGGTCGCGGACTCGAGCGATCAGTACGCCGACCAGGGCATGGTCGCGACCACGACCGTCGGCGGGGGCACCAAGAAGCTGCAGAAGAAGTCCTTCGTGGGGGTCGGTGTCCGCTGGAGCAGCACCGCGAGCTACGTGCTGCGGATCCTGCCCAACTCGCACAAGTGGCAGTACCTCCGTGACCCGAAGGGCCCGGCCGGCCCGCAGCTCGAGTCGGCCGGCAGCGGCAAGTTCGTCAAGCTCGGCTCCAAGCCGAACGTGATCACGCTGCGTGCCTTCTCGTACGGCGGCACGAGCACCAGCGTCGTCGCCTCGGTCAACGGCACGGGCGTCGTCTCGAGCACCGATTCCGGCGCGGATCAGCCCGACGGGCGCCAGACGGTCGTCACCTCCGGAGCCAAGGGGTCGGGGGCGGGCACCGGGATCAGCGGCGTCTTCGACAACGTCGTGGTCCAGGTCCCGAACCCGTTCTAAGGCGGCTTCGGCATGAACGGCCGCCACAGGCACCGCGGCCGAACCGATTCGCGGGCGGGGAATTCCCGCGGTTCGATCTGAATCCTCTACCTTCCGCCGCGTGGCCACGACCACGGTTGAAAGGCCCAGATCCGCTGGTCCTGAGGAGGGTGTGGGCGGCAACTGGCTCGTGATCGTCCTCAACGACGACCACAACACCTTCGACCATGTCGCGAAGACGCTCTCCCGCGTGATCCCCGGCGTCTCACTCGACGGCGGCTACCGGTTCGCCGACACGATCCACAACCGCGGCCAGGCCGCGGTCTGGACCGGCCCGCGCGAGCCGGCCGAGCTCTACTGGGAACAGCTCCAGCAGGCGGGCCTCACCATGGCCCCGCTCGAACAGCACTAAGCCTGCTTCAGACCATGAACGAGGGAGCAGCACGCTCCAGCGAGTTTCGTCTCGTCAATCTCTCCCAACCGAGGCGGCCGCGACTACTTCTTCGCCGGTGAATCCTGGACCAGCGTGTTGTTGCCGGGTCCGCCGTTGAGGCGGTCCCTGCCCGGCCCGCCGATCAGCTGATCGGGGCCCGGCCCGCCGAAGAGGCGATCCATGCCCGCTCCGCCGCCGAGCAGGTCGGTCCCGGCGCCGCCGATGAGCACGTCATCGCCCGCGTTGCCACTCAGCAGGTCGTCGTCGCTGCCGCCGTTGAGCTTGTCGTTTCCGGAGTTGCCGAGCAGAATGTCGCGGCCCGAGCCGGCGGTCCCGCTGTCGTTGCCGCTGCCTCCCTGCAGGCTGTCGCGGAGCCGGCCACCGGTGATGTGATCGTTCCCGGGGCCGCCGAGCACGAGGTTGAAGGCGGAGCCGCCCCCGACGTAGCGGTCGTTCCCGCGCCCGAGGTCGCCCGCCGCGCCGGTCCCGTGCCCGAAGCCACCCGGCAGGTCGCGCTCGCCGAAGCCGGCGTCGGGGCCGACGCCGGAGAGGTCGACGCGGTCGTTGCCCGTCCCCATCACCGCATCGACCTCCGAGACCCTGGAGCAGGCGACCGGGCCGGTCCTCGGGTCCTTCCCGTTCAGCTTGACCTGCCCTTGGGCGCAGACGACGGTGGCGTGATCGGATCCCTTGCCGCCGCTGACCGTGAGCAGCTGACCGCTGAGGGTGGCGCTCACCTTGGCGTGCGCGATGCCGGCGTTGCCGGCGATCAGCGCCGCGGCGATGGCGGCGGGCAGGGCGAAGCGCGCGAATGGGCGATGGATGAGGGTCACCGATGCACCTCAGGGAACACCGGGGTGAGCGCTAAGTAGCTGCCTGACGGTGGCCGGGGGCGCGCCGCTTCTTGCACTTCCTGTGGCCGTGCTTCTTCTTGCACTTCCGTTTGGTGGGCGTCGCGGCGGGGAGGAGGTCGGCGATCTCGCAGTTTGAGATCGAATCCTGGGAGGGCCGGTCTCCCTGAACGGCGTCGAATCCGTCGCCGCAGTTTCCGGTGTCGACCCCGCCGTCCCGCAGCATGAGCAGGTCGGTCCCGGCGCCCCCGTCGACGGCGTCCGTGCCCGAACCGCCAGCGAGCAGGTCGCGGCCGTCATCGCCGGTGATCACGTCCGCGAACGGGCTGCCGGTCACCGTGTCGTTCTGAAAGCCGCCGCTGGCCTGGTTCCGCGCGATGCTCGTGAAGCCGTTCCCCGAGGTGACGGCGGAGAGGTCGATGTCGTCGTCCCCGCCGTTGCCGATCACGTGAATGCCCGACGCGCTGCCGCAGGCGACGCCGGTGCTGTTGCCGGGGATCGGCTGAACGCCGGCGACGAGGTAGTCGAACCTGATGATGCCGCCATCGCAGTAGACCTTGAAGTCCTCGTCGAGATAGGCGCAGCTCGGGTCTCCCTGGATCGTGACGATGCCGGACGAGAAGCTCGAGACCGGGACAGGACAGGGTGCGGCCGCGGCGCGCGGGGGATTCGTGCCGAGGATGAGGATCACGGCCAACCCGAGTGCGATCAGGCCGACCGTCGCCAGGTACGGTCTGGCTCGCGTCGGGCTCACCGCTACTCGCCGGCGATCAGGACGTGCCAGACGGGCAGCAGGGGCTTGTTGAAGTAGTTGACCGCCTCCTCGCGGAGCGCCGAGATCTCGTCCGAGTACCAGTAGCGCTCGAAGTCCGCCCGGTCCTCCCAGAGCCCGGCCTGGCGGAAGTGGAGGGGATCCTCGACGTTCCGGGTCAGGGACCAGCCCTTGGCGCCGAACGCCATCGCGCGGGCGGCACCGGGCTCCCAGATCTCGTACCAGCGCTCGGCGCGGAACGGGTGGATGTGCCAGTCGATGTAGACGACGTCGAGCGCGCTGCCCCGCGGGGTCGCCTGCTCCCAGGTCCCCTGTGCGGTCTCCTCGGGGCTCACGCGCCCACCTCCAAGCTACGGCGGGCGCTCACGCGCCCACCTCGGCCCGGATCGCGCCCGGGCCCTCCTCGGTCTTGCCCTCGTCCTCGCTGGTCGCTCCGACCAGGATCGAGATCTTGCCGAGGTGCTTGTTCTCGTGCAGGAGCTGGTGCGCCTCGGCGACGCCGTCGAAGCCCATCACCCGCCAGAGGACCGGCTGGATCTTGCCCTCGGCCATCAGCTGGTTCGCGCGCATGCACTCGTATGCGTTGGCGAAGTGGGAGCCGATGATCTGCTTCTGGCGCATCCAGAGGTAGCGCACGTCGAAGTCCAGGGTGTAGCCGGAGGTCGCCCCGCAGATCACCACCTTGCCGAATGGCTTCACGACGAAGACCGAGGTGGGGAAGGTGGCCTGTCCGACGTGCTCGAAGACGATGTCGGGCGAGTCGCCGAGGATCTCCTTGACTCGCTTGGCGAACCCGCGCGATTCCTTGAAGCGCGCCTTCTCCTCGTCGGGCGACTCGCCGCCCTTTCGCATCATTCCCGAGAAGTCGTTGCGGTTGATGTAGTCGACCGCGCCCAGGCGCTTGACCAGCTCGCCCTTCTCAGCGGAGGAGACGACGCCGACCGCGTTGGCGCCCGCCGCCTTGCAGATCTGGGTGGCAAAGACGCCGAGGCCGCCGGCGGCGCCCCAGATCAGGACGTTGTGGCCGGCCTGGAGCTTGCACTGGTCGAGCAGCATCCGGTAGGCGGTGAAGTAGGTGAGCCCGTACGCCGAGGACTCAGCCCAGGAGAGGTTCTGCGGCTTGGGCAGCAGCTGCTGCGCCTGGACCTTGGTGAACTGGGCGAAGGAGCCCCAGGTCGTCTCGTATCCCCAGATCATCTGGCTGGGGGCGGCGAGCGGGTCCAGGCCGTGCACCTCGACGTCCTCGTAGGAGGCCTGGTTGCAGTGGATCACGACCTCGTCGCCAGGCTTCCACTTGGTGACGCCCTCCCCGACCTTCCAGACGGTCCCGGAGGCGTCGGAGCCGCCGATGTGGTGGCCCCACTCCTCGTGGTCGCCGTAGCCGAACACCGAGACGGGCTTGCCGAGCGCCGCCCAGACGTTGTTGAAGTTCACTCCCGCGGCCATCACGCGGACGATGACCTCGAAGGCGCCGGGCTCCGGCACCTCGATCTCCTCGACCTGAAAGGCATCCTTGGGCTCGCCCTCTCGCTCGGGGCGAATCACCCAGGCGGCCATCTTTTCGGGCAGCTCGCCTGGCGCTACGTCGAGCTTGGATACGTCGGCGATCTCTACGGCCATGTGACTCCCGCGTTGGTTGGTCGTTGACGGCTGGATCGTATTCGACGCTCGTCAGGTTGGTGTCCGGAACCGCGACTACGTTCATGAGTCCAGTGGAAGCCTCCGAGAGACAGCTGCCGATCGAGCCGGAAGGACCCGGCTCCGTGCGCGTGGTCGAGGACCGCATCGTGATCGAGGCGTTGACCATCGCGGACCGTGAGACCGCGCGGGTGGTCCGCGACCGTGCCGAGGCCGGTGAGGAGCCGGCGCGCTCGGTGCGGCGCGCGATCGAGATCGGGACCAGGGTGCTCGACCGGGAGGAGACGGCGATCGAGGTCGACTACGTCCGCCGGGAGTTCGAGCGCCTCTCCCGCGTGCACAGCGAGACCGTCGAGGAGCGCAACCGCGAGGCGGTGGAGCGGATCGAGGAGGGGCTGCGTCGCGCCCTGGGCGGGGAGGAGGGTTCCGGTGCCCTCGGCCAGGCCCTCGAGTCCCACAGCGAGGAGCTCTCCGAGCAGATCGCCGCCACCTTCGGCGAGGACCGCGAGGGTGCCGTGCAGGCCCAGATCAAGCGAATGCTCGACGAGCGCGACGAGGAGTTCATGCGGCGGCTCTCCGCCGAGGACGAGCGGAATCCCCTGGGGCCGATGTTGTCGACCCTTCGCAACTGGGTGCGCGAGCGCAAGGAGGATCAGGAGGCGCGCGACCAGAAGCTGGAGGAGAAGGTGGACGAGCTGCTCAACCGCGCCGCGGAGCTCGCCGGCCTCGAGCAGGGCCGCGAGGCGCTCGAGGAGGCCGAGGAGGCCGGGACGCGCAAGGGTCGCAGCTTCGAGGAGCGAGTCGACCGGGCGCTGGAGCGAATCGCGGCGACCAGGGGCGATGCCTCGTCGCACACCGGCGGCGAGGGCGCCGAGGGCGGAGGCAAGAAGGGCGACACGTTGATCGAGCTCGGAGCGGGCAACGGCCCCTCTCAGGGCAGGATCGTCTTCGAGGCGAAGGACAAGAAGCTCTCCAAGAACGATGCCTGGCGGGAGCTGAACGAGGCGATGGCGGCGCGCGCCGCCTCCTTCGCGGTCCTGGTGGTCGCCGGGGAGGACCGGGTGCCCTCGGGGCGCGAGACGCTCGTCGAGTACGAGGGCAACAAGCTGATCGTCGCGGTGGACCGCGATCAGCCCGAGAGCCTGGCCCTCGAGGTCGCCTACCGGCTCGCGGCCGCGAGGGTGGCGATGTCGAGGGAGCGTGACCTGGCCGTCGACGCCGCCGCCGTCCGCGACGCCGGGGCCGAGGCGGTGCACTGCCTGAAGCAGGCGCAGGGGATCCGCTCGACCCTTACGGGGATCAAGAGCAGCTCAGACAAGGCGCGCGCGACGCTCGACGAGATGGTCGAGAGCGTTCGCGCCCGCCTCGAGCGGATCGAGTCCCTGATCGAGGTCGCCGAAACGGATGAGTAGCTGGCCAGCCCGCCGCGGGAGTTTTCGTCCATTGGGGCGCCCGGCTCTCAGGTCTTCCGCCGTTCAGGGCGACAGAATCCGAAGAACGACCATGGAAGCGTCCGAGAATGCGGATCCTCCAATGGAGGGGCGTGGCGGGGCCGCCCTACATCGAATCGATCCAGACCGCGTCGCCCAGTCGCTTGCCGCCCGTGAGAATTGGGCCGGCTACTCGCGGCTGCGGCTGATGCTCACCGCCGTCCTCCCCCGCCTCGTGGGAGAGGCCCCGGCGGCGAAGTCGGACTAGGGCAGCAGCAGGTCGTTCTTGCCGGACGGGCGCTCGGGCCCGACGGTGAAGCTGAACGGCCGCACGGCGATCCCGTCGACGCTCGCCTCGTAGCTCCCGCTCTTCATGTCGACCTCGACCGTCTCGGCGCCGCCGGGCTGGATCTGATCGCTGTCGGCGTCGACCGGGCCGTGGATCGCCAGGCTGCCGACCTGGTTGGTGAGGTTCGCGACGGTGAAGTTGACCAGGCCCGCGCCGAACTCCTTGGGCGAGACCGCGACGCCGTTGGTGGCGATCTTCACGGACACCTCGGCGGGGATCGGAGGGCCCGGGTCGTTGTTGAAATCGTTGCGGCCGCAGCCTGTCACCGCCAGCGCCGCCACGACGACGGTCGCCGAAGCAAAGGCCGATGCTCTGCCCCTCAGCATGCGCCGAGGAATCTAGCCGAACCGAGGGACAGGCCGCGGCAGTCGGATCAGCCGGTGAAAGGCAGCTCGACGAGCTCGCCGGTGACCCCGGCGTCGGCCACCTCCAGCCGATCCCCCTCGCTCGCCTCCCGCCTCACGATCGCCAGGGCGATCGGGCCGTGGGCGGGGGAGAGGCAGGCGGTCCCGATCGCGCCGACCTCCTTCTCGCCGAGGCGAATCGCGTCCCCGTGCGCGGCGGCCGCGCTCAGGCGCAGACCTCTCAGAGTCCTGTTGGGCTTGCCGCGGTAGTGGAGCCGGGCGACCGGCTCCTGTCCGATGTAGCAGCCCTTCTCGAAGTCGACCGCCCGCTCGACGATGCCCGCCTCGGCGGGCATGAACTCCGGGCCCATGTCGAGCCCGAACCGAGGCCTTCCGGATTCGACCCGGACGATCTCGGCGGCCTCCTCGCTCACCTCGGCGGCGCCGGCCGCCCGCAGGAGCTGCTCGACGGCCGCGGCGTCCTCCATCTTCACGATCAGGTCGATACCGACGTCCGTCGCGACGCCGAGCACGTCCGCGCCGTCCCACTTGCGGAAGCGCTGCGCGTGCTCGGGTCCGAGTCCCTCGAACCCGCTGAGCTCACCGGCCCGCGGGCCGATCAGCGACGCGATCGAGCAGCGCTCGCCGACGTCCTCGATCTGGACGTCCCGACCGACGCTGTAGGTGCGCAGATGCTTCAGGACGCCCTCGGCGGGTCCGGGCTCGAGATCGAGCCAGTAGATGGGGGGCAACCCCGGACTGGAATCGGAGGAGGTGCCGAGAATGTCGGGATCGAGGCGCAGGACGCGCATGTCTGACTCGAGGTGCCCCTTCCGGTCAAGCAGTGCGGCGTAGCAGCCCTGCTCCGGCTGGAGCGCCTCGATGTCGTTTGTCAGCTGGCCCTGGAGGTACTCGGCGGCGTCGGGCCCGCTGACGCTCAGCATCGCCCGGTTCCTGATGACGAATCCGGCCTCCTCGCGGAGGGCGCGGTATTGCCCGTCGAGCTCGACCTGAGTCGCTGTCTCGGCCACGCATCGATTGTAGGTCGCGGCCTGGCCGGGTCCTTGGGGCGGGCCTGAGTTAGCCATTCCTAACTTCCGAGTTCGGATCTGCTTCAATTCCGGCGGATGAGCGCACAGGCGCACAACGCCCACCCGAAGCGCCGCACGAACGAGGGGGCCGAGAACTACGCCAAGGCCCTCTACGAGCTGCAGGCCCGCGAGGCCAGCGCCGTGGGGACGACCGCCGTGGCGCAGCGGCTCGGTGTCACCGCGGCCTCGGCGTCGGGAATGCTCCGGCGCCTGGCCGACGAGGGCGTGGTCGAGTACGCGCCCTATCGCGGGGCGCGCCTGACTCCGGAGGGCGAGCGGATCGCGCTCGAGGTGATCCGCCACCACAGGCTGATCGAGCTCTTCCTGGCCGAGGTGCTCGGCATGCCATGGGACCGGGTGCACGCCGAGGCCGAGGTGCTGGAGCACCACATCTCCGAGGAGCTCGAGGAGCTGATCGCCGCGAAGCTGGGGGAGCCGGCCCTCGATCCGCACGGCGACCCGATCCCCGACCGGGACCTCGCGATCGGCGCGGACGACTCGGTCCCGCTCACCGAGCTCGAGCCTGGGGACGAGGGGGTGTTCACGCGCGTCTCCGACAGCGACGCCTCGATGCTGCGCTACCTCGCCGAGCGGGCGATCCAGCCGGGGGCGAGGCTGGTGGTCGAGGGCCGTGAGCCCTTCGGCGGTCCCGTGATGGTCGAGATCGCCGGCCGCCCGCATCCGCTCGGCCCCGAGCTGGCCGGGAGCATGAGGGTCCGCCGTCGACCCGCGGGCGGGGCATGAGCGAGCAGGACCTCTCCGTCGGTCAGGACGACGTCGGCCTTGTAGAGCCCGTACCCGGGGAGCTCTCGCCACCCCCGGCGCCCTCCAATGGCCTGGGCGGAGTCGAGGACGTCCTGCCCGGCGAGGCGGCCGTCGCCCGCGCGGCGCGGCGCTCGCTCGAGGGCCATACACGAGGCCTGCCGCGCCTCTGGCCGTTCCTCGGCCCGGCCTTCATTGCGGCGGTCGCCTACATCGACCCTGGCAACTTCGCCACCAACATCGCCGGCGGCGCGAAGTTCGGCTACCTGCTGCTCTGGGTGGTGCTCGCGGCGAACCTGATCGCGATGGTGGTCCAGACCCAGTCCGCGAAGCTCGGCATCGCGACCGGGAAGAACCTGGCGGAGGCCTGCCGCGACTCGTTCTCCCGGCGCACCTCGATCGGCCTCTGGATCCAGGCCGAGCTCGTCGCCGCCGCCTGCGACATCGCCGAGGTGGTGGGCGCCGCCCTGGGCCTCAACCTTCTCTTCGGGATCCCGCTGTTCCCCGCGGGCCTGCTCGCCGGCGCCGGAGCGTTCGCGATCCTCGCCCTGCAGCAGAAGGGCTTCCGCCGCCTGGAGGCCGGGATCGTCGTGCTCGTCGGCGTCGTCGTGTTCGCCTTCGCCTTCGAGATCCTCGAGTCGGGGCCGGCCGGGGGACAGGTCGTCCATCACCTCTTCGTCCCCGGCTTCGCCGGAGCCGAGAGCGTCCTCCTCGCCACGGGGATCATCGGCGCGACCGTCATGCCGCACGTGATCTATCTGCATTCCGCCCTCACGCAGCGCCGGATCGTCGGCCGGGACGAGAGCGAGAAGCGCCAGATCCTGCGCTTCGAGCGGATTGACGTCGTCATCGCCATGGCGCTGGCCGGCGCGGTGAACATCGCGATGATGGTGATGGCCGCGGCGCTCTTCCACAACGGCGGCCTGCCCGGAATCGACAGCATCGACGGGGCCTACGACGGGCTCAAGCAGCTGGTCTCGCCCGGCGCCGCCACGATCTTCGGCATCGCGCTGCTCGCCTCCGGCTTCGCCTCGTCCTCGGTGGGGACGATGGCCGGCCAGGTCGTGATGCAGGGCTTCATCAGGCGGAAGATCCCGATCTTCCTGCGCCGCGCGATCACCCTGACCCCCGCCCTGATCGTCCTCGGGCTCGGCATCGACCCGACCGACGCCTTGGTCGGGAGCCAGGTCGTCCTCTCGTTCGGGATTCCCTTCGCCCTGGTCCCGCTGCTGCTGCTCGCCCGCCGGCGGGACCTGATGGGCTCGCTCGCCAACCCGCGCTGGCTGACGGGCGTGGCGGGCGTTCTCTCGGCCCTGATCATCGCCCTCAACGTCTTCCTGCTCGAGCAGGTCTTCATCGGTTAGCGCGCTACAGCCGCGGTCTGATGGCCAAGCCGCCCCGCTAGTCTGCGCAAATGGCACTGGCGCAGGACTTCGAGGCGGTGGTCGACTCGCTGCCGGACGATTGGACGGACCTCGAGCTCGACCTGCGGATCGCCGATGAGACCCGCTACGTGGACGCCGCGGTGATGCTCTCCCAGGTGAACGCCCAGCCCTACTCGCGGGCCGAGTGGCATTGGCGGATCAATGTCGCTCATCGTTTCGGGCACGCGGCCGCTGCCGAGACCGTGCGTGGCGTGCTCAGCAAGCTCGACCGCGAGAGGATCGCGGGCGAGCTGCGCGTCCGCGACGCGCAGGAGGGCCGCGCCGAGGTGGTGCAGATGTGGGGGCGCCCCGAGAGCGTGCGCCGCGACTTCCGGCGGCGGCGGAGTCTGTAGGTCTGCTTCGCGATCGGATCGCGGCTGTAGCAGCCGCCCGCCACATGTCGCGGCGGCTGTCGCCGCCGCTCCGAGATGGTGCGGCCTGACAGCCGCTAGACGAGGTGCTCCGGGTTCGACACGCGGGAGAAGGACTGGATCACCGAGGCCAGCTGGTTGGCCACGATGCGCGCCCGGTTGATCTCGGTCCGGGTCCAGGGACGCTCGTCCTCTGTCATCGCCTCGACGATGCCGAGGGTCTCGCCGCGCTGGACGACCGGAACCATCAACAGGGACCGATAGCCCTGCGCGAAGAGCAACTCGACCTCGGCCTGATCGGCTTGCGGGTCACCGACCATCACCTGCGCGGCCTCCCGGCGCTGCAGGACCCGCTCGGTCACCGGAAAGCCTTCGGTCGAGAAGAACTCGCCCTCGACCTGCTCTCCGCTCTCGGCGAGCGTCTCCACAGCCCCCCTGTCCGGGTGCCATTGCGAGAGCGCCACCTTGTCGGCGTGCAGCTCGCCGGCGATCAAATCGAGCGCGCTGTAGAGGTCCGATTTGGACCGCGCGTTCGCCAGGCGGGCGCTGAGGTGCTCGAGTCGGCGATCGCCGGCGGAGATCGTCGGGCGGTCACCCCCCGGCGTCGAGACCAGCGCCTTGGCGAGGGTGTCCCTGCACGTCTCGGCCGCGGGCGGTGAGACGCGACTCCACGGCGGGGCCGGGCGACCGATGACGTAGCCCTGGCCCCATGGCACATCGAGATTGGCGAGGACCTCGATGTCGTCATGGTTCTCGATTCCCTCCGCGCAGACGGTGGCGCCGACACGGCGAGCGAAGCGAACGAGGGACTCGACCAGCGCCATGCGGACGGGGTCGGAGTGGATCGCGCGGGTCAGGTCGAGATCCAGCTTGACGATGTCGGGGCGCACCCACATGACCTGCTTGAGCCCGGCGTACCCAGCGCCGGCGTCGTCGATCGCGATCCGGGCCCCGCGCTCCCGCAGGTCCGCCAGCGAATCGGCGAGCAGGCTGTCGCCGACGTACACCTCGTGCTCGGTGAGCTCGATGATCAGGTCGGAGAGATCGCCGGCAAGCACCTTCTTGACGACGTCCGTGGAGAGGGCGGACGGGCTCACGTTGAGGGCGATGTGCGTGCCGGGCGGTCGGCCGATCGGCTCGAGCGCGGCGCGGATCGCAGCGGCCTCGAGCTCAGGCCCCAGCCCGCAGGCATTGGCCTGTGCGAACCAGGTCGCGGGCGGGCGCTCGGGCGCGTCGGGGAAGCGGGCGAGGGCCTCGTAGCCGATCAGCCTGCCGGTGGTGAGCGAGGCGACGGGCTGGTAGAGCGGCTCGATCGCGCGCTCCTCCAGGATGCGCGCGATCTCCGAGCGCTGCGGGGCGTCCCCGCTGAGGCGCACGTGATCCGGGTCGAAGCGGCGGGTCCGCGACTTCCCCGAGCGCTTCGCCCAGTAGAGGGCTCCCTCGGCGAGCTGGAGGAGGGCGGGGGCGTTGTCGGCGTCCACGGGGTAGACGGCGATGCCGGCGGAGCAGGTGAGCTCGTCTCCGGCCGGCGAGAGCCTGGCGACGGCGGTCCGGACGCGCTCGGCGATCTCCTGGGCTGCGTCGGCGCCGGTGCCCGGCAGGATCAGGGCGAACTCCTCACCGCCCATCCGGGCCGCGGTGTCCCCGCGGCGGACCGATTTGCGCAGCTGCGCGCCGACGCCCTCGAGCACCCCGTCGCCGAAGGGGTGCCCGTGATGCTCGTTGACTGTCTTGAAGTCGTCGAGGTCGAGCGCGACCAGGGCCAGGGACCCCCGGTGCGCCGTCGCCTTCTGAAGCTCGCTGCGCAGCGCCTGCTGGAAGCCCCGGTGGTTCATCAGACCGGTCAGTGAGTCGGTCTCGGCGAGGTCCCTCAGGTGCGGCCGCTGCCTGTAGATCAGGGCGGTGAGCACGAGGGTGAGGAGCATTCCCGCCGCGCTGAACGCCGCCAGCTTCCCGTCGTCCCGCGAGAGCCCCAGCCCGGCGCCCCAGAGCAGCGAGAAGGCGATGGCAGCCCAGGGGACCACCTTCGGGTGGGAAATCCGGGGATGCGGGAGGGGCCCCACGGCAGCAAGCATCGGAACGCGCTGTCTCGGTCGACATCCTCTCTTTTTGGTCAAATGTCCTGCCTGGACGCATGATCCGCTCCCATCCCGAAAGGCGGACCTGATTTGGCCCGGATCGTGGCCCTGGTGCAAGATCTGATGCTCGCGAGCCGCGTGCGCAGCTCGCTGGAGGCCGCCGGCCACGAGGTGGAGCAGGATTCGGCGGTCCCCGACGAGCTTGACGGCATCGACCTGGTCGTCGCCGACCTCGACGTAGTCGAGCCCGAGGCGCTCTCAGGTCTCGGCCTGCCGGTGATCGGGTTCTACGCGCACACCGACGTGGAGACCAAGCGCCGGGCGGACGAGGCCGGCCTCGCGATGGCGGTCCCCCGCAGCCGGATGGCCCGGGAGCTGCCGGAGCTGGTCGAGCGGGCGTTGGGCTAGCCGCAGTCCGCGGCGGCGGGTTGGAATCCGGCCGCGATGCGCGCCGCCGCGGAGCCCGCGACCAGCCCGAGCCCGGTCGCCCAGCCGAGCCATGCCCTCGCCCGGCCCGGCTGCAGCGCGGCGGTGTCTGTTTCGGGATCAGTGCCTGAGAACGCATGGGCGGCGACGAGGGCCTCGAGCTGTTTCTGCTGCGAGGCGCGATCCAGGCCGTTGACCTCGCTGAGCAGGTCGTCGAGCGCCGATCCCGGATCGTTGCCGAGCGTGTGGTACCCGCGGCTCAGCCCGGCGAAGAACCGGTGGGCGATCGGACAGGACCTGCGTGTGATCGCCACGACGAGCTCCGGGTAGCGCGGCGCGCCGAACTGATCGACGCGGAACTCGCGGACCGGGACGCCGAGCTGCTGAAGCTGGACGCCCTCCGCGTTCCAGAAGGCTGTGGCCGCGTCGACCTTGCCGGCGGCGAGGTCGGCGACTGCGTTGAAGCCGATCGTCACCCGGTGCACCGAGGAGGGGTCGACGCCGCCGGAGCGCAGGACGCTGTCGAGGACGGCATCGTCAGAGGGGACGCCGGTGACCCCGATCGTCTTGCCGGCGAGATCGGCGGGGGTGCTGATCTCATTGCGATCGCGCGCGATCACCGAGGCGAGCGGGCGCTGCACGACCGCGGCGATGGCGATCAGGTCGAGCTCCCTCTCGCGGGCGATGCCGAAGTCGTTGATGTCCATGACGGCGAAGTCGGCGCGCCCGGACTCGAGCAGCTTGGCGCTGTCGGCGGTGCTGGAGGGCTCGCGGATCGCGAGGTCAAGGCCCTCGTCCTTGAAGTAGCCACTGGCCTGCGCGGCGTAGATCCCGGAGTGAACCGGGTTCGGCTGGAAGTCGAGGACCAGGGTCGCGCCCTTCGGCGCGCCCGGTTCAGCGCCGCCCCCTCCGCAGCCCCCGAGGGCGGCTGCGAGGAGAGCGGCCGCCAGCAGCGCGGCGACCCGTCTCATTCAGCCGCTGACCCTATTCCTAAGATCGCGATAAAGGTCTGCCCCGCGGCCTCGGCCCCGGCCGGAAATGCGGTTAGACTGCGCGCCGCCTCACACCGGTGGGGCAGCCAGAGAGAAACGGGTTGCTCCACGGCCATCGCCTGGGGAGCGCCCTCGCGTCTACGAGGAGGTCATTTCAAGTGCAAGATCGAGGTCTCGCGGCGTACATCGCCGAGCTGGTCGGGACGCTGCTCCTGGTCTTCTTCATCACGAGCGTCGTCGTGCTCTATGTGTCCACCGGCCAAAACGCCCAGTTCGGCTCCGACTTCGCGGTGGTGGGCCTGACCCACTTCCTCGTGCTCTTCGCTCTGATCATCAGCATCGGCGTGGCGAGCGGCGGGCACTTCAATCCGGCCGTGACGGCGGCCTTCATCGCGATCCGGCGCATCGATCCGATCGACGGCCTGGTCTACATCCTCGCCCAGCTCTCGGGCGGGGTGCTCGGCGCCCTGCTCACCAAGGCGTTCCTGCTCGATGAGGGACGTGCCTCGGACTACGGCACGCCGAAGATCAGCCCGCTGCTCGGCGGGGCCTTCCAGGGCTTCCTGGTCGAGGGCATCGGCGCATTCGTCCTCGTGCTCACCGTCCTCGCCGTCGCCCTCAACCCGGAGACCCGGCGCTGGGCGGCGATCTCGATCGGCGGCGCGCTGGGGCTCGGCGTGATGGTGCTCGGCCCGCTGACCGGCGGCTCGTTCAACCCGGCCCGCTGGTTCGGCCCGGCGCTGGTCGGTAACCATTTCGCCGACGCCTGGGTCTACATCTTCGCTCCGTTGGTCGGCGGCCTGCTCGCGGCGGCCGTCTACAAGTTCATCATCGAGCCCTCCAGCGGCCCGGTGCAGGAGCTTGCGGACAAGGTCGCACCGCGCGGTCCGGCCCCGCCCGCGGGTGAGGCGCCGCCTCTGCGGCAGTCCTCCGGCGGTCCTCCGCCGTCCTCTCCGCCCGGGGGTATCGCCGGCTCCTAGCGGCCACCAGGCCGCCCGCTTTCCGGGGCGAAGGGCGAAGCCGTGATGCGAGGGCGCGCGACAGCGCGACCCGCGTAACGGAGGGCGGGCGGTCGCTCGGCCGTCGATGCGGCGGTGGTGTCTGCGGCCGCCGTTGAGGGCGAAGCCGGGGATCGGCGTTCGCTAGGTTCCCCCTGCGATGCGCAGGGTGACCTTCTCGCGCAACTACACACTCTCGCTCTCGAGAACGTGCCAGTGCTACTGCAAGTACTGCGCGTTCGCGACCCGGCGCGCGCACATCCACGATCCGGATGAGGTCGAGCGCCGGCTCGACGAGGCGGTGCGCCGAAACGCCAAGGAGCTCCTCGTCCTCACCGGGGAGCGGCCCGAGGTGAACCCCGAGGTCGCCGAGCACCTCCGCGGCTGGGGCCACGAGGACTTCACCTCCTACGTGGCCTGGGCCTGCCAGCGGGGCCTCGAGCGGGGCCTGCTCCCGCACACCAACGTCGGCGTCCTCTCCCGCGAGGACCTCTCTCGCCTCCGCGAGGTGACGGCCTCGCAGGGCCTGATGCTCGAATCGATCGATCCCGACCTCGTTGTGCACCAGGGATCGCCGACCAAGCATCCCGCCAAGAGGCTGGAGGCGATCCGCCTCGCGGGGGAGCTGCGGATCCCGTTCACGACGGGGATCCTGGTCGGCATCGGCGAGACCCCCGAGGAGCGGGTCGCCGCTCTGCAGACGATCGCCGCGGTGCACGCCGAGTACGGCCACATCCAGGAGGTGATCCTCCAGAACTTCGTGCCGCATCCCCGCTACTACGGACAGGAGGTTGCGGAGATCGCCGATCAGGCTTCGCGGGAGCGCTGGGTGAGCGGGAAGACCGCCGGCTCGGAGCTGCCGCTGCCGGCCTGGGCGACGCCGGTGCGCGTCGAGGAGATGAACGAGCTGATCGCGGAGTCGAGGCGGCTGATGCCGGACGTGGGCGTACAGGTGCCGCCTAACCTCGCTGACCGGTGGCCCGAGCTGGTCGAAGCGGGAGCTACCGATCTCGGCGGGCTCTCCTCGAACGGCGACCACATCTCACCCGAGGAGCCGTTCCCCAGCCCGCACCAGGTGCGCAAGGAGCTGGCGCCGCGCGGTTATGCCCTGACCGAGCGACTCTGCGCGTATCCGCAGTACCTCGACCCGGAGTGGATGGAGCAGGGCGTGCTCGACGTCGTGAAGCTCAAGTACTGGAGCTTCATCCCACGCCGGGGCTCCGGGCGGCGTCAGGAGACCCCGCCCTCGCCGGAGGTCACGCCGCGCGCCATCGAGAAGGGGCGGCGCGGTGAGGAGCTGAGCGAGGAGGAGCTGACGGCGCTCTTCGCGGAAACCCGCACCGCGCTGATCGAGGAGATGCGCGTGGCGGCGGACGAGCTCCGCGCCGAGCTCGCCGGGGAGACGGCGACCTTCGTCGTCAACCGGAACATCAACTTCACCAACGTCTGCGTGGTCGGCTGCGCCTTCTGCGGCTTCGGCCAGGGCAAGCGCTCACCGGACGCCTACCTCGTGACCGAGGACGACTTCGCCGCCCGGGTCCAGGAGGCGATCGACTTCGGCGCGACGGAGATCTGCATGCAGGGCGGCATTCACCCCGACTACACGCTCGAGGACTACGGGCGCTGGCTGCGCTTCGCCAAGCAGTGCGCGCCGGACATCCACCTGCACGCGTACTCGCCGATGGAGGTGCACTACATGTGCGAGCGCTCGGGCCGCTCGCCCGACTCGGTCTTCGAGTACCTGATCGAGTGCGGCCTCGGCTCGACCCCCGGCACTGCCGCCGAGGTGCTCGACGACGGCGTCCGCCAGCGGATCTCGCCGAACAAGCTCCCGGTGGCACGCTGGATCGAGATCATCGAGGCCTCCCACCGCGCCGGGCTGCGCTCAACCTCGACCGTGATGTTCGGTCATATCGAGGAGCCTCGGGAGCTGGCCCGTCACATGCGGATCGTGCGCAAGCTCCAGGGGCGCACCGGGGGCATCACGGAGTTCGTTCCCCTCAGCTTCATTCCGTACAACACGCTGCTGGGGCGCACGCATGGGGTGGAGGAGATCTCGCGCTCCGAAAACCTCAAGCACACCGCCGCCTTCCGGCTCGCGCTCGGCAAGTCGATCCCGAATCTCCAGGCGAGCTGGGTGAAGATGGGGCTGGAAGCGGCGACCGAGAGCCTGCGCTGGGGCGTCAACGACCTCGGCGGCACGCTGATGGAGGAGAACATCTCCCGGATGGCGGGCTCGCAGCACGGCGTGCGCCTGGAGCCCGAGCAGCTCATAGACGCCGCCCGCCGGGCCGGTCGGACACCGGCCCAGCGGACGACTCTCTACGAGATCGTCGAGACCTACTGACCCGGTCGCGGACTTCTCTGTCAAACCCTGGCCGCGGCGATCGTATTCGACACAATCAGCTCATGCGAGCGATGGTGCTGGAGGAGCCGGGGCGGGCGCTCGTCGAGCGGGAGCTGGAGGATCCGGTCCCCGCTGAGGGCCAGGTGCTGCTCGAGGTCGCGGCCTGTGGCGTCTGCCGGACCGACCTGCACATCGTCGACGGGGAGCTATCCGAGCCGAAGCTGCCGCTGGTGCTCGGCCATCAGATCGTCGGCCGGGTCGCCGACGCGGGGCCGGGCGCGATCCGCTTCGCCAAGGGCGACCGGGTGGGTGTGCCCTGGCTGGGCTGGACGGACGGCACCTGCCGGTACTGCCGCTCCGGACGAGAGAACCTCTGCGAGCACGCGAAGTTCACGGGATACGACCTTGACGGCGGCTACGCCGAGCGCGCCGTGGCGGATGAGCGCTTCTGCTTCCCGATCCCCGAGGGATATGCGGACGAGCAGGCCGCGCCCCTGCTCTGCGCGGGGCTGATCGGCTACCGGTCGCTGCGGCTCGCCGGCGAGGGCGAGCGCCTCGGCCTCTACGGGTTCGGCGCCTCCGCCCACATCATCTGCCAGGTGGCGGTCTCGCAGGGACGCCACGTCTTCGCGCTCACGCGCGAGGGCGACACCGAGGCGCAGGGGCTGGCGAGGGAGCTCGGCGCCGGATGGGTGGGAGCCGTGGGCGATCCCGAGGCCTCGAACCTCGACGCCGCGATCATCTTCGCGCCCGCCGGAGAGCTCGTGCCCGAGGCGCTGCGGGCCGTGGCGCCCGGGGGAACCGTGGTTTGCGCGGGCATCCACATGAGCGACATCCCCCAGTTCCCGTACGAGCTGCTCTGGAGGGAGCGCACGGTGCGCTCCGTGGCGAACCTGACCCGCAGGGACGGCGAGGAGTTCATGGCGCTCGCGCCCAGCGTGCCGGTGCACACCGAGATCCAGCTCTACGCACTCGCCGAGGCCAACCGTGCGTTGGATGAGCTACGTCACGGTAGGGTTCGTGGTGCCGCCGTACTCTCGGTCGGCGGGTAAGCCTCCAGCGGAGGCCGTGGGGAGAGGAAATCAAAATGCCAGATGTCACCGTCAAGCGCGTCGAGGACTTCGAGGCGATCTTCGGCGGGGGATTTCGACGGGCGAGGGCCGGCCTGGGCGTGAGCTCCTTCGGCCTCGCCGTCATCGACCTGCCGGCGAACTTCTCGCGCTACCCGGAGCACGACCAGACCCACGACGACCAGGAGGAGGTCTACACGCCGATCTCCGGCCGGGTCACGCTCCGCGTGGGCGGTGAGGACCACGAGCTCGAGCCCGGCGTCTTCGCTCGGGTGGGGGCAACCGAGAAGCGCAAGCTGATCACCGGCGACGAGCCCGCGCGCATCCTCGCCATGGGCGCGACCCCGGGAAAGGTCTACCAGCCGCCGGAGTTCTCCTACGAGGGCGTGAAGCCGCCCTCGATGGAGAAGCTCACCTCGAAGAACGCGTCGCCCGCTTAGCTACCGAAAGAGGTCCTCGTCCTCGGGACGCCTCAGGGGCCCCGCGCCCGGTCCGTCCTCGGCCGTCACGACGTCCCCGAGCCCCGAAACGACCGCTCCCGGAACGCCCGAGTCCTTGTCGCGGGTGAGGTCCGCGGCCGCGGCGAGCTCGTCGGCGACCGCGATCACCGTGGCCGAGAGCTCTCGGCCCCGCCGGTCCCGCCTGCCGCGCCAATCGGCGAGCGGCGCCAGGCCCGCGCAGCCGATCGCGACGTCCGTCTGCCCGACTCTCCAGGCACGGCCGAAGCTGTCGGCGATCACCACTGCCGGGGAGGCCCCGGCTACTTCGCCGATCTGCGCGCGGATCAGCCGCGCGGATGCGTCCGCGTCGGCCGGGAGCAGCGCGACGAGGCCCTCGTCGAGGTTGGAGGAGTCGATCCCCGCGTTCGCGCACACCCAGCCGGTGATCGTCTCGGTGATCAGGATGCCGCGCTCGGCGCGCACCACCCGCCTGCTCTCCGACAGGACCAGCTCCGTCAGGGCCGGGTCCTTGTCGAGTCTCTCCGCGAGCTCGCGCGCCTCCGTGCCGGGCTCCACCTCGGCTAGCCTGCGGACCCGTCCCTCGACCTTCGAGACCGCCTTCTGCGAGACGACGACGACCTCATCCGGTCCCGGCGCCGCGGCCCCGGCGATCAGGCGCCCCAGGTCGTCGCCCTCCTGCAGCTCCGGGAGGCCGGTGAGCGGCCTGATCCGCAGCTCGCGCGTCAAGGGAGGTCGCTAGGCGGCCGCGGGCTGAGTGCGGTCGCCGAGCTCCCAGAGGACTTCGGCGGTCTTCGGTGCCGGCTGCGGATCGAGCAGCAGGCGGTCGCGCAGCAGCGACATGTCCTCGACCGTGTCGAGGTCGATGGCAATCGACTCGACGCGCTCCAGGGCGAAGCTGATCCCCGCGGCCCGCGCCCGGCTGACGTGGCGCGAGCAGCTCTCGGGTCCGAAGACTGGAGTGAAGATGTCGGGGGGCGCGAGCACGAGGGCGTTGGTTCCCGTCCCGTGCCGATCGGGGACGATCAGGACCGTGCGAGGGGAACGGCCGATGTGGGCGTCGAGCTCCTCCGGATCGAGCATCGGGCAGTCCACTGGCAGCATCGCGACCCGCCCGGCGCCATCGGCCATCGCGGCGCGCGCCCCGGCGGTCGCTGCCTCCGAATGCCCCTCGTCACGCTCCTGCACGAGCACCTTGTTGCCGAGCCAGCGGGCCTGGCGCGCGATGGAGGGGTCGGCGGTGACGACCAGGACGTCGTCGATGTTGCGGCAGCGAGGCAGCTTCACGATCAGGTCGAGGAAGAGGGCCTCCGCCAGGCGGTTGCGCTCCTCCTCGGACAGGGTCCCGTCCAGCCGCCCATTTGCGACTGAAAGCCCCTTCACCGGAACGATCGCGGTCGTATGCAACTTGTCGGAATCCGCTCCCACGGAGAGTCAGGCTACCGGGTCAGCGCTGTTACATACCCCGTTGCTGGGGTTTTCATGCCTGATCGGCGAGCATCGAGGCGAACTCGAGGGTTCGCTCGGCCAGCCCCCGGCGGCCCTCGCCGCCCTCCATCAGCATCGGGCAGCGCATCACCCTGATCCCGTCTGGCGGGGGGTCGGGGTCCTGGGGATCGCACAGCATGCCGTCAAGCAGCCCCTCGTAGAGCGAGGCGGCGCCCGCCGCGGTCGAGGGTCGGCCGATCGCGCGCATGAAGATGTCGGTGGGGCCCTTGACCACCTGGCCGGCCACGTACGGGCTGACCGCCACCACCGGCGCCCGGGACACGGCCATCGCCTCTCGCAGGGGCGGCATGGAGACGATCGGCCCGATGGAGATCACCGGGTTCGAGGGACCGATCACGATCGCGTCGGCGCTCTCGATCGCGGCGAGCACCTCGGGTGTCGGCGTCGCCTCGGCGATTCCCTCGACCTGGACCTCGTCCACCTCCGCCTGCGCGTGCTCGGCGACCAGGTACTGCTGCAGCCCGCGCCACCCCTGGGCGGTCCTGACCTGGGTGCGCACCGGCTCCTCGCACATCGGGAGTACGGCCGCCTCGACCTCGAGCGCCCGCGCGATCTGGGCCTGGGCCTCGGTTCGGCGCCCGCCCGCCGCCACGAACTCCCGCCGGTACAGGCAGGTGGCGAGGTCGCGGTCGGAGAGGCGGAACCAGTCAGAGGTTCCCAGTCGAACGAGTCGGTCGAAGACGGTGAACGAGTCCCCCTTGATGCCCCAGCCGCGCTCCTCGTCGATCTCGCCGCTCAACCAGTAGGTGATCAGGTCGGGATCGGGCGACACGTCGACCCCGGCGATCTCGATGTCGTCGGCCGTATTGGCGATCACCGAGAGGCGGCTGCCGAGCATCTCCTGCATGCCGGCCGCGAGCTTGGCGCCACCGGTGCCGCCCGCGAGGACGACGCAACGCCCGATTCCGCTCACCTCGGCCATGCGGGGCTAGGACCAGAGGTCGCCCTCTGGGAGGCCAGTGATCTTGATGCCGGTGTGGGTCTTGTAGCGGCTGTTGATCCCGATCAGGAGCGCGGTCAGGGGCTCGATGATCCGCGCCCGCTCGAGCGGGCCCGCGTCCACGGCTCGCAGCCCGTCGATCAGCTGGATCAGCTCGGCGACCCGCCCCCGATCCGCTTTGCGATCGCCGCAGACGAGAACGTCCTCGTCGAGGGGCCCGTCGCCGGCGAGCGTCGGGGCGCTCAAGGTATGCAGCGTCGAGACGACGGTGACGCCGTCGGGCGACATCTCCTCCGCCTGCTCCGCGGCGGACCCTTGCCAGACCCCGACCGTGCGGGTTGCCTTGCCGGAGATCGCCGCGGCCAGCGGGACCGTGCAGTCGACGAGCAGCTGACCGTCGCTGAGGGCCTCTTTGAGATTGGTGAGCGTCTCCGAATGCGCCCGGAAGGGCACGGCGAGGAAGACGATGGGCCCGCGCTGGGCGGCCTCCCCGTTCACGAGGCCCTCGACCTCGGCCCCCTCGACGTCCCCGCGGAGGCGGTCGGCGGCCTCATGGGCGCGCTCGGGCTTGCGCGACCCGATCACGATCGCCTGACCGGCGCGGGCGAGGCGCACCCCGAGCCCATAGCCGAGCGCGCCCGTGCCGCCGATGATCGGAATTGGCTCTGCCACCGGCGAGCAAGCTACAGGTCGGCCTGAATAGGCTGCCCGCAGCCATGAGGCTCGAAGGCAGAAAGGCCCTCGTCACCGGCGGCGCCAGCGGCATCGGTGCGGCGATCGCGCGCCGCCTCGCGGCGGAGGGTGCGGACGTCACCATCGGCGATCTCAACCTGGAGGGCGCGACCGAGGTCGCCGGCGAGATCTCGGGACTCGCGATCGAGCTCGACGTCACCGATCTCGGATCCGCGCAGGCCGCGGTGGAGAGCGCCGGTGCGCCGATCGACATCCTGATCAACAACGCCGGCACCGACGAGTTCGGGTTCTTCGCCGAGACCACTCCCGAGCAGTGGGAGAAGGTGATCGCCGTGAACCTCCGCGGGGTCCTCAACTGCACCTACGCCGCGCTGCCCGGGATGCAGGAGGCCGGCTACGGCCGAATGGTCAACATCGCATCCGAGGCCGGCCGCGTCGGATCAAAGGGCTCCGCGGTCTACTCGGCGGCGAAGGGCGGGGTGATCGCCTTCACCAAGGTGATGGCCCGCGAGGGGGCCCGTTTCGGGATCACCGCCAATGCGATCGCGCCCGGTCCGATCGAGACGCCGCTGCTGATGCAGGCCACCCAGTTCGGTGAGATCGGCGAGAAGATCATCGAGACGATGAAGAGGGGCACGCAGCTGCGCCGCCTCGGCCAGCCGGAGGAGGTGGCCGCGGCGGTCGCCTTCCTCGCCTCCGATGACGCTTCCTACGTCACCGGCGAGACGCTTGGTGTCTCGGGCGGCCTCGGGATGGTCTGATGGCGCTCGAGCCCGGCATCGAGCGGACCGACGAGTTCGTCGTCGAGGGGGGGCTGCTGACGGACGTCGGCGGCACGATCGGTGCCAGCGTCCTCTCGACCCCGGGAATGATCGGGATGATCGAGCGCAACGCGGCGATCCTCGCCCTCGAGCACCTCGACGAGGGGAAGGCCACGGTCGGCTTCGAGGTCTGCGTCAAGCACGTCGGGGCGGCCGCCGAGGGCCAGACCTGCACGGCGCACGCGACCCTTCGCGAGGTCGCCGACGGCCGCAAGCTCCGCTTCGACGTCGAGGTCAAGGAGGGCGACCGGACGATCGGGGTGGGCACGCACGAGCGCCGCGTGATCGAGATCGGCTCGGTCAGCGGCGGCCAGGGCTAGCACCGACCCTTCACGGGCCTGGCTAGGCTGAAAGCGATGGCCGAGCAGCTTCCGAAGAGCGTTCGCATCCGTGAGGTCGGGCCTCGCGACGGGTTCCAGAACGAGCCCGAGGTGATCCCGACGGACGAGAAGGTGCGGCTGATCGGGATGCTCGCCGAGGCTGGGCTGAAGCGGATCGAGGTCACCTCCTTCGTCCGGCCGGACGTGATCCCGCAGCTGGCCGACGGCGCGGAGGTGCTGGGGCGGATCGAGCCCAGTGAGGGCGTCGCGTACTCGGTGCTGATCCCGAACCGCAGGGGTCTCGAGAACGCGCTGGAGTTCCGCGATCGCTTCCAGGAGGCGAACTTCTTCCTCTCCGCCTCGGAGTCGCACAACCGCAAGAACGTCAACCGCTCGATCGCGGAGTCGCTGGCCGACCTCGAGGGGACGATAGGCGCGGCGCGCGATGCCGGCCTGCGTTGCGAGGGGGTGATCTCGACCAGCTTCGGTTGCCCCTACGAGGGTGAGGTGCCGCCCGTCCGCGTCTTCGAGATCGCCGAGCAACTGGCGAGGTTCGGATGCGAGGAGCTGGCCTTCGGCGACACGACCGGGATGGCCAACCCGCGGCAAGTTGGGGAGTTCTTCGCAATGGCCGCGAGACCGGCTCGGCACGGTGGAGCTGACCGCCCATTTCCACAACACCCGCGGCCAGGGGCTGGCCAACGTGCTGGCGGCGCTCGAGCAGGGGGTCGACTCGCTCGAGAGCTCCTTCGGCGAGCTCGGCGGATGCCCCGTGCCGCCCGGGTCGACCGGGAACATCTCGACCGAGGACCTCGTCTCGATGCTGGAGGAGATGGGCGTCGGGACCGGGGTGGACCTGGCCAAGCTGCTCGCGGCGTCCGCCGAGGCGCAGCGGGTCCTGGGCAGGCCACTCGGCGCGCATCTGCTCACGGCGGGCCCGGTGGACTGGCACCAGAGCTGAGCCAAGGCGGCTCGGGCTGAAGTAGTCTGCCCGCATGCAGAGCGATCGCTTTCGGGCAGCAGCCGAGTCGAAGGACGTCTCCGCGATCGAGGAGCTGTTCGCCGAGGATGTCGTCTTCCGCAGCCCGGTCGTCTTCAAGCCGTACGAGGGCCGGGACGCCGTCGCGATGCTGCTCGGCGCGGTGGTCCAGGTCCTCGAGGACTTCCGCTACACCGATCAGGTTGAGACCGGCGACGCAGCCGCTCTCGCCTTCAGCGCCCGGGTCGGCGACCGGGAGGTCGACGGCATCGACTTCCTGCATTTCGACTCGGAGGGCCGGGTCAACCGGTTGGCGGTCTACGTCCGGCCGCTGAGCGGCATCAACGCGCTGGCCGAGGCGATGCAGAGAAAGCTCGAGGAAGCCTCGGCCGCGTAGCTACTGGCAGTTGGCGCCGTTGCAGGTGCGAAGCTGGGCCAGCCGCGCGGCGAGCTCGGCGCGAATGGCCGTGTAGGCCGACGCTCCGGGGCCGAAGAGGAGGTTGTTGAGCTCGTAGGGATCGGTGTCGAGGTTGTAGAGCTCCTTGTCCCCGTTGTTCCAGGCGGTGTACTTCCACGGCCCGCGCCGGATCCCATACGCGCCGATGTCCGGGCTCTCGAAGAGGAGGTCGCGGTTGTTGGCGTCCCCTGGGGTCTTCGCGAGCGGAAGGAGCGGGATGCCGTCCATGATGCGGCCCGGCCGAGCGCCGGTCAGCGCCGTGATGGTCGGGGCCAGGTCGATGTTCGCCACGAGCTGATCGCGGGTCGCATTCACGGGGAAGCCGGGGCCCCGGATGATCAGGGGAACGCGCTCACCCTCCTCGTAGAGGAAGTTCTTGAACTCGATCCGGTGCGAGCCCATCTCGAGCCCGTTGTCCGAGGTGAAGATGAAGAACGTCTTCCGCTTGTCGCCGAACTTCCTGACCAGCCCGACGATTCGCTTGACCTCGTCGTCGACGGACAGCAGGCTCTCGAGCCGGCCGCGGTAACGCCGGTCGATGTCGGCGAGCATGGTGTCGGAGAGGCGTGGAATGTCCCTGACCTGCTGCGGCTTGTCCGAGACATCCGCCTCGTCGAAGTTCGGCGTGCGGGGGGCGGTGATCTCCCCGAACACGCCCAGGTACTGCGGGGCGGGCTCGGGGTCACGGGTGGACCAGGGGGGCAGCGCCCTCTCGCCGTGAGGGTTGTTGGGGTTGTAGTAGAGGAAGAATGGCTTCGGGCTCGGCGCCCATGTCTTCAGCAGCCCGTTGACCTTGGCGTCGAGGACGTAGTCGATGTAGTTGCTCGGCTTCCGCCTGTAGTAGCGGAGCTTGCCGTTCTCGTTCAGGTTGAAGGCGTACCGCTTCTGCTCGGTCCCCCCGGTGAGCCCGTACCACTGGCTCCACCCAGGCGGAACCTCGCGCGGATAGATCTCGCCGTAGCCGTTCAGGTACTTGCCGACCATCGCCGTTCGGTATTTCGCCCGGCGCAGCCAGACGGCGAGGGTGTTCGAACTGTCGAGATCGGTGAAGCGCTGGTCGGTGAGCACATGGTGGTTGTGTGCGTACTGCCCGGTGAGGAAGGTCGCCCGGGAGGGACAGCAGAGCGGGTAGGAGACGTAGCTGTTGCGGAATGTCGTCCCGCGGGCGCCGAGCAGGCTGAGCGTGTTGCGCATCACGGCGATGTCCGCGGCGTTCATGTCGTCGGTGTCGATGACGATCACGTTGGGGCGCTTCTGCAGGGCGTTCCGGCGCCGCAGCTGGGCCTGCTGTTCCCGCCTCCGCGCCTGGCATGCCTGATCGCACTTGGCGGCGGAGTGAGCGCGAGGCGCCGCACTCGCAGCCGGTGCGAGGGCCGCCGAGCCGAGCACCTCGGCGGCCGCCCAGGCGAGGATCGCCGCGCAAAGCACGACGACGAACCCCGCCCACTGTCGTCTGCCCGAGGTCATTGCGATCAGAAACCCGCGACACCTTAGGTGGTTGCGCACCGTATGCTCCGCGCCGCCAATCTTCAATAGACGGGTCGCGCTGTCGCGCGCCCTCGCATGAAGGGAGCGAATAGATATGGCGATCAGCAAGGTCGGAGTCCTGGGCTGCGGGATCATGGGTCACGGGATCTCTCAGATCTGCGCCCAGGCGGGGTGGGACGTCGTGGTGCGCGAGATCGATCAGGCGCCGCTGGACAAGGGCATGGGAAAGATCGAGAAGCAGCTCGCCCGGGCGGTCGAGAAGGAGAAGATGGAGCAGTCGGAGGCCGACGCCGTCCGTGGCCGGATCACCCCGACCCTCGACTACGCGGACCTCGCCGACTCCGACCTCGTCATCGAGGCGATCACCGAGGACCTCGAGATGAAGCTCGAGATGTGGAAGGAGGTCGATACGCTCGTCAAGGACGACGCCTTCCTGGCCACGAACACCTCATCTCTCTCCGTCGCCACGCAGGCGGACGCCACCAAGCGGCCCGAGCGGATGATCGGGCTTCACTTCTTCAACCCTCCGCAGGTGATGCCGCTGCTCGAGGTGGTCAAGGCTGAGAAGTCGAGCGACGAGGCCGTCGCCCTGGGCTTCGCTGTGGGAGAGAAGCTCGGCAAGACGACCGTCGCCGCCGGCGACAACCGCGGCTTCATCGTCAACCGGCTGCTGGTCCCCTACATGCTGGACGCGATCCGCGCCCGCGAGCAGGGCGTCGGCTCGATCCAGGACATCGACACGGGCATGATGGCCGGCGCGAGCCACCCGATGGGGCCGCTGACCCTCGCCGACTTCGTCGGGCTCGACACCCTGGTGGCGATCTCGAAGGTGATGGTCGACGCCTACGGCGAGGAGCGCTTCGCTGCCCCCGACACCCTGCAAGAGATGGTGGATGCGGGGGACTTCGGGCGCAAGTCGGGCAAGGGGTTCTACGATTACTCCGGCGACAAGCCCGTCCCGGTGGATTCAGGGAGCTAGTCGAGCTCAAGGAGGGCCCAGAGCATGTCAGTCGACCAGACCAGCCTCGACCGCATCAGGAACGCAACCTTCCCGTCCGCGCGGCGTGGCTACGACAAGCACGAGGTCGAGAAGTTCCTCGCGCGTCTGGCCGATTGGCTGGAGACCGGCGCCGGCGACGAGTCCCGCTCGGACACCGTCAAGCGGGAGCTCGAGCGTGTTGGGCAGCGGACGGGGGCGATCCTCGCCCAGGCCGAGGAGAGCGCCCAGCAGATCCGTGCCGAGGCCGAAGAGGAGGCCCGCGGCACGGTCAACACCGCGAACATGGAGGCGGAGGAGACTCGGAACGAAGTGGACAATTACGCAAGGGAGACCCGCACGTCGGCCGACTCCTACGCCGCGCAGACTCGCCAGGCGGCGGCGGAGGTGCTTTCCTCCGCCGAGGCGCAGGCGGAAGCGAAGGCTCGCGAGGCCATCCAGGCCGCCGAGGCGCAGGCCCGCAGGATCGTCGAGGAGGGGATGCAGCGGCGCGAGGACATCGAGGCCGTGATCGCCGACCTGGTCCGCCGCCGCGACGACGTGCTGGCCGACACCGAGGAGCTGACCGCCAAGCTCAACACCGCCGTCTCCGAGCACCGGCCCGAGCCCGGCACGGATCCGTTCAACAGGCCGGAGGAGCTCGATCCGCTGGCCCGCGGGGATGTCGACGGCGAGGCCGAGTTCGAGGGCGAGGCCCCCGAGGGCGAGGCCCCCGAGGCCGAGACCGCGGTCCGCGAACCCGAGTCCGAGCAAGAAGCGGACCTGAGAACCTGAGGCTGCTGTGAGCGACGTCAGGGCGGCCCTCGACGCCGCGCTGGAAGGGGGCCCGGAGCGGCATCGGAAGAAGGTCGCCGAGCAGCAGAAGCTGCCGGTCCGAGAGCGGGTGTCCCGTCTGATCGATCCGGACTCCCTCGCCGAGGAGGGGCTGCTCGCCAACTGGGAGCAGGAGGGCCTGGGCGCCGACGGCGTCGTCACCGGGATGGGAACCGTGGGGGGCCGGCCGGTGGCCCTGATGGCGAATGACCCCGCGGTGAAGGCGGGGTCCTGGGGGCCGAAGACGGTGGAGAAGATTCTGCGCGTCCAGGAGCGAGCCCTCGCGCATCAGGTCCCGATCGTCTATCTGGTGGACTCCGCCGGCGCTCGAATCACCGATCAGGTTCGGATGTTCCCGGGCCGCCGAGGTGCGGGCCGCATCTTCCACAACCAGGTGCGGCTCTCCGGGCAGGTGCCACAGGTCTGCCTGCTGTTCGGGCCGAGCGCCGCCGGCGGCGCCTACATCCCCGCCTTCTGCGACGTGGTCATCATGCGCGACGGCAACGCCTCGATGTACCTCGGATCGCCGCGAATGGCCGAGATGGTGATCGGCGAGCAGGTCACGCTCGAGGAGATGGGGGGTGCGCGGATGCACACCTCGGTCTCCGGCTGCGGCCATTTCCTGGCGGGTTCCGACGAGGACGCGATCGACCTCGCCCGGCGCTACCTCTCCTACATGCCGGCGAACTGGCGGGAGGAGCCGCCGGCCGCGCCGCCCGCCGGCCCAGAGGAGAGCCCGAGCGTCTCCGAGATCGTCCCGGACAACGAGAAGGACCCCTTCGACGTGAAGGACCTGATCAGGGCCTTCGTCGACGCCGACTCTTTCTGCGAGGTGCACGACCGCTGGGCCAAGGAGGTGGTGGTCGGATACGCGCGGCTCGACGGCCGGGTGATCGGGATCGTGGCGAACCAGCCGAAGGTGAAGGGGGGAGTCCTCTTCGTCGACTCGGCCGACAAGGCGGCGCGATTCATCATGACCTGCAGCGCCTTCAACGTCCCGCTGCTCTTCCTGGCCGACGTGCCCGGGTTCATGATCGGCAAGGACGTCGAGCGCCAGGGCATCATCCGCCACGGCGCGAAGATGATCAGCGCGGTCTCGGAGGCGACCGTGCCGAAGCTCTCGGTCGTGGTGCGCAAGGCCTACGGCGCCGGCCTCTACGCGATGGCCGGGCCGGCCTTCGAGCCCGATGCCTGCCTGGCCTTCCCGCAGGCCCAGATCGCCGTGATGGGTCCCGAGGCGGCGATCAACGCCGTCTTCTTCAACCAGATCCAGGAGATCGAGGATCCGGCCGAGCGGGAGCGCTTCATCAGGGAGAAGCGCGAGGAGTACGCCGAGGACATCGACATCCTCCACCTCGCCTCGGAGCTCGTTGTGGACGCCGTGATCGAGCCCGACCAGCTGCGGGCCGAGCTCGTCCGGCGCTACGCGCTGGCCGCCCTCAAGGACCGCAGCTTCGCTCGCAGGCGTAACGCCGTCACGCCGGCGTAGGTGCGACTGCTATCCGTCTACGGGGCCTGCTCCGAACTCGGGTGGAGACCCTGGCGAGGAACCTGACCAGCCAGGCGCACACCGACCCGGTCACGGCGATCGCCAATCGCCGCTCGTTCGAGTCGCGTTTCGATTCGGGATCCTGGTAGCCGACGAGGCGGGCCGCTCCCTGTCGCTGGTGATCTCGGACCGTCGCGTATGACCCGCACGCTGACGCAGAGGGGGACGGCCGGACCGAGACGCCCCGCGTGCCGGATCAGGCCGGCCGCTGGCTCAGCGTGGCGGCGAGCTTGGTGAAGTAGTCGAGCGAGGCGGGGTTCGCGAGCGAGTCGCGGCTGGCGGCACGCTCGGGTGGATCGCCCATCAGGATCCGCTTCACCGGGACCTCGAGGACCTTGCCGCTCAGGGTCCGCGGTACCTCGGCGATCTGGAAGATGTCGTTCGGGACGTGGCGCGGGGAGCACTGCTCGCGAATCCGGCTCTTGATCTCGCCGGCCAGCTCGTCGTTCAGCTCCGCTCCCTCGCGCAGCACCACGAAGAGCGGCATCCATCCCTCCGTCCCCGGTTTCGGGACATCGACCACCAGCGAGTCGAGGACCTCCGGCAGGTCCGCGACCGCCCGGTAGATCTCGCTGGTCCCCATCCGGATGCCGCCGCGGTTGATGGTCGAATCCGAGCGGCCGTAGATGATCGCCGTGCCCCGCGAGGTGATCTCGATCCAATCCCCGTGGCGCCAGATGCCGGGATACATCTCGAAGTAGCTGGCGCGGTAGCGCGAGCCGTCCTCGTCCCCCCAGAAGAAGACCGGCATCGACGGCATCGGCTCGGCGATCACGAGCTCACCGACCTCGTCGATCACCGAGTTGCCGTCCTCGTCGAAGGCCTCGACCTTCGCGCCGAGCGCGCGGCCCTGAAGCTCGCCCTTGTAGACCGGCAGTATCGGTACGCCTCCGACGAAGGCGGTGCAGACGTCCGTGCCGCCACTCGTCGAGAACAGCCAGGTGTCCTGGCCGACGTGCTCGTAGACCCAGTCGAAGCCCTCCGGGGACAGGGGGGACCCGGTGGAGCCGACCGAGCGCAGGCGGGAGAGGTCGCGCCCCTTGCCCGGCTCCACTCGGTCCTTCATGCAGGCCGCGATGTAGGCCGCGCTGGTCCCGAAGCAGGTCATGCCCGTCCGCTCCGCCAGGTCCCAGAGCACACCCATGTCGGGGTAGCCGGGGTTCCCGTCGAAGAGGACGATCGAGGCCGGGGTGAGCAGTCCGCCGACGAGGAAGTTCCACATCATCCAGCCGGTGGTGGTGAACCAGAAGAGGCGGTCGCCTGTCTGCGCGTCGAGGTGGAGGTGGCCCTTCTTGAGCTGCTCGAGCAGGATCCCCCCGTGCCCCTGGACGATCGCCTTGGGCAGCCCGGTCGTACCGGAGGAGTAGAGGACCCAGAGCGGGTGGTCGAAGGGCACACGATCGAAGCTGAGCTCCGCGCCCGAGCCGAGGTCAAGCAGCTGGCCCCATGTCATCGACGTCGCCACCTTCGGGTGCTCCTCGAGCCGGGAGAGGTCCGGCGAGGCGCTCAGGTAGGGGGCCACGACGATGCGGTCGAGGCTCGGGATCTGGGCGGCGACCTCCGCGACGACGTCGAGGCGGTCGAAGTCCTTGCCCCCGTAGCGGTAGCCGTCCACGCAGAACATCACCTTGGGCTCGATCTGCGCGAAGCGGTCGACGATGCTGCCCGGGCCGAAGTCGGGGGAGCAGCTCGACCAGATCGCCCCCAGGCTGGCGGTGGCCAGGAAGGCGATCAGGGCCTCGGGGCCGTTGGGCAGGTACGCGACGACGCGGTCGCCCTCGCTCACCCCGAGGGCCTGCAGGCCCTCGCGCACGGCGCCGACCCGTTCCCGCAGCTCGCCCCAGCGCAGCTCGCTGAGCTCGCGCAGCTCGGACGCATAGAGAACGGCGACCTCGTCGTCGGCTTTGCCGCGGAAGATGTGCTCGGCGTAGTTGAGCCGGGCGCCCTCGAACCAGCGGGCGCCGGGCATCACGCGCTCGGGCAGGACCTGCTCGTAGGAGGGCTCCGAGATGACCTCGAAGTACTCCCAGAGGGTTCCCCAGAACTCCTCGACCTCGGTGACCGACCAGCGCCAGAGGGCGTGGTAGTCCTCGAAGTGGAGGTCACGGTTCTCGGCCAGCCAGCGGATATAGCGGGTGAGCTGGGATCGCTCGACGATCTCGGGCGTGGGCGCCCAGAGGACCTCCGCCTCGATCGTGCTCTCCTCCACGGCCCGATCTTTACACGCGCTCGGCGGTTGCGGCCGGCGACTCGGCCGTGGGGGCGACGCGGCCGGCGTCTCGGTCGATCAGGCGAGCGAGGGAGACGATGAAGCCGGTGGCCCTGGTGAGCGCCTCGGCGTCCACGCGATCCGGCGTGTCGTCGTGGGTGTGGTACCAGGGGGCGAGGTTGCCGTCCGGCTCGGTGGTCCGGAGGGTGATGGCGCGCATCCGCCGCACGCGGGCCGGGAACGCGTCGTCGACGAGGGCGTGGCGGATCGGGCGGGCGCCACCCTCGACCGCCCCTGAGGCGGCGAGCGCCTCGCAGAGCTCGATCAGCTGCGGGTCGTGAGGGAGGCTGATCACCGCCCCCTGGCTGATCTCGTAGGCCACCTGGCCGTAGGAGACCGAGTCGACGTTGACGAAGGCCGTGGTGGCGCGGTCGAACTCCTTGCGGTGGGCCCGCACGAAGGCCCGGCTGCCCTCGCAGAACGACTGCTCGGCCCCGGCCATGACCACCCAGACGTCGAGGTTCTGCGGCGGGTTCGCGACGAGCTCCTCCGTCGCCGAGAGGACCGCGGCCACGCCGGAGGCGTTGTCGTACGCGCCGGGAACGATCTCCGAGAGGGCGATGTCAACGAGCAGGAATCCCGCCACGATCAGGACGATGGTGGGGACTGCCTGGATCGCGGAGAGCCAGCTCGCGTCGAGGCCGGCCATGCGCGCGCCGAGGATCGGCAGCAGGGGGGCGAGGCCGAGCCAGAAGAAGAGGCGGAACGGGCCGAGCCCGAGGCGGACGCGTTCGGGGAGCCGGCGGATCCGGGTGGCGGCCTTGGAGAAGATGTAGCCGGTCCGGGCCGCGTCGTAATGCGCGATCAGGACGAGGCGGGCGGGTGCGTCCGGGCGGCCGCCGGGCGAGACGACGTTCTGGGAGACGCGGCGGAAGAGGAGCGAGCGAACGAGATAGAGGCGGGTGTTGAGGTCGAGGTAGGTGGAGACGGCGGCCAAGAAGACCAGGGTGAACCCGACAGCGGGTTGCACGGTCGCGATCACGCTGCCCACCACCCCCATCGCGGCGTGGATCAGGTGGACCACCGCGTACTCGGGATGCGAGAAGAAGGGCTCGATCCTGGCCTGGCGGCCGATGCCGCGAAGCCGGTCGGCGAGCAGGTTGGCGGCGCGCCGCTCGGCGTCGGTTCCCGGCCCTCGCCCCCTGAGGGAGCAGAGCTCGCGAATCAGCTCCATGCGGCCAGCGGAGTCCACCGGCGGCGGATTATCGCGCCCGTCCCGGCTGCGGGGCCGGGTTATCGTTGATGGCCGCGGCGGCCGGAGTGGCGGAATGGCAGACGCGCGGCACTCAAAATGCCGTGTCCTTCGGGACGTGTGGGTTCGACTCCCACCTCCGGCACCTCCTCTACGCTCGGCCGATGTGCGGGCGGTACACGCTCACGGATCCCGATCCGCGGCTGCTGCGGTTCAGGTTCGGCCTCACCGAGTCCGTAGAGATCCGGCAGGAGCCGCGGTACAACGTGGCGCCCACGGATCCGGTGCTCGCGATCCGGCTCGACGGTGAGGGGCGGCGCGAGCCGGGTGTGCTGCGCTGGGGCTTGATCCCGCACTTCGCCGATCCAGACTCGTTCGACCGCCTGCTGATCAACGCCCGCGCCGAGACGCTCGCGGGGGCGCCGGCCTTCCGCGACGCCTTCCAGACCCATCGCTGCCTGGTCGTCGCGGACGGGTTCTACGAATGGCGGGAGGAGGAGACGGGCAAGAAGCCGGTCTGGATCACGCGGCCCTCACGCGAGCCGTTCGCCTTCGCCGGCCTCTGGGCGAAGTGCCGTCGCGCCGACGGGTCATCGCTCCATTCCTGCGCGATCGTCACCTGTGAGCCCGGGGAGGTGGTCGCTCCGGTCCACGACCGGATGCCTGTCATCCTCGAGCGCGAGGCGGAATCGGAGTGGCTGGACCCGGCTTCGGGTGAGGAGCGGCTTCAGGCGCTGCTGGT
This sequence comes from uncultured Solirubrobacterales bacterium, assembly GCA_963833375.1. Classification (GTDB taxonomy): domain Bacteria; phylum Actinomycetota; class Thermoleophilia; order Solirubrobacterales; family 70-9; genus DASUPK01. The sequence goes on from CAWHXR010000007.1 coordinate 438,175, forward strand.
CCCCACCGACGACCTCACGGTCACGGAGGTCTCGGACGCGGTCAACGACGTCCGCCAGGACGGCCCCGCGCTGATCGAGCCGCCGCTCAGGCTTTTCTAGTCCGGCGCGTCGCGGTGGTGCGGCTCGTGCGCGACGCCCCCTGGGCGCGGTCGGTGCCGCGGCGCTCGATCGGGCCGCGGCCCCGGGGCGGGTCCACGGGTGGGAGCTCGTCCCCGATCGGGCGTTCCTCCTCGACGTGCCAATCCTGGTTGAAGGCCACCATCGCCACCGCGATCAGGATCACCTGCACCGGCACGAGCAGGAGCGTGAGCAGGCCGAGCAGCTCCTCAGGGAGGGCGGGGCTCGAGAGCCCGTCCTTGGCGCGGTCGAACCAGGCCGGCGCGGCGATCCCAGCGAAGATCGCGAGGATGATCGCCAGGGCCGAGGCCACCGGGAGCACGCCGCGGTTCCAGCGCGCGACCAGGAACGCGAACAGCACGTAGATCGCGATGTAGAGGAGGGCGAAGATCTTGCCGCCCTCGAGCCGCGTCCAGCCACCGAGGGTGATCACCAGGGCGAGCCCCGCTGAGACCAGCAGGAGGAAGACGACGAGGGCCCGAGCGCTCTTCGCCTCGGGCTTCTCCCTGTTCGGTCGCCAGAGCTCGTATCCAGGCCGGATCGCTCCCGCTTCCATAGGCGAGCAAGTCTAAGGACTCAGGTGGATGAGCGCTACACCTGACCGTCGGGACCGGAAGTGCGGGCGGAGGGACTCGAACCCCCACGCTCTTTCGAGCACCAGGACCTAAACCTGGACCGTCTACCAGTTCCGGCACGCCCGCTTGCCACCCGATTCTAGTTTTCGGAGTGCGGCACTGCGGATGCGGCCCGTAAGGTCCTCTGGAAGAATGGCGCCCGGCCCTTCCGGAATCAGCCCGAGGCTGCATCGACCCCAAGGAGGTCCGGATGACCTGCCACATGCTGATCCCGAGCTTCGGGGTACACCGCCAGATACGGCGGGCGATGCGCGTAGCTGACTTCCACGGTGACTGGGGGAGTGTGTTCGGGAGCGCGCCGATTTCGGTGTTTCTGGTCGACGATGTGCCCGAACTGCGCGAGCTGATCAAGTTCGGCATGGAGGAGGACCCCGGCTTCAAGATCGTTGGGGAGGCAGGCGACGGCCGCTCTGCGCTCGAGGGGATCGCGGAGACACAACCTGCCGCCGTTCTGCTCGATCTCTCCATACCCGACATGAACGGACTCGAGGCGATCCTGAGATCCGAAGGGGGGACCCGGACGTGGCGATCATCGTGCTCTCGGGCTTCTCCGCCGACCGGATGGGCGGCCCGGCGCTGGAGCGAGGCGCCGACGGTTACATGGAGAAGGGCACCCCGATGCAGGAGCTGCGCGACGCCACCCGATTGGCGGTCGAGTCCGCCGCGGGGACTAGAGAGGCCCGCGCGAAGAGTGGGCCCTACGGTGGCAAGCCCTTCGAGCGCGTCGAGCAGTTCCGGAGGGCAGAGGACGCGGCTCGAGTCGCGGACCGCGGCGCTTGGAGTCTCTGCGATCCCGGGTTCTGACACCACCGCTTCGCATGGAATGTCATGAAGGAGCGGTGCCCGCTACTTAGCTGAGAAGGGGCCTCCGCCCCGCTCAATAGAACGGCGGTTCGGGCACTGCTGTTCCAGCGAGAGAGGAGACCCCGACGTGAACTATGTCGGAATCGATTGGGCGTACGGGAAGGCGGCCTTCTGCGCGCTCGGCGAGGGCGGCGAGATCAGGAGCGAGGGGCTGATCCCGGCGAACGAGGACGGACTTGCCCGGCGCTCCGCTGGGCGGCGGTCGAGGCGGCCCACCAGGCCTGGCGCCCCTCCAACCCCTGGCACGAGCACTACCTGCGGATCGCCGCGCGTCACGGCAAGAACCCGGCGAAGTCGGCGGTCGCCGCAAGCTCCTGATCGCAGCCTGGCAGATGCTCTCGCGCCAGGAGTCCTTCAACCCACCTGCCCCGGCGAGCTCCCGCCGCTTTCTGACCGCTTGACGGTCCCGATCGGGTCGATCGCCTCCTTGACAGCGGGCTCGTCTTCAAAGAGAAAGCAGTACCCATTAGGTTGGGTGCCCAGCCCGCAAGGCACCGTGGGCACTGCGGATATGCGGCACGCCGGGACCTGAAGGAGGATGCGGACGTCGGGTCCAATTCCACGGGGCGCCGGAGCTGGAGTTCCGCTTGGCGACCGAGGCGCTCGAGCTCGAGCAATCCGGCCTGGGCTACCAGCGCGTCCCACCCGGCTATCGCTTTCCCTACGGCCACACGCACAAGAAGCAGGAGGAGGTGTACGTGGTCGTGCGCGGGAGCGGGCGGATGAAACTCGACGACGAGATCGTCGAGCTCAAGGAGTGGGACGTGGTGCGTGTCCCGCCCGGGACGTGGCGAGGCTACGAAGCCGGGCCGGAGGGGCTCGAGATCATCGTCATCGGCGCGCCCAATCTCGGCGAGGCTCCGCGCGAAGACGTCGAGGGCCAGCGCGACTGGTGGGCTGATGGGCCTGGAGCAGGTCGGGGCACCCAGGACTCGAACCTGGAATCGCCGGTTTTGGAGACCGGTGCCTTAGCCAATTTGGCCAGTGCCCCTGGCCGGCGAATCGTAGCCCGCGGGGGCTCGGCCGCTAGGGCTTGGGAGCCGGCTGCTTCGTCCCCCGCCCGGCTTCTTCTTCCGCTTCGGCCTGAGCGCCTTCTTCTTCAGGGGGCGCGGGTCGGGGCCGAGCTCGACGCGGCACGGCGCGCCGGCGCAACTCGAGAGGGGGATGAGGTGCTCGTAGAGCCACCTGCGCACATAGCGATAGCGCGGGTCGGCGGCAAGCGAGTGGAGCTGCGCCGGGTCCCGCTTCATGTCATAGAGCTCTATCTGCCCGTTGGCGTAGACGGTGTACTCGTAGCGGTCGGTTCGAATGGAGCGGTAGGCGGGGGCCTTATCGGTGTTCGCCGCCGACTTGATCGCATCGGTCTCCTGCTCGAGGTTCTTCACGCCGCGCTTGCCGGCGACGCTCACCCTCGCCTCACGCGTGCGGGCCGCGCTCGACTGGGCCGACTCGGCGCCGGTCCCGCCCGGCCCGGTGTCGCCCTCGAGCAGCACCGGCCGTGTCGAGCGAAGCGCCGGGTTCTGGGCGTAGGGCAGCAGGGAGCGACCGTCCAGCGAATCGTCCTGAGCGCCGGAGGCGATCTGGAGGATCGTCTGCGGGATGTCGCCGTTCCAGACGAGCTCGTTGCTGACTCCGCCGGCCGGAATCCCGGGGCCACGGATCAGCAGGGGCACCCGCGAGGCCGGGTCGTAGGGCAGGTACTTCCCGCTGGCGATCCGGTGCTCGCCCCGGAAGAAGCCGTTGTCCGAGGAGAAGATGATGTAGGTGTCGTCGAGGATGCCCTTGTTCTTCAGGGTCTGGACCAGCTTCCCCACGGCCTCGTCGACTGAGACCAGCTGCTCCTCCTGCCGGCGCCGCTCGTTGTCGATCACCTTGATTCGCTTCTTGCTGAGCGGGTTCCTGGCCTCGCGCCGAAGCCACTTCGGCTTGTCGCGGATGTCCTTCTCATTGAAGGCCGGGAGCTTGGGGAGGGCCGCTCCCGCGAACCGGTAGAGGTCGCGCGGCGCCGGGTCGAAGGGTCCGTGCGGCGAGTTGAACCAGAGGTTCAGCCAGAATGGCTGCCTCGAGACGCTGCTGTCGCTGACGAAGTTGACCGCCCGGTCCGTGAAGATGTCGGTCTGGTAGTCGCTCGGCTGGTCGCCGTAGAAGGTGATGTGGGGCGTCGAGGAAGGCCCGGTCTTCTCGATCAGCTGGTAGTCGAAGTAGAGGGCGTCCTCGGAGACCTTGCCGTACCACTCGTCCCAGCCGACTGGAACCGGCAGCGTCCCGTCCTTGGGAATCGGCAGGGTCGGGTCGTTGGTCGGGTAACCGTTCATGTATTTGCCGATGTGGACGTTGTAGTAGCCGTCGTCGTGGAGGTGCACCGGCAGCGCGCTCGACTCGTGGGGGATGAACTTGGTCCAGCTGCCGTTCGGCGGGAAGTTGCCGTGCACCCCGTGGTTGTGCATGTACTCCCCGCTCATCAGCGTCGCCCGCGATGGGCAGCAGAGCGGAAACGACACGTAGGCCTCGTTGAAGGTGGTGCCCTGCGCAGCGATCAGCGACTGCACGTTCGGCATCGCCGAGAGCTCGCTGGTGGTCATGTCATCGGTGAGGATGAAGACGACGTTCTTCTGGCCCGAGGCGCCACGTGCGTCGCGGGCCGCGAGCGCGCCGGCGAGGGTCGCGAGCAGCATCGCCACCGCGGCGAGGGTTGCCCACGCGCGGGCGTGCGTCAGTCTTTGCCTGGAGAGCAGCTGCATGCGTCGTGCAGTCGGAGATTGCGGCGCGCGACCTTGCCCCTAGAACCGTCCCGCGAGGCGTGAGTTTCGCAAACCGAGCGGCGAGGCCGATTGCGCCTGCGACCCGAACCTATAATCGGCACCCGCGCGGGCGAGGTGTCAACGGTTGCACGCGAGCCTTCCAAGCTCGAGGAGCGGGTTCAAGTCCCGTCGCCCGCTTGGGCGTAGGATGAGTCCACATAGGCGGCCGCGGAGTTGCCGCCGTTTGATCTCGGGGCGTGGCGCAGTCTGGTAGCGCATTCGGCTGGGGGCCGAAAGGTCGCTGGTTCAAATCCAGTCGCCCCGACTAAGCGAAAGCCCGCTTTGGAAGCGGGCTTTCGGCATCTGGGGGCCTGGGAGCCGGGACTGATCGGAGCGCCGTGGTACCAGTCGTAGTACCGAGCGAGACCCACGCTGGGGGCTGAGGGGACGCAGCCGCAGCCATCGCGAAGGCGGGCGCGACCAGAAGAGCGCTCCCAAGGGAATCTCTAGTTGAGATCAAGCGATAAGAGGAGTACCGTATTTTCGTCCCGCCCAGGAGGCAAGGAGTGCCTAGGAAGTTCAGGGTGAAGCTGGTTGCGTTCGCGTTCGCCGTGGCGGCGATCGCGTTGAGCCCCGGCGCCGCCCACGCGAAGACGGTCGATCTGGCGGTGCTCTCCAGCCAGCCCAACTGGGTGAGCGGCGGGGACGCGCTGGTTCAGGTAAGCGCGCCCTCCGCGCTGCTCGACAAGCTCACCGTCGAGCGCAACGGCGAGGACGTGACCGGCGTCTTCAAGCCACAGGGCAACGGGCTCGTCGGCCTGGTGGATGGCCTCGAGCTTGGGAAGAACGAGCTGGCGGTCTTCGACAGCTCCACGGGGGACCGCCTCGCCCAAAGGAAACTCTTCAACCACCCGATTACCGGGCCGATCTTCTCCGGGCCCCATCAGTACCCGTTCGTCTGCAAGACGAACCGGGTCGGGCTGGGCGAGCCGATCGTCGACAACCAGGACGGCCTCGGCTTCCGGGTGCTGAACCCCGACGGAAGCACGGCCGGCTGGAGCCTCGACTGCTCCGCCCACACCGTGGTCGACTACCTCTACCGCAGCACCACCCCCGGTGGGGGGTTCAAGCCGCTTCCCTCCAATGGTTCGCGGCCGGACGACCTCGCCACCATCCAGCTCCCCGACGGCCGCGTCGTCGACTACGTCGTGCGCCGGGAGCGCGGCACGATCAACCGCTTCATCTACTCCTTCGCCATGCTCGCGCCCTTCGGCGAGGACCCGAGCCACATCGACACGTCGGAGTGGAACCGAAAGCTGATCTACACGTTCGACGGCGGGGTCGCGATCGGCCACAACCAGGGCACACCCGGCTCGAGCGCCCTGCTCGACCTCGGCCTGCGCCAGGGCTACGCGATCATCCATTCGAGCGGCACCGACACCAACACCCACTACAACCTCGAGCTCGGCGGCGAGACCGCGCTGATGACCAAGGAGGAGTTCATCGAGCGCTACGGGGTCCCGCTCTACACCGTCGGGCTCGGCGGCTCGGGCGGCGCGATCCAGCAGTACATCTATGGCCAGAACTACCCGGGGCTGATCGACGCCGGGATCCCGCAGCGCTCCTACCCGGACATGGCCACCCAGACGATCCACGTCGGCGACTGCGAGCTGCTCGAGTACTACATGGACGTCACGGACGCCGCCAACCCGAAGTGGCAGAACTGGGATAACCGCGAGTGGCTGATCGGCCTCAACGGCAGCCCCACCTTCCCCAATCCCTACCTCGGCGGTGCGCCCGGAAGCGACGAGTGCGTGAACGGCTGGCGCGGCCTGACCCCGCTGGCGCTGAACCCGCTCTTCGGCAGCGCCGGGGCCGGCACCGAGCGGATGGACCCGGCGGTGATGGCCGCGGTCCACTGGACCCACTGGGACGACCTCAGGAACATTTACGGCGTCGCGCCGAACGGCTACGCGCGCTCGACTTGGGACAACGTCGGCGTCCAGTACGGGCTGCAGGCGCTCCGTGAGGGGAGGATCACACCGGCCGAGTTCCTCGATCTGAACGCCAAGGTGGGGAGCTGGAAGGACCCGCAGGACATGGTCCAGGAGGGCCAGCCCTTCCTGCCCACCGGCGGCTGGGATCCGTGGAGCTCGCGCAACATGCGGCTCTCCCCCGACGGCGGGGTCACCCCGGCGCCGCGCCGGGAGGGCGACATCTCGGCGATGCACGCCGCCTACACCCACGGGATCTACTTCGACGGCAACATCAACATCCCGTTGATCGACCAGCGCGACTACCTCGAGGAACAGCTGAACATGCACAACAGCCACCAGTCGTTCGTCTCGCGCCAGCGGATGCTCGATTACGACGGCAATGCCTCCAACCAGGTGATCTGGTTCATCGGCCCCAACCCCCAGCGCGACATCGCCGGCGAAGCGCTCGGGGTAATCGACCAGTGGCTCGCCAACATCCGCCAGCACCCCGAGCTGAGCGTCGCCCAGAACAAGCCGGCCGACGCCACCGACCGCTGCTTCACCTCCCAGGGCACCGAGATCGCCCGCGGCGACCATGCCTGGGACGGGATCCTGAACAGCCTCCCGGCGGGCGACTGCACCAAGTCCTTCCCCCTTCACTCCACCTCGCGGATCGTCGCCGGCGGGCCCTTCCGGGGCGGCGTCTACAAGTGCCAGCTCCAGTCGGTCGCAGACGCTGTCGCCCGCGGGCTCTACGGCTCCTGGACCCCGTCGCCGGGCGAGCTCATCCGCCTCGAGCAGATCTTCCCGACCGGGGTCTGCGACTACAGCCTTCCCGACGCGGGACGACCGTAACCAGGAGCGGACCCGCACGCGTGCGCAGGGCCCTTGGTAACTCATCTGGTACCGAACGGCGGAGAACGCTGATCTGGGGGCCGAAAGGTCGCTGGTTCAAATCCAGTCGCCCCGACCTTCCCTTGTGCCACGGGAGTGTGCTCGGATCCGATCCCTTGCGCTAAAGGTTGCCCGCCTAAGCAGTATTTGTGGGCGTTTCTGATCGCTCGAATACGCCGGGTAGGCGCAGTACGCTTGCTCTGCATGGTCGGTGTGTCCGTCCTCGGGGAGCTCGAAGTTGAGGCCGATGGACAACCGCTGGAACCAATCGCGAGTCATAGGGCGCGTTCGCTGCTCGGCTGGCTCGCCGTCCACCCCGGGCTTCATCCCAGGGGGCGTGTCGCCTCGATCTTCTGGCCGGACGTGCTCGAGGAGAGTGCACGATCCAGCTTGCGGACCACTCTCGCCACACTGAAACGCGAGCTCGGCAGCCGGGGGCGCAGCTGGTAACCGCCAGGCGGGAGCGCGTCGGTATCGAACCGGCACCCGAAGTGTCGATCGACCTGTCTGTGTTCGAGAAGCTTGTCTCGCGTGGGGAGCTTCAGGAGGCAACAACGCTCTGCCGCGGAGACCTCCTTGCTGATCTGGACGACGACTGGGTGAACGAGCCCCGGGAGCTCCACCGCCGGCAGCTGCTAGAGGTGCTCGGCCGCTTAGCGGAGGAGGCCGAGACCTCCGGAGACCTTGACGGGGCCCTCGATCGGACCCGCGATCAGGTGGCCCTCGATCCGCTTTCAGAGGATGCGCAGCGTGATCTGATGCGCCGCTTGGCGGAGGTCGGCGATCGGGCGGGCGCACTGGCCGCGTACAAGTCATATGGAACTCGGCTGCGGCGCGACCTTGGCATCGCTCCTTCGGCTGGTATCCGGGAGATGGCTGATGGTGTCCGAAGCGGGTCGTCGGCCAGGAACGGGGCGAGCCCCGGCGCCCCCGAGAGACCCTGCCCGAGGCTCACTACACGAGATGCGCGGATTGCGGGTATGAGAACTCGCCCGCCCGGCGATTTTGCGGCTCCTGCGGGCATCCCCTTTTTCAGGTTTGCCCGTCATGTGGTGAGGAGAATCCTTCGCGGTCGACTACTGCGGAGCCTGCGGGTCACCACTGGTCCCGAGTGAGCCAATAGCGGCGGCCCTCGAGGGCGAGCGCCGTTGGGCGACCGTGCTTTTCGCGGACCTGGCCGGCTTCACCCACCTCTCGGAGACAACAGATCCCGAGGACGTCCGGCCTGATGGTCGACCGTTGCACGAGCCAAATGGGTGAGATCGTCGACCGATACGGGGGCTGGGTCGACAAGGTGATCGGCGACGCCCTGATGGCGGTCTTGGCGCGCCGGTCGCCCACGACGACGACCCGGAGCGCGCGGTTCGCGCGGGCCTCGAACTCCAGCGCTACGCGGCTGAGAACGCCGACGACCTCGGTGGGTTGGCCCTCCGGGTCGGCGTTGACAGCGGGGAGCTGATGTTCGCGCCGGTCGGGCCGGAAAACCGTCGCGAGCCCACGGTGATGGGTGACACGGTGAATAGGGCATGGCGCCTTCAAGAGGAGGCGCCGCAGGGAAGCGTCCTGATCGGGGATCGAACCAGGTCCGACTGCCGAAAGGCATTCGCTGCGAGGCGGTCACACCGCTCAGGGTCAAGGGCAGGGAGGCGCCGGTCACGGCGTGGCTGGCGAGGGAACCGATCGAGTCAAGCACCCCGGAGGCGGTCTCGAGGGCCCCAATGCTCGGACGCACAGAGGAGTCCGAGCTGCTCAAGAGCATCTGGGGACGGGTGGTAGGGCTCCGGCAGCCGCAGCTCGTCAGCGTGCTCGGAGCGGCGGGGATCGGCAAGACGAGACTATGTCAAGAGCTCGTCGCTTCGTGGAGGGACAGGGAGATCGGGTCCTCTGGGCGAGATCGCTCGCATACGGGGAAACCACGGGTTACGGACCGCTCGCAAAGATGATCAGGAGAGTCGCTGGCATTCTCGAGACGGATCCCCCCGATGAGGCGGGGGAGAAGCTCAGGCGCCGAATCGACGCCTTGATCGACGTCGCGGACCCTGAGACGGTGCTGGCGCACGTCTCGCTGCTCGCCGGTCTTACCGAGGATGCTGTCGGAAGGAGATCGGAGCTCTTCGCCTCTGCCCGTGAGTTCTTCGAGGCGCTGGCGCGCGAGCGAGCCACGCTGGTCGTGTTCGAGGACATCCACTGGGCGAACCCCAGCCTCCTCGACCTGATCGAATCGGTGGCGGCTCACGTCCGGGAGGTCCCCGCCATGTTCCTGACGCTTGCGAGAGGCGAGCTCCTGGATGTGCGCCCCACCTGGGGGGGCGGGATTCCGCGCCACACGAGCATCTCTCTCGAGACACTCGCCGCCGACGACGCTCACGAGCTCGCGCGTCGCTCCCTCCACGGTGTTCACGAGCCCGAGGCGGCCGCCGAGCGAATCGAGCAAGCGGCGGGGGGCAACCCGCTCTTCATCGAGGAGTTGACGGCGGCGATGGCCGAGGGCGCCACGGGCCCGGCGCAGGAGCTGCCGGTGGCGATCAGGGCGACGATCTCCGCGCGCCTCGACGCACTTCCGCCCGATGAGCGACGCCTATTGCTCGACGCATCCGTGGTTGGGAACACATTCTGGCGAGGGGCGGTGGAGCGCCTCGCCGAAGACGAGCTCCCCGTGATGCCGGCTCTCGAGGATCTCGAGTTTCGCGAGCTGATCCGGCGACGCCGTGCCTCGCGGATGCAGGGCGACGAGGAGTTCTCGTTCAAGCATGAGCTGATCAGGGACGTGGCCTACGCGACATTGCCGCACGCCGCCCGCCGTGAGCGCCACGCGATCGTGGCCAGGTTCCTCGAGGAGGAGGCCGGCTCCGGAGCCGACGCCGCTGCGATCCTCGCCCACCACTGGCGCGAGGCAGGCGACTCGGAACGGGCCGTCGCCTACCTGCTCTCGGCAGCCGAGCTGGCGGGGCACGGATGGGCCAAGGCGGAGGCGGTGGCGCTGTACAACCAGGCGCTCGAGTTGCTTCCCGAGGACGACGAGAGCCGGCGGCGGGAGGTAGAGCTGAAGCGCGCCATCGACTACGCGGCGTTCACCCACATCGATGACGCGCGCCGCGCGCTTGCCTAGGTTGTGAAATCCGCCGGCGTCACGTCGCCGGCGATCTCGTAGATCCGAACGATCGTGTGGTTGCGGACCATATCTCCGTGCTCGCGCACCCGTTCCTCGCTCGGCGCCTCATAGACGCAATAGCTCTTGAAGCCCGTGTCGTCGCTGACCACATGGCTGTGCTCCCAGGTCACGTCCGCGAGCTCTTCGGCTGCTTCCTTCGAGCGGATGCCGATGTTCTGCATGGCCTCCTGCTCCGCCGGGCCGTAGTCGCGCTCGATCAGATATCGAGGCATGACTTCCTCCCTTCCTTGATTGAAGTCCTTGCCGATACTAGTCCCGCTGCACGCCTGTATCCAGCTCTCACGCAGGGATCACGCGGGCCTCACGCTGGCGACACGGGCGAGCGAAAGGCTCGTCGCCGTGTCAGATCCGACAGCGGCCGTCGGCGACGGCGCCGCGCAAGCAACAGCAAGGAGGCTCCAAATGGGTGAGATCACGACCAGCAAAGCGAAGCCGTCCACGCGTCGCGCCGCCGCGATCCTGGGCATGTTCGCCGGCCTGCTGACGGCGGCGGCCTGGCGAGCTCGCGGGGTCCGCGGGTGCGGTCACGACCAGCAAGCTCGAGAAGGCAGGCTGGACCTGCATCGCTCCGCTACCCGTCACCGACGAGCTGCATTGTCTCGGCCGGGTGGCCTCGAGCGCCTGTTCAGCGGCGAGGCGAGGACACTGAAACTGGCGGTCTTCGATGCGACTGGTGAGACCTTCCTCGGCAACGAGCTCAATGTCCGGGGCGACATCTTCCACGGCCAGCCCTGCCCGACCGACCCGCCCACCTACGAGTACACGTACCTCGGCCCGACATTCGGCCTCGACTACTGGGCGTGCCACCGGTTCGACAGCGATCACCTCTAAGCGATCGCCGGAGAGCTGCGAGCGGAAAGGGCCCGCTACTGGGGGCCCTTCTCCGCTGCACCCCTCAATGCCCGATGCGATCGCGGACGGCCGTACGGCACGCGGGCTCCGTCGGCGGCTGAGGCCGCCCGGGTCAGGCTCCGAGACCTGATTCGAGCGCGACCGGAGT
>CAWHXR010000008.1:0-41804 GCA_963833375.1 uncultured Solirubrobacterales bacterium
TCTCCGAGGACCCCGACCCCGAGGCGATCGAGGCGGCGCAGGACGCCGACTACATCACCTTCACGTCGTCGTCGACGGTGCAGGAACTTCGTCGGGGCGCTCGGCGGGCGAGTACCGGCCGAGCCCGGGTGGTCGTCGATCGGGCCGGTGACCGCGCCAGACCGCCCGCGAGGCCGGGCTCGAGGTCAAGGTGGAGGCCGAGCGCCACGACGTCGACGGGCTCGTCGAGGCGCTCCTCGCCGACGCGCGCCGGGACAGCGGGCTGCGCCGCGCGCCGATCCGCCCGGTTGACAGTCGGCGGGCCTCGCCCGTAGGCTCGCAGGGCCGGATACGTCTCCGGCCCGAGCGATGGGATGACGATGGGCGCCGAGTGGACCATGAACGAGGATCGGGACGTCGGCGTGGGGTTCGACTTCGAGCGCGACCTGCTGTGCACGGCCGACGCGAACGGCTACTTCACCTCGTTGAACGGGGACTGGGAGCGGGTGCTCGGCTGGACGGGCGAGGAGCTATCGTCGCGTCCGATCGTGGACTTCGTCCATCCCGCAGACAGCGACCGAACCATGGCCCAGACGGCCGAGGTCGCACGGAATGGGTCGGGCGTGGTCCACTTCGAGAACCGCTGCCGCGCCCGGGAGGCGAATGGCGCTGGCTGCGCTGGAGCATGCGCTCCGACGGCGAAGCGTGGTTCGCGGTCGCGTTCGACATCACCGAGCGCAAGGAGACGGAGCAGCGCCTGCGGGGCCTCCTGACCGACGAGTCACCTGCTCGGCGTATACGCAGCCGATCCTCGACCAGCGCCGAGGGACCGTGGCCCAGGAGGAGCTGCTGGTGCGGCTGCGGGGCAGCGCGGACCCGACGGCGAGGTCATCGGCCCGGCCGAGTTCCTGCCGGACGTCGAGCGCTGCGGGCTGATCGGGGTGGTGGACCGATGGATGGTCGCCGCAGGGCGTCGAGCTGGCACGCCGGGGCCGGCGGCCGAGGTGAACCTGTCCGGCGCGCTCGATCGGCGATCCGGAGCTGGCGGCCGAGCTCGAGACCGACCATCGCGGCTCCGGGGTCCGCGCGGAGAACCTGATCTTCGAGATCACCGAGACGGCGGCGATCGAGCACCTGGACGCGGCGCGCGAGTTCGCCGATCGCCTGACTCGGCTCGGCTGCCGGTTCGCGCTCGACGACTTCGGCACCGGGTTCGGGTCGCTGACCTATCTGCGGCGGCTGCCGGTCGGCTACCTGAAGATCGACACGAGCTTCGTCACCGGGCTCGCTGCGAGCCACGAGGATCAGGCGATGGTCAGGGGAATCGTCGCAATCGCGCGGGAGCTGGGCGTGCTCACGGTGGCGGAGGGAATCGAGGACGAGGCGACCATGAGCCTGCTGCCGAGTACGAGCGTCGACTACGCCCAGGGATATCTGATCGGCCGCGCCCGTGCCGCTCGCCTGGACGCCGGCTAGGCTCAGAGCGTGGCGGCGTGCCGATCACCTTCCTCTCCGACTACGGGTACGAGGACGAGTTCGCGGGGGTCTGCCGTGCGGTGATCGCGCGGATCGCGCCCGAGGCCAACCTGATCGACCTCACCCACGGGATCCCCCGCCACGCGATCGCGCGAGGGGGCCGACGGTGCTCGCCGCGCGCTGCCGTTCGCGCCCGCCGGCGTGCACCTGGCGGTGGTCGATCCCGGGGTGGGCACGTCGCGGCGCGGCGGTGGCGGTCCGGGTGGCGCGAGGCGACCGGGTGCTGGTCGGGCCCGACAACGGCCTGCTCTGGCCGGCGATCGAGCGCTTCGGCGGGGCGGTCGAGGCGGTGGACGTCTCGCTCTCGCCGTTTCGGCTGGAGCCGATCTCGGCGACCTTCCACGGCCGCGACGTGTTCGCGCCGGTCGCCGCCCACCTCGCCCGGGGAGCCGGCTTCGCGGAGGCGGGCGAGGAGATCGACGCCGGCTCGCTGGTCCGAGCTCGTCGCCGAGCGAGCCTGCGATCGAGCGCGGACGCGTCGTGCCCACGGTGGTCTCGGTCGACCGGTACGGCAACGTCGCCCTCGACCTGGCCGACGCCACCTGCCGCGAACGGGCTGCGGCTCGGGCGGCCGCTCGGCGTGGAGGCCTCGGCGTCCGAGCACGAGGCCGCGCTTCACGCTCACCTTCGCCGACGTCGCGCCCGGCGAGCTGATCCTCTACGAGGATCCCACCGGCAGCCTCGCGCTGGCCGTCAACCGCGGCAGCGCGGCGCGAGGCGCTGGACCTCGGGCCCGGGCGACGAGGTCATCCTCCGCGCCGGACGTGACCGCCTTCGGCAGCCCGCGCCGTCACTCTGCGGAGCACCGACTCCACCAACGACGTGCGCCCGCGAGCTCGCGCTCGAGGGAGCGCCCGGCGGACGGTCGTCACCGCGGACGCCCAGACCGCGGGCCGAGGCCGGCGCGGGCGGGCGCTGGAGCGCCCCCGCCGGCAAGGCGCTGCTGTGCTCGGCGATCCTGGCGCCCGCTGGAGCTCGAGCACGCCCTCCTCCCGCTCGCCGTTCCGCTGGCGGTCTGCGAGGCGGTCGAGTCGCTGGCGCCGCTCGAGTGCCGCGTCAAGTGGCCGAACGACGTCTGGATCGAGGGGGCGCAAGCTCGCCGGGGTGCTGATCGAGGCGCGGCCGCCCGCATGGGCGGTGATCGGGATCGGCCTCAACCTGGCGATCGAGCCCGACGAGTTTGCCGGATGACCTGCGCCGGCCGGCGACCTCGGTTGGGCACGGGGTCGGGGCCGAGGGCGCTCTGGCCGCGGTTTGCGAGCGGCTTGCGAGGCTGGGTGGACGCCGCCGCCGACCGGGTGCGTGGCCGAGTTCACCGAGCGCGACGCGCTCGCGCGGGCGCCGGATCAGCTGGAGGGCGCCGGGGGACGAACGGCGGACGGGCGAGCGGCGTTGCCGAGGGAATCGACGAGCGCGGGAACCTCGCGCGTCGTCGACCGACGACGGCGAGCGGCTCAGCCTCGGCGCGGGGAGGTCCAGCTGCCCGGCCTCGAGTAGTCGCTGAGGCTGGGTACGCAGGTCGCTGCGACGGCCGCGTCGCGTCGGACCTGAGTCCTGCGCGACTAATCGCACTCGTCGGGAGTGTCGGGGCGCGCTGCTCGGCTCGTGCCGCCGTTTCCTGCGCTGCTCGGCTGATCGCGCCGCCGTTGTGCTGGATCCGCCCTTCGAGCGCCGTCGGCGGCGCTTGCCGCCGGACTTCGGGAAGTTGCGAACAGCTCGCGGGCGACCGCCGAGGGCTTGCGGGCCATCCGCATCCGGGCGCCGCGCAGCACCTCCTCGGCCTCCGGCGTGTGGGCGACGACGGCGGCGAGCAGCGCGATCGCGAGGCGGCGGTCCTGCTGGCGGGCGGCGTGGACGATCCGGCGGGCGTTGCGCCCGTGGGCGCGGCCGGAGGAGTTGACGAACAGCCCCAGCAGGCGCTTGGTCTCGGGCCAGCGCTGGACCGCGTACTCCTCGTGCAGCTCGCGGGTGATGCCTCGGCCAGGCGCCAGACCCAGGCCTGCGCCTGGTCGCGGCGGCCGATCCGCCTCTCGGCGAGCGCCTGGAGCAGCACCTTGGCGCCGGCGCGGCGCTCGTCGCGCGGCCAGGTCGCGACCACGTCGACCGCGTCGTCGAACGGCGTCGGCGTCGCGCAGGGCGGCGACCTCGGCCGAGCGCCTTCAGCCGGAGCTGGTGGTTGCGGTTTCGCTGCACGCAGGTGAGCAGGAAGCGGCGGCGCAGCTCCTTGGCCTGGTCGTGCTGGATCATCGCCTTCGCGCGGCGCCAGTTGTTGGCGGTCACGCGGGCGCCGGCGAGCGCCGCCCAGGCGTGCTGCTCGGAGTAGTTGAGGTTCTCGACCGCGATCCGCCACAGCTCGCGCTCGAGCACCGCGAGGCGCCGCTCGGGATCGGCCGACACGGGGACCACCCGGCGCTCGACCCGCACCCGCCGGCCGCGGCCGCGGCGCACCGGGCCGACGACGATCGCGCCGCCGCGGTAGACGTCGCGGTCGAGCAGGCTGTGCAGGGTGACGATCGTCTCGTCGCTGGTGGTCGCCGGGTGGACGAGGTCGATCACCAGGCCGGCCTCCTTGCCGGGGTTCGGCGGGTGACCCGGCCGACGCGCTGCTGGTAGACGCGCCGCGAGGCGGTCGGGGCCAGGTGCATGCAGATCGTCGCCCGGGGCGAGTTCCAGCCCTCGGCGAGCAGCATCGCGTTGCAGAGCACGTCGACCTCGCCGCGCTCGAACGCGGCGAGGATCTCGGCCAGCTCGCGCTTCGGCGTCTCGCCGGAGACGGCCTGGGCGTTGATGCCGACGGCGCGGAAGGCCGCGGCGACGTTGTTGGCGTGCCGGACGCCGGCCGTGTAGACGACCCCGGGGATCCTGCGGAAGCGCGACTGGTAGAGGTCGGCGACGGCGACGTTGAAGGGCTCCTGGTCGAGCAGCTCGGCGAGCTCCTCCTGGTCGAAGTCCTGGTCCACCTCGCCGCGGCGCAGCGGCACCTTGGCGATCGTCCGCACCCCGGGGCCCGGGCGGGATGCGGATGCAGCGCAGCGGCGCGATCACGCCGCGGCGCGCCGCCTGGGCGAGGTCGAAGCGCGAGGTCTGGGTCGGGAACAGGTCGGCGACGTGGCGGGCGATCAGCGCGCCGGTCGCGGTCATCCCGATGAACACCGGGCCGGGCCAGTTGCGGATGCAGGCGCTGGTCTTCTCGCCGAGCGCGGTGTGCGCCTCGTCGCAGATCACGATCGAGTAGGCGTCGGAGACGCGGCCGGCGTTGCGCACGAACCACTGGTAGGTCTCGACGGTGACCGGGCCGTAGGGGTGGTCGGCGCCGTCGAGCAGCGGCGGCGAGAGCCGGTCCTTGTAGCCGCGGTCGGAGATCTCGCCGATGAACTGGTCGACCAGGTTGCGGCGGTGGGTGAGGATCAGGACGCCGCCGGTGCGCGAGCGCCTCGATGAAGCCGACCGCGGCGACGGTCTTGCCGGCGCCGGTCGCGTGCTCGAACCAGAAGCGGCGGCTGGCGCCCGGGATCCTCGGGCGCCTCGGCGACGACGTCCTCCTCGGCTCGGGCTCCTCCCAGTCCTGGGGCTCCTCGTCCGGGCGCGAGCGTCGTCGTCCTCCTCGGCGACGCTCGCCGTCGCCGTTCGCCGTCTCCGTCCGTTGGCCGCCGGCTCGCCGTCGCCGGCGGCGCGGCGCCGTTGGCGCGCCGTTCGGCGCGTCTCCGCGGCGACCGAGTCCTCGAGCTCGGTGACGATCGCCGCCAGGGTGCCGGAGAGCGCGTCGACCTGGTGCTCGTTGAGCTCGGCGCCGTCGAGCAGCTTCGGCGGCTCGTCGTCGAGCAGGCGCTCGAGCCCGAGCAGCAGCGAGTAGTCGCCGCGCCACTCGGCCGAGGGCGTCTCGGCGCCGGCGTCGAGCTCGGCGAGCGGCCGCGTCGACCGCGCGGCGGCGGGCGCGTCCCGGGGGCGAGGTCGTCGAGCGTCTCGCCCTCGAGCAGGATCGGCTCGCGCGTGAACTCGCGCACCCGATCGAGTTGGGCTCGCTCGGCTCGGCCGGCCGCGCTCGCGGCGACTTCGAGTGGTTTGGCCATGGCAGAGAAGTTGTCGAGCGCCCGCGCTCCCGGATGGCGGCGGGCGAGCGAAGTAAGCTCGCAAGAGGCGCGCGCCGGCGCCGGTTGGTTCCCCTCGTGCCGAGTCGGCGGTTCCCCCGCGGTCCAGAACTGCGTGGACCGGGCCCTATTAAACCACGCGCGCGAGCGAAATGCGGCGAATCGCGCCACGGGCAAGATATCGCCATTCGCACGCCGCGGGCGCCTGCCTGCGCGGTCGGTCGGCCGTCGTCTGGCGCTCGTCGCGTGCGGCGGCGTGCGGCGGAGTCCGGGCGCGGGCGACCCGACGGCGCAGGGCGCCCGACTACGCGCCAGGCGCTCGCCGGCGCCCCGCCGCCGCTGGCGCAGCTCTACGCCCACGGCCGATCGCTCCTGCCCGGGCGGCCAGACGCGTTCGAGCGCGCTTGCCGCGGTCCGCGGCCATCCGGCGGTGGTCAACAAGTCTGGGCGTCCTGGTGCGGGCCGTGCCGGATCGAGTTGCCCTGGTTCCAGCAGGTGTCGGCCAAGCGCGGCGACGCAGGTCGCCTTCATCGGCGTCAACGCGAAGGACTCGACGCCGCCGCCAAGACCTTCCTCGACGAGCTCCCGGTCCCGTACCCGAGCTCACCGACCCCGACCAGGAGATCGACGACGCCTATCGAGCGCGCCGCGGCTATCCCGGCGACCGCCTTCTACGACTCCGAGCGGCGAGCGCGTCTACGTCGAGCAGGGCCAGTACACCGAGCAGGCCGACGCTGGCCGCGGACATCGGCGCTACGCGCGGTAGCGCGAGCGTCAGCGCGCGCCGCGCCGAGGCGGCGCGGAGCGATAATTGGGGCATGGGCGCTCGCGGCTCCGGATCTGGATCTGCACGGCGCTCGCCCTCGCCGGCGCCGCGCTGGATCGCGCCGGCGGCTCGGCCGCCGGCGTCCTCGGGCACTCGAGCGGATCGCCTACTCGATCCAGCTCCAGGCGACGATCGACCCGGCGACCGAGAAGTGGATCTCGCGCGCCCTCGACGACGCCGCCGACGAGGACGCGAAGCTGGCGATCATCCGCCTCGACACGCCCGGCGGCCTCGAGACTCGATGCGCTCGATCGTCGAGGACATGGGCTCGCGCGCCGATGCCGGTGGTCGTCTACGTGTCCCCGAACAACGCCCGCGCCGCCTCGGCCGGCGCCTTCATCACCGAGGCCGCGCGACGTCGCCGCGATGGCACCGCAGACCAACATCGGCTCGGCGACGCCGATCCGATCGGACCGGCGGGGACAGCGGCGGCACGCTCGGCGCGCAAGATCAAGAACGACGCCGCCGCGTTCGATGCGCGCGCTGGCCGCGGAGCCACGGGCGCGACGGCGAAGCTCGCCCAGCTAGATGGTCACCGAGGCGACGAACTTCACCGCCGACGAGGCGCTAGACGGCGAGCGCTGATCGACCTGGTCGCCGCCGAGCCAGGAGACCTGCTCACGCAGCTCGACGGCTTCCAGGTCAAGGGCCCGAAGGCGCCAGACGCTGCACACCGCCGGCCTGCAGATCGACGAGCACGACATGCCCCTCCAGTACCAGCTGCTGGAGATCCTGGTCAACCCGACCGTCGCCTACCTGCTGATCCTGCTCGGGCTGGTCGGGATCGGGATCGAGCTGTTCAGCCCGGGGCTGATCGTGCCCGGGACGATCGGCGTCGATCTCGCTGCTGCTCGGCCTCTACGGGACGCGCCCAGCTGCCGGTGACCGCGGCGGGATCGCCCTGCTGGTGGTCGGGATCGCGATGATCATCGCCGAGGCGCACCTGCCCACCCACGGGATCCTCGGCGCGTCGGGGGTGGTCGCGCTCGCCGCCTCGGGCCTGCTGCTGTTACGACACCGACTCGAGCGCCTTCGAGGTCTCGGCGCCGGTCGTGATCGCGGTCGCGGTGCTGCTCGGCGGCCTGCTGGCGTTCGCGGTCGACGAAGGCGGTCGCAGGCGCGCCGCGCGCCGGAGCACACCGGGCTGGGAGGAGATGGTCGGCGCCGTCGGCGAGGTGCGCGTAGCCGCTGACCCCGGTCGGCCAGGTCTTCGTCGACGGGCGCCCTGTGGCGGGCGCGGCTCGCCGACGACGCGGACCGACGGAGGACCAGCGGGTGCTGCGAGCGCGGCAGCTAGAGTGCGGGTCGAGGCGGTGGAGGGGTTGACGCTCCGACGTGCGGCCGCTCGAGGCCGAGGTCGCCGCCGAGCGGCCGAGCAAGCGAGCCGTCACGTGACAGAGCGCCAGTGGGCGTCGTCATCGCGGTAGTCGTCCTGGTCATTCATCGTGGTCGATCCTCGCGTCGCGGCGATCAGGATCCTGCGCGAGTACGAGCGCGGCGTCATCTTCCGGCTCGGCCGGCTGATCGCCCAGAAGGGCCCGGGCCTGATCCTGCCTGATCCCGTTCATCGACCGGATGGTCCGGATCGACCTGCGGACGGTCACCCTGAACGTGCCGCCGCAGGAGGTGATCACCAAGGACAACGTCACCGTGCGCGTCAACGCGGTCGCCTACTTCCGGGTCATCGACCCGAACAAGGCGGTCACCGAGGTCGAGAACTTCCTCCTCGCCACCTCGCAGATCGCGCAGACGACGCTGCGCTCGGTGCTCGGCAAGGCCGAGCTCGACGCGCTGCTCTCCGAGCGCGAGCGGCTCAACGTCGAGCTGCAGCAGATCATCGACGAGCAGACCGAGCCCTGGGGCGTCAAGGTCATCGACGGTCGAGGTCAAGGACGTCGAGCTGCCCGCCGACATGCAGCGGGCGATCGCCCGCCAGGCCGAGGCCGAGCGCGAGCGGCGGGCGAAGATCATCGCCGCCGACGGCGAGTTCCAGGCGGCCGAGAAGCTCTCCCAGGCGGCCAACATCATCAGCCTGAACCCGGCGACCCTCCAGCTCCGCTACCTGCAGACGCTGCTCGAGATCGGGGTCAACAAGAACTCGACGATCATCTTCCCGCTGCCGCTCGACCTGATCAAGCCGTTCCTGGCTTCGAGCGACGCGCCCGGATCCGAGCGTCCCGCCCCGGGCGCGGACAGCGCGCCGCTCCGCGGCCCGATCGCGTGAGCGCCCCGAGGTCCGCATCGACCAGCTCACCGGCCTGCGGGCGATCCTCGCGCCGGGCCGCGCCGAGCGCCCCGACGCCTTCGACCCGCGCGCCGGCCGAGGCGCAGCCCGGACGCCGCCGAGCGGCTGCCCGTTCTGCGAGGGCCGCGAGGACCGCACCCCGCCCGAGGTCTGGGCCGACCGCCCGGCGGCGGCGCGCCCGACTCGCCCGGGCTGGACGCGCCCGCTCGGTCCCCAACCTCTATCCGGTGCTCGGCGCCGACGGCGCCGAGCGGCCAGCCGGCGGCCGAGCGACGCGGCGCGCCGATCGAATCGGGCATCGCCAGCTCGATCGATCCGCTCGGCGCCTCGACCCGCGGCGGCGAGCCCGACCTGTTCGCGCTCGCAGCCGGCGACCGGCGCCCACGAGGTGATCGTCCACTGCCCCCGAGCACGCGACCTCGCTCTCCGAGCTCGACGAGGCGCGCTTCGCAGGCGCGGTCGGCGGCCTGGCGCGAGCGGATGCGGGCCCACGCCGACGACGCCGCCTACGTGCACCTGATCGTCAACGAGGGCCCCGACGCGGGCGCCTCGCTCGAGCACTCGCACGCCCAGCTCTACGCGCTGCGGCTTCGTCCCGGCGGCGATCGCCCGCGAGCGCGAGCGCGCCGCCGCCTACCACGAGCGGACGATGGGCGGCGCACCTGCTCGGCGACGTCGCCACCGAGGAGGTGCGCCGCCGCGAGCGCCTGGTCGCGATCGACGACGAGGCGCTGCTGATCTGCCCGTGGGCGTCGCGCTCGCCGTTCGAGCTGCGGGTGATCCCGCGGCGCCCGGCGCCGCGGTTCGAGCGACGACGGCGAGACCGGGACGGCGATGATCCGCGACCGCGCTGCGCGCGCTCGCCGGCGCGTTCGGCGCGCCGCCGCAGCTCAACCTCTGGGTGCGCACCGCGCCGCGCGGCGCCGACGAGTTCTGCTGGCACGTCGACCTCGTCCCGCGGCTGACGATCCGCGCGGGCTTCGAGCTCGGCACCGGGGTCGAGATCAACGTCTACCCGCCCGAGCGGGCGGCCGCCGACCTGCGCGAGGCGCGTGGCGATCGGCCGCCTAGCTAGGCTGCCGGCGATGCCCCCCGCTGCCGCGGCCCTTCCCGCGCTTCATCGCCGACTCCCCCCAGGAGGGAAAGCCCTACGGGCGCTGGGAGGAGCGGCTGGCGCGGAGGAGTTCGCCAAGGCCTGCGAGCCGCTGCGAGAGGAGGCCGGCGCGCCGCTCGACCCCGAGACGCTCCGGTGGTTTCCCGAGCGGACCTGGGGCGGGCGGGTCTACGTCCCGGCGACCGGCTCCGGCGTGCGAGGCCGAGGAGGCCGAGACGGTGAGCGAGGACGGCGGGCGCGGTGCCCGGTCGAGTACTTCGGCTGGGTCTCGTTCGAGCGCCCGGCCGACGGCGAGCCGGGCGAGCTTCGCGCCAAGGCCGACTTCACGGACGTCACCGCCGAGGACAACCCGGAATGGAAGATCGACCTCTCCGACGACGTGATCGGCGCCTGGCGGGCGGAGGGGAGCGGGGCGGCGACGTCACCTTGATCTGGGGCCTGCCGATGGTGCGCGGGGCGGTCGCCGGCGACGGCTGAGCTCGACGACGAGGTGCTCGACCAGGCCGCCGTCCAGGAGGGCCGCTTCACGCTGGTCGCGGTCGACGCGGTGCGCGGCTTCGGCGACGAGCTCTACCTCGAGATCCGGCTCTGGGACCGGACCCTGCGCCAGATCGCCGCCGAGAGCCTCTACGACTAGGTCGCGCGAGGCCCCCGGCGGGATCGGCTCTCTCACTCCTCCCGGAAGAACTCCTCGAAGGATCGCAACAGGAAGCCGTACTTCCAGACCCACTCGAGGTCCTCGAAGCTGGCCGCATCGATCGAGTCGGCGGGATCCTGATAGCGCGGGTCGACGAGGCCAAGCGCCATCGCGAGCGTCTTGTCGCGAAGCAGGGCACGGAAGTCGCCTCCCATGCCGGGGATCGTCCACATCGGCTTCAGTCCCTCCTCGGCGTCATGGGGGACGTCGAGCGGCTCACGCAGGACGAAGAAGGCGGCCACTTCACCGAGCGCGTGATAGAGGGACTTCCCGCCGTCGGCGTCGTTCAGCTCTTCGGCGACGCTCTCCTCCACCGCGCTGCGAAGGCCCGCGATCATCCAGCCGCTCGGCTTTCGCGCCTCGGGCAGCCGCTGCCACTCGGCCACCCGCGCCATGTAGCCGATCCGGGCCGCCCACCGCGCTGCGGCGACGTCTGCTCGGCCGCGGCTTCCAGACCGTGAGGGCGAACAGGCCCGATTCGAGCGCGTCGGCCTACTCGCCGGGAGCTCCTCGAGCTCGACGTGGTCGAAGGCCTCCATCGCCAGGACGTCGACCAGGCTCGGCGTCGTCTTCGTCGACGAGAGCCAGCTCCTCGTGGCCCTCGACCGGGAGCACCTCGATCGCGGGCCTCGGCGGGTGAACAGCGCCATCGGCTAAGCCGCGACCGCCGGGGCGGGCAGGTCTGCCGACGAGAGCACGGCGTCGAGCAGTCCCGGAAAGCGCGCGTCGAGATCCTCGCGACGCAGGGAGGTCAGCCTGGTCGTCCCGGCCCCGCTCCTGCCGGATCACGCCGGACTCGCGCAGGACGCGAAAATGGTGGGTCATCGTCGACTTAGCGACGCCGAGCTCGATCGCGCCACAGGGCAGCGCAGCGGCGGCACCCGCCAACTCGCGGACGATCTGGAGGCGCTGCGGGTCGCTCAGGGCGTGCATGCAGGAAGCTCGAACTCCGTTCGAGCCGGATGGTGCAGGGTGATCGGTCGACGCTCATGTAAGAATCATTATACGGCGATCATCGAACTTTTGGTACGATGCTCTTCGTACTATCGAATAGGTCGAAGGACGGGCAAATGGACGCACGCAAGAGCACCGAGACGATGATCCCGACCGGCGGCACGGATCCGCCGCGGAGAGCGCATCGCCCCGGGCCGCAGTGGTTCAGGCCGCCTACATCCTGGACGTCGCGGGGCGGGGTTGAACCCCGTCACCGCCTCGCGGATGTGCTGCGACGCAACGAACGCGCTGCTCCTGGTCGTCTGTCTCGGCCAGTTCATGGTCATCCTCGATGTTTCGATCGTCAACGTAGCGCTGCCCTCGATCAAGGATTCGCTGGGCTTCTCCAGCAACGGGTTGCAGTGGGTATTGAACGCCTACACGCTCACCTTTGCGGGCTTTCTCCTGTTAGGCGGGCGGGCAGCCGACCTCCTCGGCCGGCGCCGCATGTTCGTGACCGGGCTCCTGCTCTTCTCGGGGGCCTCGCTGCTGTGCGCCGTCGCCTCGTCACCGGAGACGCTGGTCGGCGCCCGCGCCGTTCAGGGAATCGGCGGCGCGGTCATCTCGCCCGCCACGCTGGCGATCATCACCACCTCCTTCGACGAGGGAGCGCCGCGGAATCGCGCCCTGGGCGCGTGGGGTGCGATCGGTGCGATCGGGGCCACGTCCGGCGTGCTGCTCGGCGGCGTGCTCACCGAGGCCTTCAGCTGGCCCGCGATCTTCCTCATCAACGTGCCCCTCGGGGCGGTCGTCGTTGCGCTCAGCCGGGGCGTCGTTCCCGAGGGCCGGGAGCGACGGATAACCGGCACTTCTATCTGCTGGGCGCGGTGCTGGTCACGCTCGGCATGACCGCTGTCACGTACGGCATCGTGACCACCGACCGGCTCAGCTGGGGCTCGCCCGGGGCGCTTGCGCCGCTCGTCGCCGGGGTGTCGCTGCTGTTCTTTGCCCTTTACGAGGGGCGCGTGGCCCGAGAGCCGTTGATGCCGCTCAGCGTGTTTCGGTTGCGAACGCTACGAGCCGCGAACGTCGTGATCTTCCTCCTCTTATGCGGCGATCTTCGGGTTCTGGTTCTTCCAGTCGCTCTACATGCAGGGAACCCTCCACTTCAGCGCGCTGGAGACGGGGCTCGCATTCGTGCCGATGACGCTCGGGGTCGGCCTCGGCGCGACCCTCGCGCCGCGCCTGACTCGCCGGGTCGGCGCCCGAATGGTGCTGGCCGCCGGAATGCTGTCCGCGACCGCCGGGAGGTGCTCCTCACCGGGCTCCACCCGGGAGGGACCTACGTCGCTCAGGTGCTTCCCGGCGGGATGCTGGGCGCCTTCGGGCTCGGGCTCTCCCTCGTGCCCGCGACGATCGTCGCCGTCCAGGGAGTGCCCGCGGCAACGAGCGGGCTCGCCTCGGGCGTCCTCAACACCTCGAGGTTCGTTGGAGCTGCCCTGGGCCTCGCCGTGCTCTCAACGATCGCGGCGTCCCATACACACGCCGCGCTCGCCTCGGGCGCTTCCGCCGCAACCGCCCTGACCGACGGCTTCCAGTTCCAGTTCGGAGTCGGGGCGGTCTTCTGTCTCGTCGGCGCCGCGGCGGCTCTCGTGATGCTGCGACCCGAGCGCTCCGGCGCCATCGAGGAACAGGGCCTGGAGGGCGAGCGCGCCTAGCCTTCCAGGGTCGGCTGGGCTTCGCGCCCCGGTCAGGGAGAACCGGCGCATGCGCCCATTTTCCGGCGCTACAGTCGCGCGCCGTGGGTACAGGGGCGGCCAAGCCGCCCGACGCGACGAGGAGGGACAGAATGCGCATTCACAGGCGCCATGGAGCGCGGATCGCGTTGATCGGGGCCGCGGCATTGCTCGTGGCCGGTGCGGCGACGGCACTCGCGAACAACGTCTCGACGTCGCGGTACCAAGTTCACGCCGAGCAAGCTCCCGAAGACGACGTACAAGGCGGGAGCTCTTCGTTCACACGCACACGAACTACACACACCCCGGCGACAAGGCCCACGGCGGGTTCGCGAAGACGGTGACGGTCTTTTCGACAACGACTTCAAGTTCAACCCGCTGGGGTCCCGCAGTGCGCGGGGACGTTCACGAGCGGAACGACGCTGAAGCAGGCCTAGCTGCCTGCGGCCCGAACGCCGGAGCGTCCAAGAACGCATCTGTGCGGCACGGGCAGCGGGGGCCTCGACCGCTCCGGCGTCGAACTTCCCGGGCTGCGTCGTGGCCTTCAACGCAGGAAGACCTCGAGCGGCAACCCGACGATCGTGCTGTTCACCAGGGTGACCCTGGCGGTCAACGGGACGGCCAACTGCGCCAACCCGGGCAACAACACCTCGGGTAACACGAGCCTCACCCTGAAGGGCACGATGACGAACGCCGGCGTGACCGACTTCGGGAAGAAGCTCACGGTGCCGAACATCGACACCGCGCCGCTGCCGCTGGACGACTTCACAAGCGTCCAGCGCGGGAACTACGTCAGCGCTCGGTGCCACGACGCGAACAAGACCTCGGAACATCAGGGGCGTGTTCGCCTACAGCGGCACCGGCGAGGCGCCCGACACGGTCAACGCCACGCAGGCGTGCACCGTCGGCTAGCCCGAGCGAGCTGAAAAACGAGCCTCCAGAGCTCGAAGCGAATTCAGCGAGAGGGGCGGGCGATGTCGCCCTCTCGCTTGTCGGGGATTCGAGAGCCGGCCTCTGAGTTCAGGCGATGCAAGCAATAATCATCGTCAGCCCCGATAGCTCAGCTGGATAGAGCGACTCCCTCCTAAACCATTCCCGGGGGCGGGGTCGGGGGTTGGGTTTCCGGCCTTGTGGAGCGGTTCCGGGTCCGTCGCCACGGAAGCCCGTCCGGATCGGATCAGGCGCGATCCGGTGGGATACGGGCAGGGGATCGGCCTCCCTGCCCGTAGGCATTAGGCAAAGGGAGCGCGGCAGCGCACGACCCTCGGCGTCGGCGGCGGCTTCGCCGATCGCGCAGCCCGCGCCGGATCCAGTTGGGCGGCAACGACGCCACTCCAGGCGGTTAGATCGAGCGGCTGGCTAGGCGGGTTTGTCGCAGCAACGAGTTCGACAAAGCCCGCTTCGAGCGCTCGACCTCCTCGACCTCGAATCTTTCCTCGGCCAGGGGCTCGAGCGGCTCGCGCAGAAGGTGATCGCCACCAAAGCGGTGGGCGAGGGGGTCGATCACCCGCTGGATCGCATGGACGATCGGGTTCGGGCTGCGGACATGCTCGGCGAGCAGCATCCGGCCGCCCGGCCTCACACCCGCCTCGCCTCGCGGATCGCAGCAGCGTCGTCGGGGATCGTGCAGAGCCCGTAGGTGCAGACGACGGTGTCGAACGACTCGTCGGGGAAATCGAGCGCCTCGGCGTCGCCGACTCGCATGTCCATCTGACGCCCCAGCTCCTCGGCCCGCTTGCGTCCTAGCTCGGCCATCTCCGGGCTCAGCTCGACGCCGGTAACCCACACGTCGTCGGGTAAAGGGGCAGGTTCCGGGCGGTGCCGGCCGCGATCTCCAGACGTCGCCCTGGGCCTGCGAGCAGGCCCACTCGCGCTTGCCCGGGAAAAGCAGCCGCTCGAAGCGGGCCATGCTGCGGTCGTACTTCGGCGCCTGCTTGTCGAAGATCCGCCGGACTCGTCGGTCTCGGTCGCGGGCGGGACAGGCTCTTCGGCGGCTAGGCATCGGTCTCCTCATTCAGATAGCGTTCGTAATCTGGATACGTACACTATCTGAAATGATCCAGCCGTCCTCACCCGCAAGGAGCGCCAAGAGCAGACCCGCGAGGAACTGGTCGCTGCCGCGCCAGGGTCTTCGCCCGGCGCGGCTACCACAAGGCGACGGTCGAGGAGATCGCCGCCGATGCCGGCTTCTCAATCGGCGCCGCTCTATTCGAACTTCGAGGGCAAGGAGAGCTCTTCCTGGCGATCGCCGATCGCCAGGTCGAGACCGGGTCGCCGAGATCCCGGCGGTCGCCGACGCGGCGGAGGGCGAGGGCGACGCCGGGTCGGAGGCGCCGCGCAGTTCCGCGCCTTCCTCGAAGCCGATCCCGACTGGCCGCTCCTCTTCTATGAGTTCTGGTCGCTCGAGCGTCCGCAATCCGGAGCTCCAGGGATGAGCTCGCCAGCGACGCGATGCATCCGCGATGCCCTCGCCAAACCCTCGAGCGAGTCGCCAAGCAGCCTCGGCTTCAGCTCCGCTTCCCCGCGCCGGTCGCTGGCCACTGCGATTGCCGCGTGCGCTCAATGGGCTCGCCTTCGAGCGGGCCGCCGATCCTGACGCCCTTCCCGACGAGGTTTTCGCCGAGTTCATTACCGCCGTGCTCGGCTGCGCGATCGCGCGCCCGGTACATGAGCGAGCTCCCGCCCGGCCCGCGAGCTCCCGCCACCGTCAACACGGCTCGCCTCCTCCGCCGGCCGCTCGAATCGCTGCTCGCCTGGCAGCACCGCTGCGGCGAGGTCTTCACGGTCAGGTATTTGATCTTCGGCACCGGCGCCTATGTTGCCGACCCCGCGGGCGATCCGGGAGCTCCTTACCGGCGACCCCTTACCGGCGACCAGTCCGACCTTCACGCGGGCGAAGCGAACGCACCGCTCTTGCTACTTCTTTAGCGTCACCCGCAGGAAGGTCGCGGGGATCGACGTGACGCGTCAGTGCTCGTGTTCTGCTCGTTGAACAGGGCGTCCAGCTCGGCGTGGAGGTCATCCTCCTGTCCGTTTGCTCCGCCGCCTCGAACGCGTTCATGGTCGGCCCGTAGTAGGTCCTGAATGCGGTCACCAGCTCCGACGGCGACCGGGGTAGTTGAACGTCGTAGGTGTCCCTCTCGGACGAGATCGCGTCCTGGGGAGTCCGGCGGCGGTGAACCGCTCGATCACGTTCTCCTCCACGCCCCAGGTCACGGGCTGACAAAGCCCTCCGGAGGCGGGGGAGCATAGGAGGCGCTGATCTTCAGGATCTGGGCGACCAGGGTGGGGTCGTGGGATCGAGTTCCCCATCACGATCCTGCTGCCCGGCTGGGTCACTCGGACCATCTCCTTGGCGACGTCGAACGGCTTGGGAGCGAACATCGCCCCGAAGATGCTGATCACGAGGTCGAAGCTCTCGTCATCGAGCTCGTTCAGGTCCGAGGCGTCGCCCTCCTGGAAGGGGGGTTGGTCAGGCCGAGCTCCTCGGCGCGCGCCTTGCCCGCCGCGACCAGGTTGCTGGCGATGTCGACGCCCAGGACATCGGCCCCCAGCTGAGCCGCCGGCACCGCGGTGGTCCCATCTCCGCAGCCGAGATCCAGCACCTGCGTCCATCGGTGATGCCCAGCTTCTCGACGAGCTCCTCTCCGCTCTCTCGCATGGTCGCGGCGATGTGCGTGAAGTCGCCCTTCTCCCAAGGCCTTGTTCGGGTTGGTCGTGGCAGTCATCGTCCTTCTCCTGTCTGTACGGCTCCCTTGTCGGGAGCGAGGTCGATCACCCAGTTCGAGATCACGGGGAGAGCCGAACTCGTTCGCGATCCCCCGCCAGGAAGCGTTCCGTGCGCCAGCCCTGCGTTGATCGCGTACGCCGCCCGGGATCCGGCCGCGGCAGCGAGCACAACGGCGGCTTTGCCGACGGTCGCGTCGCCGGCGCCGAATACCCCGGGGACACTCGTGCGGCCGTCGTCGTCGATGACCATCAGCCCTTCTCGTCGAGCTCGCAGCCGAGCTGGGCCGGCAGCGGGACTTGGCGTGAATCTGGGCGCGTAGAACAGTCCGGCGCGATCGTCGCTCGATCCGTCGGCGAAACGGATTCTGGCCAGCCTGCCGTCCTCCGACTCGAGGCGGGCCACCGGATCGTCGCGGATCACGACGCCGGCCGCCTCGAGCTCGCTGGCGTCGTCCGACTCGAGATTCGAGTCGCCGTTCGTGAGCAGGACGACGTCGTCACTGAGGGAGGTCAGCAGAAGCGCGAGTCCGGCGGCGTCAGCTCCATAAGCGGCCAGAGGCCGGTCCCGCACCTCCCAGCCGTGACAGTACGGGCAATGGAATACGCCTCGGGCCCAGGCTTCCGCTGCGCCTTCGATCGGTGGCAACTCATAGCGAACCCCGGTGCAGAGCAGCAGAACACCGGCGCTGTCCTCTTCCCCATCGGCCAGAACGCTGAAGCCGCCCGGCGCCTTGCGTACTGCTTCGGCCGCAACCATTCGCACCGTGACGCTGTCGTAGGGCCGAAGCTGTTCCCTCGCAATCCGGCGCAGCTCGAGCGGTGGTGTGCCGTCGTGGCCGAAGAGGCCGTGCACGCCCTCGCTCGGGGCATGTGCGGGGTCGTCCGCATCGAGCAACAGCACGCGCCGTCGCATTCGACCCAGGACCAGGGCGGCGGCAAGCCCGGCCGGGCCGCCGCCGACTATCGCGACATCGAACCGACTCATGAGGGCTTGATGGCCAGGAGCGAGACGCTCTTGACCCCGTATTTGGCGCTGGCGTTGCGGGCCCGGTCCGAGATGAACTCGTAGGGGTTGTCTCGGATCTGCTCGATCCGCAGCCCCGAGCCCTCAATCGCCTCGCGGTAGGCGTCCACCTGAGCGGCGCCGCCGATGCATGAGGCCCAGAGATCGGCGTCGCAGACAATCGACTCCTTCATCTGCTGCTCGCTGACGATGTCGGCGATCGCGAGCCTGCCGCCGGGACGCAGGACCCTGGCCGCCTCGGCGAAGACGGCCCCCTTGTCCGGCGCCAGGTTGATCACGCCGTTCGAGATCACGTGGTCGAAGCTCTCCGACTCCGCCGGCAGCTCCTCTATGCGCCCCTCGCGGAACTCGACCTGGGAATAGCCGGACTCGTTCGCGATCCGTCGTGCCTTCGCGAGCTGCTCGGCGGTGAAATCGACTCCCGCGACGGCTCCGGACGGGCCGACCTGCTCGGCGGCGAAGAAGACGTCCATCCCCGATCCGCTACCGAGGTCGATCACCCGCTCGCCCTCGGCGAGCTCGGCGAGATCGAAGAAGTAGCCGACCCCCGCGAACGACTCGCACGCCCCGTCGGGGACGCGATCGAGGATGTCGGCCGGATACCCGAGATGCTCGGCCAGCGGGCGACCCAGCTCGAAGTGGTACTTGCCCTGAGGCTGCTCTGCAACGTGGCGATACATGTCCTTGACCTTCGTCTCGAGCTCGTGGGTGTCGACGCTCGCTTCCATTTGCTTCTCCTCGCTTGGCTAGATGGGTTGGGTTGCAGGTGGGCGGCACGCGCGTCGACGCACCAGATGCCGAGGAGCGTCGACGGCACGCAGAAGTTCGTCACGGTTAGTACGCCGCAAACCGAAAGGAGGATTCCGCCGAGGATCAGCGCGGCGGTCGGCTGACCGAAGGTGAACAGCAGGCCGATCGCCAGCAGCCAGATCGTCGCCAGCTTGAACGCGTGGCGGCGGGGCGTGGGGTTGGGGGGCAGCTCCGGCGCACCGCTGAGATGGCGGAGGCCGTGATTCCAGATCAGGTCGAAGGGATGGCGGGGGGTCCAGCCGGCGACCGCGCCGACTGGAACGAGCGCGAGGATCAGGACGGCCGATTGAAGGGCGAGACCGGTGACGACGAGTCCGAGGCAAAGGGCGGTGGGAAAGCGGAGTCCCCAGCGAAGGGCGTGGCTCTCCTCGGCGCTCATGCAGTAGCCCTGAACCGCCAGGTTTCGGTCGGTCCAGCTCATTCGACGCCCGCCTCCTCCAACTCGGCCAGGCGCCACTCGGGCCAGCCCTCCTCGAGCCGGCGGGCGGGCAGGCCGGCGGCCCGGAGGCGGTGAACGGCCTCGTGAGCCATCACGCAGAACGGGCCGCGACAGTAGGCGATCACCTCGCGATCGCTGGGGAGCTCGTCGAGGTGCTGCTCCAGCTCGGCGAGCGGGATGGACTGGGCACCCTCGATGTGACCGGCCTCGAACTCGTCGGGGGGACGGACGTCGACGACGACAACGTCGCGGCGCCGCAGTCGCTTCAGCAGCTCCTCGCGGTCGATGCCCTCGACCTCCTCGCCGAGGTAGTCACGTGCAGAGCGCTCGACCTCCGCCAGACGCTGGGCGGAGGTGTCTCGCAGCGCGAGCCAGAGGCGGAGCACGTCCTCACCCGCCAGCTCGTAGCGGACCTTGGTGCCGTCCCGCTCGCGGGTGACCAAGCCGGCCGCGTGCAGGGCCTGCAGGTGCTGGGAGGCATTCGCCACCGACTGCTTGCTCGCCTTCGCCAGTTGGTCGACCGTGTGTGGACCCTGGGCGAGCAGGTCGAGCAGCTCGAGGCGGCGCGGGCTGGCGAAGGCCTTGCCCATCACCGCGATCGATTCGAACAGGGCTGTCTTTCGGCGATCGCTCTTGGTCATTCTTATATTCAATAGAACTCTTGATAAGATGTCAAGCTCAATGTACTTCCGCCAGTTCCTGAACGACGAAACCGCCTGCGCCTCCTATCTGTTCGGCTGCAAGACGGCCGGGGAGTTCGCGGTCGTCGATGCCCACGTGGACCTGGTCGAGGACTACATCGCCGCCGCGGAGTCTCAGGGCTCGAAGATCGTCGCCGTGATCGAGACGCACGTTCAGGCGGATCACGTCTCGGGACTACCTCAGCTCGTCGAGCGCACCGGGGCGACCGCATACATGCCGCAGGGCTCTGGCGCCGAGTTCACCCACCACGAGCTCGCGGATGGCGAACTGGTGAAGCTGGGCAACACGGTGATCGAAGTGGTCGCCACCCCCGGACACGCACCGGCGCATCACGCCTACCTGGTCACCGATCACCGCCGCGGTGACGAGCCCTGGTTCGTCCTCACCGGCGACTCGCTGCTGGTCGGCGACGTCGGCCGTCCCGATCTGCATGCCGCGAGCGAGGAAAGCGTCGAGGAGCTGGCGCGCACCCTGTATCGCTCGCTCCACGAGCGGCTCCTGGCGCTGCCCGACTACCTCTTGGTCTATCCGGCTCACTACGCCGGGTCGGTCTGCGGCCGCGGCCTCTCCGGTCATCCGGCTTCGAGCATCGGATTCGAGCGCCGCAACAACGAGGTGCTCGCCGCCTCGGTCCGAGGACGCCTTCGTCGAGGCGCTGACCAAGGACATCCCTCCTGCGCCCGAGCACCAGGCCGAGATCGTGGCCGCGAACCGCTCGGGCCTGCCTCGCGCCGCGATAAGTTGAACGAGCGACGCGTCGAGCTGGGGCTGGGCGAAAACGCCGCCCAGTTCACCCTCCTGGTCGCGGTCAACGCGCTGGTCGGGGCGATGGTCGGCCTCGAGCGCTCGACCCTGCCGCTGATCGGCGCCGACAACTTCGCCGTCGGCTCCACGGTCGCGGTTCTCTCCTTCATCGTCGCCTTTGGGCTCGCCAAGTCGCTGACCAACCTGGCCGCCGGCGCGCTCGCCGATCGGATCGGACGGCGGCGGCTGCTGATCATCGGCTGGTCCCTCGCGTTGCCGGTGCCGCTGCTGATCGCGGTCGCTCCGAGCTGGGGGTGGGTGGTGGCGGCCAACCTCTTCCTCGGCGTCAACCAGGGCCTGGCCTGGTCGATGACGGTGTTGATGAAGATCGACCTGGTCGGGCCGAAGCGCCGTGGCCTCGCGTTGGGTCTGAACGAAGCGGCCGGCTACGGCGGCGTTGCGCTCGCCGCGGCCGCCAGCGGCTTCCTCGCAGCGGAGTTCGTGGCGCGAGACGTCCTTGTTATCGCGGCCTTCGCCGTCGCGCTGACGGCACTCGCGATCAGCGTCCTTTTCGTCCGGGACACGGGAGCCCATGTCGCCCTCGAGCAGGCTCGCCACCACACTGGCGCCGGCCGGGGCGCTCCGCGCCTGCGCGAAGCCTTCCTCACCACCTCCTTCCGCAATCCCGGCCTTCGCGCCTGCTCCCAGGCCGGCCTGGTCAACAACCTGAACGACGCCCTCGCCTGGGGACTGGTCCCGCTCTATCTCGCGGCCGATGGCGCCAGCCCCGGTCAGATCGGCCTGGTCGCCGGGATCTATCCGGCCGTCTGGGGCCTCGGACAGATCTGGACGGGTCACTGGTCCGACAGCGTCGGCCGCAAGCCCTTGATCGTCGCCGGGATGCTGCTGCAGGCCGGGGCGCTCGCTCTGCTCTCGGCCTCGGGTGGAGCGATCGCGGGGGCGGCTCTTGCCGCGGTCATCCTCGGCGCCGGTACTGCGCTTGTCTATCCGACGTTGATTGCGGCGATTTCGGACTCCGTTACTCCGGTCGGTCGAGCAGCCACCGTTGGCGTCTACCGCTTCTGGCGCGACATGGGCTACGTAGTCGGCGGCCTGTCCGTGGGCCTGCTCGCCGACTCAATCGACCCGGCGGCCACGATCGCCGTGGTCGCTGGCCTCACCGCCTTGTCCGGGCTCTGGGTGGCGGTTGGCCTGCCGGGGACCGGAGCCCGTCGCTCCCCTCTACCGCGCCCGACGATGGCGAAGCCGTGAAAGCCCTGATCGTGATCAATGACGCGCCCTACGGGAGCGAGCGCCCGTACAACGCCCTTCGCGTCGCCTCGACTCTGGCGGCCCGCACAGAGGTTGAGCTGCGGGTGTTTCTGATCGGCGACGGCGTCGGCTGTGCGGTTGCCGGCCAGCGGCTCGCGGATGGCTACTACCACGTGGATCGCATGATCCGGGGGCTGCTGAATCACGAGGCGAACTTGGGCTGCTGCGGCACCTGCCTCGACGCGCGGGGCCTAGCCGAGGAGCAACTGGTCGAGGGAGCCCATCGATCGACGATGGAGGAGCTCGCTGACTGGATCGTGTGGGCGGATCGGACCCTTGTCTTCTAGGACGTCTTTGTCCCCCATGTCCACATCGGCAAGTGGACGGGAGCGCGGCCCGGCGTGGCAGCGGCTGCCGGGCTGGCTGAGGCGGCTTACCGATCTCGGCACTGTGCCGTCGGACTCGGAGGGGGTCCGGCTCCGCAAGTCGGTGCTCACGCTGGGCGGCTCTCCGGGGCGAGATACTGCGTGGGCGATGTCGCAGGAGAAGCCTGCGTGAGCGAGCTCAAGGAATTGACCATGGGTGTCCCCTACAAGCTCTTCTATCGGCTGGGCTTCCACCCCTGGGAGGACCTCGCAGAGCATCCCCCGTTCGCCGAGAAGCTCTCGGAGTTGTTCGCGCGCGAGGAGAGCGGACGCGAGCCACCTTACGGACCGGCGCTCGACCTCGGAGGCGGCAGCGCCGTCTGGGCGGTCCCCCTCGCAAAGCGCGGCTGGCAGGTGACAAGCGTCGACATCGTCGACAAAGCCCTGGAACGCGGCCGCCAGCGGGTTCGGGAGGCCGGCGCCGACGTGCGGGTCGTGCACGCCGACGTGACGGCTCTTCGGGAGGCGGGCATCGGCTCGGACTTCCGCTTGCTTCTCGACACCGGCACCTTCCACGGTCTCAGCGATGCCCAGCGCCAGGCGATGGGTCGCGAGATAACCGCGGTCGCCGCCGACGAGGCCACCGTGCTGCTCGACTGCTTTGCGCCGCGCTGGCGAGGGCCGCTGCCGCGCGGAGCTAGCCAGGGTGACGTGGAGGCAGCGTTTCCGGACTGGACGATCACAGACATTGAGGTCGCGGACACCGAACCCGACGCCATCGCGAGGCTGCTGAAGTTCGACGAGCACTTCTACCGACTTCGTCGCCAGTGACCTTCGTGGGCAAACCCGCCGGGCTGCGGGAGTAGGCGATGTCGGTGAAGAACGTCGAGATCCTGCGGCGTTCGTATGAAGAGTTTCAGGCAGCAATGGCGCGAGGCGATCCCGGCTCCTGGTTCGATTCGGGAGGCATCTCGGGCGATTTCGAGTGGGCACTTGACCCCCGTTATCCGCCCTTCGAAGGAAGGCCGGTCTGGCGTGGCCGCGAGGGCTTCGTCGAGTTCGTTCGCACCTGGACCGAGGGATTCGAGGACTGGTCGATCCGGGTCGAGCAACTGATCGATGCCGGCGACGACCGCGTTGTCGCGCTGACGCGCCAGACGGCACTAGGAAAAGGGAGCGGCGTACCTGTCGAGCTGTATATCGGCCAGGTCTGGGAGGTTGAAGGTGCACGCCTGGCTCGCGTGACGAACTACGTGAGCCAATCCGACGCCCTCGAAGCCGCCGGGCTGTCGGAATAGCCGGGTTAGATCGGAACCTCCATGACCTCTGAGACCGTCAGTTCGCTTTGGAGTTGCTCCGGGGCGACCTTCTTCGCGTCATCAGAAGTGTCCGCATCGACGATTACGAAGACCTCGTGCTCGCCACTGGGACACGAGCAGTAGGACGGCTGCCCCTTGAACGCATCCGAAGCTCTAGCGGACTCCTGCCATGCCTCGCTGAGCTCGCCGTGATCCTCGTCGGTGTGCTTGTGGTAGACGAAGAACTTCCCCCTCGCTCCCTCCGATCCTGGATCGTCCTCGCCAGTCTAAGCGTCCCGCGACTCGTGGACGACCTACAGCGGTTCTCGCGAGATACTGCGTGGGCGATGCCGCAGGAGAGTCTCGAAGATTTCATCCGCTGTGGATACGCCAGGTTCAACCAGGCCGAACGAGAGACCGTTGACGAGCAAGAGCCCGCCCACGCCGAGACAGCGCCTCTTTGATGCGGGCCGCCGGTATCAGCGAGTTCGGCGGTGCTGTCGGGCGGATCGACCTCCCAGATCCGCGCCCCCTCGCGGACGACGAGGTCCTGATCGAAATCCGGGCCGCGGGCGTCGGCAACTGGGAGGAGTTCGTCCGGACGGGCGAGTGGGACGTCGGCCGCGCCCCTCCGATGGCGCTCGGCGTCGAGGCCGCCGGGACCATCACGGCGATCGGAGATTCCGTCGAGGACTGGGATCCGGGCGATGAGGTGCTTACCCACCCCCTTCCGCTGCGGGATCAGGGAACCTGGGCGCCCTTGCTGATCGCCTCGACGACGGTGCTCGCGCGAAAGCCTGGCGCCCTCTCGTGGGAGGCTGCTGCAGCGTTCCCCGTTCCGGCCCTGACCGCCACGCAGGTGATCGACGGCGCCCTGGCAGTGCGCCCTGACGACGTGGTCCTCGTCAATGGTGGGAGCGGGGTGACCGGCACGCTGCTCGTTGGACTGGCCGCGGCGCGCGGCGCCGAGGTGATCGCGACCGCAGGACCGGCCAGCGATGAGCGCCTGCGGCGGCTGGGAGCGGCCCACGTGCTCGACTATCACGACCCCGACTGGCCGGAGCAGGCACGCGCCATTGGCGGCGGCTTGGGCGTGACCGCCGTCGCGAACGCCGTGCCTAACGGCTCAGCCGACGCGATCGGCACCGTGCGCGACGGCGGTCACCTTGCGACGATCACCCAGGACCCACCGGACGAGCAGCGGGGGATCGAGATCTCGTCGGTGATCGTGCAGCCCGACGGCCGCGCGCTCGGCGAGCTCGCCGAGCTGCTCGCGGCCGGGAAGCTCGAGGTCTCGGTCGCGGCGACGTTCCCGCTCGAGGATGCCGCCGCGGTCTTCGCGGCAGCAATCGGGGGCGGCGCCGGCGGAGCGGTCGTGCTTCGGCCCTGACGGGGCGAGGATCTAGCTCGCCAGGGACTGAGTGGCGACCCCCGCTGGTCAACGACGGCCCCGTGACCGTGCTGCTCGAAGTTTGACCCGGCTTTCCATGGTGAGCGAACGCTCTCGCGAGCGGCATACAGGTCAGAGGAGCGGTTAGGAAGCCCATCAATATTTTCGACCTACGGATTCTCGGGGAGACGCTTCTGGGAGACAGTTCCGAGCAATAGAAAGCCCCGCTTTGCGGGGCTTTCATGGGCCGGGCAGGACTCGAACCTGCGTTCTTCGGATTATGACTTACGCGCCAGGCGTCCGGCCCTACTCACCTGAGGGCCTATTCCGTGCCTGGAAGCGTCCTAAGTTCTGCTGAGTTCTCGGCAGTTCGGGAGATGTTTCGGGAGATGGTTTCGTGTCTTCCTCGAACCACTTCGGCCTCCCTCCCCCCGCCTTCACTGCGCTTACACGCGAACGGAGCAGTGCGGTGACCGGGCCGCGACGGCCCCTCTGAAAAAGCACACTCCGCATGGGGAGCTGCGCTTTTCGTCGAGGCGCTACTCAGGCCGGACAGCAGTGGCCGACAGCGCGGCCAGTGCGATCACCATCGCGGTGGCGGGAAGCAAGAACGCGGCAGTCGGGGAAACGGTGGCATAGAGCAAGCCGGCGACCGAACTGGCAATCAGGTTGCCGAAGCTCTGAATGGCCGCCAGCGCCCCGAAGCTCGATCCGCGCAAAGCGTCGGGCGCGAGTGTTGCCACGGCCGAGTGCTCGGCAGTTTCGACGGCGCCGATCCCCACCCCGGCAGCGATGAAGAAGACGGCGAGGAGCGGAACGGAGGCGCCGACGAAAGCGAAGCCGAGGTAGGCGATCGCAAAGGCGCCGACACCGAGGGCCAGGACCCGGACCGGGCTAGAGAGGTCCGCCAGGCGACCTGCGGGGATGCTCGCGAGCGTGGCGGCGACGTTGTAGAGAACGTAGAGACCGATCGCGAGCTGCGTCGCGCCGTCGAGCGAGCGGCCCGGGTGCAAGAGGTCGGTGGCTCTGAGGATCAGCAGCGTCGTGGCGATGTTGCCCAGCTCGAATGCGGAAACCGCGCCGAGGAGTCGACCGAGCTCCCCTCTCATCACCGGCCGAATCCGGAGGCGTATCGGCTGGCCCTCGTGCTCCTTGGGGCGCTCGGTATGGCGGATCGCGTAGACGATCGCCACCACCGCGAGCAGGCCCGGAATGATCGAAAGCACGATCGCCGTGCGGGTGCTGAACAGTGCGACCAGGGCGATGGCGAGCAACGGCCCGACGATCGCGCCGACGTTGTCCATCGCCCGCTCAAAGCCGTAGGCCCTGCCGTAGACGGAAGCGGGAACGGCATCGGCGAGTAGCGCATTTCGGGCCGGCACCCGCAGACCGCGGCTAAGCCACGCTCCGGCACGCAATACGCCGACCTGCCAGGCGGCGGAAGCGACGCCGATCAAGCCGGAGAGGATCGCCGTGCTCGCATAGCCTCCGACGGCGGTCTCTCGGCGCCGGTGCGGATCATCGGCTAGAGCCCCGCCTCCGAGCCGAGCGGCCCCCGCCAGGCCATCCGATACGCCCTCGATCAGACCGAGAGCACTTGCCGGGGCGCCCAGGGTCGCAGTCAGGAAGCTCGCCAGGAGGGCGGTTGGGACCTCATGCCCGGCGTCTGCGAGCAGGCTGGCGGCGCCGATCCCGCGCACCCCCGGGGTGAGCCATGCACCGTCGCCGACGTCCGTCTGCCCGGTGCGCTGCTTCTCGATCTTCTCCGTGAACAAGCCGCCAACCCTAGAAGGCGGGGTCACATGCGAATCCCCCGGTTACTCGGATCCCATGCAAAGCGTGCTATTTCGCCCGGAGTAGACTCGCCGCGTGGCCCGCTATCGCATCGATGAGGAAGAGCCGGCCGCCGTCTCAATCGAGCTGGAAGAGGTAGCCGGGCAGCAGCAGGAGCTTCTCGACGCCTTCCGTGAGTGCCAGGAGGGACGTTGCACCTGCCCAACGGAGGAGTATCGGAAGGTCGAGTCAATGGATGTCAGCGCCGACCAGGATCGGATCGCGATCCGGCTAGAGAGCAAGCCAGGTGAGCGCCTTGACTCGACCGAGATCGATGCATGCCTGCAGCACACGGTGGGGAAAGTGGGCGGCAAGGCTGAACCCAGCCAGGATTAAGACGCGGCGATCCTGGCCGAGAGAGGCCGGGGTCTCCAATATCCCCTATCGCGGCCTCGTGATCGCTTTCCATGCCGAGTGAGTCCGACCATCGAGAGCGATGACCACGAAGACCGCCTGACGAGTTAGGCCCCCGGCTTCAGCCCGCGGGCCCGCCCTGCCAGCGGACTAGCTCGCACTGCAGCTCGAGGCAGGCGAGCCCCAGCTCCGCCTCCCGCCCCTCGACCTCGCGCAGCGCGCCGGCTATCCGGGCCGAGCGCGTTGAATGGCTCCATCCCTCCGGGTTCTCCGAGAGCTCGCCCGCGGTCAGCCTGAGGCGCTCGACCTCGTCCATCAACGCCGCGCCGGAGTTGCTCACGCGCTGGAGCGCTGTCTCGAGCGGATCGCTTGCCACAGCTATCCGGATTCCACTTCGCCCCCGGCCTCGGTGGGGCGCTCGGCGACCACTGTGCCGCTCACCTCGCAGACCTCAGCAAGGGTGTTGAAGACCGTGCCGTACTTGACCAGGTTGCGCTGCAGCAGATCGACCCGCTCCTCGGGCTCGTCGGTGACGACTCGGAGCTCGTAGCGGATCGAGATGAAGCGCGGCGGGTCCTGCTGGCGCTCGGCGCTGACCTCCACCGAGGCGCCGCTCTGCTCAAACGGCAGCATCTCGCTGAAGCGCTCGACGTTCTTCACCAGGCAGGCCGCGAAGGCGGCACAGAGAAGCTCGGCCGGGCCCGGCAGCTCCTCGCCCATCTGGGGCGAGCTGTCGAATGCGATCCGCTCCTGCTTTGCCTCGATCTCGGATACGCCCGGCCGAAGGATCCGGGCCTGCACCTCATAGGTGAGATTGCCGGGCACGGCTATGCGGGAACCCGGGCCCGGATGATCGCCGAGTAGGCCTGATCGTGAACCCGGTGGGTCTCCTTCAACTCGACCTCCTCGAAGCCGGCAGCCTCGAGCTCGCGCTTGAAATCGGCGTCGGTCAAGGCCCCGGCGATGCAGCCGGTCCACTGCTCCATGTCCCTGCGGGTCGCCTCGTCCATGTCGGGGTCCGCGACGACGTCAGTGACGGCGAAGCGCCCGCCCGGCCGCAGGACCCGTGCGGCCTCGCGGAAGACCGCGGGCTTGTCAGCGGAGAGGTTGATCACGCAGTTGGAGATGATCACGTCGACCGAGTCGTCGGGCAGCGGGACCTCCTCGATCGTGCCCTTGACGAACTCGACGTTCTCGAGTCCCGCCTCGCGCTGGTTTCGCCGGGCGAGCTCGAGCATCTCGTCGGTCATGTCGAGGCCGTAGGCCTTGCCGGTCGGCCCGACCCGCCGGGCGGAGAGCAGGACGTCAATCCCGCCGCCCGAGCCGAGGTCGAGGACGGTCTCGCCCTCGTGGAGCTCGGCGACCGCGGTCGGGTTGCCGCAGCCCAGCGAGGCGAGCTTCGCCGCATCGGGCAGCTCGCCCTGCTCGGCGCCCGAGTAGAGCTCGGCACCGAAGTTCGTGAATTCCTCCTGGGTCTGGGTGATGCCGGTGGGCCCACAGCAGCTGCCGCCGCCACAGCACCCCTCGGCTCCCGCCTCGGAGGCCTTCGCGGCCTCGGCGTAGCGCTCACGGACGGTCTCGCGGATCTCGCTCAATTGCTCAGCCATGCGCTGACTTCCTCCAGTGCTTCAGGGTTGACGTAGTAGTAGGCCCAGAGGCCCTGCCGCTCGGAGCCGACTATGCCCGCCTGGCGCAGAACCTTGAGGTGGTGGGAGACGGTGGACTGCGAGAGGTCGAAGAGGGGGACGAGCTCGCAAACGCAGACCTTGCCGGCGTGCTTGCGGAGGACGTCGACCAACTGCATCCGGATCGGGTCGCCGAGCGCCTTGGCGACCGTGCTCATTCGCTCGGCTTGAGCCCGCTCTATGTCGGGGTAGACGACAGGCTCGCAACAGGGCTCGCCTGCAGGGCGCTTCTGCTTCGGGACCAGTTCCAGATCGACGCTCATCGATCTATGTATATCGATTGAAGCGATGTTTGTCAATGGATAGGATCCAGCGCTCAGCCAGAGGATCGAGAGGAGAAGGTGGATGGCCATCCAGCTTGATGAGACGACCAGAGATCACATCCAACGCTCGGTCGACTTGCTCGCCGGGGAGTTCAGCGGGGTGTTCTCGCGCGAAACGATCGATGCCTACGTCGAGGAGAGCCTCGACCAGTTCGCGGATGCCCGGTTCCAGCAGTTCGTGGCGGTGCTGGTTCAGCGCTTCGCTGGCGAGCGGCTGCGGGCCCTCGCCCAGGCGGAGGGCAAGGTGACCAAGGAGGTGCCGGAGGTCCTGTTCGTCTGCGTCCACAACTCGGGTCGCAGCCAGATGGCCGCCGGCCTGCTCGACAAGCTCGCCGAGGGCCGGGTGCACGTCCGCTCCGCCGGTTCCGATCCCGCCGACAGCCTCAACCCGAACACGATCGAGGCAATGAGCGAGGTCGGCGTCGACATCTCCCGGGAGTTCCCAAAGCCGCTCACCGACGAGGTCGTTCGGGCCGCGGACGCGGTGATCACGATGGGCTGCGGCGACGCCTGCCCGATCTATCCCGGCAAGCGCTACGAGGATTGGGAGCTCGAGGATCCGGCCGGCAAGGACCTTGAGACGGTGCGACAGATCCGCGATGAGATCCGCGGCCGCGTCGAGGTCCTGATCGCCAGCCTGACCGCCTCGGCTGGCGCGCCGCGTGAGGGGACGCTCGAGTGAGCGAATCGAGCGTCGCCGTGATCACCGACATCCACGGCAACCTGCCCGCGCTTGAGGCCGCTTTCAACCGGATCGACGAGCTCGGTATCGACGAGCTCTACTGCGGCGGCGACCTGGTCGGCTACGGCCCGTGGCCGAACGAGGTCTGCGAGCTGATCCAGGAGCAGGGCATCGCGACGATCTACGGCAACTACGACTACGCGATCGGCCGGGATGAGGAGGACTGCATGTGCGCCTACCCGAACCAGCACGATCGCGACCTCGGCCAGCTCTCCGTCAACTGGACCCTCGAGCACACCAGCCGGGCCTCCAAGGACTTCATGCGCGGGCTGCCTTTTGACTTGCGCTTCGAGCTCGGCGGAAAGCGCGTTCTGCTCGTCCACGGCTCACCGCGAAAGGTGAACG
This sequence comes from uncultured Solirubrobacterales bacterium, assembly GCA_963833375.1. Taxonomy (GTDB): domain Bacteria; phylum Actinomycetota; class Thermoleophilia; order Solirubrobacterales; family 70-9; genus DASUPK01. Next base: position 30,210 of record CAWHXR010000008.1, read on the forward strand.
AGTACCTCTTCGAGGACAAGCCGGCAAAGACGTTCGAGCGGATCGCCGCCGGTGCGGACTGCGACGTGATGGTCTTCGGCCACACCCACAAACCCTGGATCCACAGCTACGGCGGCGTCCTGTTCGTCAACTGCGGCTCGGTCGGGAAGCCCAAAGATGGCGATCCGCGCGGAGGCTTTGCCGTCCTCGAATCAGGGGCGGATGGGGTCGAGGCCCGGATCGAGCGCTTCGACTACGACGTCGAGTACGCAGCCGGCCAGGTAGCCGAGGCGGGCCTTCCCGGCGAGTACGCCGAGAAGCTCCTGGTCGCGGCCTGAGTGCCAGCCACCGAGATGAGCCCTCCCCTCGCTCGACGCCTGCTGGCCGAGTTCCTCGGTTCGGCGTTCCTGGCCGCGGCAGTGATCGGCTCTGGGATCGCTGCCGCCAAGCTCTCGCCCGGCGACACCGGCCTTCAGCTGTTCGAGAACGCAGCGGCCACGGCGGCGGCCCTCTACACGATCATCCTGATGTTCGGCCCCGTCTCTGGGGCCCACTTCAATCCCGTCGTCTCCCTCGTCGACGCGAGCTTCGGCGGCCTTCGCTGGCGCGAAGCCCTTGCCTACATCCCCGCCCAAGTGTTCGGCTGTATCGCCGGGGCGATCACGGCCAACGCCATGTTCGCTCTTGCGGCCGTGAGCATCTCGGCCAAGCACCGTGCCTCCGAGGCTCATCTGCTATCCGAAATCATCGCGACGCTCGGGCTGCTTCTGGTGATCTTCGCGCTCGCCCGGACACGACGAGGCTTCATGACCCCGGCTGCCGTCGGCGCTTACATCGGAGCGGCCTACTTCTTCACCAGCTCCACCAGTTTCGCCAACCCGGCGATCACCGTCGGGCGGATGTTCTCCGACACCTTCGCCGGGATCGCCCCGGCCTCAGTCCCGGCCTTCGTCGTCGCCCAGTTGGTCGGCGGCTTGATCGCGATCGGGGTAATCCGCCTGCTCTATCCGGACATCACGGCGGATGAGGCCGCCGAAGTCATGCTGCCTCACGCGGATCCGTCTCGAGTCGACGCGCGTGAGGCGCCCTCCTCCTAGCCGGGCACATTCCACCGAGGTCAGTCGGCCGAGAATCAAGGGTTGGCTTGTCTCGGGCCGACTCCCGCACCCCGGCGGCTTTGAGGGCTCTGTCTCGGTGCGCGAAATCCTCAAAGAATCGTCCAAAGCAGTACTTCTGGATTACTCCCGCAGCCCGGCGGCGGAGGCTAGGGCGGACTCGTAGCGGCTTGGATAAGCGCCGATTCGCGGGCCCGATCCCCTCTCCAGTCTCAGGTGCCGATCCCCCGGCGAGGTAGGTCACCTAACCACGATGCTGATCACCTCGTCGCCACGAGGTAAGGGTCAAACTCGTCCCCTAGTAGTAGTGGCGCCGACCGCCCACGGCGCGGCCCATCGCACCCAATATCCAAAAGATCACGCCAAGGACGACCAAGATGCCACCGATTGTCCAAAGGATGGGGTTACCCCAGAAAAGGGCCGCGACGACCAGGCAGATGAGGCCAACGGTGATCAAGTGTCCCTCCCATGCTCGGGGTCTTCGTCAGCATCCACTCTATCCGACCCTCGTTTGTCCTCGGTCCTCGACGTTCTCTTGCGACATCGACCTTCAGTATCTCGTGAAGAGCGCCGCTTTCCATCTTGACCTCAAGACGCAAAGTGTGCCTTTTTCGCCGTGACGGGCTCACTCCTCCTTCGCGCGAAAAGCAACAGCGGCCAGCGCAACCCCGCCCTGGCAGGACTCCCCGACCTACGGATTCTCGCGGGAGACGGTTTCGGGAGACGTCCCTGGCAAGAATGAAAGCCCCGCTTTGCGGGGCTTTCATGGGCCGGGCAGGACTCGAACCTGCGTTCTTCGGATTATGAGTCCGCTGCTCTGACCACCTGAGCTACCGGCCCTTATTTCATCCTAGAGCCGAATCTCGGCCCTCTCCCCCGGGCTCTGAGACCCGGGTTGCCAACCGGTCGGTAACGCGCCCCTTCGACCTCCCGGTCGGTAACGCGCCCCTTCGACCATGTCCCTGGCCGAGCTACTCAAGGTGGTGAAGCAGTTCGGCCAATCCCCCCGCGTGCCTCGCTCGTACCCACTGAGGATGGGCCGGGCGCCGGATCGTCCGGCCCATCCCAGTAACCCTTCGGCTAGGTGGGACGCTTACCGAAATGCAACAGGAAGGACACCCGCGCCGAGCCGACGGTAAGGGGCGTCACAAATGGCGTAGCAAGGTTGGCTGCCCAGCGCCTGCGTGGGGACCTTCTTCAGGGGGCCGATTGGGGCGCCCTCTCCGTACTCTTGCCGGCCCGGGCGGCCTCTGGTGGCCCCGCCCTAGTGCAAACCGATCGCCAGGGGACGTGATCGCAAACCCTGGGATGGGAGCGTTCAACGCAACCCGGGAGAAGTGCCGAATTGCGTGGGTTGCAGCCGATTCCGGAAATAGCGCCGACTCGACAGGATGGCGTCATCGCATTGACGACTCATCGCAATGAGTCCGCTGCTCTGACCAGCTGAGCTCCCGGCCCTGATCCGGCCGAGCGTACGTCCGGGGTAGATTCGTTCCATGGCGCGGGAGCCGGATCGGGATGGGGAAAAGACCTTCACGATGCCGCTGCTCGGCGCCCTCTACGGCTCGCTGGTGATCGTGGCGGTTGTGGCGCTGCTCAACTCGCACATCGGCCGGTCGCTCGACAACGAGATCGACGCGCCCGCTCGAACTCTGATCGCGGCGCCCGTGATCATCACCGCCACTGTCGTCTTCGTGGCGAGCATGGTTGCGCTGATCCTGCCGGACTATCGTCTACCGTCGCTGCGAGTCGCGGAAATCGCCGGCTGGCTGATCCCTGCGTGGCTCGTGATGGGGGCGATGGTGTTGGGGGCGATCTCCTTCGCCCTTCACCACGCGAGCTGATCAGCCGGGGAGGGCGTCCAGGGATTCGCCGACCGAGGAGGGCTCGGCGACCCCCTCGGCGGCCGCCTGCGCTCCCTCATTGAAGGCGCTGGCGGCGGCCACCACGGTCGCGGCGGGGCCCGGCTTGATGCGGCCCGACTCCACACAGCCGGCGAGGAACTGCTCGAACTTCTTCGCCAGGTCGGCGAGCCGCTCCTGGCCGACGACGAGCGCTGCCCCCTTCAGCCCGTGCGCCTCGAGGCGGAGCTCCTCGATCCGGGCGGAGTCCTTCTCCCCCGACGCGGCGAGAGCCTCGACCCCCGCGATGATCGTCGGCGTGCGTCGCTCGGCCTCGGCGGCCAGCATGCTGAGGAGTTCGGCGTCCCCCACACGCTTAGTTCTACCCGGTCGGGCGAGGGCGCGACGGTTGGATGGCTAGCCTGCGACCTTGCGGACCGCGTCCTCGAGCTCCTGGACGCTGAAGGGCCCCTGGAGCACCGTGCTCACCCTGCCGTCCTTGCCGATCACGTAGGCCCAGGGCTCGGTGGTCAGGTGGTAGGCGGTCATCTGCGGGCGAGGTCCATCGCTGATGCGGTTGTTGTTGTAGACCTCCTGATGGATGAAGGCGACGCTGTCGCCGAACTCCTGCTTGACCTGCGCAGCGATGTCGGTGACGGGACCGCAGACCCGGCTCTGGCAGAGCGCCGGTGTCGCGAACAGCAGGACCACAGGCTTCTCGCCGATCACGTCCGCGGCGTCAACGCTGTGCATATCGTCGGGGGGGACACGGGTATCGATCTGCGAGATGTCCGAGACCTCCCCGGCCGTCGGAGTGTGTATGACGGGAGCCTGCTGCCCTACCTGCGGCATCGGGTACTGGCCGACCGGCGCCGGTGAGGGGAGCAGGCTGTACAGGTAGGAGCCGCCACTCTTGATCAGCGCGCCGAAGACCCATGGGCCGGGCTTGTCGAGGGGGATGTCGCTGACGTAGGCGACCTGTGCGGCACTCGGGTCATCCGCCGTTGTCTTGGCGCGGAAGGCGGGCTTGGTGGTGAGGTCCTCGATCCTCGCCGGGAACGGACCGATCGCACGGCCGTTCACGCCACGGCCCGGAGCCGCGTAGATCGCCACCTGCGCGTCGGTGATCTGCCGATGGCTCACGGTGAAGACGCCGAAGGGGAAGCGGTTGGTCCCGAGATGGAAGAACCTCGCGGCTGGCGAGACGACGGGGCCCTGCCCGCTGCCCGTGAGCAGGACCTGCTTGAGCGTCTTGCCCTGCGGCTGCGGGAACTCGGCGGCCACGGGGGCCGGCCGACTGCGGCTGCCGGTGCCGTTGTCGGAGCCGCCGCAGCCCACGATCAACCCGAAGGCGAGCAGCACTGTGGCGGCGGCGAGGATCTTCCGAGACACGGGCGGCATCGTAGTTGGGGCACCGATAGGGTGCCGCCCCCGGTTAGCGAGCCTTAAAGGAGGAGAAGTTGGCGGAGAAGGCGGCCCTGGTCACAGGCGGTTCGAGCGGCATCGGTCTGGCGATTGCCCGCGCTCTCGGGGAGGACGGGTACGGGATCACGGTCTCGGCCCGCCGGCCGGACAAGCTCGAGGCGGCAGCGGAGGATCTGCGCTCGGGCGGGCTGGAGGTGCAGAGCGTGCCGGCGAACATGGCCGACGAGGACGATCTGCGCGCCCTGGTGGCAGCGCACAAGGAGCACTTCGGCCGGCTCGACGTGCTGATCAACAACGCCGGAGTGGGGATCGGTGAGGCGATGGACTCGCTGACCACCAAATACGTCGACATGCAGCTGGGGGTCAACCTCCGCGCGGTGATCATGATGACCCGGGAGTGCTTGCCGATGCTGCGGGACGCCGGCGCGGAGCACGGCAAGGCGCTGATCGTCAACACCGCCTCGATCTCCGGCAAGGCGGGTCAGCCGTGGCTCTCGGTCTACTCGGCCACTAAGGCCGCGGTGATCGGCTTCTCGCAGGCGACCCAGAGGGAGATCGCGGGCCAGGGAATCCAGGTGACGGCACTCGCTCCCGCCTTCGTCGACACGCCGATGACCGACTTCGCCAAGGGTCAGGTGGCCGCCGAGGCGATGATCCGGCCCGAGGACATCGCCGAGGGGGTCCGCTTCCTGCTGCGCACCTCGGCGAACTGCATGGTCCCCGAGATCGTCTTCCTGCGGCCGGGGGACACGCCGGAGACGCCCGCGCAGCCCTAGCGGATCCGGCTGCGCTGTTCGTCGGCGGCCGTCAAAGAGGACCAGATCCGGGCGCCTCTGCGGAGCCCAGCCCGAGCTCCGACCCACCAGGCGATCTGTCGGAGCAGGTCGTACCAGGCGTCCTCGACCCACTGCATCGGGCCGCGGCCGCGAACGCGGGCGACGGCGACGATCCCGAGGCCGCGAGCGGTGCGGCCGATCTCGCGGACCCTGGGAGGCGCAACCGGGTCGCCGCCCAGCGCCTCGAACCTGGCGCCGACCAGGCCGGCCCCGTAAGCCCAGCCCAGCTGCTGGCGGAAGAAGCCGAGCTGGGTGGCGCGATTGCGGTGACGGGCGGTCGCCCTCTCGGCAAAGGCGAGGCGCTTGCCGCTCAGCTCTTGGAAGCGGAGTCCGAGCTCGACGTCCTGGGCTCGGGTCATGTGAGGGTCGAAGGGGCCGATCCGGTCCAGCACCTCCCGGAGATAGGCGGCGTTGGCGGTGATCGCATAGGCCGGATCAGAGCTGAAGGCGAACTGCTGCCAGTTGCCGAGCAGCCGGACGGCCTGCCGTTCGGCGGCGGTTGCGGACGGGGTGTGCTGGAGATCGCCGGCGACGCTGCCGACCTCCGGGTCCTCGAAGGGACGGACGAGCTCGGTCAGCCACTGCGGCTCGACGACACAGTCGGCGTCAACGAAGGCAAGGATCTCCCCTCTGCTCTCGGCTATGCCTCGGTTGCGGGCATTGGAGACCCCGCGCCGTTCCTCGCGCAGGTAGCGGACCGGCTTCGACTGGATCAGGGCCGCTGTCCCGTCCGTTGAGCCGTTGTCGACAGCCAGGATCTCGCGGCGGTCCTCCGGGTAGTCCGTGGCGAGGATCGCGTCGAGACAGTCGGCGATCGTGGACTCGCCGTCCCGCACTGGGACGATCACCGAAACGAATGGATGGCCGTCCGGCGCCCGCGTCACGGGCGGAACCTAGCCGTCCGCGCTAGATGTCCGCGCGCCGGGGCTCAACCTCGGCGCGCTCCAGCTCGGCGGACCAGGACTCGGCCGAGTCCGGCCGATCCGTGTCCGAGGGGTCCTCCTCGCGGGCGTGCTCCGTGTAGGCGGTGGTGAGAACGTCCTCCACCGAGAGGTCGGATGCCTCGTGTGCCTCGGCCGCGGCCAGCCGGCGGCGAGTGGCCTGGACGTCGCGGATCTCCTCGGCGAGGGGGCGCTCCGCGAGCGGCTCGCCGCCACTCACGCCCTCTCGGAGCAGCGCCATCTCGAGGTAGCCCTCGAGGGCCCGGACCTCGCGGCGCGAGGCACGGCGCGGCTTGCGCTGGTTGGCGCCGGTGAAGGCGTCCCAGGCCCGGGCGAAGGTGCCGAAGTTGGTGCGGCCGCCGTTGCGGTGGGCCGCGAGCATCGGGCAGACGCCGCCCCGCTTGTCCACGTAGGCGCCGACGATCACGCGGTTGGAGCGGATCCCGCGGAGCATCGCCTCCTTGGTGTCGCCCGGCATCGCGTTGACCGAGTTGCGGAGGCGCTCGGCGTTGTTGCGTCGCTTCGCCATCGATCAAGGGATACCGGCTACGGCGTAGGGTCCGCGCAATGGGCCGCCCAGACCGACCCCTGCGCCTGCTCGTCGCCGCGTTCGGCGACCCGGGTCACGCGTTCCCGGCGATCGCGCTGGCGCGCGAGCTCGGGCGGCGCGGCCATCAGGTCCTGGTCGAGACCTGGGAGCGGTGGCGCGACGCGGTCGAGGCGGAGGGGCTGGGCTTCACGGCGGCGCAGGAGTACACGGTCTATCCGCCGCCGGGCCCGGACACGCCGGACGGCCAGACCGCCGCCGCCGCGGCGCGGGCGCTCGCCAGGTTGATGGAGGGGTTCGAGCCGGATCTGGTGGTCAGTGACATCCTCACCCTGGCGCCGACCCTCGCGGCGGAGGTTGCCGGAGTGCCGCACGCGACCCTGATCCCGCACGTCTATCCGGTGCAGCAGCCCGGCATGCCGCTCTACTCGCTCGGCCTGCGGCCACCGCGGACGGCGCTCGGCCGGCTCGGGTGGCGGGCGACCGGCCCGCTGCTGGGGATGGGGCTGCGCCGCGGCCGGGGCGAGCTCAACGAGACCAGGGCGCGCCTCGGGCTGGGCCCGATCGACCGCTTCCACGGAGGGATCAGCGAGCTGCTCGCGATCGTGGCGACCTTCCCGCAGCTCGAGTATCCGCGGAGCTGGCCCTCCCACGTCCGGGTGACCGGGCCGCTCTTCTTCGAGCTGCCCGGCGACCGGGTCCTAATGCCCGAGGGCGAGGAACCGCTCGTCCTGATCGCACCCAGCACCTCGCAGGACCCGGAGTGCGAGCTGTTGCGGGTGGCGCTCGACGCGCTGGCGGACGAGCCGGTGCGCGTGCTGGCGACGACGAACCGGCACCGGCCCGAGCGGCCGATCGAGGTCCCCGGCAACGCCGAGCTCGTCGACTGGGTGCTCTATTCACAGGCGATGCCTGCGGCGGACGTGGTGATCTGCCACGGCGGGCACGGGACCGTCGTCAGGGCGCTGGCCGCCGGCAAGCCGCTGCTGGTCTGCCCGTCAGTCGGGGACATGGGAGAGAACGCAGCTCGCGTCGCCTGGTCGGGCACCGGGCTGTCCATTCCGAGAAGGCTGTTGTCAGGCCGAGGGGTAAGGCTCGCAACCCGGCGGCTCCTGGGCGAGGAGCACTTCCGTGCCAGGGCGCAGGAGGTGGCCGCCTGGTCAGCGACCCATGACGGGCCTGCGGCGGCCGCGGACCTGGTCGAATCAGCGACGAGAAACGCGACGAGCCGGCTCTCGCCGGCTCGTTCCTAGTCCACCTCTCGAGAAGCTCCGGGGGTGGGACTCGAACCCACAACCTCTCGGTTAACAGCCGAGCGCTCCACCAAATTGAGCTACCCCGGATCGCGCTAATCCACCTGAGCGACCTAGGAATGCTAGGTCGCCCGCAACCTTAGCGGGGCCGGCTGCGAGGGCAGCGCGACTACGTCCGCCTCCACCTCCGCATGGCAGTTCGCACAGAGAAGGATGCACTTGTCCGCCTCAGCGCACACCTCTTCATATGAGCGGGTAGTTCCATTCCGGCTGATCGAGAACTTCTTGGATCCAGGATCTACATGATGAAACTGGAGAGCCCCGTAGTAGCGGCTGTATCCGCAGATTGTGCAAGCCCACCCGCCCGAAGTACGAGTCGCTGCTTGACGCGGCGTCTCCACCTGCCCACCGCCGCCATGCGGCACTTACCGCACCGGTATCCGCCGTCGGGCCTGTTGACGAAGATGGTCTTGCCATGTCTCGGGCAGACCCGTTGGACTCCATGGGCGCCGTTCGTGCGGGCCCTCGTCTCCTCACGCCGCCGCCGCACCGTCTGGGTCTCCAGGCCCAGCTTCTTCAGCCAGTGGCGAACCGTCGAGTAGCCGACGCCGATTGCAGCCGCCGCCTCTCTAACGGTCGCGCCGCTCTCGATGAGTTCGCGCAGGCGTCAGGATCGACCTTGCCGTTGGGCGCGTGCGCATCGTGCCCGAGCGGCACGAGCCCATGCCTCTTCAAGTGGTAGCTGACGGTCGATGGATGCCGACCGATCGCTCCGAATCTGCTCGAGAGACAGCCCCTCCGCCAGACAGCCTTCTGGAACTCTTTGGTCATTTGCAGGGATTTTCCGCCTTGCGCGGATGGAAAGGGCCTCAAGAAGAGGCGAAACGAAGGCAAATCGTATGGGACTCGCCCAGATGTGGGCCGAGTTTGTGAAACTCGGCTAACCCAGCACGCCCGCGTGAGCGATCCGCTCGGTGAGCTGGGCGCGCTCCCCCGAGAGGCGGGTGCTGACCTCGTAGTCGCCGGCCTTCTGGGCGGCGGAGATCCCGTCCTCCAGGCGCTGCTGCTCGAGCAGGTCGAAGTTGAGCTGCATCGCCCCCTCGGTGGCGGGCTCGCTCTCGGCCCGCATGACCAGCTCGGTGATCAGCGAGGTCAGGGGCGCGTCCTCGCGCGGCAGCCCCGCCATCGGATCGCCCAGGTGCCCCCGCAGCCAGTGCAGCGCCGGCACGCCCGATGGCGAGACGTGCTCGTCGGTGAGCTCGTCGATGAACCGCCGCCCGGCCTCTGGGTCGGAGATGCACATCGCGAACAGCGCCCTCTCCCTGGTCTCCCGAGGTGTCAGCGAGACCGCGACCGGACGAGGCGACGCCTTGACGGCGCCGTTGGTCTTGCTCCCGGTGCCTGGATCGGGCGCTGATCGGACCCGCGCCAGCACCAGGCTCGCATCGGTATCGAGCCGGTCCGCCACCTGACGAACCAGCTCGTCGAATCCAAGCGCCGTCTCCCCCATCGCCTTCAGAACCGGGCCGACCTCAGCGAGGACGCGCTCGCGCCCGGCCACCGAGCCAAGCTCGCCCCGTCCCAGCGCGATGTCGACCCGGAAGCTCGGCAGGTCGATTGCCCCCTCGACCAGCTTCATGAACCGATCCACCGAGCCCTCCTGGAGCATGTCGGCCGGGTCCTCCCCCTCCGGCATCGCCGCGACCTGCAGCTCGAGGCTCTTGCCCCCGGCCACCTTCTGGGCGCGGATCATCGCGTCCGCCCCGGCCCGGTCCGCGTCCAGCGCCAGGATCACCGAGTCCGTCAACCCGGCGAGCATCGAGACCTGCTCGGGGGTGATCGCGGTGCCCATGATCGCCACGGCCTCCTCCACGCCTGCCTGATGGAGCGCCAGCACGTCGGTGTAGCCCTCCACCACGATCGCCCGCCGCGCCTTCGCAATCGGCCCGCGCGCCCGGTCGATCCCGTACAGCGTGTGGCTCTTCCGATAGAGCTCGCCCTCGGGGGAGTTGAGGTACTTCGGCTTGGAGTCCGCGCTCATCGCCCGCGCACCGAACCCGAGCACCCGCCCGCGCTGGTCGCGAATCGGGAAGGTGATCCGCGAGCGGAACCGGTCGTAGTGGCCGCCCTGCCGCCCCTTCTGGATCAATCCGGCGGCGAGCAGCTCATCAAGCTTGAAGCCGGCCCGCTGGCTCCCGGTCAGAACCTGGTCCCAGGTGCTCGGCGCCATCCCCACCCCGAAGCGCCTCAGGACGTCCTCCCCCAGGCCACGGCCGGCCAGGTAGGCGCGCGCCTTCCCGGCCTTCGGCGCTTCCCACAGATACCGCTCGTAGAACTTCGCGGTCCGCTCGAGCAGCTCCCAGAGCCGCGCTTTCCGTCGCCGCCTCTCCTCAGCCTTTGGGTCTTCGTCCTCCCGCTGGAGCTCGACCCCGTAGCGCTCACCAAGCGACTCCACGGCCGACGCGAAGTCAAGCCCTCCTTCTCCTCGACGAAGCGAAAGACGTCCCCACTCGCCTCGCAGCCAAAGCAGTAGTAGAGCTTGTCGCGGGGATTGACCTTGAAGGACGGCGTCCGCTCCTCATGGAACGGGCAGTTGCCCCAGTAGTCCTGCCCCCGTTGCTGGAGATCGGTGTAGGCGGAGACGATCGCGACGATGTCCGCCGCCTCCTTGACCCGATCGACGCTGTCCCTGGTGAACCTCGCCATCAGTCCAATCTATTGGGAGGCGGCCAGCCGCTCATACGTGGACAGGCAATATCTGTCGGTCATTCCGGCGAGATAGTCGGTCACACGCTGGACCGGCCCGGCCTCGGGATCGGTAGCCGGCACCTCGTCGAGCTGCGCCAGGTAGTGGTCGAACAGGGTTCGCAGAGCCACCCGCGCCCGCTCCTGCTCGGCCCGCGCCTCCCGTCCGAGGTAGACGCGCTCGAACATGAACTTCCGCAGACGCAGCATCGCCCCGCCGACCTCCTCGCTCTGCGCGATGTCCCCCTCGGCCCGCGAGCGCTCCACCATGTCCTGCACCAGCCGGTCGATCCGACGGGCGCCCGTCTCGCCGAGCAGCTCGATCTGATCGATGGGCAGATCGCCCTCGGAGATGATCCCCGCGCGCAGGGCGTCGTCGATGTCGTGGTTGATGTACGCGACCCGGTCCACGATCCGCACGACCCGCCCCTCGAGAGTCGCCGGCTTGTCGGGCCCGGTGTGGTTGAGGATCCCGTCCCGGACCTGCTCGGTCAGGTTGAGCCCCCTCCCGTCGCGCGCCAGCGTGTCCACCACCCGCAGCGAGTGCTCGTTGTGGCGGAAGCGCATGCCGTGTTCCTGGAGCGCCTCGTCCAGGACCTCCTCGCCGATGTGGCCGAAGGGCGGATGCCCCAGGTCGTGTCCCAGCCCGATCGCCTCGGTCAGGTCCTCGTTGAGGCCAAGCGCCCGGGAGACCGTTCGCGAGATGAAGCACGCCTCGAGCGTGTGCGTGAGCCGGGTCCGGTAGTGATCGCCCTCCGGCGCCACGAACACCTGCGTCTTGTGCTTGAGGCGGCGGAACGCCTTCGAGTGAACGATTCGGTCGCGATCCCGCTGGAACGGCGTCCGGACCGGGCTGTCCGCCTCCGGTTCGCGCCGCCGCGCCGGATACGAGGGCACGGCCCGGTCCCAAAGG
>CAWHXR010000009.1:0-39769 GCA_963833375.1 uncultured Solirubrobacterales bacterium
GGATGAAGTCGATCGACCGCGGAACATGGCTCGCTCTGATCGCGATGGGGATCGCGGTCTTCGTGATCGCCAACGACTTCTCGGCGATCAACGTCGCGATCCCGCAGATCGAGCACGACTTCAAGACCAGCGTGACGACCGCGCAGTGGGTGGTGAACGCCTACGCGCTCACCTTCGGGGTGCTGATCGTGACCGGCGGTCGTCTGGCCGACCTCTTCGGGCGCCGCCGCGCCTTCTTCATCGGGACCGCGATCTTCGCGACCTTCTCGGTGCTCGGCGGGGCCGCCCAGAGCGAGGCCTGGCTGATCACGATGCGCGTGCTGATGGGCATCGGAGGCGCGCTGATGTGGCCCGCGATCCTGGGCATGACCTACGCCGCGCTGCCCGAGGAGCGGGCCGGGCTGGCCGGTGGGTTGATCCTCGGCGCCGCCGGGGTGGGCAACGCCGTCGGCCCGCTGATCGGCGGCGTGCTCACGGACCTGCTCAGCTGGCGCTGGATCTTCTTCCCCAATGTGCCGGTCGCCGCGTTCGCGATGTTCGTGACCTGGCGAAGATCCACCAGCCGCGCGCGGAGGCCGAGGACAAGAAGATCGACTACGCCGGCAGCGCACCGTCTCGGTCGCGCTCGTCTCGCTGCTCGTCGCGTTCGATCAGGCGACCGACTGGGGCTGGGGCGATCCGAGGGTCATCGCGCTGCTCGCGGTCTTCGTGGTCCTGATCTCAAGCTTCGTGGTGGTCGAGCGCCGCGCCGGGGCGCATGCCCTGGTGCCGCCCGACGTGATCCGCAACCGCGACTTCGCCTACACCTGCGCGGCGATCCTGATGATGTCGGCGGTGTTCTTCGCGGCGATGCTCTACCTGCCGCAGCTGATGATCAACGTGCTCGGCTACTCGCCGATCGGGGCGGGGGCGGGGATGCTGCCGATGATGGCGACCTTCGCCGCGGTCTCCTTCGCGGCGGGCTCGCTCTACCAGCGGTTCGGGGCGAAACCGCTGCTGATCCTCGGGTCGCTCTGCATCGCCGTCGGGCCGGCGCTGGTCGCCCTGTTCGCCGGCCAGGAGACCTACGGGGCGATCGTCCCCGGGATGGCGGTCCTCGGGCTCGGCATCGGCCTCTTCTACCCGACTGCGACGACGGTCGGGGTGACCGCCGTGGATGAGTCTCGCCGGAACCTCGCCGGGGCGATCATCTACATGTTCCAGATCGCGGGGGGATCCGTCGGCCTCGGGCTGACCACGACGGTCTTCATCGGCGCGAGCGATCGCGCCACCTCGGGGAGCGGGTTCATCGACGGGATCCAGACCGCCTTCACGATGGACGCGTCGATCGCCGTCGGTGGGTTCCTGATCGCATCCTTCTTGATCGGGGGCCACCCGAAGCTGATGCGAGGACGCTCCGCAGGCGAAGCCGTGGAGGGACCCATTTCACGTCGGGTGCACCGGCTGCACGCCGGGCCCTCGCCGAGGGGGCACGGGCCCTAGAGAGGTCTGTCGCTAGTTCGAGCCGGTGGTTCCGGTGTGATCGCCGGAGCCGACGTCGGAGCCCGAGCCGCCGTCGCCCGAACCCGTCGTGGTCGTCGAGCCCCGCGACCCGTCGCCCCTGGAGTGACTGGAGTCGCCCGGGCCGCTTTCGGATGTGCCGCTCGTCCCGAGCCGTGATGGTCCTCGTGACCCGAGCCGGAGGAGCTGGACGGGCCGGAGGAGTCGCCGGACGGGCCGGGGTCGGAGGCCGGGCTGGAGCGGTCGGACACCGTGGCGACGTCGCTGGTGGTCGCCCCGTTGTTCCCCGCGGAGTCGCGGTGCTGGGGCTTCGGCCCCGGCGCGGGCGCCGGTGTCGGCGAGCCGGTCGCCAGGGAGACCGGCTGAGCCGAGAGGCCGATCGAATCGCCCGAGATCGCGTTGGCCGCCAGTGCGATCGAGCCGGCTGCGATCACACCGACGATGCCGAGCAGGATTGTCAGCAGCCCCTCTCTACCGGTCACGGGATCACCGTAGAAGCGATGGGTTAGGAGTTGGCAAAGTCCTCGCCTTCCGCCACGGGCAGCGAGACCTCGGCCCGCACGCTGTCGGCGTCCACGTTCCTGAGATTCGCCTGGCCGCCCCTGCGGCGGGCCAGCGCGGCGACGATCGGCAGCCCGAGGCCCGTACCGGGGCCACGCCCGCTCCCGCCGCGGTAGAAGCGCTCGAACGCCCGCCGGGAGACCTCGTCGTCCAGCGGCCCCGATCGGCTGACGACGCCCACCCTCGCCACGCCGTTCTCCCGGCCGCACTCGATCGTCACCGGCGAGCCCTGCGGCGTGTACTTGATCGCGTTCTCGACCAGGTTGTCGAGGATCGCGGCAAGCTCCCGAGGCGCCGCCTCGACCATGGACTCGCCCCCGGTCTCGAGGACGATCTGGTGACGGCTCTCGCTGGCGGGTCCGCGCCAGCGCACGGCCGCCTCGCGCGCCGCGTCGGAGAGGTCCGCCCGCTCGTCGGTCGCGGGCTGCTCGCTCGAGGCGAGCTCGAGAAGATCCGCGACGAGTTCGTTGAGGCGGTCGGTCTCGTGCTCCGCGGCCTCGATCTCCCTGGCGACCGCAGGATCGGAGGTCTTCACGCCGGCTGCCTCCAGGCGCAGCCGCAGCCCCGTCAGCGGCGTGCGGAGCTGGTGGGAGGCGTCCGCGACGAAGGCGCGCTGGGATTCCAGCACCGCATCGAGCCGATCGGCCATCTCGTTGAATTCTCTCGCCACCTCCACCTGCTCCCGGGAGCCCGACTCGCGCGCGCGGGCCGAGACGTCCCCCATCGCCCGGCGCCGGGCGGCCTCGCCGAGCGAGCGCAATGGCCGCGCGATCGATCCGGCCAGGATCCAGGCGACGCCGAGGCCCAGGGCGAGGGCGAGCACGCCGATCCCGACGAGCGCGACGATGTCGTCACGGATCGCGCTGTTGACTTGCTCGACGCCCTGGGAGAGCTCCACCGCCCCGACGGTCCGGCCGGCGCGCACGATCGGCACCGCGGTGTAGAGCAGGTCCGAGTTCCCCGAGCCGCGGCGGTGGTGCGAGACCTGACCGCCGAGCGCCGCGAGCAGCTCCGGGCGGTCCGCGGTCGCGAGGGTGCTGCCAGGCGGGACCAGGCCGACGCTGTCGGTCAGCAGCCGGCCGCGCTGGTCGACGATCTGGATCGAGCCGCGAAGCTGCGCCGCCGCCAGCCGCGTCGTCCTGGTCAGGGCGACCGGCTTGTCGAGCTGGGTCACCGCGGTCGCGGCGACGATCTGCGCCTGGCCCGCGGACCCGGCCTCGACTTCGGCGTTCACCCGCTTGTTCAGGTTGGAGCCGAGGGGAACCTCGAGCGCCACGATCACGACGAGGAGCGTGTAGGCGAAGGCCGCCAGCAGGCGGGCGCGCAGGCTCATCGGGGATCTAGACCTCGTCGGCGCCAGAGAACCGGAATCCGACGCCGCGGACCGTGTGGATGTATCGGGAGTCCTTCGGGTCGTCGCCCAGCTTTCGCCGCAGCCCGCTGATGTGGACGTCGAGGGTCTTGGTGGAGCCGAACCAGTTCATGTCCCAAACGTCCTCGATCAGGGACTCGCGCGTGATCACCGAGCCCGCACCCTCCATCAGGGCGCGCAGCAGCGCGAACTCCTTGCGCGAGAGCTCGATGGCCTCGCCCGAGAGCCGCGCCTCGTGTCTGCCGGTGTCCATGCTGAGCTCGCCGATCGTGATCGCTGAGGACCAGTTCGAGCTGCCGGCGGGCGTCGCCCGCCTGAGCACGGCGCGGACCCGCGCCATCACCTCGCGTGCCGAGAACGGCTTGACGATGTAATCGTCGGCGCCGAGCTCGAGCCCGGCGACGCGGTCCGCTTCGGATCCGCGGGCGGTGAGCATGATGATCGGGACCTCCGAGTCGCGACGGAGCTCACGGCAGACGTCCAGGCCCGAGCCGTCCGGCAGGCCGATGTCGAGCAGAACCAGGTCCGGAGCGGACCCGGCGGCGCTCTCCATCGCGTCAGCGGCGGTCTCCGCGACCGTGGGAAGGAAGCCCTCCCGCTCGAGGGCCTCGGCGAGCGGCTCGGTGATCGCCTGCTCGTCCTCGACGAGCAGAATCGTGGGCCGTTGAGTCGGGGCGTTCACGGCTCTCTCTTTGGTACGGCTGGAGTCGGCGACAGGATTGACTTCGTCGAGTGACCGGGGGAAGCGGTCAGAGGTTGGCAATCAGGAGGTTAAGGGCCGGCAAAGCGCATCCGTTCGTCGACGTGGGCGATCACGATCCTCGATCCGCTCTCTCGCGCGAGCCCGACGGCGAGTGGGATCGCCCGCGTGGCGCCCTCCGAGCCGTCCAGGGCCAGAACGATCGTGTTCGTCTCGAACATGGTTCACCTCCGTAGGGTTTCTCACAAGGTCGCTTCTGGCCGGTCCTCGGGCCAGCGACGGGTCAGCATCGCGCTTCTCCCACCTTGGGAGCGGATACGCGTCCGTGCCGCGGATCATCAGTGTTGACCACGGAGGTCGCGAATCCCCACGGGGAATAGCCTCGACGTGGCGCTCAGCTACGGCGAACCCCAGTTGATCATTGGGATCGTCTTTACGGCGATCGCCGTGGTTGCGGCCACCTTCGCGCTCATCGCGATACAGGCGAGCGCGGATATCCCCGAGAGCGGGTTCGCGAGCGCGCCTACCGGCTGCGACGGCCCTGGTTCGCCTTCTTGATCGTCCTGCTCGGCGCCGGAGTCGGACCTGAGCTCGGGTGTCGCTGCCGCGCGAGTAGGGGAGAAGGAAGAGCGACGAAAGCGCCCCAGTTGGAGGGCTTTCGTGAGATAGCGCGCCTCACGGACCTGTGGAGAGTGGTAGCGAGAAACGAATCGGCCGGCCGGTCGGCTGAGGCAGTCTCGCGAGTCTGCCTTTCACTCGAACGCAACATCGCCGGCCGCTGAGTGCCGCTTTGTATGGAAAGCGGCGGTTTCGGGTCACCCGCGAGATACTGCGTGGGCGATGTCGCAGGAGAACGTCGAGGTCGTGCGCGCCGTATTCGACGCTCAGCGGAGCCGGGACTGGGAAGCGTTTCGCCAGCTTTACGACCCCGAGATCGAGTGGGACGACGTCGCGGGACTGTGGGGCGACTGGGGAACGCGTCGCGGGTTCGACGATGTTCGAAACGCCTTCTGACCTGGTTCGAGGCGTTCGAGCAGGTCGACTTCCGTCTCGAGGGGAAGATCCTCGAGTCCGGGGACGACGTGCTTGCCACCCAGCGGGTCAGTGGCCGGGGTCGGGGCAACGGTCTTCCCGTGAACCAGCGCATCACATTGATTTGGACCGTGCGCGGCGGCCGAGTCACCCGGGTCAGGGCCTATCGGGAGAGAGCCGAAGCCCTCGAAGCCGCCGGGCTGCGGGGATAGGCGATGTCGCAGGAGAATGTCGAGAGCTTCAAGCGGGTCTTGGAGGCGTGGAACAGCGACGACTTCGACGCGTGGATCGACCAGTTCGATCCTGCGGTCGAATGGTTCGCCCTCGTAGAGGTGTTTCGCGGGCATGCCGGAGTCCGGCAGGCTTGGGAGAGCTTCAAGGGGGATATGCGGCTCACAGTTCGATTTGACGACATTCGTGACCTTGGGGAATCCGTGCTCGCCCTGGGGGAAATGAAGGGCACGGGACAGACAACCCGGCTGGACTTCACTGGTGAACTCGCACAGCTGATGACCTATCGCGGCGGCAAGGTCGTCAGTTCCCGCGATTTCCGCAACCATGCCGAGGCCCTCGAAGCTGCCGGACTGTCGGAGTAGGCGATGTCGCAGGAGAACGTGGAGTCCTTCAAGCGCGGGACTGAGGCGTATAACCGCCGGGACGTCGATGCGCTGTTGAAGGAGCTTGACCCCGAGGTGGAGTGGCATTCGGCGCTTCTGATTCCATTCGGGGGCGAGGCGACCGTAAGTCGGGGACACGACGGCGTCCGTGGGGTGCTGGGTGAGGTGTATGAGGCTCTCGCCGAGATCCACCTCGACTACTCGGAGATCCGGGACCTGGGTGATCGAATCGTCGGAATCGGCCGCATCCGCACACGGGGCAAGCACAGCGGGGCGGTGACCGAGATGGCCTTCGGCACCGTCACCGACATGAAGAACTGCAAGGGGATTCGGATCTGGACCTACCTCGATCCCCAAGAGGCCCTCGAAGCCGCCGGGCTGTCGGAGTAGGCACGAGGGCCTGCGAAGAAACCGCCGCTTTGGAGGAGTCTGCGGCGGACTAGATCAGGAAGGCCACGCCGAGCGCCGCACCGGTGATGGCTTCGCTCATCCACTCATTGCTTCGCTAGGAGGCTTCTCGATGGGAGAGCCATCCGGCAAGGACTCCAAGGAGAAGTCCCACCTCGGGCGCAAGGGGGAGGTCGGTAGTCGCGCTGACGAGAATGCCGAGCGCGAGCCCGATGACTGCGCCGATCCCGATTGCGGCTCCAGTGCTCAAGGCATCCACCCTATCCACGCCGCCCATGCTTTCCATGCAAAGCGAAATAGCCGCTGTGGACGAGAGCGGAACTAACGCCTACAGCGCCTAGCGGCCCCGAGATCCCCACCACCTCGGGTTTGGTCAGATGAGCCCATGGCTACGGAGTAGCGGGGCTCGGCTTGGAAACCGGTTGCCCGGGGAGTCGACGCGGGCTACAGCTTTCCCTTCTCGCACCCCTTTCCCCTGTCCTTGCCCGGGCCGCCGACGCACTTGTCCCTGCCCTTGCCGCCCACCGCCCTGTCCTTGCCCTGTCCTTGCCCTGTCCGAGGCAGATCAGGTCGTTTCCGCCTCGGCCCTTCACCACGTCCTTGCCGGCGTTGGCGTCCAAGATCCGCAGCACGAGGCGGTTCTCGCTCGCGCTTGTTGTAGTTATGGCGACGCTGGGTGGCGGTTCCTCTGCACTCGCCTCGCACACCCCACGACCTCCGTGACGATCGCAGGCAGCCTGCAAAGCGTGTTGGGGTGCCCGGGCGACTGGCAGCCGGACTGTGCGCCTGCCACACGTCATCGGACGAGTCGTACGAGGGGTGCGTCAGCGGGGACGTTCGGGCTGCCTGCCGGCGCTTGGAACCAGGCTGGAGGCTCTGAAAGATCACTTCCCCCTACGGGCCACCCAGACAGGCGTCCACGATCAGGGCGCTTTTATTGCCGAGTCCGGTTGGCGACCCTGTCGTGGTAGCAGGTGACGTTGACAGCACAGTGCAAGCTGTCACTCCACCCGGGGGAAAAAACCCCACCGGGAAGTGACTCCCCTCCGGGAAGTGACTGTCCGTGCTAGCAAACGCCGAGGTAGCAATGGCCGCCATCAGCGCGAATGCGGATACAAGTGAGACAAGAAATAGCCTCATGATTCCTCCTTAGTTGCCCATTGACCGAGCGACGCTATTTCGGGGCGATGCCCAATGCATCCGGGCTCTCCGTGGGTTTTCAGTCGGTAGCCACCACCTACGCCAACCTACGCCAAGCTGGGAGTGTCAGTGGTCCAGGGACATCGCCTACTCCCGCAGCCCGGCGGCTTCGAGGGCCTAGTGAACGTGCCCCTGGCGCACCGTTTCCCACGACTCCCAGGTGATCCGCAGGATCACGAGCGTGATCGCGAGGCCGATCAGCGGGTCCGCGATGGGAGCGCCGAGTGCGACGACGATGGCACTCGCGACTACCGCCAGCGAGACGTAGGCATCAGCGCGGGCGTGGTTGCCGTCCGCGATCAGCGCAGGGCTTCGAAGCGTCCGGCCCGCTCGCCGTCGGACGATGCTCGCGAGCCAGTTCCCCGCGAAGCCGGCCGCCCCGGCGATCGCGAGCGCAACCAGATGATCGGGAGCCTCGGGGTTGATGAGCCGCCGGACCGCCTCGACTCCCGCGACGCAGGCGCTCACGAAAATCGCGGCCACCACCGCGAGTCCCGCGTTCCTCTCCGCTCGATCGCTCCGCATGGCAAAGGCGACACCGATGGGGACGGCGGTCAGCGCGTCGCCGCCATTGTGGATCAGGTCCGCGAGGAGGGCGATGCTGTTGGTCGCCACGAAGACAAAGACCTGAGCGACCGCTGTCAAACCGAGGATCGCGAGCGAAAGGGACACCGCGCGGATGCCTCTCCGCGACCGCATGACCGACGCATCGACGGGGCCGTGGCTATGCCCGTGACCCTGGCTTTCGTGGAACACCTCGACGTTCCCCTGCGACATCGCCCACGCAGTATCCCGCGTCAGAACTGGTTATTTGCGTGTTCGGCACGGATCCGATCTCGGGCTTCTGTACGGATGCGGAGAACCACCTTGCGCGACAGGATGCGAGCCGGTGGAGTTTCAGGTCGAACGAGAGATGGATCAACACTGGTATCGGGTGCATGCTGGGATCGAGGCGAACTCCTCGGGGCAGGCAGTCGCTCGATGCGCAGTCGCGGAAGGCACGTATCGTGCCCGGCCCGCTGAGACTCCCGATGTCTCCCCTGACCTCTTCTTGGTGCCGGCGTGGGGGCAGCCAATTCCATTTAGCCGTCCCTAGGCCTCCCGCAGGGGGAAGAGGGTTGCTTCCAGTCAAGGCGCAAGCCCCGCAGACCGCCGCCGACTGGTCCGCTACCCCCACGAACATGGTGGATATTCCCCGACGATCCGGAAACCTTCGTCCAGATCCAGGTCGAAGCGCTGGCTGCTGATCGAAAAGGTAATTAGCCTCCCATTCGTTGAGAGAGTGCTGAGCCACCATCCCCAGATCCGGCTCAGCACTGAGGCCTGGCACACAACGGGCCTCCCCAAGAACGGTTCAGGGGCTTGCGGGCCCCCTGAACCGTCTTTAGGGATAACCCCCCGGACCAGCCGGGGGCTTCTCCGCACTCCTGCCGTCCAGGGCGGCCTCTGGCTGCCCAGGAGGGCGGCTTCTACCTAACCAGGAGGGAGCGTCCAGGCGCAGGGCTGCCGAAGCAGCGGCGAGCAACTGGTCGAGTGCTTCGTCTCCGATTACCAACTGGTTACCTGGACCTTAGGAACCAGGTGCTCAATTACGGAGGGAACTTCTACTTCGATAGGAGGAACAAGCGGATGCCAGCGATCATCGTGCAGAGCAACGGCACCACCAAGCAAGACACCAACGTCCTCCTCTACGAGGATGTTCAACCGGAGCACCTGGCCAGCGAACACCACGCGGCCCAACTGATCGAGCGCGTGGCATGGGCGGTTAGCGAGGCAAAGGACGCCGAGGACAGCGGGTCCCAGCAAGGGTGGAAGGCCTGATCTTCGCGGAAGAGGCAAGCAGCGCCCGGACGAACGCAACTCCTAGTGAACCCTCCCTTGGTCCCTAGAGAGGCGGCGCGGGGAGCACACACTCCCCGGCTACCGCCTCTCGGGAACCGGCCCCGTACATCTGCCTGCCCGTTCGAGGGCATGGGCACGGTTCCACTACCCCGGTAAGCGCCCGCCCGCCTCGCAGGGTTACGGGACTGGAAGTCATCAAGGAGCTGCTTCGCGAAGCTCAACCAGACCCCGAGTTACTCGGGGTTTTTGCCAGCCATAGCTGACGCATGCCGTTTAGCCCTCGCGACCTCGACCGGCTTGAGCTTGGCTGCGATCTTCTCCGAGAGCTTCACAGCCTTCTCAGCTTGCTCCTCGGTCGGCGCGACGAGCGCGAGATACAGCGCCCGCGTCAGTGCTTGCTGGTTGGTCATGGCCGAGTCCGTACCCGCAAGCCCCAACTCTCCAAACGCTGCATGAGGCAAGGCACACCTTCGCCTCCTTGCTGATCGACTCCGGCGCCAACGCCAAGGCTGTGCAGGAGTTCGTAGGGCACTCGAAGATCCAGACGACCTTCGATGTTTACGGCCATTTGCTGCCCGGTTCTCACGATGAGGGTTCGGGAGCGGATGGACGCCTACCTGCTGAACGCCCCCGAGGAGGCCGTGGAGACCGCCGAGGATGCATTGTGAGTGTCCGACTGGCGAACAGACTGGCGAACAGCGGCCTCCGGGCCATCGGGGGCCGCTTGCGTTCAGGGGCGAAATCCCTGCAAAGCCCGCAAAAGGAACGACCCGCCGAAGCGGGCCGTTCCAGGGGTACTACAGGGAGGAGAGATATGTGTGTTGTCTGTGGGAGGTAGCCGATATCAGGCCCCGAGTGGGCGACTGAACCGCGTTGAAGCGGTCAGAGCCAGATGAGCGGAGCCGAACCCGACCAAAAAGACTGTTGCGACGTAATCCCCCGCGATCCCCGCAACGACCCCGACCGCGATCGTGGCGAGGGCCAGCGTGTAGTCGAATCCCGCGTGGGCGCTGAGCGGCAGATGCCCCCGGTCGCCCTCGCCGTAAACGGAGGCTCCGAGGCCGATCAGCATGATGCCGAGGGCGATGCTCAGGGCGCCCGCGACGTAGCCGAAGCCCAGCGCGAAGGGGGCCACGATCAGCAGCGGCGCGGCGGCCACCTCGAGGGCGGCGTGCACGTAAATGGGGATTGCCCTGAACAGAGTCATCGCGAAACCAGGGTACGAACGTATGTGCGATTCGTGTGTGAGCGCGGTCACAGTCGAGCGTGGCATCGGGCGCCCGCGAGGGCGATCCACGCCTATGTACGGTTCGCGGGGTGGCCCGCCGTCGCGTCGACACCCTGCTCGCCGAGCGCGGCCTGGCGCCGTCGCGGACCGCCGCCGCGGCCACGGTCCGCGCCGGGCGGGCGCGCCTCGGCAAGGACGGCGCAGCGATCGAAAAGCCGAGCGAGCTGGTGCCCGAGGACGCCGAGCTGGTGGTCGAGGAGGGCGAGGAGTTCGTCTCCAGGGGCGGGATCAAGCTCAAGAACGCCCTCGATGAGCTCGAGGTCGAGGTGGAGGGGCGCCGCTGCCTGGACGTCGGCGCCTCGACCGGCGGGTTCACGGACTGCCTGCTTCAGCGGGGGGCCGTGATGGTGATCGCGCTGGACGTGGGCTACGGGCAGCTCGACTGGCGCCTGCGACAAGACTCCCGCGTCCTGGTGATGGAGAGGCTGAACGCCCGCTATCTGGGTGGCTCCCATCTGCCCTTTCGCCCCGAACTGATCACCGTGGACGTCTCCTTCATTTCCCTGGCGAAGCTGATGCCCTCGATGGTCGCCTCAGGTGCAGAGCAGTTCGACTTGCTCGGCCTGGTGAAGCCTCAGTTCGAGCTGGGCAAGGAGAAGGTGGGGAAGGGGGGCGTCGTGCGAGACGCCGACGATCGGCGCGAGGCGATTCGCAAGGTGGCGGAGGCCGCGCGGGGGGAGGGCCTCGCGATCCGCGGGCTGGCCTCATCCGGCCTGCCGGGCCCGAAGGGGAACCGCGAGACCTTCGTCTGGGCCTCGCGCGACGGCGAGCCGATCGATCTGGACGCCGCGCTGGCGAAGGTGGAGCCATGACGCGCGCGATGCTGATCACGCTCACGCATCCCGAGTCCGCGTCCGAGGCCGTCGCCGCGACGGCTGAGGCCGCGCGGGCGGCGGGCGTGCAGCTCGTCTGTACCCCCGACGAGCAGGAGAAGCACGGCGAGGCGGCCGCGGGGATCGAGCGGGTCGAGGACGGCGAGCGGCCCGACGTCTGCATCGTCCTCGGTGGCGACGGCAGCATCCTCTACGCGCTGCGCCACTTCGCCGACACCGGCGTGCCCGTCTTCGGCATCAACTTCGGCACGATCGGCTTCCTCACGGCCGTCGAGCGGGACGAGCTTTTGACCGGCCTGGAGCGGGCCTTCTCGGGCGATTTCGAGGTGATGGACCTGCCTGCGCTCCGTGTGGACCTCCCGGTCGAGAGGTCCGTGGCGCTCAACGACGTCAGCTTCATCCGCCGCCCACACGGCCGCGTCGCCGAGCTCTCCTACGCGATCGGCCAGGAGGAGGTGGGGAGCGTGCGCTGCGACGGGCTGGTGGCGGCGACCCCGGCGGGTTCGACGGGATACAACCTCGCCAACGCGGGCCCGATCCTGGCCTGGGGCGTGAAGGGGTACGTGGTCAGCTTCATCGCCCCGCACACGCTCGCCGCCCGCGCGCTGGTGGTGGCACCGGACGACGCGCTCCAGGTCAGCAATGCCGCGGGACGCGAGCCGGTCGAGATCTCGCTGGATGGCGAGGCCGCCGGGGAGCTGGCGCCGGGCGATGCGCTCGAGATCCGCTTCGAGGAATCGGTCAGCCGGCTCGCCCAGCTGCCGGGCTCGAGCTTCTATCACCGCATCCGGGAGAAGTTCGGCAAGCTCGCGTGAGTTGATTCGGCCGCGGTGTTCGTGGCGGCCGTTTGTCAGACTGGTTTTCCATGGAGCGGAAGTGGTGGACCCTGCTGGCGACCTGCGTCGCGACCTTCATGTTGCTGCTCGACATCACGATCGTCAATGTCGCGCTCCCGGCAATCCAGCGCAGCCTGCATGCCAGCTTCAGCGACCTGCAGTGGGTGGTCGACGCGTACTCGCTGATGCTGGCCGCGGTCCTGCTGACAGCGGGATCGCTCGGTGACCGGCTCGGTCGCAAGCGAATCTTCGTCGCCGGCTTTGCGATCTTCAGCGGCGCCTCGCTGCTCTGCGGGCTCTCCAACACCCCGACGCTGCTCAACCTCGCCCGCGGCCTGCAGGGCATCGGCGGCTCGGCGATGTTCGCCACCACCCTCGCCCTGATCGCCCAGGAGTTCCGGGGCCCCGAGCGCGCGACCGCCTTCGGCATCTGGGGCGCGACGATCGGCGGCGCCGTCGCGATCGGGCCGCTCGTCGGCGGCGCGATCACCGACGCCTTCGGCTGGGAGTGGATCTTCTTCGTCAACGTGCCGATCGGCATCGCGGCCATCGCGCTCACCCAGAGCAAGGTGGCCGAGTCGAAGGCGCCGGATGCCGAGCCCATCGACTGGCCCGGCGTCGTCACCTTCTCGGCGGCGCTCTTCCTGCTGGTCTACGGGCTGGTGCGCGGCAATCCGGACGGCTGGTCGAGCGGTCACATCGTCGCCTCGCTGATCGCCTCCGTGGTGCTCATGCTGGCCTTCCTCGTAATCGAGTGGCGCTCGTCCCATCCGATGCTGGAGCTCGGCCTCTTCCGGAAACCGGCCTTCGCCGGCGTCTCCATAGTCGCCTTCGGCCTCTCGGCCTCGATGTTCGCGATGTTCCTCTACATCACGATCTACGTGCAGAGCGTCCTCGGGTTCACGCCGCTGGAGGCGGGGGTGCGCTTCCTGCCGATCACCGTCGTCTCCTTCTTCGTCGCGCCGGTCGCGGGGCAGCTGCTCACCCGGATCCCGGCGAGGGTGTTCTTCGGGCTCGGCCTCTCCATGGTCGGAGCCGGCCTGTTTTTGATGCGCGGCCTCTCACCGGGCTCCGAGTGGACGGCCCTGCTCGCGGGGTTCATCATCGCGGGGGCCGGCATCGGGATGACCAATCCGGCGATCGCATCCACCGCGGTCGGCGTCGTCTCGGCCGCCAAGGCGGGAATGGGATCCGGCATCAACAACACCTGCCGGCAGGTCGGGATCGCGACCGGTGTGGCGGCGCTCGGCGCGGTCTTCCAGAGCGACATCCAGTCGAGGCTCCCATCCTCGGCGCCGAGCGGATCGGCGCAAGGCATCGCATCCGCCGGCCCCCACGCCGCCGCGGCGGGCGGCCCCGCGGCGGTTCACACCGCCACCGCCGCGTTCGTTGGGGCGCTCAACCAGCTCTTCCTGATCGGCGGGATCGTCGCGTTCACGGCCGCCGCCCTTGGCCTGCTACTCGTCCGCGAGCGCGACATGGTCCCCCACGGGGCGCCGGAGGGGGACGGCGCGGGTGAGCGCGCGGAGGAGCCCGCGGCGGCCTAGCTTCGGGCCGATCACGGGGACTAATCCGTCGGGACCCCGCGTTAGAACGGGGGGCCAATGCTCCTTGAGCTCCGGATCGAGAACCTGCTGCTGATCGAGCGCGCCGAGCTGCGCCTCGGACCCGGACTGAACGCGATCACCGGCGAGACCGGAGCCGGCAAGACCATCCTCGCCCACTCCCTCGACCTGCTGATGGGCGGCAAGGCCCGCGCCCAGATCGTGCGGCCCGGGGCGAGCGAGGCGTACGTGGAAGGGGTCTTCAAGCTGCCCGAGCGGCTGCTGGACGACCCCGAGCTGGCGGAGATCGCGGAGCGGCTGCCGGAGCGAAGCTTCGAGCTGGTGATCGGCCGCAGGGTCTCGGCGACCGGCAGGACGAGCGCCTTCCTCGCCGGCCGGTCGGCCTCGGCGCCCGAACTGCGGGCGATCGGCTCCCGCCTGCTGGCCTTCTACGGTCAGCACGAGCACCGCAAGCTGACCCTCTCCCGGGCGCAGCTCGAGACGCTCGACGGGTTCGCCGGCGG
Source organism: uncultured Solirubrobacterales bacterium (assembly GCA_963833375.1). Lineage (GTDB taxonomy): Bacteria > Actinomycetota > Thermoleophilia > Solirubrobacterales > 70-9 > DASUPK01. The sequence continues at coordinate 14,258 of CAWHXR010000009.1, forward strand.
GGAGCAGCTCGAGCGGCGGCGTGGATACCGCGAGGCCCAAGCCGAGGTGACCAGGATCGAGCGCGAGCTCGCGACGATTCAGGAGCGCGAGGGCGCGCGGGAGCGCGACTTGGACATCCTGCGCTACGAGCTCGAGGAGATCGAGGCGGCGAAGCCCGACCCCGCCGAGGAGGCGGAGCTGGCTCCCGAGCGGGAGCGCCTCCGCCACGCGGAGGCTCTGCGGGGAGCCGCGGCCGAGGCGCTCGGGGCCCTGAGCGGGGAGGACGACGGCGCGGCCGAGGCGATGGGAGCGGCCGAGGCCGCCCTCGGCGCACAGAGCGGCGTCGATCGCGAGCTCGACCGGCTGGCGGAGACCGCCAGGGGGCTCCGGCTCGAGCTGCAGGAGCTGGCCGGCGAGCTGCGCGGATACGCGGAGGGCATCGAGGCCGAGCCGGGGCGGCTCGAGCAGGTCGAGGAGCGGCTCGACGTCCTGGACCGGCTGAAGCGCAAGCACGGCGGCAGGATCGAGTCGGTGCTCGCGCACGCGGAGCATTGCCGCACCGAGATCGAGACGATCGAGGGCTCGGGGGAGCGGACCGATCGGTTGGAGGCGGAGCTGGCGAAGGGGATGACGAAGCGCACCGACCTCGCCGCGCAGCTCAGCGAGGCCCGCGCGCGGGCTGCTCGCCGGCTCGAGAAGCGGGTCGCGGCCGAACTCGATCAGCTGGGGATGAGCGGCGCGAAGCTGGAGGTGGTCCTCGAGCCCCACCCCGAGGGCTTCGGCTCCCTCGGCCAGGAGCGGGTCACCTTCCAGGTCGCGACCAACCCGGGGATGCCGGTCTCGCCGCTTCGCGACGCCGCGTCCGGCGGTGAGCTCTCGCGGGTGATGCTCGCACTGGCGGGTCAGGGCGCGAGAGGAGGAGCGGACACCTACGTCTTCGACGAGATCGACGCCGGGATCGGCGGCAACACGGCGAGGGCCGTCGGGGAGAGGCTGCGGAGCCTCGGCGCGGAGCGGCAGGTGCTCTGCATCACCCACCTCCCGCAGGTCGCCTCGATGGCGCAGACCCACTTCCGGATCGAGAAGAGCGTCGACGCCGGTCAGGCCACCGCGTGCGTCGAGCGGGTGGACGGCGAGGTCCTGGTCGCCGAGATCGTCCGGATGCTTGGTGGCGACGACGGGGACGAGGCGGCCGACCGCCACGCTCGTCAGCTGCTTCAGGCGGCCTGATTCCGCCGGAGGCCGCCCGAAATAGTCTCTAGCGATGGCGATCGTCAGCGCCACCGCGATCTCGGGGACCGCCCGCGTCGGCAGGCGGACGAAGGACCTCGTGAAGCGGCTGGGGCCCGGGGACATCGCTGTGATCGACCACCGCAACCTCGACCGCATCGCCGCGGAGGAGCTGGCGGCGTGCGGTGTCCGCGCCACCTTGAACGCGGCGCCCTCCTCGGACGGGACCTATCCGAACACCGGGCCGCTCGCCCTGGTGCGCGCCGGGGTCCGCCTGATCGACGCCGGCCCCGACCTCCTCGAGCGGATCACCGACGGCGACCCGCTCGAGATCGAGGGCGGCCGCGTCCGCTCGGGCGGGGTCATGGTCGCCGAGGGACGGGTGCTGGAGGCCGAGGAGCTCTCGCTGCGGCTGGAGGAGCAGCGCCGGCGAATCGATCGCGCCCTGCACGACTTCACCGAGAACACGATGGCCCACCTGCGCGAGGAGGGTGGCCTGCTCTTCGGCACGATCGATCTTCCCGAGACGAGCACCCGCTTCCGGGACCGTCACGTGCTGATCGTGGTGCGCGGCACCGACCACGTCCGCGACCTGCGGGCGCTGCGCGCCTACATCGAGGACATGAACCCGATCCTGGTCGGCGTCGACGGCGGAGCCGACGCGATCGTCGGGGAGGGACTCGTCCCGGACGTGATCCTCGGGGACATGGACTCCGCCGCGGAGCCGACGCTGCGCAGCGGCGCCGAGCTGATCGTGCACGCCTACCCCGACGGGCAGGCGCCTGGGTCCGAGCGCCTGCGCCGTCTCGGGCTCGCTCACACGGTCGTCCCCTCCGCGGGCACGAGCCAGGACGTCGCCATGCTGCTCGCCTACGAGAAGGGCGCCGCGCTGATCGTCAGCGTCGGCGCCCACTTCAACCTCGTCGAGTTCCTCGAGCGGCGCCGGAGCGGGATGTCCTCCACCTTCCTGACCCGCCTGCGGATCGGTGAGACCCTGGTGGACGCGAAGGGCGTCGGCCACCTCTACCCGGCGCGCTGAGAGCCGGTGCCGAGGCGGGCCAACTATCGCGGCCGCCTGGTCGCCTTTCCGCTCGGCGCGGTCCTGCTCGTTGCGGCCTTCGCCGCGCTCGCCGCGGATTTCAGCCCCTGGCTCGCCTTCCTCTCCGGGGTTGGCTGCCTCGGGCTGGTCGACGATCTGGCTGGCGCTGCGCCCCGCGGCTGGCGGGGACACGGCCGCGCGCTCGCTCGAGGAGAGCTCTCCACGGGCGCGATCAAGGCGGCCGGGACGACAGGGCTCGCCGCCTACGCCGCAGCGAGTGCCGGCGCCGGCGGGATCGAGTACGCCGCGGAGGTCGGCGTGCTCACGCTGGCTGCGCACTTCGGCAACCTGCTGGACACGCGTCCGGGACGTTCGGAGAAGGCACTGGCCCTTGCCGGAGCGCTCACCTGCATGGCGTCCTGGAGCCTGGCCCCTCTCGAACCCATAGCTCCCCTCCTCGGCCCGGTGGCGGCAGGCGCCTGGTTCACGCTGCGGGAGCGGGCGATGCTCGGCGACAGCGGAGCGAGCCTGGTCGGCGGGATGATCGGGATCTGCCTGGTGACGACGCTGAGCGCGCCCGTGACCTACGCGGCGCTCGCGGCGCTGATCCTGATCTCGCTCTATGGGGAGTTCCGTTCGATCTCAGCGGCGATCGGGCGGGTTCCGCTCCTCGAACGACTAGACTCGCTCGGCAGAGTCAATTGAGCCAACCGAAGCCAGGCGACACCAGATTTCTCTTCGTGACGGGCGGTGTCGTCTCGTCCCTCGGCAAGGGCATCGCCTCCGCCTCACTCGGTCGCCTGCTCGTCTCCCGCGGCTTCCGCGTGCAGCTGCAGAAGTTCGACCCCTACATCAACGTGGACCCGGGGACGATGAGCCCGTTCCAGCACGGCGAGGTATTCGTCACCGAGGACGGCGCCGAGACCGATCTCGACCTCGGCCACTACGAGCGCTTCACCGACGAGAACACCTCGCGAGCCTCGAACGTCACCGCGGGCGCTGTCTACAACTCGGTGATCCGCCGGGAGCGCCGTGGCGACTACCTCGGCGCCACGGTCCAGGTGATCCCTCACATCACCGACGAGATCAAGAACCGCATCCTGATCGTCGCCGAGTCCCAGGCGGTCGACTTCGTGATCACCGAGATCGGCGGCACGGTCGGCGACATCGAGTCCCTGCCGTTCCTCGAAGCGATCCGCCAGCTCTACACGGACCTCGGGCCCAAGCGCTGCATGTTCGTCCACCTCACGCTGGTCCCCTACGTCGGGCACGCCGGCGAGATGAAGACCAAGCCGACCCAGCACTCGGTCAACGAGCTCCGCAGGATCGGGATCCAGCCCCATGCGCTTCTCTGCCGCTCCGAGCAGGGGCTCGACCGCGACATCCGCCGCAAGATTGCGCTCTTCGCCAGCCTCCCGGAGGAAGCGGTGATCTCCGCCCGCGACGTCGACAACGTCTACAAGGTTCCGCTCGTCCTCCGCGCGGAGGGCGCCGACGACCTGATCCTCGACCACTTCGGGATCGACGCGCCGTCCCCCGACCTCGCGGAGTGGGAGGAGCTGATCAAGCGCGCCGATGCCTCGCGCGAGCGCAGGATCAAGATCGCGCTCGTCGGCAAGTACGTGCAGCTCGAGGACGCCTACAAGTCCGTGATCGAGGCCCTCACCCACGGCGGCTGGCAGCACGGCGTGGAGGTGGAGACCGAGCTGGTCTCCGCGGAGGACATCGACGAGGCCCATCTCGAAGGCGTCGACGGGATCCTGATCCCCGGCGGCTTCGGCGAGCGGGGTATCGAGGGCAAGGTGGAGGCCGCCCGGATCGCCCGCGAGAGGGGGATCCCATACCTGGGGATCTGCCTGGGCATGCAGATCGCGGTCGTCGAGTTCGCACGTCATGTCTGCGGCATGGACGGCGCCAACTCGGCCGAGTTCGATCCGGAGACGCCGTACCCGGTGGTCGACCTCCTGCCCGAGCAGAAGGAGGTCTCTGACCTCGGTGGCACGATGCGGCTCGGGGCGGATCCGGTGAAGCTTCACGAGGGGACACAGGCGCGGGAGATCTTCGGTGAGGCTGTGATCTACAAGCGCCACCGCCACCGCTATGAGGTCAACAACATGCTGCGCCGGCGCCTCGAGGAAGACGGTCTCGTGGCCAGCGGCACCTCTCCCGACGATCGGCTGGTCGAGGTGATCGAGCTTCCCGGCCATCCCTTCTTCGTCGCCTCCCAGTTTCACCCGGAGTTCAACTCGCGTCCGACCCGGCCGGAGCCGCTCTTCCGAGACTTCGTCGGCGCGGCCGCGAAGCGCGCCGCCGAGCGCCCGGCGCCCCTTGCGGAGCCCGCCGCCGAGGCCGAGGCGGCCGCCGAGGAGTCCCAGGACGTCAGCGTTCGCCGCTCGGCCTAGGCGAGCGCCCCCGCAGACGATCCCGGTGGTGCCCACGGATCCCGTGGGGGAGGATCGGCTGTTCACTCAGGACATGGACGGGAGCGTCAGGTGCACAGGTTGCGGCGACGTGATCGGCCTCTGGGAGCCGATCGTGCTCGGTGACGATCCCTCCGCTGAGCCGACCAGCTTGCTGCAGGTCTGGGACAAGGGGATCGAGCCCGGCCCGATCTGGCACGCCGAGTGCGCACGCGCCCGGCGCTCGGCCTAGACGGTCGCCACCACCACGACGCGAGCGCCCTCGGCGGCATAGCCTTCGCGATCGTGACCGGGGACGACCAGCGCATGCTCGACCGCTTCGCTCGGCTCTGCGAGATCGCGAGTCCGACCGGACGGGAGCGGGAGGTCGCCGACGCCGTCCTGGAAGAGCTGCGGGGGCTGGGCATCGACGTGGCAGAGGACCAATCTGCAGGGCCGGCTCACGCCGGGGCCGGGAACCTGATCGCAAGGGTCCCGGGCCGTGACGACCGCTGGATCTCGTTCTTCGCGCACCTCGACACCGTGCCGCACGAGGGACCAATCGAGGTCGCCCGCGAGGACGGGATATTCCGCAGCCGCGGAGAGACGATCCTGGGGGCCGACAACAAGGCGGCGGTGACGGTGCTGATGGAGCTGGCCGCCCGCCACGCGGTGGATCCCGCACCGCTCGGCCTGGAGCTGGTCTTCACGGTCGCCGAGGAGGACGGTCTGCGCGGCGCCAAGGAGCTTGACGTCTCCTCCGTGCGCGCGCCGTTCGGGTTCGTGCTCGATCACGCCACACCGATCGGCGAGGTGATCGTCGCGGCCCCCACCTACAAGAGGCTGATCGCGGAGTTCACTGGGCGCGAGGCCCATGCGGGCATCAATCCCGAGGATGGCCACAGTGCGATCGCGGCGGCGTCCGCCGCGGTCGCCGGGATGAAGCTCGGGCGCCTCGACGACGAGACCACCGCCAACGTCGGGATCATCGAGGGCGGGACGGCGTCCAACGTCGTCGCCGGGCACTGCCGGATTCTGGGCGAGGCCCGAAGCGTCGACGGCGAGCGGGCCGCCGCCACTGTCGGCGAGATGGTCGACGCGTGCACCTGGGCCGCGGGGGAGCGGGGCTGCGACGTCGACGCGAGGGTGATCGAGATGTTCCGTGGCTACCGGCTCGACCCGAAGTCAGAGGCGGTCCGGGTCGCCTCGGAGGCCCTGCGGCGAACCGGCCACGAGCCGGAGCTGGTCGCGACCGGCGGCGGCAGCGACGCGAACGCGCTGGTCGCCTCGGGCTATGAGGCGGTGCTGCTCGCCAACGGGACCGAGGCGAACCACACACCCGGGGAGCTGGTTAGGGAAGCGGCGATCGTGGAGATGCTGAGCGTGTGCGAGGCCGCGCTCGAGGAGGCAGCGGAGGTGGCCGTGACGACGGGCAGCGAGGGGTAGCGCTTGCTGAAACTGCGACGGGGGGTCGTCACTCAGGTTGATCCGCTCAGGGTCCGCGTCGGCACCGAGGAGCGAAGGGCTTGGGCCGACGAGGGCCTGGTCGGAGAGGCCCGCGAGGGCGACGAGGTGATCGTCAACACCGAGGCGGTCGATCTCGGGCTCGGCTCGGGCGGATTCGACGTCGTCCACGTGAACCTGACCCGCGGGCTCGACGCTCCCGCGGACGAGGCGGCGACGGCGATGAAGCTCAACTACAGCTCGCTCCAGCACCCGGTGGAGCCTGTGGAGGTCCGCTCGGGCCGGGTCGACTCCGCCCGGGACAACGGCGGGGATGAGGACGAGGCGGAGGTGCGCCGGATACCGGTCCTCGTGCTCTCGCTGCACGGACAGCTCGCGCCCGCGGCGTGGGCGGCCCATCGGGCCGGTGCGGAGTTGCGCGTCGGCTACGTCCAGACCTCCGGGGGAGCGCTCCCTGGCTCGCTGTCGAAGGACGTCGCCGAGCTCCGTAGGACGGGGCTGCTCTGCGGGCACCTCACCGCGGGGCCCGCGTATGGCGGGGAGCTCGAGGCGGTCACCGTGATCGGCGCCTTGCAGGCGGCGACCGGTCCGCTCGGATGGGACGCCGCGATCGCCGGGCCGGGTCCCGGGATGATCGGATCGGCCTCGGAGCTCGGCCACGGCGGGATGGCCGCGCTCGACACGGCGCACGCCTCGCTGATTCTCGGCCTGGAGACGCTGGTAGCTCCCAGGATGTCCAGCGCGGACCCCCGGCCGCGCCACCGCGGCCTCAGCCATCACACCGCGACCGTCCTCCGGATGCTGCTTGGCAACGTGCGCGTGCCGGGGCCGGCGATGGCCCCTTCGCCCTGGCCCCGGATCGGCGGAGGCGATGGCGCGATCGACGAGCTGCGGGAGGCGTGCGGCGACCGGCACGAGCTCTGGCTCCGCGACGCGCCGGTGGACGAGTACGCCGTCAGCGGCCTGCCGGTGGCGCACATGGGCCGCGGGCTCGCGCAGGATCCCCTCTTCTTCGCGTCGGCGCTTGCCTCGGGCGACGCGCTCGCGGCGGCGGCGCTGGCGGAGCTGGTCAGTTGACCGACGAGCGCCTCAAGAAGGTCGGGGGAAAGCTCGTCCACCGGGGGCCGATCGCCTCGGTGCGGATGGAGACCTTCCAGTACGAGGACGGCAGCAGGGCGACGAGGCAGGTCGTCGTTCATCCCGGTGCGGTCTGCGTCATCCCGCATGACGGCCGGGTGCTCTACATGATCGAACAGCCCCGGGAGGCCGTCGAGGAGCCGGCGCTGCTCGAGCTCCCCGCGGGGAAGCTCGACGTAAAGGGCGAGACGCCTCTCGAGTGCGCCCAGCGCGAGCTGGTCGAGGAGATCGGCAAATCGGCCGGCGACTGGCGGGAGCTGAAGAGCTTCTACACGAGCCCCGGCTTTGCGACCGAGCGGGTCTGGCTCTTCCTGGCGACGGAGCTCTACGACACCCCCGGTCAGCCCTCGGGCGCCGAGCGCATCGAAGTCGTGAAGGTCCCGCTCGATGACCTCGACCGCGCGATCGCGCGCTGCGAGGACGCGAAGTCCCTGATCGGCCTGCACATGCTGAAGGAGCTGCTCTAAGGGAAGGGACCGGAGGCCGGCCGCGGAAGTACTCGGTATGGCCACGATCACGCCGGAACCCGAGACCACTGATCGGGTCGCCCGTGGCGGAGCACCCTCGCATCAGCCCTCCGAGCGCTACGAGGCGCTCGTGCTCGATTTCCTCGCGCACCTCGAGTTCGAGCGGGGCCTCTCCCGCAACACCCTCGCCGCCTACCGCACCGACCTGCTTCAGTTCGGCCGTTTCCTGGCCGAGCGTGACCGGGACGCCACGAGCGCCGAGGCGAGCGACCTCTCCGACTTCCTCGCCGACCTCGCCAAGGGCGACGGCAATGGCCGCGCTCCATGCTCCACGGCGACGGTCCACCGCAAGGCGGCATGCCTGCGCTCCTTCTACCGCCACCTGCGTCGCGAGGAGGCGATCCAGGACGATCCGGCGGCTCGGCTGGAGACGCCCCGCCGTGGCAAGAAGCTGCCGGAGGTCCTGAGCTACGCGGAGGTGCAGCGCCTGCTCGCCCAGCCGCGCGGGGACGACCCCGCGACGCTGCGCGATCGCGCGCTGCTCGAGCTGATGTACGCGTCGGGCCTGCGGGCATCTGAGACGATCGCCCTCGAGATCTCCGATGTCGACCTCGATCACGGGATCGTGCGCGCTCGGGGCAAGGGGTCGAAGGAAAGGCTCGTCCCGGTTGGCGGCAAGGCCATCGCCGCGGTCAGGGTCTACCTGCGGACCGGGCGGCCGAAGATGATCCGCTCCCACGACGAGCGCAAGCTGTTCGTCAACTTCCGCGGCGGGCCGCTGACGCGCCAGGGCCTCTACAAGATCGTGCTGCGTCACGCCGAGACCGCGGGCCTGGGGGAGCGGATGAGCCCGCACACGCTGCGCCATTCCTTCGCGACCCATCTGCTGGCCGGCGGCTGCGACCTCCGGTCGGTCCAGGAGATGCTCGGGCACGCCGATCTATCGACGACCCAGCTCTACACCCACCTCTCGGGCGAGGAGCTGAAGGAGGCCTACTTCAAGGCCCATCCCCGAGCGCACGCCCGGCCGCCCGCTGCGGGAGCGGAGGCGAACCCGTAGCGACATGTGCCGGGCGCCCGCTGCAGGCGCGTTTGATGACGAAGCGCGTCTAGCATCGCTTCCATGCCCGAGCTGCCCGAGGTGGAGACAGTACGTCGCCAGCTCGAGCCCGAGCTGGTCGGCAGGCGAATCGAGGGTGCTTCGGTGCTGGACGAGCGCTTGACCCGGCCGGAGTCGCCGCGCTCGGTGGAGCGAGCCGTTGAGGGCAGGGAGGTGACCGCGGTGGCGCGGCGCGGCAAGTACCTCCTGGTCGGGCTGGAGGGGGGCCGCACGCTGGCTCTCCACCTGCGCATGACCGGGAACCTGCTGCTGCGCGATCCGGCCGAGGGCGCCACGGCCGACCTGATGAAGACCGAGCGGCCGGGCGGTCCGCGGCTATACGAGTCGGCTCCCGCGCCGAGCCACGTGCGGGCGCGGTTCGACCTCGACGACGGCCGCGAGCTGCTGTTCACCGACGTGCGCCGGTTCGGGCAGGCGGTGGTGCTGGACGCCGGGGATCAGCTCGAGGACTTCTTCGCCACCCGCCTCGGCGTCGAGCCGCTCTCGGGAGAGCTCACGCCCGAGCGGCTGCTCGAACTCGCGAAGGACCGCAAGGCGCCGGTCAAGTCCTTCCTGCTCACCCAGTCGCGCGTCGCCGGGATCGGGAACATCTACGCGGACGAGGCGCTCTGGCGAGCCCGGCTCCATCCGCTCTCGCCCGCAGGCTCGATGAAGCTCGAGCACGCCGAGCGCCTGGTGGAGGGCATCGTCGGGGCGCTCGAGGCCGGCCTCGACCAAGGCGGGGCGAGCATCGACGACTACCGGGACTCCCGCGGCGAGCGGGGCTCGATGCAGGATGAGTTCCTCGTCCATACCCGCGAGGGGGAGCCCTGCCTGCGCGGGGACGGTGAGATCCGGCGGATCGTCGTGGCCGGCCGCTCGACCTACTTCTGCCCGGCCTGCCAGGAGCGGTTGCGGCGCCGCCCACGGAGGAGGGCGACGCGCGCGCCACGGAGGGCGGGGTCCCGGTGAGCGATCCGGTGCCGCTGCCGGAGGGGTTCGCGGTCGGGCATTGGTCCGATCCGGCCGGGGGGACTGGCTGCACGGTGGTCATCCCGCCGCCGGAGACCCGGGGCGGGGTCTGCGTTCACGGCGGGGGGCCGGGCACGCGCGAGACCGACACCCTGCGGCCCCTCGCCAACGCCCAGGAGGCCACCGCGATCCTGATTGCAGGGGGCAGCGCCTTCGGGCTGGCCGCGGCCGACGGTGTGGTCCGCTGGCTCGAGGAGCACGATCGCGGCTACTTCACGCCGTACGGGCGGGTGCCGCTGGTCCCCGCCGCGGTGATCTACGACCTGCCCTCCGGTGAGGGGAGCGCGCGTCCCGGCCCGGAGGAGGGGTACGCGGCGTGCGAGGCGGCGAGGCCGGGCGTGCCCGAGCGGGGCGCGGTCGGCGCGGGGACGGGCGCTACGGTCGGCAAGCTGCTCGGCAGGGACCGGGCCCGGCAGGGGGGCGTCGGCTACGCCGCGCTGGTCACCGGGACGGGCCACACGGTGGCGGCGGTCGCGACGGTGAACGCGGTCGGGGACGTGATCGACGAGGACGGCACGGTCCTCGCGGGCACGCGCGGGGTGGAGGAAGAGCCCGTTCGGGGCGCGGAGCTGATCGCTGCGATGGAGCAGCCGCCTGAGTTCCGGGTACCAGAGGGCAATTCGACACCGGTCTGCATCTGCACGGACGCGGCGCTGGACAAGCGGCAGTGCTCGATCGTCGCGCGGGCCGCCACCGGCGGCATGGGCAGGGCGGTCGATCCCGTCTTTACACCCGTCGACGGGGACGTGGTCTTCTGCCTCGCATCCGGGCGGGGAGAACCGGACCAGTTCGCGCCCTTCCAGATCGGCGCCGCCGCGGCCACCGTGACTGCGGCGGCGATCAGGGATGCGGCGCGCCGGTCATCTCCGGATCCTCCGCCAGCGCCCGGCTCAGGGTCTCCATGAAGGGGAGCGGCTCGATCTCGAAAAGCGCCGCGCCGGATGGGTCGGTGACCGTGGTGGGGGTGGAGAGGCCCTCGATCAGCGGGCGCGCGATCGCCGCGTCGACGGGCGTGACCAGGCCGATCCAGAGGGAGGAGAGCCACGGGGTGAGCAGCGGCACCGGGACCCGGGGACGCCGCCTGAGGCCGAGCGCGTCCGCCATCCGGTCAAGCATCTCGCCGTAGGAGAGGACGTCAGGGCCGCCGATCTGCACCTCTCGGCCCACCGAGCCCGGGACGTCTGGGGCGCTCGCCAGATAGGAGATCACGTCCTCTATCCCGATCGGCTGGGTCGGGGTGGAGAGCCAGGAGGGGGCGATCATCGCGGGGAGGCGCTGCACGAGGTAGCGGAGCGTGCGGTAGGACTCGCTGCCGGCGCCGACCACCATGCCCGCGCGGAAGTAGGTCAGCGGGGGGCCGAGCTCGCGGAGCAGCTCCGCCGTTCGATGGCGGCTGCGGAGGTGCTCGGACTTCGGGTCATCTCCCAGCCCGCCCAGGTAGACCACGCGCTCGACTCCCTCGCGCTTCGCCATCGCGGCGAAGTTGCGGGCCGCCTCACGCTCTCGGTCGGCGAAGTCCCCCGACCCCCCGCGTCCCATCGCATGCACGAGGTAGTAGGCGACCTCGGCGCCCTCCCCGGAGCCGCGCAGGGAGCCAGCGTCGAGCACGTCGCCCTCCACCAGCTCGAGGCCCCGGTCGGCGAGCCGCTGCGCTCGCTTCCGGTTGCGGACCAGGCAGCGCACCCGCCAGCCGCGATCGGCCAGCTCGGTCGCCAGCCGGCCGCCGATGAAGCCGGTGGCGCCGGTGACGAGTGCGGTGCGCGAGGTGCTCATGCCGAGATCATGCAGGTCTTCCCCTTAACCGCCTGCATGTCCTGATCCGTCCGGGCGCTCCGGCAGCTTTGATGGGTCATGCCGGGATCCTTCAAGACCGAGGCGGTCGTGCTGCGGAGCATCCGCTACGGCGAGGCCGATCGCGTCGTTCATCTCTACTCCGCCACGCGGGGGCGGATCGGGGCGATCGCCAAGGGGTCGCGGAGGCCGAAGTCGCGGTTCGGGGGGCGCCTCGAGCCGTTCTTTCGGTTGAACCTGGTCCTCTACGAGGGGCGGGGAGACCTGCTCACGGTGACCGCGGCGTCGACGGTGGACGGCCACGGCAGGCTGCGATCGGACGGGCCGGCCCTCGGCGCGGCGGGGCGGGCCTGCGACGCGGTGCTGCGGCTGCTCGACTCGGGCGAGCCGAACGAGGCCGCCTACAACCTGCTCTGCAGGTACCTGGGCCTGCTCGATGCCGATCCGGCGGCGGCCAGCGCCCCGGGGGCGGCGCTCGCCTTCCGGCTCAAGCTGGCCCTGGCGGCGGGGTTCTCGCCCGAGCTGGCGAGCTGCGCGAGCTGCGGCGAGGCGGAGCACCTGGCCGCCTTCTCGGGGGCCGCGGGTGGCGTCGTCTGCGCGAGCTGCGAGGGGGGCGGCTTCCCGTTGAGCGAGGAGGCGCACCGGTTCATGGTGGACGCGCTGGCGCGGCCGCTGTCGGATGCCCCGGCCGCGGAGCGGCGGGTGACCGCGCAGGCCGACCGGGCGATCACCGAGACGCTCGAGCACCACGCCCACGTGCACCTGCGCGCCGCGGCCTAGCTGTAGTTCCTAGGCGCGTTATTCATCCGGGCCTCCTTGGAGGCTGGTGGTGTCGAAGCCAACCAGCACCAAGGAGGACACCGGATGGACCTTCACGCTAACGCCGCGCTCACTCTGAACCAGCGGCGCCGGCTCGCAAGGCGAGTCTGCACCGACGGCTGGCGCCTCGCCGATGCGGCGCAGGCCGGGGAGACGACCACCAAGACCGCGCAGAAGTGGTCGGCCCGCTATCGGGCCGAAGGAGACGCGGGACTGCTCGACCGATCCTCGGCGGCCAAGCGGGTCTGGAACAGAACGCCGGCGGACCGGGTCGCGGCGATCGTCGCGCTGCGGCGGCTTCGCTTCTCGGGCCCCGAGATCGCCGAGCTGCTCGCGATGCCCTCCTCGACGGTCTCGGCGGTCTCAAAGCGCGAGGGCGTCGGGCGCCTGGGGCGGCTCGGCCTCGAGCCGGCCCGACGCTATGAGCGCTCCCGCCCCGGCGAGCTCGTCCACGTCGACGTCAAGAAGCTCGGCCGGATCGCGAGGCCCGGCCACCGGGTCACCGGTCGCGGTGCCCAATGGGGCCAGCGCCGCGCCTACTCGCTGGGCTGGGAGTTCGTCCATATCGCGATCGACGACGCCACCCGGCTCGCCTATGCCGAGGTGCTCGCCGACGAGCGAGCGGAGACCGCGGTCGGCTTCCTGCGCCGGGCGGTCGCCTTCTTCGCCGATCGCGGCTTCCCGGTCGAGCGGCTGCTCACCGACAACGGCAGCGCCTACCGCTCGACGGTGCACGCGCTCTGCTGCCGCGAGCTCGGGATCAGGCATCTTCGGACCAGGCCCTATCGCCCGCAGACCAACGGCAAGGCCGAGCGCTTCATCCGCACTCTTCTCGGTGGTTGGGCGTATGGAGCGCTCTACCGAGACTCCCGGGAGCGGACGAGAGCCTTGCCGGGCTGGCTCGACCACTACAACTACCGCAGACCGCACGGCGCCATCGGCCACAAGCCGCCCGGGGCTCGCTTAGCCGAGCTTCTGAACAACGGGCCTGGGTCTTACACCTAGCTCTCGAGTGCGAGGGCCCGCCATCGGCGCAGTATCCCGCCACGCGGGCGGGACTCAGGACTTGGGGCGGTACATGCGCTCGGCGATGCGGACGCGCAGCGCTCGCGGCGTGGAGTTGTTGACGCGCATGAAGTTGCGGAAGAAGCGTCCGGGAACGACCGCACGGCTGCCGCGGTCGTAGGCGCCCAGCGACTCGTGCACCACCTGCTCGGCCGCGATCGCGCCGGGCATCATCTCGCCGCCGGCCTCCTCGTAGCCCGCGACCTGCTGCCACTCGGTCGGCACCGGGCCGGGGTTGACCGACAGGGCCTTCACCCCGGTGCCCCCGAGCTCGGCGTGAAGTGCCTCGGTGAGATTGGTGGCGAAGGCCTTGGTCGCACCGTAGGTCGCCTCGTACGGAAGGGGCTGAAGTCCGGCGGTGGAGGCGACGGTGATCACGCCGCCCTGGCCGCGCTCGACCATGCCGGGAAGGAACGCGGAGGTGAGGATGACGACCGCCTCGCAGTTGACGCGCACCATTTCGGCTTGGCGCTCGGCCGGGAGATCCGCGAATCGCCCGCGCAGGCCGAAGCCGGCATTGTTGACCAGGAGGTCGACCTGGAGCCGCCGCCGGCGGACCTCGCCCGGGAGCTTGTCGGCCTCGGTGGCGAGGTCGCACGCGATCACCGTCGCCTTGGTGGGGAGCTGCTCGGCCAACTCGCGCAGCCGCTCCTCCCGTCGCGCGACCAGGATCAGGTCGTAGCCGCGGGTGGCGAGCTGGCGGGCGAACTGCTCTCCGATGCCCGAGGACGCTCCCGTGATCAGTGCAGTCTCTGCCATAAATGGAGCAGGTTGCTCCTCGGCTGCGCCTCGGAGCACCCTCGCACCACCCTAATCAGATACGTCCTCTGACGCCCAGTCGGCACGCGCCGCCGGGGGTGCGAACATCGGCTCATGGCCACCCACACCGAGAGCCTCGAGGAGCGGGTCCGCTCCTGGGAGTCCCAGTACCTTTGGGACCGGGCCGTGCCCTCGTATCCGGCGCGGCGGCGCGAACCGGAGGCGGACAGCCCGGTCCGGACGCCGTTCCAGCGGGATCGCGACCGAATCGTTCACTCGAAGGCGTTCCGCCGCCTCAAGCACAAGACGCAGGTGTTCGTGGCGCCGGAGGGCGATCACTACCGGACCCGGCTCACGCACACGCTCGAGGCGTGCTTCATCTCGCGAACGGTGTCCCGGGCGCTTGGCCTCAACGAGGACCTGACCGAGGCGATCGGGCTGGGACACGACCTGGGGCATCCGCCCTTCGGCCACATCGGCGAGGAGGTCCTGGACGAGGCGCTCCAGGAACACGGCATGCGCTTCCGCCACAACGAGCACTCGCTGCGGGTGGTGGACACGCTGGCGCGCGACGGGAGGGGGCTCAACCTGACCGAGCAGGTCCGGGACGGGATCCTCAACCACACCGGGCCCGACAAGCCGGCGACTCTCGAGGGGCGGGTCGTGCGGATCGTGGACCGGGTCGCGTACATCAACCACGACATCGACGACGCCCTGCGCGCGGGGATCATCTCCGAGGGCGATCTGCCCATCGATCAGATCGAGCTGCTCGGCGAGACGGGCGCCCGTCGGATCGACCGGCTGGTGCAGGACATGGTGGAGCGCTCGCGGGCCGAGGGGGACATCGCGCAGAGCGAGGAGGTCGGCGGGGCGATGCTGCGTCTGCGGAAGTTCATGTTCGAGCGCGTCTACCTCGGACGGGAGGCGCGGGCCGAGCAGGAGCGGGCGCGGGTGGCTCTGCGAACCCTGTTCGACCACTACCTGGCGCAGCTCGACGAGGTGCCGGCTACCGATCCCGAGGCCGGGCCGGTCCAGCGTGTGACCGACTATCTCGCCGGAATGACCGACAGATATTGCCTGTCCACGTATGAGCGGCTGGCCGCCTCCCAATAGATTGGACTGATGGCGAGGTTCACCAGGGACAGCGTCGATCGGGTCAAGGAGGCGGCGGACATCGTCGCGATCGTCTCCGCCTACACCGATCTCCAGCAACGGGGGCAGGACTACTGGGGCAACTGCCCGTTCCATGAGGAGCGGACGCCGTCCTTCAAGGTCAATCCCCGCGACAAGCTCTACTACTGCTTTGGCTGCGAGGCGAGTGGGGACGTCTTTCGCTTCGTCGAGGAGAAGGAGGGGCTTGACTTCGCGTCGGCCGTGGAGTCGCTTGGTGAGCGCTACGGGGTCGAGCTCCAGCGGGAGGACGAAGACCCAAAGGCTGAGGAGAGGCGGCGACGGAAAGCGCGGCTCTGGGAGCTGCTCGAGCGGACCGCGAAGTTCTACGAGCGGTATCTGTGGGAAGCGCCGAAGGCCGGGAAGGCGCGCGCCTACCTGGCCGGCCGTGGCCTGGGGGAGGACGTCCTGAGGCGCTTCGGGGTGGGGATGGCGCCGAGCACCTGGGACCAGGTTCTGACCGGGAGCCAGCGGGCCGGCTTCAAGCTCGATGAGCTGCTCGCCGCCGGATTGATCCAGAAGGGGCGGCAGGGCGGCCACTACGACCGGTTCCGCTCGCGGATCACCTTCCCGATTCGCGACCAGCGCGGGCGGGTGCTCGGGTTCGGTGCGCGGGCGATGAGCGCGGACTCCAAGCCGAAGTACCTCAACTCCCCCGAGGGCGAGCTCTATCGGAAGAGCCACACGCTGTACGGGATCGACCGGGCGCGCGGGCCGATTGCGAAGGCGCGGCGGGCGATCGTGGTGGAGGGCTACACCGACGTGCTGGCGCTCCATCAGGCAGGCGTGGAGGAGGCCGTGGCGATCATGGGGACCGCGATCACCCCCGAGCAGGTCTCGATGCTCGCCGGGTTGACGGACTCGGTGATCCTGGCGCTGGACGCGGACCGGGCCGGGGCGGACGCGATGATCCGCGCCCAGAAGGTGGCCGGGGGCAAGAGCCTCGAGCTGCAGGTCGCGGCGATGCCGGAGGGGGAGGACCCGGCCGACATGCTCCAGGAGGGCTCGGTGGATCGGTTCATGAAGCTGGTCGAGGGGGCAATCGACCTGCCGAGCTTCCGGGTCGACATCGCGCTGGGACGGGGCGAGCTTGGCTCGGTGGCCGGGCGCGAGCGCGTCCTCGCTGAGGTCGGCCCGGTTCTGAAGGCGATGGGGGAGACGGCGCTTGGATTCGACGAGCTGGTTCGTCAGGTGGCGGACCGGCTCGATACCGATGCGAGCCTGGTGCTGGCGCGGGTCCGATCAGCGCCCGATCCAGGCACCGGGAGCAAGACCAACGGCGCCGTCAAGGCGTCGCCTCGTCCGGTCGCGGTCTCGCTGACACCTCGGGAGACCAGGGAGAGGGCGCTGTTCGCGATGTGCATCTCCGACCCAGAGGCCGGGCGGCGGTTCATCGACGAGCTCACCGACGAGCACGTCTCGCCATCGGGCGTGCCGGCGCTGCACTGGCTGCGGGGGCACCTGGGCGATCCGATGGCGGGGCTGCCGCGCGAGGACGCGCCCCTGACCTCGCTGATCACCGAGCTGGTCATGCGGGCCGAGAGCGAGCCCGCCACCGAGGGGGCGATGCAGCTCAACTTCGACCTGCTCGAGCAGCAGCGCCTGGAGGACGGGATCTCCGCCGCCCAGAAGGCCGGCGACTACGAGGTCAGCACCCGCCTCTCGGGGGAGCGCGCCCAGCTCACCGAGCGGATCGCTCACGCGGGCGTGCTGGGTTAGCCGAGTTTCACAAACTCGGCCCACATCTGGGCGAGTCCCACACAATTTGCCTGCGTTTCGGCCTCTTCTTGAGGCCCATTCCATCCGCAGCAAGGCGGAAAATCCCTGCAAATGACCAAAGAGTTCCTAGAAGGCTGTCTGGCGGAGGGGCTGTCTCTCGAGCAGATTGCGGAGCGCATCGGTCGGCATCCATCGACCGTCAGCTACCACCTGAAGAGGCATGGGCTCGTGCCGCTCGGGCACGATGCGCACGCGCCCAACGGCAAGGTCGATCCTGAATGCCTGCGCGAACTCATCGAGAGCGGAGCGACCGTGAGAGAGGCGGCGGCTGCACTCGGCGTCGGCTACTCGACGGTTCGCCACTGGCTGAAGAAGCTGGGCCTGGAGACCCAGACGGTGCGGCGGCGGCGTGAGGAGACGAGGGCCCGCACGAACGGCGCCCATGGAGTCCAACGGGTCTGCCCGAGACATGGCAAGACCATCTTCGTCAACAGGCCCGACGGCGGATACCGGTGCGGTAAGTGCCGCATGGCGGCGGTGGGCAGGTGGAGACGCCGCGTCAAGCAGCGACTCGTACTTCGGGCGGGTGGTGCTTGCACAATCTGCGGATACAGCCGCTACTACGGGGCTCTCCAGTTTCATCACGTAGATCCTGGATCCAAGGAGTTCTCGATCAGCCGGAATGGAACTACCCGCTCATATGAAGAGGTGTGCGCTGAGGCGGACAAGTGCATCCTTCTCTGTGCGAACTGCCATGCGGAGGTGGAGGCGAACGTGGTCGCGCTGCCCTCGCAGCCGGCCCCGCTAAGGTTGCGGGCGACCTAGCATTCCTGGGTCGCTCAGGTGGATTAGCGCGATCCGGGGTAGCTCAATGGTGGAGCGCTCGGCTGTTAACCGAGAGGTTGTGGGTTCGAGTCCCACCCCCGGAGCTTCTCGAGAGGTGGACTAGGAACGAGCCGGCGAGAGCCGGCTCGTCGCGTTTCTCGTCGCTGATTCGACCAGGTCCGCGGCCGCCGCAGGCCCGTCATGGGTCGCTGACCAGGCGGCCACCTCCTGCGCCCTGGCACGGAAGTGCTCCTCGCCCAGGAGCCGCCGGGTTGCGAGCCTTACCCCTCGGCCTGACAACAGCCTTCTCGGAATGGACAGCCCGGTGCCCGACCAGGCGACGCGAGCTGCGTTCTCTCCCATGTCCCCGACTGACGGGCAGACCAGCAGCGGCTTGCCGGCGGCCAGCGCCCTGACGACGGTCCCGTGCCCGCCGTGGCAGATCACCACGTCCGCCGCAGGCATCGCCTGCGAATAGAGCACCCAGTCGACGAGCTCGGCGTTGCCGGGGACCTCGATCGGCCGCTCGGGCCGGTGCCGGTTCGTCGTCGCCAGCACGCGCACCGGCTCGTCCGCCAGCGCGTCGAGCGCCACCCGCAACAGCTCGCACTCCGGGTCCTGCGAGGTGCTGGGTGCGATCAGGACGAGCGGTTCCTCGCCCTCGGGCATTAGGACCCGGTCGCCGGGCAGCTCGAAGAAGAGCGGCCCGGTCACCCGGACGTGGGAGGGCCAGCTCCGCGGATACTCGAGCTGCGGGAAGGTCGCCACGATCGCGAGCAGCTCGCTGATCCCTCCGTGGAAGCGGTCGATCGGGCCCAGCCCGAGGCGCGCCCTGGTCTCGTTGAGCTCGCCCCGGCCGCGGCGCAGCCCCATCCCCAGCAGCGGGCCGGTCGCCCGCCACCCGAGCCGGCCGAGCGCCGTCCGCGGTGGCCGCAGGCCGAGCGAGTAGAGCGGCATGCCGGGCTGCTGCACCGGATAGACGTGCGGGATCAGGGTCGCGTGCGGCACTCCGGCAACCTCCGCCGCGAGGGTCGGCGCCAGGGTGAGGATGTCACTGACCACCAGATCCGGCTCGAACCCCTCCATCAACCTGGCGAGCGCCCGCGCCGCGGCGGCGGCGGTCTGGCCGTCCGGCGTGTCCGGGCCCGGCGGCGGATAGACCGTGTACTCCTGCGCCGCCGTGAAGCCCAGCCCCTCCGCCTCGACCGCGTCGCGCCACCGCTCCCAGGTCTCGACCAGGACCTGATGGCCGCGCCGCCCGAGCTCGCGCGCCAGCGCGATCGCCGGGAACGCGTGACCCGGGTCGCCGAACGCGGCGACGAGCAGGCGCAGGGGTCGGTCTGGGCGGCCCATTGCGCGGACCCTACGCCGTAGCCGGTATCCCTTGATCGATGGCGAAGCGACGCAACAACGCCGAGCGCCTCCGCAACTCGGTCAACGCGATGCCGGGCGACACCAAGGAGGCGATGCTCCGCGGGATCCGCTCCAACCGCGTGATCGTCGGCGCCTACGTGGACAAGCGGGGCGGCGTCTGCCCGATGCTCGCGGCCCACCGCAACGGCGGCCGCACCAACTTCGGCACCTTCGCCCGGGCCTGGGACGCCTTCACCGGCGCCAACCAGCGCAAGCCGCGCCGTGCCTCGCGCCGCGAGGTCCGGGCCCTCGAGGGCTACCTCGAGATGGCGCTGCTCCGAGAGGGCGTGAGCGGCGGCGAGCCGCTCGCGGAGCGCCCCCTCGCCGAGGAGATCCGCGACGTCCAGGCCACTCGCCGCCGGCTGGCCGCGGCCGAGGCACACGAGGCATCCGACCTCTCGGTGGAGGACGTTCTCACCACCGCCTACACGGAGCACGCCCGCGAGGAGGACCCCTCGGACACGGATCGGCCGGACTCGGCCGAGTCCTGGTCCGCCGAGCTGGAGCGCGCCGAGGTTGAGCCCCGGCGCGCGGACATCTAGCGCGGACGGCTAGGTTCCGCTCAGTGTCATCGTCGGCGCCAGTCGGCGGTGACGTCCGACCGACCGGTTGGTTCCCGGGCCGGCGGCGGGCTGACTCATAGGGTCCGTGTCGACCCGAGAGGTCTGACCGACATTGGTTGTGTCGCCCGCCGCCGCCCGAGGATCGCCGGCCTGACTTGATAGGAGCGTGGCATCGCCCCGACTGAGGTTTGTCGACTGGAGATCCGTCCGTCGTCGACAGATCAAACGAAGGGACGCTGCCAGATGATCGTGATCGGATCGGACCCACACAAGTCGCACCCACACCTGCGGCGGCGGTCGACGCGCGGAACCGGCCGAGCTGCGGCGGCGAGCTGACCGTGCCGGCACGCAAGCCGGGCATTCGAGCGGATGCTCGCCTGGGGCCGGGCTCTCGACTGAGAGCGCATCTGGGCGATCGAGGACTGCCGCCATGTCTCCGGCTCGCTTCGAGCGCTTCCTGGTCGCGCGCGGCGAGCGCGTCGTGCGGTCCCGCCGAAGCTGATGGGCGGTCGCCGCAGGGCCGCGCGCGAGCGCGGGCAAGTCGGATCCGATCGACGCGCTGGCGGTCGCCCGCGCCGCGCTCGGGAGGGCCCCGAGACGCTTCCCGCGGCCCATCTCGACGAGGCCGGCGCTCGAGATCAAGCTCCTGCTCGACCACCGCGAGGACCTGGTCCAGAGCCCGCTCCGCGGACCAGAACCGGCTGCGCTGGCACCTGCACGACCGCTGGCCCGAGCTCGAGCTCCCCGTCGGGCTGCCTCGATCGCGCTCGTCTGGCTCGACCGCCTCGCCGGCAGGCTCTCCCGGGCCAGCAGGACGCCGCGGGTCGGTGATCGCGCCGCGAGCAGGTGCGTCGCGCTCAGGGAGCCGGACACGCCGGGCCGAACGAGCTCGAGCGCGAGCTCAAGCGCCCTGGTGCGCGGCTACGCACCCGCGCCTGCTCGAGCTGCCCGGCTGCGCGGCGCTCACCGCCGCCAAGCTCGTCGCCGAGATCGCCGGGGTCGAGCGCTTCTGCATCCGACGCCAAGCTCGCTCGCCTCGCCGGCGTCGCCCCGATCCCGGCCTCCTCGGGCAAGACGCACCGCCACCGCCTCGACCGCGGCGGCAACCGCCAGCTGAACGCGCCCTTCACCGGATCGCGGTCACCCAGGGCCGCGCTGCCACGAGCCCGGCGCGCGACTACCTCGCCCGCAAGGAGGCCGAGGGGAAGGGGCGGATGGAGGCGCTTCGCTGTTTGAAAAGGCAGCTGGCGAGAGTGGTCTGGAGAACGCTGCGACCCACAGAGAGCCTTGACTTGGATCTCTCGAAAATGCACACAACTTCAACCCCCGCCATGGCGGCGGGCTTGACATAGGAGCAACCCGTGACGCGGGCGCCGGACGGCCATCCATTCGTTTCGGTGATCGTCCCAGTGCGGGACGGCGAGTCCACGATCGCCGACTGTCTCGACGCGATCCTCGCCACGGACTACCCGGAGGACCGCCGCGAGATCCTGGCTGTCGACAACGGCTCAACGGACGGGACAGCGGCCCTGATCCAGTCGAAGCCGGTCCGCTACCTGCGCGAGGAACGGCGCGGGGTCTCCAATGCCCGCAACCGAGGCATAGCCGAGAGCAGAGGGGAGATCCTTGCCTTCGTCGACGCCGACTGTGTCGTCGAGCCGCAGTGGCTGACCGAGCTCGTCCGTCCCTTCGAGGACCCGGAGGTCGGCAGCGTCGCCGGCGATCTCCAGCACACCCCGTCCGCAACCGCCGCCGAACGGCAGGCCGTCCGGCTGCTCGGCAACTGGCAGCAGTTCGCCTTCAGCTCTGATCCGGCCTATGCGATCACCGCCAACGCCGCCTATCTCCGGGAGGTGCTGGACCGGATCGGCCCCTTCGACCCTCACATGACCCGAGCCCAGGACGTCGAGCTCGGACTCCGCTTCCAGGAGCTGAGCGGCAAGCGCCTCGCCTTTGCCGAGAGGGCGACCGCCCGTCACCGCAATCGCGCCACCCAGCTCGGCTTCTTCCGCCAGCAGCTGGGCTGGGCTTACGGGGCCGGCCTGGTCGGCGCCAGGTTCGAGGCGCTGGGCGGCGACCCGGTTGCGCCTCCCAGGGTCCGCGAGATCGGCCGCACCGCTCGCGGCCTCGGGATCGTCGCCGTCGCCCGCGTTCGCGGCCGCGGCCCGATGCAGTGGGTCGAGGACGCCTGGTACGACCTGCTCCGACAGATCGCCTGGTGGGTCGGAGCTCGGGCTGGGCTCCGCAGAGGCGCCCGGATCTGGTCCTCTTTGACGGCCGCCGACGAACAGCGCAGCCGGATCCGCTAGGGCTGCGCGGGCGTCTCCGGCGTGTCCCCCGGCCGCAGGAAGACGATCTCGGGGACCATGCAGTTCGCCGAGGTGCGCAGCAGGAAGCGGACCCCCTCGGCGATGTCCTCGGGCCGGATCATCGCCTCGGCGGCCACCTGACCCTTGGCGAAGTCGGTCATCGGCGTGTCGACGAAGGCGGGAGCGAGTGCCGTCACCTGGATTCCCTGGCCCGCGATCTCCCTCTGGGTCGCCTGCGAGAAGCCGATCACCGCGGCCTTGGTGGCCGAGTAGACCGAGAGCCACGGCTGACCCGCCTTGCCGGAGATCGAGGCGGTGTTGACGATCAGCGCCTTGCCGTGCTCCGCGCCGGCGTCCCGCAGCATCGGCAAGCACTCCCGGGTCATCATGATCACCGCGCGGAGGTTGACCCCCAGCTGCATGTCGACGTATTTGGTGGTCAGCGAGTCCATCGCCTCACCGATCCCCACTCCGGCGTTGTTGATCAGCACGTCGAGCCGGCCGAAGTGCTCCTTGTGCGCTGCCACCAGGGCGCGCAGATCGTCCTCGTCGGCCATGTTCGCCGGCACGCTCTGCACCTCCAGCCCGCCCGAGCGCAGATCCTCCGCTGCCGCCTCGAGCTTGTCCGGCCGGCGGGCCGAGACCGTGATCCCGTACCCGTCCTCCCCGAGAGCGCGGGCAATCGCCAGACCGATGCCGCTCGAACCGCCTGTGACCAGGGCCGCCTTCTCCGCCAACTTCTCCTCCTTTAAGGCTCGCTAACCGGGGGCGGCACCCTATCGGTGCCCCAACTACGATGCCGCCCGTGTCTCGGAAGATCCTCGCCGCCGCCACAGTGCTGCTCGCCTTCGGGCTGATCGCGGGCTGCGGCGGCTCCGACAACGGCACCGGCAGCCGCAGTCGGCCGGCCCCCGTGGCCGCCGAGTTCCCGCAGCCGCAGGGCAAGACGCTCAAGCAGGTCCTGCTCACGGGCAGCGGGCAGGGCCCGGTCGTCTCGCCAGCCGCGAGGTTCTTCCATCTCGGGACCAACCGCTTCCCCTTCGGCGTCTTCACCGTGAGCCATCGGCAGATCACCGACGCGCAGGTGGCGATCTACGCGGCTCCGGGCCGTGGCGTGAACGGCCGTGCGATCGGTCCGTTCCCGGCGAGGATCGAGGACCTCACCACCAAGCCCGCCTTCCGCGCCAAGACAACGGCGGATGACCCGAGTGCCGCACAGGTCGCCTACGTCAGCGACATCCCCCTCGACAAGCCCGGCCCATGGGTCTTCGGCGCGCTGATCAAGAGTGGCGGCTCCTACCTGTACAGCCTGCTCCCCTCACCGGCGCCGGTCGGCCAGTACCCGATGCCGCAGGTGGGGCAGCAGGCACCCGTCATACACACTCCGACGGCCGGGGAGGTCTCGGACATCTCGCAGATCGATACCCGTGTCCCCCCCGACGATATGCACAGCGTTGACGCCGCGGACGTGATCGGCGAGAAGCCTGTGGTCCTGCTGTTCGCGACACCGGCGCTCTGCCAGAGCCGGGTCTGCGGTCCCGTCACCGACATCGCTGCGCAGGTCAAGCAGGAGTTCGGCGACAGCGTCGCCTTCATCCATCAGGAGGTCTACAACAACAACCGCATCAGCGATGGACCTCGCCCGCAGATGACCGCCTACCACCTGACCACCGAGCCCTGGGCCTACGTGATCGGCAAGGACGGCAGGGTGAGCACGGTGCTCCAGGGGCCCTTCAGCGTCCAGGAGCTCGAGGACGCGGTCCGCAAGGTCGCCGGCTAGCCATCCAACCGTCGCGCCCTCGCCCGACCGGGTAGAACTAAGCGTGTGGGGGACGCCGAACTCCTCAGCATGCTGGCCGCCGAGGCCGAGCGACGCACGCCGACGATCATCGCGGGGGTCGAGGCTCTCGCCGCGTCGGGGGAGAAGGACTCCGCCCGGATCGAGGAGCTCCGCCTCGAGGCGCACGGGCTGAAGGGGGCAGCGCTCGTCGTCGGCCAGGAGCGGCTCGCCGACCTGGCGAAGAAGTTCGAGCAGTTCCTCGCCGGCTGTGTGGAGTCGGGCCGCATCAAGCCGGGCCCCGCCGCGACCGTGGTGGCCGCCGCCAGCGCCTTCAATGAGGGAGCGCAGGCGGCCGCCGAGGGGGTCGCCGAGCCCTCCTCGGTCGGCGAATCCCTGGACGCCCTCCCCGGCTGATCAGCTCGCGTGGTGAAGGGCGAAGGAGATCGCCCCCAACACCATCGCCCCCATCACGAGCCACGCAGGGATCAGCCAGCCGGCGATTTCCGCGACTCGCAGCGACGGTCGACGATAGTCCGGCAGGATCAGCGCAACCATGCTCGCCACGAAGACGACAGTGGCGGTGATGATCACGGGCGCCGCGATCAGAGTTCGAGCGGGCGCGTCGATCTCGTTGTCGAGCGACCGGCCGATGTGCGAGTTGAGCAGCGCCACAACCGCCACGATCACCAGCGAGCCGTAGAGGGCGCCGAGCAGCGGCATCGTGAAGGTGTTTTCCCCATCCCGATCCGGCTCCCGCGCCATGGAACGAATCTACCCCGGACGGTACGCTCGGCCGGATCAGGGCCGGGAGCTCAGCTGGTCAGAGCAGCGGACTCATATGCGATGAGTCGTCAATGCGATGACGCCATCCTGTCGAGTCGGCGCTATTTCCGGAATCGGCTGCAACCCACGCAATTCGGCACTTCTCCCGGGTTGCGTTGAACGCTCCCATCCCAGGGTTTGCGATCACGTCCCCTGGCGATCGGCTTGCACTAGGGCGGGGCCACCAGAGGCCGCCCGGGCCGGCAAGAGTACGGAGAGGGCGCCCCAATCGGCCCCCTGGAGAAGGTCCCCACGCAGGCGCTGGGCAGCCAACCTTGCTACGCCATTTGTGACGCCCCTTACCGTCGGCTCGGCGCAGGTGTCCTTCCTGTTGCATTTCGGTAAGCGTCCCACCTAGCCGAAGGGTTACTGGGATGGGCCGGACGATCCGGCGCCCGGCCCATCCTCAGTGGGTACGAGCGAGGCAGGCGGGGGGATTGGCCGAACTGCTCCACCACCTTGAGTAGCTCGGTCAGGGACATGGTCAAAGAGGCCGTTACCGACCGGGAGGTCGAAGGGGCGCGTTACCGATCGGTTGGCAACCCGGGTCTCAGAGCCCGGGGGAGAGGGCCGAGATTCGGCTCTAGGATGAAATAAGGGCCGGTAGCTCAGGTGGTCAGAGCAGCGGAC
>CAWHXR010000010.1:0-868256 GCA_963833375.1 uncultured Solirubrobacterales bacterium
GGTTCGCGCGCAGCTCGAGGAAGCGGGAGGCTAGCCGGGAGCCAGGGGTCCGAGGCCCCGCCAGCCCGATCGCCACCACCGCGAGCAGGGCCAGGCCCGAGCCGGCGTAGGCGCCGATCAGAAGTCGCAGCGCTCGGGGCCGGCGGACCGGCGCTGCAGCCCGTCTTGCGAGCCCGCCCCTGAACGCCGGCCGCGGGAGCGGCCGGGCCTGCTCGAGCAGGCGGGCCGTTTCGATCAGTCGCTTGCGCTCGGCGGGCTTCAGCTTCGGACTCGAGAATCTCGTCTCTGTCAGGGTCGGGCATCTACGGGCTCCATTATGGGCGGCGCCGCCTGCTTGCGAACAGGGCCGAGCGGGGGTTGAGCGAGCGCGCGGTGCCATAGGCGTCGGCGGCGGCCTGTGCGCGTCCGCGCTCGGTCTCGATCCGGGACAGGGTGAACCAGGTGCGCCAGTTGGTCGATTCCTTCTGCGTTGCGTCCTGCGCGGCCGCCGCCGCAGCATCCAGGTTGCCCTGGGCCTCGAGGACCAGGGCTCGTTGAAGGGTGGGAGCGGCGGCGAACCCCTCGAAGCGCTCGGCGCTCTGCGCGGCGTCCAGGGCGCTGTCGAGCTGGCCCGCGCGGGCGTCGGCCTGGCTCTGGCGCACGTCGCGGACCGCCAGCATCGGCATCGCGATCACCACCAGCGAGACCAGCGCGAGAGGCGGCCAGCGCGATCCTCGCCTTGACGGTCTCGCCAGTCCGGCTTTCCGGCCGCGGCGGCGCGCCCGCCGAGGTGCGCAGCAGCGCGGCCGCCAGGAGCAGGAAGGCCACAGGGATCACGGTCATCTGCCAGACCCAGTCGATCGCCGCCGCGGTGACGAAGGCGGCCCCCGCCGCCAGGGCGGCCGCGAGCAGGGCCCGCTCATAGGCCTCGGCCCGCCTCAGCTTGCCGATCCCGACCACGAAGACGCTGCCGAGCGCCGCCAGGAGCAGCGCCAGGCCGGGAATCCCGAGCTCCGCCAGCGTCTCGAGGTAGAGATTGTGGGCGTTTCGGACGAAGCTGGGGATGTGCCCGTCTCGGCCCACCAGTACTCGTACGTCCCCGGGCCGATGCCCGTCAGCGGCTTGCTGGACATGGCGTCGAGGGCGGACTGCCAGTACTGGTAGCGGCCGTTGCCGGAGGCGCTCGAGAAGCGCTCCGGCCCCGACGCGGCCCTCGGGGTGCTTGAAGTAATGCCAGGCGTTGGAGAGTCGATCGGGCAGCGCCGCTCGCCAGACCGATCGCGAGTGCCGCCGTCGCCAGGCCGCCGACCAGCACGGCCGCCGCCTCCCGGGAGACCGTCGGCCTGGGCCAGAGCCCGTGGCGAACCGCGAGGCCGAGCGCCACCCGGAGCAGGGCCACCCCGGCGCAGACGATCAGCACCACCGCCAGCATCTCGTCGCCCTGGCGCGCGGCGGCCGCGTTCTGGAGATTGTCCTCGAGCGCGCCTCGCTGGGTCGCCGCCGCGATCGCGAGCGCGGCGCCGGTGCCGCCGAGCGCGAGGGTGGGCAGCACCTCCAGCCGGCGCGGGTGGAGCGCGAGGAGGACGGCCAGGGCAACAGCGATCTCGATCGCCCCTCCGCGAGAGAGGGTGTAGTAGGCGGTCAGCGCCATCACCGGGAGCGCGGCCGTCGCCAGGGCCTGGGTGAGGATGGCGGCGCGACTCGACGGCGAGCACGAGCACCAGCGGGAGCCCCAGCGCCATCAGGGCGGCGAGCCCGTTCCAGTAGTTGAGCGGGTAGGCGAGCCGCGCTCCGACGGCAGGCAGGAAGGATCCCACCTCGCTCTTCGGGAACCAGGAGGGCTCCAGGCGCGAGAGCAGGGCAAGGACGCCGACCAGGGCGATCGCCGCGCCGACCGAGCGCACGGTTCTCCGCAGCGCCTCGCGGTCCTGCGCCGAGAGCGACAGCGCCAGCACCCCGAGGAAGGTGAGGACGCGGGCGACCTCCTCCACGCTTCGCTCGCTGCTGTCCGACCAGGAGATCCCGAGGGCGGTCCAGACGCGCGAAGGCGAGCAGGAGGCCGAGGCCGACCTGCTCGGCGCGCCCGAGCGGGCGCACCGGGAGCACCCCGACCAGGGCGCCCAGCAGCACGATCCACCAGAGGGCCATCCCCACCTCGCTGCGGACGACGACGTCGTAGCCGCCGCCCTCGAGCGCGAGATAGAGCACGAGGGCGAAGGGCAGAACCGTGCTGGCGAGGATCGGGCCGAGGCGTTCGCGGTAGTCCGGCGAGCTCCCCGAGGAGGGGCAGCCGGCCCAGCCCGCCCAGCTCCCCGCGCGCGGCGGGCGCACTCTCGGCAGGCGGCGTCATCGCAACGATTGATACGCACCTCCGGCCTCGATCCTGACGCCGCTGTCAGTCCTTCCGGCCGGCGATCCGTATACTAGATGGGAGTGCGCCGGATAGTCATCACCTTGATCTGCTTGCCCTGGCTCTGCCGGCCGTCGCCGGCGCCCAGCGTGCCCCGGGCAACTCCGGCATCGACCAGTACCAGGAGAGCATTCCCGGGGCGGGCGGCGACCGACCCACGGGCGCCGACCGGCTCGGGAGGCGGGAAAGCATCCGGACGGGGGCGGACGTCCGCGGCGAGGCCGGCAGGTCGGCTGGAGCGCGGGTCTCGCCGAGCACGATCAAGAATCTCAAGAAGCTGGGGCCCGAACGGGAAGGGCGCCGCCGCCGGCGGCGGCGACCGCCCCGAACAGCTCGCAAGGTCGGCGGCGCGCCGCGCTAACCTCGGGCGACTCGGGGACTCCGGCCCGGCATGGGAGCGCCCTGCCGATCATCCTCGCGCTCGCGCTGGCGGGAGCCCTCGCCGTTGTGCTCTTGCGTCGGCGACGGGGAACACCTCCCGGGCCTGACGTAGATGCCGCACTCGTGATGGGACGCGGCAGGGTTAGGCGGTCGTGGCTCGTGGCCTGCGCGGCTGCTCGCGCGCTGCCACTGCGCTCGCGCAGCCGGCAGACGCGCCCGCGGAGCGCGGCCTCGTGACCGGCTTTGTGGATACAATGGCCTCTACGTCCGCCGATCCGGCCGACGGGCCACCTGGCTGGATCGAACGGTTGAGTCAGGGGCGGGGATCGTGCGCCTCGACGTCTTTTGGGCGGCCGTCGCGGGATCTCAGCCGCCCCCCGATCCCTCCAACCCCGCCAGCGCCTCATACGATTTCTCTGCGATCGACCGCGGCCGTGCGGGATGCCGAAGCCCGCGGTCTCGCCGTGCTTCTCACGTCAGGGCCCCAGCCTGGGCGGAGGGACCCGGGCGCCCGTCATCGGCAGCTCCTGGCACCTGGAAGCCGAACCCCTCCGAGCTCGCCGACTTCATGCGGGCGGTCGCGGCCCGCTACTCGGGCGGCTTCGACCCCGACGGCGCCGGCCCGGCGCCGCTGCTTCCTGCCGTCCAGGCGCTGCAGGTCTGGAACGAGCCCAACATCACCCAGCTTGACGCCGCAATACGAGGGGCAGACAGCCTTCAGCCCCGCTCACTACCGGGAGATGCTCAACGCCGCCTACTCGGCGGTGAAGGCGGTGGACCCGAAGATGCTCGTGGTCACCGCCGGGACCTCTCCCTATGGCGATCCCCCCGGAGGCAATCGGGTCCGGCCGGTGGACGTTCTGGCGGGAAGCGCTGTGCGTGCACGAGGCGAAGAAGAAGAAGCGAAGAAGAAGAAGAAAGGCGCCTCGAAGCGGGTGTTCGTGAGAACGCAAAATTGCCCCGCCCCGGCGAGGTTCGACGTTCTCGCCCATCACCCGATCAACACCAGCGGGGGGCCGCGGCGGCGCGGCAATCAACCCGGACGACGCCTCAAGCGCGGACCTCGATCGGATCGTGCGCGTGCTGCGCGGCGCCGAGAGCGCCGGGACGGTTCTGCCGGGTCGGCATCCGCTCTGGGCGACGGAGTTCTGGTGGGACAGCAACCCCCCGAACCCCGCCGGCGCCCCGCTCGATCGCCAAGCGCGCTGGATCGAGCAGGCGATGTACCTGGCCTGGCAGGATGGCGCCAGCGTGGTGATCAATCTTTTGATTCGCGACTCGACGAGCGGGCCCCACGGTGCCGCGGCGGGCGCCGACTCGGGCATCTTCTTCGCCAACGGTCAGCCCAAGCCCTCATACACCGCCTTCCGCTTCCCCTTCGTCACCGAGCGGATCGACAAGCGGAGGCTGCGCGCCTGGGGCAAGGCTCCGGCCGGCGGCAAGCTGGTGATCCAGCGAGAGCGCCAGCGGACGCTGGGTGGCGGTGAAGAAGATCAACGTGGCCCAGGGCGCGGTGTTCGTCGCCAAGCTCCCGCTGCGCGGGAAGCAGCGGTTGCGCGCGGCGGTGGCCGGCAACCAAAGCCTGGTCTGGAAGCAGGGCTGATCTCTACGCCGGGATCCGGGACCTACTCCGCAGGTGACCTTCAAGCGCCAGCCCTGCACCGGCGGGCCACTACCGAGTCCTTCAGCTTCACCCTGATCTCATCAGTTGCCGTCACCCCTGATGGGTGGCCGTGGCAATGATCTTGACCTTTGCCTTGGGGGGCTACGGCTACTCCTCCGAGTACGACATCGAGCGCCTCGTCCGCTCCATCCTGGTCACCACCTTCTACGCGGCATCTCCGAGATCCAGCGGGGGATCATCGCGAAGAGCCGGGGCCTCTGAGCACTAAGCGAGGCTGGCCGCGGCTAGAAGCCGTTCGAAGCGATCGAGGCGCGAGGTGTCGTCCGCAAACGCTCGTGTCTGCTCGCAGGTGGCTCTCACGTGCTCTGCGACCCGCGACGAGAAGAGCGTGGGGCCGGCGGGGTTGTCGCGTAGCGCCAGGGCTAGCGCCAATCCGGTGACGACCTCGGTGCGCGAGCAATCCACGCCCAGCTCCTCGGACCACCGGGTCAACTCACTGGGATGCTCTTGTAACGGCCCCCAGATCCGAGTGAGGGAGAAGGAGACGCTGGAGTGGGTAATGATCCCCGATACACCTGCTCCTGGAAGATCCACCGCGTCCGCGCCGGGGGGTGTCCACGGCACCTGCGCGACGGCGGGAAACGGTCCCCATCTCTTCGCGATTTTCACAGTCGCCTCGGCGCTGGTCGCCGTTCCGGTCGCGCGCGCCGTACCGTCGGCGAGGCAGCGGGCGAGGAACTCGAGCAGATCGTCCGTCAGCTGGGAGGGGGCGCATTCGTGCAGCAACAGCAGGTCCACGTGGTCGGTTCGGAGCCGCTTCAAACTCCTTTCGAAGCTGGGGCGGACTGATCTGAGCCTGAAATCCGCCCGGCCGCCGCTGAGGCGGCCCCGCAGCAGGCGACCGGGAAGGGCGCGGGCGATCACGGGCGGCGGGAGGAGGCCGATTTTCGTCGTCACAGTCGCCGGTCGCGCCTGCCCGCAAGAAACCTTCCGAGGAGCGCTTCGGCTTCCCCGGTCCCGTACATGGGCGCCGTGTCGAAATGTGTGATGCCCTCCTCCGCGGCTGCGTCGAGGAGCGCCGGGATCCTTCGAGTACCGAGGCGCCTGAGAGCGGCGGTCCCGAAGCCGAGCCCCGATACAGCGATGTCGGTTTCGCCCAGCGCGCGCCGCTCCACGGGGGACGACCCAACGCTCAACTTCGCACTGCTCCGCTCTTCAGGTGGTCGGCGAGCCTGAGACCGAGGGCAACCGCGGCGAGTGTGGGATTCGCCGCCCCGGAGGCTGGGAAGACCGAGGTTCCGGCGACGAAGAGGTTGGCAAGACCGTGGACTCTGCAGTTCTCGTCCACGACGCCGTCGGCGGGGGTGGGGGCCATGCGGGTGGTCCCGATGTGGTGAAGTGAGTCGGAGACGTGCGCGGGCCATTCTGCCGCGTCGGTCAGCCACTCGGCCGGCCACACGATTGCCAGGTTCAAGCGGAGGAACTCGGCCGCGACCGCCTCGACCATGGCGCCCATGGTTCGGCGCTCGAGCTCGCCGAGGCGCCAGTCGACGGTGGCCATCGGCAGGCCAAGTTGATCGCGATCATCCCCTAGGCTGACCCGGCTGTCGGAATTAGGGCCCTGCTCCGAGTCGACCACCATCCACATCTCACCGGATGTCGGCGCCGCGCTGAGGCCTCTGGCACGACGGAATCCAGCTGTAGCGAGCCCCGGAAGATCGCCGGCTAACTTGCCGAGGACCTGGATTGTCCCTCGTGCTGTCCGGGGCTTTTCGCTCAGCCTGCGCAGCGCAGCCACGCTCGGCGGTGGCGTCCAGGTGACGTTCGCATGTGCCGCCAGCACCTGTTTCTGGCGTTGCCGTTGTGGCGACAGCGCGAGCCGCGGCAGGTGGCGGCGGCCCCGCCGTCTAAAAGTGCCGAACTGCCCCTGAACCGTACGGCGGTCGAGTGGCTCGAGGCGCCCGCATGGCGCCCGGGGATGGTCCTGGAGGTAGCGTCCTACGGCGCGCAATCGGTCTGCGATTCCCTCGGTGAGCAGCAGCACGCGCGCGTTCTCGATCCCGCCGCAACAGAGCACGAATACTCGCGCTCGCACCTGTGCCCTAGCGCCGTCCAGGCTCGAGATTTGCATCTCCTCGACCCGATCACCAGATGCGGACAGCTTGAGGCGCGTAACGGTGGCGTGCAGAAGCGTTGTCACCGCCCGCGAGCGACGAAACGCCTTTAGATGGGCGCGCCCGCTGTTCAACGGCCGCGCATAAACCGAATGTTTGGCAGTGACGACGCTCGGGTCGAGCTCTGGAGGCCTTACTCCGAACTCGGCCCAGATGTTTGCAGCAAAGGTGTCCGGCGCGATGCCGAAGAAACGCGCGGCACGCTCCGAGTAGAGGTGGAGTTCGGCGCGCCGAACCGGCCAGCCGGTACTGGGAATCCACGAGCGAGACTCGAGCACCTCGCGGTCCAAGGGGAGGCACTGGCCATCCCAAGTCCACGTCGTGCCGCCGAACGCGCGCACTCGGCCTGCTCCAAGACCGAGGAATGGAGCACCGACCACAGCACCGCGATTCAGGGTCTGGGTCTTGCGTCCGGCGACTCGCCGCCGCTTTCGAGCAAGAGCACGCGGGTGGTGTCATCGAGGAATTCCCGCACTATGGCGATCCCGACGGGCCCTGCACCGATCACGCACAGGTCGGGGTCGAAAACGGCGCCCGGAGGATGGCGGGTGAGGCTGTCGATCATGAGTCGGCAGGCTAGGCCAGCCGCCATCCGGCGAACGGCGCTACCCGTGACGCCGAGCAGCATAAGCGTCCGGTACTAGATGATTATCGCTGAGCGGTCGTTTCGTGCGTGTGCTTGGCTGTGGCCATGATGAGCGGGGGGCCTGTGCTTGTGCTGGGGCAGGCAGTTGACGGCGAGCTGACGGTCTCCGAGCACGCATTGGGCGTCCTCGCCTTACTCTTGGTCGTGGGCCCGCTTTGGTACGGAGCGGTCGTCTGGAGGCGGGTTCTACTGCCTGGCTGGCGCGGAGCGCTGGCCCGGCTGGCCGAAGCCGTTGCCGTTTGCGCCACGCTCTTGCTGTTGGCCGAGGCGCTTGGGGCTGTCGGGCTGTTCAGGGCCGTCTGGCTCGTTATCGCGGCAGCAGCGACTGGCGGAGTTGCCGTGGCGGTCGGTAGGGAGCGGGAGCCCCGCAGGGGACGCACCGGCGGCAGTGACAGCGACGGAAGAGGGCAGGTTCATCACCGCGCTGGCCGCAGGGACGACGGTGGCGGTCGTATCGCTCTACGCCCTCGAGGCGTTGTCCGTCCTTATCCCGGGCCTCTCCTGGGCCCTGGATGGCTCCGCGATCGGGGGCGCCGGGATCATGGAATTCGATTCGCTCTCGTACCACCTTCCGGTTGCCGCCGACTTCGTGCGAGAGCACTCCCTGGTGGGTTTGACAATCGTCGGGAATCCCGTCGTCACGTTTTACCCCTTCAATGGCGAGGTCCTGCATGCGGTCGCCCTGGCGCTTCTGGGCCACGATGCGTTCTCACCCGCGATCAACCTGTTCTGGTTGTCAGTCGCCCTCCTCGCGGGATGGAGCATCGGCTTGCCATTCGGAAGGCCCGGGCTTGCCCTGATCGGCGTCGCGACCGTCCTGGGAACGCCGCTTTTGGTCTACAGCCAAGGTGGCACCGCAATGGTCGATCTGATGGGCCTGGCACTGGTATTGGCAGCTGTCGCCTTCGTGGTGAACGCGCGCGGAGCCCTTTGGCCTCTTCTCCTTGCCTTTCTCAGCCTCGGCCTAGTGGTGGGCACCAAGCTCCCCATGGTGCCAACGGCGGCGGCGTTGTCCGTGGTGGCGATCGTTTCCGTTCCCCGAATAAACCGGCTTCGGTGGAGCCGGTGGGCGCTGCTGTGTCTACTCGTCGGGGGTTCGTTCTGGTACGTCCGCAATGCGTTTCAAGTCGACAACCCACTGCCCTGGGTTGGCCTGAACCTTGGACTACTGAACCTACCGTCCCAGGGGATACACGCGAGCGACTGCACATCGACGCCACTCCTTCACTGGCTGGACAACCGCGCCGTTCTGGGTGAGCGCATCGTCCCGCAGCTCCATTCCTGGCTCGGCTCGCTTTGGCCCGTCCTGCTCGTTGTCTCCGTGCTCGGACCGGCAGCTGCCACCGTCTTCGATCGGCGGCCCACAGTGCGAATGCTCGGCGCCGTCGCGATCTTTGCCTGGATTGCGTATCTAATAAGCCCTGCGTCGGGAGGCGAGTACAACGCGGGCACCAACGACCCGGGCTGCTTCGGATACAACCTGCGCTTTGCGATAGCGCCGATGAGCCTGGGGGTGGTGGTCGTGCTGCTGGCCCTTCCTCGGAAGGCGATTCAGGTCGCGGCAGCGGCGATCACCGCCCTGTTCGTGGTCACCATGCTGAGCCGGGATGGGAGGCTCTTGGCGATCGCGCTTGGGGCTGCGGTCGGCCTCGTCGTGCTTTGGCGCTGGCGTGCAGATCGCGCCACGCCCGCCTTCGCGCCCAGACACCGGCCGCTTGCCTACGCAATGCTCCTTCTGTGCTCGGTGGGCGCGGTAGTCGCGGCGCTGCCGGTGGTCAACGGTTACCTCGACAGGCGGTATCTCGGCGTCAACTTCTACGGAACGCCGTTGGAGGAGGCAGCGATCTGGGCACGGGGGGTGAAAGACGCGAGCATCGGCGTAGGGGGCTACGCGCTGACCTACCCGCTCCGCGGACTTCGTGCGACCAACTCCGTCACATACGTCTCGCAACCAGGCTCGTCGGATCTATTCTCGCGTCCTCGCACGTGTGACGAATGGCGGCAAGCGCTCACCGAAGGTCACTTCGACTACGTCGTCACCGCGCCATATGGCGCACAAGAGCCACCACCTCCCGCGGCGGCCTGGACCCGCGGGGACCGCCGCGCGACCGAAATCCTTTCCTCGGGCCCCCTGTCGGTGTTCTCCTTGGATACGGCCATCCCACCCGAGCCGTGCGATAGGTAAGAAGCTGCGCTCTCTTTCGCGCCGTACCCCGATGGGCCGATGAACCTCGAGGGATTCCTTGACCCGCTCAGCCCGCTTCGCGAACTCCGCGGGCAAAGCCGACGCGCCAAAGCAGCTTGATCAGCGCATAGTCAGCCGAGGTCAGATGGGCAGACGCGAGAGCTCGGCTCGTCGCAAGCAGGATGCCCGTCGTGGCGCGCCATCCGAGCCGCGAGCGCGACAGCCAGACGAACGGCCGGACGGCTCCCTCGCGCCTCGTCCATAGTCTCTTGCGGCGCCGGGACAAGCTGCGGATAGGCGGCGTGCAGGCGTGCCAGACCGCGGCCAGAGCTCTGCGCGTCCTGCAATAGCTCCGCTGGTGAGACGTTGATAGCGATGGGCGGCGCGCAGGTCGGGGTCGAAGATCCCTCGGACCCCGGCATCGAGCAGGTGAAGTCCAAACTCGCGGTCGACGTGATAGCCGGCTCCGACCGGTGAGTGTTGCTTTCGCCACCTCAAGCCAGCGTCTGCGCGGAAGCGAGAAATGCCGCCCCAGAGGCCGGTGAGGATGCTCCGCTCGTCGGCAAGGAATCGGGAACAGGCTCGCTCATAGGCCTCGGCGTAGAGGCGAGCCGGACCGGCGGGACGCGATCCGTCTCACTGGTGACACCGGCATGTAACCGACGACGATCGAATCGGCTGCGGCGCTCGCGTGTCGTCGTGCGTGGCCGCTGACGAGGCCATGCTCAGGCTCGACGTCGTCGTCGAGGGCGAGCACCAGTTCTCCGTGCGCGACTTGCACCGCCGCCTCTCGGGCGGACTGGCCGCGACTACCCGTGCGAGCCCCCTCGCTGTCCGTGCGTGACGCACCTAACGCGATCGTCTGAGCGAGCGTATTTGTCCGTCAGCTCTCGGGTCGCGGGATCATCGCTGTCGAAGGCGACTATCACCTCGCTGGTAGCCGGATCGGCGAGTAGAACCGGGAGCGTCCGATCGATTATCCCGGCCCGGCCCCCATTCGTCGGGATCACGACGGTCACCGTCGGCAGTGAGTCCTGCGCTCATCACGCTATCCGAGTACGGCTCGGAGCGAGGCCTCCGAGGGATTAGCGGCCCGTGCAAGCCAGGGGGGAGCCGGGGGGCCCGGCCGGGGCCTGCCTCGATCGCGCACACCGCGGGCGGCCCGCATCGCCCCCTCTCCACCCAAGGCCAGGGTCATCCCCCGGATAGTGACCCCGGGGTCTCGACTCAGCCATCCCAGCTTCAAATAGGTCGCCGCCGATCCCAGCCTTCGTCCGCCCGCCCGCCGCCCGCCGATCCGCCAGCGCAGCCACGCCGCGCGGTCAAGGGAGACACCCGATCTGGCCCGTTCTTCCGCATGCTTGCCCGCAAACCGGTTCAGCTCTTCCGCGAGCATCGAGTCGTCCTGGTGAAGGTTCGCTTGGTGAATCGTGTAGCTGACGAGGGTCTCGGGCGTCATCCCGCCGCGGCTCCCCGCGCTGAGCCGCACGCAGCAAATCCCAATCGCATAGGTGGGGCAGCTCGGGATCGAAGCCCCCCAACGATCTGACGAGATCGGTCTTGACCAGGAGGCTCGAATGGGGGAACGGGATCACGTTTGCCCCGAGCAGTGCCAGGTGAAGATGCTCGTCGGCCGGCGGAGGATCCTCGACTCGGATAGGAAGACCGTTGCGGTCGGCCACGATGCCTCCGCAAAAGACGAAGTCCGCCCCGGTTTCCGCAGCCACGTCGAGCTCACGTCGCAGTTTCGTCGGAGCCCAGAGATCGTCATCGTCGAGCAGGGCCACCCAGCGTCCTCGTGCCTCCGCGATCCCGCTGTTCCTTGCTGAGGCTGGGCCCCTGGGCTCTTCGTGGCGGATTACCCGGCAGTCCTGGCTCGGGCGCTAGCAGGGTGGTGACGGGCGTCCGCGACCCGTCGTCCACGACGATCACCTCCGTCTCGACACCCTCCTGCCCGAGGGCGGTCAATCAATGTCCTCGGCAGCCAGTCCTCGCGGTCGCGCGTAGGGATGATCGTTGTGACTTCTGGCGGCGTCGCTTCCATGAATTCCCAGGCGCGGATCTTCGTCGATCGCCGAGGCGATGATCAGGCAGCTCAGGATAGGGATAGCTGACGGGGCCACGGATACGCTTGCCGCCGATGTCGACGCCCGCGACACGGCACCTGACTCCGCGCGAGGTGAAGAGGATCAACCGGTCACGCCTCGCGCCGCGCCCGACGCAGTTCGACTACCTCCACCTCAAGACGCTGCTGGAGGGACTCCGCCGGGAGCTGTCGGACCTGCCGTCCCCGACGCGTGACGTCCTCGACGTCTACTGCGGCACGAGGCCCTACGAGGCTCTGCTGCCGGCGGGCGTCAGGTACGTGGGGATGGACGTGACCGATTACGCCGGCGTCGCGGACGTGGTGACTGCCGAGTTCCTGCCCTTCCCCGACGAGTCGTTCGACCTCGTGCTCTGCACGGAGGCGTTCGACTTCGTCCCGGATCCGGTGGCAGGCCTGGCCGAGATGCGGCGGGTGCTGCGACCCGGCGGCAAGCTGCTGATGACCGTGTCGCTCGTGTGGGAGTACCGGCGCGACATCCTCCAGCACCGATTCAGCGGCCCGGAGCTCGCGGCCCTGTTCGGCGAGGGATGGGACGACGTCGAGGTGCGTGAGAACGGCGGGATGGCGGTCGCCTGGGCGTTTGTGACCGGCCGCCTCCTGCAGCGCGTGCATCGCGGCCTCCCCCGCGCACTCCGCATCGTGCTGGCGCCGTTCGTCCCGATCGCCTATCTGCTGGTCAACGCCGTGGGCGCGGTGCTCGACCGCGCGCAGCGCACGAGGGCCAAGAGCTCGACCACGCTCCCCATGAACCTGATGGTGTCAGCGCGCGCCGCTGCGGAGTGACCGCTTGGCCACGCGGCGGGCGATCGGCCGGGGCGCCTTGGTCGCCGCGAGCTTCACGCGCAACCGCCACCCGATGTCGCCCGGCGTCATCTCGATCCGCGGCAGCGCGAACCGGTCCGAGCTGGGGCGGGCGATGCCGAGCCTGGTTGTGAACGCCGCCTCGAGTCCCGCGTCGCGCACCGCCGCGAGGGAAGCGGCGTCGTGCTCGCCGTACGGATAGGCGAACACGCGCGGCCGCGGCAGTCCGAAGCGCTCGAACTCATCGGCCGAGGCGAGCACCTCTGCGGTGAGCTCGTCGGGGTCGAGGCCGGCGAGCGACCGGTGCGTGCGCGAGTGGCTTCCGATCTCCACGCCGTCCTCCGCCAGGCGGCGCAGGCCGTCGGCGTCCAGCAGCCGCAACTCGCGGGCGCCGGGACCGCGCCAGTCGTTGGCACCTCCCAGCCGTCCGCTCACGGCGAAGGCCACGGCCGCGATGCCGCGATCACGCAGTACCGGCAGGGCGGCGCGGAGCACGCTCTCGTAGCAGTCGTCGAAGGTCACGAGCGCAAGCCGGTCGTCCGCGGGCGCCTCGCCCCGGAGCGCGCTCAGGGCCTCGTTCAGGTCGACGAAGCGGAAGCCCATCGCTGCGACCGCGTCGAGCTGCCGCTCGAACTGGGCTTGGGGCACCCCGTACGGCGCGAGCACCGGATCCCCCAGGAGGTCCTCCACCGCGTGGTAGGCCAGAACGCAGACCGCCGGCCCGTCGGGCAGCCCGCCGGCCTCGATGGTTCCGCGCAGCCGCTCGGCGGCGCGGACCGTGTAGAAGAATCTCTGTGCCCTCGCGCTGCCGTGGCCATCCCTCACGCCGAAGAGCGCAACCGAGCGGGCGGCGCCGAGCAGCGCCGGGCCGACCACCGGCGTGCCGAGCAGCGGCCGGCCCACCTCCCGCCAAGCCCAACTGCGCAGTGGCAGCGACTCGAGGAGATCAGCACGCGTCTCCGGATACCTCCGGGCCAGCTCGACGCTGGCGCGGCCCGAGTTGCGCCAGTGCCGCAGGTGCTCCGCCGGTGTGACGACGTATCGCTGCCGGCTGACCGCCGCCGGGTTGAAGACGACCCGCCGACCGGAGCGCAGGAGCCGATAACCGAAGTCGATGTCGTCCGACCGCTTGGTGAACTCGACGTCGAAGCCGCCCACCTCCTCGATCGCCTCCCGGCTGACCGAGATCTGGCCGCCCAGCACATCCCGGAAGGTCAGCTTGGCATTCGGCCGCGCGAGCCGGGGGCCTCGATCGACGGACCACTGGTCGACCGCCTCCTTGAGGAACGTCTCGGGCGAGTCGGGGTGGGTCGGCATGCTCCCGGTGACGACCTCGGCGCCCTCGCGATGGCTGCGGTCGTGCTCGGCGAGCATGTCGGGATCGGCTTCCATGTCGTCGTCGAGGAAGAGCAGGATCTCGCCCCTCGCCTCGCCCGCACCGAGGTTGCGCGCGGCCCCGGGCCGCGGTTCGGCTGCTCGAGCACCACGAGCGGAACCGGCGGCGACAGGGCACGCAGCGCGTCAGCGGTGCCATCGGTGGATCCGTCGACGACCACGATAATCTCCCACTCCCCCTCGAAGCGCTGGCGCTCCAGCGAGCGCACGCACTCGAGCACGACCTGTCTGCGCTGGAAGGTGGGCACGACCACGCTGAACCGCGGCCGGGGAACGTCTTTCACCGGCGGAACCGCCGCGCCTCCCACAGTCCGAGCGGCAGTCCCAGGACGGGCACGAGGGCCTGGGCGACGGAAACGTCGCGGCGGCGCCGAACGAAGCGCTGCCACAGCGTTCGCACCAGGAACTCGAGTTCCCCCCGCAGGGGGTGCAGGACACGCCAATCGCCGGCAAGGAGGTGCTTGGCGTAGAAGGCGCCCTGCCAGCGCCCGTACTTCCAGTAAAGGCGCCTGACCTCCGCGGGCGTACGCCCATCGCAGTGCCACACCACGAGCCGCGGGTCGAAGCGCATCGGGCGGCCCTCGACGAGCCAGCGGTAGCCGAAGTCGTTGTCCGACGCGTTCGTGAACCGCTCGTCGAAGCCGCCGATTGCGACCGCGCCCGAACGCGGGACCACGGCGTTGTTCGTGTAGAGCGCGCCCGCATGCGGCTCACCCGTGAATTCGCGCGGCTCCTCGTCCGTGCGCGTCGAGACCACGTGGCGATCGACTCCCGGCAGCACACGCCCGGTGAAGATCGCGCCCGGTTCCCCGGCCGCCAGCTCGTGCGAGAGGCCGACCCAACTCGAGTCCACGACGCAGTCGTCGTCCGTGAGCAGGATGATCTCGTGACGCACCTCCTGGAGCCCACGGTTGCGCGCGCGCGCGACACCTCGCTCGCGCATCGGGATCAGCCGCGCGCCGATGTGCGCGAATCGCCCTACCACGTTGGCCACCGCGTCGCCGCCGCTCTGGTCCACCACGACGATCTCCCGCGCCCGCGGACGACAGGCCTCGAGCGAGCGCAGGCACGCCTCGAGGCGCTCCGGGCGACCGATCGTGGGGATCAGGACAGAGACGTCGACGACCTCGATGTCAGCCGAGCTCATCCGGCATCTTCCACCGGTAGGGGATCTTCACGGGCGCGTAGAGCATCGAGTGGGTTACCGCGCTGCCGTCGCCCGTGCCGACCTCGCCGACGACCTTGAAGCGGCGCAGCCTCTGCCAATCCACGATGTCGCCGTAGCCGGACCCTCCGACGACCTCTCCCCACACCTCATAGGTCCGCGGCCGCAGCGGAAGGTCCTCGAAGCGGCACTCCACGACGCCCTCGCCCTCGATGTACTCCGGAGCCCGGCCGTCCACGAGCATGCTCGCGAGCGCGAACGAGCCCAGGTTCAGGCCGTCGCTCAGCCCGAGCGAGAATCTCGGCCGCTCGATACGCCGCTTCGCGCGGTAGCGGATTCGCACCGTCATCGGCTCGTCGGCGCTGACCTCGTCGGCGGGCTGCCCCTCGGAGTCGAGTATCGTCACCTCGAGGAGGTCGAGGTCGCCGGATGACGTCAACTCCTCTTCGCGCATGATCGCGGCCTGCTCCTGGTGCACCCAGTCGAGGTAGTGCTGCACGACCTCGCGAGCCGGGCCGTCGTGCGCGATGCGGCCGTGGTTGAGCAGGATCGCCCGGTCGCAGAGCGTCTCGATGGCGCTCATCTGATGCGACACGAACATGAGCGTCCGGCCCTCCTGCACGAGCTCGCTCATGCGCTCCACGCACTTGTACTGAAAGCCCGCGTCGCCGACGGCGATCGCCTCGTCCACGAGCAGGACGTCCGGCTCGAGGTGCGCGGCCACCGCGAAGCCGAGCCGCAGCTGCATCCCGGAGGAGAACTGCTTGACAGGCTGGTCGATAGCGGCCCCAATGTCGGCGAACTCGACGATCTCGTCGAACCGGCGGGCGATGTCGGCGCCGGTCAGGCCGAGGATGCGCCCGTACAGGTAGACGTTCTCGCGGCCGGTGAGCTCCGGGTGCATACCGGTGCCGACCTCGATCAGGGCGCCGACACGGCCGCGGATCCGTGCGACCCCGGCGGTGGGATAGGTGATGCGCGTCATCACCTTCAGCGCCGTCGTCTTGCCCGCCCCGTTCGGCCCGATGAGACCCACCGCGGCTCCCTCCTCGATCTCGAACGAGACGTCGGTGAGCGCGTCGACCGTCGATCGCGGGCCGGTGTCGCGGCGGAGCAGTCGCGCGCGAGAACGCCGCCAGGTCGTCACGGAGCGCGGCGTAGCCAACCGAGCGCCGGTAGTGCTTGGAGACCCTGTCGAAGGAGATGGCGACCGACATGGCTACACCCGATCGCCGAAGCTGCGCTCGAGCCGCTCGAACAGACGCGTAGGCAGCGACGAGCAGCACGAGCGAGACGGTGAGTCCACCCGCGGTGATGACGGGATCGGGCCAGTTGCCCTCGGTGACGACGTTGCGGAAGCCGTCGATGGCGCCCGCAACGGGATTGGCGATGCCGTAGATGGTCTCCCAAGGCTCGTCAAGCAGGCTCAGGGGCCAGACGACCGTGCTGACAAACAGCCCCATCTGGAGCAGGAACGGCAGTGCGTACCTCACGTCGCGGTAGTAGACGTTCAGCGCCCCGAGGACGAGCCCCACCGCGGCGGCGGTCGCGATCAGCATCACGATCAGAACCGGCAGGGTCACCCACGACAGGGCCGGCCACTCGCCGAACAGCGCCGCCACCACGAACAGCACCCCGAGCGCGGGGGCGAAGTCGACCAGCGCCGCACCGATCGAGCCGAGCGGAATGGCCTCGCGCGGGAAGTAGACCTTGCGCAGCAGCATCTGGTCCGTGATGAGGCTCTCGGCCGACGTCGAGGTCGCCGTGTTGACGTACGTCCAGCACGTCATGCCCGCCAGCGCGAACAGCAGGTATGGCGTCTCGCCTCCCGTCGAAACGCCCGCGAGCCGACCGAATATGAGCGCGAAGATAAGCGCGGCAAGCACGGGCTGGACGAGCGCCCAGCCCACGCCAACCACGGCCTGCTTGTACTTCACCTTCACCGCGCGCACCGTGAAGGCCCACAACACCTCGCGGTAGTCCCACAGCTCCTGGAGGTTGGCGCGGGTGAGGCTGCGCCGTTCGGGCGAGATCTCGACCAGCGGCTTGGCCACCGCGGCCTTGTCGGGCTCCGATACGGCCGCGGCCCCGGGCAGGCGCATCGATGGTCGGCGGCACAGCGGCCATCGTAGCGCCGGCCGCTGTTCTCACCACGGTTTCAGCCGGCCGGTTCGGCGCTCTCCACCAGACCCTCGTAGGCAGGTTGCATCCTCACGGGTCAATTCCCAGACGAGTCCCGCCACAGGGTCCCAGCGACACCAAGTGCAAACTCTCCGAGGGAGTGACCAAGCCCGACAGTGTCGCGGCGGCCCAGGAGGAGCGGATCGCTGGTGGGCGTGGCCGCAATAGGCGCTCCGGTGAACCCGATCTCAAACCCGGCACGCCTGGCTGCATTCGCAACGCGGGCGTCGGCGCGGCCGTGTGGATAGGCGATGGCCAAGAGCGGTTTCCCGGTAGCAGCGCAGAGCTCCTTGCGGCCATCCTCCATGGCGCGCTCCAGCTGCGCATCGTCCAAAGCGGTGAGCGTGTGGTGATCCCGAGTGTGGAAGCCGATTCCGAAGCCGGCGGACACAAGCTGGGCTACTCCTTCGCGCGGCAACCCGGCGTCAATGGGATCTGGCCCTGCCTGTTCGAGCAGGCGTTCGGAGAAGATCCTTCGCTGATCGGGCGCCAGAGCTTCCACTGCCTGCCCGA
Source organism: uncultured Solirubrobacterales bacterium (assembly GCA_963833375.1). Lineage (GTDB taxonomy): Bacteria > Actinomycetota > Thermoleophilia > Solirubrobacterales > 70-9 > DASUPK01. The sequence goes on from CAWHXR010000010.1 coordinate 17,562, forward strand.
GCACCTGGATGTCGATCGCCCTCTCGCTTCTGTATGTTGGCATCCTGGGGCAACAGCCCGGCCAGGCTCGCTGGAGATTGGCCTCGCTGCACCGCCCGCTGCAGCCGTTCCCACCAGGCGCTCTTGGGGGCGCCCAGGCTCGCTCCACAGAAGAAGAACGTGGCGGGTACGCCTGCCTCCCGGAGGATCGGCATTGCGCAGTCGACATGCTGCCTGAGATCGTCATCGAAGGTCAGGGCGACGGGAAAGCGCTGACCGCGTCGGCGCGCCGAGACGGCAGTGAGGAGTTCCTCTGGAGCGACGAGTTGGTAGAACCGGCGGAGGTGGCGCAACTGGCGAGCGAAGGCCCGCCGCTCGATCGGGGGAGAAAGCTCGGATCCTGGGTCGCCGTGGCGCGTGTCGATGCCGTGGTACAGCAGCGCCACGCCTGCCTTTCTCCGGGTCAGGCGCAGCAGCCAGTTGCCAAGCAACGCCGTGAGCAGGGGAAAGCGCAAACGGATGATCCCAATCGCTCTGTGTGTCACAGCACTCCCACAGCATCCGTAAGCAGGAGCACGGAGCGCGCCCCCCGAGAGTGGGCACTATATCTCGGGGGTGAGCGAGCCCCCCCTGCCTCTACGGCCGCGAGGAAGACTCGAGCCCGGAGGTTTCGATCGTCATCCCCACCCTGAACGGGTGGGATGAGCTGGCTCGCCGGGGCTTTTGTTCCGCCCTCGCTCAAGAGAGAGTTAGCCTCGAGGTGATCGTGGACGACGGATCGAACACAAGCCCACCCGGGTCTCCGCCCTTCGACGATCCGCGCGTCTGGGTGATTCGCCACGAGGCCAACGCCGGGTCGCTGCCGCCCGTAACACAGGCATCAGAGCTGCACGGGGAGCGGGGATCGCGTTTCTCGACGATGACGATATGTGGGCCCGGCGAAGCTCGTGTCGGTGGTGCGCGCGATTGAGCGGACGAGGGCGGACTTCGGGTACTCGAGCGCTATGGTCGTCGACGGTGCCCTGAACCCGCTTTTTGGGAAATGTGGCTCCGTCTCGACCGGGCGGGCAATGCCGAGGCGGTGGACGAGCCGCTCGTCGCCTATCGGATCTCTTCGTGGATTCTTGAGGACGAGCCCCGACATCACCAGGACTTCGGGCGGATGGCCGAAAACGCCTGGAGATGGAGTTTGACTGGCCCGCCTACGAGCGCTGGGTGGCTTCGAGCCTTTCCGGGCACGGGCAGCGGGCCGCGGCGGCGCGAAGGTACGCCGCCGTGGCGTGGAGGCACGGTGATCTTAGATCCCTCGCAAGGGCCGGTAAGAGCTGGCTCATCCGTGGTCGCTTGCTCGCATATGCACGCCGGGCACGCCCGCGTCCCGCCCCTGATTGGATCCGTTCTACATGCCTGAGAGTGGTCTAGCTTCCGAGAAGGTTCCTGGTCCCTCGGAGCGGCCTGATAACTCAGCGCCTTGCTAAGCGGCTGCGCAGGTAAACGAAGGGACCAGAGGCCCCAGCCGCCAGCATCTTGAGACGGCTCGGTGGGGTGCCTGGGACGCCAGGGAAGCCGTTGTCCGCGGAAGCCTTGGAGCATGTAACGCACGGTCCGGCGCCGGAACTCCGGCTCTTCGACCAGGAGCATCGTCAGGTAGGCGGCGCGTGCTCGCGATACGTCGCGCGCGGTGCGACGGCTGGCTGGCCCTCCTGAGGGATCAGGACGGCCATGCCGTACGACCGCATCTGGAACGTAGGCGATCCGGGCGCCGTCTTGATCATCGTAAAGAAGAGGTAGTGCTCCTCGAACCCCCCAGATATCGGCCCCCCGAGCCGAGGGTCTCCCTGAACCGCAGCCCCTGATCGAAAGCCCGGCGCTTGAAGACCATGTTGACGCCGGACCCGAGTCCGCCAAAGTTCGCGCGCTCAAACCACCCTGGGCTGCTGCGATCGACGACGAACGCCTGCTCGCCAAGGTCGAGGCCGCGGGGAGCGATGTAATCCTGCCCGGCTTCCTCTCAATCGGCAGATCCCTGCCGGTTGAGGCCGTCAGGGACTCATCCGCAAGCACCTCCGAATGTCGGCTCAGCCAAGCTGAATCGGCAATCGCGTCATCGTCGAGGAAGGCGATCAGCTCGCCCGTCGCCGCGTCGATGCCGGCATTCCTGGCGCGGCTGAGCCCGACCCGAGTCTCGACCACGTAGCGGGCACCGGCGCTGGCGGTGACTCGCTCGGTCTCCGGGTCGCCCTGCCGTGTTGTCGACCACGATCATCTCGGGATCGGGACCATCCATGCTCGCCAGCGACGCGAGGCACCGCGCCAGCACATCAGGGCGGTAGCGCGTGCACACGATCACCGAGCAGCCGGCCACGGGCGGGGCAGTATAGGTCTCACGAGCGGAGCTCTGGCGGCGACGGTTTTCGTATGACCCATCGGCACGCCGCGGGACACTGGTTCTCACGCCCAGTCAACACTCGAAGACGGAGATCGTGGAATAGCTCGGGATCGAGCCCGAGCGCGTGATTACGATTCCTCACGGAGTTGATCGCCGAGAGTTCCGGCCGGGGGGATGAAGATGAAAGGCTTGTCACCTGCACCTGCCTGAGCGATATCTGTTCTCCCCGGCGAGCCTCTGGCCCCACAAGAACCACCGGCGGCTCCTATGGGCGATGGCGCCGGTCGAGGAGCGCGATCTTCACCTGGTTCTGACTGGGGCGACGTAGCGCGGCTTCCGGAGCTGTTCTCCGAGGCGCAACGACTCGGGCTGAACCGGCGCATCCGGCACCTGGGCTTCGTCGATCGCGGCGCTCGAGGAGGTCTGTGGGGACGCCGCACTCGAGTTAGACCCTTACGACGTTGAGTAGATGAGCACAGCCCTCACCCGCATCGAACGTCCCCGGACCGATTCCGATCAGCGGGTTCATCGCGTCGGCGTCGAGCGCCGAGGACCAATACTGATAGCGGCCGTTGCCGCAGGCGCTCGAGAAGCGCTCGGCCCCTGAGACTGCCGCTCGGGGAGCCTTGAATCGTGCCAGGCATTGGAGAGCCGATCGGGCAGCGCCGCTCGCCAGACCGAGCGCGAGTGCCGCCGTCAGCCAGGCCGCCGGCCAGCAGGGCCGCCGCCTCCCGCGAGATCCTCGGCCTGGGCCAGAGCCCGTGCCGGACCGCGAGGCCGAGCGCCACCCTGAGCAGGGCCACACCCGCGCAGACGATCAGCACCACTGCCAGCATCTCGTCTCCCTGCCGCGCGGCGGTCGCGTTCTGGAGATTGTCCTCGAGCGCGCCCCGCTGGGTCGCCGCCGCGATCGCGAGCGCCGCGCCGGCGGCGCCGAGCGCGAGGGTGGGCAGCACCTCCAGCCGGCGCGGGTGGAGGGCGAGGAGGACGGCGAGGGCGACCGCGATCTCGATCGCCCCTCCGCGGGAGAGCGTGTAGTAGGCGGTGAGCGCCATCACCGGGAGGGCGGCCGTCGCCAGCGCCTGGCTGATCAGGCGGCGCGACTCGACGGCGACGCACGAGCACCAGCGGGATGCCCAGCGCCATCAGGGCGGCGAGGCCGTTCCAGTAGTTGAGCGGGTAGGCGAGCCGGTCCCCGACGCCAGGCAGGAAGGCTCCGACCTGGTCCTTGGGAACCAGGAGGGCTCGAGGCGCGAGAGCAGGGCAAGGACGCCGACCAGGGCGATCGCCGAGCCGACCGCGCGCACGGTCCTCCGCAGCGCCTCGCGATCCTGGGCCGAGAGCGAGAGCGCCAGCACGCCCAGCGAAGGTGAGGACGCGGCCGACCTCCTCCACGCTTCGCTCGCTGCTCTCCGACCAGGAGATCCCGAGGGCGGTCCAGACCGCGAAGGCGAGCAGGAGGGCGAGGCCGACCTGCTCCGCGCGCCCCAGCGGGCGCACCGGGAGAACCCCGACCAGGGCGCCGAGCAGCACGATCCACCAGATGGCCACCCCCACCTCGCTGCGGACGACGACGTCGTAGCCGCCGCCCTCGAGCGCCAGATAGAGGACCAGGGCGAAGGGCAGAACCGTGCTGGCGAGGATCGGGCCGAGCCGCTCGCGGTAGTCGCCAGCTCCGCGAGGAGGGGAAGCCGGCCAAGCCCGCCGATCTCCCCGCGCGCGGCACGTGCACTCTCAGCAGGCGGCGCCATGGCAACGATTGATACGCGCCTCCGGCTCGGATCCTGACGCCTGCTGTCAGTCCTCCGCCGCGCGATCCGTATGTACGGGGGTGCGCGGGATAGTCGTCACCTGCCTTGCTTGCCCTGGCCCTGCCGGCCGCCGCGGGCGCGCAGGACGTGCCTCCCGGGAACTCCGGCGTCGACCAGTACCAGGAGAGCATCCCCGGGGTGGGCGGCAACCGGCCCACCGGCCCGAACGGCTCGGGAGCGGGCAAACGGGACCGCTGTCGGGAGTCGCTCGGGACCGGTGCTGCAGGGCGGCTGGATCGCGGGTCTCGCCCGAGCACCGTGCGAAGGCTCGACAAGCTCGGGCCGGACGGGAAGGGCGACCGCCGCCGTCGCGCGCCGCGACCGGCCCCGGGCCGCTCGCAGGAGGGTTCGGCGGCGCGTCCCCGAGTCATCCTCCGGTGACTCCGGCCCCGGCATGGGTTGGGCCCTGCCGGTCATCCTCGCGCTCGCTCTGGCCGGCGCCCTCGCATGGGGTGTTCCGTTGCGCGGCGCGGGGAACGCCCCCGGGCGCCGCGTGAGGCGCCGCTTCGCTGATGGCGAGGCGGCAGGGTGCGGGCGGGTCGCCGTGCTCGCGGCCTTGCATCCTGCCTTGCGTGCTCGCCCAGCCAGCGCGCGTCGCGAAGCGCGGCCTCGTGACGGGCTTCGCGGATGCGGCTCTCTACGTGTCCGCCGATCCGGCCGAGCGGGCCACCTGGCTGGACCGGACCGTGGAATCGAGGGCCGGGATCGTGCGCATCAATCGTCTCTGGGCGACCGTCGCGGGGGCTGCGCCGCCTGTGGATCCCTCGAATCCCGCCAGCGCCTCCTACGACTTCTCGGCGATCGACGCGGCGGTGCGGGATGCCGAGGCGCGGCGGTCTCGGCGTGCTGCTGACCGTCTCGGACGCCCCGGCTTGGGCGGAGGGACCGGGGCGCCCGCCGTCGGCACAGCCGGGCACCTGGAAGCCGAACCCCTCCGATCTCGCCGACTTCATGCGGGCGGTCGCGGCCCGCTACTCGGGTGGCTTCGACCCCGACGGGCCAGGCCCCGCGCCGCCGCTCCCCGCCGTGCAGGCGCTCCAGGTCTGGAACGAGCCCAACATCTACACCAACCTGACGCCGCAGTACGAGGGGCAGACGGCGGTCAGCCCCGACCTACTACCGGGAGATGCTGAACGCCGCGTACGCGGCGGTGAAGGCGGTCGACCCGAGGATGCTCGTGGTCACCGCCGGAACGCTCGCCTATGGAGATCCCCCGGGCGGCAACCGGATGCGCCCGGTGACGTTCTGGCGAGAGGCGCTGTGCGCGAGCCCGGCGAAGAAGAAGCGGAAGCACAAGAAGAAGAGGCATGCCGCGAAGCGCAGAGTGGTCGAGGCGAGAGTGCGGCTGCCAGGCGAAGTTCGACGTCCTCGCCCACCACCCGATCAACACCAGCGGGGGGCCGCAGCGGCACGCAATCAACCGGACGACGCCTCCAGCGCGGACCTGGACCGGATCGTGCGGGTGCTGCGCGCCGCCGAGCGCGCCGGGACGGTGCTGCCGGGCCGGCATCCGCTCTGGGCGACCGAGAGTGGTGGGACAGCAACCCGCCGAACTCCGCCGGCGCCCCGCTGGGTCGCCAGGCGCGCTGGATCGAGCAGGCGATGTACCTGGCCTGGAAGGACGGCGCCAGCGTCGTCGATCAACCTCGAGATTCGCGACTCGACGAGCGGGCCCCATGATGGCCGCGGCGGGCGCCGACTCCGGCATCTTCTTCGCGAACGGTCAGCCCAAGCCCGCATTCACGGCGTTCCGCTTCCCGTTCGTGGCCGATCGGAGCGGCAAGCGCCCGCTGCGCGCCTGGGGCAAGGCTCCGGCCGGGGGCAAGCTGGTGATCCAGCGAAAGCGCGGCGGGCGGTGGGTGGCGGTGAAGAAGCTCAGGGTGGGCGCAGGGGCGGTGTTCGTCACAAAGCTGCCGTTGCGCGGTAGGCAGCGGCTGCGCGCGACGGTGGCCGGCAACCCCAGCCTGGTGTGGAAGTAGGCGGCGAGTCGCGAAGCGCTCCCCGGGCCGAGTGGGCTCCTCGGTGGGAGGCCCGCACTGCTCGCTGGCCTCGCGTGCGGCTCGCTGCGCGGGATGTGAACCCGGTCGACGGTCCCGATTGATGACTGGAACCAGGCCAACACCGAGCAGCGCCTCGGCCCGATCGAGGAGCTGCGGAACTTCGCCGGCGGACCGGTGGTCGGGAACAGCGCCTCCTCGCCATCGGGAGGGGGGGGTGCTCGACGACGAGCAAGCCTACGAGCTCTTCAACGACTACTGCAAGGCAACCTTCGCCGGGCTTCAAGCCCTACGAGCGTCTACGAGCGGGCGGCCGCCTTCGCCGGCCAGCAGCAATAGGCGGATCACGATCCTGTCCGGCGTCGCTATTCTTGGAATCACCTCGTGCCTCGGCCGGGGGTTTTTTTCTGTCCGGCCGCGCATGGATCCGGCGGCGGTTTTGTGGCCGCCGTTTGTGGCAAAGCGAAGTGAAGTTGAGGAGACATGGCCTCTGATGTTCGAATCGGCGTGACGCTCGCCTGTGAGGAGTGCAAGCGCCGCAACTACGAGACGAACAAGTCCCGGCGCAACACGCCGGACCGGATCGAGATCCGGAAGTTCTGTCGTTGGTGCGGGCGGCACACCCCACACAAGGAGACGCGCTGATGTCCCCTACATATAGGGAGCCCCGCTAGGCGTGGCCAAGACCAGAGCACAGCGAAAGGCGGAGCGCCGCCGGCGCCAGCAGAGCAGCAGCAGCGCGAGGGCGGCGGCGCGCTCGAGCGCGACCAGGCCGAGCGCGAGCAGGAGGAGCGCGCCCAGGAGGACACCCAGCATGGGGTCTCCGGCGAGGTCGCCGAGGCCGAGGCGGTGCTGCGCACCGGCGCGCACACCGAGGACTACGGCGAGACCGTCGAGGCGCCCCCGGAGACCGGGGGCGATGGCTCTCCGGTGCCGGGTGTGCTTCCCGCCCCGGTTCGACCCGAGCCGCCGACGCCGGAGGCGCCGGCCCCGTCGCGCGCCGACGTCGGTCGCGTCGGCGAGGCTCCGGCCGAGCCGCGCGAGAGCCGCCGGGAGCGCCGCCAGCGCGAGAAGGAGGAGCGGCGGAAGGCCCGCGCCAAGGAGCTTCAGAAGGGTCAGGCCGAGAAGGCCACGAAGCGCCGCGGCGCCGTCATCGGATTCCTGCTCTCATGCTGGGCCGAGCTCAAGCGCGTGCAGTGGCCGGACCGCGACACGCTGGTCCAGGCCTCGGCCGTGACCTTCATCTTCGTGGCGATCATGGCCGCCTACCTCGGTGCCCTCGACGCCGCATTCAACTGGTTCGTCAAGCAGCTTCTCTAGGCGGACCCAAGGAGACGACGATGTTTCGCTGGTACGTGATCAACACCTACTCCGGGCACGAGAACAAGGTCAAGCAGAACCTCGAGCACCGTGTCCACACGATGGGCCAGGAGCGCAACGTCCGCCAGGTCGTCGTCCCGACCGAGCAGATCTCGGAGATGAAGGACGGCCAGAAGGTGCAGTCCGAGAAGCGCACGATGCCCGGCTATGTCCTCGTCAACATGGAGATGACCGACGACGCCTGGGGGCTGGTCAAGAACACCCCCGGCGTGACCGGCTTCGTGGGCTCGCGCAACAAGCCGATCCCACTCTCGAAGGTCGAGGTCGATCGCCTGCTCCATCGCGAGACCGCCGAGCGCCCGCGGACGCGCGCCCAGTTCTCGATCGGCGAGTCCATCAAGGTGATCTCGGGTCCGCTGGCCGACTTCTCCGGCGAGATCGCCGAGATCAACGACGACGCCGCGAAGCTCAAGGTGCTGGTCTCGATCTTCGGGCGCGAGACGCCGGTCGAGGTCAACTACGACCAGGTCAAGAAGATCTAGGGTCCCGGAGCCGTGGCGAAGAAGGTCCTCACCCAGATCAAGCTGCAGATCCCGGCCGGCGCCGCGAACCCCGCGCCCCCGGTCGGCCCCGCGCTGGGCCAGCACGGGGTCAACATCATGGAGTTCTGCAAGGCCTTCAACGCGCAGACCCAGCAGGACACCGGGACCATCATCCCCGTCGAGATCACGGTCTTCGAGGACCGCTCCTTCGACTTCATCACCAAGACCCCGCCGGCAGCCATCCTGATCAAGGAGGCCGCCGGGCTCGAGAAGGGATCGGGTGAGCCCCACAGCGTCAAGGTCGGCTCGATCACCGTGGACCAGGCGCGTCAGATCGCCGAGCGCAAGATGCCGGACCTGAACGCCAACGACATCGACGCGGCCACCAAGATCATCGCCGGCACCGCCCGGTCGATGGGCGTGACCGTGGAGGGGATGTGAGCATGGAGCGCAGCGAAATGCGAAGGAGGGTGTGCTGATGGCTCGCGGCAAGCGCTACCGGGAGGCCTACGAGAAGATCGATCGCACCACGGCCTATCCGCCGGCGGAGGCGATCAGGCTGCTCAAGGAGACCGCCGGCGCCAAGTTCGACGAGACCGTCGAGCTGCACATCCGCCTCGGCGTCAACGTCCGCCACGCGGAGGAGCAGCTCCGCGGGACGCTGGCCCTCCCGAAGGGCCTGGGCAGGAACGTCACGATCGCCGTCTTCGCCGAGGGCGATCAGGCCCGCCAGGCGACCGAGGCCGGCGCCGACTTCGTCGGCTCCGACGACCTCGCCGAGCGGATCGAGGGCGGCTGGACCGACTTCGACGTGGCGATCGCACACCCCTCGCAGATGCCCAAGGTCGGCAAGCTGGGGCGCGTCCTCGGGCCGCAGGGCAAGATGCCGAACCCCAAGGTCGGCACGGTCACCGAGGAGATCGCCAAGGCCGTCGACGAGGCCAAGGCGGGCAAGGTGGAGTACCGGACCGACCGCCAGGCGATCGTCCACCTGGCGATCGGGAAGACGAGCTTCGCCGAGACGGACCTGCTGGAGAACTACGCCGCGGTGATCGAGGAGGTCATCCGCGCCAAGCCGGCAGCCGCCAAGGGCCGCTACATCCTCTCCATCACCGTGGCCACGACGATGGGCCCCGGTGTCCGCGTCGACCCGGCCCGCACCCGCCGCGGCGAGATCATGCTCGGCGCCGGCGCGGGATCCGCGGATGGCGGAGACGGGGGCGGAAAGCCCGGACACCTCAGCGGCGAAGCGAGGACGCCGCCGGCGAGGAGGCGGAGGAGCCCGCCACCGCCTAGACTGACCGGCACACAACTGCCGCCCGAGACCGCCGGCGGGACCCAGGTCCAGAAGTCCGGCGCAGGTGAGCGAGAGTCACCCGGTCTGTGGACCGCCCGCTCTGGCCCGCCTGCGTGCGGGTCTTTTGTTTGGCGGGAGGCGGCGAGACAGAGAACGAAATGGACAGAGAGCAGAAGACAGCAGTGGTGGCGGAGCTCGCCGAGGAGCTCAAGGGCGCGACGGCGATCTTCGCGGTCGACTACCGCGGGATCAGCGTGCCGCAGGCGGCCGAGCTCCGGGCCGGGCTGCGCGACGCCGAGGCCCGCTTCCGGGTCGTCAAGAACCGGCTCACGCTGCGAGCCGCGGACGCCGCCGGCACCGATGTCATCAAGGAGCACCTGAGCGGGCCCACCGCCCTCGCCCTGGTGAAGGGCGACGCAGCGCTCGCCGCCAAGACGCTGAGGCGGCTCGGCTCCGAGTGGCAGCTGCTCGACTACAAGGGCGGCCTGATGGATGGGGAGGAGCTCGACCCCGACTCCTTCAGCGCGATCGCCCGCCTGCCCGGGCGCGACGCGCTCAACGCCCAGCTCGCCGGCGTCGTCGCCAGCCCGCTGACCGGCCTGGTCCGCGGCCTGGGCTCGATGATCCAGGGCCTGGCCCTGCAGCTCGGCCAGATCGCCGAGCAGGGACTGGTCAGTGGAGAGGCCCCGGCCGCGGAGGAGCCCGCTCCGGACCCGGAGCCGACCGAGTCCCCCGAGGAGACCTCCGAGGAGGAGGCGCCGGAGGGCGAGGACGCGGGTCAGGGCGAGCCGACCGAGACCGGGGAGGGCGACCAGGACATCGGCGAGGAGCCCGCCACAGAGACTTCAGAGGATTCCGAGAACAAGGAGGACAGCGAGTAGATGGCCACCAAGGTCACCACCGAAGATTGGATCGAGGAGCTCAAGGGCATCTCCGTGCTCGAGCTCTCCGAGCGCATCAAGGCGCTCGAGGAGGAGTTCGGCGTCTCAGCGACCGCGGTCGCCGCAGCCGCCCCCGCCGCCGCGGGGCCGGCCGGTGACGGTGCGGGCGAGGAGGAGGCCGGGACGGTTGACCTCGTCCTGACCGGAGCAGGAGAGAAGAAGATCGGCGTGATCAAGGTCGTTCGCGCGGCCACCGGGCTCGGCCTCAAGGAGGCCAAGGCCCTGGTCGACGAGGCCCCCAAGCCCGTCAAGGAGGCCGTCGAGCGCGACGAGGCCGAGAGCCTGCTGAAGGAGATCGAGGAGGCCGGGGGCACCGCCGAGATCAAGTAAGAGCGAGCACGAAATTGCCCCGCACCGCCCGGATTGGGAGTAAGATCCCCGCACGTGCCCCAGCCGGGGCGTGTTAGCAACCCTTGACCAAAAGGTTGCCGTGCGTTATTATGCACGGTTCGCGCGCCGGTGAGCCCTGCTGCCCGATTCTTGCGCGGTCTCACAACCCTTCGAATACTTTGAGGAGTCGCCGAGTTGGCCGGAACCAACGCTGCCCCCGTAACCCGTAGGAGCTTCTCCCGCCTCAAGAACCCACCCGACGTCCCACACCTGATCGATATCCAGCGGAAGTCCTTCGCGGATCTGGTTGACCCGAAGGACGGTCTGCTGCGAGCGACGATCGACGACATCTCCCCGACCGAGGACTACACGGGGAACCTGGCGATCGTCTTCGGGGAGTTCGAGTTCGACGATCCGCCCAACACGGTGGATGAGTGTCGCGAGAAGGACATGACCTACTCGCGTCCGCTGAACGTCAAGGTCGCGTTCCAGAACCGGGAGACCGGCGAGATCCGCGAGCAGACCGTCTTCATGGGCGATTTCCCGTGGATGACGGATCGGGGCACGTTCATCATCAACGGCACCGAGCGCGTCGTCGTCACGCAGCTGGTGCGGTCCCCGGGCGCCTACGTGATGGAGCCCAAGGACCGCGAGAAGCAGGTCTTCATCGCCAACCTGATGCCCGCCCGCGGCTCCTGGCTGGAGCTCGAGATCGACAAGAAGGGGCGGGTCTACGTCCGCATCGACCGGAAGCGGAAGCTGCCGGTCACCGTGCTGCTGCGCGCGATGGGCTACGTCGAGGACGAGAAGCTCCTCGAGATGTTCGACAACTCGGTCTACATCCGCCACACGATCGCGGCGGACACCGACGCCACCAAGGACGAGGAGGGCGCGCTGATCGAGCTGTTCAAGAAGCAGCGCCCCGGCGAGCCGCCCTCGGTCGACGCCGCCAAGGCGCTGCTCGAGCAGCTCTTCTTCGATCCCAAGCGCTACGACCTCACCCGGGTCGGCCGCTACAAGCTGAACGCCCGGCTGGACCTGGACATCGACCTCGACACCCGGGTCCTGACCCACGACGACATCATCGCCCTGGTCAAGGAGCTCGTCTCGATCCCGAAGCTTCTCGGGGTCCCCGAGGAGATCGACGAGGAGAACCCGATCAAGGACTACGCCGCGGAGGCGATCACCTATCCGCGCGAGCCGATCCACGACCACCTCGACGAGTACGAGCACTTCGGCAACCGGCGGCTCCGCACGGTCGGCGAGCTGATCCAGGAGGCCTTCCGGATCGGCCTCTACCGGATGGAGCGCGTCGTCCGTGAGCGCCTCACCACCGAGGACGCCGACGCGATCACGCCGCAGACCATCATCAACATCCGCCCCGTGGTGGCGGCCCTGAAGGAGTTCTTCGGGTCCTCGCAGCTCTCGCAGTTCATGGACCAGACCAACTCCCTGGCGGGCCTCACCCACAGGCGCCGGCTCTCGGCCCTGGGCGCCGGCGGGCTCACCCGCGAGCGCGCCCCCATCGAGGTGCGCGACGTGCACGCCACCCACTACGGGCGCATGTGCCCGATCGAGACGCCGGAGGGCCCGAACATCGGCCTGATCGGCTCGCTCTCCTCCTACGCGGAGGTCTCCGAGCACGGCTTCGTCACGACGCCCTACCAGGTGGTCAAGGACGGCGTCGTCACCGACAAGGTCGTCCACCTGGACGCCACGCAGGAGGAGGACGAGACGATCGCCCAGGCCAACGCCGAGGTCGACCCCGACACCGGCAAGCTCAAGGGCCAGTACGTGATCTGCCGTCGCCGCGACGACGAGGCCGTCGCCGTGCCGCCGAAGCAGGTCACGCTGATGGACGTCTCGCCGACGCAGATCTGGTCGGTCGCCACCGCCCTGATCCCGTTCCTGGAGCACGACGACGCGAACCGCGCCCTGATGGGCTCGAACATGCAGCGCCAGGCCGTGCCTCTGCTCAAGCCGGAGCCGCCGCTGATCGGCACCGGCATGGAGCGCCGGGCCGCGGTCGACACCGGTGACGTGGTGATCGCCGAGAACGACGGCGAGGTCACCACGGTCGACGCCGACCAGATCGCGGTCACGCACGGCTCGAAGACGGACGAGTACAACCTCCACAAGTTCATGCGGTCGAACCAGGGGACGATCATCCACCAGCGCCCGATCGTCTCCGTCGGCGACAAGGTGAAGGCCGGGGACGTCCTCTCGGACGGCTCCTCGACCGCCGGCGGCGAGATCGCCCTCGGCAAGAACTGCCTGGTCGCCTTCATGTCCTGGGAGGGCTACAACTTCGAGGACGCGATCATCATCTCCGAGCGCCTCGTCAAGGAGGACGAGCTCACCTCGATCCACATCGAGGAGTACGAGATCGACGCGCGGACGACGAAGCTCGGCGACGAGGAGATCACGCGCGACATCCCGAACCGCTCCGAGGAGAGCCTCAGGAACCTCGACGAGCGGGGGATCGTCCGGATCGGCGCCGAGGTGGTGTCGGGCGACCTGCTCGTCGGCAAGGTGACCCCGAAGGGCGAGACCGAGCTGACCGCGGAGGAGAAGCTGATCCGCGCCATCTTCAAGGAGAAGGCGCGCGAGGTCCGCGACACCTCCCTGAAGGTGCCTCACGGCGAGGGCGGCGTCGTCATCGACGTCCTCACCTTCAGCCGCGAGGGGGGCGACGACCTGCCGCCCGGCGTCAACGACCTGGTGCGGGTCTACGTCGCCACGAAGCGCAAGATCGCGGAGGGCGACAAGCTCGCCGGCCGCCACGGCAACAAGGGCGTGATCTCCAAGATCGTGCCCGAGGCGGACATGCCGTTCATGGAGGACGGCACGCCCATCGACGTGATCCTGAACCCGCTCGGGGTGCCGAGCCGAATGAACATCGGCCAGATCCTCGAGACCCACCTGGGCTGGGTCGCCGCCAACGGCTGGTACGACGACGGCTCGGCCTCCTACAAGGAAGCTCATTCGGCGGCCACAAAGAACGGCGGCCGCGTCAACGTGGCCACGCCGGTCTTCGACGGCGCCACCGTCGAGGACGTCGACAACGCCCTGGTCCAGTGGCAGGAGGAGAACGCCGAGCGCGGCATCGACCTCGGGGTGACGAAGTCAGAGCGCCCCGGCAACCGCTGCGAGGGCAAGGTGCAGCTCTACAACGGCCGCACCGGCGAGCCCTACAAGGGCAAGGTGACGATCGGCTACATGTACATCCTGAAGCTGCTGCACCTGGTCGACGACAAGATCCACGCCCGGTCGACCGGCCCCTACTCGCTGGTCACCCAGCAGCCCCTGGGCGGCAAGGCGCAGTTCGGCGGCCAGCGCTTCGGCGAGATGGAGGTGTGGGCGCTGGAGGCGTACGGCGCGGCCTACACCCTGCAGGAGATGCTCACGGTCAAGTCCGACGACACCGTCGGCCGCGTCAAGGCCTACGAGGCGATCGTCAAGGGCGAGAACATCCCTGAGCCCTCCATCCCGGAGTCGTTCAAGGTCCTGCTCAAGGAGATCCAGAGCCTGGCGCTCGACGCCAACGTGGTCTCCGAGGAGGGCGCCGGAGTGGAGATGGGCGAGGAGGAGGACGACCTCCTCCGCGCTGCCGAGGAGCTCGGCATCGAGCTGTCCGGAGTGCGCGCGGAAGGCGGCAATGGCGCGGAGGCCGCTGACGAAAAGGAAGAGCAGGTCGTCGCCGAGGGCGACGGCGGTACTGACGGTGGCGAGGCCGAGGAGGCAGCAAAGAAGTGATCGACATCAACAACTTCGACGCGATCGAGATCGGGCTTGCCTCGGGCAAGAAGATCCGGGGCTGGAGCTCCGGCGAGGTCACCAAGCCCGAAACCATCAACTACAGGACGCTGAAGCCGGAGAAGGACGGCCTCTTCTGCGAGCGCATCTTCGGTCCGACCAAGGACTGGGAGTGCTACTGCGGCAAGTACAAGAGGGTCCGCTACAAGGGCATCGTCTGCGAGCGCTGCGGCGTCGAGGTGACCCGCTCCAAGGTCCGACGCGAGCGCATGGGCCATATCGACCTGGCCGCCCCGGTCTCCCACATCTGGTTCTTCAAGGGCGTCCCGAGCCGGATCGGCTACCTGATCGACATGGCTCCGAAGGAGCTCGAGAAGGTCCTCTACTTCGCGGCCTCGGTGATCACCTGGGTCGACGAGGAGGCCCGTCAGAAGGACCTCGCGAAGCTGGAGAAGGAGGTCGAGAAGCAGGCCGGCGAGTACGAGCGCGAGCGCGAGCAGCGCACGCAGGAGCTGAACGAGTCGCTGGTCCGCCGTCTCGCCTACCTGGGGGTCGCTCCCGACAAGGAGAGCGAGGCGCCTCCGGCCGGCACCACCGACGGCTTCAACGACGACGACGAGCTCTGGGCCGACACCGTCTCCAACGTGAAGCGGATGAAGGCCGAGGACCGGGAGAAGACCGCGAAGGAGCTCCGCAAGACCTTCGAGGCCGAGATCTCGGACACCGAGGCCTACCTCGACGAGGCCGCCGAGCGGCTCCGCGAGGTCTTCAAGATCTTCTCGGAGATGAAGCCGAAGGACGTGATCAACGACGAGACCACGTTCCGGGAGCTCAAGGACCGCTTCGGCTCACCGTTCGGCTGGGGCGAGTACTTCCGTGGCGGCATGGGCGCCGAGGGCGTGCGCGACCTGCTCGAGCAGGTCGATCTCGATGCCGAGGCCGAGCTGCTCGAGGAGATGATCAACACCGCCAAGGGCCAGAAGCAGGCCCGCGCGGTGAAGCGCCTCAAGGTCGTCGACGCCTTCCTGAAGTCGCCGAACAAGCCCGAGTGGATGGTCCTGGACGTCGTCCCTGTGATTCCGCCGGAGCTGCGCCCGATGGTCCAGCTGGACGGCGGCCGCTTCGCGACCTCCGACCTCAACGACCTCTACCGCCGCGTGATCAACCGGAACAACCGGCTGAAGCGGCTGCTCGACCTGGGCGCGCCCGAGATCATCGTCAACAACGAGAAGCGGATGCTGCAGGAGGCCGTCGACGCCCTGTTCGACAACGGCCGCCGCGGCCGCCCGGTCACCGGGCCCGGCAACCGGCCCCTGAAGTCCCTCTCGGACATGCTCAAGGGCAAGCAGGGCCGCTTCCGGCAGAACCTGCTCGGTAAGCGCGTCGACTACTCCGGCCGTTCCGTGATCGTCTCGGGTCCGTCCCTGCGGATCCACCAGTGCGGGCTGCCCAAGCTGATGGCGCTCGAGCTCTTCAAGCCGTTCATCATGGCCCGGCTGGTCGAGCGCAAGCAGGTCCAGAACATCAAGGCCGCCAAGAAGATGGTGGACTCGATGATCCCGGAGGTCTGGGACGTGCTCGAGGAGGTCATCCACGAGCACCCCGTGCTCCTCAACCGCGCGCCGACGCTCCACCGCCTGGGCATCCAGGCCTTCGAGCCGGTGCTGGTCGAGGGCAAGGCGATCCAGATCCACCCGCTGGTCTGCCACGCGTTCAACGCCGACTTCGACGGCGACCAGATGGCCGTGCACCTGCCGCTCTCGGCGGAGGCGCAGGCGGAGGCGCGCATCCTGATGCTCTCCTCCAACAACATCCTCTCGCCGGCGCACGGCGCGCCGCTCGCGACGCCGACTCAGGACATGGTCCTCGGCCTCTACTACCTGACCTACTCCCACGGCGACGTCGAGGAGCTGGATCGGGCGAAGCTCGACCAGAAGCCGCATCTGTTCAGGACCGCGCAGGAGGCCGAGCTCGCCTACGAGAACGGCATCGTCCAGCTGCACGACTTCGCCGAGTACCGGAGGCCGGGTCACGAGCACTTCCTGACCACCGTCGGGCGGATCATCTTCAACGACCGCGTCGAGCGGGCGATCGCCGACGCGCTCGAGGACGAGTACGACCCCGAGAAGTACCAGTTCGTCAACCGCTCGCTGAAGAAGCGGGACGTCAACGAGATCGTCAGCGACCTGGTCGAGAGCTATGGCGCGCCCGCGGTCTCCCTGGTGCTCGACTCCTTCAAGGAGCTGGGCTTCCACTTCGCCACCGAGGCCGGGATCACGATCTCGAAGAACGACGTGGTCGCTCCCCCCGACAAGGACGAGATCCTCGAGCGCTACGAGTCGGAGACCGAGGAGATCATGAGCCAGTACGACGAGGGCTACATCACCGCCGAGGAGCGCAGGGAGGCGGTCACCTCGCGGTGGGACAGCGCGACCGAGGAGGTCGGGCAGGCGATGGAGCGCAACCTCGACGAGCTCAACCCGATCTTCATGATGGCCAACTCGGGAGCGCGAGGCTCGTTCAAGCAGATTCGCCAGCTGGCCGGCATGCGCGGCCTGATGGCCAATCCGAAGGGCGAGATCATCGAGCGGCCGATCAAGGCGAACTTCATGGAGGGCCTCTCGGTGCTCGAGTACTTCATCTCGACGCACGGCGCCCGGAAGGGACTCGCGGACACGGCGCTGCGCACGGCGGACTCGGGCTACCTGACCCGCCGTCTGGTGGACGTCTCCCAGGACGTGATCGTGCGCCTGGACGACTGCAAGACCAAGGACTACATCGAGATGCCGCTCTACCGCGACGACGGAGGGCTCAATCCGAACCTGATCGGCCGCATGGCCGCCAAGAAGTTCACGACCAAGCGCGGCCGGGATCTGCTCAAGCGCAACGATCAGATCGACTGGACCGAGGTCCACGACATCGCCGAGGGCTTCAAGGAGGACGACGACGTCACCGTCCCGGTCCGCTCGGTGCTCAAGTGCGAGGCAGAGTCAGGCGTTTGCCGCCACTGCTACGGCGTCATGCCGGCGACCGGGGCCCTGGTCGAGATCGGGGACGCCGTCGGCATCATCGCGGCGCAGTCGATCGGCGAGCCGGGCACCCAGCTCACCATGCGGACGTTCCACACCGGCGGTGTCGCCGGGCTGGACATCACGCAGGGTCTGCCGCGTGTCGTCGAGCTGTTCGAGGCGCGCAAGCCGAAGGGGCTCGCGAAGATCGCCGAGGTCGCCGGCAAGGTCACGGTCGAGGAGACCGACAAGGCCGTCAAGCTGACGATCACCGACGACAAGGGCGAGGAGCACGCCGAGTCCTTCCCGCCGCGGACCAACGTCCTGGTGGAGCCCGGCAAGCGCGTCGAGGTCGGCACCCAGCTCAACGAGGGCTCGCTGTATCCGGCGGAGATCCTCGCGATCCGCGGCCGCACCGACACCGAGGTCTACATCGTGGGCGAGGTCCAGCGCGTCTACCGGACGCAGGGCGTCGACATCAACGACAAGCACATCGAGCTGATCGTGCGCCAGATGCTGAAGAAGGTGCGCGTGGAGTCGAAGGGCTCCACCGAGCTGCTGCCCGGTCAGCTGGAGGACCGCCTGGTCTTCAACGCGATCAACGAGAAGGTCAAGGGCAAGAAGACGAAGACGCCGGCGCGAGCCGAGGAGGTCATCCTCGGGATCACCAAGGCGTCTCTCGCCACCGAGTCCTTCCTCTCGGCGGCCTCCTTCCAGGAGACCACCAAGGTGCTCACCGATGCGGCCCTGGAGGGCAAGCGCGACCGGCTCATGGGCCTGAAGGAGAACGTGATCATCGGGAAGCTGATCCCGGCGGCCACGGGCCTCAAGCACTACCGCTCGCTGCAGATCGAGCCGGTGGAACCCGCCCAGCCTCCTGCGGAGGAGTTCTCCGAGGAGGAGCTCGCCAAGGAGCTCGACCTCGCCGGGGACGGCGAGAGCTCCCAGCTCGAGGGCTTCGGTCCCTCGTTCGCCGAGGAGCTCGAGGAGCTCGCGACGGAGATCGAAACGCCGGGTGCCGGGCAGGCTGCCGGATCCGCGGGCGAGAGCGAAGAGTCCGAGACGTCGTAGCGCTAGGCGGCGGTCCTGTCGCCGTAGGGGCGCGCGGGTCCTGTCGCCGCAGGAACTTCCCATGGACGCTCAGAAATCGCGTCCATGGGTCCCTCCTACGGCGCCACCCGCCGACTAGCGCTTCGGTTCACGCACTTCTTCTCCGGCAGCGGCGCTCTTTCTAGCCCTGCTGCGGCGGTTCGACCAGGCCGATCAGGTGGCCTTCCGGGTCGTTGAAGAGGCCGATGGTGAGGCCCTCCACGGGTGACTCCGGGCCCATCACCTTGGTGCCGCCGAGTGACTCGGCCTTGTCGAGCGCCGCGCCGACGTCCGGCACCTCGATGTAGAAGGTGACGTGGCCGTCGTAGCCCTCGGGACCGCCGCCGACACCGCCACCGATGCCGATGCCCTCGGAGTTCGTGTTGCCCTCGCGCGGGACGACGGAGTAGTCGGTCGGTCCGCCCGGAGGCGGCGAGTCATAGCTCCAGCCGGCGAGCTCGGTGTAGAAGCTCCTCAGCTTGTCGGGGTCCTTGCCCACGACCTCGAAATGAACCACTGGCTGTCCCATCTCGACTCCTTTCCGCGCCCGTGGGCGCCCGGTTCCTCTCAGATGCAATTACGACCGGCGGCGACGCCGGTATTCATCGCTCCGGCTCCCGGTGGACGGGTGCCGCTCAGCGGCCGGCGGGCGTGTGCTCGCGCCGTTCGTGCGCGGCCATGCCCGGCGCCAGCCTCGGTTCGACCACGGGCGTCCGGTTGCGGCCGCCAGCCGGGCAGTCCGGCCGAGCCTGCGCGGCGCCGCCATGCGGTCCCCGGCGGGGGGGACCCTGCGGCTTGATCGGGTTACGGCGGAAGCGGCGGAAGCTGTGGTCCTCGGCGTCGCCCGGCAGGTCCTCGAGCTCGGGCTCTGCCCGAGCCGCCCACCAGATCAGCCAGATTCCGAAGAACACCGGGATCTTCAGGATCACCGCGAGGAACACGATCGGCAGCACCCCATCCATCCGAGCGAGTCTACCCCGCTCAGCGCGGCTGAAAGCCGTCCCTGACCCAGGCCTCGAGCGCCTCGACGTGGGCGTCGAGCAGGCCGACATCCGATTCGGTCGGAACCAGCAGCGTGGGGGCGGATCGCTCCTCCGCCCACTCGTGGCAGCTCGGGTCGAGGCTGTCATCGATCCAGGCGAGGGGCCGCGAGCCGCCGTACTCCTCGAGCGCCTCGAGCTTCCAGTGGGCGGTTCCGAACTGCGCGCGCCCGTCGAAGGTCAGGTAGGGCAGCTCCGGGACCCCGAGGATCCCCGGAAGGTGGTCGTTGGCGCGGTCCTCCCAGCCGCTCGCCCAGACGAGCTCGTAGCTCTCGGAGAGACGCTTCAGCCGCGGCCCGGTCTCCAGGGCGATGCAGTGGAGCATCCCGTCGATCAGATGGAACTCCCCGGGCGCCTCGCTCAGGTCCCCCCGTCCGGGCTCGACCGGCTGGTCGAAGCCGAAGAGGCTGATCACCCCGTCGACGTCGACGGCCAGGACCGGTGCAGTGCTCTTTGGCTTCTTGTGGAAGAGGGGCATGGGGGTGAAGGGTATTTGGCTACCATGCACCGCCGTGCCTAACACCAATCAGCTCGTCCGCAAGGGACGAACCCACAAGAAGAAGAAGATGTCGACGCCGGGCCTGAAGTCGGGCCAGGGTCGCAAGAAGCGCGTCGCCGCTCCGCAGCGACGCGGCGTCTGCACCCGCGTCGCGACGGTGACGCCGAAGAAGCCGAACTCGGCGCTTCGGAAGATCGCCAGGGTTCGCCTCACGAACGGGCTCGAGGTGACCAGCTACATCCCGGGCGAGGGCCACAACCTCCAGGAGCACTCCGTGGTCCTCGTCCGCGGCGGACGCGTCAAGGACCTCCCCGGTGTGCGCTACAAGGTCGTGCGCGGCGCCCTCGATGCGGCCGGGGTCTCCGACCGCAAGCAGGGCCGCTCGCTCTACGGCGTCAAGGCCACATAGATGCCGCGGCGCAACCAGGCCACGATCCGGCTGCTCGAGCCAGACCCCGTCTACCGGAGCCGTCTGGTCCAGCAGGTGATCAACAAGGTGATGACCGCCGGGAAGAAGTCGGTCGCCGAGCAGATCGCCTACGACGCGCTTGCCCTGGTCGGCGAGCGGACCGGCAACAACCCTGTCGAGGAGCTCGAGGGCGCGATCAAGCAGCTCACCCCGGTGCTCGAGGTGCGCTCGCGGCGCGTCGGTGGCGCCACCTACCAGGTGCCCGTCGAGGTCCCGGCCCGCCGGGCGCGGACCCTCGCGGTGCGCTGGCTGGTCGAGTTCGCCAGGGCCCGCGGAGAGAAGTCGATGGCCGAGCGCCTCGCCAACGAGATCCTCGACGCGTCGAAGCAGCAGGGCAGCGCCTGGAAGCGGAAGGACGACATCTACCGCATGGCCCAGGCCAACAAGGCATTCGCCCACTACCGCTGGTAGGCGGTTTTCGTCTCTCAGAGAGCGGCGGCTGCAAACCTTCGTCTGGCGTCGTCCTCGGGCGGGCGTCTCGCTCACGCACGTCTTCAGTGCGCTCGCTTCGCCGCCCGCCCTGCGTCCTAGCCAGACTCGGTTTTCGCCGCCGTTCGCGGGACGCACCCTTCGCGGGACGGCTGATTGTCTAGCCGCGCCGGGAACGCTCGAGGCGGGTGGTTGCCGCCTCCGCGACGGCGCTGTCGTGGGAGCGGCCGCCGTGGAGCTCCGTCGCGGCGGAGCGGTCGGGCCGCAGCGTGGCGAGAGCGGCGCCGCAGACGGTGAGCACGAGGGCTCCGATCAGCTCGAGCCAGAAGCCCGCGACGGGCTTCGCCTCGGCGTCGATGAAGGACTGGCGCGGGTCGTCCAGGGTGCCGACGTTGTTCACCTTCGGCAGGTCCCCGATCAGGAAGATCAGCAGCGCGACCACCCCGCAGACGGCGATCGCGACCGCCGCCACCTGCCCGAGCTGCTCCCCGCGGGCGGCCAGCGCCACCACCAGCAGGATCAGCGCGAAGATCGCGAGCACCAGCGTGGCGTAGCCGTGCTGGTCCGAGGCCCTGATCGCCTTCAGGGCCTCCCCGCCGGGAGGCGTGAGGTGGAAGATGTCGGTGAACTGCGAGACCGCGAGCATTCCCGCCGCCGCTGCGCAGGCGAGCACCAGCAGGGTCTCGGTCCGGGGGGGCTTGCTGATGACCCCCCCTGCAGGCCCGGCGAGATCCCCGCCGACGTCCTGGCGCGTGCGCTCGGTCGGCTCGTCCAGGCGGCCGCGAGCCTCCTTGCGGTGAGTCATCGCCGGCCGGTTCCCTTCCTGGAGGCCATCACGCCGCTGCTATCATCGTCCGTCGCTCGGGGGTGCCCCCAGAGGGTCCCGTGGGCGTTAACCGTTTCGATGGAGAACGGCGCGACATAGGAGAAGTTCGGGTCGAAGAGACGCTTTGCGCTCGGGCCCGGAAGGGCCTTTTTTCTGCGCGAATACCGAACTCAGACTAGCCGTTCCGCTTCTCCCTCACGCCAGTACGACCGACAGGATCCATGCCCAGAAGCTTCCCCCTAGAGAAGACGCGCAACATCGGCATCATGGCCCACATCGATGCCGGTAAGACGACGACGACCGAGCGCATCCTCTACTACACCGGCCGCACCCACAAGATGGGCGAGGTCCACGAGGGCGCTGCCGTCATGGACTGGATGGAGCAGGAGCAGGAGCGCGGCATCACGATCACGTCCGCCGCGACCGCGTGCGAGTGGCAGGGCCACCGCATCAACATCCTCGACACCCCCGGTCACGTCGACTTCACCGTCGAGGTCGAGCGAAGCCTCCGGATCCTGGACGGCGCGATCGCGCTGTTCGACTCCGTCGCCGGGGTCGAGCCGCAGTCCGAGACCGTCTGGCGCCAGGCGGACAAGTACGAGGTCCCCAGGATCGCCTACGTCAACAAGATGGACCGCACGGGCGCCGACTTCTTCAAGGCCGTCGAGACGATGCGCGACCGCCTCGGCGCCAGCCCCCTCCCGATCCAGATCCCGATCGGCCAGGAGTCCGACTTCTCTGGCGTCGTCGACCTGATCGAGAACAAGGCCCTCGTCTGGAAGGACGAGCTGGGCACTGAGTTCTCCTACACCGAGATCCCCGAGGACCTGGTGGACGCCGCGCACGAGCACCGCACCCACCTGATCGAGGCCTGCGCCGACTACGACGACGAGCTCATGGAGGCCTACCTGAACGACGAGGAGATCCCCCACGAGCGGATCGCGAAGTCCCTGCACCGCGCGACGCTCGACATCAAGGTGACGCCCGTCCTGCTCGGCTCCTCCTTCAAGAACAAGGGCGTCCAGCCGCTGCTCGACGCGATCGTCGAGCTGCTGCCCTCGCCGCTCGAGGTCCCGCCCGTCAAGGGCATGGTGCCCCCGAAGAAAGGGGACAACGGCAGCCCCACCGAGGCCGAGCGCCCCGCTGACGACAGCGCCCCCTTCGCCGCCCTCGCCTTCAAGGTGATGGCCGATCCCTACGTCGGCAAGCTGACCTACTTCCGCGTCTACTCGGGCAAGCTCTCCGCCGGCGGCCGGGTGCTGAACGCCACCAGCGGCCGCACCGAGCGCATCGGGCGCCTGCTGATGATGCACGCGAACTCGCGCGAGGAGATCGACGAGTGCTTCGCGGGCGACATCCTCGCGGGCGTCGGTCTCAAGCAGACCTCCACCGGCGACACCCTCTGCGCCCCGGACGCCCCGATCGAGCTGGAGCAGATCGAGTTCCCGGAGCCCGTGATCGCCGTGGCGATCGAGCCCAAGACGAAGGCCGACCAGGAGAAGCTCAGCGAGAGCCTCGCCAAGCTGGCCGAGGAGGACCCGACCTTCCAGGTCGAGTCGGACGAGGAGACCGGTCAGACCCTGATCCACGGCATGGGCGAGCTCCATCTCGAGGTGATCGTGGACCGGCTCCTGCGCGAGTTCTCCGTCGACGCGAACGTCGGCAGGCCGCAGGTCGCCTATCGCGAGACGATCCGCCAGCCGGTGCAGAAGGTTCAGGGCCGCTTCGTCCGGCAGACCGGCGGTCGCGGCCAGTACGGCCACGCGATCATCAACGTCGAGCCGGCGCCCGGCGAGGGCTTCGACTTCATCAACTCGATCAGGGGCGGGAGGATCCCGTCCGAGTTCATCCCGTCCGTCGAGGCGGGGATCGAGGAGGCGCTGCAGTCAGGCGTCAAGGCCGGCTACCCGATGGTGGACGTGCGGGTGGAGCTGATCGACGGCTCCTACCACGACGTTGACTCCTCGGAGATGGCCTTCAAGGTCGCCGGCTCGATGGCGGTCCAGGAGGCCGCTCGGAAGGCCAAGCCGGTGCTGCTCGAGCCGGTGATGTCGGTCGAGGTCGTCACGCCCGAGGAGTTCCTCGGCGACGTGATCGGCGACCTCTCCCGGCGTCGAGGCAAGGTCCAGGGCCAGGAGCCGCGAGGCAACGCGCTCGCCGTCCAGGCCTTCGTGCCCCTCGGGGAGATGTTCGGATACGCGACGGACCTGCGGTCGTCGACCCAGGGCCGCGCCAGCTACACGATGCAGTTCGAGCGTTACGAGGAAGTTCCCAAGAACATCGAGGACGAGATCGTCGAGCACCGCTCCGGCGAGCCCGTGGGGGCCGGTGCCTAGGCCCCGATGATCCGGCGGCGGTTTTTGTGGCCGCCGTTGGTCGAGTCTGGCTATATTCCCGAGGTTGGTCAAGAGGCGAACGAATCGCCGGAAACAGCCACAAGACTTCGCAGAACAACCGACTTAACGACACCAACTAGACCCCCAAAGGAGCGAGATGTCCAAGGAGAAGTTCGAGCGCGATAAGCCGCACGTGAACGTCGGCACCATCGGCCATGTCGATCACGGCAAGACCACGCTTACCGCCGCGATCACCAAGACACTCGCCGACAAGGGTGGCACCGAGGTGAAGTCGTTCGACGAGATCGACAACGCGCCCGAGGAGAAGGAGCGCGGGATCACGATCGCCACCTCGCACGTCGAGTACGAGACCGACAATCGGCACTACGCCCACGTCGACTGCCCGGGCCACGCCGACTACGTCAAGAACATGATCACCGGCGCCGCGCAGATGGATGGCGCGATCCTGGTGGTCTCGGCTCCTGACGGCCCGATGCCCCAGACGCGCGAGCACATCCTGCTGGCGCGCCAGGTGAACGTCCCCTACGTGGTCGTCTACCTGAACAAGGTCGACATGGTCGACGACGAGGAGCTCCTCGAGCTGGTCGAGGAGGAGGTCCGCGACCTGCTCACCGAGTACGAGTTCCCCGGAGCCGACGTTCCCATCATCAAGGGCTCGGCGCTGAAGGCGCTCGAGGGCGACGAGGAGGCCAAGCAGTCGATCCTCGATCTCGCCCAGGCGCTCGACGACTACATCCCGGAGCCCGAGCGCGACCTCGACAAGCCCTTCCTGATGCCGGTCGAGGACGTCTTCTCGATCACCGGCCGCGGCACCGTCGCGACGGGCCGCGTCGAGCAGGGCGTCGTCAACACGGGCGACGATGTCGAGATCGTGGGGATCAAGGACACCACCAAGACCGTCGTCACCGGC
The DNA here is from genome assembly GCA_963833375.1 of uncultured Solirubrobacterales bacterium. GTDB lineage: Bacteria > Actinomycetota > Thermoleophilia > Solirubrobacterales > 70-9 > DASUPK01. Next base: position 42,551 of record CAWHXR010000010.1, read on the forward strand.
GTCGAGATGTTCCGCAAGATCCTCGACGAGGGGCGCGCCGGCGACAACATCGGCGCGCTGCTCCGAGGCACGAAGCGCGAGGAGATCGAGCGCGGCCAGGTGCTCTGCAAGCCCGGCTCGATCACGCCGCATACGAAGTACAAGGCGGAGGTCTACTGCCTGAAGAAGGAGGAGGGCGGCCGCCACACGCCGTTCGTCTCCGGATATCGGCCGCAGTTCTACTTCCGCACGACCGACGTCACCGGCGTCGTCCAGCTCCCGGAGGGTCGCGAGTTCGTGGCGCCGGGTGAGAACGCCCAGATGGAGGTCGAGCTGATTCAGCCGATCGCCATGGACCAGGGCCTCCGGTTCGCGATCCGAGAGGGCGGGCGAACCGTCGGCTCGGGTGTCGTCACCGAGGTAATCGAATAGCTCTGACGGGCCCCTTCGGGGGCCCGTTCTCAGTGCGGCCCTCCCACCAGGGCAAAGGGCCGGGACAACTGCAAGACATACGACCGGGGCGCGGCCCTATTTCACGGGGCGGCGCCCTATCTGCGCGAAGACCACCATCAGCACAACCAAATAATCGGCACCACCAATGGCCTCATTGACATCGGGAAAGATCAGGATTCGGCTGAAGGCGTACGACCACGACGCCATAGACCGGGCTGCCCAGGAGATCGTCGGGACCGCCGAGCGGACCGGCGCGACGGTGGCCGGGCCGATCCCGCTGCCGACGGACAAGCACGTCTACTGCGTGATCCGCTCGCCGTTCAAGGACAAGGACTCCCGCGAGCACTTCGAGATCCGCACCCACAAGCGGCTGATCGACATCCATCAGCCCACCCCGAAGACCGTCGACGAGCTGCAGCGGATGGAGACCCTCCCCGCCGGCGTAGACGTGGAGATCAGGCTGTGAGCGCGATCGTCGGAAAGAAGCTGGGCATGACCCGCCTCTTCCTCGAGGACGGCACCGCCGTGCCGGTCACGGTGATCGAGGCCGAGCCGAACAGGGTGACCGCGATCCGCAGGGCCGACCGCGACGGCTACGACGCCGTCCAGCTGGCCGCCGTACCGGTCGCCGACGACAAGCTCACCAAGGCTGAGGCCGGTCACCTGAAGAAGGCTGGAGCGCCGGCGATGCACACCCTGGTCGAGTTCAGGGACGCCGAGGTCGGCGGGGGAGAGTCCGCCGGCGATGAAGAGGCCGCCGAGGGTTCCGGCGAGCCGAAGCTCGGGGACGACGTCACCGTGGCGAGCTTCGAGCCGGGAGAGCGCGTGAAGGTCTCGGCCGTCTCGATCGGCAAGGGCTTCCAGGGGACGATCAAGCGGCACAACTTCAGCCGGGGTCCGGAGTCCCACGGCTCTCACAACGTTCGCGCCCCAGGATCGATCGGCGCGAGCGCCGACCCGGCACGGGTCTTCAAGGGCATGCGCATGCCGGGCCAGATGGGCTCCCGCCGCGTGACGCAGCGCGGCGCCCACGTGGTCGAGGTGGACGCCGAGCGCAACCTGCTCCTGATCCGGGGCTCGGTCCCCGGGGGCAAGAACGCCACCGTCGAGGTGCGCAGCGATGGCTGAGGCCGCCGAGAAGACGACTGAGAAGACGCCAAGGACGAAGTCGGCGGCCACAAAAAACGCCGGCGGATCAGGCGCTACGGTGAAGGCCACCGTCCTAGGCAAGCAGGCCAAGGCCGACCTGCCGAAGGAGATCTTCGGCGAGCCCTTCCACGAGGCCCTCGTGCACGAGGCCGCCCGCGCCGACCTGGCCGCGCGCCGCCGGGGCACGCATTCGACCCTGACCCGCGGGGAGGTCGCGATGACCACCGCGAAGGCCTGGCGCCAGAAGGGCACCGGCCGCGCCCGCGCGGGTGCGCTGAGCGTGCCCCATCGCTACGGCGGCGGCGCTGCGTTCGGCCCCAAGCCGCGGCATTACACCGTGAAGGTCAACCGCAAGGCCCGCCGGAAGGCTCTACGCGCCGCCCTCAGCGTGCATGCCGAGCGCGGCAGCGTCGCCGTCCTCGACGGCTCGACCTTCAGCGAGCCCGCCACCAAGCAGGCGGCGACCGCCCTCGGCAAGTGGGGCGCCAGCTTGCCGACCCTGGTCGTGGTCGGCTCCGAGGAGGAGGCCGTGGCGAAGAGCTTCCGCAACATCGACGGCGTCACCGTCGCCCTGGCCAGCGCCGCCGGGGTCGCCGACGTGATCGGGGCCACCTCGCTCGTCGTCTCGGAGGAAGGGCTCAAGGAGCTGGCGAGCCGGGCGAAGCCCGGCGAGGTTGGTGGTGAGGGCTGATGGACGCGCGCCAGGTGATCATCCGTCCGGTCGTCTCGGAGAAGAGCTACGCCCTGATGTCCGAGGGGAAGTACACGTTTCGCGTTCACGATCGGGCGCACAAGCTGCAGATTGCCAGCGCCGTCGAGGAGATCTTCGAGGTCAACGTGCGCGCCGTGCGCACCTCCAAGGTGAAGTCCAAGCCCAAGCGGCGCGGGCTCCATTCGGGTCGCTCGCGCTCCTGGAAGAAGGCCGTGGTGCAGCTCGCGCCCGGCGAGCGGATCGAGCTGTTCGAGGGCGCGGCGGTGGAGGGTTAATGACCGCCTTCCTCACACAGCACGCCTGGATGACGGCCATGGCCGTCGCATCTCGGTGTCCTCGGGCTTGCCCTTGCCGCCAGCAAGGGCTGCGCCCTGCGTCCACCGATCTGCTCGGTCATGGCCGCCCCCAGTCGCACTGCGCGAGAAAGGCGGTCATCTTCTGATGGCCAACCGCAAGACACGTCCGACCAGCCCCGGCCGGCGCTTCGGCACTTATCCGATGCGCGAGGAGCTCAGCGGGGGCAAGCCCGCGAAGAGCCTCACCAAGGGCAAGACCTCATCCGGCGGCCGCAACGTCGACGGCCGGGTCACCGCGCGCCATCGCGGCGGCGGCGCCAAGCGCCGCTACCGGCGAATCGACTTCAAGCGCACCAAGGACGGGGTCCCCGCGCGCGTGGCCTCCATCGAGTACGACCCCAACCGCTCGGCCAGCATCGCGCTGCTCAACTACGCCGACGGCGAGAAGCGCTACATCCTGGCCCCGCAGGGCCTGCGGGTTGGCGCCGAGGTCGTCTCCGGCGACGGCGCGGACATCGCCCCCGGGAACTCGCTGCCGCTGGCGCGGATCCCAACCGGCACCGTCGTGCACAACGTCGAGCTGATTCCCGGCCAGGGCGGGCGACTCGGGCGCGCGGCCGGCACGGCGATCCAGGTGGTCGCCAAGGAGGGCGCGATGGTGAGCCTCCGGCTCCCATCGTCCGAGGTCCGCATGGTCCGCGGCGAGTGCCGCGCGACCGTCGGGACCCTCTCGAACGCCGAGCACCAGAACGTGAAGATCGGCAAGGCCGGCCGCAACCGCCACAAGGGCAAGCGCCCGCAGACCCGCGGCGTCGCGATGAACCCGGTCGACCACCCGCACGGCGGCGGCGAGGCGCACCACACCCCCGGCGGGCACCCGGTCACCCCTTGGGGGAAGCCGACGCTCGGCTACAGGACCCGTAAGAAGGGCAAGCGCTCGGACGCGCTGATCGTGCGCGCGCGCAGGCGCGGGAAGAGGAAGTAGAGGCGGGCTCTGATGGGACGTTCGACGAAGAAGGGCCCGTGGGCGGAGGAGCGGCTGATGAAGCGCGTCAACGCCATGAACGAGTCGGGCCAGAAGCAGATGCTGAAGACCTGGTCGCGGCACTCGACGATCTTCCCCGAGATGGTCGGGCACACGATCGCGGTCCACGACGGCCGCAAGCACGTGCCCGTCTACATCTCGGAGTCGATGGTCGGTCACAAGCTCGGAGAGTTCGCCCCGACCCGCACCTTCCGCGCCCACTCGGGCGCCGGCTCGGCGAGCGACAGGGACTAGCCGATGGCTGACGAGAAGAAGACCGAGAAGGACCAGGCGAAGAAGCCGGCGGCCAGCAAGAAGGCGGCCGCAAAACCCGCCGCCGGATCAACGGCGAAGAAGCCGAAGGAGACGGCGACGAAGGGCAGGGGCGCCGCCGAGGCCAGCACCGCCAAGCAGCCCCGTCCCAAGAAGCCCGCCGCGAAGAAGCCTGCGGCCAAGCAGCCGAAGGCCGAGACGAAGGCGAAGGCGCCGGCCGCCGGGAAGAAGGCTGCGAAGCCGAAGGAGCCCGCCGAGCGCCCCGTGGTCAACGCCAGGGCCCGCTTCGTGCGCGTCGCTCCGCGCAAGGCGCGCCTGGTCGCCGATCAGGTCCGGGGCATGCCCCTGGAGGACGCCCGCGCCCTGCTCCGCTTCTCCACCCGCGGCGCCGCCCAGGACATCCGCAAGCTGATCGAGTCGGCCGCCGCCAACGCCGAGGCGAACCACGACCTGGTCGCCGACGACCTCTTGATCAAGGACATCCACGTCGACGAGGGACCCACGCTGCGCCGCTACCGGCCGCGGGCGCTGGGCCGCGCGACTCGGATCAACAAGCGAACCAGCCACATCGCCGTGGCGCTGACGCCGGAGGACTGAGCAGCTAATGGGACAGAAGATCCATCCAGAGGGATTCCGGGTCGGCTACATCCACGACTGGAAATCGAACTGGTACAACGAGCGCGATTTCGCGGATTACCTCAACGAGGACCTGATTATCCGCTCGCACATCGAGAACAAGCTCTCGCACGCGGGCCTGTCCGAGATCACGATCAAGAAGGGCTCGGGCGAGGTCGAGGTGGACATCTCCACCGCGCGTCCGGGAATCGTGATCGGCAAGTCCGGCACCGAGGTCGACGCGCTGCGCCGCGAGCTCCACAAGCTCACCGGCAAGCCCGTCAAGGTGAACATCAAGGAGATCAAGCGCCCGGAGCTGGACGCCAAGCTGGTCGCGCAGTCGATCGCCGAGCAGCTCCAGAACCGCGTCGCCTTCCGCCGCGCGATGAAGCGCGCCCTCACCTCCGCGATGCGTTCCGGCGCGAAGGGCGTGAAGGTCCAGGTCTCGGGCCGCCTGGGCGGCGCCGAGATGGCGCGCACCGAGGGCTACTCCGACGGCCGCGTGCCGCTCCACACCCTGCGCGCCGACATCGACTACGGATTCACCGAGGCCCGCACGACGACCGGCCGCATCGGGGTGAAGTGCTGGATCAACAAGGGCGAGGTCATGCCCGAGGGTTACCGGTCCGAGCAAGCCGGCGAGGACGGGCGCTAGTGGTGGCCACCCCCGCGAATCCCGTCACCAATTTGGCGGCTGCGAACCATCGCCAGCCGTCGTCCTCGGTCGCCGCCATGGCTCTGCCATTGTCGGCTCCCTGCGTCCTCGGCTGGCTCGGTTCTCGCTCGCCAAATTGGCACCGGGCTCACGGGGGTGACCACTCATGTTGATGCCGAAGCGGGTTCGCTACCGCAAGCAGCAGCGTGGACGCCGTCGCGGTTACTCCAAGGGAGGGACCACGGTCGCCTTCGGCGAGTACGGCCTCAAGGCCCTCGACCGCGGCTGGATCACCAACCGCCAGATCGAGGCCGCCCGAGTCGCGATGACTCGCAAGATCAAGCGCGGCGGCAAGGTCTGGATCAACGTCTTTCCGGACAAGCCGATCACGAAGAAGCCGCTCGAGACCCGCATGGGCTCGGGCAAGGGCAATCCGGAGGGCTGGGTCGCCGTCGTGAAGCCGGGCAAGGTCATGTTCGAGCTGGCCGGCGTCCCCGAGAGCCTGGCGAAGGACGCGATGCGCCTCGCCGGGCACAAGCTTCCGATCCGCACCAAGTTCGTCCACCGAGAGGGGGCTGAGCAGTGATGATGAAGGCCTCCGAAGCGCACAACCTCAAGGACGACGAGCTGCTGGAGCGCATTCGCCAGACACGCGAGGAGCAGTTCGCGCTGCGCCTCCAGCACGCCACGGGCGAGCTGGAGAACACGGCGCGGATCACCGAGGTGCGCCGCGACGTCGCCCGGTTGCTGACCGTGGCGAAGGAGCGCGGAATCGATCTCGAACACGAGCTGAGGGTCTGATGGCAGAGGAAGAGAAGAACGAAGAGCAGCAGGAAGAGCAGGCTCCCGAGGAGGCTCCCGAAGAGACTCCGGCGGAGGAGCCCCAGGCCGAGGAAGCTCCGGCCGAGGAGGCCCCTGCTGAGGAGCAGGCCGAGGAATCCGCGGAGGAACCCGCCGCGGAGGAGGCCCCTGCCGAGGAGCCCGCGGCGGAGGCCGAGGGCGAGGCCCCGGCCGCGGAGGAGGGTCCCGGCGAGATGGAGGGTCTCGGCTGGAAGGCACGCCGGCGCCTGGAGCGATCCCGGCGCCCGGCCGAGCCGCGCCCGCAGCAGAGCCCCGAGGATCGCGCCGCCGCCCGTGGCGAGGCCCGCAAGAAGGCCGCCGGCCGGCGCTCGTCCTACCGGGCGAAGCGCCGACCCAAGTCGGAGGCGGGCACCGGCACGCCGCCCGCCGAGCGCCGCTCCGCGGGGCGCAAGACGAGGCAGGGACGCGTCGTCTCCAGCAAGCCCGACAAGACGATCACGGTTCAGATCGAGGTCGCCCGCCGCCATCCGCAGTACGAGAAGATCGTGCGCCGCTCGCGCACCCTGCACGCCCACGACGCCCGCAACGAGGCGGGGGAGGGCGATCTGGTCCGGGTGGTGGAGACGCGGCCGATCTCGAGGACCAAGCGCTGGCGCCTCGCCGAGATCCTGGAGAAGGCGAAGTGAGGCTGCCGCGATGATCCAGCAGGAGTCCAGGCTCAGGGTCGCCGACAACTCCGGCGCGCGCGAGATCCTCTGCATCCGCGTCAAGGGCGGGTCCGATCGCCGCTACGCGCGGATCGGCGACGTGATCACCGCGACGGTGAAGCAGGCCACCCCGCACGGCGGCGTCCGCAAGGGCGAGATTGTGGAGGCCGTGGTCGTGCGCACGCGCAAGCAGCTCGGCCGGGGCGACGGCACCTACATCGCCTTCGACGAGAACGCCGCCGTCCTGATCGACGCCCAGGGCGTCCCGCGCGGGACCCGCATCTTCGGCCCCGTCGCCCGCGAGCTGCGCGAGAGGAACTTCATGCGAATCGTCTCCCTCGCCCCGGAGGTGCTCTAGCGATGGGCGGCTCCATGCGCATCCGCAGGGACGACGACGTGGTCGTGATCGGCGGCAAGGAACGCGGCAAGCGAGGCCGGGTGATCCGCACCAACCCGAAGAAGGGCTACGTCTTCGTCGAGGGGCTCAACATGATCAAGCGCCACCAGCGGCCGCGCTCCGTCAAGGACACGCAGAAGGGCGGCGAGGTCGGCGGGATCATCGAGAGGGAGGGCCCGATCCACGTCTCCAACGTGATGCTGCTCGACAAGGAGGACAACAAGCCCACCCGGGTGAGGGTCGAGCGCGCCGACGGCAAGCGCAAGCGCGTCGCCGCGAGGACCGGAAGGGATCTCGATTAGCGCGATGTCTCCTTCCACGACAGCACGCCGCGAAAGGAGCCACCGCTAGCATGGAAGCCGCGACCGAACAGCAGCAGCAGGCCGCCCCGCCGCCCCGGCTGCGCGAGCAGTACGAGCAGGAGGTGAAGCCCGAGCTGACCAAGCGCTTCGGCTACCCGTCGCCGATGGCCGTGCCGACGCTGGAGAAGATCACCCTGAACATGGGTGTCGGCGAGGCGAAGCAGAACACGCAGATGCTCGAGGCCGCGACGGAGCAGCTCGCCACGATCGCGGGCCAGCGTCCGAGCGTCCGCCGGGCGAAGAAGTCGGTGGCCTCGTTCAAGGTGCGCGAGGGCATGCCGGTCGGTGTGGCCGTGACCCTGCGGCGCGCGCGGATGTGGGAGTTCCTCGACCGCCTCACCTCGATCGCCGTCCCGCGGATCCGCGACTTCCGCGGCCTCAACCCGCGCTCCTTCGACGGGCGCGGCAACTACTCGATGGGGATCCGCGAGCAGATCATCTTTCCCGAGATCGACTACGACTCGATCGACGAGGTCCGCGGCCTCGACGTGACGATCACCACCACCGCCAAGACCGACGAGGAGGCCTTCGCGCTCCTCGACCGCCTCGGGATGCCGTTCTCGCAGGAGGGCCGTCCAGGGCAGGCCGACGCCGAGGCGGAGGCCGAGGAGGAGCGCCGCAAGGAGGAGGCCCGCGAGCGGGCCGAGGCCGAGGCGGCCGCCCTCGAGCAGCTCAAGGAGGAGAACCCGGAGGCCTACGCCAAGCCCGAGAAGCCCGAGGAGGGCGAGGAGGGCGAGGAGGGCGAGGAAGCCGCCGAGGGTGCCGGCGAGGCCGAGGGCGAATCGCAAGAGACTTCTAACGAGGAAGGCTGATGGCAAAGACATCACAACGGGTCCGGCAGCGCCGCGATCCGAAGTTCAAGACCCGCGGGTACTACCGCTGCCGCCGCTGTGGCCGGCCGCGCGCGTACTACCGCAAGTTCGGCCTCTGCCGCATCTGCCTGCGAGACGCAGCGCACCGCGGCTACGTGCCGGGCATGACCAAGTCGAGCTGGTAGTTCAGGTGAGGCCATGCTGACCGACCCGATTTCCGATTACCTGAACCGAATCCGCAACGCGCTCCAAGCCGAGCACGAGGATGTGGAGATCCCCGCCTCCCGGCTGAAGCGCGAGATGTCGCGCATCCTCAAGGAGCAGGGCTACATCACCGACTTCAGCGTGGAGCCGGGGCGGGTCGGCGAGGTGATCAAGGTCCGCCTTCGCTACACGGAGAACCGCGACCCGGTGATCAGCGGCATGGAGCGCGTCTCGCGCCCGGGCCGCCGCCGCTACGTCCCCAAGGACGACGTTCCCCGCGTCTTCGGAGGGATGGGCACCACGATCATGTCAACCTCGCGAGGCGTCATGACGGGCCACGAGGCGCGTCAGAGGGGCGTCGGTGGAGAGGTCGTCGCGCACGTCTGGTGAGGAAGAGCTGATGAGCCGAATCGGAAGAAAGCCAATCGAGATCCCCGCTGGCGTCGAGATCGACGTCAAGCCCGGCGCGGTCAGCGTCAAGGGCCCGAAGGGCGAGCTCAGCCAGGACGTCGACCGCGACATGAAGGTGGCGATCGACGACGGCACCCTGACCGTCGACCGTCCCACCGACCGCGGCGAGCACCGTGCCCTCCACGGGCTCACCAGGAGCCTGATCGCCAACATGGTCGAGGGTGTCACCGACGGCTTCGAACGCCGCCTGGAGATCCAGGGCGTCGGCTACCGCGCGAACCTCAAGGGCAAGACGCTCGAGCTGGCGCTCGGGTACTCCCATCCGGTGACGCTCGAGGCGCCCGAGGGAATCGAGTTCGAGGTCCCGCAGCCGACCGAGGTGGTCGTCCGGGGAATCGACAAGCAGCTCGTCGGCGAGACCGCCGCGCGCATCCGCAAGTCGCGGCCTCCCGAGCCCTACAAGGGCAAGGGCGTGCGCTACGCGGGCGAGCACGTGGCGCGCAAGGTCGGGAAGCGGGCTTGATGTCCCCCTCCGCGACCATGCACGAGGACATCGCGCGATGACCGTTCTCACCAAGCCGCAGAAGAGGCTTCGCAGGCGCCGGCGCGTCCGGGCCCGCATCCGCGGCAACGCGGAGCGGCCCCGCCTGTCCGTCTACCGCTCGAACCGGGGCGTGTTCGCCCAGCTGATCGACGACGACGCGGGCCGCACCCTGGTCTCCGTCTCGTGGACCGAGGACGAGCTTCGCAAGCTCGGCTCGATGGAGCAGGCCAAGCGGGCCGGGGAGCTGCTCGCCGAGCGCGCCAAGGGCGCCGGCATCGAGACCTGTGTCTTCGACCGCGGCGGTTACCGCTTCCACGGCCGCGTCGCCGCGATCGCCGAGGGCGCCCGTGAGGGAGGCCTGAAGTTCTGATGGCCGCCAACGCAAACCCGCTACCTTCGTCGGTTCGATGGCTGTAGAGAGCGTCAGTCCGAAGGGCCTCGACCTGCAGGAGCGGGTGATCGAGATCAACCGCGTCGCCAAGGTGGTCAAGGGCGGCCGGCGCTTCTCGTTCACCGCCCTGGTCGCGGTGGGCGATGAGGATTCCGTGGTCGGGATCGGCTACGGCAAGGCCCGCGAGGTCCCCCTCGCGATCCAGAAGGCCGTGGAGGATGCCCGCAAGAACCTGATCCGCGTGCCCAAGTACGGCCAGACGATCACCCACCGCGTGATCGGCCGCTTCGGGGCGGGCCACGTCGTGCTGCGCCCGGCGAGCCCCGGTACCGGCGTGATCGCCGGCGGCGGCGTGCGCGCGGTGCTCGAGCTCGGGGGCGTCCGCGACGTTCTCACCAAGAGCATCGGCACGCAGAACCCGATCAACCTGGTCAAGGCGACCATGGAGGGCCTCTGCAGCCTGCGCAGGCCCGAGGACGTGGCGAAGCTTCGCGGGATCTCGGTGCGCGAGGTTCTCGGCGTGGGCGACGGCGCGGCTGATGCGAGGGCGCGCGACAGCGCGACCCGTGATCTGGAGACCAACGGCGAGGCCGCAGCACAACCGGCCGCCACGATCACAGCCGCCGAACCCCCCGCAACCCCCGAGGCGGTCGCCGCCGAGGAGGCCGGCGACGCCGCCGAGCAGCCTGCCGAGGCCCCCGCTGAGTCCGGGGAGAGCTCCTAGTGGCCGACGTGCAGCTCAAGCAGATCCGCTCCGCCAATGGCGCCTCCGGCGTGCAGCGCGACACGCTGCGCTCGCTCAAGCTCGGCCGGATCGGCAGCGAGGCGAAGCACGCCGACAGCCCGCAGCTCCGGGGGATGATCCGTGCGGTGGCACACCTCGTGGAGGTCAACGGTGGCTGAGACGCGAGGCGACTCCGGAGCGAAGCGGACGAGTCAGCCGTCCAGTGAGGTCGGACTGCACACGCTCAAGCCCGCCCCGGGTTCGCGGCGGCCGCGGAAGCGGCTCGGGCGCGGTCCAGGCACCGGCCACGGCAAGACCTCTGGTCGCGGCCACAAGGGCGCCGGCGCCCGCTCGGGCAGCAAGCGCAAGACGGCCTACGAGGGCGGCCAGAACCCGATCCACATGCGGATGCGGAAGCTGCGCGGTCCGAACAAGAAGATGTCGATGCCCTTCGAGAAGTTCCGCACCCAGACGCAGCCGGTCAACCTCGCCGACCTCGACGATCGCTTCAAGGCGAACGACGAGGTGACCCCCGAGTCCCTGCGCTCGGCCGGCCTCGCCAAGCGTCGCCATCCGGTCAAGATCCTCGCTCGCGGTGAGCTCTCCAAGAAGCTCACCGTGAAGGCCCATGCCTTCAGCGCTCAGGCGAAGGAGAAGATCGAGGCCGCGGGCGGAACCTGTGAGGTGATCCCCGCCGGTCCGGCTCCGAAGTCCGAGGAGGCCGCTCCCTAAGTGCTGCAGACCATCCTCAACGCCTTCAGCGTCCAGGAGATCCGCAAGAAGATCCTCTTCACGGCGGCCATCCTGGCCCTCTACCGGCTGGGCGCCTACATCCCCTCGCCGGGCGTCGACGCGCAGGCGATCAAGGATGGCGTGAACAACGTGGGGGGCTCGAACATCCTCGGGTTCCTCAATCTGTTCTCCGGCGGAAGCCTCTCGAGGCTCTCCCTGTTCGCGCTGGGGATCATGCCCTACATCACGGCCTCGATCATCCTGCAGCTACTGACGGTGGTCGTGCCCTCGTTGGAGCGCCTCCAGAAGGAGGGGGAGGTCGGCCAGCAGAAGATCACGCAGTACACCCGCTACCTGACCGTCGCCCTCGGCTTCGCTCAGTCGCTGGGCTACACCTTCCTCTTCAGCTCCTCCAGCTTCGGCGGCCAGAGCGTGATCGGCGCGCGCACCTTCCCCAAGGTCTTCCTGATCGTGGTCACGCTCACCGCGGGCTGCACGATCCTGATGTGGATGGGCGAGCTGATCACCCAGAGAGGGATCGGCAACGGCATCTCCCTACTGATCTTCGCGTCGATCGTCTCTCGGATCCCGGAGGGCATCACGAAGTGGTGGAACAACCCGGATCAGGTCTTCGTCGTGATGATGCCGTTCATCGCCCTGGCGGTGATCGTGGCGATCGTCTACGTCCAGGAGGGCCAGCGCCGCATCCCGGTGCAATACGCAAAGCGGGTCGTCGGCCGGCGGATGACGGCGGGGGGCTCGACCTATCTACCGCTGCGAGTGAACATGGCCGGCGTCATCCCGGTGATCTTCGCGGCCTCGATCATGGCCTTCCCCCCGACCATCGGCCAGATGATCAACACCCCCGCGGCACTCGACTTCGCGGCCTTCTTCAGCCCCAACAGCTGGCACTACGTGGTCGGAGAGGTCTTCTTCATCATCATCTTCACCTACTTCTACACGGCGGTCACCTTCAACCCGGTGGACCAGGCCGACAACCTGAAGAAGTACGGCGGGTTCATCCCCGGCGTCCGACCCGGGCGACCGACCGCCGAATACCTGGACAGGATCCTGTCCCGGCTCACCTTCCCCGGCGCCCTCTACCTGGGCGCGGTCGCGGCTCTCCCGACGATCCTGATCAGCCAGACGTCGGCGAACTTCTTCTTCGGCGGTACCTCGATCCTGATCGTCGTCGGCGTGGCCCTCGACACCGTGAAGCAGCTCGAGGCCCAGCTGATGATGCGCAACTACGAGGGCTTCCTGAAGTGACGCGCGCTGCGGGGTGCCGGGCTTGCCCGAGCTGAACCTCATCCTCCTGGGCCCGCCCGGCAGCGGGAAGGGGACCCAGGGCGAGCGCCTGCAGGAGGACTTCCGGCTGCCGTACTACGCCACCGGCGACATCCTTCGCGCCGCGGTCAAGGAGGGATCCGAGGTGGGCGAGCAGGCGAGGGAGTACATGGACCGCGGCGACCTCGTCCCCGACGAGGTGATCATCGGGGTGATCGCCGAGCGCCTGCAGGGGGATGAGGCGGCGGACGGCTTCATCCTCGACGGCTTCCCGCGCACCGTGCCCCAGGCCGAGGCTCTCGACGCCAAGATGAGCGAGCTGCACAGGGTGATCACCGCGGCCATCCTGATCGACGTCACCGAGGAGGAGGTCGTTCGCCGGCTGGGCGGCCGTCGCACCTGCGAGCAGAACCCGACCCACATCTACCACGTCGAGTTCGACCCTCCGAAGGATGAGGGCGTCTGCGACCTCGACGGCGCCAAGCTGATCGTCCGCGACGACGACGAGCCCGAGCTGATCAAGAACCGCCTCGCGCAGTACCGCGAGAAGACCGAGCCGCTGATCTCCTACTACGAGGAGCGTGGCATCCTCAACCGCGTGGCCGGAGAGCGTCCGCCCGATGAGGTCGAGGAGAGCATCCACGCCCTGCTCGCAACCCTCCGTCGCGAGGAGGAGATGGAGATATGAGAGGGACCAGCCCGTGTATCGCGGCATGATCATCCGCAAGACGTCCGAGCAGATCGACGCGATGGCGGAAGCCGGGAAGATCCAGGCACGCTGCCTGCAAATGCTTCGCTCCAAGGCCCGTCCGGGAGTGACGACCAAGGAGCTCGACGAGGCGGCGGAGAAGTTCATCCGCTCCCAGGGGGCGGTTCCCTCCTTCAAGGGCTACCGGGGCTTTCCTGGCTCGATCTGCACCTCCCCCAACTCGATGGTCGTTCACGGAATCCCCGGGCCCTACGAGCTGCGGCGCGGGGATGTCCTCTCGATCGACGTCGGCGTCACCTACGAGGGCTGGGTGGCGGACGCCGCGATCACGATCCCCATCGGGGACGCGCCGGCGGACGCCGAGCCGCTGCTGACCGCGACGCGCGACGCCCTCTTCGAGGGGATCGCTCAGGCCGTGCCCGGCAACCGTCTCAGCGACATCTCGCACGCCGTCCAGCGACGCGTCGAGCGGGACGGCCTCTCAATCATCCGCACGCTCGTCGGCCACGGGATCGGCCGGGACATGCACGAGGACCCCCAGATTCCGAACTTCGGGGATCCCGGCAAGGGCCCGGAGCTCGAGATCGGCATGGCGCTGGCGATCGAGCCGATGGTGAACGCCGGTGGCGCCGACGTCCGGATGGGATCGGACGGCTGGGCCGTCTACTCGCAGGACGACTCCCTGGCCGCGCACTTCGAGTTCACGGTCGCGATCACGGCCGACGCCCCGCGGATCCTCACCCCCTGGCACCTCGATTGACCGGCTCGCGCACCCCCGCGAGGGCTCCCGCTGGCCACGAACGGCTTCTACCACTCACGCACGGCCGACGCACGCGCGCTGCTAAGATTCCACGCGTCGGTTCACGCTTGGCGTGGCCGACGTTTTACGCCTGTAGGCCCGACTCCTGGGGCCGGCGGGCTTACTCCCAGCCAGATACGACCCCATGAGAGAAGGGGAATGAAGGTCCGAGCGTCAGTAAAGCCGATGTGTGAGAAGTGCAAGGTGATCCGCCGTGGCGGCGCCGTGCTCGTGATCTGCCCTAACCCACGCCACAAGCAGAGGCAGGGTAGATGCCGGCCACCACGGACGCGCGTGGCGCAGGCCGGCATTGATGGCGCGGATCGCGGGCGTCAACATCCCCCTCAACAAGCGGGCAGAGGTCGGCCTCACCTACGTCTTCGGGATCGGCCGCTCGACGGCCAACAAGATCCTCACCGAGACCGGCGTCGACCCCGACACGGCGGTCAAGGACCTGACCGAGGACGAGATCATCAAGCTTCGCGACGCGGTCGAGGACCGCGAGGTCGAGGGCGATCTGCGCCGCGAGCGCTCCCAGAACGTCAAGCGCCTGCAGGAGATCGGCTCCTACCGGGGGCTCCGCCACCGCCGCGGGCTGCCGGTCCGGGGCCAGCGAACCAAGACCAACGCGCGCGGGCGCAAGGGCCCGCGCCGGATGAGCGTCGCGGGCCGCAAGAAGGCACCGCAGCCCAAGTGAGCCGGGAAGGAAACCGCTAGATGGCAGCTCCGAAGAAGGGTCGCTCCCGCCGGCGCGTCCGCAAGAACGTGACTTACGGCCACGCCCACATCAAGACTTCGTTCAACAACACCATCGTCACCCTGACCGACCCCGAGGGCAACGTGATCGCGTGGGAGTCCGCCGGCAGCGCCGGCTTCAAGGGCTCGCGCAAGTCGACCCCGTTCGCCGCGCAGGTGACCGCCGACGCGGCCGCCAAGAAGGGCATGGAGCACGGCCTCGAGAAGGTCGAGGTCTTCGCCAAGGGCGCCGGCTCGGGCCGCGAGACCGCGATCCGGTCCCTGCAGGCCGCCGGCCTCGACGTGACGACGGTGAAGGACGTGACGCCGCAGGCTCACAACGGGTGCCGTCCCCGGAAGCGGAGGAGGGTTTAGATGCCGACCACCGCATCCGTGCACATCTGGATGACGCACACGACCGGCGCATCTCGGACTCCTCGGGCTCGCCTTTGCCACCAGCAAAGGTTCGCCCTGCGTTGCCCGACCTGCTTGGTCGTGCGCGCCCCAGATCACCCGGACACGGAGGCCGGCATCTGATGGCCCGAGACACCTCCGCCCAGTGCAAGCAGTGCCGCCGCGAGGGGCAGAAGCTGTTCCTCAAGGGCGCCCGCTGCTTCACCGACAAGTGCGGCGTCGAGCGCCGCTCGTATCCGCCGGGCGAGCACGGACGTGGCCGGATGAGGCAGTCCGAGTACCGGGCCCAGCTTCGCGAGAAGCAGAAGACGCGCCGCTACTACCAGGTGCTCGAGAAGCAGTTCCGAAGCTATTACGACAAGGCGAGCCGTCAGCCCGGGGTGACCGGCGAGAACCTCCTGCGGCTGCTGGAGTGCCGCCTGGACAACGTGCTGGTGCGCCTCGGCTTCGCCGCCTCGCGCCGCCAGGCCAGGCAGCTCGTCAGCCACGGCCACTGGACGGTGAACGGCCGCCGTGTCGACATTCCCTCGTACCAGGTGAAGCCGGACGACGTGATCACCATCAAGCCGAACAGCGCCGGCACCGATGTGGTGCGGAACGCGACCGAGCTCACGTCGGGTGTGCCGGCCTGGTTGCAGGCCGACCACGACTCGCTCACCGCCAAGGTGCTGAGGCTCCCCGAGAGGAGCGAGATCTCAGCGCCCGTCGAGGAACAGCTCATCGTCGAGCTGTACTCGAAGTAACCCCCCCAGAGAAGGAAGAAAGAAACGTGATGGAAGCAATGACCACCCTGCCAGATTTCCAAGTCCCGAAGATCGCGGGAGAGGATGCCGAGGAGAACAAGGGCACCTTCACCATCGAGCCCCTCGACAAGGGCTTCGGCTACACCTTCGGGAACAGCCTGCGGCGCGTGCTGCTCTCGTCGCTGGGCGGCGCCGCGATCACCAGCGTCCGCATCGAGGGGGTGGCCCACGAGTTCTCGACGATCCCCGGACTGAAGGAGGACGTCACGGACCTGGTCCTGAACCTCAAGGACGTCGTCGTGCGGATGCACACCGACGCCGATGAGGTCGAGACGCCGCTGGTCGCCACGGGCCCCGGCGAGGTCAAGGCCAAGGACATCGACCTGCCCGCGGGCGTCGAGATCCTCAATCCCGAGGCCCCGATCGCCACGCTCGAGAAGAAGACCAAGCTCGAGATGTACCTGACGATCGGCCGTGGCCGCGGCTACTCGCCGGCGGACGAGAACAAGTCCGAGGAGAAGCCGATCGGCGTGATCCCGATCGACGCGATCTTCTCGCCGATCCGCCGCGCCGCCTACTCGGTCGACGCCGCCCGCGTCGGGCAGCGCACCGACTTCGACAAGCTCACGCTCGAGGTCGAGACCGACGGCTCCATCGAGCCGGGCGCCGCCCTGCGCGAGGCCGCCGAGATCCTGATCAAGAGCCTGGCGATCTTCACCACCGCCGACCGCGTCGACGAGCTGCGGGGTGAGGGCGCGATCGCGGCCACCGACGGCGGCGGCGGCGCGGAGGCCGCGGCCGTTCCCGGTGCCGACGGGCTCGACGAGATCCTGATCGAGGAGCTCGAGCTCGGCGTCCGCTCCTACAACTGCCTGAAGCGCGCCGGCATCCAGACCGTCGGCGAGCTCGTGCGGAAGTCGGAGTCGGAGCTGAACGCGATCCCGAACTTCGGTCGCAAGTCGATCGAGGAGGTCCAGGAGACTCTGCGCGCACGCGGCCTCTCGCTGCGGGCGGACTAGGGCGGCTAGAGTTCCCGGCCGAGGGCGGCGATGAGGCACCAGCGCAAGAGAGCAAAGCTGAGCCGGGATTCGGCTCACCGCCGCTCGATGCTTCGCACGATGTCGAAGCAGCTGATCGAGCACGAGCGGATCCGGACGACTCAGCCGAAGGCGAAGGCGCTCCGGCCCGAGTTCGAGAAGCTGATCACGCTCGCCAAGCGCGGCGACCTGCACGCCCGCCGGCAGGCGCTCTCCGAGCTCCACAACGACAAGTTCGCCGTCCACAAGCTGTTCGAGGAGATCGCCCCGCGCTATCAGTCACGGCCGGGCGGCTACACGCGCATCGTCAAGCTCGGCCCGCGCCGCAGCGACTCGGCCGAGATGGTGTTTCTCGAACTGGTCTAGCGCGGCTTCGCCATCAGATCGCGGCCACAAGCGGCCGCCCTTCTCGTCAAACGGGTCGCGCTATCGCGCGCCCTCGCATCAACGGGCTTCGCCCTTCGCTCCCGAGAGTCCGCGGCCTGGTGGCCGCTAGCGACCGACCTTGAAGTTCGAGCCCGCTCCGCCGCGGTTCGGGCCGATGGCCACCATCACGGCGACGGTGAAAGCCACGATCACGCCGAGCACGATCCACTGAGCCCAGCTCTCGATCGTCGCCAGCGCGAGCACGCTGAGCCCGATCCCCACGATCAGGGCGATGACGGTGTAGATCGCGGCGCCCTTCTCGGAGCCCCGCCTGATCCCCTCTCCGCCGGCCAGCAGGTCGCTGCGCTCGTACTGCGCGCGCTGTGTGATGTCCGTATTAGCCATGTCTCCCCTCTTCGACGCTGATCGCCAGGAACCTTACGCCGACCCGGGGCGGATCGGCAAGTGAGTGGGGTCACAGAGCGGTCTGGTCTCGGGCTGCTAGCTCCGGCGATTCGGGCTGACGGCGATCATGAAGCCGATCACCGTGACGATGATCGCCCCGAGGACCACCCACTGGGACCAGTTGTCGATCTGATCGAAGGCGATTGCGGCGCCCACCATGCCGAGGATGAGCACGACCACCTCGTAGACGGCGAGGCCGGTCCTGCTGGGCCCGTGGCCGAAGAGCTCCTGCCGCGCCTCCTCGTGCGAGATCTCGACTGGCTCGTCCGCGTCGGAGAGTGCCATCGGCGGATAGTGTCGCGACTCGTGGTCCCGCCCGCAATCTCGCGCCCGCAATAGTGGCCACGGTGCGCCTCAAGGTCGCTTACCACGGCGGCGGGTTCGCCGGCTGGGCCGCGCAGCCCGGCCTCCGCACGGTCCAGGGCGAGCTGGAGAGCGCCCTGGGGCGCGTCCTCGGGGCCGCGACGTCGCTGACCGCGGCCGGCCGAACCGACGCCGGCGTGCACGCCTGGGGTCAGGTGGCGAGCTTCGAGCTCGCCGGCGAGCCTCCCGCCGAGCTCGATCGCGCGCTCAACTCGCTGACCGGGCCCGACCTGGCCGTCCTCGCGGCGGAGGCCGCCGCCGAGGGCTTCGACGCGCGGCGAGACGCCCGCTCGCGCACCTACTGCTATCGGGTGCTCGCCGAGCGCACCCCGAATCCGTTCGAGGCCGCGATCTCCCTGTTCTGGCCGCACCGGGTCGACCGGGACGCCCTGGCCGGCTGCGGGGACGATCTGCTGGGCAGACACGACTTCACCGCCTTCACCCCGACCCAGACCGAGCACGTGCGGTTCGAGCGGGACATCCTGCGAGCCGAGTGGCACGAGAAGCCGGCGGTGCTCGGGGAGGGGACCGTGCTCGAGCTCTGGATCGAGGCCGATGCGTTCATGCGCAACATGGTCCGGGTGCTGGTCGGCACCATGCTGGAGGTCGCCGGAGGCCGTCGCTCGCGGGAGGACTTCCGGGCCCTGCTGGAGGGCGCTCCTCGCGACCGGGCGGGGGACACGGCGCGCGCCCACGGGCTCCATCTCGCGGCCGTCAGCTACTGATCCGAAGCGGGGGCAGGGGGTAGAAGACGTCGAGTGCCGGATCCAGTTAGGCTTACCTAACCTGGTAGCCTGACCGATTCGGTCGGAATTCAATTCGTCGAACCACACTTTGGGCACCTTCGTCATCACGCTGAGAGAGGGCTTCGAGGCCACTCTGATCGTCGGCCTGATCCTCGCCTACCTGGCCAAGACCGGCCAGCGCGCGCAGGCGACGGCGGTCTGGTGGGGGGTCGCGGCGGCCGCCCTCACCAGCGCGGCGATCGGGGCGACCTTGTTCCTCTCAGTCGGAGAGCTGCAAGGAACCAGCGAGAAGGTCTACGAGGGCGCGACGATGATCTTCGCCGCCGCCCTGGTGACCTGGATGGCCTTCTGGATGCGAAAGCAGGCCGCCACGATCGGCGCACACCTGCGAGAGCAGGTCAGCGAGTCGCTGCGCACCGGCGGCGCGATCGGCCTGGCCACGGTCGCCTTCGTCGCCGTCGCCCGAGAGGGCTTGGAGACGGCGCTCTTCCTGTTCGCCTCGACGCAGAATTCCGGCCCCGTGATCGCCGTCGCGGGCGGGGTCCTCGGCCTGATGGCCGCCGTCGGCCTCGGCGTGGCCTTCTACCGCGGTGCCCTGAAGCTCGACCTGAGCAAGTTCTTCACCGTGACGAGCCTGCTCGTGATCATCTTCGCGGCGTACCTCGTCTTCGGAGGGCTCCACGAGTTCGGCGAGGCGAGCGGCAGCGAGCTGCTGGAGGTGGCGGCCCCGATCGCGGCCGCGGTCTATGGCTGCAGCCTCGCCTGGATCTATCTGCGCGAGTCGCTGCGCGGCTGGCGCGGCAAGGAGCCCGAGGGCGAGGCGACGCCGCCCCGGGACGAGCCGGCGCAGGCGCAGGCGTAGCGAGCGCCATTCCCCGGGTCCGCGCCGCATGGATCGCGGCCGGCCGTCCTTAGAATCGACGTGATGCGCGTCCTGATCACGAACGACGACGGGATCCAGGCGACCGGCCTCCACGCCCTGCGCCGAGAGCTGCGGGCGATCCCCGATCTGGAGGTCCACGTGATCGCGCCGGATTCGAACCGGAGCGCGACGGCGCGCAGCATCACCACCCGCTCGCCACTCTGGGTCGAGGAGATCGCGTTCGACGACGGCTCCAACGGCTACGCGACCGACGGAACGCCCGTCGACTGCGTGCGGTTCGCCGAGCTGGGGCTGGTCGGCGAGCGTCCCGAGCTGATCGTCTCGGGCATCAACCACGGCTCGAATCTCGGCGACGACATCACCTACTCCGGAACGGTCGCCGCGGCGCTCGAGGGCATCGTGCTCGGCATCCCCGCAATCGCCATCTCGCAGCAGTCCGCCGCGCGGGAGATGGACTTCCGCTGGGCGCGCGAGTTCGACTTCTCGGTGGCGGCGGCGTTCGCGGCCGAGCTGGTCAGGCGCGTCGCCCAGGACCCGCTGCCAGCGGACACGCTGCTGAACGTGAACTGCCCTGCCGGCACTCCCACGGGGATCCAGGTGACCCACCTGGGGAAGCGCCTCTACAACGACGAGATGAAGCTGGTCGAGCAGGACCCCGAGACGGGGCGCCACCGGTACCAGATCTACGGGTTCGAGCCGTCATTCGAGGACGAGCAGGGCTCCGACCTCTCCGCGATCGCGCGCGAGCACATCTCGGTCACCCCGGTCCACTTCGACCTCACCGATCGGCCCGGCCTCGATCGGCTCAGGGAATGGGACTTCGGCGGCATGCTGGAGCGAGCGGAGTCGAGCGCCGACGAGTCGGCCGAGGCCCCCACGCAGCGGTGAGCCCGGCCCAGGGGGCAAAGAAGCGTGCCGAGGAGCTCCGGGGGCAGATCGCCTACCACGATCACCGCTACTACGTCCTCGATGACCCGGAGATCTCCGATCCCGAGTACGACGACCTCATGCGCGAGCTGCAGCAGCTCGAGGAGGAGAACCCGGAGCTGCGCACACCCGACTCGCCCACCCAGCGCGTCGGCGGCGCGCCGCTCTCCAAGTTCAAGCAGGTCGAGCACCACGAGCCGATGCTCTCGCTCGCCAACGCCCGGAACGAGGACGAGCTGCGGGCGTGGGCGAAGCGGGTCGAGCGCCGGCTCGAGCGACTCGACATCTCGGGCCGCGAGATCCGCTACGTCACCGAGCCCAAGGTCGACGGCCTCGCGATCTCCCTGACCTACGAGGACGGCGTCTTCACGCGGGGCGCCACCCGAGGCGACGGCCGGATCGGGGAGGACGTGACGCAGAACCTCCGGACGATCAAGGCAATCCCGCTGTCAATCGAGAACGCCCCAGAGCTGGTCGAGGTGCGCGGCGAGGTCTACCTGCCGATCGCTGGCTTCACGCGGGTGAACGAGCAGCGCGCCCAGGACGGCGAGTCGACCTTCGCCAATCCCCGCAACGCAGCCGCGGGTTCCCTCCGTCAGCTGGACTCCTCCATCACGGCGACCAGACCCCTCTCGATCTGGTGCTACGGACTCGTATGGGGTATCGGACGAGGGACCGCGCCTCCGGAGATCGGATTGTCAGGCGAGCCGGAGAGCCACTCGGCTTCGCTCGAGTGGCTGCGCGAGCGGGGATTCAAGGTCAACGAGGACATCTCGGTGCTGCACGGAGTGGACGAGGTCGCCGAGCGCTGCCGCTGGTGGGAGAATCGCCGTGAGGCGCTCGACTTCGAGATCGACGGCGTGGTCGTCAAGGTCGACGACCGCGGGCTGCAGAGGGAGCTGGGGGTCGCCGGCCGCGAGCCGCGCTGGGCGGTCGCCTGGAAGTTCGCCCCGACGACCGCCACGACCAAACTCAACAAGATCGTCTGGAACGTGGGCCGCACCGGGCACCTGTTGCCCTTCGCGATGCTCGAGCCGGTTCACGTCAGCGGCGTCACCGTGAGCACGGCGACCCTGCACAACGAGGAGGACCTGGAGCGGAAGGACGTCCGCGAGGGCGACGAGGTGGTTGTGATGCGGGCGGGCGACGTGATCCCCCAGGTGGTCTCTCCGATCATCCAGCGCCGCAAGAAGGGCGCGCGCAGGGCGAGGCCACCGAAGAAATGCCCTCTCTGCGGGACCCCGACGGTCAAGCCCGAAGACGGCGTCTTCACGATCTGCCCGAACCGAACCGGTTGCCCGGGCCAGCAGTTCCAGCACGTCAAGCACTTCCGCGGTGCGCTGGAGATAGAGGGCCTCGGCGAGAAGAACGCCTACCGCTTCCTGCAGGAGGGCGTGATCTCGGACGCCGCCGACATCTACGACCTGTCCGCCGAGCGGATCGCCGAGCTCGACGGCTTCGGCCGGATCTCGGCGGAGAACCTGATCGAGGAGATCGAGGGCTCGAAGCGCAAGCCCTTCTCGCGGGTCCTCTACGCGCTCGGCATCTCGGGCATCGGCTTCGTCAACGCCGAGTCCCTGGCCGAACACTTCGGCACGATGGACGCGCTCCTCGAGGCCCAGCCGGAGGACATCGTGAAAGCCGAGGGAATCGGACCCGTGCTGGCCGAGCAGATCTACGAGGAGCTCTCCGAGGAGCGGACCAGGCAGCTGATCGAGCGCCTGCGGACGGCGGGCCTGCGCATGGAGCTCGATCTCTCCGAGCGCCGCAGGGCGGGTGGTCCGCTCGACGGCAAGACGCTCGTCTTGACCGGCACGCTGCCGAACCTGAGCCGCGAGCAGGCGACCAAGCTGATCCGCCGGTCGGGCGGCAAGGTGGTCAACTCGGTCTCGAAGAAGACGGACTACCTGATCGCGGGCGACAGCCCGGGCTCGAAGCTCGCCAAGGCCGAGGAGCTCGGCACCGAGGTGATCGACGAGGACGGCCTGCAGAAACTCGTCGGATGACGGCTTCGCCACCAGATCGCGGCCACAAGCGGCCGCCCATCACAAGTCGCGGCGGCTTCGCCGCCGCTCCCAAGTCGTGCGGCCTGGTGGCCGCTAACGCGAGTAGCGGGAGATCAGGGCCGCCATCCGGTCCTGGACCACGTGCGCCCTGTTGACGTCTGTCCGGTTCATCAGCAGCGAGAAGATCACGGCGTGGTCCGCGTCGTCGCCGCCGCGGAAGCAGTAGCCGGAGAGCGCGCTCACCCCGGTCAACGTCCCGGTCTTGAGGTGGCAGTTGCCCGACGCCGCCGTCCCGCGCATCCGGCGGGCGACGGTGCCGGTCCGGCCGGCGACGGCGAGTGAGTCGATCCAGGCGTCGCGAAGCCGCTCCTGGGCGAGCTGCACGTCGGGCGGGGTCTTCGTGTCCAACTCGATCATCGAGTCGAGCAGCTTGACGACGGACGCGGGCGAGGCCTTGTTGCGCCGGGTCAGACCCGAGCCGTTCTCACCGTTGAACCGTGCGCCCTGCTGCGAGGCGAAGAGCTTGACGACCGAGATGCCCGTCGCCGTCGACCCGCTCCCGCCGAACTGGGCGCCGACGTCCTTGAGGAGCATCTCCGCGAGGAAGTTGTTGGACGGGACGTTCGTGTCCTGGACGATGTCGGCCATGGTCGGCGAGGTGAGGTCCGCGACCTGAATCGCACCCGCCGGGACGACCGCCGGCGTGACGCTGCTCCCGATCGCGACCCCGGCCTTGCGCAGCGCGTCCTCGAAGCGCTGGGCGGCGGTCCTGGCCGGGTCGCTCGGTGAGCCGCTATCGATCTCGAGGCCGGAGAGCCTTCCCACCCCCTCCGGGGTGATCCCGTGCTCCGGGACGCCGGTCTGGTGGTCGAGGAAGGAGTCGTCGTAGAGCAGCGGCCCCTGGACGCTGACGACGCCGGCGGCGCGGACGCGGTCGGCGAGCTTGGCGAGCCCGCTGGTGGTCAGGGTCGGATCGCCTCCCCCGCGCAGGTAGAGGCCCTGGCTGATCCCGTCGGTGATGTCGTCGCTCGACCAGGCCGTGGTGTGAAGCCGCCCCTCCGGCCCGAAGCGAGACAGCGCCGTGGTGGTGGTGAAGAGCTTCGAGTTCGAGGCGAGGATCCGCGCCCGCCCGCCCTTGCGCGAGAACAGGACCTGGTGGGTGGCCGGATCGAAGACGAAGGCGCCGCTCCTGCCGACGCGCCGGAAGAGCTTCCCGAGCCCGGCGGCGAGCTTGGTGCGGGAGACGGCCGTGCGGGCGGCGGCGGCGCCGTGGGCGACCGGCGTCCTGTAGGCGCGATCGAGCTGATCGCCACGGGCCTGCGCTGCGGCAGGCAGCGCCAGCGCCGCCGCGAGCAGCGCGATCGCGATCGCCCCTCTGTGCCTGAGCATGCTCATCATCAAACGGGTTGCTCCGGGAGCACCCTTGCATTACGCGCGGGCAACCCGCCTCCCGCCTGAAACAGCCGAGGATGAGGAAGGTAGCGGTCATCCCGCTTGCTGGCTGACCAGCCCGCTCTCCTGCGATAATCGATGCTCTGATGGGCAAAGTCGTCCAGTTCGACAGCCCCGACGGCAAACCGCGCAGCAGTGGCAAAGGGAGAAAGCGGCGCGGACGGGGCGACAAGACAGCTCTCGTCCTAGGCGGCGGTGGTTTCACCGGCGGCGTCTACGAGATGGGCGCGCTGCGCGCTTTCGACCTGCTGGCGGTGAATCGGACGGTCAACGACTTCGACATCTACGTCGGCACGAGCGCCGGAGCGTTCGTCGCCAGCCTGGTCGCGAACGGCGTCACCCCAGAGGAGATGTTCAGGGTGCTCGACCGTGCGCTGCCCTCGCCGATCGAGAACGCCTCCCTGCGCACCCTGCTCCGTCCCAACTACAAGGGCTTCGCGGGGCGCATGGCGCTCCTGCCGCTCCGCATCGCCGCGACGGTCCGCCGGCTGGCGGCCCACGTCGGCGAGATCTCGATGGTCGACCTGGTCATGGGGCTCGCCGAGGGCCTGCCGACCGGGATCTACCACAACCGTGGGATCGAGCAGTACATCCGCAACGTGCTCTCCGATCCCGACCGGACCAACGACTTCCGCGCGCTCGGCGCCGAGCTCCGCATCACGGCCACCGACCTCGACACATGCGAGCGGATCGTCTTCGGCGAGGGGGAGTGGGACAACGTCCCGATCTCCCGGGCGGTCGCCGCATCCGGCGCGCTGCCGATCGTCTACGAGCCCTACGAGCTGCGCGGCAGACAGCTCGTCGACGGGGGGATCGTCTCCACCACCAACGTCGACGTCGCGGTCGAGGCCGGGGCGAAGTTCATCGTCGTCGTCAACCCGCTAGTCCCCTACGTGAACGACTTCGAGACCAAGATTCCCACGATGTTCGGCTCGCGAGTGCGCCGGGTCTCCGACATGGGAATGCCCGCCATCGGGAATCAGGCCTTCCGCCTGCTCGCCCACGCTCGGCTGCACCTAGCTGTCCAGTCCTGGAACGAGCGCTTTCCGGACGTCGACATCATCCTGATCGAGCCCGAGTTCGACGACGAGCTCATGTTCGGCACCTCGATCCTCGATTACTCGGCCCGCCTCCAGATCGCCAAGCACGGCTTCGAGTCGGTGACCGTGAGCCTGGCACGCGACTACCAGCGCTACAAGGAGATCGCGGCGCGACACGGGATCGAGATCTCCGCCCGGCGCGTGCAGCGCGTGCTCGACACCGTCGAGGAGGAGGAGAAGGGGATCTCGGCCTGGCGGCGGGTGCTCGAGCAGACCACGGGCGCCCTGCTGCGCCAGTCCGGCGAGACGGAGCCGGTCGAGACCGGCAAGTAGTCAGCGCCGGTCCACGTCCCCGGCGGTCGCTTGGTCGGTCGGCTTGATCGACAGCCTTCTCGCGGTCACCCTCCCTGCTTCTTCAGCCCGCCGGGTCGGCGATCCGCTCGGCCGCAGCCTCGATCTGATCGGTGGTGCCGGCCTCTGCCACCGAGGACAGGTTGAGCCGCTTGAGCTGCTCGGGAGCCATGGCGATCTGCCCGACGATCGCATGAAGCGGGACGCCGGCCGCGCGGCAGCGCCGGGCGACCTCGCCCGTCAGCTTGCCCTCCCGACTCGGCGGGTCGAGCCGCCCCTCTCCCGTGATCACCGCATCGGCGGCCTCCAGGCGGCGATCGAAGCCCAGGATCCCGAGCACGAACGCCGCGCCGGGTACCAGGTGCGCGCCGAGGGCCGCCCAGAGGCCGCCGGAGAGGCCGCCTGCGGCTCCTGTCATCACTCGCCCTCTCGGATCGCGGGAGAACGTGCCGGCGAGCGCCACCAGCCGCGACGTGAGCCTTTCCATCTGCTCGGGCGAGGCGCCCTTCTGGGCGGCGAACACCTCGGCCGCCCGTTCGAACGGCACGGAGGTGTCGCAGAGGACCTCGAGCTTGGCGTCCCGAGGACCGCCCGCGGACTCGATCGCCTCGATCGCACCGCGCCCCCCGTCGGTGGTGGCGCTGCCGCCCGCCGCCACCAGGATGCGGCCGGCGCCCGCCTCGATCGCCGCGACGATCAGCTCACCGGTGCCCTGTGTGCTCGCCCGTTCGGGATCCCGCTCGCCCTCGTCAACCAGATCGAGGCCCGAGGCTGCCGCCACCTCGACGATCGCGGCCGATCCGTCGCGAACCAGGCCGAACTCGGCCTCGATCGGGCGGCCCAGCGGATCGTGGGCGGACGCGGCCCGCAGCTCCCCGCCGAGGGCGTGGACGAGGACGGCCGCGGTTCCCTCGCCCCCGTCCGCCGCCGGACAGAGGTCGGCCTGGACACCGGCCCGCTCCAGGCCCCTGCCGATCGCCTCGGCGACCTGCTGGGCGCCCAGGGTCCCCTTGAATGAATCGGGAACTACGAGGTAGGGACCCGGCTGGTGGCCGCTAGGCGTAGAGCGCCTCGACGTCCTTCTCGAACTTGTCCGCGACGACGTTGCGCTTGACCTTCATGGTCGGCGTCAGCTCGCCGGTCTCCTGGGAGAGGTCGTGGGGCAGGATCTCGAACTTCTTCACCTGCTCGACCCGGGCGAACTTCTCGTTGACCTTGTCGAGATGCTCCTGGATGAGAGCCCTCATGCCGTCGTTCCGCCTCAGGTGCTCGAGGTCGGTGGGCCAGCCCTTCTCCTTGCAGAGCTTCTCGGACTCCTCCATGTCCAGCGTGATCAGGGCGACCAGAAACGGCCGGCGATCCCCGATCACGACGCACTGGGAGACGTAGGGGCACTGCTTGATCTCGGCCTCGAGGTTGGCGGGGGTGATGTTCTTGCCGCCCGCCGTGATGATGATGTCCTTCTTGCGGCCGGTGATCGAGAGATAGCCGTCCTCGTCGAGCTCGCCGATGTCCCCGGTGTGGAGCCAGCCGTTCTCGAGCGTCTCCCGGGTCGCCTTCTCGTTCTTGTAGTAGCCCTGGAAGATGTTCGGGCCGCGGACCAGGATCTCTCCGTCGTCGCCGATCTTGATCTCGCAGCCATTGAAGGCGCGCCCGACCTTGCCGAACCTGAAGGCGTCGGGCCTGGCGACCGTCGCGGCGGTCGAGGTCTCCGTCATGCCCCAGCCCTCGAGCACCAGGACCCCTGCCGCGTCGAAGAAGCGGAGGATCTCCGGGTTGATCGGGGCCGCGCCGGTGACGCAGTTCTTGATCCGGCCGCCGAACAGCGCGCGGATCTTGGAGAGCACCTGCTTGTCGGCGATCTCGTACTGCTTGCGCAGCAGGAAGCCGAGCGGCTTGCCGGCCCGCTCTCGCTCGCGAACCTTCTCGCCGACACCGATCGCCCAGTTGAAGACGAGCTTCTTGATGCCGCCGGCCTTCTCGATCTCGCCCGTCGCGGCGGTGTAGATCTTCTCGAAGATGCGCGGGACCGACGGGAAGTACTCGGGCTTGACCTCGGCGAGGTTCGGGATGATCTTCAGCGGATCGCGCTCCCAGTAGGCGATGTTCCCCCCCAGGTCGAAGCTCAGGAACTGGATCAGCAGGGCGAAGGAGTGCGCCAGCGGCAGGAAGAGGTAGGTGGTGGTGTCGCTGTCGAGGACGCTCTCATCGAGCGCCATGGTCACCATCGAGCGGTAGTTGCCGTGGGAGATCACGCACCCCTTGGGCGGCCCGGTGGTGCCCGACGTGTAGATGAAGGTGCAGATGTCGTCCGGCGTGACCGACTGCCAGCGCTGCTCCCATTCCGAGTCCGAGCGGCTCGACCCGGCCTCGATCAGCTCGTCCATCGAGACCGCGTTGCCGCCGGAGCCCTCTATGCGGATCACGTGCTCGAGCTTGGGGACCTGATCGCGAATCTCGTCGATCTTGGCGAGCTGCTCCGAGTCCTCGACGATCACCGCCTTGGCGTCGGAGTTCTCGATCA
Organism: uncultured Solirubrobacterales bacterium; assembly: GCA_963833375.1. Lineage (GTDB taxonomy): Bacteria > Actinomycetota > Thermoleophilia > Solirubrobacterales > 70-9 > DASUPK01. Next base: position 70,639 of record CAWHXR010000010.1, read on the forward strand.
CGTACTGGCACTCCTCGGGAGAGTTGGTCTGGTAGATCGGGACGACGGTCGCGCCCACGCTGAGCGCCGCGAAGTCGAAGTAGGTCCACTCGGGACGCGTGTTGGCGAGGATCGAGACCTTGTCGCCCTTCACGATGCCGAGCTCGATCAGGCCGAGCGCCAGCTGCCGGACGATCTCGCCCACCTCGCGATAGGTCTTCGAGACCCACTGACCCGCGGAGTCCTTGTAGGTGACGGCGGCCAGGTCCGCGTGGCGCTCCGCGGCGAGCGGCATCAGGTCGGCACAGGTCTTGCTGTGCGTACTGGATTCCGCGGCGCTGCCGGAGGCCGCGACGGTCGCTGTCTCCATCTCTCCTGGGTTCCTTGCCTGGGGGATGCCGCCTATCGCGGCCCTGAGATGGAGTGTATTAGGAGACTGGCTGAGCAGCCAACCTGCACCAATCGGGTTGCGCTTACGCGCACCCTCCCTTGACGGCCGCCGGGACGGCCGCTCGCATCAAGCCGTGGCCTGCTTGTTCTGAGCCCGGAACGCCCGCAGCGAGGATTCGAAGAGGGTCTTGTCGATTCTGCCCTTGAGAATCGGCACGTTCATCTCGATGCACTTCGAGAGCACGTCGCGCCGCTTCATGTGCAGCTCCTCGGCAAGCTCGGTGGGCGTCAGGTGAACGGACATATAGGCCACTCCTTCCCGTTGAACGCCGGATACGCCGGAATGCATGTATATCGCGTCAGGGCGACGTGTCAATCATTTTGACGCAGTTTGCGGGGGGATTGCCCCTTATATGGGGTTCGGGACGTCGATGAACTCGTGCCCGACCGAGAACCGCTCCGCGACCAGCTCCCCGAGTCGCCGGATCCCGAACGTCTCCGTCGCGTAGTGCCCGCCGGCCAGGAAGTGGATGCCGTACTCCCGCGCCTCTCCCATCACCGGCTCGCTGGGCTCGCCGGTGACCAGCGCGTCGAGGCCCAGGGGCCCCGCCTCGCGCAGCGCGAAGCCCCCCGCCCCGGTGACGATCCCGACGCTCGAGATGCGCTCGGGGCCGGCGTCGAAGACGAGCGGGTCCTGCCCCACGGCCTCGCTCAGCCTGCGGCCGAGCTCACCGACCTCGATCGGCTCCGGGGACCGCCCGATCACCCCGACGGCCGACCCCTTCGCCTCCCCGAAGGGCCGCTCGTCCGCCTCCAGCCCGAGGGCGTCCCGGAGCAGGGCGTTGTTGCCGATCTCGGGGTGGGCGTCGAGCGGCAGGTGGTAGGCGGCGAGCGACGCGTCGGCGCAGAGCAGGGCGCGCAGCCTGGATGCCATCGGCACCGAGAGCGGCGAGACCTCCGAGCCCCAGAGCAGGCCGTGGTGGGTGAGCACGAGCTCCGCACCCGAATCGACCGCGGCCTGGAGCAGCTCGAGGTTGGCTGTGACGCCGGTCGCGACCTTGCTGACCTCGGACTTGCCCGGAACCTGGAGCCCGTTGGGCCCGTAGTCCTCAAAGGATCTGACGTCCAGGAGCTGGCCGCAGAAGCCCAGGATCTCGTCGCGGGTGGCCATGATCAAACGGGTTGCCCCTGGCGGAGCACCCTCGCACCTAGCCTACCCGCGGGCGTCCAGCCTTATCAGCCGCTGAGGGGCCCAACTACCATGGCGCCATGAGCCCCGGCGAGGCATCGGTCGAGCCAGGCACGGATCCGTTCATCCAGTCGCTGATGGAGACCGACCTGTACTCGATCGGCGCGTTCTTCTGCGACCAGCACCCCGAGCTGGTGGACGAGGTCGTGGAGCGCAGCGAGGCGATCGAGTCCCGGGGGCTTGGGACCTGGGCGGCTGAGACGGAGACACCGCTCGAGGAGGGGCTCCGCACGCTCCTCACCGGGCTGGCCGTCCGCTACTACAAGGCCGTCGCGGGGTGAGCGAGGAAGCCCCGCGGAGGCGCCCGCGTCTGGTCGGGCTGATCGTGCTGGCCGTGATCGTCGGCCTGCTCGGCTTCGCGATCGTGAGCCTCTCGGTCGGCACCGGCGGGGAGGGCCAGGTCCCCATCACCGGCGCCGAGGAGACGCAGAGCCTGCTCGGCGGAATCCAGCAGGATGGCGCCCGCCTCGGCCCGGGGGACGCGCCCGTCACGGTCCAGGTCTTCAACGACCTCCAATGCGACCCCTGCTCGGACTGGAACCGCACCGTGATCATGCCGCTGATTCGCGGTCCGGTTCGTGCAGGGCAGATCCAGATGATCTTCCACCACTTCCCGCTCAGCGCCGAGTCCGGATTCTTCCTCGGCTCCTACGGGGCCGTGGCGGCTGCGAAGCAGGACGACGAGTGGCAGTTCATCGAGCTGTTCTTCCTCAACCAGGAGGAGGCGAAGAAGGGTGGAGCGAACCAGGAATTTCTCGACAACGTCGCCCGGGCGATCCTCAACTTCAACGTCGAGCAGTGGCAGAACGACATGAAGGACTCGGACATCGAGGAGACCCTGAAGGCGGACGAGGACCTCGCCGCGGAGCGGCAGCTGCCGGCACAGCCCGCGGTGGTGGTGGGCGGCCCGAACGGCAGCCGCCAGCTCGAGGAATCGCCGACCGTCGGCCAGGTCGAGGCGGCCATCGCGCAGGTACGCTGATCCGCCCGGTGGTGAGACCGGCTTGACTCGAAAGCGGGCCCTGATTGCATCGGCGATTGCGTCGATCGCGATCTTCGTGGTGCTCGCGATCCTCGACCTCCGGATGATGGACGCCGGCGGCCCCGGCATCGTCGGGTTCGAGCTGGCGGGGACCCAGGAGCGCGCCGCGGAGATCCTGGCCGACTGGGGGAGCAAGGGAACCGATGCAGCGAAGGCATCGCTGTGGATCGACTACGCCTACATCCTCGCCTACGGCACGTTCCTCGTCCTCGCGGCCTGGGCCACCCGCGACCTGGCGATCGAGCGAGGGTGGACCCGCATGGCGGCCTTCGGTCTGGCTGTGATCCCCTTCGCCGCCGGGGCGGCGGCCTTCGACGCGATCGAGGACGTCGGCTTGCTGCTCGCCGTGAATCAGCACGGGGGAGATCTGGCTCCCAGGCTCGGCCAGGTCTGCGCGGTGCTCAAGTTCGCCCTGCTAGCGGTGACGATCAGCTATCTGCTGGTGGGCCTGGCGCTCCGGGTTCGCTCTCGACCTGGCTGAGCGCGCGGGGTATTCTTGCGACGCGGTGGTCGCATGACGGAGGGGAACGAGGTGACGGGAGCCGGACCGGCGACATCAGTGCGGCTGGAGCCCGGCTCGCATCGCACCCCCGGCGACGGCGTGTGCATCGTCGAGCTCGCCTCGATACTCGGCGGGGAGCCCTTCTCGGATCGCCCCCGGTGCGTATGCCGAGTGATCGGCTCGTTCCTGCGTGGCTGGAACGATCGCGCCGGCTATGCCGAACGGCAGCGGCTCCATCCGTACGCATCGCGGGTGGTCGGGACCGGCGGGTATCGCCGGGTCAGCCGAATCCGGCGAGATCTCTGCCTGTGCTGGGCGGGCGCGGACCTGGACCGCGGGCCGCTCGGCAGGTCCCTCGCCCGCCTCGCCATGAGGGCCAGAATCGCCTGGGCGGTCGGGGTCCTTCCCGCCATCAGGCTGAAGGAGGGCGCCGGGGCGTACGCCGCCCAGGTGTGCTTCGCTCGGGACGGAGGCGACGAGGCCTTCGCGCTGCTCGACAGCCTGCTCGAGATCGGCGCGCCGTCTCCGGCCAAGACGCAGCCCGGACTGCCCGCCCGCTGGATGCCGGCGAAGCTGGGCGAGCTCGACGAGCCGAATCGGAACGGCAACGGCCGTCGCGACGCCAATGGCAACGGGAACGGCAACGGCCGGCGCCGCGACGAGCCCGGCATCCGGGCGACGATCATCGCCCGCGAGCGCGGCAACCCCGAGACCGCCGCGCCTAGAAGCCCCGGCGCTCCCGGATCCGGTTCAGCGAACGGCGCAGGTGGGGATTACCCCCGCGATCCGCGAGCTGGGCTGACAGACGCAGATTCCTGATCGTGAAGATCGCCGCCAGCGCGGCGATCACCGCGGTCGTCGCCGCAACTTCTCCCGGGGAGATGGTTGCCACGATTACGAAGAACCCGTAGAGCACCACCGCCCCGATCACGGCCACCCAGAACGACAAGCGCAGGCGCTGAATCACTCCCATGAGACGAACCCGAGCGTACCGGATCGCCGGTCTCTGCCTGGCGGGAGTGCTGCTCGGCTGCGCCTCGACCGCGAGCGCCTCCGTGACCATCGGGCAGGTCGCTGAGTTTCCGCCCGCCCCCTCATGCACCTCCGACTTCGACTACCTGCAGCCCAGCGTCACGGGAGGAAACCTCTACATAGCGCGGGAGGCCGGGACGATCGTCTCCTGGACCACGAACTCAGCCGCCGGAGCAACCTACGTGTTCAAGGTCTTTAGGCGGACCACGGATCCGGACGCCTTCCAGGTCATCTCGCACGCTCCGCCCCGGACCGTGACGACGACGGGTCTGAATACGTTTCCGGCCAGCATCTCGGTCAGGTCAGGGGACATGGTGGGCTTCCATGAGAGCGGCGCGGGACCCACCACGTGCACGTTTCCCATGACCGGCGACTCGGTGCTCAGCCGCTTCGCCAACCTCTCCGACGGCACCAGCGGCGTCTTCACCCCTCTGAACGACCGGCGGCTCAACCTCTCCGCCGTGCTCGTCCCCAGCAACTCGTTCACCCTCGACGGCATCAGCCGCGACCGCCGCCGGGGCACCGCGAGCATCACGGTCACGACTTCCAACCCGGGTGTCGTGACCCTCTCGGGCAAGAACCTGAAGAAGGGCCGGGCCGCGAAGACCCTTGCGGTACCGGGGCCCGTCAGCTTCTCGGTCGCGGCCGTCGGGCGAAAGCGCCGGGTGCTGCAGCGGAGGGGGCATGTGAGCCTCCAGGTGACCGTCAGCTTCGCGCCGATCGGCGGCGATGCGAGCAGCCAGGCGATCAACCTGCGGCTGAAGAAGCGGCGGCCGCCGCTTTCCAGCTGATGCCGCGGCTGGCCCTACACTCCGCGAGCGAATGAGGCGTCGCGTACTTGCTGCGGTGCTTTTTGCGCTCGCGCTGGTGGTCGTGGTGTTGGCTCGGACAGGGGACACCAACCAGCGGGGCGCCGAAGTGACCGAGGGGAAGCCCTGGACGGGGGCCGCCGGCGTGACCCAGAGCGTCGCCCAGCTCGCGGCGCGCCATGACGTCGCCGAGCCGCGGCCGGTCGGGCCCGAGGCCGATCAGGAAGCAGTCAGGGAGCGGGCTGTGGCGGGGTCTCAGCAGGTCCGTGAGAAGCCGGAGCCCGGGGAGGAGGGGCTGCCGCCGCGGACGGCCGGTCCGGTCGCGCCGCAGCAGCGCGTCGGCCGCTCGGCGATCGGGCCGCGGTCGTCGCTGTCGGAGGGCACCTCCTTCCTCGGGGCGGACAGCATCCAGTCGGGGTTCATCCCACCGGACTCGATGGGATCGGTGGGGCCTGACCAGATCCTCGTCTCCGTCAACGGCGTAATCAATGTCTACGACAAGCAGGGGAATCTCGGCGGCCTGCACATCAGCGATTCCATGTTCTGGAATCCCGTACTGCCGCCGGGCGTCGAGCCCACCGATCCGGGGGTCGAGTACGACCGCCTCTCGGGGCGCTGGATCGTCTCCGCGATCGACACCGAGAGCTCGAACAACCGCGTTCTGCTCGCGGTCAGCTCCGGGCCGACGATCACCAACAAGACCGACTTCACCTTCTTTTCCTTCAATGAGGCCGATCCCCCGCCGGCCGGACCGTCGAGGTTCGTCGACTATCCCCAGCTCGGCGTCGACGCGAACGCGATCTACATCGGCGTCAACGAGTTCAGCTCGATCACGGGCCCGTTCACGGGCACGAGCGCCTTCGTGATCCGGAAGTCAAGCGTGACCGGGGGCGGCCCGATCGTGGTGACCGCCTTCCGGGGGCTCGCGACCGGCGTCTCGGCCGGGCCGGAGAGCCCCCAGCCCGCCACGGACATGGATCCGAACGTCGCGGAGGGTTACATCGTCGGTCCGGACAGCCAGCTGTTCAACAGGCTGGATGTCCGGCGGATCACCGATCCGGGCGGAACCCCCTCCATCTCCGGCAACCTGACCGTCACGGTGCCCTCGACCTCCCTGCCGCTCGCCGTGCCGGCCCAGGGCACCAGCGGAGGCTTGGATCCGCTGGATGACCGTCTCTTCGAGGCGATGGTCGCCCGGGGCCCGGATGGGTCGGACTCGCTCTGGACCGTCCACAACATCACCGTCAACTCGAGCGGAGTGGGCACCTCCAGCGGCAACCGAGACGGCGCCCGCTGGTACCAGCTCGGAACACTGGCCTCCACACCGAGCCTGATCCAATCCGGGACGCTGTTCGACCGCGCCGCCTCCAATCCCCGTTTCTTCTGGATCCCCTCGATCGCGATGAACGGCCAGGGTCATGCATCGCTGAACTCGAGCACCGCGGGTGTGGGGCGGTTCGCGGAGATCGCCTCTTCGGGGCGGCTCGCCACCGACCCGCTCGGCACGACCGAGCCCTTCGATCTCACCCAGGCGAGCACGACCACCTACAACCTCGGCACGGGCTCGCCAAAGCGGTGGGGGGACTACTCCCAGACGGTGGTCGATCCGACCGACAACCAGACCTTCTGGAGCTTCCAGGAGTACGCGAGCGGGACGAACTCCTGGGGCGTGCGTGTGATCCAGCTGAAGGCTCCACCGCCGGCGGTCCCCGCGTCCGCGTCGCCCAACACGATCCTGCCCGGACAGTCCTCCGTGCAGGTGACGATCACCGGGACGGCTCAGAATGGCTCGGGGTTCTTCGACCCGGGCCCCGACACGAACGGCCCTGGCTTCGCGCACCACATCTCCGCTTCAGTCAGCGGCGGCGTCGTCGTCAACAGCGTTGCCTACACGGACCCCACCCACATCACGCTCGACCTCGACACGACCGGGGCGACGAATGGTTCCCAGTCCGTCACCGTGACCAATCCGGACGGCCAGTCGGACAGCTGCTCACCTCTGGTGGTCGGCACGGACACGACGGCCCCGGCGGCGCCGAACCCGCAGGGGACCACGCCGGGCTCTCCCGCGAACGACACGAGCCCGCTCGTCTTCGGCACGAACGCCGAATGTGGCTCGACGGTCAGCCTCTACACGGACTCCAGCTGCTCCGACCTCGCGGCGAGCGGCAGCGCCACCTCGTTCGGCTCCCCCGGCATTCCGGTAACCGTCCCCCCTAACTCGACAACGACCTTCTACGCCAAGGCCATGGACGTCTCCGACAACCCCTCGCCCTGCTCGACTGCCTTCGCCACCTATGTGGAGGACTCGACGCCGCCGGCGGTGAGCGTCGACTCGGGTCCGAGTGGGACAACAAGCGACCAGGCGCCGACGTTCACCTTCAGCGCCACCGACTCGGTCGGCCCGATCACCTTCCAGTGCTCGATCGACACCGGCACGCCAAGCTTCGGCGCCTGCTCCGGCCCGGGCAACAGCGACACCCCGGGGAGCGCGCTGGCGGACGGCCCCTACACCTTCCGCGTTCAGGGGACCGACGCGGCCGGGAACTCGGCGGTGGCCACCCGCTCGTTCTCCGTCGCGACGCCGAAGCCGCCGGGGGCCCCCGAGACCACCATCACGAAGGGCCCGAAGAAGACGACGAAGCGCAGGCCGAAGTTCAAGTTCAGCGCGAGCCAGGCGGGATCGACCTTCCAGTGCAAGCTCGATCGGGGGAGCTTCGCGCCCTGCAGCTCTCCGTTCCTGCCGCCCTCCAAGCTCAAGCCCGGCAAGCACGTCCTGCGGGTGATGGCGATCGGGCCGAGCGGGGCGACGGACAGCTCGCCGGCGGTGAGGAAGTTCAAGGTGATCGCCTAATCGAAAAAGCGGTGGCGGGGGGTCCGACGACGGAGTTAGGGTGGCGTCATCCCTCGACTCGTATCAGCCAGCCTCCTCGCTGCACTCGCCCTGGCGATCGGAGCCACGCCCGCCGCGGGGTCCGTGACTCTCGGTCAGCTTGCACCAACGCCCAGCGGGAGCTTCCCCAATAACGACTTCCTTCAGCTGAACGAGGCATCGGGCGCGAGCTATCAAGTGCCCGAAAACGGCACGATCATCAAGTGGAGTCACAACGCTGAGGCTGGGCCCGGGCAGCAGCTGACCCTGAAGATCTATCGAAAGACGGGGGACCCGAACTTCTACAAGGTCGTCGGCTTGGATGGCCCTCAGTCCCTGACTGGCAATGTCGTCAACAACTTTGCGGTCAGTATTCCGGTGCAGGCCGGGGACGTCCTCGGCGCAACCACGGCGGCGGGGTCGCGTGGCCACCCTCTTCAGCGGGTCCCCGGGGGACACCATCCTGAATCATCCCGGCCCGCCCCTCCTCAACCTGGGCGATGAGGCCGGTTTCTCGGGCCCGGTCCCAGGCGAGAAGGTGAACGTCTCGGCGGTGCTCCAGCCCACCAACGCGATCACGCTTGGCGCCACGACGCTCAACAAGAAGAAGGGCACTGCGACGGTCAACCTCACGCTGCCCAACCCGGGCGATCTGACCGCCTCAGGGAACGGGGTCAACGCGGCCTCAGCCGGCCATGCCGTGATCAGCAAGGCGGTCGCTGCCGGGCCGGCGCAGCTGCTGATCAAGGCGAAGGGGAAGAAGCGCAAGGCGCTGAACCAGACCGGCAAGGTGAAGCTCAACGTCGCAATCACCTTTACGCCGACCAACGGCGACCCCGCCACGCAGTCGGTCACGGTCAAGCTGAAGAAGAAGTAATCGGGGGCGGCTACCCTCGGCGTGGAGTGCGGATGGGAGGCCGCTCACTTTGTCGAGTGCCATGCCCGTGGGTTGGCCCGAGCTTCGAACAGGGTATTGGGAGTGCGTATGAGTTCGAGTGACCCCGCAGTCGGCTCCGACGGGCAGGGAATCCTCGTCACTGGTGCCGGCCAGGCCGTCCTGGCTATCGGTTCTAACGTGCCGACCGCGGCCCGCGCGGTTGCGCACGCCAACTAGACCAGAGGAGAAGAGCATGAGCGAAAGTGCAGATCACTTCCCGAGAGAGGCCACCGGTCTGGATGAGGCCCACTCTCCCGAGCTGGTGGAGCTCGGCGACGGCGACCAGTTCGGCCTGCGCATCGCTCCTGTGGCCAAGCGGCTCGGCGAGGCGACCGTGCGGATGCTCGCCTACAACGGCTCGATTCCCGGACCAATCCTCAAGGTGCAGCAGAACTCGAAGGTCATCGTCAACGTCGAGAACCAGGGCGATCTCGAGGCCACGGTCCACTGGCACGGGCTGCGTCTCGAGAACCGCTACGACGGAACGCACGAGACCCAGCAGCCGATGGGTGTGGGGGATCGCTTCTCCGCTCACGTCACCTTTCCGGACCCGGGGCTCTACTGGTACCACCCGCATATCCGTGAGGACTACGGCCAGGAGATGGGGCTCTACGGAAACGTCCTGGTCGAGCCGGCTGATCCCGACTACTGGCCTCCTGCTCACCGCGAGGTCGTCCTGACGCTCGACGACATCCTCATAGAGGAGGGCAAGGTCGCGCCCTTCAGCCGCACCGAGACGACCCACTCCGCCATGGGTCGCTTCGGGGACGTGCTGTTGGTGAGCGGCGAGTCCGACCTCTCACTCAGCGCGAAGCTCGGCGAGGTCGTCCGGCTCTACCTGACCAACACCGCCAACACCCGTGTATTCAGGGTGGCGCTCCCAGGGGCCCGGATGAAGCTCGTCGGCGGCGACAGCGGCCACGTCGAGCACGAGCGAGTACGTCGAGGACGTGGTGCTGGCTCCGTCGGAGCGAGTGGTGGTCGACGTCCTCTTCGATCGCGCCGGCGAGCTTACGCTCGAGCACCGGACCCCGGGGCGGGTCTATCCGCTGGCCCAGATCCGCGTCAGCGAAGATCGCGCCGAGCCGTCCCTGGAGGCGGATTTCGAGACGCTGCGGACGAATGCCGACATGGCGGCCGAGCGGAAGCGGATTGGCTCCTACCTGGAGGCCGAGCCCGACAAGCGGTTGGCCTTCATCGCTGAGATGGACATGGGTGCTCCCGAAGGCGATGGTCCCGTCGTCTACGCCTGTCCGATGCACCCCGAGGTGGTGCAGGACCAGCCTGGAAAGTGCCCGGAGTGCGGGATGAAGCTGCTCGCGATCGAGGCGAGCTACAGCTGTCCGATGCACCCCGAGGTCGTCAGTGGCGAGCCAGGTCATTGCCCGGAGTGCGGGATGAAGCTGCTGCCGGCGAAGCTCGTCGCCGAGGCCGGGGAAGGCCACGAGCACCACGATCACGGCGAGGGCCACGAGGCTCATGACCATGAGGCCGCCGGCGGGATCGAGTGGGAGGACGACATGGTCGAGGTCAACCGGATGACGACCCCGGCGAACATGCGCTGGAAGCTGATCGACCGAGACACAGGCGCCGAGAATGCGGCGATCGATTGGCGATTTCGCGTCGGCGACCAGATCAAGATCCGGCTCCTCAATGAGATGGCCGGCGATCACCCGATGCATCACCCCTTCCACGTCCACGGCGCCGGACGCTTGCTTGTCCTGAGCCGCGACGGAGTCCCCGAGCCCAATCTGGTCTGGAAGGACACGGTCTTGGTCCGAACCGGGGAGACAGTCGACGTTCTCCTGGATGTCACCAATCCCGGCCTGTGGATGGCCCACTGCCACATCGCCGAGCACCACGAGAGCGGCATGATGTTCAGCTTCGAGGTGACCGAATGACCATGAAGATCGCCTACGTCATCTACCCGGAGTTCACGGGTCTCGACTTGGTCGGGCCCTATGAGGTGATCAGCCGCTGGCCCGATGTTGACGTGCACTTCGTGGCGAGCTCTCTGGAGCCGGTGCGAGCCGATCGGGGCCTGACGGTGCTCCCGACCGACACCCCGGAGACCTTGCCCGACCCAGACCTGATCGTCGTCCCGGGAAGCGAGAACCCGCTGCCGGTGCTGGACGACCACGTACTGCTCGACTGGCTCCGCTCAGCGGCGCCCAGCTGCCAGTGGACGGTGTCGATCTGCAGCGGCGCCAGCATCTACGCGGCGGCCGGGCTGCTCGAAGGCAAGACCACCACTACCCACTGGGGCTTCAGAGACAACGTCAGAGCGCTCGGGGTGGAGGTGGTCGAGGACCGGGTGGTCTGGCAGGGCAATCATGTGAGCGGAGCGGGTGTCTCGGCCGGGATCGATACGGCCTTGGCGCTCACGGAGCGGGTCCACGGGCGGGAGCTGGCCGAGGCCCTCCAATTGGTGATCGAGTACGACCCGCAGCCGCCCTTCGACACAGGCTCTCCGGCGAAGGCCGATGCGGCGACGATACGCCGGGCGCGGCGCCTCATGCTCGGCGACCATCCGGTGAGGAAGGCCGCGTCGATCAGCGGCCACATCGTCAGGGCGCGCGCCCGGCGGTTCGTCTCGAAGCGAGGGGCGAACAGGCGGCAATCGGTCAGGCAAGCCGGCTAGGCGACCAGCTTTGTGAAGCGAGCCAGTTGAGTGGCGCTGGCCGCGCGAAGCTACCTAGAATTCCCACTGTTGTCGGCTGACCGTCCAAGACTGGAAGGTGTAGTGGGAAGCAGGGTCCTTCGCGGACGGGTGGTGTCCGCAGCGGCTGCCGTTGTGGCCCTCGTCATCGGCATTGCGGCCTGCGGGGGCGGGGGCTCGTCGACGACTTCGGAGGCTCAAAGCAACCTGATCAAGTCGAACCCGGCGAACGGGAAGACGACGATCACGGTTGGCTCGAAGAACTTCGCCGAGGAGTTCGTCCTCGGCGAGATCTACGCCCAGGCCCTGAAGGCCGCCGGCTACAACGTCAAGACCCAGCTCAACCTGGGCCCGGAGACGGTGGCGCTGAAGGCGCTCAACGATGGCCGGATCAGCGGCTACCCGGAGTACACGTCCACCGCGCTCGGCTCGTTCTTCCACGTCCCCGCGGACAAGATCCCGAGAGGCGCCACCCCGGCCTACGACGAGGCGAAGGCGGATTTTGCAAAGCAGGGGATCGTGGCCTTTCCACCGACCCCGTTCGCGGACTCGAACGCCGTCGGTACGCTCACAACCACGGCCCGGAAGCTGGGCCTGAGGGACGTCTCGGACCTGACCGGCAAGTCGCAGAACCTCGTTCTCGCCGGGTCACCCGAGTGCCGCACGCGGATCGACTGCCTCGCGGGCCTCGAGCAGAACTACGGCCTCAGGTTCAAGCAGTTCAAGCCGGTGGACATCGGCCTCCGCTACGCGGTGCTTGACAACGGGGACGCCGACCTCTCGATCCTGTTCACGAGCGATGCCCAGCTCGCGAGCTCGACCAAGTACACGGTCCTGAGGGACGACAAGGGCCTGATCCCGGCGGGCAACGTGATCTTCATCGCGTCGAAGAAGGTCGCCGACCAGGCGGGGCCCGATTTCGGCGCGACGATCGAGAAGGTTCAGAGCAACCTGACGCTCCCGGTCATCCAGGAACTGAATTCCAGGGTCGAGATCGGCAAGCAGGATCCGGCCGTGGTCGCCCGTCAGTACCTGAAGTCATTGGGCTACGTCCAGTGAACCCGATGCCACGTTCTGCAGCCTCACGAACCCGATGCCACGTTCTGCAGCCTCGCGTGTTCTCAGGTAGGGTCGAAGATCGAGGACCTTGGCGCTTCCATGCTGAGGGCGCCGCTGGGGCCCAGGAGCGCAGATGAAGCGAATCGTGCAGTCCGGATCGGGATCGGCCGAAGCCGGGACGTCCGCGAATGAAGCGTCAGGCGCCGGCCAAAGCCTGAACATCGCTGCCCGAATGGGGCGCTGGAGCGCGCAGCACCGCAAGGTCGCGATCTGGGGCTGGCTTGGGTTCGTGATCGTCGCCTTCATGATCGGGGGCGCTGTCGGAACGCAGACGCTTGACAACGCCCAGCTCGGAGTCGGCGAGTCCGGACGCGCGGACCGCACGGTCGACGCCGCGTTTCCGAAGAGCGCCGACGAGATGGTGCTGGTGCAGAGCCCCACGGCGAATGCGGACAGCCTTCCCTTCCGCGCCGCGGTCGGCGACGCCCAGTTCCGCCTCTCGCAGCTGCCGTACGTCTATGCGATCGAAAGCCCCTACGAGCCCGTCAACCGATCACAGATCTCCGGTGACGGTCACTCCGTGCTCACCCGCTTCAAGATCGCCGGCGACCAGAGCACGGCCAAGGAGCGTGCAAGCGCGACCCTGCGAGCCGTCGACGCCGCGCAGGCTGCACATCCGCAGTTCACCATCGGAGAGTTCGGCGACGCGAGCTCCGACAACCAGGTGAGCAGCTCGATCAGCAGCGACTTCAAGACGGCGCTGATCACCTCGCTGCCGATCACGCTGCTGATCCTCTTGATCGCCTTCGGCGCCCTGGTGGCTGCCGGCGTGCCCTTGCTCCTGGGCCTGACGGCGGTGCTCGGGACGATCGGCCTGATCGGCGTGATCAGCCACATCGGCAGCGGGGTGGACGAGTCGATCAACGAGGTGATCCTGCTGATCGGCCTCGCGGTCGGTGTCGACTACTCCATGTTCTACCTGCGCCGCGAACGCGAGGAGCGCGAGTCCGGGCGAAGCGAAGAGGCCTCGCTGGCGGCCGCCGCTGCGACCTCGGGTCGTGCCGTGATGGTCTCCGGATTCACGGTGATGATCGCAATGGCGGGCATGTACCTCGCCGGAGCGCCCACCTTCCAGTCGTTCGCCACGGGCACGATCCTCGTCGTGGCGGTGGCCGTGGTCGGGTCGCTCACCGTCCTTCCCGCCGTCCTTGCCTGGCTTGGAGACCGTGTGGAGAAGGGGCGCATCCCATTCCTCTCCAGGAGGAGGAGGTGGAACGTCGGCGAGAGCGGGGTGTGGTCGCGAATCCTGAACCCGGCTCTTCGCCATCCGGTCATCGCCGTCGTCCTCGCCGGAGGGTTCCTCGTCTTCTTGGCGATCCCGGCGTTCAGCCTCCACACGGCGACGCCGGGAGTCGAGACGCTGCCTCAGGATCTCGGGGTGATCAAGACGTACAACCGCATCCAGGCGGCCTTCCCGGGCGGGCCGATTCCGGCCCAGGTGGTGGTCCGCGCCAACGACGTGAAGTCGCAGGCGGTGATCGGGGCGATCAACGACCTGAGCGTTCGGGCGACCGCCAGCCCGGACTTCAAGTTGCCGATCACGACCAGCGTGAGCCCCGATCACTCGGTCGAGCAGCTCGACATCCCCGTCGCAGGAGACGGCACCGATTCCCAATCGAATGCGGCCCTTGCGGAGCTGCGAGACGAGCTGATCCCGGCCACCATTGGACGAGTCCCGGGCGCCACGGCCGACGTGGGCGGCTACACCGCCAGCTCAGTCGACTTCAACGACACGATGAAGTCGCACGCGCCGCTGGTCTTCCTCTTCGTCCTCTCCGCAGCCTTCATCCTGCTGCTGTTCACGTTCCGCTCGCTCGTCATTCCAGTCAAGGCGATCATCCTCAACCTGCTCTCGGTCGGGGCGGCCTACGGAGTGATGGTCTGGATCTTCCAAGAGGGCCATCTCGAGTCGTTGCTGGGCTTCAAGTCGAACGGCTCGATCGTCTCGTGGATGCCGCTGTTCATGTTCGTGGTGCTGTTCGGGCTCTCCATGGACTACCACGTGTTCATCCTCACCCGAATCCGCGAGGCCTTCGACCGCGGCAGCCCAACCGTGGACGCGGTCTCCCACGGGATCAGGACCACGGCCGGCGTCGTGACCAGCGCCGCGGTGGTGATGATCTCGGTGTTCGCGATCTTCGCCACCCTGTCCCTGCTCATCTTCAAGCAGCTGGGCGTCGGTCTCGCGGTGGCAGTGCTGATCGACGCCACCATCATTCGCGGCGTGCTGCTGCCGGCGACGATGAAGCTGCTCGGGGATTGGAACTGGTATCTGCCCAGCTGGCTCGAGTGGCTGCCGAGAGTCGGGCCCGGGGCGGGCTCATATCCGCCACCCTCTGAGGGATCCGAGGCCTCAGCCGCCATCAAGCCGCCGATTCGCGCCTAGGCCACTCAATCCGAGATGCGAACTTGGGCCGGGAGCTTTGGAAGCCAGAACGAACCCCGGCAGAGCGCCGTGCCTGTTGCGCGCCTTCTCGCTACCTGCTGCGGTGGTTGACCAATCGGGGCGCCCGGATTTGAACCGGGGACCTCACCGACCCGAACGGTGCGCGCTACCAGGCTGCGCCACGCCCCGAGGGATCGAAGGATAGAGCCGCGCCCTGCGATCGGGCCCGCCAGCCGATAGCGTGGCGCGATGGCGGACAACGACAGGCTGATTCGCCGGCTGTACGAGGCCATGGATCGCCACGACGGCGAGGCGATGGCCGGTCTGTACGACCCGGACGGACGCTTCCACGATCCGGCCTTCGGGGAGCTGACCGGGGAGGAGGCCGGCGCCATGTGGCGGATGCTCACCGGCCGCGCCGAGGATCTCAGCGTCGAGCTCGCCGAGCACTCAGCCGAGGGCGACATCGGCGCGGCCCGCTGGATCGCCCGCTACACGTTCACCCGTACCGGGCGGCCGGTCGTCAACGACGTCGAGGCTCGCTTCCGCTTCGCGAACGGGCGCATCGCGGAGCACGACGACTCCTTCTCGCTCTGGCGCTGGGCGCGGCAGGCCATGGGTCCGGCTGGCCTGGTCCTCGGGCTGCCCCCGATGAGCGCCCTGTTGCGCCGCCGCGCCCGCGAGGACCTGGCCAGATTCCGGGAGGGGGGCTGATCCCCTTGGCTCACTCTCCCGCGGAGTCGGTCGCCGTCCGCGGGATCAGGAACCGGACGCAGACGATGCCGGCGAGCAGCGCGGCCCCGCCGATCCAGACGATCGGATCCTCGGCCGAGAAGCCCTCGAGCTTGCTGCCCAGGTAGGTGAAGTAGGCGGTGATCGGCGCGTAGCCGAGGGCGGTGGTCCAGGTGAAGCGGACCAGCGGCACGCGGGTGGCGCCGCAGACGTAGCCCATCAGGCTGAAGGGCATGATCGGGATCAGCCGGGCGCCGATCAGCACCAGTGCCCCGCCGCGATGGATCAGCCGCTCGATCCGGAGGAACCGCTGCTCCCCGGCGACCCGGTAGAGCACCGGGCGGGCGAAGTGCCGGCCGACGGCGTACGAGGCGAGCCCGGAGAGGACCCAGGCGCCCATCATCAGCGGGAAGCCGACCCCGAATCCGAAGACGTAGCCGGTGGCCGCGTCCAGGATCTCGGCCGGGTACCAGACGAGCACGTGAACCAAGGCCAGCCAGATCACCAGCAGGGGACCGGCGGCGTTGCCGCCCAGGTCGTGCCGGACCGCGGCGGTGTCGCCGTGGATCGCGTCGCCGACCGCGGTGCGGAGCGAGGGGATCGCGAGCGCGACGGCGACCCCCACCAGGATGCCACCGAGCGTCACGGCGACGCCGGTCCACGTTCCTCCGCCGGGCGGGCCGCTGTGCACGATCGTTAGATTAGAAGTAAGGAGACCGTCGCCCTGACGGTCACGCCGACTTCACCAAGACCCTAAGGAGGGCAGATGGCGTTCGAGGTCCCCGACCTTCCCTATGACTACAACGCGCTCGAGCCTCACATCGACGAGCAGACCATGCGCGTGCATCATGACAAGCACCATCAGGCTTACGTCGACAAGGCCAACGCCGCCCTGGAAGGCACCGAGTGGGCGGACAAGGACGTCAACGAGGTCCTGCAGAACCTGTCGAGCCTCGGCGACAAGGAGACCGCCGTCCGCAACAACGCCGGTGGGCACTCCAACCACACCTTCTTCTGGGAGATCATGAGCCCCGACGGAGGTGGCGAGCCGGAGGGCGACCTCGCCTCCGCGGTCAACGACGCGTTCGGGGGCTTCGACTCCTTCAAGGAGGAGTTCAAGAACGCCGGTGTGAACCGCTTCGGCTCAGGCTGGGCCTGGCTCGTGCACGACGGCTCCGGCCTCGCGGTCGTCTCGACCGCGAACCAGGACTCCCCGATCTCGGACGGCCAGACGCCGATCATCGGCTGCGACGTCTGGGAGCACGCCTACTACCTGAAGTACCAGAACAAGCGGCCCGACTACATCGACGCCTGGTGGAACGTCGTCAACTGGGCGAAAGCCGACGAGCATTTCGGAGGCGCCAGCTAGGGCTGGCGTCTCCGGGGCTGGAGATTAGATACGGCGAGGCGTACCCTGGCGGAAAGGAGGGCGAATGCACGCTGACAGCCCGACGCCGATCGAAACGACGACCAGCCACCTCGAGAAGCGGGGGATCGACTACGAGCTGGTCGAGCACGACCGGGCGTTTACCGCCGCGGCAGAGGCGCGCGCGGCGGGTCAGGAGCCCGCGAACGCGGTGAAGAGCGTTTTGCTCAGGGACCTCGACGGGTACGAGCTGGTCGTCCTTCAGGCCTCGGATCGGCTTGACCTGAGCAAGGTCCGCGAGCAGCTCGGCGAGAGTCGCTCCGGGCTGAGGCTGGCGACCGAGGAGGAGATGGACGCCGACTTCCCTCAGTTCGAGCTCGGCGCGCTGCCGCCCCTCGGTGAGATGCTGCCGGCGCCGGAGATCGTCGACAGCCGGGTACTCGATCACGATCGAGTGCTCTGCAATGCCGGCGACCACACCCACTCGGTCCTGGTTGACCCGAAAGAGATCGTCCGGGCGTCCAACGCCGAGATAGCCGACGTGCGCGAGGACTAACCGACCGGGGTCCGGCCAGCTTTTCCCTCGGCGGCAAGATCCCCGAGGTCCTGCCGGATCCGTAGGTCCGGGGGAGGTCATCGTGGCCGCCGTTGGAGTTTGGCCGGAATAGGATGCGTCTCACCCCGACCGGGAGGTGAGATTGGCGTACTTCAAGGACGCCCAGGAGGTCTACGACACGATTGGCAAGCTGTTCGTCGACCTGGCCGTCGACGACGAGCTCGGCCCCAGGTTCCGCGAGGCGAACACGATCGTCCAGTACGACTATCGCGAGCCCGAATCGATGATCACCGTCCGGCTGCAGAAGGGCCAGCCCGGCGACGTCGACTTCGGCGAGACGGAGATGGAGCCCGAGGTCGTGATGAGCATGGAGGCCGATACGGCCCACCGGTTCTGGCTCGGCAGGGTGAACGTGACGGTTGCGCTCGCTCGCGGGCAGATCAAGGCCAAGGGCCCGGTCGCCAAGATCCTCAAACTCGTGCCCCTCACGAAGCCGGTCTATCCGCGGTACAAGGCCCAGCTCGAGGCCCAGGGGCGCGAGGACCTGGTCAACATCGATTGAGCGCGAAGGCCGACGCCGAGGAGTGGGCGGGGATCGTCTCGGGCCTGGCGTCCGAGCGCAATCTCCGCTACGAGCCGATCGGCGGGATCAACCCCAAGGGAGGGCCCGTCGCGCTCTGCCCGGGCGGCACCAACCGGCTCACCGGTGAGCTCACCGACGGCTTCTTCGGCGCCTCCTGCGACGCCGACGAGCACGAGGAGGGCGGCTTCGGGCGCAAGGCGATCCTTCCGGGGGCGCTGCTCGTCAAGGCGCACATGCCGGACCTCGCGACCGTCGTGCCGGTGTTCGACGTCGAGTCGATCGAGCGGACGGCGGGGGACATGGTCGATCGCCATTCCCGGCGCCGGGTGGAGTTCGAGAGCGTCGACTTCAACAACCGGTTCATCGCCACCGTGCCCCAGGATCACGATCCGGTGGCGCTCCGCGAGCTGTTCAGCCCCGCCTTCATCGACTGGATCACCCGGATGCCAGCCGAGGTCGACTTCGGGATCACCGAGCAGCAGCTCTTCTTCCACTGGCGGTTTCGCGAGCGGACCAGGGAGGAGCTGAAGGAGGCGCTGCACTCCGCCGGCGGCATCTTCGACCGGCTCCACCGCGAGATGGAGGAGAACAACCTCGACGTCTACAAGTCCGGGCCCTGGAACGCAGGCCTGGAGCCGTTCCCCCCGAAGATCGGCTCCTAGCCGCCGGCATGCGCCGCGTGGACGGCGGCGATGTCGATCTTCTTCATGGAGTAGACGGCCTCACTGGCGCGCCTTGCCTTCTCCGGATCCGGGTCGCCCATCAGCTCGACCACGGCCGTGGGGACGACCTGCCAGGAGACGCCGAAGCGGTCCTTCAGCCAGCCGCAGGGCCCCTCCTCACCGCCGTCCGTGAGCGCATCCCAGTAGTAGTCGACCTCGTCCTGGTCGTCGCAGGGGATCTGGAACGAGATGGCCTCATCGAAGCTGAACTGCGGGCCGCCGTTGAGGGCGATGAACTTCTGTCCGTTGAGCTCGAACTCGACGAGCATCACCATCTCGGCGGGACGTCGGCCGCCCGCGCCGTAGGGGATGACCCTGCCCAGCTTGGAGTCCTTGAAGACGTCGACGTAGAACTTCGCCGCCTCCTCGCCCTCGGTGTCGAACCAGAGACAGGTGGTGAGTGCCTTGTCGGCCATCGGTACCTCCATGCACGTTGGGTTTCCTCCTAACGACCGGCGGGGGGCCGCGGAGTCATCGCTCCCGCAGACGGCGGCGATACGTTCGGTAAAAGCCCGGACCCTTCCGGATGAAGTCCCTGAAGCGGGAGAAGCGCCCCTCGGGCAGCTCAAACCCGCCGACGATCCTGCGCGGGACCAGCCGCCACCCCGCGCCCGAGCGGGTGAGGTTCCCGCGCACCTGCATGTTGCGCTGCCAGGTGAAGTCGGGCGAGTGCCGGTGCACCGTCAGGCACGCCCTGCCCTCCATCAGCGGGAGCGCCGCCGGCTCGGCCCCGATCTCGATCTCCCTGGCGGCGGCATCGGCTTCGAAGGGGACGCGGACCGCGATCGGAAAGCCGTCGGGCCCCATCCAGCTGAGCACCCCCGTCTCGTGCTCGGCGAGGAACTCCATGCGCTTGTCCCAAGCCGGTGAGCCATCCGCGGGAGGACCGTGGTCCTCCGGCGGCTCCTCGACGTGGCCGGAGCGGACCTCCTCCAGGTGGGCGCCGTGGATGTCGGGTTTCTCGGCCAGGTTTCCTTCGGGCCAGACGAAGATCCGCTCGGGCCGCACCTTGATGTAGAGACGGGCGTAGTAGAAGTTGAAGATGCCCCTGATCGGCTTCGGCGGGTGCATCTTCTTAGTCGCCGGCAGCTTCGCGGCGGACTCGCGCATGTAGCGATCCGCGTTCGCCTTCAGGTCATGGTCGTCGATCGTCGCCGTGCCCTGCACGAGCACGCCGATGCCGCTGTCGATCTCCGATCCGGTCGCATCGGAGAAGAGCAGGGCGACGCTCGGGTGGCGCGCCGCATCGTCGGCCTTCTTCGGGTAGCCGAGGCCGGTGGTCACGTCGATCGTGGGGCCGCCCTGCGTGTAATAGGGAGTGACCGGCCAGGTGATCGGCTGCTTTGCGGCGTCGACGGTGGTGAGCTCGCAGGTGACAAAGCGCTCGAAGGCGTCGCGGACCTCCTGCGGCAGGGTGCTGGTCATCGCGCTGATTCTTGCGAAAGATCGCGCGGGCACGCCCTGCCGGCCGAGCGAAACCTGGTTCGAGTCGCAGTCGATCGTCCCCGGGCGCGTGGGATCAGGGCAGCTCGCCCGGGAGCACGATCCTCCGCTCGCCGCCCTCCCCGACGACGCGCGGCTCGACCGGCTTCACCTCTTGCACCCTCGCGGCCTCGAGCGCCTCGGCGGCGTTGGCGAATCCCACCAGGGACTCGAGGTGCTTGATCGTGGGGAAGACGAGCGGCAGCTTCCCCGCGTGATGCCTGTCGAGCGCGTCCTGGGGGGCAAACCAGCCGGCGTCGACCGTCTCGGAGCCGTCGGGCCGCGGCGGCGAGTGGGCGGGGGCAAGGGCCAGGTAGAAGCGGGTGTCGAAGCGAATCGGGACCACCCTGGGGGTGATCCAGCGCGAATACGCGACGAGCTCCTCGGCGGCCACCTGGATTCCGGCCTCCTCGGCCAGCTCCCTGACCGCGGCCGCGCGGTGGGCCGCCTCGCCGTCGCCGTCGTCGCAGTCGACCGCGCCGCCTGGGAAGACCCAGACGCCCGGCATGAAGCGGGCCTCCGGATTGCGCTGGACGAGCAGGATCTCGAGGCCACGCTCGGCGTGCTTCCCACCCCGCCGCAGCAGGATCACGGTGGCGGCCGGGCGCGGCACGGCCGGTTCGTCGCCCTC
Organism: uncultured Solirubrobacterales bacterium; assembly: GCA_963833375.1. Taxonomy (GTDB): domain Bacteria; phylum Actinomycetota; class Thermoleophilia; order Solirubrobacterales; family 70-9; genus DASUPK01. The sequence goes on from CAWHXR010000010.1 coordinate 91,687, forward strand.
GCCGCGCAGCGGAGCGCCCCCCGCCTCGGGCAGATCGCTCACCTGGCTCCGCTCATTCGGACCGGCACGGAACGCGAGCGTACTCGTTAGATTGGCGCCCCATGGCAGCGGAGACCACTACCAAGCAGCTCTACATCTGCACCTCGTGCGGATTCATCTACGACCCGGACGAGGGCGATCCCGACGGCGGGGTACCGGCGGGAACCGCGTTCGACGACATTCCCGACGACTGGTTCTGCCCCGTCTGCGGAGCCCGGAAGTCGGACTTCGAGCCTTACGAGGAGTAGCTATGCCGCTTCGAGCAGGGCCGCGTCCAGGCGGCCCTTGGCGCCGGCGTCAAGCTCGGCGACCGGATAGGCCGCTCGGATCGACTGCGCGACCACGCCGACCAGTCGCCGCAGGTCCTGCTTGGTGATCGCGAGCGGCGGCATCAGCACGATCACGTCGCCGAGCGGGCGAACGATGACGCCCCGCCGGCGGGCCTCCAGCACGACGCGATGACCGAGGCGGAGCTCGGGGTCGTGCTCGCCGAGGTCGATGCCGACCATCAGCCCGCATTGCCGGACCTCCTGGACCTCGCGCATCCTCTCCACCTGGCCGAGCCACTCCGACAGCAGGCGGATCTTGGGCTGCAGGCGGACCAGCGTACGGTCGCGCTCGAAGACGTCCAGCGAGGCGATCGCCGCCGCGCAGGCGAGCGGGTTGCCGGTGTAGGTGTGGCCATGGAAGAAGGTCTTGTACTCGGAGTGGGCGCCGAGGAAGGCCTCGTAGATCCGCTCCCCCGCGAGGGTCGCCGCCAGCGGCATGTAGCCGCCCGTCAGCCCCTTCGCCACGCAGAGAAGGTCGGGGGAGACGCCCTCCTGCTCGCAGGCGAACATCGTCCCGGTGCGCCCGAAGCCCGTCGCGACCTCATCGCAGATCAGCAGCGCGCCGTGCCGGTCGCAGAGCCTGCGGACTGCCCGTAGGTAGCCGGGCGGGTGGGTCAGCATCCCGGCAGCGCCCTGGACCAGCGGCTCGAGCACCACCGCCGCGACCTCCTCCTCGCGCATCGCGAGCAGCCGGGCGATTGCGTCGACGTTGCCCGGCTCCGCGCGATGGGTCTCGAAGAGGAGCGGCCCGAAGGCGGAGTGGAAGAGGGGCATCCCGCCGACGGACACCGAGCCGATCGTGTCCCCGTGATAGGCGTCCTCGAGGCAGATGAACGAGGTCTTCCTGACGTGCTGTCCGCCGCGGTGCTGCCAGTACTGGAAGGCCATCTTCAGGGCGACCTCGACGGCGGTGGACCCCGAGTCCGAATAGAAGACGCGGTTGAGACCGGCGGGCGCGACCTCGACCAGCCGCGCCGCCAGCTCCGCCGCGCCGGGATGCGAGAGCCCGAGCATCGTTGAGTGCGCGACGCGGTCGAGCTGCTGGCGAACGGCCTGGTCGATCGCCGGATGGCGATGGCCGTGGACGTTGCACCAGAGCGAGGAGACACCGTCCAGATAACGGCGGCCCTCGGTGTCGATCAGCTCGGTTCCCTCCGCCGACTCGATCATCAGCGGTTCCTCGCCCACCCAGTCGCGCTGCTGCGTGAACGGGTGCCAGAGGTGATCGTGATCGAGCCGGGCAGCCTTCTGCATTCGCCGGCAGCAACATATGCCCGGCGCCGGATGGACCCGATCCGGGCTCCCCGGCTCGTCCGAGACACCTCTGTGACTCTTGTCACAGACCTTTGCGGCCACGAAAAGGTTGCAGGTCTGTAACCTTTTCTTCAATGGAAGCAGCGACGCGAGAGAGGAAGCGCACTCGGGCCGGCGAAGACGATCTCGCCCTCAAGATGGGCGCGATCGTCCTGCGCTGCATGGGCCCCAGGGGGAGCGAGGTCCTCCAGGTGATCGACGAGAGCGGCCTCACCTTCGCGCAGATGAAGTTCCTGGTCGAGCTCCAGACGCCCGACGAGGACGCGCGCACCGTCACCTCCCTCTCCGAGGAGCTCGGCATCTCAGTCGCCTCCGCCAGCCGCGCCGCCGACGGGCTGGTGCGCAAGAAGCTCGCCACGCGAGTCGAGGACCCCAACGACCGGCGCGTCAGGCGCCTCGCGCTCACCGGTAAGGGCCAGGGTCTCGCCGACCGGATCATCTCCGCCCGCCTGGCAAGCCTCCAGGAGTTCATCGACTCCCTCGAGGCGGGCGAGCGAAAGAAGCTTGAGGCGGCTCTCGACGCGCTCCTGGAGCGCCCCGAGATCGCCGAGATCTACTCCAACTACCAGAGGAAGGTCAGCCGATGACCCGCTACCGGCACCTGATCACGGACGACAACCGCAAGTGGTGGACGCTCGGCGCGATGTGCTTCGCGTTGTTCATGGTGATGCTCGACAACACCGTCGTGAACGTCGCCCTGCCGTCGATCCAGCGCGACCTGGACGCGCAGATCTCGGAGCTGGAGTGGGTGATCAACGGATACACGCTGACCTTCGCAGTCCTGATCGCAACCGGCGGACGCCTCGGAGACATCTTCGGCCGCCGCCTGATGTTCCTGGCCGGCGTCGTGATCTTCGCGATCACCTCCGCGACCGCGGGCTTCGCGCAGAACCCCGAGATGCTGATCGCCAGCCGGGCGATCCAGGGGATCGGCGCCGCGCTGATGATGCCGGCGACGCTCTCGATCATCACGCACGCCTTCCCGGCCGCCGAGCGCGGCAAGGCGATCGGCACCTGGGCCGGTGTCTCGGCCCTGGCGCTGTCGATCGGGCCGGTGGTCGGCGGGTTCCTCACCGAGTACGTCAGCTGGCGAGCGATCTTCTTCATCAACCTTCCTGTCGCCGCGGGCGCCGTGGCCGCGACGGTCTTCGCGGTGCGCGAGTCGCGCGACGAAACGGTCAGCGGCCGGGTCGACTATCCGGGCGTGATCGCGCTGACGGCGAGCCTCACCGCGATCGTCCTGGCGCTGATCGAGGGGAACAGCTGGGGCTGGACCTCGACTGCCATCCTCTCGCTGCTGATCGGCGGGGCGATCGTGCTGGCCGTCTTCGTCGCGATCGAGCTGCGCGTCAGGGCGCCGATGGTCGAGTTCTCGCTCTTCCGGACGCGACAGTTCATCGGCTCGAACCTGGTCGCCTTCATCATCACCTTCGCCATGATGGGCACCTTCTTCTTCATGGCGATCTACATGCAGGACATCCTCGGCTACGGGGCGCTCGAGGCCGGGATCAGGTTCCTGCCGACGACGATGGTGATCGCCGTCGTGGCGCCGATCGCCGGACGGCTGGCCGACAGGCTCGGTCCGGCGACGCCGATGAGCGCCGGGCTCGCGGTGTTGAGCGTCTCGATGTTCCTGTTCGCGGGGATCGACACGTCCACGACCTACGCGGGGTTGATCATTCCCTTCGTCCTGATGGGCCTCGGCATCGCGCTGGTGATGTCCCCGATGTCGACCGCGGCGATGAACGCCGTCAGCGTTCAGAAGTCCGGCGTCGCCTCCGGCGTCCTGCAGATGTCGCGCATGATCGGGGCGTCCGTCGGCATCGCGGCGACTGGCGCGATCTTCCAGTCGCAGCTCGGTTCCGGATTCAACCCGGGGCAGCTGGCGACGGCCCCGGAGCAGGCCCGCGCCACCTTCGTGGATGCCCTGGGCAGCGCGATGCTGCTGGCGGCCTTCGTGGTGGTCAGCGGCCTGATCGTGTCGCTGACCCTGGTCCGCGGCGCGCGCGCGAAGCGGGTCGATGCCCACGCGGCCGCCGAGGAGAGCGCCGGCGCGGGGCCCGAGGCCACGGTGGCCGAGGACGTGGTGCCCGCAGGCGTCCGCTGAGCAGACGCCGGTAGGGGTCAGGCGGCGCGCAGGGTGCTCGCCGCTCGCGGCGAGCCCACGGGAATCCGAACCGTCGGCCAGGAGGAGGGATCGCCCAGGTCCAGACGCGGCAGCGTCTCGACCGCAACCGCTCCGAGAGCCTCGATGGTCTCGAGGTTCGAGCGCTCCATCGGCGAGGGCTCTTCCGGCCACGGCGTGAGCACAACCGCCGCCACCTCCAGGCCGGCGGCACGCACGGCCTCGACCGTCAGCAGCGTGTGGTTGATCGTCCCGAGGCCGGGCGACGCCGCGATCACCACCGGCAGCGCCAGGTCGCGGGCCAGGTCCCTGACCAGATAGCCCGCCGTGAGCGGCACGAGGAACCCGCCCACGCCCTCGCAGACCAGCAGGTTGGCGTCCTCGGTCGCGGCCAGCGCCGCGCCCCGGATCCGATCGGGATCGATCGGCTCGCCGGCGAGCTCGGCCGCGAGGTGGGGCGAGACGGGCGGGCCGTAGCGATAGGGAGCCACCTCGTCGTCGCCCTGGGTCGATCCGGCGGCGAGGCGGAGCAACGCGTGGTCCGGCAGCTCCGGTGCGCTCTCCCAGACCTCTGGCCTGAGCGGATGGTCGTCCAGTCCGCTGACGGCGGGCTTGAAGACCGCGACCCGGTCGCCCGCCGCCCGCGCCGAGCGAGCGATCGCCGCGGCCACCACGGTCTTGCCGACTTCGGTCCCGGTCCCGGTGACGAAGAGGCCGCGCATGGCTAGGCCGCCTCGCGCAGAACGGGTCGCCCGGCGAGCTCGCGCGTCGCCGCGCCGATCAGCCTCGCGGCGCGGCCCAGGTCCGCGATGCGGTGGGTCGCCATCACCGTCAGCCGCAGGCGGCAGGTGCCGGGCGGGACCGTCGGCGGGCGAATGGCCTGGGCGAAGACGCCGTCGGCGAGCAGCCGCTCGCAGAGCGCCATCGCGTCGTCGGCCTCGCCGATCACAAGCGGGACGATCTGCGTCTCGTCGCCGATCGGCTCGAGGCCCTCGGAGCGCAGCCCGGCGCGCAGCGCGGCGGAGTTCGCCCGCAGCCGCTCGACCCGCTTGGGGCGCTCCACCAGCAACTCGAGGGCGGCGCGAGGCAGCCGCGACAGCCGGGGGAGAGGGGGCGGTGGAGAAGATGAACGGGCGCGCCGAGTTGACCAGGAAGTCGGCCAGCTGGCGGGAGCCGCAGACGTAGGCGCCGTAGCCTCCGAGCGCCTTGCCCAGGGTCCCGACGATCACGTCCACCTCGCCGCTCAGGCCGGCGGCCGCGACCGACCCGCGTCCACCCGGCCCGATGCATCCGGTCGCATGCGCCTCGTCGACCATCAGGCGACAGTCATGCCGCCGAGCAAGGTCGGCCAGATCTTCGAGCGGCGCGATGTCCCCGTCCATCGAGAAGACGCCGTCGGTGACGATCAGCGCGGCCGTCCCCGCGGAACGGCGTATGCCCCACTCGAGATGCTCGACGTCCGCGTGGCGGTAGACGAAGGTCTCGGCCCCGGCGAGGCGGCAGCCGTCGATGATGCTGGCGTGGTTGAGCTCGTCCGAGAAGACAACCTCGCCGCGGCCCGCCAGCGCCGCGATCACGCCGGTGTTGGCGAGGTAGCCGGAGCCGAACAGCAGCGCCGCCTCCGTCCCCTTGAACTCGGCGAGCCGCGCCTCGAGCTCGGCGTGGATCGACATGGAGCCGGAGATCAGTCGTGAAGCGCCCGCGCTCGTCCCGAGGCTGAGCGCGGCATCGGCCGCCGCGCGCCGAAGCCGCGGATGGTCGGCCAGCCCCAGGTAGTTGTTCGAGCAGAGCAGCAGGACCGGCCGGCCGTCGAGCAGGACACGCGGGCCCTGGGGACCCTCGATCAGGCGAAGGCGGCGGCGAAGCCCCTTCGACTCGAGCTCTTCGAGGCGCTCGGCGAGATCCAGCATCAGTCGGCGGCTCCTCCGCTTCGCTTCCGGGGCCGCCTAATCGCCCCAGCCGGCGGGCGCTGCTTCGCGGTCCTCGGCGGGCCGCGTCGGGTAGGCCGGCACCTTGCCCTGCTTCTTGATCACCCGCAGCTGCGTTGACGGGTCCCAGAAGTTCGCCTCGGCCTGGCTGTCGATCAGCTCGTCGATCGGGGTCTCGGGCGTCTCACCCTCGAGCCATCCCGAGCGGTTGTCGGGTCGCGGATTCGCGCCGTTGTCCGGCTGGCGCGCGACGTTGAGGCCGAGCTCCTCGAACATCGCCCGATCCTCCGCGGGCTCGACGCCGAGGGTCGTGAGGAAGTTCCCCATCATCACGCCGTTCAGCCCGGCCTTGACCCCGAGGGGCGCCAGGTCCTGCAGGTTCTCGACGCGGCCGCCGCAGAGCCGGAAGAGGGCGTCGGGCAGGATCAGCCGGAAGATCGCCACCCACTTGACGACGTCCCAGGGGTCCATCAGCTCCCGGTCGCCGAACTTGGTCCCGAGCCGGGGATTGAGCAGGTTGATCGGCACCGAGTCGGGCTCGATTTCGGCGAGCTCGAACGCCATCTCGACCCGCTGCCGCGGCGACTCCCCGAGATTGAGGATGCCGCCGATGCAGGTCTCGAGGCCGGCGTCCTTGACCGCATCGATCGTGCGCAGCCGTCCCTCGTAGCGGACCGTCGTCGAGACCTCCGGGTAGTACGAGCGCGCGGACTCGACGTTGTGGTGGACGCGCTGGATGCCGGCCTCCTTGAGCTGCCGGGCGCGCTCCGCCGACATGTGCCCGATCGAGGCGCAGCGCTTCAGGTTCGTGTGCTCCGAGACCAGCCGCGCGCCCTCGAGCACCTTGGCGAAGTCCCGCTTCGAGAGCCCCTGGCCCTGGGTGACCATGCAGAAGCGATGGGCGCCCGCCGCCTCGGCGGCCTTCGCGTGCTCGAGGATCTGCTCCGGCTCCATCATCGCGTGCATCGGCGTGTCCGCCTCGGCATATCGAGACTGCGCGCAGAAGCCGCAGTCCTCGGCGCAGCCGCCTGACTTGGCGTTGACCAGGGAGCACATGTCGGTCGAGTTCCCGAAGCGGTCCCGGCGCACCTCCCACGCGCGCTCGACCAGCGCGCCGATCTCCTCGTGATCGGTCATGGCGCCGAGCTCGAGCGCCTCGTCGAAGCTGACCAGTGGTGGCACGGATGAAATCTATGAATGAGACCGGACGACCTGGCTTCGCCATCAATCGCGGCCTGGTGGCCGCATCAGGTCGCGGCCACAAGCGGCCGCATCAGGTCGCGGCCACAAGCGGCCGCCCCACATAAGTCGCGGCGGCTTTTGCCGCCGCTCCCAGGTGGAGCGGCCTGGTGGCCGCTAGGTCAGTCCCAGGAGAAGTCCTCGACGATCTCGGCGTCGCCCTGAGCCCGGGGGCTGACGGCTAGCAGCTCGAGCCCTTCGTCCCCGGCCTCGAAGGCCCGGGTGACCTCGGGGCTGACGCGGATCGCGTCGAGCGCGGTCACGTCCTTGACCTCGTCGTCCAGCTTCACCCGGCCGCTCCCGGAGAGCACGACGTAGACCTCCTCGGCGCTCTCGTGCCGGTGGGCGAAGGCGTGGCGCTTGCCGGGCTTGACCCTCTGGAGCGAGATCCCGAGCTGAGTCGAGTCGAGGTCGCCATGGGCGAACCGAGCCTCCTGAACCTCTCCGAAGCCCTGGGCAGCGGCCAGATCCTCGACCTCGCGCAGGTTCTTGATCGTGTAGCTCACAACCGCAACCTATAGCCGCCGGGATCCCCGATCAAACCGCGCCTAAGCTGTGGCGCGTGAGGAGGGCGGGACTCGCGCTCATGCTGATCGCGGTCGCTGTCGCGATCGCGGCGCCAAGGGGCGCGGGCTGGTCGGTGCCGAAGTCGGTCCGACCGGCGGCGCCGAGCGACGACCAGCTCGCCGGCGCCCGGGTGATCACCGGCTTCTCGGGCCATCATCCGCCGCCCGCGCTCCGCCGGATGATCGGGCAGGGCATGGTCTCCGGCGTGATCCTCTTCGGCGGGAACGTCGGGGGACGGCGGTCCGTGCGGCGGCTGACCGCGGAGCTCCAGGCCATCCCCAGGCCGCCCGCCGTGAGCCAGCCGCTGCTGGTGACCGTCGACCAGGAGGGCGGCCTGGTCAGGCGGCTTCCCGGCCCGCCGAAGCTCTCGGCTCGGTCGATCGGGGCGCGCGGCGCGGCGTTCGCGGAGCGGCTCGGGAGGGCGGCCGGCAGGAGCTTGAGCTCGATGGGCGTGAACGTCGACCTGGCGCCGGTGCTCGACCTCGGCCGCCCGGGCCGGGCGATCGCCGAGCAGAGGCGCACCTTCGCCCGCACGCCGGGAGCGGTCTCCGGCATCGGGGTGGGGTTCGCCCGCGGTCTCGCCGCAGGCGGTGTTGCGGCGACGGCCAAGCACTTCCCCGGCCTCGGCGGCGCCAGGCTCGACACCGACGACGCGGTCCAGAGGATCCGCCTGCCCGCCGACAGGCTGCGTGGGGCGGACGAGCAGCCCTTCGCGAGCTTCAGCCGGGCGAACGGCGCCATGGTGATGCTGAGCACCGCGATCTACCCGGCGCTCTCCGGCAAGCCCGCGGCGCTCTCGCGAGCGGTGGCGACCGGCGAGCTGCGCGAGCGGCTCGGTTTCCAGGGTGTCTCGATCACAGACGCGCTCGGCACGGTCTCGGCGCGGGCGGTGGGCGGGCCGGCTCGCACGGCGACCGCCGCGGCGGCCGCCGGCACGGACCTCGTCCTGTTCACCGACCTCGGTGATGCCGCCAGGGCTCAGCGCGCCCTGGCCGCGGGGCTCTCCAACGGGTCGCTCGATCGCGCGGAGTTCGAAGCGTCCGTGGACCGGGTCCTGGCGCTGCGGTCGGCCGCGACGCCCTAGGCGGCGTCCCGGAGCGCCTCGACCTCGCGGACCTGGCCGAGCCGCTTCAGGGCGCGCCCCTCGAGTTCCTTGACCTCGCTCGGCTTCAGCTCGAGCCGGCGAGAGGTCTCGCGGAGCGGGGTGGGCTCATCTCCGTCGATGCCGTAGCGGAGCTGGATCACCTTGCGCTCGTTCTCGGGAAGCCCCTCCACCGCGTGCCGCAGGGTGGCGTCCTGGAAGCTCATGTGGACCTCCTCCGCGGGGCCACTGCGCTCGTCCGGGATGAACTCCCCCAGAGAGGACGCGTCCTCCTCGCCGACTGGCCGGTCGAGGCTGGTGACCACGCGGGTCAGGTCGCGGATCTCCTCGACCTGCGCGGGCTCCAGCTCGGCCTCCTTCGCGACCTCCTCGGTGGTCGGGTCGCGGCCCAGCTTGGTCGCCAGCTCGCGCTCGACCCTCATCACCTTGCGCTCGCGCTGGGCGACCTGATTCGGAACGCGGATCGTGCGCTCCTTCGACTCGAGCGCCCGCTGGATCGCCTGGCGGATCCAGAAGGTCGCGTAGGTTGAGAACTTGTAGCCCTTGCGCCAATCGAACTTCTCCGAGGCGCGGATCAGGCCGAGGATTCCCTCCTGGATCAGGTCGAGGAGGTTCAGGTCCTGGCGCATGTAGCGGCGCGCGTTGGAGACGACGAGGCGAAGATTCGAGTTGATCAGCCTTTCCTTGGCTTGAAGGTCGCCGCGCTCGGCCGCCTGGGCGAGCTCGATCTCCTCCTCCTTCGTGAGCAGGGGATAGCGGCGCATCTCGTTGAAGAAGAGCTGGAGGGCGTCGGTCGTAGCCTCGGCCAGGTCCCCGTTGCGGTAGCCGGCCGGCTCCGCCGCGTCGCGGCCGCAGTCGTCTTCGATCGAGAGTCCCGCGCTCTCGATGCGCTCGTGCACCACTTCCGCCTCTTCCTCGGAGAGGTTCATCTCCTGCACCAGCGAATCAACCTCCGAGAGGTCGACGCAGTCCGCCGGGCGACCGCCCTCGATGAGGGCCGCGATGCGCTCCTCGACGCCTGGGTCGAGCTCCACTGCGGTCGGGTTCATTTCCTCAGCCATGCTTGCCCTGACTACAGGGTCGCAAACGGCGCAAGGCGCTGCTGGGCGCCGGCCGCCGACACTGAATCGCTAGGCTGCGTCTGCGCCCAGGGGGAGCGCGAGTCTCGTCGAGACGCGCCGACAAGGAGGTCCGTTGAGAAGGCTCGCCAGCGTAGTGACCGGTCGCCGGACCAAGTGGTTCGTGCTCGTCGCCTGGGTCCTCGCGCTCGTCATCACGCAGCCGATCGGCTCCAAGCTGTCGGGCGTCACCACCGACGACACCGAGTCCTTCCTGCCCGCCAGCGCCGAGTCCACCGAGGTGGTCCGCAAGCTGGACAACGAGTTCCCACAGGGCGAGACCGACAACGCGATAGTCGTCTACAGGCGCGCTGGTGGGCTGACCGCGGCGGACAGGCAGAAGATCGCCGCCGACGCCCAGGCGATCCAGGCCGCCGGCAAGGAGAAGGTCAACCTGGTCGAGCCGCCGGCGGTGCCCTTCGTGCCCGGATCGTCGCCTCGGCTGGTCTCCAAGAACGGCGACGTCGCCACGGCCGTCTACACGACACCGACCAACTTCGACAAGGAGAGCGACTGGGGCCAGGCGATCCGCGACATCACACACAAGAGCCCCGCGGGCATGCAGGTCTACGTGACCGGAGGCGTCGGGTTCAGCACCGACGCCAACAACGTCTTCAACAACATCGACACCAAGCTGCTGCTGGCCACGGTCGCCCTCGTGCTGGTTCTGCTCGGGGCGATCTACCGGTCGGTGCTGGTCGCCCTCACTCCCCTGATCGTCGTCTTCTTCGCCTACACCGTGATGCAGGCGCTCGTCTACGCGCTGGCGAAATCGGGCGCCACCGTCTCCTCCAACAGCACGAGCATCCTGATCGTCCTCATCTTCGGGGTGGGGACCGACTACTGCCTCTTATTGGTCTCGCGCTACCGCGAGGAGCTGCGGCGGATCGAGGACAGGCACGAGGCGATGGCGCGCGCCGTGCGCCGAGCGGGTCCCGCGATCCTGGCCAGCGGCATGACGGTCTCCCTCGCCATGCTCACCCTGGCGCTCGCCGACAACAAGAACACCAGCTCGCTCGGGCCGGTCGCGGCGATCTCCGTCTTCACCGCGATGGTCGCCGGCCTCACCCTCTTGCCGACGCTGCTGACGGTCTTCGGGCGCGCCGGGTTCTGGCCGCGCCGCAGCGTCGTGGCCTACGATCCCCAGCACGCGTCCCGGGACCGACAGGGTGTCTGGCGCCGCATCGGTGACCGTGTTCTGCAACGCCCAGGCTTCGCGCTGATCACGACCGGAACGATCTTCATCGCCGGCGCGTTCGGATTGCTCGCCTACAAGGTCGACTACTCGACCACCAGCTTCTTCAAGCACTCGGTGGAAGCGGTGGAGGGCTTCGACGTGATGCGCACCGCCTTCCCGGCGGGCACGCTGGCGCCGACGACGGTGCTGGTCGAGCGCGACAACGGCCCGGTGACCGGGGCCGACGTCGCCGCCGCCGAAGGGAGGCTGCGCGCGGTCAACGGTGTCGCGGCCGCCCGCGACACGGGGCTGAGGTCGACCAACGGCCAAATCGCGCAGGTGGACGCGATCCTCAGCAAGGACCCGCTCAACAAGTCGGCGCTCGACATCGTGCCGCGGATGCGCGATGCGCTCCAGAACCTGCCCCCGGGCGCGGCCGCCATCGTCGGCGGGACGAGCGCGATCAACTTCGACGTGGACGAGGCGAACCAGCACGACATGGAGATCATCGTGCCGCTGGCCCTCGTCGTGATGGCCGTGATCCTGGCGATCCTGCTTCAGGCCCTGGTCGCGCCCCTCGTCCTGCTCGCCAGCGTGATCCTCTCGTTCGGCTGCACGGTCGGGATCTCGATCCTGATCATCCGCTTCGTCGTCGGCGACGCCGGGTTCGACTCGTCGATCCCGCTGTTCGCGTTCATCTTCCTGGTCGCCCTGGGCATCGACTACACGATCTTCCTGATGGCCCGCGTGCGCGAGGAGGCCCGCAAGCACGGCACGCGAGAGGGCATGCTGCGGGCGTTGGCCGCCACGGGGCCCGTGATCACCAGCGCGGGGATCATCCTCGCCGGCACCTTCTCAGTGCTGATGACGCTGCCGGTCAGCTTCACCTTCGATCTCGGCTTGATGGTCGCGCTGGGGATCCTGCTCGACACCTTCATCGTGCGGACGATCATGGTGCCGGCGGCCGTGGAGCTGCTCGGCGACAAGGTCTGGTGGCCGTCCACGGCGCGCGCCGGCGGACGGCTCCGGGAGGAGACCGGGGAGCAAGCGGTTCCCGAGCCGGCCGAGGCCGGCTAGCTCAGCCGCGCCGCAGGCGATCCATCTCGCGGGGCCCAGATGCCGATCAGGACGGCGTTGACCACGACGTAGCTGACGATGTGCTGCGTGAACTCCCGCTTTCGCTTGATGCTCGAGATGCCCGCCTTTCTGAGCTCTTCCTCGCTGCGCGGTGTGACCTCGATCTCGTCGTTCATCAGCGTCCTTTCCAGACTGGCTTGCGCTTCTCCGCGAAGGCCGAGATCCCCTCGCGGAAGTCCTCGGAGCCGAAGCAGGACTCGCGGAGCTCGATCAGCTCGCGCTCCTGCTCGGCAGTGAGGCGTGAATGGGAGTTGAGGGTGTCGATCGCGTGCTTGTTGCCGCGCATCGAGAGCGGGGCGTTGGCCGCGATCTCCGCGGCGAGCTCCACCGCGGTGTGCTCGAGCTCCGCGTCTTCTGTGACCTGGTGGATGAGCCCGATCTTCTCGGCCCGGTCCGCCGAGAGGTTGCGGCCGGTGAGGAAGAGCTCCTTGGTGCGCGGCACTCCGATCGCGTCGATGAATCGCTGCAGGCCGGTGTGCCCGTAGATCAGCCCCAGCTTGGCCGGCGGCATGCCGAGCTTCGCGCCGCGGGCGCCGATCCGAAGGTCGCAGGCGAGCGTCAGCTCGAGCCCGCCCCCGAGGGCGTGGCCGTTGATCGCCGCGATCACCGGCGAGGGATGGGCCGCGATCGCCTCGAGCGCCTCGTGGAAGGGGTGTGCGACCAGGGCCTCCGCATCCCGCTCGAAGGTCTCCGACGGGATCGCGGCGATGTCGTAGCCGGCGGAGAAAGCCTTGCCCGCTCCCGTGATCAGCACGCAGCGGAGGTCGATGCCCCGGTCGAGCGACGGCATCGCCGCCGCGAGCCCGTCCAGCAGTTCGTGATCGAGCGCGTTACGGGAGTCGGGCCGGTTGAGCGTCAGCCGCACGACGGCCTCCGCCGGCTCGTCGACGAGCAGCTTCCCGCCGGCTAGCTCCTCGGTCATGGGGCTGAGGCTATTCGAGGACGACGAGGACGTCGCCCTCGGAGACCGACTGGCCCTCCTCACAGCGGATCTCGACGACCTTGCCGGGATCCTCGGCCTCGACCGGCATCTCCATCTTCATCGACTCGAGGATGACGACAGTGTCGCCCTCGTCGACCTGGTCGCCGACCTTGACCTCGATCTTCCAGACTGTCCCGGTGATATGAGCCTCAACGTCTGCCACGCGCGGGCACAATAATCATCCGTGACGCCGGAACCGGCGCGCGTCGTGATCGTGGCCGCGCACAACGAGGGTGACCGGATCGGAGCGACTCTCGACGCGCTCGCTCGACTGCTGCCGGGCGCCAGGCTGATGGTCGCCGATGACGCCTCGACTGACGGGACCCAGACCGCCGCGATGCGCCACGGCGCCTGGCTGGTCAGCAGGCGGCGTCCGCACGGCAAGGGAGGGAACGTGAGCGCGACCGCGGAGGCGGCGGTCGGTGAGTTCCCCGACGGGGCGACCGCGCTGCTCTGCGACGGCGACCTCGGGGCGAGCGCCGCCGAGCTCGTCGCCCTGGTGGAGGCCGTGGAGGCCGGGCGCTGCGATCTGGCGGTCGCGCGGTTCGCCGATGCGCACGGAGGCGGCTTCGGCTTCACGCTCGGCTACGCGCGGCGCGCAGTGGAGCGGCTCTGCGGCGCCAGGCTCGAGGCGCCGCTCTCGGGCCAGCGGGCGATGCGGGTGTCCACACTGCGTGAGCTGATCCCATTCGCCGAAGGCTGGGGGCTGGAGGTGGGGATGACGATCGACGCCGTCCGGGCAGGCCACCGGGTGCAGGAGATCGAGCTGCCGCTCAGCCACCGGATCACCGGGCGCACCCCGGCGGGGTTCCTCCACCGCGCTCGGCAGCTCAGGGACATCCGTCGCGCGGCGCGAAGCCGCGCCGGATAGCGTCCCGGCGATGATCCTGGCGATCGACCAGGGGACCACGGGGACCACCTGCATCGTCTTCGACGATCAGGGCCGCCCGCGCGGGCGCTCCTACAGCGAGTTCGAGCAGCACTTCCCGAAGCCTGGCTGGGTCGAGCACGACGCCGCTGAGATCTGGGAGGTGACCCGCAAGGTCGCGATCGGCGCGCTCGCGGACGCCGGGGTGCAGGGATCGGACCTGAAGGGGATCGGGATCACCAACCAGCGCGAGACGGTGGTCGCCTGGGATCCGAAGACGGGCGAGCCGGTGCACCGGGCGCTCGTCTGGCAGGACCGGCGCACGGCCGCCCGCTGCGACGAGCTCCGCGAGCAGGGCCACGAGACCCTGATCCGCGATCGCACCGGACTGGTGATCGACCCCTACTTCTCCGGCACCAAGATCGAGTGGCTGATCCAGAATGGAGACCTCCCCGAGGGAGTCCTCTTCGGGACGATCGACTCCTGGCTCGTCTTCAAGCTCACCGGGCGCCACCTGATCGACTACTCGAACGCGTCCCGGACGATGCTGTTCGACATTCGGAGGCTTCGCTGGGACGAGGAGCTCTGCGAGCTGCTCCGCGTCGCGCCGGGGTCGCTGCCCGAGCCGGTGCCCTCCTCGGAGGTCTACGGCACGACCTCGGTCTTCGGAGGCGAGGTGCCCGTCGCCGGAATCGCGGGCGACCAGCAGGCGGCGCTATTCGGGCAGGCCTGCCAGCGCGCCGGGGAGACGAAGAACACCTACGGGACGGGCAGCTTCGTCCTGCTCAACACCGGCACCGATGCCCCCGAGCCGGGCGAGGGCCTGCTGACGACGGTGGCCTGGGGGCTGGGCGGCGAGGTCGACTACGCCCTCGAGGCCGCCGTCTTCGTCACCGGCGCCGCCGTGCAGTGGCTCCGGGACGGCCTGGGGATCATCTCCGAGGCATCCGAGACCGAGAGCCTCGCCGCCTCCCTCGGCTCGAACGACGACGTCTACTTCGTCCCCGCCCTCACCGGGCTCGGCTCGCCGCACTGGGACCCCTACGCCCGCGGGACGATCGTGGGGCTCACCCGAGGCTCAGGCAGGGCCCACCTCGCACGGGCCGCGCTCGAGGCGATCGCCTACCAGACGGTCGACGCCGTCCGGGCCCAGGAGGCGGCCGCGGGGGAAAGCGTTCCGTCGCTGAAGGCCGACGGCGGCGCCGTGGTCAACTCGTGGCTCATGCAGTTCCAGGCGGATGTGCTCGGAGTGC
The DNA here is from genome assembly GCA_963833375.1 of uncultured Solirubrobacterales bacterium. Classification (GTDB taxonomy): domain Bacteria; phylum Actinomycetota; class Thermoleophilia; order Solirubrobacterales; family 70-9; genus DASUPK01. The sequence continues at coordinate 106,865 of CAWHXR010000010.1, forward strand.
CGGTGATCGTGCCGGAGGTCGCCGAGACGACCGCTCTCGGCGCCGCCTATCTCGCGGGCATCGCCACCGGCCTCTGGAGCGTCGACCAGGTGCGGGAGATGTGGCGGGAAGCCGCGACCTACGAGCCGGCGATGTCCTCATCGCAGCGCGACGAGCTGCTCGGCCGCTGGCGCGAGGCGGTGACCCGCGCGCGGGGCTGGGCCAAGCAGGCGTAACCTGGCCGTGCCTCGCGGGTAGGAATCAGCACGTGTCGCCGTCTTTGACGGCGCTTTTTGTGAGGCTGGAGAGCTTGAATCGATGGCCAAGGTGAACCCCAAGGACATGAAGCCGCAGGTCTACAAGGACCCCCGGCCGGCGGAGATTTTCACGCAGTACCACCGCAGCGCGCGCCGGGGTGTCGGCTGGATCTACGACTTCGTGCGGGTGATCCTCACGATCCCCACAATCCTCTTCTATCGGACCCGCGCGATCGGGGTGGAGAGCGTCCCGCCGACCGGCCCCGTGATCCTGGCCCCCAACCATTTCAGCCAGTGGGACCACTTCTTCGCCGCCGTCTACCTGCCGCGGAAGGTCCAGTTCATGGCGAAGTCGCAGCTCTTCAAGAACCCGGCGATCAAGTACATCTTCAAGCACGGCGGGGTCTTCCCCATCAGACGCGGCCATCATGACGAAGAGGCGTTCATCACCGCCAACACCGTCCTCGAGCGCGGCGGCACGATGCTGATGTACGCGGAGGGCGGCCGTTCCCGCAGCGGCGACCTGGGAGAGCCCAAGCGCGGCATCGGCAAGATCGCGCTTGAGTCAGGGGTCCCGGTCGTCCCCGTGGCGATCCACGGCTCAGCCTACGTCCGCGGCTGGAAGCGCCTTCGCTTCCCCAAGGTCACGATCCAGTACGGCGAGCCGGTCACTTTCCCGGTCAACGCCGATCCCGACCGCGACCAGCAGCAGCAGGCGGCGAATCAGATCTTCGACCGAGTCCGGGCGATGTACGTCGACCTCGAGGAGAACGGCCGGCGCGACGTCCTCAAGCGGGTCCGCGAGGGACTGCCGGCCGCGACCCCGTCGCCGGACGCCGCCGACGCCCGCGGCCGCTAGGCCGAGCTCAGCTCGAGGATCGCCGGGATCACGACGTCCCAGGTCTCTCGCGGCAATTCGTGGCCCGTGCGCTCGAGCTGGATCAGCCGAGCGCCGGGAAGCGCAGCGGCGAGGGCGGCGCCATGCGCGGCCGGGAACACGGGGTCATCGTTGCCGTGCAGCACCAGCGCCGGAATCTCGAGTTCGTGCAGGCGGCGGGAGGCGGGCTCCCCCGATTCGATCAGGTCGTGGTTCTTCACCGTGGCGGCGATGTCGCGGCTGCGATCGAAGACCCGCCCGGCGAGCTTGCGGAACGTGCGCTCGTCGAACGGTCGGTTGGGGCTCGCGGACACCGAGGCCAGCTCGGTCAGGTAGTCGATCACCGCGCGCCGATCCGACCAGTCGGGTTCCTGGAGCGCGAACCGGGCAGCGTCCTCCTCGGACATCGAAGGGAGGTTTGACCCGTCACCGTCGACCGGGGTGGTCGAGACCAGAGTCAGGGAGCGGACCCGATCGGGGTGATCGAGCGCGATCAGCTGCGCGAGCGCTCCTCCCATCGACATCCCCACCAGGTGGGCCGACGGCACCCGAAGCGCGTCCAGGATGCCGATCGCGTCGTCCGCCAGGTCTCGCCCGGTGTAGGCCGGGTCCCCGACCGGGTAGGTGACCGAGCGCCCCGTGTCGCGGTGGTCGTAGCGGATCACGAACCGGGAGGAGGTCGCGAGCCTGTCGCAGAACTCGTCCTCCCACCAATCCATCGACGCGCCCGAACCCATGATCAGCAGCAGCGCCGGGTCGGATTGATCGCCGAAGGTCTCGACGCAGAGATCCACCCCGTTCGCGTGCGCGATGAGCTCGTATCGGAACGCCATCTGCAGATTAGGACTCGTGGAGCGACGGTAATTCACCGCCCCCGAGCCAATGGGCTATTCCTCGTATCGTGGCTCGAGCTTCTCCCAGAACTCCGGATCGTGGCCGGGGACCATCAGTGCGTATGGGTAGGTGCGCCGGTAGGCCTGCAGCTCGCGCAGGGAGCGACGCCAATTGTGCTCGTCGGCCATCATCAGCGGCTCGGCCTCGCCCTGAAACTGCCTCCAGTCGTAGGCGGCGTCGCCGACCACGACAAAGTCGCGACGCGGCAGGCGCAGGATCACCGAGGTGTGACCGGCGCTGTGACCGGGGGTGTAGGCGAGGCGCACCGAGCCGTCCCCGAAGAGGTCGAAGGTGCGCCCGAACGGCCCGTAGGACTCGATCAGATCGCTGTCGAAGTCGACCGCGGCGTACTCGAACGCGTAGTCGTATTGGGACGGGTTATAGCCCCGGAGCAACGGGAGCCGGCCGGTGGTAGCTGCCTCCCACTCGGTGGCGCTGACGACGAACTGGGCGTCCGGGAAGGCCTCGATCGCCGAGGCGTGGTCCTCGTGGAGGTGCGTGAGGACGACAACCGCGATGTCCGACGCCGCCAGACCGCGTTGCCGCAGCTGTGAGACGACGTCCTTGCCCTCCTCGACCTCGTAGTGGCCGCCGGAGAAGCGGCCGAGGTTGTCGCGCGGGTCCCTGGTGATCGAGGGATGGAGGCCCGTGTCGACCAGGATGTTCCCGGCGCTCGGATGCCGGGCAAGGTAGGCGGGGACGGGACGCCTCTCCCACGTCTCCGCCTTCGATCCGATCCCGATCGCTCGCAGGCGGGCGATCGGGCCGCGGCCGTGCTGATCGAAGAACGAGGCCGGCCAGAGGGCATCGCCGGTGTGGAGCGGCTCGACGACGACGGCCGCTCCCTCGGTCCCGCCCGGCAAGGGCGCCTCCAAAGGAAGCGCCTCCGCGTTCACCTTCATGGCAGCCAGCGTAATTCCGGTAGGGGCGCCGCGGTGGGCGGTTTCGTGCCCAGGAAATATGCTCAGCCCGCCATGGCCGAGGGAACGAGCTCGCGCATCTTCGCACCCGGATTGCTGGACGGGCAGGTCTGCGTGGTCTCGGGCGCCGGCACCGGCCTGGGGAAGGCGACCGCGCTCGAGCTGACCGCCCTCGGGGCGACGGCGATCGGCTGCGGACGCCGCACCGAGCCGCTCGAGGGAATGGTCGAGGAGGTGAAGGCGCGCGGCGGCAAGGCCGAGTTCGAGGCCCTGGACATTCGCGACGACGAGGCGGTCGACGCCTTCATCGATGGGATCGTCGAGCGCCACGGCCGGATCGACGTCCTGGTGAACAACGCGGGCGGCCAGTTCCTGAGCCCGGCCGAGGCGATCAGCCCGAAGGGCTTCAGGACCGTGATCGAGCTCAACGTCCAGGGCACCTGGCAGATGACCCACGCGGCTGCGACCAAGGCGTTCATCCCGCAGGGCGAGGGCAAGGTCGTCAGCATCACGGTCTCGCCTCACATGGGGTTCCCGGGGATGGTCCACACGGGTGCCGCGCGCGCCGCGGTGGAGAACATGATGCGGACGCTGTCCGTGGAGTGGGCGCGGTTCGGAATCCGTCTGGTGGCTGTCGCGATCGGCCAGTTCGACACCGAGACCCTGCGGACCAAGTACCCGAAGGCGATCGTCGAGAACGTCGCCGGGACGGTGCCGCTGGGCCGGCTCGGGACCGAGGACGAGATGGCGTGGCTGATGGCCTACCTCGCCTCGCCGGCCGGGGACTTCTTCTCGGGCTGCGTGCTCACGATCGACGGAGCGCGCGACAACTGGTTCGGCGCCTGGCCCCCGGGCGGAGCCGCGGGCGAGGGCGGCGAACCCTTCGCCGAGGAGCGGCGCAAGGACTGACGGGCTACTCGCCGGGTGGCCTGAAGGCGAGCTCACCGAGGCGGCGGTAGCCCGCGATCGAGGGGTGCTCGCCGTCCGCCGTCCACCGGGGCTTCATCCGCCCCTGGGCGGCGGGGTCCTCGAGGACTTCGTGGAATGGCAGAAGGGCGACGTCCTCCTCCCGGGCGATGCGGTGAATCCGGCCGTTGAGGTCGGCGATCACGGAGTCGGCCCGCCCGTTGCCGACGTTCAGCGGCAGGAGGTCGGCCAGCGCGACATCGAGGTTGAGCTCCTTCGCGGAGCGCACCATGCCCCGCAGGTTGGCGGCGGTCGCCGCGACCGGGAGGCCCTGGGCGATGTCGTTGATCCCTCCCTGAATCACCACGCCGTCGACGCCCTGGATGCACTGATCGAAGCGCTGGACGATCTCGTGGGTGCTCTGCCCGAGCACGCCGCAGTTGCGGATCTGAAGGTCGGGGTACTGTCGCTGCGCCCAGTATTCCCACTGGCTCTCCGGGTTGTCCCCGAATCCCAGGGTCTTGCGCAGGCCCGGGTTGGGCTCGTAGCCGGGGTTACCGGCGGTGATCGAGTCCCCGACGGCGGCGATCACCCTGTGATCGCCGCCGCTTCCGCTTCCGCTGCCGCAGCCCGCGGCGGCGAGCAGCGCGAGGGTCGCCGCTGCCGCGGCGAGCCTCAGGAGTACATCCCGGTGAACTGACCCCCGGTGACGTTGATCACCTGGCCGTGGATGAAATTGGAGAGATCGGAGCAGAGGAACGCGATCGGCCCGGCGGCGTCCGATGGCTCCGCCGGCCGCCCGAGCGGGATCGTCAAGCGCGCCATCTGGCGGAGCTGCTCCGGGATCCCGAGCGAGACCTCCTCGCTGCTCTCGCCCGCGGCCTGCATCGTCTCGCCCTTCTCCTTTGCCTGGGTGAGCCGGGTCTCGACGAAGCCGAAGGCGACCGCGTTGCTGTTGATCTTGAATTGGCCCCACTCCTTGGCGATGGTCTTGGTCAGGCCGGTTACGCCCGCCTTGGCGGACGAGTAGTTCGCCTGCCCGGAGTTGCCCATGGTGCCCGAGATCGAGCTGACGTTGACGATCTTGCGGAAGACCTCCTCGCCGGCCTCGGCCTCCTTCTTCGCGGCCTCGCGCCAGGTCGGCGCCAGCGCGCGGATCACCCGGAAGGGGACGATCGTGTGAATGTCGAGCATCGCCTGGAACTGCTCGTCGGACATCCGGTGGACCACGCCGTCCCAGGTGTAGCCGGCGTTGTTGACCACGCAGTCGACCTGGCCGAAGGCGCCGATCGCCGCCTTGACCAGCTCGTCCGGCGTGCCGGGCTTGGTCAGGTCCCCCGCGAAGACGGCGGTCTCTCCGTCGATCTCCTGCGCGGCCTGCTCCGCGACGTCCCCGTCGAGGTCGTTGATCAGCACCTTGGCGCCCTCGCGAACGAACAGCTCGGCCGTCGCCCGGCCGATGCCTCGCGCGGAGCCGGTGATGATCGCGCTCTTTCCGTCAAGCAGTCCCAAGTTCGTTGCCTCCTGTTTTGTGCGGGGCCGCTCCGCAGATGCGAGGGCGCGCGGCTGGCGCGACCCGTCATCTGTGAGGGAGTGACCCGTTTGACGAGGGGCGGGGATTCTTACCCATCACAAAACGGGTCGCGCTGCCGCACGCCCTCGCACCCAGCGAGCCAATCCCCACTCGACGGCTCGCACTGTCGCGGGCCCCCGCATCAACCGAACCGATAGGTGGCGATCCCGTGTGCGACCACCGCGCCGTCGGGGTCGGTGACGCTCACCTCGCAGAAGCTCAGCCTTCCGCCGCGCTTGGCGACGCGCGCCTTGGCGCGGAGGTCCACGCCGCTCGCAGCGGAGGCGAAGTTGACCGAGAGGGAGACGGTCGATCCGGCCGCGTTCTCCGGTATCTCGTCCGTGGCCCAGGCGGCCGCCATCGCTGCGGTGTCGATCAGGGCGCCGATCGCGCCGCCGTGCACGACCTCGCCGATCGTCGCCAGCTCCGGCGTAAAGGGCGCTCGAGCACGGCCTCGCCGGTCCCGATCGAGGCGACCCTGATGCCAAGCTGTGCGGCGTGCGGAGAGCTCGGGATGAAGGCCTCGATGATCTCCCTGCGGTTGGGCGCTCGCTCACAGGCGGACCGTAAACGAGGTCACAGGCCCAGCAACGCCGGGCCCAGCGACAGGACCGAGCGCGGGTTGACGCCGTGCTCCTCCTCGAAGCGGTGCTGCAGGCGGTCGTCGAAGAGCGCGAGCAGGAGCTCCTCCCTGCTCGAGTGGAAGCTGCAGGCGGCCCGATCGAGGGCCGCGAGCGAGATGCTCTGGATCTCGCCGCTGATTCCACCGGTGTCGGGCAGGTTGCGGTCCTGGCAGGGGTCGCGAATCGGCACGGTCTCCTGGCTCGACGCGGCGAAGGCGATGCCGTAGCCGACCGCGGCCGTCACCGCCGCGAGCCCGGCCACCGCCACCGCCGGGCGTGCAACCGCGCCGGCGTTCTCGAGCGCGCCGCTCAGCAGGATCAGTGCGGCGAGCAGCGCCAGAGCGGCGGTGACGATGAAGGTCGTCCGGAAGGCTGAGCGGACGGCACCGGTCACGACGTTGTCAAGGCGGTCCCCCAGCTTGCCGAGCTCGGTCGCCTGCCCCGGGTCCAGCCCGGTGCGGGCCTTGGCGATCGAGTCCTGCAGCTCGCCCCGGGGGTCGTCGGTGTTGAGCCCGCCGAACAGGTCCGGCGCGATCGCGATCTTGTCCTCCGGGGGCAGCGGCGCGTCCAGCACGGCGGCGGTGCCCTGCTCGCGGGCGGAGTCGATGGTCGTCGTGAGGTTCGCCGAGATCAGCGGGGCGAGGGCGGCGAGCGCGACCGCGATCCCCGCATGGCGGATCGAGAGCAGCCGCGCGACATCGTGGCGGGTCCGCTCCGGCATCAGATTCCCGGAGAGGGCCGGCAGCGCCATCCCCATCCCAGTCCCCGCGAGCACCTGAGGCACCACCGTCCACCAGGCCGAGGCGGCGGGAAGCAGAGCCAGGCAGCCGACGCCGCCCGCGACCAGGAGGCATCCGGCGATCGCCCGCGTCTCGGGATTTCCCGGGAGCCGGGAGGACACCAGCGCGGCGACCGGCAGGACGCTCACCGCCAGAGCAGCCGCGAGCGGCTCAATGCTCCAGCCGGACACCAGCAGCAGGACCACCAGGAAGATGACCGCGGTCAGCGATGCCGAGAGCAGCGCCAATGCAGCCGCCGCGCGCACCGGCAGCGGGCCGGTGGGGCGGTCGGGGTCGCGGCCGTCGTCCGGCGCCACCACCTCGGCCCTCGCAGCCTGCAGTGCGACCAGCATGCCCGGCAGGACGATCGGGGCCTGGGTCAGGAAGATCGCGCGCCACGAGAACGCCTGCGTCAGGGCGCCGCCGAGCGCCGGTCCCACCGCGATCCCGAAGACGGACGCGGCGACCCACATCCTCCGGCCGGGCCCGGGCCGGCCGCCGTCGAGGAGCTCGAAGGCCGCGACCAGCCCGCCGGCTCCGCCCAGCGCCTGCACGCCGCGCAGCACCAGGAGCAGCCCCAGGGAATCGGAGGCGCCGCAGCCCAGCGAGGCCGCGCAGAACAGGGCCAGTCCCGCCGCCCCGACGTGCGCGTCCCCGTAGCGGCGGCAGAGCCAGGCGGCGGGGAGGAGGGCCAGCGCGAGGACGGCGGTATAGACGCCGAGCACCAGGGCGACGCCCTCGACGGTCGCGTGCAGCTCGACCAGGATCGAGGGCAGGCCCAGGGTGACGATCGAGGCGTCCGCCAGCGCGATGCCGGCGGCCACCGCTATGGAGACACGCCTCACGGCGCCAAACTAGCGCGCGGCGCTCGGCACGCCCGCCGGCTGGTCAGCCCGTCCGGCTCATCCCTCCGCCTCGCCCGCCGCCACCCGTGGTGGCAGGGACGGCTCGACCCGCAGCACGCGTGCGGGCCATCGCGGCAGCCACCAGTTCCAGCGGCCCATCAGCGAGATCACCGCGGGAACGATCAGCGCCCGGATCACCGTGGCGTCGATCAGGATCCCGGCGGCCAGCCCCGTCGCGAACATCTTCACGCTGGTGTCGGGGCCGGAGGCCATCGAGGTGAACGCCAGGAAGAGGATCAGCGCGGCGCTGGTCACGAGCCGCCCGGTGCGCCCGATCCCCTGGACCACGGCCTCGCCGGTCGAGCCGGTGCGGTCGTACTCCTCCCGCATGCGCGAGAGGATGAACACCTCGTAGTCCATCGAGAGGCCGAACAGGAAGGCGAAGATGATCAGCGGCATCCAGGACTGGATCGAGCCGGTCGCCTGGATCCCCCAGATCGCCTCGGAGCCGTAGCCCTCCTGCCAGACGAGCACGAGGACGCCCCAGGCGGCGCGCCACGCTGAGGATGTTGAGGACGATCGCCTTCAGCGGCAGCAGCAGCGAGCGGAAGGCCCTCGCCAGGAGGATGAACGTGGTGATCGCGATCAGGGCGATCATCAGCGGGAAGCTGCCGTAGACGGCGTCGATGAAGTCCTGATTCGCCGCCGGCCCGCCGCCGACGCGGACGCCGGGTCCGGCCGCGTGGGCCGTATCCCGTACGCCGTTCAGGGTGTCGTGCCCCGCGCTCGTGCCGCTGTCGGGCACAGGCACGGCCTCGACGATGTGGGTCCCGCCGCGGTTCCACTCAGGGCCGCTCGGCGCGACGGCGCCGTGGATGCCGTCGACTCCGTTCAGATCGGCTGCGACCTGTGCCGGGTCGGTTTTGCCCTCGACCAGGATCTCGTGAGGCAGGATCGAGCCCTCTCCGATCCCGGCGCTCTCGAGCGCCTTCAGACCCTGCTCCGCGTCGCCCTTCTTGGCGATCGTGTTGGCGTCCGAGGCACCCAGCTGCAGGTTGGTCGCGGCGAAGGCCAGCGCGAGGATGACGGCCATGCCTGCTCCGGCTGCCACCCAGCGCCGCCGAGAGACTATCTGCGCCCATCGCGTCCAGGCGCGAGAGGCCTTGTCGTCGGTGCGCCGGTGCGGCCAGTCGAGGCGCGCTCCCGCCTTCGCCAGGATCACCGGCAGGAGGGTGATCGCGACCAGGGTGGAGACCAGGGGGATCAGCATCCCGCCGTAGCCCATCGAGCGTAGGAACGGAAGCGGCAGTGCGATCAGCGCCAGCAACCCGATCGCGACGGTGATGCCGCTGAAGACCACCGCCCGCCCGGCCGTCTCCATCGCCCGCTGTACGGCCTCGTCCCCGCTGCGGCCATGCGAGCGCTCCTCGCGCCAGCGCGAGACCACCAGCAGCGAGTAGTCGATCGCCACGCCGAGTCCGACCAGAGCGACCAGGAACTGGACGATCGGAGAGACGTCGGTGAACTCGGTCAGGCCGAGCAGGAGCAGGAAGGTGGTCATGATCGAGGCGATCGCCATCAGGATCGGGACGATCGCGAGGAACGACGCGAACACGAAGCTGAGCACGATCAGCGCGCCCAGCCCTCCGAGCAGGGCCTCGAGGAAGACGCCGGGGCCGTCGCTGCCGCCGGTCGATTGCTGGAGCGCGTCGAAGCCGGTCACGTGGACCGGGGCCCCACCCACCGTCGAGCCAGCAACCGCGGCCTTCACGTCCTTCGCCGCCTGCGGGTTGTCGCCGAAGGTTGAGTTGGGATCGGGCCGCGGATAGACGATCGCAAAGGTCGTGTGCCCATCGTCCGAGACGAAGGTTCGGTCCCCGGTCGAGGCGTAGGAAGCGACGCGCGAGCCCGGCAGGGTGTGGGCCAGGGTGTTGTCGAGCTTTGTGAGGTCGCGCTTCACCTGCGGTGAGTCGACCGATTCACTAGCGGGCAGCGTCACCACCGGGAGCAGCGGAGAGGTGTCCCCGCCCGTGCCGTTGTACTTCGCGGCGATCGCCTGGTTCGTCTCCCATCCCTCCTTGTTGGGCACGGAGAACTTCTGGTTGAGCGCGCGGCTCGCTGGACCGGCAGCCATGATCCCGGCGATCGTCAGCAGGATCCATGAGATGACGACCGTCTTCTTGTGTGCGAGTACCCAGCGCGTCAGTGATGCCACGAGGTTCCCTCCTGTTTGTTCTGTTCCGTATCCCGTAGACGAACGGGAAGCCGCAGGATGGACACCGCGGTCCGCACGTTCAATAGGGGATGACCCCTATCTAGCCCCAAACTCATCGCTCTTCTGTGACGAATTGACCTACCGCCGTGTGACGGGAGGGCGCCCTAAAGCCCGAGCTGCCGGCCGAGGATCTCCTTCATCACCTTCGAGGGTGGCACTGACGATCACGCCGGGTCACGATCGGGCAAGGACCCGCTGCAAATGAGCTTGTTCGACGAGGAAGGGGATGACCCGTCGTGATCGGGATTGGGCCGACTGATGTGTCCGTCTTGTGTCCGTTTCTCTGCCGATCCGGGAACGGGAGGCAGTAGCCTCATCACTGAGATGGAAGGGAACCTGAGGCTGAGGATCGAGTACGAGCAGGGCGACGACGGTTGGGTGATCGCCCAGATCCCCGCCGTCCCGGGAGCGATGAGCCAGGGGAAGACTCGCGAGGAGGCACGCGAGAACGTCCTCGATGCGCTTCAGCTGCTCCTCAGCCCCGAGCCGGAGTCCGAAGCCGCCGAGGCCGAGTCCGTCGAGCTGACCGTCGTTCGGTGAAGCGCCGCGACCTCGAGCGCCACTTGCGCGCTCAGGGTTGCCGGAAGATCGACGAGGGAGCCAACCACTCGCGCTGGGCCGGGCCCGGTGGCGCCCGCAGCGCGGTCCCTCGGCACCGTGAGATCGACTGGCGACTTGCCAGAAAGATCTGCCGTCAGCTCGGGATCGATCCGCAAGCTGGAGGTCGGTGACGTACGGTCCCTGGCATCTACGATCGCTGCGATGCGCAGCACGCCGCTACTCATCGAGGCAAGGTCACTTGACGGCTACGTGGTCCATGTCCGCTTCGAGGACGGCACCGCAGCCGATGTCGATCTCTCGTACCTCCCCGGGCGGGGAGGCGTTTTCGAGCCCCTGCGCGACCCCGCCTTCTTCCAGAAGCTCCGTGCGGATCGCGAGGCCGGAACGATCGTCTGGCCCAACGACGCCGACATCGCGCCTGAAACGCTCTACGAGCACGCTGAGCGGCGGGCCGGGGCAACCGCCTAAGCGCCGTTCCTCGCCGAAACCAGCGCTGCTCCAACCGCGCGCGAAAGGAGGCGTCTCCATGGACGGCCGAGTCAGCGCGTCCGCCGGGGAAGTCACTCCACGAGCGGTGTGATCGCCGCCTCTCCGCCCCAAGCGGAGCGGGGCTATCGCTTCAGCTTCACCTTCCGCTTCGCGGAGCCCTGGTTGCCGGTGGCGTCGGTCGCGGTGACCGTCACATTGGCGATCGCCTTCTTGCCCTTCCGCTGGGCCCGCCCGACCAGCTTGCTCGCCCTCTTCGGCAGCCGAAGCTTCAGCGTGGCGCTCTGGTTCGCGGCGAGGCTCTCGCTCTCGGGCCTGAGCTTGAACCTCTTCGACTTCGCCGCGCTCGCCGAGCCCCCGACCAGCGCCACCTTCACCGTTCCGCCCCCCTCGATGGTGGCAGCCTCGCCGACCGTCACCGTCACCTTGACGAGCTTCGAGCCCCTCTGCTCCTTCTTTCCCCCCAGGCCGATCGTCGGCGCGGTGGTGTCCGGGGATGGCGGGGGCGGGGGCGCCGAGGAGATGAAGCGGTCGATCCGGTCGTTGCCCTTGTCGGCGACCAGGATCCTGCCCTGGGCGTCGGTGGCGACGCCGAACGGCTGGTTCATCCCCCCGGCGGCGCCGCTCTGCGCCCCCGCCTGGCAGCCGCTCGCGGTGGTGCAGCTCTCGAACCCCGCCCCGCCGCCGGGGTCGACGTCGACCCCGAAGGCGCGGTCGAAGCCGATCTCGTGGGCGCTCGCGGATGCGGGTAGGACCCCCAGCAAGGCAACCGAGATCAGCGCGAAGAAAAGGGCGAGTCCCTTTCGCAGGGTGAGCAGGGGCCGGAGCTTGGTCTCCAACTCGACGTCCGATGGGTGGTTTCCTTTCAACCCCCCTGCGCCTCCTCCCGCGTGTCTCTCCAGCTCCCTGGCGGGCGAGCATGTAACCCGGACCCCTGCCGCGTGTCGAGCTACCGGTGTCCCGAGCTCGAAAACGACGAGAAGGGGAAGCGGACCGAGCTCCGCGCAAGGCGCCTGCCTTGCGCGCGAAAGAAGCGCATGGTCTCAACGGAGGTTCGTATCGCTCTGCCGCACACACCTCTACACACCGCCCGAGCCGGTCCAGGTCTGAATGCGTCGGTTCCTCAATGACGTGTGCGTCAGCATCGCCCCGATCCCGAATTCAATCTCACCGGTGCGTCCTGGCTTCCATTACCTTCTTCCCATGCCCAAGCGGTTCACGAAGCGCGGGGCCGAGCGCACCCCCATCGGCGGCCACTACGACGTGATCGTCTGCGGCGCCAGCTTCGCTGGGCTGGCGGTCGCGCGGCAGGTGGCGGGGTCGGACGCGCGGGTGCTGGTGCTCGACCGCTACGAGATCGGCGAGCGGCCGACCTCGGCCTGCGCGGCGCCCGTCGCCTGGCTGGAGGCGCTCGGCCTGGGCGACTCGATCCGTCAGACCTTCCCAGTGTTAGTCGTCCACACGCCACACGGGACGGGCCGCATGCTGATGCCGCTGCCCTACGCCACCTTCGACTATGAGGCGTTGTGTGCGGAGCTCTGGGCCGGGTGCGACGCCGAGTTCGAGACCGCCACCGTCACTCGTCGACTCGGCCCGGACCCCGGCCCTGCGGACCCGGTGTGGATCGAGACGGACCGCGGTGACCTCTCCGCTCAGCTCGTCGTCGACTGCCTTGGCTGGCGCCGCGTGCTCGGCGACGGCTACCAGCCACCCGACGCCCCGCTCTCGCGCGGTCTCGAGGTCCACCCCCACGGTGGCTCCGAGGAGCTCGAGATCTGGATAGACCGCTCCTACGTTCCCGCCGGCTACGGCTGGAGCTTCCCCGCCCGCGGCGAGGTCCGGGTGGGGGTCGGCTCCTTCGATCCCCGCTACCACGTCAAGGAGCCCACCGTGCGCTTGGCCCAGGACCTCGACCATGATGCGGTGCGCTACCAGGGCAACTGGATCCCGCACAAGCTGCGCGCGGCAACGGGCCGCGGTGTGTTCTTCGTCGGCGACTCCGCCGGCCACTGCCTGCCGACGACTGCGGAGGGGATCCGCACCGCATGGTACTTCGCCGTCGCCTGCGGCAATCAGCTACGCGAAGTGATCGCGGCTCGGCGGAGCCGCGAGCAGGCGCTGCAGGAGTACGAGGCTTTTTCCGCTTCCCATGAACGGAAGTTCCGCTGGATGCTGCGCACTCAGCGGATGGTTCCCCGCATCCCCCCACGCCTGCTCGGAGCTTTCGTCCGCGGCTTCAGCCGTGATCGCCTCACCCTGTGGGCGTTCGGGCGCTACCAGAACATCACCCCGCTGAGCTACGTGCGTGAGCACGCGAACGTGCCCAAACCCCACGGTCTGCACGCGGCGGTGTAGCCGCGTCAGGATCTCGCTTCTCTCGCGAGAAGCGAGCGCCGTCCCGAAAGCAGCTCCTTTCAATAGAGGCTGTCGCATAAACCCCCTGCTGTCCGGGCCGTTTTGGACGATCCGGGCATGCCACAGAACTTCGTCAGCTGCGACAGAGACCAACCGCTGCTATTGCCCCCGGACCTGCGCGAGTGGCTGCCTGAGGACCACCTCGCCTGGTTCGTGATCGAGGCGATCGAGGAGCTCGACCTCGAGCCCTTCTACGCGGCCTACCGCGCCGACGGCCACGGTGCCGCCGCCCACGAGCCGAAGATGATGGTGGGCCTGCTCGCCTACGCCTACGCGGTCGGGGAACGAAGCTCACGCGGGATCGAGCGGCGCTGCCGCGAGGACGTCGCCTTCCGGGTGATCTGCGCCAATCAAGCCCCCGACCACGCGACGATCGCTCGCTTCCGGGTGCGCCACCAAGACGCCCTGGCCGACCTCTTCGGTGGGGTGCTCGGCCTCTGCGCCAAGGCCGGACTCGTCGAGGTGGGGGTGCTCGCGGTCGACGGGACCAAGCTCCAGGCCTCGGCCTCAAACCACGCCACCCGAAGCTACGAGCAGATCGCCGCCGAGATCCTCGCCGAGGCGGGGCGCATCGACGCCGCCGAGGATGAGCGCTACGGCGATGCCCGCGGCGACGAGCTCCCCGAGCAGCTCACCACCCGGCACGGAAGGAAGCAGTGGCTCAGGGAGGCGAAGGAGGAGCTCGAGCGGGAGCGGGCCGCGAAGGAGGAGCCGGTGCCGCGCGACCGCGCAAAGCGGCTTGAGCTCTGCCGCGAGCGCCTGGTCGAGGACTGGCAGGCCGAGCGCCGGGCAAACCGCGCCTATGAGGCCTACCGCGCCCGCGGGGGTGATGAAGGACGGGCGCCGCTTCGGCGGCCCACCGAAACCACACACACCGCCCGCCCAACCCGAGGGCAAGATCAACCTCACCGACCCCGACTCCAAGAACATGAAGGCCTACCGCGGCTACCTGCAGGGCTACAACACCCAGACCGTGACCATGGAGCGCCAGATCATCGTCGCCGCCGAGATCGCCCCCGACGGCCTCGACTTCGCCCAGCTCGCCCCGATGGTGCAAGCGGCGGAGCGAGAGCTCGCCGAAGCAGGGGTGAAGGAGCGCCCGGAGGTGGTCTTGGCCGACGCCGGCTACTGGTCTAACGAGCACATCGACTCGCTGCGGGAGCGCGGGATCACCCCGCTGGTCGCCGCCGATGCCGAGCGCAGCACCGGGCCGCGCAAGACTCGCCTCGGCGGGCCCTACGACTTCATGCGCAGGGTGTTCCAGAGCGGCAGGCCGGCCACTCGCCGACGATGACCCTCGACGTCTACGGACACGTCTTCGATGAGTTCGATCCGTCCGAGCGGATCTCCGCCGAGGATCGGATCAGGCGCGCGCGAGATGTGTCCGTTTCGTGTCCGCCTGACTACACAGAGGGCGAGGAGACCCAGGAAACACCTGCAAATGACTACAGCCCCAGCTGCTTGCCGAGGATCTCCTTCATCACCTCGTCCGTGCCACCGCCGATCGGGCCGAGGCGGGCGTCGCGGTAGGCGCGCTCGACCCCGTACTCGCGCATGTAGCCGTAGCCGCCGTGGATCTGGATCGCCTCGTCCGCGACCTCGCACATCGCCCGCTGGGTGAAGAGCTTCGCCTGGGTCACCTCGCGGATGGCGTCCTCGCCTGCGGCGAACTTGCGCAGGCAGGAGTAGGTGAGGGCTCGGGAGACCTCGATCCTGGTCGACATCTCGGCGAACTTGTGGCGGATCACCTGGAAACGGCCGATCGGGCGGCCGAAGGCCTCTCGCTCCTTGGCGTAGTCGAGCGTCTGCTCGAAGACGCGCTGCATCCCTCCGAGCGCGCCGAGTGCCATGGTCAGCCGCTCCCACTGGAAGTTGGCCATGATCAGGTAGAAGCCGCCGTTCTCCTCGCCGAGCAGGTTCTCCTCAGGGACCTCGACATCCGTGAAGGAGAGCTCTCCGGTGTCGGAGGAGTGCCAGCCCATCTTCTCCAGCTTGGAGACGACCTCGTAGCCCGGCATGTCGCGCTCGAGGACGAGGAACGAGATGCCGTGGTGGCCGCCCTCCTCGGTGGTCTTCACAGCGCAGACCAGGAAGTCGGCTCGGACTCCGTTGGTGATGAAGGTCTTGGCGCCGTTGACGACGTAGCCCCCGTCGACCTTGCGGGCCGTCGTGCGGATCGAGGCGACGTCGGACCCGGCTCCGGGCTCAGTGATCCCCAGCGCCCCGATCTTCTCGCCCTTGATCCCGGGGACCAGCCAGCGCTGCTTCTGCTCCTCGGTGCCGAACTTCCAGATCGGCGGCGTCGCGATCTCGGCGTGCGCGCCCAGGCCGGCCGCGACCCCGCCGCTCCCTCCCGAGCCCGAGAGCTCCTCGACCCAGACGGCGTCGTGCACGTAGTCGCCCCCCTGCCCTCCGTAGCGGGTCTCGTACTTGAGCCCGAGGAAACCGAGCTCGCCGCAGCGCCGGTAGAGGTGGCGGGGGAACTCGCGCGCCTCCTCCCACTCGTCGACGTGCGGGGCGATCTCCTTCGTGACGAAGCGGCGGACCGACTCCCGCAGCTCCTCGTGCTCCTCGCCGAACGGCGGGAGCTGCGAGCGCTGACCGGTGTCCCTTATGACGGCGATGGCGGGCTCCAGTCGTCCATCGTCGTGTATCCGCGCCCGGAGTGGTCGAAGCCGAGCAGGTCACCCTGCGGGTTCTTGCGGTCCCCGTGGTGGTAGGCGCGCACCTCGCAGATCTTGCCGTCGCGGAGCCGGAACCACTCCGTACCGCGGTTGAGCCGCTTCTCGCCCGACTTCGGGTCCCGCCAGGTCATCGTCCACTCGATCACGGCCTCGTCACCCGATTCGATGCCGTGCTCCAGCCGCCACTGGCCGTCGACCGTCTCGACGCCCCACTTCGCGTTCTCCGCGATCTCGCGCCCTCGGTGTGGCCCGAGCCGCGTGTAGTAGTGGACCGCGTCGTCCGTGAAGTGCGAGTCGATCAGCTCGACGTCCCCGGTGTTCAGCGCCTCGTAGTAGGAGCGGATGTGGTCGAGGTTGCTCATGCCGGAGTCGTTATATCCCGTCGCGGTCTGTCGATCCCGGCCCGATCGATTCGTCGTTAGGGTGAATGCGGCGACAGGCGCCGCTCGAGATCAGGAGGAAGACGATGAAGTACCTGCTCACGTTCGTCCGCGACCAGGACCGGATGTACGACGCCAGCGAGGAGGAGATGAAGGCCGCGATGGACGCCTGGACCGCCTTCGACCGGGAGGCGATCGAGGCCGGGGTTCTGATCGCCTGTGACCCGCTCGAGCATCCCAGCGAGGCGAAGACGATCCGCGTCGCGGACGGCGGCGAGCACAGCATCACCGATGGGCCCTTCGCGGAGACCAAGGAGCAGCTGGGTGGCTTCTGCCTGCTCGACTGCGAGAGCCTCGAGGAGGCGATCGGCTGGGGGAAGCAGGTGCCGATGGGCGCGGGCGCGATCGAGGTTCGCCAGGTCAAGGACCTGTCGCCCTGGGGGTACGAGAGCTCGACCCCCGGGCCGATTGCGGCCAAGGCCTAGAGCCCGTAGCTGCGCCCGATCACCTCGAGCATGACCTCGTCGGTGCCGGCGCCGATCCGGTTGAGGCGCGAGTCGCGGTAGGCGCGCTCGACCTCGTACTCCTTCATGTAGCCGTAGCCGCCGTGGACCTGGATGCAGTCGTCGGCAACCTCCTCGATCACGCGTGAGGCGTAGAGCTTCGCCTGGGTGATCTCGCGGACGGGGTACTCGCCGTTGCCGAAGCGCCACGCCGTCGCGTAGACCATCTGCTTGGCCGCCTCGATCTTCACCGACATCTCGGCGAACTTGTGGCGAATGGCCTGGAAGCGGCCGATCGGGCGCCCGAACGCCTCGCGCTCCTTGGCGTACTCGAGGGTCCGCTCGAAGACCCGCTCGGCGCCGGAGACACAGCCGATCGCGGCCACCAGGCGCTCTCCCTGGAGTTCCCAGGAGATGTGGTAGAAGCCCTTGCCCTCCTGGCCGAGCATGTTCTCCGCAGGCACACGGACGTCCTGGAAGGAGAGCTCGCCGGTGTCGGAGGCGTGCATCCCCATCTTCTCCAGCTTGCGGGAGACGCTGAATCCCTCGACCTCCTTGCCCTCCGGGTCGCGGATGTCGACGATGAACAGGGTGATCCCGTCGTGGCCCGCGTCGGGATCGGTCTTGGTCACCAGCACGATGTAGTTGGCCCGCAGCCCGTTGGTGATGAAGGTCTTGGAGCCGTTGATCACGTACTCGTCGCCGTCGCGCTTGGCGGTGGTGCGGATCCCGGCGACGTCCGAGCCGGCGCCCGGCTCGGTGATGCCGAGGGCGCTGATCAGCTCGCCTTTGATCGAGGGGACCAGGTAGCGCTGCTTCTGGTCCTCGGTGCCGAGCAGATGGATCGGCGGTGTGGCCATGTCGGTGTGGACCGCCATCCCCATGTTGAGGCCGCCACAGCCCGAATAGCTCATCGCGTCCGCGCGAACCAGCGAGTAGTAGTAGTCGCCGCCCTGGCCGCCGTACTCCTCGGGGTAGCAGAGGCCGATGTAGCCGAGCTCGCCGGCGCGGTGCAGGACCGAGTCGGGCCAGAGGTTCTCCTCCCACTCGAAGCGGTGCGGGGTGAGCTCCTTGAGCACCCAGCTCTTCATCGACTCGCGCAGCTCCTCGTGCTCGTCGGTGAAGATGAAGTGCCGGCCCTTGCCGGAGCCGTAGTCGGGCTTGATGACGCTGGACGTCGCGGTGGCCACTGCTGGTTCTCCTTGTCGGCAGGCTTGAAAGAGGAAGGCGCGTCCGGCGCCATCCGGAGAGTGAATAGTAGGACTTCCTACTTCCTACTGCAACCGATAATCATGCGGAATACTGCTGAGGAAGTACCGGATTATGATGATGTATTCGTCCGGGGTCGCCCGTAGAGTCGGCTGGCCGAACGTTCGAAGAGGGAGATGCGCGTGGACGCCCCACCCGCAGCCGCTCGCCTTGGGGGGAGCACGGAGTCGAGCAGCGAGGCCCAGCCTCGGAGAGGATCGCCGCCCGGCCCCCGGACGCCCGCCTGGATGCAGACCTCGCAGTGGATGTTCAAGCCGATCGAGCTGATGGAGCGCTGCCGCCGCCGCTACGGCCCGATCTTCTCGATGCGGCTCGGCCCGGCGCACGACGTCACCGTGGTCGCCGAGCCCCGGCTCGCCAAGCAGGTGCTGGCCGGCGATCCCAACGTGCTGCGGGCCGGCGACAGCAATGGCATCTTCCGGCCGGTCGTTGGGTCCAACTCGATCCTCCTGCTCGACGGCGACGCGCACATGCGCCAGCGCCGGATCCTGCTGCCGGGCTTCGGGGCGTCCCACGCCGCCGAGTTCATCGACCACGTGCGCGAGATCGCCGAGAAGCGGCTCGCGAACTGGCGGCCGGGGCAGAAGCTCAAGCTGCACGACGAGATGGAGGCGATCTCGTTCGCGTCCATCATGCGGGTGGTCTTCGGGGAGCACTCCGACGACTCCCACGCCGAGCTGCGCCGGCTGATACCGGAGATGATGGATCGCTGCGACTCGCCGTTCACGCTGCTGCCCTGGTTCCGCCGGGAGATGGCCGGCGGCTCGCCCTACGCGCGGCTGATGCGGGTGATCGACAAGATCGACGCGGTCCTCTTCGAGACGATCGCCGAACGGCGCATGGATCCGATGACCCAGTTCCGCGAGGACTCACTGTCCCTTCTGCTGCGCGCCGAGCACGAGGACGGAACGCCGCTGGGCGATCGCGAGGTCCGCGACGAGGTCCTGACGATGATCATGGCCGGCTACGAGACCACCACGAGCGGATGCGCCTGGGCTCTCGAGAGGCTGCTCCGCTCGCCCGAGCAGCTCGACCGCCTGGTCGCGGAGATCGAGGACGGCAAGGACGACGCCTACCTTGACGCCGTGGTCAAGGAGACGCTGCGGGCACGGCCGGTCGTTCCGGTGGTCGCGCGGCACGTGTCCGAGGCCATCGAGCTCGACGGCTACCTGATCCCCGCGGGGTCGACGCTGATGGTCTCCATCTATCTCGTTCACAACGATCCCGAGACGTACCCGGAGCCCGAGCGGTTCCGGCCCGAGCGCTTCCTCGACGGAACGCCGGACGGCGCCGCATGGATCCCGTTCGGCGGCGGCATTCGCCGCTGCCTCGGGGCGCGCTTCGCCGAGCTTGAGATGAAGGTCGTCCTCACCCAGGTCCTTGCCAGCGCCCGCCTACGACCGGTTGGCCGCTCCAACGAGGGCGTGACGCGCAAGCGGTTCACCTTCGCGCCCGAGAGCGGAGCGGCCGTGGTCGTAGAGGATCTAGTGCCGCCGCAGAGCGCGCTCGGTACGCGGCGCTTCCGCCGCCGCGCCCCGCATGTGATGGCGCCTCAGGGCTAGACGCAGCGCCGACTGGGCGCTCCCGCCCAAAAGGGCCTCGGGGCTCCAGGCGCGAAATGACTCCCCGAAAGTCGGTGAATATGTTCGGTACCGAATAGTCCGCTCGAAAAACGTCCAATCTGCGCCGAAACTCTTCAGGGACCGATGGGGCTTGTAGCAGCAGTGGGAGGAGTACTGACGGATCCCGATGCCAAGCGGGCACGGGATCGCCTGACTGACCGGCGTCTGCGGTCACACCAGCCGCAGGAGCTGCTGGCCGGTCCAGCCGCCGCTCGGCCGATCGCCCTGGCACAGGCGTATCTCGGCGCAGGCGCGGCGCTGATCGGGGCGCTCGGGGTCCTGCTCCCGCATCCCGCCTACTTCAACGTCCCGGCGATCCTCGCGGTGGACGTGACGGCCCTGATCTGGGCCGCCTGGATGTTCCGCACCGCCGGCCGCATCCCGTTCTGGTTCCTCCGCCTCGGGCCCGCCTTGGCGACCGTGATGACCTCGGTCGCGGTTCATTTCAGCGGCGACGCGACGAGCGGCTATGCCCTCTTCTACGTCTGGGTCGGCCTCTACGTCTTCTACTTCCCGATCAGCAACAGGGACGCGGGCGCGAACGTCATCTGGACGCTCGTCAACTACGCCGTGGTCATCGCGACCACGCCGATCGATCCGCCCGGCGGGACGCACGTCGTCGTCCACCACCTCGTGATCACGGTGGGAACGCTGGTCACCGCAGCCACGCTGCTCACCTATCTGCGGGGACGGGTGGAACGGCTGCTCGGCCGCTTGACCGATGCGGCTCGGACCGATCCGCTGACTGGGCTGCCGAATCGCGTCGCCCTCCACGAGGTCCTCGGCAGCGAGCTGGACCGCGCCCAGCCCGAGTGGCGGCCGGTCAGCCTCGTCGTCCTCGACCTCGACCGCTTCAAGCGGGTCAACGAGACCCTCGGGCTCTCCGCCGGCGACCGGACTCTCCGGCGTGTCTCGTCCCTCCTCGACGAAGCGTCCCGCCGCATGGACTTCGTGTCCCGGTCGGGCGGCGAGGAGTTCGCGATCGTGCTCCCGGAGACCAGCCAGCATCAGGCCTTCCTGTTCGCCGAGGAGCTGCTCGACAAGATCCGCGCGATCTCCGCGGCCCCGGGCGTCCACCTGAGCGCCTCGGCCGGTGTGGCCGTCTTCCCCGATCACGGCGAGGACCGAGCCACGCTGGCCGGCGCCGCCGACCGCGCCCTGCACGCCGCGAAGGCGCTCGGACGCGATCGCGCCGTCATTTACAGCCCGGAGGTGACCAACGTCCTCGGTGCGGTCAACGGCCGCCGGAACGTGGAGACCCAGGCCCACCTCGCGACGGTGCTCAGCTTGGCGGAGGCGCTGGACCAGCGCGACTCGGGCACCGCCAAGCACAGCCAGACGGTCGGCCGCCTCTGCGAGATGATGGCCCGCGAGCTCGGCTTCGACGAGGACCGCGTCGAGCGCCTCAGACTGGCGGGCATTCTCCATGACATCGGCAAGATCGGCGTGCCGGACTCCATTCTCTGCAAGCCGGGTGGGCTGACCGCGGAGGAGATGGACCAGATGAAGCGGCATCCCGAGCTGGGCGCGCGGATGCTGTCGAGCAGCGAGCTCGACGATGTGCGGGGCTGGATACTCGCCCACCACGAGCGGCCCGACGGCAGCGGCTATCCGAAGGGGCTCTCCGGCGACGAGATCCCGATCGAGGCGTCCATTCTCTCGGTCGGCGATGCCTACGAGGCGATGACCAGCGACCGCGTCTACCGCCAGTCGATCGGAGCCGACCGGGCCCGCGAGGAGCTCCTGCGCGGCTCCGGCACGCAGTTCTCGTCCGTGGTGGTCGAGGCGTTCCTGCACGCCGTCGAGCGCGCCGGCCTCCCCGTCAGCTGAACTCGGGGCGCGCGAAGCGCGCCAGCCACCTCGGCGACCACCACGCCCGCTCCTGGAGCAGGCCGAGCACGGCGGGGAAGAGAAACGCCCGCACGATGGTCGCGTCGACGAGCACCGCGACGGCGGCGCCCACCGCGACCTCCTTGACGTAGATCAGATCCGAGAAGACGAAGGCGCCCATCGCCACAGCGAACAGCAGGGCGGCGGCCGTGATCACGCGCCCGCTGGAAGTGAGGCCCGACGCGATCGCGGCGTCCTCGGTGTCGGTTCGCCCGCGTGTCTCACCGATGCGCTGCAGCAGGAAGACGCCATAGTCGGTGGAGAGCCCGAAGGCGACGGCGAACAGGAGGATGGGCATCGAGGTGTCGAGCGCTCCCTGGCTCGTGTAGTTGAGGAGGTCCTCGAAGCGGCCGTCCTGGAAGACGAAGACGAGCACCCCGAAGGCGACGCTGACGGTGAGCGTGTTCATCGCCAGGGCCACCAGAGGCAGAACCACCGAGCCGGTCATCAGGAACAGGATCAGGGCGGTGGAGAGGACGATGAACGCGAGGGCCCGGGGCAGGTGCGCGCCCAGGCTGTGCCGCTGGTCGACCAGCTCGGCGGGCGGTCCGCCGATCAGGGCATTCCTCGCCCAGCGCTCCGATCGCGCCCGCCGCACCGTCGCAAGCGCGGCATCCGAGTAGGGCCCGGCCGCGAGCTGGGCGTCCACCCGGAACAGTCGGGGGGTGACCCGTTCGCGCCTGTCGACCCCGGCGATCGCGCTCTCTCCGGTGAGGCTGCGTACGGCGGCAGCCGCGCTCCTGCGATTCGGAGTGACGACGACGATCCGATCTGCGGGATTGGACGTGAATCGCGCCTCCACCTTGTCGTCCACCTGCCGGGCGCTCGCGTCCGCGGGCAGGATCTTGGCGTTGGCCTGGGTCAGCTCCACCCGCAGGAAGGGCCCGGCCACGATGAGCATGACGGCGACCGCGCAGATAGCGACGCTCACCGGGTGGGTGAGGACGAAGCGGGCCAGGGCGAACCAGCGCCGGCCACTCGGGGTTCGCTGCAGGGCCGGCGGCGCCAGCGCGTTCACCCTCCGTCCGAGCACGGCGAGCAGCGGAGGAAGGAAAAGGAGGCAGACGGCCGCGGAGGAGAGGGCGACCAGCGCTCCCCCGATCCCGATGGAGTAGAGGAAGCGCTGGGGGAAGATGCAGAGCGAGATCAGCGAGACCGCCACGGTCAGGCCGCTGAAGACGACCATCCTGCCGACCGCGGCGGTGGTGGCGGTCAGGGTCGCCTCGATCGTCTCCTTGGTCTCGAGCTCCTCCCTGAAGCGCGTCACCAAGAAGAGGCTGTAGTCGATCGCGAGGCCGAGCCCCAGCCCCGTGACGATGTTGATCGCGAACGCGTCGATGTCGACTACGGCCGTCAAGGCGTTGAGCAGCAGCAGCGTGGTGAGGATGGAGAGCCCGCCGACCACGACTGGCAGGAGCGCGGCAACGAGCCCGCGGAAGACGAGCAGCGAGAGAAGCAGGAGCAGCGGCAGGGCGTAGAGCTCGATCCTCTGGAGATTTTCCCGGGTGGTCTTGGTGAGCTCGTCGACGGTGACCGCCGTCCCTCCGACCTCCACGCCCGGGTAACTGGAGAAGCGATCCCGGACCCTGGCGCCGACCTCGGAGATGTCGGTGACGTCGGCTGAGATGAACCCGAGGACCAGTGCCGCCCTTCCGTCGTCCGAGATCAGTCGCCGGTCCGTCGTCGGCGTCACGACCCGCCGGATGCCCTGGATGGTCCGCAGCCGCGCTGCGGCGCGCGTCGCGGCGGGGCCCGGGTTCCCGGCCGCCGGCTCCACCAGCAGCTCGACCTCGGGCACCGGGCGCTCCCCTGTCGCATCGCGCAGCTCCTTGTAGGCGCGGGAGCTGTCCGAGCTCGGATCCTCGAAGCCGAACCGCTTGACCTTGTCGAACACCGGCCTGCCTCCGAGCACGCTGACGACGGCGACGATTCCCGCCGCCAGCAACAGAGATCTCCTCCTGCGATAGGCAACGTGCCCCAGTCTCCGCACGGCGGCGATCCTATGCGCGGTCCCGGCCAGTTGGCTGGCTGGCTAGTGCAGTAGTCGGCACCCTGATGCGGGAAATCTGGACCATTGAGTAAGCAGTAGGACGTAACACTTCCCATTGAGCGCCAGATCCACTAGGGTGGCCGGCGATGGCGGAGGAGCTGCTCTACGAGGTCAAGGACGGTGTGGCGACGGCGACGCTCAACCGTCCCGACCAGCGTAACGCCCTGAACGGGGAGCTCCTCTCGGGTCTGGTCGACGCGATGAAGAGCGCCCGGGACGACGACGCAGTGCGCGCCGTGGTCCTCACCGGCGCCGGTGACAAGGTCTTCTGCGCCGGGGCTGATCTTGGCGGATTCGCCGCCGACTCACCGCTCGTCGACAAGCACTTCGCCTCGGACCTCTTCCTCGAGTTCTTCAGGCTGATGCCGCGGCTCGGCAAGCCCTCCCTCTGCGCCGCCAACGGCCACGTGCTGGCGGGGGGCATGGGGCTGGCGCTCTCCTGCGATCTGCTGATCGCGAAGGAGGGGGCGCGCTTCGGCACCCCGGAGATCAACGTGGGGGCGTTCCCCTACATGATCATGTCGATCATCTACCGCAACGTCCCGCGGAAGAAGGTCAACGAGATGATGCTGCTCGGCGAGCAGATCTCGGCCGAACAGGCCGTCGAGTACGGGCTCGCCAACAAGGTCGTGTCGGCCGGGGAATTCGAACCCGCGGTAGACGAGTGGGCACAGAAGCTCGCCTCGAAGAGCCCGGTGCTGATGCGGCTGGGCCACGACGCGATGTACCGCCAGCAGGACATGGCGATCGACGACGCCCTGGAGTACCTGCGCTCGCAGCTCTCTCTCACCTTCTCGACCGAGGACGTCAAGGAGGGCGTCGCCGCCTTCTTCGAGAAGCGATCCCCCAACTGGAAGGGGCACTGATGGCCACCAAGGACGAGACCAAGAACCCGGCCGAGCACAAGGGCGAGGCTCCGGAGGCCCCGGACAAGGTCGAGGGTGGGGAGGGGACCGGCATGAAGGCCCTCACCGAGGACGTTCACGCCAGGAGGGAGAAGGCGAAGCTCGGCGGCGGCGAGGAGAAGATCGCCGTCCAGCACGAGCGGGGCAAGCTCACCGCGCGGGAGCGCATCGACCTGCTCTGCGACGCGGGCACCTTCGTCGAGATGGGCATCCACGGCCGTCCCCATTTCTCCCAGCGCAACATGGAGGGCCGCGACGCGCCCGCGGACGGCGTGATCACCGGCTGGGGCGACGTGGACGGCCGCCGCTGCTGCATCGCGGCCTACGACTTCACCGTGATGGCCGGCTCGATGGGGATGACCGGCGAGCTCAAGGTCGCGCGCCTCCGGGAGATGGCGCTCAGCAAGCGGATGCCCTTCATCTGGCTGCTCGACTCCGCGGGCGCCCGCATCCAGGAGGCGGCCGGCTCGTTGTTCGCCGGCTCTGGGCACCTCTTCCAGGAGGAGGTCGTGATGTCGGGGGTGATCCCGATGGTCGCTGCCATGCTCGGTCCGTGCGCGGCCGGCACCGCCTACATCCCCGCGCTCTCCGACTTCGTCCCGATGGTGGTCGGGCAGGGCGCCATGGCGCTCGCCGGGCCGCACCTGACGAAGGCGGTCACGGGCGAGGACATCTCGATGGAGGACCTCGGCGGCGCCAAGGTCCACTGCCGCAAGTCCGGTGTAGGAGACCTCGAGGTGAAGGACGACCAGGCGTGCATCCAGGTCGTCAAGGATTACCTCTCCTACTTCCCGCCCAACTGCGAGGAGCGCCCCCCGGTTCGCGAGGCGACCGATCCGGAGGACCGCATGTCGGAGAAGCTGCTCGACATCGTTCCGGAGTCGCCGCGTCACCCGTACGACATGTACGACCTGATCCGCGAGATCACCGACGACGGCGAGATCTTCGACATCAAGCCGAAGTTCGCGAAGACGATCATCACCTGCCTGGCGCGGTTCGGCGGCCAGCCGGTCGGCATCGTCGCCAACCAGCCCAAGCAGCTCGGCGGGATCCTCGAGAACGACTCCGCCGACAAGGCGGCGCGCTTCATCAACCTCTGCGACGCCTTCAACATCCCGCTGGTCTTCCTGCAGGACGTCCCGGGCTTCATGGTCGGCTCGAAGGTCGAGCACGCGGGGATCATCCGCCACGGCGCCAAGATGCTCTACGCGGTCTCGCGCGCGACCGTGCCCAAGGTGACCGTCGTCGTCCGCAAGGCGTACGGCGCCGGCTATTACGTGATGAACGGCAAGGCGTACGAGCCCGACCTGATCGTCGCCTGGCCGTCCGCGGAGATCTCGGTGATGGGCGCGGAGGGCGCGGTCAACATCATCGGCCGCTCGGCGATCGAGGCGTCCGACGACCCGGAGGCGACCCGCGAGCAGATGCTCCAGGCCGTTCGCAAGCAGATCGACCCGTACATCGCGGCGGGCAACGCGATGATCGACGACATCATCGACCCGCGGGAGACTCGCCCGACGATCATCCGGGCCCTGCGGATGGCCGCGGGCAAGCGCGTCGACCGGCCCTGGAGGAAGCACGGAGTGATGCCGGTGTGAGCGAGCCCAAGCAGGTGATCAGCGGGCGTGGCGTGCTCACCTTCGACGGACAGGTGGTCGAGGCCTTTGGCTGCTCCCGAGAGACCCCGGTCCGCGTCCACGTCGCCCTGCTCGAGAAGCTCAACGTCGATGAGGCCGTTCGCGGCGCGGCCCCGAACCTGGAGGTGGGAGGGCGATGAGCCGCTTCGAGGATCCGGTGATCATCAGCTGTTCGATCTCCGGGGCGATCGCGAACCGCGACCAGTGCCCGGCGATCCCGTACACGCCGGAGGAGTACGCGGCCGAGGCGCGACGGATCGTCGACGAGGGAGGCTCGCAGATCCACATTCACGCCCGGACACCCGACGGCACCCCCTCCTACGAGATCGAGGACTTTCGCGCGATCACCGAGGCCATCAAGGCCGAGGTCGACGACGTGATCATCAACTACTCGACCGGCGCGATCGGGGTCCCGATCGAGAAGCGGATCGCCTACCTGCGCGAGCTCAGGCCGGATGTCGCCGCTCTGAACATGAGCTCGATGAACTACGCGAAGTACTCCCGCCGGCGCAAGGACTTCGTCTTCAAGGCGGTCTTCGAGAACAGCTTCGACACGATCATCGAGTTCCTCACGGCGATGCGGGAGCTCGGGATCAAGCCGGAACACGAGTGCTTCGACGCCGGGCACGTCGCGAACCTCGACCCGCTGATCGACATGGGCCTGCTCGAGCCGCCGCTCCAGATCTCGCTGGTGATGGGGGTCCATGGCGGCATCCGCCCGAACGCCCGCAATGTCGCGCTGATGTCGGAACAGATCCCGGGCGGAGCGGAGGGCCCCAACGCCTGGCAGGTGATCGGGATCTCGCGCGACCAGTGGAAGCTGCTCGGCTCCGCGCTGGTGCTCGGCGGGAACGTCCGGGCCGGCCTCGAGGACAACCTCTACCTGCCGAACGGCGAGATGGCGAAGTCGAACGGCGAGCTGATCGCGAAGGTCCGTCAGATGGCGGAGGACGTGGGGCGCCGTGCGGCGACCGTGGCCGAGGCGCGCGAGATGCTCGGCGTGCCGAAGCGTGAGGGGGCCGCGGCGTGACGACCGAGGCTCCCGAGATCACCATGCACCACCCCACCCTCACTTGGACCGGCCGCAAGGGGGATCTGCGGGCTCACACGATCAGGGTCGCGGGCGAGACGCTCGACGGCTCCGCCGCGCTCGGGTGCTGCCCGGTGGAGATCCAATGAGCGAGCGGCCGCTCTCCGACGTCAGGATCCTCGACCTGACGCGCCTCCTGCCCGGCGGGTTCTGCACGCTGCTCCTCGCCGACCTGGGAGCCGACGTGATCAAGGTCGAGGACACGGGGAAGGGCGACTACGTCCGCTGGGCGCCTCCCTACTACGGCTCCGACGAACAGACGCCGCTCGGCACCCGTTCGGCGATCTATCTGGCGCTGAACCGCAACAAGCGCTCGATCCGCCTCGACTTGAAGCAGGAGCTGGGCCGTCAGGCGCTGCTGAAGCTCGCCGAGTCAGCCGACGTCCTCGTCGAGAGCTTCCGCCCGGGCGTGCTCGACAAGCTCGGGGTCGGCTTCGAGGTGCTCCTGCAGGCGAACCCGGCGCTCGTCTACTGCCCGATCACCGGCTACGGGCAGGACGGCCCGAATCGCGACCGGGCCGGGCACGACATGAACTACCTGGGACTGAACGGAATCCTCGGGCTGACCGGCGAGGCCGGCGGCCCCCCGATCCAATCGGGGGCGCAGATCGCCGACCTCGGCGGCGGCGGCCTGATGGCCGCCGTCGGGATCCTCGCCGCGCTGCAGGAGGCGCGACGCAGCGGGCAGGGCCAGATGGTCGACATCTCGATGACCGACGGCTCCCTCTCATGGCTCGTGATGGAGGCGGCCCGCTACTTCGGCTCAGGAGAGGTCCCCGAGAGGGGCAACATCATGCTCTCGGGCGGGATCATCTGTTACCGGCCGTATGAGGCCTCGGACGGCTGGGTCACTTGCGGCGCGCTCGAGCCCAAGTTCTGGCAGGCGTTCTGCCGCGGGGTCGGCCGCGACGACATGATCGAGAAGCAGTTCGAGAAGCCCGGGTCCGAAGCCCACCGAGAGGTCTCCGAGATCTTCAGGACCAAGACCCGCGGCGAGTGGAAGGCCTTCAACGACGAGCATGACGCGATGATCGAGCCGATCCTCGACCTCGACGAGGCGCTGGAGTCCGAGCTCGTCCGGGAGCGGGAGATGACCGTGACCTACGAGCAGCCCGAGCTCGGCGAGATCAAGCAGCTGGGCTTCCCGATCAAGCTCTCGCGGACGCCGGCGAGCATCGAGCGGTCGGCACCCGCGCTCGGCGAGCACACCGCCGAGATGCTCGGCGAGAGTGGGTACTCGGCCGAGGAGATCGAGGCGATGGAGGAGTCCGGCGCCGCGAAGGGCCCCGACGATCATGCGAGGGCGCGCGACGGCGCGACCCGTGATACGAGGCAGGAGCCCTTCCTGGCATGAGCGCCGCGAAGGCCAAGCCCAAGAACGAGGAGATGCTCCGCATGGGCGAGCTGGCGCGGGCGTCGGGTGTCTCCGCCGCCACGATCAAGCACTACTTGCGCGAGGGCCTGCTCCCGGAGCCGGTCAAGACCTCGCGGAACATGGCCTATTACCCCGCCGAGTTCGTCGAGCGGATCAAGATGATCAAGCAGCTCCAGGAGGAGCGCTACATGCCGCTCCGGGTGATCAAGGACCTGCTGGAGGAGGACCCTGACCGCGCCAAGGCCCTGATCGAGCTGGGCGACAAGCTGCTCGAGCACGCGCTGGCCGGGGAGAGCGAGCGGGTGAGCGCCGCGGAGGTGCGCCATCGCTACGACATCCCGCAGGACGTGCTCGACCGCCTCGCCGAGCTGGGTGTCCTCACCCCGGACGGCGACGGCTACTCGCCGAGCGACCTGCGCATCGTCGAGGCGATCAGCCGCTTCCGCGCCGGCGGGTACGAGGAGCGGATCGGCTTCACCGTCTACGACACCCTGCGCTACAAGGACGCGATGGGGGCCCTCGTCAAGCAGGAGGTCGACGTGCTGATGGAGCGCCTCGCCGGCGAGATGGACCCGGACGAGGCGATGGCGCTGATCGAGGCCGGCAATCAGCCGCTCAACGACCTGCTCGCCGCGATGCACACCAAGGCGTTGGTCGCCGAGCTCGAGCGCAGGCGCGGCTCCGAGCCGGACTCGAATGGCAGCGAGGCGGGGCGCACGGACTAAGCGGCCCCGTGGCGAAGCTCGCGATCGCGATGCTGGTTGCCTTCGGGGTGCTGACCTTCTTCGTGCGCGTGGCGATTCAGCTGCGCCGCACGGGCACAACCGGCGTGATCGGCCTGCGCCACGGGGCCGGGCCGCTCGAGTGGCTCAGCGGGATCCTCTTCGTCGGCGGGATGGCGATGGGGGTGGGGTCCGCGATCCTGGTCATGCAGGACTCCCTCGATCCGTTCGACGCGATCGACGTCGACGCGGTGCATGCCCTCGGCATCGCCATGGCGGCGAGCGGCGGCCTCGCCGTCTTCGCCGCCCAGCTCGGCATGGGGCAATCCTGGCGGATCGGCGTCAGCGATGAGGAGCGCACCGACCTGATCACCGGAGGCTGGTTCTCGATCTGCCGCAACCCGATCTACACGGCGATGATCGTGGGCTGGACCGGCTTCGCCCTGATGGTCCCCACCTGGCTCGGGTTCGCGGCCGTCGTCGCGATCGCGCTCGGCCTCGAACTCCAGGTCCGCGTGGTCGAGGAGCCGTACCTGATCCGCTCCCACGGAGACGCGTACCGTGCCTACGCGTCCCAGGTCGGCCGCTTCGTCCCCGGCGTCGGCCGGCTTGGCCAGGCGCGCTAGGACGCTTCGACCCGCGCCTCTCCGCGATCCCTCTCGATCGCGTCGAGCTCGGACTGGAAGCCGAGCGCGGCGGCGCTACGGCTCGAGCAAGCCCATGGCGGCGAGCGTCTCGCGGACGCCTTCCTCCAGGGGGGTGGTCTGCCAGCCCAGCTCCCGCTGTGCCCTCGAGGAGTCCGGGCGAGCCTGCCAGAGGAAGTAGGTGAGCTGACCACGGGGCAGCAGCGGTGGGCGCCGGATGACCCTGGAGATGCCGGCGCCGACTCCGGCCACCGCTTTGGCGACGGGGACCGGCATCACCGGCGGTACGCGGCCCCTGCCCGCGACCTCGCGGACCGTCTCGGCGATCTCGCGGAAGCTGGCGTAGCCGTCGGCCAGGATGTAGCGCTCGCCGTCCTTTCCCTTCTCGGCCCCGAGCAGGTGCCCCGCGGCGACGCCCTCGACGAACGCGTAGCCGGTGCCGCCCGGAGGCACCGCCGGCAGCCGCTTGCGGACGACCGGATCGAAGAGCCCGGTCTCGAACGATGGCGTCGCCGACGGGGTTGGGCCGTAGACGCCGGATGGATTGAGGATCACCACCTCCATGCCGTCGCGCTCGGCGAGCACCAGCTCCTCCGCGTGCTGCTTCGATCGCTCGTACGCGGTCCCCTTCGGGTAGTCGGCGAGCATCGTCTCGTCGAAGCGCCCGCCGGTCTCCGCGTGGAAGACGTCATGCGTCGAGGTGTGGACGAAGCGGCGGACCCCCGCACGCTTGGCGGCGCTCGCCAGCTGGCGGCTGCCGATCGCATTCACCTGGTCGAAGATGGCCTCGTCCTTGACCCACTGCTCGGGCAGGCCCATCGAGTTGAAGACCAGCTCGCAGCCCTCGACCGCCGTGGCGAGGCTCTCGGCGTCGGTGACGTCGCCGCGGGTCGGCTCGATCCCGGCCGGCAGGACGCTGCCCGCACGCTTCGGGTCCCGGACCAGCGCCCGCACCTGATCTCCACGCTCGAGCAGGGCCGAGGCGATCGCGTGGCCGACCTTCCCGGTGGCCCCAGTGACCAGCGCCCGCATGAGCGCATCCTATGCAGGCCCGGCGTCTCCGCTCCCGTTGCCGCGCCCGTGCCCGTCGCCGTTCCCATCGGATTCCGTGTGGGAGCCGCCGTCGGTCCCTGACGCCCGCCAGGACCTCCTCCGTCAGCTGGCAGACTCGAAAGCGGTCCTCGGGGGTGGCAGCGGTCTGCGGAGCACGCCTCTCGCGTTTCCAACGATTTCGCCATCGGAGACGCGCCACGTGCCTGGGCTCAGACAACGGGACGCATCCGTGGGGTGCGGCCGCTAGATTGACTGGTCAGTCAGCCGAACCCGGGTGCGCACCAGATGACCGGGCCGCGCCCACAGATCAATGCGCGCCGCCGCAGTACAGCTCAACTCCACGGACGAATATGACCGCAACCTGGAGGTTGCCGAGCGCCTCGTGCGCGGGGCGGCGGCCGGTGGCGCGGAGCTCGTCGTCTTGCCCGAGAAGTGGACGGTCCTGGGCCCGCCGGAGGCGATCCGCTCCTGCGCGGAGCCGCTCGACGGTCCCGCCCTGACGGCCGCGTCGAGGTGGGCGCGCGAGCTCGGCATCTTCCTGGTCGCCGGCAGCGTCCCCGAGGTCGTCCCGGAGTGGGACAAGCTCGCCAACACCTCGGTGATGTTCGGGCCCGACGGCGTGCAGCGCGCGATCTACCGCAAGATCCACATGTTCGACGTCGAGGTAGGTGACGTCGCCTACCGCGAGTCCGAGGTCGAACAGGCCGGCGGGGAGATCGCGCTCGGCGAGGCGGACGGCGCCATGGTCGGACTCACCATCTGTTACGACCTGCGCTTTCCCGAGCTCTACCGGATCCTCGCTCTGCGAGGGGCCCGCGTGATCACGGTCCCTGCGGCCTTCACCGAGCGCACCGGCCGCGATCACTGGGAGATCCTGATTCGGGCCCGGGCGATCGAGGACCAGATCTTCATGGTCGCCGCGGGGCAGATCGGCTTCGCGGCCCCTCACTACCGCAGCTACGGCCGCTCGATGATCGTCGACCCCTGGGGGGTCGTTCTGACACAGGCCGCCGACACCGAGTGCTTCGTCTCCGCCGACCTCGACTTCGCGATCCAGAACGAGATGCGCGACAGCCTGCCCTCGTTGCGCCACCGGCGCCCCGAGGCCTACCGCTGGCCGGAAGCCGCCGCCAACGGGGAGGCGTCCGTCGCCCCGCCGGCCGCCTCCGCTGGAGCGCCCTGATGGCCCAGGTCCCCGCCCCGGACAAGCGGCGCGCGATCCTCGACGCCGCGATCACGGTGTTCGCCCGCCAGGGCTTCCACAGCGCCCGGGTCTCGGACGTGGCCGCCGAGGCCGGGGTCGCCTACGGGCTCGTCTACCACTACTTCGACTCCAAGGACCAGATGCTCAACGAGCTCTTCTCGGAGCGCTGGGAGCTGCTGCTCGCGGCGAGCCAGGAGGTTCGCCAAAGCGACGCGCCGCCTCGGGACAAGCTCGCCGGCGTCGCCAACTTCATCATCGAGTCCTACCGGCACGAGCCGGAGCTGATGAAGGTGATCATCGTCGAGGTCACCAGGGCCGCGAACTCGTTCGGCCGCACCCATCTCCCCGAGATCCGCCGGGCGTACGACCTGGTCGCCGAGATCGTCTCCG
This sequence comes from uncultured Solirubrobacterales bacterium, assembly GCA_963833375.1. Classification (GTDB taxonomy): domain Bacteria; phylum Actinomycetota; class Thermoleophilia; order Solirubrobacterales; family 70-9; genus DASUPK01. Next base: position 139,673 of record CAWHXR010000010.1, read on the forward strand.
ACGCACAGGAGGCCGGCGAGTTCCGCGACGACGTCGACCCCAACTTCGCGGCGATGCTCTTCTACGGGGCGCTCGAGCAGCTCCTCACCGGCTGGATCTTCGACCTGATCCCGGGGACCGACGAGGACTACGAGCGCGCGAAGCAGCTCGTGATCGAGACGATCTGCGGCGGGCTGGAGCCGCGCCCGGTCAGCGACGCGGTGGCGGGCTAGGGATCTCGGCATGTGGGAGGGACTGGCTAGGACTCAGCGCCAGGACCGTGTCCTGCACGGCGCAGCCAAGCTCGCCAACGTCCTGCTCGGGATCGTCCTGCTTCCGCTCTGGCTCTTCGGCCAGCTGATCGGCGGCCGGGTCCGGGACTTCCTGGTCTCGCTCGAGCGCCGTGGCCGGCGGCCGCTGCCCGTCCCGCCGGAGCGCGAGCGCTCGATGGACGCGCTGATGCGGGACCTCCACGCCATCCCCCAGCAGCTGCGGCACTCCGACCTCGCCGAGCTGCGCCGCGGCATGGCCGACATCTCCAACTTCGTGGTCGCCCAGCACCGCGAGGGAGCGGTGATCGGCTACCGCTACCCCGGCCAGTTCAAGGATCACATCGTGGAGGGGGCCGATGGGGAGCGGATCGCGGCCTCGATCGCGCTGCAGGAGGCGGCCCGGCCCTCGCTGATCGTCGTCCACGGGCTCTTCACCTCGAGTCGCTTCGACTACGTCCGGCAGATCGCCGTTCGCGCTTATTACGAGTGGGGCTTCAACGTCGCGGCCATGGATCTGCGCAGCTTCGGGATGACCGAGCTGACCAGCCCGGCGCCCTCGACGGGCGGCTGGAAGGAGGCCCTCGACATCCTCGGGCTGGCTCGGTACATGAAGGAGCTCGGCGCGACCAGCGTCGGCGCGCTGGGGATCTCGCTCGGGGGCAACTCGGTGCTGAACGCGTGCCACTACGAGGAGGCGGCGACCGCGCTCGACGGCGGCATCCTGGCGGTCTCGCCGCCGGCGGTGCCCAAGATGGCCTGGGAGCGGCTCTCCGAGCCCGTCCCCCGCGGCCACCCTCGCTATCCCATCCACCGTGCCTTCGAGGCCGCTCTGATCTCGCGGGTCCGCTCCGGGCGCTGGCCGCCGGAGGCGGAGAACATGCTGCGCGCGATGGAGGTCGTCTCGGCGCCCTATTACAGGCTCGACGCCGAGGAGATCTGGGCCAACGCCCGGGGGCTCGACCACGTCGCCAAGTCGAAGGTGCCGCTGCTGATCCTCCACCCGGAGGACGACCACATCATCAAGGTGGAGCAGGCGAAGATGTTGGCCGAGGCCGCGAAGGGGAACGACCTGGTCCGTGTCTGGATCCTGCCGGCCGGATCGCACGGCCTGCTCGAGGCCGCCGATCCACGCTGGACCCACGCCGTCTACCGGACCTTCTTCGAGCGCTGGGCGACGTACGCCGAGCGCACCGTCGGCCAGGCCAACGGGCGGGCCGCCGAGTTGGTTTACTCCTCGCAAGAGCCCGGGTAGCGCGTTCCCGGGAGAGGAGGCAAAGCATGGACAGCGAAATCTTGAGGCGACTGATCTGGGCGGGCCTGCTGGCGGCCACTGGGGCGCTTGCCACGGTCGCGGCGCACCGCGTGTCCGAGGTGATCTGGCGCCGGGTGTTCAACGAGGAGCCACCCGAGTGACGGACGGCGAGGGCACCCCCGCCCCGGGCGCCGGCCAGCCGGCCCAGCCCGAGCCGCAGGAGCCGGCCGCACAGCCGCAGCCGAGCCAGGCAGCGCCGGCGGGCAACGGCGCGAAGCCGCCGGAGGAGATGAGCGTCGGCGAGCTCGTCTTCGAGGTCTCGGACCGGGCCTCGGTCCTGGTCCGCGAGGAGATCGAGCTCGCCAAGGCCGAGGTCACCGAGAAGGTCAACAGCCTGCTGCGCGGCTCGGTGGCCGGGCTGGCCGCGGGCGTCTTCGCACTGCTGGCGCTGGCCCTGCTCATGCACGGGGTCGCCTGGCTGCTCAACGACCTCGTCTTCAACGACCCCTGGGCCGGCTTCTTCGTCGAGGCCGGGCTGTTCCTCCTGATCGGCGCGGGCGCCGGGTTGTTCGCATGGCGCTCCTTCAAGCGAGCGGCCCCGCCGACCCCCGACATGGCGATCGAGCAGGCGAAGGAGATCAAGGCGGCCTTCGAGGCACCGAACGAACAGGAGGACTCACCATGAGCACGCCCGCGGGCCGGACCCTTTCAAGCCGAGGCAACGGGCGCTGGTCTCCGCCGCCTCCCGGGACTCGCTCGGCCGAGGAGATCCGCCGCGACATCGTCGAGCAGCGCCAGGAGCTCTCGCGGTCGGTCGAGGCCCTGCGAACGCGTTGGGTGCAGGTGACGGACGTCCGCCGTCAGATCCGCGAGCACCGCACGGAGATCGCGGTCGGCGCGGCCGTCGTCGGCTTCTTGATCGGCGGGGCGATCGCGCTCCGCCGCCGGCGCTAGGCCCGGCGAGGCTCAGAACTCGAGCAGCGACTTCGGGACGCCGCCGACGCCCAGCAGTCCCGGGCCGACGTGCGCTCCGATCACCGGCCCGATCTCCGAGGTGAAGACCGGGTCGCAGCCGAAGATCGGCTTGCACGCCTCGACCAGCCGGCCGGCGTTCTCCGGGTCCTGGACGTGCTGGACGACCCAGGCGTCCGCGCCGGCCTCGTGGCGCTGGCGCGCGTAGTCGACCATCCGCTCGAACGCGCGGCTCCGGGTGCGGACGCGCTCGACCGGGGTGATCTCCTCCTCGAGGGTGAGGATCGGCTTGATCTTCAGCGTGGTGCCGATCCAGGCGCGAGCCGCCCCGATGCGGCCCCCACGGCGCAGGTAGTCGAGCGTGTCGACCGCGAACCAGATCTTGAGAGCCTCGCGGACGGCGTCGGCGCGCTCCTTGGCCTCGGCGGCGCCGGCGCCCTGCTCGGCGGCGCGGGCCGCCGCCAGGATCATCAGGCCCATGCCGCCGCAGCCGGTCCGCGAGTCGCAGACGACGATCCGCTCGCCGCCCTTGCCCTCGGCGGTGAGCCGCTCCCGAGCCTGCGTCGCCGACTCGTACGTGCCGGAGATGCCCGACGAGAGGTGGATCGAGATGATCTCCTTGCCCTTGGCGAGCAGCGGCTCGTAGACAGCGATGAAGTCGCCGACCGACGGCTGGGATGTGGTCACGGGCTGGTCCGAGACCCGGAGTCGTTCGTAGAACGCATGCAGGTCGGTGAGGTCGGACTCCCGATCCTGCTCGCCCTCGATTCCCACATAGAGGCTGACGAGCCACACGTCGTGCTTCGCGAGCAGCTCAGGCAGCAGATACGAGGTCGTGTCGGCGACGACCGCGGTCGAGGGCATTGAGGCTTTCTAACATGCAAGCCCTATGTCGAAGACGCTCGTCACCGGCGGGACGGGCTTCGTCGGGCTCCACGTGGTCAGGGAACTAGCCCGCCGGGGCGACGATCTGAGGCTGCTGGTCCGCCAGGGCAGCAACACGAAGCCGCTCGAGGGGATCGAATACGAGCGCGCCACCGGCGATGTCACCGACCGCGGATCGGTACGGAGGGCGATGAAGGGGGTCGAGCGGGTCTTCCACATAGCCGGCACGACTTCGATGCGGACCCGGGCCCGTGGCCACGTCTTCGAGGTGAACGTCCAGGGCACGAAGAACGTGATGGAGGAGGCCCTCCGCGCCGGGGTCGTTCGCGCGATCCTCACCTCCAGCTCCAGCGCCGTCGGCGCCGCTCGGCCCGGCGAGACGATCGACGAGGACCAGCCGTTCACCGTGGGCAGGCTGGGGATCGCCTACATCAACTCCAAGCACGAGGCGGAGCTGGTCTCGATGCGCGTGGCGGCCAAGGGCCTGTCGGTCGTGATCGTCAACCCGTCGTTCGTCCTCGGGCCCGACGACCCCAATCCGAGCGGCACCTCGAACGCACTGGTCCGCCGCCTTCTGCTTCGCCGCATCCCCGGCTACCTGGACGGAGCGATCAACATCGTCGACGTCCGGGACGTCGCCAAGGGGCACGTGCTGGCGGACGAGCGCGGTGAGGAGGGCGAGCGCTACCTGCTCACCGGCCGGAACTTCACGCTGCAGCGGCTGTTCGCCGACCTCAGCAGGATCGCGAACGTCCCGCCGCCGCCGGTGCGGATGCAGGGCCGTCTGGTGCTGGCCGGGGTGGAGGCGATGGAGCTCGTCGGACTGCGACTGCCGACCTCCGCGGACGAGGTCCGCTCGGGGACGCAGTGGTTCACCTATCGCAACGACAAGGCCCGCAACAAGCTCGGCTGGGAGCCGCGCCCGCACGAGGAGACCCTCGAGGACACGGTCCGCTGGCAGCTCGAGGAGCTCGGCGAGCGCGCGGAGGGGCACCGGCTCACCGACCTCGCCCTCCGCACGACCGGCGGCGCGCTGCGCATGCTTCCCTTCAGCTGATGGGCGAGCCTCGCCGCGTCCTCTACCGCTGCCCGACCCCAACGAACGTCCTCTGCCCCTGCGGCGCGGTCGCCCGGCGTCTGAGGAAGCTCGGCCTCGAATACCGGACCGAGCGCGTTCCCTACCGGCGCGCCAGCCGGCCGGAGATCGTCGAGCTCACCGGGATGAAGTACGTACCGGTCCTGATCGACGGGGACGAGGTGATCAGCGACTCGCGGCGCATCCGTCAGTACCTCGACTCGACCTACGGCGAAGAAGGCAAGCCGGCGCCGGATCCACCGCCGGCTGGTTGATCCGGTCGCCCACATCCGACCCGGGATTTCGACGTCCTCAGCGGCCAATTGGCGGCTGGCATCCGGGATCGGCCAGCGAGAGCTCTACAATCCAGGTCGATGAGTGAGAACCTTCAGCCCATCACGCTGACCGACAAGGCGGCGACCAAGGTCAAGGAGCTGCTCGGCGAGCAGGAGAACGGAGCCGAGCAGGCTCTGCGCGTCGCTGTTCGCGGCGGCGGTTGCTCGGGCTTCCAGTACGCCCTCGCCTTCGACTCCCCCAAGGAGGACGACCACCGCTTCGAGAACCAGGGCGTGGCAGTCGTCGTCGACAAGACGAGCATGCAGTTCGTCTTCGGCTCCGAGGTGGACTGGGTCGACGGCCTCCAGGGCGCCGGCTTCTCGGTCAACAACCCGAACGTCGTCGCGGCCTGTGGCTGCGGCTCCTCGTTCCAGGTCCGCGAGGACACGGCCGAGTCGGCCGCCGCGGTCTAGCGCGATCCTCGCTGGCGACTAGCGCTCGATCTGGATCGGGGGGCTCTGCTGCGGGTCCGCCTCGAGCTCCTGCTTGGCCGACATGGCCGGGCGCTCCGGCTGCTGGACGCCGAGGAGGCTCGCGAGCTCACCTGAGTCGTCCATCTCCTCGATGATGTCGCAGCCGCCCACCAGCTCGCCGTCGACGTAGAGCTGGGGGAAGGTCTGCCAGTCGGAGATCTCGGCGGTCACCTCTCGGAGCGGCTGCAAGGCCGGCAGCACGTCGAGGGCGGCGTACTCGACCCCATAGGTCTCGAGCACGTTCACCACCCGCATCGAGAAACCACAGCGGGGCTGCTCCGGGGTCCCCTTCATGAAGAGCAGGATCTGGTTGTCCCGGATCAGCTCCTCGACCCTGTCCTTGAGAGTGGGTTCATTCATCGCCACCCATCCATCATAGGGGGCGCTAGCCCGGCATCGACGTCCTGATCGAGAGGGCGTGGATCGAACCGTCGTCGAAGCGGGTCTGGACCGCCTTCTTGACCAGCTTGTGCTGCTCGATCCGCGAGAGGCCCTCGAACTGGGACGCGGCGACGGTGGCGCGCAGGTGGTCCTGCGTGCCGGTCTCGTCGACCACCTCGACCTGGGCGCCGGGCAGCGAGGCCTCGATCATCAGCCGCACCTCTTCGGTGGAGATCGCCATGGGCGGCGATTCTACGGTCAGCCGACAGCGGCGCCGATCAGCGAGCCGATGCCGAAGGTGACGCCGGCGGCGGCGAGGCCGATCAGCAGCTGGCGGACGCCGGAGAAGAGGGCCGAGCGACCGGTCATCACGGTGATCATCGCGCCGATCCCGAACAGCGCCAGCGCGCTGGCCGACACCGTGGTGACGACCGCCGCCGCCCCGCCGAGGAAGAAGTAGGGGGCCACGGGGATGATCGCCCCGGTGACGAAGAAGACGAACGACGAGCCCGCAGCGACCCAGGCCGATCCGCCCAGCTCCTCGGGGTCGATGCCCAGCTCCTGCCGTGCCATCTCGTCCAGTGCCCGCCCCTCGTCGCTCATGATCGTGTCGGCCAGGCGCTTCGCCTCCCCTTCGGGCAGCCCCTTCGACCGGTAGAGCAGGGCGAGCTCCTCGCGCTCGCCCTCCGGGAACTCGCGGATCTCCTCGCGCTCGGTGGTGAGCTGGCGCTGGTAGAGCTCGCGGGAGCTCTGCACGGAGATCCACTCGCCCATCGCCATCGAGCAGGCTCCGGCGAGCAGCCCGGCGAGACCGGTGATCAGGATCTCCTTGGTGGCGACGCTCGCCCCGGCGACGCCCATCACCAGGCTGAGGTTGGAGACCAGGCCGTCGTTGGCGCCGAGCACGGCGGCCCGGAGCGTGTTGCCGCCCACCGCGCGGTGCCGGCCCTCCAGCCGCGCGATCGCCCCGGCGGCGACGCCGGGTGGGGCCATCGAGCTGACCCGGTCGAGCAGGCGGGCGTGGGACTGCTCCTCCGACGCCAGCGGGGTCCCGGCCGCCTCCGGTTGGTCGTCGTAGGCGTGCTGGTTCGCCTGCTCCCGCTCGGTCATCGTGCTCAACAGGATCCCCGGCCCCAGCCGGCGCGAGAGCAAGATCAGCAGGCGAGCGCGCCAGCTTGGACGCGCCTCGGCGGGCGGGGCGCCCCCCTCCTTGGCCAGGCGCTCGCCCCAGAACTCGGCGTGGCGCTGCTCGGTCCGGGCGAGGCGCCCGTAGATCTCGGAGAGGGCGGAGTCCGGCTCGGCGGCCGCCATCGCCCGGTAGATGGCGGCGCCATCGACCTCGTCCTGCCAGTTGTCGCGGTAGCGGGAGACGTCGGAGGACGTCATCGCGCCCAGACGCTACCGGTGCTTCAGGCCGATTGCCGGACCTCGACGCCGGCGGCCTCGACCAGGTCCTCCACCCGGCAGAACTTGACCCGCGGGCGGCCGTGGGGCTTGCCGGCCTCCACCTCGGCGGCGTCGATGGCCTGCCAGTGCTCGAAGGTGATGTGGTCCGGCTTGCGCTCCTCGAGCAGCGACTCGATCGCGCCGCGGTCCGAGGCGAGCTCCGCGTCGGGGACCTTCCCGGCCTCGACGTCCGCGAACAGGTTGTCGACCGTCTCCTGGGCGTCCTTCTTGTTGGTGCCGATCACGCCCGAGGGCCCTCGCTTGATCCAGCCGACGGCGTAGAGGCCCGGCACCTGGGTGCCGTCCTCCTGAACGCAGCCGCCATCGTTGGCGATGGTCCCGCCGCGCTCATCGAAGGGGACGCCGTCGATCGGGATGCCCTTGTAGCCGATCGAGCGCAGCACCAGGCCACACTCGATCGTCTCGCGCTCCCCGGTGTCGACGGCGCGGACCCGGCCGGCATCGTCGCGCTGCAGCTCGTTGCGGCCGACCACGATCCGCTCAACCTTGCCGTCGCCCTGGATCTCGACGGGGGAGCGCAGGAAGCGCATGACGATCTTCTTGTTCTTGCCCTCCGGCTCGCGGCTGGAGAACTCGGTCAAGATCTCGACGTTGCGGCGGTTGGTCGGGTCGGCTTCGTCCGAGTCGAGCCACTCGCGGCTGAGCTCGTCCAGCTCCATCTCGGCCTGGTCGATGTCGATGTCGGCGTCGACCATCTCGCCGAGCTCCCGAACCTCCGGATTGGTGAACGCCGCCTGCGCGGGGCCGCGGCGGCCGAGCACGACGATCTCCTTCACCGAGGAGCCTGCGAAAGCCTCGATCGCATGGTCGGCCGTGTCCGTGCCCTCGAGCTCCCCGCGGGTGAGCGCCAGCATCCGCGCGACGTCGGCGGCGACGTTCCCGTTGCCGATCACCACCACGCGCTCGCAGGAGAGGTTGAACTCGCGATCGGCGAAGTCGGGGTGGGCGTTGTACCAGTTGACGAACTCGGTGGCCGGATGGCTGCCGGGCAGCTCCTCGCCCGGGATCCCGAGCTGGCGGTCGGTCGCCGTGCCGTAGGCGAAGACGACGGCGTGGTAGCGCTCGCGCAGCTCCTCGACGGAGACGTCGCGGCCGACCTCGACGTTCCCGAAGAAGCGGAACTCGGGCCGGGCGGCCGTCTTCTCGTAGACGCGGATCACCGACTTGATCTTCGGGTGGTCGGGCGCGACGCCGAAGCGCACCAGCCCGTAGGGCGTGGGCAGCCTGTCGAACATGTCGACCTCGGCGTGCGTCCCCTCGTGCTTGAGCACGTGCTCGGCCGTGTAGAAGCCGGCCGGCCCCGAACCGACGATCGCAACGCGCAGCGGGTCTTCCTCTGAGCCGATCACAGCGAGCCGGAAAGGGTAGTGGGATTACGCCGGGGTGACGGCGGTGGCGGCGGTGCCGTCGAGCGCGTCGAGCGTGCGCCCGAGGGACATCGAGACGCAGGTGAAGATCGGGGTGTCGCGGAGCGTGTAAGCGCTCGACTCGGTGCCGCGCAGCTCCTGGACGAGGTCGAGGAACTCGCCAGGGTCATCGCCCTCGAAGGAGACGACGAACTCCTGGTCGTCGAGGCCGAAGGAATAGGCGGTGTTGATCGAGATCTCGGGATAGCGGCGGCCGACCTCGATGTGGTTGGCCATGATCCGCTGTCGCTCCTCGATCGGCAGGCCGTACCACTCCCGCTTCTTCTCGAACGGATAGACGAAGAGGTACTTGCGATCGGAGACGCAGATCTCCGGGCGGGACTCCTGCTCCGAGTAGGGCGAGGGCTTGGTCATCGCCAGGTAGGAGTAGGGGATGGAGGCCCAGCGGGCGAGGCCGCTCTGGCTGAGGACGACGTGGAAGGTATGGATTTCCTCGAGGATCGGGCTCTGGCTGAGCAGCAGGAGGTCGGTGTCGCCGCGGGTGCCGACCGTCGAATACGCTCGCAGCGAGCGGTCCTCGGCGAAGTCCTCGCAGGCGGCCTGGAACTCCGCCTTGTCGGCGGCCCGCTCCTCGGCGCTGCGCCGGCGCCAGGCGGGGTCGAGCTTGAAGAACGTGAACTTGACGAAGGTGCGGCCGGTCACGAGACGAAGGGTAATGGCCGCCGCGCTCGCGGCCGGGGCCCTCGCCTGCGCCTGGGCACCCCCCGCTGCGGCGGCCCCCAGCGTGACGGTGGCGGTGCTGCCTCAGCGCGCCACCGTCGACGACCTGGCGCAAGCGGGTGGGCTCTCGCTCGGGGTGATGAGCGCGGGGATCGGGGACGTGCCCGCGGAGCAGACCTATCTCGACATCTCCCAAGGGAACCGGGTCGACGACGCCCTCTACGGCGGCGGACTGCCGGCGCTGACTCCGTTCGGTGGACAGGTGCCGGACTGGGACGAGATCGCCGCCCGCGCGAGGGATGTCCCGGCCGATCTCGAGCCGGGCCTGCTCGCCTCCACGCTGCAACTCGCCGGCCTTCCGGCGACAGCCGACGCCCGGCTACTCGCCCCCGCCCTGATTGCGGCCGATCGCCATGGCTTCATCCGGCGGGCTCCTCTCAGCCGGTGCCTGCGCCGCCGCTGTCCGGGGCTTTCGGTGGTCGCGGCGACCGTCGGGCAGCTCTCCGCCCTCGCACGGACGCTGCGGGGCGAGGATCTGTTGATCGCGATCGCCGAACCGCCGCCCGAGAGCTCGACCCTCCCGATCGGCATCGCCGGCCGGGGCTTCGACGGCGATCTCACCTCCGATTCGACTCGGACTGACGGCTACGTCCTCTCCACGGACCTCGCGCCGACGATCCTGAGTCGCTTCGGTCTGCCGATACCCGGCGCGATGGAGGGCGAGGCGGTTCGGGCGGAGGGAGCCGTCGATCCGGGCGCTGTCGTGGACCGCGCGAAGCGGATGACCGCGGTCGCCGATCGGCGCGTCGCGGTGCTGGTCGGCTGCCTGGCCGCCTGGCTGATTGCGGCCCTGACGGCCGCCTTGCTCGCACCCGGGTCGCGTTGTGGCGCCGCGGCCTGGCTCGGGGTGACGGTCGCCTACCTGCCGCCGGCGCTGCTCGCCACCGCTGCCGTCCAGCCGGGTGCGGTGGCGGAGGCGCTGATGGTGGGGATCGGGGCGGCGGTCCTCGCCGCGGTCACGTTGTCGCTCGCGCGAGGCTGGTGGGCTGCGGCAGTGGCCTGCGCGGTGGCGACCATCGCGTACGCGATCGATGTGATCGCTGGCTCTCAGCTCACCGCCCTCTCGCTGCTCGGACCGAATCCGGTGTTCGGGGTCCGCTTCTACGGCATCGGCAACGAGCTGGAGGCTTTGTGCGCGGTGATGGTCCCGGTGGGAGTCGGGGCGGCGCTCAGCGGCTTCGCCGACGCCGGCCGGCCCGCCTCCCGGCGGGCGGGCGTCGCCGCCTTCCTGATCGCCGGAGGCCTCGCCGCGCTTGTCTTCGCCACCGGCCGGTTCGGCGCTGACGTCGGTGCTGCCATCGTGCTGCCGGTCGGCGCCGCAGCCGCGGGGGTCTCGCTCGCCTGGACGGACGCGGGCGGGCGGAGATGGCGGGTGGCCGCTGTCGTGATCGCCGCACCCCTGGCGGGACTGGCGGCGCTGGCGCTGATCGATCTGCTCTCGGGCGGTGACGCGCACCTGACCCGCTCGGTCCTCGACGCCGGCGGGGCGGGGGACCTGGCCGACGTCGCCGAGCGGCGGCTGAGCCTCTCCGCCCACGATTTCGCCCAGGCCGCCGGAAACCCGCTCTTCTGGACGGTCGTAGCGGGCATCGCGGTCGGGCTCGCCCGGCGGCGCCGAATCGACGCCTGGCTCCGGCGTGCGCCGCAGGCACGGGCTGGCCTGATCGGCGCCTGCGCGGGGGTCGCCGCGGGCGTGCTCGTCAACGATTCGGGCGCGACCTTTCTCGTGCTCGGCGCGATCGCGCTGGGCGCCGCACTCGCCTTCGCCTGGGCACGCACGCCGGACACGGGCAAACCCGTGTAAATCCGCGGGAAGCCCGGCCTGTCATCACGGTACCCTGAACTGATGCGCATCGCGCTCGTTTCCCCTTATTCCTGGACCTATCAGGGGGGCGTGAACAGGCACGTTGAGGCGCTGGCGGAGCAGTTCATCGCCAGGGGAGATCACGTTCGGGTCCTCGCCCCCTGGGATCCGCCGGACGCCATCAGCCGCCGCCTGCACCGCTCCCACCCCGAGCTGCGGGAGGCTCCCGACTACCTCGTCCCACTCGGCCGAACCCTCGGGATCGGGGCAAACGGCGCGGTCTCCAACCTCTCGGTCTTCCCCGAGGGCCCGATCTCGTTGAGGCGGGAGCTCCGCGCGGGACGCTACGACGTGGTCCACATCCACGAGCCCCTCGCCCCGATCGTCGGCTGGGACGCGATGGTCTTCCGCGGCGCGCCGGTCGTCGGCACCTTCCACGCCTACTCGACCAAGGCATTCCCCAATCACGCCGCGACCCTGCTCGGCGCGCGTCGCCGCTTCAACCAGCTCTCCGCGCGCATCGCAGTCTCGCAGGCCGCCGCGTGGACCGGCAGCCGCTGGTTTGGTGGCGAGTACACGATCGTCCCTAACGGAGTGGACATCGAGGCCGCTCCGCAGGGTCCGAAGCCGGCGAGCGACGAGCTGCGACTCCTGTTCGTCGGCCGAGCGGAGGAGCGCAAGGGGCTGCCGGTCCTGCTCGCCGCCTTCCAGGCCCTGGTCGAGCAGGTCCCGTCAAGGCTGACGGTGGTCGGCGCCGATCCCGAGGAGATCTCCCGCCGCCTGACCGACCCGGAGCTGATCTCCCACATCGACGTGCTCGGGAAGGTCTCTGACTCCGTGCTCTGGCGCCAGCTCGGCGAGGCCGATCTGCTCTGCGCGCCCTCACTGGCCGGTGAGAGCTTCGGCATGGTCCTGATCGAGGCGATGGCCGCGGGCACCGGCGTGGTCGCCTCGAAGATCGCCGGCTACAGCGACGTCGTCACCAATGGCGTCGACGGCGTCCTGGTGCCGCCGGCCGATCCCCAGGCGCTCGCCGAGGAGCTCCAGCTGCTCGCGCACGAGCCCAAGCGGATCGTCGCGATGGGCGAGGCCGGTCGCAGGAGCGCCGAGCGCTACGCATGGCCCCGGATCGCCGAGGAGGTGACCGAGGTCTACGAGCGGGCGATCGAGCCGGCGCCGGCGCCCATCATGCGAGCGGAGGAGGCGGCGAGGCGCAGCGGCCTGGTCCGCATCGACGGCGGTCCGAGGCGGCCCGCCCGGCGCCTGCCGTCACTGGAGCCGACGCCCGTCGAGAGCCATGGCCGCGGCCGGCGAGCCGCCCGAAAGGCGGGGGTCGCGGTGGCGGGCGTCCTGGGACTGGGGCTCACCGCGCTGGCCGCTCGCCGCATCGGGGTGGACCAGGTCGCCACCAACATCATCGGCTCGGACTTGAAGTGGGTGCTGATCGCCTGCGCCCTGATGGTCGCGGCGATGTTCGCCCGCGCCGCCTCATGGGTGGTGATCGCCCGGGCCGCTCTTCCCGGCCGTCACGTGCGACGCCGCGACGTCACCTCGGCGACGATGATCGGCGTGCTCATGTCGGCGACCCTGCCGGCCCGCCTCGGCGAACCGGCGAGGGCGATGGTCCTCTCCCGGCACATCGGCCGCATTCGAGAGACCTTCCCGGTCCTGATCGGCACGCTCGTCTCGCAGACCGCGCTCAACATCCTCGCGCTGGTACTGCTGGGCGGGATCATCGTCTCGACGACCGACCTCTTCCAGGCCAGCACCCAGAAGCTCTTCCTGGTCTCGACGGCGCCGCTGCTCGTCTTGCTCGCGGTGCTGATGGCGCCGTCGGTGGTCAAGGTGAACGGGCAGGGCCGGATCGCCCGCGGGATCAGGGCCGTTCGCGGCGCGCTGCAGCAGGCGCGCAAGGGCCTGACCGTCTTCCGCGATCCGCGCAGTGGCTCCTTCGCGGCGGTCGCGCAGCTCTCGGCCTGGTTCCTCCAGCTCGCCGCCTGCTGGGCGCTCTTCGCCGCGCTCGGCCTGGATCACCAGGTGGCGATCGGCGCCGCCGCTGCCTGCCTCTTCGCGGTCAACGTGACGGCGGTCGTACCGGCGACGCCGTCCAACATCGGGATCTTCCAGCTGGCGATCATCAGCGTGCTCAACAAGGGGTTCGGCGTCCCGGCCGCCGACGCGCTGGCCTACGGCGTGATCCTGCAGGCGGTCGAGATCGCGACGGCCGTCGCGCTCGGCCTCCCCGCCCTGGTCCGCGAGGGCGTCACCTGGTCGGACATGCGGCTGCGGGCCCTCTCGGCGGCCCCGGTTCAGCTCCCGGAGCGCCCGCGCGCCCGCGAGCGCGAGGCCGAGCGGATCTCCGCCTAGCCGGTCGCCGGCTCGGGCTGCTCGACCGCCTCCGCCTCGACCGTGCCATCGGACGGCTCGGACTCCGGCGGGAGCTCGCCGCCGCGCTCGGTGCCGGCGATCACCTCGTCGGGGGCCTTCTCCTTGGGGATGAAGCCCGACTTCATACCGAAGTAGACCGCCTGCGGATGGTGGGCGATGATCGCAACCGTCGACTGCTCGGGCATGACGGCGTATCCGCCGGAGAGGCTCATGCCGATCTCCTCGAGCCCCAGCAGCCTCCAGACCTTCTCGTGCTCTGACTGTTCCGGGCAGGCCGGATAGCCCCAGGAGTAGCGGCGTCCCTGGTCGCGTTCGATTCCGAGCTCGTCCCGGACCCGCGAGTGCAGCCACTCGGCGAGGCCCTCGGCCGCCTGCACGCCGAGGCCGTGGACGTAGAGCTGCTCGGCGAACTCCCCGTCCGCCTCGAGCTTCTCGATCCGCTTGGTGACCTCTGCACCGACGGTGACGCCCTGGAGTGCGACGACGTCGCGTTCGCCGGGCTCGAGCTCGGAGAGCGGGCGGAAGAAGTCCGTCAGGCAGATCCGATCGTGCCGCGGCTGGCGCGGGAAGACGAGCCGCTCGAGCTCGCGCTCGGGATCGTCCGGGTCGTAGACGACCAGCTCGTTGCCGTCGGCGGCGCAGGGGAAGTAGCCCAGGCGGGCCCGGGGATGAAGGTAGTCCTGCTCGCGCCACATGCGCTCGAGGCGAGGAACGAATCCCTCCTCGCCGTCGTGGCCCTCGACGATGCGCCGCCACTCCTCGCCCTTCTTGCCGCGGCCGCCCCAGTGGAGCTTGAAGAGCACGTGGCGGTCGAGGTGGGGGAAGACCTCGTCCACGTCGACTTCGATCTCGCGGACGCCCCAGAAGGGAGGGGCCGGGATCGGGGCGTCGGTTCGCGCTGCGGAGCGGGCGCTGTCGTCGGTCGTGGGCGGCGCGTCGTCCGGCTCCTCGACCTTGTCCCGCAGCTCCTGCGCCTCGGAGCGGATCCGCTCGACCAGCGCGGACCGGGCCTCGCCATCGATCAGGGCGTCCATCGTGTCGAGCCCGGCGAAGGCGTCCTTGCAGTAGAAGACGCCCGGCTCGTAGACGTCGTCGGACTCCTTGCCGCCGGGGTAGAGGATCCGCCGACCGAAGTCGCGGTTGATCGCCGCGCCGCCGACCAGCACGGGGAACCGCAGCCCTCGCTCGTGCAGCTCCTGGACGCAGATCGGCATCTGCTTGGAGGTCGAGACCAGCAGGGCGGAGAGGCCAATCGCGTCCGCCTCGTGCTCGACGGCGGCGGAGATGATCTCCTCGACGGGGACCTGCTTGCCGAGGTCGACCACCGTGTAGCCGTTGTTCGTGAGGATGGTGTTGACGAGCGACTTGCCGATGTCGTGGACGTCGCCGAAGACGGTCGCGATCACCACCTTGCCCTTGGTGTGGCCCTCGATCCGCTCGAGGTAGTTCTCGAGCTGCGCGACCGCCCGCTTCATCACCTCCGCCGACTGCAGGACGAACGGCAGGATCAGCTCGCCGGCGCCGAACTTGTCGCCGACCTCCTTCATCGCCGGCAGCAGGACCTGGTTGAGGGTCGGGACCGCGCCGATCTTGGAGACCGAGCGGTCGATCCAGTCCTCGACCCCGTCCTTGCGGCGGTGCAGGACCTGCCAGTGGAGGGCCTCCTCTGGCTCCATCCCCTCCGTCGGGTCGCCGGCAGCCTCCTCGGCGTCCTCGCCCTTCTGCTCGAAGTGCGCGATGAAGCGCTCGAGGGCGTCGTCTGAGCGGTTGAAGACCAACTCGTCGGTGAGCTCTCGCTCCTGATCGGGGATCTCGGCGTACGGGGTGATGTGGTTCGGGTTGACCATCGCGAGGTCTAGCCCGGCCTCGACGCAGTGGTGCAGGAACACCGAGTTGAGCGCGGCCCTGGCGGGCGGCGAGACGCCGAAGCTGACGTTCGAGACGCCGAGCGAGGTCTTGACTCCTGGCAGCTCGGACTTGATCCGCCTGATCCCCTCGATCGTCTCGATCGCAGAGGGACGCCACTCCTCGTCGCCGGTGGTGAGCGTGAAGGTGAGCGCATCGAAGATCAGCGCCTCGGGGTCGAGGCCATGCTGCACGCAGCAGAGGTCATGGATCCGCTTGGCGACCTCGACCTTGCGGTCGCCGGTCTTCGCCATGCCCTCCTCGTCGATGGTGAGGGCGATGACGGCGGCGCCGTGAGCCTTGGCGAGTGGCACGACCCGGTCGAGCTTGTCCCGGCCGGCCTCGAGGTTGATCGAGTTGACGACCGCTCGACCGGGGGTCTGCTCGAGAGCGGTCTGGATCACCTCGGGCTCGGTGGAGTCGACCTGGATCGGCGCGGGCTGGGTGAGCGAGATGCGCTTCACGAGCTCGCGCATCTGGGCGTCCTCGTCCTGGCGCTCGGTGAGCGCGACGCAGACGTCGAGCACGTGGGCGCCGCCGGTCACCTGGTCCTCGGCCACCTGGACGAGGCCGTCGTAGTCGTCCGCCAGCAGCAGCTCCTTGGCTGCACGCGAGCCCTGTGAGTTGACGCGCTCGCCGACCAGGGTCGGGCGCGGCTCCTGGACCAGCGGGGTCGAGGTCATCATGCTCGAGACCTCGATTGGTCCCCGGGCCGGGCGCTCGCCCGGCGTGCGGCCGTCGACGCGCTCGCGGATCGCCCTGATGTGATCGGGCGTGGTGCCGCAGCAGCCGCCCACGATGCCGACGCCGTAGCGCTCGACGAACTCGCCCAGCGTGGCGGCCAGCGGCTCGGGCTGCTCGGGGAAGATGGTCTCGCCCTCGGGCCCCTGGAGCGGCAGCCCCGCGTTGGGGATGCAGTGGACCGGCAGCGGCGAGGTCTCACCCAGGTAGCGGATCGCGTCCCGCATGTCCTCGGGCCCGGTCGAGCAGTTGAGGCCGATCACCTGGACGTCGAGCGCCGACAGGGTCGTCAGTACCGCCTGGATGTCGGTGCCGAGCAGCATCTTGCCGCCCTGCGGGAGCAGTGAGACGGAGGTCTGGATCGGCAACGTGCGCCCGGTGACCTTGAACGCCTCGCGCGCGCCGAAGATCGCGGCCTTCACCTCGAGCATGTCCTGTGCGGTCTCGATGATGATCAGGTCGGCGCCGCCCTCGACCAGGCCCCGGGCCTGTTCGGTGAAGACGTCGACGAGCTCGCGGAAGCTGATGCCGCCGAGGGTGGGGTCGTCGCTGGCCGGCAGGAACCCGGTCGGGCCGATCGACCCCGCGACGTAGCGCTCCTCGCCCGCCGCCCTGCGGGCGATCTCGGCGGCCCTGCGGTTGATCTCGAGCGTGTGCTCGCCGAGGCCCCATTCGTCGAGCTTCAGCCGGCTGCCCTGGAAGGTGTCGGTCTCGACCACCTCGGCGCCCGCGTCCAGCATCGAGGTGTGTACGCCCTCGATCACGTCCGGGCGGTTGAGGACCAGCGCCTCGTGGCACTTGCCCTCCAGGCCGCCGTAGTCCTCGGGACCGAGATCGAACTGCTCCAGGGTCGCGCCCATGCCGCCGTCGAAGACGACGACGCGCTGTCTCACCGCGGTCAGATAGTCGCGCTCGGACATGGCCGAGGAGGGTAAACGGGATGCCTCGGGACGACACCTGGGAACGCTTTGACGGCCCCGATAGCCTTGAGAAATGGCGCTCTCCAACGTCTCCGGCTTCCCCCGCATCGGCCGAGATCGCGAGCTCAAGTTCGCGACCGAGTCCTATTGGCGAGGCGAGACCTCGGCCGAAGAGCTCGCCGCGACCGCGAAGGCGATCAAGGTCGAGAACTGGAAGCTGATGCAGGACGCCGGGATCGACCTGATCCCGTCGAACGACTTCTCCTACTACGACCAGGTGCTGGACGCGGTCGCCCTGGTGGGCGCCGTCCCCGAACGCTACGGCTGGGATGGGGGCGACGTCGACCTGGACACGTACTTCGCGATGGCCCGCGGCCGCCAGACCGATGCCCTCGACGCCACCGCGATGGAGATGACCAAGTGGTTCGACACGAACTACCACTACATCGTCCCCGAGCTCGGGCCCGACACTCGGTTCTCGCTGTCGAGCTCCAAGCCGTTCGACGAGCACGCCGAGGCGATGGAGGAGCTGGGGCTCGACACGGTCCCCGTGCTGATCGGCCCGGTCAGCTTCCTGCTGCTCTCCAAGCCGGCGGACGGCGTCCCCGACGACTTCAACGCCCTGGACCTGCTCGAGCCGCTCGTCGAGGTCTACGGCGAGGTGATCGAGAGGCTCGCCGAGCAGGGCGCGACCTGGGTGCAGCTCGACGAGCCCTGCTTCGTCGAGGACCGCACCGAGCGGGAGCTCGACGCCCTGCGACTCGCGTACGAGGAGCTCTGCAAGGTGCGTGAGCGGCCGAGGCTCCTGGTCAAGACCTACTTCGACCACGTCGGCGACGCCTACGGAGTGCTGCGCGACCTGCCGATCGAGGGCGTCGGACTGGACTTCATCGGTGTCACGCACGAGGAGGGCGGCGTGCCCGCGCACGAGCACGGCGGCCGTCACAACGCCGAGTTCATCGCCGAGCAGGGCGGGCTGGACGATCAGTGGCTCTTCGCCGGGATCGTCGACGGCCGCAACGTCTGGATCAACCATCTCGAGCATTCCCTGGATGCGCTCGAGGGTCTCCGCGACCGCACGGCCCAGCTGGTCGTCTCCACCAGCTGCTCGTTGCTCCACACGCCGATCGACCTGGACGCTGAGCCGGCCGGCGGCGACGCGGACCTCGACGACGAGACCCGCTCGTGGATGGCCTTCGCCGTCCAGAAGGTGGCGGAGGTGGCCACCCTCGCGAAGGGACTGGCCGACGGCCGGGAGGCCATCGCCGACCAGCTCGACGCCAACGATCGGGCCCAGGATTCCCGCCGCGAGTCCCGCCGCACCCGGAACCCCGAGGTGCGCGCCCGCGTCGAGGCGCTGAGCGAGGCGGACGCGCGCCGCGACACTCCGTTCCCGGAGCGCAAGGAGGCCCAGCAGCGGAGGCTTGGGCTGCCGGGCTTTCCGTCGACGACGATCGGCTCCTACCCGCAGACCGACGAGATCCGCACGGCCCGCCGGCAGCTGCGCGAGGGCGAGATCCAGCTCGCCACCTACGAGGAGCGGATGCGCGGCGAGATCGACCGGGTGATCGACTTCCAGGAGGAGATCGGCCTCGACGTCCTGGTCCACGGCGAGCCGGAGCGGAACGACATGGTCCAGTACTTCGGCGAGCAGATGCTCGGCTACGTGTTCACGCAGAATGCCTGGGTGCAGTCATACGGCTCGCGCTACGTGCGCCCGCCGATCATCTTCGGCGACGTCAGCCGGCCCGTGCCGATGACCGTCGAGTGGATCAAGTACGCCCAGTCCAGGAGCGAGAAGCCGCTGAAGGGGATGCTCACCGGGCCGGTGACGATGCTCCAGTGGTCGTTCGTCCGCGACGACCAGCCGCTGTCCGTGACCTGCGAGCAGCTCGCTCTGGCGATCCGCGACGAGGTCGAGGACCTCGAGAAGGCGGGGGTCGCGATCATCCAGGTCGATGAGCCCGCGATTCGCGAGGGCCTGCCCCTGCGCCGCGATCGCTGGGACGAGTACCTGCAGTGGGCTGTCTACTCATTCCGCGTCGCCACCTCGGTGGTTCGCGACGAGACCCAGGTCCAGACCCACATGTGTTACTCGGACTTCGGCGACATCATGGAGCACATCCAGGCGATGGACGCCGACGTCAACCTGATCGAGGCCGCTCGCTCCCGGATGGAGCTGCTCGGTGATTGGGAGAAGACCGGCTACGCGAACGACATCGGCCCCGGCGTCTACGACATCCACTCGCCGCGGGTGCCGACCGTCGAGGAGATGGTCGAGCTGCTCGGTGAGGCGGCTCGCGTCCTGCGCCCGGAGCAGATCTGGGTCAATCCCGACTGCGGGCTGAAGACGCGCGGCTGGCCCGAGACGGAGGCGAGCCTGCGGAACATGGTGCAGGCCGCGAAGCAGCTGCGCGAAGAGCTCGTTCCCGCGTCCTAGCCGCCGCCTGGCGCCTGCCGCAAAATCCGCGGATTTCCCATCCTGTTAACGATCCTTTAGCGATCTGTTAGCGATCGTTAGCATCATTCGTCTCCTCGACAAGACGCGATCGCCCGGCGCTGAGCCGGGCAAGGAAGGCGAGATCATGGAAGCGAACACAGTGCGGGGAATCCAGGTAGGGGGGCGCGAGCCGAAGGCCCTCCTGCTGAGCAACGGCACGAGGCTCTCCCTCGAGGAGGACATCGGGCCGCGCGGGCGCGCCGATTGGACCCTGGTCGGGGATGACGGCGAGGCTGCCGGCGAGCTGAGCGTGACGGACGCGATCCGGATCGCCGGTGAGCAGCATGCCGACTACGTCCGGATCAGGACGCGTTCAGAGGTCGCTTGGCTTCGGCTCGTCTCGGAGTGGTTCGACCGGGAGGCCGAGCGCCTCGACCACGATCTGGCTGCGGCCGGAGGCCGCTAGCCGCAGGGAATGGGAAGGGTCCGGGGGAGAGTCCCCTGGATCCCCGCCGGACAACCGGTCTTAGCGCCCAAGCCTCCGCCGCCAGTCGCGCGCGACGAAGAAGTTCGTGATCCTCCGCAGCTGCTGGCGTCGCTTGTCCGTGTAGGGGAAGTAGAGCGGCTCGCGCTTCTTGCCGAAGCGGCTGATCACCAGCGACTCGGGACGGACGAACTTCTTGATCCCGTATTCGCCGTGGCGGAAGCCGATGCCCGAGTCCTTCCAGCCGCCCATCGGGACGTCTGAGGCGAGGAAGCCCACCAGCACGTCGTTGACGTTCGCGGTCCCGACCTCGAGCCGCCGGGCGACCGCCTCCGCGTCCCGCTTGCTGCCGAAGACCGAGGCGGCGAGCCCGTAGCGGGTGTCGTTCGCCAGTCGCACGGCCTCGTCGGCGTCGCGGACCTTCATGACGCCGACCACCGGGCCGAAGGTCTCGTCCCGCATCACCTTCATCGAGTGGTCGACGTCGGTGATCACCGTCGGCGGATACCAGTCGCCAGCGCCGTGGAGGCGCTCGCCGCCGGTGAGGACGGTCGCCCCGCTGCGACGGGCGTCCTCGACATGCTCCTCGACGATCTTGGTCTGCGGCGGGAAGGTCATCGCGCCGACGTCCTTGCCGTGCTCTCGGCCGTCCATCCCCTGATTCAGCTTCTTGACCTCCTCGGTGAGGCGCTGGACGAACTCGTCGTAGATCGGCTCCTCGACATAGAGCCGCTCGACCGAGATGCAGACCTGGCCGACGTTGGCGAAGGCGCCCCAGGTCGCTGCATTGGCCGCCCGCTCCACGTCGGCGCTGCGCAGGACGATCATCGGGTCCTTGCCGCCGAGCTCGGCGCTCACGGGGGTCAGGGTCTCGGCCGCCCGTGCGAGAACCTTTTTCGCGGTCCGGTCCGAGCCGGTGAACTGGACGAAGTCGACCTCGTCCACCAGCGCGGAGCCGGTCTCGCCCATGCCGTTGACGACGTCGAAGACGTCGGGACCGCCGATCTCGCTCTTCCAGGCCTCGACGATCTCGGTGAGCCCGAGCGGGGTGATCTCCGAGGGCTTGATGACGACCGCGCAGCCGGCGATCAGGGCGGGGATCGCGTCGCCGAGCGAGAGGATCAGCGGGAAGTTCCAGGGGCTGATCACCCCGACGACGGGATAAGGCCGGTACTGCACGCGCAGCTTCTTGATCTTCAGCAGGGGCGAGTGGGCGGAGACTCGCTCCTCGCCGATGAATTTGCCGCCCTTCTTGGAATAGAAATTGATCAGGTCGAGGAGATAGGCGGCCTCGCCCGCGGCCTCGGCGCGGACCTTGCCGGTCTCCCGCTGCATCGTGTCGGCGATCTCGTCCTCGTGGTCGAGGATCCAGTCCCGCAGCTTGTGGAGCCACTCGGAGCGACCCTTGATCCCGAGGACCTCCCACTCCGGCTGGTTGGCGCGGACACGGGCGACGGTCGCGGCGACCTCGGCGGCGCCGTCGAGCGGCACGTTGGCGATCACCGATCCGTCCGCGGGGTCGTGCACCTCGAAGGTCTCGGTGGAGGTCCCTCCGGCCTCGCTGATGGTGTCGATCGCCATGCTCGCTCCCCTCGTCGCCGCCGCGGTCGCAGGGACTGTACCGTTGATCCTGGCTGGCCAGCCAGTCGTTGTGCCGATCGTACTCTCGACCGTTTGGAGCAAGCCGCCCGCGCGATTTTCGACAGAGGGCCAAAGACCCCGTGCCTGGGCCGGCCTACCGTCCCGGACGACAGCTGTCGCCGTCCGCGGAGCCCCCTTGAAGAAGATCGAAGCGTTCATTCGCCATGAGGCCTTCGAGCCGATTCGCTCGGAGCTGCTCGACAAGGGCTTCCCGTCCCTGTCGATCTCGGAGGTGAAGGGATCGGGCCGGCAGAAGGGGCTGGTCGAGGCCTACCGGGGCTCCACCCTGACCGTCTCGCTGCGACCGAAGCTCAAGCTGGAGGTCGTCGTCTCGGACGACGACACCGGGACTGTCGTCGAGACCGTGATCAGGCACGCCCGCTCCGGCGAGGCCGGGGACGGCAAGATCTTCGTCCTGCCCGTCGAGGAGGCGATCCGCATCCGCACCGGGGAGGAGGGCACCGAGGTGCTCCAGGCCCGCAGCGAGGAGGAGATCGCGGCGGGGGCGGGGCACGAGGAACGATGATGCGCGAGCTCAGCACCCGCATGATCGAGGCCGTCCTCGACGGCGACGGGCTCCAGGGCGTGGCGGAGCTGGCGGCCGCGGAGGCGGGCGGACCGGTCGCGATCGTGCTGCCGCCCCGGGGCCTGGCGGCTCGCGCGCCCGGGGGCGGCGAGCTGAACGGCCTGGCGGAGTACGCGAAGGCCCGCGTCGCGGAGACCGACGCGACCGCGCCCGACCCGATCGCGCTCGAGCGCCCGATCGAGGCCGGCGGGCAGATCGTCGGCGTCGTCCTGCTGCTCGAGGGCGAGACGGGGGACGGCGATGCCCCCGTCCTGGTCGACCGCGAGGAGGTCCTGCGGGCCGCGGCGCTGGCCGCGCTGGCGGAGGTGGCCGTCGCAGACGCGCGCGAGGATGCCGAGCGGAAGATGCGCGGCGGGCTGATCGAGGAGCTGCGCTCGCGCGAGATCGACGCCGACGAGGCGGCAGGCAAGGCGGCGCGGCTCGGCTGCGACCTGGCCCGGGGCGCGATCGCGCTGGTGGCCGAGATCGAGTCCGCGAGCCCGAGCCACGCCACGGCGCTGGTGGAGGCCGAATACGAGGGCTCGCTCGCCCAGCTCGCCGACGGCCGCCTCTACGCGGTCCTCCCGGGCCGTGGCGGGGACGACGCCCCGGAGCGGACCCTGCAGGCCGCGGGACGGATCGCCAACCGGCTTCGCAAGCACGGCATGGCCGCCGTCTCCTCGTTCTATCCCGATCCCGGCGAGCTCCATCGAGCGATCAAGGAGGCCGAGCTGGTCCTCGACGTGATCACCCGCGAGCCGGAGATCGCGGAGGCGCTGGACGAGGGCATCGCGGCGAGTGGGGTCTACCGCCTGCTCTTCCGGGCACTGATCTCCGACCCCGATGAGGTGCGAAGCTTCTACCGCGACACGGTCGAGCCCCTCGTCCGCTACGACAACCAGTACCGCTCGGACCTGCTCGGCACGCTGGAGGAGTACCTGGCGAGCGACTGCAACATGAATGCGACCGCGCGGGCGATCTTCGCCCACCGTCACACCGTCGCCTACCGCCTCGACCGGGTCAAGGAGCTGACCGGGCTCGACCCACAGATCTCCGAGGACCGGGAGCGGCTCGGCCTCGGCATCAAGGCGTACCGGATCCTCGCCCCGGCGCTTCCCCGATAGCGGCCACCAGGCGGCACCACTTCGGGAGCGGCGGCGAAGCCGGCGCGACTTGGGCAGGGCGGCCGCTTGTCGCCGCGATCTGGTGGCGAGGCTGTCTATCTAGACTTCTCGGCGGTGCTTCGGACGCGCGCGGTGGCGGGATTCGTGATGACGGCGGCGCTGATCGTCGCGGTCGGCTGCGGCTCCGGCGGGAAGCCGGACCCGTCCGGCGCGACGGTCGCCCCGAACGTCCCGGGCCAGGCGAGCGTCGCCAAGACCAAGAAGCGCGCGGCCAACTGGCCGACTTACCACGCGAACCTGGCCCGGACGGCCGTCGATACGAGCTCTCCGCCGGTGGCCGGCTTCCGTCGCACCTGGACCAGGACCCTCGACGGACAGGTCTACGCCGAGCCGCTCACGGTCGGCAGCCGTGTCTACGTCGCCACCGAGAACAACACGGTCTACGCGCTCAACGCCCGCAACGGCCAGGTCGCCTGGAAGCGCCACCTCGGCACGCCCGTCCAGGGCTCGACCCTGCCCTGCGGGAACATCGAGCCGGTCACCGGGATCACCGGCACGCCGGCGATCTCAGGCGGGACGCTCTACGCGGTCGCCTTCCTGAGCGGCTACCGGCACGTGCTCTTCGGTCTCCGGCTGCACGGCGGCAAGGTCCGGCTGAAGCGCAACGTCGACGCGCCCGGCTCGGACCCGCGCGTCCACCAGGAGCGTTCGGCGCTCTCGGTGTCGAGGGGGCGCGTTTATGTCGAATTCGGTGGATTGACCGGCGACTGCGGCGACTACCGGGGGCGCGTCGTCTCGGTGAGGACGCACGGCAAGGCGCGGAAGCTCGCCTTCACAGTGGGGGTCCATCGCGAGGGCGGCATCTGGGCACCGTCCGGGGCCGCCGTGGACCGGGCCGGCAACCTCTTCGTCGTCACCGGCAATGGGGACGCCACCTCCGGCTTCGACTACGGCAACAGCGTCATCCGCCTCTCGCCGAAGCTCAAGCAGACCGACTTCTACCGCGCCCCCAACTCCCCCCAGCTCAACCAGACCGATACGGACCTCGGCTCGGTGGGCCCGACCTTGATCGGCAATGACCGCCTCTTCGTGATCGGCAAGGAGGGTCTCGGGCTGATCCTCTCCGCCAGCCATCTCGGGGGTACGGGCGGGGACCTCTTCAGCCAGCACGTCTGCGGCGGGGGCGCGTTCGGCGGACTGGCCTACCAGGCGCCGATGGTCTACGTCCCGTGCACCGACGGCCTCCACGCGCTGCGCGTCAGCGGCAACTCCTTCAGCGAGGTTTGGCAGGCCGGCTCGTCCGCAGGGCCGCCGATCGTCGCCGGCGGTCTCGTCTGGACGATCGACAGCGGGGCCACCCTGCACGGCTACGCCCCGGCCAGCGGCAGCTCGGTCGTCAGCGTCGATCTCGGATCCGCCACGCACTTCCCGACTCCCGCCGCCGGCGGTGGGCGGCTGTTCGCTCCCGCGGACAACCAGGTCGTCGCATTCGCCGGGCTCTAGCCGGGACCTCCTGGCTCT
Source organism: uncultured Solirubrobacterales bacterium (assembly GCA_963833375.1). Lineage (GTDB taxonomy): Bacteria > Actinomycetota > Thermoleophilia > Solirubrobacterales > 70-9 > DASUPK01. The sequence continues at coordinate 164,445 of CAWHXR010000010.1, forward strand.
AGCCGGGGACCTCCTTGCGATGGGGGACCAGGCGATAGACCGACCCGAGCGTGGCCTTGCCCTTCTTCGTCTGCCCTCGCTCGGTGATCACGTAGATCCGCCCCGAGTTGTCGCGCCCGATTGAGGCCAGGTAGCGGGCCTCGAACCTGAAGCTCCGCTGCTTCCCCACCCGCCGGCCCGCCCGCGGCCGAAAGCCGTAGAGCCTGCCGGTGCAGTAATCGCCGAAGACATAGTCGCCGAGGATCTCCCGCCCCCTGATCCGGGCCAGGTGCGAGTCGCGGACCACGAACCCGCCGGCGACCGCGCAGCCGGGGCCGTGCCGGTAGGCGATCGCGGGCAGCACGGTGTTGCGGCGGGGGACGCCGCCCGCAAACGGGGCGAAGGCCTCGAAAGCCGACCAGCCGAAGTTCGCTCCCCGGGCCTTCGCCACCGGCAGGTAGTCGATCTCCTCGTAGCGGTCGTTCCCAACGTCGCCGATCGCGAACGTTCCCGTGACCCGGTCGAACGAGATGCCTCTCGGGTTGCGCAGGCCATAGGCCCAGATCTCGTCGCGGCCGGGCTTTGCCACGAACGGGTTGTCGGCCGGGATCGCGTATCCGGACGGCGTCGGATCGATCCGGAGGATCTTGCCGAGCAGCACCTTTGTGTTCTGCGCGGCGTTCTGGGGATCGCCGGCGGGGCCGCCGTCGCCGGTGCCGACGTAGAGGTGGCCGTCCGGACCGAAGAGAATGAGCCCGCCGTGGTGCTGGGCCGTGGGCTCGGGAATCCTCAGGATGGTGCGTCCGGAGCCCGGGTCGGCGAGGAGTGGATCGCCCCGGCTTCGCCTGTACTGCGCCACCACCAGCGCGTCGCGGTGGTCGGTGTAGGCGACGTAGAGGAGCCCGGAACGCCGGTAGTCCGGCGCGAAGGCGATTGAGGCCATGCCGGGCTCGCTGCGGACGCCGTGCGCCTCGACGAGCTGGCGGATGTCGAGGAAGGGGCGCCTCAGGAGACGGTCGTTCGCGATCACCCTGACTGTCCCGCCCTTCTGCACCACGTAGAGCTGCGAGCCCGGCCCCGGCGGCTGGGTCAGGTAGACGGGGTTCTTCAGCCGGGCGATCCGCTGGAGTGCGACGAACTTCGGTCCCAGCGTTCGCTGCTCATGGCTCGAGAGCCCCACGATCGCGGCGCCGACCGCGACGAGGGCAGCGATGACGGTCTCGATCTGGCGACGGGTGGCGGCGATCCGCATCTGTGGGTCCCGGGGAGGCGCGCCCCAGGTTATTAGCGGCTCGGCGGGAGGCCGGGACCGTCAGTGGCGGCGGACGAACCTGTAGACGGGCCCGTTGAGCGAGGTTGCGTACAGGGTGCCATCCGCGCCCTCGCCGAACGAGCTCAGGCCGCGCACCCGGACGCCCGTGGCCCGATCCTTGCGTGCACCGCCGAGGCCCGGGATCAGGGAGCGCACCTTGCCCGTGCAGAAGTCCCCGTAGACGTAGCGATGGAACAGCGAGCGCAGCCGGGCGTCGCGCACGACGTAGCCGCCGATCACCGCGCAGGCCGCACCGGAGATGCGATACGTCTTGATCGGCTTCACTGTCTGACTCGGGGTGGGGGGATGGGCTCCCGGAAACGGGGCGAAGCCCTCGAAGTCGTTCCAGCCGAAGTTGGCGCCGCCGGCGCCAGCCAGCGTCAGGTAGTCGATCTCCTCGAAGCGATCCTGTCCGACGTCGCCGATCGCGATTCGCGGCTGGGACGGATCGGTGACGAGGTCGAATGAGAAGCGGTACGGGTTGCGCAGGCCGCGGGCGTAGATCGTGACCGAGCCCGGCCCGCGCGGGTCGATCTGCAGAAGCTTGCCGAGCCGCGAGCCGGGATCCTGCGCGTTGTCGGCTTGGTCGCCCTCGCCGCCGCCGTCGCCGGTCCCCGCGTAGAGGAGGCCATCGGGGCCGAACTGGAGCTGGCCGCCGTTGTGGTTCGGATGGCCGGGGTGCGGAACGACGACGACGGGCCGCAGGGTGCCGGCGGAAGCGTGCAGCCCGTCCGGGTCGGCGCGGAGCTCGGCGATCTCGATATCGCCGCCGCGGTTCGTGAAGTAGACGTAGAGGAGCCTCGAGGTCGCGTAGTCGGGCGCGAAGGCGGCGGAGAGGAGCCCGCGCTCCCCACCGCTGATCACCGAGCCCGAGATGTTCGTGAACGTGCGGTGCCTGCGGCCCTGGACGAGGCGGATTCGGCCTCGCTTCTCCACCACGAAGACGCCCTGGACCCCGGGCGCGGAGGTCACGAAGGTCGGACTGCTGAAGCGCCCGATCCGCTTCAGCTTCACGCCGCCCTTGGCGTGCGCCGGCGATGACGCCGCCAGGAACGCGATCGCGGCGAGCGCGGGCAACGCCAGCTTCGCGATGTGGCGACCGCGGGATGCGCTCATCGGTGCTGAGAACACTCGAGCGAGGCGCTCGGTGCGGTCGTCTACGGGCTGGTGGAGGTTCCGCTCGAGCCTTTGAGCTCGGACTTCTGCTGCCCCGACCCGGCCTGGCCGGTGGTGTCGCCGGGCTTGATCGGAACGACCTGGCCTGAGTCGTTCACGCGGGTCTGCGGCGGGGCGCTCGAGATCCGCACCACGAACTCACCCTCCGGCACCGAGCCGTCCGTGGTGACCGCCTTGGCCTTGCCCTCGAGGCCCGCCGCGACGCGGTAATGGACCGTGTAGATGCCGGCCTGCACCGGCGTCACGTTCCAGACGATCCGCTTCGTCTGGTTGGCCGGAAGCGACCCGAAGCTGTAGGTGTCGGTCTGCGCCGCCTCCGCTCCAGCCGACGCCGTCTGTCCTTCGAGCTTGGGATAACCCTCCTCGAGGATCCAGACCGGCCGCGACGGGATCGCGAGGCCCGGCTGCTGGGACCGCACGGAGAAGGATCCCGATGCCTCGGGCAGGTTCTGCCCGGCCGAGTTGCCGCTCGCCGTCGTGCCGGTGGTGGCGGTCGTCGAGGTCCCCGAGTCGCTCGTGCTCGCGTTCGAGCTGGTGAAGATCGTGATCGCCAGGTCGGGGATGGTCTTCGTGCCGCTGTTCTCAACCGCCAGCGTCAGGTTCGTGTTCCCGGCCAGTTGCTGCTTGCTCGGGAAGTCGGCGCTCACGATCCGGACCGGGAAGTCGCCCGAGGGCTCGTTGGCGTCCTGCCGACTGCCGCCGCCGCACGACGCGATTCCCGCCGCCAGAAGCACCGCGACAAACCCGATCCCGATCCGTTTGCGGGCCTTCAGGGGACGGGCTGTCGAGGCGCTCTCCTCCAAAGGCGCGGCCAACATACCACTCACCCTACCCCCGACATTCCGGCTTCGTATCGCCAGTTCCGGGGGGTTTCCCGACTTCGGAGGGGTCTGACGGTTGCGGGTGGCGATCCGCGTCGCCATCACATACTCTTCCCGGTGCGGTTGCTCGGCGGCGGTGTCTGTGGCCGCCGTTGGTGACACCGTGCGGGGCCGCGGCCTCCAGCAGGGCATCGGCTCCGGAGGAGAGCAATGGTCAGATCCGTAGCCGACAGGGCGTTCCTCCCGGCCAAGTCTCTATTCGAGCAGGTCGGAGACATGATGATCCTGACCGCGAAGACGGTGGTCTCCGCGATCCGGCCTCCCTATCCGTACGGCGGCGAGTTCATCGGCCAGTTCCTCTTCGCGCTCCAGCTCTGCTGGTTTCCGATGATGATCTCGACGCTCGCCTTCGGCTTCGGCGCGCCCGGATTGCAGGCGGCGAACTTCCTCTCCCTGTTCGGCGCCCTCGACCGCCTCGGCGGGTTCTTCGTGCTCGCCTCGATCCGCGAGTTCGCGCCCACCGTGACGGCGGTCGTGGTGGCCGGCGTGGCGGGCACGGCGATCACCGCGGATCTCGGCGCCCGGAAGATCCGCGAGGAGCTCGACGCGCTTCAGGTGCTCGGCGTCGACCCGATCAAGAACCTGGTCGTGCCCCGCTTCCTCGCGCTGATGCTGATCACTGGCCTGATGGACATCTATGCGCTGATCTTCGGCATCGTCGGCGGTCTCGGCGCGGAGCTGCTCTACCACGAGCCGCTCGGCGGGTTCTTCGCGACGCTCTACAACAACGCCTCGGTCACTGACCTCTGGGGCTCGGTTCTGAAGTGCACGATGTTCGGAGCGATCATCGCGATCGTCTGCTCCTACAAGGGGATGACTGCGTCCGGAGGCGCCGAGGGAGTGGGTCGCGCCGTCAACGAGGGGGTCGTGATCGCCTTCATGGGCGTCTTCGCGTTCAACTACGTGTTCACCCAGACGCTGCTCGCGACCCATCCGGAGCTCCAGGTGATCAAGTGAACGCCGGCTGGCTGGCGGTCCCGCGGGGCTGGCTCAACTCGATCGGCGAGATCTTCGGGTTCAGCGCGCGCGTGGCGGGGCTGGTCTACAGGGGCCGGGTCTTCGAGTTCTTCGGCGAGGCCCTGCGCCAGACCGGCATCCTGGTCCTCGGCTCCACGATCGTGATCTGGGGCCTGGTCTTCATCCTCGGGCTCCAGTGCGGGATCGAGGGGGCGTACTTCAACCGCTCGGTCGGCTCGCCCGCCTACGCGGGCGTGTTCGCGGCCTGGTGCGACCTGCGCGAGGTGATTCCCTACGGCTTCGGCTACATGCTCTCCGCCAAGGTGGGCACCGGCATAGTCGCCGAGCTCGGGGCCATGCGTATCTCCGACGAGATCGACGCGCTCGAGGTGATGGGCGTGCCGCCGGTGACCTTCCTGGGGGCGACCCGCCTGCTGGCCGCCTGGATCGCCTTCCCCTTCATGTACCTGGCCGCCGTCGGGATTGGCTACTTCGCCAGCTGGCTCGCCGTCGTGGAGCAGATCGGCGACGTTTCGTCCGGCGGGTACTTCCTGATCTTCTGGATGTTCCAGAACCCGCCCGACCTCTTATTCAGCCTCATAAAGGCCATGGTGATGGCGACCGCCATCGTGCTCGTCGGCTGCTACTACGGCTACACCGCCTCGGGCGGACCGGTCGGGGTGGGCACGGCGACCGCGAAGTCGATGGTCCTCAACATCGTGCTCGTCCACATCATCGGGATGATGGGCACCCTGGTCTTCTGGGGCGCGAACCCGAGGGCGCCCATTGGAGGCTGACGCGGCGGCCGGCGCGGTCGGCGATTGCCCCTGCCTAGAATCTCTGAAGAGGAAACGCAAGGAGGAGTGACAGTTGGCTGAACGGAAGAACAGCACCTCCCGCCGGGGGACCGGAACGTCGTCCAGCAGCAGCTCCTCGAGCAGCTCGAGCTCGACCCGTTCGACCGAGGGCGAGGCGGTCGGGCAGGGCGATCCGCTCGCCGCGCAGGGCTACGGCGAGGAGGACTTCTCCGGCCGCGACTACATCATCCCCGGCGTCGACGCCGACGATCCCGATCCCTACAAGTGGCACACCGGCCAGAGGCGTGACCATGGCGGAAAGGATGCGATCGAGATCATCGACCTCGTCAAGCAGTTCGGCCGCACCCGGATCCTCAACGGCTGCAACCTCGGCCTCCCCGACAACATGATCTCGATGGTGCTCGGCCCGTCCGGCACCGGCAAGAGCGTCCTGATCAAGCACATCGTCGGGCTGCTCTACCCGGACTCGGGCGACGTCCTCGTTCACGGCGAATCGATCCCGAGCATGACCGACGACGAGCTCTTCGAGGTGCGCAAGAAGTTCGGCCTGCTCTTCCAGGACGGCGCCCTGTTCGGCTCGATGAACGTCTTCGACAACACCTGCTTCCCGCTTCGGCAGCACACCGACAAGTCAGAGGATGAGATCGGCGAGATCGTCAACCGCCGTCTGCGCGAGGTGGGACTCGCCGAGGCGATGTACCAGATGCCGAACGAGCTCTCGGGCGGGATGCGCAAGCGCGCCGGCTTCGCCCGGGCTCTGGTCCTCGACCCGGCGATCGTCATGTTCGACGAGCCCGACTCGGGCCTCGACCCGGTCCGCACGGCGCTGCTCTGCGAGCTGATCCGCGAGATCCACGAGGAGAACGGCGGCTGCTACCTGGTGATCAGCCACGACCTTGCGACCGCGCGGCGGATCGCCGAGTTCCTCGCGGTTCTCTGGAAGGGCAAGATCGTCGAGTCTGGCCCCGCCAACGAGCTCTTCGACTCCGAGAACGAGTTCATCCGCCAGTTCCTCAACGCGGACGTCAAGGGCCCGCTGGCGATGGACTGATGCGGCGGCTTTGCCGTCGCATCTCCTGCCGTCAGCTGTGATGGCGCTCAAGCGAATCACCGACGAGGACGTGCTCTCCTCGATCGTCGAGCTGGCCGGCGACGGCTACTGCCTGGTGCCGGAGGTGCTCCGCGCGCTACCCAAGCGTGCCCACGCCGACCGCCGCCGGGCGCTGACCCGCTCGGTCAACCGCGGCCTCGTGCTGGAGCGGCGCGGGCCGGACGGGCGCGTGCACGTCGCCGTGGCCAGCGAGGGCTGGCGTCAGCTCCGCGCCGCGGCCTGACTCAGGACTGCGGGCCCCGCGGCGGCCGGCCGCGCCCAACCAGGCGGATCCCATGGCTCCTCGCGAGACTGACGCGATCCTGAGGTTGGCTCCGTAACCTCCGCCTCGTGGATGCGGGGAGATTATTCGAGCGGGTCGCTGCCGTGGTCGTGCGCTGGCCCTGGCTGGTGATCGCGCCGATCCTGGCGCTCACCGGCGCCGGGATCTTCGCCGCGACGCGGCTCGACACCAGCGCGGGCACGGACACGCTGGTCAGCAGGGGCTCCTCGGAGTACAAGGCGACGCAGGCCTTCCACCAGGACTTCGGCGACGAGCCGGTGATCGTCCTCGCCAAGGAGGATCTCCGCAAGCTCGTCCTCACCAAGGACCTCGAGCCGCTCTTCGAGCTGGAGGAGTGCTTCGCAGGCGGAACCCAGCTCGCCGCGTCGCTGCCCCACCGGCAGAAGCAGCCGCTGCCGCCGGTCTGCGACCGGATCGCCAAGCTGCGCCCGAGCCGCTCGGTCTTCGGGCCGGGCACCTTCCTTTACCTGAGCGTCGCCGGTATCCAGCAGGCCCTGCAGGGGCAGATCGGCGGCGCCGGCCGGGCCGCGCGGGCGGCGGGGGAGAGGGCTCAGAAGGCAGCCGCGAAGCGCGGCGCCTCGGCGGCCGAGCAGCAGCAGGCTGCCACCGCCGCGGCGCAGGAGGTCCTCAGCAACTTCCAGAGGAGCCTCATCCAGGTCGCGCTCCAGTACGGGATCACCTCCATCCCGCGGCTGGACGACCCCAACTTCGTCAGCCGCGTCGTCTTCGACGAGTCGAAGCCGGCCGGCACCCCGAAGGAGCGCTTCGGCTACCTCTTCCCGAACAGGGACGCCGCGCAGATCATCGTCCGCCTGCGCCCCGACCTGACCGACGCGGAGCGCCACGAGGCGATCGGTCTCTTCCGCCAGGCGGTCTCGAACCCCCGCTTCAAGCTCAGCGACGGCAGCTACGTCGTCACGGGTGCCCCGGTCGTGGTCGACGCGGGCTCCCGCGAGCTCCGCAACCAGACGCTTCTGCTGCTCGGCGTGGCGGGGCTGGTCATGGCCCTGACCCTGCTCTTCATCCTGCCGCGCCCCCTGAGGCTGCTGCCGCTGGGCGTCGCTGTCGCGGCGGGGGCGATGACCCTCGGCCTGGTGGCGCTGTTCGGCGGCTCGCTGACCATCGGGGCGATCGCGATGCTCCCCGTGCTGGTGGGACTGGCGGTCGACTACGCGATCCAGTTCCAGGCCCGCTTCAACGAGACCAGGGCCGAGGGGGCGCCCCCGGGCCGCGCCGTGGCGATCGCCGCCGCGGGCGGCGGTCCCGTGATCGGGGCGGCCTGCGTCGCGACGATCGCCGGCTTCGGGGTCTTCGCGCTCTCGCCGAGCCCGCTGGTCCGCTCGTTCGGCCTGCTGCTCCTCATCGGGGTCGCCCTGGCCTTCGCGATCGCGCTCACCGGCGGGCTCGCCGCCCTCGGTCTCTCGGCGTGGCGAGGCTCCCCTCGACCCGAGGCCGCACCCGCGCCGCAGCGGTCCAGCGCGGCCGGGGGGATCGCCGCGCGCCTTCAATCGGTCGGCGTCGCGGCCATCGCGATGGCGATCGCCAGGCCGAGAAGAGTGCTGGCGGCCGGCCTGCTGCTGGCCGTCTGCGGATGGGTCGCGACCGCGGGGACCGGGGTGGAGACCGACATCCGCGACCTCGCTCCCCCGCACCTGGCGGCCCTCAAGGACCTGAACGAGCTCGAGAAGCAGACCGGGATCTCCGGGGACGTCAACGTCACCATCAAGGCCTCCGATCCGACCAGCCCGGAGGTGATCAACTGGGCCGAGGGCTTCCAGCAGCGGGTGCTCGCCCGCCACGGCTTCTCCGGATCCTCCCCGAGCTGCTCCACGGCCCAGATCTGCCCGGCCCTCTCCCTGACGGACTTCTTCGGCGGCGCCGCGGCGTCCTCGAGCTCGGCGCCGTCCGGCCAAGCCGGGCAGAACGTGGGGAACGTCCACACCCTGGTCCAGGCGCTGCCCTGCTTCATCACCCAGATCGTGATCAGTCATCGCGGTGAATGCAGCCCCTCGGCCGGGACCACCCCGATCGGCGACACTGCCGACATCGCCTTCGGCATCCGGGTGCAGCCGCTCTCCGACCAGCAGAAGCTGATCGATGACATCCGCGCGCAGATCAACCCACCGGGAGGCCCTCCGCCTCCGGCCGGCACCACGGTCGAGCTCGCCGGCCTTCCGGTGCTGGCCGCCCAGGCGAACACCGACCTGTCCCACAGCCGCTGGTGGCTCCCGCTGGCGGGGCTGATCGCGGTCGGCGTGGTTCTCACGGCGGTCTATCGCTCGTTCCGGCGGGCGATCGTGCCGCTGATCCCGGTCCTGATGGCCACCGGCTGGTCTGGGCTCGTGGTGGCGGCGCTCGGCATTTCGCTCAACCCGATGTCCGCCACCCTCGGTGCCCTGGTGATCGCGATCGCCACCGAGTTCAGCGTGATCCTCTCCGCCCGCTACGCGACCGAGCGCCGGGCGGGGCTCTCCGTCGGCGAGGCCCTCCGCCGGACCTATCTCCGCACCGGGGCGGCGGTGCTCGCGTCGGGGCTCACGGCCATCGCGGGGTTCGCGGTGCTGGCGATCGCGGGTCTCCCGCTGCTCGACGACATCGGCCTGATCTCGGTGGCGCCGGTGCTGCGCGATTTCGGGCTGGTCACGGTCGCCGACCTGCTGGTCGCGCTCGCCGGGGTGATGCTCGTGCTGCCCGCGGCGGTGGTCTGGGCCGAGGAGGGCTTCCCGCTGCCCTCTCGCGCCCGCCCCGCGCCGCTGGCGCCGGGACACTCCGCCCCATAGGGGACCATTGAGGCCGTGGAGGACGGCGCTGGACGAGACGGCGGCCCCGGCAAGGACCCGAGCGAGCGCCCGCGCCGGGCGACGATCTACTCACTGATCGTCGGGATGGCGTTCATCGCGCTGATCGCGGTGGCCGGCATCAACACGATCTCGACGAAGAACAAGGGGGTGCTGGGGGCGAGCAACGAGGGGGACATGCCGCTGGCCCAGTTCGCCGTGCCGAACGCCCGCACGGGGGCGAGTGGCGACGCCAACATCGCGCAGGACGACTGCGACTCCGCGCGGATCCCCTGTCCGTCCGGCAGCCGCCGCACGCCCGCCTGCCGGGTCGAGGTGCCAGGCGCGATCCGCGTCTGCGACCTCTTCGACAAGCCCCTGGTTCTCTCGTTCTGGTTCACGCGGGGCGGAGACTGCGAGGACCAGGAGGACGTCTTCGAGCGCGCCTACCGCCGCTACTCCGGGAGGGTCAACTTCCTGGCGATCGACGTCCGCGACGGCGACTCCGAGGTCCGCAAGCTGATCTCGTCGCACCACTGGACGCATCCTGTGGGCCTCGATCGCGACGGAGCCCTCTCCAACCTCTACCGGGTCGGGGGCTGTCCCACCTTCGTCTACGCCTACCCGGGTGGGATCCTCGAGTCCACCTCGATCGGGCAGCTCGATGACCAGCGGTTCTTTTCGAAGGTCGACGCCCTGATCGCCGCCTCCGACCGGAGGGCCGAGACCCTGCGCTGATGGCGGAGCCGCCCGAGGAATGGGAGGTCGCGCCGGAGCCCGGATGGATCGAGCCCGGGCTCGCCCACGAGTTTCCGGGCCTCTCGATCGCCTCGACCGCGCTCGAGACGACCAGCGGGCGAAGCCCCGAGGCCCTCAAGGAGCGGCTTCGGTCGCTCAGCGACCGGATCGGCGGGGCGCAGGCGATCCAGCTGCGCCAGAAGCCGATCCCCTGGGCCTACCGGGTCTTCTTCCGGCACATCGGGCTTGACCCCGACACGACTCGGACGCCGGTCGAGCAGCTGATCTTCGAGCGCATGCACGACGGGCACTTCAAGAGCCGCAACCGGGTCGACGACGCCCTGACAATCGCGATCGTCGAGGTCGGCGTCGCGCTGCGGGCGTTCGACGCGGACGGGGTCGAGGGGCGAATCGGCCTGCGGCTCTCCGGCGAGGGCGAGGGCTTCGAGGGCCGCGTCTCGCCACTGCCGGACGGCACGATCGTGGTGGCGGACGAGAAGCGCCCACTCGGAATCCTCTTCGGCCGCACCGCCGAGGGGCGCGGGGTGGTGCGGGGGACGAACCGGGTCCTGTTGGTGGCGATTGGGGTGCGGGGCGTGCCTGAAATCGCGCTGGAGGAGGCGCTATGGGTGGCGGGCAGCGCCCTCCGGGCGTAGACTGGTGCCACTCGTCGAGGAGGCCCTGATGGCGGAGGAGTTGCTCGAACGCGTCGATCTTCCGGAGGTGCAGACCGCGCCTGAGGAAGAGCATTCGCTGGTCATGCGAGGGCGCTCCGCAGGCGAAGCCGAGGAGCGACCCGATTCGTTCTCGGTTCCTCCGGCACCGCCGGAGGGCCTCGACACCGTCCTCTACGAGCATGACGAGCGGGCCTCCCGTGCCGACCTGCGCCGCCAGATCGCGGCGATGGAGCTGGCGCTCGCCAGGCTCTTCGGCTCGGCCTTCCCGCGCAAGGGGATCGACTTCTCGGTGCCCGGGATGGGGGGGCCGCGGCTGCTCTCGGTCGATGAGCTCGAGCGGGTCCGCGATGCTCTGGCCGCCCGGATCCAGGAGGTCAAGGCGGACCTGCGCGACTACGCGGTCCTCGAGGAGCAGAACCGTGAGCTGATCGAGGAGATGATGGCGGACGCGGGCTCGTACAGGTGGGTCCGCGTCTACAACGAGGACATCGGCGAGCCCGGCTGCAGGAACTGGCACGCCACGCCGAAGTGGGGTCTGCTCGGGATGCTGCTCGGCTGGTGGCGAGTCAAGATCTCCTCCGGTTGCCCGTTAGCCGCGGGGCTCCGGCCCCCTGAAGCCTGATGGCGACGAAGCGACAACGCCGCAAACGGCGGCGTCAACGCCTCGACCGCGCGCCGGCCGGGTCCGCGGGGCGGGTACTCAGCGGTACCGGGTCAGAGCGCCCGGGGACCCGATCCGCCCGCCCCGGTACCGCCGGAGTACCCGCACCCGGCGGCCCGGCCGGCGCGCGGTCGAGGCGTCGGCCAGGCGACCGGCCTCAGGCCCCGTGGGGGTCGTTCCCGCTCTCCGAGATCGCCGTCTTCGTCGGGATCCTGCTGCTGATCGCGGGTTTCTTCACGCCGCCGCCGCAGGGGTTCGTGATGATCGCGGTCGGTCTTGCGCTCGGGTCCCTTGCAGGACTCGAGCTCTCGGTTCGGGAGCATTTCGCGGCCTACCGCTCCCACACGATGCTGCTCTCGGCGGCCGTGGGGGTCCCGGTGTTCGGGGCCCTGTTCGTCGCCACCAAGCTGAGCCCGGCGATCTGCGTGGCCGCCGGGCTGGTGGCGTTCGGGGGCGCCGCCTGGCTCTTCGCCTCGGCCTTCCGCCGTCGCTCCGGCGGCGCCCTCCATCGCCTTCGGGATTGACCCGGTCGGAGCCCCGCTCAGGGGGGCCGCTAGTTCAGCCGGCTCGCGAGCTTCGCCTCGATGGCCGTGACGAGGAGCCGGCGCTGCCGCTCGGTCAGCGTCCCCACCTTCTTGCCCTCACCGAGGGCGGCCGAGGCGAGCAGTTTCCGGGAGCGGGCTCGGCCCCAGCGGCGCTGGCTGCAGAGCAGCTCGCTGAGGCTCATGCTGTGGGCCTCCCAGGGGGACTCGAGGATGACCTCGGTGACGGTGCGGTGGCCGGCCGAGATGTCCCGCTTCAGCGCGGCTCGTGCCAGACGGACCTGGTTGGCGCGGGCGAGGGCCTGCATGCACTGGGAGGTGCCTCCTTGTCTCTGCTCCGACTCGGTCTGGAGTTCGACGACCGTAGGCTCGATCCGCCGATGCGGGATGGACAGTGGTCGGGCAGGCGCAATCGTCGAAGCAGCAGACATATTTCTCCCTCCTGCAGGGTCAGGATTATTTGGCGGGCTTGGTTACGGCCGGCGTGCCCCCAGTCGCTCTGACGAGCCGGGGAAGTGGACGGTCCTCTCTTTGCTTTGTTCCCGTCCGCTCCCTGCCCCGGAAGCGCGCGGCGAGGCGAAACCTATACATCTCGCGCGCCGACGGTCAACACCCAAATAATCATCCCGTTCGCTAAGAGCAGATGTTTTGTCGGAGGGCGGGTAGCCCGTCCATTCGAGTGTCGCGCAAACGCAACGCATACCCGCGATCCGGAGGATGGAACGTCCGCTAGGGGGTCGGCAGGTCCGGGAAGCGGGCCTTGACCTCGGCGATGATCTCCAGCGCGCGATCGAGCTGCTCCCGATCGTGGGTCGCCATCAGGCTGGTCCGCAGAAGGGCGCCGCCCGGCGGGACCGCCGGGTGCAGTGCGACGTTGGTGTAGACGCCGGCCTCGAACAACGCCTTCCAGAGCAGGACGGCCTGCCAGTCCTCTCCGACGATCACCGGGACGACGGGGGTGGTCGCCTCGGTGCCGTCCGGCAGGGTCCCCGGCTCCACCACCTTCAGGCCGAGGTCCCGGAAGCCCTGGCGCAGATAGGCGGCGTTCTCGAGCAGCCGCGCCATCAGCTCCGGCCCCTCGGATCGGATGATCCGCAGCGCTCCCAGGGCGGCGCCAACGGCCGCGGGGACGGCGGAGGCGCTGAAGATGAATGACCGGGAGGAGATCCGCAGGTACTCGATCACCTCCTCGGAGCCGGCGATGAAGCCACCGCAGGAGGCCAGGCTCTTCGAGAAGGTCCCCATCCGCAGATCGACCTCGTCCTCGAGCCCGAAGAGCTCACAGGCGCCGGTTCCCCGGGCGCCGAGCACTCCCACCCCGTGGGCCTCGTCCACCATCAGCCTCGCCCCGTAGCGACGGCAGAGCTCGACGATCGGCGGCAGGTCGCAGACGTCGCCCTCCATCGAGAAGACCCCGTCCACCACCACCAGGGCGCCGCTCCCATCGGCCGCGGCCCGCTCCAGCATCGTCTCGAGCTTGTCCATCCGGTTGTGGCGGAAGGGGCGCAGGCGGGCCCCGGAGAGCTTGCAGCCGTCGAGGATCGAGGCGTGGTCGCCCGAGTCGCAGATCACCGTGTCCCCCGGCTCGAGGATCGCGCTGATCGCGCCGAGGTTCGATTGGTAGCCGGTCGTGTAGACGATGGTGTCCTCGGTGCCCATCCAGTCGGCGAGCTCGCGCTCCAGCTCGACATGGAGGGGGGTGGTGCCGTTGAGCAGGCGGGATCCCGTGACACCGGTGCCGTACTGCTCGAGAGCGTCGCGGGCGGCCTGCTTCACGCGCTCGTCCGTGGTCAGACCCAGGTAGTTGTTGGAGCCGAGCATGATCGTCTCGCGCCCCTCCATCTCGACGACGGGCCCCGCCTCGGACTCGAGGATGCGGAAGTAGGGGAGGAGGTCACCCTGCTTGGCGGCTTCGAGCTGCTCGACTCGGTCGTGGGTGCGGACCTTCTCGAAGACGTCCACCGGAGATGCGAGGGCGCGCGCCAGCGCGACCCGTTTGGCGCTGGAGTCGGACATGCCCCGGAAGTCTCGCACCTTGTAGGTTCCGCAGCCGTGCCAGGCGCCCTCCAGGTACGACCCGTGCAGGGTCGCCGCGAGCTGACGAAGTTCATCAGGCTCCCATTCCGGCTCCACAAGGGGACTCCGTGGGTCCCGCCGCTGGTCTCGGAACGGCGCCAGTTCCTCGATCAGGAGAAGAACCCCTATTTCGGTCACGCCCAGGCTCAGTACTTCCTCGCCTGGCGGGACGACGAGCCGGTGGGGCGGATCACGGCTCAGATCGACCGTCGCTGGGACCAGTTCCAGGGCGGCAGCGACGGCCAGTTCGGCTTCATCGAGGCGGAGGACGACGCGGAGGTCTTCGACGCCCTCTTGAGCAGCGCGGAGGAGTGGGTTCGCTCGCGCGGGCGGGAGCGCCTGATCGGCCCGATGGACTTCACGACCAACGACGAGTGCGGGCTGTTGATCGACGGCTACGACAAGCGGCCGATGATCCTCGAGCCCTGGCATCCGCCCTACTATCGCGAGCGCCTCGAGCGGCTCGGGTACGAGAAGAAGATGGACCTCCTGATGTGGTACCTGCGGATGGGCGAGCTGAGGGAGGGTCTGGAGTTCCACCCCGCGATCCACGAGGCCGCCGAGAAGGTGGAGACCGAGCACGGGATCACGATCCGCAACATGAACCGCCGCGATCTCGAGGCGGAGATCGGCAGGTTCATGGAGGTCTACAACTCGGCCTGGGAGGAGAACTGGGGGTTCGTCCCGATCACGGACGAGGAGGTCCAGTTCCAGGCTGACAACCTGAAGCAGATCCTCGACGAGCGCTGGACCTTCATCGCCGAGCGCGGCGACGAGGTCGTCGGCGCGGCGCTGACCCTTCCCGACATCAACCAGGTGATGCCGAAGCTGAACGGCCGGCTGCTGCCCTTCGGCTGGCTCCGGTTCCTGGTCGGGAAGCGGAAGATCGACGAGGTGCGGGTCTTCGCGCTCGGTGTGAAGCCTGAGTTCCAGCACACCGGCGTCGCCGCGAGCTTCTACATCAAGCACCTCGAAGCCACAGACCCGAAGGGAGTGATGGCGGGGGAAGAGGGCTGGATCCTCGAGACCAACGAGCCGATGAACCGCGCGATGGAGGGGATGGGCGGCACGGTCGTGAAGCGCTACCGCCTCTACGAGAAGGCTCTCTAGCTTCGCTCGTAGGTGCCCACGAGCCGCGCCTCTCCGAGGACGTGGCCGTCGAGCGAGCTCTCGAGCTGCTCCCTGGCGGCGCCGGGCTCCAGGTCGAGCTCCGTGTCGAGCGCGTAGAGCTCGTGGAAATAGCGATGCGGGCCGTGTCCGGGCGGGGGACACGGCCCCATGTATCCGGGCTGGCCTCGCCCGTTGGCGCCCTCGGCGGGGGCCGAAGCTCCCTCGTCGAGGCCGCCGGGATGGGGGTCGATGTTCCAGGCGAGCCAGTGGAGGAAATCACCCGATGGGGCATCCGGGTCATGGACGATCAGCGCCAGTGACCGCGTCCCGTCGGGGATGAATTTCCAGGCCAGCGGCGGCGAGGTGTTCTCCCCGTCGCAGCTGTGGCGCTCCGGGATCGGCTCGCCGTCGTCGAAGGCCGGGCTGGTCAGCTCGAGTTCGGGCATCCTCCCGTCGGTTTCCCCGCGCACGTTCGGGAAAAACACTCGGAAGGGGTCTTGACCTGCCCTTAGGATGAGAGCGATGGCCGAACCCCTGAAGAGACAGGAGGAGCTGATCGTGATGCGAGGGCGCTCCGATCATGCGAGGGCGCGCCGCCAGGCGCGACCCGTCTCATGACGGAGGAGCAACCAGTTGCATTGGAGGTCCGGCCGCTGCCCGTCCGCTCCCAGGGCCGCGGGATCGAGATCTGGGGCCGGGAGTTCAGCCCGGTCGCAGTGGCCGCCGCCGGCGGCGCGGCCGCCGGCTTAGCGGTCGGCGCGGTGGCGCGCGCAGCGCGCTCGCCCCGCCGCCCCCCTCGCCGCGGTCTCTTCCGGCGCCGCGAGAAGGTCGTCTCCAGCCGCAGCTTCCTGGTGGACGTTCACATCCTCGGCCGGTAGTGCCCTGGTGGTAGTCGAGGAGCGGGTCATGCCCCGCTGGCCCTACCGGCTGCCGCGCGGAAGCGGCGGCGACGGCGTGGTGCGCACCCGTGGCAACGTCCTCGAGCGGCTCCTGCACGTGGGCTACGCGCCGGTCCGGGTGAGGGCCTGGCGGACCCGGGAGGGTTGCGTCCACATCCGGGCGGAGTCCGTGGACCCGGCCCTGGTCGAGCATCCGATCGCGGTCGCCGGCGCTCCCGCTCCCGAGGAGACTTCGCCGGCGGGAGAGCGAGAGCTCGACGTCGCCGTCGAGCGAATGCGGTTCTCGCTGGCGGTCGAGGACGACATGGCCGAGTTCTTCCACGCGTTCAAGCGAGACCCGCTGCTCGGCCCCACCATCCACCACAAGCCCTGGGTGAGGCCCCGCCGCCGGCCCTGGCCCTGGGAGGCGCTCTGCTGGGCCGTCACGGCGCAGCTGATCGAGAGCTCGCGGGCGGCCGAGATCCAGCGCCGCATCCTCCGGCGCTGGGCCCCGCGGCACCTGCCGGCCGATCACCCGCCCCCGAAGCGCGGCCGAGATCCGTGGCCGCTTCGCGACGTCCCGTCCGCAGCGGTGATCGCCGGGCGGGCCCCCGCCGAGCTCGCCTCGATGGACCTGAGCCAGGGCCGCTCGGTCGCGATGGTCCGCTGCGCCCGGGAGGTGGAGCGCGGGCGAGCCCGGCTCGACGACCCCGAATGCGACCGGCGGCTCCTCGAGATCTCAGAGATCGGCCCGTGGACGATCCAGTGCCTCGGCCTGGCCGGTCGGGGCGATCCCGACTCGCTCCCGGCCGGCGACCTCGCCTACGTCAAGCTCGTCGGGCATCTCGCCGGGCTCGGCCGCCGCGCCACCGTCGAGGAGGTCGAGGAGTACTTCGCGCCATACGCGCCGTTCCGCGGACTCGCCGGCACCTACGCCCTGGTCGGTTGGCACAAGGCGATGGGGGCGGGCCCCCCGGCCCGCCTCGCGGCCTAGCGCGCGCCCTGCGTTAGCCCGGTCGGCCTCGCGGGTAGCCCCAGACCATGCGCTACTTCTACGGAGCGGCTCATGAGCAGTTTCCTCCGGAGGATCTGCTCCAGCAGGCGATCGAGGCAGAGCGCGCCGGGTTCGAGGGTGTGGGCTGCAGCGATCACCTCCAGCCCTGGTGGGAGCCCGGTGAATCCGGGCACGCCTGGGTTTGGCTGGGAGCCGCGGGACAGGCCACGGACGGCCTCGCCATCGGGACTGCAGTGACGCCGCCCGGACCTCGTTATCACCCCGTGTTGATCGCGCAAGCCTGGGCGACCCTGGAGCGGATGTTCCCGGGCCGCCCGTTTCTCGGCATCGGTTCGGGCGAGTCACTGAACGAATCCCCGCTCGCCGCGATCTGGCCATCTGCGTCAGAGCAGGTCGAGCGTATGGAGGAGGGATTGGAGATCATCCATCGCCTCTTCGATGGAGAGCGCCTCTCGTACGACGGGCGCCACTTCCAGACCGATGAGGCGATCCTTCACACTCGTCCGAACCAGCGGCCGCCGATCTACGTTTCCGCCTTCGGGCCGAAGGCGGCGGGCGTGGCGGCCCGCTGGGGCGATGGGCTCTGGACCCTCGCGGATCCCGAGTCGGCGCCCGACGTGATCGGCGCCTACAGGGGCGCCTGCGAGGACGCCGGCAAGGAGCCCGGAGAGATCGTGCTCCAGGCGCAGTTCTCGTGGGCCGAGGACGACGACGCCGCGCTCGAGGGCGCCCGCGTCTGGAAGGGCGCGCAGCCCGACGAGCACTACACCGGCGACTGGCATCAGCCGGCCAGGATGTTCGACAACGGCGAGAGCCAGGTCTCCGACGATGACCTGAAGGACGCCGTGATCATCTCGTCGGACCCGGAGGTCCACGCGGATCGCATCCGGGAGGCGGAACAACTGGGCGCCACCACGATGGCGCTGATGAACGTCTCCGGCGCCGACCCCCATCGGGCCATCGAGGTCTACGGCGGGAAGGTCCTGCCGGTCCTCGCGAAGGCCGCGGCGCGCTAGGGCAGCAGCCCGTTCGTGAGGACGTCCGCGGGCGAGGGCGCCTGCGAGATCAGCTGGCGTCCCGCCATCCACTCGGCGTAGGCCCGCCAGTCCTCGGGATTCATGAAGCCGTAGGGGTGACCCTGCGTGTGGGCCAGGAGCGGCAGCGTCGCGTCGACCTCGGCCCGGGTCTGCATCGGATCGAGGCCCTTGCCGGCGGCCAGCACGGCGTTCGCCGCCTCCTGGGGATGGCCCTTCGCGTACGAGGTGCCCTTCGCCAGAGCCCCGATGAAGGCCCGGATCGCCTCCGGATGCGCCGCGGCCGTCGAGCGCCTGGCGACCAGGACGAGCTCGTCGTAGGCGGGGACCCCGAGCTGGTCCACGGGGACGATGCGAGGGTCGAGCCCGCGCAGTCGGAGGTCGACGCCCTCGATGTTCCGGAAGCCGCCGAGGATCGCATCGACCTTGCCGCCGATCAGCGTGGGGAGCAGGTTGAGGCCGACGTTCACCTCCTGGGCCGAGGAGGAGGGCAGGCCGGCCGACTGGAGCATGGTCTGGAGGTAGTCGCTCTGGTACGGGATCCCGGCGGTGCCGACCGTCTTCCCCTGCAGGTCCGAGGCCCCGGCGATGCCGGCCTTGGGCAGCGAGATCAGTGAGGTGAGCGGCCGGTCCACGATGGCGGCGACCGCCTCGACGTCCAGGCCCTTGTCCCGGGCCAGCAGCACCTCGGGCTCGTAGGAGACCGCGAGATCCGCGCGTCCGGCGGCGACCTCCTTGATCGGCGCGGAGGGATCCGATGGGACCTGCGGCTGCACGTCCAGCCCCGCCTGCTTGAAGTACCCACGGTCGAGCGCGCTGTAGATGCCTGCGTGGTCGGGATTGACGTACCAGTCGAGAGCCAGCGTGAAGGGTTGGGGGTTCGTCGCGGAGCCGGTCGTCGGGCCGCCGCCCCCGCCCCCGCAGGCGGCGAGCCCGAGGACGAGGACCGCCGCGATGGCCGCGACGGCCAGCAGCGTGGACCAACGCTTCCGCTGTGCCCTCACGCCCGCGTCACCTCCCGCCGGTCCCAGGTCACGACCCGGCGCTCGATCACGGAGACGAGGGCGAAGAGCAGGATCGCCATCACCGAGAGCAGCGTGATCGCGGCGAACATCCTCGCGGTCAGCAGATTGCTCGACGCGATCAGGATCTGATGGCCAAGGCCGGAGCTGGCACCGGCCCATTCGGCGAAGACAGCGCCGATCACGGCGACCGCGATCGCGATCTTGGTCCCGCTGAAGATGAAGGGGAGCGCGGAGGGCAGCTCGACCCGGCCGAGGATCTGCCGCCGGCCGGCGCCCAGCGTTCGCATCATCGTGATCAGCTGCGGGTCGACGGAGCGCAGCCCGTCGAGCGTGTTCACGGTGACCGGGAAGAAGCAGACGAGGGCGATCAGCAGGACCTTCGGGCCCAGCCCGAAGCCGAACCAGACGACGAGGATCGGCGCGATCGCGACCGGGGGGATCGTCTGTGAGGCGACGAGCAGCGGGTAGAAGGCCCGCCGAAGGGTCTCGGACAGATGCAGGACCACGGCGAAGGCGAGGCCCGCCGCGAGGGCGCAGAGGAACCCCAGCAGGACCTCGCGCAGCGTCACCCAGGAGTCGTCCGCGAGCAGGGAGCGGTCCCGCCAGAGGGACTGGGCGATGTCGCTCGGCGCGGGGACCAGGAAGTCCTGGATGCTGAGCGCGTTGGAGATCAGGTCCCAGCGGGCGGCGAGCTCCCAGGCTCCGAGCAGGAGCAGGATCACGACCACCGGCGCGACGTAGCTCCTCGCCCGCTTCATCGCGCCGCCCCGGCGAGGCTGCGGAGCGCCCGCTCCTTGAGCTCGGCGAACTCCGGCGAGGTCACCGCGGCCGCCCGGTCCGGCGCCCGGGGGGCCTCGATCTCGATTCGGTCGGCGACGCCCGCCGGGCGCGGGCTGAGAACCAGCACCCGGTCGGAGAGGTAGAGCGCCTCCTCGACGTCGTGGGTGACCAGCAGGACCGTGTGGCGGTCCGGGCCGAGGATGCCCGCGAGCCAGGACTGCAGATCCGCCCGGGTGATCGCGTCGAGCGACGCGAAGGGCTCATCCAGCAGGAGGACCGGCCGCCCGGCCATCAGGGTGCGGAGGAAGGCGACGCGCTGGCGCATGCCGCCGGAGAGCTCACCCGGCCGCGATCCCTCGAAGCCCGCGAGGCCGAGCCGCTCGAAGTGCTCTGCCGCCCGGATACGCGCGGCCCCTCGCGGGACGCCGCCGATCCTCAGGGCCAGGGCCGCGTTGTCGACGGCCGACAGCCAGGGGAGGAGCAGGTCGCGCTGCGGCATGTAGGCGCAGCGCTCGAGCCGGTCGCCGGGTTCCGAGCGGCCTCCCACCGAGACCGCACCCGCATCGGGCCGGCGCAGGCCGGCGACCAGCTCGAGAAGCGTGGTCTTGCCGCAACCGGACGGCCCGACGATGCCGAGCACCTCGCCGGGCTGGACCTCGAGGTCGATGCCCTCGATCGCCCGCAGCTCGCCGAAGGAGTGCGCGAGCCCGCTGACGTGCACGTGCGCGCCCCCGGCGTCCCGGGGCTCGGCGCTCGCTCGACCGGTGCGACCGTCGCCGGCCGCGTCTGGAGTGCCTTGGCGAAGTCTCGTCAGCATGCTCCCTCCGCGCGCATTACCGCACAGGTTCAAAGGGTCAGCGGAGGGTGGTCCACGCCCGGACGTGCAGCGGACGCGTGGTTGGTTCCGGTTCCGCTATCTCAGCCCGCACATACCGCGAGCCCCCCTGTTGGGTCACCGTCCAGTCTACGGTGTTGCCCGTGGAGGTCGAGCGCAAGTTCCTGGTGCCCGATCCGCCTGACCTGGGCGGCACGGAGGCCGACGAGATCGACCAGGGATATCTGGCGGTCGGCGCCGAGGGCGAGGTCAGGGTGCGCCGCAAGGGAGAGCGGTTCCTGCTCACCGCCAAGCGCGGCTCGGGGCTCTCCCGGCAGGAGGCGGAGATCGAGTTGGACCGCCGGCAGTTCGACGAGCTCTGGGCCCTGACAGAGGGGCGGCGGCTCCACAAGCGCCGCCACGTGATCCCGCAAGGCGATCTGAAGGTCGAGGTCGACGTCTACGCGGGCGATCTGGAGGGGCTCGTGGTCGCCGAGATCGAGTTCCCCTCCGAGGAGGCCGCGGCGCAGTTCGAGCCGCCGGGGTGGCTCGGAGAGGAGGTCACGGGTCAACCGCGGTACCTGAACGAGACCCTCGCCACGGAGGGCGCGCCGCCCGGCTGAGCACCGTTAGCGGCAGCCGAAGGAGTTCACCAAGCGCCTCGAGAAGCGCTGGGCTAGCGAGCGCGCGCGAGCCGGCCGCCCTCTAGCTGTCACAGCTAAGGCACCTACCTCGTCCCTGCTCTTGACAGCGGACGAAGGAGGCAATCATGAAGGTGTTCGTAGCGGGTGCAACCGGCGCCCTCGGCAAGCAGCTCGTGCCGACGCTCGTCGCGGGCGGACACGAGGTCACGGGGATGACCCGGACCGGCGCGAAGCAAGACCTGATCCGGCGGATAGGCGCCTGCCCGGTGGTCGCGGACGCGCTGGACCCGGAGGCCGTCGCCCGGGCCGTGGCCGAGGCGGAGCCGGAGGTGGTGATCCACCAGCTCACCGCCATCGATGCAGGGTCGGTGACGCGCAGCCTCGACAAGGCGTTCGCCCAGACGAACCGCCTGCGGACCGAGGGGACCGACCACCTGCTCGCCGCCGCAAAGGCGGTCGGGGCCAGGCGGTTCATCGCGCAGAGCTTCGCCGGCTGGCCGTTCGAGCGCACCGGCGGTCCGGTCAAGACCGAGGAGGATCCGCTGCAGAGCTCGCCGCCCAAGTCGGTCAGCCAGACGCTCGGTGCGATCCGGTATCTGGAGCGGGCGGTCACCCGAGCCGAGGGAGTCGAGGGAGTCGCCCTTCGGTACGGCGGCTTCTACGGTCCTGGGACCTCGCTCGGCCTCGATCCGGTCGGGGAGCAGATCGAGATGATCCTCAAGCGCCGCTTTCCGGTGGTCGGCAGCGGTGCCGGAATATGGTCCCTCGTCCACATCGAGGACGCCGCAGCGGCGACCGTCGCGGCGCTGGAGCGAGGCGAGCCCGGCGTGTACAACGTGGTCGACGACGAGCCCGTACCTGTCTCAGCGGTCCTGCCGGAGCTGGCGAAGGTCGTCGGAGCCAAGCCGCCCCGACATATTCCGCGCTGGGTTGGCAGGCTGCTCGCCGGAGAGGGAATGACGATCATGATGACTGAGGTGCGCGGAGCGTCGAACGCAAAGGCGAAGCGCGAGCTCGGCTGGGAGCTCCGCTATCCGAGCTGGCGGCTGGGCTTGCGAGAGGGGCTCGGATGAGCGCCCCGACGTCGGAGCTCCTCGACGACCTGCGGCCGCGGGCGTTCGCGATCGCGTACCGGATGCTCGGCTCGGTGAGCGAGGCCGAGGACGTGGTCCAGGAGGCGCTGCTCCGGGTGCACGATGTGCTCGAGCGCGGGGAGGAGATCTCCTCGCCGCGCGCATACGTGGCCACCATCGTCACGCGCCTCGCGATCGACGAGCTGCGTTCGGCGCGGGCGCGGCGCGAGACCTACGTCGGCGAGTGGCTGCCGGAGCCGGTTGCCGAAGCGCCCGGCGACGATCCGGCCCAGCACGCCGAGCTCGCCGATTCGCTCTCCCTCGCCTTCCTGGTCGTCCTGGAGGCGCTGACGCCGGAGCAGCGAGCCTCATTCCTCCTGCACGACGTGTTCGACTACGACTACGGCAGGGTCGCGGAGATCATCGGCACCAGCCAGGACAATGCCCGTCAGCTCGCCTCGCGCGCCCGCCGCCACGTGCAGGACGGGACGCCGCGATTCGATTCGTCGGCCGAGCAGCGCGAGCAGCTCGCTTCGAGCTTTTTCGAGGCGGCCGAGCGGGGCGACTTTGCGTCGCTGGAGGCCCTGCTCGCCGAGGACGTCGAGCTGCACGGCGACGGCGGCGGGCTCGCCCCGGCGATCAGGCACCCCGTCTTCGGGCGCGCCAAGGTGGCTCAGATGCTCGGCAACTGGTGGCGGCTCGGCTTTCAGAAGATCGGCGGGGTGGAGTTGCGCCGGGTGCTGGTGAACGGCCAGCCCGGCGCCGAGTACCTCGACTCCGACGGGAGCCTGATCGGCGTGATGTCGCTCGACATCGCCGACGGCAAGGTCCAGGCGATTCGCTCGATCGTCAACCCGGAGAAGCTCGACCACCTCGGTCCGGTGGCGGACGCGAAGGAGCTGTTCGCCCGGATCCGCGAGTCGCGCTCAGGCTGACTCGAGCCAGGCGAGCACCTCGGACGCATTCCGGTCGGGCGGGAAGACCGGGTAGAAGACCTTGACGATCTCGCCCTCGCGGATCACGAGGGTGACGCGCGAATACAGCGTCATCCCGGCGGCCTCAAAGGTCGGCAGGCCGAGCGCCGCGGCAAGCTCCAGAGAGGGATCGCTGAGCAATGGGAACTGCAGGTGCACCCGCTCGGCGAACTCGAGCTGGTCCTCGGTGGACTGGGCGCTGAGCCCGATCACCCGCACGTCGCGATCCGCGAACTGCCAGTGAAGGTCGCGGAAGGCGCAGCTCTGGGGGGTGCAGCCCCGGGCGCCGGGGATCAGGTCCCAGCCGTCGGGCAGCGGCTCGCCCGGCTTGCCCGTGCGCGGATAGATGAAGAGGACAGCGGTCCCCTCAGCGCCGAGGGCGGCGAGGTCCATCCGCTCGCCGCTGGTGGCGGCCAGGCTGAGCTCGGGCAGCCGCCGACCAGGCAGCCCGTCGCAGGCGCCGTCGTCCTCGGGGACCGGGAGGTCGTCGGGCAGCGTGTGGAGGTCGCGCTCCGCCAACTCAGTCGCCGGTCCGCGCGGCCCCGGCGATCACGTTGACGAAGTTCTCGAGGTGCTTGGTGGTCCAGCACTCGAACGCGCCGTCGCAGTAGGGCTCGTACGCGGCCATCACCGAGTCGCCGTAGTTCCAGTAGAGCTTCGGCTCTGGGTTGAGCCAGAAGGTGCGGCCCGCGTGCTCGGCGATCGCGCCGAAGGTGTCGGCGTGGGGCTCGCGCCCATTCGTGCGCGCGTCGCCCAGCACGATCACGGTCGAGCGGGGGCCGAGGTCCTCGGCGATCTCCTCTCCGAACTCGAGCCAGACCCGGCCGTAGTCGGTGTAGCCGGAGACGTCGGCGACGCCGCCCTCGGAGGAGACGCGCTCGGAGATCTTCCGGAAGTCCCGCTCGTGCTCGAAGATGTCAGTCACCTCGCTGATCCGCTCGATGAAGACGAAGCTGCGCAGCTTGCGGAACGAGTCGTGCAGGGCGTGGAGCACCGAGAGAAAGAAGACGCTCGCGCTGCTCACCGAGGTGGAGACGTCGCAGAGGACGTAGATCTCAGGGCGCCGCGGGCGCTTCGGCCGATAGCGCAGCCGCAAGGGCACACCGCCGGTCTCCAGCGAGGCGCGCATGGTGCGGCGGATGTCCACCATCCGCCCGCGATTGCGGCCGCGCTGCTCGTGTCCGAGAGTCGCGATCCGCCGCTTGAGCTGCGCGACGGCGCGGTGCACCGCGGCCAGGTCCTGGGCGGGACTGGTGGGGAGGGTCCGGTCGAGCTCCGCCAGCGGCCGGGAGGGTGGAAGCTTGCCGGTGCGCTCGATCGTCGCCCGCTCGAGCTCCCGGCGCAGGTAGCGCTCGAACTGCCGGACGTTCTCCGGATCGAGCGGCTGGCTCTCAACGTCGCCTCGGCCGCCGCGGGCCTGGAGCCCCAGGGCGCGGCGAATCCGCTGCACGTCGACACCGATCACGCCCGAGCGCTCGCCGCGCCGGCCGAACGCGGTCATCGCCAGGCGGGCCAGGTCGCGCATCTCGCCGTCGTTGCCCTCGGTGATCGCCCGCCGGATCGCCTCCCGCAGCTCGTCGAGGTCGATCCGGTCCCCGGAGCCCTCGTAGCGCTCGTCCTCGATGCCCCGCTCGAGCGCCTCCGACTCGGCCGCCCGGAAGAAGTGGCGGTCGAAGAGCAGCTCGAAGATCCTCCGATCCTCCTGCGACTTCGCGATCGTGGCGGCCAGCGACTCCCGGAAGTCGCGCTGGTCGGTCCAGCTCACCTCGTCGAGCGCGGCGAACGCGTCGAGGATCTCGGAGGTGCCTACGGCGACCCCCTCCGAGCGAAGGTCCTCGAAGAAGCCGAGCAGGCTGCTCGCGGTGGTGGACACGCTCAGCTCCCGGAGGCGGGCGGGCTGCCCGTGATGCCCGGAACGCCGTCGCCCTCGAGCTTGACCGCCACCCGCTCCGCGACCACGTCGATGTCGGAACGGTGCTTGACCAGGATGCTCATCGATTGCTCGAAGGTCTCGCGGTCGATGTCGTCGGCGCCGATCAGCAGCAGGGTCCGCGCCCAGTCGATCGACTCGGCGATCGATGGCGGCTTCTTCAGGTCGAGCTGGCGGACCATGTGGACGATCTCGACCAGGCGCCGCGCCAGGCCCTCGTCCAGCTCGGGGGCGTGCAGCCGGACGATCTCGAGCTCGCGCTCGACGGACGGGTAGTCGAGCCAGAGGTAGAGGCAGCGCCGCTTGAGCGCCTCGGTCAGCTCGCGGGAGTTGTTCGAGGTGAGCACCACGATCGGGCGCGTGCGGGCCTCGATCACCCCGAGCTCGGGAATCGAGATCTGGAAGTCGGAGAGGACCTCGAGCAGCATCGCCTCGAACTCCTGGTCGGTCTTGTCGATCTCGTCGATCAGCAGGACGACGGCGTCATCGGCGCTGATCGCCTCGAGCAGCGGCCGGGTGAAGAGGAAGTCCTCGCTGAAGATGTCCCCCCGGGTGCGCTCCCAGGAACCCTCGGCGGCCTCGGCCTCGCCGGAGGCCTCGGCCTGGATGCGCAGCAGCTGCTTGCGGTAGTTCCACTCGTAGAGGGCCTTCGCCTCGTCGAGGCCCTCGTAGCACTGGAGCCGCACCAGCCGGCGGCCGGTCGAGCGCGAGAGGGCCTTGGCCAGCTCGGTTTTGCCGACGCCCGCCGGGCCCTCGACCAGCACCGGCTTGCCCAGACGCTGGGCGAGGAAGGAGACGAGCGCTGCCGCCTCGTCGGCCAGGTAGCCGACCTCGCCGAGTCCCTTGCGGACCTGGGCGACTGACTGCGGCTCGGACTCCGGCATCTGGGGGATGATAGATAGCGCGTCATGGTCGCCATCGCCCTGCCCGACTCGCTCGGCCCCTACGCCGTGCTGCTGGCCATCGGATTCCTCGTCGGCTGGTACGGCCACGGTGCCCGCAACAACTGGATCGTCGCCTTCGGGATCGTCGTGATCCTGGCGGCCATGGGCCTGCTGCAGCTGGCGATCACGACCCACAACGGCAGGGCACCCACAGGGTTCTGATCATGGGAGTCCTGGACGACCTCGATCTCACCCAGAAGCTCTCCGTGGAGGAGGAGCGCAAAGGCCTCGAGCGTGGCTGGAAGCGCCTCGCGCAGCTCCGGCTCACGCTGGGCGGGCTGATCGGGGACGGCGAGCTCGGGCCGCCGGTCTGCGTGCTCTTCGAGGGCGACGACGCCTCCGGTAAGGGGGGCGCGATCCGCAGGCTGGTGGCCCGGCTCGATCCCCGCCACGTGCGGGTGGTGCAGTTCGGCGCCCCCACCCACGACGAGAAGCGCCATCACTTCCTCTGGCGCTTCTGGCCCTCGCTCCCGGGGTGGGGCGGGATGGCGATCTTCGACCGCTCCTGGTACGGGCGGGTGCTGGTCGAGCGGGTCGAGGGGCTCGCCACGCGCGAGCAGTGGCTGCGCGCCTACGACGAGATCAACGGCTTCGAGCAAACCATCGCCGACGAGGGCATGATCCTGATCAAGTTCTGGCTCCACATCTCCGGCGATGAGCAGCTGAAGCGCTTCAAGCGCCGCGAGAAGGATCCGCTCAAGACCTGGAAGCTCACCGACGATGACTGGCGGAACCGCGACAGGCGCGCCGAGTACAAGCAGGCCGTCGAGGACATGGTCGCTCGCACCAGCCATGAGCCGCACGCCCGCTGGCACCTGGTCCCGGCGGAGTCGAAGCGCTACGCGCGGGTCGCCGTGATCGACACCGTGATCGAGGAGATCGAGGCGGGCATGCGGCGGCAGGGCATGCAGCCGCCGGCGCCGATCGAAACATGAATCGGATTGCTCCTCCTCCCGAAACGGGTTGCGCCTGGCGGCGCACGCCTCGCATTAGGGGAGCACCCTCGCACCTAGTCCGGCGCCCGCGGGCGCTTTGCGCGCTCCCTTGGACGCATGCGCAGGCCGGCGGCGACGATGATCGCGGCGCCGGCGAGCGCGACGAAGATCGCATAGTGGAGGTTGTACGGCTCGTCGTGCCCGGCGAGGGTGAACCGGGGGCGGTCGGCTATCCGGTAGAGCACGATCAGCGCCGCCCACGACCCGGCCGTGACAAACAGCGCCCACTCGCGGAGCGGGCGCGGCGGGACGTAGCCGCCACCCCCCTGCAGGGCGAGGAAGGTCGTCGCCGCAGCGATCAGGATCAGCGCCGCCTCGGCCCAGCCGAAGGCGCCGATCCCGGTCAGCACGAGGTCGTTGGCGATCGGCGACTGGTACCAGGGCAAGAGCAGGCTGCCGACCATCACGGCCGCCCCGATCACGGCGATCCGCTCGTTGCCGCCCAGGCCGCGCAGATCGCGGAGCAGCTTGCGCGGCAGCGACCCAGCATCAGACGGGTCGCCCTCGCCCGTCAAGACGGTTTGCTCCTGACGGAGCACCCTCGCGTCGACCGGCGCCCTCGCATCAGTCGAGCGGCTCGCGGCCACCATAACCCGCATCGAGGTCGTGCCAGTAGCCGACGTCGCCCTCACCGAGCTCCCAGCAGAGATACACCTCCCGGCCGTCGATCATCGCCGGGAAGTCGACCAGGCCGCGGTCGATGTCGCGCAGGACGATCCCCGACTGCTCGACCGCGTCGAGCAGCCGCCTGACCTCGAGGAACGCGATCCCGACCTGCTTGCCCTCCTCGCCGCCGCCGTTGGTCGCCGCTGCCTCGGACAGTGCCTCGTGGGCCTCCGTGTCGGTGAGCTCGTCCTTGGCGTCCTGCAGCTGGTTCAGCACGCCGGTCAGGTGGGGGAGGAGCGCGTTCGCCTCCGCCCTGCTGAAGTGGCGCTCGTAGACGAGTCCGGTGCCCTCTTCGGTCACGCGCGCGCCGGGGCGGTCGCAGACGAGAGGCGATCGCGGAGCAAGTCCGCGTCCGCCTCGCCGATGGTCCGCAGCTGGCCCTGGAAGGCGAGGTGCCAGTGGTCCGGCGGCCACTTGCGGACGTGCTCGAGCTCGGTGGCGAGCTCCTCGGCGGGGACGAACTCGTTCTCGGGCAGGACGAGGACGGGCTCGGCCTGCACGCGCCAGGGATACCGCTCCTTGACCCGGCGGCGGTGTTTGTGGCCGCCGGTGATGCGGGTTCCCTGGGGCCAGATCGGCGTGCGGTCCTCGAACATCTCCGACCTCACCCGCGCGAGACCGCCGAACGCCTGCACCCCCGTCACGTAGAAGAAGATCTCGTGGCCGGGCTCGAACTCCTCGGCCTGGCGGCGTCGGCGCTCCTTGAAGCCGATCACGTCGAAGCCGCGTTCGACGTTGATCCTGAAGTTCTCGAGCGAGCCGGTGAGGATCCAGCTTCTAGTGGCCGGCGCTGGCACGCGACGATTGTATGTCGCGCTCGGTCGCGTCACGCAGGCCATCCAGCAGGTCCTCAACAGCCCGTCTCAGACACCCACTCGCGAGCCCTGGATGGTCGCAGAGCAGGCTCCAGAGAACCGCAACCGGGGGGTCGATCAGGGTCTGCTGCCTCCGGCGGAGGCCTAGCCGGCAACCGGCTCGCGCGCGCGAGCGGCGAGGGCCGGGGCGCCGAGCTCCTCGTACTCGGCGGCGGCCTCGTCGAGCAGCCGCTCCGCTGCCTCCGGATCGCTCTCCAGCAGCAGCCGGCCCTGCACGACCCGGCAGCGCGCCGCGTCGAGGGGACGGCCCAGCTGCAGCCACTTCTCGCGCGCCTCGTCGATCTTCCTCGCGCCCTCCTCGGCCGCCTCCGCACAGGCGCCGGCGGCCTCGGCGGTCGCCGCCTCTCCGACCGGGTAGTGCAGCCGGCCGGCGAGCCGATCGGCCTCCTCCGCGGCCGCCCGCGCCTGATCCCAGCGCCCCTCGAGGGCGAGGACCACCGCGCGGGCCGAGATCGCCTCGACCGACTGCGCAATCAGCCCGGCGCGTTCGCAGATGTCGAGGGCGCGGGAGAGCTCCGTCTCGGCGCCCGAGAGGTCTCCGCTCTCCCGCAGGGTGATCGCCAGCCAATGGAGCGCGGTGAAGGCGACCTCGGAGCGCCCCACCTGCTCGCCGAGCTCATGGGCGCGCCGGAAGGACTTGCTCGCCTCGTCCCAGTCGCCCACCCGCCAGCTCAGCACCCCGCGCATCAGGTCGGGGAAGCAGAGCTTGCCGTGCAGACCCTCGCGCTCCGCGAGCCGCGAGCTCGCCTCGGCCGACCGCTCGACTGCCTCCCAGTCGCCCGATTCGACGGCGAGCTGCCCGAGGGATGCATGCAGCTCCACCTGGGACGGGAGGTCGCCGACCTCCTGGGCGATCTCGAGGGCCTCGCGGTAGGCCTCTGCGGCGCCCTCGTAGTCGGCCTCGGAGACCTCCAGGTGGTAGCCGAGCGTAAGCAGGGCGCGAACCGCCTCGGCGCGATCGGACTCGCGCGCGAGCGCGACGGAGCGCTCGAGGTTCTCTCGCGCCTTCTCCGAGTCCCCGATGCGGCCGAAGACCCGGCCGAAGATGCCGTGCGCCCGGCTCGCGGCGCGCGCCTCGTCCAGCCGCTCCGCGAGGCGCAGCGCCTTCTCCGAGGCGTAGATGGCCAGCATGTTGTCGCCGGTGTGCATGTACAGCGAGGCAGCCTCCTCGTAGAGGCGGACGAGCTCGATACAGGGCGGGCCGTCCTTGAGCAGGTCGATGCCGCGCTGGTAGTTGTCGATCGAGGCACGGCGCTCGCCCTTGTGCCAGAGGGCCGCGCCGATCTTCCGGTGCAGGTCGGCGACCCGGGCGAGATCCTCCTGGGCGCGGTGGTACTCCAGACAGCGCTCCCACACCCCCACCGCCGCATCGACGCGCCCCATCCTCAGGGCGACATCGCCCTGCTTCTCGCCGATCCGGGCGACTGTGCCGGCGTCGAGGGACTCCGAGATCTCGAGCGCCGCCGTGTACCGGTCGAAGGCCTCCGCGTTGGAGTAGAGGGCCGCCGCGGCGTCGGCGGCGGCCTCCAGCGACTCCTGGGCCTGGGCCTGGAGCTCACCGAGGGCGTCGGACTCCAATCCCGCCTCGGAGCCGAGCGAGGCGGCGCGGGCGAAGTGCTCGGCGATCAGCCCGATGACGCCGTCGCTGCGCTCGCCTGCGCGGTCCCGGATGAACTCCGCGACCTCGACGTGCTTCCGGCAGCGGACGGACTTCGGGAGCATCGAGTAGGCGACGTCCCGGATCAGGACGTGCTTGAAGGCGTATTCGCGCTCGCCCGCGAGCCGGCCGCCGGCGCTGGGGATGAGGAGGTCCTTCTCCTCGAGATTGGCCAGGGTCGCGCCCAGGTCAAGTCCCTCCTCGGCGGCCGTCGCGGCCAGGGCGCCTTCCCAGAAGGTCTGCCCGACCACCGAGGCCGACTGGAGCAGTCGCCGCTCGAGGCGATCGAGGGAGTCGAGCCGCGCGGCAAGCAGCGACTGCACGGTGCTGGGCAGCGCCTGGGCCTCCGCCGTCTCCTCCTCCAGCAGGCGGTTGACCATCTCCTCCGCGAAGAGCGGGTTGCCGCCGGAGCGCTCGGCGACCTGCGGGACCACGTCGCCGGAGCCGTTGTCGCTGCTCGGCATCAGCGCAGCGACCAGCTCGCGGGTCTCGCTCTCGGTGAGCGGCTCCAGCGAGATCGTGGTGGCGTTGCGCCGGCCGCCGCCCCAGCCGGGCCGGCGCTCGAGGAGCTCGTCGCGGGTCAGGCAGACGAGCAGCAGCGGCGCCCGCACCCAGCGCGTCAGGTGGTCGATCAGATCGAGCATTCCCTCGTCGGCCCAGTGGATGTCGTCGATGGCGAGGACGAGCGGGCGGCGGCGGGCGATGCCCTCGACCACGGCGCGGGCGGCCGAGAAGAGCGCCTCGCGCATCCGCTGCGGATCCGGCTCTGCCTGGCGAAGCTCCTCGGGGGGCTCGAGGCCGAGCGGGATCGCGAGCAGGCCGGCATTCCGCTCGCCCGAGGCCTCGTCCCCGAGCTCCTTCATCAGCTCGGTGACGCCCCCTCGCAGCTTCGCCCAGGCGGCGTCGGGGGCGTCGGTGTCGCGGATCTCGAACTCGTCGTTGAGGACCTCGGCCAGGGCCCAGTAGGCGATCCCGGCGCCGTACGGGGGGCACTGCCCCCGCCTGATCGTCGGGGGGTCCTCGGAGTCGGCGAGGGTCGACATCAGCTCGCGAAGCAGCCTCGACTTGCCGACGCCCGCCTGGCCGATCACGGTGACGAGGTGGGGACGTCCCTCGCGCTCGACCCGCTCGACCAGCGAGGTGAGCAGGCTGGCTTCCTCCTCGCGCCCGATCAGAGGAGTCTGGGCGCGGCCGGCTGCCCGGCGGGGCTCCGAGAGGACGCCGGTCGCCTCCCAGGCGGGCACCGGCTCCTCCTTGCCCTTCAGCGCCAGGGGCTCGAGCCGCTCGTAGGAGATCGCTTCGCGGCTGGCGCGGTACGTCGACTCGCCGACGGTTACGCTCTCCGGTCTGCCGGCGGCCTGGAGCCGCGCGGCGACGTTGACCGGGTCGCCCATCACCGTGTAGCGATCGCCCACGGCGCCGGCCATCACCTCGCCGGAGTTGATCCCCACCCGCAGCGAGAAGTCCACGCCGTACTTCTCGCGGCTCTGCCGGTTGGCCCCCTCCATCGCCGCCTGCATCGCGAGTCCGGCGCGGACGGCCCGCTCCGGGTCGTCCTCGTGGGCGACCGGCGCGCCGAAGACGCCCATCACGTTGTCGCCGATGAACTTGTCGATCGATCCCCCGAAGCTCTCGATCTCCTCGCCGAGCACACGGAGGGTGCGGTCGACGAGCGCCTTGACGGCCTCCGGATCCATTCGCTCGGCCGCCGCCGTGTACCCGGAGAGGTCCGCGAACAGGACGGTCGCCTGGCGGCGCTCCTCCGGCGGCGCCTCGGCCAGAGCTGGAGGCGCCGCCGTCGTCGCCGGGGCGGGCGAGGCGGACACGTCGGAGAGCGCCGTGCCGCACTCGATGCAGAACTTGGCGCCCATCGGGTTCTCGGCCCCGCAGCTCGGGCAGCTGGGGGAGAGCTCCGCCCCGCATGCCATGCAGAAGCGCGCGCGCACGGGGTTCTCGGCGGCGCAGCTCGGGCAGGCTCTCCTCCCCTCCATATCGGACCTGAGGATAGGCCCAGCGATCGCAACCTGCCGCTAAAGGCCTTGCGCTACGCTCCGGCGCCGCTGCACCCGGCCCGGAGAGTGAGAGAACAACCTTGAACAGGACCCGCGCCCTACTCGCCCTCGCCCTTGCGATCGCTGCCGCCCTGCTGATCGCCGCCTGCGGAGGCGGGGGGAACGACCAGGACCCGCAGCAGGTCCTGCACCAGACCTTCAGCAACCCGACCCCGATCCAGAGCGGCGCCCTGGATCTCGACGTCCGGGTCGAGACCTCGGGAGGCGACAATCCCGGGAGCCTCGAGGTGAAGCTGGGAGGCCGGTTCCAGAGCCGGCCGAACGGGCAATTCCCCGAGTTCGCCTTCGACGTCTCGCTCAAGGGGGAGAGCGGGTCCCAGAGCTTCTCGGGAACCGGCGGCCTCACCTCGACGGGCGATCAGGCTTTCGTCAATTTCCAGGGGACCGACTACGCGGTGCCCCAGCAGCTCTACGACGAGTTCGTCACCTCGTATACGCAGCTGCAGGGCAAGAACCCCTCCCAGGGGACCGGTCTCCTCCAGCGGCTCAACATCAGCCCGGCAGGCTGGCTGACGGACCTGAAGAATGAGGGCACCGAGGACGTCGAGGGAACGAAGACGATTCACGTCTCGGGCAAGGCCGACGTCTCCCAGATAGTCACCGACCTGAAGACGATCGCCGAGAAGGCCGGCAGCGCCGTCGGCAACGTCGACGTCGGCCAGCTCGATCAGCTCGACAGCGTCATCCAGTCGGGCGACGTCGACGTCAACTCCGGCGAGACCGACAAGCTGCTGCGCCGGCTGCAGCTCAGCTTCGACCTGAAGCCCCCGGCAGGGACCCCCGGCGCGCCCGACTCGCTCACCTTCGACATGCAGCTCAACTTCGCCGACGTCAACAAGCCGCAGACCATCCAGGCTCCCGCGAACGCCCGGCCGCTCCAGAACCTCCTCCAGCGGTACGGGATCAACCTGGGCAACCTCGGCAGCGCGCTTCGCGGCGGGGTGGGCACCAGCGGGGCGCTTCCCGAGTCGGGCGGTTCCACCACCGCACCCAGCGCCTCTGCCACCCAGGCCTACCAGCAGTGCCTCTCGCAAGCCTCGGGCCAGGCCGAGCTGCAGCGGTGCGCCAACCTGCTGGGCCAGTAGGAGGGGCGGGGTCGGTGTACCGGAACGTGGTGGTTGCCTACGACGGAAGCGAGGGCGCCAGGGCCGCCCTCGCTCGCGCGGTCGAGATCGCCGCCCGGGACGAAGCCGCCCTGACGGTCGTCGAGGCGACTGCGGGACAGATGCCGTCGGTGGTGCCGGGCGCTCCGCGCCAGTCCCCGCCGGAGACCGCGGAGAAGGCCCGCAAGGAGCTGCGCGCGGCGGTCGAGGAGCTGGACCCCGCCCTCGAGGCGAGCCCCTGGGTCGTGGGAGGTCCGCCGGCGAAGGCGATCCTGACCGTGGCCGAGGACATCGAGGCAGATCTGATCGTGACGGGCTCCCGCAACCGCGGCGCGATTGCCCGCGCCGTCCTGGGAAGCATCAGCACCGAGATCCTGCACGGCGCGCGCTGCGACGTGCTGGTGGTGCAGCCGGGCTAGTCGACGTTCGGCGGCGCGTGTGGGTCGATGGTCATCGGCTCCACATGCCACTCCTGCGGTAGCGCGACCTCGACGTCGAGCGTCTCGCCGGGCGGGCGGCCCTGGCCGTGCAGCTCGCCGTGATAGAGCATCGGCGCCAGGTAGCGGCCGCTGATCTTGTGGGGCGGCCACCAGAGCCGGTCGAGGCTGGCGGTGCCCTCTCCGCCCCCGCCGGCGATCTCCGAGCGCATGTGCAGCGAGGCCTCGCCGGTCAGGAGCTGCCCCCGCAGCACCGGCCGGAACGGCTCGGGCTGGACCGCGGCGCCCAGGCGGTGAGCGATGTGCTCGGCCGCCGCGTCGGCCTGCTGGGTCGCGAGGCCGCCCTGCTTCAGCGGGAAGTTGGTGCCGTCGCCGGCGGCGTAGACGTCGTCCGCCCCGCGAACGCGCGAGTGCTGGTCGACCGGGATGAAGCCGTCCTCGTCCTGCGGCAGCCCCGCGATGGCCGGCCCCTCCATCGTGGGCAGCGAGATGACGACGTCCGCCTCGACCTTCCGGTCGCCGGGCGTGAGGACCAGGTCGCCACCTTCCTGGTGCGCGCGCTCGCCGCAGACCACCTCGATCCCCCGGCCGCCGAGCAGCTCGCCGACGGCGACGCTGGCCGCCGCCCCGAAGGCGGCGAGCGGGGTCGGCTCGGGGGTGATCAGCGTGATCTTCGCCTCCACCCCGCGCTCGCGGGCGCGCCTCTCCGTCATCAGCGCCACCTCGTAGATCGGCAGCGACCAGGTGATGCTCGGGGGGACGACGAACGCGAGGCGGCCCGACGCGGCCGCGGCCTTGTCGAGGACCGGGTCGATGCTGAGCGGCTCGCGCGGGTCCGGGAAGGTGATCGCGTGGGGGAGGGCGGGGACGAAGCGACCGCCGACACAGACCACGAGGTAGTCGTAGTCGACGGCGGAGCCGTCGTCGAGCTCCAGCCGATGCTCGGCGGGATCGACGGCTGAGACCGCGCGGAGCATGAACTCGGCACCGTTCTCCTCGGCCAGCGGCTCGAGGGCGTACTGCTCCGGAGGCCCGAGCCCGAACGGCTCCTCGACCAGCAGCGGCTTGTAGACGAAGTCGACGTCGGGCGCGATCATCGTCAGCCGGGCCCGGTCCCCGGCCAGATCACGGAGGGCGAGCAGCGCCTCGACTCCGGCCACGCCGCCGCCGGCGATCACCACGCGGGCCCCGTTGTCGCCATTCTCAGGCACGGTTTGAGTCTATTAGCCGAATCCGGGCGTGCGGTCGCCCGGAGGGACACCACCTAAGCTGCCCGCATGCCGGAGCCCGCACTCCCCTCGCCCGAGAAGCGACGGCTCATCAGCGTCGACAGCTGGCCCTATCTGCTCTCGCCGCTGATCCCGGCGGCGGTGATCGTCGACCTGGCCGATGCGCCGGCCACGGTCGTCTTCTTCGTCTCGGCCATTGCGCTGATCCCGCCCGCGGCGATGATGGGCCGCGCCACGGAGGAGCTCGCCGAGCGCTCCGGCAACGTGATCGGCGGGCTGCTCAACGTCACCTTCGGCAACGCACCGGAGCTGATCATCGCCCTCTTCGCGCTCGGCAAGGGGCTCCACGAGGTGGTCAAGGCGTCGCTGATCGGATCGATCCTCGGCAACGTCCTGCTGGTCTTGGGCGCGGCGATGCTCGTGGGCGGCCTGAGTGGCGGCCGGAGCCGGGGCGTCCAGAAGTTCGGTCAGACGGCGGCGAACGTCCAGTCGACCATGCTGCTGCTGGCGGTGGCCGCCCTGATCATGCCCGGGGTGTTCGCGCTGGTGGAGGGAGGCGGGCTGCCACACGCCGGCGACGCGCGGGTCCACTACGGCGGAGATCTGGAGAGGCTCTCCTTCGCGGTGGCGTGGGTCCTGATCCTCTCCTATGCGGCGGGCCTGCTCTTCTCGCTGCGCACGCACAGCCATCTCTTCAACCCGCACGAGGAGGAGTCGAGCACGGAGGGGAGGGGCGAATGGACAACCCGCAGGTCGGTGATCGCCCTGGCGATCTCGGGTGCGTTCGTCGGCGTGCTCTCGGAGATCCTCGTCGGCTCCATCGAGGAGACCTCGCATGCCATCGGTCTCTCGGAGTTCTTCATCGGCGCGATCGTGGTCGCGATCGTCGGCAATGCGGCGGAGCACTGGGTGGCGGTGCTGGTCGCCTACAAGAACAAGATGAGCCTCGCCGTCAACATCGCGATCGGCTCGAGCGCCCAGGTCGCCTTGTTCGTCGCTCCGGTGCTGGTGCTCGTCTCCTTCGTGCTCGGACCGCACCCGATGGCGCTGGTCTTCAACGGCTTCGAGATGGCGGCGGTGGCGATCGCCGCGATCATCGCCAACCAGATCACCCAGGAGGGCGAGTCCACCTGGTACGAGGGCCTGCAGCTGCTGCTCGTCTACGCGGTGCTGGCGCTGACCTTCGGGTTCGCGTAGCTAGCCCAGCTCGTAGGTGAGCGTGAGGGTGTGGTTGCCCTGCTCGTCGGCGAGCATCGTCCCCTCGCCCGATATCCCCTCGAGCTCGCCCGTGCCCGTCCCGGGGACGATCGTCCCGGTGTTGGTCACGCCGCCGGGCGAGAGGTTGGGAATGGACCCGGAGTGCGCCCTCGGCCTCGCCATAGGGCTCCTCGTCGTAGCGGTCGCTGGTGAAGGGGGCCGAGGCGTTCACGCGCGCGACGCTATCGCCTCGGCCGCGCTCGAAGTCAAGCCGAGGCCAGCTCCCCCAGAGCCTCGAGGACCACCTCGTCATGGGTCTTCGGCGAGACCTTCGGGAAGACCTTGGCCACCTTGCCCTCCGGGTCGATCACGAAGGTCGTCCGCTGCACTCCCATGTAGGCCGCGGTGGTCTCGGATCCCGCAGGCCTGCGTGGTGCAGCCGGGAGTGTCGCCTCGAGCTGTCCCTCGAGCGAGAACTTGACGACCTGGTTGCCCCGAGCGAAGGGAGGAATGGCTGGGGACGACAACGGAGTAGGGTCGCCCACTCAACTACATGGAGGTATCTATGCATATCGTCGTGGAGCACCGGATCATCGATCCGGAGAAGTTCTCCTCAATGGACGCCGCGGAGGTTGCCGAAGGAGGATCGCCCGCTCAGTTGCGGCAGTTCCTCCCGCCCAAGGACGGGTCGGTGGCAACCTGCGTGTGGGAGGCGGACTCGACCGACTCGCTGCGGGAGTACCTCGACCCGGCTACCGCCGGCGTGACTGAGAACACATACATCGAGGTCGACGAGGAGAACGCGATCGGTCTTCCGGAGGCTGCTGCGGCGGGCGCGTAGTAGGGCTTCCGAGCGGCACCCGAAGCGCCCTCAACTTGGGGGCGCTTTCTCCTTTGCCCTCCCAGCCTTGGGCGCGTAAATTTGATCGACCGTGAGCTGGGCCCGATCGCGCGAGCCGATGATCGCGCCCGGCTGCTGGCGACGATCCCCGGGGTCGGCCCGTTGCTCACGGCGTATCGCCGGCCCTTCAGCCAGCCGCCTGCGTGGCGAGCGCGTCGGCCATCAGCGGCGCCAGCGCCGCGCGATCGAAGTAGACCTCGTTTCGCTTCAGTTGGCCGCCCTCGATCAGGACCAGGTCCATGCCGTCGACCTCGACGCTCTCCTTCCCTCCGGGAACGCGAAACGAGGCGCGCCATAGGCCCGCCGCCCCGTCGGTGTCCGCGAGCGGGAACGTCTCCTTCACGCTCCAGTGCATCTGCCAGCGGCTGAACAGCTTCGTCAGATAGCGGCTGAAGGCGTCCGGACCCTCGACGGCCCCGCGGGTGTTGGGGTCGACGTAGATCAGGTCGTCCGTGTAGCAGGCGACCACCCGTTCCACGTCCTGGTCGTTCCAGGCCTCGATCAGGGGCTTGGAGATGGCCTGCAGCTCGTCGATGTCCATCGCAATCCTCTCGTGCGGGTTCCGGTCGCGGTTGCACTATAGTAGACCGATCGTCATAGTGGCTTCTCGAACGGCACAACAGCGCACCGACACCAGGGGGCGGATCATCCGGACCGCGGCGGAGCTGTTTCGCCGTCAGGGTTACGACGGCACCGGGTTGAACCAGATCCTCGACGAGAGCGACGCTCCGCGGGGGTCGCTCTACTTCCACTTCCCCGGCGGGAAGCAGCAGCTCGCCGTTGAGGCGGTGGTCGCGTCGGGCGCAGTGCTCGGCAAGGGGATGGAGCGCAGCCTCGACTCCGCCGGCGACGTCGCGGAGGGAATCGCGCGCATCATCGAGTACATCGCCGCCGATCTCGAGCGCTCCGGGTTCGAGCGCGGCTGTCCTATCGGCGCGGTCACCCTCGATGCCGCCTCATCGTCAGAGCCGATCCGCCACGCATGCCGTGAGGTCTTCGATGGCTGGTTGGCGCTGTTCGAGCAGCGGCTGCGGGCTGGTGGCTGGACACCGAAGGCGGCAAGCGACGAGGCGGTCCTGATCGTCTCCTCGGTCGAGGGTGCGCTGATGCTGGCGCGCTCGAGACAGGACGCGGAACCGCTGCGCGCCGTCGCCCGCCGGCTGCGGGCAGGCCTGGCGAGTCGCTAATTCACGAGCCGCAGAGCGAGGGCCGGCACTTCCGGGCCCGGCTCGCCGCTGAGCTCGCTCAGGGTGACGCGATTCCCGTCCTGATCCGGAAGCGCGAAGTCCGGCGCCTGCTCCCCCTGCTCTACCACTAGTCCTCCCGGCCGGGGTCCTGGCCGTCCTCGTCCTCGTCGAGCTCCTCGTCGCCCTGCTCGAGGGCGGTCGCGGAAACCGATCCGGCGGAGCCGGGGTGGTAGTGGGTCTGGAAGTCCTCGAGCAGCTTGTCGCGCTTCTCCTCGTCGACCGGCACCTCGTCGGAGATGCGCACCCAGTCCGCGCCCTCGAAGGCCTCCATGTTGAAGACCTCCTGGTCGATCGAGGCCGAGTCGTCCACGAGGACCACCACCTCGGTCTGCGGGTTGAAGTAGAGGCCGGGGACGTCGGTGATCTCCTCCAGCTGCATCACCCGGCTCTCTGCGTCGCTTGCCTCCATGCGCTGGATCTTATTGGCCGAGGTTCTCCAGCTCACGGAGCTGGCGCTCGATCTCCCGCTCGACGTCGAGCGGCTCCTTGCCCTGGCGCTGGCGTCGCTCGTTCCGCGCCACGACGAGCTGGCGGACCTCCTCGCGAAGGAACCTGTCGGAGCCCAGTCGGGGACCGCCCGGTTCCGAGGCGAGCAGCTTCTCGACCTCCGCCTCGATGTCCAGGGCCTCGCGCCCCCTCGCGACACCGCGGTCCGACCGCGCCTGGACCATCTGGCGGATCTCCTCCTCGCGGACCTCGGCCGAGACGGTGTGGATCGAGCCGCCCGAGCGCTGCGGGAAGTCCTGCTCCATCGCGAACTGGCCCTTGCCGATCTGGTTGAGCGCGCCGCCCGCCCCCCTCGCGAAGACGAAGGCGCCGAGCGGCAGGGCGATCAGCACGACGATGACGAGGACCATGCCGACCTGGAACGTGGCCAGGAGCATGTCCAGAGGTTAGATGTGATGCGAGGGTGCTCCGAGCGGAGCGAGGAGCAACCCGTTTTGTTCGGGGCTCACTCGACCACGCGCAGCGTCGATGGCACGTCCATGCCCCGAACCCGGCGCGCGGTCAGCAGGGGCGCCACAGCCACGGCCACGACGCCCATGACGACGGCCTTCGCGACCGTCCCGACCCCGATCGTGGGCAGCACTCCCAGGTCGGGCAGCGTCTCGGGCAGGGTCACGTTGAGCACGTAGTTGAGGATGCCGACGCCGATTGCGATCCCCGCCAGCGTGCCGAGCAGTCCGATGATCGCGCCCTCCACCATCGAGAGCCCGACCGCCCCCAGCGCGCGGACCCCGAACGCCATCATGGTCGCGTTCTCTCGGCTGCGCTCGTCGGCGCTGATGCTGGTCGAGTTGAAGGCGATCAGCAGCGCGAGCAGCAGGGCAAACAGCTCGGTGACCCGGATGATCCCCAGGAAGTCGTTCATGCGCTTGCGCACGAACTCGGCGCTGGCGGTGGCCCGCTCCACCCCGGCGACCCTGGGAATGCCGAACAGCGTCCGCTTCAGGTCCTGCTCGGAGGTCCCGGGCGTGGGCGATACGTCGATCTGGTTCACCTGGCCGGCGAGGCCCATGCGTCGAGCCTGGCTCGCGTCCATGTAGGCGAAGCTTCGAAAGGGATCCGGGTGGAGGCCGACGACCGGGACCTTCGCCTGGACCTGCGTCAGGGCCTGGCGCCCGATCCGCCGCGGATAGGTCACGGTGATCTCGTCCCCGACCGAGACGCCCAGGTCGCGGGCGGCCTCCTTGGAGATCAGGATCCCGTCCTCGCCGGGCCGGAGTCCCTTCCCCGAGGCTATGGTGGGCTGCCAGAGCCGGTTGCGGCTGTCCTGCAACCCGATCAACGCGTCGAATTCATCGCCGCCCGAGGCGAGCTTGCCCGGCACCTGCAGGCGTCCCTCCGCCGCGCGCACCCCCGGCGCCCCCTCGACGGAGCGCACGAGGGCAGAGCGGTCAGGGTGAAAGCCGTCGAGCGAGACCGTGATCCGCGACGGTGTGGCGCCCGCCACCTCCCGCTCGCTGCTGTCGATCGTGCCGACGAAAGAGTCCACGACCCCCGAGAAGGCCACCACCACCGACACGATGGCGCCGACTCCAAGCGCGGTCAGCAGGGTCCGCCGCGGCGCCCGCAGCACGTTGCGAATGGGCATCTGCACCAGGGCGGATCCTGGGACGTGGAGCCGCTTTCCGAGTCTGGCGAGACCGCTGGAGCCGCCGGAGCGCAAGCCGACCCGGATCGCATCGATCGGCGGCACCCGGACGCCGCGCCACACCGGTATCGCGGTGGCCACCAGCGGCAGCATCAGCCCCACCAGCGCGCCCCTGATGAAGACCTGGAGCTCGAACGGCGTCCGCATCACGGGCAGTGGCAGGAGATCCTCCAGCGCTTTGCGGAACACCTCCCCGGCGAGCAGCCCCAGCGCCAGCCCGAAGACGGTGCCTGCCACGGCGATCTCCGCGCCCAGCAGCAGCGGCCGGATCGCGAGCTCCCTCGGGGGCACCCCGAGCGCCATCCCGATACCGATTTCGCGACGCTGCGCCTCGACGATCCGGCTGGCCAGGTTGAAGGCGGCGAAGGCCGCGCCCGCCAGGATCAGATAGGCGAAGATCTCGAACATCCGCTGGTCGCCCTCCGCGTCCTTGTAGAGGATCCGGTGGGCGGGCTCGTCGGCCAGCGTCGTCACCTCGGTACCCGGCACGCTGCGGGCGAGAGCAGCTTCGAGCTGGCGGCGCACCAGTGCCTGGTCGGCGCCGTCGCGCAGGGTGAGCACAGCGTCGTTGACGGCGGGGGCCCCTCCGGCGATCCGCTGTGCCGTCTGCAGCGAGGTGAAGAGGACGAGAAAGCTGGCCTCCGCGCCGCCGAAGTCGCCGCCCGCCGGCCGGGTGACGAGGAAGTACTCCGGGGAGCGGCCCTGCCC
Source organism: uncultured Solirubrobacterales bacterium (assembly GCA_963833375.1). Classification (GTDB taxonomy): domain Bacteria; phylum Actinomycetota; class Thermoleophilia; order Solirubrobacterales; family 70-9; genus DASUPK01. The sequence continues at coordinate 205,896 of CAWHXR010000010.1, forward strand.
GACGTATCGCAGCGTCCTTCCACCGGCCACCTGGAGGGTTCCCGTCGGGGAAAGGTCGTGAAGCGTGCCGAAGCTCGCGTCGAGCACGGCGATCGGCTGCCCGGAGTCGCCGCTGCGCAGACCGCGCCCGGCCTCGGCCGCCACTCCGTCCACCGGCGGTCCGTGAAGGCCGAGCTCGGACCCGACGATCTGCCCGCCGGTCACCAGGGGACCCTGGCCCGGCCGCGCGATCTCGATCTGGGTGGGCAGGATCAGTCGCTCGCTGACCGCCGAGACCTGGTCCGAGGCCGGCAGCGACTCAACCACCTTCCTGAGCGTTCCCGCCGGTGCGCGGGAGCCCTCGGTCATGGTGATCTTCAGGTCGTGCGCATTCAGCGCCGCGAAGCTGGCGTCGTTGGAGGCCTTGCGCCAGTTCTCGAGGCTGCCGAGGCCCGAGTAGATCCCGGTGCCGATCGCGAGCACCAGCGCGATCGCGACCACCAGCACCCACCTACGCTTCAGGTCCCGCCATGACCAGCGCAGCCAGAGCGGGCCCCGGCGCATCGTCTACCAGTGCAGGTCGGAGATGTTGGCCGGCCCTCCGGGGTTGGGCGCGTCCGACACCACCCGGCCGCTGCTCAGCTCGATCACCCGGTGGGCGACCCGCGCGATCTCCCGGTTGTGGGTGACGACCAGGATGGCGGTCCCCTCCCTGTGGGTCTGCTCGTGGAGCAGATCGAGGATCTGGACCCCGGTGCGGAAGTCCAGCTCGCCGGTTGGCTCGTCTGCGAGCAGAACCGGGTTGCCGGTGGCGAGCGCGCGGGCGATCGCGACCCGCTGCTGCTCGCCGCCGGAGAGCTCGTGCGGGAAGTGCTCGACGCGGTCGCCGAGACCCACCCGCTCGAGCGTCTCGCGGGCCGCCTCTCGCGGCTTGCCCCGGCCGCTGACGTCGGCGCCGAACTCGGCGTTCTCGAGCGCGGTCAGCGCGGGGAAGAGGTTGAAGGTTTGAAAGATGAAGCTGACCGTGTGGCGCCGGAACCGGAACAGCTCGGCTCGCGAGGCTCGGGTGATGTCCTGTCCCGCGATCGTGACGGTTCCCTCCGTCGGCGAGTCGAGCGCTCCGATCATGTTCAGGAGGGTCGTCTTGCCGCTGCCGGAGGGACCGAGGACGACCGTGAACTCGCCCGGCTTGACGTCGAGTGTCACCTCCTCGAGGGCCGTCACGGTCACCTCACCGATCCGGTAGCGGCGGGAGACCTCGTGAAGCTCGATCAATGGACCCGGCGCTTCGGGGGGCGGGTGGCCGGAGGCCGCGGTGGTTTCGGAAACACCCGTCATTCGTAGTGGACCGCCTCGAGCACGTTGATCCGGGAGCTGCGCCTCGCCGGCAGGACCGCGCCGACGATGCCGACGATCACGGCGAGTATGAAGAAGGCGATCAGCTGGCCCACGGGGACCCGGAAGACCAGGCCGAGCTCGCTGAGGGATGCGGTGAGCAGGGCCCCGAACAGCAGGCCGACGGCGATCCCGAGCACCCCGCCGATGGCGGCCGTGATCGCGCTCTCGTAGCGGACCATTCGCCTGACCTGCCTCCGTGTCGCGCCGACCGCACGCAGCAGCCCGAACTCGCGCGTCCGCTCGTGGATGGAGAGGAAGAGGCTGTTCGCGATGCCGAACAGCGAAATCACCACGCTCATCGCCAGCAGCGCATAGAGCAGATAGACGATCTGGTCGGTCTGCTTGGTGAAGGAGTCCTTGAGCCCCTGCTGAGACTCCACCTTGGCGACCGGGAACCGCGTCAGCGCAGCCGCCATGTTGCGCTGCACGGCCGACGCATCCGCACCCGGCTGAGTCGAGATCAGGACCATGAAGGGGTCCCTGGCCTCCGAGATCGACTCGAGGGTCCGCCGGTCGACCAGCAGTCCCTGGAGGATCGTCGGGTCCTTGTACTCGCCGACCGCGGTCAGCGTGGCGCTGCCGCCGGATGGGGTCACCACCTTGAAGCTGTCGCCGATCCCGACGTGATGAGCCTTCGCGAACTGCTCCTCGATCACGGCGTTGTCCCCGTGGAGCTGGGAGAGGGTCGCGTCGGACCCGTGAATCCAGTCGAACTTGTAGCCGTCGGTGATCCGGGCCGGCTCGACCCCGCCGAGATCGTCGTAGAGCACGTTCGAGCGCTGTCCGTTCACCTCCACCTGGTCGTAGAGCACGCCGCTGGTGGCGGCGACCCCGGGGACCCTGGCGGCGATCTGCTGAATCCGCTGCGGGATCGGTTGGAAGCCGTTGTCCGCCCGCACCACCAGCTCCGCGGTGATCCGGCGGTTGATCGAGCCGTCGATCGACGCCTTCAACCCGTCGGTGAAGACCGCGACGAAGACCACCAGGCCGAGCCCGACCATCAGGGCCGCGGCGGTCAGCGCCGTGCGGGCCGGGTTGCGCTGGGCGTTCTCGCGGGCGAGCTGGCCGACCACGGCGGAGAGCCGCTCCAGCGGCAGGCCGATGGCCGCGGCGATCGGGCGGACGATGTATTTGGCCACCAGCGCCAGCCCGACGAAGAGGAGGACGGCTCCGCCCGCCATGCCGAGCAGCTTGTCGGTGGCGGGACCCGAGCCGAACAGGCCGTAGACCAGCAGGGCGAGCCCTCCGAGAGTGACGACTGCGGCGAGGTACGGGGCGAACCGGGACGCCCTGGACGGGGCGATGCGGGCGCCCTCCTGCAGCGCGAGCGCCGGAGGGATCCTGGTGGCGCGCACAGCGGGCCCGAGCGCGGCCAGCAGCGTAATGCCGATGCCGATGCCCAGCGCCACGGCGATCGTGCGCGTCTCCAGCGCGAGGTCGGAAGTCGGTACCCCGGCCCCCGCCGCCTTGAAGAGGGCGCCGATCCCCCTGGCGAAGACCAGCCCGCCGAAGAGGCCGGCAACGGAGGCGATCACGCCGACCGTGAGGGCCTCGGCCGTCACGGAGCGCAGCACCTGTCCACGGGTCGCCCCCAGCGTCCTCAGCGAGGCGAACTCGGGCGTCCGCTCCGCGACGGAGATCGAGAATGTGTTGAAGATGATGAAGGCGCCCACCAGCAGTGCCGCACCCGCGAAGGCGAGCAGCGCCGGACCCAGGAACGAGTTGATGGAGTTCGAGATGTCCTTCGCCTGCTCGTCCGCGTTCTGCTGGCCTGTCTGCACCTTGACGCCCGAGGGGACTACAGACCGGATGATCCGCACGAGCTGCTCCGGGGTGATGCCGGGACGAGCGGCCGCCAGGATCGACGCAACCTCGCCGCGCTGGTCGTACCAGCGCTGGATGTCGCCCGGCGTGGCCATGGTGAAGCCATAGCCCGCGGCCGAGCCTGAGCCGCCGAAGTCCACGAGGCCTACCACCGTGACGGGCTGGGTGCCGTGGGAGGTCTCAAGCCCGATGTGATCGCCGACCTCGATGCCGTGCTGGTTCGCGAGATCGCGGCTGACCGCGATCTCCCCGGGGGAGGAAGGATCACGTCCCTCGACCGCAGAGGTGGGATCGAACGGCTCAGGGGTGGTGCCGAAGACGAGATTGGGCCCGCCGAACTGGGTGATCGGCTTGCCATCGACGACCAGCGCGCCGAACGCCTGCATGGCGCCGGCAGCTTTCGCCACCTCGGGCAGCGCGCGCACCCGCTTCAGGAGCGAGGTGGGCAGCTTCTCGGTCTGGGTGAAGCTGCTGTTGAACTCGGTCTTGGGGGAAAGGACCGCGTCGGTCCCCTGGTTCGCGGTCTCATTGATCTTCGCGAAGGCACCCCGGATCCCGTCCGTGAGGACGTAGGTGCCCGAGATCATCGCCACCCCGAGCAGCACGGCGATCGCGGTCAGCGCCGAGCGCAGCTTGCGCTCGACCATTCCCCTCAGAGCCAGCTTGATCAAGCCAGCGCCCGGAGGTGGTCGAGGATGTCGTCGATGCTCGGCTTGCGGTGGCGATCGACGATCTCGCCGTCGCCGAGGAAGAGCACCTCGTCGGCGGTCGCGGCCGCGGAGGCATCGTGGGTGACGGTCACGATCGTCTGCCCGTAGTCGTCGACCGCCTTGCGAAGCAGCTCCAGCACCCCTCGCCCGGCCTTGGTGTCGAGGTTGCCCGTGGGCTCGTCCGCAAACACCACCTTCGGCCGGCTGAAAAGGGCGCGTGCCACGGCCACCCGTTGCTGCTCGCCGCCGGAGAGCTCGGACGGCCGGTGCGCTCGCCGCTCGTCTATGCCGGTCGCCTTCAGCAGCTCCTCGAGCCAATCGCGATCGGGCCGGCCACCCCCGATCCGCACGGGCAGCGTGATGTTCTCCTCAGCGGTGAGGACCGGCAGCAGGTTGTAGGTCTGGAAGATGAAGCCGATCTGCTCGCGCCTGAGCAGCGTGAGGTCATGGTCGGAGAGCTCATCCAGGCGGACGCCGTCGAGCTCGACCCAGCCGCTCGTCGGGCGGTCGAGGCCGGCGAGGATGTGCATCAGCGTCGACTTGCCCGAGCCGGAGGGTCCCATGATCGCCGTGAAGCTGCCGCGCGAGAACTCGACGCTCACGCCCCGCAGGGCCTCGACCGCAGTCGCCCCCTCACCGAATCGGCGCGCGATCTGATGCCCGACGATCACGGGTTCGGCCCGGGCGTCGTTCGGCGCGCTCCGAGGCTCCCTCGCTGCTCGTTCCACTGCCCGTGTCATACCGCGTCCAGCCTAGGAACCGCCCAATCCCCTGCCCTCGGTGCTGCCCACGGGGATTCAGGCGTGAACTGCGCATTTCCCGCGGGCAATCGGGTACCCTGTGAGGACTGGCTGACTGACCAGTCAATCAGTCGGCGAAGGCTTCTACTGAACACGGGTTGCGCTGGCGCGCAGCCTCGCACCCAACGAAGGAGCAGTTATCCGTGGTTGACCTCACCCTCACCGACGAGCAGAAGGACTTGCGCGAGCTCGCGCACAGCTTCTCCGAGAAGGACATCCGCAAGGTCGCGTGGGATTACGACAAGGACGGCACCTGGCCCCAGGACATCGTTGAGAAGGCCTGGGAAGTCGGGCTGATGAACACCCATATCCCCGAGGCCTTCGGCGGCCCCGGGCTCGACTACCTCTCCGGCTGCCTGATCGAGGAGGAGATGGGCTGGGGTTGCTCCGGCATCGGCACCTCGCTGATGGCCAACGGCCTCGCCTCCGCCCCGGTCACGATCGGCGGCTCCGAGGAGATCAAGAAGGAGTACCTGGGCATGCTCACCGAGGCGCCCAAGCTCGCCTCCTTCTGCCTGACCGAGCCGGATGCCGGCTCCGACGTCTCCGGCATGAAGACCACCGCCACGAAGAAGGGCGACAAGTGGGTCATCAACGGCTCCAAGTGCTTCATCACCAACGGCGGCTACGCCGACTGGTTCACCGTCTACGCGAAGACCGACAAGGACGCCGGCCACCGCGGCATCTCGGCGTTCGTCGTCCCCAAGGACGACACGGTCACGGTCGACAAGAAGGAGGACAAGCTGGGTCAGCGCGCCTCCAACACGGCGACCATCACCTTCAACGAGACGGAGATCCCCGCTGAGAACCTGCTCGGCGAGGAGAACCACGGATTCAAGCTGGCGATGATGACCCTCGACCGGACCCGTCCCGGCGTGGCCGCGATGGCCGTCGGGATCGCTCGGGCCGCGCTCGAGTTCGCCTCCGACTACTCCAAGGAGCGCGTCCAGTTCGGCGTCCCGATCGCCATGCATCAGGCGGTCGCCTTCATGATCGCCGACATGGCCACCAAGGTCGAGGCCGGCCGCCTGCTGGTCTGGCAGTCGGCCGTGCTGCTCGACCAGGGCAAGCGCAACACGCTCGCCGCCTCGCACGCGAAGCGATTCGCCGCGGACTCCGCGATGGAGGTCACCACCGACGCCGTGCAGGTCTACGGCGGGTACGGCTTCATCAAGGAGTACCCGGTCGAGAAGCTGATGCGCGACGCCAAGATCATGCAGCTCTACGAGGGCACCTCGCAGATCCAGCGCCTGGTGATCGCCAAGGAGCTCCTGATGGGCCGCCAGGCCGACGAGGAGACCCCCGAGGCGAAGGCCCTGAAGGCCAAGGAGAACGGCAAGGCCGAGGCGGCGGAGAAGGAGCCCGCCACCGCCTGACGATTCACCTCTTCACGCAGCAGCAGCAGCACTCCTCGCGAGCGCCCCGGTAACCGGGGCGCTCGTTCTTGTTGACGGAAGCAGCGGCGAGCGGCGACGCCGCGTCGCTCACCGAGGCCTTCCCGCTCGCCTGGACGCTGACGATCAGCTGCCCTCCCCTGACGCTGGACGTGAACGTGTTGGTGGCGCCGGAGATCGCGGCGCTGGCGAGGGTGGTCCCCTCATCACCCTTCGGTCATCCTGACCGGCTGTGAGGCAACCAGCAGCGGACGAACCCGGCCCGGAGTCGCCGGGGCGATGGACGAAAGGGCGTTCGGGCGATCGAGAGCTGAGCGATCGGCTCGAGTCCTGGCTGCGGGAGCCCGGCCCGAAGACCCTGGGCGGGCTGACCGAGCTGTTCGGGGAGAAGAGCTTCGCGGTTCTCTTCGTCCTGTTGCTGGCCGTGCCGGCGCTCCCCTTGCCCACGGGCGGCGTGACCCACGTATTCGAGGTGATCGCCATGCTGCTCGCGCTCGAGCTCGTGGCGGGCCGGCGCCAGGTCTGGCTTCCGCAGCGGTGGAGGCGGCTGGAGATCGGGGCCGACATGCAGCGGCGCTTCAACGAGGTGCTGATCAGGCGCATTCGCTGGCTCGAGCGCCATTCGCGGCCACGCGCGGGGGCGCTCCTCTCCCACCGCCTCAGCGGGGTGCTTCACGGCGTCGTGGTCCTCGGCCTTTCGGCGACCGCGTTCCTCGCGCCGCCCTTCACCGGGCTCGACACGCTGCCGGCGATGGGGGTTGTCGTGCTCAGCCTCGGGATCCTGCTCGACGATTCGCTGCTGGCGCTCGCCGGGCTCGTCATCGGAGCGCTCGGCGTGGTGCTCGTCGTCGGTCTCGGGAGCCTGGTGCTGGACGCCGTGCGCCGCTGGTTGTGAGGTGGCTCTCAGCCCGGGCAGGAGCCGAGCGCCGGGTCGCGGGGTCGCTCGCAGATGGTTACGAGTAAGTAGATCCGTAGACTCGCGGCGGTGGCGGATCGAGAGGGCGGAGCGAAACCGATCTCGGAGGCCGTGGCCCAGGCCGCGCGCGCCGGCGCCGAGGGCATCGAGGAACGGGAGGGCCGGCGTCGCGGCCGGCCGTCGGACGCGTTCGGCGGGGACATCAGGCGGCGCGATGTCTTCCCGCTGCTCGTCCTGCACCTGATCGCGCGCGAGCCGACCTATGGCAACCGGCTGATCGAGTCGATCGAGAAGATCACCCAGGGCACGATCTCGGTGAATCCCAACACGATGTATCCGCTCCTCCGTGAGATGGAGGGGCGGGGGCTGATCGAGGGGCGCTGGGAGCTCCCGGACCGCCGTACCCGGCGCTACTACTCGATCACCCCCGCGGGCCGTCGAGAGTTCAAAAGGCTTCGAGCGGAGGTTGAGTCTTTCCTCGACTCCGTGATCCGCTCGGTCTCGCTGGTCAAGGGCGAGATCTATGGAGATGCGAGGGCGCCCCGAGGCGCAGCCGAGGGGTGACCCGCCGAGTGATGACTCAGAGCTCACGCTCGTAGAAGAACATCACCGGTCCGTGCGGCCCGCCCTCGCGATTGATGAACCCGGCGCTTTCGTAGAGAGCGCGGGCGGCCTCGTCGGCCTCGGAGGTCCCCAGCTCCATGTGGGTCGCGCCCTCGCCACGGGCCTGCTCCATCGCGGCCTCGAGCAGCGCCCTGCCGAGACCCCGACCGCGCTGCGCCGGCATCACGTAGAGCTCCTCCAGGTAGGCGTGGAGGCCGGAGGAATAGACCCAGGGACGGAAGCGAAGCTGGGCGAAGCCATCCGGCCCGTCTCCGGCCAGCAGGACCGTCATCTCGCGGTTTCGAAGCAGCTCCGCGTACCGTTCGCCGAGGGTCTCGACATCCGGGGTCGGCTCGTTGAATTCGCGCTGGAAATCGTGGAGGAGGCGCGCAACCAGCGGCGCGTCACCCGGCGTGGCGCGTCGGATCTCGGCGTTCTCGCGTGTGCTCGCTCGGCGCGGCGACATCGGTCCGAGGCTAATACCCTGTCGCGGCCAACCGACCTTCGGAGGAACCTCTCACATGTTCGTCTTCAAGGCCGCCGTGCTGGGCGGCGGCACGATGGGCGGCGAGATCGCCCAGGTCATCGCCAATGCCGACATCCCCGTGGTGGTCAAGGACGTCGAGCAGAAGTTCGTCGACCACGCCCTCGAGAAGTCGCGCGAGGTGACGAAGTCGCAGCTCGACGGGCTGGTCTCCAAGGAGAAGCTGACCCAGGAGCAGGCCGACGCCCGCCTCGACGAGGTGATGGGCCGAATCGTCGGCACCACCACCTATGACGAGTTCGGCGACGTCGACTTCGTGATCGAGGCCGTCCCCGAGCGGATGGAGATCAAGAAGGCCGTCTACCGCGAGCTCGACGAGGTGACCCCGGGTCGCGCGATCCTGGCCTCCAACACGTCCTCCCTCTCGATCACCGAGATGGGACGGGAGACGCTCCGGCCGGGCAAGGTCGTCGGCTTCCACTTCTTCTTCCCGGCCTCGGTGATGCCCCTGGTCGAGATCATCAGCGGCGAGGACACCTCCCGCGAGACGATCACCGCGGCCTTCAACTTCGCGCAGAAGATCCGCAAGCAGCCGATCACCTGCGAGGAGGTCCCGGGCTTCGTCGTCAACCGGATCCTCAACTCGGCCGCCGGCGAGGTCTGGCGCCAGCAGGAGGAGAAGGGCCTCTCGATCAAGAAGATCGACGAGGGCGTCGCGGCCTCGAACGTCTCGCCGATGGGGCCGTTCTTCCTGATCGACATGCTCGGTCTCGACACGGTCCTGCACGTCGCCGAGTACCTCCATGAAAGTTACGGCGAGAGCTTCTACGTCCACAAGGGCATGCAGAAGCTGGTCTCCGAGGGCCACCTCGGTGCGAAGTCGGGTGGCGACGGCTTCTACAAGGACGGGGAGCCGCAGATCGAGGGGGACGCGGAGCCGAACGCCGAGGAGCTCGCCGACCTGTTCGTGCTGAAGTCGCTGGTCGAGGCGTGCAAGCTGCTCGAGGAGGGTGTCTCCACCGTCCGCGAGATCGACCTCGGGATGATGGCCGGTGCGGGCCTCGACCCCCGCCGCGGCCTCTTCCCGCCGTTCTGGAAGGCCGATCTCGAGGGGCTCGACGTGATGCTCGAGAAGCTCGAGCGCTACGCGGAGAGCCACGGCGAGCGTTTCGCGCCGCCGCGGACGGTCAAGCGCCTGGTGGCCCAGGGCCGGCTCGGCCTCAAGTCCGGCCAAGGCTTCTACGCCTATCCGCAGGCCGAGGGCGAGGGCGCCGTCAAGCTCGAGAAGCGCGGGGAGGTCGCGATCGCCTGGCTCAACAACCCGCCGATGAACGCAATCTCGCCCCAGGTGATCGGTGACCTGAAGAAGGTCTGGGACGAGGTCAAGGCAGACGACGAGGTCAAGGCGATGGTCGTCTACTCATCCCTGCCCGTGGTCTTCTCCGCCGGCGCCGACATCAAGGCGTTCACGAGCATGGACGAGGCCGGCGGCGCCGATCTGATCAACACGGGACACGCGCTGTTCCGCGAGCTGGGGCAGGATCGCGTCTCGACCGTCGCGGCGGTCAACGCGATCGCCTTCGGCGGCGGCTGCGAGCTCGCGATGGCGTGCGACTTCCGGGTGGCGGCCGACTCGGCCGTCTTCGGCCAGCCGGAGATCAACCTGGGGATCATCCCGGGCTTCGGCGGCACCCAGCGGCTACCTCGGCTGGTGGGTCAGTCGAAGGCGCTCGAGATGAACCTGACCGGCGACGCCGTGCTGGCGCCGGAGGCCTCCCGGTGGGGGCTCGCCGACGCCCTGGTCCCCGACGAGGAGCTGTTCGACACCGCACTCGCGTGGGCCAAGAAGCTGGCGGAGCAGGCGCCGCTCGCGGTCGAGCAGATCAAGCGGGTCTCCTACAAGGGCGACCTGGACGAGGGGATCGAGGCCGAGAAGCAGGGCTTCGCAACCGCGTTCCTCTCCGAGGACGGCAAGGAGGGCATCTCGGCCTTCCTGCAGAAGCGCAGCGCCAGGTGGCAGGGCAAGTAGCCGCGGACCAGGCGCAGCGGCTAGCGGGCCTGATCCGCGAGTCGCACTGCACGGTCGCGCTGACCGGCGCCGGGATCAGCGTGCCCTCGGGGATCCCGGATTTCCGCAGCCCCGGTGAGGGGATCTGGGAGAAGGTCGACCCGATGGAGGTCGCGCACATCGACGCCTTCCGGCGCGACCCCGCTCGCTTCTGGGGCTTCTACCGCCAGCGTCTACGTCTACTGGGGGACGTGCAGCCGAACGGCGCCCACGAGGTACTGGCGGAGCTCGAGCGGCGCGGCCTGCTCGAGGCCGTGATCACCCAGAACATCGACACCCTGCACACCAGGGCGGGCTCGGAGCGGGTGATCGAGGTGCACGGCTCCATCCGGACCGCGACCTGTCAGGGCTGCGGCGCCGAGTTCCCGATGGCGGACGTCGAGGGGCTGTTCGGCGAGGACGGCGCGGCCAGGTGCACCGAGTGCGGAGGGGACGTCAAGCCCGACGTCGTGCTCTTCGGCGAGCTGCTCCCCGGCGATGCGATCGCCGAGGCGGAGTCGCTCGCGACGCGCGCTGACCTGATGCTCTGCGTCGGCTCCTCGCTCGAGGTCTTTCCCGTGGCCGGACTGCCGTCTGTGACGATGAGAAGCGGCGGCCGCGTGGCCGTGGTCACGATGGGCCCGACGCCGTTGGACCGCGAGGCGACCGTCCGCATGGACGGCGACGTGGTCGCCGATCTCGAAGCCGTTCTGGGAGCTCTCTAGCGAGCGCCAGCTCGCCACACTCCTTCGAAGCGGCGGCTTGCCGCCGCGCCTGATGTCAGGCGGGCGTTTGCGGTCGCGACTTGGTGGCGAGGTCGTGAACCGAAGCCGGAGGCCGGCGCCGCGTCCGCCCTCACGGCGCCTGGGTATCGCCCAGCTTCTCCTCGATCGCCGAAAGCTCCGCCAGCAGCTCCTTCTGTCGGGACGCCTGGCTCTCCTCGAGCGCCGCCCTGGCTGCCCGGAGGCCGTAGCGCGCCTCGGCGAGCCGGCCCTGCTGCGCATCGAGCCGCGCCCGCAGCATCAGCGTCTCGGCCGGGTGGACCTCGTCTCTGCCCGCCAGGACCGCTGCGACCCGCGACTGCGGGTCGACGTCGTCGAGGCGGCCCCGCCGTGGGGTGCCCAGCTCCTTCGCCTCCGTCCAGCGACCGTCGGCGAGCTCGTCCCCCGTGCCGTGACCGAGCCGGATGGCGAGTGCCCGGCTCGCGCCGATCTCCTGGACGAGCGGGTCGCGCGCCTCGGCCCGCAGCGCGTTGAGCGCCCGGTTCACGATCCGCGTCGCGCTTCGGATCTCCTCTAAGCCGCGCCTGCGATCGTCCATCGCAAGCTTCAGCCAGGCCGAGCCCTCCGTCGCGCTCTCGATCGCCTCGCCGGTGACCGTCACCCGGGTCATCGGGACCTCGGCGGGCTCACCCGGATCGACCGCCCTCGCGCGGCGGCGCCCGCGCCGCCCGGGCCGCGGCGCCCCCAGCTCCTGCACGATCAGGATCCGCTCGGCTTCGCTGTCGCGGACCAGGTAACGGCCCTCCGGCAGGCCGATCCTGCCGGCCAGCTCCAGCTGAACGAAGGCGGCTCGGGTGATCGCAGGCTTGGGCGTGGCCCGGTCGCCGCTAGTCGCTGGCGTTGCCGCCGCCCTTGGCCGGCAGCGCGGCGGCGGACGGCTTCGACGGCACCTTCGGATTCTGGATCTGCCCGAGGCGCTGGATCAGGCGCTGCCACTGCTCGGGCTTGAGGATCTCTCCGAGCTGCTTGATCGAGCTGCCCGAGGTCGTGAACGTATAGCCCACGTGGATGTGGTTGTAGTGGTCGGGCAGGATGAAGGTCGGGGGCCCGAGATTCATCAGGGAGATGATCTGGGCGGGGCGCATCGTGCCCTGCAGCAACAGCAGGTCCTTGATCACGGCCTCGGTGATCGTGCCAGGCCCCTGGTGACCCGTTATCGGGATCCCGTTGACCGCGGCGATGTCGACCGCCGAGCCGTAGGAGTGCGCCGAGACGTTGCCCGATGAGGTCAGATAGGAGTGTCCGCACTTCAGCGAGGTGATCGTCAGGTGGTAGCCCTTCGCGACCAGGTACTCCATCACCGCGAGGACGCGGCGGTCGATCTGGCCGGTCTGGACATCGTTGCGGCCGCAGGAGTAGATCGAGAGCGCGGGATCGTTGAGGACCCGCTGCTCCAGCGCGGCCTTCGACATCAGCAGCACCTGGCCGACGGTCGGGTTGTTGGCGAAGGGGTTCTTATCCGCGGCCCGGTAGATCGCGGTCGTCTCCAGCAGCTTCCAGCCATCGAGGATCGGCTTCGGATCGATGGTCGGCGCGCCTCGGCCGGCGGGACGGATCGCGAAGTTGAGGTGCGGCGACTGGGCGTCGGGCTGGCCGACCCTGCCGATCACGGTGCCGCCGGTGACCTTGGAGCCGACCTTGAGCGGCTTCAGCTGCATCGTGCTGGAGTCGAACTGGAGGCTGTTCGAGAACGCCGACTTGAAGGTCTCGTAGCCGGGCACACTGCGGCCGAGCAGCCGGTCGAGCTGGTCGGTGACGCCGGAGTTGCCGCCGTTGCCGGACCGCTGCGGCAGGGCGAAGAGGCGCCGGCGGGCGTTCTCCGAGTTTGCCGGAGCGCTCTTCGTCGCGGCGCGCTCGGAGGCCTTCAGCGAGCCCCGGGTGGAGTTGTCGCCGGCTGAGGCCGGGGCGCGCGGGGCGGCGTCCTTGTTGGGCGTCTCGAGCTTGAAGTCCTTGGAGCTCAGGTTCTGCTGGCGCGGGACCGGGTGGGTCTTCTCGATCGAGGCGAGCTGCGCGTAGGTGTACTGGTTGCCGTAAGCGTCCTGGAGGACGATGTAGCGGCCGAGCTTGGCGTTATCCCCGATCTTCTTGATGACCCCGTCGTTGACCGCGACGACGGGAGCGTTAAGGCTCGAGTAGATGTTGATGCTTCGGCGGCTCGCGTCCGAGCTGATCACGTCGGCGGCGTTGCCGGCGGACTTGCGCTGGGTGTTCGAGCGGGCGAGCGCCGCGGCGTCGTTGATGTCGTCGGCGTAGCGGGAGTCCGCCGCGACCGGGAAGTGCGCGCCCTCGGTCAGCCCGGTGAGCGAGCCGACCAGCGCGTCGGGGAGCTTGCCGTACTGGTTCGCGTAGAGCAGGACCTCGTCGACGTACCAGTCGGCGTGGTTGTAGGCGAAGATCGCCTGGCGGACGTTCTGGTCGCCGCCGGCGGCCCGGAGATAGCGGGCCGCGGCGCAGATCGCGTCGACCGGGTTGTACGGATCCTTCCTGCCGTCGTTGTTGGCGTCGACCCCATAGGCCCCCCAGGTCGAGGGGATGAACTGCATCCAGCCCTCGGCTCCGGCCGACGAGACGTTGAGGTTGGTGCCGAAGGCGGTCTCGATCTTGTTGATGCCGGCCAGGACCTGCCAGGGGATCCCGTACTCGGTGCCGCAGGACTGGTAGATGGGGAGGAGGAACGGCGGGATCTCGAAGGAGTCGATGACGAAGTTCGGAACGCCGATCGGGGCGGGGCCGAATTGCGCGATGGTGAGGCCGGGGTTGGTGTTCGCCGGCGAGCCGTCCGGGTTGCGGAGGGTGGGCTGCTCGATCTTCTGGCGCTCACCCTGGGCGATCTGCTTGGCGCCCTGGCCCTTCTTCGCCTGCTTGCCGAAGAGACCCTTGCCTCCGCTGCCGCTCTTCTTGCCGGCCTTGCCGCCGTTCTTGCCGGTCTTGCCGCCGCCGGTGCTGCCGCCGCCCGAGCTGCTGCTGCCTCCGGAGGAGCTGCCGCCGCTGGAGCCGCCGCCGGTGACGCTGCCGCCGGTGTCGCCGACGCCGCCTGACCCGCCGGATCCGCTGGAGCTCCCGGATCCGCTGGAGCCCCCAGATCCGCTGGAGCCCCCGGAGCCGCCGCTAGAAGTCGGGGCGTTGTCCTCGGAGGTGCCCAGGGGCCCGCTGCAGCCCGGGTCGGACATGTCGACCAGGCCGTCACCGTCGTCGTCGGAGCCGTTCGAGCACGCCGGCAGCGCGCCGCTGCCGGGGACGTCAGCCTGCAGGTTGCCGGCGTTGACGTCGACCGTGCCCGAAATCGCAGTTCCGGCCGCGATAATCGCCAGGGCCGCGCCGAGGGCGATGGTTACGAGAAGCTTTTTGGTCATTGGATGGACGTCCTGCCCGCGAAACCTGTGGGTTTGCCGGTCGCAGCCTCCCCGCACCCGCAGGCACGGCGGACGCTACTGATTCGCCCTGCGCTTTGCAACGGGGAACCGTCGCTGCGAAACACGAAAAACACAATTGACTTGAGCGGTCGAGTCGTGCGCATCGTGTGCGTAAGCAAGAACCCCGCTGAGCCGCCTCCGGAGCGGTACCGAGCCAAAGAACGAGGTACCGTGCCCAGGAACGATATGGACGAAGGCGGCGGCGAAGGCATCAGGGATCGCATTTCGGCTCGGGGCGAGGGCGCGCTCGTCGAGCTCGCTCAGTTCCTGGTCGACAACCCCTGGATGAACCAGGCCCTCCAGGTCGCCTTCGGCGCCCGGGAGCGCGCCTCCCAGGCGGGCGCGACCGCGATCCGGAATCTCAATCTGCCGACCGGCAACGACGTGGATCGCATCGCCCGGCGCTTGCGCGCGGTCTCCGAGCGCCTCGAGGCGGTCGAGGACGCCCTCGATCAGCTCAGCCGTGAGCTCGCGGAGCTGCGTCGCGAGCGCGAGCGCTCCCGACCCGGAACCTCCACTCAGGGCTGAGACTCGAGCGCGGCCGCTGCGAGGGCGCCCATCCGCGCGGCCGCCGCCGCCAGGTCCTCGTCGCCAATCCGCCGGCGCTCGCCATCCTCGAAGGTGTCGGAGACGGCCAGCACACACGCAATCGCGACTCCCAGCCGACCACCCAGCGTGAACATGGTCGCCGCCTCCATCTCGACGGCCACCGCGCCACGGCTTCGCCACCCGTCGGAGCGCGCCCTCGACGGCCCGGCTCCCTCGGCGGCGCCGTCGTAGAAGAGATCGGTCGACACGATCCGCGCGGGCGCCGCCTCCTCAGGGAGACCCGCGGCGAGCCTCGCGGTCAGCTCGGCGTCGGGCTCGGCTTTCTCACCGCAGCCGAGAGCCCGGCTCGTCCCGTCCTCGACCAGCGCTTCGCCCGCCACGACCAGATCTCCGTGCGCGAGCCCGGGATCCACCGCCCCACAGGTGCCGACGCGGATCGCGCGCCGCACCCCGAGCTCGGCAAGCTCCTGAAGGACAATCGCGGCGCTTGGTCCGCCCATCCCCGTGGACTGGATGCTGAGGGGCCGCCCGGCGGCCGTCTGGCCCGTGTATCCCCAGAGGCCGCGGGCGTGGTTGCTCATCCGCGGCTCGGTGAGCAGCTGCTGGGCGAGGGCGAGCGCCCTGCCCGGATCGCCCGGAACCAGCGCATCCGCGGCGTAGTCCGTGCTGGGCCTGAGGTGGTGCGGCACGGAGCGAGCATATGTCGGGGTGCCGGGCGCCGTCTTTGGGGGGTAGATTGGAGGTTGCTCCGGCTGAGGGAGGAGCGATTTCAGCAATGGTCAAGGTCCCCGTTCCAGAGAGGCCCTCCGAGGCGCTGCGCGCCGCGATCGAGCGGACCTTCGAGGCGACGGCGGGCTCGGCCGCGAGCACGCGGGACCGCGCCGTCGAGCTCCTCGACGAGGTCGCCAGGCGCGGGCGGGAAGTCCGCGACCAGCTCGGCAAGCTCGAGTCGTCGGTTCGGGGCAAGCGAAAGACTTGACCTCAGGTTGAGGGTTACACATGGGTGACGAGCCGACGAGAAAGGGATCCACGAGGAAGGAGCCCACGAAGAAGGAGCTCACGAAGAAGGAGCTCAAGGAGATCCTCGACACCGTGCTCCGGGAAATCGACGGCGATCCCGATGACGGCCCTCGCCTGCGCGCCGCCGCCGCGCCACTCCGGATCGAGTTCCCAGACCTGAAGCTGGCCGTCAACGTCTCCCGGGACGACGGCGGCCGGCACTGCGTGCGCTGGGACTTCTCGCGGCGGACGCGCACCCACCCGAAGCTTCGCCTCAGCATGGAGTCGACCGTCGCCAACCGGGTCTTCCAGGGAAGGGAGAACCCCGCGATCGCGATCGCCCGCGGCCGGCTCCGGACCAACATCGAGGACGCCGGGGCGGCCCTCTGTTTCTTCCCCGCGGCCAAGCCGCTCTTCTCCCGTTATCGCGAGCTCGTCTCGGAGAAGTATCCGCACCTCTCCGTTGACTAGCTCCTGCCCGCACCGCTCCGACCGTCCAATGGGTTTGACTTGGCTCGACAGGGGCGTAACCTCAACCCGGCGAGAACAACTTGGGCCGGAAGCGGTGCTCACGGTCCGCAGATCCCCCGGCGACTGGGATCGGCGACAGGGCCCCGCGAGGCGTCTCAGCGCCGCTGGCCGACGAAGCGGGCCGACAGCCCGCAGGCGACGGGGTCCTGGGGCCCCGTCGCTTCTTCCGGAGTCCCTGAGACGCTTTCCCAGCGGAGGGACTGAATGAGCCCCGCCGACTCGAACGATCCGGGCAGCACGATTTCGCTCGCCGACGCCGCCAGGATCGCCGGCGTCTCCGTGTCCACCCTGAAGCGGTGGGCCGACGAGGGGCTCGTCCCTGTCGAGGACGGCTGGACGCCGGCCTCTGCGGCGCAGGCCCGGGTGATCGCGCGGATGAGGGAACGGGGCTATTCGGTCGACGCGATCCGCGAGGCGGCCCACGGCGGCCGCCTCGCCTTCGGCTATGCCGAGGATCTCTTCCAGGTCCCGGAGGGTCACTACTCCCAGGAGGAGGCGGCCGAGCTCACCGGGCTCGAGCCCGAGCTGATCGACCGCCTGATGACCCTGCTCGGAACGCCGATGGGAGCGGAGGGAATGCTCAACGAGCAGGACCTGAAAGCGATGCGGCACTGCGCCAACGTGCTCTCCTCCGGCTTCCCGCTGGTGGCGTTCCTGCAGCTCGTCCGGGTCTACGCGCAGTCGATCCGGAGGGTCGCCGACGCAGAGGTCCGCCTCTTTCATCTCTACGTCCATGAGCCCCTGATGCAGGAGGAGGTCCCCCCGCTCGAGATCGCCGAGGAGATGGGCGAGCTCGCCGCCGACCTGCTGCCCGTGACCGGGCCCCTGATGGAGTACATGCACTACCGGTACCTCCGCTTCTACATCGAGCAGGACGTGGTGGGGCACATGGAGGCGGACATCGGCGGCGCCGGCCGCGGCCTCGCACGCGTCTCGATGACCTTCTGCTTCGTCGACCTCACCGGGTTCACTCGGTACACGGAGGAGGAGGGCGACGAGGAGGCGCTGGACATGATCGAGCGCTTCGTCGACACCGTGGAGGCGACCCTGCCGTCCGAGGCGACGATCGTGAAGACGATCGGCGACGAGGCGATGGTGGTCTCACCCGAGCCGGCGACGCTGACGGAGTGGGCCGTCGGGTTCCTCGCGCTCTTCCAGGAGCGGCCCCAGCCTCGCGTCGGCATCCACTACGGGGCGGCCGTGTTCAGGGACGGCGACTACTTCGGGGGCGACGTCAACCTCGCCCACCGAGTCGTCTCGCGCGCCCTGGGCGGGGAGGTGCTGGTTACGCAGGCGCTCGTCGAGGCGATCAACGGGTCCGAGTTCCTACGCTTCGACCCGATCGGTGAGGTCGTGCTCAAGGGATTCCCCGCCGCGATCTCGCTCTATGTCGCCCGGCCGGCGATGGAATAGGCAGGCCGGGCTGCGGCGCCGCTACCTGCGGTGCTTGTGCTTGTGGAGGGGAGCCTTGCGCGCCTTCGCCTTCGCGGCCTTGTGCTTCTTCTTGACCTTGGCGAAGCTGCGGTAGCCGTACTCGCTCGAGACGGTGACTCCCGTCAGGTCGGTGCTCTTCTCCGGAGTCCCGACGACCGCGGCGATGCCGATCTCGCGGAAGCGGTCCCTGAGCAGGTTCTCGCGGTGGGGCGGGCTGTTCATCCAGGCGGTCACCAGCGACCAGGGGGTGCTGAGCGGGCCGTTGCCCCAGACGAGGTTTTCGCCGACGACCCAGGTCCGGGCGCTCCGCATGTAACCGGTGGCCTCGATCCTGTCCATGAAGGTGAGGCCGGCTGGGGAGGTGTGCGCGAAGTACCCCTGGTTGACCATCTCGTTGGAGTGGCTGAGCGCCGCCTGTCGCAGATCCGAGTTGGGCGTGACGGGCTGCAGGCCGTAGGAGGTGCGCTCCTCGTTGATCAGGCAGGCGATGGAGCTCTCCATCTGATCCTGGCTGAGGCCGGTCACCTGGACGTCGGTGCCGGCGCAGCTGGTGGCGGAGGCCGACGAGCTGGCGACGAGCGTCCACGCCGCCAGGAGGGCGATGACGCCGAGAATGTATCTCGGTCTCGACACATGTTCCACATCGAGTGCTCAGCGCATCCCTCAATGAGGCGGCCGGATGCTCAGCCGCCCGTCCTTTAGCCGCCCCGACTGGCCTAGACCGTTGACCGTTGTGAAAAGTCCGTAGACCTCGTGCGGGAAGTTGCGGAGGAGCGGCCCGTTCCGCGGCGTTCCTACAATCGCCGCCATGGCGGCTGCGAAGGGTCTTTCCGCCCTCGCCCGCGCGGTGCGGGAGAGCGGGCTGGTACCCGAGGGCTCTCGGGGGGTCGTCCTGGTTTCGGGCGGCGCCGACTCCGGCGCGACCGCGGCCGGCCTGGTCCAGGTCCTCGGCCCCGGCGCCGTGACGGCGCTCCACCTCAACTACGGCCTCCGTGAGGGCTCCGACGCGGATGAGGAGACCTGCCGGGAGCTCTGCGGGGCGCTCGGGATCGAGCTCGAGGTCGAACGCCCGGAGCTGGGCTCCGGGAACGTCCAGGCGGAGGCGCGGGATGCCCGGTACGCGGCGGCGGAGCGGCTGCGGCGCGCCGGCGGGCTCGACTGGATCGCCACAGGTCACACCAGGACCGACCTGGCCGAGACCCTCCTCTACCGGCTCGCGACCTCGCCCGGCCGCCGTGCGCTGCTCGGTTTGCGGGCCAGGCGAGGCGCTGTCGTCCGCCCGATGCTCTCCCTGGATCGAGACGAGGTGAGACGGTTGGCGGTGGAGGCGCAGCTGCCGTTCGCCGATGACCCGACCAACGTCGAGCCGACCTATGCGCGCAACCGGATTCGCAACGAGGTGCTGCCGGTCCTTCGCGGGATCGGGCCCGAGGCGGAGGCGACGATCGCCGAGACCCAGGCCGAGCTCGCGGAGGAGGAGGAGACGCTGGAGCGACTCGCCTGCGAGGCCCTGGACGAATCGGGCGCGGAGGCGGCGGGAGCGGTCCGCCGGGATGCGCTGGAGCCCCTCGACCCCGCGGTGCGGCGGCTGGCCCTGCGGCGGCTCGCCGAGCGCGCAGCGGGGGCACGGGTTGCGCTTGGGCGGCGGCGGGCGGCGGAGATCTGGAGGCTCGCCAACCGGCCTGAGGGAGGGGTGATCGAGCTCGGCGGCGGCGTGGAGGCTCGCATCGAGCACGCCCACGTCCGCTTCGTCGCCGGTCCGGAGGCGGAGCCGGCGGAGTCGTCCCTGACCGTGCCGGGGACCTGCCGGTTCGGGTCGTGGGAGGTGCGGGCCGAGCTCGAGGCGGGTGTGCCGCGAGCGGAGAGCCCCGACCTCGCCGTCCTCGATGCTGGGGCGCTCGGCGGCGCGCTGACCGTGCGGGCCTGGCGGGAGGGGGACCGCATGCGGCCGCTCGGCCTCGGCGGGACGAAGTCGCTCCAGGATCTGTTCACCGACCGCAAGGTGCCGCGCTCGCTGCGGCACGCCCTTCCGGTCGTCGTCGCGGACGGCCGCATCGCCTGGATCGCGGGCGTGGCGGTCTCCGAGGATTTCGCCGCAAGGCCCGGTGCTTCCGAGTCCGCCGTCCTCAGCGCATCGCAGGCCGCTCCATAGACTCCGCCCAGTGGGACCAGACGACGCGATCGGGGAGGTGCTCGTCTCGGAGGAGGATCTGCAGCGCCGGGTCGTTGAGCTCGGCGCCGAGGTGAGCCGCGACTACGATGGCCGCGCCCCCCTGCTCGTCGCCATCCTGAAGGGCGCGGTGCCCTTCCTCGCGGACCTGATGCGCCACCTGACGATCGATTGCGAGCTCGACTTCATGGCCGTGTCGAGCTACGGCTCGGCCACGGACTCCTCCGGCGTGGTCAGGATCCTCAAGGACCTGGACGTGCCGATCGCCGACCGGGACGTCCTGATCGTGGAGGACATCATCGACTCGGGGCTCACCCTCCACTATCTCCTGCGCAACTTGCAGGCTCGGGGGCCGAGATCCGTCGAGGTGTGCGCTCTGCTCACCAAGCCCGAGCGCCGGCGGGTGGACCTCCCGGTTCGTTACGTCGGCTTCGAGATCCCCAACCGGTTCGCCATCGGCTACGGCCTCGACTACGGCGAGCGCTACAGGAACCTCTCCTACGTGGCTGCCCTGCGGGAACACCCTCAGGACAGCTAGATGAACGCTGGTACCCTCGCCATAGATCCAGGGCCGCCTATACGGCGTACACCCGGGGCAAAGGACCTTCACCGATGAGACGTTTCTTCCGCAGCGCTGCTTTTCCGATTCTGATCGTCGTCGTGCTGGCGTTTTTCGCCCAGCGGCTGATCAGCCCGGGCTCGAAGAATGAGACGCCCGACTACACGACCTTCGTACAGCGCGTCCAGAACAACCAGATCGAGTCGGTCACCTGGAACACGAAGGACAACACGCTCAACGTCAAGCAGACCGACGGCACCAGCTACGACGAGGCGTATCCCGACTCCGACTCCGCCCAGGCCCAGCTGCTCAACTCGCTCGAGCAGCACAACGTCAAGACCGAGATCAAGGGCAAGGGCGGCTCCAGCCTGCTCTCGCTGCTCACCTACATCCTGCCCTTCCTGCTCTTCTTCGCCTTCTGGATCTTCCTGATGAACCAGATGCAGGGCGGCGGCTCGCGGGTGATGAGCTTCGGCAAGTCGCGGGCCAAGCGGATGTCGGTCGACGCGCCCAAGATCACCTTCCGCGACGTCGCCGGTGTGGACGAGGCCGTCCAGGAGCTCCAGGAGATCAAGGAGTTCCTCGAGAACCCGAAGAAGTTCCAGGCGCTCGGGGCCCGCATCCCGAAGGGCGTCCTCCTCTACGGTCCGCCGGGCACCGGCAAGACCCTGCTCGCCCGGGCCGTCGCCGGTGAGGCCGGTGTCCCGTTCTTCTCGATCTCCGGCTCCGACTTCGTCGAGATGTTCGTCGGCGTGGGCGCGTCCCGCGTGCGCGACCTCTTCGAGCAGGCGAAGCAGAACTCCCCCTGCATCATCTTCATGGACGAGATCGACGCCGTCGGCCGCCACCGCGGCGCCGGCATGGGCGGAGGCCACGACGAGCGCGAGCAGACCCTCAACCAGCTGCTCGTCGAGATGGACGGCTTCGAGATGAAGGACAACATCATCCTGATCGCCGCCACCAACCGCCCCGACATCCTCGACCCGGCCCTGCTGCGGCCCGGCCGCTTCGATCGCCAGGTCGTCGTCGACCGCCCGGATCGCAAGGGCCGCAAGCAGATCCTCGAGGTCCACACCCGCGGCAAGCCGCTCGCGCCGAGCATCGACCTCGACGCCCTCGCCGGGCAGACGCCGGGCTTCACGGGCGCCGACCTCGCGAACCTGATCAACGAGGCCGCGCTGCTCACGGCCCGCTCGAGCAAGCGCGAGATCACGATGACCGAGCTCGAGGAAGGGATCATGCGGGTGATCGCCGGCCCGGAGAAGAAGAGCCGGGTGATGTCCGAGAAGGAGCGGCTGGTCACCGCCTATCACGAGCTCGGCCACGCGATCGTCGGCCACCTGCTGCCCAATACCGACCCGGTCCACAAGGTCTCCATCATCAGCCGCGGCCAGGCCCTCGGCTACACGATCTCGCTGCCGACCGAGGACAAGTTCCTCACCACGCGCGCGGAGCTGCTCGACACGATGGCGATGACCCTCGGCGGGCGCGCCGCCGAGGAGATCGTCTTCGGCGAGATCACGACGGGTGCCTCCAACGACCTCGAGAAGGTGACCGAGACGGCCAAGCAGATGGTGATGCGGTTCGGCATGTCCGAGCGGCTCGGTCCCCGGGTCTTCGGCCACGACCGCTCGCAGCCGTTCCTCGGCCGCGAGTTCTCGGCGGAGCCCGACTACTCCGACGAGATCGCCCGCGAGATCGACGACGAGGTCCGCCGCATCGTCGAGGACGCACACCAGACCTCGAAGGACATCCTCTCCGAGCACCGCGAGCAGCTCGACACGATCTCCAAGATCCTGCTCGACCGCGAGACGATCGAGGCCGACGAGTTCATCGCCCTGCTCGATGGCAAGCCCGAGGACGAGGTCTTCTCCGACGAGGAGGAGGAGGCCAAGCCGCCCGAGGCGCCGCCCGTCGAGGAGAAGGGCACCGCCCGTGAGGGCGCACGGCCCCGCCCGCGTCCCCGCCCCGGCCTGGCCGGCGGCGGCGCCGCGGAGATGCGCGCGAACGACAGCTAGCTGCGTGCGCTTCATCCCGATCGCCCTGCTGGTCGCCCTCGGCCTGGCCGGCTGCGGCGGCGGTGGGTCACAGGTCAATCCGAGTGGCCGGGAGAAGGCCGTCGACGAGGCAGAGGCCGCCTTTCGCCAGGCGCAGGCGACCGGACAGGATCTGAGTGCCGGCCCATGCCTGGCCGAAAGCCTCCCGGGCCTCTCCGACTGGGTCGCCGATATCGCCCACGACCCACGCCAGCCGGTGGACGACGACCCCGCCAACCAATGCGGGCGATACCGCGACGGCCAGGCGCATCACTTCGTCGAGCTCGGGCCGGACGGGCAGCTGATCCGCGCTCAATAGGAGTGGACGTGGAGCGCGCGAAGATCATGGGGATCGTCAACGTGACCCCCGACTCGTTCTCCGACGGCGGCGAGTTCCTCGATCCGGCGCGGGCGATCGCCCACGGCCGGGAGCTCGCCACAGACGGCGCCGAGATCCTCGACATCGGCGGCGAGTCCACCCGGCCGGGCGCGGAGGCGGTGGGCGCCGAGGAGGAGCTGCGGCGGGTCCGCCCGGTCGTCGAGGCCCTGGCGGGTGACGGCTCGGCCGTCTCGATCGACACGTCCAAGGCGGCCGTCGCCGAGGCGGCGCTCGACGAGGGGGCCGCGATGGTCAACGACGTGACGGCCCTCCGGTCAGATCCGGAGCTCGCCGGTCTCTGTGCGGAGCGGGGCACGGAGGTCGTGCTGATGCACATGCTCGGCGATCCCCGGACCATGCAGGAGAACCCCACCTATGAGGACGTCGTCGACGACGTCAAGGCCTTCCTCGCCGAGCGGATCGAGTTCGCGGTTTCCGAGGGGATCGACGAGGAGCGCATCTGGATCGATCCCGGGATCGGATTCGGCAAGACGGTCGAGCACAACCTCGAGCTCCATCGCCGCCTCGGTGAGCTGGCCGAGCTCGGCCGCCCGATCGCCTTCGGCAGCTCCCGCAAGAGCTTCATCGGCAACCTCACCGGTGCCGGGGTCGACCAGCGTCTCGGGGGCACGATCGCCTCGAACGTGATCGCCTACGCGAAGGGAGCGCGCATGCTGCGGGTGCACGACGTCGGTCCGATCCGCCAGGCCCTCACGGTCGCTGAGGCGATCCTGGACCCCGCTGGTGCCGCCCAGCCGGCCGACCCCTAGGTAGTCGCCCCAAATGCCGGGTCCGTAGTCCGACCGGAGGCATTCCGCAGGCCTGGTCGCGAGGATTTGTGGCATCTCCAGCACTCGGGACATCGCGCGCCTCGCGGGCCGCCACCCGGCGCCGTCGATCCTGGCGGCCGTCCTGCTGATCGGCCTGGTCGGTGCTCCCGTCGAGGTGCCGGCGGGGTCCTCCGCGCAGCCCGGCCCTCTATGCGTGGAGGCCGTGCGCGCGCCCCGGGGAGAGCAGCAGCAGGACGCCACCCTCGAATACCGTCGGATCTGGCGCCGCGCAGCTCCCCTCCTCGGGTCGGCCGGCCAGCCGCCTCCACGGCTGAGATTCGTGGGGCCCGATGCGAAAAGGCCTGGGTCGGAGACCCCCACCTGGACGGGGCCGGACAAGAGCAATTGCCGGACGATCTTCATCGCTCCCGGTGCGCGGCGCCTGCTCGCCCGATCGGATGGAGACCTGCGCACCCGTCGCCGTCATCGTGCCGCGCTGCGCTGGGCGATCCATGAGACGGCGCATTACTTTCAGTCGGACGACGTTCTGTCCAGCCCCTCACTGCGAGAGTACGGGGCCACGGAGTGGGAGAAGGCACACAGCCCGATGCTCCTGGGGACGCGAAAGAAGAGGGCCCCGGTCCCGTTCAATCAGTGGCGGGATCGGGATCAGTTCGGGGCGAACTACGGCGGGAACCCCCAGACGTTCATCTGGCCGACCGAGCCACCACGCGCCCGTCCCTGGCGCTTGAGCTAGCCGTCGACGAACTCCCGGATCAGCGAGTTGACCTCGTCCGGGCGCTCGTAAGGGACCCAGTGCCCCGCGCCGGGGACGATCTCGACGCGCAGCCGCGGGACCCACTCGCTCAGCCCCCTGGTCAGCGAGGGCAGGAGCGCCGCGTCTTTCTCGCCCCAGATCACCAGCGTCGGGACGCTGACGGTCTGCGAGGTGATCTTGCTCGCGTACTCCTCCGGCACGCCGCCGGCCGCGACCTGCTCGCCCATGTGGGCGGCGCGGTAGTAGTTGAGGGCGCCCTGCAGCGCGCCGGGTTGGCCCCAGGCCTCGTGGTAGATCGCGCGGTCAGCCTCGGAGAGCTGGGCATGCCGGCCGCCGATCCGCCGCATGATGTCGTCCATCATCGAGAACGATTTCGCCACCAGCATTTCCTCGGGCTCCGGTGACGGCTTGGACAGCTCGATCATGTAGTTGACGGCGTCGCGCTGCTTCGGGCTCTCCCGCAGGTCCCGGTTCCAGGTGAAGGGGGGTGGCGCGTCGATGATCACCAGGCGCTCGAGCAGCCCCGGGTACTTGAGGGCGAAAGTCCAGGAGACGATCCCGCCCCAGTCGTGGCCCACGAGGGTGAGGGGGGCGAGGCCGAGCTGCTCGACGAGCTCAAGGATGTCGCCGAGCAGATGCCGCATGCGGTAGTCCTCGACCTCCTCGGGCTTGCAGGAGAGGTTGTAGCCGCGCATGTCGGGCGCGTAGACGGCGTGGTCGCTGCCGAGGTCCGCGAGCTGGCGCCTCCACAGGTACCAGAACTGCGGGAAGCCGTGGAGAAAGAGAATCGGCTTGCCATCGCCACGGGTGACGTAGTGCATGCGGCACTCGCTGAGCTCGGCGAGGTGGTGGGAGACCGCGACGGCGGAGTCCCCTTCGCCGAGCGTCGTCGTCTCGGGCGACACGCTCACCGGCAAGTCCTACAACTAAACGGGTCGCGTTGTCGCGTGCCCTCGCATCACGGGATGGAGCCTCCCAGGCGAAGGGGAGTAGCTTGGAGCGGTGGACGAGCACGAGACCGCCGCACAGCCTTCCGTCGAGGTCGAGATCCGCGGCCTCTCCATTTATACGCATCACGGGGTCACCGACGCCGAGCAGGAGGTCGGCCAGCGGCTCGACTTCGATCTCACCTTCGACGTCCCGGATTGCGACGCCGTCCTCACCGATCGGATCGAGGACACGGTCGACTACTCCGAGGTATGCGACATCGTCGCTCTGGCGGCGACCGAGAGGAGTTACCGGACCCTCGAGCGCCTCTGCCAGGTCGTCGCCGGCCGGCTGATGGAGCGCTTCGACTGCGACTCGGTCCAGGTGCGGGCCGCCAAGCCGGAGCCGCCGCTGCCGTATCAGGTGCAGGAGGCCGGGGTCGAGGTGACCCTGGAGCGATCGCTGGATCGAGAGTCGGACGACGAGGAGGGTGTCTGACCGACCGGGTCGGGTACCTCGGCCTCGGCTCCAACGTCGGCGATCGGGACTCGCAGCTGCGGCGGGCGATCGAGGCCCTGCGCTCGCACGGCGTCGCCGTGGAGGCGGTCTCATCCGTCTACGAGACCGAGCCGGTCGGGGAGATCCTCGACCAACCCGACTTCCTCAACGCCGCGGCCAGGGTGCGGACGGCGCTGGCGCCGGAGGAGCTGCTCGATCTCTGCAAGGCGATCGAGGCCGAGCAGGGTCGCGCCTTCGGCGGACCGCGTCACGGCCCGCGTCCCATCGACCTCGACCTGCTGCTCCTGGGCAAGCTGGAGATGAGCACCGATCGCCTCACGCTGCCGCATCCGGAGGTCACCTCGCGGCGCTTCGTGCTCGCTCCGCTGCTGGAGCTCGATCCCGACCTGCGCCTTCCCGACGGGACCGGGCTGCGGCAGGCTCTCGAGTCGCTCGGCCCCGGGCAGCGTGTGGCGAAGGTCGGTCCCCCGCCCGGCTAGGGGAGCAGCCCCTCGAGCCACTCCGCGGGGAAGACGGGATGCATTCGCCCGGGGAAGTCCGGGACGACCCGAGTCGCGAACTCGCCGGCCGGCCGCGCCTGGATCGCCGGCCGCAGGTCGTCCATCGTCATCAGCAGCCGGACGCTCGGAGCGATCTGGTAGTCGGCCGCGTTCGGTTGAGGGCCGCCCAGGACGCCATCGGCGATCCAGCTGTCGATCCGGTCGAGGTCGCCGCGGAGCGAGGCGAGGTCCGAGCGCACGTTCTCATCGGTGGCGCCGTTGAAGCGCGCCGAGAGCGAGACGATCGGACCGCCGGTCTTGACCGCGAGGTCCACCGGAATGCCGAGCCGGGCGCCCTCGGAGTAGCTCGCCATCGGCGCGCGATCGCGCTTGAACGCCCACCAGCTGAACCGGCGGGGCTTCTGCTGGAAGGCATCGCCCCAGGCCTCGGCCTCCTCGACCTTCTCCCGCAGTTCTGGATCCGAGGGGAAGAGCGGCGGTTCGGGCTGGATCCGGTCGAGCTCCCGGGCGATCTCGCGCGAGCCCTGGACGCGGGTGCCGTCGAGCTTCAGCGCTGGGACGGTGATGCCCGGGAACCGCTGCGCGCGGAGGATGCCCTTCGAGACCACCGGGATCAGGTCGACGCGCTTGAAGGGGATCCCCTTGCGCTCCAGCATCAGCATCGCGGTGCGCGAAGGATGGGACCCAGGGATCACGTAGAGCTTTGCCTCCCCCATGGGGCTCATCCTATTCTGCGCAGATGCTCCTCGCGGTCGACGTGGGCAACACGCAGACGCACCTGGGCGCCTTCAATGGGCGGGAGCTGGTGCGCGACTGGCGCCTGGCGACGGTCTCGAGCGCCACCGCCGATGAGCTGGCCGGGACGATCTCGCACCTGCTCACGCTCGACGGGCTGAGCTTCGACTCTCTGGACGGGGCGATCGTCTCCACCGTGGTTCCCCAGCTCGGCCCCGAGTACCAGCAGCTCAGCCGGCGTCACATCGGAAAGCCCTGCCTGATCGTCGGCCCCAGCCTGAAGACGGGCATGCCGATCCTGGTCGACAACCCGCACGAGCTAGGGGCCGACAGGCTCGTCAACGCCGTCGCCGCCCACTCGAAGGTGAACGGCGCCTGCGTGGCCGTCGACTTCGGCACCTCCACCAACTTCGACGTCGTCTCGGCCGCGGGCGAGTACCTCGGGGGAGTGATCGGGCCGGGCGTCGAGATCTCGATGGAGGCGCTCACCTCGCGCACGGCGAAGCTGCCCCGCATCGACCTCTCGGCCCCGGAGGGCCCGATCGGCAAGCACACGCAGGCCGCGATCCAGGCGGGCTTCGCCTACGGGTTCGCGGGCCTGGTCGACGGCATCGACCGCCGCCTCTCCGAGGCTCTCGGTGAACCGGCGACCTTCATCGCCACGGGCGGCCTCGCCCAGACCATCGCCCCGCACTGCGAGACGATCGACGAGGTCGATCCGCTCCTCACCCTGCAAGGTCTCAGGTTGATCTATGAGCGCAACACTTAGGTCATGCAGCCCGCCCTGACAGACCCGTTTCGCATCGGCGACGTCGAGATCGCCAACCGGGTCCTGCTCGCTCCCCTCGCCGGGATCGGCAACTGGTTCGTGCGGCTGCAGGCGCGCCGCCACGGCGCGGGCCTCGCGGTCTCCGAGATGGTCTCGAGCTTCGGCCTCCATTACGGCAACGAGCGCACGCTGCGGGAGCTCCTCCGGCTGCACCCGGACGAGCACCCAGTCTCCGTGCAGCTCTTCGGCCAGGACCCCGACGTGATGCGCTCGGCGGCGGAGATCGCCGCCGGGGGCGGGGCGGACCTGATCGACATCAACATGGGCTGCCCGGTCAAGAAGGTCTGCAAGACCGGTGCCGGGGCGGCCCTTCTCTCGGATCCGGACCTGGCCGTCCGGATCGCGACCGCAGCGAGGGAGGGCGGCGGACGGCCGGTGACGGTCAAGCTCCGCTCGGGGCTGCGGCCCGGTGGCCGCGAGGGATTCGACCTGGCGCTGCGCCTGGCCGAGGACGCCGGCGTGGCCGCGGTCGCCTTCCATCCGCGCTCGGCCGCCACCCAGCACAAGGGCCGGCCCGACTACATGCTGGCCCGCGAGCTGGTCGATCGCCTCGACGTGCCGGTGATCGTCTCCGGCGGCCTCGACAGCGCGGAGGCCGCCAGAGATGCCTATGAGGCATCCGGCGCCGACGCCGTGATGATCGCCCGAGGCTCCCTCGGCAACCCCTGGATCTTCGAGGAGCTCACCGGACAGCGCCTGGCGGCGCCGGAGCGCGAGGAGGTCGTCGCCGAGCTGCTCTGGGTCATGGACCGGGCGGAGGAGCACCTCGGCGCCGGAGCGAGCGGCCCGCTACCTGCGCAAGTTCTACCCCTGGTACCTGGAGCGCCTCGAGGCCGGCAAGGAAACCGCCGCGCGGTTTCAGGAGAGCGACGATCTCGGCGCGGCCCGCGCCCTGGTGTCGGAGCTCTCCGGGCTGACCGCCGTGGCCGCCTGAGCGCGATGCCCCTGACCGCGCGCGTAGAGGCATGGCGCGATCGCGGCAGGGACGAGGAGTTCCGCGGCCGCCGCATCCACGTCTTCGCGCGCGACGGGAGCGATCCGCTCCTGGTCCTCCTGCACGGCTTTCCATCCAGTTCGTACGACTGGCGGCTGCTGCTCGAGAGGGAGACCGAGCAGGCGGTCCTGGCCCCCGACTTCCTGGGCTTCGGGCTCTCGGAGAAGCCGCGCGAGCACACCTACGCGCTCCACTGGCAAGCCGACATGGTCGAGGAGCTGGTCCGGCGCCACCAACATGTGACGGGTCGCTCCTCGCCTTCGGCTGCGGAGCGCCCTCGCATCCCCGTCTTTCTGGTTGCGCACGACATGGGCACCTCGGTCGCGACCGAGCTGATGGCCCGCGACCTCGAGGGCAAGCTCGAGATGGACTTGAGGGGAGCGCTCCTGCTGAACGGCTCGATGGTGCAGGGCGCCGCCAGCCCGACGCTCGGCCAGCGGGTGCTCCGAAGCCCCCTGGGGCCGCTGATGTCGCGGCTTTCCAGCGAGCGCTTCTTCCGGCAGCAGTTCGGCTCGATCTTCTCTCCCGGGCATCCGCTCACCGACCAGGAGGCCGACGATCAATGGGCGCTGATCTGCGCGGGCGGTGGCCGCACCCTCAATCACAAGACGATCCGCTACATGGAGGAGCGCTTCCGCTACGCCGAGCGCTGGCACGGCGCGATCCGGGACTGGCCGAAGCCCCTCTCGCTCGCCTGGGGGATGCTCGATCCGGTCGCCACCGAGAAGGTCCTGAACGCCGTCCTGGAGCTGCGGCCCGAGGCGCCGCTGACCCGCTTCGAGGACCTCGGCCACTACCCGCAGCTCGAGGATCCGGGCCGCGTCGACAGCGGCCCTGCAGGCGGCGCTGGCCGCCTGAGCCAGCGTCTCGACCACCTTCAGGGCCGGCGCTATACTGCGCGCTTCGCCCGGGCCGTCGTGGTTTCAATCGCGTCGGTGCGGGCTCATTTTTCGCCGTCTAGCAGGGCTTTTGAGCGGCGAGCAAATCCCACTAAGGAAGGAATCGAGGAGAGTTGGCTCGCGAGACACTGATCACCCCGGAGGGACTCGAGAAGCTCAAGGAGGAGCTCGAGTACCTGGAGACCGCCAAGCGCCGCGAGGTTGCTGATCGCATCAAGGCGGCGCGGGAGTTCGGGGACATCGCAGAGAACTCCGAGTACGACGACGCCAAGAACGAGCAGGCGATGCTGGAGCAGCGGATCGCTTCGCTCCAGGACCGCGTGCGCAGGGCCGCCGTCATCGACAACAAGCACATCGACACAGAGACCGTCGGTGTCGGCGCCGTCGTCCACGTCAAGGACCAGAAGTCGGGCAAGTCGCAGAAGTTCCAGATCGTCGGCTCCGCCGAGGCCGACCCCATGGAGCACAAGCTCTCGAACGAGTCGCCGATCGGCAAGGCGCTGGTCGGCAGCAAGAGGAACGAGGTCGTCACCGTCGAGACACCGCGCGGCCCCAAGAAGAAGCTCAAGGTCACGAAGATCGAGTCCGCTTAGCGCCCAATAGGCTCCGCGCCGTGAACGAGGAGCCAGAGCGCGCGCCATCCGAGCTGCTTGCCGACCGGCGGGCGAAGCTCGAGCGCCTGCGCGAGGCGGGCATCGAGCCGTTCCCTCACGGCTTTCCGGATCGCACCGAGATCGCCGCCGTCAGAGAGTCCCACGAGGGGATCGAGGCAGGAGAGGAGACCAGCGACCGCTACCGGGTCGCCGGCCGGCTCACGGCCCGGCGCGGGCACGGCAAGGCGTCCTTCCTCGACCTCAAGGACGGCACCGGCCAGATCCAGGTGCAGGCCAGGGTCGACGAGCTGGGCGAAGCTTACGAGGGCCTGCTCTCGCTCGACATCGGCGACATCATCGGGATCG
Source organism: uncultured Solirubrobacterales bacterium (assembly GCA_963833375.1). Lineage (GTDB taxonomy): Bacteria > Actinomycetota > Thermoleophilia > Solirubrobacterales > 70-9 > DASUPK01. The sequence goes on from CAWHXR010000010.1 coordinate 236,813, forward strand.
AGGGGATCGTCTTCGCCTCCAAGCGGGGCGAGCTCTCGATCCGGGCCGACGCCTGGGAGCTGCTCTCGAAGAGCCTGCGTCCGCCGCCCGAGAAGTTCCATGGCCTCGAGGACGTCGAGACTCGCTACCGCCGCCGGGAGCTCGACCTGATGGCGAACGAGGAGACCCGGGAGCTCTTCCTGAAGCGGGCGCGCACGATCGCCGAGGTTCGCCGCTGGTTCGATGCCCGCGACTTCGTGGAGGTCGAGACGCCCGTGCTCCAGCCGCTGTACGGAGGGGCGCTCGCCCGGCCTTTCACCACCCACCACAACGCGCTCGACCGCGACCTCTATCTGCGGATCGCGACGGAGCTCTACCTGAAGCGCCTGATCGTCGGGGGGATCGAGAAGGTCTACGAGCTCGGCAAAGACTTCCGGAACGAGGGGATCTCCCACAAGCACAACCCCGAGTTCACGATGCTCGAGTGGTACGAGGCCTACGCGGACTACAACGACACGGCAACCGAATTGGAGGGTCTGGTCTCCGCCGTGGCGCAGGCGGTCCTGGGGACCACGAAGGTCGAGCGCGAGGGGGAGACCATCGACCTGTCGCCGCCTTGGCGGCGCCTGACGCTGCGCGACGCGATCAAGGAGAAGACGGAGATCGACGTCCTCGAGCACCCCTCCCGCGAGGAGCTCGCGAAGGCCATGGGGACGAAGCCCGACCCCGAGGAGGGGTGGGGCAAGCTGGTCGACGGGCTGCTCTCCAAGGAGGTCGAGCCGACCCTGATCCAGCCCACCTTCATCGTCGACTATCCGGTCGAGCTCTCACCCTTCGCGAAGCGGCACCGGAGCGAGGAAGGATTGGTCGAGCGCTGGGAGGCCTTCGTCGGCGGCATCGAGATCTCGAACTCGTTCACCGAGCTCAACGACCCCGATGAGCAGCGGCGCCGGTTCGAGGCGCAGGCAGAGGAGATCGCCAGGGGCGACGAGGAGACCCAGCCCTACGACGAGACCTTCGTCGAGTCCCTCGAGCAGGGCATGCCGCCGACCGGCGGGGTCGGCCTCGGCATCGACCGGCTGGTGATGATCCTGACCGGGGCGAAGACCCTGCGGGAGGTCGTCCTCTTCCCGGCCATGCGGAACTAGCCTCCCCGCTCGCGATCGCTCGCCCAGCGGCTACCGTCGAGGCTCATTCGATGCACCCGATCACCGACCGAGGCTGAGCTGAATGGCACTCAAGGTCGTCCCCGCCGGCGACGAGCGATGCGATATCCACAATCGGCGCAAGTCGCCGACGCACATCTGCGAGACATGCCTGAAGGAGTACGGGATCGACCCTGCGCGGCCGGCCACTGCACGCCCCCGACCCCGCCGAGTTCGAGCACGGCGCGCCTTCCGCCGCTGGCGATCTCGCACCGATCGCAAGGTGCTGATCGGAGGCGGGGTCGGGTTCCTGATCGTCGGCGTGATCGTGGTGACCGTCTTGGTGGCTGGCAGCGGCGGCGGTGGTGGAGAGGGTGGAAGCGGTGCTCCATTGGAGGCCGACGTGGTCAATGCCCTCGACCTGGTTCCCAACCTCACCGGCGGCGGCTGGGTCACTTCGGATGGCGCGTGCGCTGTGGTCTCGATTCAGTTCGGCAAGGACGTTCAGGTCGGCAACCGGGCGATCGAGGCGACGAATGCGGACGGGACGGTGGGTGCGTTTGTCCTACCGAATGACCCCGCGATCAGTGAGGCCGACTGCCTTGCTCGCGTCAGCTGCCGCCTGAGGGCTCACTTCTAGGCCGGCCCCCACAGCCAGCGCACCCACCGGACCTCGCAGCTGTGCGGGCCGCCCCCAGCTATGACCGGGCGGCGCGAGCCAGGGCGGCGCCGAGCAGCGCGAAGAGCACGGCCGCCACGATCAGCACCACCCAACCGCCGTTGCCGATGCCGAGGTCGATCTTGTCCCTGAAGATCAGCCACGCCGCGATCACGGCGGCCGAGCCGAGATAGAACAGCGCCCCGGCGATCGCCACCGGCCTCCTCAGCGCAAGGTTGGCGGCAGCGGACCAGGTGAGGAAGGCGAGCCCGAGCAGCCCCAGTCCGCCGATCTGCGGGCCCAGCGCGGGGAGAGCCTGAGGCAGGTCGAGCCTGCTGTAGAGCCCGTCCCAGGTGCCGAGGAGGAGGAGCGCGCCGAGCAGCGCCGAGACGACCGCGGCCACCCGAAAAGTCGTCCCTCCGCTCATCCCGCGCGCAAGATATCGCCTGCTGAGGCGGATTCGACTGCGCTAGGGTCGCCCGGATGTCGAGCGCGGGCAAGGTATTGGTCACCGGGGGCGCCGGATTCATCGGATCGCACATGGTGGAGCGGCTGCTGCGGGACGGCCGGGACGTGCGCGTTCTGGACAACTTCGCGACCGGTCACCGCGCCAACCTCGAGGTCGGGGGTGATGTCGACCTGATCGAAGGCGACATCCAGAGCTACGAGCGGGTCCACAACGCCGTCCGCGGTTGCGAGGTCGTGTTCCACCTGGCGGCGCTGCCATCGGTTCCGCGCTCGATCCAGGACCCGCTGACGAGCACCGCGTCCAATGTCACCGGGACGCTCAACGTGCTGCTCGCGGCTCGCGACGAAGGTGTGCGGCGGGTCGTCTTCTCCTCGTCCTCCTCTGTGTACGGGCCGCAACGCGAGTACCCACAGCGCGAGGACGCCCCCGCGCGGCCGATCTCGCCGTACGGCGTGTCCAAGCTCGCGGCCGAGGGCTACTGCAGGGCCTTCACCCAGGTCTACGGTCTCGAGACAGTCGCGGTCCGCTACTTCAACGTCTTCGGGCCGCGGCAGGATCCGCTCTCCCAGTACGCGGCCGTGATCCCGAAGTTCATCACCGCCGCGCTGCGGGGGGAGCCGTCGGTGATCTTCGGAGATGGCGAGCAGTCCAGGGACTTCACCTATATCGACAACACCGTCGAGGGGACCCTGCTGGCCTCGACCGCCGAGGGCGTGGCCGGTGAGACCTTCAACGTGGCCTGCGGGGAGGGGACTACGCTGAACCAGCTTGTCGACCACATCCGCGAGCTCTCCGGGAAGCCGGTCGAGGCGGTGCACGAGGAACGGCAGCCGGGCGATCTGCAGCGTTCGCTGGCGGACATCTCGAAGGCGCGCGAGGCGCTCGGATATGAGCCCGTGGTGGACCTGCGCGCCGGACTCGAGGCAACATTCGTCCATCTTCAGGAGGCGGACGGCTTCTCCTGAGCACGATTCGGGCGGGACCGCGGCGCCGGGTCAAGCCTCCGAGAGGCAACTCTCAGAAAACTACGGATGACGGTGGAACCTGCGCGCGTTACGCTCGTGCGAGCAATTTCAAAGGCAGGGCTGAGGGGGCCCCACGAACCCCACGGGGGCAGCTCAAGGAAGAGGAGATGCTCAGAGGCAAATGCAGGCCTCGCTTTTCGACCGCCGGGAGAAAGGGCTCGACTCGGAAATGAAGCGGCTCATGAAGTCACCCTCAGTACATCTGATCACGGGAGGCGCCGGTTTCATCGGCTCGCACCTCGCTGACGCCCTGGTCGCGCGGGGCGACGAGGTGGTCATCCTCGACGACCTCAGCACCGGCCGCCGGGAGAACATCGTCCACTTGCTGGAGAGCGGCAAGGCGGTCTTCGTCGAGGGATCGGTGCTCGATGCCGATCTCGTCGACCGGTGGGTCGAGCGGACCGACTCGTGCTTCCATCTCGCCTCCGCCGTGGGCGTCAAGCTTGTCGTCGAGAACCCGCTGGAGTCGCTGCTTCGCAACGTCCGCGGCGCCAACGTAGTCGCTCACGCGGCGGCCCGCTACGGCCGGCGCCTCCTTTTCACTTCCACGTCAGAGGTCTACGGCAAGCACAGCAACGGGGCCCTGCGGGAGGACGACGACTGCCTGCTCGGGCCCTCGTCGAAGTCACGCTGGGGATACGCGAATACGAAGGCGTTCGGGGAGATGCTCTCCTTCGGCTACGCGCGGGAGCGGGGCGCGCAGACCGTCGTCGTCCGGCTTTTCAACGCGGTTGGACCCCGCCAGCTCGGCTCCTACGGAATGGTCCTGCCGCGGCTGGTCTCGCAGGCCCTCGCCGGCGAGGATCTGACCGTCTACGGCGACGGGACCCAGTCACGCTGCTTCACCCACGTCTACGACACGGTCGAGGCGATGGTCGCTGTCGCGGCTTCCGACCGGGCCGTGGGCGGGGTCTTCAACATCGGCGCCTCGACCGAGATCACGATCCAGGCACTGGCCGAGCGGGTGATCGAACGGACGGGATCCAGCTCGCGGATCCGCCATGTCCCGTACCGGGAGGCTTACGGCGAGGGCTTCGAGGAGCTCGGCAGCCGCAAGCCCGACACATCGGCGATCGAGCAGCTCTGTGGCTGGCGCCCCCGGCGGACGATCGACAACGCGATCGATGACGTCGCCGCCCGGATGCGAGTGGTGGAGGTGCCCGAGCGGGAAGTCCGGCAGCGGGCGGTTTTCACGGGCGGCCTGGAGGAGGCCGCCGAGCTCTCTACTTAGCTCTTAGCTGGCGATGCTCACCGGGGAGGAGATTCGGATCGTGGGGGCTCTGCTCACCGCGTTGGCAGTCACCATGCTGGCGACACCGCTCGCCCGGCGGATCGCGGTGCGAACCGCGTTCTTCGACCATCCGGTCGGATACAAGGAGCATTCGCGGCCGACGCCGTATCTGGGCGGCGCCGCAGTGATGGCTGGAGTCATGGCCGGGACGCTGATCGGCGGCGCCGCTGACGACTACAAGCGGCTGCTCGTCGCCGCGCTGGTGCTGTTCGCGATCGGCACCCTCGACGACCGCGTCGGCCTTGGCGTCACCCTGCGCCTGATCGCTCAGGTGGCGACCGCGGTGGCACTCTGGGCCGTGGACCTCGGCTGGACGATGCTGCCCGGACACACCGCCAATCTCGTGCTCACCATCGTCTGGGTGGTCGGCATCACCAACGCCTTCAACCTGATGGACAACCAGGACGGAGCGACCGGCAGTATCGGTGCCGTCTGCGGAGCGGGCATCGGGGCGCTGGCTCTGATTCAAGGGGCAGTGCCGCTCGGCGTGATCGCCTTTTCCTTCTCCGGCGCCTGCCTCGGCTTCCTACCGTTCAACCTCGCCAAGCCGGCGAAGATCTTCCTCGGCGATGGGGGAAGCATGCCGATCGGTCTGCTCGTCGCCTGCACGATCATGGCTATTCCAGACGGTCGGCTGGATTGGACGTTGCTGTTCGCCACCGCTCCGCTCGCCGGGCTGCCGATTCTGGACACCACCCTGGTCGTCGTCTCTCGGCTGCGGCGGGGGGTGCCAGTGCTCAGCGGCGACCGCACCCACCTGACGCACCGGCTGCTCGCGATGTTGGGCTCCGAGCGCAAGGTTGCCCTCGTCCTCGCAGCCGTCCAGGCAGCGCTCTGCGGTCTCTCGATCGCGCTCTTCCAGCTCGATCAGGGGACTGTGGTCGCGGCGACCGCCGCCTATCTCGTCGTCGGCGCGGCGGCCATCGCGGCGCTCGAGACCGCCGTCCTCTCGCCCACGCCCGAGGAGCGCGCGAGCTGAGCAGAGTCCGGGTCCTGCGGGTGATCGCCCGCATGAACCTCGGGGGCCCGGCGCATCAGGCGAGCCTCCTGAGTGGCCGTCGGCTCGATCCCGAGCGGTACGAGACGCTGCTCGTACACGGTCGCACCGCGCCCGGCGAGGAGTCGATGGCCGACCGAGCGCAAGCCGAGGGGGCAGAGACCGTCTACCTGCCCAGCCTGCGCCAGCCTGTCAGCCCGCTGCACGACGCGCGCGCCCTCGCCCAGATCAGGTCCATCGCCCGTCGATTTCGCCCCCATCTGGTGCACACCCACACGGCGAAGGCGGGCTTCCTGGGGCGCTCGGCGGCGCTGCTGGCTTTCCGGCCCCGCCCTGTGCTCGTCCACACCTTTCACGGCCACGTGCTCGAAGGCTATTTCGGGCCCGCGAAGACACGCCTCTATCGTGATCTGGAGCGGGCGCTCGGGCGCCGCACGGACCGCCTGATCGGCGTCAGCCGGCAGACGGTGGACGACCTGGTCCGGCTCGGAGTGGGGCCGCCGGAGAAGTTCAGCGTGATTCCGCTGGGCCTGGAGCTGGAGCCTTATGCGAGCCTTGAGCGGGACGCGGGGGCCGAGCTTCGCGCAGAGCTCGGCGTCGCCGACGATCAGGCGCTGCTCGCCTTTGTCGGCCGAATCGTCCCCATCAAGCGCGTCGACCTGCTCCTGCGCTCGTTCGCCCGCGCGTATGAGGGCGGCGCGCGGGCCCATCTGGCGATCGTCGGCGATGGCGAGACTCGCGCGGACTTCGAGGGCCTGGCGGCCGAGCTTGGGGTCGCGCCGAGGGTGAGCTTCCTCGGTTATCGCCGGGACCTGACTCGGATCGCAGCCGCCGCCGATGCCGCCGTGCTCAGCTCGGACAACGAGGGGACGCCGGTCTGGCTGATCGAGGCCGCCGCTGCCGGGAGGCCGGCGATTGCGACCGACGTCGGGGGCACAGCCGAGGTGCTCACCCCTGAGAGCGGCATCCTGGTGCCGCCCGACGACGAGATCGCGCTCGCCGCGGCCATCTCGCGGCTCGCCGGCGACCGGGAGCTGCGCCGCCGGATGGGGACCCGGGCCCGGGAGCACGTCCTTCAGCGCTACTCGGTGGAGCGCCTCCTGTCGGACATCGACGCGCTCTATCGCGAGCTGCTGCAGTCCGCGCGGGTCGGAGACGCGGTCAGGACTTGAGCGAGCCGCTCCGCTCGCGTCGCCCGAACGGAAGGGGGAAGCGCCGTCCGGAGCCGTTCGCGCTGGCGCCATTCTCGGCCGTGTAGCCGTAGCCGTAGCCGTAGGCGTCATATCCGCCGAGGCCGCCGACTTGGACGCCGGTCGCAACGAAGCCGAGCAGGTTCCCGCTCGCGCTGGAGATCAAGGCGTTTGCCTTGCTCACGCCGTCCCTGCTCGTGTGAGCCATCCGAGCGACGAGAACGGTTCCGGAGACCTGCTCCTGCAGGGGAACGGCATCGCTGACGGCGAGCAGGGGCGGTGTGTCGACGATCACCATGTCGGCGTCCTCCCGCAGGTGGCCAAGCAGCGTGCGCATCGCATCCGAGCCGAGCAGCACGGAGGGATTGGGAGGGGAGCCGCCGGGCAGCACCCGCAGCCGGCCGCCCTCGACCTCGACGTCCACCAGGGCCTCGCCGAGCTCGCGGCGATCGATCAGCACCGAGTCGACGCCGAAGTTCACCTGGTCGGCCACGCCGAGGCGCTTGGCGAGCTGCGGCCGGCGAAGGTCGCAATCCACGGCGATCACGTTCCGGCCGTCCTCCGCCAGCGCACGCGCCAGGTTGGCGGCCACTGTGGTCTTTCCGTCGCCGCGCGTGGGGCTGCAGACGAGCACGCTTCCGAGGGTGCGATCGATGTTGAAGTAGGTGAGACCGGCCCGAAGCGTCTGGAAGGCCTCGTGGACATAGGGCCCCGACCCTCTGCCGGGGAAGGCCGCGTCCGGGATCGAGCCCAGCAGCGGCGCGTCGGAGAGCTTCTCGAGCTCTTCGGGCTCGCGCAGGCGTCGATCCATCGCCTCGAGGAGGGGAACGAGCGCGGCGGCGATCAGCAGGGCGAGGATGAACGCGACCCTGGCGTTGCGGCCCGGGTGCGGGGAGATCGGTGAGCTCGGCGCTGAAGCGGGCTCGATCACCTGCGTAGTGCCATTGAGGCTTGCCCTGGCCGCCCTGAGCTGCTGAAGCTGCTGGGCGACCGCAGCCTGGGTTGCCGCGTCCCCTCCCTGCTTGGAGAGCGTGGCGATCGACTGGTCTACCTGGCTGATCGCCTGATTGGTCCGCTGCTGGGTGATCGCGGCGGCGAACGCGTTGGCGATTCGTGCGGCCTGCTGGGGGTCGCTGTCCCGGGCGATGATCCTCATGAAGCCGGTGTCCGTGGCCTCTCCCAGGACGCTCGTGCTGATCTTCCCGAGCAGTGCCCCGGCGCTGCTCGGACTCTCACCGAGCTGGCGGGCCGCGAGCCTGGCGACTCCGGTCGTCTTGATGATCGTCGCGGTCTCGGTCGTCCCCGAGGACGAGAAGGTGAGCTGGTTGGAGACGTTGACGTTCTGCGCCCCGACCTTGAGGAGCGTGCTCGCCTCATACACCTTCGTCTGCCTTGCGGTGAGCAGATACGCCGCGGTGGGGATCAGGACCACCACGGCGAGCAGAATCCACTTGCGGCGCCAGGCCTGGCGCACGTAACGGTGAAAGTCGAATCCATCCTGCCGAGGCCCGCTCATCCGACGCGATCATAGCGTCCGTCCAGAGCTCTGAACGCACGGATTCAGCCGCTGGACAATGTTTGCGATCAACTACTGATCGATTGGCGAGAAAGTACTGATTGAGGTCGCAACAGCGCGGTTATCCTGGCCCGCATGCTGAGCTTCACCGACCAGCAGATCCACGATTTCCTTGCAGGCCTGGTGACGCTCGCTGCGGTCGCCTGGGCTCTCTATCTGCTGCTCCGGTGGCTGCGGCGCACCCGTCTCGATTTGGCGATCGGCGGTCCCATTTCGGTCGCCCTCGGCTTGCGCGTGCTGGCGGCCATCGGCGTGAGTTCGACGGGCGCCGGCTCCTCGCTCCGGGGTGGCGACGAAAGCTACTTCCTGTTGCAGTCCCACCTGTTCGTCCACACTCCCTTCCTCGGGTCGGGTTGGACCGATGCGCTCACGGGAAAGCTGTACGAGTTCGTATTTGCCGGCCAGATTCGGGTACTTGACTCACCGGACCTGGTGCTTCGGATCACGCAGGCGGGGATCGCGGTCGCCGGGCTCGTCTTACTCGTGACCGCCGTCTATGAATTGGCGGGGCGGCGTGCGGCGCTGATCGCCGCCTGGCTGCTCGCATTGGAGCCGAGCAACATCTTCTTCTCGACGCTGCTCCACAAGGAGCCGAACCTGCTCCTCGCGGGCGGTCTGGTCGCCTTCGGCGGAGCCAGCATGTGGAAGAGCGCCAGGCTCCTGTATCTGTGGCCGATCACACTCGGCTGCCTGATCGCCGTCGCCACCAGGCCGTACGCCGGCTGGTTCCTGATCGCCGCCGGGGCGGCGATCACCCTGCACGTCGGGATCCGGGCGCGGACCCAGGGCGCCCGGTCGCTCACCCTGGTGGCGCTGGTGGTCCTGCTCGGCGCGATCTCGGCGCCGACCATCTTGAAGGCCTCCACGCACGAGAGCCTGCAGAAGAACCTCCAGACCTCCCAGAGCGCCAACGCTCACAGCAGCTCCAACCTCGGCCTCGAGCAGGTGGACTTCTCAACCAGGGGGGCGATCATCGTCAACCTGCCGAAGCGGATCGTCGACGTGACCACCCGTCCCTATCCGTGGCAGCTCGGCAACGCCAGCCAGCAGCTCGGCCTGCTCGGCACCATCTTCGCCTTCACCTGCTTCTGGCTGCTCGCCCTCGAGCTCTGGCGCGCCCGCGGCCACATCATGGATCGGGCCGGGCCGTTGGTCTATCTGAGCTTCTTCACCCTGATCGCGTACTCGCTCTCAGCCGGCAACGCCGGGACGGCGTTTCGGTACCGGATGCACATCGTGGCGCTGGCGGTCTGCCTGCTCGTCGTGCTCAGAGAATTGCGTTTGCATCCGGCCACCGCGCCGGCCCCGGTCCAGGCTCCCGGCAGGGAGCCCGTGCGGACGCCGAGCCTGGCCGGCGCCTAGACGGATCGGTCTCCGTCGGTCGTCGTGAGCGGTCCAGGCGTGGGTGTAACTGTCGTCATTCCCGTCTGGGACGACTACGTCGAGTTCCTCCCCGATGCGATCGAGAGCGTCAGGCGGAATGAGACGGAGGCGCCGATCGTGGTGGTGGACAACGCTTCGTCCACACCCGTTCCCGATCTCGAGGGCTGCCGGGTCATTCGCTCCGAGCGGCGAATCAGCGTCGGGGCGGCGAGAAACTTGGGTCTCGAGCAGGTCTCGAGCGAGTACGTCGTCTTCCTGGATGCAGATGACCTGCTGCTGGACGGGACCCTGGAGCATCTGCATACGCGGATCGACGCCAATGCAGACCTGGCGGTCTGCGCAGGCTCGATCCTTGATGGCGAGACGGGCGAGCGTCATCGTGGTCCGCGACGCTTCGTCAAGCGTTTGGTCGGGCGGCCGCATGTCTTCGCCCTCGCCGATTCGATCTGGTCGCTGCTTCCGATCCAGGGATGCGCAATCCTGCGCACGGGCCAGGTGCGGGAAGCCGGCGGCTACGCCGACGCAGACAGCGGCGAGGACTGGGTGCTTGCCGTCTTCCTCGCCTGGCGCGGTCGGGTCGAGGTATCGGAGCGGCTCGGCCTTCTCTACCGAGCCCCACAGACCTCCCCTCCGCGCCGGACGCGGACTTCGGAGGAGCTGCGAGCGAGCGCGCGACGCGTCCGCGAGCGGATGCGACAAGACTCGGCGGTGCCCCCTTGGGCACGCGCGATGCTGCCGCTGATCACCGCGCTGCAGCTGGTGGCAATCCACCTCGCGAGGCCGGTCTACCTGGCGGCGCGAAGACTCCGGACCCGGCGCCGCTCGAACATCCGTTGATTTCTCGGCCCGAGGCTCAAATTCTTGCCATTTAGACCCAATTCTTGTCATAGACAGGGCCAAGAGTCATGGGCTAGACTCGCCGCAATGCCAGAGGGAAACTCGACCTTTGGGGGGAGAAGGAGGCGTCGCGTGTCAGCAATGGAGGAAGGACCGCTCGCACGATTCGAGCGCGTGAGGCGACCCGTCGCACGCGAGGAAGGCCTCTTGGTCGAGAACCTGGCCGATGAGACCGTCATCTATGACAGCAGGACCAAGGAGGCTCACTGCCTGAGCCCGCTGGCCGCCCTCGCCTTCGCGCACTGCGACGGCGACACGACGATCGAGCAGCTCGCCGCGTTGGCCACCGACCAGCTCGGCGAGCCGGTTGATGAGTCGCGGGTGATCGAGGCCCTCGTGGAGCTCCAGGAGCGCGACCTCCTTGCGGTCCCCCCTGGAGACGGTTTCTCCCGCCGCGACATGATCCGCCGGACAGCCGTGGCGGGTGCCGCGGTGGCGGCCTCCGCCCCGCTGATCACGAGCATCGTCGCTCCGACGGCCGCGATGGCGGCCTCCGGCATCGCTACGGGCTGTTCGGGGTGCGGGAAAAACCCCGACTGCGTCTCCAACCACTGCTGCCAGAGCAACGCCGGCAAGCAGTGCAGCCAGGGCTGCTGCGTGGGCGCCAACAACTCCTGTCACTTCTGCAACTGCGTCGGGAGCACCTGCCAGTGCACGGTGACTCCGGCCGAAGCCGGTATCGATCAGTGCCCGTGCATCTGCGGCACGCCCGGCTGCGTCAACGTGCCGTGCTGCCCGACGGTCAACGAGCTCTGCTGCACGACGGCGCCCGCCTGCTAGGCGCGTCGCTGCTTTTCCCGGCGGCCTCCTAGGCCGGACTAACCCCAAGCTCTCGCAACACCCGCGAGAGCCATAAGCCCTTGAAGTCAGACGCCCCCGGCCATGGCCGGGGGCGTCTGCGCGCTCGCTGGCCTCGACGATCACCGCGCTCAAACGGGACCTCGACGAAAATTCAACTTCGACCGCGCCCACAATGGGTGCCTCACCAAGGAACGGGTGCCCGGGGATATCGTCTTCGGCGCCCGCAATCCGGGGAGCCTGAGATGAGCCCGAGTTGTTGCAGCTACTCGGGGTTAGGACGTCCTAGGCGACGGGTGGGGCCGTGCGCATCGGCGCGACGGCGCCCGCCATCGTCATGCGAATGAGCGCCTCGATCGCCAGGCGGCCGGACACGGTGGTGCTCGCGATCGTGCCCGCCGGGCTCACGATCACGGCCGCGGGCGAATCGTGGACGTCGTAGGCGTGGGCGATCTCGGTCAGCTGGTCGAGCTCTGCCTGAAGACCTGGGTCTTCCTTCACCGCGTCGATCAGGAGGAGGTCCCCGGCGTGCGCCTCGCGTGTGCGGTTGTAGCGCTCGATCGTGCTGATCCCGACGAGGGCCACGCTGATGCGGTCGGCCGCGATCGTCTGGAGACGGCGAAGGTCCGGCAGCATCGGCTCGCAGGGGCCGCACCCGGCCGCGGTGAAGACCAGAGCGACCGGTCGCCCGCGCGACAGGAGCGACGAGAGGGTCACGGTTCCGCCTTGGCCATCCGGCACGGAGAACTCCGGGGCGGGCGTTCCGACGCGAAGCCCGGCCGGAATCCGGCGCAGGCGCCTCTCGGCCTCGGCGAGGTCGCGCTGCAGGCGCCGGTTCTCGAGCCACATGGGGACCGCGGCCACAAGTAGCGCGAGGGCGGCGATGCCGGCGCCGATTGCGACGAGCTCGGCGGCGCTGCGCGCGTCGATCCAGGAATCGATCGCCGGGCCTGGGCCCCATACGACAACGACGCCAGCTAGTGCGGCCAGCGCGACGTTCCGCGCCAGGGTCGCCTTGCCCGCGGGTGCCGAATGGATGGCGCCGAAGCAGTTGCAGGGCGGCGCCTCGCCCTTGCGCATCGCGTTTGCGATCCCGGCGATGAACGCGAGGAGGAGCGCGAGCGCCCCGACGGCGCCCCACTGGGCCGATGGGCGGAACACGAGCGCGATCGCGACGACGAGCTCGGCGAAGGGGAGGGCGGTGCCGAGGAAAGCCGCGGCTCGCGCCGGTACGCCGAAGCCGACAAGCGACGCGCGCGACCCGGGCAGATCGAGAAGCTTGCCGATTGCCGCGATGGCGAAGACCGCGACCAGCACCGCCCGAGCTGCCAGCACCACCGTATCCATGCGGCGCAAGGTTACCGGGTGCCCTGGCGGCAGCCCGTTCGCTCCGACCGAGCCCCTACCATGTCGCGATGTCTGACGGGGCCGTCCACGCGCACGCGCACCACCACGATCACGGGGACGCGCCGGAGATGGCGCAGCTGGGGATTGAGGCGTTCGGCGTCGGCGTCGTGATCGTCGCTCCCGCCGAGGTCCTGCCCCGGATCCGCACGATTCTGCCGCCTGGCTCGCAGGATAAGGAGCCGGCCGAGGACGACGAGCACTTCTTCCTGGTGCCCCAGGAGAACAAGGTCTACAGAGTCGTACAGGGCAGCGACTCGGTCTCCGGCAGTTCCGACCTCCAGATCGCGCTCGAGGTGCTCGACGCCCGCCTGCGGGCGCATATCGGGCTTCAGGCTCCGGACCACATCTTTGTCCACGCCGGCGTCGTCGGGTACGCGGGCCGTGCGATCGTGATCCCGGGCCTCAGCTTCAGCGGCAAGACCACGCTCGTCACGGAGCTCGTTCGCGCCGGAGCGACCTACTACTCGGACGAGTACGCGGTGCTCGACGACGCCGGGCTGGTTCACCCCTACCCGAAGTCGCTCTCGATCCGCTCGAATGGATACGCCCAGGTCGACCAAGCCGTCGAGACGATTGGCGGCGCGGCCGGCGTCGAGCCGCTCCCGATCGGGTTGGTGGTCGTGGCGTCCTACTCGCCCGAGGCGCAGTGGGATCCCCGGCGCCTTTCGTCCGGGGAGGCCGTTCTCGCGGTGCTCGCAAACACAGTTCCCGCTCAGGAGCGCCCCGAGCAGGCGATGTCGGCGATCACGAAGGCGGTAAAGGGCGCGGTCGTGCTCGAGGGCGCGCGCGGCGAGGCCTCGGCGATGGTGCCGGACCTCCTCGCCAGCCTCCCGGATTAGCCGCGCGCTCGGGTTCCGCCTAGCGGTTGCGCACCTGCCGCCGGGCCTCTCGCCAGGCCCGGAAGCCGCGCGGCGCCTGGCGTAGCAGCGAGAACGGCCGGCGTGCGTAGGCGAGCGCGAGCTTGCCCCGGCTGTCCGCCGCGGGCGGGTACCAGTGAACGATGAACTCGCGTGGGGGAACGAGCTTGCGCCAGACGATCGCGGCGCGCGTCCGCATCCGGTCGGCGCGAGCGAGCTGCTCGAAGCCGAGCGCGACCGGCGGCGGCGTGGTGGCGCGCAGCGCGACCTCGACCGAGCCGACGGCGGGAAGGCCGAGACGGTCCGCGAGAGCGGCGCCCTCCGGCCGCAGACGGAGGCCGGCGGCGAACGCGTCGGTGGCGCCGAGCTCGGACGCAAGCCGCGCCGCCTCTCTCCAGAGCGACTCGTCGAACCGGACCAGCGCGCGCTCGACGTGAGCGATCGCCTTCCCCCAGGCCTCGCCGTGCTGCGCGGCGTGGAGCACGATGTGGAGGAGCCGGGCCGGGGGCGCGAGGGCCGGGGCCTGTATCCCCGCCACCGGGATCGTCTCGGCGGAGCCGGCCAGGGCGGCCCAGGCGGTGTCGGCGTCGGCGCCGATCCCCAGCAGGCGGCGGTGGAGATCGACCCGGACGCTGTCCCGGGCCCGGAACCACGCTACGCCGTGCTCCCGCCACCACTCCGGAAGCCGGCTGTCGTCCTGCTCGGGCTCGAAGCCGAGCTCGGTCAGGACCTCGGCGGCGGCGCGCTCATCACCGGGTCGCAGAAGCAGGTCCGAGTCGAGGTACGCGTTCGCATCGTCGGTCGTGTACAGCCATCCCGTCAGCGACGGTCCTTTGAGCACCAGCGCCTCGACGCCCGCGGCCCGGAAGGCCCCGAGCACCTCTGCCGTCGCGGCGTCGATTCGGAGCCGGTCAGCGGCCGCTTCGAGCCGCGCGGACTGCGCCCGCGGGATCGCCGTATGACATTAGGATGAGCCCCTCGCGCTGTGGACGGGCATATCGCGCTTATCTAGGAGCGGGCGAAAGCCGAGGTCGCTGCGCACTCGCTCAGCCGCGGTCAGGTCGACCGGCCGAACGAGAAGGTCGCAATCGAGGTATTGCCCTGGATCGTCAGGGGTTGAGAGCCAGCGGGTTAGCGAGATTCCCTTAAGCAGAAGACTCTGCGACGCAGACAACTTCGACGCGCAGCACCTCGGCGGTGGCGGCATCCACCTGCAGATAGGTGGCAGTGATTCGCGCGGGCGATGAAGCGTCCGGTGCCACGGATGCTTTATGGAGAGTAGCGCCGACGGTTCGAGCAGCGCCAGCGTCGCAGCGCCATCGAAAGCCTCGTACGGTCGTCGCCTTCGCGGTGCGGTTTGACACAGCGCTCTCCTCCGAGGCGTAGGACATGACCACCGAGCGCCTCGAGCATCTCGCCAGGTATCGCCAGATGGTGTTCATGACCGCGAGCGAGGCAGTTGATCCCATAAAGACCGCTAAGGCTCAGCCTGAGGACACACCGTCGTCGAGTCTCTTGCGGCGGTGCCTTGGGGTCGAGGTCCTGCAAGCTCGTCTCGATCGACCCGGACCCGGGGACCTCGGCGAGTGGGTATCGAGAGCGACCGGGGCGAAGTGGATGCAGCCGCGTCCTGGCACTGTTCTGACGCTATGTTCAAGGTTTGTGCGGGAGTTCTGCACACCCCAGGCGAGATCACGTGATCATGATGATGTGCGTGAGACAGCCCCCAACGGCTGCGACGCGCCGGATTACGCCCGATCTCGAGGGCCAGCCCGGCCTTGACTGGGGCTCCGCGATAGCTCAGGTGCGCTCTCGTCTTCGCGGGTTGAGCCGAGTTGCTGAACCCGCGATTGATCTTCGCAGGCTCGTTGCAGCCCCTCGCCTGTATCGGCGCTTCGCACGAGATTTCCGGATCTATCGTGGGCTCGCAGCCCCTCACGCCCGTGCGGTGGAGCGATGCCATACCAATGCTCCATGACCGAACGGAATCGAGCCCGTACGACCCCCACTACTTCTTTCAGGATGTGTGGGCGGCCCGACGGATTGCCGAGCGGCGTCCGGAGCATCATGTGGATGTCGGCTCGCGGGTCGATTTAGTCGGGTTCCTAACCGCGATTACGCGGGTCACCTTCGTCGATGTGCGACCGCTCGAGGTCGAGCTCGATCGCCTGGAGCCGGTCGCGGGCACCCTGCTCGGGCTTCCCTTCCACGATCGATCCCTAGACTCGATCTCCTGCCTGCACGTTGCCGAGCATGTCGGTCTTGGGCGCTACGGCGACCCGCTCGATCCGCGGGGAACCGAGAAGTCGGCCGCCGAGCTTCAGCGGGTCCTCGCCCCTGCAGGGGAACTCCTCTTTTCAGTGCCGGTGGGGCGTCCGCGGGTCTGCTTCAACGCGCATCGGATCTATCGTCCGGGTCAGGTGATCGCGATGTTCCCGAAACTGTCCCTGGCCGAGTTCGCAGCGGTCGACGACAACGGAGCATTCGGCCCTCGTGACCCCGAGGAACTCGATGATGCGGTCTACGCTTGCGGTCTGTTTCGCTTCACCAGAATCGCTCCCTGAGTGACTGCTATCCAGGACTAGATCGAGCCATGCGCGTCTTCTACGCCGTCCAGAACCATTATTGGGAGGACCTCAATCTGCTCGAGGGTCTGCGCCAGGCGGGCCACGAGGTGGTTTGCCACCGGCCCGGGGCACCCTTCCACGAAGCCCTGGGCCCCGATTGGAGCGAGGCGGATCGAACCAGGGCCTCGGATCGGCTGGTCGAGGCGGTGCGAGCGGAGCATTCCAAACAACCCGTCGACCTGATGTTCGCCTACCTGCTGAAGCAGCTCGTGTACCCGGAGGCAATCAATGAGATCGGCGAGCTCGGGATCACCACCGTTAACTACTGGTGCAACGGGGCCCACCAGTTTCATCTGGTCGACGAGATCAGCCCGGCCTTCCACTACTGCGTGGTCACCGAGCGCGCCTCCCTGCCGCTATACGAGGAGGTGGGAGCCCGGCCGATCTACGCGCAGTTGGCGGCCAATCCCGACTTCTACCGGCCGCACGAGGTGCCGTTCGATTATGACGTCGCGTTCGTCGGCCAGCGATACGCCGATCGCCCCGAGTACATCCACTATCTACTAGAGCACGGCGTGGACGTGTGCGTCTGGGGTCCCGGCTGGACCTCGGACCGCGCCTTCGGTGAGCAGTGGCTGGGGGCAGGAGTGAGCTGGGGGTACCTTCGCCGCCACCCGCGGGCATCGGCGCAGAAGCTTGCTGCGCACACGCGCCGCGGGATACGCGAGTGGCGCACACTGCCTCCTCGCGCGAGGCGACGAGTTGCCAGCATCGCGGGACCGAGCCTGCCCTATGACGAGCTCGTGATGATGTACAGCCGAGCCCGGATCAACCTGGGCTTCTCGGTCTGCGGTGACTCGCTCTACCGCGACAGGGACAAGATTCGCCAGATCCACCTGCGCGACTTCGAGGCGCCCATGAGCGGTGCGCTCTACTTCGTCGAGTATCAGGAGGAGCTCGAGGACTTCTACGAGCTCGGCCGCGAGATCGTCTGCTACTCCTCGCGCGAGGAGCTCCTGGAGAAGGCGCGCTTCTATCTCGCGCACCCCGATCAAGCCGAGCGGGTGCGCCGGGGCGGGCATGAGCGAGCGCATCGGGATCACACCTGGCGGCTTCGATTCGATCAGATCTTCCGAGAGATATGGCCTCGCACCCCGGCGTAAGCGTCGTCATCCCCACCTACAACCGGGCCGATCTGCTCAAGGAAGCGGTGAACAGCGCGCTCGCGCAGGACTGGCCCGAGCTCGAGGTGACCGTGGTCGACGACGGCTCCACCGACCGCACCCCGGAGCTTTTGGCCGGATACGGCGAGAGGGTGCGTGTCATCCGCCAGGAGAACGCGGGGGAGTCCAGCGCGCGCAACGCCGGCATCATCGCGGCGAGCCACGAGTTCGTGGCACTGCTGGACTCGGACAATCGCTGGCTTCCGGGAAAGCTGCGGCGCCAGATGGAACTCTTCGCCGAAGATCCGGCACCAGATCTCACCTTCACGGCCTACGCGGCGTTCGGCGACATTCCGCGAGAGGATGTTGTGCTGGAAGCCTGGGAGGGGACGCAGGGCGATGCCCTGGAACAGCTGCTCGTCGGCTGTTGCATCAATACCTCCACGGTGGTAGCCACGCGAAGCTGCCTGAGGGGGACGGGGCTGTTCGATGAAGAGCTGGACTGTGCCCAGGATCACGACCTCTGGCTGCGAATCGCCGCCCAGGACCGTCGCATCGCATACTTGCCTGAGCCCCTGACCGAATACCGGGTCCACGCCGAAGCCGTGAGCGGCGACGCCGCGCTAGTGAGCAGGAGCACCGAGCGGATCTTCGAGCGGCTCTTCGACAGCGGGTCGCTCCCCGAGCGCTTTCAGAGGAACCGGAGTTTTTACCTTGCCCGCTGCTACCTGGACAGCGCCTGCCGGTATCTGGACGCGGACGAGGGAGAGCCGGCGGTCGCCGCGATCACCCGAGCGGCTCGCACCCGCCCGGCATCAATCAGACCCGGCTGGCTCCTGATCTGGGCGCGTGCCAGGCGGATTGCGGCGGCCGGCAGCGCATGATGCGCGCACCGCGATGAGAGGGGTGAGCGACCTCCCGGGCGTGCGCCGCGTCCTCACAGGAGGGCGGAGCGCGGGCGGCGTCTCAGTGAGCTGCGCTCCCTGTACGGGACGTTCGTCTACCCCGGCGACACGGTGTTCGACATCGGCGCCCACCACGGCTTTCGCACGGACGGCTTCCTCGAGCTGGGGGGCAGGGTGCGCCGTTGCAGACGGGCACCACCACGCTCACGCCCGGGCGGCCTGAGGATGCGCCGGCCATCGGCCTGGTCAGGGTTCTTCGTGCACGGCGGCCCGCCGATACGTCTTCAGCACCTTTTCGGTCGGGCCGTGCTCCCGGACCCGCCCCGATTCGAGCCAGACCACCTCGCTGCAGATCGAGGAAACCTGGTCCAGGTCGTGGCTGACGAAGACCACCGTCCGCCCGGCGCGGTGGAGGCCGGCGATCTCCGCCAAGCAGCGCTCCTGGAATTCGGCGTCGACAACCGCTAGGACCTCATCGAAGAGATAGACGTCAGCCGGGAACAGCACGGCTGTCGCAAAGGAAAGCCGCGAGAGCATGCCCGAGGAAAAGCGCTTCACAGGGGTGTCCATGTGTCGCTCGAGCTCGGCGAAGGCAGAGACCTGATCCATGCTCTCCTGGATCACGCTGCGCTCAACCCCGATGCTGGCGCCGAACAGCATCACGTTCTCTTGCCCTGTCAGCTCCGGGTGGAACCCGGTGCCAATGGCAAGCAGGGGAAGGACGCGCCCGCGAATGATGAGCCTGCCGCCGCTGGGAATCGTGGTTCCGGCGATCAGCTGCAGCAGGGTTGACTTCCCTGAGCCGTTATCTCCCACGATCCCGATGCTCTCCCCCGATCGTACGGTCAGGTCGACCCCTGACAAGGCCTCGAAGGGCGCCTCCTGAGTGCCGGAGCGGGTCGTCAGACGACGGAGAGTTAGCCTCAGGCTCCGGTGCTCGCCGAGCCGGTAATGCTTGCTGAGCCCATCCGCCTCGATTGCTGTGGGCGCATGCGGTCTGTCGTTCGTCGAGCCGGCGGCCATCTCAGATGTCGTCCGCCATGGTCACCTCCAGGCGGGCGAAGACCCTCCAGCCGAGAATCAGTGTCAGCACCGTGGCGATCGCGGATGCGACCAGCGGAAAGGCATCGAGGCTCTGGCCCGAGAGGATCATCCAACGCCAGAGCTCGATGACGCCGGTCAGAGGGTTGAGATCGACCAGGGTCCTGATGGGCTGGTCGAGCTGGTCGGGTGGATAACCGACCGGTGTCACGAAGACCCCGAACTGCAGAAGGAAGGGCAGCCCATTGAGGATGTCGCGAAACCGAACGGTCACCGCTGAGGTGATCGCGACAACGCCCGCGGTGAGCAGGAAGGCCCAGACGATTGCCAGAGGCAACAGGACAACCCGGACTGAGAGGGCGCCAACCGCAGCGGCGCTCACCAGTGCAGCCGTACCGGTGACCGCCATCGCAGGCAGTGAGGCAACGATCGAGGCGATCGGAAAAGCGAGGCGCGGACATGGCGTCAGCTTGACGAGGTGGATGCTCGAGACCAGGGAGGCCGTTCCGATGGTCACCGACGCCTGGAAGAACGCCCAAACTGTCAGGCCCGCCAGAGCGAAGACGACGTAGGGAACCCCCGAGGTCTGAATCCCAACAAGGCCCTTGAATGCGACCAGGAAGGCCAACAGGAGGGCAAGTGGCTGAAAGACGAGCCAAACCGGCCCGAGGAGCGCCTGCTTGTACTTGACCTTGAAGTCACGCGCGGCGAGAACACGCACCACGGGCAGGTCCCTGACGATGTCCGCAGGCTTGACCCGCGACTTGACGGGCTCGATGTAGCGCTCAACGGGATCCTCGAGCCGCGGCGACGTTGCCATCGCGCCGAGTGACGCAGCCTTGTCGACCGAAAGGGGCTTCATAGGGAGAGACGCAGAGACGCGGTACTTATCGGCAGCAAACGTGGTCGAGAGTAGCGAGCCTCGGCGTCGCCGCGCGGAACCTACTCTCAACGCTTCCGCCGGTTCGGCCGGGCTCACGTGGGTGCCCCGCCCCAGACCGGCCTGGGTCAGACCGGCAAAGCTCTGGATTTGCGGGAGGCTTTAAGGATGGTTTGGCGCGGATCAGGCGGCGCAGGGGACGACGAGACGCGTGGCCTGATCCACTCGGTCCAGACCAACCCAGCTACTGCATACGGCCTGCGCCGCCGATACCGGGGAACTCGCAGCCCGATCATGTGGGTATCGGAGCATGGATGCGGGTGACATCGTCTGCAACCTGACAAGTCCAACCCGGGCGCACGTCCGAAAACAAGACTCTCGACCTCAACAAGCGTGGGATAGTCACGCGTTCCATCGAAATCGCGAGCGTCGTCGATTAGCACCACGTGTCGGGCTGGCGTGGCGCATGGATTGTGCGGAGCTCGATCTCGATCGGTGTGTCGAGCGCCGAGCGGGCGGTGATTCCCTCCGAGCAGTGGGCGTCAAGCCAGAAGAGCGCCGGCCCTCTTACCATCGGCAAGCGAGTCGGCTGACAGAAGCGACCCCCGATGGCTACGGAGCGCAACAAGTTAGATACCAGTGGGCTCAGGACGGCAAGCGTGATCATCCCGACGTTTCGTCGGCCGGAGGCCCTGCGGGACACGCTGGCGGCGCTGATGGACATGGACTACCCACCCGATCTCTATGAGGTGATCGTCGTGGACGACGGCGGCGAGAACGAAACCCGCGAGGTCGTCGAGCATTTCACCGGGCGGGCCCCCGGGGTCACCTACGTCGCGCAGGCACCACGCGGGCGTGGCGGCGGCTCGCAACCGCGGGGCCGACCAGGCGACGGGCGACCTGCTGGTCTTCGTCGATGACGACATCGTCGTCGCCGCCGACCACCTCGAGCGACACCTCGAGGATCAGGCCCGCTTCGGCGATGCGCTCGTCAACGGCCATTGGGAATTCGCGCCGGATACGAAGGCTGACCTGGAGGGCAGCCCGTTCGGCCGGTTCCGGATCGAGGTGGAGAACTGGGTGAAGGGCGGGATCGAGAAGCAACCCCTCTCCGACCGCATCCTGCGACCGGCGCACGTCACCGCCGCAAACCTGGGTATCCGCGCACAGACCTTTTCCCGGCTCGGAGGTTTTGACGGGAGCTTTCCATACGCCGGATGCGAGGACCAGGACTTCTCGTTGAGGGCGGCGGAGGCGGGGCTGCCCTTCATCTACGACCGCGCGATCGATCTCCAGCACCACGACCGGCGGTTGACGTTGGAGCAGTTCGGAGAGCGTCAGAGGCGCGGCGCGACGACGCACGTCGTCCTCGCCGCCAGGCACCCCGCGGTGCGCAGCGACAGCGAGATGCTCCGCGAGAACGGCCCGATACGCAGGGGAGAGCCCGTCAAGGTGAGCGCCAAGAAGCTGGTCAAGCTCGCCCTCGCCAGGCCGGCCGGCTTCGCGCTGCTGGGGCTATGCGCTCGGGTGCTCGAGATCGTGGCGCCCCGATCTCGCGTCCTGCGCCGCCTCTATTGGGCGACCCTTGGCGTCTACATCTTCGCCGGGATCCGCGACGGCCTTCGTTCCGACTGGCAGCTCCTCGAGACCGAAGTGCCCGAGCTCGCGTCGTGAGCGAAGTCACGGTCGTCATCCCCGCCTACAACGCGGCGAGCACGGTCGCCGAGGCGGTGGATTCGGCGCTCTCTCAAACCGTGGCGGATGTCGACGTGATCGTCGTCGACGACGGCTCCACCGACTCCACCGCCGACCGGGCCGAGCGCGATGGGCCGGTGTCGGTTGTCCGAACCGAGAACCGGGGCGTCTCGGCTGCACGCAACGAGGGGATCGCCAGGGCGGGCGGTCGATTCGTCGCCTTTCTGGACGCCGACGACCTCTGGGAGCCAGGCAAGCTGGAGCGGCAGGTCGACGCCCTCGAGCGGGAGCCGGAGGCGGCGATGGCCGTGACGGGCGCCCGAGACGTCGACATGAGCGGCGCGACCAAGGAGATCTGGACGCCGCGGGAAAGCGATGACCCGTGTCGCGACCTGCTGCTCAACTCCATGGTGATGGGAAACATGAGCTCCCCTCTCATCCGCCGCGACGAGCTCGATCGGATTGGCGGATTCGACCCTCGGTTCAGCCAGTGCGCGGACTGGGACTTCTTCCTTCGAGTCTCAACGGCGGCGAAACTGGCCCGGGTGCCCGAGGCTGGTGGTCAGGAGGATCCATGGCGACAACATGAGCTCTGACATCGGGCTGCTTGAGCAGACACGTTCGCCGTGCTAGACAGAGTTCTTCCGGATGCCCGAGGCGGCCGGTTACCTGGGCTTGAGGCACCGGGCCTACAGCAATCATTGGATCATTCTCTCGGGCTCCTACCTCCACGCGGCAAGCCCCGGCGCCTCGGTTCGGTGCCTGGCGGGAAGGCCTGCGCCTTCATCCTGCGAACGTCACGCGCCCCCTGGGTCTCCCCGTGCGCCTGGTGCGGCGGCTGGCGAACCGGCGACCTGGCGAGTAGGTGGCCCGGTGACCGGCGCCCCACGGATCTCGGTCGTGATCCCGGCCTACAACGCGTCCGGAACAGTGAAGGGCTCGATCGAAAGCGTCCTCGACCAGACGATTCGAGCCCGACGAGGTGATCGTCGTCGACGACGGGTCGACCGACGAGACCGCCCAGGTCGTGAGCGAGATCGGCGACGCCCGGATTCGGCTGATCTCCCAGGCGAACGCGGGCGTATCGGCCGCCCGCAATGCCGGCATCGAAGCGGCCAGCAACCGCTGGGTCGCGTTCCTGGATGCCGACGACCTCTGGCTGCCGCCCAAGCTCGAGACACAGCTCGACGTCGATCGATCGCTCGGAGCGGCGATGGCCGCCAGTCGGGCGTGTACTACGTCGACGATCAGCTGCGAGTCCTGTCAGTCGAGCGCTGCCACCGCTCCCGAGACGGGCTCCTCGAATGTCCTCCGCTTCCGGAACATGCCTGCCGCGCCCTCGACGCTGATCGCCGATCGCGGCCTGCTCGAGGCGGATTGGCGGTTTCGACGAGTCGCTGGTGATCCTGGAGGACTGGGACCTGATGATCAAGCTCGCGCGCCACGGCAACCTGGTGAGCGTTGAGGAGCCGCTTGCCCTCTACAGGGTGCACCCGGGCAACCGCAGCAGAGACCTCGAGATCCACGTAGAACCCGGGCTCAGGGTCTTGGGGCGGCTGTTCGCGGACCTGGCCTCCCGCGCGAGGTGCAGGAAAGGCGGCGCGAGGTCTACGCGCGCTTCTACACGATGCTCGCCGGCGGTGCGTTCAAGGGGCGAAGCTGGGCCGATTGGGCGAGGTGGTCGCGGGCGTGCGGTTCGGACGGATCCGCGCATGATCGGCGCGATGGCGCTGATGCCGTACAGGCGGCTCCGCCGGCTGACCGAGCGTGCCGCCCACGCGACGTCCGGCCCGACTGGCGCGGGCCCGCCATGAGCGAAATCAATGTTGCCGCCGAGACGGCCTATCCGCTCTCCGCGGCGAGCGCGCGGGTTCGCGTTGTCAGCTTTGCCCCGCACCTCAGGGCCCACGGCATCGCGCTGCACTACCGGCCCAATCTCACGGATGCGGAGTACCGGGCGATCTCGTCCGATGCCGGGCCTCTGCGAAAGGCGGGCGAGCTCGCCCGTGCATCGGGTCGGCTGGTGGTCCGCCATCTCGGCCGGTCGGAAGATGGCCCGCTCCTCATCCACAGGCTCAGGTTCCTGCTGCCGGTACCGGGCCTGGAGCCCGCCAGGTCACTCGACGCTTATGACTTCGATGACGCTCTCTATCAGGGGTCGATCCTTGCGTCCAATCGCCGGTTTCGCCTGTTGAAGCGGGAGGCCGAGCACTGGCGGACCTATGTCAGCCGAGCTCGCCTGGTGATTGCGGGAAACGATCATCTCGCCCGCCGGGCGCGAGAGCACGCGCGCCGCGTGGAGGTCGTTCCCTCCTGCGTGGATCCGAGCGCCCAGCCCACCCGAGAGCATGGCGAGCGGGAGGTGGTCACGATCGGCTGGATCGGATCCCGGTCGACCTCGGACGACCTCCGCGAGGTTCTGCCGATCGTCGGTCGCCTGAATGAGAGGGGCGTGAAGGCGAGGCTGGTCCTGATCGGGGCGGGGCCCCTGGAATTCACCGCTCCCTGTCTCGAGCGGCGCCCCTGGTCGGAAGCGTCGGAGGCTGACGAGCTCGCCAGCTTTGACATCGGGATCATGCCCCTTCCCGACAACGAGTGGACGCGCGGCAAGTGCGGCTACAAGCTGCTCCAGTACTTCGCCGCCGGCGTGCCCGCAGTCGCCAGTCCGGTCGGCGTCAACACGCGGATCGTCGGAGACCGGAGGGAGCGCGGCCTGCTTGCCGCGACTCCGCAGGAATGGTCATCCTCGCTGGAGGAGCTCGTCAAAGACCACCAAGCGCGAGGCGAGATGGGAGCCGCCGCGCGGCGCTTCGTCGAGGATGAGTACTCCTACCAGCGCTGGGCGCCGGAGCTCGCGGCGCTGCTGGGCGAGCTCTAGCCCAGACGCGCCCAGAGGTCCATGTTTGGGGCGGACCGAGTCCGGTTTCCGATCCGGACCAGTTGCCGGCCGATGAAAGCGCGGATCGCATCCCGCCGGTCCCCAGGGCGGGCAGGAATTAGTGCTCTCGCCCTGACGTGCAGCTCCTCGATCGAGAGGCCGTGCTTGGCCAGGAGGGCCCTGATTGCCCTCGGATTAAACCCGTACAGATGGAAGGGCTCCCAGCTCGGAGCGAGGTAGTAGACGGTGCGGCGCCGCCGTATGCGCTTGGCGGCGGTCGCGGTCCAAGTCATCAGGTTCGGCTCCCTGGGTACATCGAGAAACATGACACCCCCGGGACGGAGCAATCGAGCCGCCGCCCGTATGAACGAGTCCGGGTCATACACGTGCTCCAGCACTGCGCCCGCGACCACCGCGTCGAAGGAGTCCGCCGGTTGCATTGCAGCGAACTCCTCCACCGTCGCCCGTTGAACCGATACGCCCAGGTGGACCTTGGCGTCCTCGATCATTGGCTCCGAGCAACTCGAGGCCGACCGCGGTGCAGCCCAACTGCTCGGCCGCCCACACGACTTCGCCCCGGCCGCTGCCGATGTCGAGAATCGTCGGCTGCTCCGATCCGGTTCGGCGCATGATCTCCCGGACCAGCCACTTCGCGCCCTGCTGCTTCCCCTGGGCGTCGTGTTGCAGGAAGTATCCCTCGGGGTCACCGTAAACGGATGATGGATCCTTCGGGATCGGCAGCGGGTTCGGGTAGATCAACCCACAGGCTCGGCATCGGTAGATCGTCGACTCGAACCCGAGGCCGTAACGCTGATGTTCGCCCCCCCGCAGACCGAGAAGGCGTGCGTCACTGCGGCCGCAGATCGGACAAGCGATGGTCCGCAGCTCGTACTCGTTTCCGTCGTGGTCTGTGCGGGTCCCGCAGCGCGGTTTTCATATCCTCAACCCCTCTGGGCGGGCGTGCCCAAGTTCGCCGCGGTGCCGTCGAGTCTGTCCGCGGATGGTCCTCCCAGATCGCGGTGCCAGGACTCGAGCATCACCAGCGCCCAGAGCTGAAGGGAGCGGTCTCCTGGCCGGCCGCGTGGGCATCGAGGATCGATCGCACGGCTGACTCGTTCAGGTAGCCGCGGTCGAGGGTGGTGCGGTCGAGGAGCAGCTCGCGCGCGTAGCCCTGCGAGGTCGCCGCGGAACCAGGCGCCGAGGGGAACGCCGAAGCCCCGCTTCGCTCCGTCGAGGATCGAGTCGGGGATCCGTCCGCGGTAGGCGCGCCGCAGCAGCAGCTTCTTCCGGCCCAGGCTCGCCTTCTCGCGCGGCGGGAAGCGAGGCGGCGAACTCCATCACCTCGGGGTCGAGGAAGGGGGAGCGCGCCTCCAGCGAGTAGGCCATGCGTGGCGATGTCGACCTTCACCAGCAGGTCCTCCGGCAGGTAGGTGTTGACGTCCACCTCGAGCAGCCG
Organism: uncultured Solirubrobacterales bacterium; assembly: GCA_963833375.1. Classification (GTDB taxonomy): domain Bacteria; phylum Actinomycetota; class Thermoleophilia; order Solirubrobacterales; family 70-9; genus DASUPK01. The sequence goes on from CAWHXR010000010.1 coordinate 263,070, forward strand.
GTCGAGCATGCTCGAGCCCGACGCCGCCCGCCAGGGGGCGGCGATCACCCCAGGCGCCCGCGATTCGTCGAGCGAGGCGCGGAAGTCCGGGATCGAGCAGCTCGGCGCGCTCGGCGTCGTTGAAGACCGAGACGTGCCGGCGGTAGCGCTCGATCGAGTCGGCGTCGACGGAGACCAGCAGCCTCTGGGCGCGGCTGAGCAGGCGTCTTCGAGCCCGGGCGCCTGGGAAGCGCGCGCCCGAGCGCGGCGACGCCGCGCCGCAGGGGCCGGGGCACGCTGTCCAGGTGGCCGGTGAGGCTGTTGGCGACGTGGCGCAGGTAGCCGGCGAAGCTCTCGTCGCCGCCGTCGCCGTTGAGTGCGACCGTCACGTGGCGGCGCGTCAGCTCGGCGAGGTAGAAGGTGGGGATCGCCGAGGAGTCCCCGTAGGGCTCGCCGTAGTGGCGGACCAGCTTGGGCACCAGGTCGATCGCGTCGGGCTGGACCACGAACTCGTGGTGGTCGGTCCCGAAGCGCTCGGCGATCACCCGGGCGCGGGGCAGCTCGTTGTACTCCTCCTCCTCGAAGCCGATCGAGTAGGTCTTCACGGGCTGCGTCGAGGCCGCTGCCATCTCGCTGACCACGATCGAGGAGTCGACGCCGCCGGAGAGGAAGGCGCCCGAGCGGGACGTCGGAGATCATCCGGCGCCGAACGGCCGCGCCGAGGCGCTCGCGCAGCTCCTCCTCGAGCTCGCGGCGGTCCTCGCGTGCGCTTCCGCGAGTAGTCGAGCCGCCAGTAGCGCTCGATCGTCGTCCGGCCGTCCTCCCAGACCAGCGTGTGGGCCGGGCGCAGCTTGCGGACGTCGCGCCAGATCGACCAGGGCGCGGGGATGTAGCCGTAGGCGAGGTAGCAGTCGATCGAGGACGGGTCGATCTCCGTGCGGACGTCCGGATCGGCCATCAGGGCCGGCAGCTCGGAGGCGAAGCTGAGCCAGCCGTCGCCCTCCGCGTAGAAGAGCGGCTTCTTTCCGACCCGGTCGCGGGCGAGCAGCAGGCGCTGCCGGCGCTCGTCCCAGACCGCGAAGGCGAACATCCCGTTCAGCTCCTCGACCAGGTCCGGGCCGCGCTCCTCGTAGAGGTGGGCGATCACCTCGGTGTCCGATGTGCGTGTAGAAGGAGTGGCCGCGGCGCTCGAGGTCGGCTCGCAGCTCCTGGAAGTTGTAGATCTCGCCGTTGAGGACGACCGCGACCGAGCGGTCCTCGTTGTAGATCGGCTGGTCGCCGGTCTCGAGGTCGATGATCCGCAGCCGCTGGATGCCGAGCGCGACGCCCGTTGGATCGATGGATCCCGCGGGAGTCGGGCCCGCGGTGCGCCTGCCGCTCGCACATCTCCTCGACCAGCCCCGCCGGGACATCGCCCCGCAGCGACACCTTTCCGGCGATGCCACACACGCGTCGACCTTAGGACATGGGCACGTCGATGTACTGTCCTGCCTGACTTGACCGCACAAGAAGAGGATCTGGTTAGGCGGGTCTACGCGTACTTCATCTTCCGGCTGCGGCAGCCGAGAGATGCGGAGCGGCTGACCAGGCTCAGCTTCGAGCGCATCTGGCGGGAGGAGAACCTCAGTCGCGAGGTGGAGCAGGAGCCCGATCTGCCCACCTTCGCGGCGGCGCGCGCCGTCATCGCTGAGAATCCGCGGCCACGAGGAGCTTCCAGGGTCACTCCGTCAACGGTTCGGGACGGAGACGAAGAGGTTTCGAGCGGACTGAGCAACGAGCTGGCGATGGCGATCGGACGGCTTCACGGCCGCGAACGCGATGCGCTCGCGCTTCGCTTCGGGGCGGAGCTCTCGATCGGGGAGATCGCCGAGCTGCTCGATCGGACGCCGGCGGACGTCAAGCAGCGGCTGGCGCGAGGGGTGCGCGGCCTGATCGAGCTCGGCGTCCTGCCGAAGGAGGCCAGCCCGCGGAAGTCAGCCGCCAAGCGGCCCGGAGCCGGAAGCTCCAAGGGCGGCAAGACCGAGCAGCAGTAGACCCAGCAGCAGTGCGACGGCGATCTGGAGCCGGAGCTGGGGGGGTGCCTCTCCCTTGGGACCCGCAGCCACGCGGGTGAGCAGGCCGGGAGCCGGGGCCGGGCGCTGGGCCCGCAGGAGCTCGCCGACGCGGTCGAACCGGTCGACCTCGGCCCGGTCGACGTAGGGCTGCAGCTCGTCGGAGAGCCCCCCGGCCTGAGCTGTCCCGGGCAGGCTACGCCGGGTTCAGCCGGCGCCGCAGCCCGTAGCCGACCGCCGCGAGCGCGGTGACGACGAGCAGCAGCGGGAAGAGGAAGCCCATGCCGCCCTCGCCCTCGGTGGAGGATGACGGCTGAGGGCTTGCCGCGGGTTCTGAGTTCGCAGTTCGCCTTTCCCTGCTCAGGAGGCCGATTCGAGTTCGCCAGGTCGGCGGCCGCCCGGCCCTGGGGCCCGAGCGCATTCAGGGCCTGCGTGGCGGCCACCGGCGCAACGCCGCCACCACCACCACCGCCGCTTGTACCGCCGCTGCCCCTGTCCACGGAGCCGCTGCCGCCGCCGTTCGGCGCCTGCTCGAAGTACTGGTCGCCCTCGGTCGAGCCCGGCGGCACGGTGATCCTCGCGCCCGCGACCGCAGGCGCCAGGGCGCAGACCGCAAAGACGCCCGAGATTGCGAACACCTTCAAAATGAGTGATGAAGCCCCCGCCTTCACACCGCTACCTTACCGCGGAATTGGGGCTCCAGTGAGGAACAGGATCGAGGCGGGGCTGGCCGCCCTGAGGGAGAATCCGGCCGATCCGGCGATCTGGCTCGGGACGGTCGCGCTGATCGTCTACATGTCCCTGCGCGCCGGGGGCTACGACGCGATTCCCCGGGACGAAGTAGGCATCATCGTCGTCTGGGGATTGCTGCTGGGCGTCGCGGTCGGGGCGCTCTCGATCGAGCGCATCGGGATCCAGACGCGGGTGGTGCTGGCCCTCTTCGTCGGATTGGTCGCCTGGACCGCGCTCGCGCTCGGCTGGACGCAGAGCGCCGAGCGGACGATGACCGAGCTGGCGCGGGCGGTGACCTACCTGGGGGTCTTCGTGCTCGCCCTGGCCGTCCAGCGCGGGCGCCGTTGGCGCGCGCTCCTCTACGGCGTGACGACGGGGATCGCGATCGTCGCGGGTCTCGCTGTGCTCTCGCGCCTGCATCCGCAGTGGTTTCCTCCGAACGAGCTCGGCCGGGTCCTGACGGGGATCGAGATCGAGCGCCGGCTGGCGTACCCACTCAACTACTCGAGCGCCCTCGGCGCCTTCGCCGCCATGGGCCTGCCGCTGCTGCTCGCCGCGAGCTCCTCGGCTCGGACGCTCGCCGGCCAGCTGCTCGCGGCGGCCGCCTTCCCCATCGCGGGCCTCGCCTACTACCTCTCCTCTTCGGGCACCGCGACCGTCGTGCTGGTCGCGTGCCTGCTTGCGTTCTTCCTGCTCGCACCGGACCGGCTGCCGAAGGTCGCGACGCTGGCGATCGGGGCGGCCGGCACGGCGATCCTCGGGCACGCCGTCGACCATCGAGCTGCCCTCGACCGGGGGATCCCGACGCCCCTGGCCAAGTCGCAGGGCGACGAGGTGCTGCTCATCCTGATCGCCGTCTGCGCCGCGGTCGCGATCTGCCAGTACGGGATCTCGCTCGCGGTCCGGCACGCTCGCCGCCCCGCCTGGCTGCTGATCTCGCCGCGGGCCGCTGCCGTGGCGACCGCGGTCGCCATCCTGATCGCCCTGCCGATCGCCGTCGCGGCCGGGGCTCCCGGAGAGGCGAAGGACCGCTGGGACAACTTCAAGAACCGCTCGGGGGGAGCCCCGTCAACGGCCAGCCGCTCGAGCCAGATCCTCAACACCAGCGGCAGCGGCCGCTACCAGTTCTGGACCTCGGCGGTCGATGCCTACAAGACCGAGTCGTTTCACGGGATCGGCCCGGGGACGTTCGAGTTCTGGTGGGCGCAGCACGCCAGCTACGCCGGCGCTTTCGTCCGCGACGCCCACTCGCTCTATCTCGAGACGCTCGCCGAGCTCGGGATCGTGGGCTTCGTCCTGGTCACGGGCCTGGTGCTGGCGATTCTCGGGATCGGGACCGTTCGGACACTGCGGGGGCCTCCGGACCTCCGGCTCGCACTGGCGGCGGCGACCTCCGGGGGCGTCGCCTTCGCCGTCGCGGCCGGGCTGGACTACATCTGGGAGATCGGGGTGATGCCGATCGCCTTCTTCCTGCTCGCCGCCGTGGCGGTGGACGGAGCGCGCGGGCCGGTTCCGGAGGCGAGGACCAGGCGGGACCAAAGGCGCCGCGAGCTCGGCTGGTGGGCCGGCACCGTCTTGGCTTCGGCTGCCGCCGTGCTGGTGATCTACCTGCCGTACAAGGGGGCCTCGGACGTTCGCGCCAGCGAGCGCGACGTCAACCAGGGCAAGCTCGACGCCGCCCTCTCGGAGGCACGCTCCGCCGCCGATGCCCAGCCCTACGCCGCGACGCCGCGCCTCCAGGAGGCGCTCGTGCTCGAGCGCCAGGGGAAGTTCGACCAGGCCGCGGCGGCGGCGCGGCAGGCGACCGCGAAGGAGAGCACCAACTGGCGGACCTGGTTCACCCTTTCGCGGATCGAAGCCGAGCGGGGCCGTGCCAAGGCGTCGCTGGACGCCTATCTGACTGCACGGCAACTAAACCCGCATTCCGGTGTTCTTGCCCCGTGACCTGTCTGTCCGCGATATGCGTAGTCTGGTGATGATGCGGGGAGAAGTCGGCGCGAGGGCGTCTCGACGGGGGCTGATCGCGGTTGCGGCCATCTGCGCCGCAATTGCGTCTGTGTCGGTGCATCCGCCCGGCGCTCAGGCGGCGCGCGGCTTCGAGACGGGTCTCTACGACGGCGACTTCACCTCGCACGACGCGGCGACCCAGACGACTGGCCTTGGACCGCTCCGCCCAAGCGCGGGCCGGCTTCGTGCTGGTCTACGTCGACTGGAGCGTCGTCGCGCCATACAACCGCCCCGTCGGTTTCGTGCCTTCGAATCCCGCCGACCCCAACTACGACTGGTCGGCAGTCGACGCGGCCGTTCGAGATGCCTCGGCGCGCGGGCTGAAGGTCCTGATGGCGGTCACCAGGGCGCCGGCCTGGGCCGAGGGCCCGGGCCGGCCCTCCGAGACTGACGCGCCGGCCGGAACCTGGAAGCCGAACGCCGCTGACCTGGGCGCCTTCACCAGCGCGATCGCGACCCGGTACTCCGGCAACTTCGCCGGCCTGCCCGCCGTGCGCTACTGGCAGCTCTGGGCCGAGCCCAACCTCGGGGTCAACCTCTCGCCGCAGTTCGTCGGCAACACCCCGGTGGGCTTCGACGTCTACCGACCGATGCTGAACGCCTTCTACGCCAACCTGAAGGCGGTCAGCTCCCAGAACATCGTGATCACCGGCGGCACCGCCCCTTACGGCGGCCTGACCCCGGCCCGCGGGCTGACCTACCAGCGCATGCAGCCACTCCAGTTCTGGCGCGGGCTGCTCTGCTTCAGCGCCGGAAAGCAGAAGAAACGCAAGGGCAAGAAGGCGGCCGCCAAAAAGGGTGGGAAGCTGGTTCCCCTTCCCTGCCCGGACCCGGCCCACTTCGACGTCGCGGCCCACCATCCGATCAACGTCGGCGCGCCCACTCGAGCCGCGGTCAATCCGGATGACGTCTCCACCCCTGATCTCTGGAAGCTGAAGCGCATCCTCAGCGCTGCCGCTAGCAGCGGAAGAGCTCTGCCCGGCGGGGGAAAGCCGCTCTGGGCCACCGAGATCTGGTGGAACAGCCATCCGCCCTCGAGGGGGGTATCACTGAAGACGCAGGCGCGCTATCTCTCACAGTCCTTCTACATCCTCTGGAAGCAGGGCGTCCAGGCCGCATTCTGGTTCGAGGTCAGGGACCTGCAGCCGAATGGAAGGGATCCCATCCCCACCTGCGGGCTCTTCTTCCGTGACGGTCGACCCAAGCCCGCGTTCCAGGCGTTCCGGTTCCCGTTCGCGGCGGAGCGGCTCGGCCGAACCCGGGTGCGGGTCTGGGGCATGGCCCCCGGCGCGGGACCGGTCTCGATCCAGAGCGGGCACCACCGCGTGAGGAAGCTGAAGGCGGGCGACAACCGCGTCTTCGTCGGGATCATTCATCTGCGCGGCGGGGCGCGGCTCCGGGCCGTGCAGGGTTCCGAGAGCAGTCTGGTCTGGCGCCAGAGCTAGGCCCGGTCCGGCCTAGCTTCGCGCCATCCGGTAGTTCGGCCCGACGTTGACCCCGTTGGCGGCCCAGGCGAGCTGGCGCCAGTACGAATCGGGGTCGGGGTTGTAGTCGGTGATGCAGTGGAAGCAGAACCACATGATCAGCTTCGGGTTCCCGCAGCGGGTCGCCTCGTTGCGCATCTGCCGCATCTGCCCGGCCGAGGGCCAGTCCGGGTTGAAGTCTGGGGAAGTCGATCGACCAGGAGTAGGCCTGGAGGACCATCACCGGGTTGCGGACCATCTGCGAGGACCAGCGGGACGTCTGGCAGGTGGGCGGGTCCCAGGGCCCGTAGGGATAGTCGTCGGGCCCGACGTAGTCCGCCAGGTCTCTGAAGGGTCGAAGCATGGATGGGTTGGGCCGCGATACGTAGAGCAGCGGCTTGCGAGTGATGCTGCGCACCGCTCCTGAGAGCTCCTGCACCTGGCCGCGATCCTCCGGTCGCACCTCGTCCCCGATGTAGTAACCCCACGTGCCAGGGTGCGAGGCCGTGGCACGGACCAGGTCCAGCTTTGGCCCGATCGGCATCCGGTAGTTGGAGAGATTCCAGATCACCTGCATGCCTTGAGACTGCGCCTGAGTCCGCGTACCGAAGGTTCTCGTCCACCGACATCTCGGCGCTCCAGTAGTTGAGGACGACCCGGAAGCCACCCTGCCGGAGGGTCGCCAGCCGGTCGCCGCAGTCGGGAAGCGGGGTGGGCTTGGGGTCCGAGAGGGAGCACGCGTCGTAGATGCCGGTTAGCGGGGCCGACGCCTTGCGGCCTCTGACCTTCTTGTGGCGCTTGGACTTGTGCCCATGCTTGTGCTTGTGGTGAGCCGCCGAGGCGCCGGCGGCGAGGCTCAGCGAGAGCAGCAGGGCGGCGGCCGCGGCGAGCACGAGCGCGGCGCGGGAGATCCGGGAGAGACGTGTCGAATGCTCTCGCATCGACACTTCCCATCGGGGCCTGCCGCAGCCCCCTGACTTTTTGTCCAGCGGTTAGACGCACGTCGCCCGAAGGGCCCCTGCGTGCCGTTGGACGGATGTCTGCTCGACTAGCTGTAAGATCCGAGCGGGTTGTTTCAGCTCCGAGTCGAGCTGCCGGTGGTCTTGGCCGAGGGAGCCGTGTGAGTCTGCTGGTAGTTGTAGCGCGCAAAGCCAGCCTGCAAGAGCGTCTGGTGCGCTCCTCGGAGACTCGGTAGATCGCCGCGTATGCCAACGACCGAGCATGGTGCGGATGAAGCGCTCGGCCTTGCCGTTGGTCTGTGGTCGGTAGGGACGAGTGCGCAGTGCTTGAGCCGAGCGCCGCGGCAGGCGAGCGAGAAGATCGCCGAGACGTAGGCGGAGCCGTTGTCGGTCATCACCGCCTCGACCGAGATCGCCGAAGGAGCGGTAAAAGGAGAACGACAGCGGCGCAGGAAGGCGATCGCGAGTGGTCGCCCGCTCGTAGGAGAGCACCTCGACGTAGGCGAGGCGGGTGGCGTGGTCGACGCAGACGTGGACGAACTCCCAGCCGGTGACGCCGCGGCTCGGCCCTTCGTGGCGACGCTGGAACTGGCTTGCTCGGTGCCGGTGACTCGATGACCGGCTCCGCGCTCTGAGATCTGGCCGAGCTTCTTGACGTCGACGTGGAGGAGCTCGCCGGGGCGAGAGCGCTGGTAGCGGTGGGAGGGCTCGAGCGACACGAGGCGCGAGAGCTGCCCAGGCCGACTCGGGTGAGGATCGCCGAGACGGTCGAGGTCGGGGATCTCGAGCACCTCGGCGATCTCGGCGCCGGTGAAGCGCAGACTGCCGGAGCGGCGCGATCGCCTGGATCCTGCGATCGTCGGTGCGGTTCCAGAGCGCGGTTAGGCGGCAGAGGGGCGGTCGAGCAAGCCGGCCTCGCCCTCGGCGCGGTAGCGATGCGCCCACTTGCGGGCGGTCCGGGTGGCTGACCTCCGCGGAGGCGGCGACACTTGGCCGGCGACCAGCCCTCCTCGTCGACCCGCTTGACCAGCGGTTCGGCGCTAGTTCAGGCTGAGCGCGGCGTTACCGTGGATCTTCATCTGGTATACCTCCTTGAGGCTGGTGGTATAGACAACTAGCATTAAAGGAGGCAGGATGAACAACGTGCTAGGAATAAACCTAGCCGGTCTCGGTCACTTCGGCCTGCTCGGCCTCTGCCTGCTCTTCGCGACGGTCCTCGTCAGGCGAGGACGAGTCCCTGGCCAGCCTTCGGACGTACAGGAAGATCCCCACGAACGGCAGGGAGACCAGGATCGCCGCGACGATCAGCGCCGGCCAGGCGATCAGGACACCGAGGGAGTGGGAGAACCCCTTGTCGGTGCCCACATGGATGGCCCAGGCGATCCAGGCGACGACGAGAAGCGCTGCGCCGACGACCGCCACCCCGAGCCAGGGGTTGGCCCGGATCCGGCCGAAAAGCTGACCCAGAGCTCCCACGGGCGGCAAAGTACCGACTTTGGGCCGTGGCTTACCACGGGCTGAGTCTGCGGGCTTGCGCGGTGGTGGGGACGTGCGCCGAAGCGCATTCTTGTCGGCATGGCCCGAAAGGCCGTCGCGCCCGGAGCAGGTGGTTCAGGCCTGGATGGACAGCGCGATCCACCGGATGTACCTGCTCAAGCCCAGATTCGACGAGCTCGGCGTGGCCGGGGCCCGCGGCACTCCCATCGGTCCGGACCAGCCGGACGGGATCACCGTCGTCGCGGAGTTCGGCTTCCGGAGGAACTGATGGGGCCGGGGGACGGCGGTTCCTTGCCGCACCTTGCAGGGACTTCCGATTCTGTGCCTACGCGGTGCCTGGCCCGGGAAAGGCCGTGGCTATACTTTGGCTTCGCCGTCCCCCGACAGAACCGGAGGTCAGATCACAGATCGGCAGCCAGGAGCCGATACGGATAGGACCCCCGGACAGTCTGCGTCCCCTGACCTCGTCCCTCGACTTAACCCAGAGCCAAACCTTCGACCGCAACGTAGACCCAACCGGACTGATTGATAGACCAGAGAGCAACTGACTGAATGTTCGAGAGATTCACAGAGAGAGCCCGCCAGGTAGTCGTCCTCGCCCAGGAGGAGGCGCGGACTCTCAAGCACAACTACATCGGCACCGAGCACATCCTGCTGGGCCTTCTCCGCGAGGAGGAGGGCCTGGCCGCGCGCGTGCTCGAGTCCCTCGACATCACGGTCGAGCGCGTCCGCTCGCAGGTGGTCCGCATCGTCGGCTCCGGCGAGGAGGTCACCGCCGGCCAGATCCCCTTCACGCCGCGCGCCAAGAAGGTGCTGGAGCTGGCGCTGCGCGAGGCCCTCTCCCTGGGCCACAACTACATCGGCACCGAGCACATCCTGCTCGGCCTGGTCCGCGAGAACGAGGGCGTCGCCGCACGCATCCTGCTCGACTTCGACGCCGACTCGGAGAAGATCCGCAACGAGGTCATCCGGATGCTCTCCGGCCCCGGCGGCCGCCGCCAGGGCGCCGCCGGAGCGGGCGGCGGCGAGGGCAAGAAGTCCTCGAAGCTGCTCGATCAGTTCGGCCGCAACCTGACCAAGCTGGCGGCGGAGGGCAAGCTCGACCCGGTGATCGGCCGCGAGATCGAGATCGAGCGGATCATGCAGATCCTCTCCCGCCGCACCAAGAACAACCCGGTGCTGCTGGGTGAGCCCGGCGTCGGCAAGACCGCCGTCGTCGAGGGTCTCGCCGCTCGGATCACCAACGGCGAGGTGCCCGAGCTGCTCAAGAACAAGCAGATCTACACGCTCGACCTGGCCGCCCTGGTCGCGGGCTCCAAGTACCGCGGCGAGTTCGAGGAGCGCCTCAAGAAGGTGATGAAGGAGATCACCCAGCGCGGCGACATCATCCTCTTCATCGACGAGCTCCACAACCTGGTCGGCGCCGGTGCCGCCGAGGGTGCGATCGACGCCGCCTCGATCCTGAAGCCGGCCCTCGCCCGCGGCGAGCTGCAGACGATCGGCGCGACCACGCTCGACGAGTACCGCAAGTACCTGGAGCGGGACTCCGCGCTGGAGCGCCGCTTCCAGCAGATCAAGGTCGAGCAGCCCTCCACCGAGGAGACCGTGAAGATCCTCGAGGGGCTGCGCGAGCGCTACGAGCAGCACCACCGCGTGAAGATCACCGACGACGCGCTCGAGGCCGCCGCGGAGCTCGCCGACCGCTACATCTCGGACCGCTTCCTGCCCGACAAGGCGATCGACCTCGTCGACGAGGCCGCCTCCCGGATGCGCATCAAGTCGATGACGCAGCCCCCCGTGTACCGCGACCTCGAGGAGGAGATCGAGACGACGCGGCGCGAGAAGGAGGCCGCGATCGACGCCCAGGAGTTCGAGAAGGCCGCCAACCTGCGCGACCAGGAGCGCCGCCTCACCAACAAGAAGAAGGAGCTCGAGCACGAGTGGACCTCGGGCGAGGGTGGCGAGCGCCCGGAGGTCGGCGAGGAGGAGATCGCCGACATCGTCGCGATGTGGACCGGCATCCCCGTCTTCAAGCTGACCGAGGCCGAGTCGAAGAAGCTCGTCCGCATGGAGGACGAGCTGCACAAGCGCGTGATCGGCCAGGAGCCGGCGATCACCGCCGTCTCGAAGGCGATCCGCCGCTCGCGCGCCGGGATCAAGGACCCGAAGCGCCCGGCCGGCTCTTTCATCTTCCTCGGCCCCTCGGGGGTCGGCAAGACCGAGCTGGCGCGCACGCTCGCCGAGTTCCTGTTCGGCGACGAGGAGGCGATGGTGCGCATCGACATGTCCGAGTACATGGAGAAGCACGCGGTCTCGCGCCTGGTCGGGTCGCCCCCCGGCTACATCGGCTACGACGAGGGGGGCCAGCTGACCGAGGCCGTGCGGCGCAAGCCGTACTCCGTGCTGCTCCTCGACGAGATCGAGAAGGCGCACCCCGACGTCTTCAACATCCTCTTGCAGATCCTCGAGGACGGCAGGCTCACCGACGCCCAGGGACGGACGGTCGACTTCCGCAACTCGATCGTGATCATGACCTCGAACATCGGGGCGCAGGACATCGCCCGCAACACACCCCTCGGCTTCGCGATCTCCGACGAGACCGGCGTCACCTACGAGGACATGAAGTCGCGGATCATGGGCGACCTGAAGAAGGTCTTCCGTCCGGAGTTCCTCAACCGGATCGACGAGGTGATCGTCTTCCACAAGCTGAGCAAGGACGAGATCATGGAGATCGTCGACCTGATGGTCGAGCGCGTCCGGACGCAGGTCGCCGAGCACGAGCTCCAGCTCGACCTCAGCAAGGACGCCAAGGAGCTCCTCGTGGACAAGGGCTGGGACCCGGCGATGGGCGCTCGCCCGCTGCGCCGGGCGATCCAGCGCTACGTCGAGGACCCGCTCGCCGACGAGGTCCTGAAGGCGGGTCAGATGACCCCCGGCTCGACGGTCCAGGTCGAGCGGGACGCGAAGGGCGACGAGGAAGACCACCCGCTGAAGCTGAAGATCGTCAAGCCGCGCAAGCGCCCGGCGAAGAAGGAGCCGGAGAAGGTCGGCGTCGGTGCGAAGAAGGACGCCGACGAGGACTCGGGCGACGGCGGCGATCCCGAGTCCAGCTCGGAGGACAGCAAGTAGCCACGCCCGGGCCGCCCAGCGCGGCCCGGTAGCGTTTCCGGGCGATGCGAGAGCCCGGCAATCAGGCGATCGGAAGCTGGAGCGGGGGGCGCTACCTGCGCTTCGGCGAGGCGATCGAGCCTGAGCGGCTCGAGGCGCTCCTGCGTCCCGGGGACGGCATCGACACCGTGCTGACGGCCGATGCATACGGCGCCGGTGAGGCCGATTCGCTGCTCGGCCGCGCCCTCGCCCCCGTGGACCGCGATTCCTACAGCCTGGTCGGAGCGGTCGGCCACGACTTCTACGAGGGCGAGCGCGACGGCCCCCGCGGTTTCCCCCGGTTCACCAGCCCCTCGCTCCGCCCGGCCGCCGAGTACGCCGGCTACCTGAGGATGGCCGCCGAGCGGAGCCTGGAGCGGCTCGGCCAGGATCGCTTCGACGTCCTCCTGCTCCACAACCCGGACCGGACCGGGTACGAGAGTGAGCAGGTCTGGGAGGGGATGGCGGCCCTGCGCGAAGCCGGGCTGGCCGATGCGGTCGGGGTCGCCCCGGGCCCGGCCAACGGCTTCACCCTCGACCTGGTCCGCTGCTTCGAGCGCTTCGGCGAGACGATCGACTGGGCGATGATCATCCTCAACCCCTTCGAGCCCTGGCCCGGGGAGCTCTGCCTCGATGCCGCCGCCAGGCATGGCGTCCGCGTGATCACCCGGGTGGTCGACTACGGCGGCATCTTCTGGGACGACGTCACGCCGCGGACCGAGCTGCCGCAGGGGGACCATCGCTCCTTCAGGCCGGAGGGCTGGATCGCCGAGGGTCGCGCCAAGCTGGATCGCCTGCGGCCGATCGCCGAGCGGGCGGATCTCACCCCGATCCAGCTCGCCTGCCAGTGGAACCTCGCTCATGACGCCGTCGAGTGCGTTGTGCCGACCCTGATCCAGGAGATCGGCGAGGACGCGCGGCCAATCGAGGAGAAACGGGCCGAGCTCGCGGCGCTCCCGGCCGAGCGGCGGCTGACCGACGACGACCTGGGCGAGATCCGGACGATCGGCGACAACGCCGGCTGCATGGGGCTCAAGGGGGCGACGCCGGACCACACCGGCGACGAGCGCCCCGACCGCTGGCCGGTCAGCGATCAGCTCGCCCACGCAGCGGGGCGCTGGGGCATCGACCCGGAGCGCGACTTGCGATATCTGGCGGCCGAGCCCGCTCGCTAACCTCGTTTATGGCGCCGCCGCGCCAGGGATGGAGGTTGGATGGCCACAGTTCTGACAGCGATCAGGAGAGTCCTTCTCGGTACCGGCTCGACCGCGTTCACCCTGGTCGGCGCCCTGCTGATCGGGTTCGGGGTGCCGCTGTTCTGGATCTACATCGCCTCGCACGTCTACGGGAAGACCGGCGCCGTCACCGGACCAGTCGCCGCCTTCATCGGCACCGGGATCCTGGTGTCCTACTACGGCCTGCTGCTGATCGCATCCTGGATCCGGGGTCGCATGCTCGCGCGAGAGCAGGGCGGTCGCCGCGGGGCGCGAGACCCGTGGAACCGGAGCATGCGCGACACGCCCTACAAGCCAGGCCACGAGCGCAGCGACCCGGTCGAGAGGCTGTTCGTGGCGACGGCGATCGTCTCGATGATCGCTTTCATGATCTGGTTCGTCTTCTTCGCAGGGGCGCCGTTCCCGAACAGCCCCGGCTAGCTGGAGCGAGGCCGCCTCGGCCCCTTGCGCTCGCGATCGGCCCCAGCCCCCGGCAGCGGGCTCAGGATTACATCTAGGCGACCAGGGTGAGGACGGCGATGATGATGAAGACGCTCTGGGCCGAGTGCACGATGATCCCCATCCACGCGCTCTGGAACCGTCGCGAGGGGTAGGCGAGCAGGAAGATCCCGTCGACGAAGGACGACGGGATGCTCCACGGCTGGTGCAGGTGGTAGAGCGCGAACAGCGCCCCGTTGGCGACCCAGTCGCGCCTCCCGAAGACGCCCTGCATTCGGGGCAGCAGCAGTCCCCGGAAGAGCAGCTCCTCGCCGAGCACGGTGTTGAAGACGGCCAGCACCACCACGACGGCGAACCAGCCCCAGGCCATCGATGCAGTAGCTCTCGCTGTGGGTGGATTGTCTTCGCGCCGAAGTGGTCCCGCATCCGTAGTTGACCCCGATGCTCGGATGCGGAAGTCAGGTTCCACATCATGGTCACATCCCGCGCGGGAGGCGTCAGGACCCATCCCTAGCCTGGGTGGATGGCCGGGAAAGCCGCTTCATACCGCTGTTCTGAGTGCGGGCACTCCGCGCTGACCTGGACCGGGCAGTGCTCCGGCTGCGGCGCCTGGAACACGCTCGAGCAGGTGAGCGCCCCCGCCGCGCGCGCGAGCCGGGGCGGGGGCCGCCGCCGCGCCAGCGGGCCGAAGCCGGTCCCGCTCCGCGACGTCGAGTCGGAGCGCTCGGAGCGGCTCGGCACCGGCATCGCCGAGCTCGACCGTGTCCTCGGGGGAGGCCTGGTCCCCGGTTCGCTGGTCCTGCTCGGCGGCGCCCCGGGGATCGGCAAGAGCACGCTGGCCGGAATGGCCCTCGCCAACATCGCGGCGGCGGGCAACGACGTCCTCTACGTCTCAGGCGAGGAGTCGGCGGCCCAGGTCAGACGGCGCGCGGAGCGGCTCGGGGAGGCGGCGCTCTCGGTGCCGATGCTCGCCGAGCCCTCGCTGGAGTCGGTGCTGGCGGCCCTGGAGTCCGAGCGCCCGGCCGCCTGCGTGATCGACTCGGTTCAGACGCTGGCGATCCCGGACGCCGCGCCGGGCAGCGTGGGCGCGGTCCGCGAGGCGACCTCGGCCCTGCTCGAGACGGCGAAGCGGCTCGACGTCACCCTGATCCTGATCGGCCACGTGACCAAGGAGGGCTCGCTGGCGGGGCCGCGCGCCCTCGAGCACCTGGTCGACTGCGTCCTGCACTTCGAGGGCGAGCGGGAGCGGACCTTCCGCACGCTGCGCGCGCTCAAGAACCGCTTCGGCGCAACCAGCGAGGTCGGCGTCTTCGAGATGCGGCAGGGCGGCCTCGTGGAGGTCGCGGACCCATCGGCGCGCTTCGTCGGCGAGGCCAGGCCGGCCCCCGGATCGGTCGTGCTCTGCGCGATGGAGGGGACGCGCCCGCTGCTGGTCGAGGTGCAGGCACTGGTGGCGCCGACCGAGATCGTCCCGCCGCGCCGCACGGCGACGGGCGTGGATCGCAACCGGCTGGGACTCGTCCTGGCGGTGCTGACTCGACATGCGGGCGTGGCTCTTTCCTCAGCCGATGTCTTCGTCAACGTGGCGGGGGGCATCCGGGTGGACGAGCCGGGCGCCGACCTCGCCATCGCCCTGGCAGTCGCGTCGGCCCACTCCGGTCGCTCCCTCGAGACGGACGGCAAGCCCCTCGCCTGCTTCGGCGAGATCGGGTTGACCGGCGAGGTCCGCTACGTCGCCCACGGGGACCGCCGCGTCGCGGAGGCCCGCAAGTTCGGCCTCGACCGCGTCCTGGGCCCACCACCCGGAGACCAGCCAATCCCCGGCCTCGCCCCGGTCGCCAGTCTGAAGGCAGCGTTGTCAGGCGGCTCGCGCCGGGCAGGTCAGCTTCGCCGTGCCGCCTAGCGGCTGTCGGGCGGGTGGCGCCGAATCGCGTCGGCGGTGAGATGCCTCGATCCGCCGCGCGATTCGGCGACAGGACCCGCCCGCCGATGCCTCGATCCGCGGTGCAATTCCGCGACAGGACCCGCCCGCCAGAAGCCTTGGTCCCGGCGCAGGACCCGCCCGCCACAACCGCACTTGACAACCGCTAACCCGACCTTTCCACACGGATTTCGCCGTAGATCAAGCGAGTTTTGTTTCTGCTTTCATCATTCCCGATGGCGTCTGCGCTTCCCGGCGACGAGCTACAGGAGTTGGAGGCGCGACAGGATCCGCGGCTTCTCCGCGCCCTCGACATCGTTGCCCCCGGTACCGCGCTGCGGGAGGGCATCGACAACATCGTCCACTCGCGCACCGGCGGGCTGATCGTCATCGGAGACCCAGAGGACGTCTCCTTCCTCTTTTCGGGGGGCATCAATCTCGACATCGACTACACCCCGGCGCTGCTCTACCAGGTGGCGAAGATGGACGGGGCCATCGTCCTGAACGAGCAGGCGACCAAGATCGTCTGCGCCAACGTCCAGCTGATGCCGGACCCGACAATCCTCTCGTCGGAGACGGGCACCCGCCACCGCACCGCCGAGCGCGTCTCGAAGCAGACCGACGCGCTCGTCGTCGCGGTCTCCGAGCGCCGCGACGTCGTCTCCCTCTACCTGGGCGGGATGAAGTACATCCTCCAGGACATCCCCGCCGTGCTGGCCAAGGCGAACCAGGGTCTCGCGACGCTCGACAAGTACCGCGCCCGGCTCGACTCCGTCTCGACCCGGCTGACCCAGCTCGAGTTCGAGGGCGGGTCGGTTCTCCACGACGTGCTCTCCGTCCTCCAACGCGCCGAGCTGGTGACGCGCATGGCGGTCGAGGTCGAGCGCTACATCGTCGAGCTCGGCACCGAGGGGCGGCTGATCGAGATGCAGCTCGAGGAGACGATGGTTGGCGTCGCCGCCGACAAGGCCGCGCTGATCCGCGACTACTCGGTCGATGACACCGAGGAGAACCTCTCGACCACCAGCTCCGCGATCGCACGCATGCCCCATCAGGACCTGCTCGACTTCGGCCGCCTCGCCGAGCTGCTCGGCTACGACCGCAAGGTTTCGACGCTCGACTTCCCGGTGTCGCCTCGCGGCTACCGCGTCCTCGGGCGAATTCCGCGCCTGCCGAAGCTGGTGGTGCAGCGGATCATCCAGGAGTTCGGCGGACTCGACGAGGTCCTGGCCGCCAGCGACGACGACCTCGAGGCCGTCGAGGGTGTGGGCGCGGGGCGCGCCAGGGACATCCGGGAGGGCCTGCGCAGGCTTCAGGAGGTCGATCCGGTCGACCGCTACTTGCAGAGCTGATGGCCCCGTCGGGCCGTCTCGAAGAAAGGAGAGACCCATTCCAGAGCTAATAGCAGAGGAGGTTATGGACGACGCGTCGGTTGCCGACCTCGAGATAGAGGTGCCTGTCATTCACTTTGAGGTCGGCGACAACGTCGTCTATCCGCACCACGGTGCGGGCGTGGTCCTGAAGAAGGAGACGAAGGACCTGATGGGCGAGAAGCGGGACTACCTGACCATCAACATCCTCCACAACAACATGACCGTGATGGTCCCCTGCGAGAACGCCAGCCGCGCCGGGCTGAGGCGCGTGATCGACGAAGAGCAGGTCAAGAAGGTGATCGGGGTCCTCACCGACGAGGTCTCCGAGATGCCGAAGAACTGGAACCGCCGGTTCAAGCACAATCGCGAGAAGATCAAGACGGGCGACGTCTACGAGCTCGCCGAGGTGGTTCGCAACCTCGCCATCCGCGAATGGGAGAAGGGACTCTCGACCGGCGAGAAGCAGATGTACACCCGCGCCAAGAAGATCCTCGCCTCGGAGTTCATGTACGCCCTCGACAAGGACGAGGACGGCGCGGAGGCCTACTTGGACGAGCTGCTGGAGGAGCGCTTCGGCGCCGCACAGGCGACCGCCTAGAAAGGCGGGCCCCTCCGCATCGGCCGTGATCGCGGCCGCCGGCTCCGGGCAGCGACTCGGGGCCGGCGGCCCGAAGGCCTTCGTCGAGCTCGCCGGGCGGCCGATGATCGAGTGGTCGCTCGACGCGTTCCGCGCGGCGAGCACGATCGGCGAGATCGTCGTCGCCGCTCCGCCGGTCCACCACGAGTTCGTCTCCGAGCGCGGTCTCGTCGCCGTGGCCGGCGGCGAGCATCGCTCCGAGTCCGTCGCCAACGCGCTGTCGCTGTGCATGGGCGAGATCGTGGTCGTCCACGACGCCGCCCGGCCGCTCGTCACGCCGGGTCTGATCGACGCGCTGGTGGAGGAGCTCGCCGCGGAGGAGGGCGCTTCGGGCGTGATCGCCGCGACGCCCGTCACCGACACGGTCAAGCGGGCGGGTGCGGGAGGGGAGGTCGAGCGCACGCTGGACCGGTCCGGGCTCTGGGCCGTGCAGACGCCGCAGGCCTTCCGGACGCAGGCCCTGCGAGAGGCCCTGGCCGATCCCGATTCCCTGCCGGCCGCCAGCGACGACGCGATGCTGGTCGAGCGCCGGGGCGGCAGGGTCCTGATCCACTCCACCTCGCCGGACAACATCAAGGTGACGACGCCGTTCGACCGCCGGGTGGCGGATCTGCTCCTGCGGGAGCGCGGCTAGCTCGTCGTCGACCCAGGCGTAGGCTCGGCGAGATGTCAGCTCAGAGGACGCGGGAGGGCGCGAGGGCGGCGCTGGTCGTCGCGGCTCTCGGGGTGGTCTTCGGCGACATCGGAACGAGCCCGATCTACACGATCCAGACGGTCTTCAACCCCAGCGACCCTCACCCGGTCGAGGCGAGCGTCCACAGCGTCTTCGGCGTCGTTTCCCTGATCTTCTGGTCCGTGACGATCATCGTCACCCTCAAGTACGTCCTCCTCGTCATGCGAGCGGACAACCACGGCGAGGGCGGGATCATGGCTCTGATCGCCCAGGTCCGCCAGGTGGCTCGCGGCCTCCATCCGCGCACCAAATACCTGCTGGCCGGACTCGGGGTCTTCGGCGCCGCGCTGTTCATCGGCGACAGCATGATCACGCCGGCGATCTCGGTGCTCTCTGCGGTAGAGGGCGTGAAGGTGATCGAGCCATCGCTCGACAGCTTCATCGTGCCGATCACCGCGACGATCATCGTGGTCCTCTTCGCGGTGCAGAGGCTGGGCACCGGCGCCGTCGGTCGGATGTTCGGGCCGATCATGGTCCTCTGGTTCACGACGATCGCCGCCCTGGGCATCCGGGGGATCACGATGCATCCCGACGTGCTCCGGGCGCTCTCGCCCACGTATGCCCTGGACTTCCTCTTCGACAGTGGATGGACGGGGTTCCTGTCGCTCGCCGCCGTCGTCCTCGCGATCACCGGGGTCGAGGCCCTCTATGCGGACATGGGCCACTTCGGCAGACCGGCGATCACCCGCGCCTGGCTGCTGCTCGTCTTCCCCGCCTGCATCCTGAGCTACCTCGGGCAGGGCGGCCTCATCCTCGATGACCCGAGTGCGATCGGCGCTCCCTTCTTCCGGCTGATGCCGCACGGGGGTCAGATCCCACTGGTCATCCTCGCCACCGCCGCGACGGTGATCGCCTCTCAGGCGGTGATCTCGGGTGCGTTCTCGATCTCGCACCAGGCCGCTCAGCTCGGCTACCTGCCGCGCCTGCGCGTGATCCACACCTCCGAGCGCGAGATCGGCCAGGTCTACATCCCGGTGATCAACTTGCTGGTGGGGATCGCCGTGCTGGCGCTCGTGGTCGGCTTTCAGACCTCGGCCAAGCTCGCGTTCGCCTTCGGCATGGCGGTGACCGGGACGATCACGATCACGACGATCCTCTTCTTCGTGATCGTGCGCCACCGCTGGAATCGCCCGCTCTGGCTCGCGGTCGCCGGCGCGACCGGCTTCCTGGTCGTGGACCTGGCGTTTTTCGGAGCCAACCTGACCAAGATCGGGCATGGCGCCTACCTGCCGCTGATCATCGCAATGGTCGTCTTCACGGTGATGACGACCTGGTTCCGCGGCCGTGAGCTGATCACGGCGGAGCGCGTGCGGATCGAAGGTCCGCTCCAGGGATTCGTCGAGGAGCTACGCGCGATGGATCCGCCGGTGATGCGGGTGCCCGGCACCGCCGTCTTCATGAACCGCGGCAAGGAGACCGCGCCGCTCTCCATGCGAACCAGCGTGGACCACGTGCACTCCCTCAGCCAGCACGCCCTGATTCTCTCGCTCGACACCTTGCCGGTACCACGGGTTCGCGACGCGGACCGGCTCGAGATCGACGACCTCGGCTACAAGGACGACGGCATCACCTTCGTCTCCGCGAAGCACGGCTACTTCGAGGAGTTCGACGTGCCGGGTCTGCTCAGGTTGATCGCACGGGCGGGGGTCGAATGCCCGCTGGAGCCTGACGAGGCCTCGTATTTCCTCTCCAAGGTCGAGCTCAAGCCCACCGGCCGGCCCGGGATGCGTCAGTGGCGAAAGCGCCTGTTCCTGGCCACCTCCGTGATCGCCGCCGAACCGGCGGACTACTTCAAGCTGCCGCGAGACCGAACCGTGATCATCGGATCGCGGATCGAGTTCTGAGCCGAGATCAGCGCCTGATCAGCACGTAGACGAGCGCGGCCGCGAAGGTCAGCTGTCCCACGCCGAACGCGGTGCCCAGGTTCTTGGCGCCGACGAGCTCGGCGAGCCCGACCCCGATCGCGAAGGCCGCGAGCACGATGGCGAGCTTGGCGGGCACGGGGCGGGACTCTAGAGGCGCACCTGGGTAGCGTTGGTCTCGATGCTCACCGACTACCACCTCCATCTGCGCCAGGACGACCTGGAGGCGAGCGCCGCCGAGCACTTCACCGTCGAGAACGTCGACCGCTACCTGGCGGCCGCCGAGGAGCACGGGATCGCCGAGCTCGGCGTCTCGGAGCACGTCTATCGCTTCGCACAGGCGCTCGAGGTCTGGGACCACCCCTTCTGGAAGGAGCAGGCGACGGACGACCTGGATGCCTACGCGGACTTCGTCCGCACGACCTCCCTGCGCCTCGGGATCGAGGCGGACTTCATCCCCGGCACAGAGGACCGGATGGCGAGCCTGCTCGACGGCCGCGACTTCGACTACGTGGTCGGTTCGGTCCACTTCCTGGGGGCCCGCGCCGTCGACCACGAGGGCTACGACGTCTGGGAGGCCGAGGGCGACCCAGACCGGGTCTGGAGCCGGTACTTCGAGACGCTCACAGAGGCGGCGCGCTCGGGGCTCTTCGACATCCTCGCCCATCCCGACCTGGTCAAGGTCTGGGGCAGGGGCCGGCCGGTCCCGGAGCGCGACCCTCGCTTCTACTACGAGCCCGCCGTCGAGGCGATCGCCGAGTCGGGCATCGCCGTGGAGGTCTCGACCGCGGGCCTGCGCAAGCCGGTGGGGGAGATCTACCCGTCGCGCGCCTTCGCCGAGATGTGCGTCGAGGTGGGGGCCGAGTTCGCCCTCTCCTCCGATGCACACGCTCCGGAGCAGGTCGGCTATGGCTATGAGGCGGCGATGGAGTTCCTCGGGGGGCTCGGGGTCGAGCGAATCACCGTCTTCGAGCGTCGCAACCGGAGGGCGGAGCCGATCGGCCGCACCGGAGTCGACCCTGCCGAGGTGGCGGACCGGGGCGGGGCCGGAGCCTGATGGCGCTGCGGGTCGGCCTCGGCTACGACAGCCACCGCCTGGTCGAGGGCGAGCGGCTGGTGATCGGCGGGGTGGAGATCGAGCACGACCGCGGACTGGTGGGCCATTCCGACGCCGACGTCCTGACCCACGCCGTGATCGACGCCCTGCTCGGCGCCTGCAGCCTCGGCGACCTCGGCGAGCTCTTCCCGGACGACGAGGAGCAGTGGCGCGACGCCAACTCGATCGACCTGCTCCGGATCGTGATCGGCCGGATGCCGGGAGCGGTCACCAACGTGGACGCGACGGTCATCTGCGAGCAGCCGAAGCTCGCGCCCTACAAGGCCGAGATCTCCTCCCTGCTGGCGGGCGTCCTTTCCGCTCCGGTGAGCGTCAAGGCCTCGACGAACGAGGGGATGGGCGCGATCGGGCGGGGTGAGGGAATCGCCTGCATGGCGGTCGCTCTCGTCGACACCGGCGAGGAGCTTCAGAGGGCCTGACGTGCCTCCCTCGGCTCGCACGTGGGCATAAGCTTGTGCGGGATGGCGCAGGACCGGCTGAGAGAGGGGTTGACGGACATAGCCTCGAGGGTGCCGACGCTGCTCGGTGACGCGATCTTCGAGCTGCGGGTGTTCAACGACGTCGGTCTCGTCCGTCCGATCCGTCCGGACAAGCTGGCCAAGGTCGCCGAGCGCTACGTGCGCTGGGGGGCCTCTCCGGCCCTCGGGTCCGCGGCCAACGCGATCACGGATCCGGACCGGATCGCGATCGTCGACGAGGCCGGCACGCTCACCTGGGAGCGGACCCACCAGCGCTCGAACGCGCTGGCGCGCGCGCTGCGCGATGAGGGCGTCGGCCCCGGCGACGGCGTCGCGATCATGTGCCGCAACCACCGCTACTTCATCGAGGCGACGATGGCCTCCGCCAAGCTCGGAGCCGTCGCCCTCTACCTCAACACCGCCTTCGCCGGGCCGCAGCTCGCCGACGTCATGGAGCGCGAGCACCCGGCGGCGCTGATCTACGACCAGGAGTTCACGGAGCTGCTCTCCGACGCCAGCAAGGGGATGCGGCAGTTCGTCGCCTGGGAGGAGAGGGACGGCACCGACCAGACGACCCTCGAGGAGATGATCTCGAGCTCGCACGGCGAGGACCTCGATCCGCCCCCCGAGCATGGCCGCTACATCATCCTCACGTCCGGGACGACCGGGACGCCGAAGGGAGCGCAGCGCAGCCAGCCCGAGGGGCTCAGCTCGGTCGCCGCCCTGCTCTCGAAGATCCCTCGGCGCTCCCGGGAGACGGTGATGATCGCCGCGCCGCTGTTCCATTCGTGGGGGTTCCTGCACTTCATGCTCAGCCTGCCGACGGCCGCGACCATGGTGCTGCGGGCGAAGTTCGACCCCGAGGACACCCTCCAGGCGACCGCCGAGCACCGCGCGCGTGTGCTCGCCGTGGTCCCCGTGATGATGCAGCGCATCCTCTCCCTGCCGGAGGAGGTGAAGCGCCGCTATGACCTCTCCGCCCTCGAGGTGACCGCCGCCAGCGGCTCAGCCCTTCCCGGCGAGCTCGCCACGAACTGGATGGACGAGTTCGGCGACAACCTCTACAACCTCTACGGCTCGACCGAGGTCGCCTGGGCCACGGTCGCAACCCCGGAGGACATGCGCGCGGCCCCCGGCACCGCCGGCAGGCCTCCACGGGGGACCGTGATCCGCATCGTCGACGAGGACGGCAACGACGTCCCTCAGGGCGAGACCGGCCGCATCTTCATCGGCAACCAGCTGGCCTTCGAGGGCTACACGGGCGGTGGCGACAAGGAGCACCTGGGCGACTTGCTCTCCTCCGGCGACGTCGGTCACTTCGACGAGGGCGGCCGGCTGTTCATCGACGGCCGCGACGACGAGATGATCGTCTCCGGCGGGGAGAACGTCTTCCCGCGCGAGGTCGAGGACCTGCTGTCCGACCACGAGGCCGTCGCGGAGGCGGCCGCGGTCGGCGTCGACGACGAGCAGTTCGGGCAGCGGCTGCGTGCCTTCGTCGTCAAGGCCGAGGGCTCCGACGTCAGCGAGGACGACCTGAAGGGCCACGTCAAGGCGAATCTCGCTCGGTACAAGGTCCCGCGCGAGATCGTCTTCGTCGACGAGCTTCCTCGCAACGCGACGGGTAAGGTCCTGAAGCGCGAGCTGGCGGAGCACCAGCGCGCCGACTAGTCGACCCGAGCTACTGGAGGCTGAGCTGCCTTGTCCGAGACCGAGCGCCCTGAGCCGATCGATGACGCCGGTGACGACGAGGCCGCGACGGACGACAATCCCGCGCTGTCCACGGATATGGACGAGATCCGCGCCGAGGTCGAGCAGGCCCGCGCGGCGACGGACCGCTTTC
This sequence comes from uncultured Solirubrobacterales bacterium, assembly GCA_963833375.1. GTDB lineage: Bacteria > Actinomycetota > Thermoleophilia > Solirubrobacterales > 70-9 > DASUPK01. The sequence goes on from CAWHXR010000010.1 coordinate 286,519, forward strand.
GCTCGAAGGCCGCCGAGCTGATCAAGGAGCTTCGCGACCGGGAGGAGCGGGCGCGGAACGAGGCGATCGTCGCCCAGGCGGCGGCCGAGGAGTCGCGAGCGAGCGCCAGGGAGGCGATCGAGCACACCAAGCGGATCGAGGCGCGCGCGACCGCGAAGGCGCGTGAGGCGATTCAGGAGGCCGGGCGACGCGCGGGCGAAGCCGAGGGCCGGGTCACCGACCTCGAGGGCGCTCTGGCCGAGGCGCAGGAGCGGCAGCGCCAGGCCGATTCGCGGACGGCGGACCTGCAGAAGCACGCCGCCGCGGCCCAGCAGCGCGCCAAGGACCACCTCTCCAAGCTCGAGGAGCGGATGAGGCGGGCAGAGGCTCGCGCGGCCGCGGCGGAGGAGGAGCGCAACACCTCCCGGCAAAGCGCCGAGGAGGCGATCGAAAGGCTGAAGGAGGAGGCCCGCGAGCGCGCCGAGAGCGCGATCACGCAGGCGCGCGAGCGCGCCGAGAACCGCGTCCAGGAGGCCCTGGACCGCGCGGCGGAGGCCGAGCGGCGCCTGGAGGAGCTCAGCTCACGCCTGAACGAGGCCGAGCAGCGGGCGATCGCCGCGGAGGAGCGGGCTGAGGACGCGGCGGAGGGCGAGAGGACCAAGACCGATCGCCTGCGCCGGGAGATGGAGCGCAGGGTGCGCGAGGCGGCCGACGAGGCCCGCCGCGAATCCGACGACCGGGTCCGCAGGCTCGCCGACCGGGTGGCCCGGGAGGCGGAGGCCCGCGCCCGCGCCGAGGCCGAGGCCACCCTGAGCCAGGAGGCGGTCAAGCTGCAGCGTGAGGCGGACGAGCGGGTCGAGGCCGCCCGCCGCCGAGCCGAGCGGAAGGTTCAGGAGAAGGTCGAGCGAGCCCGGAACGAGGCACTCACCGGGGGCGCCCCCGATGAGGAGGCGCAGCCGGAGGGTGGCGAGCTCACTCCCCTGCGCATCCCAGAGCAGGCCCCACCCGGGGAGCCCGCCGGTACCCGCTACGTCGGCGGACGCCGGCTGCGCACCTTCTAGCCCGTCCCCCGGCGCTGCGACAACGGCCTCTTTCCCTCATCGGCGCAAGAGGCAGGACAATCTGCCGTCATGAGATGGATGATCTCGTCCATCGTCGTCGCGGCCGCCTTGCTCACCTGCACGCCCGGCGCGCTTGCCGTCCGGTCCGGCGGCCACAACCCGCCCACGCGTAAGCTCGAGGCGGCCTTCAAAGTCGCGGGAGGCGTGCGCGCCGCGAGCAAGGATGGCTGCTACCCCGGTCCGCGCCGGATGGCCTCGCTGATCCGCCACTGGGCGCATCCCGACGCGGCGGTTGCCCCCGACCTCGGCTCGCTCGAGCGCCAGGACATCGTCTACGTGATCAGGCGCCGCAGCTCCTGCAATCGGGTCCGCTTCGCGCTGCGAGACAGGGGCCGGACATACATCCTGGACACCAGTGGCGGAGACGTCTACGTACGGGGCCGGGGTGATTCCGGAGACGAGAGCTCATCGCGCGGGGGGAGAGGTCCACTGAGGGAGCTCGAGCTCGTCACCAGGAGCTCATGGCTCGGCGAGCCCGACAAGGCAAGGCGGCTGCTGGTCCGCTGCCCGAAGGGAACCTACCCGCTGGGCGGCGGGATGACGAGCACGCCGTCCGTCGGCGCTGACGGCGAGGGCATCTATCCGCACTCCTATGAGCGCCTCGGCACCCAGCGCGGATATCACGTCACCGCGCTGGTGATCGACCCGAACCCGGCAGAGACCACCCCGCGGCAGGCGACGATCCAGGTCGTCTGCGGCCGCGGACTCGTGCCGACCTCGTCGCCCCATAGGACCGTCTTCGTCAGGCGGAACGAGACCAACACGGCAATCGCCCGCTGCCCGAGGGGCCAGTACCTGTTCTCCGGTGGCTTCCAGCGCACCAACTTCACGACGCCGTACCTGACCTTCGGCGGCAACTACGTGACGGAGTCACGGGCGATCTCGCCCACGGCATGGCAGGCCGTCGCCTCCGCCGCCGGCCACGACGGCGGAGAGCTGACGGCGATCGCCTATTGCGTGAAGAACGATGGCCCGCTGCTCACCGAGGTGTCCGTCCTCCGTGCCGGTCCTCGCGGGGCAGTCGGCGACGGCAACGACCCCGCCCTGCCCCGAGGGCCTCTCGCTGACGTCAGGTGGTTTCAGCTTCAACGGGTCGCGAAGTGCGTTTTTCGCCGGTGGCGCCATCGATCCCGACGGGACCTGGTCCTCGACGGCCTTCGGCTACTTCGGGCCGGCCACCACGATGAGCGCCTACGGCTACTGCCTCGAGCCGATGGCGGGCTAGTCAGGCGCCGACGGCCGCTGACCGCGCCTGGGACTCGACCGCGTCCTTCAGATTGATGAGCGACTGCTGGAAGCGGCGGCCGAGCGGGCGCGAGGCTACCCGCTCCGCGATCAAGCCGGCCACGCCGCTGCCCGCGACGCCGTAGGCGAACCGGAAGGTGACGCGGGTCCTGCCGTCGCCGAGCTCCCGCAGGCGCCAGCGGCCGCGCTGGTCGACGCCGGTGACGGAGCTCCACGCCATGTCGCCGTGGGGCTGCCACTCGACGATCTCGATCAGGCCGCCGACGTCGGCGGCTCCGACCCTGATCAGCATCCGGTAGCGAGCGCCGAGGCCCTTGTGGCGTTCACCGGCCACCTCCCACCGGGTCAGCCCGTCCATGAAGACGGGATAGTTGGCCGGCTCGGTCACGTACTCCCAGACGAGATGTCGCGGTGCGTCGACCGTGACCCTCTGCTCGATCCTCATGCGCGGCTCATCCGATCACCGGCAGCTGGCGCTCAGCCGCCAGCTCAGTGAGCTGGTCCTGCATCAGCGAGGTGATGTCCTCGTAGATCAGGTCTCGATCCGGATCGGGGCCGTAGCGCTCGCGGAGGTCGATCGGCTCCATCACCTGCACCGTGATCTTCGCCGGCAGGGGCAGGTGTCCGAGGAAGTCCCCGACGTTGATGATCCAGGGGAGCGAGAGGTTGACCGGCAGGGTCTTCAGCCGGAGGAGCTTGTCGAGGCGAAGCAGCTTGGCGAGCCTCTCGCCGTGCGTGAGGAAGATCGCCGTCTCCTGGCCCCCGACCGAGACCACGGGGACGATCGACACGCCGGCGTCGAGCGCCAGCTTGACGAATCCCCTCCGTCCGGCGAAGTCGATCCGGTTCGCCTCCCAGGTCGGGCGGTTCACCTCCCAATCGCCGCCGGGGTAGACCAGCACCGCCGCGCCGGAATCGAGCGCCTTCCGAGCGTTCTCGTGCGAGGCCGCGACGGTCCCGAAGCGGCGCAGATAGGGACCGATCGGCGAGGTCAGGACCAGGTTGTGGGCGAGCTGGTAGAAGGGCCGCTCGACGCCGAAGTAGGTGTTGAAGGCGAGGGTGAAGACGGTCGTGTCCGGGGTGATCGTGCCCCCCGAGTGATTGCCCACGAGCAGGACCGGGCCCCGCTCGGGAATCCGCTCCATGCCGCGGACCTCGCCGCGGAACCAGATGCTCGCGATCAGCCAAGAGAGGGAGAGGTTCTCGCGGATGAAGTCCGGATCGCGGTCATCCAGATCAGCCGTCAGCCGGTTCTGGACCTCGTCGAAGAAGCGGCGCAGCAGCGAGGGCCGGCCGAAGCCGCGGGCGCGCGACTGGCGCGGATCTCCTCCGTTCTGGCTCTGCCCCTCACCGGCCCGGGCAGCGGTTCCTGCACCGCTTTGTGGCATGGCCGCCCGATTCTAGGTCGAATCGACCGCACCGTAGCCCAGCCTTCGGGAGCCCTCGACCGACCCTAGGCGGCGTCGACGGTGACCTCTGGGCTCTTGCCGTTCTGGCTGCCGTTGCCGTTCGGGCTGCCGTTGCCGTTGATCCGGACCTGGAGCCGGCGGGCGGCCCTGCCGAGGCGCCTGGCCGCGCGCTCCGCGGCTGAGGCCTGCGCATGCCCGGTGAAGTCGTGGATGAGCGCGTTCGCGTCGACGGGATGCTCAACCTGGGGCACGTGGCCGCACTCTTCGAGAACGACCTGGCGCGCGTCCGGCAGAGCGTCCCTGACATAGCGGGAGAAGGCGAGAGGGACCAGGGGGTCCTCGTCTCCCCAGAGGAACATCGCCGGCGGCTCCAGCTCGCGCAGGCGGCTCCAGAACCCCTTCGGGCCCTTGGGCTCCTCGAGGTAAATGTGGCGCGCGGAGGCGTGGAAGGCGACTCGGGCGTTGACGGAGCGGTAGGTGCGGAGGAACTCCTCCACCGCGACGTCGGCGGCGGAGGGGTGGATCCGCTCGGGGCGGGAGAACATGCTCCAGAACTGCTGGCGCACCAGGACCTCCCCGAAGGTGTGGGGGATCGCAGCGAGCTCGGGCCGCAGCAGCCTGACGAGGGGCACGAAGTGACGCCGCCGCCGCCAGGCCATCGAGGGGCAGAGCAGGCTGAGGCTCTGAACGCGCTCGGGAGACTGCAGGCCGACCTCGATGGCCACCCTTCCTCCCAGCGAGTTCCCGACGAGGTGCGCGCGGCTGATGCCCTGGGCGTCCATGAACCGGCACACCGCGCGGGCGAACCAGGCCGAGTCGTAGGGCGCCCGCAGCGGCTTCGACGATGAGCCGAAGCCGGGCAGGTCGATCGCGTGCACCGTGTACTCGGGGGTGAGGGCGGAGACGGTCTCGAAGAAGCTCGTCTTGTTGCTGCCCAGGCCGTGGATCAGGATCACGGTCTCGATCCCGTCGCCGGCCGTGAGCGTCGAGAGACGCGCTTTGCCGGCCTTCACCTTGTGGATGCGAAGCAGGGGTGGACGGCCGTTGGGAAGCCTGAAGTGACCCTCGAAGGCGACCGCGAGGTCGAGGTTTCCCCGGGCCCAGAGGCGCCGTGAGCGGAACGCGTCCATCCCCGAGAGCTGGCCCTCGCGGAGCTCCAGCCAGGTGGCGGCGTCGGTGCCGATCACGACGTCCGGGTCGCTCTTCGGTGAGACCGTGACCTCGCAGTCGGTCTCGGTCAGCTCGACCGCCCAGCTCAGCCCGAGGTCATCCAGCTCTATGCGGTAGCTAGCGTGGAAGCCGGGATCGGCTCCCAGGTAGCGGTCGGGGAGCGATGCGAACGCGTCCTCCACCGCGCGTAAGCGCTGATCCTCAAGCGGTGCCTGAGTCAAGGCCGCGCAGGGTATCGTCCCGAACGGGTGTTCCCGCTCACAACTTTTGCGGTGATCTCCCGTGTCGTGCGGAATATGCGCATTTCCGCGCGCGAATAGCATCCGCAGCGTGGCGGGCATTCGCATCCAGGACACCCTCAGCGGCCAGACCCGAGAGCTCGAGCCGCGCGATCCCGGCAAGGTCGGGATCTACGCGTGCGGGCCGACGGTCTACGGCCGGATCCACATCGGGAACGCGCGGCCGTTCGTCGTCTTCACCCTGCTGAAGCGCTTCCTGGAGCACCAGGGGCTCGACGCCAAGCTCGTCATCAACGTCACCGACATCAACGACAAGATCTACGATGCCGCGCGCGAGGCGGGCAGGCCCTCCGGGGAGTACGCCGAAGCGATGACCGCCGCCTATATCGCCGACACCGACGCGCTCGGGCTCGGCCGGCCCGACGCCGAGCCTCTCGCCTCGGAGACCATCGGGGAGATCGTCTCCCTGATCGAGGCGCTGATCGCGTCGGGGCATGCCTACCAGGCGAATGGGGACGTCTACTTCCGCGTGCGGAGCTTCGACGGCTACGGCAAGCTCTCCAACCGGGATCCCGAGGAGATGGACCAGGGGGAGGAGGCCGGGACGGCCTCGCTCAAGGAGGACCCGCTCGATTTCGCTCTCTGGAAAGGCCACAAGGAGGGCGAGGACACGTCCTGGCCGTCCCCGTGGGGCGACGGCCGCCCCGGCTGGCACATCGAGTGCTCGGCCATGTCCGAGAAGGAGCTCGGCCCTGACTTCGCGGTCCATGGCGGCGGGATCGACCTCGTGTTCCCCCATCACGAGAACGAGATCGCGCAGACCGAGGCGGCTCGGGGCCTGCCGCTCGCCCGTGTCTGGATGCACAACGGAATGGTCCAGCTCGACGAGGAGAAGATGTCGAAGTCGGTCGGCAACATCTTCCAGCTCTCCGAGGCGATCGAACGCTACGGCGGGCAGACGGTGGCCGCCTACCTCGCCTCCGGCCACTACCGCCAGCCCCTGGCGTTCTCCGACGAGCAGCTCACGGAGGCGGCTGCCCGGGTCGAGCGGATCCGCAACTACTTCCGGGACGCGCCGGGCGGCGAGACGGACCCGTTCCTGGTCGAGAAGCGACAGGCCTTCCTCGACGCACTCGCCGACGACTTCAACACGCCGCAGGCCTTCGCCGTGGTCTTCGAGATCGTGGCGGAGGGGAACAAGCGGGAGCTGCCCGGCGCGCGCGAGGTGCTCGCCGAGCTCCTGCCGCTTCTCGGGCTCGATTCTCTGCTCAGCGAGGAGGAGGGGCCGCCCGCCGAGGCGGAGCAGCTGCTGGCAGACCGCGAGCGGGCCAGGGCCGCGAAGGACTTCGAGCGCGCCGACGCGCTCCGCGACGAGCTCTCGGTGATGGGCTGGGAGGTCCGCGACGAGGCCGGGGGCGCGCGGCTCGTCAGGCGCGGCTAGCGGTGCCTGAGCGCGAGCTGATCTACGGCCGGCGCCCGGTGGCCGAGGCGGAGCGGGGCAGGCGCCGGGTCCACCGCGTCCTGCGCGCTCCCGACACCCCGGCCGAGGAGCTCGAGCGCCTCTGCGGGTCGCCCGACCACCAGGGCGTCGTCGCCGAGGTCGATCCCTATCCCTACGCCGATCCGGCGGAGCTGCTCGACGGCGAGGACGCCCTGGTCGTCGCCCTCGACCAGATCCAGGATCCCCACAACCTCGGAGCCGTCTGCCGCGCGGCCGAGGTCGCCGGCGCCGCCGCCGTGGTGATCCCCGAGCGGCGAGCCGCCTCGGTGACGGCAGCCGCGTGCAAGGCGTCGGCGGGGGCGGTCGAGCACCTGCCGGTGGCGCGCATCAGGAACCTGGCGGACTGGCTCGCCGAGGCCAAGCGCCGGGAGGCGTGGATCTACGGTGCCTCCGCCGAGGCCGAGCGGGCATACACCGAAGTCGACTGGTCCGGGCGCGCGGTCCTTGTACTGGGGTCCGAGGGGTCCGGGCTACGGCCCCGCGTTGCGAACGCCTGCGACGAGCTGATCTCGATCCCGGTCGCCGGGCGGGTCGGGTCGCTGAACGCCTCCGTGGCGGCCGCGGTCATCCTGTTCGAAGCCCGGCGCCAGCGAGCCGGCTAGCCGCGGCAGGTGGCCCGGCGTGATCAGGCGGCCAAGCGCTCAGGCTCGGCGGCCTGCTCGGCGAGGGAGATCAGCTGGTCGAGGATCTCCTCGTAGTGGGCGCGAAGCTCGGTGTCGACGAGCCTGCCCTCGTCGGTGAAGGCCTCGTGCGCGTGGGGGACGGGAAGCTCCTCGTCGATCACCCGGGCACCGGAGGCTCCGAGGACCTTGCGCACCTCGGCCTGGGACCAGACGGCGCCGAACATGCCGGTGCTGGCGCCGACGACGGCAACGGGCTTGCCCTTCAGGGCGTTGTCCGGGAACGGCCGCGAGGCCCAGTCGAAGGCGTTCTTGAGCTGGCCGGGGATCGAGTGGTTGTACTCCGGCGTGGCGATCAGGATGGCGTCGGCCGAGGCGATCGCGTCGCGGAGCCTCCGGGCCCCGGCGGGACCTCGGCCCTTGTCGTCGTCCTCGTCGTAGGGTGGGACGGCCTTGAGGCCCTCGAACATCTCGAGCTCTACGGGCGGCGGCATCAGCTCCACCGCCGCCCGTAGGAGCGCGGTGTTGTGGGAGTCGCGGCGAAGGCTGCCTGAGATCCCGAGGACCTTCATCGCTACGCCTTCACCAACTCGAGGTGGACGCTGAGGGTGACCTCGTTCTCGACCGCGAAACCGCCCTTGGGCAGCGGCGCGTTCCAGTTGAGGCCGTAGTCGGTGCGGTCGACCTTCGTCTCCAGATCGATGCCGACCTTCTCCGTGTCGCTGATGTCGACGACGGGGCCACTGATCTCACCATGGGCCACGACGTGCTTGGTGACGCCCCTGATCGTCAGATCGCCTTCGACGACGAGCTGGTCGCCGCCGTGGCGGATCTCGGTCGACTCGAAGCGGATCACCGGATGGTTCTCGGCATCGAAGAAGTCGGGGGAGAGCAGGTGCCCCCGCTGCGTCTCGTCGCGCGACTCGATGCTCTCGACCTTCGCCTCGCCGGTGATCTTCGGCTCCCCGTCCTCGTCGCTGAGGCGGATGTCGAAGTCGTCGAAGCCGGCTCGGTAGGTCGCCACGACCATGTGCTTGACCGAGAATCCGACGCGCGAATGGACCGAGTCGGATTGCCAGGTGCCGGTCGGGATGGTTGACTCTGCTTGTGCTGTGGTCATTGAATGTCTCCTTCGTGAGGGCTAGACTTTGTTGACCTGTCAAATATCTTAGCAGAGGAACTTGAGTACACAACAGTTGACAACTAAAACACTTCCCTCGACGGAGGCGTTCGGGAACCTGCTTGGCGCTCACGCTGCGCTCACGCGCGAGCTCAGTGGCGCCCTGGTCGCCAGCCATGGGCTGACGATCAATGACTACGGTTGCCTGCTGCTCCTTTCGAGGGTCGGCGAGCAGGGCATGCGCCGGATCGATCTGGCAAACGAGCTGCAGCTCTCCCCGTCGGGGATCACGCGCCTCCTCGACCGGCTCGAGGATCAGGGCTTGGTGGGCAAGGGCGAGTGCAAGGAGGACGCGCGCGTGAGCTACGCGGTCCTCACCGACGCGGGCCTCGCGAAGATCGAGGAGGCTTGGCCCGAGCACGTCGAAGCCGTCGAGCGCCGCGTCGGCGCGGCGCTCAGCGCGGAGGAGATCCAGACGCTCTCCGAGCTGCTCGGCCGCCTCAGCGACAGCGACGAATCCTGCGACCCGAACGGCTGAGCCGGCACGCGGTCTGCGGGCTCTAGACCGCGGGGGCTGCCGGCTCCGGTGCGGCGGGGGCGTCGCTGCCGCCGCCGAGATCGAAGAAGAGGATGCTCGAGACGAGTGCCGCAACCGGCGCCGTGAGCACGTTGGCGACGGCCTGCAGGATCACCCGTCCGGCGTCACCCAGCGCCGCCCCGATCAGGCCGGCGATCAGCGAGACGGCGAAGACGATCAGGAAGGCGAGGACGATCGCGCCGAACACCGACCAGCCGTTGCCGCGAACGAGCTCCCGGCTGCGGCCGAAGGCGCTGATCACGCCCTGATCCTCCACCACGATCGACGGGGAGATCACCGCCCAGATGGTCAGCAGGATGAGGCCCGGAATGATGATCAGGATGAACCCGATCGTGATCGCGATCCCGGCGAGGATCCCGTTCAGGATCAGCGTGCCGATGTAGGGCGCGGCCGCGGAGAAAAGCTCCCCGACGCTGTTGTCGCGCCGGCCGTCGCGCACGTCCTGGACGAGCTTCACGACGTACCCCGTGTAGAGGAAGCTCGCTACGAGGGCGATCAGCGCCCCGAGGAGGACGAGGGCGAGGCTGCCCGTCACGGCCAGGATCCCGTTGATCACGGCGGCGATCCCGATGACGATCAGCGCCCCACCGAGCAGCGGGCCCGCCTGGCTCTGGTAGGTCTTGAAAGCCTCGCCGATCACCCTGCCGGCCTCGATGCGTCTTCCCGTCGCCTCCATCGCTCCTCCTCGCCCCGATCGTTGTTGGTTCCTGGCTTCGCCGTACAACGGGTTGCTCCTCGTTCATGAAACGGGTCGCGCCTGGGGGCGCGCCCTCGCACTGTCAGAGCACCCGCGCACGTACGCCGAGCGGGACACGGATTACCAGTGCCCGCGGACGGATGGGCGGATTCGGGGCCTCGCAGGCACGGAAGCTGCAAGCCGAATTGCATCGGCTCCGAACGGTGGTTGACATCCGCGGATCCGCCAGTAGGCTGCTCCGCCAGTAAGGGTGAACCTCAGGTCGAGCCTGATGGACAACACCCGGACCTGGGCGCCTCAGGGGAGGTACTGGGCGCCACAGAGAACCCCGTGAGAGGAGGTTGCTGTGGCTGTACCTACCCCAAGCACAGAAGAGCACGCGGTCGTCCCCGGCCGAGCGGTTCCCGAGGGCGCTCGCCACACCGGACCCGGGCCGGACGACGAGTTCCTCGTCGCACTGGCCAAGAACGGCCGGACCGACGCATACGACCAGCTGGTGCGCCGCTACCGGCGCTTCGTGCGCGTCAAGTCCTCGTCCTATTTCCTGCTCGGCGGCGACGCCGACGACCTGATGCAGGAGGGGATGCTGGGTCTGTTCAAGGCGATCCGCGACTACCGCCCCGAGCGCGAGTCGAGCTTCCGCGGCTTCGCCGAGCTCTGCATCACCCGCCAGATCATCACCGCGGTGAAGACCGCGACCCGCAACAAGCACACCCCCCTCAACCAGTACGTCTCGTTCAGCCAGACCCCGGCGGCCGCCGGCCCCGACTCCGAGACGACGCTCGAGGAGGTGCTTCCGGGCCCATCGGTCCGCGACCCCGCGAACCAGGTGATCGCCGGCGAGGAGCTCGAGAGCCTGGTCGCATGCCTGACCAGCGTCCTCTCGGAGCTGGAGAGCCGGGTGCTCGCCCTCTATCTCGACGGTCACTCCTATGAGGTGATCGGCGAGCGGCTCGACTGCGACACGAAGACGGTCGACAACGCCCTCCAGCGTGTCAAGCGCAAGGTCGGCATTCACCTCGACTCCCGCGCCGTGAAGATCTGAACCTTCCACGTGGGCAACGGCACGGCAGCCACGCGGCCGCCTCGGGCAACCGGGGCGGCCGCTCTATTTCCGGCGCCTGACTCGGGAGGCGAAGCCCGTCGTGGTGACCGTCTTCGCCAGCTCCCGCGGCTCGACCTTGGCGAGCAGCGACTGCAGCTCCCTGCGCTCGCGGTCGGAGAGGTTCGAGGGACGGCCCTTCGAGGAGCGGACGATCTCCACCATGCGCTTGCGCTCCTTCTCGGTCAGGCGTGTCGTGACGTGGTTGCGGATCGCGAGCACGACCTCCGCGGCCGCCAGCAGCCAGGCGCCGCGAGCGAGCCAACGCCCACGGTCTGCGACCGAGGCCGGATCGGTGAGTGAGCGCGACGAGTCGATGCCCGCTCTATGCCCGGCTTTCCGTCCACCTATGCGGATTTTGGGATCGGGTCGACGCGTGTGGGCGCCGATGTGGCGAGGGTGAGAGTCAGGTACGCCATCGGAGGGATCGCCGTCGTCGCGCTGATCGCACCGCCCGCGAGCGCGACGGCCGGCCAGGGCGGTCAGGTGAGCAGCCTGGCCGCCCAGCAGTGTGCGCAGGAGCGGGCGACGATCGGCAAGAAGGCCTTCCAGAAGAAGTACAGGGCCAAGAGGACGATGCGCACCTGCGTCAAGCGGGCCCGCCCGCAGGTCGCTGCGGCCGTCGGCACCGCCGCGGCCGACTGCCAGGACGAGCTGGCCCAGATCGGCTCCGTGGACTTCATCGACGAGTACGGCGACGACCCGACCGACTCGCTCGACAACTCGATGGACGAGTGCGTCGGCGAGGGCGTCGACGCCATCCTCAACCCGGATGAGGTGGGCGACGACACTACCGACGAGGTGTCGGTGCCCTAGACCTTCGGGGCCTTCGAGCTCAGCCGCGGCATACCCTTGTGGTGATGCCCGCCTAGCTCAATTGGTGGAGCACTCGATTTGTAATCGAGAGGTTCCCGGTTCGAGTCCGGGGGCGGGCTCTTGTCATACAGCGATGTGAAGCCGCCCGGCGAGGGGACCTGGGTCGAGTTCGCCGACGACCGGCGGACCACGCTGCTCTACGGAGGGCCGGTCACCGACCCGCTCGCCACCCTCGCGGAGCACGGCTGGCAGAGCTTCGAGCTCCTCTCGACGTCGCGGGCGCTTCCCGACGCAGCCGGCCTGGGCGAGGCCGCCGAGCGGACCCACCTCGTGCCGGCGGGCGGCGTGCCCGAGGCCTCGGCCGACATCGTCGACGAAGTCGCCGGCGATCGGCTGGTGGCCTTCGGCGGCGGCCGGGTGATCGACTCGGCGAAGGGGATCGCGGCGGTGCGCGGCGGGCTGGTCGCCGCGATCCCGACGACGCTCTCCGGCGCGCCGATGACCGCGATCCATCGGCTGCCGGCCGGCTGGGAGGCCGAGGCGGGGGTGCGGCCCTCCCTGGTGCTCGCCTACACCGACGCGATGACGAGCGCGCCGGAGGAGCAGCTGCGCGCGACGGCCATGAACGCCCTCGCGCACGGGGCCGAGTCGCTCTACACGGCGCTCGCTGACGAGACCTCGCGGGAAGCCGGGCTCCGCGGAGCCGGGATGATCGCCCGGAGCCTCGACCAAGCGCCGGGGAGACGGAACCGCCCCGCCCTCGCGCTCGGCGCCCTGCTCTGCGCGGTCGCCGTCGATCGGGCCGGGATCGCCCTCCATCACGTGCTCGGTCAGACGACCGTGCGCGTCCTCGGGACCCCGCACGCCGAGACCTACGCGGCCCTGCTGCCCGAGACGATGGCCGCGATGCGCGAGCGGGCGCCCGAGCAGATCGAGGCCCTGGCGTCCGCCCTGGGCACCGATCCGGCCGGCCTGCGCGATCGAATCGCCGATCTCGCCGGGCATCGGCGCCTCGGAGAGCTGGGCGCGGACCGGGGGCGGCTCGACGAGGTCCTGGACGTGGCGCTGGCCCGTCCGGAGCTCTCGCACATGACACCGGGCGAGGTCGGGCGCGCGGACCTGGCGGCGATCCTCGAGGCCGCCTGGTAGCCGGGCGGGTGGGTATGACCGGCCTGTAACTGGCTCGCCCCATGGGGTTTCGATCTGGGCATGAATGAGGAGAAACTGCTCGGCTACCACCGCTTCACGCGGGAGCACGGCGTCAACTGGCCGCTGTACTTCCTGGTGCGCCTGATCCTGGTCCCGTTCTTGCTCCTCTACTTCAGGCTCTCGCGGATCGGGCGTGAGCACGGCAAGGTCACGGGGCCGCTGATCGTCGCCGCCAACCACCGCAGCTTCCTCGACCCCTTCGTGATCGGTGCCTCCCTCCCGTGGCGGCGGCCGCTGCACTACGTGGCGAAGGTCGAGCTCTTCGACAAGGGCTGGCAGGGCTGGATCCTCAACCGGCTCGGCGCCTACCCGGTGCGGCGCGGCCAGTCCGACGAGCAGACCCTGATCACCTCGCGCGAGGTGCTCGAGCGCGGCGGCGCCGTCTGCATCTTCCCCGAGGGGACGCGGCACCGGACCGGATCACTGGCCCGCCCGAAGCGCGGCTTCGGCCGCCTCGCCCTCGAGACCGGCGCCGCGGTGCTGCCGGTCGCCGTCCACGGCACGGAGCAGGTGCGGCGGGGCTGGAAGATCCGCCCGAAGAAGGTCAAGGTCCGGATGGGCCGCGCGCTCACCTTCCCGCGCACCGAGGACCCCTCGCCGGCGCTGGCCAACTCGGTCGGGGCGCGCATCTGGCCGGTCATCGAGCTGCAGTGGGAGTGGCTCGGCGGCCTGCCGCCGCTGCGGAAGGCGGCCGTGATCGGCGCGGGCAGCTGGGGGACCGCGGTCGCCGTGCTGCTCGCGCGCGGGGGGCTCGAGGTCCAGCTTGGGACCCGGACGCCGGAGCAGGCGGAGGAGATGAGGGAGACCCGAACCAACGAGCGCTACCTGCCGGGGGTCCAGCTCCCCGAGGCGCTCACGGTGAAGCGCGCCGCGGACATCGAGCTGGCCGGCATCGACCTCGTCTGCCTGGCCGTGCCGTCGGCGGCGCTGCCACACGCGGTGGGCGCGATCGGCGATCGCCTCGGCCAGCGGGCCTCGGTCCTGCTGCTCAGCAAGGGCCTGGTCGCGCCGATGGCGGCACTCGCCTCCGAGTACGTGGCCGAGCGGATCCGCGCCCGCGCCATCGCCGCCCTCGGCGGTCCCGCGCACGCCAAGGAGGCGGTCTCCGGGACCGCGGCCCTGGTGCTCGGCAGCCGCGATCCGGACCTCCGCGACCAGCTCGGCAGCGTCTTCGACGAGGCCGGTCTCGTCTGCGAGCGCTCGGACGACATGATCGGCGTGGAGGTCGCCGGCGCAGCGAAGAACGCGGCGGCCCTCGCCGGGGCCGCGGCGCAGGTCCACGGCATGAACGCCGCCGGGATCGCGACCGCCCAGGTCTGGCGCGAGTGCGTCGCCTACGCCCGAGCCCGAGGGGCGGAGCACGAGACCTTCGCCGGCATCGCCGGGATCGGCGACCTCACCGCCACGATCCTGGCGGAGGGAAGCCGCAACCGGCGAGCCGGGGAGCTGCTCGGCCAGGGGACGCCTGCCGAGCAGATCCCGGGGATCATCGGCCAGGCATCCGAAGCGCTCGACTCCGTGCCCCTGATCGCCGAGGCGGTGCGCAAGGCCGGCATGAGCTCGTCGGCGCTCGAGGGGCTCGCCGCCCTGATCTCGGGCGAGATCTCGCCGGGCGAGTGGATGTCGAGGGTCAGGCAGGCGGAGCGGGCGAGGAGGGCAGCGTGAGTACGCTTGATATGTGTCCGACCCGGATCAGGCCTCGGCTCGCAACAACGGACAGTCGAAGGCCGACCTCGACCGCGCCTTCGAGCGTCTCTACCGCGACCACCTGCGCGACGTCTACTCGTACTCCTACTACCGCGTCGGGAATCACCACGACGCGGAGGACGTCACGGAGCAGGCCTTCCTCCAGGCCTATCGCCACTTCGAGCGCGCCGAGCGCGAGTCCAACGGGCGCCCCCTGCGCCCGTGGCTCATCCGTATCGCGCACAACCTCGCCTCGAATTACCACCGCGACCGGGCCCGCCGACCGCAGCGCGTCCTCGAGGAGAGCGAGCCGATCGCCGCTCCGCACGGGACCGAGCAGATCGTCGAGGGCAGGGAGGAGCTGAAGAGGGTCATGGACCACCTCCAGCACCTCCCAGGCGACAGGCGGGACGCGCTGATCATGCGATTCGCCCTTGGCATGGACAACCGCGAGATCGCCCGCTCGCTCGGCCGCTCCGACGGGGCGACGAAGGTCCTGATCCATCGTGCGATCAAGCAGCTGGAGGAGGAGATGAGCGCCAATGGCGGCTGAGCCCTCCCGGGACGTCGAGAGCCTGCTGCGCTCCGCCCTGCGGCCGATCGAGCCGCCCGAGAAGCTCTCCGGGCGGGTGGAGGAAACGCTGAGCGCCGTGACCGAGGCCGCGGCCGAGGAGCTCTCGGCCTGGGCCGCGGAGCTCTCGGAGTCGGAGCTCCGCTCCCTCCGCGACCCGCGTAACTGGGTGCGCCCCGCGGCCGCAATCGCCGCCGGCGGCGTCGCCGCCGGCGGCCTCGTGCTGGTGGAGCTGCGCAGGCGGAGGCGGCCCTCCCGCCTCTCCGGGCTGGCGGACCAGGTCTCGGACATCGCCGATCAGGTCCGAGACCAGGTCCGGAAGAGCCGCGACTAGGTCGCGGCCGCCGCTCGGGTTGCCGGGCGCGACGCCAGCGCGGCGATCACCCCGGTGATGCCGAGGATCAGGTGCAGCAGGTTGTCCTCGTTGTTGACGGGGACGAGCTTGATCAGCACGTCGTCCTTGGCGACGAAGGTGATCCCACCGTCCCCCGTGGCGATGAAGCCGAGGATGCAGAGGACGATGTAGAGGATCCCCACGAAGAGCGCCGCGGGCCGGGCGGCCGACCCGGCGCAGACCAGCAGCAGCGCCCCGATTGCGATGTGGACAACGTTGTGCCAGCCGTTCACGGAGAGCACCCCGAAGACGTCATCGGTTCTGATCGAGTCCCCGGTGGCGAAGCTCGCCTCGTAGAAGAAGCCGATGATTCCGGCGATGACCAGGACACCACCGACCAGCAGGCAGTAGAGCCTTGCGGGACTTGACTCCTCCATCGCTACCTCCTTGGGCACATGATCCGATTTCCTGACCCGCTCGTAGGCCCCTGCGTGGGAGGCCTTCAAGTAGATCACCGGGGGACGACGAAGTGAGGCGGGCCGAGCTTCAGCGCCTCGCGGACGAGGACCTGATGCCCCTGGTCGCGCGCGAGGACCCGCTCGCGTTCGAGGTCTTCTACGACCGCCACTCCGGCGCGGCCTACTCGCTCGCCTACCGGATCGTTGGCAGCCGGACGGCGGCGGAGGACGTCACTCAGGAGGCTCTGCTCTCGATCTGGCGGAGCGGGGCCCGCTACGACCGGGCCCGAGGCAGCGTCCGTGCCTGGACGCTCGGCATCGTCCGCAACCGCGCGATCGACCTCCTCCGCAAGGAATCGGGGCGCTCGCCGAAGCTCGCCGTCGGCGGGGACGAGCTGCTCGAGCGCAGCCCCTCGGAGGAGCTCACCGACACCGAGGCGCTCCGGCGTGAGACGGCGCGCGAGGTGCGCGGCGCGATCCAGGACCTGCCGGACGACCAATCGCGGGTGATCCAGCTCGCGTATTACGGCGGCTTCAGCCACTCGGAGATCGCGGAGATGCTGAACGAGCCGCTCGGCACCGTGAAGGGCCGGATCCGCCTCGGCATGGACAAGATCAGGGCGACCCTGGCGGAGGGGTGGTGATCGGAAACCATCCGGACAGAGACGACCTGATCGCCTACTCGCTGGGGGCGCTGGATCCGCGCGAGGCCTCGGAGGTCGAGGCCCACGCTCCGAGCTGCGCGCGCTGCACGAGGGAGCTCGAGGCGCTCGGCCCCGCGGTCGCGGTGCTCGGCGAGTCGGTCGAGCAGCTCGAGGCGCCACCGGAGCTGCGCGAGCGGGTGCTCTCGATCGTGCGAGAGGAGTCGGAGCCGAAGCGGGCTGAGCTGCGTGGGGCCGGGGCGAGGGAGCAGGCGACGATGCGACGCGAGCGGCGCGGCCTGCGCGGGCTGCTGCGCCCCGCGGTGGCGCTGGCGACGCTCGCGATCGTCGCCGCCGGGGTCGGCGGGTACCTGGTGGCGGACAACGGCGGTGGCGGAGGCGGGGGGACCACCGTGCCGGTGGTCGCGCAGTCCGGGGTCGGCGGCACCCTCGCGGTCGGCGACACCTCCTCCATGCTCGATCTCCACGGCCTCAAGCAGCTGACCGGCCGCCAGGTCTACCAGGTGTGGGTCGCCCACGGCACGAGTGTCAGGCCGTCGTCCAACTTCATCCCGGACCGGTCCGGCCGTGCGATGACCGCGGTCGACGGGCACCTGGGCACGGGAATGAAGGTGATGGTTACCCGCGAGCCGCATCCGGGACGCACCACGCCGACGCCGCCGATCCTGCTCAGCGCGACGGTCGAATAGCCACCCCAGGCCGCGGGGTCGAGGTCGGCTCTCAACTACGCTGGCCGTCGAATGCAGGCGACCCAGACCCAGCGGCAGACCTGTTACCGGCACCCTGATCGGGAGACCGGCGTTTCCTGTTCCAACTGCGGGCGGCCGATCTGCCCCGAGTGCATGACCTCCACGCCCGTCGGCATGCGCTGCCCGGAGTGCGCGCGGCAGACCACCAAGGTCCGCGTCGGCCAGGGGGCCTTCAGCTCCGACGCGTCGAAGATGCCGGCGACCATCGCGCTGATCGCCATCAACACGATCGTCTTCCTCGCCGAGCTGCTCGGTGGAGGGCTCGGCGGCATCAACGGCGGCGGGACGCTGATCCACGACGCCGGCCTGCGCGGCCCGGAGATCGCCAACGGCGACTGGTGGAGGGTGATCACCGGCGGCTTCCTGCACGCGGGCTTCCTGCACCTGCTGCTCAACATGTACGTCCTCTACGTCGCCGGCAGCATCCTGGAACCCGGGATCGGGACGCCGCGTTTCCTGGGCATCTACTTCGTCTCGCTGATCGCCGGGTCGCTGGGGGCACTGATCGTCGATCCGAACACGGTCACCGTCGGCGCCTCGGGAGCGATCTTCGGGCTGATGGCCGGGGTGATCGTGGTGGCGCGCGGTCGCGGCGTCGAGCAGGTCGCCTCCCAGTTCGGGCTCTTCGTGATCCTCAACCTGGTGCTCACCTTCTCGATCCCCGGGATCTCGGTGGGCGGCCACGTCGGCGGGCTGATCGGCGGCGCCGTGGCGGCCGCGCTGGTGATCCTCGTGGAGCGGCGAATGAGCGGCCGCCCCGGATTCATCCTCGAGCTCGCCGGGATCGTCCTGATGATCGCGGCGACCTTCGCGGCCGCGTTGGCGGTCGCAAGCGGCTGACTCTGAAGCGGCGGCTTGCCCGCCGCGCCGGCTCGGCCCGGCGGTTGAGCGGACCGGGGACCCGCTAGCGGGGGTACTCGTCGGTCGGGCTCGAGCCCCGGCCGATCAGCCGGGCGGCCCGATCGGTGACCGCCCCGGCAAGCCCGACCCCGACACCGATCGCCCGCCGCGCCACGCCGAAGCCGGCGCCCGCCGCTTCCTCGGTGACCCCGCGGGCGGCGCGCATACCCCCCTCGCTCGCGCGGCGGCCCACCGAGAGGGCGCGGCCCACCATCTGCGCGGGCAGCTCGGTGATCGAGCCCGAGCCGTAGTCGGGCGCCCACTCCTCGGTCTCGTCCGGAGCGGGAGGGTCGGGTCGCGGCCTCCTGATCCCCGCCTTCTCGGCGAGTTTGGCCTCGCGGTCGTTCGAGCGCCTGCGGTTGCTCGCCTTCGCCGAGGACGCGGCCCGTCGCTCGGCCTCCCGCTTCAGATCCTCGACGGATCTCTTCAGCGTCGACTTGTGCGCGCGCCGCGCCACCGGCCCGGGGAGCGGTATGCCGATCTCGAGGCCGAGCTTGTAGGTCGCCCGAGTCCGGTCGCCGCCGAGATCCTCGAAGAGGTAGTGGCCGTCGGCGCCGTTGATCCCATTGCCCTCGACGAAGTCCCACTCGATCCGCACCGGTTGCTCGTAGCTGTAGTCGAGCGTGTAGTCGACCCTGCGAACCTTGGCATCGATGAAGAGGCGGACGCGCTTGCCCCGGCCCTTCTTGTCCCAGTCGAGGACCTCGGTGTCCACGACGGCGCCCTGCCAGGACGGGAAGGTCTCGTAGTCGATGATCGCCGCGAAGCAGGTCTCGATCGGCGCTGCGATCTCAACGGTGTGCTCGGCCCAATTCAGGCCCATGCTCTCTCCTCTCGATCTAGGAGCGCTGCCCCGCCGGCTCGGCGGCGGGGACCCGCTCCCACCTCACGGGTCGCTCCTCCGACACCACACGGGTCGCGCCTGGCGGCGCGCCCTCGCATGATCGGAGTGCCCTGGCATGCACGGCGGGCGCCTCAACCCTATCCGGGTGCAGCAGATGCGCGAGCAGCTCGGTGCCGTCCACCAGGCGGGGACCGGGTCGCGAGAAGGAGGCCGCGCCATCGACCGCCCAGATTTGGTCCGCGCCCGTGGCGGCGATCCGGTCGGAGTGCGACTCGACCTCCGCCCGTGCCCGGCGCGCGTCCCAGCCGCAGGGCATGGCGACGACGACGTCCGGTCTGGCCTCGGCGATCTCATCCCACTCCGCCGTCGGGCACTTGCCGCCGCGGGCGCAGAGCAGCGGCTCGCCGCCGGCGATCTCGATCATCTCCGGGACCCAGTGGCCTCCGGTGAACGGTGGATCGAGCCACTCGAGCGGCAGGACCGTGGGGCGATCGGCCCCGTCAACCGCGGCGCGCACCTCCGCCAGCCTGCGCTCGAGCGAGTCGCGCAACTCGGCTGCCCGATCGCTCGCATCGGTCGCCTTCCCGAGCCGATCGACGTCGTCGAGCACCTCCCCAAGGTCATCGGGATCGAGCGAGATCACCTTCGGCCTGCTCTCCAGTCGCGCGGCCACGGCGACGACGTCGTCGTAGGAGACGGCGCATACCTCGCAGAGGGCCTGGGTGACGATCAGGTCGACGTCCAGCTCGGTCAGGGCGGGTTCATCGAGGGCGTAGAGGTGCCTGCCCTCGCCGGTCAGGCGTCTCACCTCCGCGTCGATCTCGCCGGCGGAGAGCCCCTCCGGGACGAGGCTCCGCGTCAGCTGGCGCTTGCCCGCCGCCTCCCGCGGGTGGTCGCACTCGTGGGTGACGGCGACGACTTGATCGCCCAGGCCCAGGGCGAATAGCATCTCGGTCGCGGACGGAACCAGGCTCGCGATTCGCACCCGACGAATATGGCACTTCTGAGCGACGAGGAGATCAAGGAGAGGCTCAAGGGTCTCGACGGCTGGCTACAGCGCGGCGAGTACATCGTCAAGAGCTTCGACCGCGGGGACTTCAAGGGCTCTGTCGAGTTCGTCGACGCGATCGTCGGGCCGGCGGAGGAGATGAACCATCACCCCGACATCGCGATCTCCTGGAGCCAGGTCGAGGTCGCGATCTCCACCCATTCCGAGGGCGGCGTCACCGAGAACGACTTCGAGCTGGCGAAGAAGGTGGAACGGCTGGCCTGACGGGCCGCTCCTCGGCTACGCCTCGGAGCAGCCTCGCACCTGGAGGCCCCAACGCAATCAGCGCCGCAACACCGTCACGGCGTCCGGTAGCCTTGGCTCGTCGCCAGTGACCGACGACGACCTTCCTCGAAGTACTTACGCCCGATTGGGCGTGACCGATCCGGCCGGGCGCCGGCAGCCTGATCCGAGGCAGCGACGATGACCGCCGTCCTCCTGATCCTGCTGTTCGTGCTGATCGCCGTCAACGGCATCTTCGTGGCGGCGGAGTTCGCGCTGGTTCGCTCCCGCCGCTCCCGGCTCGAGCAGCTCGCCAACGAGGGTGCTCGCGGAGCGGCGGGTGCCCTGGAGGAGCTCGATCGGATCGACGAGTACCTCTCCGCCTGCCAGCTGGGGATCACGATGGCGTCGATCGGGATCGGCTTCCTGGGCGAGCCGGCGGTGGCGAAGCTGATCGAGCCGATCTTCGGCGGGCTCTCCCACGAGGCGGCGGTTGTGATCTCGGTGGTGATCGCGTACGCGCTGGTTACCTCTCTGCACGTGGCGGTCGGCGAGCAGGCGCCCAAGCTGCTCGCCATCTCCCGCCCGGAGGACTCGCTGCGGTTCTTCTCGAGGACCCTCCACCTCTTCCGGGTGATCAGCGCGCCGTTCACCCTCGGGCTGACCGCCATCGCCAACGGCATCGTGCGGCTGTTCGGGGTCCGACCCGCCGATCTCGAGGAGAAGCACACCTCCGAGGACCTCCAGATCCTGATCTCCCAATCCGCCTCCGGCGGCCAACTCGATCCGGGCGAGGCGGTGATGCTGCGCGGCGTCTTCCATCTGCACGAGCAGGAGGCTCGCGAGGTGATGACCCCGATACCCGCGGTGGTCACCGTCGACCACTCCTCGAACGTCTCCGCTGCCCTCGGGCTCTGCACATCCTCGGGCCACAACCGGCTGGTGGTGGTCGAGGACGGCAACCAGGACCGCGTCAGGGGCATCGTCCACGCGCTCCGGCTCGTCCGGCTGCTGATGAGCGAGGGCCCGGAGGCGAAGATCGAGGTGGCCGTCCGGGATGCGCTGATCGTGCCCGAGACCAAGCCGCTCGACGATCTGCTCACGGAGCTCCAGCGCCAGCGCTCCTCGATGGGCGTGGTCGTCGACGAGTACGGGCGCACCGTCGGCATCGTCACCGTCGAGGACATCCTCGAGGAGGTCGTGGGGGAGATCGAGGACGAGACGGATCCCCTCGCCGGCTCGCTCCGGCAGCTGGCGAACGGCGACTGGTATGTGCGCGGCCACGTCTCC
Source organism: uncultured Solirubrobacterales bacterium (assembly GCA_963833375.1). Taxonomy (GTDB): domain Bacteria; phylum Actinomycetota; class Thermoleophilia; order Solirubrobacterales; family 70-9; genus DASUPK01. The sequence continues at coordinate 308,109 of CAWHXR010000010.1, forward strand.
CTCGGCGACCTCTCCGACCGCGGCATCGAGCTGCCCGTCGACACCGACGCCTACAACTCGGTCGGCGGCTACGTCTTCGGAGAGCTGGGCCGGCTGCCGAAGCGAGGCGATCTGATCGCCGCGGACGGCTTCGAGATTCGGGTCGAATCGGTCCGCGAGAACCGGGTCGAAGCGGTTCGGATCCACTCGAGAAGCGCGTAACCCGCAGGTTGCAGGACTTTTGCGCTTCCGTCCGTTTAGGGCTCTAGCTTGCGGGAAATCGAGGGTACGCCTGAGGAGGCCACATGTGGGTCGTCCGGTTCAGCGACAAGCAGCTTGAGGTGATCAGGGCGGTGCTCCGCTCCGAGGAGCACCGGGGGCCGGCACTGGAGGGCGCGCTCGAAGCCCTCGACCTGGCCCGATGGGATGACCTTCCCGAGGCGCAACTCCCCTGGGCCGAGGTGGAGGCGGAGGCAAGCAAGCAGGGCGTCTCGGAGGCCGACGTGATCTGGGATCGTTCCGGCCGCCATGACGAGCCCGCGGTGCCTCCAATCGCAACGAAGTCGCGCGTCAAGCGCAAGGGCAAGCAGGCGGCGTAGGTTCTCTCCCCGCTCTCGGGCGGGGCTCGCCGCGGTCCTGCTCGCATCGCTCGCCCTGGGCGGCTGCGGCGGGTCGAGTGATTCCCACGATGCGAATCGCTTCGACGTCGGTCGAGCGATGGCGCTCATGCAGCGCCAGGTCGACGTCGGCCAGCGCCCGGCCGGCTCACCGCAGCTCCGCCGCCTGGCCGCGCAGCTTCGCCCGATGCTCCCCGGCGGGACGTTCGAGCCGTTCCCGAGCACCGGACCGCAGCAGGGCCTCCGGAACATCGTCGGGGTACTTCCCGGCAGGGCGCCCGCGATCCTGATCGGCGCCCACTACGACAGCGAGTACCACCCGAAGGGATTCGTCGGCGCGAACGACAGTGCCGCCGGCACCGCCGGGGTGATCGAGCTGGCGCGCACGCTCCCGTCCGAGCTGCCCAAGGACCATCGCGAGATCCGCTTCGTCCTCTTCGACGGCGAGGAGGATCCGCCGGGCTGCAGCGACCAGGATTTCCAGTTCTGCGCCCTGCGTGGCTCACGCCACTACGCGGCCTCCCACCGCGGCCAGATCGGCGACATGATCCTGCTCGACTACATCGCCAACAAGGGCGCGCGCATTCCGCGGGAGGGGAACTCGAGCCCCGCGCTCTGGGAGCAGCTCCGCCGGGCCGCGAACCAGGTCGGCGCTGAGGACATCTTCCCCGCCGGCACCCAGGGCCCGGTGCTCGACGATCACATCCCCTTCCTGGAGCAGGCCGTCCCCTCGATCGACCTGATCGACTTCTCGTATCCGTACGCGGACACGGTCCAGGACACCCCGGACAAGCTCGACCCGGCGGTCTTCGACGAGGTCGGTGAGACCGTGGCCCAGCTGGTCATCGACCTGAGCGCCGATCAGTCGTAGTCGTAGAAGCCACCGCCCGACTTGCGCCCCAGCTTGCCCTGGTCGACCAGAGCCATCAGGCGGCCGGGTGGCCGGTGGTGGTCCTCCCGGCTGTCGGCATAGAGCGCCTCGCCGATCGCCACGGCCACGTCGGCGCCGATCAGGTCGAGCAGCGCGAGGGGCCCCATCGGATAGTTGGCGCCGAGGGTCATGCAGCGGTCCACCTCCTCGGCCCTCATCCCGGTCTGCTCCATCAGGCGCACCGCGTCGAAGAGGTAGGGGAAGAGAAGCCGGTTGACGACGAACCCCGGCTCGTTCGGGACCTCGACCACCGTCTTGCCGATCGACTCGCACCAGGTGCGTGCACGGGGGGCGATCTCGTCCCGGGCGGCCTCCGGGATGCAGAGCTCGACCAGCTCCATCCGGACCACGGGGTTGAAGGGATGGAGGCCGAAGAAGCGCTCGGGGTGGCCGCTGCCGGAGGCGAGCTCGTCCAGTGAGAGCGAGGAGGTGGTCGTCGCCAGGTCGGCATCGGCCGCGGCATCGCCCACGGTCTTGAGCAGCTCGACCTTCGGCTCGACCTCCTCGAGCACGGCCTCGATCACGACGTCGCAGTCGGCGAGATCGCCTGGCTCGGTGGTCACCTTGACCCGCTTCGCGTCGGCTCGATCGACCTTCGCGCAGAGCGAATGGGCCCGTTCCTCCGCCTTCCAGGCCGACGCGTCGGACCGCGCCAGGAGCACGGTCCTCGAGCCGACGCTGGCACAGGCCGCGAGCCCGCAGGCGATCGTCCCGCTGCCCGCGATCGCCGGCCGCTCATAGGTCTCAAAGCCCGCCACGCGAGGTGTGTATCACGCGCGCGGCCGCCCCAGGCACGCGATTGGGGGTTTTCTACGGTGCCTGGCCCAGTGGTCGCCACCCTGGCCGTCCGGCGCGGAAGGGAGGATGCTCCGCGACGTCCAATTACCGAGAGAGGGAGGAGCGAATGGGATCCAGGCTATGGCTGCTCGCTGCTGGACTGACCCTGGTTGCCGGATTGGTGATCGCAGGCTGCGGTGGCAGCAGCTCGGATACGACCTCGACGAGCGCCGCATCCGGCTCTCAGACGGGGACGACGGGAGGCAGCTCCCTCACCGTGAAGATGACCGACTTCGCGTTCACGCCGTCCGATCCGACGGTCAAGTCCGGGACGCTTCGGATCAGTTCCCCCAACGATGGCCAGGTCGAGCACGAGCTCGTGGTGCTGAAGACCGACAAGCCCGCCGGCTCGCTGCCGGTGAAGGGCAACGAGGTCGATGAGGAGGGCCTCGAGGCCAAGGGCGTCGAGAACGCGGGCGAGATCGAGGAGGTCGGCCCGGGTCAGACGAAGAGCAATGACTTCAAGCTCACCCCCGGCAAGTACGTGATGATCTGCAACCTCCCCGGCCACTACCAGCAGGGGATGTACGGGACGCTCACCGTCCAGTAGCCGGCATCCAGAGAGCTCGGGAGTGACGGGGGCGCCCATCGGGCGCCCCTCGTCGTTCCGGCTCCAAACTGACTGGCTGACTCGCCAGTCAATCGGTATGCTCTGTCTACGAGCTTGGTTGCTTGAAGAAACCGACTGAGGAGGGTCCGAGGTGGCTGAGAACGGAAAGTTCAGTGGACGCGAGGTAGTGATCGTGGAGGCCGCCCGGTTGCCGGTTGGCCGCGGGCACGAGGAGAAGGGCTACTACAAGGACGCCCACGCATCGAGCCTGCTGGCGAAGAGCTATGCGTCGGTGATCGAGAGGGCCGGGATCGACGCCTCCGAGGTCGAGGACGTCGTCGCCGGCTGCGTCCAGCAGTTCGGCGAGCAGGGCATCAACATCGCCCGCAACGCCTGGCTCGAGGCCGGGCTCCCGATCGAGACGCCCGCCACGACCGTCGACCGCCAGTGCGGCTCGGCTCAGCAGGCCGTCAACTTCGGCGCCGCGCTGGTCGCCTCCGGCGTCCATGACGTCGTCATCGGCGGCGGGGTCGAGCACATGGGCCACATCTCCTTCGCCGACTCCGCCGAGGTGATGAAGGAGCATGGCTTCGCCTTCTCCCCCGCCCTGATGGAGCGCTACAACCTCGTCCCGCAGGGCATCTCGGCCGAGATGATCGCCGACAAGTGGGAGATCCCCCGCTCCGAGCTCGACGAGATCGCTCTGCGCTCCCACCAGCTCGCCCACCAGGCGACCGAGGAGGGGCGCTTCGAGCGGGAGATCATCCCGTGGAAGAACAACGGCGACACCTACGTCACGGACCAGGGCATTCGCCCGCCGACCGAGGGCTCCCTCGAGAAGCTGGCTTCGCTGAAGCCGGCCTTCAAGGAGGACGGCAAGATCACCGCCGGCAACTCCTCGCAGGTCTCGGACGGCGCCGCCGCGGTGATGCTGACGACGCCCGAGAAGGCCAAGGAGCTCGGGCTGACCCCGCGCGCCAAGATCGTCGACCAGACGACCGTCGGCGTCGATCCGGTGATGATGCTGACCGGCCCGATTCCCGCCACGCGGCTGATCCTGAAGCGCAACGGGATGAAGATGGACGACATCGACCTGATCGAGATCAACGAGGCCTTCGCCTCAGTCGTCGCCGCCTGGCGCCGGGAGCTGGAGCCCGAGATGGACCGCGTCAACGTCAACGGTGGCGCGATCGCGATCGGTCATCCGCTGGGCTCCACCGGCGCGCGCCTGATCACCACCCTGCTCCACGAGCTGGAGCGCTCCGACAAGGAGACGGGCCTGGTGACCATGTGCTGCGGCGGCGGGCTCGGCACCGGAACGCTGATCCGGCGCGTCTGATCTCACAGCCGGCCGCCGGCTGGCGTTGAGGTAGCGATGCCCTCGAGGCCCGCAGGCGCGCATACGCGAAAGCCGGCCCAGAAGTGGAGCGCGGACGACCGCGAGCTGATGCGCGCGGACAAGGTCCTGCGGCGGGTGATGGAGGAGCAGGGCCCGATCCACCCCGAGATGGATCGCCGCGGCAGCCGGCCGGATCCCTACGAGGCGCTCGCTCGCGCGATCGTCGGCCAGCAGCTCTCCACGAAGGCCGCCGCCTCGATCTGGGCGAAGCTCCTCGACCAGTTCGGCGGCAGGACTCCGACGCCCGAGCAGATCCTCCGCAAGCGCCGCGAAACCCTGCGGAAGGCGGGCCTGTCTGCCGCCAAGGTGGAGTTCCTGAGGGACCTCGCCGCGCGGGTGAAGGGCGGCGAGCTCGACCTGAAGCGGCTCTCGAAGCTCTCCGACGAGGACGTGATCGCCGAGCTGATCGAGGTCAAGGGCATCGGCCGCTGGACCGGGGAGATGTTCCTGATCTTCCACCTCGGCAGGCCGGACGTCGTCTCCGTCGGCGACCTCGGCATCCGGCGTGCGGTTCAGATCGCCTACGGAATGGACGACCTTCCCGGACCGGAGGAGCTCGAACGGATCGCCGAGGAGTGGCGGCCGCATCGGACCCTGGCCTGTCTCTATCTGTGGCGCTCCCTCCACAACACTCCGACCAGCGACTAGCGTGGACGAGGTGAACGCGATTCTCGACGCGGCACAGAGGGGCACCGATCAGATCAAGGCCGACCCGAGATTGCTCACCCAGCAGGGTGCCGATTCCTACAGGGACGCGAACCGGCTCTCGAAGGAGTACGGCCTGGTCGTCTGCGGGCAGGGCGGCTGAGTCGCTTGGCGGCGCTCGATCGCATCTCGATAGCCGCGATCGGGGATACCCCGGCGGACCTCGCAGAGCAGGCGGGATCCGCCGAGGCCGCCGGCATCGACTGCGTCTGGGCCCCCGAGCTCTTTCGCAGCTCGGTGACGCAGGCGACCTGGCTGGCGGCCAAGACCGAGAAGGTCGAGGTCGGGACCGGCATCGCGTGGGCGTTCACCCGGAGCGCTTTCATTCTCGCGGTCAGCGCCCTCGACATCGACGAGATGGCCGGGGGGCGGTTCCGGCTCGGCCTCGGAGCCGGGGTCAAGCGACTCAATGAGACCTGGCACTCGGTGGACTACGGCAAGCCGGCGCCGCATTTGCGCGAGACGATCGAGGCCACCCGCCTGATCATGGAGAAGGCGTCGAGCGGCGAGCCGATCCGGTACGAGGGCCGCTATATCGACATCGAGGTCAAGGGCTGGATCCGGCCCCACAAGCCGGTTCGGGAGCGGGTCCCGATCTATGCCGCGGCGATGCGGGAGGGGATGTGCCGGATGGCCGGCGACGTCGCCGACGGCCTGATCGGCCACCCAATGTGCCCCGTGCGCTGGCTCGACGAGGTCGTCGTCCCGAGCTTCGAGACGGGCCTGCAGCGGTCCGGCCGACAGCGGTCGGACCTGGACTTCATCCCGACGATCACCTGCGCGATCGACGATGACGAGGCCCGCGCCCTGGACGCGGCGAGACGCACGATCGCCTTCTACTCGACGGTCCGCACCTACAAGCCGCTCTGGGAGATGCACGGCTTCGCCGACGCCGCCGAGGCGGCTGGGAACGCCTTCCGCAAGGGCGATCTGGCCGCCGTACCCGAGCAGATCCCCGACGAGATGGTCGAGGCCTTCACGGCCGCCGGGCCGATCGACAAAGTGCGGGAGCGCGTCGCCGAGGTCGCCGAGCGCGGCGACGGCGTCTTCCTCACCCCCGCGACCTACTTCATCCCGCCCGAGCAGATCGGCGAGTACCAGGCCCGGATCGTCGAGGCCTTCGGTCCCGCTTGAATCGCCGGCTGCTCCGCTTCGCGTCCGCTGCCAGCTCTCACTGCACGCCGAGCCGGTCGGCAAGCCCAGCGATCGGGGCGGAACCTCGAATCGGCGGGCCGTGGCCGGGAAGCGTCACCTCGGGCTCCAGGTTTGCGAGCTTGCGAATCGACCGGCGCGCCTCGTCGACGTCCGGGGTGAGGTTCTCCGCCATCTCGTCCAGCCTGGTGCGGAGGGTCAGGAAGCTGATGTTCCGCAGTGTGTCGCCGCAGATCGCGACGCGGTCGGACTTGCGCCAGTAGACCACCTGACCGGGGCAATGCCCGGGCACGTGCACCACCCGGAAACCACCGACCTCGTCCCCCTCGTTGAGCACCCGGTCGACCTTGCGGGTCGGGCCCGCCCAGAGCCGCTCGTAGAACCTCGCGATCGGGGCGTCGGTCGCCCGCAGGGGCACCCGCCCCTCCATTCGATCGACGTCGTCCGCGTGGCAGGCGAGCGGGATGCCGCGTTCCTGGCAGACCGCGTCCGCGGCCCCCTGGTGGTCGGGATGGGCGTGGGTGAGCGCCAGCAGCGAGAGCTCGCGGTCCGCGGTCTGCTTGCGGATGCGGCCGGCGTCCCAGCTGCGTCCCGCATCGATCAGCACGTCGCCGGCGAGGTAGACGTTGATCAGGGGGACCGGCGGGAACTCGCTCAGGCGCCAGACGCCGTCGGCCACCTGCTTCATCAGTGCGCCACCCCGGTGCCGCCGCGCGGATCGCCGCTGTGCCTGGAGAGCTCCTCCAGCCGGGCGATCTGCGTCTCCCCCTCGCGCCGGACCGGGTCGTCCTCCGGCAGCGCGGCGATCAGCCTCTGGATGCGGTTGCGCACCTGGAGTGCGAAGTGGGGCGTGGATGGCCCGGCGAGGGCCCGAATGTCGTTGACGGTGACGGGCCTGCCGAGCCTGTCGGGGCGCTCGGCCTCGCTCACTTCCTCTTCCCCTTCGGCGGCGCCGGAGTGGGCTCTCCCTCGATGCCGCCGGGCTGGGCGATGCCGCCGCTGGCAGTCCCCTGGTTCCCGGCGGCCGCGCCGATCTGGGCGAGCTCCGCGAGCTGGTCGATCTCCGCCTGAACCTGCCCGCCGATTGCCGTTCGCGTCTCCCATCAGCCAGATGTGGTTGTACACGGCCCGGGTTGGATCCGTCTCGTAGCCGGGCTTGACGTCGAGCAGGAAGCTTCTCAACTCGGGTGGCAGGGCGTCGGCGGTGTCGGTGAGCAGCAGCGGCCCCCACTTGCCGCTCGACGCGAGCGAGGCCGCCGCGGCCGCGTCGAGGGGACGGTCCGCGTTCGCGAGCTCCATCCCGTGCCCCGGGTCGTTGATGTTCCAGCCGAACGAGCCGTCCGAGTAGCGGGCGAAGAACAGCGCGTTCTGGACGGCTCCGGCCGCGCCGACCCGCTGCACGGTCGCGGAGACCCTGCCGACCTGCCGCACGACGGCCTTCGAGATCACCGACTCGGGGCCGAGGATGTAGACGGGCGCGGGGGCGTGGCGCCGCAGGGCCGCCAGGGTCGCCGAGGGGACTTGCCTGGGGCCCGTGAAGAGGACCGGATCGCCGGAGCGCGCGGCCCAGGCGGCCGCCGGCATCGCGTACCCCGCCTCCTCGGAGCTGACCAGCAGGATGTGCTGCGGCTCCTGCCGGGTGAGGCGCTGTCGGAGCTGATCGAGCGAGTTCCCGATCTCGGCGGGCGAGTCACCCGGCAGATCCTGCGACTTCAGACCCGACGGGACCGAGGCGCCTCCCGCCGAGTAGACCGCGACGCCGCCCGATGCGCCTCCCCCTCGGGGATTGAGCTGCGCGAGGGCCTGGGTGGTGGCATCGGGCACGGCGCCGTGCTGGCTGATCAGCACCGGGATGCGAGTCGGCGGTCCGGCCAGGACGGAGGCGGCGATCCCGGCCTGCCAGTCGTCGTCAGGCACCAGCGTCACGGCCTCCAGCGGCGGGGCCTCCGGGGCGGGGGGGTGCGTGGCGAGCGCCGCCGCCGCCGCGTCATCCGTGGGGCCCGGTCCGCTGATCCGGGTGGTGTTCCGGGTGGCGACCAGGGGGAAGCCGAGGGTTCCCACGGGCGCCTGCTGCGCGTTGTCGGTGGCGACCGCGATCGTCACCACCCGCGTCTCCCCGCCGCCGCCGCCCGAGAACGGGTTCGCGATGATCGCCCAGGCGATCAGGATCACGACGACCACGCCCGCGCCGGCGATCGCGAGCGTCCGCGGCTCGAACCTCGGGATCAGGTCGAAGCGGACCCAGTCGATCGCGTTCTGAATCGGGCGGGGCAGGCGCACGGTCGGGGAACGCTACCCGGCAGCGCGCGAAAGCCATGCGGTCTGGCGGGCTCGTGGCAAGTGGAAGGTTCCACTTCCAGTTCGGGTAAACTGGCTGACTGACCAGTCAATCAGTCTGCATCCGGCTGGATCGATCACCCCGTCGGATCCACGAAAGGACGGCTGCCTGAAATGGACTTCGCGCTCACCGAGGAGCAGAGGGAGCACCGAGACTACGTCCGCAGGTTCTCGCGAGAGGTGATTCGCCCCGTCGCGCGCAAGCACGACGAGGAGGAGAGCACTCCGTGGGAGGTGATCAAGGAGGCGCGGAAGTGGGGGCTCCAGGGCCTCGAGCACATGCAGCGGATGGGCACCGATCCGGGCGGCCAGTACGGCGTGATCACCGCGGAGGAGCTCCACTGGGGCTGCGCCGGCATCGCCCTCGCGATCCAGGGATCCGGCCTGGCCGCGGCCGGCATCGCCGCGTCCGGGACCCCAGAGCAGATCGCGGAGTGGGTGCCGCAGTGCTTCGGCACCGATGACGAGATCAAGCTCGGCGCCTACGCGGTCACCGAGCCGCAGGCGGGCTCCGACGTGAAGAGCCTGAAGAGCACGGCCGAGCTCGATGGGGACGAGTGGGTGCTCAACGGGACCAAGGTCTTCATCACGAACGGCGGCATCGCCGACGTCCACGTGGTCGTCGCGACCGTCGACCCCGAGCTCGGGCATCGCGGCCAGGCCTCCTTCGTCGTGGGCAAGGGCACGCCGGGCCTGAAGCAGGGCAAGAAGGAGTCGAAGATCGGCATCCGCGCCTCCCACACCGCCGAGGTGATCCTCGAGGACTGCCGGATCCCGGTCGAGAACCTGCTCGGCGGGATGGACAAGCTGAACAAGAAGCTCGAGCGTGCCCGCTCGGGGCAGAAGGCAGGGTCCTCCAACGCCCTGGCGACCTTCGAGATGACCCGCCCGATCGTCGGCGCCTCGGCCCTCGGCATCGCCCAGGCCGCGTACGAGTGGACGCTCGAATACCTCGGCGACCAGACCGTGGACGGCGGCAAGCCCGCGCTCGAGGAGCAGCGGATCCAGCAGGTGCTCGCCGACGTCGCGACCGAGATCGATTCCGCCCGGCTGCTGGTGCAGCGCGCGGCGTGGATGGGCCGCAACGGCCTCCCGATGACGGGCGGCCAGGGCTCGATGTCGAAGCTCAAGGCCGGGGACGTGACGATGTGGGCGACCACCACCCTGATGGACCTGGTCGGCCCCTACGCGCAGACGACCGACTGCCCGCTCGAGAAGTGGTTCCGCGACGCCAAGATCTACCAGCTGTTCGAGGGCACCGCCCAGGTGCAGCGACTGGTGATCTCGCGGATGCAGGCGCGGACCTACCAGGAGCGCTTCGCCGAGGCGGCCGAGGTCGCCGGGCAGGCGGTCAACGGCCCCGCCACCAAAGGCGCCGGCCAGAGCGGGTCGGAGGCGGAGCGCGAGCCCGCCACCACCGCCGCGTAGAGCCGCCTGCAACCTGCTTTTCAGTAGCCCGCCAGCGGGCGTTCAACCTTTGACGCTCAGATGACGGGATCCAAGCTCCTTGCGCTGGCGCTCTCCGGTGCCCTGGTTGCGTGCGCCTGCGCGCTGACCGTGGGCAGCGCCTCGGGCCAGAGCCTCCAGCAGAAGCTCAACTCAACTCAGAACAAGCTCTCGCATGCGCGCGCCCACGCGGGCGTCCTGACGAGCCGGATCAGCCATGAGTCGTCCCAGCTCCAGCGCCTCACCAGCCAGGTGGCGGCGCTCCGTAACAAGGAGGCCGCCGTCGCCGCCGAGCTCGCTCAGAAGCAGGCGGAGCTGGATCAGGCTCAGGCCAGGCTCGAGGTGCTCAAGCAGCGCCTCCGCCGGGCGATCCAGATCCTCGAGCAGCGCCTCGTCGCGATCTACGAGTCGAATGAGCCGGACCTGATCACCGTGCTGCTGCAGGCGCATGGCTTCGACGACCTGCTGGCCCGCACCCAGTACCTGCGGAACCTCCAGCACCAGGACAACGACATCGTCTCCCGGGTGCGCGAGCTCCGCAACCAGATGCAGGTGACGGTCAACACCGTGCGCTCGGCCCGCGACCAGATCGCCGCCCGCAAGGCGGAGCTCGAGGCGACGAAGGCGCGGCTCGAGCAGCGCACCAGCGAGCTCGCCACCGCCAGGCGCAAGCAGCACGCCACGCTCGTCCAGGTTCGGAAGCAGCAGGACAACCTCGAGGGTGACCTCAACGACATCTCGCAGAAGATCGCGGAGCAGCTGGCAGCCGGCACAGGAGCGCTGCCGGCCGGTCCCATCAGGGTCGCGGGGCACGGGCTGATCTGGCCGGTGAACGGCCCGATCACCTCCGGGTACGGCCCGCGCAACATCGGCGGGGGATACGAGTTCCACCCCGGCATCGACATCGGCGTCCCCACCGGGACCCCCATTCGATCCGCCGCAGCGGGTACCGTGAGCATTGCCGGACCCGAAGGCGGCTATGGGAACTACACCTGCATCGATCATGGCGGCGGGCTCTCCACCTGCTACGGACACCAGGAGCGATTCCTGGTCTCCTCAGGGCAGCAGGTCGCGCAGGGGCAGGTCATCGGGCTCAGCGATTGCACCGGGTACTGCTTCGGCCCGCACGTGCACTTCGAGGTCCGGATCAACGGGCAGACCACCGACCCGCTGGGCTACCTGTAAGGGCTCGCCGGCGGTGGGTGGGCCGGCCCCCCCGCCTCTAGAACAAATGGCCAACGCGGCTGCCCGGCTCAAGGAGCCACGGGGCACGCCGATGACCGTCACGTGAGTGCGCGCGATTGGCGTGCCGCGCGAGCGGGGGAGGCTCACGCGGCCACCACAAGACATACGAATACCCCCGAGAGCTTCATCGTCGGCGTCGGAGCGTCCGGTGCGCTGCTGGCGGGAGCCGCGGTTGTCTTCGTGACCCTGGTGGGGCTCGTCTCCTTCAACCTCTGGCCCTCGTCCCGGGACGCGTCGATCTACGGCAACGTCGAACTCAGCGCGGCGCCCCAGGCCGGGGCGGCCACGAGCTCGGCCGCTCCCGTGAGTGCCGCCACCGGGCTGCTCGCCTCGAGCGGCGGCGCGACGGTCGCTCCTGGGGGTGGGGGTGGCGGGAACGGCGGCGGCCACGGTGGCGGAAAGCAGGGCTCGTCAGGTGGCGGATTGCGCTCCGGACCGGCGCCCACTCCCCCGAGCGTCTCCCCGGGGACGCCCTCGACCGGCACCGGTGACAGCGGCACGCCGGGCAACGCGGGGAGTGAACCTTCATCCGGAGGGTCCTCCGGGCAGCCGAACAATCCGGCTGGTGGGCACCAGCTGACCCAGCAGAAGCAGGGCGGCGACGGCCGCAACGGCTCGGCGGGCAAGAGCCCGATCACGCCCCCGAGCCAGGTCTCCACGCAGGGGGATCAGACCTCCATCCCCGGAGGAGAGCGCATCAATCGCGGCAGGGGACACGACCAACCGGCCTCCGGGTCGGACCAGCCCACCACGCACGGAAGCCAGTCCTCCGGGCGCGGCCAAGGCCGCTGGCACTAGCCAGGCACGCCGGGACGCGCTAGCGCGCCGGCTCGGCGGGAGCGAGCTTGCGCTCGAGCCAGCGCAGCGCCATTGACTGCAGCTCGGGATCGTGCTGGACGGTGGTGTGCGCGCCCCCAGGGGCGATGACCAGCTTGCGCGGCTCACCCGCCCTCCCGTAGAGCTCCTCCGAGTGATCGCTCGGGATCTGGGTGTCGCCCTCGGCGTGCATCAGGATCAGCGGCCGCCCGGCGATCCGCTCGACCGCGTCGCCGACGTCCTGCGCGGTCAGCCACGCCTCGAGGTCGCGCGGATCGCCGACGCGCATCTCCAAGCGACCCGCCCTGACGCCGCGAGCCAGATGGTCCTCGCCGGCGGGGCAGATCGCGATCACCCCGGCGATCTCGGGCGCGGCCGAGGCAGCGCAGATCGCGAGAAAGCCGCCCAGGCTCGAGCCGCGCACGGCGACCCGGCGGGAGTCGACGCCGTCGTGGGCGGAGAGCAGCCGGGCCATCGAGATCACGTCGTCGACCGCCGAGCCCGACATCTCCCCCTCGGACTCGCCGTGGCCTGGGAGATCGAAGGTGAGCGCGGCCCATCCGTTGGCTGCGGCGAGGCGGGCGAAGTCGGCGTGGTTCTCCTTGCGCGACCCGGCGCCGTGCACGATCACGATCCCCGGCCACGGGGGAGGCGGCACCGGCCGCGTTGGCGATCCTCGCCGAGCCTCGCCCGCCGCACCCATCACGTCGGGCAGCCAGAGCGCGTAGGCCAGCCCACAATGGCGGTCCTCCCGGTCGGGGCGCCGGGGCAAAGAGCGCTCCATTGCGGGCATTCTGCTCGTTCCCGTCAGAATTGCCTCTCCGATGAGCAATCAGGCAGACAACTCAGGCTCGGTCGCGTCCGCGGACCCGATCGCCGCTTCGCCGGTCTATCCGGCGGGGTCGCGCGTGAACGAGCGCGGCCACCTCGAGATCGCCGGCTGCGACGTCATCGAGCTGGCCGACCGCTTCGGCACTCCCGCCTACATCTACGCCGAGGACGACATCCGCGGCCGGGCCCAGGAGTTCGTGAGCGCCTTCGAGGAGCGGACAGACTCGTTCGAGGTGATCTTCGCCGGCAAGTCGCTGCCCTGCACAGCGGCCTACCGCGTGATGCGCGAGGAGGGGCTGTCGGTCGACGTCGCTTCGGGCGGCGAGCTCCACATGGCGCTCGCCGCGGGCTTTGCCCCGGAGCGGATCCACCTGCACGGCAACAACAAGTCGGAAGCGGAGCTGCGTTACGCCTTCGAGACCGGTGTCGGGCACCTGATCCTCGACTCCTTCGACGAGATCGAGCTGGCCGATCGTCTCCTCGACCGGCCCCAGAAGGTCCTGATCCGAGTCACCCCCGGGATTGAGCCTTCCACCCACGACTATGTGAAGACCGGGCAGCTCGATTCCAAGTTCGGCTTCGGGCTCGCCGACCGGCTCGCCGAGCGTGCAGCCGAGCGGGTCCGTGAGTCGGCGAATCTCGAGCTGGTCGGCCTCCACGCCCACATCGGGTCGCAGATCTTCGAGCTCGAGCCTTACGTGAAGGCGATCGAGGTGATCGCCGACTTCTGCGGCGCGGTCGACCTGGAGCCGGAGCTGCTCAACGTCGGCGGCGGGCTCGGGATCGCTTATCTGGACACCGACGAGCCCCCCTCGATCGAGGACTACGTCGAGGTCAAGGTGCGGGGTGTTCAGCGGGTCTTCGACCCGGCACCGACCATCCTGGTCGAGCCCGGCCGCTCGCTGGTCGGCAACGCCGGCGTGACCGCCTACCGGGTGGGGACTGTGAAGGAGATCCCGGGCGTGCGGACCTACGTGGCGGTCGACGGCGGAATGTCGGACAACCTGCGGCCGATGCTCTACGGCTCCCGGTACGAGGCCGTGATCGCTGACCGGGCCGGGGAGACTCCGCAGACCCTGGCGACGATCGCCGGCATGCACTGCGAGTCCGGCGACGTCCTGGTCCGCGACACGGACCTGGCCGCCCCGCGGGTCGGCGACGTCCTGGTGACGCCGGCCACCGGGGCCTACGGCCACGCGATGGCCAACAACTACAACGGGGTGCCGAGGCCCCCGGTGATCTTCTGCCGCGACGGAGAGGCGAGGGTCGTCGTCCGCCGCGAGACCTGGGACGACCTGCTCGGCCGGGACGAGTGATGAGCGTGGATGCTCGCGGCAGTGAAGATGCGAGGGCGCTCCGCAAGGAGCGACCCGTCATATGAGTGAGCAGCCTCGAGGCGTCGTGCGGGTAGGGATCCTCGGCAAGGGGACCGTGGGGGGCGCTTTCCGCAAGCTGCTGGAGGAGCGCGCCGACATGGTCGAGGAGGTCTCGGGCCGCCGGCCCAGGGTGACGGGCGTCCTGAGCAGCAAGAAGGGGAGCTTCGACGAGATCCTCGCCGCCAGCGACATAGTCGTCGAGCTGATCGGCGGCCTCGATCCCGCCCTGGGCTACGTCACCCGGTCGCTCAGGGAGGGGCGTCACGTCGTCACCGCCAACAAGCAGCTGCTGGCCCAGCACGGAAGCGAACTGGTGGCCGCCGCGCGCGAGGGCGGCGCGCAGCTTCGCTTCGAGGCCGCCGTCGCGGGCGCGATCCCGGTGATCCGGGTGGTCCAGGAGAGCCTCGGCGCGATCCCGATCGAGAAGGTCTTCGGGATCGTCAACGGGACGACCAACTACATCCTCACCGAGATGGCCCGCAGCGGCCTCTCCTACGAGGAGGCTCTGAAGCAGGCCCAGGATCTCGGCTACGCGGAGGCCGACCCGACCGACGACGTGGGCGGGGCCGACGCGGCGGCCAAGATGGCGATTCTCGCCCGGCTTGCCTTCGGCGCCCCTGTGAAGCTGCAGGACGTCCCGTACGAAGGCATCGAGCAGATCAAGCCAGACGACCTCGCCTACGCGAAGGAGCTCGGGCTCTCGCTGAAGCTGCTCGGGGTCGCCGAGCGCGTCGGGGACGGGGAGATCAGCGTCCGCGTCTTCCCCTGCTTCCTCTACCCGGGCCATCCGCTGGCACCGATCTCGGGGCCCTTCAACGCCGTGATGGTCGAGTCGCCCGCGATCACGGAGATCACCATGTCCGGGCCGGGGGCCGGCGGTCCCGAGACGGCCTCCGCAGTGCTCGGCGACGTGGTCTCGGTGATCGGCGGCGGCTCGCCGCTCTTCGAGGAGAACGCGAAGCTCAAGATCGCAAAGGATGTGGAGATGGCGTTCTACCTCCACCTCGAGGTCGACGATCGCCCCGGGGTCCTCGCGCAGGTCGCGGAGGTCCTGGGCGACAACGGGGTCTCCGTGCGGAGCGTCGTCCAGCGCGGGCTGGGAGGAGAGGCGCAGCTGATCATGGTCATGCACCCGGTCAGCGAGAAGCGCTTTGCCGCGGCGCTGAAGCGGATCGCGAAGCTCAGATTCCTGCGCTCGCCTCCTCGCTCGATCCGCGTGATCGAGGAAGAGTTCGGCTAGCCCGGCTGATGCCCACTCCGCTCATAGAGCGCTATCGCGATCGCCTCCCCCTCGAGGACGGGGATCCCGTCGTCACGCTCAACGAGGGCTCGACCCCGCTGATCCACTCCCCGCGGCTCTCCGAGCGCGTCGGCGCCGAGGTCTACCTCAAGTTCGAGGGGGCCAACCCGACCGGGAGCTTCAAGGACCGCGGCATGACCGTGGCGGTTTCGCGGGCCAAGGGGGCCGGGGCCGAGGTGATCATCTGCGCCTCCACCGGAAACACCGCGGCGAGCTGCGCCGCCTACGCGGCGCGGGCCGGTCTCCGCGGCGCGGTGATCGTCCCGGAGGGGAAGATCGCGATCGGCAAGCTCGCCCAGGCGCTCATGCACGGCGCCCGGGTGATCGCCCTGGAGGGCAACTTCGACCAGGCGCTGGAGATCGTTCGCGAGATCGCCAAGAGGCATCCCGTCGAGCTGGTCAACTCGGTCAACCCTTACCGGATCCAGGGACAGAAGACCGCCGCCTTTGAGACCTGCGACGAGCTCGGCCAGGCGCCGGCGGCGATCGCCATCCCGGTCGGCAACGCCGGCAACGTCACCTCGTGGTGGGCCGGCTTCCAGGAGTACGGCGAATCGCCGATCCTCTACGGCTTCCAGGCCGAGGGCGCCGCGCCGCTGGTCGAGGGGCACCCGATCGAGAACCCCGAGACGGTCGCCTCCGCGATCCGGATCGGCAACCCGGCGCGCTGGGAGGAGGCGATGAACGCCTTCACCGCCTCCCGCGGCCGGGTCGCCGCGGTCAGCGACGAGCAGATCCTCGACGCCTACCACTGGGTGGCCTCGAGGGAGGGCGTCTTCTGCGAGCCGGCCTCCGCCGCCTCGGTCGCCGGCTTGCTGGCGCACGGCCTGCCGGTCGCCGACGGCATGGAGAAGCCCGAGACCGTCGTCTGCGTTCTCACCGGCCACGGGCTCAAGGACCCGGACACCGCCCTGGGCAAGGCCCCTGCCGTCACCGGCTGCAAGGCGGAGCTCGCTGCGGTCGAGAAGGCTGTATTCGACTAGCCCGGGCCCGGCTAGCTCTCTGCCACGTCACGGCGCAGGAAGACGATGGCGGCGCCCGCCAGCGCCGGGAGGCCGTACAAGGCGCACACCCAGATCGACCGCAGGATCGGATCCCAGTCCGTTGGGGTGCGAAGCAGCCCCTGCCAGGCGCTGAACTGGGTGCTGAGCAGGTACGGGTGGAGGCCGCCGAGTCCCGGCAGGATGGCGACCAGCTGGAGCAGCAGCGAGAACATCAGGGTCCCGACGATCGCGGCGCCGCTGTTGCGAAAGACGGTCGACAGCAACAGGCCTATGCAGGCAATCGCGAGGATGGGCAGCAAGTAGACCAGGAGGCTGGCGCCGACGAGGAAGAGGCCCCGCGGCGCCGAGACGACGGTTCCCGACAGAGTGGTCACCGGATTGAAGCCGGAGGCGAGGATGCCGGCCCCGGTGGCGACCGTCCCGGCGATCGCTATTGCGAGCACCGCGTAGGTGGTGGTCGCCAGGGCCTTGCCGGCGAAGACCTGGTGGCGCTCGACGGAGCGGGTCAGCAGCATCTTCAGGGTCGCGTTGCGATCCTCGCAGGCGACGATGTCGCCCGCCACCAGGGCCGTGATCAGGGGGAACAGCCAGATCGAGCCGAACAACAGCAGCACGAGTGGAACGGCCAGACCCGTTTCGTGGACGTAGCGCCCGAAGGCGACGTCGTTGGGTTGACCGCCGCCCGTGGCCAGGGCGATCACGAAGATGATCGGGACGGCGGCGGCGGCGCCGAGGCCGAGGTAGGTGCGCTTCTGGGCCCGCAGCTTGCGCAGCTCCCACCGGTAGACGGTCAGGACCCCGTGCTTCACGCCACCGCCTCGATCTCCCGAGACGCGGCGGCGACCTCCCTGCTCGGCGCGCCGCCCTCGGTGAGCTGGAAGAAGAGCTCCTCGAGGGTTGCCTGACGAGGGGTCAGCTCGAGAACGGCAGCACCTGACTCGGCGAGCGCGAGTGAGAGCCCGGCCACGGCGCTCTCGTCGGACGCCTTGAAGAGCAGCCCGTCAGGTCTCGCCTCCTCGATCTCCTCGATGCCCGGCTGGCTCTCGCAAACCCGCCTCCCGAGGGTGTCGTCGGTGGTCCGCAGCCGGTAGCTGACCCCTGCCCTCGCGCGTAGCTCGCCCAGAGATCCCTCGTATGCGACCCGGCCGCTGCGGATGATCGCGACCCGGTTGCAGAGCTCCTCCACCTCCGGCATCAGGTGGCTCGAGAGCAGGACGGTGATCCCGCGGTCGGCAAGGTCGCGGATCAGCTGCCGCATGTCGCGCATCCCCGCCGGGTCGAGTCCGGTCGTCGGTTCGTCGAGCAAGAGGAGCCGCGGGCTTCTCAGCAGCGCCGAGGCGATCCCGAGGCGCTGTCGCATCCCGTGCGAGTAACCCTTCACCTTGTCCTTGGCGCGGTCCCGCAGATGGACGGTCTCCAGCACCTGCTCGATCCGCGTTCGCCCGTCGTCGCCGTCGAGGGCCGCGTAGAGCTCGAGATTGGCGCGGCCGCTCAGGTACGGATAGAAGGTCGGGGACTCGACGAAACCCGCTACCCCCTTCAGGGCGGCGACGCTGATCTGCGGATCCCGGCCAAAGAGCCGAACCGACCCGCCGGTCGGACGAATCAGTCCGAGCATCATCCGGAGCGAGGTGGTCTTCCCTGCGCCGTTCGGACCGAGGTATCCGAAGACGTCCCCGGGGTTGACGGTCAGATCGACATCGTCGACGGCAACGATCTCCCCGTAGCGTTTGACGAGCCCGCGAACCTCAATGGGCGGGGAATCCGCCATCTAGTGCAGATCGCGGGCAGCCGCCAGTGCCGTGGCGCCGGGCACGGAGCCAAGCACCGTGTATCCGACGCCGGCGCGCTCGAAGTGCACCATGGCGCCAAGCGGCGTCTCCAGCTCCTGACCCTGGATCCCGTCGACCGACACGGTGGGCAGCGTCAGCTGGCCCTGGTCGCCGCCGGGCCCCGTCGAGCTCGAGTTGCGCTCGACGGGCCACTCGAGGACCGCGATCCCGTCCAGCCCATGCCCGTAAGTGACGAGCGCCCCTGCATCCTTGCCGTTCTGGATCAGCCGGATGTCACTGCGGGGCAGGCCCGCCGCGGCATCGGGCGCCGTGACCGGGAAGGAGACGTGTTGCTGGACCTGATCCAGTCCGGTCACCGCCGGCGAATCGCCGTGCGCGCCGGAGTCGCCCGCCGACGGGCTGAGGTCGACCACCTTGGCGTCGGCCGGCGGGCTGATGTCGAAGACCGAGGAGCGGACTGGGCCGTAGGAGATGTCGGTGACCTTCAGCTCGACCACGGGCGAGCTGTCGCCCTTGGCGTAGACGGCGGCCCGCAGCGGCGTTCCGTGGACGGCGTCCCAAGCCAGCTCGGCTCCGCCGAGAAGGCCGCCGTGCTGCTTCGGCTCGAGCCTGACCGAATAGGCGGGCTGGCCGGCGACGTCGGTGGGCTCCGCTCCGCTCACCAAGGCGTGGTCCATCAAGCGCGCGATCCCCTTCTTGACCTGGCCGAGCGAAGGGGGTTGCTCGTTCGCCGAGGCATCCGAGGTGGTGTGATCGTGACCCTTGGGGAGGGTGGCCTCGTAGACGGTGTTCGTGCCGGAGTCGTAGACGGACACCCGGCTCCGATCAGCCAGCACCTGTGTGTCGCTGGTGCCGCTGTCGGCGCTTGCATCGGCCTGCAGCTCGAGGCGCAGGTGACCATCGGCAGCGGCCCAGAACCGCCCCGAGGCTCCGCTGAGGAGGGGGCTTCCCCCCTGCACGTCGGAGCTGTTGATCAGATGGTTCGTGAACTGGATGCGCCCGCTGACCCCGTGCAACTCGGGGGCCGTCAGCGCGTCGTGGACGGCGACCGGCAGCGCCTCTGGCTTCGGCTCCGGTCCCCCGCCGGTGGTCGCCATCGCCAAGGCGGCTCCGCCGACAACGACCCCGGCAACGGCCGCGCACAGCGCCAGAAGCTGGCGCGTGGAGATGCGGCGCAGTAATCCAATCACGGAACCAAGGCTACGCCCATGGCCTAAAGGGATTCGTGAGAATTGATGAGAGTTCACGAGCCGAAAGGGCTTCCGGAACGAGGCTGATCAGACGGGCAGCGCGGCATGTTCGCCGGCGAGATGCAGCAGATGGGAACCGGATCGCGCTGATTCCGCTTGCTAGGGCGATTCATCGACCACGTTCGCCAGTTGTTCGCCACTGCGTTCGCCAGTCGCACCACGCGCCTGCGCCCCCGGTCTAGCTAGCGGGGGTTTCTTCGTGGGGCTACTCAGGCGCGCTAGGCGCTGCGGCGAGATACTGCGTGGGCGATGTCGGAGGAGAACTTCGAGATGGCGGGACGAATCTCTGGTGACCGCACTGCGGACAGACCGCGCTTCTCGAAACATTCGGCGTGTTTGGGTTCAGCGACGGATAGCAATGCGGGAGCCGACGGCTCCTCTGGGCGTTGCATTCCAAAGCCAGAGAGGAAGAGAGAAGAGAGGAAGGTGTGCAAATGCGCAAATACCTGATCGGGATGATCGCTGCCTTGGTCGGCGCCGTGGCGTTCTCGAGCCTGGCCTCGGCGGCAGTCACCGGCGTGAGCATCGAGGCGAGCACGACGCCCTCGAAGGGGGACAAGAAGATCCGCCAGGGGGTGTCGACCTTCTTCGCAAGCAATGACACGCACACGGGCGGCTTCCTGGGCCAGGGAGGATGCACGGCAGGAACGAGTACAACCCCGGCCTGCTTTGCCTACCCGCCCTCCGTGAAGAGTGTGCTCACCTTCCCGAAGAGCCTCAAGTTCGATCCCGGCAACATGCCGGACTGCAACCTGGCGTCGCTCGTCGGCCAGTCCACGGCGGGCGCCAGGGCGGCCTGCCCCAAGTCGATCGTCGGACAGGGAACGAACATCCAGGCGTTCTCGGACGGCTCCACCCGCAGCGGCACGATCACGGTGTTCAACGGGGCGCCCTCGGGCGGCAACCCGACGCAGTATCTGCACGTCGACTTGCCGGGCATCGCAACCAAGCCGATCCTGACCAACGTCGTCAACGGCAACGTGATCACCACGGTGATCCCCCCGGTCCCGGGCGCGGTGATTGAGCGTTTCGCCGTCACGATCAACAAGGTGGTCAGCAAGAAGACGAAGAACAAGAAGACCGGCAAGGTGAAGAAGACGTTCTACGCCATGGCCAATTGCTCTCAGCCCAACTACACCACCCGCGAAGACGTCACCTACCAGGACGGCACGACGCTGTCGGCCAGCACGCCGGGTCATTGCAAGCAGACGAAGAAGAAGAGGTAGAAGCCTCTTCTGGACACACCTTTCTGCATGAAGGTACGGTCGCCCAGGCCAATTTCCCCGAGCAGCCCGGCGACCACGTGGCGTCGGCGTGCGAGAAGATCGTCAACCAGGGGGTCCAGCGGGCGTTTGGCACCCAAGGGGGCGTTGACGATGGCAAGGCCCCGCGGCCACCGAGACCCGGATCGACGAGTTGTACTTTGACGCCCGCCTCGAGTAGAACCGCGCCATTCGAGACGGGCGGGCAGCAGAAGGCGAAGATGACCGGCAGCTAGCCTGGGTGCGTGGGTGCAGCCCCGCGCGTAGAGCTTCTCTGGTGGCGTGAATGTCCCTCCTGGGAGAGGGCCCTCGAGATGACCCGTGGGGCGATGAAGGCGACGGGTCTCGATCCCGATTCGATCGAAGTGCTGGAGATCGACAGCGATGAGTCGGCCGAGCGCGAGGAATTCGTCGGTTCCCCGACCATCCGTGTGGAGGGGCGGGACCTGCAACCCTCCGCCGCCGGGCAACCGACGGGGCTCACCTGCCGGGTGTACCGGAGGCGTGACGGCCGCACCTCTCCGCTCCCGGACCCCGAGGATCTCCGCGACGCCCTCCGTGCGGCTGCCGTCGGCTGACGGATAGCCTCCGGGCGATGGCGATCGCGATCGGTGAAAGGGCACCGGACTTCGAGCTTCCCGCCACCGATGGGAGGCGTCACGCGCTTGCCTCCGATAGCCCATCCGCAACGATCGTCTACTGGACCTGCAACCACTGCCCGTACGCCCTCGCCTGGCACGAGCGCCTGCTCGACGTGGCCCGCGACTACGCGGAGCGGGGGGTGCGCGTCCTGGCGATCAACTCGAACGACCCGGAGCGCTATCCGGCCGACTCCTTGGAGGCCATGCGCGATCGCGTGGAGGGGGAGGGCGGCTGGCCGAATCCCTATCTCTTCGACGAAAGCCAGGGGGTCGCCGCCGAGTGGGGGGCCGAGCGGACTCCCGACGTCTACGTGCTCGATTCGGAGCTTCGGTTGCGCTACCGAGGTGCGCCCGACGCCGACTACGACGATCCATCCCAGCGGGCAGGCTGGCTCCGCGATGCCCTCGACGCCGTGCTGGAGGGGCGGGACCCCGAGCGGGCCGAGACCGAGCCGGTCGGCTGCACGATCAAGTGGCGATGAGACGATGACCGCACGGAGAAGGCTGGTCAAGGTGCCGGCCTCGTCGGCCAACCTCGGCCCGGGCTACGACGTGCTGGCCGCCGCCCTTGCCATGCACCTCGAGCTGGAGGTGGAGGAGGTCGGTTCGTTCTCCGTCGAGGCCGATGGTTTGGGCGTGCCGCTCGACCGCTCCAACCTCTGCGTGCGGGCGTTCGAGTCGCTGCGGCCCGCCGAGGGAATCGCCTTCCGGATTCGCAGCGAGATCCCGCTCGCGGCGGGGCTGGGCTCCAGCGCCGCGGCGATCGTCGCGGGGCTGCTCGCCGCGGACCACCTCTACGAGCTCGCCCAGGAGCCCGAGGACGTCCTCGTCAAGGCCGCCAAGATCGAGGGTCACCCCGACAACGTCGCCGCCGCGCTCTACGGCGGCTTCGTGATCTGCGGCGGCGACGAGGGCGCGCTCACCTCGACCCGGCTCGATCCGCCGCAGGGCGTGGAGGCCGTCGTGGTGATTCCCGCCGAGCAGGTGCCGACCGAGGAAGCCCGCAAGGCGATCCCGGCGGAGGTGCCGCTCGCGGATGCCATCGCCAACATCTCGGCCGCCTCCGAGCTCGTCCTGGGGATCCAGCGCTCGGATCTGACGCTGATCGGGCGTGGCCTCGCCGACCGCTTGCACCAGCCGCACAGGGCGCACCTCTACCCGCGCTCGATGGAGATCGTCGAGGAGGCTCCGAGGATGGGCGCGATCGGGGCGACGATCTCGGGGGCCGGGCCGGCCGTGCTCGTCTGGACCTTCTGGCAGAGCACCGGTGAGGTGATGAAGGCGCTGAGCGAGCGTGTCGGGGACTGGGCGGAGGTCCGGCGGGTCCCCTTCTCGCCGATGGGTGCGGACGTTCCGGAGCTGTGAGCGCGGGCGACGGCAGCTCCATGTCGTTCTGGTCGGAGGACTCTTTCCTCTCGATCGCGTCCAAGAACTCCGCGCTCTCGATCGGCTCGGTGGGCTCGTTCGCATCGATCGGGTCGATCGGCTCCGCGGCCTCCGCGTTCTCGGTCGGCTCATTCGCCTCCGCCGGATCGGCGATGTCCTTCGCCTCGGCCGGGTCGGTGCTCTCCGCCCGGGCTCGCGACTCGATCCTGGGCGACCCGGGACGGAGCGAGGCCGGGTTGCTCTCGGCGGGGATCCTGCTCGCCTGCGGCGCGGCGATCGCCGGCTGGGCGATTTGCAGGCGCACCAATTGCCCCGGACGGGACGACCCCGCGAAGTCCGGGTCCGCGGGGCCGTCCGTCCGAAGTCGATTAGGGCGTGGCGGTGCTGCTGACCGTGGTCGTGGTCTCGGTCTCGGTGGACGTCGACCCGGTCGTCGTGGTGGTGCTGCCCGGCGCGAAGCCGCACTTCTTGCCCTTGTTGTTGGGCTTGGGCTTCTTGTGGTGGCGCTTGCCCTTGGCCGGACACGGCTTCTGGTTGTGCGGAACGCCGCCCTTGTCGGCGGAGCTCAGGACCGGAAACGCCGCGGCGAGGCCCAGGCAGGTCACGAAGACAGCCATCTTGCGCGTTCTCAACCTCACGTCTTTACACCTCCGTCGCTGTTTGGCTCCTCACACCAGAAAGCGGCGGGACGGCGCGGAGGGTTACGCCCCGATTTGCGATCAGTCGAGCAGGCCGACCTGGCGGAGGATCGAGACGGAGTCCGAGTAGACGTCCTTGCGCTTGATCAGCCCGTCCTCGTAGGGGATCACGTCGACCCCTCGCCACTCGATCGTCTTCCCCGTCGGCGCGGCGACCAGGTCGCCGCGGCGCATGGTGTTTGAGTGCGTCGCGCTCGCGGTCCACTCCTGCGTGACGACGCCGTCGCGCACGTAGAGCCTGCGGGTCTCGAAATGGAGGTCGGGCCAGCTCTCGAAGATCTTCCCGATGTGCTCCCGGACCTCCTCGCCCCGGGCGGACTCTCCGGCGGTGTGATTCTCGAAGACCATGTCCGGAGCGTGCATCGACATGATCGCGTCGAGGTCGTGCGCGTTCCAGGCGTCGTTGTAGCGCCCGATCGCCTCCTCGAGACTCTGGGCCGAGTCCTCTCCCACGGCGAAGAGGATATGTTCGCGAGCCGGAAGAGACAAGGGGAACGCCGAAGGAGGAGGAGCGATGGCCGAGGGCTACACGATCAAGCGCATCGACGAGTTCGAGGAGATGGAGGGGAGCGGGGGAGCCACCTGGCGGCTGGCCCGAAAGACGCTCGGCGCGAAGAGCTTCGGGTTCAACGTCGTCGACATCGAGGCCGGCGGCCAGATCCCCGCCCATGACCACACCGGGGACAACCAGGAGGAGGTCTTCATCATCCTCGACGGGCAGGCCACCATCGTCACCGACGGCGACGAGCACGAGGCTCCGGCTGGCACCTTCTGCCGTTTCGCGCCGGAGGTGAACCGGACGATCCGCAACGAGTCGGGCGGCCCCGTCCGGGCGCTGCTGATCGGCGTCCCGGTCGACAGCGGCTACGAGCAGATGCCCTGGGGCTAGCGGCTCACGAGGGCAGCCGGCTAGAGCCAGCTCCCGCCCTGGGGCACCACCCGAACGGATTCCGCCGCGCGGCGGGCTTCGTCGAGGTCGAGTTCTGCGATCGAGGCGACGTCGCGCTGCTCCAGCCGTTTGGCGAGTTCCCGCCAGGCCATCGCGACTGGCGCTATGTGCTTCTCCAGCCCGCCGCCCGAGTGGCCGCCGATCTCCTCCGCCAGCGCCCGGGCATCGTCCGCGGTCAGCTCGCCGAAGGGCTTGTAGCTCTCGCCGGTGTACACCTGCCGGCACAGGATCTCGTCGTTCGGTTGTCTGGCATGGCCTGGATTCTGTCGAACCTGGCTCCCGGCCAAACCTTCGTCCGCCTGCTTGACATTGCCAAAATCGAGGAGTAGGTTGCGCAGCGCCCGAGCCGGTCGCTGCCTCGCAAGTCGTGCTCGGGCAGGAGGAAGAGCGGAAGACCGATGTGCCTGGCGATTCCGGGCCAAGTGGTTGAGATGGTGGACGCGGGGAACCGCCTGGCCAAGGTGGACGTCGCTGGCGTGCAGCGGAACGTCAACGTCGGGCTGCTGGACGAGGAGGATGACGGGGTCGGGCCTGGCGACTGGGTGCTGATCCACGTCGGCTTCGCGATCTCCAAGGTGGACGAGGAGGAGGCGCATGCGACCCTCAAGCTGCTCGAGGGCATGGGGGCCGACTACGAGCAGGAGCTCGAGGAGCTGAAGGCGAGCGTGATCGAATGACCAGCCGATATTGTCCTCGGGTGCGCAGACGTTCCACCCGGATCGCGAGGAGGGACCCTGGCGATGACGAGGGCCCGTCCCCATCCTGCGATCACGCCACGGGGTGCATCACCTGCGGGGACGAGGCGATCTTGATGCGCGGTCCTGCGGATCGACCACGACCGAGAGCTGGCGCTGTGTCGAGGACGAGCAGGGCGCCGCAGCAGCGTAGAGATAGCCCTGGTTCAGCCGGTTGCCGAGGGCGACGCGCTGCTCGTTCATGCGGGCACGGCGATCGCCCACGTCGACGAGCGAGGCACCGGCATGACGCATGAAGTACGTGGACGAGTTCCGCGACGCCGAGAATCGGCCAGGCCCTCGCGGGCGAGATCCTCGCGGCCGTCGAGCCGGGGCGCCACTACAAGCTGATGGAGGTCTGCGGGGGCCATACCCACTCGATCTACAAGTACGGCGTCGACGATCTCCTTCCCGAGAACGTCGAGCTGGTCCACGGACCCGGGTGCCCGGTCTGTGTGATCCCGATGGGCCGGGTGGACGACGGGATCGCGATGGCCCACCGAGGATGGCGTGATCTTCACCTGCTTCGGCGACATGCTGCGGGTTCCGGGCTCGGAGAAGACCCTGACCGAGGCAAAGGCGGAGGGCGCCGACATCCGCATGGTCTACTCGCCGCTCGACGCGCTGCGGATCGCCAAGCAGAACCCCGACCGCGATGTGGTCTTCTTCGCCATCGGCTTCGAGACCACCGCGCCGTCCACCGCGCTCACCCTGAAGCGCGCGCAGGCCGAGGGCGTCTCCAACTTCTTCTGCATGTGCAACCACGTCACGATCGTGCCGCCGCTGCGGGCGCTGCTCGACTCTCCCGACCTGCGGCTCGACGGGTTCATCGGCCCCGGCCACGTCTGCACGGTGGTCGGCGCGCGGCCGTTCGAGTTCATTCCCGCCGACTACGGCAAGCCGCTGGTGGTGGCGGGCTTCGAGCCGCTCGACCTGCTGCAGGCGATCCACATGATCCTCGCCCAGCTCGGGGAGGGCCGGCGGAGGTGGAGAACCAGTACAGGCGGGTCGTTCCCTACGAGGGCAACGTCGCGGCGCTCAAGGTGATGTCGGAGGTCTTCGAGCTGCGGCCCCATTTCGAGTGGCGCGGCCTTGGCTTCATCTCGCAGAGCGCGCTGAAGCTCAGCGACGCGTACGCGGAGTTCGACGCCGAGCGCCGCTACGAGGTCCCCGGCGTCCGGGTCGCCGACCCCAAGGCCTGCCAGTGCGGCGAGGTGCTGAAGGGCGTGATCAAGCCGTGGGAGTGCAAGGTGTTCGGCACCGCCTGCACCCCCGAGCACGCGATCGGCACCTGCATGGTCTCCCCGGAGGGCGCCTGCGCCGCCTACTACAACTACGGCCGCTTCGCCCGGGAGAAGGAGGTCGTGTGATCCCCGAGCGTGCAGCGGTCGGAGCCGGCGCGAGACCGTCTCCGATCGCGAGCAGAAGATCCTCGGCATCATCGAGACCGCCCGCTCCAAGCCGGCGAAGTTCAAGGACGAGCAGATCACGATGGCTCACGGGGCCGGGGGCAAGGCCTCGCAGACACTGATCGAGGGCCTATTCGTGTGGACCTTCGGCTCGGCGGCGCTGGCGGCGATGGGCGACGCCGGTGTCGTCTCGGTCAACGGGGTCGGCCTGGCGATGACCACCGACAGCTTCGTGGTCAAGCCGATCCGCTTCCCCGGCGGCTCGATCGGCGAGCTCGCGGTCAACGGCACGGTCAACGACCTGGCCGATGGCCGGAGCGCGCCCTCTGGCGCTGAGCCTCTCCCTGATACTGGAGGAGGGGCTCGCCTCCGAGGAGCTGCGCGCCGAGGTCGCGGCGATCGCGGCGGCCGCGGAGGACGGCGGGGGTGGAGATCGTCGCCGGCGACACCAAGGTGGTCGAGCGCGGGGCCTGCGACGCCATGTACGTCTGCACGACGGGGTCGGGGAGGTCGACCCGCGCGCCGAGCTCTCGCCGGCCGGGCTGCGGCCAGGCGACCGCATCATGGTCTCGGGCTCGATCGGCGAGCACGGTACGGCGATCATGCTCTCGCGGGGCGAGTTCGAGCTCGAGTCGGACATCGAGTCCGACACCCGCTCGCTGTGGCCGGCGGTCGATGCGCTGCTCGACGCCGTGGGCGAGGAGCTGCGATGCATGCGGGACGCGACCCGAGGCGGCGTCGCCTCCGTGCTGAACGAGCTCGCGCGCTCCTCGCAGGTGGCGATCAGCGTCCGGGAGGGTGACGTGCCGGTGCAGCCGGCCGTCGCCGGCGCGGCGGAGATGCTTGGGATCGACCCGATGTACGTCGCCAACGAGGGCAAGTTCGTTGCCTTCGTGGCGCCGGAGGCGGCCGAGCAGGCGCTGGCGGCGCTGCGGGCGGTGCCCGGCTGTGAGGCAGGCGGCGGAGATCGGGGAGGTGCGCACCGAGCCGCCGGGGATGGTGCTGGTGGAGACGGCATTCGGTGGCCGGAGGGTGATGGACCAGCTGGTCGGCGACCCGTTGCCGAGGATCTGCTGAGCTGGATGGCGTGACGCTCTAAGAGAGAGACAGGAGGAGTGATGGCGACAACGGAGTTCGTACCGGATCAGGCCAAGACCGAGGCGGTCGAGGCGCACGTCATCTGGATGACGACCGGGCTCGAGCTGCGACGGCGACTCGGTCGCCATGACCTCGGCGGTCAACCCGAGCCTGGAGGACATCGTCACCCAGGCGATCCCCGGGATGCCGAAGGTGATCGTCCACAATCCCGTCCTCGCCTACGAGAACGGCGACGAGTTCATGCAGGCCTGGTACGACGCCGAGGCGGGCAAGCTCGATCCGTTCGTGCTCGTGGTCGAGGGCTCGATCCCGAACGAGGAGCTCAGCGGCGAGGGCTACTGGGCGGCGATGGGCACGGACCCCTCAACGGGCCAGCCGATCACCACCAACGAGTGGGTCGACCGGCTGGCGCCCAAGGCGGCGGCGGTGGTCGCGCTCGGCACCTGCGCCACCTACGGCGGCATTCCCGCGATGAAGAACAACCCGACCGGCGCGATGGGCGTGCCGGACTACCTGGGTTGGGACTGGAAGTCGTCGGCGGGCCTGCCGGTGGTCTGCGTCCCCGGCTGCCCGGCCCAGCCCGACAACACGACCGAGACCCTGCTCTATCTGGCGCTCCACCTCGCCGGGCGGGCCCCGGTGCCCGAGCTGGACGAGGCGCTGCGGCCGAAGTGGCTGTTCGGGCGAACCGTCGCGAGAGAACTGCAACCGGGCCGGGTTCGCCGAGAGCGGCAACTTCGCCACCGAGTACGGCAACGACCACCGGTGCCTGGTGAAGCTCGGCTGCAAGGGGCCGGTGGTCAAGTGCAACGTCCCGATCCGCGGCTGGCAGAGCGGGGTGGGCGGTTGCCCAAACGTCGGCGGGATCTGCATGGCCTGCACGATGCCCGGGTTCCCCGACAAGTACATGCCCTTCATGGACCCGGATCCCTGGGGCAAGTTCGGCGCCGGGATCGTGCGGTTCACGCTACGGGCCGCTGGCGCGCGCGCTTCGCGCCCGCAACATCCGCAAGAAGTTCGACGTCGAGCCCGAGTGGCGCAAGCCGGGCAACCAGCTGTTGACCGGCTACAATCGAGCTCGGCGGGGTACTCCCCGCCAGGGTCATGAGGCGGTGGCGGCGAGCGAACGGATACCGCTCGAGCTTGAAGAGGAGGAGATAGACAGATGGCAACCGCAGAGACGCCGCCGCGAGCAGAAGGTCGCCGTCAAGGAGATGTCCTGGGATCCGATCACCCGGATCGTCGGCAGCCTCGGGATCCACACGGAGATCGATTTCGAGAACCGGAAGGTCGAGAAGTGCTACTCGACCTCGATGATCTTCCGCGGCTTCGACATCTTCATGAAGGGGATCGACCCCCGCGACACGCACTTCATCACCAGCCGGATCTGCGGCATCTGCGGCGACAACCACTGCACCTGCTCGTTCCTGAACCAGAACATGGCCTACGGCGTGAAGCCGCCCCCGCTCGGCGACCTCGCCTACAACCTCGCCGAGAGCGCGGACTACATGTTCGACCACGCGATCTTCAACGACTGCATGGCGAACGTGGACTTCTGCGAGCAGATGGTCAAGGAGACGAATCCCTCGCTGCTGCAGAAGGCGGAGCAGACGGCGGCCCCGCACTCCGACATCCACGGTTACAGGACCATCGCCGACATCATGCGCTCGCTCAACCCGTTCACCGGCGACTTCTACCTGGAGACCCTCCAGGTGGCGCGGTACACGCGCGAGATGTACTGCCTGTTCGGAGGCCGGCACACCCACCCCTCGACGATCATGCCGGGCGGGCGTCAGCGCCGACATCACGCACCAGACCTGCACCGACTACTACGTGCGGCTGATGCGCTACATCGACTACGTCAAGCGGTCGGTGCCGATGCACGACGACCTCTACGACTTCTTCCTGCAGGAGTTGCCGGGGTACGACCAGGTCGGCTACCGGCGACACGGACCTCGTCTGCTGGGGGCGTTCGACGACCCCGACTACGTCGACTACGACTACCGGAACATGGGGCAGTGGGGCGAGAAGCGATACGTCACCCCCGGCGTTGTGATCAACGGCGAGCTGATCTCGACGAACCTCGTCGACATCAACCTGATGATCCGGATCCTGCTCGGGCACTCCTACTTCGACGACTGGACCGAGCGAGGAGACGTTCGTCACCGAGGATCCGCTCGGGAACCCGGTGGACAAGCGCCACCCGTGGAACAAGGTGACGCTGCCGAAGCCGCAGAAGCGCGACTGGGAGGACAAGTACAGCTGGGTCGCCTGCCCGCGGATCTACGACGCGCGCAATGACACCTACGTCGCCTCCGACACCGGCGGCGGCCCTTTCGCGCGCCAGTGGGTACGGCGAAGGCCGGCCTGGTCGACTTCGGCTATGCGAAGGCGACGGGCAGAGCATCCAGATGATCCTGCCCCGGACGGCGTCCAAGCCCGAGATGGAGCTCGAGTGGAAGATCCCGGAGAAGTCCAACGCGATCGAGCGCGACCGCGCCCGGCCTACCACGAGGCCTACTCGGCGCTGATCGGCCTCCACAACCTCGAGCGGGCGCTGGGCGAGGTTCGTGCCGGCCGGACCAAGTCCTGGGCGGACTTCAAGGTGCCCAATGAGGCGGTCTCATGTGGCTTCCACGAGGCGGCCCGCGGGGTGCTCTCGCATCACATGGTGATCCGGGACGGCAAGGTCGCGAACTACCAGCCCTACCCGCCGACGCCGTGGAACGGCAACCCGCGCGACAGCTACGGGACGCCGGGGCCATACGAGGATGCGGTGCAGAACACGCCGATCTTCGAGGAGAACGGCCCCGACAATTTCAAGGGCGTTGACATCATGCGGGCGGTGCGGAGCTTCGACCCGTGCCTGCCGTGTGGCGTGCACATGTACACCGGGAAGGGGCTGGTCCGCAAGGTCCAGCACACGCCGACCGGCCTCGGCTGAATGGCGGCGAGGGGAGTGGCGACCGAGGCTGTCGACGGGTCATCCGGTGACCGCCGGGCGACCCCGTCGCATCGGCTGAGCTGATCGAGAGGGTGCAGAGCCTGAGCGCGGAGGTCGACCGCCTCGGCGGACCCGCATGCCAGCGAGGTTGCGCAGGACCTGCTGGCTTCCGTGCTTCAGCTCTACGGCGAGGGGCTGGAGCGGATACTCGGCGATCGTCGACGATGCTGGCGAGAGCGGGCGCGCCGATGCGCGACGCGCTGAGCGAGGACGGGGTGGTCGCCAGCCTGCTGCTGATCCACGACCTCTATCCCGTGGACCTCGAGACGCGGGTGCGCGAGGCGCTCGACAGCGTTCGCCCCTACATGGAGTCGCACGGCGGCAACGTCGAGCTGCTCGGGCTGGCGGACGGGGTGGCGCGGCTGCGCCTCGAGGGCAGCTGCGACGGCTGCCCGGCGTCCTCCTCGACGCTGGAGCTGGCGATCAAGCAGGCGCTGGACGAGGCGGCGCCGGACCTGGCCGGCCTCGAGGTCGAGGGGATCTCGCAGGGGTCACCGGGCGGGCTCCGCGGCGACGAGCTCTCGGGCACGCCGCTGCCGGTCGTCCACGTCAACGGCGACGGCGACTCGCCGGAGCCCGGCATCGGCTCGTCGCGCTGGGTAGAGCTCGGCGCCGGGGCCGGCCGCCGAGGCGGGCCTGATCGCGACGACGGAGGTGGCCGGCATCGAGATCGTGATCGCCAACGTCGAGCGGCTCCCTGCTTGCTTTCCGCAACGCCTGCGCCTCGTGCGGCGAGCCGCTGCGGCGGGCGAGCTGAAGGGCGGCGTGCTGGCCTGCCCGTCATGCGAGCGTCGCTTCTACCTACCGCGGGCCGGGCGCTCGATGGACGAGGAGCGGCTGCTGCTCGAGCCGGTTCCGCTGCTGGCCCAGGAGGGCGGCGTGAGGGTCGCGATCTCGGCATGAGGACTCGAACGGCGCGCCGGGCACGGGGCGGGCGCAGCTGGTCTCCGAGCTTGCGGCGGCTCTCGCGCCAGCCTGGCCGCAGCAGGCACCGGCTCGAGGACCGCGAGGAGCGCTGCGACCTCTGCGGCGCCGGGATCCAGGCAAAGCACAGCCACCTGCTCCAGCTGAGCGAGCGCCGGATCCTCTGCGTCTGCGCGAGCTGCTGGGCGAGAGCGCCGGCGATCCCGAGATGCGTCCTACCGGCAACCGGGTTCTGTGGCTCGAGGGCTTCGACCTCCCCGAGGAGCTCTGGGCACGGCTCGAGATCCCGATCGGGCTCGCCTTCTTCCTGCGCTCGCACGCGGCCGGGCGGGTTGTCGGCCTCTACCCGAGCCCGGCCGGGGCGACCGAGTCGGAGCTCGACCTGGAGGCGTGGGAGGACCTCTGCGCGGCCAACCCGGTGCTGCGGACCCTGGAGGCGGACATCGAGGCGCTGATCGTCAACCGGATCGCGGAGCCGCCGCAGTTCGCGATCGCGCCGATCGACGAGTGCTACTGCCTGGTCGGAGCGATCAAGGCGACCTGGGAGGGGATCTCCGGCGGGGACGCGGTCGAGCGCGCGGTGCCGGTGTTCTTCGACGAGCTCCGTGGCGCGCCAAGGTGAGGCCGCGTGAGCGAGGGCAACGGCGGAGCGACCCGCCCGGCGGCGGTCGCGGCCGACACGGGCAGGGCCCCCAGGAGACGGCACCGCCGCCTGACCAGCCATGGCTCGGCTTCGAGGTCGGGGCGTGCGGGCGATCGAGCACGCCGCCGCGCCGACGCTCGCCTTCAAGCTCGAGGTCGAGGAGCGCTCCGGGCGCGATGTCTTCACGGTCGCGCTCGACGGTCCAGATCAGATCGAGCCCGCGAAGCGCCGCTACGAGCGAGGCGACCCGCGAGCGGCTGGTCGAGCTCTTCGGCGAGCGCTGGGCCGGACGGCGCACGCGCATGCACTGGACCACGAGTCGAGTCCTGCTCCAGCGCGTTCTCGGCGCGACCAGTCGAGGTCGAGGTGCCCTGCAACTACGACCTCGAGCTCGCGGCCACCAAGTACTTCCACTCGGTCGAGGACGGCGAGATCCCGCTGGCCTTCCACATCAACGGCAGCGTCTACTACCAGGCGATGACGGGCGGCTGCAGATCGTCCAGATCCCCTGGGACACGGTCGGCCGACTACAGATGGCCGTCGAGGTCTGGAAGCGAGATGATCGACGCCTACTACCCCCACCGGGGCTGGGTGCCGGCTCGAGCGGAGACGCTCGAGGGCTGCGACGCGAGCAAGGCTCGCGCCGGGGCCTGCCCACCTTCGACGCGACGCTGGCGCAGCTGCTCTGGAGCACGAGGGAGGGGGACGGCTGATGGAGAGCCGTCGAGGAGCTGGTCGGCTCGCTGCTCTACGAGGGCTACGCCCTCTACCCCTACACGCCGGGGGCGACCAAGAACGCGACGCCGACCCCGTTCGGGATCGTCTACCCGCCGGCGCTACGCGGAGTCCCAGCCCGCGGCTCCGCTGCTGCGGCTCGAGTGCGTGCTCGTGCGCGGGCCGGAGGCGCGAGTTGCAGCGGCTCGGTCCGCTTCCTGCAGCCCGCCGGCGAGCGCCACCGGGCGAGTCGAGCGCGGCTCGAGCTGGGCCGGTCGCGATCGGCGAGCTGCGAGACGCCGGCGGGCCGCGAGTTTCGCTTCGAGCCGGGCGACGCGCGGGCCAGGGCCGCTCGAGGGGCGGGTCCGGATGCGGGCCGAGACCCTCGGCGCGCGCCTGGTGCGCGTCAAGCTCTGCGTCCACAACACCACCGAGCTCGAGGAGGCGCCGGAGGAGATGGGTCGCGGCGAGGCCCTGGCTGGCAGCCTGATCTCCACCCACGTCGGTGCTACGGGCGAGGACGGGCGCTTCATCTCCCCGCTCGAGCGGGACGGCGCCGCGGGCGAGGCGGTGACGGGGTCGGAGAACGTCAACACCTGGCCGGTGCTGGCCGGCGAGCGCGGACGACGCGGTCCTCGGCGCGGCGATCGTTCCTCCCAGACCATCCGCGGATCGCGCCCGAGAGCCTCGGCAACCTGTTCGACAACACCGAGATCGAGGAGGCGCTGCTGCTGCACGTGAAGACGCTCAGCGACGCGGAGCGGCGAGCAGATCGCCGGGCCAGGACCCGACGGTCCGGGAGATGATCGAGCGGGCCGACGCGGCGACTCCCGAGCAGCTCGCTCGACCTGCACGGGCGGCTCGAGATGCACGAGCCGGACCCCGCGCCCGGCGGCACACCCGGGTCCGCCCAACAACCCCGGCCAGCCCGAGGCGACGTCGGACGGGGTCACCTACCGGCGCGGCGGACCGGGTGCTCCTCCCCCCCGGAGCGGGGGGACCGCTACGACATCGTGCTCCGCGGCCAGCCGGCCACCATCGAGCGGATCTATCTCGACTACGAGGACGGCCTGCACCTCGCCGTCACGGTCGACAGCGATCCGGGGCAGGAGCTGATGCGCGAGACGGGCCGCTACTACTTCTTCGGTGCCGGCGAAGTCGAGCAGCTGGCCCGGGCGGAGCTGCGCGATTGAGTCCTGCGCGGGAGAGGCAGATTCTGGTGGCCGGCGTCGGCAACGCCTGGCTCAAGGACGATGGGTTCGGGGGCGAGGTCGTCAGGCGCCTCGGCGAGCGAGAGCTCCCCGCCGGAGTCACGGTTCTGGACTTCGGCACCGGCGGGCTCGACCTCGCCTACGAGGTGATGCGCGGCTACGACGCCATGATCCTGGTGGACGTCAGCCGTCAGGGGGGCGAACCCGGGACGCTCTATCTGGTGGAGCCCGACGAGGAGGAGATCAAGGGTGGCATCGAGGACGGCGAGGTGATCAACCCGCACGGCATGGATCCCCAGACGGTGCTCCGCTTCGTCAAGTCCGTGCATGGCTGGCCGGGCAAGGTGATGGTGGTCGCCTGCGAGCCGGCGACGGTCGAGGAGATGGGTATAGGGCTCTCGGCCGAGGTCGAGGCAGCGCCGCTCGAAGGCCGTCGATGTCGTCATCGAGCAGATCGCGTCTTCAAGGATGAGGCCGCCTACCGGGAATCCGCGGCGCGCGCGGACGGGCCAGGCCTAGGCGTGCACGAGCTCTCCATCGCCAGCGCGATCCAGGACACGGCCATCCGTCACGCCGATGGACGGAAGGTCACTGGCGTGCAGCTGCGACTGGGGCGCCTGCGCCAGGTGGTGCCCGGCTCACTCAGCTTCTACTTCGAAATCGTCGGCAAGGAGACGCTCACCGAGGACGCCCGCCTGGACATCGAGCTGGTCGAGGCACGCCTGCGCTGCGCCGGATGCGGCGCCGACTGGGATCCCGCACCGTCGCCGGCCGAGAGCGAGGACGAGCTGATCTACGCCCCCCAGTTTCGCTGCCCGGAATGCGCGGCGGGTGGCGGAGAGGTGGTCTCGGGAGAGGAGCTGGAGGTGGAATCGATCGAGGTCGAGCAGGCGCGGCCCCCGCCGGGGAGCCATCGGCGCCATGATTGGAGATGGAAAGGAGGAGAGATGCACCGGACCAAGGTGAAGGTGGCCGAGGACGCGCTCGATGCCAACGAGACGATCGCGCGCTCCAACCGGGACGACTTCGACCGGCATGGAGTCCGCGTTGTGAACATGATGTCCGCGCCCGGCGCGGGAAGACCTCCCTGCTGGAGCGGGCGCTGGATGACATGGGTGACGTCCGAGTGGGCGTGCTCGAGGGCGACGTGCAGGGGACCATGGACGCCGATCGGCTGGCATCGCTGCACATCCCCGTCACCCAGATCAACACCGACCCCGGTTTCGGGGGCGAGTGCCACCTGGACGCCAACATGGTGCGCTCGGCGGTGCCGGAGCTGCCACTGCACGACATCGATCTGCTCGTGATCGAGAACGTCGGCAATCTCGTCTGCCCAGCCGAGTTCCGGGTGGGGGAAGACCGGCGGGTCATGGTCTCATCGGTCACCGAGGGCGAGGACAAGCCGCTCAAGTACCCGCTCATGTTCCGGACCTGCGAGTTGGTGCTGGTGAACAAAATCGACCTGCTGGAGCACCTCGATTTCGACCTGGACAGGTTCCTCGGCCATCTCGACGACGTCCATCCCGGCGTCGAGAAGCTTCTGGTCAGCGCCCGGACTGGGGAGGGAATCGAGGAATGGCGGCGCTGGCTGCTGGGTGCAGCGAAGGAGGCGGACTCGACGGCCGCTGAGCCCGTCGCGCCATAGCCATGCACCGCATGGCCGCCGAGGGGGCGCTCCGCGAGCGCACGGATGAGCGACTCGCCCGGCGCACCGAGGCGAACGCCACCTTCTTCGAGGCGGAGGCGGAGCGGCTCGCCCGCCTCTGCCATGGGATGGCGGAGCGGTTTGCCAGGGGCGGGCGCCTGGTGGCCCTGGGCAGCTCACCGGCTGCTCGCTCCGACGTCCGGCACGTCACCGTCGAGTTCGTCCACCCCGTGATCGTGGGCAAGCGGGCGCTGCCTGCAATCGGACTCTCCCGCGAGGGGGGACCGCTCGTGGAGCAGGTGGAGCTCGTGTCCGAGCCGGATGACATCGCGATCGCCTTCGGCGCCGGTGACGAGGGCGGCGATCAGGTGGCGGCGGGACTCCGCCGGGCCCGCAAGCGCGGCTGCCTGACCATCGCGTTCGAGCCTTCCGGTGCCGAGTGGGAGTTCGAGGTGCCGAGCGACGACCCCTACATCCGACAGGAGGTGGCCGAGACCGCCTACCACGTCCTCTGGGAGCTGGTCCACGTCTTCTTCGACCATCGCGGGCTGCTGCAGGGCCGCGAGGCCGGCCCGGTGCACGACACCGGGCACTCGAGCTTCCTCTATCCGTTCCTCTCGGAGTCCGAGCACGACCTCGAAGCAGTAGTCGATGACGTTCGGGGCTCGGCTCGGATGAAGGCGGAAGAGGTCGGAGCGCTCCGCCATCAGACCCTCACCGACGGTGCGGACGTGCTAGCGAACGCGGCGATCTCGCTGCGACGCTCCTTCGAGGGGGGCGGCAAGCTGATGGCGCTGGGCAACGGGGGCTCGGCCACGGATGCAATGGACGTGGTGGCCGACCTTCGCTACCCGCCGGCGGGTTCCGGCTGGCCGGCGCGCCGCGCGATCGACCTGACCGAGGACACGGCGATCATCACAGCCGTCGGCAACGACATCGGCATCGAGGAGATCTTCCAGCGCCAGGTGATCGCCTACGGGCGCCCGGGCGACGCCCTGATCGCGCTCAGCACCAGCGGCAACTCGGCCAACATGATCCTCGCGCTGGAGGAGGCTCGCCGCCGGGAGGTGGCCACGATCGCGATGGTCGGGTATGACGGTGGCCGTGTGGCGAGCCAGGGGCTCGCCGACCACGTCCTCATCACTCGCTCTCAGAACATCCCGCGGATCCAGGAGGCACAGGCGAGCGCCTACCACCTGCTTCGCGAGCTGGTGGAGCTCGCAGCCCCCGAGACGAACGGGGCGGCGGAGGGCAGATGACTGGCGTCGCCGGCAACGCGGCGACGCCTGCGCGCCCGGGTCGAGGGCGTGGTCCAGGGGGTCGGGTTCCGCCCGTACATCTACCGCCTGGCGCGGGAGCTGGAGCTCGGCGGGTACATCCTCAACGACGAGCGAGGGGTGCTGCTGGAGGTGGAAGGCGAGCCCGCCGCGGTCGAGCGCTTCATGCAGCGGCTTCCGGCGGAGGCGCCGCCACTGGCCGGGGTACATCGGGTTGCCACCGAGGACGTCGAGGCGACCGGTGAGCGCGAGTTCACCATCACCGAGAGCCGGAGCTCGGGAGACCCTGATGCGCCGGTCTCGCCGGATGCGTCCACCTGCCCGGATTGCGCCAAGGAGCTCTTCGATCCGGACAACCGTCGCTACAGATACCCCTTTACCAACTGCACCAACTGCGGGCCGCGTTTCACCATCGTCAGAGGGGTTCCCTACGACCGCCGGCTGACCACGATGGCGTCGTTCGAGATGTGCCAGGCGTGCCTGGCCGAGTACGAGGATCCGCATGACCGGCGCTTCCATGCCCAGCCGAACGCCTGCCCGGCGTGTGGTCCGCGTGTCAGGGTCGCTGGCCCCAGCGGCGAGGAGATCTCTCCCGAGGAGATCGAGCCATGCGCCGGCGAGTCAGTCGACGATGCGATCGCCGCCGCGGCGCGCGCGCTGCTCGCCGGCCGGATCCTCGCGGTCAAGGGGATCGGCGGTTTCCACGTGGCTTGCCGCGCGGATTCCGAGGAGGCGGTGGCAAGCCTGCGCTCGCGCAAGCATCGGGAGGACAAGCCGTTCGCCGTGATGGCGCCGAGCTTGGAGGCGGCCCGGGCGCTGGTCGAGATCGGCGAGGCGGAGGAGGAGCTCCTGACCGGCCGCGAGCGGCCGATCGTGATCGCGCCGCGGCGGAGCGATGCGCCGGTCGCCCGAGCCGTCGCGCCGCGCTCGGCCGATCTCGGGGTGATGCTGCCGTATTCGCCTCTTCATCTCCTGCTCGCCGCGGACACCGACACGACTCTGGTGTTGACCAGCGGCAACGTCTCCGACGAGCCGATTGCGTACCTCGACGAGGACGCCTTGGAGCGCCTGGCCGGGATCGCCGACCTCTTCGTACTTCACGACCGCCCGATCGAGACCCGGACCGACGACTCGGTGATCCGGGCGCGCTCGCCAGCGGAAGGCGCTCGACCGATCGTGCTGCGTCGCTCGCGCGGCTACGTGCCGCAAAGCATCGAGCTGCCCGTCGAGGGCCGAAGGGCGATCCTGGCCTGCGGCGCGGAGCTCAAGAACACGTTCTGCCTGGTCAAGGGCTCCCGGGCCTGGGTGGGCCACCACATCGGTGATCTTGAGAACTACGAGACGTTGCTCTCCTTCGGCGAAGGGATCGAGCACTTCGAGCGGCTGTTCGCGGTCGCCCCGGAGATCGTGGTCCACGACCTTCACCCGGAGTACCTCTCGACGAAGTACGCGCTGGAGCGCGAGGGGGTCGAGCCCGTCGGGGTTCAGCATCACCACGCGCACCTCGCCGCCTGCCTCGCCGAGCACGGCGAGACGGGACCGGCGCTCGGTGCGATCTTCGACGGGACCGGCTACGGCCCGGACGACACCGTCTGGGGGGGCGAACTGCTCGCCGGTGGACTCGAGGGCTATGAGCGCGCCGGCATGCTCTGGCCTGTGCGGCTCCCGGGAGGCGCGGCGGCGATCCGCGAGCCCTGGCGAATGGCCTGCGCGTGGCTCGTGGCCGCCTCCGGCGAGGAAGAGCCCGATCTGCCGGCCGCGCTGGCGGGCGAGGTGGGGCCGGCGCGCTGGAGTGAGGTCTGCGAGCTCGTTCGCACAGGGATCGCCTCTCCTCCGACCACCAGCGTGGGTCGTCTGTTCGATGCCGTCGCCGCGCTCTGCGGGGTCGGCCGCCGCGTCAACTACGAGGGCCAGGCCGCCGTTGAGCTGGAGGCAGTGTCGGATCCCCTCGAGCGACACGTCTACCCCCTCGGTCTGCGGACGGAGGGGCCCCTCCTCCTCGACGCCCGGGAGCTGGTCCGGGCCGCGACAGAGGACCTGGTCGCGGGGGTGCCGGTGGCCACGGTCGGTGCGCGCTTCCACAACGGGCTGGCCGCGGCGACCGGCGAGGCCTGTGCGACGGAGGCCGAGCGCCGTAGTCTCGGCACGGTCGTCCTCTCGGGAGGCGTCTTTCAGAACCGGTTGCTTCTGGAGAGGACCGAGCAGGCGTTGCATGAGCGCGGCCTGCGAACGCTGGTGCCGGCGAAGCTGCCGCCGAACGACGGCGGAATCTCCTTCGGTCAGGCCGCGGTTGCCGCCGCGCTGCTGGCGGACCGCTTGACGGCGGGCTTTGGACGAGGGCTCGATCGGCTGCGGCGACCTCGCACGCTGCGCCGCCAGGCCTGAGTTAGGCGGTAGGTCCCCAGTTCGGGTGGGCGGACCACCCGGGGCGGGCTCGCCTGCGCGCCCGAACGCGCCCACGCCGGTAGAAGCGCACGGGGTGCGGGCCCTTCGCCCAGGGGTGAGGGCCGATGGTCCCGTAGTGCTCGCGCAGGTGTGCTTTCAACTCCCCGCGATGGTTACCGCATGCGTAGCGCGTGCGCCCATACAACCCCCTGCCGTGCCAGACCAGCCAGTTCCCCGGCTCGGCGTCCAGGTACTGGCCGAAGAGCAGCTCCTGGAGCTGTGCCTCCAGTCCCGCCCGGGTCTCCGGATCCGGCGTTGCCCCGCAGAACTCACACCGAAAGACCAGACGGACCGACATCTCAGGCCAGGGTACTCGTGCTCCCGCCGCCCGCAAGCCGTGAGCTTTCGCCACCCCCGCCGGGGTCAGGTGAGCCCGGCGTACCAGAGCGCGAACAGGACGCCGACGACGCCCATGGACGGGATCAGCACGCTTCGGTAGATGGGCTCGATCAGCGGTCGCGTCAGCAACCAGGCGAAGACGGTCGTGAACGCGGCCATCGAGATCAGCGACATCGGCGCGAAGACCGCGAGAGCCGCCGCGGCCTCGAGGGTCCCGGGCAGTCCCGCAAGCAGGAGCACGGTGACCGCGCCGGTCCCGGCGAGCCCATGCAGCAGCCCGATCCCGAAGGCCTGCGACGGCGAGCGGACCGATCTGTCGCTGTGATGATGGTGCCCGCCGCGCCGGAGGTGCCGATGCCCGCCCGAGTCGTGCCGATGGCGCCCCGCCAGGTAGTCCCCTCTGGCCCACTTCCATACCACCCGCGCAGCGAGAAGCAGGATGACGGCCGCGATCCCCTTCTCGGCCCCGGTTTCGAGCCAGCCGGGCATTCGCGACTTCAACAGGATCAGCGGCAGCCCGAGGAGCAGGAGCATCGTCGCGTGGCCGACGCCCCACCACGCGCCCAGGCGCGCGGCCGTGCGCGGGCCGCCGTCCTCAGACGCGACCAGTGACGTAACCGCCACCAAGTGATCCGGATCGGAGGCGTGGCGCAGGCCCAACAGGAGGGCGATGCCAAGTGCTACGAGCAGCGGTGCGCCGGCGAACAGGCCGGTCAGCCACTGGTCGGCACTCTGCGCCGGACTGAACAGGAGCTGGAAGTCCACCGGCCTAGATGTCCCTCGTCCGCCGCTGGCCTGCATCAACGGCCGGGTGGGCCCCGCACGATTCGCAGAGCAGGTATTCGAGAGTCACGCGCACCGGACCCTATTGCGAGCGGGTCTCGGTTGCAAGTTTCGGGTAGGCGTTTTTGCTCCGCCCGACCGGGAAGGTTGCATACCCAGATGGCCAACAAGTACCTCGACACCTATCTGAACGACCACCTGGCGGGTTCGACGTTCGGCTGGTCCCTGGCGATGCGCATCTCGCGCCAGAACCAGGGGAATCCCTACGGCCGGGGGGCCGCCGCGATCGCAGAGGAGATCGAAGAGGATCGGCGCGCTCTGCGCAGGATCATGGAGCTTGCCGGTGTGCGCGAGAGGCGCGTGCGCCTGCGCGTCGCCTGGATCGGTGAGCGGTTGAGCCGGTTGAAGCCCAACGGCAAGCTCATCGGTTACTCCCCGCTGAGTCGCGTTCTCGAGCTGGAGGCGCTGACGATGGGGATAACCGGCAAGCTGGAGCTCTGGCGGTCGCTCGAGGCGATTGGGGATGGCGCCGCCGTGGGCGACATCGATCTGCGCGCGCTGATCGCACGAGCGGAGGCCCAGCGCGAGCGGGTCGAAGGTTTGCGGGTCAGCGCTGCCCGCGAGGCCCTGGGAGGCTAGTCGCGGCTCAGGAGAACTCTTCGAGCGAGCGCAGCTGGCGGCGCAGCTCGTGGTCCCGCTGGTGGGTCGGGACTCCCGACTCACCGGTCACTGCCTCGTTGTGCCGGATGTCCGTGATCGCCCGGAAGCGCTCGGTCTCCGAGCCCGGGCTGGACGGCTCCCCGGCCGCTTGCTCTCCCCTGTCTGCCTTCTGCTGGTTCTTCATCGTTCTCCGTTGCTCCTAGCTACTTGGTCCTACGTGGTCCCGTTCGTGCTGGATTCAGTTGTAGCAGGGTTTGTGAGCGTTTCCTAAAACACCATGTAGAACCGCTCGCCTGGCTGAAAGTAGCGCTGCAGCAGGCTGGATCTTCCGCGAACCCACTCTCGCAAATTGCGGGGAAAGCGGGCGCAATTGGCTCCGGAACCGGCGCGGTGCCGGGTGGTGGCGTCCCTATAATTTTCGGCTCCGTCGGTCCCACCCCGTCGCGCGCCCGCTCGAAGAAGGCGCGGAACCGGAGTCCCCAATTGAAGAACTCGTCCCCCCAGCGTGAGCGCTTCTCGCCGGAGCGCGCATACCGGCCCCGCGTCTCTCCCCCGAGCGTGGAGGACAAGGATGCGTGCGCGATCTACGCGTCCGTCCGTCGCGACGCCACCCCGAGCCACGAGCCCCTAACCCTCGCGCTCACCTCGCTCCAGAAGATGCTGCACCGCGCCGGCAACGTCGACGGCGAGGGAGACGGCTGCGGCCTGCTCGTCGACATCCCGACCAAGATCTGGGCCGAGGAGGTCCGGCAGGGCGGCCACAACCCCTCGCTCGCCCTGGATGATGCCTTCGCGGTCGCCCACGTCTTCGTGGAGCGCTCGCAGGACCTCGAGAAGGTCCGCCACGGCGCCCGTGAGCTCCTCGGCAAGGCGGGCTTCCGTATCCTCGCCGAGCGGTTGGGGGCGGTCGACTCCGCGGCCCTCGGCCCGACCGCGCGCGAGGAGGAGCCGCAGTTCTGGCAGTTCGCCGGCCTCGTCCCCGAGGCCGCCGACGCCGACCGCGCCCTCTTCAACCTGAAGGTCGCCCTCGAGGAGAAGCTCGGTGTCCACGTCGCCTCTTTCTCGGGGCGCACCTGCGTCTACAAGGTGATGGGCGCGCCGAAGGTCCTGGGGGGCTACTACCCCGACCTCTCCGACGAGCGCTTCGAGACGATCGGCTGCTTCGGCCACAACCGCTACTCGACCAACACCTGGCCCTCGTTCACGCG
This sequence comes from uncultured Solirubrobacterales bacterium, assembly GCA_963833375.1. Classification (GTDB taxonomy): domain Bacteria; phylum Actinomycetota; class Thermoleophilia; order Solirubrobacterales; family 70-9; genus DASUPK01. The sequence goes on from CAWHXR010000010.1 coordinate 350,707, forward strand.
CGTCCAGCCGTTCGGGGTCCTCGGCCACAACGGCGAGATCAACACGATCGAGCAGCTCCGCCAGGAGGCGCGCATGCTGGGTGTGCCGATCGGCGAGGGCAACTCCGACTCGCAGGACCTGAACCGGACGATCGAGACCCTCGTTCGCCGTCACGGCCTCTCGCTGGCCGAGGCGATGGAGATGGTCGTGCCGCCGATCGTCGACGAGATCGCCGGCCTGCCTGAGGAGCTCCACTCCTTCTACATGTACCTGCGCCAGTCGATGGGCCCGTACGCTCAGGGCCCGGTCGCGCTGATCGCCCGCCATCTTGACGAGTGCGTCTTCTCCGCCGACGCGATGGGCCTCCGCCCGCTCTGGAAGGTCGAGACCAACCAGGACTTCATCTTCAGCTCGGAGCCCGGCGTCGTCTCGGTCGCGGAGATGGTCTCGGAGCCGAAGCCGATGGCGCCGGGCGAGAAGTTCCTGGTGCTGATCGACCGGGACCACAGGCGCTCGACCCTGCACCCGCACGCCGAGATGCTGCAGCGGGTCCGCAAGGGCTGGCTGGAGCGGACCGGGGCGGAGGAGGTCGCGCCCTACGACCGGGCGCTCCAGACCGGCGGCCCCCTCGAGGGCCCCGAGATCCCCGGCTACACCGACGCCGGGCCGGAGGAGCCCGTCAAGGTCGAGGATCGCGTCCTGGCCGGCTTCGGCTGGCAGCGCGACGATGTGAAGCTCGTCCAGCAGATGGCGGACAACGGCGCCGAGCCGATCGGCTCCCTCGGCTACGACGGCCCGCTGGCGGCCCTGTCGCCCGAGCGCCAGAACCTCGCCGACTACTTCAAGGAGACGGTGGCGGTCGTCACCAACCCGGCGATCGACCGCGAGCGCGAGATCGAGCACTTCTCGACGCGCGCCGTCTTCGGCCGTCGGCCCTCGCTGGACGACCCATCCTCGGACAGCCAGACGATCGAGACCGACTTCCCGGTGATCCTGGGCGGCCACCACGACCTGGCGCCGCTGCCTCACAGCTCCTATCGCAGGATCGCCAACGAGCAGGGGACCTACGTCCTCGAGGACCTCTGGGCCGCCTTCGGGGATCGGGCCAAGGCGATCGACATCGCCCTGCTCGAGTCCGAGACGACGCAGGGCGCGATCGAGCGACTCCGCCAGGAGGCGGTCAAAGCCGTCACCGAGGGCGCCGAGCTGCTGGTGCTCACCGACCGCACCGTCTACGACGGTGAGCGTCGCTACATCGACCCGCATCTCGCCACCTCCGCGATCGACCAGGCCCTGAAGCAGTTCAGCGGGGAGGGAGAGAACCTCCGCCGCCGCTGCTCGCTGGTGCTGCGCTCGGCGGCGATCCGCAACGTCCACGACGTGATGATCGCCCTCGGCCTCGGCGCCAACGGCGTCTGCCCGTACGTGATGGTCGAGGTGATCTGCGTCGACGACTACGAGAACGACGTCGCCAACCTCTGCGCGGCCCTTCGCAAGGGCATCGAGAAGGTGATCTCGACGATCGGGATCCACGAGGTGCGCGGCTACGCGCGCCAGTTCTCCTCGATCGGCATCAAGCCCGAGCTGGCGGAGATCTTTCACACGGAGGCGTTCGCGGCCACCGACAGGGCCGGCACCGGCTTCGCCCGGCTCGACGCCGACACCGACGAGCGCCAGAAGATCCTCACCGGCGACGACGACGCGAAGCCCGCCAAGACCTTCCGCTTCTACCCCAAGGTCTACAAGGCCGCGATCGCCACGGCCAACGGCACGGCGGGGTTCGAGGAGTACTCCCAGAAGGTCCGGGAGCTCGAGGCGCAGAGCCCGATCTCGATGCGCCACATCATGGCTCTCAAGAAGGAGCCGGACCGCGATCCGGTCGACCCCTCTCAGGTGGACGCCTCGGTCGGCCACCACGACTATCCCGTGGTGATCAGCTCGATGAGCTTCGGCTCCCAGTCCGAGCCGGCCTTCCGCGCCTACGCGGCGGCCGCCAAGGCGATCAACATCCTCTGCATCAACGGGGAGGGTGGGGAGATCCAGGACATGTACGGCCGCTACCGCAAGTGGCGCGGGCAGCAGGTCGCCTCGGGCCGCTTCGGGGTCTCCGCCGAGATGCTCAACTCCTCGTACGTCGCCGAGATCAAGATCGGCCAGGGCGCGAAGCCCGGCGAGGGCGGGCACCTGCCCGGCAAGAAGGTCTCCGAGAAGGTGGCGGCGGCGCGGAACGCTTCGCCCGGCACCGACCTGATCTCGCCGTCCAACAACCACGACCTCTACTCGATCGAGGACCTCGCCGAGCTGATCGATGAGCTGAAGACGGTCAACCCCGACCTGCGGGTCTCGGTCAAGGTCCCGGTCGTCCCCAACATCGGCACGATCGGCCTCGGCATCGCCAAGGCTGGCGCCGACATCATCACCCTGAGCGGGTTCGAGGGCGGCACCGGCGCCGCGCGCCAGCACGCCCTCCGGCACGTCGGCCTGCCCTCCGACATCGGCACCCGCGCCGTGCACCGGGCCCTGATGGAGGCCGGGATCCGCAACCGCGTCGAGATCTGGGCTGACGGCGGCTACCGCCACGCTCACGACATCGTGAAGCTCCACTGCATGGGGGCCAACCGGGTCGCCTTCGGGACGCTGGCGATGGTCTCCCTCGGCTGCACGATCTGCCGCGGCTGCCAGCTCGACACCTGCCACGTCGGCATCGCCACGCAGATCGAGACCGTCGAGCAGGCGCAGGAACACGGACTGAAGAAGTTCACCCCGCAGGCGGTGGACTCCGCCGCCGAGAGCTGCGCCCGCTTCTTCCAGGCGATGGGCGAGGAGGTGAAGGCGGTGGTCGGTTCGCTCGGCTACGACCGCGCCCAGGATCTCGTCGGCCGCTACGACCTGCTCGAGCAGATCTCGCACCGGAGCGAGATCGACCTCGCGCCGCTGATCACGCCGCTCGAGGAGTTCCTCGACCTGGAGCCGCTCGACCTGCCGGTCGAGGGGGAGGAGGCCCTGGTCGAGGCCCGCGCCGAGGCCGGTCTGGTCCGCGCGAAGCCGATCCGGATGGAGCCCAAGCAGGCCTCCACTCAGATCGCCCAGGTCGCTGAGCGGGTCTTCGACGGATCCTGCGTCAGCGTCGAGTTCCCGCGCCGCACGGACGCCAGCGACCGGGTGCTCGGCACCGAGCTCTCCGGTGCGATCGCCCGGGCCCGGATCTACGACGGGGCCCCGGAGGGCACCGAGAACGACGAGCTGGCCGAGCTGGTCTTCAACGGCGGTTCGGTCGCCGGCCAGGGGTTCGGCGCCTTCAACGAGTGGGGCGTCACCTGCCGCGTCGAGGGTGGCGCCCAGGACGGCGTCGGCAAGACGATGCTCGGCGGCACCGTCTCGATCCTGAAGGGCAAGAACGCCGACGGTGGCCGGGTGAACGGCTCAGTCGGCAAGTCCTTCGCCTACGGCGCGCAGCGCGGCCGTCTCTTCGTCCAGGGCTCCGCCGACTCGCGCTTCTGCATCCGGCTCTCGGGCGCGGACGTCGTGCTGGCCGGCGAGCCGGAGCAGCCGGTCGACGACTCGCAGGGCTGCATCGTCGACCGGGCCAACGCCAAGGGCTTCGCGTTCGAATACATGACCTCGGGCCGCGCCGTCGTCCTCGGCGACATCGGGCCGTGGGCCTGCGCCGGGATGACCGGCGGGCGCGTGTACGTCCGCATCGACGACGAGCTCAACCTCAACCGCGACGCGATCCAGCGCCGCCTCGGGGAGGGCGCCAAGGTGACCCTCGATGAGCTCGACGCCGAGGGCCAGCTCGACATCGAGGACCTGCTCGGCCACTACGCGGACGAGCTGCGGACCACCGATCAGGCCGACGAGGCCAAGCGGGTCCAGAAGCTCGCCGGGAACGCCAAGCAGAACTTCCTGATGATCATCCCCGAGAAGGTTCAGGCGGACCCGAGCATCTCGACCGAGTAGCGACGGTTCCCGGTTGCGTCTCGGCGCGGCATAGGCGCGCCCGGTTAGTCGTCTCCCTTCTCGCCACCGTCCCCGCCGCCGCCCGACGGGCTCGGGACGGTCACCGTGGTGGTCTGCGGCGCCGCCGTCGTGGTCGGTGACGTCGTCGTCTTGCCGGGCCCGGGCTGCGGCGCGGCGGGGGAAAGCGCCCGTCCGGCCGTAGGCGGCTCAGAGGAGATCCCGATGTCGGTGCTGACGGCGCGGGTCGCCAGAAAGGCGATCGCGACGGCGACGAGGAGCCCGAGGAGCGCGAGCAGCGGCCAGCGCAGTGACGAGACGGTCATGCGGCGCGCCCCGGCCCCTGTGAGACGACGGGGATCCCCGGCAACTCGAGCACGGCCCGGGCGCCGCCGCCCTCACGGTTCTCGACCCTGACGGACCCGCCCCATTCGCCGGCGAGCTCGCGGGCGATCGAGAGCCCCAGGCCGGTCCCCGTGGTACCGGTGCCGGCGCTTCCCCGGTGGAAGCGCTCGAAGACGGCCTGCTCCTCGCCCGGGGCGAGCCCGCGGCCACGGTCCAACACCTCGATCTGGCCCGGCTCCACGGCGATCGTGACCTCGGAGCCACGGGGCGAGTACTGGATCGCATTCTCGATCAGGACGTCGAGGGCTCGCTCGAAGTCGCCGCGGGCGCACACGCAACTCCCCGCATCGCCTTCGTGGGCCAGGGTGAGGCGGATTCCGGCGTCGGCCGCCGTCTTGCTCCAGCGCTCTGTGATCCGCTCGGCCGCCCCGGCGACGTCGAACTCCTCCGCCGGGCTCTCGCGCTCCCCGGCCCGGCTCAGGATGAGGAGCTCGTCGACGATCTCGGAGAGCCGGTCGACCTCCTTGATGCCAGCGTCGATGCCCGCGGCCCGCTCGTCGCCGTCGGGCAGGCCGTCCCGTAGCTCCTCGAGCTGGAGCCGGATGCCCGTGAGTGGGGTGCGCAGCTGGTGGGACGCGTCCGCGACGAACTCCTGCTGGCCGCGGAGCATGCGCGAGATCCGGGCGGTCATCCGGTTGAACGAGCGTGCCAGAGACCGCTGCTCGCTGCTTCCCTCGACCAGCGCGGTGGTGGTCAGATCGCCCTCCTCGACCCGCCGGGCGGCGTCCTCGAGCCGGAGGATCGGACGAGAGGTCTCGCGGGCGATCAGGGCTCCCGCGATCACCCCGAGGGCCAGCACCAGCCCTCCGAGCAGCGTCAGGCTGACCACGGCCCTCCTGGTGGCGCGATGCACCGCGTCAACGCTCTGGGTGACCCGCACGGCGCCGTCGACCCGGGTCCCGTGGCGAACCGGCACCGCCGTAGCGAGGATCTGCGTGCCCAGGGTCTGGCTGTTGCGCGTCTCCTGGACCGTTCGCCCGGCGAGCGCCGCGGCGATCTCCGGGCGGGACGCGTAGCTCGTCCCGATCTCGCTCGGGCCGGCGCTGTCGGCCACCACGGCCCCGTCGGCGCCGACGACGATCACCCGTCCCCGCTGGCTCTCGGCGGAGCTCTCGACCAGGCGCTGCAGCGTGCTGAGCTGGCCGTGGTCGAGCAGTTCGGGTGCGCTGGCCCCGACCAGGTTCGCCTGGTTCTCCGCCTGCGCCTTGACCTCGGAGTTGACTCGATCGCCGAGGCTGACGGCGAGGGGGACGCCGAAGGCGATCAGCGCCAGGAGCAGCAGATAAGCGACTGCGATCGTGAGTCGGGTGCGAAGGCTTATGAATCGGACTCCGGTTCGATCAGGCGAAAGCCGACGCCCCGCACGGTCTCGATGAAGCGGGGGTTGGAGCTGTCGTCCCCGAGCTTCCGGCGCAGGGTGCGCACGTGGACATCGAGGGTCTTCGTGGAGCCGAACCAGTTGACGTCCCAGACGCGCGACATCAGGTCTTCACGGGTGACGACCTGCCCCGGGCGCGCCATCAGCTCGGCGAGCAGGTCGAACTCCTTTCGGGTCACGTCCACGCGCTTGCCGGCGAGCTCGACGGATCTCGAGCCCGGATCGAGCTTCAGCTCGCCAACCTCGATCGGCCCCTCGGGGACCGACGGCCCCGCGCGAGAGGCCCTGCGCAGCACCGCGCGGATCCGCGAGATCAGCTCGCGCGAGCTGAAGGGCTTGACCACGTAGTCGTCCGCTCCGAGCTCAAGTCCCAGCACGCGGTCCATCTCGGTCCCCCGCGCGGTGAGCATGACGATCGGGACCTCGGAGCTCTTGCGCAGGGTCCGGCAGACATCCGAGCCGTCCCCATCGGGAAGGTTGAGGTCGAGCAGGACCAGGTCCGGGTCGACTCGGTCGGCGAGCTTCAGCGCCTCCGAGGCCGTCTGCGCGATCACCGGCTCGAAGCCGTTGCGGCGCAGGGCCTTCGAGAAGGGCTCGAAGATCGCCGCCTCATCCTCGACGAAGAGGATCTTCTTGGCTGGCAGCGGCTCGGCCACGAGCTGAATGTAACGCCGGGGTCCGCCGCCTCCGAGGGGCGGCGCGAATCCTTTCCCCTCGCTTTACCTGGACTTCGCGAGCCCCTAAGCACGAGCTTCCGAGAATCGCACTCCCAATCTAGGCGAAGGAGCGGATGCAGATGAACGACTGGAGAACGAAGACCGCCGTGCTGGCGGTCGTCCTAGGGCTTGGCGGGCTCGGCGGCTACGCGATGAGCTCGAGCCGCAAGGTGCACCAGGCGACCACCGCGGCGGTCCCGACCACGCAGGTGATCAGGCGCACGGTGCACAAGAAGCCGAAGCATCAGCCGTCGGCCGGCAGCAACCCCGGCGCCGCAGCGGCGCGCAGCCTGACCAGCGCACCCGTGTCGACGGGATCCAGCGGCGCCTCGTCCTCGAGCCCGCCCGTTTCCACCGGTACCAGCGGCTCTGGCGGCGGTGGCGGCGCGGTTCACACCGGCACCAGCGGCTCAGGCGGTGGAGGCGAGGGCGGCGACGGCGGCGGCGAGCACGAGGGCGGCGACGGTGGCGGCGACTGAGACGCAGGCTTTCCCGTTCCTTTGCCCTTGCTTCTCAGGCCACTTGACGGCCCCGTCGCACACTGGTTGGGCATCTCAGAAGGAGTCCAAAGGAGACCCAGATGAGTTCAATCCGAAAGAGAATCGCGGCCGGCGCGATCGTCCTGGCCCTCGGTGGCCTCGGCGGCGTCGCCTGGGGGAACAACCCGGCGGCGCAGCATGGGACGCCCGCCTCGATCGTCTCGGCCAACCACGGCGGCTCGAACGTCCGACCGGTCTCCACCGGAACGAGCGGAGCCGTCGCCACCCCCGCCGTCAACACGCAGCCCTTCCCGGGCGCGACCTCGATCGGAGGCCGGCGCGATGACTAGGCGCCGGCCCTCGGCCTGGCCGACCGTGATCGGCGCCTTGGCGCTGTTCGGCGTGGTCTTCCAGCTGCTCCTCTTCCAGCTCACACCTGGAGGCGGCGGCTCGCTGGCGGGCGGCGTGTCGCTCGGCGGTGACGACTCCCTGGGGGGCGACGACGGGGTACCGGCGAAATCCGTCTCCGTCGCCCCGGCCCGGCAGCACACACCCGCTCCGGTGGTGACCTCGACCTCATGAACGCCAACCAGACACTCGCGCAGCACGGCTGGTGGCTGGCGAGCCGCGCCTCCGGCGTGGTCGCCCTGGCCCTGGTCACCATCTCGGTGGGCCTGGGGCTCGCGATGGCCGGCAAGCTGGCGAAGAAGCCTGGCGCCAACCGGACGCTGGTCGCGATCCACGAGCAGACCGCACTGGCGGGCCTGGTCGCGATCGCTGTGCACGGCCTCACCCTGCTCGGCGACCCATGGCTCAACCCCGGGCTCTCGGGCATCGTCGTGCCGTTCACGATGGCCTACAAGTCGCTCTTTACGGGCCTCGGCATCGTGGGCGGTTGGCTGGCGGCCCTGCTCGGACTGAGCTTCTACGTCCGTCGCCGAATCGGCCCGGCCTTCTGGCGGAAGGCGCACCGCGCGACGATCGTCGTCTACGTCCTCGGCGTCATCCACACGCTGGGCGCCGGGACCGACGCGAGCAGCCCGTGGCTCTACTGGCCGATCGCGCTCACCGCGCCCGCCATCGCCGCGATGTTCACAGCGCGCGTGGCCCACGGGATTCGCAAGGGCCGGGAGCGCAAGCGGGTGGCGGCCGACCGGCGGCGGGAACGCCAGCTCGACCGGCCAGCCCCCCGCCCGCGCCCGGTGCTCACCGGCGCCGTCGCCGAGGAGTCGGCATGACGCTCCGCAAGACGAAGGGAATCGAGATGAAGGACCAAGGAGTTGTGATCGTCGGCGGCGGGCTGGCCTCCCAGCGCTGCGCCGAGACGCTGCGGCGCCGAGGCTACGAGGGCCGCATCCGGATGGTCTGCGGCGAGCCCGAGCGACCCTACGACCGGCCGCCGCTATCCAAGGACCACCTGGCCGGCGAGATCGCCGACGAGGAGGTTTCCTTCCGGCCGGCGGACTGGTACGAGGACAATCGGGTCGAGCTGGTCGTGGATCGCAGAGCCACCGGGCTCGACCCCAAGCGCCGCCGGCTCGAGCTCGACGACGGCGCCGAGTGCTTCTACGAGCAGCTGGTGATCGCGACCGGCGCGGCCGCCCGCAGGCTCCCGCCGCTCGAGGGCTTCTCCAACGTCCACTACCTCCGCACGCTGGCCGATGCCCGCCGGCTGCGCGAGGAACTCCGCGAAGGCGCCCGCCTGGCGGTCGTCGGCGCGGGTTTCATCGGCCAGGAGGTCGCCTCCACTGCGCGCGCCGCAGGCGCCGAGGTCACGATCGTCGAGGCACTGCCCGCTCCTCTCACGGGCATCCTCGGCGAGGAGGTCGGCCTCTGGCTGATGAAGATGCACGACGAGGAGGGGGTCGAGGTGCGGCTCTCCACAAAGCTCGAGGGAGCCCGCGGCAACGGCTCCGTGGAGGAGCTCGTGCTCGACAGGGGTGACCCGATCGCCTGCGACGCGGTCGTCGTGGGAATCGGCGTCGCCCCCGCCGCCGACTGGCTGAGGGGCAGCGGTCTCGAGACCGACGGCGTCCTCACCGACAACGCCGGGCGGACCTCCGTCCCCGATGTTTGGGCGGCCGGCGACGTCGCCAGGGCCTTCGACCACCGCCACGGCGAGCATCGCCGCAGTGAGCACTGGGACGCGGCCGCCCGCCAGGGCATGGCCGTCGCCAGGGCGATCGCCGGGGATCAGCCCGATCCCCGCCCGCTGCCCAGCTTCTGGAGCGACCAGTACGGCCTGCGGATCCAGTACGTCGGCCATGCCGAGGCCTCCGATGCGGCTCGGGTCGAGGGTGAGCCGGGCGAACGCGACTTCGCCGTGGTCTACACGCGCGAGGAGCAGCCGGTTGGCGCCCTCGTGGTCGGCAGGCCCAAGGCCTTCGCGCTTCTTCGCAAGGAGATCGAGCGGACTTACAGCCAACAGATGAATGGAAAGGAGAAGCAATGAGCTACATCCCCAGAATCGACCGGAGCGCCTGCAGCGCTCACGGCGATTGCGTCGACATCGCGCCTGAGGTCTTCGAGCTGGGCGATACCGCCGAGGTGATCGGCAGCGGCCCGGACAAGAAGATCCTCAAAGCCGCGAAGGCCTGCCCTGCGATGGCCATCGAGGTGATCGACTCCGAGACCGGCGAAACGGTCTACCCATGACCGCCGCGGACGGCTCGGCCGGGGCGCGCGGGCCCCGGCCGAGCCTTTGCCGTTTCCCGGACGAGGGTGGAGATGACTGACGAAGCCGCTCGGAGGGAGAGCGGGCCGGCCCCGGCCGATCCTCCCCGGCGGCGACGGCCGTCTGCATTGCCCACCGTCCTGGTGGCGCTCGCCTGCTTCGGCGTCACCTTCGAGTTCCTGGCGTTCCAGCTTCAGTCCGGGCGCGACCCGGCTCTGGGCAAGGCATCCGTGGCGTCGGCCCCGGCCAAGGTGAGGCCCCGCAAGAAGATCATCATCACCAAGGTCGTCCAGGCCGGGACCGGCAGCACCGGTCAGACCACCTCGAGCTCCGGCAGCTCGCTCGCCGCCTCCCCGGCGCCTGTGACCAGCTCGACCTCATGAGCTACCACGACCTCGCCTTCGACTCGATGGGCTGCGAGGTGCGGCTGCTGATCGGCGACCCGCTGCCGGGATCGCCGCCGGCGGCCGAGGCGGCCGCGCGCGAGAAGGTATTCATCGAGCTCTTCGACGCCGCCCTCTCGCGCTTCAAGCCAGACAGCGAGTTGACCGCCTTCAACGAGGATGCGCGCGAAGTCGTCCCGGCCTCGCCGCTGCTCCGCCAGGCGATCCACGCGGGGCTCTGGGCCGCGAGGCGGAGCCGCGGGCTCGTGGATCCGACCCTCGGAGGCGCGATTGTCTCCGCCGGCTACCGCGAGTCGCGCGCCGGGCTGGCGCCGGAGCCGCTCGCCGACGCGCTCGCGGGAGCGCCGGCCCGCCACCCCGCGAGTCCCCGCCCGGAGGCCGAGTGGCGTTCGATCGAGGTCGACGACCAGGCCGGGACGGTGCGCCGTCCTCCCGGAGTCGTCTTCGACACCGGCGGCAGCGGCAAGGGCCTGGCCGCGGACCTGGTCGCGGAGCGGCTGCGCGGCTATTCGCGCTACGTGGTCGACTGCGGCGGCGATGTCCGCATCGGGGGCTTTGCAGCGCGGCTCGACCCCTTCGCCGTCCACGCCCGCCATCCGATCGACGATGAGCCCGCCGCGATCTTCGACGTCTCCGCCGGCGGGATTGCGACCTCGGGGCTCGACATTCGCATCTGGCGCCGGGAGGACGGCTCGTTCGCTCACCATCTTCTTGATCCGAGCACCGGCGCGCCCGCCTGGACCGGGCTGGTCGGCGTCACCGCCCTCGGGCGGACCGCTCTCGAGGCCGAGACGCTCAGCAAGGCTGCGCTGCTCAGTGGCCCCGAGCGGGGGAGGGAGCTGACCTCGGAATACGGGGGGATGCTCGTCCACGACGATGGTCGGATCGAGATCGCGGGGTCCGTCCAGCCCAAGCTCGTCGGCAGGCGAAGCGGCGCTCTCGGGTCGACGCTGGCTGCCTAGGCCCGATGGCCTCGCAGCAGGCCCTCGCCGACCACGGGTGGTGCATTCGCGGTTCGGCCTGCCGCCGCGCACACGCTCGGCGCGGGACGGACGCGGCCAAGCCCTGGATCCACTGGCGCCGGGCGGCGGCGAAGCGCGAGGGTCAAGAATTCGGACCGCACCTCGGCTTCGCCGGCGGAGTCCCAGCTTGAAACCGCTGCCGCAGCCTCTCGAGGGTGGACATGCAAATCTAGGCGTCGGTCCGGGGACCATGACGCCAGAGCCAGCCAATCAGGAGGAGATCGCCGTCGATCCCGCGACAGCCGAGCAGGCGGTCGCGCGGCTCGAGGACGTCCAGCGGGTCACCGAATCCGCGCTCGCCTACCTGAACCTCGATGACCTGCTCAGAGAGATGCTCGAGCGGGTCACGGACATCCTGCAGGTGGACACCTCCGCAGTGCTGTTGGTGGAGGACGATGGCCGGACGCTCGCCGCGCGGGCGGCGAAGGGGCTCGAGGAGGAGGTCGAGCGGGGATTCCGCCTGCCCATCGGCCGCGGGTTCGCCGGCCGTGTGGCCGCCACGGGCGCGCCGGTGGTGATCTCGGACCTGGACAACTCGTCGGTCACGGTGGTCAACCCGCTGATGCGCGAGAAGCAGGTCCGCTCTCTGCTCGGCGTGCCCCTGGTGGTCGAGGGGGAGGTCATCGGCGTTCTGCACGTCGGGACCCTTACACAGCGAGACTTCGACGAGGGCGACGTGGACCTGCTTCAGCTCGTCGCGGACCGCGTCGCCCTCTCGATCGAGCGCTCGCGCCTCGCAGTCCAGAGGCGGATCGCCCAGACGCTCCAGCGCAGCCTGCTGCCGGGCAACCTCCCGCAGCTGCCGGGGCTGAGCATGGCCGCCCGGTACATGCCCGCCGCCGAGGAATCCGCGGTGGGCGGGGACTGGTATGACGTGATCGAGCTCGGGGACCGCAGGCTCGGGCTGACCATCGGGGACGTCGCCGGCCACGGGATGGCGGCCGCCACCTACATGGGACAGCTCCGCAGCGCCGTCCGGGCCTACGCCATCGACGTGGAGCGCCCCGCCGACTTGCTCGGCAAGCTCTCGCGCTTCGCGGAGCGAGAGCAGTCGCGGATGGCCACTGTGATCTACGCGACCGTCGACCTGGACACCTGGGTGGTGGAGTATGCGCGCGCGGGCCATCCCTATCCGCTGCTGATCAAGGCCGACGGGACGGGCACCTACCTGACGGACGCCTCCGGTCCGCCGCTGGGCACCGGGACCGTCGCGACCTACGAGGAGCAGCGACTCGTCCTCGGGCCCGGAGAGACGCTGCTGCTCTACACGGACGGCCTGATCGAGCGCCGCGGCCGGCCGCTCTCAGACGGAGAGGCTGCGCTGCTCCAGGCCGCGCTCGATGCGCCGGATGAGCCCGAGCTCAAGTGCCGCACGATCATCGATCGGCTCACTGAGGACATCAAGATCCCGGACGACCTCGCGGTCCTCGCCGTCAGATCGGTCGGCCTGCACGAGCTGCTCGAGGTCGACGTGCCCGCCGAGGCGGAGCAGCTCGCGACGATTCGCCATCTGATCCGGCGCTGGGTGGCGGCGAACGGGGGCACGGACGACGACTGCGCGGCGTTCGCGATCGCGGTCACCGAGGCCTGCGCGAACTCGGTCGAGCACGCCTTCCGCCCGGGCGATGCGACCATCGAGGTGCGCGCCGCCCTCGTGGACGGCGAGGCGGCCGTGACCGTCCGCGACCACGGCGACTGGCGTGAGCCGAGGGCCGGCAACCGGGGGAGGGGGATCCCGATGATGAGGGAGTTCATGGATGATGTCTCCATCGACACAGGCGGCGACGGAACCACCGTCGAGCTTCGCCGGCGAATTGGGGGGGAGGCATGACGTCGGAGCTCGCAGGATCTCGTTCGAGGCCGACGTCGATCCCGCGGTGCCCGACGCGCTGCGCGCGGTCGGCGGCGGCTAGGCCGGGTGGCCCGCGCTTTCGATCACGCTGAGCATGTAGCGGCCGATCTGGAGCTCGTCGCCGTCCGCGAGCGGGCTCCAGTCGACCGGCTCCCCGTTTACGCAGATGCCGTTCATCGAGCGGTCATCGAGCACCCGCAGCTCGCCCTCGGGTGTCTGCACGATCACGGCGTGGCGCCGCGACACGGTCGGGTCGTCCAGGCGGATGTCCGCGGAGCGGCTCCGGCCGATCCGCGACCAGCCGTCGGAAAGCTCGATCACCCGGGTTCGACCGTCCGCGAAGAGCGCGAGGTACTTGCCGGGCTCGGCGATCGACTCCCGCACGCCCTCGAGCCAGTTCTCGGGCTTTGCCGCGGGGCGCGTGATCGCGATATTCCGGAGTGTGGGCTGCTCGAACATCGAGGACCGGCGGAAGTCGGTTCCGCCGCAGTTGGGGCACTCCGGGATCGACTCGGCCGGCTCGAAGGAGACGGGAAAGGAGCATCCCTGGCAAATGAAGGAGCCAACGCCGCCAGCGGGCTCTCCCGCGTGGTGGACGTCATCCTGACTCTGTCCAATCAACGCCATCGGGGGTGCAGTGGATACTACCCGCGGTACTGCGAATTGGCTAGTCATTTTTTGCGAGTGGTACGGAAAGTCCATGATTTCCAGGGGTCCTGGCACCGAGGCGAAGCCGCACGAATCGGCGCCGGACTAGAATCGCGCGCCCGTGGGGCCCCTCTCGCTCACCACCTCCGTCGACGCCCCGCGCGAGCGCGTCTTCGACTTCCTCTGCGACCTCTCGATCAGGTCGAGCTGGACCGACCACTTCGCCAGGGACTACCGGCTCGAGCGCATTCCGGCCAGGGGCCAGGGCGCCGCGGCACGCTTCCGCGTCGATGCGCCCGCGGGCGTCCGGTATATGGAGACCGTGATCGCCGAGGTCGAGCGGCCGTATCGGATCGTCGAGCACGGCCGGGGCGGGCGCCTCGACCGCCTGCCGATGCGAATCGTCTGGGAGCTCGAGGAAGGCGCGACCACGAAGGTGACGCTCACCTTCTGGACCGCGCCGCCCTCGGGGCTCGACCGGCTCCGCGAGCTGGGGCGCTCACGCTGGTGGCGGCGCCGTTGGCGTAGGGCTCTGCGACGCATGCGTGAGCTGGTCGAGTCCGGGGCGGCCGCCCCGCGCACCGAGGTCGCCGGCGGCGACCGCGTGCCCACGATCGTCGCGTGAACGCGGATAGACTGCGCGCCCTCATGCGCCCAGGCCACAAGGGAGCCCTGGCACTCGCATTCGTCCTTGCCATCACACTCGTGGGCGTGGCGGGCTGCGGTAACGATCTCGGCAAGGAAGCCGAGGAGGGAGTGCCGATCCAGCTCAAGGACCTGAAGTTCAACGTGCAGGAGACCCGTTTCCTGAACCCCGCCCAGCCCGACGACAAGCAGTACCTGGCCGGTCAGCAGGTGCCCCCGCCGGCCAACAAGGCTTACCTGGGGGTCTTCCTGACGATCAACAACGAGGGCGACAGCACCGTGACGCTGCCGTCTGCGGCGCAGATGAACATCGTCGACACGACGGGCGCCGCCTACGAGGCGACGCCGAGCAGCACGCCGTTCGCGGCTCCGCTCGGTGCCCAGCTCGCCGGCGGCGGCGACATTCCCGCCCCTGGCACGGCCGCCGCGAACGGGCCGACGCAGGGGGCGATCGTCCTCTTCCTGGTGGATCAGGGCATCACCGAGAACCGGCCCCTGAAGCTCGAGATCCATTACGCGGGCGAGACGGGCGAAATCACCCTCGACATCTAGGGCGCCGGGAGGGGATCCCTCCGCCGCATGAGGAAGACCCAGCTTCAGGCCCTGCTCGTCATCGGCGGCATCGGAGCCGCCCTGGCCCTGATCCAGCTCCTCGGCGTGGCCGGCGGGGTGGTCGGTGTGGCCCTGATGGTCATCTGCACAGTCCTCACCGCACCCGCCGCCCCCGAACCCGACGCCGGTGGGCTCAACTGGTGGGCGCTGATAGCCGGCGGGACCGCCCTCGCCCTGATCGGCGTGCCGCTCGGCCTCGCCCTCGAGGCCCCCGGAGGGCTGCTCACCGCGATCGGCGGCGGAATGGCGATGGTCGGCGTGGCGTTCGGGATGCCCTAGCGGCTGCCAGGCCGCTGCATCTGGGAGCGAAGGGCGAAGCCCGCCGCGACTCGTGTGGGGCCGGCTGCCTGCTGCCGCGATCTGATGGCGAAGCCGTCCTGCTCTCTAAAGCGCCGAGCCGAGGATCTCCCGCGCGATCGGGGCGGCGGTCGTGCCGCCGTCGCCCGAGGCGTCGATCAGCATCACCGCGATCGCGAGCTTCGGCTTCCGTGCCGGGGCGAAGGCGATGAACCAGCCGTCGATCAGCTGATCGGTCTGCTCGCCCGGAGGCGCGGGCGGCGCTCCCGGCTTGGGGCCGAGCTCCGCGGTCCCCGTCTTGCCGGCGACCTGGACGCCGGGGAGATTGGCGGCGACGCCGGTGCCGGAGGTGACCACGGCGCGCATCAGCCCGGTGAGGACGCGCGCGTTCGACTTGGAGGTCACCTGGACCGGCTTGTCGTCGCTCTGCAGCGCCGGGTCCTTGACGATCGGCGTGGGGCTCCGGACACCGTCGTTGGCGACGGTCTGGGCGACGGACGCCATGCCGAGCGGAGTGGCCAGCACCTTGCCCTGGCCGAAGGCGGTCACGGAGAGATCCGTGTGGGTCGTGTCGGCGCTGAAGTCGGTGGGGATCGTCATCTTGCCCGGATCCGCCGCCGCGGTCGCCGCGGCGTTGTAGAGGCTCGGCGTCTGGTTGAAGCCGTAGCGCTCCGCGGTGTCGACCAGCCGCTCGGCGCCGACCTTGACGCCGAGCGGCGCGAAGACGCTGTTGCATGACTTGGCGAAGGCCTGGGTGAAGGTCCCGCCGCAGGCCTCGTCGTGCGCGTTGTGGACGACGCGCGCGCCGGCGACGGGATCCGGGTTGATCGAGGTGACCACCGGGAACGTGTCGCTGAGCTTCACGTCGTGGCCCTCGAGCGCGGCCGTAGTCGTGATCACCTTGAAGGTGGAGCCCGGGGGCTGAGGAGAGGAGTAGGCCGAGCCGGCCAGCGCCAGGACGGCGCCGGTCTGCGCGTTGAGTACGACGACCCCTCCCGACTGGCCGCCGAGAGCGTTCACCGTGGTCGACTGCAGACGGGGGTCGATGGTGGTCTTGACGGGCTGCCCGGGCGATCCCTGCGCAGCAGCGAGCACCCGCCCGGGTGTGCCGGCCGGGACGTCAGGCAGCGGGGTCCCCTCCTTGACGGCCAGCAGCTGACCACTCGGCTTTCCGGCGAGGCGCGAGTTGAAGGCGAGCTCGAGCCCGGTGACGCCGGTCTCCTGGTTCGTGGGGTAGCCCGCGTGCTGGAGCTTCGCCTGCTCGTCCGCGCTCGGTGCGCCCGTCTCGCCCGCGATGTCGATCGCGTCGGAGCCGAGCGGGGAGGAGCGATCGCCGGTCGGGCCCGCCGCGAGCGGTACGCCGTGCTTGGCGAGGATCGGGGCGCGGCGCGCAAGCGTCAGACGGCGGCCGACGCGCTCGCCCGTCTGTAGGCCGGGGAAGGTCAGGTGCGGGTCCCAGGCGACCTTGCCGCCGTCCAGCGGCAGCCGGAGCGTCCCGTCCACCTTGCCGAACAGCCTGGTCCGGACGCCCACGTCGACCTCGACCACGCTGGTGCCGTTGATCGTCTTCGGGCCATCGGCGCCGCCGGGGTCGATCGCAGTGGCGGTGGAGGCCTCCTGGGCCTGCCGGTAGGCCGTGGCGAGGTCCTGCGCCGAGTACTGGGCCTGCGCGGAGTCCGAGAGCTCGTCGTGCATCGCCTTGTAGTCCTGGTGCGCCCAGTCGTCGACGAAGCGCTTGGCCATGTCCTGCTCGGGGCTGCCGGCGGAGCTGATCACCCCGAAGATGAAGGCGATCAGCGCGACGACGGCCAGCGGCAGCGCGCGCTGACGCAGCCGGCGCTGGCGCTCGGACAGGGTCCCGCGGTGTGCGCGGGGTGTCCTGGCAGGACGCCTGGGCGGTGGTACCTCCCTCCTACGCGTCCGCGACCGTGTCACGGGCGGATTCACGGTCGCAAAGGTAGTGCTTCGTGCGCTTGTATTCGGGAAACCGTGACCGGCCTGGACTGGCTGATTCTGGCCTTCGCCCTGGCGATGGGCTTCTGGGGATACCGACAGGGCCTGATCGTCGGGGTCCTGAGCCTCGGCGGCTTCGCGATCGGGGCCTTCCTGGGAAGCAGATTGGGCCCGGCCCTCCTGGCCGACGGCTCCCATTCCCCATACGCGCCGGCGACGGCGCTCGCCGGTGCGCTGCTGGTCGGCGGGATCATGGCCGTCTCACTCGAGGGCATCGCGATCGGCATGCGCCGGCGGCTGCTGGGTCGGAGGGGGCGGCGGCCGGGCATCGCGATCGCCGAGGCCTCCGGGGGCGCCCTGCTCCTCGTAGCGCTGGCCCTCGGCCTTGCCTGGCTCTTCGGCGCGGTGGCCCTGAACGCCCCCGGCGCGAAGGGGCTGCGCACGGCGGTGCAGCAGTCTGCGATCCTGCGCGCGCTCAACGACGCGTTCCCCCCGTCGAGCTCGCTGATCAACGCGCTGCACCGAATCGATCCACGCGTCGCGGTCCAGGGACCCAGCCCGAACGTCGCCGCCCCGGACGCGAAGATCGCCCGGGACCCCGACGTCCGAGCCGCCGAGGGGAGCGTGGTCCGCGTGGTGGGAACCGCATGCGGGCTCGGGGTGGAGGGTTCCGGCTGGATCGCGGCCCCGGGGCTCGTGGTGACCAACGCGCACGTGGTGGCGGGGGAGAGCGACACCACCGTCGCGCCGCTCTCCGGCTCGTCCCTCGAGGCGACGCCGGTGCACTACGACCCGTCGAACGATCTCGCCCTGCTCCGGGTGAACGGGCTGCCCGGGTCGCCGCTCTCCTTCGCACCCGATGTGCGCAGCGGCACGGCCGGGGCCGTGCTCGGATATCCGGAGAACGGGCCGTTGACGATCGCGCCGGCGCGGGTCGGCGTCACAGGGCCCGTCGTCACCCAGGACTCCTATGGCCGCGGGCCCGTGACGCGCGAGCTGACTGCCCTCCGGGGAGAGGTCCGCAGCGGGAACTCGGGCGGCCCGCTGGTCGATGGCGCCGGCAGGGTGATGGGGACGATCTTCGCGGCGACGACGCAGGGCAAGCCCGGCGGGTACGCGGTGCCGAACGAGATCGTCGCCCGTGCCCTGAGCGATTCGACGGGCCAGGTGAGCACCGGCCCCTGCACGGGCTAGCGGACTACCGAAAGGCGGCTTCGCCCGCCCTTACGATCGGTAAGCTTGAAGGGAGGTGACATCGCAGTCCGGCGGCGGCCGATCCAGGGGGGTGGCCAAGCCAAGACAAGTCTGTGCGCACTATCACGGTGCCGTTGAGCTGATCGGGCGACGGTGGGCGGGGGCGATCCTCTACGCGCTCACCGATGGACCGCTGCACTTCGCCGAGCTCAAGGAGGCGGTGCCCGGGATGTCGGACCGGCTGCTCTCCTGCCGGCTCAAGGAGCTTGAGGAGGCGGGGCTGGTCCGGCGCGAGGTTCAGCCCGGCAATCGCGTGCGAGTGAGCTACGAGCTCACCCAGAAGGGCCACTCGCTCGAGCCCGTGATGGGCGAGCTGCGCGACTGGGCCCGGCGCTGGCACCGGGTCTAGAGCTCAGCTCGCGACGCCCGCCTGGGCCATGATCTTGCCGACGTTCTCCGGCGCGAAGAACTCGGGAGCGGGCAGCGTGCTCGCCTGCACGCTGATGAACCCGTTCATCGCCTCCTGGTTGCCCTGCATCGCGCCGATCAGCTGCTGCAGCTCGGGCGGCGGGGGCTCCATCGTCGCGAACTCGCAGGTGAACTCGTAGACCGGCATCGCGGCGGCATCACGGGTCTGTTGGTAGTCGGCCATCCCCTCGTCGAAGGGGCGCTCGCCTGAGAAGGCGTCATCCAGCGCTCCCGCCACCAGCTCGGCATCGCGGAAGGCGTCGTTGATGCCCATTGCCGTGATCGGGTTCTTGTGGTACCCGGCGTCACCGACGAGCACCCAGCCCGGGCCGAAGGGCTTCCGGAAGTAGCCCGGCAGCTCCGCCGAGCCGATGAACTTGGACTCGCGCTTCGCTCCGCGGACGCGCTCGGCGAACTCGGGGGCGAGATCCGTCGCGGCGAAGAAATTCCCCTCGATGTCCTTGCGGTTCGCCTCGAACTCCTCACGCGGCCAGCCGAAGGGCATGCAGGTCAAGCCGTCGTGCGTCGGCAGCGCCGCCCATCCACGCCGGCCCTCCGCGCGGATGGTGGTCTCGAAGCCGGAGACCGGCAACTCGCTCCAGTACGCGCACGATCGCGTCGTAGCTCTCGTCGCTCATCTTCTCCAACCCCTTCGCTTCGTTGGACGACGACAGGCACACTGTCCCACGAAAGGCAGGGGGGTTACAGCACCCGCTACCAGTCGCGCGGGTTCCCGTGCGGAATCCGGTCGATGACGAGCGCCGCCTCGACCCGCTCGACCGGATAGGGGCCGGTGGAGGCCAGGTAGTGCTCGAGCTCGGCGGGGCCGAGCGCCTCGAACCCGCGCTCGACCGCGGCGGCGTAGGTGGCGAGGATCACGGCCTCCTCGGGGGGCTCCGGGGCGAAGTGGAACTCCTTTGCCGTATAGGTGACGATCCGCTCGGGCAGCTGCTCGCCCTCGATCGCCTCGGTGATCTCGATCCGGTCGTAGCGGATCTCGCGAATGTCGAGGCGGTCGAGCTCGGCCTCGGTGAGCTCGATCACGACGCCGTTCACCGGTCCCGCCTCGTCCTCGCCCTCCTCGATGTTGAGGCCGAGGATCCACTCCGGCCGCCGCCCCCCGGCGACCTCGAAGGTCTTCTCGCAGGTCAGGTTGTCGCGACGCTGGGAGAAACGCCGCCGCCAGTCGTATAGCCGAGCCGGCCGCATCTCGCTGACCGGCCTCCGGAGCGTCATCGAGGCGCTCTGGTGGACCACGAGGGAGCCGTAGCCGAAGAGACCGAGGCGCTGTTCGCTCATGTGCCCTCCAGCAGGCTGAGCTGGGGATCCGCCCCACCGCCGCCGGCGGGCTCCGGGACCTCGCTTCGTCCCCGCCGGCCATGGGGCGTCGGGACGATCGGCGGATCCGGGTCGTCGCGCATCTGCGCTGCAGTCTCGTGGCAGCAGAGCCGCTCGCGCGCGGGACAATCCAGGCAGAGATCCCGGTGCGGATGCTCCGTGACGTCGAAGCGCCCGGCGGCCAGCCGCTCGAGCAGCTGCTCGATCCGGGCGCGCGCGGCGTCCAGGTCGGGGGCCTCGAACCTCCTCCTCACCGGCTCGTCCCGCCGCTCGAGGAAGACGTACGCCGTCTCGACTGCCTCACCCCTGGCCGCGGCCGCGAGGGCGTAGAGGTCGCGCTGAACGGAGTAGCGAGCCGCGACGTCCTCGGGGGTGCGCTGCTCGAGATGGTTCGTCTTGTAGTCGACGACCATCACGGAGCCGTCCGGCCTCTCCGCGAGCAGGTCGATCGAGCCGCGGATCAGCGTCCCCCGCACCGAGAGAACGAAGGGCACCTCCGCGCTCACCCTGGCATCGCCGATCTCCTCTCGAAGCGGGGATGACAGGAACGCCCCGACGAGTTCCTGTACGGCCTTCGTCTGCTCGTCGTCGCCCTCCAGCCCCTGCTCGCGCAGCGCGGCCGAGACCCGCTCGGCGTTCGGCTCGCGCCAGCGGTTGCGGGCGCTCCACTCCAGCAGCGCGTGCACCGCGACGCCGGGGCCGAACCGGCGGCGTACCTCGGGCGCCGGAGATTGCGCGCCGCCGTCCGTGCTCGAGGCCGCCTCGGGCTCGGCGATGCCGAGGACGCGCTCGACGTAGAAGCGGTACCCGCAGTTCTCGAAATCCGAGAGGGCGGAGTAGGAGAGGCCTCCGACCAGCGCGGGGGGCACGTCGGGTCGCCGCAGCGGAGGCTCGGTCTCAGGCCGTGTGGTCTGCGCCCGGGCCCCCGCGCGCTTTGCCAGCAACCCGGCTCCGAGACCGGGGGCCGGCTCGATCACGCTGACCCGGAGGCGGCCGCCAGGGAAGCCGTCACCCGCCGGCGGGATCTCGGCGTCACGCTCGGCGGCATCCCCGTCGAGCAGCGAGCGGATCAGCTGCAGGACGATCGGCTTCCTCCGGATGGGCTCGTCGGCCAGGGCCTTCGGGTTGAACGTGCCGCTGAGCAGGAGCCTGCGTTTGGCCCGGGTCGCGGCGACGTAGGCGAGGCGGCCCTCCTCCTCCGCCTCCCGCTCCGTCGCCAGATCGGTCAGCTCCTGATAGTCGCCGAGGCGCTCCGAGGGCCTGCCGAGCCGTCCGAGCTGCACCCCGACGCGGGTCGCCTCTCCGCCGTCCGGGCCCTCCGCGCCGGGAGCGACCCTGAGCGGGATCCAGCCCAGCTGCAGGGTCCTGCCGAGATCGGCGACCGCGACCACCCCGAACTCGAGCCCCTTCGCGGCGTGCACGGTCATCACCCGCACCCCTGAGTGCCCCTCGGCCCTCGTCGCCGCCTCCGCCTCGCGGTCGCGCTGCGCGGCCCGGACGTCGAGGTAGTCGAGGAAGGCGGCCAGGTCCGGGCCCTCGTGCGACTCGAACTCCCGCGCGAGCCGCATCAGCTTGCGGGCGTTCGACCAGCGCTCCGGGCCGTGGTCCCTCATCAGCGTCGCGAGGTCGTAGCCGAATGAGGTCGCGGCGCGGTCGACCAGAGCCTCGAGCCCGCCCTCGGTCCCCACCCGCCTGAGCTCGCCGAGCACGGTCGCGAACCCGCGAAGCCTTGAGAGCTCCTCGGAGGGGATCAGGGCCGCCATCTCGGCATTCCCCTCGCTGGGCTCGCCGCGCTCCACCAGATCGCGTACGAGGGGCCAGAGGTGGCGGAGGCGCTCCCGCCCGTTCTCGCCGGGGACCGTCGCGGACCGGCGGAGCAGCCAGAGGGTGTCGGGCAAGAGGCCACAGGCCGGAGAGGCCAGCGCCCCGAAGAGCGCCTCGTCGTCGAGCGGGTTGGCGACCACCGCGAGCAGCGAGCGCAGGTCCTCGATCTGCTGCTGGGACCAGAAGCCGCGGCCGCCGACCACGTATGGGTCGAGTCCCGCGTCGTCGAGCGCCGTCTCGAAGGCGGCGACGTGGGTGAACGCTCGCATCAGCACGACGATCTCGGCGGGGTCCTCGCCGGCGTCGACCAGCTCGCGGAGGCGCGCCGCCAGGCGGCGCGCCTCCGCCACCTTGGAGCCCGAGCTCGGGTCATCGTCCAGCCGCGGCAGCGCCGTCTCCTCGGCCTCCCATGCCCTCCTGTCGTCTACGGTGAGCAGCAGCTCGGCGATCGGGTCGCCGGTCGCGGCCTCCCTCCCCTCGACGGCCGCGGTCAGCGGCTCGAAGCCCTCGAGCAGCCCGGCGCCGATCGCGTTGGTCGTGGCCAGGATCTCCGGGGCCGCGCGGAAGTTCCCGGTCAGCGGCAGGGCCACCCCGTTGGGCTCCTCTCCTTCCGCGAAGCGGCGGTGCTCGCGCCTGTAGACGTCGACGTCCGCGTGCCGGAAACCGTAGATCGACTGGAACTCGTCGCCGACCACGAAGAGCCTCGTCTCCGGTCCGCGCAGCTGCTCGATCAGGCCCAGCTGAAGCCCGTTGGTGTCCTGGAACTCGTCGACCATCAGATGACGGAACTGCTCGCGATAGCGCTCCCGGAGCGGATCCGACGAGCGCAGCAGCTCCACTGCCCGCAGCTGGAGGTCCTCGAAGTCGAGCGCGGAGCGCTCCGCCTTCAGCTCCTCGTACCGGGCGCCGAAGCGCGTGATCAGCTCGCTGAGCTGCTCGTACGCCGGGGCCAGGACCCGCATCGCGACGGCGGCGCGCGCCCGCTTGAGCGCCTTGGCGTAGCGCTCGCAGGCCTCGCCCTTGAACGCGTTGCCGTCCGAGACGATGGCGAGCGCGGCGAGGGCCTCGAGCAGCTCCTCGCCCGGCTCCGCCTCCGGATCGAGCTCGGCCGCGGCCGCGATCCGCTCCCTGCTCAGCTCGCCCTTCGCTCCCTTGGCCTCGGCGCACTCGAGACACGCCTCCCGGGCCGCCTCGGTCAGCTCGGAGATCGCGGCGGATGAATCCGCACGCGGCGCTTCGGGCAGGGCCGGACTCGCGTCCCCGTGGCTGCGCAGTTCGTCGTACGCGCCCCGGGTCATCTGCAGCAGCGTCCAGGGCCGGTTCGCCGCGGCCAGCTCGAGGGCCTCCGATCCGCCCTCCTCGACCAACTGCTCGAGCGCCGTGTCGAACGCCCGGGACGCGAGCCGATCCGCCTCGGCCTCGTCGACCACCCGGAAGCGCGGGTCGATCCCCGCGGCCGCGGGATGTGAGGCGAGCAGTCGCCGGCAGAAGCCGTGGATGGTCGAGATCCAGGCCCGGTCGCTGGCCTCCGCCGCGGCCAGGAGCTCGTCACGCTCGGTCCCCCCGGCGGACAGGGCCCGCTCGGTGAGCTCCTCGCGGACCCGCCGGCGCAGCTGGTCGGCCGCCCGCTCGGTGAAGGTGAACGCGAGGTTCCGCTCGATGCCCAGCTCGGGGTCGAGCGCCGCCGAACAGAAGCGGTCGACGAGGACCGTGGTCTTGCCGGTCCCAGCGCCGGCTCGCAGGAAGACGTCGCGGTCCCGCTCGGTGACGGCCTCGCGCTGCTGCCCCGTCCGCTCGGTCATTCCTCGACCTCGTCGTCCGAGACCGGCTCGTCCTCGGAGACACCGCGCTCGCGCCGGCAGATCGGCTGGAAGTGGCAGTAGCCCGGACATGCGCCCGTGATCGGGCGGCGGCCGATGTCGCCCGCCTGGATGGCGCTGATGATCTCCTCCCCCTTCGCCCCGGCTTCATCGAGGACGGCGTCGAAGGACTCGTCGTCGAGGTGGTCCCCGGGCCTCGGGTCGAGCCCGGAGAGCTCCTCCCTGAGCGACTTCCGGAGCAGGCCCTTCGGCTTCCGGTCCGCCTCGTTGCGTGCACCCAGGGGCCGGTAGAGGCCGCCCGCCAGGTCGAGTCCCCAGAGCTCCCTGGCGGCGAGCAGGTAGAGCTGCAGCTGGAGCTTGCCCTTCTCCAGCATCCGCTTGCCGCCCTCGACCTTGGCGCCCGACTTGTAGTCCTGCACCAGCGCCTGGCCCTCCGGTCCGAGGTCGACCCGGTCGATCTGGCCGTGCACGCCGCCGCTGCCGAGCGGCAGGGCCCCCATCTCCGAATCGTCGAATCCGAACCTCGCCTCGGCAAACTCCGGGGCCGGGCGGAACGGGGTGGGAGTGCGCGCCTCGTCCGCGAGGAAGGCGAGCACGAGCCCCTCGACCCGGCGCAGGGCGGCCGCGGTGTCCGCGCGCTCGCGGGGGAGCTTGCCTGGGCCAAGCTCGCTGACGAGCTCGCTGGCCCGGTTGAGCCAGACCGGCAGCGTCTGCGGGGTGGGCCGGCCCTCTGGGGCCGGCGGCTCCCCGTAGAGCCCCTCCAGGACCTGGTGGGCGATCTGACCAGAGGTCAGGGGCTCGTCCTCGGGACCGATCCGCTGCGGCCTCAGCTCGTGGTCCACGAACCAGCGATAGGGGCACTCGGCGTATTCCTCGAGGGTGGATGGGCCGAAGAGCTCTTGCGAACGCATCCGCTCGAGCACGGGCTGGAGGCTGAGCGGGCCCGGGCGGAGCCGCTCGATGCTCGTTCTCAGCCGCGCTGTGTCCAGGCGGGCGCCGGTCCGGGCGCGGATGCCTTCGTCGACTCCGGGGGCGCCGCCTTCGGTGGCGGCCTCGGCGCGCGCCAGCTCGTCCTCGCTGGGCGCGGATCCCGGAGTGAAGACCGAGTCGGCCAGCCCCCTGCCACCCGCTTCGGCGACGAGCGCCTCGTCGCGCTCCTCCGTCCCGCGCGGGAGGGGAGGGGCGAGCAGCTCGCGCGCCTCGTCCACGAAGGGAGACCGCGCCGTGGCGCCGCCCTCGTCGTCGGCGCTTCGCCAGGAGAGCCAGAGCCTCTCCTTCGGCCGCGAGAGGCAGACGGAGAACAGATAGCGATCCTCGATCTCGGCCTGCTTGCGGGGCGGGAGGGCGAGCGCGGCGCGCGCGTCGTCGGAGAGCAGCGGGCCACCGGTGTCGCGGCGCGGGAAGTCCCCGTCCTGCATCGAGCAGGCGAAGAGGTGCGCGACCCGCCGCGCCCGGGCCCGATACGGGCTGATCACCCGCACGCGCCCCTCGGTCGGGCCTTTCCACATCGGGACCTCGAGCCCGCTGATCGCGTCGATCACGTCCGCCGGTGAGGCGGGCAGATCGAGGTCGGCGAGCTCTCCCAGCGCTCGCTCGATCTCGGCGCCGGCGCGCAGCTCCAGGGCCCGCTCGGACGCTGCCACGACCCCCTCGCCGCGGATCGTCGCCTCGGCGATCCAGCGCGCCTGCCGGCCCGCCTCGCGCAGGAGCGCCGAGCCCGAGCCTGCCGAGCGGAGCTTCTCGACGCCGGGCAGCCGGCGACTGCCGTTCTCGCCGCCCTCGGCCCAGGAGGAGAGCGCCTCGTCAGCGGTGCGGAGGCGACCGCGGAGGAGCCTGCGCTGGAACCAATCGACGCTCGAGGGCGAGGCCATTCCGGGGGTCCGCAGGTAGGCGAGCAGATCGGCGGCCCGACGGCGGCCGACCGCGGCCTCCAGCAGGGCGATCAGGCCCGCGCCGGTGACGGTGCGGGTGGCGGCGAGGTCCGCCTGCACCGCCACCGGGATTCGGAATCGCGACAGCACCCGGCCGTAGAGGGGGCCCGCCGACCCGGGATCGCGGAGGACGATCGCGATCTCGCCGGGCCTCACCCCGTCGTGGAGGAGCCGGGCGACCTCGCCGCCCACGGCCTCGGCCTCGGCAAGCTCGCCAGCCGAGGCGAGCAGAGCCAGTCCGCCGTCGTTGTCGATGGGCTGCTGCTCGGCGGCGAGCTCGCCGAACCGGCGCTCGAGCTCGAACAGCGTGGAGCTCTTGGTGAAGCGCGGGACGGACGCCAGACGCTCGATCGCCACCCCCTCGACGTCCCTGAGCTCGGCGAAGAGGGCGCCCCGGGCGCCGGTCAGGGCCTCGCGGTCCTCCCAGGGCAGCGCCACCGTCACCGGGCAGCTTCGCTCGAGCTCGAAGACGAGCTCGAGCTGCTCCCGGGTCAGGTCGTCGAATCCGTAGAGGAAGACGGGCCGGGCGCCCCAGGCATCGGGCCGGGACCGCAGGGCGGAGGTCGCCGCCGCTGCCAGCGTGTGCTCGTCGTGGCGGCCGACCTCGTCGCGGACCTCCGCGAAGGCGGCGTAGAGGCGCGCGATCTCCCGCTCGTACTCGCCGGCCTCCGCCGCGCGCTCGGCGAGGGCGGCCGGGTCGATCAGAGCGGCCTGCAGCTCCGAGATCAGGTCCTCGAGCGCAGCCGGGAACCCCGGTTGCCTGGAGGAGGCCGCCAGCAGCCTGAGCTTGGCCCGGGAGACCGCTTCGCGCGCCAGCCTGCGCCGCTGGATCCTGCTCAGCGCCGGGCCGCCGGGCGCGTCCGTCGCCCGGGCGACCAGGGAGAAGAGCTCCTTGAAGGTCCCGACGCTCGCGCCGATCACCGCCGCGCCCTCCTGGGTGAGCTCCTCCTCGAAGCGCTCGACGTCGTCCACGGTGGGGGCGACCAGGACGGGGTCGCGCGGGACGGCCGCTCGGAAGCCGTCGAGGATCGCCCCCGTGCGACCGGAGTTCGGCGGCCCGATGATCAGCTTGAGCGGCATGATTGATCGGGTTGCTCCTATCGAGCACCCTCGCGTCTCAGCATAGGCCCGGCCGCGGCGCGGATCCAAGGGCTCGGAGGGCCCGCAAACGCCCCGCCGTCCCGGACGCGAAGCGGAGGAGATGGCGTGATTCTGCGCATAACGCGCGGAAACTCGGTGCCGGTTTTGCCGTCGGGGGGCGACTCTATCTTGGCCTCAGATCAGAGATTCAGAGCGAGCACAGGAGCCCCGACCGACATGACACTCTGCTTCATAGACCCAGCCGACGCCATCAGGGCGATCGCCGACTCGGTCGGCCGGGAGGCCCGCCGCCAGCTCCTCGGCGAGGCGGTCAGGGCCTGGGTCGACGAGATCCCGGACGAGGAGCTTCAGGAGCACTACGCGAAGGCGATCTCGGAACTCGACGAGCACGACATCTCGATGCTCGCCGCCTGGCACGGCTCGATGGAGGTCGGCCAGCCGGTGCCCAACCGCGACTTCCTGATGGGAGCGTTCGAGTCGCTCGGCGACAACCGCCGCGAGGCGCTCAAGCTCGCCGCCGGCTTCCGGGGCGAGGAGGCCTTCGAGGAGGGGATCTCCGAGGAGCGGGCCCTCGAGCTGGTCCTGGAGTGGCTCTCGCCGCCCCGCCTGATGGAGCTCTGCCGCGAGGCGATGGAGCTCTACATGTGGGACCGCGGCGGCTCGGACAACTGAGCCGCTAGAGACCGAGCGCCTCGCGGATCTCCGGGATCGCCTGGTCGTTGTGCACGTAGTGGATCGCTGACATGCCGAGCTCTCGCGCGGCCCGGCAGTTGACGTCCGTGTCGTCGATGAAGAGGCACTCCTCCGCCGGCACGCCGCCCAGGCGCTCCAGCGTCAGGTCGTAGATCTCGCGGTCCGGCTTGCGGCAGCCGACGAATCCGGAGTCGACCACGATCTCGAAGATCTCGTCGACCGGGAGCATCGAGCGCCACAGCGGCTCCCACTCGCGCACGTTGTTGGTCAGCAGCCCCATCCGGTGGTCGCGGTCCCTCGCCTCGCGCATCAGGTCGATCATGGGCTCGTTGGGGTGAAGGGCCTCGAAGTAGATCTCGCGGAAGCGGTGGAGCTCCGGCCGGTGCCCGAGCGCCGGCTCGAGGGCATCACCGAGCATCTGCAGGAATGCCTCCTCGGTGAGTCGTCCCGTCTCGAGCTCGTAGAGGGGATGGGCGCCCTCCTCGCTCTCGATCTGCCGCATCGCCCTGCCGAGCTCCTCGAACGGGATGCCGGTCTGGTTCTGGACCGCGGCGAAGGACTGCACCAGCGGCGTGGTGAGCACGCCGCCGAAGTCGGAGATCACCGTCGTGATCCGCGGCCCGCTCATGCTCTCCAGAGAAGATAAGTGCCGAGACCCTCGGCGCCGTCGGTGTGGCAGCGGAACAGCCCGGCCCAGGTTCCGCCCATCCTCACTCCGCCGAGCAGGGATCCGGCCACGCGAACGGCGCCGGCACGGCTGGCCTGGTCCGCGTCCCGCGGCCAGAGCTCGAGCCCGATCCGAGTGGGATCGCCCCCGGCCGCGTACTGCGTTGAGATCAGCGATTCCTCGAAGGGCGTCGCCTGCTCGGCGTCGATCCGCCAGCCCAGGGTGGTCTCATCGCCGTGGCCCTCGACACCCGGCTCGCCCTTCGCGGTGCCGACCAGCAGGGTGTCGTCGCCACCGTCGACCGTCAGCTGCCGGAAGACCGCGGCGCCCTCGAGTGGGTCGCCGCTCCAGCGGGCGATCTCGCCGGAGCAGCGGAAGGTCTGGTTGCCGCCCACCGAGCGCACCTCGGCGGAACAGGGAGTGACCGTGGGGCCGTCCGCCAGCGCGAGCTCTGCGGAGCGGGGGATCAGCGTGGCCTCGACGGTGTCATCGCCCGCGCTGATCGCGAGCGTCGCCGCGTCACCGCCCTCCTCGATCGCGAAGGTGGCGGGGCGCGCCTGACCGCGGCCGAGGAGCAGCGCGCCCGGCTCGCCGATCTCCCAGGCAAGCCCGCCGAGTCCGGCCGCTACGTCGCCGAACCCACAGACCGTCCCACCCCGCCCGGCTTCGTTCATCCGCCGAAGGGCTCGCGGCCGGGCGGCAGCTCGTCCTCGTCTTGGATCTCATGGCCGGTCCCCTCGATGTCATCGGGGCGCGGGCCGCCGCGGGGTGGGCCCGCCGGGTCCTCCCAGCTGAACCCCTCCTCCGGCGCGGGCCCGCTCGCGGGGCCGGTCCCAGGCGCGGGTCGCGGACCGGCGGGCGGCGGGCCACCGGGCACCGGACGGCGGCGGGGCGGCCTCTGCCCGCGGCCGAAGGCCCACATCGTCGCACCGCCCCCCAGCGCCAGCCGTCGCCGGACGGTGCGCGACGCGAACGCGCGCACGGCCGCCCTGGTCGGCGGGATCAACAGGATCAGCCCGAGGATGTCCGTGAGGAATCCCGGAGTGAGCAGCAGAGCACCGCCGAAGATCACCAGGACCCCGTCGAAGACCTCCTTGTGTGGAAGGCGGTTCTCGGCGATCGCCCGGTTGAAGCGAATCCAGGCCGCGCGGCCCTGGTGGCGCAGCAGCATCGAGCCGAGTAGCGCGTCGAGCAGCAGCAGCACGAGGGTGGGAACCACGCCGATCGCTCCGCCCACCTGGATGATCACGTAGAGCTCCGCGATCGGAACGAGGATGAAGATCAGGACGAGCCAGAACACGGCCCCGGAAGGCTACTCACGAAGCCGATTCGGCAGGCTCGGGGACCGACCCCCGTATCCTTGTTTGAGATGGACCCCCCCGAACAGGCACAACGCTGAGATGGCGACAGAGACCACAACCGAAGAGGACATCTACGAGGCGCTCGAGGAGGTCATCGACCCCGAGCTCGGTCTCGACTTCGTCAGCCTCGGCCTCGTCTATGACGTCGAGATAGAGGACGGAGAGGCCTACATCACCTTCACGCTGACGACCCCGGCGTGCCCGATCGGGCCGCAGGTCTCGGAGCAGATGCGCGAGTTCGTCGGCCAGCTCCAGGGGATCGAGAAGGTCCACCCGAAGATGGTCTTCGACCCGCCGTGGTCGCCGGAGATGATGTCCGAGGACGCGAAGTTCGCGCTCGGGTACTAGCCTGCAAACGGGCCGCTTCTTCGAGAACCGAGTCCCGGATAGGTCCCGAAACGGGGGCTCCTCGTGCCCACGAAGACTGCTGCTTCCATGGTTCCGTTGCCCGCCCCCGGAGGGTCCGGGCAGCCCACGGGATGGACCTATTTCGCCGGGTGCGTCCTGTTCATCGTCGGATCGCTGGATGCGCTCTGGGGGCTGGCGGCGATCCTCAACAACGACGTGGTCGTCGTCGGCGGTCACGGGGCAATCTGGCTCGACATCACGGCCTGGGGCTGGGTCCACCTGATCCTCGGATCGGTGATGGCGCTCGCCGGGCTCGGCCTCTTCGCCGGCAGCGCCGTGCACGCTGGGCGGCGGTCTTCTTCGTAATGATCAACGCCGTCGCGCAGATCGTCTGGTTCCCCGCCGCTCCGCTGTGGGCCTTCCTGATCATCATCCTCGACGTGACGATCATCTACCAGCTGACCGCGCGCTGGGAGGCCTGATTCGGCTCGGGGCGGCCGTCACATGGACGGCCGCCCCAAGTGCGAAGGAGCTTTACCTGGCGAGAGATACTGCGCGGGCGATGGCCGGGGTAGACTGTCGCCATCCGGACCGGCGGGAGGAGAGAGATGAGACCAGCAGCAAAGACGACCTTCGTTCTGATCGCAGTCGCGGCGCTCTGCCTGGGGGCATTCAGCGCCGCCGCAGTGGCCGCAAAGAAGTCGACAGAAGTCATCTTTTTCGCCAACAACCCGCAGTTCAACCCGGGTGGCGAGGTGAAAGCGAAGGGCACGCTCCATACGATCACCGCCTGCAAGCCCCAAAGAGTCGTGAAGTTGCAGGTCCTCGACGCCAACGGCGAGGTGCTCGCGACGATCGACGAGGACGACACCCCGAACAGCAGCGGGAATTGGAAGCTGTCGGGCCACCTGCCGACCAATCTCCCGGCCGGGACGACCGGGACGAACTCGGTGCGGGTGAAGGTCAAGAAGCGAACCGCCGGCAAGTTCGTCTGCAAGGCGGGCGTTTCGATCTCGGTCCCGATCCCGCAGTAAAGAGCCAGGCCGCCGCCGCCGCCCTCGAAGCCGCCGGGCTGCGGGAGTAGTCAGAAGTACCGCTTTGGACGAAAAGCAGCGGCTCGCCCCGGAACCTAGGCGGCTCGCCGTGCCCTATCGAGATTGGTGCTGCTGCTGCTGCTGCTGCTGCTCTGGCCTGCTCGGGGCTCAGCTTGGCCGGCCGCTGCGGAAGGTGATTAGGTCGGCGGGGAGCCCAAACCCGAAGGCCCTGGCCGGCCCCTCCCCTCCCCCTGGCCACCCAGCGCGGTGGGGTTCCGATTCGGGTTCGGCATTTCGGGAGGGAATCGATCGGGCAACCCCCGCTCGAGCCCGGGGAGGGAGTCCGATGAGGGGGCGGGGCGGTCTGGGTAACCGTGAGGCTGTCGAAGTCAGGCATGGATCGGGGGATGCGTACCACGGGAGCACCACGCTCCGCCGTCAGAGTCAGCGGGAAGGTGTCGCCGTAGCCCACGGTGGTGACGGTCGTGACCGCATCAGTCGTAGAACCAGCGCCTCCGCGGTCCGGTATCGACATGGCGAATGACACCGGTGTTGCGCTGTATTCCGATGCCGCCACCGCCGAACTCGCGGAACCAGGGAGCATTCCAGGTGGTGGTGCTCATGCCGGATGGCTTCACCGGATCGACGGCCTGGCCGCGAAGGTGATAGGCGAACGCGCCCCCGATGCAGCGTTCGTGGCAGCGATTCCGGTAAGCGGAGATGGTGCGGATCGGGATGTCACCCAGCCGGTGCCGGACCCGCTCGACCTTGAACGCGAGTTTCTGCGTTCGGCGAGGGTAGGGGCTGGCGGTGACCGGACAGCCGCATTGATCGGGGTGAGACTTCCACTCGGCGATCGTGATGTGGGTTGAGTAGCGGCCGTGCTGGCGGAGGCGTCGCTTGTAGGCCACGGCCCGATCGGGATTGAGGGGGACCGTCCAGGGCCGCAGCCACCAGCTTTTCCACGCCCGGCGGACCCGCCGGTTCTTGACGTTGCTGATCCATTTCGGGATGGCCATTGCGGGTGACAGTCAGGGAAGCGTGTTCAAAGCCTCCCCGATTCGCTTCGAGGGGGCTCCCCCGGCTCCGCCGGCTCGGTGGCGCGGCTGACCGCTGCTTTGCATGGAAAGGAGCGCTTTCGAGCGAGCGCTCGCTTGCGCGCGAAGGAGGAGTCATGCGCCAGAAGATCAATCCGTCGAGCGAGACCAATCTCGCTTGGAGGACCACCAGATGCCGTAACCGATGGTCCTGGGCCGGGATTGCGCGCGCGACCCCCCTGTGGTAGGCATTGCACTGGCAACGCAGCCGTATGAAGCACACAGGGACGCCCACCCGCGCAAGAAAGCTCACCAGGGCCAGCCGTCTGCTGGCGTTCGCGCTTGCCCTCGGCGTTTCACTTCCCTTCACCGCCGCGGCGTCGGCCCGCGTCCTGCGCGTGGCCCAGAGCCATTCGCCGGGGGCTGCCGCGGCCCAGTTCAGCTCGATCCAGGCCGCGGTCGACGCCGCCCGCCCCGGAGATTGGATCCTGATCGCGCCCGGCGATTACCACGAGCGCGGCGACTACACGACCCACAGGCCGACCGACGAGGCCGGCGCCGGCGTCCTCATCACGACACCCGACATCCACCTGCGCGGCCTCGACCGCAACGATGTGGTCGTCGACGGGACCAAGCCGGGCTCGCCGAAGTGCTCCTCGGCCGCCGGCGACCAGGACTTCGGGCCGAACGGGCTGGGCCGCAACGGGGTCGAGGTGTTCAAGGCCGACGGTGTGAGCGTGGAGAACCTCACAGCCTGCAACTTCCTGAATGGCTCGGGCGAGGGCGGCAACCAGATCTGGTTCAACGGCGGCGACGGCAGCGGCCAGATCGGCATGGGACCGTTCCTGGGCGACTACCTGTCGGCAACCTCGACCTTCTACGGCGGCTCCAGCGCACCCGCCGGCACCTACGGGATCTTCACCTCGAACTCGGGAGGGTCGGGGGTGATCAACCACTCCTATGCCAGCAACATGAACGACGCCAGCTACTACATCGGCGCCTGCCCCGACTGCAACCAGGTCCTCACCAACTCTCAGGCCGAGGGAAGCGCTCTGGGCTACTCCGGCACCAACTCGGGCGGCCACCTGGTGATCGAGAACTCCGAGTGGGACCTCAACAACACCGGCATCGTCACCAACTCGCAGAACAACGACGACGCGCCCTCGCCGCAGGTGGGCCTCTGCCCCGGCAGCACGACCCAGTCCTGCACGACCTTCCGCAACAACTACATCCACGACAACAACAACCCCAACGTGCCGATGGCGGGCAGCGCTTCATTTGGCCCGCCCGGCACCGGCATGGTCGTCTCGGGCGGGCGGTTCGACACCGTCACCCAGAACCAGGTCACCAACAACGGTGCCTGGGGGATCTTGCTCGCGCCGTACCCGGATGCCACCCCGGACCCGCTCGACACGGCGTCGCACTGCGAGGGCGGGATCCTCGACTTCGTCGTCGCCTGCTACTACGACGACTGGGGCAACGAGGTCTCCAACAACTCGCTGAGCGGCAACGGGTTCTTCGGCAACCCGACCAACGGCGACCTCGCCGAGATTTCGGAACCCCACGATCCCGGCAACTGCTGGCACGGCAACTTCCATCCCGATGCCAGCCCGGTCACCAGCACGCCCGCCGACCTCCAGGTCACCCACGCGACCTGCGGCATACCCAACATGGGGGCCGGCCTCGGCGACCCGCTGACGGCCCAGGTGATCTGCGCCACGCAGGCTTTCGGGCCGTGCCCGCCGCAACCTGGCATGAGCTATCCGCGCCCGACCAACGTTCAGATGCTGCCCCTGCCGCCGCAGACCTCGATGCCCTCGCCGTGTGCCGGGGTCCCCAACAACCCGTGGTGCAGGAACCCGCACGGCGCCGGCTAGCGCAGCGCCTGATCGATCGCAGACCGCCGCTTTGCATGGAAAGCGGCGGTTTCGGTCAGTCGCGAGATACTGCGCGGGCGATGTCGCAGGAGAACGTCGAGCTCGCGCAGCGCCTGTACGAGATATTCGTCGAGAAGGGAGTCAATGAGCAGGCAGCCCTCGCGATGATCGAGGCCGGTCTTGTCGAACCGGGCGCAGAGGTCGACTTTCGGACTGCCTATCCGGACGGCAAGGCGTGGCGTTTCGAAGACATGGCGAAGTTCTTCGATGCCCAGCCGTGGGGTCGTTCCATGCGCTTCGAGGCGGAGTCGTTCAGGGGCGTTGGCGACGACCGCGTGCTCGTGTTCGTGCGGGCTCACGGCGTCGGCGGCGGAAGCGGGGTGGAGGTCGAGGGGCGCTTTGCGCACCTCGGAACGTTCCGAGGGAGCCGGCTCGTGCGCATCGAGGTCTATACCGACCGCAGCAAGGCGCTCGAAGCCGCCGGGCTGTCGGAGTAGCGTCACGCATCTATTCAGCAAGTGAGGGAGCGGCCGCGCCCTTGAAACCTGAGTGAATAGGGTTGCGCTCTAGCCCGGATGCGACTTTGTTCGCTCCGCAAGCGACGTAGACCCAGCAAGGAGAGCCAGATATGCCGCCACTAGCTGTCAGCGCCGGAGCATGGGTTGGTCTCGGGATCCTGTACTTCGTTCTCCTCCTGACACTGGGCATCATCTCCATCCGGAAGGGCCACTGGGTCATGTTCCTCATAGGGATCGTCTTTCCGCTGTTTTGGCTGATTGGGGCTCTGATGCCGGCCCGTCAACCTGAGTAGCAGCGCCAAAGGGGGGGACACGCCGCCGGGCTGTCGGAGTAGCCGCTTTGGACGAGAAGCGGGGGTCTCGAAAATCGCACCTTTAAGCGTTGAGGGGGGCAACGCCCGAGACTCGCACGCGATTGAATCGGGTGACCGATTATGGGCTCTCTCCGCCTCAGGAAGAGCGGGCGAAGAGGCGAAGGAAGAACAGGAAGATATTGAGGACGTCGAGAAATATCCCCGCTGCCAGCGGGATTGCCTCGTCGGCGCCAGCCCGGCGGAGGCGATTGAAGTCAATGACGGTGTAGAGCCCGAAGATCGCAAGGCCGGCCAGCGACCAGGCGGCATACACGGCGGGAATGTGGACGAAGATCAGCACGATGCCCGCGCCCAACAGCGCCAGGAGCAGCACGAAGGCGATCCGGTAGAGGAACGAGAGGTCGCGGCGAACCGCGTATCCCCCGGATCCGAGGACCGCAACGAACAGCGCCGTGGCCCCGAACGCCTGACGGACCGCCGTCGGGTCGGTCTTCGAGTAGTAGTTGACGGTGGTCGCGACGCTCCCACCGATCAGCAGCCCGAAGGCGAACAGCAGCGTCAACGCCAGGCCGGTCTGGCCGCGGGCGTTGGCCGCGTGCAAGCCGATCAAGCAGCCGAGGGAGAGCAGCCAGGCGATGAACCAGCCCGGGCCGCCCAGCCCTCGCCCCAGCCAGACCCCGAGGGTTGCGAAACCTACGGTCAAGGCAACGAGCGCCATGACGCGGCCGAAGAGAGCGGGAGTCGAGACCGTCGCCGGGCGTTCTGGGTAGGCGATTGCCGTCACCGGGCCCACCCTACTTAGGTTCGAACTCGTTCGAACTCGTCTCACGTAGGCGTGCGCAGGCCGTGTCGTCTCACACCGGCTTTGAACGAAAAGCGGCGCTTTGCATGGAAAGGAGCGCTTGAGACGCCCCTTGAGTGAATAGTGTGCCCGAGCACCGCCATTAACCATGCCACTGGAGGAAAGCCATGGTTCTCGCTGACTACACCTTCGGCCAGGGATTGCTCACGGTGCTGGAGATCTTTCTCTTTGCCGCCTGGCTGATGGTGCTCTTCACGATCTTCGCCGACCTGTTCCGCGATCACGAGATGTCCGGATGGGGGAAGGCCGCCTGGGTTCTCTTCCTGGTCTTTGTGCCTTTCCTGGCGGCGCTGATCTATCTGATCGCGCGCGGTAGCGGCATGCGCGAGCGAGCCCTCGCCCAGCAGCAAGCGGCCCAGAAGCAGCTCGACGCCTATGTCCAGCAGACCGCCGGCGGTGGCTCCACCGCCGATGAGCTCACCAAGCTGGCGAAGCTCCACGACGACAAGAAGATCTCGGACCAGGAGTACGAACGGTCCAAGGCCAAGATCGTCGGCTAGGCGAAGGCCGGGGACGCACTGAACGCAACGGGCCACGACGGATTGGAATGCCACGAGAACGAAGGAGGACCAATGGACATCCTGGAGATCGAGAGCAAGGAGACGATGTCTCGCGAGGAGGCCGCCGCGCGGCTGCGTGCCTTCGCGGACACGCTCGCCCGCAACAACGACATCGAATTTGAGCGCGGTGGGATGCACATGAAGGTCCACGTTCCGGACGAGATTCACGTGAAGGTGGAGCTCGAGCTAGAGACCGACGAGCGCGAGCTGGAGATCGAGCTGACCTGGTGACCCTCCCCAGATTGGCCGCCTCTCCTCGCTTAGAGGTGTGATTTCAGAAGCGCTGCTTTGCATGGAAAGCAGCGCCTTCGAGCTCGGCGTCCCATTCCACGTACTTGTCCGCACAGCGGCTGGAGGGTAGGTTGGCTATCGCCGGTAAGGCTCTGTGAGCCACTTGTTTCCATCGCTGAGGAACTACCAGCGCGACTGGGTTCGCAGCGACGTAGTTGCCGGGCTGACGGTCTGGGCCGTGCTCGTGCCCTCGGCGCTGGCTTACGCGACGATCGCTGGGGTCCCGCCCGTCGTCGGCCTCTATGCGGCGCCGGCGGCGTTGATTCTCTACGCGGCTCTCGGCAGCTCGCGGCAACTGATCACCGGGCCATCCGCTGCCGCGGCGGCGCTTTCGGCTGCGGTTGTTGGGAACGCCGTTGCAGGCAACGGGGGGCAGTTCGTTGCGACGACGGCTGCGCTCGCGATCTGCGTCGGACTCGCCGCGTTGATCGCCGGCGTCTTGCGCCTCGGGTTTCTGGCGAGCTTCGTTTCCGAACCCGTGCTCAAGGGGTTCATCGTCGGCTTGGCGCTGACAGTCATGGTCGGCCAGATCCCGAGGCTGTTCGGAGTCGAGTCCGGCAGCGGTGACTTCTTCGAGAGGGTTTGGGACTTTCTGATCAACATCGATGGGACCGATGGCACCACGCTACTCGTCGGAATCGGATCGCTCGCCGTGCTGTTCGGGGTTCCTCGAGTCGCACCGGTGATCCCGGGGCCGCTGGCGGCCGTGGTCCTGGGAGTCGGCGCCGTTGAACTCTTCGGCCTCGACGCCCACGGGGTGGCGATCGTGGGCTCCATCGCCCCCGGCCTGCCTTCGCTGTCAGTCCCGGACGTCAGTCTCGACCGCTTCGGGGGTCTAACAGCTGCAGCTCTGGGGGTGATGCTGATCGGTTTTGCGGAGAGCCTGGGGACCGCCAAGACCTATGCCCAGCGGGACAATCGGCAGATCGACCCGAACCGTGAGCTGATTGGCCTCGGCGTGGCGAACCTCGGCGCTGGGATATCCGCGGGGTTCGCGGTCAACGGAAGCCTGTCCAAGACGGCGGTGAACCGCACCGCCGGCGGGCAGACGCAACTCGTCGGGCTCATCGCCGCCGGTCTGACGATGATCACACTGCTCTTTCTCACGGGCTTTTTCGAAAGCCTGCCCGAGGCGACCCTGGCGGCCATTGTGATCGTCGCCCTGATCGACTTGATCGACTTCTCGGCGCTACGCGACTTCTATCGGGTCTACAGCGTCCGGCTCGGCCGAGCCTACGGATTTGCGGCTCGGGCGGACTTCATTGCATCGGTCGCCGCGATGCTCGGGGTGATGATCTTCGGAATCCTGGCGGGGCTGTTCATCGGAGTGCTGATCTCGCTCCTCTTGCTCCTCTACCGTGCCTCGCGGCCGCCTGTGACAGAGCTGGGGAGAGTCCCCGGCCCGAGTGGTCACTTCTCGGATCTCGATCGGCATCCGGACAACCGGCGTGTCGAAGGAATCGCGGTGCTGAGGATCGAGGGCGGGCTGTTCTTCGCCAATGCCGAGCCGGTTGCGCGTGAGATCCGCGGCACGGCGAGGCGCGCCGACGTTCACACCATCGTTATCGACGCGGAGACGGTCCCGTTCATCGATGTGACGGCTGCGCAGGTCCTCGACCAGGTGGCGCGAGAACTGGGGGCTGATGGCGTCCGCGTGGTGATCGCCCGAAACGTCGGTCAGGTTCGCGATGTCATCCACGCCGCTCCGGGCGATTCGGTTCTTGATGCCGCGTATCCCACCGTCGACCAGGCTGTGAAGCACGTTGTCGCGGAGGGATAACGGGGCGCACCGTGGTCCCCGCTCGATCCGGTCATCCATCGCGCGGCGGATTGCTGCTTTGCATGGAAAGCGGCACTCCGTCGAGGGCTCTGAGGCGGAGAACGTCCGGGAACGGTCGGGTACGAAAGTCCTGCAATTCGGCGGCTTCCGGCCGATCTGCTTACCCACGAAAACCCTCCCGATCCCGACCTGATGTACCCATTCTGTACCCATCTTTTCCGGCTGAGCCCGCGGCCTAGGATGGGGATATGGCACGGAATGCGGAAGCACGAGTCGACTCAGGGCAGACCCGAGCGACCGTCCTCACCGCCCTCGGCGACAGCGACGTCGAGATCCGCAACCCAGAACATAGGTGGAACGCCTAAGGCGCGGTTGTGCGGCTCAGCGCCGGCGCTTCTTCTACTTGCTTCTACTTGCGGGCCCGAGAGTGGTGGTGCCTGTGGCGCTAGTGCGGCTTGCACTTCTTGCCGCCGGCGTGGCCAGGCGCGCGGCCGGGGTGGCCCGCCCCGAGCGTGCCGTTCACGGTCAGGGCCGGATAAACGTTGACGTAGTAGCGCTTGCTGACCGCTCCCGAGGAGTCGCAAACCAGCATCCCGCGGGTGTTCACGTCCGGCCCGACGGGCTGGTCGGCGCCGTCGAAGTCCATGAACTCGCCGTTCGCATCGACCGGCCGTCCGCCGAAGGAGCGGACGTCGCGGAGCGCGACGATCGTGCCGCTGTCGGGCTGCCGCGGAGTTGCATTCAGCGTCGTCTGCCCGGGCGCGGCGAGCCAGACCGCGACCGCGTCGGTGGGGAAGTGGCCGGGGGTGCCCGCGTCGTCAGGCGTCGTGTACGCGTCGGTGAGCGACCCGTCCGCCTTCACGAAACGGCCCAAGCGGATGTCCGCGGTCGGGTCGGGCGACTCGTCGAGCAGCGCGGTCAGCTGCTGGGCGACGGCGTTCGAGGCCGCGGGCCCGACCGCCTCGTCCTCCAAGCCGTGGTGGTGGTTGTGCGGATCGGTGGCACACGTGTCCGTCGGCAGGTACGCGGCCGGGTCCCAGAACGACCAGGCGGGCTTCTCGTAGCCGATCATGTCGTCGCCGAGGCCGACCTGGAACCGGAAGGGCGCGCTGGCGTGCCAGGTGGGGACGGGCGGATTGGCGAGGTTGTCGCAGCTGGCGTCCTCGATCCCATAGGGGTTGCCCAGCGCCAGGCCGGGGAAAGCCTCGCCGGGATTGACCAGGAACTGCAGGTCGGGTCCCACGTCGAGTACCGCGACTGAGGTCTTCAGCTCGTTGCCGACTGTCCCGGTGTCGACGCAGTTGGTGTACAGGTGCCGCTCGCCGAAGGTCCCGATCGAGGCGAGGAACGCGAAGAGCTGGTT
Source organism: uncultured Solirubrobacterales bacterium (assembly GCA_963833375.1). Classification (GTDB taxonomy): domain Bacteria; phylum Actinomycetota; class Thermoleophilia; order Solirubrobacterales; family 70-9; genus DASUPK01. Next base: position 390,110 of record CAWHXR010000010.1, read on the forward strand.
CTGGACCGGCACGCAGAACTCGGTGCGCCGACCGTCGACCGGGCCGGGCCGGGCGGGCGTCGAGCCCTGGTCGAGCTCAGCGGCGACATCGTCGGCGAGCGTGTCACCGGTTAGCTGCACCTGGGCGAAGCAGCCGTTGGCGCCGCCGTTGCAGGGTGGGTCGGGGATCGCCGGATCGGTGATCGGGTCCTCCATCGAGCCGTTGTCGCCGACCAGGAACATCGCCATTCCCCCGTGGCCCGGGCCGTAGCGATCGACCATGTCCTGCTCCAGCCGGTTGTGGAAGTAACCCGGCCAGTCGCCGCTCACCGAATGGGACTCCTCGAAGGTGTCGGAGTGCCCGATGTCCTGGTTGTGGTCGGCCAGGTTCATCATCGTGAAGATCGGATCGCCGCTCGCGTCGAGCGCCTGCAGCACGCGGATCTTGTTGTCGATGGCCGTGGGCTCCCCGGCATCGTTGGTGGTCGGGAACCGGTTGGGGATCTCCTGCCGGATCCCGGGCGGCACAGGGAAGTCGGTCTCCCGCATGGTGGCCGCCTGCCGCTGATCGCAGGCAGCGACCGCGACCTTCGCCATCTGCGAGTCGAGCCAATCCATGTAGTACTCGTCAATCCCCGAGTGCAGCGGGAACCCTCCGGCGTCCGGAGCGCCATAGAGGCCGAGCGTGTCGGGGGAGCTCTCGTTGTGGTTGGAGCTCACAACCATCTGGTCGATGTGGCCGCAGGTCGCGTCGTGCGGCGGCTGCCCGGCAAGGTTCTCGGCCTGCGTCCGGGCATCCCGGATGTAGTTCTCGAAGATCCCCTGCGCGATCACGGACTCCAGGACGACGGTCCTCCCTCCCGCCGAGAAGGCGACGGCGCGGGCATCGATCGGGTCATGCAGGAACTTGGCGAGGTGGTTGATCCCCCCGGATAGGTAGATGCCGTCCCAGCGCCCGTTGCCGTTGTAGTCGCAGAACGGCTCGGGCGAGCCACCCGGGTAGTTGAAGTCGCCCGATCCGTCGGTGTCCGTGTAGGGCTCCTCGAAGCGCCAGAGCCGCGGCCCGTCGAACGTCGCGCGCGGGCAGCTCGCCTCCGGGAAGTCCTGCAGGTCCTGGGCCGCGTCGTAGGCCGGCGGCGTCGTGTCGATCCGGGCGGCGCCGATCTGCCAGCCCGGGACTGCGGCGGAGGCGGAGGCGGCGGCCACCACGGATACCGCCACCATGATCACGATCCCCAAACCGGCCTTCATCCCGCGGTGGAAACTACCCTCCGACGGTCCGCTGGTCAATAAGGGGGACTACGAAAGGAGGGAACGTGGACGACGACGTGCGAGCGGCGATCGAGCTGGTCAACAAGCGGCTCGATTGGATCGAGGAGGCCCTCGAGCAGGTGGTGGGCCTGCAGTACACGCCGATGGGGCGCGCCAGCCACCGTCCCGACGAGACGCCCGTGCCGCCCGAGATCCAGGAGCTCGTGCAGCAGGGCAAGACGAAGGAGGCGGTGAAGCGCTACCGCGAGCTCACGGGCGCCGACATCCACCAGGCGCAGCGGGCCATCGAGAACCTCTGATCAGAGGCCCGGTACGTGCCGGGCGACGAAGTCCTGCGGGTAGGCGTCGTAGGGATGCCAGCGCGGGCCATCCGGCCTGGAACCTACCAACGCCCCGAGCAGGATTCGAACCTGCGGCCTACTCCTAGGAGAGATACTGCGTGGGGGATGTCGCAGGAGAACATCACGATCGCGCGCCGCGCCTACGAAGCGTTCCAGCGCGATGGCGTCGAGGGGATCATCCCGTTCCTCGACGAGGAGATCGAATGGCGCAACCCAGATGACTCGCCGATTGCCGGCGTCTGGCGCGGCCACCAAGGGGTTCGCGAGTGGTTCAGACAGGCCTCCGAGGCGTTCGGAGAGATGACCTTCACCCCGGACGAGTTCCGGGAAGTCTCCGACGAGAGGATTCTGGTTCTGTTGCGCTTCGGGCTCACAGGGGCAGAAAGCGGCGTTCAGATGGACGTTCCGTTCGCTCACTTGATTGACATGAGGGCAGGTCGCGCTACGGGATTGCGGATGTACTCCGATCAGCGGAAGGCCCTCGAAGCCGCCGGGTTGCGGGAGTAGCGGCTCGGTATCGCTTTGGACGAGAAGCGGCGGTCTGACGCGCTGACCATCGAGGTACTCACGGGCGCCGTGAGCAGTCGGACTGAGCAGATTGACCCTGGCACTCTTGTCGATCTTGATCAGCGGGGCCGTGTCGTCTCGATCGAGGTATTGCAGCCCGAACGCCACTGACCGCTTGATGAGATCGCGCGTCAGTTCGAGCTAGACCCTGAGGTTGCGCGGATGCTTGAGCCGACGGTGGGCGACTCGTTCCGCGCGTACGCGCTCGAGCCAGCGGAACCCTGACCCCCGCCGACGATAGATCGGCCCGTGCCTGAACTGGTATGCCCCAACTGCGGAGACGCCGTGCCCGAATGGGGATAGGCGACCCCACCCAGTTATGAGGGCTGCGCCATCTCCTGGACTAGTGCAAGACAGCAACGATCAAGCCGACCACAGCGACGGCGGTAGCAAGCAAGGCGACTGCCAGCGAGAGGGTCGCGAAGCTGAGCGCCTCCCGGTCTGGGCCATAGGCTGCTACCCAGCTCTGCACCTTCCTGGCCACCTGCCTAGCCGCTGACTTCTTCTCCTCGGCCGCCTCGACCTCGACCTCGTCCTCCCCATAAGGGTCGAACGGTCGAGTGGACGCCCGGCTCCGCGCTGGTTCGGCTGCCCTCGTCCCCCCATTGCCTGACACAGACCCGAGCTGCTCACTCCTAATCGCCGAGGCGATTCGCTCCGGCAACTGGTCGATTGCGGCCACAATCCGCAGGAGCATCTCGTCTACGCGCTCCAGCTCTTCCAGCAGCATCTCGTCCACGCGCCGCAGCTCTTGCAGCAGTATCTCGTCCACCTGCTCCAGCTCTTCCAGCTGGTCAGGAGGCTGCACGACGGCCATGCGACCACTTACGCTGCTTGCGGTCGTTCACCTGCATCGCGAAACCGCAGTTGCCTCACCACCTGGCTCGAGGTGGAAGCGGCACTCTCCGGCGGTTCCCTCCTTTGGCCCCAGCGTTCTGCTTTCACGCGAAAGCGGAACGTCAGGGTCTGGTGGGCGCTTCCTGTGCAAAGCGTTAGTGATTCGTCGGTGTCGCAACGCCCTTTTTCTACGGGCTACCTGCGACCCACTGCAAGAGCTGATCTGCGGTGTCCCGCTGCCACCTGCGACCTTGGCGCGACCATGCGTAAAGCCACAACGCAGCCCGCTCCTGATCGACCAAGCCGGGGATCTCATCGATCCGAGTCTCAATTGCGTCGAACGCGACTCGGGATCGGATCAGCCCGCTAACGTCACTCGCTGCTTGCGAAAGGCCCATAGTCTCCCCCTTCCTTTGGTTGGAGCCATGTGCCGGACCGCAAGCGATACCACCGACTCAGCTCAGGCGGGGCCGACCCAGGTCAGGGACACCGCAATATGCGTGGAATACCCGCTCAGTCCGACGGGGGATCGAGTAGGAAGAGCTCCACGGCGAGGTCGGGGCCCTGGCGGTTCGCGCTCATGAAGGCCGAGACCTTGCGCCCCGTGAGCTCCTCGATCGTGGCGACGAAGCGCTCCTCCATGCTGTCCTGCCAGATCTGGCGGGCGTTGCGAACCTCGTACCACTTGCCGGCCTCGAACAGAGTGCGCTCGCTCGAGGTGTAGCCCTCGCCCAGGATCACGACGACGAGATTGGGCTCCAGGTAGGTGCGGCAGTGGATCGGCCCCTTGCCGTAGTGCTGTTTGTAGAGGCCGACGATCGCAGTCGAGATGTCCCGGCGAAGCGTGCCGTGCCCGTCATCAAGAGGGTCCAGCATGTCCGCGGCGTCCTCAGGGTGAAGCTCGTGACCGTCCATAGTGCTCCTCGCCTCTCGTCGCAGCGCTCCCAAGAGCACATCCGACAAGCCGCCGTCTAACTCGCTCATACTAACTCGCCGCTGACAGCTTGCTGGTAGCTCCGCGGAGCCGCTCCTCCTTCGCGCGAAAAGCGAGCGCCTGATCAAAAGTGCCCCTTTCCATGCAAAGCGGCGCTTTTTATCCTGCGGCGGCCGAGCTCGACGAGCTAGCACGTCTCATCGGATTCTGGATGCCTCGGCCGCCGGCGCTTCCGCTTCCGCCGCGCACCGGACCGCGCACCGAACTCGCGACTTCGTGCGTCACTGAGGGCACCTGAGGTGCCCTCATCCGTGCCTGCGGAGGTGTCATCACGTGCCTTGGCCGATGATGATGTCGGAGGATGCGAAGTTCGCTCTGGGCTACTGAAGGGCTTGGCTATGCGGTTTCCGCCGACGTCCCGACAGCTGCTGCCCGAATTGCAGCCCTAGCGTTCGAGCAGCGCCGCCGCCCCTGCCGCCGAAACAAGACGCGCCGGTTTGTTGGCAGTGCCGGCGCTGAAGACCGCCGACTACTACGAGAGCTCCGACCGCGAACACTTCGATAACTGCGCTGCACTTCATCCCCATTCGCGCAGGCGTGGGCCTGTAGGCTGGCTCGCGATGAGCCGTTCCCCCGAAGATCAGCGCAAGTCCCGGTGGGAGCCTCCGCCCGACTCGGACCTGATCGGCATCCCCCTCGTTCTGGGCATGGCCGTGGCCCTTCTTGCCATCACGTTGGCGTTCGTTTTCCTCGGCGGCTTGGGCGGACTGATCGTGATCGGCGTTGTCTTGATCGCCGCTCTCGCGATCAGCTATCGCGTCGTGACAAGTTCAGAAAACTAGGTCGGGAGAAGTGATCCAAGCCACGGCTGCCGAGGCTGCGGCGAAGAACCAGGCCACGACGCTCGTCGTCCTACCAGGCCCGGGCTCCTTCTGCTTCAGCTTCTCGCGCCTTCGCCTCCTCCACTGTCTCCTCTAGCTCGGTCTGTTCTCCCAGAATCGGATCAGGTTCGTCCCGCGTCCAAGCAGGTCGTAGATCGCGCCAGTACAGGCCGGCTTGGTCGAGTTCTCGCCGACTCGGATAGGGATGGCCGTCCTTCGTGTGCTGCGTGTGCTTCCTAGGGGGTGTAAGAACGGTCATGGTCGGACCCCCGCCTTTCGTGATTCTGAGACCGACCGTACAGTCGGGCTGGAGCGTTGTCATCGGTGGTGAGCGCGGATCTTCCAGCCACCCTCTGACCGCCGAGCACCCAGCCAGCCAGCAAACCGATCGAGATGAAACGGACGTACCGATACCAACCAGTCGTTGTCTCCAGGAGGGGCGGTTCGGAGCCTCCCCAAGCTGACCGCCTCTCGGATGCACCGGAAGCGGCCCGGTACCAGATATCGACCCGCAGGGTTACGGGTCCGGTACGCGGGCCGCTTCCGCCCCTAACAGCAAGCGCCCGCCGGGGGGCTGAAAGTCCACAGGGAGCTGCTTCGCGCTGACGGCGGTTTCTTGACAGCCCGTCTCGGTCAAATCATCGAGGTGCGCCTCGATCGGCCCTGCCAGCTCGATCAGGCTCTGCATGCGCTCGGCAACGTCTACAGGGAGGCCTCACCGACGACCTCGACCTCATCCCTGACCTTGAGGGTGCCGAACAGGCCAGAGTAGGGCTCGATGCCCCAGTCCGACTGCTTCACGCTGGCTCGACCGGATACCGCTCCATCGGGCCCGAGCTCCAGCTCGAACTCGAGTGGGTGGACGTTGCCGTTCATGCTGAGCTCGCCAGTGACCCTGAGGCGCTGGCCGTCATCCATCGGGGTGACCTGGGTCGACATGAACTCAACCTGCCCAGCCGGGAGCACCTCGGCCTCCAAGGTCTTCTTGATCTCGACCTTGTCCTGCTCGGTCAGAGCCATCACTCCGCCGGTACCCTCGGTCACGGCCATGGACCCGCTGTCGGCGCTGAGCGCGAGGCTAGCCCGGCCCGGATCCTCGCCGACCTCCAGCGTGCCCTGCCATGAGCTGACCTCGATCACCAGGTCGTGCCCCGCCTTGGCCGCGGCGCCGCCTCGCTTGGTCTCGATGCGAAGGCTGGCGTTCTCTGGTCCCAGCTTGTGGGTGCCTGGCATGATCGGCATGGGCACACGCTAACTGCGGGAAGAGGAGACAACTCGATGGAGTTCGACAATTCGTTCACGATCCAGAAGCCTCTCGACGACGTTTGGAACACCATGATCGACCTCGAACGCGTGGTGCCATGTGTTCCGGGGGCGACGATCATCGAGAAGACGGGCGACCGGGCCGTCAGGGCGGAGGTCAAGATCAAGCTCGGCGCGATGTCGATGAACTACTCCGGACCCGCCGAGATCGTCGAACAGGACGACTTCGGGCATCGGGCCGTGATGAACGCTCGCGCGAAGGAGGCGGGGGGGCAGGGCAACGCCGATGCCAAGGTCTCGATGCAGCTGACGGGCAGCGGCGACGCGACCGAGGTCGCGCTTCACTCGCAGATCAACGTGACGGGCAAGGCGGCGCAGATGGGGGAGGGAGTGATCACCGCGGTGACCGAGGGAATGATCAAGGAGTTTTCGGAGAATCTGGCGAAGCTCTGACCTTTCTCAGGTCCTTGAACGCCCAAGGCCGGTTGTAATACTGTCGTGACATGGGCGGTACCGCTGGTGTTGAGGCAACGGAATGCTGATCGGTGCTGACACCACCTCCTGGTACATCGGCTTGGGACTCGGGGCCATCGTGGTGGTCGTGGCGGTAATCATCGTCGTCACCATTCTGGTCCTCGCCAACCGGATCGCCGGCCAGGCCGAAACCGCGAACCAGGCCGTCGAGGTGGTCCGCTCGCAGACTGACCAGCTCGGCGGCGTCGCGAAGATCAACGATTCAGGCGTCAGGATCCTCCACGCGGCCAGGGCGCTCAGAAAGGCGGCGGTGGGGCACTGATGGACGTCATGGTCGCCCTGGCCCACGCGGAACGCACCCTCTGGTACGTGACGTTGGCGGTGGGCCTGGTAGTGGCTCTGGTTGTTGCGGCCATGCTCCTCATGCTGCTCAACCTGCTCAGGAGGATTCAAACCGGGGTCACGGGCCTGCTCGGCTCCGCCGGGAAGGTCGCCGAGAACACGGAGAACATCCCCCAGCTCGAGGCGACCGCGCCGGTGCTCGAGCAGATCGCGGCCGAAGGGGTCGTCCAGGACGGCTACATGAACGCGCTCTCGCAGGGCTACGGAGAGCCCGAATGAGCACCTCGCTCCTGATCGTCCTGAGTGTGGCCGAGGCCGTCGTCCTCGTGGTCGTCCTGGCGCTCGCGCTGATCGAGATCCGCCGCCGCCTCGAGTCGATCGCCAAGGACCTCGGCGATCTTGGAAGCGCGCTGACCACGGTGGAGGCGGAGCACCTGCGCCCGCTGCGCCCGGCCGTGGAGGCGATCAACGCCCAGTTCGACGGGATCATCGGCTTGATGCCCTCCGTGGCCAAGAAGGCCGCCATCGTCGCGGAGCACGTGGAGAGGCGATGACGATCTGGTGGATCGGAAATGCCGTGCTGCTGCTCGTGATCGTGCCGGTCGTCGTGGTGCTGCTCCGGGGCGTGCTCAACGCGGCGAAGGCGGTCACGCCGGCCGTCGAGGCGCTTCGACCGGTGGCAGAAGCCGCGTCGAAGGACCTCGACGCCGTGGAGCTGCTCAACACGACCCAGGAGCAGGTCAGCCAGACGGTGGCCGTGGTGGCAAATTACGGCGGTTCACTCGACACCATCCTCGAGGACGCCTGAGATGGAAGCTGCCGCTGTAGTCACTCTGGTCGCGGTGGTCCTCGTGATCCTGGCCCTGGTCACCTACCTGGTTGCCGTGATCCTGGAGTTGAGGAAGATCACAGCCGGCCTGGACGCGGTGATCGAGTCGGTGGGTGGCATCGTCAGCAAGAGCAAGCCGGTGAACGGCGTGGTCGAGGCGATCAACAAGGACCTCTCCGCGGGCACCGACTTGCTCGAGGGCCTGCTCGAGAAGAAGGCGGGCCAGGACGACGCCGCTGGACTGGTCGAGTCGGTCTTCCCCGGCGCCGGCGCCTCCGTGCTCGAGCGCCAGGGCAGAACCGGGGAGGTGAAGAACATCGACGAGGTGTACACGAGGGGGGCGGTGCAGCTCGCGCGGCTCGGACGGGAGAGCCCGCTCGGTGCCGGCGCCATGTCGGGCGCCGCACTCAGGGACCCATCCCACTCGAGCGGCGCGGCGCTCTCGCTCTACACCAATCCCAGCGGCCCGGTCGCCGATGAGCCGGGAGGGCCCAGACACCGGCCCAGGTCCCCGACGATCGGTACCAATGCTCCGCGGGCGTTCCCGGCAGACGGCGGCCTGGCGCCGGATGATTCGACGGCGTCGGGTACATGAGTAGGGGACGGGAGGTTCTCTAGTTGCAGACCCCCGGACCATTCGAGTACGAGCGGGCGACCAGCATCCGGAACGCGATCGAGCTGCTCGAGAAGTACGGGCCCGAGACGCGCATCCTGGCCGGCGGACACAGCCTGCTGCCGATGATGAAGCTGAGGCTGGCGAACCCCGAGCGGCTGATCGACATCAACGAGCTCGATGAGCTCTCCTACATAGGGGAGGCCGATGGGGAGATCCGGATCGGGGCCATGACCCGCCATCGCGAGCTGCTCGAATCGGAGCTGCTGGCCCGGCATTTCCCGATCTTCGTCGACGCCGAGAAGGTGATCGCCGATCCCGTGGTGCGAAACCGCGGCACGATCGGCGGCTCGCTCGCCCAGGCCGATGCCGCAGAGGACCTTTCGGCCGTCTGCTCGGCGCTGAAGGCGAACGTCGTGATCGCCGGCTCCGGCGGCCAGCGCGTCGTCTCGATGGAGGACTTCCACGTCGGGCCCTACATGACCGCGATCGAGGACGCCCAGATCCTGACCGAGGTCCGCCTGCCCCTGAGGCCAGGTGGCGGCAGCGCCCACGAGAAGGTCGAGAGGCGGGCCGGGGATTGGGCGATCGTCGCGGTGTCTGCGGCGCTCTGGATGGAGGGAGGCAGGATCGCCGACGCAGGGGTTGCGCTGAGCGCCGCCGGACCGACCACGGTCCACGCGACGCGCTCCGAGGAGCTTCTGCGAGGCAAGGAACCCTCCGAGGAGCTGTTCGCTCAGGCCGGCGCGTTGGCGTCGGAGGACTGCTCGCCGATCGCGGACGGGCGCGGCCCCGTCGACTACAAGCGCCACCTCGCCGGCGAGCTCAGCAAACGCGCTCTCAGACGAGCCGCGGAACGTGCCTCGAACCAGGAGGGCTGAATGGAAATCACTGTCAAGGTCAACGGCGAGGAGGTCACCCGGGACATCGAGCCGGCCCTCTTGCTCGTGCATTTCATCCGGGACACGCTCGGCCTGACCGGGACGCACTGGGGCTGCGACACCTCCAACTGCGGCGCCTGCGTCGTGCATCTCGACGGGCGGCCGGTGAAGTCCTGCACCACACTCGCCGCGAGCTGCGACGGGCACGAGATTCGCACGATCGAGTCGATGGAGGTGAACGGCCAGCTCGATCCGGTCCAGCAGGGCTTCCACGAAGAGCACGGCCTCCAGTGCGGCTTCTGCACGCCAGGGATGATCATGACCGCCAGGGCCCTGCTGGATGAGAATCCTGACCCCTCCGAGGCCGAGATCCGCACCGCGATCTCGGGCGCGATTTGCCGGTGTACCGGCTATGCCAACATCGTCAGGGCTGTCCGCTGGGCCGCCGAGCACGAGTCGGCCGAATCGAGGAGATGAAGATGGCGACGACCGCGGCGAAAGAGACGCCTCTCGGCTACGGCAACATGAAGCGCAAGGAGGACGCGCGCTTCATTCGAGGACAGGGGAAGTACCTCGACGACATCGTCCTGCCCGGGATGCTCCATGGGGCCGTGCTGCGCAGCCCCTACGCGCACGCCCGGATCGTCTCGATCGACACCTCGGGCGCGCTCGCGCATCCCAAGGTGCACCGGGTGATCACGGCCAAGGACCTCGAGACGCTCGGCCTCGCCTGGATGCCGACGCTTTCCTACGACTCGCAGGCCGTCCTCGCCGGGGACAAGGTGAGGTTCCAGGGCCAGGAGGTGGCCTTCGTGATCGCCGAGGACCGCTACTCAGCACGCGACGCCCTACCGCTGATCGACGTCGAGTACGAGCCGCTGCCCGCCGTGGTAAACGCCCGGAAGGCCCTCGATCCCGATGCGCCGCTGATCCGCGACGACAAGCCGGATCAGACCGACAACCTCGCGACCCCGCTGTGGGAGGCGGGCGACGCCGAGGAGTGCGATCGCGTCTTCGCCGAGGCGGACATCGTCGTCAGCCGGGACATGATCTATCCGCGCTGCCACCCGGCGCCGCTCGAGACCTGCGGCATGATCGCCGACATGAACCCGGAAACGGGTCAGCTCGACATCTACAACGGCAACCAGGCCCCGAATCTCCACCGGACCGTGTACGCGCAGGTCGCCGGCCTGCCCGAGCAGATGATTCGGATCATGACGAACGACATCGGGGGCGGATTCGGCAACAAGGTCCCCGTCTATCCGGGCTACGTCAGCACGATCGTCGGCTCCATCGTCACCGGGAAGCCGGTCAAATGGGTCGAGGACCGCTCGGAGAACCTGATGTCCACGGGGTTTGCGCGCGACTACGTGATGAGCGGTCGGATCTGCGCCAAGGACGGAAGGATCACAGGCGCCCAGGTTGACGTGATCGCGGATCACGGCGCCTTCGACAGCACGGCTCAGCCCTCGAAGTTCCCCGCGGGCTTCTTCCACGTGTTCGCGGGCTCCTACGACCTGGAGGCGGCCCATTGCAGCGTCAAGGCCGTCTACACGAACAAGGCGCCCGGCGGAGTGGCCTACCGCTGTTCCTTCCGGGTCACCGAGGGCATCTACCTGATCGAGCGGCTGGTCGGAGAGCTCGCGCTCAGGATGGAGGTCGATCCCACGGAGCTGCGGATGAAGAGCTTCATCCGCCCCGAGCAGTTCCCCTACGAGAACAAGACCGGCTGGACCTACGACTCGGGCGAGTACGAGAAGACGATGCGGGAGGCGATGAGGATCGCCGGCTACGACGAACTCCGCAAGGAGCAGGCGGAAAAGCGCGAGCGCGGCGAGCTGATGGGCATCGGCGTCGCCTTCTTCACCGAGGTCGTCGGGGCCGGGCCGAAGAAGCACATGGACATCCTCGGACAGGGCATGGCGGACGGCTGCGATCTCCGCGTACACGCCTCCGGCAAGGCGGTGCTCAGCATCAGCGCTCAGACTCAGGGCCAGGCCCACGAGACCACCTTCGCGCAGATCGTCGCCGAGGAGCTCGGCATCTCACCGGACGACATCCAGGTTCGCCACGGAGATACCGACCGCACGCCCTACGGGCTCGGCACCTACGGGAGTCGCTCCACTCCCGTGTCGGGCGCCGCCGCGGCGGTGGCCGCACGCAGGGTGCGCGACAAAGCGCGCCTGATCGCCGCCGGGATGCTGGAAAGCTCCCCCGAGGACCTCGTCTGGGAGAAGGGCCGCTGGTCCGTGAAGGGCGATCCGGAGAAGGGCGCGACCATCGATCAGATCGCCGAGGCCGCCTACGGGGATGCCCCGCTGCCCGAGGGACTCGAGGGAGGCCTCGACGGCCAATCCGTTTACGACCCTCCCAACCTCACCTACCCCTGCGGCGCCTACATCTGCGTCGTCGACGTCGACCCGGATACCGCCGAGGTGAAGTTGAGGCGGTTCATCGCCGTGGACGACTGCGGGGTGCGCATCAATCCGATGATCGTCGACGGGCAGATCATGGGCGGCCTGGCCGAGGGAGTCGGGATCGCCCTGATGGAGCTGATCAGCTTCGACGAGCAGGGCAACTGCCTGAACGGCTCGATGATGGACTATTTGATCCCGACCGCCCTCGAGTGCCCGGACTGGGAGTTGGGCGCCACTGTCACTCCTTGCCCGCACCACCCGATCGGGGCCAAGGGCGTCGGTGAATCGGCCACCAACGGCTCGCCCCCCGCGATCGTCAACGCCGTCTGCGATGCCCTCTACAAGAGCCACGGGGTTGCGCACATCGACATGCCACTGAGCCCGGCCCGTGTCTGGGCGGCGATGCAGGGCAGGGCCGAGCCGCCGCAGTGAACAGGCTGCTTGAGCTCGACAGGATCGATCTTCCCGCTCTGGCCACCGCGCTGGGTCAACGGCTGCGGGCGGCAGGCGTGCCCACCACCCCGGAGCGGGCGTCCCGATTCGCGCGGGCGCTGGCGCTCGTGGCGCCGGTCAGGCGAGCAGAGCTCTACTGGACCGCAAGATCCGTCTTCGTCTCCTCGCAGGCGCAGCTGCCTACCTTCGATCGCGTCTTCGCTGCGGTGTTCGACCCGGCTCTGGAGCCGGACGAGGAGCGCGGCGACCCGTATTCCCCGATCCTGACGAGCTCACGGCCGAGCGAGCTCCCGCCGGCTCCGCAAGCCCGCTCGGTGCCTGGGGAAAGGCGTTCCGACGAGGGCGGCGGCGTGCGAGGGACGGTGTCCCCGCCAAGAGACGACCGCGACGCGCGCGAGGTCGAGGTGCCGCTGGCGAGCGCCAGCGAGGAGGAGCGCCTGCGGAAGAAGAGCTTCGAGGAGCTTGCTCCGGACGAGCTCGAGCGGATCCGGCGCCTGATGGCGGCACTGGAGCTCGCCGCCCCGCAGCGCCGCTCCAGGAGGAGGCGCCGCGCGAGGCGCGGCGAGCACCTCGACCTGCGGCGGACTCTGCGCGCCAGCCTCCGCACGGGTGGCGACCCGATGACGCTCGCCAGCCGCAGCCGGCGGACACGCCCGCGACGGCTGGTGCTGCTCTGCGACATCTCGGGATCGATGGAGCCATACGCGCGGGCGTATCTCCACCTCCTGACCTCGGCGGTCGCCGGCGGCGCCCCGGCAGAGGCATTCGTCTTCGCGACTCGCCTGACGCGCCTCACCCGCGCGCTGGGCGGGCGCAACCCGGAGGCCGCCATTCAGCGAGCCGTCGCCGCGGCTCCGGACTGGTCGAGCGGAACACGGATCGGAGAGGCGCTTGGCACCTTCAACGACCGCTACGGGCGCCGAGGAATGGCGAGGGGCGCGGTGGTGGTGATCCTCTCGGACGGCTGGGAGCGCGCGGATCCCGCTCTCGTCGGTCGTGAGATGGAGCGTCTCGCGCGGCTGGCCCATCGAATCGTCTGGGTCAACCCCCGCGCCGGCGCCCCGGGCTTCTCTCCGGGGGTGGGTGGGATGGCTGCGGCGCTGCCCCACTGCGACGCTCTGGTCAGGGGCCACTCAGTGGAGGCCATGTACGAGGTGGCCGAGGCGATTGCGGCCGGCGATGCCCGGCCGGAGGCAGTCTGGACTGGGGAACCGGATCCGGCCGAAGACTCCGAACCCTCATGGCCCAGCGCCGAGCGAACCGAGGCGCAGCGGCCGGTACCCATGCCGAGCGGCTCCGGACCCAAGCGGGGGAGGACTGCCCATTGACTACACCCGAGGAAAGGACTCGAGATGCCTGAGGACGCCACCTACCGGGCCGTGTTCCTTCGAATGCATCCGACGGGAAAGGCGGTTCTCAGCCTCAGCGAGGCTTCGCAGGGAGAGGAGGCGAAGCTCGCGAGCATCGCCGCGGAGGAGCTCGGCATTCCGCCGGAGGACATCAAGGTCGTCCACGAGGACACCGACCGCTTCGGTGAGGGAAACAGCTTCAACGCCGGCCCCAGCGATGCCGTCGGCGAGAAGGTCGCCATCACCGCACGCAAGCTGCGAGACAAGGCGCAAGTCGTGGCCGCCTCAATGCTCGAGGCTTCGCCGGACGCGCTTCGGTTCGACAATGGCCACTGGAGCGTCGTGGGCGGCGACCCCGAGGGGGTCAGGATCCAGGCGGTCGCGCTCCATACCTTCGGCGGCTTCGAGCTCCCCGAGGGGATCGAGGGCTCTCTTGACGCCCAGACGACCTACAGGGTCGAGGCGGTGCAAGCGGCTGAGTAGGCCCAGGCCCGAGTGGGCGCCAGAGTACCCTTGCCTCGAGAGGTGATGCTGTGCCTGAAGGCGACGGAGGAGCCGCGATGAACGCCAATCACTGGGCTGCGTCGAGGGGGGATCGGCCGGCCCAGGGAGCGCCGTTCGCGGCGGCAACCGTGGTCCGGGCAGAGAGCCCGACCAGCGTCAGGGCGGGGGACTCGGCGATCGTGCGTCCCGACGGCACCATCGAGGGGTTCGTGGGAGGCACCTGCGCCGAGGCTTCGGTTCGCCTCTACTCGCTCCGTGCGATGGAGTCCGGCGAGCCGTTGCTGCTCCGCATCCTGCCCGGTGGTGCCGAGGGCCAACCGGAGACCGCCGAGGGCGCCGTCACGGTCAAGAACCCTTGTCTCAGCGGCGGCGCGCTGGAGATCTTCCTCGAGCCGCATCTTCCACCCGCGGCCCTGCGGGTGGTCGGCGTGGCTCCGATCGCAGATGCCCTCGCGGATCTGGCGAGGCGGCTGGGCTATGCGGTCGAGTCGGGCCCGGCGGAGGAGGCCGAACCCAGCCCCGACGACGCCGCGGTCGTCGTCGCCTCCCACGGTCACGACGAGGAGCGTGTCCTCACCGCGGCCCTGCGGTCCGGCGTGCCATATGTGGCGCTGGTAGCGAGCGAAGTACGCGGGCAGGCCGTGCGGGAGTCGCTCGATCTGTCCGAGGAGGACCGCGCTCGGCTGCATACCCCTGCGGGCCTCGAGATCGGCGCGGAGACCCCCGAGGAGATCGCGCTGGCGATTCTCGCCGAGATCGTCACATTGCGCCCCTCGGGCGGACCGCGCGCAGTGGCGAAGCCGTCGGTGGCCGGAACAGCGGCGTCCGAGCAGGATCGTCCGGCTGAGAAGGTCCCCGCCGAGCCGTCGGCGGCACCGGCGCCGGTCGTCATCTCGACCGATACCGCCGTCGATCCGGTCTGCGGCATGGAGGTCGCGGCCAGCGAGGCCAGCATCCACTTGGAGCGAGGGGGCGAGCTCTACTACTTTTGCTCGGAGGGTTGCCGCGACACCTTCCATGCAGAGGGCGTTCCCGATGGCGCGGCCCACTGAGCGATTCGTCACCGGCCTCGTCCTCGCGGCCGGGGGCTCGCGGCGGCTCGGCGAGCCGAAGCAGCTGCTCCCGTACGGCTCGGGCACCCTCCTCGATCACACTCTCGAGACCGCGCGGGCGAGCGGATTCGACCAGCTCATCGTCGCTCTCGGCGGCAGCTCCGCGGAGGTCCGCCGCAGGGTGGATCTGTCGGGTGCGGACGCGGTCGAGAACCCGGACTATGGGGAGGGCTGTTCCTCGTCGATCGCCGCCGGGCTGCGGGCGATCGACCCGCGCTCGGACCTGATGGTGCTGATGCTGGGCGATCAACCCGGTGTGACCCCTGACGTGATTCGGGCCCTGATCGCCGGCACCGATGACGGCACCATTTTGGCCGCCTGTCTCTACGACGACGGCCGGGGACACCCCTTGGCCTTCGGCCGAGAGCTGTTTGGGGAGCTGCGCGAGCTGCACGGCGACAAGGCGGTCTGGAAGCTGATGGATCGCCGCGCCGGCGAGGTGGTCGACGTGCGGGTACCCGGTCCTATCCCGCCGGACATCAACACGCGTGAGGACTATGAGGGCGTTCTGGCCGAGGCCCGGGGCTCGGCATGAGCGCAACAGCCCGCCAGGGCGCGGAGACCTCGGTGAGTGCGGCCGTTCCGGATATCGAGTCGCTCAAGGGTCGTCTGGATGAGGTCGACTACCTGGCCGATGAAGGGCTCGCCACCGCTTTGTTCCTGTCTCTGCGCCTGCCCCAGCCCCTGCTCCTGGAGGGAGAGGCGGGGGTCGGCAAGACCGAGGCCGCCAAGGCTGTGGCGGCGGCGCTCGACACCGAGCTGATCAGGCTGCAGTGCTACGAGGGCATTGACTCGTCCGAGGCCCTGTACGAATGGAACTATCCGCGGCAGCTGCTCCGGATTCGCGCGTCGGAGGCGGCGGGTGGAGAATTCAAGGAGGAGGAGCTGTTCGGCAGGGAGTTCCTGACGCCCAGGCCCCTGCTGCAGGCGATCGAGCACGAGGGAGCGATGCCGGCGATCCTCCTGGTCGATGAGTTGGACCGAGCCGACGACGACTTCGAGGCCTTCCTGCTCGAAATGCTCGGGGAGTCCAGCGTGACGATCCCTGAGATCGGCACTATCCGTGCGACGCATCCGCCTGCGGTGATCCTGACCTCGAATCGCACTCGCGACCTGCACGATGCGCTCAAGCGCCGCTGCCTGTACCACTGGATCGACTACCCGAGCCCGGAACGCGAGGTCGAGATCGTTCGCCGTCGCGTGCCGGGAACGGCGGAGGACCTTGCGGCCGAGGCCGCCGAGGCTGTCCGACGGCTGCGCCAGAGCGATGTTCAGAAGCCACCCGGGATCGCCGAGACCATCGACTGGGTCGCAGCGCTGGAGCTGCTAGGGGTCGATCATCTCGATGCGACCGCGGCGGAGCGGACTCTCGGCTCGGTGCTGAAATATCGTGACGACCAGGAGCAGATCATCGAGCAGGGCCTTGACCGGCTGGTGGGCTCCGATGCTTGAGGAAGAGGGACGCAGATGAAGGACGTCATGGAGGTCGTCGAGGACTGGGTGAGGGAGGGTGACCCGGTCGCTCTGGCGACCGTCGTGGACACGAAGAAGTCCGCGCCGCAGCCACCCGGGACCAAGATGGCTATCAACGACTCCGGGAAGATGGCCGGGGCGGTCTCCGGCGGGTGTGTGGAGGGGCAGGTCGTGCAGGTCGCCGAGGGCGTCCTGAAGGGCGGCGACCCACGGCTGCTCAACTACGGAATCGCGGACGAGGACGCCTGGGATGTCGGGTTGCCATGCGGTGGCGAGATCTCGATCTGGGTTGAGACCTACAAGGACGGTGGTCTGCAGGGGCGATTCAGGCAGCTCGGCCTTCGGGGCGGGCGAGGGGCCCTGACCACTGTCCTGGAGGGTCCCGAGAACGTGGGCGCGAAGCTGCTCCTCCTGGAAGACGGGACCCAGGAGGGCTCGCTCGGGGATCCCGAGCTCGACGCCGCCGCGGTGGCGACGGCCCGGTCAGCGATGTGGTCTGAGCGGAGCGAGCTCTACGAGCATGCGCAGACCACGTTGTTCGTCGACGTCGTGGCGCCGCCGCCTCGCCTGATCATCTTCGGCGCCGTTGATTTCGCGGCCCAGCTGGCGGCGGCGGCGAAGCTGGCCGGCTGGCGCGCCTTCGTCGTCGATCCGCGCAAGCGATTCGCCGCCCCAGATCGCTTTCCCGACGCAGAGAGAGTCATCGCGGCCTGGCCCGACAAGGCCCTGGAGGAGCTCGGAGGCATCGATCGAGCCACTTCGATCGCCGTTCTCACCCACGACCCGAAGCTGGACGACGCGGTGCTCGAGATCGCCCTTCGCTCGGAGGCTCAGTACATCGGCGCGATGGGCAGCCGCCGGGCGCAGGAGAAGCGCCGCGACCGACTGCTGGCGGAGGGTCTGACCGATGAGGAGCTCGGGCGGCTCGCGGCTCCGATAGGGCTCGACATCGGCGCCCTCACGGCGGCCGAGACCGCCATTTCGATCATGGGTGAGATCACGGCAGTGCGCCGTGGGCGTGAGGGCGGGCGGTTGATGACCGTGAAGGGCCGGATTCACGATGCGGCCCCCGACGGCGAAGCAGCTCCAGCCGGGTGAGCGGCGTGTCCTTCGACTGCACACCGCTCTTCGCCCATGTCGCCGGGGTGCCGGTTGAGGAGATGCTGCCGGGCGTGCTTGCCCTCGGGGCCGCCAGCGTGAGCGTCGCGACCGAGTGGGTCCGGCGCCGGCTGAGCTGGCGGAAGGGCAGGGACCAGAGCGCCGAGAGCCTCCGGGGGCGTTCCAGGTGACCCAGCGCGAGCCGCTCCGCGACGGTCACGACCGGCTGATCGGCGACCTGCGTCTCTCGGTGGTGGATCGATGCAACTTCCGCTGCCAGTACTGCATGCCGGCGGACGGTCTCCCCTGGCTCGACCGCTCAGAGATCCTGACCTTCGAGGAGACGCAGCGGCTGGTCGGGCTGTTCGCATCGATGGGCGTTGGCGACCTCAGACTGACCGGAGGCGAGCCATTGGTCCGCCGGGAGTTCCCCAAGCTGGTCTCGATGCTGCGCGGCACCGAGGGTCTCCGCGAGATCTCGGTCACCACCAACGGGTACCTGCTCGAGCGTGATGCGGGGGCGCTGGTGCGGGCGGGGGTGGATCGGTTCAACGTGTCGGTGGACTCGTTGGCGCGAGACGCTTTCTTCAGGATCACCCGTCGCGATGCCCTCGCCCAGGTGATGCGCGGGCTGGAGGCGGTCGCCGCCTTCCCGGAGGTGAGGCCCATCAAGGTGAATGCGGTCGCGATGCGTGACTTCACTGAACGCGAGGTGCTGCGCTTCTGCGAGCTGGCCAGGTCGACGGACTACCAAATCCGATTCATCGAGTTCATGCCGCTCGATGCCGATCGCAGCTGGATGCCGGACGCTGTGCTGACCGGGGCCGAGATCAGGGGGATCGCGGAGACCGCTTACGAGCTCGAGGAGCTGCCGCGCGAACCGCACTCGACCGCCCGCGTCTATCGCTTCGCCGACGGGGCCGGTGAGATCGGGTTCGTGAACCCGGTGTCGGAGCCCTTCTGCGCGGACTGCAATCGAATCCGTCTCACCTCCGACGGAAAGCTGCGCACCTGCCTGTTCTCAATCGACGAGACCGACCTGCGCGGACCGTTGCGCGCGGGCGCGGGCGACGACGAGCTCGAGGAGCTGATCCGCAACGCGGTCTGGCGCAAGGAGCTCAAGCATCGCATCAACGAGCCTGGCTTCCGCCGGCCGCCGCGGTCGATGAGCCAGATCGGCGGCTAGTCACAGCGGGACGAGCCGCGTCGCGGTCGCCTTCCAGGTGGCGGTCGCGCGGACGCCCGGACGCAGGCCCAGCGATCGCGTGGACTCGGCGGTCACCTCGGCCACCACTGGCTGCGGGGCGGACAGTCCGACCCTGACACGATTACCGACCTCGGTCACCGAGATGACCTCAACCGGGAGTCGGTTGAGGGCCGAGCTCTCAGGCGCGGTCCCCGCCGGCTCCAGGCTGATCTCCCAGGGAAACACGCTGGCGACCACCGGGCCATGAACCTCGTCGGTGCTGCGCAGCACGCCGCCCCCCTCCAGCGCGATTTCGGTCAATCCGTCCTTCGACGTGCGGGCCCTGCCGCTGAGCACCACCGAGCCCGCGAGGTCGGCGACGAACGCGCTGGCTGGCCGGGCCGACAGCTCTGCGGCGGTGCCCTGCTGGACGATGTGCCCGTCGTCCATGACGAAGATCTGATCTGCGAGCAAAGCCGCCTCGGAGAAGTCGTGGGTGACGATGACCGCGACGGCCCCGGCGTTCCCGAGGGCTGCAACGAGCTCGCGGCCGGCGCGCGCGCGAGTGTGCGGGTCGAGAGCGGAGAGGGGCTCGTCGAGCAGCAGCACGCTCGGGTCGCGGGCCAGGGAGCGCGCCAGGGCCACCCGTTGGCGCTCGCCGCCTGAGAGCGTGTCGGGGTGCGCATCGGCCAAGCCGTCGACTCCGAAGCGCCGCAGCTGCTCCAGGGCGCGCAGGCGGCGCATCCGTCCCTGGCCCGGCATCCCGAAGGCGACGTTCCGCCAGGCGCTCAGGTGCGGGAACAGAGCGTAGTCCTGGAACATGAAGCCGCACGCCCGCTCCTCGGGACGGAGATTGATTCCGCGGCCCGTGTCCAGCCAAACCTCCTCTCCAATCACAACCCGACCGGGATCGGGCTTTCGCAGCCCGGCGATGATGCGAAGGACCGTCGACTTGCCTGCTCCGGAGGGCCCGACGATGGCCGCACAGCCCTCCTTGCGCAGGTGCAGCTCGACGTCCAGCTTCATCTCGCGAAGCTGATCGTGTGCTGTGACCTCGAGGCCGCTCAAGCCGAGCCACCACCGAGGAGGGTGGACCGGCCCACCATCTTCACGGAGAGCAGCAGGGCCCCTGAGACCAGCACGAGCACGCCCGAGAGCGCCAGGGCGGAGGTGAAGTCGGTGCTGAATCTGGCGAAGATCGCCAGAGGCACCGTCTGAGTGAGTCCCGGAAACGATCCGGCGAACATCAGCGTTGCCCCGAACTCGCCCAGCGCCCGCCCCCAGGCCAGGGCCATCCCGGAGGTGATGCCCTGGCCGGCGCACGGTACCGCGACGCGGATGAAGGCTCTCGCCTCACTCGCCCCGAGAGTGCGCGCCGCGTCGAGCAGGTTGCGGTCCACAGCCGCGAACGCCTCCTGAGCTTGGCGCAGGAAGAAGGGTGCCGCGACGAAGGTGAGCGCCACGATCACACCGGCCGTCTGCAGCACGAGCTCGATCCCGGCATCGTCCAGGGCTCTCCCGAATAGGCCCTTGGGGCCGAAGGAGGCGAGCAGTGCGATACCGGCCACCGCCGGGGGAAGGACCAGGGGGAGCTCGATCAACGTGACCACCACGGAGCGGCCGCGGAACTCTCGCGTGGCCAGCAGATAGGCGGCGGGCGTCCCGACGATCACGATGATCCCCAGCGCGGCCAGCGACGTCTTCAGGCTCAGCCAGAGAGCGTCCCGGGCATTCGGCTCGCCGAGGCTGCTGATCAGGTCGGCGGGCGAGGTGTGGACGAAGACCGCGACGATCGGCAGCGTCAGGAAGGCGAGTACGAGAAACAGCGCCAGGAACAGCGTCGCGCTGAAGGCCGCCCTGCGCATCAGCCCGGTGGCGGCTTGAAGCCGGCCTCCCTGAGCGCCGCTGAGCCGTCGCCGCTGAGCAGCCCATCGATGAACCTGCGAGCCCCATCGGGGTTCTTCGCGCCGGTGACGACCGCCGCCCCATACGCGACATCGGGCTGCAGCTCGGCCGGCAGCTGGATCGCCTTCAGCTGACCGTTGCTCGCGTTCACGTCGGTCACGTAGACAAAGCCCGCCTCGACAGCCCCCTCCGTGAGCTTGCCGGCGATGCTGCTCACGTCGGGTTCCTCGGAGCGCACGTTGTCGTAAATCGCCTTGCGCAGATCCGCGGGAAGCTTCCCCAGCACCCCGCGGGTGTAGGACCCGACGGGTACCGTCGGGTCACCCATCACGATCGTGGTTCCGGGCTTGGCCAGGTCGTCGAGGGAGTCGATCTGCGAGTCATCCGGGACCGCCAGCACTAGCGTGTTGGTTGCGAACACGATGGGCTTGCCGACGAGTCCCTCTCTGTAGAGCTGGTCGGGCAGGGTCGTGTTGGCCGCGGCGTAGACATCAGGCTTGACGCCCTGGCTGATCTGAGCGGCCAGCTGGTCGGATCCCGCGAAAGACATCTTGGCGTCGATCCCCGCCGCGTCCACGTAATCGTTGAAGGCTGTGTCAAGGGATGACGCCGCCGAGACCACGACTTGGTTCGAGCTGTCGTCCCCTCCGCAGCCGATCATTGCCGCCAGGCAGACCGCCACCACGGCCAGCGATGCCGGGAGCCGGGTCATTCAGCCTTCGGCGCTCGCATTCCGCGCCGATCATTACATATGCAATGCCTATGTAGAGATCCCGGGTCGGTCTTCCCTGTCGATCATCACGGAGGTGGCTTTGACGGTTGCCGTGGCCCGAGTGCCCTTCACGAGCCCCAGCTCCTCGACCGCGTCCCGGGTGATCGCCGCCGTGATCCGGTGCGGTCCGGCTTCGATCTCGACCAGCGCCATCACCCCGGCGACCTCCACGGACGTGACCGTCCCGGGGAAGCGGTTACGCGCCGAGAATGACCCCTCGGTGCGGTGGCGGTCTGGGACGCGGCGCAGCCGCTCCACCTCGCTGCCCGGCACCTGCCGGCGGTTGCGCGCGTCGCGCGTGGTCTTCAGTTTGCCGGCGCGATCCCAGCGGCGCAGGGTGTCGACGCTGACCCCGATTGCCCGCGCGGCCTCACCCAGGCTCAGCTCATTCATCGGCGGCCAGTATGACAGCGAGCGCTCCTGCCTATGCAAGCGGTTTCACGTCGCACGCGGAGAGCCCGTGAAGCGGATGATCTAGCCTCGGAGAAGAGACCTGAGCAGGCCGAACCAGAGGAGGAGCCCTTGCAGATAAGCGCGCGAAACAAGCTTCCCGGCGAGGTTACGAACGTCACGCAGGGAGAGGCGATTGCGAATGTGGAGCTCGAGGTCAGCGGCATGAGGCTCGTCGCCTCGGTGACCGTCGAGGCGGTTCGCGAGCTCGGAATCGCGCCGGGAGTTGGGGTGACTGCCGTGATCAAGGCGAGCGACGTGATGCTCGCGGTCGAGTGAGGAGCCCTGAGGAAAGCCGACATGGAGAAGCCGATCGACCTCGAGGACGCCCGGCGTCTCGTGCTCGAGCGCGTCAGTCCGCTGGAGGCGGAGCCAGTTCCCCTTCACGAGGCGCTCGGCCGGATCCTCGCACTCGAGGTGAAGAGCGTCGACCCGGTGCCCGGTTTCGACAACTCCTCGATGGACGGCTTCGCTGTACGGGCGGAGGACACGCGCGGCGCCACGGCCGGGGCACCCGTGACCCTGCTCGTCGCCGGTGAGTCCAGGGCCGGGCACCCGGCGGAGTCCGCGCTGCGCGACGGGGAGGCGATCGGGATCTCGACCGGAGCGGTGATTCCCGAGGGAGCGGACTCGGTCGTCCGGATCGAGGACACGAGCGTTCGGAACGGCCGAGTTCAGGTTGAGGCGGAGGTCGAGCCGGGAAACAACGTGCGGCACGCCGGAGATGACATTGAGCCGGGGGCCGCGGTACTTCGGCCGGGCATCCGGCTCGGCGCTGCGGAGCTCGGGGTGCTGGCGTCCGTGGGGGTCGAGACGGTCAGCTGCGCGCGCCGTCCGCGTCTGGCGGTGCTGACGACCGGCGACGAGCTGTTGAAGCCGGGGGACGCCGCGCGCCCCGGCGGCGTTCGGAACTCGAACGCCTACACGATCCCGGCGCTCGCCCTGGGCGCCGGCGTGGAGCTGGTGGGTATCGAGACCGTGAAGGACGATCCCGAAATGACCCGGGCCGCGATCGAGCGCATGCTCGGCGCCGAGATCGCCGTGATCTGCGGCGGCGTCTCCGTCGGGGAGCACGATCACGTCAAGGGGGCGCTTGCCTCGCTCGGCGTCGAGGAGGTCTTCTGGAGGGTGGCGCTGAAGCCCGGCAAGCCGACCTGGTTCGGCGTGGGGCCCGCTGGGACGCTTGTCTTTGGGCTGCCGGGAAACCCGGTCTCCGCGATGGTCACCTTCCTGCTCTTCGTTCGGCCCGCGATCGGGGCGATGTCAGGCGCGCCGGACCGGGCCGACCGGGTCCGCGCGACCCTGGATCAGAGCCTTCCCCAGCCGCCCGGCCGCGCCCATGCGGTGCGCTGTCGCCTCGAGCTGCGGGACGATGGCTGGCATGCGCGGCCCACCGGCGACCAGGACTCGCACGTCCTCACCTCGATGCTCGGCGCCGAGGCCCTCACCATCGTGCCCGCCGATGCGGGTCCGCCTGTGGTGGGCGATACCGTCGAGCTCGAGCTGCTGCCGGCCGACTGGGGTCTAGGATCGCTTCGATGACGGTCACGGTGCGACTGTTCGCGCTCCTGCGCGAGCGCGCGGGCAGGGACTCGATCGAGGTGGAGCTCGACGAGGGCGCGACGGTCGCTGAGGCCCTCGATCGGCTCTCGGCCCGCCCCGAGCTGGGGGATCTGCTGGAGCGGATCCCCGTGCGGATGGCCGTCAACCGCGACTACGCGGAGCCCGACACTCGGCTGGCTCCAGGTGACGAATTGGCGCTGGTGCCGCCGGTGAGCGGAGGCGCGGAGGGAGCGGTGCACGTCCGGATCACGGAGCAGCCGCTCTCCGTGGGCTCGCTCTCCAGCCTCGTCTCCCGCCCCGAGGCGGGCGCCATCGTCAGCTTTCAGGGCACCACGCGGGAGGTCACCAGGCTCGACTACGAGGCCTATCGGGAGATGGCAGAGCAGAGGATCGAGGAGATCCTGCGCGAGTGCGTCGAGCGCCACCGGCTGGCGGCGGCGGCGGCCGAGCACCGGATCGGGCCCGTCCTGCTGGGAGAGTCGAGCGTGATCGTCGC
Organism: uncultured Solirubrobacterales bacterium; assembly: GCA_963833375.1. Taxonomy (GTDB): domain Bacteria; phylum Actinomycetota; class Thermoleophilia; order Solirubrobacterales; family 70-9; genus DASUPK01. The sequence goes on from CAWHXR010000010.1 coordinate 414,101, forward strand.
TGTGTCGGCCCCACATCGCGAGGAAGCCTTCGCTGGCGCTCGAGAGGCAATCGACAGAATCAAGTCGGAGGCGCCGATCTGGAAGCGCGAGGTGGAGGCGACCCGCGACGGCGAGACGGGCCGCTGGGTGAAGGGCGCAGCGCCGCCCACCCGGGTGGCCGGTGGTGGCTCGGGCTCTTGAGCGAGCTGCCGCATCTCGACGATCAGGGGTCAGCGCGGATGGTCGACGTCAGCGCAAAGCAGGCGACCGAGCGATATGCCCAGGCTGAGGCCGTCGTGCGAATGTCGCCCGAGACCGCCGAGGCGGTGGCGCGCGGCAACTCCCGGAAGGGCGACGTCGTCGGCCCCGCGCGGCTTGCGGGCATCCAGGCTGCCAAGCGCACGGGCGAGCTGATCCCGCTGGCCCATCCCCTTGCGCTCAACTACGTCGGTGTCGAGGCGCGGATCGATGCCGGAGCCGGACTGGTCGTGCTGACCTCCGAGGCGCGGACGATGGGTCAAACCGGCGTCGAGATGGAGGCGATGACGGCCTGCGCGGTAGCTGCGCTGACCGTCTACGACATGGTGAAGGGAATCGAGCGCGGAGTCGTGATCGAGCGGATCTCGCTGCTGGAGAAGTCCGGAGGGCGAAGCGGGGAGTGGCGCAGCGAGGCCAGGGGGGACGGCGAAGGCCCTGGCGGGCGCTGAGCCGTGCGCGCGGCCATCCTCACGGTCTCGACGTCGCGGGCCGCGGGCGAGGGCGGCGACGAGGGCGGTGACGCGCTAGCCGAGTTCGCGGCCTCGATGGGGGCAGAGCTCGCCGGCCGGGAGGTGATCCCGGACGACCCGGACCTGATCTCTGAGCGCCTCGTCCACTGGGCCGACAGGGAAGGATGCGATCTGGTGCTCACCACCGGTGGGACGGGGTTCAGCCCCAGTGACCTGACCCCCGAGGCGACCCGCGCGGTGATCGAGCGGGAGGCGCCGGGAATCCCCGAGGCGATGCGGGCGGCGTCGCGCCCGCATACCCGCCACTGGATGCTCTCTCGCGCGGTCGCGGGCATCCGAGGAAGCACCCTGATCGTCAATTTCCCCGGCAGCCCGAAGAGCATTGGTGAGGCGGGAGAAGCGATCGCAGCGGCTCTCCCGCACGCCCTGGAGTTGCTTGCCGGCAAGCGCAGCGCGCACTGAGCCCGCTGTCGAGAAACGCCGGTGGTCAGCCGGTTGGCCCGAAGCGCTCGGTGCGGACCTGATGTGGCTCGAAGTCCGCCTGGAGGAGGAGCTCGGTGCCGGCCTCGACGAACCCGTTCGAGCCGCAGACGAACGCGGTGCCCGAGTCGATCCCCACGTCGGCGATCAACTCGCGGTCGATCCGCCCCGTGTGCCCCCTCCAGCCGTCCGGTGACTCCCGGGTGAAGGTGAGCACTGCGTCCTCTCCCAGCTCGTCGGCGTAGATCACGTCGTCGGCGTTGCGGACCGAGTAGACCAGGCGCATCGGCAGCTCCGGCATGGTCCGCCGGCGGTGACGGAGTATCGCCATCAACGGGACCACGCCCGAGCCGCCGCCGACCAGCAGCACCGGCTTCTCACCGCGCCAGACGAAGTAGGAGGCGAAAGGACCGCGGACCTCCACCTGGTCGCCCTCGACCACCACGTCATGGAAATACGGCGAGACCTCACCGTCCTCCAGACGATCGATCGTCAGCTCGATCTCGCCCTCATCGAGCGGCGAGGACGCGATCGAATAAGACCGTTGCGCGCGATAGCCGTCCGGCGCAGTGAGACGGACGTCGTAATGCTGCCCTGGGAGGTGGGGCATCCAGATCGGCACCTTGATGCGAAACGACTTCACCCGCGGCGTCTCCGGCTTGATGGAGGTGACCGTGCCGATCTGCCAGCGGCCCGGCGCCCGCTGCTCGACTTGTGTGAGTGGCTCCACGGTCAGTCGGTCCAATAGCGCTGCTCCCTCCAGGGGTCGCCCCGGTTGTGGTAGCCGTTGCTCTCCCAGAAGCCGGGCTCGTCGTGGTCCATGACCCGCAGCCCGTTCACCCACTTGGCGCTCTTCCAGAAGTACAGGTGCGGGATGAGCAGGCGCGCCGGCCCGCCGTGCTCCCGCGGCAGCGGTTCGCCCTCGTGCTCCGTGACGACCCAGGCCTTGCTGCCGGTGAGGTCCTCGACCGCCAGATTCGTGGTGTAGCCGCCATACGAGTAGACCATCGTGTAGGCGTCGAGAGGCTCGGCCGCCTCCAGCAGGATGTCGAGGGAGACCCCTCCGAAGCTGGTGCCGAGCTTCGACCACTTGGTGACGCAGTGAATGTCGCAGGGGATCCGCTCGAAGGGGAGCTTGTGGAACTCGTCCCACGTCCACTCCCGCTCTTGGCCGACCATGCCGTCGATCCGGAAGCCCCATTCGTCTGCCGAGATGTCGGGCGTCGTCCCGGCTGTCAACACGGGAAAGCCGGACTCCGCGTACTGACCCGGCGGTAGCCGATCCGCCAGCTCCTCCGGAGCGCGGCGACGCCGGGTGAAGCCTCGTGAGACGAACCCGTTCAAGGCCCGGAGCTTACGCCTCGGCCAGTGGTCGTCGCCAGTTCGGCTCGCGTCGGGTCAGCTGTCGACCAGGTGCCCACTTCCGCTATGCGAACCGCCGCTTCTGCTGCAAAGCGGTACTTCTGACTACTCCCTCAGCCCGGCGGCTTCGAGGGCCTCAGCCCGTTCGGTGTACGCCCGCCACCGGACGATTTTGCCGCCCTCAACTTCGCAGAGCCATGTGGCGGCCTGGTTTTCTCGACTCCGCTGGCGCGGCCGCGGGCCGGCCAATGGCCCAGGATGAGGACCCCGTCGCCGAGGTGATGGAAGTCCTCCGGGTGCGCCTCGAAGGACTGCCGATCAGCTTGAGCGTCTGAGGTTTGTTGTGGTTTCAAACATTCCTCGCAGGGCGATGCGCTCAATTTCTCCGAAGCCTTGACAAATTCCAGCAGGTTGATGAGTGTTCGGCGCGCGTGGAATCGGCGGATTCCGGATCCCTTCGGTCGCTTCGTGAGTTGAATCGCGGGCGCGTCATCGATGCGCTTCGCGGGCGTGGAACCGCCAGCCGGGCCGAGATCGCCCGGGTTACGGGACTCTCCCGCTCTACGGTGTCGAGCATCGTCTCCGACCTGATCGAGTCCGGATTGCTGACGGAGCAGAACGATGCCCCCGGTGTGGCGCACGGCGAGGGCGGCGGAAGGCCGCCGGTACTGCTCTCGCTCAACCCATCTGCCGGCCTGGCCGTCGGCGTCGATTTCGGCCACACCCACCTCAGGGTCGCCTCTCGGATCTCTCGCACGAGGTGCTGGCGGAGTCCTGGCGCGAGCTCGACGTCGACCACTCCGCGAACGAGGGTCTGGATGCGGCGACCGAGCTGGTCGACAAGGTGCTCCACCAGGCCGGGGTCGACCGCGACAGGGTGCTCGGTGTCGGCATGGGGCTGCCCGGCCCGATCAACCGGGCCACCGGTGCGGTTGGTTCCTCCTCGATCCTGCCGGGCTGGGTCGGCGTCAACGCGGCGGCGGAGATGGAGCGCCGCCTCGGCCTCACCGTGCACGTCGAGAACGACGCAAATCTCGGAGCGCTCGCCGAGTTCGTCTGGGGATCGGGCCGGGGCCACTCCGACGTCGTCTACATCAAGCTCTCGTCGGGAATCGGCGCCGGTCTGCTCTTCGGCGGGCGGTTGCACGAGGGCGCCGGAGGCACGGCCGGAGAGATCGGCCACACGCCCGCGCAGCAGGGAACGGCGATCTGCCGTTGCGGCAGCCGCGGCTGTCTGGAGACGGTCGCCTCGGCCCGGGCGATCGCCGAGCAGCTCGCCGTCAGCCGGAGCGAGCCCGTGTCGACCAAGGAGCTCCTCGAGCTGACGTCAAACGGCGACCCTGCGGCGAGCAGGCTGATCGGGGAGGCCGGCCGGGAGATCGGGGTGGCGCTTGCCGGCCTCTGCAATCTGCTCAACCCGGACTGCGTGATCATCGGCGGCGACCTGAGCGCGGCCGGCGAGCTGATCACCGAGCCGATATTCGAGTCGATCCGTCGCTACGCGATCCTCAGCGCGGCCGAGCAGGTGAGCGTGGTCCCCGGCACCCTCGGCGAGCGCGCCGAGCTGCTCGGCGCCCTGGCGCTGGTCCTGCAGCCGCCCGAGCGCTTCCTCGTCTCCCCTTCCCGCTGGCGGGAGGTGGCAGCGGCATGAAGAGACGCGATAGGAATGTGCTTGCGATGCAAGAAGAGAGGGAACAATCCGAATGGAGGTGGTGTGATGTCTGACTCAAGGAGGAGGTGGGCCCGGGTTGCGGTGATGGGTATCGCGGCGACCACGATCGGGCTCGGCCTCGCCGCCTGTGGTGGCGGCGGGGGAGGTGGAGGGCCGAAGATCGCGCTGCTCTTGCCGGAGTCGAAGACGACCCGGTACGAGTCGCATGACCATCCGGAGTTCGACGACGCTGTGAAGGCGGCGTGCTCGGACTGCGACATCATCTACAGCAACGCGAATCAGGACGCGGCGGCGCAGCAGTCGCAGATGGAGTCGGCGCTGACCGACGGGGCCGACGTGGTCGTCCTCGACCCGGTGGACTCCGCGTCCGCCGCGTCGATGGTGAACCTCGCCAAGCAGCAGAACGTCCCGGTGGTGAGCTACGACCGCCTGATCCTGAACACGCCTGACATTGCGGCGTACGTCTCGTTCGACAACGTCAAGGTCGGAGAGCTCCAGGGCAGCGCGCTGTCCAAGAAGCTCGCCACTGACGGCAACCCGACCGGGCCGATCGTGAAGATCAACGGCTCCCCGACCGACAACAACGCCAAGCTGTTCGGTCAGGGTGCGGACTCGGCCCTGAACAGCGCCGGCGTCCAGGTCGCCAAGGAGTACGACACCCCCGACTGGAGCCCCGACAAGGCACAGTCGGAGATGGACCAGGCGATCACCGCGCTCGGCAAGACCGGGTTCAAGGGCGTCTACGCGATGAACGACGGCACCGCTGGCGGCGCGATCGCCGCGATGCAGGGCGCGGGCATCGATACGAAGACGATCCCGACAACCGGTCAGGACGCCGAGCTGGATGCGGTCCAGCGCATCCTCGTGGGCGACCAGTACATGACCGTGTACAAGGCGACCAAGCCGGAGGCGACGGCGGCCGCGCAGATGGCGGTCGCGCTTGCACAGGGCAAGCAGATCCCGGCCAACATGATCACCACGAAGACCAACAACGGCTCGGCGGATATTCCGTCGGATCTGCTGACGCCGGTGGCGGTGACCAAGGACAACGTCGCGACCGCGACGTACGGCGGTCAGCCGCTGATCGGTTCGGATGGATACTGGACCCCGGACGAGGTCTGCACCGCGGAGTTCCAGTCGGCCTGCCAGGCCGCTGGGATCAGCTAGGAGCGGACCGGCAGAAGTAGGAGAATGAACCCCAGGCGCGAGGAGATGTGAGGGTGAACGAACGGAAGCAGAGCGGCAACGGCAAGCCCGACCATCTCCTCGCGCTGAAGGGGTTCACGAAGAGCTTCGGCCCCGTCCAAGCGCTCTCCGACGTCGACTTCGAGGTCGACCCCGGCGAGGTCGTCGCACTGGTCGGCGACAACGGGGCCGGGAAGTCGACGCTGATCAAGGCGATCGACGGAGTCCAGCCGCCCGACTCCGGAGAGGCCTACTTCGAGGGGCGGCGGGTCAAGATCACCGATCCCAATACAGCCACCAAGCTCGGGATTGCGACGGTCCATCCAGGACCTCGCGCTCTGTGACAACCTCGACGTCGTAGCCAACCTCTATTTGGGGCAGGAGGTGATCGGCGACGGCGGTGTCCCGCTTCCCACCCTGAACGAGACCGAGATGGAGGAGCACTCGCGCGAGCTCCTCGACGAGCTCTCCGTGACCACGCTCGGCAGCGTGCGGACGGAGGTCGGCAGCCTCTCGGGAGGGCAACGGCAATCGGTGGCGATCGCCCGCTCCCTGCTCGGCGAGCCGAAGGTCGTGTTGCTGGACGAGCCGACGGCCGCGCTGGGCGTCGCGCAGACGGCGCAGGTGCTGGCTCTCGTGACGCGCCTCCGTGAGCGGGGCCTCGGCGTGGTCATGATCAGCCACAATCTGGAAAACGTCTTCAAGGTCGCCGATCGGATCGTGGTGCTGCGGCTCGGCAGGCGGGTCGCCACCTTCGAAAGAGAGAAGACGACTGAGGAGGAGGTCGTGGCGGCGATCACCGGTGCATCGTCAGAGCTCGAGATCAAGAGGGAGGAGTGATGGAGAGCGCAACCGAGACCGTCGCACCCGCGGAGCGGGGGGAGGGCCGACTCAGTGTGATCACCCGCCTGGCTCGGGGCGAGCTCGGCTCCGTCCGGGTGCTGATCGTGATCGCGGTGATCTGGACGATCTTCCAGCTTGAGAACGACCGCTTCCTCTCGGCCGTCAACCTGACTAACCTGACGCTGCAGATCGCGGCGATCGGCACGATCTCGGTGGGGGTGGTGTTCGTCCTGCTGCTCGGTGAGATCGACCTCTCGGTTGGCGCCGTCAGCGGGCTCGCGGCTGGCGTGATGGCGGTGCTCAACGTCAAGCACGGCTGGAACGCCGACCTCGCCATTCTCGCAGGGCTGTTGACGGGCACGGTGATCGGGCTCTTCAACGGATTCATGGTGACCTTCTTCCGGATCCCTTCCTTCGTGGTCACGCTCGCGGGCCTGCTCGCCTGGCAGGGGGCCCTGCTCTACGTGCTCGGGGACACAGGAACGATCAACCTGCCGCCCAGCAACATCACCGACCTGACCAGCACCTTCTACAGTGCCGGAGTCGGCTATGCGATCGCCGCGATCGTGACGGCGGCCACCTTCGGGACGGGGGTGCTGGAGCAGCGGCGCCGCCAGAAGGCGGGGCTCGAGACCGATCCCATGGCCGGAATCGTCGTGCGGACGGTAATCGTCGGCGTGGCGTCCTTCATCGCCGTGGCGATCCTCTCCTCGGACCGCGGCATCCCGCTGTCCGCGCTGATCCTCGTCGCCTTCTGCGGGTTCTTCGCCTGGCTGTCCACGCGAACCAGGTTCGGCCGGCACATCTTCGCGGTCGGCGGCAACGCCGAGGCGTCGCGGCGCGCCGGAATTCCGATCGACCGCGTACGGATCGCCTGCTTCATGATCTGCTCGACGATGGCCGCGGCCGGCGGGATCCTCGCCGCGTCCCGGCTGATCGCCGTGAACCAGGCTTCCGGATCGGGCGACATCCTGCTCTTCGCCATCGCCGGACCGGTGATCGCCGGCACCAGCCTTTTCGGGGGCCGCGGCTCGGTCTGGTCGGCGCTGCTCGGTGCCGTCGTGATCGGCTCGATCTCGAACGGTATGGACCTGCTGGGGTTGAGCTCCGACGTCAAGTACATGATCACCGGCGGCGTGCTGCTCGCCGCGGTGACGGTGGACGCCCTGGCGCGCCGTCAGCGCGAACAGGTGCAGGTGACGTAGTCATGTGATCAGGCGGGTACCGCTCACCCGCCGACCGAGATCGCCCTAGCTCGGGAGGTCCGCCCGCGAAGCGATCTCGGCCTGCGCGCGCGCCTCGGCCGCCTTGGCCGCGGCGAGCAGGTCGGCGAGCGCCTCCGAGATGCCCGTGGCGAGCATCTCGATGTCCTCCATGGCGTCGTAGTCGCCGAGCAGGCCGAAGTCGATGCCGCCGTTGTAGGACATGATCGCGATCGCGAGGGCGTGGTTCTCGGGCAGGAAGGCGACCGGGAAGACGTCCTGCAACTCGCGCCCCAGCACGTAGAGCGGGATCTGCGGGCCGGGGACGTTGGTGACGATCAGGTTGAAGAGCGTGGTGGAGAAGTTGATCCGCGACGCCTGCGCGAGCAGGGTCGGCGGCGCGAAGTCGTTGAAGCGTGAGATCACCTCGGCGCCGAGCGCCTGCTTCGACTCCTTGAGGCCGTCCATTGCGACGCGAACCGCATCGAGGCGCTTCACCGGGTCCTCGATGTAGACGGGCAGCGGCCCGCGCATCGCGGCGATCCGGTTGCCGAGCTGGCCGCGCTCGTCCTCCGCCCGGATCGAGACAGGGACGAGGGCGCGCAGCTCGAGGCCCTCGGTCTTCACGCCTCGGCTCCGCAGCCAGCTGCGCAGCGCGCCGCTCACCACGGTGAGGATCACGTCGTTGACGGTGCCGCCGAGGGCGTCCTTGATCCGCTTGAACTCGCCGAGCTCGGCCCTGGTCCAGGCGAAGCGGCGGTGGGAGCCGATCTCGGTGTTGAGGGGAACCTCGGGGGCGGGATTGGTGAAGTTCCAGGCGACCTCCGCCAGGGCCTCGACGGCCTCCAGGACCTTGCGGGTGGTTCGCTCAGGGTTGGTCGCGGCCCGGATGGCGCGCCGGGTCAGCTTGAAGGGGGTCTCGCTCAGCTCGGCGACCCCGCGCGCCGCCAGCTCGGCGGAGCTGGGAGGCGGCTGGGGCACCCAGTCGCGGTCGGGGTCGATCGGCTCCGGAACCGGCTTGAGGTCGAACAGGACGGTCGCGATGTCCACGCCAGAGACGCCGTCGACGAGGGCGTGGTGGGTCTTGGTCACCAGCGCGAATCGGTTCCGCTCGAGCCCCTGGACCAGCCACAGCTCCCAGAGCGGCTTGGAGCGGTCGAGCGCCTGCGAGAAGAGCCGGCCGGCGATGTTGCGGAGCTGCTCCTCGGAGCCGGGCGCCGGGAGCGCGGAGTGCCGCACGTGGTAGGCGAGGTTGAAGTTCGGGTCGTCGACCCAGAACGGCCTGCCGGTCTCGGCGGGCGGGAAGGCGAGCTTCTGGCGGAAGCGCGGCACGAGGTGCAGCCGGCTGCGCACGTGGTCGAGGAAGTCGTTGTACGCGGGAGGGGGGCCCTCGAAGATCAGGATCGCGCCCACGTGCATGTGCGCGTTTGACGTCTCGTTCGTCAAGAACGAGGCGTCGATCGAAGTCAGCCTGTCCATGTGTCCTTGTGCCATCAGCAAACGGTTGCTCCTCCATCAAGCGGGTTGCTCCTCCCGGAGCACCCTCGCATGCGGGGAGCACCCTCCCGCCTAGCCTAGCTTCTCGATGCGAAACCGCTGCCGCTACCCTTCCCTTGGGCGTGCAGTCCACCTCCTCCACAAGTCGGGTTGCTCCTTCGGAGCACCCTCGCGCAGACGCGGGCCCGTCCCGGGTCCTGCTCGCGGCGCCGCGCGGCTACTGCGCGGGCGTCGATCGCGCCGTGCAGACGGTCGAGCATGCGCTCGACCTCTACGGCGAGCCGATCTACGTCCGCAAGGAGATCGTCCACAACAAGCACGTGGTGCACGAGCTCGAGAAGCGGGGCGCGATCTTCGTCGAGCAGGAGACCGAGGTGCCGGAGGGGGAGATGGTCGTCTTCTCCGCGCACGGCGTCGCCCCGAGCGTCCACGAGAACGCCGAGAAGCGGCGGCTGCGCACGATCGACGCGACCTGCCCGCTGGTCACCAAGGTCCATGTCGAGGCCAGGAAGTTCGCCCAGGACGGCTACACGATCGTCCTGATCGGCCACGAGGGCCACGAGGAGGTCGAGGGGACCACCGGTGAGGCGCCCGACAGGACCGTCTTGGTCCAGACCGAGGCCGACGTCGACGAGCTCGACGTCGACGACCCCGACCGGATCGCCTACATCACACAGACCACCCTCTCCGTGGACGAGACGAGCTCGATCATCGCCCGCCTCAAGGAGAAGTTCCCGAACGCGGTCGGGCCCAAGACCGACGACATCTGTTATGCGACGACGAACCGCCAGCACGCCGTCAAGGAGCTGGCGCGCGAGTGCGACCTTGTCCTGGTGATCGGATCGACCAACTCATCGAACTCCAACCGCCTCGTCGAGGTCGCCCGCGCGCACGGCGCCGACTCCTACCTGATCGACAACCACCTCCAGGTCGACGAGGCCTGGCTCGAGGGCGTCGAGGCGGTCGGGATCACGTCCGGCGCCAGCGCGCCCGAGGAGCTCGTCGAGCAGCTTGTCACCTTCTTCCGCGAGCGCGGTGCGAGCGACGTCTCCGAGCTGAAGACCGTCGACGAGGACGTGCGCTTCATGCTCCCCGGCGAGATCCGCAAGGAACTCGCCGGCTCAGGCGCCTAGGCCCGGCGGGGCCGAGTCAGGGCACTCCCGCCGCGAACTGGATCGAGTAGACCAGCAGATCCGGCGAGGGCTCGAGCACGAGGGTGTGGCGCTCGTTCCGCCCGTGCAGGGTCAGCTCCTGCAGGCCGGGGTTCGTGACCTCGATCGGATCGAGGTCCTCGCCGTCGATGCGGATCGCGATGCGGCCATCGCCGTCGGTGGCGGCGTAGGCTCCACCCGCCTCGTAGGTGACTCGGAGGGAGCCGTCTGCATCGGCCGCCGACCAGGGCTCTTCGGTTGACCCGCCGGGAAAGACCTCCGGAGTGGGGGCGATCACGTTCACGCCCGGCGCATCGGTGGGCCGCATCGGCTCGATCGGCGGTGGCCAGTCGCCGTCGCCATTGGACCCGGCGAGCGCCTCGCGAATCGCCTCCTCGGTGCCCGCATAGTCCCCCTCGCCGAGGTGGTACCAGCGCAGCGCGCCGCCCTTGCCCCAGAGAAAGAGGGCGGGCCAGCCGTGGGGCTCGTACAGCCGCCAGAGCGCGAACTCCGTATCCACGGCCACCGGCCACTCGATTCCCAGCCGCTCGACCGCTCCGGCCACCGCATCGACCGACTGGGTGAATGGGAAGCGCGGCGAGTGGATCCCGATCAGGGCCAGGCCGTGATCGGAATAGCGCTCCTGCCACGCCCGCAGGTAGGGCAGGGTCCGGACCGAGTTGAGCTGGGCGAAGTCGAAGAAGTGGACGAGCGCGGGACGCCCCGCCACCAGGCGGTCGATCGAGGCCACGGGCCGGCCCACCCAGTCGAGGCCGGGTGGGATCGGAGGGACGGCGATGTCGGGGCGGGGGGGACGCAGGCGCCGGAGGGTATGCTGCGCGCGCTATTCAAGGGCGCTCCGCGGGCAAGCCGAGGAGCGACCCGACTAATGAAAAAGGAGTGGTTGGAGTGAGCCGATCGGTTTGGGAGCGCATCGAGGAGAGTCGGGCCCGTCACAACGTGCTCGAGCACCCCTTCTACGTGAGGTGGTCCGCAGGGGAGCTGAGCCGCGAGGAGCTCGCTCGCTACGCGGGCCAGTACCGGCACGCGACCGAGGCCCTCGCCCGCCTCTGCCGGCAGGCCGCGGATGACGCCCCGGACGGCCAGCGCGACGAGATCGCGACCCACGCCGCGGAGGAGGAGGCCCACGTCGGCCTCTGGGACGACTTCGTCGAGGCCGCCGGTGGCGAGATCGGCGCCGAGCCCACGCCCGAGACCGCCGAGTGCGTCACGGACTGGACGACAGCCGACGGCTACCTCGCCGAGCTCGCGCGCATGTACGCGATCGAGAGCGGGCAGCCGAAGATCTCCCGCGTCAAGCGGGAGGGCCTCTCGCGCTTCTACGGGATCGACGGTGGCCCGGGCGACGAGTACTTCCGTGTCCACGAGCAGGCCGACCACGCCCACGCCGAGGAGTCACACCGGCTGATCGACGCCGCGATGACCCCCGAGGACGAGGACGCGATCGTCGAGGCGGCGGAGTCGGCCTTCCGGGCGAATTGGCGCCTGCTCGACGGGGTCAGCTGACCCTGGAGCTCCGATGCGCGGTCGCTTCTGGTGGTCTCGCGACCGCGCGATCGGGATCGCGCTGGGAATCGTGCTCGGGATCGCGGTGATCCTGATCTTCCTGTTCCTCGGATCCCGCAACACGATCGACGAGCCGTCTCTGTCAGGCGACGCGACCCAGACCCAGACGCAGGCGGCGCCGCAGACCTCCACCGGTCAGGCCAAGGCTCCGTAGATGCAGTCCCGCGGCGCCCGTATCGGAGTTCTGGTCGCCGTGGTGGCCGTCGCGGTCGTGCTCTTCATCGTCTTGGGCAGCGGCGGTGGCGGTGGCGGGTCGACCTCCTCCGGGACCCAGGTGCTGACCGTGAACGACGGCAACCCGGTCGGAGGCGTGAAGACGCTTACGTACAACAAAGGTGACCAGGTCAACCTGGAGGTTCGGCTGAACACGCCCGAGGAGGCGGTCCACGTGCACGGCTACGAGATCGAGAAGCCCGCGAAGACGAGCCCGGTGAGGTTCTCCTTCCCGGCCAACCTCGACGGCGTGTTCGAGATCGAGGTCCACCGGACCGGCGGAAGCGACGCCCAGATCGCCGAGCTGAAGGTGAACCCCTAGGCGGGGAATGACGTCCCGAGGCTCGAAGGCCGCGATCGCGGCCGCGATCGCGGGTTCGGTCGCGCTCCTGGCGCTGCCGGATCCGGCCTGGGCCCACGCCCTGGTCGGCCGCAAGGACCTGCCCGTTCCGGCGTGGCTCTTCGCCTGGGGAGCCTCCCTGGTCCTGATCATCTCGTTCGCGCTGCTCTCGATCGCGTGGACCGAGGCGCGCCTGCAACGGGAGGACTGGCGGGCCATGCCGCGCTGGTTCTCGGGGGCGGTCCTCAATCCGGCGACGCAGGTGGTCTGCGGGCTGATCGGGGTCGGGCTGCTCGTGCTGGTGCTCTACGCCGGCTTCCGGGGAATCGAGGACCCGACCCAGAACTTCACGATCATCTTCGTCTTCTACACGTTCTGGCTGGGCATGGTCCTGGTCAGCGTGCTGCTCGGGGACGTCTTCCGGGCGTTCAATCCGTGGCGCGCGATCGGTCGCGCGATCTCGGGAGGCTTCCGACTGGTCGCCGGCGAGTCCGCGCCGACGCCATTCAGCTATCCGGCGCGGTTCGGTCGCTGGCCGGCCGTGATCGGCGTTCTGCTGTTCGTCTGGCTCGAGCTGATCGCGGGCGGCGGGGCGGCGCCGACCCCCCACAAGGTCGCCGTCGCCACGGTGGTCTACAGCGTCATCACCTTCGCCTGCATGGCGCTCTTCGGCGTCGAGGAATGGATCGCCCGCGGCGAGACCTTCAACGCGTACTTCGGGATGTTCTCGCGGCTCGGCCCGTTCGAGGCGCGAGAGCACGAGGTCGGCCGGCGCAAGTTCCTGAGCGGAGCACCGCAGTGGGCAGCCGTCCCGGGGGCCGCCGCGCTGGTGCTCACCTCGATCGCCGTGACCAGCTTCGACGGCGCCCAGGAGGGCGTCCTCTCCGGTTCGATCACGTGGACCTTCGAGCGCTGCAACGACATCGGGCTCAGCCTGCCCGATTCCTTCCGGATCGCCAACACGATCTGGCTGCTGATCACGCTGGCCGCCGTCTCCGCGCTCTACTGGCTCGGGGTCCAGGGAATGCACACCGTCCGGGGGTCGCCGCCGGTCAGGGAGCTGGGGCGCTCCTTCGCACACACGCTGATCCCGATCGCGCTGGCGTACATCGTCGCCCACTACTTCAGCGCCTTCCTTTACCAGGAGCAGGCCCAGTTCACGTACATCCTCTCGGACCCGCTGGGCCACGGATCCGACCTGTTCGGAACGGCCGGCGGCGGGATCAACTACGGGATCGTCGGGTCGAATACCGTCTGGTACGTCCAGGTCGCCGCGCTGGTGGTCGGCCACGTCCTCGCGCTGACGCTGGCCCACGACCGGGCCCTGGCGGTCTACGACAACGTCCGGCACGCATCCCGCTCGCAGTACTTCATGCTCGCGGTGATGGTGGGCTTCACCTGCTTCGGGCTCTTCCTGCTCTCACAGGCGAACGCCTAGCTACCGGCGGGGGGCGCGGCAGGAGGTGCTTGTCCTCGGCCACGCCGAGGCGCCGGCTACCGCGCGCTGAGTCCCGCCCCGATCATCTCGGCGTCGCGCCTCAGCATCCCGATGTAGCCGCCGGCGTCCCCGGGGGCCTCGACCGGCAGGTGCTCCTCGATTCTCACCCCGGTGCGGGAGGCGATCCCCTCCAGCACCTCTGGGTTGTCGGTCTCCTGGGCGAAGACCGTGGGGACGTGCGCCTGACGGATCGCTTCCTCGACGTCGTTGACCGTCTGGGCGGTGGCCTCCGCGTCCGGTCCGCTCGCCGGGAAGGGCGTCGCGATCACCTGAAAGCCGAAGTGGTCGGCGAAGTAGCCGAGCGCGTCGTGGGAGGTGACCAGCTTGCGGTTCCGGGGTGGGACGGCGGCGAGCGTCCGCCGCATCTCGGCGTCGAGCCGGCGGAGCTGGGTCGCGTAGGCCCGCGCGCGGGCGCGGTACCCGGCGGCGTGCTCGGGATCGGCCTTCGCCAGCGTCTCCACGAGCGCCGGCAGCGCCTTGGCGACTCGAGTCGGATCCATCCAGACGTGCGGGTCATAGCCGCCTGCCGCACCCGCCTCCGCGCTCGGGTGCTCGAGTGAGCCCGCCGACTGGAAGCGCTGCAGGGGACCGACGTGGTCGGCCATCGCGAACTTGGGGACCTTGATGTCCGAGATCGGGATCCCGGCCTCCAGATTCGCGCCGTTGTAGACGAGCAGGAGGTCGTTCTCGATCCGCGCCCGGTCCTTGGCGCTGAGCTGGAACTCGTGCGGGCTGGTGCCGTCGGGGATCACCTGATCGACCTCGGCGTCCGGTCCCGCCACCTGCCGAACCACGTCGGCCCAGATCCCGGTGGTCACTGCGATCGTGTGGTGGTTGCCCCCGGCCTCTCCGCAGCCGGAGAGAGCGCCGGCCAGCAAGGAGAGCGCGACCAGGAACCCGACGGTCATACTTGGCGGGCGATGGCCGCCTCGCTCCCGCTTGCCCACCTCGGACACTGGTACCTGTGGATTCCCTACGCCCTGCCGGTGCTGATCGTGCTGGCGGCCTCGCTCAGCGCGTCCAGGCAACAGCGCCGCGAGAATCGAGAGGCGGAGGCGCAAGAGTCCGAGGCGAAGCCCTAGCTAGCGCCGCGCCACCGGCAGCGCCAGCGCGATGACGAAGCCGCTGACCGCGACCAGCACGATCGAGGCGCCGGCGGCCAGGTCGAAGTTCCAGGAGAGGATCAGGCCGAGCGGCGCGCTCGCTGCGGCGATCGCCGCCGAGAGGATCATCATCACCGGCAGGCGCTTGGTGAGCAGGGCCGCAGTCGCGGGCGGAGCGATCAGCAGGCCGAGCACCAGCAGCGCCCCCACCACGCGGAAGCCGATCACCACCGCAAGCGTGACCAGGACGAGCATCGCCAGGTGGAGGCGCTCGACCGGGAGCCCCAGGGCGGCGGCCCGCTGCGGGTCGAAGGAGAGCATCAGGAACGGCCGGTAGAGCAACAGCACCAGGGCGACGATCGCGATCGCGAACACGGCGCTCAGCGTCGCCTCGCCGTTCGAGACCCCCAGCACGTCCCCGAACAGGAAGGACGTGAGGTCGACCGAGTAGCCCTGTACCCGGGAGACGATCGCCACGCCCAGCGCCAGCATGAAGACGAAGACGACGGCGGCGGCAGTCTCCTCCCTCACCCGGGTCCGCCTCAGTACGAAGTTGGTGGCGCCGGCGGTGAACAGCCCGGCGGCGAGGGCCCCCAGCCAGATCGCCGTCTGATCTGGGCTGCTGCCCGCCGCCCCCGCGGTGAGCGCGAACGCGATCGCGACCCCGGGCAATACGCCGTGGGCGAGGCTGTCGGACATCAGCGCCATTCCGCGCAGGATCACGTAGCAGCCGACGACCCCGCAGATCACGCCGACGGCCGCCGCCGCAAGGGCGCCGGTGCGGACGAACTCGGCCTGGAACGGGTCGATGAGCCAGCCCATCAGCCCGCTCCGTGGTGGTGATGCGCGGTGTCGACCAGCAGCTCGCCGACCCGGAGGATGTGGCCGGCGAAGGTCTCCGACACGACCTCCTCGGTGAAGGTGGTTCGGGGAGGCCCGAAGGCGACCAGCCGGCGGTTGAGGCAGAGGACGAGGTCGAAGTCCCGGCCGGCGCTCTCCAGGTCGTGGGTCGCGACCAGGATGGTGCGTCCCCGCTCCCGCCATCGGTTCAGCAGGCGCTGGAGCGCGCCGTGGGTCGGGGCGTCGAGACCGGCGAACGGCTCGTCGAGCAGGAAGACGTCGGCGTCCTGGGCGGAGGCCTGGGCGAGCAGGGTTCGCTGCCGCTCGCCGCCCGAGAGGTCTCCGAAGCGCCGCTGAGCGAGGTGCTCGATGCCGAGCTCACCCAGCGCGGAGGAGACCAGCGCGCGGTCCCGGTCCCCGAAGCGCCCGAGCCAGCCCAGGTCGCCGTAGCGGCCCATCCTGACGACGTCGGTGACGGTGACCGGGAACGAGGGCTCGATGTCTAGCCGCTGGGGGACGAAGGCGATCCGCCGGCTCGCCAGCCGGATGCTGCCCGCGCTGGGCCGCGCCAGCCCGATCGCTGCCCGGAACAGGGTCGTCTTGCCGGCCCCGTTCGGCCCGAGCAGCGCGACGGTCGAGCTGGGAGGAATCTCGAAGCTCACGTCCTCGAGCGCCGGCTTGCGTCCGTAGCGGACCGTCAGATCCTGCGCGGCGATCGCGGGGGCGGTCGAGGCCGCGGCGGCCATTGCCACTACTTCCGCGCGCAGCGAGCGCAGTCGCCGTGGATGACGATGTCGTGCCCGCTCATCGAGTGGCGCAGACGGCCGGCGAGCCGCTCGAGCTGGCGCTCGAGGCCCTCGTCCTCGAACGCCGTGACGCGGCCGCACCTGTCGCAGACGGCGTGGTGGTGATGCTCGCCGCCGGGGACGACGGGCTCATAGCGAGCGGCCCCCTCGCCGAACTCGACCCGCTGCACCAGCCCCATCTCGTGGAGGAGGTCGAGCGCCCGGTAAATGCTGGCGATGCCGACGTCCTCCCCCGAGCGCCTCAGCCGATCCGAGATCTCCTGCGCCGAGAGGCAGCAGCTCTGGTGCCCCAGCAGGCCGACGACCGCCTCGCGAGCTCCGCCGGCGCGGTGTCCGGCGTCGCTCAGCGCCGCGCGCGCGGAGCTCTCCCAGTCGGAGGTGGCCGTCTTCGGCATGCCCGAAGACTAGCGGCCAATTGAGATTGATTCTCGTTATCGCCGTCCCACCAGGAGACGGCGAGGACGATCGTGCTCGCCGGTCCGATCGCCCCGACGTTCGAGGAGGCAGCGGAGGGTGCCCAGCGCGCCTACCAGCGCGAGACGACCGAGGCCCTGGCAGGCCTCGCGACGGACGACGGCGAACTGCGGGCGTCGATGACGACTCTGGAGCTGCTCGCTGTCAGTCCGTAGCGGCGACGGGGATCGCCCGGACTGCCGCTGCGCGGCGCGTGGCAGAGTGACGGTCCGCCGAGGGCGTTACGCCGGCTGGACCTGACGCTCGCCCAGGATCTCGCCTAGGCGGCGCTCCAGGGCGACGGAGACGGCGGCCTTCACGGGTCCCTCGTTGAGCCGCTCGACCAGCGCCTCCAGGAACCCCTCGATGATCAGGCGCTTCGCCTGTTCCTCGGGCAGCCCGTGTGAGCGCAGGTAGTGCAGCTGCTCGCCGTCGATCTGGGCGACCGCCGCGGCGTGCGTGCAGCGCACGTCGTTGGCCTCGATCTCGAGACCGGGGATCGCGTCGGCGTGTGCCGACTTGGAGAGCAGCAGGTTGCGGCTCTCCTGGTACGCGTCCGTCTGCTGGGCGCCGGGGTCCACGCGGATCATCCCGCGCCAGACGGCGGTCGCCGACTCCTCGAGCACGCCGCGGAAGGCCAGATCCGATGTGGTGCTCGGCGCCGCGTGCTCCTGGGTGGTGTCGAAGTCGAGATGCTGGGAGCCATTGCCGGCGTAGGCGCCGGTGACCCTGGCGCTGGACCCCGGACCGGCCAGGCGGGTCTCCATCCGCACCTTGCCGCGCGAGGAGCCGAAGCCGAGGGCCACCCAGTCGAGGTTGGCGTCACGCTCCACCTCGGCCCGCTGGGTGGCGAAGACCCAGCTGTGCTCGCCGAGGCCCTGGGCGGTGACGTAGCGGAGGTTGGCGCCCGGGCCGACCCAGACCTCGGTGACGGTGTTGAAGAGGCCGGCCCGCTCGTGGTCCGTTGTGAGCCACTGCTCCCAGACCTCGGCCTGGGCGCCCTCCTCGAGAACGATCAGGGTGCGAAAGCCAAGCGCGGCGCGGTCGGCGTCGTGGATCGCCTCGATCTGGGCGGGGGTCTCGAGCCGCTGCCCGGCGGGGACATAGACGAAGGCGCCGCCGCGCCAGGTCGCGTCGTTGCGGGCGACGAACGGATCGTCTGATCCGACCAGGCTCCCCAGGCGCTCCTGGACGAGATCGGGATAAAGCTCGGCGGCCGTCGCGAGCGTGGCGACGACGGGCTTGGTCGGCCCGTCGCCGGTTGCCTGCGGCGGCGCCCCGTCGAGCACCGTCTGGTCGATCTGGACGACGCAGGGCGCGCCCTCGGGTGGGTTGAGCACAGCGTCGGCCCGCTCGCGGACGGCCGGGTCGGCCTCGGTCGGGACCTCGAAGTCGAGCTCGACGAGCTCGCTCAGATCGGTGAACTCCCAGCCCTTCGTCTTCTGGCTGGGGAGGCCGAGCTCTGAGGCGAGAGCGGCGCCATCGCGGCGCCGCTCGGTCAACCAGTCGGGCTCGGCCGCGGCTGTTGCCGCAGCCGACTCAGCCAATCGAGCCCTCCATCTGCAGCTCGATCAGGCGGTTCAGCTCGACCGCGTACTCCATGGGGAGCTCCTTGGTGATCGGCTCGATGAATCCGTTGACGATCATCTTGGAGGCCTCCTCCTCGCTCAGCCCGCGGGACTGGAGGTAGAAGATCTGCTCCTCGCCGACCTTCGAGACGGTTGCCTCGTGGCCGACGTCGACGTCGTCCTCGCCGATCCTGATCGTCGGGTAGGTGTCCGAGCGCGACTCCTCGTCGAGCAGCAGCGCGTCGCAGACGACCTTCGACTTCGACTCCGAGGCGCCCTTGGCGATCTCGAGCAGGCCGCGATAGCTGGTGCGGCCCTTGTCCTTGGAGATCGACTTGGAGAAGATCGACGAGGTCGTCTTCGGTGCGGCGTGGATGATCTTGCCGCCCGCGTCCTGGTGCTGGCCCTCGCCGGCGAAGGCGATCGAGAGGATCTCGCCGTGGGCCCTCTCGCCGAGCAGGTAGATCGACGGGTACTTCATGGTCAGCTTGGAGCCGAGGTTGCAGTCGACCCACTCCATCGTCGCGTCCTCGTGGGCAACCGCCCGCTTGGTGACGAGGTTGAAGACGTTCTGCGACCAGTTCTGGACGGTCGTGTAGCGGACCCGCGCCTTGGGCTTGGCGACGATCTCGACCACGGCCGAGTGCAGCGAGTCGGTCGAGTAGACCGGCGCGGTGCAGCCCTCGATGTAGTGGACGTCCGAGCCCTCCTCGGCGATGATCAGCGTCCGCTCGAACTGGCCCATGTTCTCGGTGTTGATCCGGAAGTAGGCCTGCAGGGGCATCGCGACCGAGACGCCGGCCGGGACGTAGACAAAGGAGCCGCCCGACCAGACGGCCGAGTTGAGCGCGGCGAGCTTGTTGTCGTTGGGCGGGATGATCGTCGCCCAGTACTCGCGGACGAGGTCCTCGTGCTCGCGGAGGGCGGTGTCCATGTCGGTGAAGATCACGCCCTGCTCCTCGAGCTTCTCGTTCACCTGGTGGTAGACGACCTCCGACTCGTACTGGGCGCCGACGCCGGAGAGGAACTTGCGCTCCGCCTCCGGGATGCCGAGGCGGTCGAAGGTGTTCTTGATGTCCTCGGGGACCTCGCTCCAGTCGCGGCTGTTCTTCTCGGAGGCGCGGACGAAGTAGTGGATGTTGTCCCAGTCGATCTGGTTGAGGTTTCCGCCCCACTGGGGGGTCGGGCGCTCCAGGAAGTGGTCGAGGGCCTTGAGCCGGAAGTCGCGCATCCACTGCGGCTCGTCCTTGTACTCGGAGATCGACTCGACGACCTCGCGGGAGAGGCCCTTGGGCGACTTGTATGCGTAGCCCGACTCCGGGTCGTGGAATCCGAACTTCTCCTTGTAGTCGGCGTTGATGCCGGCGAGCTCCCGCTCCTCGGCGGGGCGCTCACGTGCTGCGGTCTCGGGCGTGGCCATCTAGGAAACCTCCAGCCTTACGGTGTCGTCCTCGATCGTCACCGGATAGGTGGTGACGGGTTGGTAGGCGGGGAGGGTCTTGGGTCGACCGGACGTGATGTCGAATATAGACCCGTGGCGCGGACACTCCACGGTACAGGCGTCGGCGTCGAAGGGGCCCTCGGCGAGCGGGCCGTCGTCGTGCGAGCAGCGGTCCTCGATCGCGTAAAGGGTGCCGGCGCAGTTGAAGACGCCGATCTTGGCGCCGTCGGGCGCCTCGACCAGCTTCATCTCCCCGCTGGGCAAGTCGCCCGCGGCGCAGACGTCCATCCGTTGCTTAGTGCCTTCAGTCACGTTATTCCTACTCTCGGGGTCGGATTTTAGCGGTTGGCACCATGGTGCTGTCGCCGGTGACGGCTACTCGAGGCCCGCGACCCTGCGCGGCGTGCCCCGGGTGGAGCGGCTACTCGACGCCCCCCGCCGCGTAGTCGGCGAGGGCCATGACGGTGAGCTGCGGGTTGACGGTGACCGAGGACGGGAAGACGCTCGCGTCGCAGACGTAGACGTTCTCCATGCCGTGGACGCGGAAGCGCTCGTCGACGACGCCCTTTGCGGGATCCTTGCTGACGGCGTTCCCTCCCTGAGGGTGGGAGGTGTGCAGCCCGATGTCGGTGTTGTCCCGGACGAGCTCGTCGAGCTCGTCTACCTGCTCGAGGGAGGAGTAGGAGGTGGAGCGGAAGGTCATCGGCATCACCCGCTGGGCCCCGCTCGCGAAGTGGATCCGCGCCGCCAGCTTCGTCCCCTTGATCATCAGCTTCAGATCGGCTTCGGTGGGTTCGTACTCCAGCTTCATGCCGCCCCCGAAGAGCCCGGGACGCACGCGTGCGTTGCTCTGGGATCCCACCACCACGCCGATGCAGCTCAAGTGCGTGTAGCGGCGCATGTTGCGGAAATGGTCCGAGAACCAGCCCGGCATCAGGAGCGCCTGGGCTCCAACCGGGTTGAACCAGGATTCGAGGATGAGCTGGTCCTCTCCGGCCGGCCTGTACCCATGGGTGATCTGGAGGCCGTCGTACGAGTTGAGCTGCTCGTCGAACTCGGCCGTGAGCGCCGCGCCCACGTTGAACGACACGTTCCTGCCGACGAGCCGCCCGCCCACGCCGCTGCGCTGCAGTAGGAGGCTCGATGCGAGCGCTCCCCCCGAGACGACGATGGTGTTGGCCGCGACCCGCAGCGAGCGGCCGTCGGAGAGGCTGCAGTCGATCGCGGTCGCGCGCGGTCCCCTCGTCTCGATCCACTCGGCGAGGCATTCGCTGAAGATCCGCACGGAGCCGGGGAAGTCGCGCTGGGCCCGCGGCAGGATGTTGTCGAGCGCCGAGAGCTTCTTGCCGTAGGCACAGCCGATGTTGCAGTAGCCCGAGCCGAGGCAGTCCTTGATGTTGGCGTCGACGACGCCGCCGTCGCCGTCGAGGCCCAGCTCCCTGATGCCCTCCGCCATCTTGTCGCCGCCGGCCTCGAGGTGCTTATTGTCCTCCTGGCCGTAGACGGGCAGCCACTTGCGGAGCCGCTTGAAGGACTTGAGGAACCGCTGCTCGTCGAGCCCCGCGTCGAGGCCCTCCGGATTGTTCCAGCGCTGCAGGGTGTGCGGCGGGATGTCGTAACAGACCGCGTTGTTGACCACGGTGCTGCCGCCGACGCATTTCCCCTGCAGCACCTGGAAGCGGGCGTCCGTCGACATCTGCATGCCGCCGTCGGAGTAGAGGTTCGAGAACTGCACGCGCTCGTCCTCGGTGAAGTCCCGCGGGTCGACGTGCTTGCCGCCCTCGAGCAGGACCACCTCACGTCCCCGCTCCGCCAGCCTGTACGCCAGCACCGCCCCGGCGGCGCCGCTGCCGACGATCGCGACGTCGGCGGTGATCCGGTCGGCGTCCACCTCATTCGGCTCGCTGACGTCCAACGTCGCCAACTTGCCGACGTTCTTCATCGCCTTGGGGTAGCGCTTGCGCTTGGAGAACGGCACGTACCCCGTCGAGCCCGCCGTGCGCGGATCGGGGTAGTAGCCGATGATCGTCATCTGCTGGGCGCCGGTGAGGATCGACTGGGAGAACTTCCGGAGCCGGTTCGGGAGCCGGCGCTCGACCACGTCCGCGACGAAGCAGCGCTCGATGAACGCCAGCCTGCGATCCGGCGACATCATCGCGAAGGGCGGGCGCAGGCGGAAGAGGGGATAGATCGAGAGGATCGAGAAGGTGGCGCCGGCCTTCCACTTGTCGTGTGCGCTGAACGAGTAGAGGTAGTCGTCGATGCCGGCCGCCACCTCCTCCGGCGTCAGCGCTTCGTCGTGCCCGATCACGAGCACCTCGGCCATCGCCATCGCGGTGGTGTGCTGGTGAGGCCAGAGGTACTTGAGGCCGAAGCGCGCCTTGGCCGCGGAGTGGTAGAGCCAGAAGAGGATCACCACGACGAGGCTCGCCGCGGCCACCCAGATCAGCAGCTGCAGGGTGGCGCTCAGGTTGGTGCCGAGCGGCTCCCCGAAGGTGTGGGCGACGCTGCCGTGGTTTCCGAACGCGAGCATCAGCAGCAGCGACGCCACGATCAGCGCGTGGCCGAGCACCACCAGCAGGGTCGCCCAGCCGTTCTGCCGGACGTTGCCTGCCGCGATGAAGCAGAGGACGCAGAAGAGCCCGTCCTTGGCGAACGAATTGGCGACGAAGGGAAACTCGGCGGAGGCGAAGAGCCCCAGTACCGGGTACAGCAGCGCCTGCGCAAGGAAGAACACCGTGAAGATGCGGAGCGCCAGCTCGAGTCTTCGCTCGGGGGCTGTCAGCTCCGGAGGCTGCACGCCGCTGCTAGCCCGCCTCCGCAGCCGGATCGGCGGTCTCCGCCGGGCGGCCACCGCGAACCGAGCTCAGCGCCGCGTCACGGTCGTAGTACTCGCGCACCCGCGTGCACTTGTCGCCGTCGAAGTCGAAGACCTGGATCACGCGGTCGGAGATCTCGAGCCCGCTGTGCTCACCCCGGCCCTGGCGCCGGGCGACGACCACGACCGCGTTGCCGGCGTCGATCATCTCCTCGACCACGAAGTTGAGCTGGCCTACGGCGGCGCGCCACTGGGCCCAGTAGTTCTCGACGCCGCCGTATCCCCTGTAGGTGGCCGGGTCCGGATCGTCCGGCGGCGTGACCCACTCGACGTCCTCGCTCATGTGGTCGAGCACCCACCTCCGGTCGCCTGAGTTCCAGGCGGCGTAACCATTCTGGACGAGCTGTACGAGCTCCGCCGACATTCCCCCTTCTCCTTGGAACGAGTATCCCACCTTGTGCGCCGTTAGGCTGGGCGGGTTCGATTGAAAGGGACTTGGCATGAAGGCGATTTGGAGAATCTCTGTGCCGGTGGCCGTCGGACTATGCGCAGTCGGGCTGGCCGCTCCCGCCGGCGCCGGGGAGTCGGCCGCCAGCGGAGTGACCCTCAAGGTCGCCGGGGGCCCGCCGTTCCACGGGCGGGTGACCAGTAAGAACCCGGCCTGCATCGCGAACCGCAAGGTCCTGCTGCTCGAGGTAGCGCCCAACCGGGCACCGATCGACTACGCCGACAACCGGACCAACGGCAAGGGCAAGTGGGTCTTCGGCTCCCAGCTCCAAGGGGCGACCGTCGTTCGGGCGAAGGTGACCCGGTCGACCTCCGCCGGGGTGAGGTGCGGCTCCGCGCTCTCCCCCGCGAAGCGGATCAGATAGGCGCCGCCTCGGCGGGGTCCCCTCGCTCGCCCTCGTCCTCCCAGTCGGCGGCCTTCCCGAGGCTGGCCCCCTTGACGACCTTGAGGCCGAGCATCGCGCACTTCATGCGCGTCGCCGAGATGTCGATCCCGAGCAGGTCGAGGACGAAGTCCTTGGGCAGGGCGAGGATCTCCTCCCGGGTCATCCCCTCGAGCTCGTCGGTGAGCAGCGAGGTGGCCGCCGTCGAGATCGCGCAGCCCTGGCCCTCGAAGGCGACCTCGGAGACCTTGTCGTCCTCGTCGAGCTTGAGGAAGACGTGCTGCTCGTCACCACAGAACGGATTCGAGTCCTCGAACTCGAGGTCGAAGTCGTCGAGGCGCCCGAAGTGGTGCGGGCGCTTGTAGTGCTCGAGGATCTGATCTCGGTAGAGCTCGTCCATCATCAAACGGGTCGCTCCTCGGCTTCGCCTACGGAGCGCCCTCGCACATACCGTAGCTAGAGCTCGAAGACGCGCCGGGCGTCCAGCAGCCCGTCGACCAGCCGGTCGACCTCCGCGCGTGTGTTGTAGACGGCGAAGCTGGCACGGGTCGTCGCCGGAACGCCGAGCCGCTGCATCAGGACCTGGGCGCAGTGGTGGCCGGCGCGCACGGCCACCCCGTGACGGTCGAGGATCTCGGCGACGTCGTGGGAGTGCATGCCGTCCATGGCGAAGGAGACGATCCCGCCGCGGTCGTCGCCGGCCGGCGGACCGAAGACCGTCAGCTCGGGCACTTCGGCGATCCGCTCGAGCGCATAGGTGGTCAGCTCAACCTCGGCAGCATGCACCGCCGGGAGCCCGAGCTCCTCGAGCCACCGGATCGCCGCGCCGAAGCCGATCGCCTCGCCGATCGGAGGGGTCCCGCCCTCGAACTTCGCGGGCAGGTCAGCCCAGGTGATCAGGTCCTTCGTGACCTTGCGGATCATCGAGCCGCCGCCGACGAAGGGCGGCATCTCCTCGAGCAGCTCGCGGCGGCCGAAGAGCGCGCCGAGCCCCGTGGGGCCGTACATCTTGTGGGCGGTGAGCGCGTAGAAGTCGGCTCCCAGCTCCGCCATGTCGAGCTCGAGCTTGGGCGCGGCCTGCGCGCCGTCCACGACCAGCAGCGCCCCGGCGTCGTGCGCCATACGGGCGATCTCCGCAATCGGGTTGATCGTGCCGAGCACGTTCGAGACGTGCGCGACGCAGACGAGCTTCGGCTCCCGCTCGAGGAGCGCGGCGAGCGCGTCGAGGTCGAGCCGGCCCTCGTCGGTGACCGGCGCCCAGTGCAGGTGGGCACCCTTCTCCTGGGCCGCCTGGTACCAGGGGACCACGTTCGAGTGGTGCTCCATCTCGGTCAACACGATGCGGTCGCCCTCCGCGAGGTTGGTCCGGGCCCAGGAATAGGCGACCAGGTTGAGCGCCTCGGTCGCGTTGCGCACGAAGATCACCTCGCGGCGGTCGGCGCCGAGGTGGGAGGCCAGCGTCTGCCTCGCGCCCTCGTACAGCCTGGTCGCCTCCTCCGAGAGGGTGTGGACGCCCCGGTGGACGTTCGCGTTCTGCTCGCGCCAGTAGCGGTCGAGCGTCTCGATCACCGCGAGCGGTTTCTGGGCGGTGGCCCCGTTGTCGAGGTAGGCGAGTGGCTCGCCGTGGACCTCGCGACCGAGGATCGGAAACTCCGCGCGAATCTCCTCTATCGACCGCGCCAGGGCCGGGACGCTTGTCGCCGTCGGCTCCATCGCGAACCCGCCTAGGCCGCGGCTCCGGCCCCGACCTCCTCCTTGATCCAGCCGTAGCCCTTCTCCTCGAGCTGCGCGACCAGTTCGGGGCCGCCCTCCTTGACGATGCGCCCGTCGTAGAGGACGTGCACGGCGTCGGGCTTGATCAGGTGGAGGATGCGCTGGTAGTGGGTGATGATCAGGACGCCCATCCCGGGCCCGGCGAACCTGTTGACGCCCTCGGCGACGACGCGCAGGGCGTCGATGTCGAGGCCCGAGTCGGTCTCGTCGAGCACGGCCATGGCCGGCTGCAGTATCGCCAGCTGGAGAATCTCCATCCGCTTCTTCTCGCCGCCGGAGAAACCTTCGTTGAGGTAGCGCGAGGAGAACTCCTTGGGGATGTTGGTGAGCGCCATCGCCTCCTCGGTCTCCTTGCGGAAGTCCTTGAGCTTCACCGGCTCCTCGCCGGCGGCCTCGCGATGCGAGTTGACGATCATCCGCAGGTACTTCGCGACGGTCACGCCGGGAATCGCGACCGGGTACTGAAAGGCCATGAAGAGGCCCATGCGGGAGCGCTCGTCCGGGTCGGCCTCGGTGATCTCCTCACCCTTGAAGGTGATCGTCCCCTCGGTCACCTCCAGGCCGGGGTGGCCCATGATCGCGTTGGCGAGGGTGGACTTGCCGGAGCCGTTCGGCCCCATCAGCGCGTGGATGCTTCCCTCCTCGACGTCGAGGCTGACGCCCTTGAGGATCTCCTTGCCCTCAGCGGTCACATGCAGGTTGCGGATCTCGAGCTCGGCCAATTCGACTCCTAGATGTATTTGCGTTTGCTACGCCGCGGTGACCGCGGCGGCCTTCGGTGCGGACGCGGCAGTGTGCTGGTCGGAGAACTCCACCAGCTCGGCCAGCGTCGTGCCGGCGAGCGCCTTGGTGACGCCGCCCTGCACCCGGGTCCAGAGAAGCTTGGTGGCGCAGGCTTCGTCGCCGTCGGCCTCGTGCGAACAGGAGACCTTGCCCTCGGGGTTGGGCTGGAAACACTCCATCGGCGCGATCGCGCCCTCGAGCGCCTGGACCACCTCCAGCATCTCGATCTCGTCCGCGGGGCGCCCGAGGCGGTAGCCGCCGTGGGCGCCGCGCTGGCTCTCGACCAGCCCGGCCTTGCGCAGCTTGGCGACCAGGTGCTCGAGGTAGGAGAGCGGAAGGCGCTCCGACTCGGCGACCGCGCTGAGCGCCACCGGGGCGCCATCCTCCTGGCGGCCCAGCTCGACCATCAGCCGCACGCCATATTCGGCTCGGGTGGAAAAGAGCATCGCCGGTAAATCCTAGCGGAGTGGTCGGTTATCCCAGGTGCAAACTTTGGGGGGTGGTTCCGGTCATTGGGCTGCTCGGAGATGTGATGCTCGGCCGCGGTGTGGGCGAGCGGATCGCGCACGGGTCGCCGGAGGATGTCTGGTCGCCGGAGCTTCGGGCCCTCTGCCTCTCCTGCGACCTCGTGATCTGCAACCTCGAATGCTGCATCTCGGAGCGCGGGAGCCAAACCGGGCGAGTCCGCGGCAAGCCGTTCTTCTTTCGCGGCCCTCCGGCGGCGGTGGAATCCCTACGGGCAATCGGGGTGGCTGCGGCCGGCCTCGCAAACAACCACGCACTCGACTTCGAGGAGAGGGCGCTGCTCGACACGCTGGACCTGCTGCGGGAGGCCGGGATCGAGGTCGCCGGGGCCGGAGCCACCCAGGCAGCTGCGCGTCGAGGGGCCATCGTGAAGACGCCCGGCGCCGTCACGCGCGTTGGCTTGCTCGCGGTCTCCGACCACCCGGGCGAGTACGCAGCGGGACCCGCCGACCCCGGAATCGCATATGCAGATCTGGCTCGGGGCCCGTCGAACTGGCTGCTCGAGGAGCTGGAGCGGCTGGGGGCCGAGTGCGATCTCGTGATCGCCTTCCCGCATTGGGGTCCGAACATGAACCCGTATCCCGCGCGCTGGCAGCGGAAGGTGGCCGCCGAGATGCTGGCGGCGGGTGCGACCCTGGTGGCCGGTCACTCCGCACACGTCTTCCACGGGGTGGGCTGGGAGAACGCCAACCCGGTGCTCTTCGACCTTGGGGACTCGCTCGACGACTACGCGGTGGATGCCAGACTGCGCAACGACCTCGGCGTCTTCACCCTTTGGCGACCCGGAGACGCCGAGGTCCCGATTGAGCTGGTTGGCCTGCGTCTCCGCTACTGCCGCACGGGGCTCGCGCACGGTGCCGATGCGGAGTGGATCGCGGGCAGGCTCACGGATGCTTGCCGGTCGCTTGGCAGTTCGGTCGAACGGGTGGACGAGCAGAGGTTCCGCATCAGACCCGCGTGACGGTCACGCGTGACCGCGCGACGACTCCGCGCAACGCGTCCCTGAACGCCGCGTAGTTGCGGCCCCCGATCGCCGCGGCGTGGCGCGCTTCGATCTCGGCGACGATCTCGTCGCCCCGGCGGAGCTGGTCGAGCCCGCGCATGGTCGGGACGATCAGCTTGGCGCGCCGGTCGGCGGGGTCCGGAGCCCGCGCCACGTAGCCGAGCTCCTCGAGCTCGTCGATCAGGCGACCGACTATCTGCTTGTGCCGGCCGGAGAGGCGCGCCAGCTCTGTCGCGCGGATGCCGTCCTCGTCGAGGTAGGCCAGCACCGCCCAATGACGCGGATGGAG
This sequence comes from uncultured Solirubrobacterales bacterium, assembly GCA_963833375.1. Taxonomy (GTDB): domain Bacteria; phylum Actinomycetota; class Thermoleophilia; order Solirubrobacterales; family 70-9; genus DASUPK01. The sequence continues at coordinate 442,131 of CAWHXR010000010.1, forward strand.
ATCGTCGTAGCCCGCCTCCGCAAGCCGGGCGAAGAGCTCCTCCTGAAGCGAGAAGGTGAGCTGGCTGGCGAGAACGCCGAGATCCGGATTCCATTGCTGGCGCTCGCTGCGGCGTTTCGTGGTTGTCACAAGATGAGAAAGTAGCAGGACGTGACGATCCTGGGCTGTGACGAACTCTTATTGCCCGTTGAGACGGCTCCGTATACTGCTCGCCAAGACCTTTCTCTCCCAAAGGAGATCACCGAGATGACCACCACCAAGCGCTCCAACTTCGGCGCGACGATCCGGACGACACTGCTGATGGCCGGGCTCGGCGGACTGCTCGTCGTCATCGGCGCCCTGATCGGAGGGCCCAAGGGTGCCGCGGGCTTCCTGGTCCTCGCCCTGCTCTTCAACCTCGGCGCCTACTGGTTCAGCGACCGGATCGCGCTCGCCGCCGCCCGCGCCAAGCCCGTCTCCGAGCAGGAGGACCCCAGGCTCTATCAGATGGTCCGAGACCTGACCACGCGCGCCGGCCTGCCCATGCCGAAGCTCTACGTGATCCCGCAGGAGCAGCCCAACGCCTTCGCCACCGGCCGCAACCCGAATCACTCGGCGGTCGCGGTGACGGCGGGCATCCGCAAGTTGCTCAGCGAGGACGAGCTCCGCGGCGTCCTGGCGCACGAGCTCGGCCACGTGCGGAACCGCGACATCCTGCTGCAGTCGGTGGCGTCCGCGATCGGCACGGCGATCACCTGGATCGCCTACATGCTGCTGTGGGTCGGCGGTGAAGACGACTCGCCACTCGGCGCGGTCGCCGCCATCGCGATGGTGCTGCTCGCGCCGCTCGCGGCGGGGATCATCCAGATGGCGATCTCGCGCCAGCGCGAGTTCTCGGCCGACGCGACGGGTGCCGAGATCTGCGGCAACCCGGAGTCGCTGGCCTCGGCGCTGCTCCGCCTCGAGCAGGGCGCCCAGGCGGTTCCGATGCAGGTGAACCAGGCGACGGAGCCGCTCTACATCGTCAAGCCGTTCCACGGTGGCGGTTTCGCGGCGCTCTTCTCGACGCACCCCCCGATCGAGGAGCGTGTCCGCCGGCTCCGTCAGATGCGGCCGTCGATCGGCTAGACGCGAATCCGCAGAGTCCGGCCAGCCCGCAGAGCCGTCGGGATGAGCTACCAGGTCATGCACTCGGGGGACGCCTTCTGGCGTCCCTCGAACCAGATGAAGGTCGAGAACACGGATCTCGCCAAGCAGCTCGAGGCGAAGACCCTGGGTGCGCGCCTCTGGCGGCTGCAACCGGGTCAGGCGTCCACCAGGCACCGGCACGTACAGCAGCACGAGCTGTATGTGCTGCTCGAGGGAGAGGGCAGGGTGAGGGTCGACGACGAGGTGCTCACCCTGAGACCTCTCTCGGCCCTGCTGGTGGAGCCCGAGCACGTCCGGCAGCTCTTCAACGACAGCGACACGGACGCGCTCTGGCTGGTGGTCGGGGCCCCGCCCGAGGGGGCGAACACCCTCGAGATGAGCGAGGAGCTGCTCGCCACCATCTATCCCGATGGGCCGAAAGCGCTGCCGCCCGAGCTCGGCGGCGGCGTATTCGACGGTTAGCCTGCGGGGGCCCTCTCCGGCTATACTTTTTGAAGTAATGAAACCCGATCAGGATTTGGGAATATGAGTTCCGTGGAAATGCCCCGCAAATACGTTCCGCCGCCCCTGGAGCTGGTCAAGAGCCGGATCGAGGAGCTCCTGCCTCCCGCCGCGCGAGAGGAGATCGATGGCGGCGCCCTCCTCGTCGACGTCCGTGACCCCGAGCGTTACGAGGCCGGGCACCTGGAGGGCGCCGTCAACGTCCCCGCCGGCGAGAGCGGCCGCGAGGCCCACGAGGACGCCTACGTCGAGGCGATCGAGAAGGCGGGCGCGGGACCGCAGGATCGCGTCATCCTGGTCTGCGGCGAGGGCAACCGCTCGGCGCGGACCGCCGACGCGCTGGGCAACGAGCACGGTTTCGAGAACGTCGCCTCGATCATCGGCGGTGCAAAGCTTTGGAGCGATCTCGGGTATCCCGTCGAGGGAGAGATCACGGTCGGCGCCGAGGAGGCCGAGACACACTTGGAAGGCGAGGAGGACACAACCTGATGGCCAGCACCGAGACCATCGAGCAGGTCAAGCAAGGATCGAGGAGGTCGATCCCGCCGAGGCCGGGAGGAGCTCGCGAGGGGGAGGCGTCGCGCTGGTCGACACGCGCGAGCCGACAACCGCAGGAATCCGGTCGAGGCGCACATCGACGGCGGAACCGAGCTGGTCCGGCACGGCCGAGTCGCCGAGCGGATCGAGGAGGTCGTCCCGGGATCGCTCCAAGCGAGTGATCCTCTACTGCGCCTCGGCAACCGCTCGGCCGCGCGGCCGACGCAGCTGTCCGCGAGCTCGGCTTCGAGAACGCCGCGTCCGTCGCGGGGGCATCAAGGCCTGGGAGGCCGAGCGGCCTGCCCGTCGTCATGCCCGAGGGCATGAGCCGCCGAGCAGCGCAATGCGCTACTCGCGCCACACCCTCCTGCCCGAGGTCGGCGTCGAGGGCCAGCTCAAGATGCTGAACGCCAAGGTGCTGCTGGTCGGCGCGGGCGGCCTCGGTGCCCCCGCGGCGCTCTACCTGGCCGCCGCCGGGATCGGGACGCTCGGCCTGGTCGATGACGACGAGGTCGACGAGTCGAACCTGCAGCGCCAGGTGATCCACAACACGACGCGCGTGGGCCAGCCCAAGACGGAGTCGGCCCGCAAGACGATCGAGGAGCTCAACCCCGACGTGAAGGTGGTGGAGCACCGTACCCGGCTCGACGCCTCCAACATCATCGACATCATCTCCGACTACGACGTGATCGTCGACGGGGCGGACAACTTCCCGACCCGGTACCTGCTGAACGACGCCTCCGTGCGTCTGCGCAAGCCGGTGGTCTCGGCGTCGATCCTCGCCTTCGACGGCCAGATCTCGACCTTCGTGCCCTTCGAGGGCCCCTGCTACCGCTGCCTCTACCCGACCCCGCCGCCCGCCGAGCTCGCCCCGAGCTGCGGCGCCGCCGGAGTGCTCGGGGTGATGGCCGGCGTGATGGGCCTGCTGCAGGCGAACGAGGTGATCAAGCTCGTGATCGGCATCGGCGAGCCGCTGATCGGCCGGCTGCTCCTCTACGACTCGCTCGGGACCAGGTTCACCGAGCTCAAGGTCCGCCGCGACCCCGAGTGCCCGATCTGCGGCCCGAACGCGGAGGAGATCCCCGAGTCGGAGATGGGCAAGTTCCCCGACTACGAGCTCTTCTGCGCAGCCTGAGCGACGGCCCGCTACCCGCTAGGTTTCCCGCCCATGCCGACGATCAAGGTGCCACCCGTGCTGCGCCCGCAGACCGATGGCGAAGCCGAGGTCTCCGTCGAGGGCGGGACTGTCGGCGATGCCCTCCGGGCGCTCGCCGAGCGCTACCCCTCCACCAAGGACCAGCTCTTCTCGCCGGAGGGCGAGCTCAACCGCTACGTCAACGTCTACCTGAACGACGAGGACGTGCGCGTGCTCGACGGCCTCGACACCGGCGCCTCGGAGTCGGACACCGTGGTGATCCTGCCCGCCATGGCCGGAGGCTCAGATGCTCTAGGACCAGGCCGAGGAAGCGCTTGGTGCGCTCCTCCTTCGGGTTCTCGATCACTTCCTTGGCGGGGCCCTCCTCCACGATCACGCCGCCGTCCATGAAGACCACCCGGTCGCCGACGTCGCGGGCGAAGCCGATCTCGTGGGTGACCACGATCATCGTCATCCCTCCTGCGCCAGGGCGCGCATCACATCGAGCACCTCCTTGACCAGCTCGGGGTCGAGGGCGCTGGTCACCTCGTCGAACAGCATCAGCTTCGGCTGCATGGCGAGCGCCCGCGCGATCGCCACGCGCTGCTGCTGGCCGCCCGAGAGGCGGGCGGGGTACTCGTCGATCTTGTCCTCGAGCCCGACGCGGTGGAGGAGCTCGCGGCCCTGCGCGGCGGCCTCTCGCTTGTGGTGACCCTTGACGCGGATCGGCGCCTCGATCACGTTCCCGAGGGCGGTCATGTGAGGGAAGAGGTTGAAGCTCTGGAAGACCATCCCGATCTCGGCGCGCTTGCGCGCGACCTCCATCTCCCGCAGCTCGTAGAGCTTGTCGCCCTTCTGCCGGTAGCCGACCAGCTCGCCGTCGACCCAGAGGCGGCCGCCATCGATCTTCTCGAGGTGATTGACGCAGCGCAGGAAGGTGGACTTGCCGGAGCCCGAGGGACCGATCATGCAGACGACCTCTCGCGGGGCGACCTCGAGCGACATGCCCTTCAGGACCTCGAGCGGCCCGAAGCGCTTTCGCACGCATTCGGCTTTCACCATCGGCTCAGCTACAATGTTCACGCGGATGCTCCGGGAGGCGTCCCCTGGGCCTGCGGCGGACCTCGGCGTGACGGCGCCACGATGCCGCGTCGAATCCGCTGGAGCAGGGTTGAGCGATCTGCTCGCCGGGGCGCTCCGCGACCGTAAGTGGCGCTCCAGGTAGTACTGGCCGATCGAGAGCACCGTGGTCGCGGCCAGGTACCAGATGCTGGCGACGATCAGCAGAGGGATCACCTGATAGTTCACGGAGTAGATCAGCTGCGCGGCATAGAGCAGCTCGGTCACCGCGATCACGCTGACCAGCGGAGCTGTTCTTCAGCATCGAGATCGTCTCGTTGCCGGTCGGCGGGATGATCACCCGCATCGCCTGGGGCAGCACAACGCGTCGCATGGTCTGAAGTCGCGTCATTCCCAGCGCCTTGGCGGCATCGGTCTGCCCCTCGTCCACCGAGATGATCCCGGCGCGGACGATCTCCGACATGTAGGCGCCCTCGTTCAGGCCGAGGGCGAGCATCCCGGCGACGAACGGGGTGATGATGGTGTTGGCGTCCAGGTGCACAAACGAAGGGACCGAACGGGATGCCGAGGCCGATCGTCGGATACAGAGCGGCGATGTTGAAGAAGATCAGGATCTGCACGAGCAACGGCGTGCCCCGGAAGAACCAGATGTAGACCCAGCTCGCACTGCTCAGCAGCGGATTCGGCGAGAGCCGCATCAGGGCGAGGATGACCCCGAGGACGATCCCGATCGCCATCGCCAGCACCGTCAGCTCCAGGGTCATGACGAGGCCGTCGAGGATCCGGCTGTCGAACAGATAGTCGCCGACGACGCTCCAGTGGAAGCGGGGATTGGTCGACGCGGAGCGGACCAGTCCCAGCGACGACGATCGCGACGATCCCGGCCGCGATCCACTGCCGGCGGTGGCGAACCGGAACCGCCTGGATCTCGTCAGGCGGTTCCGGTCGCTTCATGTCTTTGTCTTGCCGGGAGCAGAGGCCACCGGCACATCATTTCGCTAGTGCTAGACCCTTGCGTTGAGCCTGCGGGTTGCTGATCGAGCCCGTCAGACCCCAGTAGTCCAGGATCTTCTTGTAGGTGCCGTCGGCCATCAGCGCCTTGACGGCGTCGAGCACGGGCTGCGTCATGCCGCTGTCCTTGGGAATCGCGATCCCGTACGGCGCGGTCCCGTAGGGCGAGCCGGACGGTCTTGAACTTGCCGTCCGACTGGTCGACGAGGTACTTGACCACCGGCGAATCGGCCATGGCGACGTCGGCCCGGCCGCTGGAGAGCGCCAGGTTGACGCCGTTCTGGTCGGGGAAGACCTGGACGGTGACGCCGGGCTTGCCCGCGTCCGTGCACTTCTTGATCTGCGCCGTCGACGTCGTCGGCCTGGGTGGTGCCTTTCTCCGCCGCCACCTTGTGGCCGCAGAGCTGGTCCAGGGAGGTGATCGTCGGTCCGTCCGAGTTCGTGTAGAAGAGCGTGCCGTACGATCAGGTAGGTGACGAAGTCGACCGTCTTCTCGCGCTCCTTGGTGTCCGTGAACGATGACATCCCAGGTCGTACTTGCCCGGCGGCCAAGCCGGGGATGATGCTGTCGAAGGTGACGTTCTGAGACCTTTGCCGTCAGGCCCATCACCTGGCCGATGGCCTTGGCCAGGTCGGCGTCCATCCCGATGATCGTGTTTCCGTCGGTCGCGATGAACTCATTCGGCGGATAGGTCGCGTCGGCGGCAACCGTGAGCTCGTCCCGTCGAGGCGATCGCCTGCGGGACCTCGGCGGCGATCTTCGGGTCCTTAGGGACGTTGATGTTCGGCGTCGCGTGATTCGCGAGCCTGAGGTGGTGCTGTTGTTGTTGCTGCTGCCGCAGCCCGCTGCCACCGTGACGGCGGCGAAAGCGATCACTGCGATCCATGCAGTAGGTCGGGGTTTCATCTATCTCCTCCCCTTGGGGGCTGGGGTACGGGACTGGACGATATCTGAGCGCCGTTGAGCCGAGAATGCTCGGGACTACGCCGCTCGGAGCTCGCGGGCCGGAACCGCCGTACTACTTCACTTTCTGAAGTATGCTGTCTTGGAGATGAGCACCGAACCACTGCTCAATCGGCCCTGCGGGGGCCACTTCGAGAACATCCTCGAGGCGATCGGCAACACGCCACTGGTCGAGCTCCCCCGCCTGACGCCGAAGCCCGAGGTCCGCCTCTGGGCCAAGCTCGAGGGCCGCAACCCGACCGGCTCCGTCAAGGACCGCGTCGCCAAGTTCATGATCGACGACGCCGAGGAGCGCGGCGCGATCGAGCCGGGCCACACGCTCCTCGAGCCCACCTCGGGCAACACCGGGATCTCGCTGGCGATGATCTGCCGGCGCAAGGGCTATCCGCTGAAGGTGGTCATGCCCGACAACGTGACCGCGGAGCGGACCCAGCTGCTGCAGATGTACGGCGCCGAGATCGTCTACTCGGAGGGCGCCAAGGGCTCGAACGGCGCCGTGGAGCTCGCGCTGGAGATGGCCGAGGCCGACGCCTCGTACTACATGCCCTACCAGTACGGGAACGAGGCCAACCCGCGCGCCCACTACGAGGGCACCGCGCAGGAGATCCTCGACGAGCTCGACGAGGTGACCGCCTTCGTCGGCGGCCTCGGCACCGGCGGGACGCTGATGGGCAACGGGCGACGGTTCAAGGAGCACAACCCCGAGACGAAGATCGTCGCCGCCGAGCCGATGCAGGGCGAGCTGGTCCAGGGGCTGCGCTCACTCGAGGACGGCTTCATCCCGCCGATCATCGACCTCAGCCTGCTTGACCGGAAGATCATGGTCTCCAACATGGACTCGATCCTCTGGACCCGGAAGCTTCTCCACGAGGAGGGCATGTTCGCCGGGATCTCCGCCGGCGCAATCGCCTACGTGGCCAACCGGATCGCCGGGGAGCTGCACGAGGGCAACGTCGTCTTCCTGGTCCCGGACGACGGCTGGAAGTACCTCTCGAGCGGCATCTACACCAAGCCGATCGAGGAGCTCAAGGACATCGACTCCACCGTCTGGTGGTAGCGGGACCGCTCGGAGCTTCCTAGCCGGTGACACCGAATCCGGATGCAGTGCAGCGCGTGGTCGCGCGCGTGAAGGAGCTGGCGGCGGACTACGAGCCGCCGACGTTCGAGGAGGTTCCGCATCCCGACGCGGCCCTCTTCCTCGCCGCGATCGACCACCAGACCGGCTACACCGAGCCCCACCTGGTGGACGGCGAGGGGCCCTACGAGGGCAGCGCGCTGCTTTGGGCCCTCGGCCTGCGGGCCGAGCGCCGAGCGCCGGGCGCCCTCACGGCACGCTCCCTGATGGGCGTTCCGGCGGAGGCGATCGCAGCCGTCTTCCGCGCGGGCCAGGACTCCCTTCAGGATCCCGAGCGCCGGGCGAAGCTCTGGGACGATCTCGCCAAGCGAATGCTGAAGGACTACGGCGGCCAGGCCGAGCAGCTGATCGAGGCCTCGGGAGGCAAGCTCGCCGGGCAGGGCGGCGCCCTGGTCCGCCTCAGCGAGTTCGACGCGTTCGCCGATCCGCTGCGAAAGAAGGCCCTCCTCGTCTGCAAGATCTGGGAGCGGCGGGGATGGCTGACCGTCTCCGACCCGGAGAACTGGGAGGTCTCCGCCGACAACGTCCTGATGCGGCTCGCGCTGCGCTCGGGGCTCGTTACGGAGGGCGACGTCGAAGAGGTCCGCGAGGCAACCAGGGACGCCTTCAAGCAGGTGGCCGAGCAGGCGGGCATCGCGCCGCCCGTGCTCGACGACCTCCTCTGGGAGCGGGGCCGCGAGGACTCGGACCTGATCGGCAACGAGGCCGGCGATCTCAGCGAGCCGCCCCGCCGCGAGGGCGTGGTCTTCTACTAGGACGACTAACTTCACGCGGATGCGGATCCCGAGGCAAATCTACGACGAGCTGCTCGAGCACGCCCGCGAGGAGGCGCCGAACGAGTGCTGCGGGCTGATCGGCGGCACCGACGACGTGGCGAAGACGGTCTACCGCGCGCACAACGCCGAGGCCAGCCCCCTGCGCTACAACCTCGATCCCCAGGATCAGTTCCGGATCATGACCGAGATGGACGAGAGGGGGGAGGAGCTGTCGGCGATCTACCACTCCCATACGGCGAGCCCGGCCTATCCGTCGCAGACCGACATCAACCTGGCGGCCTATCCCGACACCCTCTACCTGATCGTCTCGCTCGCGGACGGCGAGAAGGATCTGCGCGGATACAGCATCAAGGACGGCGAGGTCAACGAGGTCGACCTCGCCGTCGAGTGACCCGGGAGTCTCCGTTGTGACCGAGTCCACGGGCGCCGACCCGCTGGTCTGCCCGCGGTGCGCGCTGGCGCACCCGCTGAGCGAGCGGTTCTGCCGCAACTGCGGCATGCCCCTGGTCTATGCCGGAACCCGCGAGGAGGAGCCGGTCACCCCCGCCCACGAGCGGGCGCGAAAGGTACGCCCCCAGTACGCCCGGGGCGACCTGGTCCGCGTGACGGGGGCCCGCAACTTGGCGGACGGGGAGATGATCCAGGGGATCCTGCTCGACCAGGGCATCCCCTCGATGCTCCGCCGTGCGCGCGGGTTCGACGTCCCGGACTTCCTCGCCGCGGGCCCGCGCGACGTGCTCGTCCCTGAGTCCGGCTATGAGGCGGCGCGGGACGTGCTCCGCGGCGCCGACATGCTGACCGTGGAGGCCGAAGCCGGCTCACTGCCGGGGATCGGGTCGCCGCTCCGGCTCGCGGTCGGCGTACTGATCGCGGTGGGACTCGCGGCGCTGCTGGTCTTCGTCCTCTACCAGCTCACCTCGTGAGCGACGGGGACGGGTCGGGTCGAAGCTGAAATCGGGCGGAGACCCGAGGCCGAGGTCCAGGTCCGGCCTCTTGAGCGCATCGCTCAGCGACGGGGCCTCGAGCGCTTCCGACTGCGGGTAGAGGATCTCGTCGAGATGCATGCGCCAGACCCGCTCGATCTCCCGCATCCGGGCCTCGAAGGCGAGCTCGAGGTTGCCCCGCGGGCCCGCGCGGTGAAGTCGTGAGGCCATCCGCACGCAGGCATCGGGGCCGCCGTGCCGGTCGAGCATGTCGAAGATCGTGCCGCCGAGGATCAGGGCGTCGCGGCGGCTCGGCGGGAACGCCGGGCGCTCCCCCTCCCGCAGTCTCGTGATCACGGCGGCGCGGAACAGGGAGGTCTGGCCCGTGAAGTACTGGGCCGCTCCCTCGATCAGCCAGGCCCAGCGCAGGTAGGTGATGAAGCGGCGCGGGGTCCACATCGGCGGCATCGCCGGGTTGTTCGCCGCCAGCACGATCTGGCAGTACATCCGCTCGGCGGTGCCGCGCAGAGCGCGCAGCGAGTCCTCGCCGGCGGAGCGCCGCTCCATCCAGGAATCGTTCAGCGTGTGGATCTCGCCGGCCATGGGCCAGCCGGCCAGGTAGCGCCTGGCGGCCGGCGCGGCCGACCAGCGCACCGCCGGCAGCAGGGGGTGCGCGGCCGAGAGCCAGGCCGGGTTGTCGTGCAGGATGACCGTGACGTTCCCGGGGGCCTTGTCGAAGCGGTCCTCGAGCCGCAGCCGCAGGTCCTCGAGCGAGTCGAGGACCCGGTGGGCGCAGGCGAGGTCCGCGTCGTCGTGACGCGCGGTGAAGCTCAGCGAGTCGGTCTCGATCCAGGTCATGGGCGGGCCCCGGGCGGTCCTCCCAGGCTACTCGCGTGCCCCGGCGTAGATTCGGCGGCGGTGTTTGTGGCCGCCGATTGTGGAGCGGTGTCCGTGGCCGCCGATTGTGGAGCGGTGTTTGTGGCTGCCCTTCTATCGGCGGGCGCGGGCCCGCTCCAGCTCGAGCTCGGTGCTCACCCCAAGCTCGACGAGTGCCTCGTGCGCCTCTTCCAGGCTGGCCGCGGGCGAGACCGCCGTGGCCAGTGGCACCCCCGATTTCGCCGCGCCGGCCGGATCGAAGAAGAAGGTGAGGGCACCGAGCGGACCGAGCTCGACGTCCCTTCTGCCGCCCCGGATCGGGACGCTGCCGCGCTCACCCCGCGCGCAGCGGGCCGCCTGCAGGCTGGCCTCGGTCGGCACCACCTCGGCGGCCGCCTCGACCAGCTCGCAGGCCCGCGGGGTGAGGCCCCAGGCGCCGAGCAGGGCGCCGGCGGACTGGAGCTGAGTGATCCGCTCGAGCACCTCCTCGGGCGTCAGCTCCCCGTCGCAGCCGGGCCCGTAGACCGCCGCGATCACCTCGCCGTGCCAGCCGAGGTCGGATTTCGGTCGCTCGGCGCCCCTCTGCAGGAACAGGGTCGCGGCCAACACGACCGCGTCGCACAGCGGACTGGCCAGTCCCGGCTCGCCGCCGTGAGCCAGCACGTCCCCGCCGACGTCGAGCACCATGATCGCGTCGCACTCGAGCTCCGTCGCCGCCTCAGCGAGCCCGATGGCCAGGGAGCGCGGGCCCCCGTTGATGTCGAGCAGCAGGGTCGGCTTGCCGAGGTGGCCCGCCATCCGGGACTCCGAGAACTCGACTCCGTCGACGCTCGTGGTCCCGCCCTCGGTGAGCACCGCGGCGGAGCCGCACCGGTGGCCGCCGCGAATCTCGTCCAGCGAGCGGGGTCCCGGCCGCGGATCGATGGGCGAGCGCTCCCAGGCGACGCCGCCGAGCACCCAGTCGGTCTCAAGCGCTTCGAGCAGGTCCGTCACGGCGAGGGCGCCGACCACGTCACCGCCCCCGCCCATGCCGATCAGCAGGGCGCGCTCAGCGTCTCTCAGTGCCTGCAGCGGCAGCCGCTTATGCGAGGACGAGCTCGCCCTGGCAGATCTCGCGGATCGCCCCGGCGGCGCGCTCGAACTCCTCGTCGGCCATCACCGGCGTTCCCTCGAAGGGAAGATCCCGATCGATCTCGACCCACGAGCGGCAGCCATGGTGCTCGTCCTTGACGCGGACGGTCACGGGCCGCGGGATCCGGTGCACCCGGAGGAGCAGGACGTGCAGCGGGTGGTTCCGCTTCCACGCGAGCCGCTTCTGGGCGTAGTCGGAGGTCCAGATGTGAAACGGCGTCAGTGCCTCGACGACGCGGTGGTCGTCGGTCGTGAAGTGATCGGTGATCTCGGCCCAGCTGCGGATCCGCACCCGGTCGGGCTGCGGGATGCCGCCGTCCTGGAGCAGCGCCCGGGGGGCGGCTCCTCGTCGGGCCAGACGCCCTCCTCGAGGGCGCGACGGAGCTCGGGATGGTGGGATTCGCGGACCAGATCGTTCCGCTGGTGGTCGAAGGTCGGATAGAGGAAGAACTGGTCGTGCTCGACCTCGAAGTGCTTGTTCTCCTCCCGGATTCCGCCCTTGCGCAGAGCGACCAGCTGCTCGCCCTCCGCCAGCGCTCGCACGGTCACGGCCCACTCTTTGAAAGCAATCGGCATGAGAATTAGGTAGTGATCGGATTTGGTTCGAAGACGGGGGCGGGATGCTCCTACATCTGACGGGTCCCGCTGTGGCGGGCCCTTGGCTCATCGGAGCCCCCTCGGAGGCGAGCAGTCTAGAGGACGAAGTGGGCTTTGACAAGGCTTGTGATCGTTTGTCACAAACTCAGAGGCTTAGTTGTAAGTGTCGGATAGCCCATTCCCATGCGGTGCGAATCCTGGTTGACCGGCCAATCGACGCACGGAGCGGAAATTCGCGAGCGATCGCTAAGAATTTGGTTCGGAGCCGTACCCACCGCCTCCCGGGGTCTCGATCCGAAGCCGATCGCCCGGTGAGAGCCCTCCCTCGCCCTTCGCGGGGATCGGCAGGCCGTTGAGCAAGTCGACGCCGGGCGCGCCGGGGTCGCCTCCCTCGCGGCCAGGCGGGGCATGGCGGCGTCGCTCGGCGATCAGCGTGAACCGCATCGGCTCGGTCGCCTCCAGCTCGCGGACGATCCCCTCGCCCCCGCGAAATCTGCCGCGGCCGCCGCTGCCGCGCCTCACCGAGAGCTCGCGGACCAGCAGCGGGAAATCCGTCTCGAGGGACTCGATCGGCGTGTTGAGCGTGTTCGACATCGCCACGTGCTCGGCGCTCGGCCCGTCGGCGCCCGGGCAGGCTCCCTGGCCGCCGCCGATCGTCTCGTAGTACGTCCAGTCCTCGCCCGAGAGCGTCAGGTTGTTCATCGTGCCCTGCCCGGCGGCACCCACCGGGGCGAAGGAGGCGAGGGCGGCGAAGACCAGATCGGCCACCCGGCTGGAGGTCTCGACGTTGCCTCCGACCACGGCGGCGGGGGGAAGCGCGTTGAGGAGCGACCCCGATGGGGCGCTGACGGTCACCGGCCGCCAGGCGCCGGCCGACGGCGGCGCGTCCGGATCGCAGACGACGCGGACGGCGTAGAAGCACGCGGCCTTGGTGACCGAGAGCGGGCAGTTGAGGTTGCCGGCGACCTGCTCGGCGCTGCCGCCGAAATCGAGCTCGAGCGAGTCGTCCCGCACCGTCGCCCGCAGGCGGAGGGCGATGTCCCCGTCGCGTCCCTCGAGCAGGTCCTCGGCGATGCTCTCGCCGTCCGGCATCTCCGAGAGCGCGGCCCGGGTACGCCGCTCCGCGTAGTCGAGGATCTCCGCGGTCGCGGTGCGGAGGAGGTCGGGGCCGTGGCGCTCGGCGAGCTGCCGGAGCCTGCGGATCCCGGTCAGGTTCGCGGCGCGCTGGGCTCGCAGGTCCGCCAGGCGCTGCTCGGGTCGGCGCATCTGGCCGGCGAGCTCGCGCAGCTCGCGGTCGTCGGCCCGCGTCGGCGGGATCACCACGCCCTCCTCGTCGAGGGTCACCGAGAGCGCCGGCATGCCGCCCGGCGTGGGCCCCCCGATGTCAGCGTGATGCGCGCGGCTGGCGGCGAAGCCGATCAGCGAGCCTGACGAGGCCGGCCCCGGACGCGAAGCGGAGGAGCCGGCGGACATGAATATCGGCGAGATCAGCGTGATGTCGGGGAGGTGGGTGCCGCCTCGATAGGGGTCGTTGAGGATCCAGAGATCGCCGTCGCGGTGCTCCTCGCCGACGATCGCCGCCACGGCGTCGGGCATCGAGCCGAGGTGAACGGGGATGTGCTCGGCCTGCATGATGAGCTCCCCCTCCGGATCGAAGAGGGCCGTCGAGCAGTCGTGGCGCTCGGTGATGTTCGGCGAGTGAGCCGAGCGGATCAGCACCGCGCCCATCTCGTCGCAGGCCGCCCGCAGCGCGCCGGTCATCACCTGCAGGGCGACGGGATCCAGTCCCTTGGCCGGCTCGGTCACCGGCTTCGCCTCACAACGGGTCGCTGCTCCAACTCAACACGGGTCGCTCCTGCGGTGCGCCCTCGCATCATCGGAGCACCCTCGCGCTGATCGTGCCCGCCTCGTCCACGGAGGCGGTCCAACCGGGGGGGAGAACCAGCGTCGCCTCGGGGAGCTCGAACACGCAGGGTCCCTGCGCCTCGAAGCCGCCCCCCGGCTCGCCGCGAAGCACCCGCGTCCTCACCCAGGTGCCGTCGAAGCGCGCCTCGCGCTCCCCCTCGGCGACGTTCCCGTCACCGGCCGCCCGCGGACGCGGCTCCGGGCCAGGCTCGACGGCGGCCACCCGGATCGTGACCAGCTCGAGCTCGCCCTCGGGGTCCTGGTAGCCGTAGCGGGCCTCGTGCTCTCGCGCGAAGTCCTCCGCGAGGCGGGCCGGATCGGGCTCGGCCGGGCCCGGGATGGGCAGCTCGAAGGCCTGCCCGCGGTAGCGCAGCTCGTAGACCACCTCGAGCTCGGCTCCCTCCATGCCGCGCAACAGCGGCTCGCTCAGCGATGCGACCTCGGAGGCGATCCGCTCGGAGTCGATCTCCCCGCCAGAGAGCAGGACGGTCCGGGCCGTGTCCCGCCGGTGGCCGGCGGCGATCAGGCCGAGCGCAGAGAGGACGCCGCTGGCGCGCGGGCAGACGATCCGCGAAATCTCCAGCTCGCGAGCGAGGGCGGCGGAGTGCATCGGTCCCGCACCGCCGAAGGGCAGCAGGGCGTAATCCCTGGGATCGACGCCCCGCTCGACCGTCACCACCCGCAGCGCCCGGATCATCTCCTGATTCGCCACCCGGGCGATCCCCTCTGCCGTCTCGATCTCGCCGAGGCCGAGCTCGTCACCGAGGGAGGCGACCGCCCGCCGCGCCGCGTCCACCTCCAGGGCGACACCGCCCGCGAGCACGGACTCGGGCGAGAGGTAGCCGAGCAGCAGGTTGGCGTCGGTGACCGTCGGCTCGGCGCCGCCGCGCCCGTAGCAGGCGGGACCGGGCTCGGCCCCGGCCGACCGCGGGCCGACGCGCAGGGCGCCGCCGGCGTCGCGCCAGGCGATCGAGCCGCCTCCGGCGCCCACGGTGTGGACGTCCACCATCGGCAGTTGGATCGGCCGACCATCGATGTCGCGGGCGTCGGTGCGCCGGACCTCCCCCGCGTCCACCACGCAGACGTCGCAGGAGGTCCCGCCCATGTCGATGCCGATCGCGTCGGGTTCCCCCGCCGCGGTAGCCAGCAGGGCGGCGCCGACGGCGCCACCGGCGGGCCCGGAGAGCACGCTCCACGCCCCGGCGCGCGCGGCCTCCGCAGCCTCCGCCGTGCCGCCAGAGGAGCGCATCACCTCGGGCCTCGGGAGTCCCCTGCTCCGGCAGGCATCCGTGAGGGCGGTCAGATAGCGGCCGAGCAGGGGGGAGAGGTAGGCGTCGATCACCGTGGTCGAGAAGCGCTCGTACTCGCGGAAGGCGGGCAGCACCTCATGCGAGGCCGAGACGTGGACGCCCGGCAGCTGCTCGCGCAGCGCCTCGGCGATCCGCATCTCGTGGCTCGGGTCGCGGAAGGCAAAGAGCAGGCAGACCGCGATCGACTCGGCCTCGCAGCCCCGGATCCGCTCGATCAGGCCGGCGAGCCCAGCGTCGGTCAGCTCGTCGATCACGCCGGTCGCCCCGATTCGCTCGGCCGCTTCGAACCGGAGCTCGGCGTCGACCAGCGGGCGCGGCTTGGGACGGCAGGGGTGGTAGAGGCTGGGCCGGTTCTGGCGCCCGATGTCGAGTAGGTCGGCGAACCCCCGGGTCGCGACCAGAGCCGTCCGGGCGCCGCGCTCCTCCAGCAACGCGTTGGTGCCCACGGTCATCCCGTGCGTGAACGCCTCTACGGCAGCCGGCTCGGCGCCCGCCCGCTCCAGCACCCCCTCGACGGCGGCGATCACCCCGCGCGACTGATCCTCTGGCGTGCTGGGGACCTTGGCCGTGTGCAGGCGGTCGCCATCGAGCAGGGCTGCGTCGGTGAAGGTCCCGCCGACGTCGACGCCGAGCAGCATGCGGCGACGCTACACAAGGCCGCGGCCACGAGCGGCCGCTCGAGCACGACGAAGGCCCCCGCGCGGAGCGAGGGCCTCGCGCCGTGCTATCCCCAGTGCTCCCAACGGAGGGCGTCGCCGGCACAGAGGATGTGGCGCCCGTCGAGCTCCGGCCTCCGCTCCGGGAACTCCAGGCGCCTGTGCGAGCCGCGCGACTCCTCGCGCTCCAGGGCGAAGCGCGCGATCAGCCGGGCCAGCGGATAGGGATCGTCGAGCAGCCGCTCGAGTCCCTCAGCCCTCCTCAGTGGGCCGGCGAGGTTCCAGACCGCATCCCTGGTCTCCGCCGGGGGCGGGTTGAAGCGCCATTCCGTCGGTTCCGCCGCCTCTCCGGGATCGGGCTCCGCGGAGGCGGCGGCTGCGGCCCTGGCGCCGAGCACGAAGCACTCCGTCAGCGAGTTGGAGGCGAGGCGGTTGGCGCCGTGAAGCCCGGTGCAGGCGCACTCGCCGACCGCGAACAGCCCTCCGAGCGTGGATCGTCCCTCGAGGTCCGTCGCGATCCCGCCCATCACGTAGTGGGAGGCCGGCGACACCGGGATCGCCTCGCCCGCCGGGTCGAAGCCGGCAGCGCGCAGGGTCTCGAAGACGTTCGGGAACCGAGCCTCGCTCAGCTCGCGCATGTCGAGCATCACGTGATCGGTGCCGTCGCGCTCCATGCGGTCGAGCACGGCGAGCGTCACCTCGTCGCGCGGGGCGAGCTCGTCGGTGAACCGCTCGCCGTTCGCCCCGAGGAGCGTCGCGCCCTCGCCGCGCACCGCCTCGGTGACGAGCAGCCCGTCGAAGCGGGTTCCCGGCGCCGCGAGGGCGGTGGGGTGGAACTGGCAGAGCTCCAGGTCCGCCAGCTCGGCGCCTGCGGCGTGTGCCATCACCGGCCCGGCGCCGATCGCACCCCAGGGGTTGGTCGTTCGGGCCCAGAGCGCCGCGGCGCCGCCGGTGGCCAGGATCGTCGCGCGAGCCCGGATCCGGCCGCCGTCGGTGAGGACGCCGTGGCAGTGCTTCCCGTCGCTCCACAGCGCCACGGCGGAGGTCTCCTCGATCACTTCGATGCGCTCGTCCTCGCCCGCCAGGGCGGCGAGCCGCTCGGTGATCCGGCGGCCCGTGCCGGCGCCGCCGGCGTGGACCACGCGACGGCGGGAGTGCCCGCCCTCGAGTGCGAGCGAGAGATTGCCGTCCGGGTCGCGGTCGAACTCGACGCCGCGCCGCTCGAGCTCGGCCACCACGCCGGGCGCCTCTCGGGCGAGCAGCTCGGCCGCGGAGCGCCGGCAGGAGTGGCGACCGGCGGCGAGCGTGTCCTCGACGTGGAGCTGGGGCGAGTCATCGGGCCCGATCGCGGCCGCGAGGCCGCCCTGGGCCCAGAAGCTCGAGCTCTCGCTGAGCGGCTTACGCGAGACCATCGCCACCCGGGAACCGGCGTCGGCGGCGGTCAAGGCCGCGTAGAGGCCGGCGGCGCCCCCGCCCACCACCACGACGTCCAGGTGCTCGTCCGGCGTCATCGGAGCGGGAACCGTACTGTGCCGTCATCCGAGGGCTCTACCTCCGACACCCCAGCTCGTTCGACCACGACACCGGCGGCCACCCCGAGAACGCCAGGCGGCTGACCGCGATCGAGGAGGCGATGTCGGAGCGCGATTGGCTCGGGCTCGAGCTGCTCGAGGCGCCGGCGGCGAGCCGCGAGCAGCTCCAGCGGGTCCACGCCGCCGCCCACGTGGACATGATCGAGGCCCTCTCCGCCAAGGGCGGGGGGATGATCGACCTGGACACGGTCGCGAGCGCCGGGTCCTGGGAGGCCGCGCTTCACTCGGCCGGCGGCGCTGTGCACGCGACCGAGCGGCTGCTGTCGGAGGGCGGCTTCGCGTTCTGCGGACTCCGTCCGCCCGGGCATCACGCCGAGACGGATCGGGCGATGGGCTTCTGTCTGTTCAACAACGTCGCCGTGGCGGCAGCGCACGCGCTCGACGCCTGTGATGCCGAGCGGGTCATGGTGTTCGACTGGGACGTCCATCACGGAAACGGCACGGAGGCGATCTTCTACGGCTCCTCCGAGGTCCTCTATTCGAGCATCCACCAGAGCCCGCTCTATCCCGGCACCGGAGCGGCGACCGACTTCGGCGCCGGGGAGGGGGAGGGCTACACCGTCAACCTGCCGGTCCCGCCGGGCGCCGGCGGCGATCAGTTTCGCTCCCTGACACAGCACGTCGTCGCCCCGATCGCCCGGGAATGGCGCCCCGGCCTGCTCTGCATCTCGGCCGGTTACGACGCGCACCGGGACGACCCGCTCGCCAACTGTGAGCTCGACGACGCCGCCTACTGGGAGATGGCGGCGACCATGCGGGACCTGGCCGGGGAGTTGGGCGTTCCACTCCTGGTCTGCCTCGAGGGCGGGTACTCCCTCGGCGCCCTCTCCCGCTCGGTGGTGGCGACCCTGGACGCACTCTCCGGCGACGGCGCTCCCGGCGAGGCGCCGGTCGAGCCGGCGGCCGCCTACCGTGAGCGCCTCGCCCGCTTCTGGTCCGGGCTAGCCAGCCCGGCGTAGCCGTAGCTCTGCCTCGGTCCCGGCGATCTCGGCCGCGAGCGTGATCAGTGCCCGCTCGTCGATCTCGCCGCTCTGCTGCAGCTCGAGAGCGATCGCTCCGAGGGCCCCCTCTCGCTCATGCGGTCAGCTGCTCCTTGATCTCCGTGAGGAGGGTCTCGGGGAGGCCGGGAACCGTGTCGAGGTCGTCGACTGAGCTGAAGCCACTCTGGCGCTCGCGGTAGGCGATCACCCGGGTGGCCTGGGTGACGGACATGCCGAGCTCCCGCAGCTGCTCGAAGGTCGCCTTGTTGACGTCCAGCGGAGAGCCGCTGCGGCGCGGCTTCGCCTTCGCGGCGCGCTTCGCCTGGGTCCGCTTCTTGGCGGCGGCCGCCTTGGCCCTGCGCTCCTCGGCGGCCTCGCTCGCGCGCCTCCTTCTTCTCAGCGGCCTCCTTCCCGCGGGCTGCCTCCTTCTTCGACTCCGCCCGCCTCGCTCGGCGGGCCTCGGCCGCCCTCCGCAGCCTGCCCATGCGGCGGCGCCTGGGGGGCTCGACCGCATCCCGCTCGGCCGTCTCCGTCTCCTCCTCGGCTTTGACCTCCGGCTCGGGGCGGGCCTCCGGCTCCTCGGGCTCCTCGGGCTCCTCCGGGGCCGCCGGCTCCGCGGCCTCGGGCTCCGCGACCTCGGGAAGGTCGATCCCGACCGAGGCCGCGTGGGCCTGGGCGCCGCTCGCCCGGTCCACCACGGACTTGATGCGTTCCTCGATCTGGCGGAAGCGACCCTCGCTCGCCTCGGTCATCCGCTTCAGCTCGTCGTCGGGGGTCTCGCCGAGCTTGCGCTCGGCGGCCTCGGCGCGTTTCTCGGCCTCGCGCAGCTGCTGCTCGGCGGCCCTCAGCGCTCGGGCGGCCTCGTCCAGCTCGCCCGCGAGCTCGAGCTCTCGCTCGGCGAAAGAGCGCTCCAGCTCTCGCTCCGCCTCGCGCCTGGCGGCCGCGAGCTGCTCCTTGGCGCGGCGCTCGGCGTCCCGCTGCAGGGCGCGGGTCTGGCCGCGGATCCAGTCCGCGGCGGCGCTCCGGGCCTCGCTGTCCGCGTCGAGCCTGGTGCTCTCCGCAGCCTCGACCTGCGCCTCCGCTTGTTTCGCGCGCCGCTCGGACTCCTGGAGAAGCTGCTCGCGTGAGCCGCGCTCCTCCTCGAGCTGGCTGCGCACCGCCTCGATCTCCTCCTTGAGCCGGCGCTCCGTCTCGTTGCGGACCGTCTCGCTGGTGACGCGAACGCGCTCCTCTGCCTCGGCTCGAAGTGCCATCTCCTGTTCCGCCAGCCGGCGCTCGGCCTCCTCCCGCCCTCTGGCCTGGGTCTCGGCCTCGACCTTGGAGAGGGCCTCCTCGATCTTCGCGTCGGAGTCGGCCTGGAGGCGCCTGAGCTCGGCGTCGAGGCGCTCCTCAGCCTCCCGCTGAAGCCGTGTCTGCTCGGCGGCGAGCTTCGATTCGGCGCCCTCGACGCGCTTTCCGGCGGCCTCGATCTGCTCGGCGATCTCGTCGATGCGGCGCTGGGCCGCCTCGGCCGCCTGAGTAGCGGCCTCCCGCTCGCCGCGCAGGGCTTCCTCGCGCCGCTTGAGCTCCGTCTCGAAGCGCAGTTGGGCCGCCCGGCGGGCGGCGTCCACCTCCTCGCGGGCACGGGTGTCCGCGTCCGACTTGATGTCGGCGATGCGCCTGGCAAGCTCCCTCTCGAGCTCGTCGCGAATGCGTCGCTCGATCTCACCGCGGGTCTCCTCGAGGCCCTCGCGGTCCTCCGCCGGCAGCTCTCCCGCGCCCTCGGCGGGTTCTTCCTCGGTCTCAGCCGAGAGCTGCGAGCGGACCTTCTCCTCGGCCTCCCGGCGCGCCCCCTCGACGGCCTCCTGGATCCGGCTCTCGGTCTCGGCCTCCATCGCCTCGATCTGGGCCGTGAGCCGCTCGGTGTGCTCCCGCAGGCGCTGTTCGGCGTCGTCGGCGACCCTGCGCTCCGATTCGACCCGGGCCTGATCCACATCGGTCCCGGCGCTCTCGGCGCGCTCGAGGCGCTCCAGCGCGTCCTTGAGCGCCGCGGCGGCCTCGTCGCGCTCGGCGATCAACTCCTTCTCGCGAGCCAGCACGCGGCGCTCGAGCTCCGTCTCGATCTTGCGCCGGACGTCGCCGCGCTGCTCGCGCAGCCGGTCGGCCGCATCCTCGCGAGCCCTGGCATCGGTGACGGTGACCTTGCCGGCGGCGCGGGCCTCGGCCTCCTCGAGGCGGCGCTGGACCTCCTCGAGCGACCTGGCGGCGCGCTCCCGTTCCCTCTCGAGGTCGTCCTCGAGGGCGAGGATCTCGGCGGTCGCCCTCTCCTCTGCCTGGCGGCGGGCCGCGTCGGCGGCCTGCTTGAAGCCCTCGTCTGGCTCGCCGTTCGCGGGGGGCTCCGCCGGCGAGCCTTCCGCCGGGCTCTCCACCTCGTTGACCATGGGGGGATCAGCCGCGCCCATCACCGGGCGGACGACCGGTGCGGGCCGGGGCCGGTCCGGGCTGGGCCCGGTCTCGCCGCACATCGCGGTCTCGAGCTCCATCGCGCTCTTCGCGAGCTCGTCGAGCTTGGCGGCATGCTCGCGCACGACCTCGAGATCCACCGAGCCATGGCGGTACATGTCGAGAACCCGGGCCCCGAGCTCTCGCACGCCTTCCTCGCTGCGCCGGTGGAGCGTCTCGAGGCGCCACTCCATCGCCTCGCGGTCCTGAGCGCCGAAGCCGGCGCCCTCGTTTTGGCGCTCGGTCATCGAGGCGGGCACTTTACGCGACGGGTGCGCCGGACACTCGCCACATCGCGGTCTGGTTCCGTTCGCGGCGGAGAGCGAGCCTCGCGGAAACGAGCCGAGGAGGTTTGCGATGCGAGAACTGATCGCCCTGGTGCGGCGGTCCGCCCGCGAGGCGGCCCGCCCGCTGCTGGGCCCATCGCCGCAGAGCGGTCAGGGGACGGTCGAGTACGTCGGCCTGATCCTGCTGGTCGCCCTGCTGATGGTGGGGATGGTGGCCGCGATGAAGGGCTTTCAGGGGAAGCAGGGGCTGGAGCTCGCCCAGACGATCGTGGACAAGATCCGCGAGGCGGTGGGCCGGGTCACCTTCAAGTGAGACGCCGCCGCGACCCGCGCCCGGCTGCCGGGCGCGGGGCAGGCGGCCGTTTCGGGATCGTGCATTGGTGAGAGACTGGCGCCCATGCCCGCCAGCCGCAGCTACGACCGCGCCCCTGCCGACATCCGGCCGCTGACGATCGAGTCAGGCTTCGTCCGCACGGCGGACGGGTCGGCTCTGATCTCCCAGGGCGAGACCCGGGTGATCTGCACGGCATCGGTGACGGAGTCGGTGCCCCGCTGGATGGAGGGGAAGGGCCGCGGCTGGGTCACCGCGGAGTACGCGATGCTCCCCGCCTCCACCGGCGACCGGAAGGCGCGGGACATCAGCAGAGGCAAGCAGGATGGCCGCGGGGTGGAGATCCAGCGCCTGATCGGTCGCTCGCTGCGCGGCGTCGTGGACTTCGCGGCGCTCGGGGAGCGGTCGGTCTACGTCGACTGCGACGTCCTCCAGGCCGACGGGGGAACCCGCTGCGCCGCGATCACCGGTGGCTTCGTGGCGCTCCATCACGCCCTCTCGAAGCTGGTCGAGACCGAGAAGATCGAGAGGATGCCGCTCGATCAGTCCGTCGCCGCGATCAGCGTCGGGATGGTGGAGGGCAGGGCGCTCTGCGACCTCGACTACCAGGAGGACTCCACCGCGCAGGTGGACGCGAACGTCGTCATGACCGGCGACGGCGGCCTGGTGGAAGTGCAGACGACGGCGGAGCGCACGCCGCTCTCCCGAGCCTCGCTCGACGAGCTCCTGGCGCTCGCCGAGGCCGGGATCGCCCGGCTGCGCGAAGCACAGGAATCAGCGGTCGGCAAGCTCCCCGCCTGAGATCCTTGGGCCGGCAATGTCGGCACTGCTGGTAGCGACCCGCAACGACCACAAGCTCCGCGAGCTTCGCGAGGCCCTGCCGGGAATCGAGCTCGAACCGCTGCCGCCCGAGGTCGAGCTGCCGCCCGAGGAGGGCGAGACGTTCGCCGAGAACGCGCTCGGCAAGGCCAGGGCCGCGCACGCCGCCACGGGACAGGCTGCGGTCGCCGACGACTCCGGGATCGCGGCGTACGGCCTCGGCGGCCAGCCGGGGGTGCGCTCGGCCCGCTACGCCGGCGAGGGCGCGAGCGACGAGGAGAACCTGGCGAAGCTGCTGGACGAGGTCGGGGCGCAGGAGAACCGCCGGGTGGCGTACGTCTGCGCGATCGCGCTGGTGGACGAGGATGGCTCGGAGTCCCTGTTCGAGGGCCGCTGCGAGGGGGCCCTGGCGAGGGAGCCGCGCGGGCGCGGCGGCTTCGGCTACGACCCCGCCTTCGTGCCGGACGACACCGGGCCGGACGACGGGCGGACGATGGCGGAGCTCGCTCCCGCCGAGAAGCACGCGATCAGCCACCGCGGACGGGCGGCCCGGGCGCTGGCCTCGCATCTCGGCATCGAGGTACCCGGATGAGCTCGGTCGGGCCGGTGGCCTCGAGCCGCATCACGAAGCCGCGGGCGGCCGCCGTCTCGATCGCCTCGAACTCCGCCCTGATCGCGCTGAAGCTGGCGGCCGCGGCGATCACCGGCTCGGTCGCGATCCTGAGCGAGGCGCTCCACTCGATGATCGACCTGATCGCCTCCGTGATCGCGTTCGTCTCGGTGCGACGGGCGGACGAGCCCGCGGACACAGAGCACCAGTACGGGCACGAGAAGCTCGAGAGCCTCGCTGCGTCGATCGAGGGGATGCTGATCCTCGCCGGCGCGGGGCTGATCGTCTACGAGTCCGTCCACCGCCTCACGACCGGGGCGTCGGTCGAGAAGCTCGGCGTCGGCATCACCGTGATCGGCTTCTCGGCGCTCGCCAACGGGGCGGTCTCGCGCTTCCTGCGCAGACAGGCGCGCCGCCACCGATCGCCGGCGCTCGCTGGGGACGCGGCCCACCTCGGCACCGACGCGCTGACCTCGCTCGGTGTCCTGATCGGGCTCGCGCTGGTCCAGATCACGGGCGCGGACGCGATCGACTCAGCGGTTGCGATCGCGGTCGCGGTGGTGATCGTCTTCGCCGGGGTTCGAATCCTTCGCCAGTCCGCCTCCGCGCTGATCGACGAGGCGCCGCCGCCGGAGGAGCTCGACCGGGTCGAGGCGGCGATCGGGCGGGCTCGCAGCGGCGCGCCGGAGATCGTCGGGTACCACAAGCTCCGGGGCCGGACCTCCGGCCGGCGCCGCTACGTCGACCTGCACCTGCAGTTCCGCAGCGGCACCACCCTGGAGCGAGCCCACGAGCTGGCCCACGAGCTGCGCGACGAGATCGAGGCCGATCTCGGCGACGCCGAGGTGCTGATCCACGTGGAGCCGGAGAGCTCCCGGCGCGACCCCTCGGAGTCGCCGAGAGCGTTCAGGGCCGGCTAGATGAGATTCACCGCGGCGGCCAAACCCACGGCGCCGACCACGATGCTGTAGCCGGTGTAGCCGCCGATCGCCAGGAGGACCACCGAGATCCCGCAGATGACGACGACGGTGAGCCAGGAGCCCTGCTCGAGAGTCACGCTCGCTATTTTGGCGTAGTGGCCCCCGTCGACGCCCCGACCCTCTCCGATCCCGGTGGGGCCGTCTCATACCTGCAGGAGATCTCGCCGGAGATGCGGGGCTGCGCCATCCTCTCGCGCGACGGGGAGGTCCTGGCGGCGAGCGGTGACATCGAGCGCTGGGGCGAGGCCGGCCGCGAACTGATCGCCGCCGCGGACGGCGCGGGCGGCGAGCAGGTCGCCCACGCGCATGTCGCCACCGGCGAGGGGGAGGCGTTCTGCATCCGCGAGAGCGGGCTGGCCGCTGTCGCGGTGGCCGAGCGCTTCACGCTCGCGTCCCTGATGCTCTTCGATATGCGGATCGCGCTGCGGCAGCTCGCCGCGGCGGGCGTGGGCAGAGGATGACCACCAAGCCGCACCGCCTGCTGCTCGAGCGGGTCTCTGGCTATGCGGACGAGGCCGCCGCGTACATCCGCCGCAGGCGCCACCTGCGCAAGCCCTTCGCACGGACCTACTACGACGGGGGCCGCAGCACCGGCTTCCCGGCCGACTCCGAGGAGGGCCGGGCGCTCTTCCTGGCGGCGTCGAGGCTGATCGAGATCGCGGGACCGCCGAGGCGCAAGCCGGCCCCGGTGATGCGAGGGCCCGCGGAGGCGAAGCCGAGGCGCGACGACCCGTGACGAGAGGTGAGGAGCCGGCGCTGATGCTGGTCGACGCAGACGTCGCCGCGCGAGTCCTCGAGCGCGCGCTGTCCCGGGGCGGCGACTTCGCCGAGCTCTTCTGCGAGGACCGTCGCGGCTTCACGCTCTCGATCGACGAGTCCCGGGTGGAGCGGCCGCAGTCCGGGAGCGAGCGCGGCGCGGGGGTCCGGGTGATCGACGGCGAGGTGACCCGGTTCGCGCACATCGACGGCCTCGCCGAGGACGACCTGCTGCGGGCCGCCGACGGGCTGGCCGCCGCGCTGGACGGGGAGGCCGGGGAGCCGCCCGCGCTGCGGGCCGCCGAGCCGCCGAAGCTTCAGGAGATCGAGGTCGACCCGGCCTCGGTCCCGGCCGAGCGCAAGGCCGAGGTGCTGCGGGAGCTCGACGAGCGGGCGCGGTCCGCGGGTCCCGAGGTGACCCAGGCCTCCGCGAGCTACAGCGAGGGCCGGCGCCGGATCGCGGTCTTCAACTCCGAGGGCCTGGAAGCGAGCGATGACCGGACCCGCGTCCGGCTCGGGGCGCAGGTCGTGGCCCGCAAGGACGGGACCGTGGAGACGGGCTTCGAGACGCTCGGCGCCCACCGCGGCTTCGAGTTGCTCGACGGCGATCCCGCCCGAATCGCGGAGCAAGCGGCGCGCAAGGCGCTCGAGCTGCTCGGAGCCGATCCCGCGCCCGCCGGCGAGATGACCGTTGTGGTCGGCGGCGGGTTCGGCGGCGTCCTTTTCCACGAGATGACCGGCCACGGACTGGAGGCGGACGCCGTGCAGAAGGGCGCGAGCGTCTATGCGGGCAAGATGGGCGAGAAGGTGGCGGAGCCGCTGCTCACCGCCTACGACGACGGCCTCATGCCCGGCGAGTGGGGAACCGGAGCGATCGACGACGAGGGCACCCCCTGTCAGGCGACGGCGGTGATCGAGGAGGGTCGTCTCACCTCCTACCTCTACGACAGGCTGCGCGCGCGGCGGGACGGCGTCGAGTCGACGGGCAACGGCCGCCGGGCCAGCTTCCGCGACCTGCCGATCCCGCGGATGACCAACACCTACATCCAGCCGGGCGACGCCGACCCCGAGGGGATGGTCTCCGAGGTCGACCGCGGCTTCTACGCGGTCTCCTTCGGGGGCGGCCAGGTCGAGCCCGCCACCGGCGACTTCGTCTTCGGCGTTTCCGAGGGCTATCTGATCGAGGGCGGCAAGGTGACCAAGCCATGTCGCGGCGCGACGCTGATCGGCAACTGCCTGCAGGCGCTCGCCCGGATCGATGCTGTCGGATCCGACTTCGAGATGAAGACCGGGTTCTGCGGCAAGGCCGGCCAGACCGCGCCGGTCGGCACCGGGCAGGGCCATGTGCGGATCCGCGGCATGACCGTGGGAGGCACGGCCGTATGACCGAGCAGCCGGTGGACCTTGAGGGGACGGCGCGGCGGGCCGTTGAGGCGGCAACGGCGGCCGGCGCCGGCGACGCCGAGGCCTGGGCCGAGGGATCCCGCAGCCGCGAGGTCCGGGTGCACGCCGGCGCTGTCGAGAGCCTCACCGAGGCCAGCGGGCGGGGCGTGGGAGTCCGGGCCTGGATCGGGGGGCGGACCGGGTACGCCTACGGGACCGACCTCTCGGACGAGGGTCTCGCAGATCTGGCGGAGGCCGCGGTGGGCGCGGCGCGCGTCGCCGACGAGGACGAGAACTCCGCGGCGCCGGATCCAGCGGGTGAGCCGAGCGAGATCGAGGGGCTGCGGGACGAGAGCCTCGCCCGGACCGAGACCTCCGAGGTGATCGACCTCGCCAAGCGGATCGAGCGCGTTGCGCTCGACCGCGACAAGCGGGTCAGCGGGGTGGAGGAGGTCGTCTACGTCGACGAGGACAGCGACGCCGCGATCACGACCTCCCGGGGGGTCGCGGGCAGCTTCAGCCTCTCGGTCGCCTACTCGTTCCTGCAGGCGATGGCGAGTCAGGACTCGGAGGTTCAGACCGGCCTGGGCTTCGGGGTCGGGCGCTCGCCGCGCGCGCTCGACGCAGAACAGATCGGGGCCGAGGCGGGCGACGAGGCCAGCTCGATGCTCGGGGCGACCAAGCCCGATTCGCGCACGTGCCCGGTGGTCCTCTCCGAGCGGGTCACCGCCAGCTTCGCCGGGTTCATCGGCGGGGCGCTCTGTGCGGACGAGGTTCAGCGGGGCCGGTCCCCGTTCGCCGATCGCCTCGGCGAGGAGCTGGCGTCCCCGGCCTACGTGCTCGCCGACGACGGGATCGATCCCGGTGGGCTCGCCAGCGCGCCGTTCGACGGAGAGGGGACGCCGCGTGAGCGCACGCCCCTGATCGGGGACCGGAAGCTGCTCGCCTACCTGCACGACAGCTACACGGCGCGGCGAGGCGGGGCCCGCTCGACCGGGAACGCCTCACGCTCCTCCTACCGGACTCCTCCCTCGGTCAGCACATCGAACCTGGTGCTCGAGCCGGGTGAGCTCTCGCTGGAGGGGCTCCTCGAGCAGGCGGGCGACGGCGTCTACGTCAGCGAGGTCGCCGGGCTTCATTCGGGGGTCAACCCGGTCACCGGGCGCTACTCGGTCGGCGCCTCGGGCCGGGCGATCCGCGGGGGCGAGCTCGCCGAGCCGCTCCGTGAGTTCACGATCGCCGGCGATCTGCTGGGCACGCTCGCCGCGGTCCGGGCAGTGGGGTCGGAGTCCCGCTGGGTGCCGTTCGGCGGCTCGGTCCGCACCGCCCCGTTGCTGGTCGGCGAGATGGCGATCGGCGGCTCCTGAGCAGCCCCCGCGCCGCGCCGGACTTTTGGCCTCAGGAGTCGCTGTTACGCTCGGCGCGAACTCCAATCCTTAGGAGGAGATGACGTGACCAAGGCTGAGTTCCTCGACGTGCTCGCAGGCGACAGCAGAATCGGCAACAAGAAGGAGGCTGGCCAGGCCGTGGACGCGGTCCTCGACGCCATCACCGACGTCCTCCACGGCGGGGGCGAGGTGAACTTCACCGGCTTCGGCAAGTTCGCCGTGGCCGAGCGCGGCCCGCGACAGGGCGTCAACCCGCGCACCGGGGAGCGAATCTTCATCCCGGGCGGCAAGGTGCCGCGCTTCTCCGCCGGCTCCGGATTGAAGAAGAAGGTCAAGGGCGGCTAGCACCGGAGCGGCATTCGCGGATCGGCTGGCGGCGCTCGTCGACGAGCGCCACAGCCAGGTATGCCTGGGCCTCGATCCGGATCCCGCCTCGCTGGCGCCCGATTCGGCGCCCGATGCGGATCTCGCCGACGTCGCCGAGCGCGCCGCCGCGGCCGTCTTCGAGCACTGCCGGCGCCTGATCGAGCAGGCGGGGCCCGCCTGCGTCGCGGTGAAGCTCCAACTCGCCTGCTTCGAGCGCCTGGGCGCTCCGGGATGGCGGGCCCTGGGCGAGGCCTGCGCTGCGGCTCAGCGCGCCGGCCTGCTGGTGGTGGCCGACGGCAAGCGGGGTGACGTCCCCGTCACCGCCAGGGCCTACGGGCAGGCCCTGGTGGGCGAGACCGAGACACCGTGGGGCCCGGTCCCCGGCCTCGGCGCCGACGCGTTCACGGCCAATCCGCTGCTCGGCGAGGACGCGATCGAGGTGCTCGTCGACGCGGCCGGCGACGCGGGTGCCGGAGTCTTCCTCCTGGTGCGGACCTCCAACCCCGGCGCGGCGCGATTGCAGGACGCCACCATCAACGCTGCCTCCTCCGCTTCGCGTCCGGGGGCGTCTGGTGACCACCCCTTGCACGAGGAGCTCGCCGCCCTGGTGGCGGAGAGCGCCGCGCGCCTCGCGGGCGATTCCGGGCTCTCCGGGCTGGGCGCTGTGGTCGGCGCGACCGCACCTCGGCACCTCGGCCGGCTGCGCGAGCTGATGCCCGACTCGGTCTTCCTGATCCCTGGGATCGGGGCGCAGGGCGGCAAGCCCGAGGACCTCGGCCCGGCGCTCGCCGCGGGCAGGCCGGCATCGGTGCTCGTCGCCGCCTCGCGCAGCATCGCCGGGGCAGCTGATCCGGCGGCTGCGGCGGAGGAGCTGCGGAGGGCCGTTTGGAGTCTCGTCTAGTGCCGCTGCGGTGTTTGCGGCGGTAGGTTCGGCCGCGACGTTTGTGGCGGCCGTTTGAGTCGGCGACGTTTGTGGCGGCCGTTTGAGTCGGCGACGTTTGTGGCGGCCGTTTGAGTCGGCGACTTTGTGGCGGCCGTTCGAGTCGGTATGGGTACCATCGCGGCCCGCGGATGCCGGACTACAAGCCGAATCAAATCGTCCGAGTGTTCGCCGTGCTGGCCCTGATCGCGGCCTTCATCCTGGTCGTCGTGGTGGTGGTGACCTCCGATGGAGGTTCCGGGAGCGGAGACAACGGCGGCGCGCAGAAGGCCGCCCTCAGCAAGGCGGGGCGGAGGGCCGTGCGCAAGGGCGTCTGGGTCGTGCACTCCGGTGACACGCTCGGCGCGATCTCGGTGAAGACCGGCATCGACGAGACCACTCTCCAGGCGCTCAACCCGGACCTCGATCCGCAGGCCCTCCTCGAGGGCCAGCGAATAGCGTTGCGCTGACGGTGCTTGGATCCGAGGGCAGGCGGGGCAGGGGGTGCGTTCACACTGCGATCGCGCTCGTGGTGGCGATCGCGGTCGCCGCCCTCGCGGCCGCGACCGCAACCGCCACCGCCCAGAAGGATGCTCCCCCACGGGCGGGTGGACCGGCGGGTTCCGCGCAGCCGGCGCCCGCGGGTGGGCCGAAGCTGGACGCGAGGGCGTGGATCCTGATCGACCCCCGGGACGACTCGATCCTGGCGAGCAAGTCCCCGGACAAGCACCTGCCGATCGCCAGCACGACCAAGCTGATGACGGCGTACCTCGCGCTCAAGAAGTTGAAGCCGAACCAGATGATCGCGGCGCCGTCGTATCACCCGAGCGCGTCGGCCGAGATCGAGCTGGGCCTGCGACCCGGCGAGCGGATGAAGGTTCGCGACCTCCTCTACGGCCTGCTGCTGCCGAGCGCGAGCGACGCCGCCGAGACCCTGGCCGTCGGAGTCTCCGGGTCGGTGCCCGCATTCGTCGTCGCGATGAATCGGGCGGCCCAGCAGCTCGGCCTCACCGACACCAGCTATGCGAACCCGATCGGGCTGGACGACCCGCAGAACTACTCGAGCGCGCGGGACCTGGTCACGCTCGCGTCGATCCTGCTTCGCAACCCGCTGTTCGCCCGGATCGTGAACACGCCGAGCGCGACGCTGCGCAGCGGCGATCACCCGCGGCAGGTGACGACCCGGGACACCCTCCTCAACCAGGTGCCGTGGATCAACGGTGTCAAGACCGGCCACACCCTGGGGGCCGGCTATGTCCTGGTCGGGTCGGGAACCCAGAACTCGACCACGCTGATCTCCGCCGTCCTCGACACCCCGGACGAAGCCGGCCGGGACGCCGACACGCTCAAGCTGCTCAGCTACGGGTTCTCCCTCTACCACCGGGTTCAGCCGGTCCATCAGGGAGAGCAGCTCGCGGACCCGAAGCTCGACTGGCGTGGCGACCATCTCTCGCTGGTCGCGAGGCGACCCCTGCGGATCAGCGTCCGCCAGGGTCAGCGCGTCGCGACCCACGTCACCGCTCCCGACCAGGTCAGCGGGGCCGTCCGGCAGGGACAGGTGCTCGGGCGCGTCACCGTCAGCGTCGACGGCAAGCCCGCCGCCGCGAGCCCCCTGGTTGCGGCCGATGCGGTGTCCGCGGCGACCGCGCTCGACAAGGTGACCCATATCGCCCAAAATCCATTCGTGCTCATTGGGTTGGGCGCGATCGTGATAGTTGTAGGGCTGCTGCTGACGGGGCGACGGCGCCGGTCGAGAGAGCTGAAGGCGCCCGGGCCGGAACCTCGAGGAGAGAGGCGGCAGGCCCCACAACAGCGGACCCCGGAGGAGAGGCGCAGGATGCACGAGGAAAGAATGCGTAGGCGGCGCGAGAGGCTCGAACGGGAGGGAGGGGCCGGATGATCCTCACGGTCACCCTGAACGCCGCGATCGACCGCACCGTCGCGGTGCCGAGCTTCCGGCAGGGCCATCGCCATCGCGCCGTCGAGGCCAGCACCGTCGCCGGCGGCAAGGGCGTCAACGTCGCCCGCGCGCTCAAGCTGCTCGATCGGCCGGTGATCGCCACGGGCCTCGCCGGTGGGCCGACCGGCGCCCGCCTGATGGAGCGCCTGGCGGAGGAGTCGATTCTGACGGACTTCACCTGGATCGCCGGCGAGTCGCGGACCAACCTCGCCGTGGTCGATCCCACCTCCGGCGAGCAGACCGAGATCAACGAGCGCGGACCGGACGTGAGCGGCGAGGAGCTGGACCGGTTCCTCGAGAAGCTCCTCTACCTGGCCCGCGGGGCCCGGCTCTGCGCGATCGCCGGCAGCCTGCCGCCGTCGGTTCCGGCTTCCTTCTCGGCCCGGATGGTCGAGGACCTCAAGGCGCTCGGCGTCGAGACGATCGTCGACACCGAGGGGGAGCCGCTGCTCGCGTCGCTCCGCGCCGGGCCCGCCGCCGTGACGCCGAACGTGCGCGAGGCGGAGGGCGCCGTCGGCCACGAGTTCACCGATCGCGAGGACGCGCTCCTCGGCCTGCGCAGCCTGGTCGAGCTCGGCGCCACCGACGCGGTGATCACCCGGCCGGAGGGCTGCGTGGCCTCGCTGCTCGGCGCCGACGATCAGCGCCACGCCTATGAGGTGACCGCGCCGGAGGTCGAGCCGGTCGCCACGGTCGGCTCCGGCGACGCCTTCCTCGCCGGCTTCGTCGCGGCCCGCTACGACGGCCGCGCCCCGGAGGAGTGCCTGCGCTTCGCGGTCGCCTGCGGCGCCGAGTCGACTCAGCACTTCGGCGCGGGCAGCGTCGACCCCGCGGAGGTGGAGCGCCTGCTCCCCGGCGTCGAGGCCCGCGAGCTCGAGGCCCCCGCCACCGTCTAGCTTTCGCCGCGAGGAGCGGGTTCGGCGCCGAGAGCGCGGGTTTACCGCTGTTATCATCGAACGGGCGTTGGTGAAGGACCTCAGAATCGCCGCAAGTACCGCATTTCCGGCCCCGCGACGCGGGGTTTTTTCGTCCGCGAACGAACGTAGGGTGGGCCAATGGAAGTAGAGATCGGCCGCGGCAAGAAGGGCCGCAGGGCATACGGCTTCGACGACATCGCGATCGTCCCCTCACGGCGGACCCGCGATCCCGACGACATCGACATCACCTGGACCCTCGGTCCGTATCGCTTCGAGCTGCCGCTGCTGGCCTCGGCGATGGACGGTGTGGTCAGCCCCAAGACCGCGGGCCTGATCGGCAAGCTCGGCGGGCTCGGCGTCCTCAACCTGGAGGGGATCTGGTCCCGCTACGAGAACGCCGACGAGAAGCTCGATGAGATCGCGGCGGCGCCGAAGTCGGTCGCCACGCGGATCATGCAGGAGATCTACGCGGAGCCGGTCAAGGCCGAGCTGATCGCCAAGCGGATCGAGGGGATCAAGGCGGAGGGCGCGGTCGCCTGCGGCTCGCTCACCCCGCAGAAGGTGACCGAGTACTACGAGGTCGCCCTCGAGGCGGGCCTCGACATCCTGGTCATCCAGGGGACCGTGATCTCCGCCGAGCACGTCTCGACCCAGACCGAGCCGCTCAACCTGAAGCAGTTCATCGCGGACCTCGACGTGCCCTGCGTAGTCGGCGGCTGCGCCTCCTACAACACCGGCCTCCACCTGATGCGGACCGGCGCGGTCGGCGTCCTGGTGGGCGTCGGTCCCGGCGCCGCCTGCACCACACGCGGGGTCCTCGGGATCGGCGTGCCCCAGGCGACCGCGATCGCCGACGTCGCCGCCGCCCGCGGGCAGCACATGATGGAGACGGGCAACTACTGCAACGTGATCGCGGACGGCGGCATGCGTACCGGCGGCGATGTCTCCAAGGCGATCGCCTGCGGCGCCGACGCGGTGATGATCGGCTCCCCGCTGGCGCGGGCCAAGGAGGCCCCGGGCCGCGGCTTCCACTGGGGCATGGCGACCTTCCATCCGTCGCTGCCCCGCGGCGCCCGCGTGGCGACTCACCAGGACGGCACCGTGGAGGAGATCCTCCTCGGGCCCGCCCAGGAGAACGACGGCACCTTCAACCTGATGGGCGCGCTGCGGACCTCGATGGCGACCACCGGCTATGCCGACATCGCCGAGTTCCACCGCGCCGAGGTGATGGTGGCGCCGGCGCTGATGTCGGAGGGCAAGCAGCTCCAGCGCGAGCAGTCCGTCGGCATGGGCTCGAACGGCCGCGCCACCGTCTCCGTAGGGGTCGCCGTCTCGGATGACTGACCCGGCGGCGCCTTCGACGGAGAAGGGCGCCGTGCGGATCCATGTGCCTGAGCGGAGTGTCCCCGGCGCCGAGCCGGAGCTTCGGGAGGTCGACAAGTCCGCTCCGTCACAGGCGACGGAGGAGGTCCTGGTCCTCGACTTCGGCGGCCAGTACAGCCAGCTGATCGCGAGGCGCATCCGCGAGTGCGGGGTGTTCAGCGAGCTGCTCCCGCACGACACGCCGCTGGAGCGGATTCGCGAGCGCGGGCCGCGCGGGCTGGTGCTCTCCGGTGGGCCCGCCTCCGTCTATGCGGAGGGCGCGCCCGCGCTCCGCAAGGAGCTGCTCGAGCTCGGCATCCCGGTGCTCGGCATCTGTTACGGCATGCAGCTGATGGTCCACGAGCTCGGCGGCCGCGTCGAGCAGGCGCCTGCCGGCGAGTTCGGGCGCAGCCAGCTCACGCTCCGCGATCG
This sequence comes from uncultured Solirubrobacterales bacterium, assembly GCA_963833375.1. Classification (GTDB taxonomy): domain Bacteria; phylum Actinomycetota; class Thermoleophilia; order Solirubrobacterales; family 70-9; genus DASUPK01. Next base: position 475,359 of record CAWHXR010000010.1, read on the forward strand.
CGGGGGCACCCTGCTCGAGGGCCTGCCCGCCGAGCAGCAGTGCTGGATGAGCCACCGGGACACGGTCTTCGAGCCGCCGCCCGGGTTCGCCGCGCTCGCCTCGAGCACAGAGTCGCCGGTCGCCGCGGTCGAGGACACCGCGCGCGGGCTCTACGGCATCCAGTTCCATCCCGAGGTCGTCCACACGCCCTACGGGACGGAGATCCTCACCCGCTTCCTGCGTGACGTCGCGGGTTGCCGCGAGCGGTGGTCGCCGGCGTCGCTGATCACCGAGCAGGTGCAGGCGATCCAGGCGCAGGTGGGCGACGCGCGCGCCATCTGCGGCCTCTCGGGCGGGGTCGACTCCGCGACCGCCGCCCTGCTCGTCCACCGGGCGATCGGCGACCGGCTCACCTGCGTGTTCGTCGACCACGGGATGATGCGCAAGGACGAGGCCGAGCAGGTAGTGAGCGCCTTCCGCGAGCAGCACGGCATCCAGCTGGTTCACGTCGACGCCGCCGACCGCTTCCTCGAGCGGCTCGCGGGGGTCGACGATCCCGAGACCAAGCGGAAGATCATCGGCGAGGAGTTCATCCGCGTCTTCGAGGAGGAGGCCGGCAAGGTCGAGGACGCCCGCTTCCTGGTCCAGGGCACGCTCTACTCGGACGTGATCGAGTCGGGCGGCGACGGGCGCGCCGCCGCGACGATCAAGTCCCACCACAACGTCGGCGGCCTCCCGGAGGAGATGGAGATGGAGCTGGTGGAGCCCCTGCGGATGCTCTTCAAGGACGAGGTCCGGGCTGTCGCTGCCGAGCTCGGGCTGCCCGAGCGCTTCGTCTGGCGCCAGCCCTTCCCGGGCCCCGGCCTGGCGATCCGGGTCATCGGCGGTGAGGTCACCAGGGAGCGGCTCGACATCGTGCGCGAGGCCGACGCGATCTTCCAGGAGGAGATCCGGGCCGCCGGCCTCTACCGCCAGCTCTGGCAGTCCTTCTGCGTCCTGCCGGTGGTCCGCTCGGTTGGCGTGCAGGGCGACGAGCGCTCCTACGCCCATCCGATCGTGATCCGCGCGGTCACCTCCGACGACGCAATGACCGCCGACTGGGCGAGGCTGCCCTACGACCTGCTGGAGCGGGTCTCGAACCGCATCATCAACGAGGTCCGGGGCGTCAACCGCGTCACGCTGGACCTGACCTCGAAGCCGCCTGGCACGATCGAATGGGAATAGCGGCGGCCGTCGGCTACTCGGCGCTGTCGTAGAAGAGCCGCGCGCTCGCGGTCGAGTACTGGCCGGGCGGCGGCTTCGGCTCCTGCTCCAGCGGGCCTCCGGAGCGCTTGTCCCAGGCGCGCAGGTGGGGGAGGGGATCCGTGCGGCTGCCTCCCGCAAACCAGCGCCCCTTCCAGATCTCGAAGTGGAGGTGGCAGACTCCGCTGTCGGTCCCGGTGCTGCCGACCGAGCCGATGCGCTGCCCGGCCCTGACCGTGTGGCGGACGTCGACCCGCGAGCGGCCCTTCATGTGGCCGTAGACGAAGTCGAAGCGGGTCCCCTGGCCGGTGAGCACGACGTAGTTGCCGTACCCGGCGGAGTAGCCCGCGGACTTCACCACCGCCGAGTGCGCGGCGACGACCGGGGTGCCGCACCTGGCGATGATGTCCTGGCCGGTGTGTATCGAGCCGTCGCCGCGCTTCACGCCGAAGCCGGTGACGTCGAGGTTGCCGTAGTTGTGCGGCCCGTCGAGCGGATACCTGTACTGCTGGGTCGCGGAGGCTGGAGCCGCGAGCACCGCGGCCGCGAGCGCCACGGCGACGATGGCCGGGATCGATCGGCGACTACGCATGCCCAGGCTGGAACACACAACCGGGCCCGTTGTAGCAGCCGGTGTGACCTGGGGCCTAGTAGCCCTGGTAGGTCTGCAGATAGGGCATCGGATCGACCGGGTGGCCGCCGCGATACCACTTGCCGAGCCAGAGCTCGAAGTGGAGGTGGCAGGCAGTCGCGTCACCCGTCTGGCCGACGATGCCGAGCTGCTGCCCGGGCTGCAGGACCTGGCCCTTCGTGACTGAGGCGCGCGCCGCGAGGTGCGCGTACATGTAGTCCTGGTGAAGCTTCTTGTTGCGGAGCACCACGTAGTTGCCCGCGGCGCTCTGGAAGCTCACCCACTTCACCTTCGTGCGGGTCACTGAGACCAGTGGCGTGCCGCAGGCGGCCATGATGTCCTGACCCTGGTGGGTGTGGCCGCTGCGTGGGGCGCCGACGCCCTGTCCGAACGTATGGGGCCCGGCCACCGGGAAGACCATCGCCCCGGTCGGAGCCGGCGTCGTGGTCGGCGCGGTGGCGGTGGTGGTGGTGCCTGGTGCGCCGACGCCGCCACTCTGCGCGAAGGCGACCTGCGAGCCGAATACCGCGATCGCCAGGGAGAAGGCAGCGATGAACTGCACCCGCCTGCGGGGCGTACCACCAACCGGCTTGTCGATCAATGCGCTTCGCACTCTCCATGCGGCCTACGGAGTTAGCTGGCGGGCTCGCGCCTGAGAGCGGCGCTACGAACCAGTTGGTTGCGATTCGCCCCTTGGGGATGAACCCCTGCGGGTCCCCCGTTCCCTCACAAGACGGGTTGCTCCTCGGCTTCGCCTGCGGAGCACCCTCGCCTTACCGGAGGGATTAGGCCTTTGCTGGCGCGGCAGTATAACCAGACACCAGGAGGTGACGTGCAAGTGGTCGGGCGGAGCCGGTCGTCCCGGCTCCGCCCTCCCACGTAAGGGCGGCTACTGGATGTAGCCGTCCTCCTTCAGGTACTGCGTCGCGACGGCGGCCGGGTCCTGCTTGTCGATGTCGACCCGGGCGTTCAGCTCCTGCATCACCGGCAGGGTGAGGCCCTTCTGGACCTTCTCGATCGTCGCGGCGTAGTCGGGTCCGGCCTTCTGGACCGTCGACTGATCCGTGACCCAGATGACGTTCCCCGAGGGGAAGATCCCCTTGTCATCCTGGAGCAGGACGTACTTGTCCGGGTTGGCGGACAGCTGGGCGTCCGAGGTGAAGACGATCGAGGCGTCCGCCTGGCCCTTGTCGAGGACCGTGTAGCGAAGCCCGATGTCCACCGGGTTGAACGACGCAAACTGGAGGCCGTAGACGTTCTGCAGGCCCACCAGGCAGTCCACCCGCTGCCGGCACTCCGGCGAGCCGTAGAGGTTCAGGTCCTGCGACTTGCCCTGGAGGTCGGAGATCTTCGTGACCCCGAGCTCGTTGGCCTTGGTCTTCAGCATGCCCAGCGCGTTCGCGTCCGCGAACGGCGTTGGGGTGAAGGCCGTCTCGCCCTTCGGCTCGAGCTCCGCCTTCGCCTGCTCGTATGCCTGCTGGGCGTCGGCGGGCACCTGGTTCGCCTCCTTGCCGAAGATGGAGGTGAGGAGCGTCGAGGTGTACTCCGGGTAGCCGCTGATCTGGCCGTCCTGCAGCGCCTTGTAGGCGATCTGCTCGGAACCCAGGTTGAGGTTGGTCTTCACGTCATAGCCCGCGGCCTGCAGCGCCTGGGCATAGATGTTGCCGAGGATGTACTCCTCGGTGAAGTTCTTCGAACCTACCGTGAGCTGGATCCCCTTGTTGGCGGGATTGGACTTGATCAGGTTGGCGGAGTTGCCCCCGCTCGTCCCGGTGTCGTTGTTGCTGTCGCCGCCCCCACAAGCGGCGACGCTGACGGCTACGAGCAGCGCCGCAAGCAGCGCGAACGTCGCCCTCAGTCGCGAATGGCCGGTGACCACGAGACTCTCCTCTCGTCTGGGGTTGCTGCACCCCTGGAATGGACCGCGTGATCCTATGCCGCGGCGCCGGCGCGCGCGAGCTTCAGGCCGCGTGGCGTCAGCAGCCACTGCACGCCCGCGAGGCCGAGCTCCAGCCCGAGCGTGAGCAGGGCGATCAGGATTGCCCCCGCCACCACCCCGGCGTCGCCGTACACGTTCCGGCCCAGGATGTAGTCGCCCAGCGTGCTCACCCCGGCGAGTGACGCCAGCGCGACCGTCGCGATGATGTTCACCGCCCCCGTCCGCACCCCGGCCATGATCGTCGGCACCGCCAGGGGCAGCTCCACCCTGAAGATGATCTGCAGGCCTCTCATGCCCATCCCGCGGGCGGCCTCGACCGCGTTCCGGTCCACCTGGCTCATGCCGACATACGCATTGGTGAGGATCGGCGGGATCCCCAGCACCGCAAAAGCGAAGGTGACGTTGATCAGACCCACGCCGATGAACGCCGCCACGAAGGCGATCAGCGCAAGCTCCGGCACCGCTCGGCCGGCGTTGCCCAGCGAGATGGCGAAGGCCTCGCCCTTGTGCAGGTGCCCGAGGATCACCCCCATGGGCAGCGCGACCGCGGTCGCGGCGCCCAGCGCCAGGAACGTGACCTTGAGGTGCTGGCCGACGAGATGCAGCGCCTGGTGCGGGCCTCCCACCAGCGTGTCCCCGGTCCGCGCCTCCTGCTGATGAAAGATGAAGTTGAACGCGTCCGTGAAGGCGCTCAGGAACCCGAGGTGGATGAACGTGGTCAAACGGTCGCCTCCCTCGACGACCGCCGCCAGGGTGCCAGCAGGCGCTGGGCGACGAGGAGGAGCAGGTCGAACGCGATCGCCATCAGGATCGTCAGCCCGCCGGCGATCACGATGTTGGTCTTGAAGTCGATCTGCTGGTAGAGAGGCGCGCCCAGGGTGTTGACGTTCGCGAAGACCATCAGGCTGGCGATGGCAACCGTCGAGACGGTGGCGATGCGGAGCCCCGCGATGATCTCCGGCAACGCCAGCGGCAGCTCGACGCGCCAGAGCAGCTGGCGATCGGTCATTCCCATGCCGCGCCCCGCCTCCTTGCTCTCGGGCGGGACGTTGGCGAGTCCGGCGACGATGTTCCGGTAGATGATCTGGAGGGTGTAGACGCTGAGGACGATGATCGCCGTCGTCCAGCCGAGGCCGGTGATCGGCAGGAGCAGGAAGATGAAGGCGAGCGACGGGATCGTGTACAGGATCCCGGTGGCGCCGGTGAAGGTGGGGACCAGCCAGCGCCGGCCGTGCGAGAGGAGGGCCATCGTGAACGCCACGGCGAAGCCGATGGCGACCGCGACCAGCACCAGGAACAGGTGATTGAGGAGGGGGGTCGTGTAGCGATCGAAGTTGTCGATCGCCCAGCCGAAGCAGAAAGCCTTGTTCTGTGCCACGCAGCTGGCGTTGCCGCCGGTTCGGTTGTGGATCGTGACCTGCCCGATCAGCGGGGCGTACTGGGCGAGGGCGGCGCTCATTCGCCCAGCGGCCGCTCGACCGCGGCGTGCTCCTCGACCTTCGCCTCGGGCGAGACGAGAAACTCGGAGATGATCTCGACGGAGAGCACGCCGGCGATTCGACCCCGGGCGTCCGTCACCGGCGCGTACTGGGTCTCGGTCTGGAGAAGGTCCGAGAGCGCGTCGCGCATCACGTCGTCCAGCTCCAGGACGGGCTGCGGGCCGCTGTCGGGGTTCTGCGGGACCGTGTCGGCCCGCAGGTCGGATTCGGAGAGCCAGCCGAGCGGCCGCCGTTCGGAGTCGACCACCAGCGCATGCGGGACTTCGGCGCCGTCGAGCTTCGCCCTGACCTCCGCGGTCGACTGACCGACGAAGGCGAGGGGCGCCTCCCAGAGGTCGATGTCGCGCACCCTCATCAGTGCGAGGCGCTTCAGCGCCCGATCGGCCCCGACGAAGTCCTCCACGAAGTCGTCGGCCGGCGCCATCAGGAGCTCGGCGGGTGTGGCGTACTGGGCGAGGCGGCCGCCGTCCTTCAGGATCGCGATCCGGTCGCCCATCTTGATCGCCTCATCGATGTCGTGGGTGACGAAGAGAACGGTCTTCTGGATCTCGGCCTGGAGGCGGAGGAACTCGTTCTGGAGGCGCTCGCGGTTGATCGGGTCGATCGCGCCGAAGGGCTCGTCCATCAGCATCACCGGCGGGTCGGCGGCGAGGGCCCGGGCGACCCCGACGCGCTGCTGCTGGCCGCCGGAGAGCTGGCTCGGGAAGCGGTCGCCCAACTCGGGGTCGAGGCCGATCACATCGAGGAGCTCCCGAACGCGATTCCAGGTGCGCTCCCGGTCCCAGCCGAGCAGCCTCGGCACCGTTGCGATGTTGTCGGCGACGCTGCGGTGCGGGAAGAGCCCGATCTGCTGGATCACGTAGCCCATCTCCCGGCGCAGCTCCGCGGGGTCCCGGTCACGGACGGAGGTCTCCCCGATCAGGATGTCGCCCTCGGTGATCTCGACGGTGCGGTTGACCATCCGCATCGCCGTGGTCTTGCCGCAGCCTGACGGGCCGACCAATACGCAGATCTCCCCCGCCGGCACCTGGAGTGAAAGGTCGGTGATGGCCGGCTCGGACTGGCCCGGATATCGCTTGGTGACGTCCCTGTACGAAACCGAAGCTGCGAGGCGCTCGCCCTCCACTGCGGCGATCCTACCGGCGCTATCATCCGCCGGCCGCGGATTGGTGCGCGGCTCTTTTTATGGCTACGGCGACAGCGATGAAGACCTACCAGGCGACTGCCCAGGACCGCGAGCGGGACTGGTACGTGGTCGACGCCCAGGGCAAGACGCTCGGCCGCCTGGCGACCCAGATCGCGGACGTGCTCCGCGGGAAGCGCAAGCCGACCTACACACCCCACGTCGACGTCGGGGACTTCGTGATCGTCGTCAACGCCGAGAAGATCGCGGTGACCGGCAAGAAGCGCGAGGACAAGCGCTACTGGCGGCACAGCGGGTATCCCGGCGGCATCCGCTTCCGCACCCTGGGCGACCTGCTCGAGCAGCGCCCCGAGGAGGTGATCCGCAAGGCGGTCAAGGGGATGCTCCCCCGCAACCGGCTCGCGCGGCAGCAACTCCGCAAGCTCAAGGTGTACGCGGGGCCCGAGCATCCGCACCGGGCCCAGAAGCCCGAGCAGTTGGAGATCGAGACTTGATGGCCGACGAAGAGCAGCAGCCCGACGAGGGGGGGCAGCAGCCCGAGGAGCAGCAGCCCGAGGAGCAGCCCGAGGAGCAGCAGCCCGAGGAGGCCCTCGCCGAGGACGCCGCCACCGAGGCCGAGGGCCCGGTCGAGGAGCAGCCCAAGGCCGAGGAGCAGCCCAAGGCCGAGGAGCAGGCGGGCGAGGAGCAGACGCAGGCCGAGGAGCAGGCTCCCGCGGAGGAGGCCCTCGCCGAGGACGCCGCCACCGAGGACGACAGCCAGGCCGAGCAGGCCGCGGCTCCCCAGCAGGAGGCCGCCGCACCCGCTCAGCCGAAGGCCGACGGCAAGAAGAAGGAGGAGGTCGTCCCGGGAGCCGAGCTCGATCCGATCGCGATCGAGCCGGAGCGCGAGCTCGACGCCGAGGAGCGCGCCCGCCGGGAGGCCGAGGAGGAGGAGCGTGCCCGCCGGGAGCGCGAGCTGATCGGCGACGAGGATGAGGCGACGCCCGTCGCGGCCAAGCCCGCCAAGCTCTCGGGGGATGCCAGCTACGCGGCGACCGGGAAGCGGAAGTCCTCGGTCGCCCGAGTGATCCTGCGGCCGGGTGACGGCAGCATCGAGGTCAACAAGAGGAAGCTCGATGAGTACTTCCCGCGTGCCTACCTGCAATCGGTCGCCAAGCAGCCCCTGGTGCAGAGCGGCTACGAGGGCAACGTCGACGTGCGCGTCCGGGTACACGGCGGCGGCATCTCCGGCCAGGCGGCGGCCGTCCGGCACGGCATCGCCCGCGCCCTCTGCGACGTCGATCCGGCGCTTCGCCCCGAGCTCAAGCGCCGAGGCATGCTGACTCGCGACGCGCGGGTCAAGGAGCGCCGCAAGGCCGGGCTGAAGAAGGCCCGCAAGCGGCCGCAGTTCTCGAAGCGTTAGCGTCCGCCAGGCGTGGCGGAGAGGAGATTCTTCGGGACCGACGGGGTCCGGGGCCCGGTTGGCGATCTGCTCACTCCGGACCTTGCCGTTCGGCTGGGGCGAGCAGCCGCGCTGCAGGCCGATTCCGAGCGCCCACAGGTCCTGATCATCCGCGACACGCGCGAGTCGGGGCCGATGCTCGAGGAGGCCCTGGCCGCGGGGGTGGCCGCGGGCGGGGGAGACGCGATGCTCGGCGGGGTCCTGCCGACGCCGGCCGCGTCGGTGCTCACCCGGCGGCTGAGATTCGACCTCGCGGCGGTGGTCTCCGCCTCGCACAACCCGTTCGCCGACAACGGGATCAAGTTCCTCAACGCCCGGGGGACAAAGCTCGACGACGACGCCGAGCTCGCGATCGAGGCGCGCATGGACGAGCCGACCGGCGAGCGGGTCGGTGGTGTTCGCACCCTCGAGGGAGCCTTCGACGACTACGTCCGGGAGCTGCGCACGGCCTTCGCGCTCGACCTCTCGGGCCTGCGCATCGCGCTCGACTGCGCGAACGGGGCCACCCACCGCGCCGCTCCCGTGACCTTCGGCGCGCTCGGCGCCGACCTCGTCCTGACGGCGGTGGAGCCCGACGGCCGCAACATCAACGCCGACTGCGGCTCGACCCATCCGGACGGGCTCGTTGCGCTGGTTTCCTCGTCCGGCGCGGACATCGGTTTCGCCTATGACGGGGACGGGGACCGCATGCTGGCCGTCGACGGTAAGGGCCGCCTCCACGACGGCGACGACCTGATCGCGTTGATCGCCAGGGACCTGCAGGGTCGCGGTGAGCTGGAGGGCGGGGTGGCCGTGACGGTGATGACCAACTTCGGGTTCATGAAGACGATGGAGGCGGAGGGCATCGAGGTCGTCCAGACCCAGGTCGGCGACCGCTACGTGATCGAGGCCCTGCTGGAGCGCGACTGGCGCCTGGGCGGGGAGCAATCCGGCCACATCGTCTGGACGGAGTACACGCCGACGGGCGACGGGATCGCGGCGTCCCTGCTGGCGTTGCGCGCGCTCGGCGGGCGCCGCCTCGAGGATGTGAAGCCCTTCGAGCGGCTCCCCCAGCGGCTGGAGAACGTCCGGATCGCCGATCCAGGCGCCGTGCAGGGAGCCGACCAGCTGTGGAGCGCGGTCGAGGACGAGAACGGGAAGCTCGAGGGCCGCGGCAGGGTGCTCGTGCGCCCGTCCGGCACGGAGCCCCTCCTGCGCGTGATGGTGGAGGCGCCCGACGAGGCCGAGTGCGAGGCGATCTCCGACCGGCTCGTCGAGGTCGCCCGGCGCGAGCTCGCCTAGCGACCGCCAGGCCGCCCATTCAGGAGCGAGGGCGAAAGCCCGGAGCGACTGCAGTTGGGCAGCCGCTTGCGGTCGTAGGTCCGGCCGCGGTTTTTGTCGGGGCCGTTCATTCCTGAAGCCATCTGGCTTTACGCTGTACGGCCTCATGTGCGGCATCGTCGGATATGTAGGCGACCGACCGTGCCGGGACCTGCTGATCGCCGGGCTGGAGAAGCTCGAGTACCGGGGCTATGACTCGGCCGGCGTTTCGTTGATCTCGGACGGCGAGATCGAGAGCGTGCGCGCTGTCGGCAATCTCGCCAACCTTCGCGCCGCCGTGGAGCGGCAGTCCTCCAGCGGCGCAGGAGGCTCGGTCGCGGTGGCCGCGCAACCCGCCACCATCGGGGTCGGCCACACGCGCTGGGCGACCCACGGCCGGGTCACTGAGGAGAACGCACATCCCCACGGCGACTGTGAGGAGGCGATCCACATCGTCCTCAACGGAATCGTCGAGAACCACGCCGAGCTCCGGCGCGAGCTCCTGGCCGAGGGCCACGAGTTCACGTCCGAGACCGATGCTGAGATCGTCTCTCACCTGATCGAGCGCCACTACGGCGGCGACCTGACGGAGGCCGTTCGCCTCGCGTTCAACGACCTCCGCGGCCACTACGCGTTCGTTGCGATACACCGGGATCACTCCGACACGCTGGTCGCCGCCCGCAAGGAGTGCCCCCTGATCGTCGGCCTCGGCGAGCACGAGAACTTCGTCGCCTCGGCGATCCCCGCCTTCCTCAGCGAGACCCGCCGGGCGCTCGGGATCGCCAACGACGAGATCGTCACGATCCACAAGGGCGGCGTCACCATCACCGACGCCGATGGGAACCTCCAGGAGCGCGAGCCCGAGGAAGTCACCTGGGACGCGGAGGCCGCCGAGAAGGGCGGCTACGAGACCTTCATGCTCAAGGAGATCCACGAGCAGCCCGACGCGGTCGCCGAGACGATCACCGACCGGCTGCCGACCCTCGACGGGGTCGATCTCTCGGATGTGGACCTCGATGACGAGCTCCTGAAGGGAATCGAGCGGATCGTGATCGTCGCCTGCGGGACCTCGTACCACGCCGGCCTGGTGGGCCGGTATGCGATCGAGCAGTGGGCCCGGGTGCCCGTGGAGATGGACATCGCCTCCGAGTACCGCTACCGGGACCCGGTCCACCGCCCCAACGACCTGGTCATCGGGATCACCCAGTCCGGCGAGACCGCCGACACGCTGGCGGCGATGCGCCTCGCCCGCGAGGGCGGCTCCACGGTGCTCGCGATCACCAACGTGATGGGCAGCCAGGCGACGCGCGATGCGGATGCGGTCCTCTTCACCCGCTCGGGGATCGAGATCAGCGTGGCGGCGACCAAGACCTTCGTCAGCCAGGTCGCCGCGATGTACCTGCTCGGCCTGCGGCTCGCCGAGCTGCGGGGGACGATGGAGACCGAGCGGATCGCCGAGCTCGTCGCGGAGCTGAAGTCGCTGCCCCACAAGCTCCAGGAGACGATCGTCTCCTCGGAGGAGGCGGTGAGGTCGATCGCCCGCGCCGAGCACGACCAGCGCTTCTTCATGTACATCGGCCGCCACATCGGGCTCTCTGTCTGCCTGGAGGGCGCGCTGAAGCTGAAGGAGATCTCCTACATCCCGGCCGATGCGTACGCCGCCGGCGAGATGAAACACGGACCCCTCGCGCTTCTCGACGAGTCCACTCCGGTCGTCGCGGTGGCGACCGAGAGCCCGGTGGTGGAGAAGATCCTCTCCAACATGGAGGAGGTCAGGGCCCGGGGCGCTGACGTGATCGCGATTGCCACCGAGGGCTCGAAGGCCGTCGAGGAGGTGGCCGACCAGACGCTCTTTGTGCCCCGCACCGACTGGATCCTCCAGCCGATCGTGGCGATCGTCCCGCTCCAGCTCCTCGCTTATTACATCGCCCGCGAGAAGGGGCTCAACGTCGACCAGCCGAGGAATCTCGCGAAGACTGTGACCGTGGAGTGATGCGAGGGCGCGCGCCAGCGCGACCCGTTTCATGGGGTAGGAGCGACCCGTTTCACGTAGGATTCCCGCCCGCGTGAGTCGCCGTCTCCCAGCCGTCCTGCTCGCCTGCGCTGCGGTCCCGGCCGCGATCCTGGCCGGCTGCAGTGGGGGCGGTGGCGGCAGCACCGACGTCGGCCCCGCCGCCGACGCGCCCGCCAACGCGGCGCTCTACGTCGACGCGACCGTGCGGCCGAGCGGATCCGCCCAGTCCGACGCGAAGGCGGCCCTCAGCAAGATCCTCAACACGCCGGACCCGGGCGCGAAGATCGTCTCGCTGATCGAGGACCAGTCCAAGGCGGACGGCCACCCGATCGACTATCAGCAGGACATCGCGCCGTGGCTCGGCCAGAAGGCGGGGGCCTTCTTCACCAGCCTCGGCAGCACCCAGCACGGCGCCGCGGTGGTCGAGACCACCAACCCGGGCGCCGCGCTCGCCTTCGCCCAGAAGGCATCGGGCGCGACCGCGACCAACCCGGCGCCGCAGACCTACAACGGCGTCTCCTACCAGAGCGATCCGAGCAGCTCCGCTGGGCCCAACCAGACCGTCTTCGGCACCGTCGGCAACTTCCTGGTCGAGGGCGACCTCGACGGATTCAAGGCGGCCGTCGACGCGTCGAAGGGCGACTCGCTCGGCGAATCGGGCGACTTCAAGGACGCGATCGGGAATCTGCCCGACGACCGGCTCGGGACGCTCTACACGGTCCCCAAGAACCTCATCGCCGCCCTTGGTCCGGACCAGTTCGCTCCCAGCCAGCAGCAGCTGCTCGAGAAGACCGCGGGCGACAGCCTCAACCAGCCCGTGGCCGGCGCGGTCACTGCTTCGGCCGACAGCATCCAGATCGACGCCGTCGGCGGCAGCAATGGGGTTGACACGCCGCAGAGCTCACTGATCGGCGACGTTCCCTCGCGGGCCTGGCTCGCGTTCGGCATTGCCGACCTCGGAGAAAACATCAAGAACAGCCTCGATCAGCTGAAGAGCGCGGTGCCCAATCTCGACCAGGCCCTCTCGCAGGTCCAGTCGACCACAGGCTCGTCGATCGATCAGCTCACCAGCGCGCTCGGCGACGCCGTCCTCTACGTCCAGGGGACGAAGCAGTCGACCCTGACCGGCGCCCTCATGGTGCAGACGAAGGATCCCGAGCTCACGGGCCGGCTCCTCGGTCAGCTCCAGACCCTGCTGTCGCTCGGCAGCCGCGGCGGGATCAAGCAGCTGCAGCTGAGCGGGGGCGGCACCGGGTTCCAGATCAATGATCCGTCGGTCGCGCCGCGCCCGGTCGAGATTGCGCAGCAGGGCGACAAGCTGGTGATCGCCTACGGGCCAAACTCCGCGGAGCAGACGCTGACTCCGACCGGCAAGCTCTCCGACTCACCATCCTTCACGGCAGCCGAGGATCAGATCTCCTCGCTCGGAGCCGACTTCTTCCTCGACTTCCCCTCGGTCTTCGCGCTCGCGGAGTCCACGGGCTCGAAGTCCGACCCGCAGTACATGCAGGCCAAGCCCTACCTGGACGCGCTCACCTATCTGGTCACCGGCTCGGGCAGCAAGGGCGATCAGGCCGAGTTGAAGACGGTCCTCGGGCTCAAGTAGGTCCCGACGTGGCACTCGCCGTCGGCATCGACCTGATCGAGATCGAGCGCATGGAGCGCGCGCTGGAGCGCCGACCGCGTCTGGCGGAGCGCCTCTTCACGCCGGCGGAGCTCGAGTACGCGCGGGCGCGCGCTCGCCCCGGCAGACACCTCGCGGCCCGCTTCGCGGCGAAGGAGGCCGTCATCAAGGCGCTCGGCGAGGGGCTGCCGCCGCGAGAGATCGAGATCGAGGTCGAGGCCGGTGAGCCGCCCCGGGTGCGCCTGCATGGCCGCGCCGCCGCGGCCGCCGGCGGTGCCGAGCTCGCGATCTCGCTGACGCACTCGCGGGAGACGGCCGGCGCGGTCGCGATCGCGACCTAACGACACCGAGCGCTACCTGCGCTTCGCCAGTCGCTTCAGGTAGGCCTTCGTCTCGGCCCTGACGTCGTCGATCAGGTTGCCGAGGGCGATGTTCACGTCCGCCAGGTGGAGCCCCCAGCGCGGGTCGGGAGTCGGCGTGAGCTCACGGGCTCCGTCCACCGGAGAGGTCATCAGCACGTTGGCGCCGTTGCTCTGCATGCAGGCGCCGGTGAAGTGGTCCTGAGGTGTCACCCAGGGCGTGGCCGCAGTCGGCGGTGATCCGCGATAGAGAATCAGCAGCCCGAGTCCGATCGTGCCGGGGAACGGCGCAGTGGGAACGAGGGTGTCGAGCGGTGCCGAGCCGCCGCGCAGCGCCGCGGGGTTGGTGCAGAGCACCTGCAGGTTCGGAGGCTCGACCTGGTTGAGCACCTGCGAGAGCACTCCGGGGCCCTTGCCGAAGATCGCGTCGTCCGGCGGCGTCTCGTTGAAGGTCGAGAACGCGATCACGCAGGCGGTTTGCCGCGGAGAGCGGCAGCCGGGGATGTGCCTGAAGACCCCGCCGACGTCACGACCCTGCTGGACGGTGACGTTGCCGCCGGGCAGGATCGCCGAGACGAGCCGGCGCCGGGCGGCTGGGAAGGGGTCGATCTTCTGGCGGACGAGATCCTCGAGCATCCCCGAGCCCTGCGAGTGCCCAATCAGGACGACGCCCCGGCCCTTGTTGTAGCGGCGCATGTACTCCTTCCAGGCGGCCCGCACGTCGCCGTACGCGGTCAGCAGCGCGGATGGCGGAGGCGCGGAGGCGATCCCCTGCAGGGTCAGCTGCCGGTACATCGGGGCGAAGACGCGGCAGCGCTGGGAGAAGCGGGAGGCCTGGTATTGGGCGATCGCGATCTCCTCTGGATCGATCGAGAGATCGGAGTTCGTGCTCTTGTCGTCGCTGACCGTCGGATAGACGTAGAAGCAGTCGATCGGCGGGCGCCTCGCGTTCCCCGGGTTCTCGAGGTGGCTCTGGCCCGACGGGTCGATGACCGTCGTCTGGAGGCTGCCGAAGCAGGGATCCGGGGTGGCGCCCGGCTTGCAGAGCCAGACGGTGCGCGCGTCGGCGCCGGCGGGGCCCACCAGGAGAACGACGTACGCGGCCGCCGCGGCGGCGAGGGTAACGAGTGCCCGTGCGGGCCCGTTGAGTCGTCCGTCCATGGACATCTCCGTTCCGGGCCAGGATATCCAGCGGGGTAGGCTGGCGCGGATGGAGGAGTGGCTCGACCCCTGCCTGGACGCGGATGAGATGCGCGCCATCGATCGCTGGGCTATCAAGGACAAGGGTGTCCCCTCGCTCGAGCTGATGGAGACCGCCGGCCGCGCGGTGGCCGAGGCCGCGGCGGAGGTGGCCGCCTCGAGCAGAGCGGCGATCGTCTGCGGCAAGGGCAACAACGGCGGCGACGGGTTGGTCGCCGCGCGGGCCCTCCGCGAGACCGGATTCCAGGTCGATGCCCTGCTGCTCGGGCCGCCCGACGAGCTCTCAGAGGACGCGAGGGCGAACCTGGATCGAGTCGAGGGGGCGCGAGAGGTCGACCCGGCCGAGCTCCCGGCCGCGATCGCGCGCGCGGGGGTGGTGATCGACGCTGTGTTCGGAACCGGATTCGCCGGCACTCCCAGGAATCCGGCGGCCGCGGCGATCGACGCGATGAACGAGGCCGAGGCGCCCGTGGTCGCGATCGACGTCGCCTCCGGAGTCAACGCCTCGACAGGCGAGGTGGAGGGGGCCGCCGTGGCCGCGGACGTCACGGTGACGTTTCATGCCTCCAAGCTGGGACACTGGATCGCGCCGGGCAAGGAGCACACGGGAGAGCTCCGGGTCGCCCCGATCGGGATCCCCGAGGGCGCCCCTACGGAGCCGCGGTCCGGCCTGATCGATCCGCGGGTGCTCGAGCTGGCGCCGACCCGGGCGGCCGGGTCGACCAAGTTCAGCTCCGGCCAAGTCGTGATCGTCGGCGGCTCCCGGGGCCTCACGGGCGCTGTCTGTCTCTCGGCGCTCGGTGCGATCCGCTCCGGCGCCGGCTACGCGACGGTCGCCGTTCCCGCTGATCTGGAGCACATCTTCGAGATCAAGCTGACCGAGGTGATGTCGCTCGGCTGCGCGAGCCGCGAGGGCAGGCTGAGGCCGGCGGCCTCGGAACAGATCCTCGGCGCCACCGAGCGGGCCGCCTCTGTGGTGCTCGGCTCGGGCATGGGCCGTGAGCAGGGGACCCAGCGCCTGATCCAGGAGCTCACGCAGAGGATCGAGGCGCCGTTGGTGATCGACGCGGACGGTCTCAACGCCCACGGGGGCCGGATCGAGAGGCTCGCCGAGCGCAAGGCGCCGTTCGTGCTCACGCCACATGCGGGCGAGATGGGCCGACTGCTCGACCGTGACTCGGACGCGATCGAGGCGAAGCGGGCCGAGAGCGCCCGGGAGGCCGCTGAGCGAAGCGGTGGGATCGTGCTCCTCAAGGGGGACGACTCGATCGTCACGGACGGCGAGCGGCTGGCCGTCAACCGGGTCTCCAGCCCCCAGCTCGCGACGGCCGGCACCGGCGACGTGCTCTCCGGGATGATCGCCGCCCTGATCGGGCGGGGCATGGAGCCCTTCGCGGCCACCTGCGCCGCCGTGGTCGCCCATTCGCGCGCCGGGCGGGCGGCGGGCGACCGGGTCGGACACGACTCGGTGATCGCCGGCGACGTCATCGACTCGATCCCGGCGGGGCTGTCGCTCTGAGCCCGCCCGAGCGGACAGGCCGGGCGCTCGCGACGATCGACGTCGGGGCCGTGGAGCGGAACTGCAGTGTGCTGAGGGACCGCGTCGGGGAGGGAGCCGAGCTCTGCGCCGTGGTGAAGGCGAACGGGTACGGCCATGGCGCCGCTGCCTGCGCCGCGGCGGCGCTCCGCGGCGGAGCGACCCGTCTCGCGGTCGCGGCGGCGGCTGAGGCCGAGGAGCTCCGGCTGCACTTCCCCGACGTCCCGATCCTGGTGATGGGGGCCCTGACCGTCGACGAGCTGCGGACAGCGCTGCTGGCCCGCGCGGACGTCGCGGCCTGGCGCGAGGGCTTCAGGGACGTCTGCTCGCGCGTTGCAGCCGACATCGGCCGGATCGCGAGGGTCCACCTCAAGCTCGACAGCGGGATGGGAAGGCTCGGTGAGCGCGACCCCGCCACCCTGATCGAGCTCGCTCGCGCCTGCGAGGCCGACCAGCGCCTGGAACTCGCCGGGGTCTGGACGCATTTCGCCACGGCCGACGAGCCGGACGACGACTTCATGGCCGAGCAGCTGGGGGCCTTCAGCCCGGTGGCCGATGCGGTGCGGGAGATCGAGCCGGGCTGCACGGTCCACGCCGCCAACAGCGCGGCGACCCTGCGCGATTCGGCGTCCCACTTCGACATGGTCCGCTGCGGGATCGCGATATACGGACTCGATCCCTTCCACCGCGACCCCGCCGATCACGGCCTGGAGCCGGCGCTCGAGCTGCACTCCTACGTCGCCGACCTGAAGCGCTTCGGCCGCGGGGCGAGCGCGGGCTACGGCCGGACCTGGCGGGCGCCCGACGACACCTGGGTGGGCGTGCTCCCGATCGGCTACGGCGATGGGGTGAGGCGAGGGCTCTCCAACAACGGCGAGGTTCTGGTCGGCGGACGGCGCTACCCGCTGGTGGGGACCGTCTCGATGGACAACGTCACGATCGACCTGGGGCCCGAGACGGACGTCGAGCCGGGGGCGCCGGCTGTGCTGATCGGCGTACAGGGTCCCGAGCGGATCCTGGCCGAGGAGGTCGCCGCCCGCCTGGAGACCATCCACTACGAAGTCACCTGCGGGATCTCGGGGCGGGTGCCGCGGGAGGTTCTCGAGTGAGCGCTGCCATTGAGGATGCCCTCGCGTCCGCTCCCTCGATCTCAGCGGCCCGCACGGCGCTGGAGTCGGAGGCTGACTCGACCTGGATCGTGGGCGGGGCGATTCGCAACGCCCTGCTCGGCGAGCAGGTGGCGGATGCCGACCTGGCGGTCGAGTCCGGCCGCGAGGAGTCAGCCGCCCGGGCGATCGCCAAGGTGGCGGGCGGGTCGGCGTTCCCGCTCTCGGAGGAGCACGCGACCTGGCGGGCGGTCTCCTCGACGAACGGCTGGCACGTGGACGTGGCCGCCCTGCGAGCGGAGACGATCGAGGGAGACCTCCGGGCCCGCGACTTCACGGTCAACGCGATCGCGATCCCGCTGCGGG
Organism: uncultured Solirubrobacterales bacterium; assembly: GCA_963833375.1. Taxonomy (GTDB): domain Bacteria; phylum Actinomycetota; class Thermoleophilia; order Solirubrobacterales; family 70-9; genus DASUPK01. The sequence continues at coordinate 492,740 of CAWHXR010000010.1, forward strand.
GAGGGGATCCGATCGATCCGACCGGCGGGACGGCGGATGCGGACGCGCGCCTTCTCCGCGTCGCCTCCGGGGTGGCCTTCGATCACGATCCCATTCGGCTCCTGCGCGCCTGCCGGCTGGCCGCCCGGCACGGCCTGGCGATCGACGCCGGGACGATCGAGCTCGCCAGGAGCCGCGCCTCCCGCTCAGGGGATCCCGCCGCCGAGCGGCAGTTCGCGGAAGTCCGCGGGATCGTCGCGGGACGGGACCCGCTTCGCGGGCTGCGGCTGATGGACGAGCTCGCCCTCACCCCGGTGGTACTTCCCGAACTCGAGGCGCTCCGCGGAGTCGTCCAGAACCCGAACCACCACCTCGACGTTCTCGGGCACACCCTTGCTGTGCTGGAGGAGTGGCTGGGGATCGAGGCTGACCTCCCTGAATTCGCCGGGGAGCTGTCGGCGGAGGTCGAGGCGTTCATCGCCGAGCCGCTCGCCGACGAGCTCACCCGAGCGGGGGCGCTTCGCTTCGGCGCCCTCTTCCACGACCTGGGCAAGCCGGAGACGCGCTCCGAGGGGTCCGGGTACGTCACCTTCATCGGCCACGACGAGGTGGGCGCCGAGATCACGGCCGCGATCTGCCGTCGCCTGCGCACGAGCCGCCGCCTCAGCGCCCAGCTGCAGGGACTCGCACTCCATCACCTCCGGCTCGGCTTCCTGATCCACCAGCGGCCGGTCTCCCGCCGCGCGGTCTACGACTACCTGGTCGCCACCGAGCCGGTCGCCGCCGACGTCACGTTGTTGAGCGTCGCGGACCGCCTGGCGGCCCGGGGTGAGGGCCCCCTGGCGAGCCCCGAGGTGGTGGAGGCCCACCTCGACCTGGCACGGGAGATGTTGCGCGATGCGCTCGCTTGGCACCGCGACGGCCCACCCAGCCCGCCGCTCAGCGGCGACGAGCTGGCGGACGAACTGGGGCTCTCGCCGGGGCCGGAGATGGGGCGGCTGCTCGAGGAGCTCCGCGCGGAGGCGTTCGCGGGCGAGATCGAGGGCCGCGCGCAGGCCCTGGAGCGAGCCAGGCAGCTCATCCAGCCGATCGGCTAGTTCCAGAAGTCACCAACTTTTGCCCGTATCCCCTCATGGGCTCTCGCCGCTGGAAAGGGAGGAATCGCGGATAGCTAGGAAGGGAGAGGTGGGAACGATGAGGAAGCTGATCAGTGCCTGCGCCGTTTGCGCGGTGGCCGTCGGTCTGGTGGCCGTCCCGGGCGCGCAGGGCGTGAAGAGTGCCAAGCAGGTCGGCGGGACCGTGAGCGTGAGCGTGACGCCGAATCCGCTGCCGAATGCGACCACGAGCGTCGCCGCCAGTGGGAACGTGGCCAGCAACAGCGGCTGCCGCAAGGATCGGACGATCCGCTTCCACTGGGTGAACGGGACGACTGTCGGCCCTGAGGTCGGCACGGCGACCAGCCGCTCGAATGGCAACTACACCGCCACGCTGCCCCGGCCCACCGACACCGCTCCGACTACGACCAGCGTCACTCTGCGCGCGACCGTCGATGCGGTGACCCGGAAGGTCGGCAGCAAGAAGAAGGGCAAGAGGAACAAGAAGGGTCGCGCCTTCAACTGTCTTGCCATCAGTGGCGACAGCGCGGCGGTGACTCTCACCCCGTGATGTGAGGGTGCTCCGAAGGCGAAGCCGAGGAGCAACCCGTCTTGTGCAAGTGGCATCCAAGTGCCCAGAACGGCCCGCTTCGGCGGGTCGCTCTGTTTTTGGGGGCTCGATAGCCTGCCGCCCGCATGGCTGACGACTGCTTGTTCTGCGGCATCGTGGCCGGGTCGATCCCGAGCCAGAAGATCGACTCCGACGACCGGACGGTCTCCTTCATGGACATCAACCCGGCGACCCCGGGACATGCGCTGGTGGTGCCGCGAGCCCACTCGGCGGACCTGCTGGAGATCGAGGCCAAGGACCTCTCGGCGACGACGCTGGCCGCGCAACGGCTGGCGGGACGGATGAAGGAGGTGCTGGGAGCAGACGGTGTCAATCTGCTCGTCTCGTGCGGGGCGGCCGCCTGGCAGACCGTGTTCCACTTTCACATCCACGTCGTGCCCCGATACGAGGATGATCCGCTGCAGCTTCCGTGGATCCCCGAAGGCGGGGATCCCGATGAGATCGCGGCGATTGCCGCCAGACTGCGAGGAGAGAATGGCTGACAGCGAGACGACCACGGCGGCACCGATCCGGGTGGAGCGCGACGGGAACGTCGCCTCGATGGTGCTGTCCAACCCGCCGCTGAACCTGTTCGGCGACGACGCGTGGGGGGCACTGATCGCCTGCATCGACCAGGTGGAGGGATCCGACGCGCGCGCCCTGGTCTGGCGCGCCGAGGGGGACATCTTCACCGGTGGCGTTGACGTCAAAAGCTTCAAGCGCGTCCAGAAGGAGGGGAGCGCATCCGACTCCTTCGGCTCCCTGATCCCGGTCGTGCAGCGCCTGGAGAAGCTGCCGATTCCGACCCTTGCGCTGGTCCACGGCCTCTGCCTGACGGCCGGCCTCGAGATCTCGCTGGGCTGCGACATGATCTGGGCGACCGAGTCGGCGCGGTTCGGCCTCGTCGAGGCGGTCGTCGGCCTCACCCCAGGAGCCGGCGGCACGCAGCGGATGGCCGAGCGGGCCGGACCGGCTCGGGCCGCGGAGTTCGTGATGAGCGGCGGCCTCTACGACGCCGCGACGCTCGAGCGCTGGAACGTCGTCAACCGCGTCGTCCCCGACGAACAGCTGCTCGAGAAGGGGATGAGGTTTGCGCACAAGCTCGCGAACGGGCCAACCGTCGCCCACGGTGCCACGAAGCGGATCATCCGCGGCTACCGCTCGGGTGGGGTGGGCGAAGCTGACCGCGTGACGCCCGACGTGTTCGCGGACCTGTTCGCCTCGGAGGACCTGAAGAACGCCTTGCAGAGCTTCCTCACCGAGGGGCCCGGCAAGGCGACGTTCGAGGGGCGCTGAGCCGAAGCGCTACCCTGCCCGATCGCAGATGGCGAAGGAAGAGAAGATCGAGATGGAGGGCGAGATCACCGAGGCCCTGCCCAACACCATGTTCCGCGTCAAGTTGGACAACGACCACGAGGTCCTCGGTCACATCTCGGGCAAGATGCGCCGCCACTACATCCGCATCCTTCCCGGGGACCGGGTCAAGATCGAGCTCTCCCCCTACGACCTCGATCGCGGCCGTATTACGTACCGCTACAAGTAGCCTGGGGCGGGCAGACAGGTTCCGCTCCACGAATCGGGGAGGGAAGCAAATGAAGACCGTAGGAAAGGCAATCGCATTGTTCGCCGTCGCCGCGCTCTGCGTCGGCGCCTTCAGCGCCGTCGCAATGGCAGGCAAGAAGAAGAAGACGGTGGTCGTCTACTTCACCGGCAGCCCGAAGATCAACAAGGGTGGGAAGGTGACCGTGAAGGGCACGCTCAATACAGCCAGCGCCTGCAAGCCCTCCAGGGGGATGAGGCTCCAGGTGCTTGATGCGAACGGTGTGGTTCTCGACACGCTCGACGGGTCGACCTCTGATTCGAGCGGAAACTGGCAGGTGTCGGGACAGCTGCCGAGCAGCCTGCCGGCAGGCACGAACTCGGTTCGGGTGAAGGCCACCAAGCGAACCGCCGGGAAGTTCGTCTGCAAGGCCGGGGTCTCGACGCCGGTGGCGATACCCACCGGCTGAGTTCCGGGACCCTTCGAATCCAGAAGCAGGCGAGGCGAGGAACCGTCTACCTAATTACGATTAGACGCCTGTGTTCGGATTCAGGGGTACAAACCGGCTGCTGGCGCTGCTGGTCGTCTTCGCTCTTGCCCTGATCCTGGTGCTCTGCGCGATCCTGCTCTCGACGCAGCCCTCGTCGGCCTAGCCGAGGTAGGATCCGGCGGCGGCCGGGTCCGGGTCCGCGAGCTCCGCGATCAGCGAGGACCAGCCGAATTTCTCGGCGCCGAGCCCTTCGCCGGAATAGGGCTCGTAGAACTCCCGCAGCCGCTCCTCGGCGACCGCGTCGCTGAGGCGCTTGGCCATCTCCATCGCCTCCGGGTCGTAGCCGTGGCGAAGCAGCCCCAGCCAGATCAGCCAGGCCGAGTTGATCCAGGTGGGGCCCCGCCAGTACAGGCGCCTCAACAGGCCCCTCCACATGCGGGGCTCGAAGCTCGGCTCCTCGGCGGAGACGGAGGTGGGAGGGAAGGGGAGCCAGTATCTGCGCTTGTCGAGCAGATGCTCCTCCACCAGCCGCCTGCCGATCGCCTCGGGCAGATCCGGAAGCGCCAGCGGCGCCAGCGCCGACCAGGTCGAGGTTCGCAGCCGATGCTCGCCGTTCGCCGGATCGGTTCGGTCCTCGTGGGCGACATCGCCGCGCGCGACGTCGAGGAAGAGCCCGCGCCGCTCGTCCCAGAGACGCTCGACGATCTGGGTCGTGATCGAGGGCTCGCCGGCGGCGACCCGCGCGAGGCACCAGAGGACGTTGGTGACGACCTCGCAGAGCAATGGGCCTCCGGCGTCGAGCACGCGACGGGCATCCCAGCCGAGGCGCCGGTTCCTGGCGATCAGGAAGGGGAAGAGCGGCCGCGCGTGGGCCCTCAGGCCCCAGATGGCGTCGAACTTGGGCGAGGAGTCCAGTCCGGACTCGTCGGGCTGGACGATCCAGAGCAGCCCGTCGCCGTCCAGGTCCCGGTTGGCCTCCAGCCAGCGGTGGTGGGCGGCGATCCGGGGCTCCGCGGCCGGATCGCCGACCGCGATCCGCCATGCCCACGCCAGCAGAGGCGGCTGGATCGTCGACGTGTTGCGAGCATCCCGCGAGCTGACGTTGTAGGTCCAGCGGCGCTGCCAGTCGACGTGCCGGTGCCAGAAGATCGTGTGGCCGATGAAGCCGTCCTCGGACCCACCGGCCAGCAGGCTGCGGAGCTCGCGCTCGGCGCGCGCGGGGTCGAAGCGGCGCCAGACGATCGCGTGGAAGCAGGAGTCCCAGTACCACTGCCACGGGTAGTGGCCGGGGCTGGGCCGCGAGTATCCGTAATGGACCCCGTCGCGCACCCCCTCCACCCAGTTGCCGCGCAAGGTCTCCTCGACGATGCGGAGGACCTTGTCGCGGACCCCAGCATCGAGGACCGTCTCGCTCATGCAGTCATCCGGCGCATCCCGCGCAGCGCGAAGAAGGTGAGCAGGGCGGCGAGGCCGAAGAGCGCCAGCAGGCCCGGCCAGGTGTCGCTCCAGGTGACCGGCCCGATGAAGCCCTGGCGCGCCGCTTCCACCACCTGGGTGACAGGGTTGTACCTGGCCACCGTCTGCAGCCAGCCGGTGAGCAGCTCCTGCGGCGCGTATGCCGTCGTCAACAGGACCGCGAGGAACATGCCCACCTGCATCACAGGTGCTGCCGATTGGGTCCGGAAGCGGAACGCAAGCGAGGTGCCCCAGGTCGCCGCCACCACGGCCATCCCCATGACGAGGGCGAGCGCGATCACCAGGCCGAGCAGGCCCGGCCAGTGGGCGCCAACCGCGAGTGCGACCACCAACAGGCACGTGGCCGGCAGCAGGGAGCGCAGACTCGCCGACAGCACCAGCCCAGCGAGCAGAACGGGACGCGGCGCCGGTGAGGCGAGCAGCCGGTCGAACCAGCCCTGCTCGATGTCGCGCGCGAGATTGACGCCGGTGGCGGCGCCGGTGAAGGCCGCCCCCTGCAGGAGGCTCACCGGGATCAGGAAGCTCTGATAGCTCTGGGTCGTGAAGCCGGGCAGCAGGGTGAGGCTGCCAAAGACGCTCGTCAGGCCGAGGAAGAAGATGGTGGGCGCGAGGACGCCGGGGATCGCGGCGCCCGGCACCCGAGTGATCTCGTTGAGCGCCCGCCTGACGAGGACCCGGATCGTCGCCAGTGACGCCCGCCAGCTCATACGCCCCTCCGGAGCCTGCCCCGCATGGCGGCGGCGCAGAGGGCGAAGCCCAGCGCCGCGACGCCGATCACCGACGCGATCGCCTTCAGCTGAGTCGTGGCCGACCAGCCGTCGATGATCGGCTCACGGATCCCGTTGACGATGAAGCTGAGCGGGTTGTACTGCGCGACCCAGGAGGCCGGCTCGAGCATCAGGTTGGCCGGGAAGAAAGCGTCGGAGAGGAAGAGGATCACGAAGACCAGCGGGAAGATCCCCTGGACGACGCTGGCGCTGTTCGAGCGGAGCGCGATCGCGGCGCCGATCGAGCCGAAGGCGAGGGCGGAGGCCGAGGTCAGCAGGATGATCCAGAGCACGGCCGGCACCCCCTCCTGGATGCTGGCCCCGAAGATCAGCCCCAGGACGGTGAAGTACACCGCGATCATCGCCCCGAGGATCGCCGTTGCGGTCAGTCTTCCAAGGACGACGGAGGCGCGTGAGATCGGCGCCGCGTAGAGCCGGTCCGTGAACCCCATCTCCATGTCGATCGCGAATGCGATCGCCCCGGAGTTGCCGGTCATCATCACCGACTGCACGATCGCGCCGGCGAGCATGAAGGAGAGGAAGTTCGCCACTGGCGGGAACTGCGGGAGGTCGACCGCGCGCCCGGCGCCCGCGGTCTGGATCGCGAGCAGCGCGGTGGGGAAGACGATGAGCGGAGCGGCGAGCTGAGGGCGCCGAAGCGTCTGCCTGACGGAGCGTTGGCCGAGAGCGAGGACGACTCGCGCGTTGGCCACCAGCCTCTGGCTCACTCGGGGACCGCCTTCAACTCTCCGGTGTCCTGCTCCTCGGAACCCTCGAGGTGCTGTCCCGTCTTCTGCACGAAGACGTCATCGAGCGTGGGCTGGACCAGGTCGAGGGACTCGACGTCGAGCCCCTCCTGGTTGAGCGCGACGACGATCGGACCCACCTCCGAGGTGCCGTGCTCCAGCTCGACCATCAGGGTCCCGTCCCGGGCGGGAAGCGGCCGCCCGAACCGACCCAACACCTCCTCGGCGCGGGACTCCTTGCCCTCCTGATCGACGAGCGAGAGCTCGAGGTGGGGCCTGCCGACCTCCGCCTTCAGTGCCCCAGGTGTGCCCTCCGCGACCAGCCTGCCCCCGGAGATGATCCCGACGCGGTCAGCGAGCTGGTCGGCCTCCTCGAGGTACTGGGTGGTGAGGAAGACGGTGGTCCCCTCGTCGTTCAGCTTGCCGACCTCCTCCCAGATCGCCTTGCGGCTGACGGGATCGAGCCCGGTCGTGGGCTCGTCGAGGAAGAGGACCTCCGGGGTGTGCACCAGGGCGGCCGCCAGGTCGAGCCGCCTGCGCATGCCGCCCGAGTAGGTGCCCACCCGCCGGTCGGCGGCGAGCGTGAGCCCGACCCGGTCGAGCAGCCACTGGCCGCGCTCGCGTCCGTCCTTCCGGGAGATGCCATGCAGCGTGGCCTGAAGCTCGAGGAGCTCGCGCCCCGTCATCAGCGGATCCAGGGCCGCCTCCTGGAGCGCGACGCCGATCCTCCGCCGCACGCCGCCGGGGTCCTTCGCGACGTCGAGCCCGGCCACCAGGGCCAGGCCGCCCGTCGGCGCAAGGAGCGTCGTCAGCATCCTGACGGTGGTCGTCTTCCCCGCGCCGTTCGGCCCGAGAAAGCCATAGATCTCGCCCTCCGCCACCTCGAGGTCGACGCCGTCGACGGCCTTGATGCCGCCCTCGAACTCCCGCACGAGCTGGTGCGTCTCGATCGCGGCCACGGTCAGGGGAAGATAACCGTCGGTAAGCACGGTGCCGGAGGACCGTCACACAGGCACAGACGGCCCGGCGGCGCTACGCGACCGCGGCGGGCCGCAGCTCGACGAACTTGCGGTCCGTGGCCCGCTCGAGCGCCTCGGCGGCGTCGAGGAGCATGGCGTCCGAGCCCCAGGCGCCGAGCAGCTGAAGCGCGGCAGGCATCCCGTCGTCGAGGCCCACCGGGAGGCTGACGCCCGGGACGCCGGTCAGGTTCGCGATCACGCCCTGGCGGGCGTTGCCCGCGTCGGCCGAGGCCGGCCCCGAGGGCAGCTCGATCAGCGGCTCGGTGAGCGATGGGGCGACCGCGGGGACGGTCGGCCAGGCGAGCACGTCGATCCGATCGAAGAGGCCCGCGAGCTCGCGACGAACCTCAGCGCGCACCCGGAAAGCCCGGGCGGTCAGCGAGAGTGGGAGCAGGGCGCGCAGCTTGAGCACGCCGCGGTTGACGACGCCGAGCTCCGGGCTGAGCGCGTTCAGGTTCCTGGCGGTGAGGTGGGCGGCCTCCTCGGACTGTGCCACCAGCAGCGCGGCCGGAAGGATCAGGTCCTGGATGGGAAGCTCGACGTCGATCACCTCCCCGCCGACCTCCGCGCGCAGGGCCTCGAGCACGCTTTCGCAGGCCTCCCGTACGCCGGGCGCCGAGTCGCTCCAGTACGGGTCCCGGATGACGCCGATCCGCAGGCCGCTCGGCTGGCCCGCCGGGAGCTCCTCGCCGAACAGGACCGAGGCGAGCAGGCGGGTGTCGGCCGCGTCTCGGCAGAGCGGGCCCGAGACGATGGTCTCGGTGTTGGCGATGTGATGGCCCTCCATGGTGGAGCGGCCGAAGGTCGGCTTGAGCCCGGTGAGCCCGCAGTAGGCCGCCGGGTAGCGAATCGATCCGAGGCCGTCCGCGCCCACCGCACCCGAGACGAGGCCACCGGCGACCGAGGCCGCGGGGCCGCTCGAGGATCCCCCGGGGCACCGCTCGAGGTCCCACGGATTGTGGGCCGGCCCGTATACGGAGGTGTTGCCGGTGCTGCTCGAGCCGAGCTCGTGCATGTTGCCGATGCCGGCGATCACGGCGCCGGCGTCGCGGAGCGCACGATAAGGACCCGACTCGCCGGGCTCGATCTCCACGCCCGGGACGCTCGCCGCCCCGATGGTCTCGGCGCGCCAGGGCAGGGGCCATTCGTCCTTGATCACGATCGGCACGCCGCGAAGGGGGCCCTCGGGCGCCTCATCCAGCATCCGGCGGGACTCCTCCGGGAAGGTGGCCACGATCGCGTTGAGATCCGGGTTTCGCTCCGCGATCCTGGCAAGGCAGGCGTCGAGCAGCTCGCCGGGGTCCACCTCACCCGCGGCGATCTGCGCGGCCTGTTCGCGGAGCGGGAGGTCGAGAGCGCTCATCGGGCGGGCGGCTTCGAGAGGTCCGCGCCCATCTCCGCTTCGGTGCCCTCGAGATCGACGTCGCGCAGCAGCTCCATGCCGGGTTGGTAGATCGACCAGACCCCTGCCATCACGGCTCGCTCCTCGTCGTCGGCCTCGATGCCGAAGAGCTCGAGGGCGCCGTTCAAATAGCTCTGGAATGCGGATTCCGCCTCCACCGCGACAGAACCCTACTCTCACGGCTTGCAAGGAAACCCCGCAACCCTCCTGGAATGGGAGTGTTCAATGAAGCCCATGGGCTCGCACGCTCACGCCTACGCACGCCTGCACAGGCTCGCCATCGCACTGGCCGTCGCCGTCTTCTCGGCGGTGCTCACGGCTGTGATCGTCACCGGCAACGCGGGCGCAGCTCCGCGCGTGGTGGTCCTCGGCGCGGCCACTCCGGCGACCCCCTCCTGTCCGACCAACTGCCAGGCGGTGGGCAAGACGACCGGCTTCCAGACCGCGATCACCGGGGCGAGGAACCCCTTCGTCGTCGCCTTCCGCGGGCGGGTCGTCGCCTGGTCGATCAAGACCGGCGCCCCGAGCACCAAGCCCAACCCGAACAACAACAATCAGAGCGACTACGACTTCTTCAGCAAGACCTTCGGCGGCGCCCCCAAGGCGAGGATCGCCGTCCTCAAGCCGATCATGAAGTCGATCAAGCAGGGCAAGCCGATCTACAAGCTGAAATCGCAGTCGCCGGTCGAGGACCTATCCGATTTCCTCGGCCAGACCACCACCTTCACCCTTGACACACCCCTGCGGGTCAAGCCGAACAACGTCGTCGCGCTGACCGTCCCGACCTGGGCCCCGGCGTTCGCGATCAACCAGAGCGCGAACACGAAGTGGGCCGCAAGCCGCAAGAAGGGCAAGTGCAACGACACCGCCGACATCCTCGCCGGAACGCCGCAGGACGCCCTCGACACCCAGCGCGCCTACGGCTGCACCTACAACACCGCGCGCCTGCTCTACTCGGCGACCGTCGTCGCCGACCCGACCCAGGCGCCCGCCAAGCCACCCAAGAAGAAGAAGTAGTAGATGCGAGGGTGCTCCGAGCGAAGCGAGGAGCAACCCGTTTGATGGCGAAGCCCGTCAGCCTCTAACCGCAGGCGGACGGGTTCTTCTGACACTGCTTCTCGAACTGCGCCTGCGGGCTTCCCTTCGCCGGCGGAATGTCGTTCGTCGCCGAGTCCGGAGCGTTCGGGTTGTAGGTCGTCCCGCTCTTTTGTGTGGTCGTCACGCCCGGCGCGGGCGCGGTCTCCGTGGCGGTGGAGGTGGAGGTGGGGGTGGGGACGGGGGCGGTGATCTCGGGAATCGAGACCGACGGGCTGGGGGTGCTCTCGCCGGAGTTGTCGCTGCCGCAGCCGGTGGCGGCGGCCCCGATGACGATGGCGGCCAGCGGCAGGATGATGATGCGAGGGCGCCCGATCAGGGCAACCCGTTTCATGCTTGGCGGGTCACGATCCGTCGAGGGCCGGCTGGCGAAGTCCGCAGTAGGGGCAGTCGCTGACGTCGAGCCCGATCAGCTGGTCACAGCGACGGCAGGCGCGCAGGTTCTCCGGGGCCCTGACCAGCGCGGACTCGGACGGGGCGAGGGGCAGGGTGGCCGCCACGACGCCCATCTCCTCGCCGGTCTCGCGGTCCACGTAGACACCGTCCGGGCTCACCTTGGACACCGCCTCGCGGCCCGAGGCCGGGGCCCGCAGCCTGTAGGTCTGCTCGGGGTTCTGCACGAGGCGGCACGATAACAACGACCCACCCTCGCAATACGGTTGGCCCGGTGCGCGTCCTGATCTTCCACGGCTACCTGCTGCGGGGCACTGGCAGCAACGTCTACAACGCGAGTCTCGCCCAGGCCCTGGCCGGCCAGGGCCACGAGGTTCACCTGCTCTGCCAGGATCGGAGCGCCGCCGATTTCGACTGGGTCGACGCCCTCGGGACCTGGGATGGGGGAGTGCTCGGCGTCGAGCGGCTCCGGGACGCCGGACATCCCGGTTCGGTGACCGTCTACCGCCCCGAGATCGGCGGGTTGCTGCCGGTCTACGTCATGGACCGCTACGAGGGCTTCGAGGTGAAGACCTTCCCCGAGCTCACCGACGAGCAGCTCGATCGCTACCTCGAAAGCAACGTGGGCGCGGTTCGCGACGTGGTGGCCGCGGCGGGCGAGCCGGAAGCGGCGCTCGCGAATCACCTCGTCATGGGGCCCGTGATCCTGGCGAGAGCCGGGCTCGGCTTCGCGATCAAGGTGCACGGCTCGGACATCTCCTACACGGTGGGCCCCCATCCCGAACGCTTCGTCCCCTACGCGCGCGAGGGCACCGACGCCGCCGCGGGGATCCTCGCCGGCTCATCGCACACGGCCAAGGCCCTGTTCGAGACCGTCCCTGATCCCGGGCTTCCCGCTCGGACCCGCCTCGGCCCGCCCGGTGTGGACGTCCACCGCTTCCGGCCCCGCCCGGAGCCGGAGGCGCTGGAGAACCTGAAGAAGCTCGCGGCGAGCCTCGCCGCGGAGCGGCCCGAAGACGCGCAGGGCGCCGACTCCTTCGGCCGCGACGGGCCCGCGATCGCGACGGCGCTCCGGGCCTGGGCGGAGGGGGACGTGCGCGTGCTGTTCGTCGGCAAGCTCCTGGTCAGCAAGGGCGCGGACCTGCTGGCGGCGGCCTGGCCCCTCATCCACCGCGGGCGGCGGGCGGCCGGCGCGGTCTCGCCGCGGCTGCTGTTCATCGGCTTCGGGGCCTTCGAGGCCGGCCTCCGCGAGCTGGTCGATGCCCTCGGCCGGGGCGAGCTCGACGCGGCCCGCGCCCTCGCCGCGCGGGGTCGCGGCCTCGAGGGCGACGAGGACGCGCCGCTCCCGATCCTCTCCGGGTTCCTCGCCGACCCGCCGGCCGGCTACGCCGAGGCAGGGCGCGAGGCCGCCGGATCGGTCCTGATCGGCGGGCGGCTCGAGCACGACGAGGTCGCGGACGTGATGCCCGCTGCTGACGCCTTTGCCATGCCGAGCACCTGGCCCGAAGCGTTCGGGATGGTGCCCGCCGAGTCCGCGGCCTGTGGCGTCCCGCCGGTCTCGGCGGACCACTCCGGCATGCGCGAGGTCGCGCGGCTCCTCGCGGAGGCCGTTGAGCCCGACCTGGCCCGGCTGCTGAGCTTCCCCGTCGGCCCCGAGGCGGTCACGGAGCTCGCCGGGCGCCTCGACGGCTGGCTCGCGCTCGATTCCGGGCGACGCCACGAGGCCGGGCTGGCGCTGGCGAAGCGGGTCGATCAGCTGTGGAGCTGGGAGGGCGTTGCCAGGGCCGTGATCGCCGCCTCACGAGGTCAGCTGGAGGACCTGCCGGGGGTTGCCGGCTGATCCCTGAATAGAATGCTGCCCGATGCGGGACCTCCCGATTCGCAAGCTGATCGCGGCTGTGGTCGTCCTCACCGTCGTCACCTCGGTGATCATGCTGATCCCGAACTGGATGGGCGAGCAGGCGTCGACGGCCGCGGGCAAGATCGACACGCTGCTCAACGTGATGATCGTGCTCTCGTCGTTCGTCTTCTCGGTCGTCATGGTGATGCTGGTCTACGCCGTCTGGCGCTGGCGGGCCAAGCCGGGCGACGAATCGGACGGCGCCCCGATCCACGGCAACACCAGGCTCGAGATCGCCTGGACCGTGATCCCCACCGTGATCGTCCTCTTCGGCGCGATCTACTCCTGGATCACGCTCGACAACATCGAGGCCCACGATCCAAACCGGATGGTGGTCGACGTCTACTCCCAGCAGTACGAATGGCATTTCGACTATCCACAGCAGGGGGTCACCTCCCGGGAGCTGCACGTGCCGGTGAACCGGCAGATCGAGTTCCGGATGCATGCGCTCGACGTGATCCACTCGTTCTGGGTGCCGGAGTGGCGGATCAAGAAGGACAACGTCCCGGGAATCACCACCCGCGCCTACATCACGCCGACCAGGACCGGGGACTTCACGCTCGTCTGCACCGAGCTCTGCGGGTTCGGACACGCGACGATGAGGGCGCCGGTGGTGGTGGAGAGCTCACAGGCTGACTTCGACAAGTGGGCCTCGACCCAGGGGCCCATCCCTGCGACTGAGAAGCCGGGGGAGACCACGCCGAGCCAGGTGACGCAGTGACCTTAGGAACGATTGAGATAATCCGGAGGATGGAAGGATGGCGGGAGTGATTGCGGCCTTGTTCAGGCGCCCGGGCTGGTGGCGTGCCCTGGCCTACACGATCATCGCCGCGGCGTTCGGCTTCGGCCTCGTAGTGGCCCTGCGCAAGGTCTCGGGACTGCCGGCCTTTCAGACCGTGCAGACCGGCTACCCGCAGGTGATCGTGCCGGCGATCACCGCGTCGCTCGGGTTCCTGATCGGCATCGGCTGCTTCGACTACTGGCTCCGCTGGGCGGTCGGGGCCCCGACGTTCCCGAAGGAGCGCGAACACGAGAACCACGGCGCGTACAGCCTGCGGGACTACTTCAAGGTCAACACCGACCACAAGGTCATCGGGATCCAGTACATCGTCACGACCTTCTTCTTCTTCTTCGTCGGCGGGCTGATCGCGATGATCATGCGGGCCGAGCTCGCTCAGCCCGGCACCCAGATCGTCAGCCCGGGAACCTTCAACACCCTCTTCTCGACGCACGCGGCGCTGATGATCTTCGTCTTCGTGATCCCGGCCTTCGCCGGGATCGCCAACTACGTGCTGCCGCTGATGATCGGGGCGCCGGACATGGCGTTCCCGCGGCTCAACGCCCTGAGCTACTGGATGCTGCCAGTCGCGGGAACGCTGTTTCTGGGGAGCTACCTAGCACCCGGCGGAGCCTTCGACGCCGGCTGGACGGGCTACGCGCCCCTCTCGACCGGGGCGCCGCTGGGCCAGTCCTTCTTCAACTTAGGCGTGCAGTTCGCGGGGGCGTCGTCGATCGCCACCGCGCTCAACTTCCTGGTCACGATCGTGACCATGAGGGCGCCGGGGATGAACTTCTGGCGATTGCCCCTGCTCGTCTGGGCGAACCTCTCGACCTCGCTGCTCGTGGTCGCCGCGACGCCCTTCATCGCGGGCGTGCAGTTCATGGTCCTCTTCGACCGTGCCCTGCACACGAACTTCTTCCAGGCGGCGTTCGGCGGTGACGTGATCAGCTACCAGCACATCTTCTGGTTCTACTCGCACCCGGCCGTCTACATCATGATGCTGCCGGGCTTCGGGATCGTCAGCGAGGTGATCTCGACCCACTCGCGCAAGCCGATCTTCGGCTACCGCCTGATGGCGCTGGCGCTGATCGGCATCGTGGTGCTGAGCTACTCGGTCTGGGCGCACCACATGTTCGTCGCCGGGATGTTCAGCTGGCTGCGGGTGCCGATGATGATCACCACGCTGCTGATCGCCGTACCGACCGGAATCAAGATCTTCTCCTGGCTGGGGACCCTCTTCGAGGGGGTGATCCACCTGAGATCGACGGCGATGCTGTTCGCCCTCGGCTTCATAGCCACCTTCACGATCGGCGGGATCTCAGGCGTGATGCTCGGGATGATCCCGCTGGACATCCACGTCTCGGACACCTACTTCGTGGTGGCCCACATCCACTTCGTGCTCTTCGGCGGCTCGGTGTTCACGATCTTCGCCGGCATCTACCACTGGTTCCCGAAGATGACCGGCCGGATGTACGACGAGCGCCTGGGCCGGATCCACTTCTGGCTGACCCTGGTCGGGATGCTCGGCACCTTCATCCCGATGCACTGGATCGGGATGGAGGGCATGCCGCGCCGCGTCGCCGACTACTCCGCGACCTTCGGAGACTGGAACCTCTTCATCTCCGTCTGCTCGTTCGTGCTAGGGGCCGCCCAGCTGATCTTCCTCTACAACATGATCGTCAGCTGGCGCTACGGGCCGAAGGCGGGACCCAATCCGTGGCGCGCGAAGACGATCGAGTGGCAGGTCTCCTCGCCGCCGCCGGTCTTCAACTTCGATGAGATCCCGCGCGTCGTCGGCGGCCCCTACGAGTACGGCGTGCCCGGCGCGAGGCACGTGATCATGCCGGGCGAGGAGGCCGAGATCCGACAGCCTGAGAGAGCCGGGGTGGGGGCTCCGACATGACCGAGGAGACGACCAAGACGGGCGAGGATGATGTGAGGGCGCGCGACAGCGCGACCCGTGCTGTGGAGCAGCAGCCGGCCGTCGATCCCAGCCAGGGCGAGTCGGCGATCACCGACGTCGGCACGCCTCAGGAGCACGCCTCCGAGGTCATCGCGAAGCGCGAGGTCGCGACCTTCGGCGACCCCGACCCGCCCCCCTCGCGGGAGGGCGCGAAGCGGATCCTGGCCTTCCTCAACGAGGTGGCCGGCGGGCGCAAGCTGCTCACCGCGTGCCGCGAGCTCTCCGACGCGGGCGCCGACTACTTCGCCGTCGTCGCCCCTCAGAACCTGCCGATCGTCGGCCAGCTCGTCGACGTCGAGGAGCGGCGCGCCGCGGCCCAGAGCCGGGTCGACGTGACCCAGTCGGTCCTCCGCGAGTTCGGGATCGAGTCCGAGGGCGCCGTGATGGACCCCGAGCCCGCGCTGGCGCTCGACGACGCCGTCCGCGCCACGCAGCCCGATCACATCCTGCTCTCCTGCCTCTACGACACCCGCTTCGGCCTGATGCGCAAGGACCTGGTCGAGTGGGCGAAGGCCCGCTTCGACGCCGGCGTCGAGCACATCCCGGTGCGCGTCGACGACGATGCCGTGCGCTGGGATCTGACCCACACGCTGGTGGTCGCCACACAGACCGTGAACAGCAAGGACCTGGTCGACCGGCTCGCGGAGCGCGCCAAGGAGAAGCCTCACCGCTATACGTTCATCTGCCCGCGCTCCGGCGCGATCAGGCGCGAGGAGGTCTGCTCGCGGCTCGCGGCGACGCTCGCGGAGCTGTACCGCAACGAGATCGATGCGACGGGTCAGCCGATGAGCCCGGACCCGTACCACGCGATCGAGAACGCGATCGAGCACTACAGGATCGACGACATCCTGATCTCGACCCTGAGGGGCGAGCAATCGAAGTGGCTCGAGGAAGGCCTGCTGGAGAAGATCCAGCAGCTCACCGATATGCCGCTCGAGCACCTCGAGTCGGGAACGGAGCCGGCCGCTACGAGCCGCGAGCCGGCCGCGGTCGGGGCGGGGGAGGCGGGCTGATGGAATCCGCTTCGGTCGCCGTCGGCCATGCGGAGGAGCACCACGCCCATCCGCCGGAGGCCAACCAGAGCTCGCGGATAGACAAGCAGACCCTCGGGATCCTGCTCTTCATCGTCTCCGAGGTGATGCTCTTCGGGGCGTTCTTCGCCTCGTACTTCTTCCTCCGCGTGGTCGCCAACAACGGTCCCTGGCCGCCCGATCCGTTCGAGCTCCCCGTCGCCGTCGCGGGCATGAACACCGCGATCCTGGTCTCCTCGAGCTTCACGATGCACTGGGGGCTCGAGTCGATCCGCAAGGGCAATCGCCGCGGCCTGCAGATGGGCCTCGCGACGACCTTCCTGCTCGGCCTGACCTTCCTCTTCATCCAGCTCAACGAGTACGTCCATATCGGCTTCAGCGCCCGGGACGACGCCTTTGGCTCGATCTTCTACGGCCTCACCGGCCTGCACGGCGCGCACGTCACGGTCGGGCTGGTGCTCTTGGGGATCGCCAACATCCGCGCCTGGCGCGGCCACTACGGGCCGGAGGCGAAGGACCACCTCGGGGTCGAGGTGCCCGGGATCTACTGGCACTTCGTCGACGTGATGTGGATCATCGTCTTCACCACCGTCTACGTGCTCTAAGAAGTCCTGCTAATCGGCGGTTTCGATGTTCTCAAGTCCTAGCGATGCGCCAGTAGGTGCGCCACGCAGCACGCCGCCAGCTCCGCGAGCGGCCTCCTCGGCGCGCTTGCGCTGTGCATGCAGATAGGTCTCCAGCATCCCCGCTGCCTCCTCCTCGGAGCCCGGCATCAGGTGGCCGTAGCGGTCCAGGGTGATGCTGATGTTTGGCGTGGCCCATGAAGGTCGAGAGCGCCTTCGCGTTGACGCCGGCGGCGATCATCAGCGAGGCGAAGGTATGGCGGCACGCGTGCGGCGTGATCCGGTCGAGGCCGGCCGCCTTCCACGCCTTGTCGGCTCGCCGCTGAAGCATGTTTCCGGTGAAAGGCGCCTGCGGCGTGTTGCCGAAGATCAGATCGGCGCCGCCTCTGTTCAGTGCGCCAGGTGCTCGGCCAGCTGGTCTGGATAGGTGGATGAAGGTTGGCCCCGACACTGGGTCGAGGCCAACCGATGAATCTCACTTGAACGGAGGAGTCCCCCGGTCCGGGTTGGTTCCCGGCCCGCATGATTCGCCAGGACCCGCCACGGCTCCCTTAAACCCCTTGCTGACGACGCTGAACCCGTACGACTGCACGATCCCGCCGGGGTTCTCCGGATCTGTAGACGTGGGGTTGTCATTCAGCCCAGAGAAGACACAGATTGAGTTGGCATGGGACGTCGCCGCCAGATTCGGCCTAAGGCTGCCCGGAGGGCCGATTACCTCACTAGCGAAAGCGGCACTTGCACTGGCACCCGTAAGCGCGGCCGTACAGACCGCAACCGCGAGCAATGGCTTCTTGCGCATTTTCTTTCGTCTCCTTTCCGCTAATGCGGAAGTGCGCATTCGACCCTACGCGGCGTTACCCCGCCACGAAGTGGGAGATTTGTCACCAGGGGAGGGTCACAAGCTGTGAGACGCAATCGCGCAGACCGACCGCTGACACACGCACGCCAAATCTATTCACGGGAGGTTGGACCGATGGGCCGAGGCAAACACCTGACTGCAAGCTGGAGGGCGAAAGGGAGATCCTCACGCATGAGGAGACCTTGCAGGTCCTGTCCGAGATGGCCCGCAAAGGCTCCGTCACCGCTGCGGTCGCGCTCAAGCGGGTCTTGCGCTCCGACGACCCCGCTGGCGACTTCGACGACGAGCTCGCCCGGATCCTGAGCAAGTGAGACCGGGCAGCGTCTACGAACGCCGCGAACTCGGCTGGCACGACCGGCTGCGCCGGCTGGTCGGTTGTGAGAAGCCACTAGCTGGGAGCGGGCGAGCGGAACGGCGTACTCCTCCGCCGCCGTCCTCCACGCGACAGGCGAGCCAAAAGTATTGCCCGGGTCCGTCCGTTGTTGGGTCGCATGGATCGCACCGGGAAAGCTGCGCCATGGGTCGCCCTTGCGGTCACTTCTATTGGGCTGGCAGCGGCTGGGAGTGCCGCGGCACACGACGTTTCGACGCCTAGCGGCCACGCGCGGGAGGACTTCGTGGTTCACGATCGGGCGACCGAGACGAGGCTCAACGAGCAGACGAAGCTGACCTCGGCGGCGGCGTCGCTCGCCGCCACGGTGACTGGCAGCGAGGGCGACATCGGGCAATGGAGCCCGGTGGTCGACTGGCCGGTCGTCGCGGTCAACGCAGCGCTGCTGCCGAACGGCAAGGTGCTCGCCTATGACTCGATCGGGGACAACGCCACCGAGACCTACCCCGACCAGACCTATACCCGCGCGACCGTGTGGGATCCCAACACCGGCAGCCAGACCGACGTGCGCCTCAACCTCGGCTACAACATCTTCTGCAGCGGCTTCGCTCACCTGATGAACGGGTCGCTGTTCATCGCCGGCGGCAACAAAGACCAGCAGCTCAACGGCATCGTCAACACGACGTACTTCAACCCCGACACCAACCAGTGGAGCCAGGGGCCGAACATGGCGGCGGGCCGCTGGTACCCGACAGTCACCGCGCTCAACAACGGCGAGCAGCTGATCACCTCCGGCGGCCCGTCGATCCCGGAGGTGCGCCAGAACGACGGCACGCTCCGCTCGCTCTCGAACGCCTCGCTCAGCCTGCCGCTCTACCCTTGGTTCGACGTTGCGCCGAATGGGCGCGCGTTCTACTCGGGCCCCGACCAGACGCTTCGCAGCCTCAATCCGAGCGGCACCGGCTCCTGGCAGACCTACCAGCAGCGTGACGGGATCAACCGCAGCTACGGCGGCCACGCCTTCTTCGACATCGGCAAGGAGCTGGTCGCCGGCGGCGGGCCGTCGACCACGGACGCGGAGGTGATCGACGTGAACGGCTCCACGCCCCAGGTCTCGGCGACCTCGCCGATGGCCTTCGGGCGCCGCCAGCACAACCTCACCGTGCTCGCCGACGGCAGCGTCCTGGCCACGGGCGGCAACTCGTCCGGCGCCTCGCTTGTCGACATGAATGCCGGCGTCTACCCTGCCGAGCTCTGGAACCCGGCCACCGGCACCTGGAAGACGCTCGCCGCGATGGCCGTGACCCGCCAGTACCACTCCACGGCCCTCCTCCTGCCCGACGGCCGCGTGCTGTCGGCCGGCGGCGGCATCTGCGGGACGTGCGATCAGGTCGGCTACCTCGCCAGGAACGCCGAAGTCTTCACGCCGCCGTATCTCTTCCAGAAGGACGGCTCGGGCCAGCTCGCTCCGCGGCCGACGATCAGCTCAGCGCCGAGCTCGGCCGGCTACGGCTCGCAGATCCAGATCGCGACTCCCGATGCCGCCTCGATCCAGAAGGTCGCGCTCGTGCGGCTCGGTGCGGTGACGCATTCGGTCAACATGGAACAGCGCTACGTGCCGCTCAGCTTCACGGCCGGCAGCAGCTCGCTCACGGCGACCGTCCCGACCAACGTCAACGCGGCGCCACCGGGTTTCTACATGCTCTTCATCGTTGACGGGGCCGGAGTCCCCTCGGTGGCGAAAATGCTTGGGCTCGACGCGACGGCGCCGCCGCCACCCCCGCCCTCGAACCAACCGCCGTCCGTTTCGCTGACCTCGCCGAGCGACGGTGCGACCTTCACCCAGCCGGCCAAGATCGACCTCGCGGCCAGCGCATCCGATGCAGATGGAACGGTGGCGAGCGTCTCGTTCTACGACGGCTCGAAGCTGATCGCGCAGGACACGACCGCACCGTACTCATACCGCTGGAGCGGCGTCGCCGTCGGCAATCACACCTTGACAGCCCGGGCTACCGACAACGCCGGCGCGACGACGACCAGCAGCCCCGTGACCATCACTGTGCGCAAGAAGCGCTAGGAAGACGGCTCAACAGTGCGCTGTCCGGAGCGGGCGTTGCGGCCGCAGCGCCGCCCACGACCACCACCCAGGCGCCGACCTTCAACCTCGAGGCGATCGGCATCGCGGTCATCCATCGTCGGGCTCCTTCATCAGGTTGAGCAGATCGGCATGCAGGTCATCGACCAGGTGCGCAGGTCAAGGTCGCGGCGTTCGGCGGCCCGCCGCAGTGACCTCGGACGCGAACTCGATCATTCGGCGCATCTGCGGCCGAGGTGACCTGATGTGGATCATCGTCTTCACCACGATCTACGTCCTCTAGCGCGGCCTCCGGCGATCACATAGAGACGATCGATCTGGCGAGGGCACGATGACGCCGCCGCCGTCGTCGAGCGCCTCTCGGGACGCGGCCGGGAGAGTGGGGCGGTGGCCGACAATGCCTGATGATTGTCCCGAGGCCCGATCGGATCCTGCCGTCCGGGCGCAGGCCTTCTCCTGGCGGGATCCTATGCCAGCGGGCTGGACGCCGCTGCCGCAGACCCTGCGAAGATCGAGATCGTGAACGAGCCACCCGCCCAGGCGCCCCGCAACCCGCTTCGCAACGAGGGGGACATGTTCCGGGTGCTGATCATGTTCGGCGTCGCCGCCGCGATCGTGATCGCGGTCGCGCTCCTGATCGGGTCGCTGGCGGGAGCGATCGTCGGCGCCGTGCTGGTCGCTATCGGGCTGTGGCGAACCTGGGGCCTGATCCAGGCCTGGCGCCGCTACGGCTCGGATGCGCCCGGGCGCTGACCCGGCGGCGGTGTTTGTTGCGGCCGTTTACGGCGAAGCCGGCTATTTGCCGCCGGTCGCCTGCTGCAGGTAGGCGACCAGCTGCTGGAGCTGCGGCGGCGTCAGCGTCTGCCCGAAGTTCTGCGGCATCACGTTCGGTTGGTAGCCGGGCGTGATTTGGGCGTTCGGGTTGCTGATCGACTGCGAGATCTGGGCGGCGCTCATGCCCTTGAGCGTCTGGTCGAGGTTGGGTCCGACGTTGCCCGTGGTGCCCGCCTGGGCCAGGGTGTGACAGCCCCCGCAGTTGGTGGCGAAGAACTGCGGGGGCGCGAAGACGGGCGGCTTGATGCCCGGCACGCCGGCGACGCTCGCGACGTACGAGGCGACGTCGTTGAGGTCGTCGCCCTCGACGAGCTTGGGTGGCATGTACACCTGGGTCTGCTGTGGAGCGGCCGGCCGGGGGTTCTCGACCTGGGCCTCGATCACGCCCTTGAAGGTGTCCTGGTCCATCCCGTTCGCGCGAGCCTGCTTGAAGGCGAAGTCGAGGTTGGGCCCGACGGCGCCGTTGGTGCCGGCGGCGGTCAGGGTATGGCAGGTGCCGCACTTCTGGGTGAAGAGCTGCTGGCCCCTGTCGAGGTTCGCCTTCGGGCCGAGGTTGCAGCCGGTCAGGGCCACGACGGCGATGGCCGCGGCAATCGTGGCGATCAGCCAGACCGCCCGCCCATGGTCCCTGAGGCGCTGCATGAGGGCCGGAATCCTATATGTCGGCGCTGACTCGCCTCCCGGGTCCTAGTGCCTCGGATAAGCTTGCGCCGAACGGCACGAGCGACTGCGGAGAGGAGTCCGGGTGGAGGTTCGCGAGGGCATGTCGAGCGTGGTGCTGGCCGTCGGGCCCGGGCACACGTTGAGGGAAGCCGCGACCAAGATGACCGAGAAGGGCACCGGCGCCGCCCTGGTCTTCGACGACGAGTCCCCGGCGCCGCGGA
Organism: uncultured Solirubrobacterales bacterium; assembly: GCA_963833375.1. Lineage (GTDB taxonomy): Bacteria > Actinomycetota > Thermoleophilia > Solirubrobacterales > 70-9 > DASUPK01. Next base: position 514,655 of record CAWHXR010000010.1, read on the forward strand.
TCATCACCGAGCGGGACGTCCTCAACGCCGTCGGCAAAGGCAAGGACCCGGACGCCGAGAAGGTCGCCGATCACATGAGCGAGAGCGTCATCTCGGCAGCCCCCGGCTGGAGCCTCGAGCGGGCCGCCGAGGAGATGGTGCGGCGGGGCATCCGCCACCTCGTCGTCGTCGACCGCGGCGAGCTGGTCGGCGTGCTCTCCATGCGCGACATCGTGCGCTGCTGGACGCAGTTCGGCGCGACCTCGTCCATGAGCCCTCCCTAGGCCGCGGCCTACTCAGCCCGGGGAGAGACCGACAGCGGGATCGGGGCCGTGTCGGTGTGCTGACGGCGCGGCATCCGCGCGATCTCGTTGCGGTTGGTGCGCAGCCAGGCGATCACCGCGCCGAGGGCGATCAGGCCGCCGATCACCGAGTAGGGCCACCAGGCGAACAGCCCGACGAAGAGCGCCGCGAGCCCGAAGGCGAGCAGCGCCGGGAAGACCGTGGGCTTCGGCAGATAGATGACCTCGGTCGGCTTCGGAGGCTGGCTCATCGCAGGTAGAGGATCGCGACGTAGAAGGCGAGGGCGAAGACGAGCAGGGCGAGAGACCCGGCGATCATTCCCGCGCGGATGGTGGCTCTGGCCCGCTCGCGATCCACGGCGGGAAGCCTATAACGCCCGGTCGAGGGCCATCGCGACGAAGAGCAGCGCCAGGTAGGCGAGCGAGCTCAGGTAGAGGCGGCGCGCCGCCGGCCGCGAGGGATGCGCGAGCAGGACGAGGGAGAGCGCGACGAAGCCCGCGCCGAGGACCAGCGCCGATACCAGGTAGAGGATCCCGAACAGGCCGGTAATCGCAGGACCGATGCTCACCGCGACCAGGAGCAGCGCGTAGGCGACGATCTGATGCCTGGTGGTGGTCTCGCCGCGGACGACCGGGAGCATCGGGACGCCCGTGCGGGCGTAGTCGTCCGAGATCAACAGGGAGAGCGCCCAGAAGTGCGGAGGCGTCCAGAAGAAGACGATCGCGAAGGGCCAGAGCGCCTGGGCCGAGAGGTCGCCGGTGGCGGCGGCCCAGCCGACCAGCGGGGGCATCGCACCGGCCGCGCCGCCGAGAACGATGTTCTGCGGAGTCCGAGGCTTCAGCCAGAGCGTGTAGACGAAGACGTAGCCGAGCAGCCCGGCCGCGGCCAGCGCCGCCGTCAGGGCGTTGACCGTGATCCAGAGCTGGGCGACCGCGACGACGCCCAGCGTGGTGCCGAAGATCAGCCCGCGCCGCGGCTCGATCCGGCCGCTCGCCAGCGGCCGGCCGCGGGTGCGCGCCATGCGGGCATCGGGCTCGCGCTCGATGTAGTGGTTGATCGCCCCGGCGCCGCCTGCGGCCAGGTAGCCGCCGAGCATCGTCCAGAGGATGGTCGAGAGGGCAGGCCCCCCCGGGTCGGCGACGAACATCGTCGCGACGCAGGTGAGCAGCAGCAGGGAGATGATCCGCGGCTTGGTGAGGGAGACGTAGTCGTTGGCGACGCCGATCGCGGTGCGCATCGTCCGGGCGCGGGCATCGCTCGGCGTGACCGAGACCTCCTCGCCGCCGGGACGGCGCAGCCGGCCGGCCACGCGATCCGAGCCGGTACCGAGGTGGACGCTCATACCGCCGCCGCCGATGCCTCGGCCCGCGGAGCCCGCTCGCGGGACGAGGCGCCGCTGGGGAGCCAGGCGAGGCGGTAGGCGATCGAGACGACGGTCGCCCAGAGCAGAGTCGCCGTCGCCAGGTGGGCGACGATCAGCGGGCCGTGCTCTCCCAGCCAGACGTTGAGCGCGCCGAGCAGCAGCTGAGCGAGCAGGAGCAGCGCCGCGAGGGCGAGCAGCCGGTCACGCGAGCCGCGGGCGTAGGCGACGGAGAGCAGGACGATGATCGCGATCGTCGCCAGGTAGACGAGCGCGCGATGGGTGAGGTGGATGTCCGTGAGCCGGTTGTTCCCGAAGGGCAGGAACTTGCCGGACCCGCACTCGGGGAACTGGTGCCCGCAGGCGAGATGGGCGCCGGTGATGTTCGGCCCGACGTCGCTCACGCCCTCCTCCTCGGTCCCCGCCATGTAGCCGCCGGCGACGATCGCGGAGAGGAGCAGGACCGCGGCGACGCTGGCGAAGGGCTTCAGCCCCCGAACGACCGGCGCCGCGGTGCCGGACTCGGTGGCCAGCTCCGAGCGGCTCTTCGCGCCCAGCCAGAGGACCAGGGCGAGCAGCAGCATCGCGGTTCCGAGGTGCGCCGCGACCAGCTCTTCGGCGAGGCTGTGCTCGACCGTGAGGCCGCCGAGGCCCGCCTGCGCAAGGACCAGGACGCCGGCGATCACGCTGCCCCGGAATGCCCAGCCACGGTCGCGTCGGTCCGGCGGCGGTGTTTGTGGCCGTTGATCCGGCGGCGGTGTTTGTGGCCGCCGAATAAGTTGAAAGGCGCGCCAGCAGAGCAGTGCGATCAGGATGACCACCACGGTGGCCAGCAGGCGGTGGGAGAACTCGATCAGGCGGTTCTCGTTCCCGACCAGCGGGATCACGGAGCCGCCGCACAGGGGCCAGCCCTTGGTGCCGCTGCCGCCCTGGCCGCAGCCGAGCCCCGACTCGCTCACACGGACGATCCCGCCGACGACGATCAGCAGGAAGGTGACAACCGCGGTGAGATCTGCCAGGCGGCGAAACCGACGGAGCTGTTCCCCGCCGCCCCCGGCAACGGGTCCGACCATGGCGGTCAGGCTACCGGCTCAGGGGTCTCCGCCGGCGCGGGCCTGGAGGCGTCGTGACGACGTACGGCCTCCCGAATGTCGCGCAGCGGCTCGTCGCTGCGCACGTCTGGAACCACGTCGAAGTTGTGTGGCGGCGGGGGCGAGGTGGCAAACCACTCGAGCGTCTCGCCGGCCCACGGGTCGTGGCCGGCGCGGGTGCCGCCCCTGACCGAGAGGTACGCGTTGACGATCGAGAGGACGATCCCCAGCGCCAGCACGAACGCGCCGATCGTGGCGATCAGGTTGAGCGCGTCCAGGTGCTGGGCGTTGATCGCGTCGCTGGCCGCGAAGTACTTGAAGATGTCGACCTGCTGACCCTCCAGCCCGGCGAGGAAGAGCGGAATGAAGGTGAGCTGCGCGCCGAGCACGATCAGCGCGACCGAGGGCTTCGCCAGCCCCTCGCCCATCATCCGCCCGGTCATCTTGGGGAACCAGTAGTAGAGAGCCGCGAACCCGCCCAGGACCGGCCCGCCGACGAGCACGTATCCGCTCGCAGCCGTCGAGGCAGTGGTGTCCGCGAGCAGCCAGTTGACCGGGATGACGCTCTGGATCAGCTCGCCGACCAGGCCGAAGCTGAGGGTCGAGATCGAGGCAAGGGCGAAGATCATCGGCGCCCGCATCCTCAGCACGCCGCCGGCGATCGTGCCGAGCCAGTTGACGAAGATCGCCCCGATCGGGATTGTGAGCAGCAGGGCCATCAGCATCGCGCCGTAGAGCCACCCAGCCGAGATCGAGGCGCTGTCCATGTTCTGCATCCAGGCGAGCAGACCGAGCGGCATGATCGCCGTCATCGAGGCCATCAGCGCGCCGCGCGAGAGCAGCGGCTTGCGCGAGAAGACCGGCAGGATCTCGGAGATCGCGCCGATCGTCGGCAGCAGGAAGATCAGGTAGCAGCCGGTGAAGAAGATCCAGCTCAGGTGCTGGTAGTAGATCGGCGCACCGCCCCCGCCCGGGTCGAAGAAGACGCCGCCGAAGTGGCGATCGATCTCCAGCATGACCAGCGCCGCCACCATCGCCGAGCCCGCCACGATCATCGTCCAACTCGAGACGGCGGCGGAGAAGCTGAAGGCGGGCAGCCTCCGCCAGGCGAGCCCCGGCGCCCGCAGCTTCGAGACAGTCACCGCGAGGTTGATCGCCTGGAGGACGTGTCCGAGGACCGTGAGGCCGACGGCGACTATCCAGACGTCGACTCCGTTGTTCTCGATGAAGACGGTGTCCGAGAGCGGCGGCCACGAGTTGAAGCCTGCCTCGGGCGGCGTGTAGACGAAGCTGATGTAGAGGAGCGCGCCGCCGAACACGTAGAGCCAGAGCGAGAAGGAGGCGAGCCGCGGGAAGGCCAGCGAGCGCGAACCGATCTGAAGCGGGACCACGTAGGTGTAGAGGCCGAATGCGAACGGCAGCGCGAAGAGGACGATCAGCGTGGCGCTCCCCACGGAGAGCAGCCGGTTGAAGGTGACCGGCTCGATCAGGTTGTTCTCCGGCACGCCGAGCTGCAGGCGGATCAGGAGAAACGAGACGATCCCGAGCACCAGGAAGGAAAGGGCGGCTCCAATGTAGATGCGGCCGACGTCCTTGTGATCGGAGCTCATCACCATCTCGAGCCAGCGCGGGCGCGAGGGCGCTGGGCCGTCGGTGACGAGCTCGGGGCGCCGCGGGGCGAGTGTGCGTCCGTCGCTCATCAGCTCTCCCCGTTCACCTTCTGCACGAAGGCCTGGGCTGCCTGGATGTCGGCGGCCTGCCGCTCGAGCCAGGCCTGGTAGGTCGGCACGTCGACCACCCGGACGCGCGTGCGCATCACGGCGTAGGAGGCGCCGGAGAAGGCGTAGCTGGCGCCGTCGTAGGTGCCCTGCTCATCGGCCCTGAACCAGGTCTGGTTGCTCTCGCCCGGGGTGGCGTCGAACTTGCCGCTCAGCCCCGGCACCCACCAGCGGTGGACGACGTCCGTCGAGCAGAGATGGAGCACCACCGTCGTGTCCACGGGGACCACCAGCTCGTAGTACGAGTAGGTGCCGTCCGGGTACTGATACCGCCAGATCCACTGTTGCCCGCAGGCCAGGATCTGGAGCGGCGCCGAGGTGGCCGGGACGGCGGGCAGATCGAGCGAGCGCTGGGCGGTCAGCCCCGCGGCGGCCTGCAACCCGTCCGGTCCGGAGGCCTCGACCTGCTTCGCGTTGTGCGTCTCGATCACGCCCAGGATGAAGGTGACCGCCACGATCGCCGCGAACACGCCGGCGGTGCCGATCTGCGCCGGGCGGCGGACCACCAGCCGCCGGGGCTCGCGGTCACGGGCGGAGCGGAACCGCATCACCATGGCGACGAGCGTCAGGTTGATGGCGACGAGCAGCACCAGGCCGATGACGACCATCACCCAGTAAAGGGTGTTGAGATCGTCCGCGTTGGGCGAGTGGGCGGTGTGGGGGCCGAGCAAGGCGGCGTGAGTCTATTAGCTCGTCCCGCATGCACGACCCGATCGCGGCGCAGCCGCAGGCGAGCCGCTGGCGGGATTGTGGCTGGCTGGCTGGCCAAATGGCCCTCTGCTTCTGGCAGAATCGCGGGGCGTGGTCCGGCGGCGGTGTTGTGGCCGCCGAACATGTCGGCCAGAAGGAGGACGAGGATGTCGCGCAACGGCCCGGGCTCAGAGGGGACCGCGGCTCAGGCCCTTCGCCGGATGTCCGAGGCGGAGCCCGAGCTGGCAGCCCGGCTCGTCCTGCAGTCGCTGCCCGCCGCCGCCGCGTCCCTGCCCGCGGGCCTCAGCTACCGGCTTGAGCTCGAGGGGCTGGGTGCCTGGACCGTGAACCCGCTGGGCGACCGGGCCGAGGTCACCGAGTCCGCCCAGGGCGTGGATCTGAATGGAGCGGCGTTCGCGATCTCGACCGATCCGGCGACCCTCGCCCGCATCGCATCCGGCGCCAGTCCGATCGGCGCCATGGCCCGCGGCCGGATCAGGCTTCGCGGCCGGCGACGCAAGGCGCTGGCCCTGCGGCGCCTCTCTGGGGGCGCCGGTCCTCGCGACCTCGCCCGGCTTGGCCTTCCGATCGATCCCGACCTGGTCTTCCGCTCGCTCGCCTACGCGATCGAGCCGGAGTGGACCAGGGGCCACCGCTTCACCGTCGCCTACGACCTGGTCGGCGAGGGCGGCGGCGCGTGGCGGGTGGAGGTGAACGACGGAGACGTCCGCGTGGAGCGGGGCCTCGGCGAGCGCCCCGACGCGCTCGTCCGCATCCGCTACGGAGACTGGCTGCGGCTGCTCTCCGGCGAGATCAGTCCGTCCGACGCGATGCGACTCGGTCTCACCGAGGTGGAGGGCAAGATCTTTCCCGTCACGCGGATGGGGCGCTGGATCGACCGCGCCGAGGGCGTCGACGAGCCGGAGCTCGCCCGCGAGGAGCGCCAGCGCCGCCTGCAGGCGGCGAACGCCGGCAGCTGGGGCAGCAGGGTGAGCTCGAACGGAGCGTCGGCCGATGCGGGCGACCCGGCGGAGTCCAAGCGGCCCAGGGGCGGCCTGATGAGCTACGAGCAGCTCTACGCCCTCTGGGAGCGCCAGAACTGGCGGGCGCACGAGCTCGACTTCTCGACGGACCGCGAGCACTGGCTCGTCAGCCCGGCCGAGTCGCAGCGGCACACGGCCTTCAGCGTCGGCAGCTTCTACGTCGGCGAGGAGAGGGTCACCGCCGACCTCGCCCCCTTCCTGCTGGCCGCGCCCAGCGGCGAGGTCGAGGCCTTTCTCGCCACGCAGCTGGTCGACGAGATGCGCCATGCCGTCTTCTTCGACCGCTGGGCGAGCGAGGTGATGGGGCTCGAGTCGGGCAGCTTCCGCGCCCGCCTCCACGAGATCGAGGAGCGGATGCTCGGGCCATGGCGGTTTCTCTTCGACGACTCGCTCCGCGACATCGCCCACCGGATCAAGGCGAAGCCCGACGATCTCGAGCTCTTCGTCGAGGGCATCGTCACGTACCACATGGTCACCGAGGGGGTCCTTGCGATGCCGGGCCAGCGGATCATGATCCAGTACACCGAAGAGCACGACCTCTATCCGGGCTTCAACCAGGGCTTCCGACTGGTCGAGCAGGACGAGCACCGCCACATCGCCTTCGGAGTCCGCTTCCTGAAGGACGTCTGCGACGAGCGGCCAGAGATGAAGGGGGTGATCCTGCGGCGCCTGACGGAGCTCCTGCCGAAGGCTGCCGAGGTCTTCTGTCCTCCCGAGTCGGACGACCCGTCGGACTTCTTCTCCTACGGGCACCACTCCTCGCAGGTCTACGGCTTCGCCTATCAGGCGCTGAAGCGGCGCATGACCGCGATCGGGATCGAGATCCCGCCGCCCGAGGAGCTCATGCCCGGCCCCGTGGATTTCGAGGGTCTCGCCGAGCGGCGGGTGCTGGCGACCGAGGCCGCGGCAAGATAGGAACGGCAGGCCCGCACACCCTCGTGGCCTGGACGGTGACCGAAGGACGCGAGGAGGGTCAGCGGAACGGCTGGCCCATGCCGAGCATGTTGCCCTCGCTGTCGCGAAACCAGGCCGCGCGCTCTCCCTTGCCGCCCTCGCTCGGATAGTTGCCCTCGACCTCGGCGATCCCTTCGACGTTGGGCCCGAGGCTCATCGCTGCGGAACGTCATAGGGTCTGGTCCATGAGCAGTGTCCGGGAGGTCACCTTCGAGCTCTTCCGGGAGCACGGGATGACGACGATCTTCGGCAATCCCGGCTCGACCGAGCTGCCGATGCTCGCCGAGTTCCCCGACGACTTCCGCTACGTCCTCGGCCTGCAGGAGGCCGTCGCGGTGGGGATGGCGGACGGATACGCGCAGGCCTCGGGCCTGCCGACGCACGTCAATCTGCACACCGCGCCGGGGGTCGGCAACGGGATGGGGGCGATCTTCAATGCGCAGGCCAACCACTCGCCCCTCGTGGTCACCGCCGGTCAGCAGGTCCGCGCCCAGATCACGATGCAGGCCAACCTGACCAACCGGGACGCCACCCGGGTCGTCCACCCGTTCGTCAAGTGGAGCTTCGAGCCGCCGCGGGCTCAGGACGTCCCCCACGCGATCGCCCGCGCGATCCACACGGCGTCGTTGGCGCCCAAGGGCCCCGCGTTCGTCTCCCTGCCGATGGACGACTGGACCGAGGAGGCCGAGGAGGAGTCCCGGCACGTCGTCGAGCGCAGCGTGGAGCCGCGCTCGGGCCCGGACCCCGAGGCGGTCCGGTCGCTCGCCAATCGCCTGGAGCAGGCGGCCAATCCGGTGCTGGTCGCCGGCCCCGACATCGACGCGAGCGGCGCCTGGGACCAGGCGGTCGCCCTGGCCGAGCGCCAGAGACTGCCGGTGTTCGCCTCGCCGGCGCCCGGCGGTGGGCGCCTCGGCTTCCCGGAGGGCCACCCGCTCTTCCAGGGGGTGCTGCCGCCCGCGATCGGGCCGGTCGCCGAGACGCTCAAGGGCCGCGACCTGATCCTGGTCGTCGGGTCCTCCGTCTTCCCGTACTACCCCTACATCCCGGGGCCGCTGCTCCCTGAGGGCGCCTCGCTGGTCGCGATCACCAGCGACCCCGACGAGGCGGCCCGCGCGCCGATGGGCGACGTGATCCTCGCCGACGTCGGCCTGGCGCTGCGCGCGCTGCTGGCCGAGGTGGGCGAGGCAAACCGCGCGGAGCCGACGCCGCTGCCGGAGCCGAGCGCCGGCGACGAGACCGATCCCCTGACGCCAACCATGGTCCACAACACCCTCGCCCAGGTCTTCCCGCACGACGGGATCGTCGTGCTGGAGTCGCCGTCGAGCACACTCGCGCTGCGCAACCAGCTGCGTCTGTCCCAGCCGGGGAGCTACTTCTTCGGCGCGGGCGGGGGCCTCGGCTTCGGGCTGGCGGCGGCGATCGGAGTCCAGCTCGCCCAGCCCGACCGCCCGGTCGTCTGCGTGCTCGGGGAGGGCTCGGCCCAGTACGCGATCACGGGGTTCTGGACCGCCGCGGCCTACGACGTGCCGGTGAGCTTCCTGGTGCTGCGGAACGAGGAGTACTCGATCCTCAAGTGGTTCGCCGACCTCGAGGAGGTCAAGGGCGCGCCCGGCCTCGACCTTCCCGCGCTGGATGTCGCTGGGGTCGCGAAGGCCTACGGCGTCTCGTCTGCGGTCGTCTCCGGCCGCGAGGAGCTCCATGGGGCTCTCGAGAGCGCGATCGGCTCCGGCAAGCCGGAGCTCGTCGAGGTCCCGGTCAGCCCCGGGATGGCGCTCTTCTAGAGAGGCCGCCCCTTTAGGCTCCGCGCATGGAGCTGCTGGCGCCGGACACCCGGCGGATTGCGCCGGAGGTAAGCGTGCCGTCCAAGGACAGGGCGCCCGACGAGCTCGCCTCGGGCACACCCGAGCCGCTGCGCAGGGAGCTGATTGACCTCCTCGGCGAGGACCGCGTCCTCACCCGCGTCATCGACCTCGTCCGCTATGCCTCGGACGCCAGCCCCTACAGGCTGCTGCCGAAGGCGATCGTGATGGCGCGCGACGCCGAGGACGTCGGCAAGGTTCTCGACTTCGGTCGCCGCTCGTCGGTTCCGGTGACCTTCCGCGCCGCGGGCACCAGCCTCAACGGCCAGTCGCAGAGCGACGGCATCCTGGTGGATGTCCGGCGGCATTGGGGAGGGGTGGAGGTCAGCGACGACGGTGGCCGGGCCAGGGTGAAGCCCGGCACGGTGCTCGGCCATGCCAACCGGGTGCTCGCGCCACACGGGCGGAAGCTCGGCCCCGACCCCGCCAGCACCGACATCGCCTGTGTCGGCGGGGTCCTCGCCAACAACTCGGGCGGCATGCGCTGCGGCGTGGTGGCCGACCCGTACAGCACCGTCCGCTCGCTCACCTTCGTGCTGCCGTCGGGGACCGTGATCGACACGGCCGTCCCGGATGCCCCGGAGCGATTCGCCCAGGCCGAGCCCGAGCTGGCGCGGAGCCTGGCGGAGATCCGCGACGAGATCCGCGCCGACGACGAGCTCAGCGAGCGAATCAAGAGGAAGTTCCTGATCAAGAACACCACCGGCTACCGGCTCTGCGCCTTCCTCGACGCCGACGAGCCCGTGGAGATCTTCCGGCGGCTGCTGATCGGATCCGAGGGGACCCTGGGTTTCATCGCCGAGGCCGTGATGGAGACCGTCCCGCTGCCCTCCAGGACGACGATCTCCTGGCTTCACTTCGACGGCATCGAGTCCGCGACCGATCCGGTCCCGGCCCTGGTGGGGTCGGGCGCCACGGCGGTGGAGCTGATGGTCGCGCCGGCCCTGATGGTCGCCGCCCAGAACATCGCCGGCGCCCCGCAGGATTGGCTCGATCTGCCGCCGACCTCCGCGGCCTTGCTGGTGGAGTTCGGCGCGGCATCGGACGGCGAGCTCGACCGGCTCGTCGCCGGCGCCGAGGAGATCCTCCGAGAGCACGAGATGATCCGGCCACCGGCCTTCACCCGGGATCCGGAGCGGATCGAGGTCTCCTGGACGGTGCGCGAGGGACTACACGGCCTGATCGGCCGCTTCAGGGCCCCGGGGACCTCGCTGATCATCGAGGACGTCTGCGTGCCGCCCGAGCGGATCGCCGAGTCGGCTCGCGACATCCAGGCCCTGCTCGCCGAGCACGGCTTCCTACCGGGGGTCGCGGGCCACGCCTCGGCGGGAAATCTCCACTTCATGCTCACCCCTGACTTCGCCAAGCAGGAGGACCTCGAGCGCTACGAGGCCTTCATGGAGAAGCTCGTCGCGCTGATCCTCGACAAGTACGACGGCTCGCTGAAGGCGGAGCACGGCACCGGCGTGAACATGGCCCCGTACGTCGAGCGGGAGTGGGGCGCGAAGGCGACGGAGCTGATGTGGCGGGTCAAGTCCCTGGCGGACCCCGACGGAGTGCTCGCCCCGGGGGTGCTGCTCAACCGCGACTCGGGCGCGCATCTGCGCAACTTGAAAATGACCCCGGAGATCGAGGAGGTGGCGACCACCTGCGTCGAATGCGGATTCTGCGAGCCGGTCTGCCCCAGCCGCCATCTGACGACCACCCCGCGCCAGCGGATCGTGATCCGGCGCGAGATGGCCCGGCAGGCGGAGGGCTCGCCGGTCCAGCGGGCCCTGCTCGAGCAGTACGAGTACGACGGGATCCAGACCTGCGCCGCCGATGGGAGCTGCCAGATCGCCTGCCCGCTCGGGATCGACTCGGGCAAGCTGATCAAGGGCTTCCGCGCCACCGAGCACACCGAGCGCGCCCAGCGGCGCGCCGTCAAGGTCGCAGAGCGCTGGTCATCGGTGGAGCGGGCCGCTCGCGCCGGCCTTCGCGCCGGCCCGCTGATGCGCGCCGGTGCCAGCGCCGCACGCTCGTTGGTCAGCGACGAACTGATCCCTTCGTGGCCCCGCAACATGCCGCCGCCCGCGCCCGCGAAGCTCCCTGAGACATCGCGCGAGGGAGCGGCCGCCGTCTACATGCCGGCCTGCGTCAATCGGATCTTCGGCAGGCCCCGCGGGGACGGTGACGGGCTGACGCTGCCCGAGGCCATGGTTGCGGTGTCGGCGCGTGCGGGCCTGGCGCTCTGGATCCCGGAGGATGCAGGCGGGCATTGCTGCTCGGTGCCCTGGACGTCGAAGGGCTACACCGACGGGGCCGCCGCGATGGCCAACCGCACCGTCGAGGCGCTCTGGCGGTGGAGCGGGGAGGGCGAGCTGCCCGTGGTCATCGACGCGAGCTCCTGCTCCCTCGGGATCGCCCGGGAGGCCTCCGATGCGCTCGGTGAGGAGAACCGCGAGCGCCACGGCAAGCTCGAGATCCTCGACTCGGTCAGCTGGGCGAGGCGGTTGCTCCCAAACCTCCAGATCGGGGAGCGGCTCCGGTCCGTGGCGGTGCACCCGACCTGCTCCACCCGCCACCTCGGGCTCGAGCGGGAGCTACGGGAGATCGCCGGGGCGATGGCCGACGAGGTGATGCAGCCGATCCGCTCGACCTGCTGCGGGATGGCCGGCGACCGGGGCATGCTTCACCCGGAGCTGATGGCGTCGGCGACCTCCGAGGAGGCGGCCGAGCTCGCGGGCAGTTCGCACGACGCGTACCTGTGCAGCAACCGCACCTGCGAGATCGCCCTGCAGCAGGGAACCGGCGCGGCCTACGAATCGTTCGTGATCCCGCTGGAGCGGATCAGCCGGCCCTGAGCGCCGAGACCGGCTCGGGCGACGGTCCTGAGGGAGGCGTATCCGGAGCCGAAGTCGTCGAGGGCACCGCGCCGGGACGCGCTCTAGACTCGCGCCCCCTTGCTCGGGAACGGTCGTGCACCGAGACGGAGCTCTCCCTGGCGCCCGCTGGTGAAGGGCGCTGCCGCAGCGGCGCTGGCCGCGGCATTCGCCGTCCCGCTGCTGCGCAAGAAGAAGCGCATACCGGCGGCGGTGACCACGGCCGCGCTCGCCGTCGGGCCGCCCGCGCTGGCGGTGATCCGACCGCGCACCCGGCTCCGCGACGCGGGCATGTACGCGCTCCAGATGTGGATGTTCGTTATGGGCCACGAGCTCCCCTTCGACGATCCCCAGGCGCTGCGCAGCCGCCTGCGGGTCGGCTATCCGATCCGCGTCGACCGCGTGCTGGGCGCTGGCGAGCTGCCCAACGTCAGGCTGCAGAGGGCGCTGGCCGGCCTCGGCAAGCGGAACATCGTGGACCGCTTCCTCTCCTGGGTCCACTGGGCCTGGTTCCTGGAGCCACACGCCTCCTTGACCTGGATCCTCGCGCGGGACCCGGAGCATTTCGCCCGTTCGGCGAGGCAGATGTCGGCCGTCTACGACCTCGGCTGCCTCCTCTACGCCGCCTTCCCGACCGCGCCGCCGTGGTGGGCAGCGGAGGAGGGGCACACCGACGCGAAGGTCCGAAGGATCATGGTGGAGGTGGGCGAGGAGGAATGGGGCAGGGCCTGGCCGGTTCTCTACGACACCCTGGGCGGAAACCCCTGGGCCGCTATGCCGTCCCTTCACTTCGCGACCTCGCTGATGGCCGCGCTGCTGCTCGCGGAGATGGGACCTCGTGCCGGCGCCGCCGGCTGGGCCTACGCCGGGACGCTCGGCTTCGCGCTCGTCTACCTCGGCGAGCACTACCTGATCGACCTGCTCGCGGGCGCGGCGATCGTCGTGGGGGTCCGCAAGGGCGAGCGCTACGCCGAACCGCTGGCCCAGGCGGTGAGTAGGGCATTGCAGCGCCTGGAGCACGCCGCGAACGAGTAGTGCTGTTTGCGAACATCCCGGGGGTGAGGGAGGAGCGCCCGCAGAGCGCTTCAGAGCACGATCAGGATGCCCGCGAGGTGGTCGCGGAGGCCGAGCCGAGCTTCTTCGCGGATCCGAAGCGGATCATCCAGACGACGGTCGCAGTAGTGCTGCTGTTCGTCGCGATCTACGTCCTCGTCCCGCGTCTCTTCGATCTGCAGGACGCGATCGGCAAGATCGAGGACGGCGATCCCGTCTGGATTGCGGTCGGGATCGCCTGCTGCGTCGCGATGTTCGCCGCCTACGTCGCCCTCTTCCGTGGAGTCGTGGGCGAGAAGGTGATCCACCTCGAGTGGGGTGAGAGCTACCAGATCACCATGGCCGGGCTGGCCGCCACCCGGCTCTTCTCGGCCGGTGGAGCCGGCGGGATCCTGCTGACGTACTGGGCGCTGCGCAAGGCGGGGATGGAGCGCAGGCAGTCGGTCTGCCGCATGGTGGCCTTCCTGGTCGTCCTCTACTCGGTCTACCTCGCAGCGATCGTGGTCTTCGGCGTCCTGCTCTGGGCGGGCGTGCTCTCGGGGGAGGCGCCTCTGGCGGGGACCCTGATTCCCGCAGCGCTGGCCGCAGTGGCGATCGTGATCGGCCTGCTGATGGCCCTGCTGCCGGACGACATCGAGCGGCGGATCGAGCGCCACACCTCCGGGCGCTTCGGCAGGTTCGCCAGGCGCCTCGCCACCGTGCCCGCCACCTTCGCGCAGAGCACACGCACCGCGATCGCCTTCGTCCGACACCCCAGCGCGGGGGCGATGGCATTCGGCGGGGCGATCGGCTTCTGGGGGGCGAACATCGCGATCCTCTGGGCCAGCTTCCACGCCTTCGACGTCTCCGTGCCGCTCGGGGTCGTGATCCAGGGCTTCTTCCTCGGGATGGTGGCCAACCTCTTCCCCTTCGCCCCCGGCGGGGTGGGGGCGGTGGACGCCGGCATGATCGGCGCCTTCGTGCTCTTTGGCCTGCCCAGCGCCGAGGTGTTCGCCGCCGTACTCGCCTATCGCGTGATCGCCTTCTGGTTGCCGATCCCACCGGGGATCGTCGCCTTCTTCCAGCTCCGCAAGACCGTCGGCCGCTGGGAGAACGAGGGCCGCGACCGTCCCGAGCGGATCGGCGTGCGGGGGCCGGAGACCGCGGCGGCGGGTTCGTAACGTCGGCGCCCGTGACGCTACTATAAAAAGTGAAGTAAGGTCGGCCTCACCACCGAGGCCCTCGATAGCCTCCCGAGAGGAGGAAGCGTGAGCGAAGAGAAGAGCACCGAGAACGGCAAGGTCGAGAACCTGATCATCCTCGGCGGCGGTCCCGCCGGGTATACGGCGGCGCTCTACGCCGCCCGGGCCGAGCTCGAGCCCCTCGTCATCGAGGGCTTCCAGTGGGGCGGGCAGCTTCAGAACACCACCGACGTCGAGAACTACCCCGGCTATCCCGAAGGCGTCATGGGGCCGGAGATGATGAGCCAGTTCCGCGCCCAGGCCGAGCGCTTCGGCACCCGCTTCATCACCGATGACGCCGCCGAAGTGGAACTGACGGACGGGGGCATCCAGACCGTCCGGGTCGGCAAGGACACCTACAAGGCCAAGGCCTTGATCCTCTCGATGGGCGCCGAGCCCAAGCGCCTCGGCATCCCGGGGGAGATCGAGCTCGGCGGCCGCGGTGTCTCCACCTGCGGGGTCTGTGATGGCGCCTTCTTCAAGGGCGAGGACGTCGCCGTGATCGGCGGCGGTGACTCTGCGATGGAGGACTCGATCTTCGTCTCCAAGTTCGCCAAGACGCTCAAGATCGTCCACCGCCGCGAGGAGTTCCGCGCCTCGAAGATCATGCAGGAGCGCGCCAAGGGCAAGGAGAACATCGAGTTCCTCACGCCGTACGTCCCGGTCGAATTCGTCGCCGGCGACGACGGCAAGATCGCCAAGGTCCGTCTCCAGCAAGCGGAGACCGGCGAGGAGAAGGAGCTGGAGGTCGGCGGGGCCTTCATCGCGATCGGCCACAGGCCGCGTTCGGAGCTGGTCGAGGGGCAGGTCGACCTGAACGAGGAGGGCTACGTGGTGGTCGAGGAACCCTCGACCCAAACGAAGCTCGGCGGGGTCTTCGCGGTCGGCGACCTCGTCGACCACACCTACCGGCAGGCCGTCACCGCCGCTGGTTCCGGGTGCAAGGGCGCCCTGGACGCCGAGTGGTACCTGCGCGATATGCCGCCCGACCCCGAGGAGCACTGGGGCAAGAACACCGGGGCCATCGTCCAGGCCGTCGAGGCCTCCTAGCGACCGCGAAGCCGCTCCACTGGCGGCCGCTGCGGTCGCGCCGCAGTACAGTTCCCCGGATGGCCGCGATCGAGAGCCCCGAGAAGCTCGGCCTGAAGCCGTTCGACGAGTTCACCGAGGCGAACCGGACGTGGCCTCGTGGCGACCGCCCGGCCGCGATCCGCGAGGCCGCCGCGGAGTTCCGCGCCCGCTTCGCGCGCCCGGACAACCGTGTCCGGGGCGTCCGTACGGTCGACATCGCCTCCGCCGCCTATCCGGTCAAGTTCGCCTTCGGGGGCGCGGCGCGGGCCGTCAACCCCTACATCAACATCCTCAACCGCCTGGTCGTCGTCCAGTACGAGGACTTCGACGGGGACCTCCGCACTCTGGTCTACGAGCCGACCGTGACCGAGGGCCCGGCCGAGGCGCCCTTCTACGAGCAGCTGCTCTCCCGGTACGGCGAGTTTCTCTCGTACAAGGTCTTCGCGACCTTCTACAACGACGTCCCGGAGGCGCTGGCGAAGGCGGGCGTCCGCCCGGAGGAAGTCGACTTCATCAGCTTCGATCACCTGCACGTCCAGGACGTTCGCTTCGTGCTCGGCTCGACCGAGCCGCCGCCCGGCCACTCGGCGCCGCTGGCCCCGCTGTTCCCCAACGCGAAGCTGATCACCCAGCGCAAGGAGTGGGACACCTTCCGGTCCCTGCACCCGATGCAGTGGGCCTGGTATGTCGCCGACGGCGTCAAGGGGATCCCGGACGACAACGTCCTTCTGCTCGACGGCGACGTCGAGCTCGGCAAGGGCGTCTCGCTGGTCTGGACCCCGGGCCACACCGACGGCAACCACACGCTCTGCATCAACACCGAGGACGGTGTTTGGGTCTCCTCCGAGAACGGCGTCGCCGCGGACAATTGGCACCCCCACCTCTCGAAGATCCCCGGCGTCCGCAAGTTCGCCGAGTTCTTCAACCGCGAGGTCGTGCTCAACTCGAACACGCTCGAGGACTCGATCGATCAGTACGACTCGATGCTCAAGGAGAAGGCGCTGGCGGACTCCAACCCGCGGGACCCGCGGTTTGCGAACGTCTTCCCGTCATCCGAGCTGACCAGCTGGCGGCGCCAGTGGCCGATCGTCCCCACCTTGAGCTACGGCGGGATGAACTACGGGACCGTCGTCTCCGGTGCGAGCGGCAACGGCCGCTCCTAGCCGCAGGCGCCCCGCCTGAGCTGATGGAGCTGGCAGCCGCCGAGAGTCCCGCCGCCGCGGCCTCTCCGATCGAAGGGCTGCCGCCCGGCCCCGACTGGTCGGTTCTGCGCTCGACCCAGCGGTGGTGGCGCCGCCCGCTGCAGACGCTCGAGGAGTGCCGGGCGCGCTACGGAGACATGTTCACCTACCGGCTGGCGCACGAGGGCACCTGGGTCTTCGTCTCCGACCCTGAGGTGATCAAGCAGGTCTTCATAGGCGATCCGCGCCTGCTTCATGCCGGCGAGGCCAACGTCGTCCTGCTCCCCGTCCTGGGTGAGCATTCAGTCCTCCTTCTGGACGAGCCGGGGCACATGGCCCAGCGCAAGCTGATGCTGCCGGCCTTCCACGGCAAGCGGATGCAGGCCTACGGCGAGGTGATGGCCGAGGTCGCCGGTGATGAGGTCGATCGCTGGCCCACGGATCGGCCGATTCGAATGCGGCCTCGCATGCAGGCCGTGACCCTCGAGGTGATCCTTCGGGCCGTCTTCGGCGTGGAGGATGCAGAGCGGTTGACGCCTCTTCGCGACACGCTGCGCCATGCGCTCGGAGTGCTCTCCGATCGCCGCCGGACCGTCTTCCTCTTGCTGGTCGGGCCGAAGCGGGTCAGGCGGTTCGGGCCGTTCCGGCGGATGCTCGAGGGGGTGGACCGGCTGCTCTTCGAGGAGATCTCGGCCCGCCGAAGGGCACCTGATCTCGCCGGGCGCAGCGACATCCTCTCGCTGCTGGTCCAGGCCCGCCACGAGGACGGCCGGCCCATGAGCGATCGGGAGCTTCGCGACGAGCTGATGACGCTGCTGGTCGCCGGCCACGAGACGACGGCGACGGCCCTCTCCTGGGCGATCGAGCTGCTCGCCCGCCGCCCGGCAGAGCTCAATCGGCTGGAGTCGGAGGTCGCCTCCGGCGGCTCCGAGTACCTAGACGCGGTGATCAAGGAGACGCTGCGGCTGCGCCCGGTGATCGCGCTGGTCCTGCGCAAGCTGGTCGAGCCCATGGAGATCGGCGGTTACCTGCTTCCCGCCGGTGTGAACGTCGCGCCCTCGATCTACCTCGTCCACAGAAACCCCGACGTCTACCCGGAGCCCGAGCGCTTCCGGCCCGAGCGCTTCATCGAGCAGCCGCCCGGGACCTACACCTGGATCCCGTTCGGCGGCGGCGTCCGTCGCTGCCTGGGCGCCGCCTTCGCCGAGTTCGAGATGGCGGTGGTCCTCAGGGAGCTCGTCCGCCGTCGCCGGATCAGCCCGGCGACCAGCGAGCCGGAGCACTCGGTGAGGAGCACGATCACCAATGTCCCCAGCAGGGGGGCGGAGGTATTCGCCGTCCCTCAGGAGGCGAAGTCGCGTAAGGCCGGCGCCGGCCGGTAGGCCTCGCCCTGCAGGTCCCGAAGCTCCTCGAGGGCTCCGAGGGCGCGGCTCCACCCCAACCGCTCTCCCCACTCCAGCGAGCCGATCGGCCAGTTGTACCCCAGCCTCATCGCCGTGTTGATGTCGTCCGCCGACGCGACCCGCTCCCCGAGCGCGAAGCAGGCCTCGTTGGCGATCGTCGCCCCCAGGCGGGTCAGGATCCGCGGGGCGCTCTCTCCTGCGATCCGTTCGAGCTCGTCCTCGTCGAAGATCGGGCGCTCCGTCTCGACGTTCGGGTCGCGGGGACGGTGCGGGATGTCCTTCTCGTAGGCGTAGAAGCCCCGGGCGGTCTTTCGACCGAGCCGGCCGGAGGTGACCATCCGCTCGTGGATCGGGTTGGGCCGCCAGCGCGGCTCCCCAAAGGACTGCTCCCAGAACGAGCGCGCGACCGCGAAGTTGACGTCGATCCCGATCAGATCCATGAGCTCGAAGGGTCCCATCCGCAGGCCGGCCCCGAGCCGGACCACCCGGTCGATCTCGTCGTGCGGCGCGATCCCCTCGCTCAGCATCCGCAGCGACTCCAGGAAGAAGGGCCTGACGCAGCGGTTGGCGACGAAGCCCACGGAGTCCCTCGCTCGAATCGGCGTGCGGCCCATCCCGCGGCCGACCTCGGTGGTGAGCTCGAGGGCCCGCTCGCCGCTCTCGTCCCCGGCGACGATCTCGACGAGCTTCATCTGCGCGGGCGGATTGAAGAAGTGCATGCCGACGATCCGCTCCGGCCCCGGTACGGCCGCGGCGATCGCGGTGACCGAGAGAGAGGAGGTGTTGGTGGCAAGCACCGCCTCCGGCCCGCAGACCGAGGCGAGCCGCTCGAACAGGTCCCGCTTCAGGTCGAGGTCCTCCGGTGCAGCTTCCACCACCAGGTCGGAGTCCCCGAGGACGTCGATCTCGGTGCCGCTCTCGATTCGCTCCAGCGCCTCGGCCGCCTCGGCCTCGGCCCAGCGGCCGCGCTCGGCGCCGCGCCGCATCGCATCGCGGATCTGCTCGAGGCCTCGCTCGAGAGCCTTCCCATCGAGCTCGTAGATCATGGTTCGGTATCCGCCGAGCGCCGCGATCTGCGCGATCCCCGCGCCCATCGTGCCGGCGCCGACGACGCCGACGCGCTCGACCGCGCCGGGGCTCACGAACCGTCTGAAGCCTGTGGCGTCATCGCATTGAGCCCGGTGACCGCCCGGCCGATGATCAGCTTCTGGATCTGGGAGGTCCCCTCGTAGAGGGTCGTCACCCGGGCATCGCGCAGGTAGCGCTCGACCGGGTAGTCGTCGACGTAGCCCGAGCCGCCGTGGACCTGGATCGCGGCGTTGGCGCACTCGACCGCCGCCTCTGTCGCGTAGTACTTCGCGATCGAGGTCTCCAGCGTGTTCGGCTCGCCGCGGTCCTTGAGCCCGCCGGCCCGGAAGACGAGCATCCGGGCCGCGTCGCGCTTCACCACCATCTCGGCGATCAGCTCCTGGACCAGCTGGAAGCTGCCGATCGGCACGCCGAACTGCTTGCGCTCCTTGGCGTAGGCGACGGAGGCGTCGACGCAGCCTTCGCAGATCCCGACGCAGCCGGCGGCGACGCTGTAGCGGCCGTTGTCGAGGGCGCTCATCGCCACCTTGAAACCGTCCCCGATCTCCCCGAGCATCGCGTCGTCCGGGACCCCGATCTCGTCGAGCGAGATCTCGGCAGTGTCGGAGGAGCGCAGCCCGAGCTTGCCGTGAATCTCCTGGGAGCTGTATCCGTCGTTCGCCGTCGGGACCAGGAAGCAGGCGAGGCCCTTGTGCTTCTTCTCGGGATCCGTCTGGGCGAAGACGAGGGCGACCTCCGCGACGTTGCCCATCGAGATCCACATCTTGTTGCCGGTGATCGACCATCCCGAGTCGGTCTTCTTGGCTCGGGTGCGCAGGTTCGCGGCGTCGGAGCCGGTGTCCGGCTCGGTCAGCGCGAAGCAGCCGAGGGCCTCGCCGGAGCAGAGCCGCGGCAGCCACTCGCGCTTCTGCTCCTCGGTTCCCCAGCGCTCGATCGAGCCGGCGACCAGCGACGTCTGCACGGAGACCACCGTGCGGGCAGAGGAGTCGACCCGGCCGACCTGTTCGACGATCAGCCCGTAGCTCAGGTAGTCGAGGCTGCGCCCCCCGTACTCCTCCGAGACCGGGGCGCCCAGGTAGCCCATCTCACCGAGTTTCGTCGCGAGCTCCCGGTCGAAGCGACCGGCCCGGTCGTTGTCGCGCACCCGCGGCGCGATCTCCTTGTCGCAGAACTCACGCGCGCTCTCGGAGATCAGTCGTTGCTCGTCTGTCAGCTGGAAGTCCAAAGCCTCACCTCATCCTCGACATGTCTCAACCTCAGGTCGAGACGCGCATCTCCCGCGAGAGGACCGAGCCGAAGGACTCGATCGCCTGGCGGGTCCGCTCGCCCGGGCAGTGGGGGAGTTCCCTGCCGTCAACCGCTGAAACCGGCTGGACCTCGCGCACGGTAGAGGCCAGGAACGCCTCGTGCGTCCCGTGCAGGTCCTCGACCTGGAAGGCGCCCTCCTCGACGTGCAGCTCGCGGACGATCCGGTCCCTGGTGATCGACTCGAGGATGCCGACGTCGAGCGCCGGAGTGAGCAGCGCCCCGTCATAGGAGACCCAGAAGATGGTGGAGGTGGGGGCCTCGAGCACCACACCGTCGGGACGGACCAGCACCGCCTCGTCGGCGCCCTTGCCCTGGGCCAGGCGCGTCGCCTCCATGTTCGCCGCATAGGAGAGCGACTTGACTCCGTTCAGGATCACGTTCGGCGAGTAGGTGACCGTCGCCAGCTTGACGGTCTCACCGCGAGCCGGGAGGCTCTCGGTGAAGGCGAGTCTTCGACCGCCGCGCGTCGCCACCAGCCTGAGCTGCCCCTCATGCTCGCCGAACTCGGCGAGCAGGGCCGCGATCTCCTCCTCGAACGGCTCGCGGTCCAGAGGAAGCTCGATGGCCGCCGCGGAGCGCTCGAGCCGGTCGAGATGTTCGGGGAGGGCGAAGGGCCGGCCGGCGTAGAGCCTGATCACCTCGAAGACGCCGTCCCCACGCAGCAGCCCGTCGTCCGCCGCGGGCACCCGCGCCTGGCTCGTGGGCACGATCTGGCCGTCGACGCTGGTCAGCTCCGGCGAGGGCATCGACAGCGAGGCTATCGGAGCGCCGGAGCGCATTCAGCTGATTGCTTTGCGGCCGGCCGAGGAGGCGTCGATGCACCGTCAGCGCAGGAAAAGGCTTCAACCGAGGCGAAGGGCCACAGTGGCTTCGTTTCCGCCGCCGTGATGGCTGTTGTCGTTCCCGCCCTCGCCTCGGCCACTGCGGTCGGCAACGTGCTCCACAATCTCGGCGTAGGCAGCCGGCTAGAGCGCCTCGACCACCGTCGCCACGCCCTGCCCGACGCCGACGCAGAGCGTCGCGACCCCGTAGCGCCCGCCACGCCGGCGCAGCTCCCAGACCAGGTTGGTCATCAGCCGGGCGCCCGAGCAGCCGAGCGGATGGCCGAGCGCGATCGCGCCCCCGTTGACGTTGAGGCGCTGCTCGTCGATGCCGAGGCCGTCGGCGCAGGCCAGCGCCTGTGAGGCGAACGCCTCGTTCAGCTCGATCAGGTCGATCTGATCGAGCTCGAGCCCAGCTCGCTCGAGCGCCATCGGTATCGCGATCAGCGGTCCGATCCCCATGTACGCGGGGTCGACCCCGGCGACTCCGATCGAGACGACGCGGGCCATCGGCTCGCGGCCGAGCTCGCTCGCGGTCTCCTCGTTGCCGAGCACCAGGCAGGCGGCGCCGTCGTTGAGCGTCGAGGAGTTCCCGGCCGTCACCGTGCCGCCCTCGCGGAATACCGGCTTCAGCTTCGCGAGCTTCTCGAGCGAGGTGTCGTCGCGGGGCCCTTCGTCGGCGCTCAGCGTCACGGGCTGCTCTCCGCGGCGGCGTGGGGGAACCTCG
Organism: uncultured Solirubrobacterales bacterium; assembly: GCA_963833375.1. Classification (GTDB taxonomy): domain Bacteria; phylum Actinomycetota; class Thermoleophilia; order Solirubrobacterales; family 70-9; genus DASUPK01. The sequence goes on from CAWHXR010000010.1 coordinate 536,446, forward strand.
ATCGGCACGATCTGCTCGGCGAACCGGCCCTCGCGCTGGGCGGCGATCGCGCGCTGGTGGCTCTGCAGCGCGAAGCGATCCTGCTCCTCGCGCGAGACGCCGTACCGCTCCGCGACGTTCTCGCCGGTCTCGCCCATCGACTCGGTCGAGTAGAGCTCCGCCATCCGCGAGTTGACCATGCGCCAGCCGAGAGTGGTGTCGTAGAGGGTCTGCTCGCCGCGGGGCAGGCCGGTGTCCGGCTTCAGCATCACCCAGGGCGCGCGGCTCATCGACTCGACGCCGCCGGCGAGGTACAGGGCGCCCTCTCCGAGGCGGAGCGCGCGGGAAGCCTGGTTGATCGCCTCGAGGCCCGAGGCGCAGAGCCTGTTCACGGTGACGCCGGGGACATCCACGGGCAGGCCGGCGAGCAGCGCCGCCATCCGGGCGACGTCGCGGTTGTCCTCGCCGGACTGGTTCGCCGCCCCGATGTAGACGTCGTCTATCCGCGAGGGATCGAGGCCGGTCCTCTCGACCGCCGCTGAGACCACGTGCGCGGCGAGGTCGTCGGGCCGAATTCCGGAGAGCGCACCGCGGTATCCGCCCATCGGGGTCCGGAGCGCGTCGATGATCAGCGCCTCTGACATCGGCGAGGACTGTAGCCTCAGACCCGGGAGATGGTCCTCATTGGCCTCACCCTCGGGCTTCTCGTCCTGCTGTTCCTGATCATGTTCGCGCTCACGCGGGCGTTCGAGCGGAACAGCGTCGCCGACCTGCTCGACTGGAAGCCGACCCGGTCGCCCGAGGTCGAGGCCCAGAACGAGGTCGACGACGTGCGCCAGATGATCGAGGCGCAGAACGCCCTGCGTCGGAAGAGGGGCGCGAAGGAGATCACCGAGGCCGACGTCGAGCGGCAGGCGCGCGAGGACCAGGCGGCTCGCGCCCGTGGCCGTGGTCCGTTCGCCCCGGGCGGCGGTCTGGATGATGCGGGTCCGCAGCGGAAGCGAAGCTGAGCAGCGAGGCGTCTTGATCCAGTGGCTCGTGCACTGATCGTCGGCTGCGGCTGCCGGGGCCGCCAGCTCGGTGCCGAGTTGGCATCGCGCGGCTGGCAGGTGCGGGGAACCAGCAGGCGGCAGGAGGGCCTGGATGCGATCGCCGAGGCCGGATTCGAGGCGGCGGAGGCCGATCCGGACCGGCCGGGCACCGTCCTCGAGCTCTGCGTCGATGTCGCGGTCGTGGTCTGGCTGCTCGGCTCCGCCACCGGTGAACCGGAGGACCTGGCGGCGATCCACGGACCTCGGCTCGAGCGGCTGCTCGAAAAGCTGGTGGACTCACCTGTCCGGGGCTTCGCCTATGAGGCGTCCGGGACGGTCGACCCCGCCCGTCTGAGGGAGGGCGAGGCCCTCGTCGAGCGGGCGGGGGAGGTCTGGCGGATCCCGGTGGCGCTGCTCGCCGGCGATCGAGACGACCCGGGTTGGGCCGGCGGCAGCGCGGAGGTGGTCGCCGCGCTACTGGCCGGGTGAGCTGCCCTGGAATGCGTTCGCCTCGGAGGGCGGCGCGCAGGGGCTCTGCGCCGGAATCGGGTACGAGACAGGCACACCGGAGCGAATTAGCTAAAGTCTGATCAGGATTACCTAGTTAGGACAGAGAACCCGAGAAGAGAGGCGAGCGATGGCCGCTTACGCAAACGACGTACTGGTCGAGACCGACTGGGTCGCCGAGCACCTGGAGGACGACGACATCCGGATCGTGGAGGTCGACGAGAACCCGGCGCTCTACGCCGAGGCACACATTCCCGGCGCGATCGGCTTCGACTGGAAGAGGGACCTTCAGGATCAGGTGAAGCGCGACTTCCTGGGCCCAGAGGACTTCGGCAAGCTGATGGGAAGCCGCGGGATCTCGAACGACCACACCGTCCTGCTCTACGGCGATCGGAACAACTGGTTCGCCGCCTACACCTACTGGTACTTCCGCTACTACGGCCACGACAAGGTCAAGCTGATCAACGGCCCGCGCGAGAAGTGGATCGCCGAGGATCGCCCCACCAGCACCGACGTGCCGTCCTACCCCGAGGCCAGCTTCGAGGCAAAGGCCGGTGACGACTCCATCCGGGCGAAGCGCGATGAGGTCCTCTCGGCGCTCGAGTCCGACACCCACCTGGTCGACGTTCGCAGCCCTCAGGAGTTCTCGGGCGAGCTGATCGCGATGGCCGGCTATGAGCAGGAGGGCGCGCAGCGCGCCGGGCACATCCCCGGTGCCGCTTCGGTCCCGTGGGCGCAGGCCGTCAACGAGGACGGGACATTCAAGACCGCCGACGAGCTTCGCGAGCTCTACCAGGGCAAGGGCGTGATCGAGAACGGCAACCCGATCATCGCCTACTGCCGGATCGGCGAGCGCTCGGCCCACACCTGGTTCGTCCTCCATGAGCTCCTCGGCGAGGGGAACGTCAAGAACTACGACGGCTCGTGGACCGAGTGGGGGAACCTGGTCAACGTCCCGATCGAGAAGGACGTCTAGCCCGACCCGTTTGGCTGAGTGTGGGGCGGCCGCTCGAGGTCGCGATCTGACCGCGGCGCCGTCAAGCGACCGCCCTCACTTCACGACGCGGTACTTGAGGTGCGCGACCCCGGGTGCCTCGACCGCGCGGAGCTGTTCAAGCTTCAGGTCACCCAGGTCGTCGAGCAGCCGCTCTCCGGCGCCCAGCACGACAGGGGTGAGCGAGATGTTCATTTCGTCGACGAGCCCGGCGGCCAGATACTGCCGGATGGCGCTCGCGCCTCCCGCGATGGTCACGTCCTTGTCTCCGGCGGCCTCCCTCGCCTGCTCGAGAGCCGACTCGATGCCGTCGGTGACGAAATGGAACGTGGTCCCTCCCTGCATCTGCTCCGGCTCGCGGGCGTGATGCGTGAGCACCCAGACCGGCATGTGGTACGGCGGGTCATCTCCCCACCAGCCCTTCCAGGCGTCGTCTCCCCACGGGCCCCGGACCGGCCCGAACATGTTGCGGCCCATGATCGTCGCGCCGACGTCCTCGAACATCGCCTCGACGATCGGCGTGCTCTCGTTGACCTCCCCGCCCTGCTCGCCGTGGCCCTCGCGGAATGCGGCCAGGGGGAACATCCACTCGTGAAGCTGCATGCCACCAACGCCGATCGGGTTGTCCTCGCTCTGGTTCGGACCTGCGACATACCCGTCGAGTGACATTGCGATGTCGAACCTCACCTTTCGCATCGTTCCTCCTGGTTGTTGGCGGCCGGCGGGTGCCGTGCCTCATCGTTCACACAATCAAGACGGGGGAGTCGCCCGAAACTCATCGCTCCCGGCCAAGCCGCTCCAGGAGGAGCCCCAGGATGCGCGCGGTGGCTCCCCAGATCAGCTTGTCGGAGATCAGGTAGGTGTCGGTCTTGATCGGCACGCCACGGCGAACGAGGCGCCGCTTCGCATAGGCCGCCTCCAGGTCGTCCAAGGAGGCAATGAGCACGCTCTCCACCTCGGACGGGTTCGGCTTGAAGCGCAGTCCCTCCTCGATCAGGCCGACGAAGGGATGGACCTTGTAGTTGGTGACGAAGGTGCCGATCGGCGGCAGGGCACCGACGATCTGGACGATCTCGCGCGAGAGACCGATCTCCTCCTCGGCCTCGCGCAGGGCTGTGTCCAGCAGCTCCTCGCCCTCGTCGCGCCGGCCGCCGGGAAACGAGATCTCCCCGGCGTGCCGCTTCAGGTCCGAGCGGCGCTCCGTGAAGACGAGGCCGGGGTTGTCGGGCCAGCCGTGCATCGGCACCAGCACCGCGGCCTCGGTGCGCCCGTGGGCGTCCAGCCTCTCTGCCTCGGCGGGGTCGAGGAGCACCCCCTTCAAACGGGCGCTGTCGCGCGCCCCCGCATGATCAGATGATGACTTGGACGGTTCCGCCATCGACGCTCCAGGCGGCGCCGGAGGTGTAGGAGGCGTGCTCCGAGCAGAGGAAGACAATCGCGCCGGCGATCTCCTCCGGCTCCGCGAGCCGGCCGATCGGACGCTTGGAGCCGGCGACCTCCAGGGCCTCGTCCCGGCTCGCGTGCCCGCCGAGCTCCTTCGACTGGTCGAGCAGGCCCCCCTCGTCCATCCAGAGCTCCGACTTCACCGGTCCCGGGCAGATCGCGTTGATCAGCACCCCGTGGGCCGCGTAGCGGTCGGCGTACAGCCGAGACAGGGAGAGCTCCGCGGCCTTCGCGACCGAGTACTCGGCCATCGCCGCCGACGGTCGCTTCCCCGCGGTGCTCGAGACGTTGACGATCCTGCCCCAGCCTCGCTCGCGCATCGCCGGGGCGACCGCGCGCATGAGCCGCATCGGGGCCATCACGTTGAGCTCCCAGGCCGCGTACCAGTCCTCGTCGGGGACGTCATCGAGGTCTCGCCACTGGGCCGTGCCCGCGTTGTTGACGAGCACGTCGAGCTGTCCAAGCCGCTCAGCCGCCTCCCGGGCTATCCGGGCCGCCGCGTCCGGCTCGGTGACGTCGGCGACGAGGGACTCGGCCCGCCCACCCGCGTGCTCGCCGGCGGCGGCGCATTCGTCGGCCGCCTCGAGCAGAGCGCCCTCCGAGCGGGCGATGAGCAGCACATCGGCCCCCTCGGCGCAGAGCATCCGTGCGGTGGCCAGGCCAATGCCCCGGCTGGCGCCGGTAACCAGGCAGGCGCGACCGCTGAGCCCCAGGTCCATCTAGCTCGCGATCAGCTCGAGGGAGTCGTCGACCTCTACGTCGTCGGTCGCCAGCGCTCTGTGCACCGGGCACTTGCCCGCGATCACCAGGATGCGCTCGCGCTGCTCCTCGCTGAGCTGCGCGGGGGTCTTGATCTCGACCTCGAACTTCGCGGGCGAATCGCTGCTCGCCTCAATGAAGTCGACTGCAACCTCGACCTTTCCGAGGTCCCACTCCTTGCGATCGGCGTACATCTCGATCGTGATCGCGGTGCAGGTCGCCAGGGACGCGGCGAGGAGCTCGGTCGGCTTCGGTCCCTGGTCCCCGCCGCCGCGGTCCTGCGGCTCGTCGGCGATCAGGCGGTGCTCGCGGATCTCCACCTCGTGCTCGTAGCCCCGCCTGCGGCGGGCGACCGCGCTCGGCATCAGGCGCCCTCCCTGCCTTCGAACAGCTGGGGATTCGGCTCGTCCGCGAACCGGGCCAGGGCGAAGGCCAGGTCGGAGGCGCGGTTGAGATAGCGCAGCACCGCGTCCGAGGCGAGCCCCTCGGTGTCGCGCAGCTCGACCAGGCGCCGCTCGGCGCGGCGGATCGCCGACCGGGCCACGTCCAGCGCCGCGGAGAGCTCGGTGCCGCCGGGAATGACGAAGTGCGGGGGGAGATCCACCTGGTTCATGTAGCGGTCGATGTCCACCTCGAGCGCCTTGACCATCCCGTCCGTGATCCGGCTGACTCCGTCCTGCAGCCTGTTGGCCGCCTCCGGGGAGGTCGCCAGCTCGGCGCCGGCGACGAACAGGTCCTGCTGGACGGAGAGGATGGTCGCGTGCAGGTCGGCCTGGTTCTGGGCCTTGCAGAGGGCGCGGGCCACGCCGAGCGCCGAGTTTGCCTCGTCGATCGACCCGTACGCCTCGGTGCGGGCGTTGGTCTTCGGAACGCGCCCGCCGTACCAGAGGGAGGTCGTGCCATCGTCGCCCTTGCGCGTATAGATCTTGACCACGGGGCGACCTTATACCCGTCGGGATCGGCTCAGACCAATGGGTTGAATGCGATCCCGGTGAGGAGCTTCGGGAAGAAGTAGGTCGACTTCGGCGGCATCGTCTCGCCCTCGGCCGCGACCGCCCGCACCTGGTCGACCGGCGTCGGGCGCAGCAGGAAGGCCGCCTGGTAGTCGCCGGCTTCGAGCTTCGCCAGCGCCTCGTCGATGCTCGGCGTATAGCCGATCCCCCGCTTGGCGGCGATGTCGCCGGTGCTCATCCCGAGGATCCCCTTGAGCACGAGCTCCTCGAGGATCGCTGCGTCCAGGTTGCGATAGGCGGCCGAGCGGCCCGCGAGCGCCTCGTCGAGGCGGGAGGTGTCCCGGAGGCGCAGCCGGAACCCGCGCCCGAAGTGCGAGTCGATGTAGCCGAAGACCCCGACCCCGTCGGTGCCGCCGGGATCGAGCCGCTCGATCGGGACCTCCTCGACCTCGAAGAGCTCCTTCAGTCCCGTGCCGAGGGACTCCTGCCTGCCTGGATCGTCGGCGAGGCCGGAGATCAGGCGGTGCGTCGGGAAGACGGTGAGGCCCGGGTCCTCCAGGGAGATGAGGGCCATCAAGACGTAGTCCGCCGGCCCCCCGGCGCCGACCTCGCGCTGGTAGGCGAGGGAGGTCTCGTAGCGGTGGTGTCCGTCGGCGATCAGCAGCTCGCCGGGCTCGAGCTCGGACGCGATCGCCTCGTGCACGGCCGGATCCGCGATTCGCCAGACGCGGTGGGTGGTCCCGTCGGCGTCGGTGACCTCGCCCCAGGGTCCGCCTCCGAGCGCCGGCTCGAGGTGCCGCCAGGCGTTGCCGGGGTGGAGGGCGAAGATCGGTGAGAGGTTGTGGCGGGTCGCCCGCGTGAGGCGCAGGCGGTCCTCCTTCGGCCCCGGCTGGGTCCGCTCGTGGGCACGGATGCCCTCTCCGTAAGGCGCCAGGCGGACCCGGGCGAGAAAGCCGCGACGGGTGAGCCTGGACCCGTCGGGCGCGTTGTAGTCCTGCTCGAGGGCCCAGATCGCCGGGTCGGCATCGCGGGTGAGGACTCCCTCCTGGGTCCAGCGGGCGAGCAGATCCGCGGCGTGCTCGTAGGGGTCACCGCCATCCGGGTCGCGTGGGAGGTCGAGCTCGACCACGTTGTGGCCGGAGCGGCCGACGAGCTCAGCCCGCTGGGCGTCGTCGATCACGTCGTACGGCGGGGCGGCGACGTCGGCGAGCGAGCCGACCTCCGCGAGGTCGTAATGGAGCGCCTGGAGCGGAAGGACCTCTGCCACGGGGGCGACACCCTAGACTCGCTCGCATCGGGGCGTGGCGCAGCCTGGTAGCGCGCTGCCTTTGGGTGGCAGAGGTCCCCGGTTCAAATCCGGGCGCCCCGACCTCGCGGTCCAGTGCCGGACGGGCAGCCTCAGATCAGGCCGGTGGACCGCAGCCACTCCTCCGTCCTCCGCATCCCCGCTTCGAGGTCATGCGCGGGCTCATAGCCGAGCACCTCGCGGGCGCGCCCGATCGAGTAGCTGCCGCGGCGGGTGAAGTAGTCGATCGCCGCGGGGGTCGCCTCGCTGCGGCGCCCGCGCACGCGGGCCGCGAGGTCCATCGCCCGGGCGACCTCGCGGACCACCCGGGTCGGCGCAGTTCGCGGCTCGCCCATCCCGAGCATCCGGCAGTAATGGGCGACGAACCCCCCGATCGTGACCGGCTCCGCCCCGGTGAGGATGAAGACGCGGCCAACCGCCTCGGTGGACATGGAGGCCCGGACGATCCCGTCGACCAGGTCGTCGACGAAGACGGGGCTGTGGAGGCCCTTGCCACCCGCCGGCAGGATCAGCTGCTTCGCCTTCAAGAGCCGGACGGGCTCGGTCGTCCACGGGCGCGAGCCCGGTCCGTAGACGTCGCCCGGCCTAACGATCGTGCAGGGGATCTCACCCTCGGCATGAGCCTCCAGCACGACCTGCTCGCTGGCGATCTTGGTGTCGACGTAGTGCACGCCGTTGGGGCGGACCGGCGTGCGCTCGTCCACCTCGCCTTCGAAGTCGAAGCCGTAGACCACGATCGAGGAGAGGTGCACGAAGCGCTTCGCGCCGCCAGCGATCGCGGCGTCCATCACCAGCCGGGGCGCCACGACGTTCGCCTCCCAATAGCCCTCGTGCGAGCTGTACATGCCGACCACGGCGGCGGTGTGCACGACGAGGTCGCAGCCCTCGGCGTGGTGCTGCCAGGCGCCTGCTTCGGTGACGTCGCCGCGCACCACATCGGGGTCGTCGCTGTCGCGCAGGTCGACGCCGCGGACCTCGCTGCTCATGCGGCGGAACCGGTCCACCAGGACCCGGCCGATGAACCCCTCGGCCCCGGTGACGAACACTCTCTTCGGCGACTCAGGCACCGTGCTCGACCCGGTCGATCGCCGCATGCGTGCTCTCGGCCGCGCCCGGATCGGCGAGGTCGATTCCGGGCGGGAGCTCGATGTGCAGCTCCCCCGACGGGTCGAGACGGACATGCGCGGTTTCGGCGCGAGAGTCGAGTACATGCCCGCCCCGGGCGCGGTCCTCGGTGATGAAATGGAGATGCCAGCCCGCCACCTCGATCCCCTCGGCGTACTCCGGAAAGCGGAAGCCGAGCATCGTGCCATTGACGTCGGTGAGCTCGAAGACGTGCTGTTCGCCGACCACCTCGGTGAGCGGCCTGTAGGGCGGGTCCTGTCGCGGCACCGACCGGGCCCTGACGAGCTCGAAGCGCCCGTCGATCCGGACGGCGCAGGAGGCGGCGCCCACCGGGATCCGCCGATCGATCTCGGCGAGCAGCCTGTCGTGGTCGATCGACCCCTCGAGGTCGAATTGGATCACCGCCGCGAATGGGACGACGACGGCGAACGGCGTTCGCTCGGTCGAAGGGACCTCCGTGACGCTCCCCTTGACGTCCGCTCTGTAGAAGCGCCCGTCGACGGCGATCATCTCGCCGTCCAGGTGGTTGAGGGTGCCGAGGCCGAGGTCGCCGTGCTCGGCCAGCTCCGAGACCGTCACGTCCCCCTCGAAGGAGCCCTCGAGCAGGGCGCCGATGGTCGAGGCCTGGAAGAGCACGTGCGGGTCGTGCTCGGCATGCAGATCGGCGCGCCGCATCGCCTCGACGTGCAGCGACCGGATCCAGCGTTCGTCGAGGCTCATCGGGCCGCTCGGAGCACAGGCCCTGGGCTCAGCGCGCGGGATCGAGCGTGCGCGCCGTCTTCGACTTCGGCACCTCGCGCTGATCGGGATTGGTGCCGAGCACCCGGTCGCTCAGGTTGTTGGTGATCCCGTGCCAGAAGTGCTCGTTCTTGAAGTGGTGGAGGCGGTGGTTTCGCCAGATCGTCTTGTAGGCGCGGCTCCGCGGCACATACGCGGTGTGGATCAGGAAGTGAGTCCATTCGTAGACGAGGACCATGAAGTAGCCGGCGATCGCGCCACTGATCAGCGCGCCGAGCGGGACCGACCCTGCCGCCACGGTGACGACCAGCGCCCCCAGCAAGACCGTGAGGGGAACGGCGAACAGCATCAGGAAGGCCGCCTGCCACCAGTAGAGAAGGACCATGTCCAGGTCGTTGGGATCGCCGTGGTGGGCGCGATGGGCCCGTGCCGCCACCGTTTCGATCTTGCGGCCACGGACCTTGATCGGCTTCGCGTGCAGAAGGTAGACGTGGATCGCCCATTCCCCGAAGGGGTAGATCGCGAGCATCGCGGCGACGGCGACGCCGTCCCGCCAGGTCAGATCGCCGACCACCGCCCGCAGGACGACCAGCGCCAGGATCCCCGCGCCGAGCACCCAGGGGGATTCCTTGCGCAGGAACTCCCGTCGTGCCTGCCCGAGCGAGCTGACCTCTCCCGAACGCATCTCAATCAGGAGCCTAGCCCGGCGCCGGCTTCGGGGTGGACTTCCGCGCGGGTGGCCCCCTGCAACTGGTTCATCACGCCGGCCAAGCCGTAACAGTCACCAATTAGTGGCCGTGTGAGCACCCGGCGCCGTCGTTACGCTGGCGCGGTCGTGAGGGGAACGTGAGGGAGTTCGGGCGCTCGCGCGCCTTCGGCCTGGTCGGCGTCTTCGTCGTGGCCGGGATCGCGATCGTGATCGCGCTCTCGGCCGACAGCACCAATCCGAACCCGAAGCTCCAAGAGGGGTTGATCTTCGGGGTGATCGCCGTCTTCGTGGTGGTCCTGCTGCTCTTTCAGCGAGGCGACATGAACAGGGCGGCGACCGGAGACGCTCGTGCCTCCTCCAAGGGCCGGCAAGAGGTGAACGATCCGACCAAGCTCCCCGACGGCGAGCTCTGGGCCGCGATGGCCGTGCAGCCGATCGACGACGACGCGATCAAGGCTCGCCGGGAGCTCTGGGACGCCGGCCGCCGCAGCCTCAAGCTCGGGGCCGTGATCTGTGTGCTGATCCTTCTCACGGTCCCGCCGATCTACCTCTTCCAGAGCTTCGTCCCGCTCCTGATCGGCGGCCCGCTGATCGCGATCGCGGCCGTCTACGGCGGCATCCGGGCCATCGGGCCCGGCGGGGAGGTCGACGGCGCCTACGACCGGATGGACCGTGCGATGAAGCCTCTCGGGCTCAGCGTCTCGGAGCGCCCGACGGTGCGGATGGTGCTGCGCTACCCGACGATGCCGGGGTACTCGGCGAAGCTGTTCGGCCCCACGGTGATGACGGGTCAGCGGCACGGTCGCAAGATCGACGTCCGCCAGGAGGAAGGCCTGAGCGAGGTTACGGTTCATGCGTCGGTGCCGCAGTTCGAGGCGCGGACGAAGGGCGGCCGATTCGCCACCGACAACGGCGCAGCGAATGCCGCCGCGGTCCTCTCGAGCCTTCCGGCCTCGGAGCGCTGGAAGGGCGTCAAGGTTCACGGCGGCCGCGACGGAATCGTCGTGGACCGCAAGGGAGATCCGGGCGCCTGGCTCTGCGACCTCTGGCTGGCAGAGCGAATCGCTGAGCAGACCTGAGCGCGTCCCGGGCGCGCAGCGGAGGAGCTGCCGGTTGATGACGTGCGGGAGCGGGGACCGAACCGAGGAGCCTCTCCCGTTTGGTCCGCGCGCCGGTCCTCTTCCCATTCCCCGCGGTGTACCCCTGAGTGCGACTCGACCGGCGAGCTTCGCCCGGGCGGCGGGGAGGGGCGGCGGTACGCTGAGGTGGCCGGCCCCCGTAGCTCAGCTGGATAGAGCGCCGGCCTTCTAAGCCGGATGTCGCAGGTTCGAGTCCTGCCGGGGGTACTTTGAGTGAGCCTCGCTGCAGCGGGGTTTTCTGCTTCATGGGCCTGCCCAGTGGAGTTCAAATGGGCGAGTGCGGGTGGCGAATTGCGCGATGATTGGTAGTGTCGAGTCGTCGTGGGAGCCGGGATCGCGCTGCGCCGGGCGAAGGGTGAGGCGAGTCATCTTGACCGCAGGGGCGAGCAGATCGAGTGGGTAACAGATCGGAATCGACTAGCCGCGATCTCGGATGCGTGGGATCGCCTCACGGGGGACGACATCCCCCCGTTTGGCGATCACGCATGGTTCACCGCATGGTGGGAGGCATTTGGTTCAGATAGAGCGCTTCGCGCGTGTCTGCTCTGGCGTCGTGACGAGCTATGCGCTGCCTTGCCCCTGGCAGCGAAGCGTTCACGGTTGAGGGGCCTCGCGAATTCTCATACCCCAATGTTCCTCGGACCCGCCCGGGATGACGAGGCGCTTGAGGCCGTCATTGACGCGACGTTCGACGCCCAGCCGGGGGAACTGACGATCGACGCGCTGCGCAGCTTCGATCCGTTACACGAAGCGTTCTTAAGGGCATCAGCTCGACGCCACCGCGTGCTACTCCAGGAGCGGGCGCACCGCTCGCCACGAGTGGAGCTCAATGGCGATTTCCGGCGATACTCGTTCGAGCGGGGATCGCGTCTCAAAAACATCAGCAAGCAGAGGAGGAAGCTCGCTCGCGAGCACGCGGTGCGATTTCGCTTCGCGAGTCCGGATGACGACCTCGACGCCGAACTGCAGCGTGCATTCGCCCTGGAGGCATCGGGCTGGAAGGGACGGGCGGGAACAGCAATCCTGTCCAACCCCCAGACGGCTAGCTTCTACACGGCGCTCGCCCGCGCATACCATGCTCGCGGAGAGCTGCGGCTTGCGTGGCTCAATGTCGACGATGCGCCCGCGGCGTTCATCTTTGCCTTGCTTCGCAACGGTCGCGTCTACGGCCTCAAAGCGGGGTACGACGAGCGTCTCCGCCGCTACTCGCCGGGCCTTCTCATCGTCTTGCGCACGATCGAACGGTGCTTTGAGCTGGGGCTTGCGTCCTACGAGCTGATGGGCGCGGATGAGCCCTGGAAAGCGTACTTCGCCAATGCGGCTGTTGAGCACGTCCGCCTGCGAAGCTACCGGCGACGCCCGGTACCGCTGACGCGCTACGCGGCCAGGCGAGCCGGCAAGCCAGTGGCGCAGAAGCTTGTTGCGATGACCGGAATAGGAGACTCATCCGGCCGTCGCTGAGGCGGATGTGAGACATCGGCATCTCGCGTCCACCACCAGTTGGCACTCATGACGTCGCCGCCGCCATCCTCGCTCGGCCAGCGGCAGCGACGGGGCTCAGAAGACGACGGTTCGCTCACCGTCCACCAGCACCCGATCCTCGAGATGCGCCCGGACCGCGCGCGCGAGCACCAGCCGCTCCAGGTCGCGGCCGATCCGGACCAGGTCGCCGACCTCGTCTCGGTGTGAGACCCGGGCGGTGTCCTGCTCGATGATCGGCCCGGCGTCCAGGTCCTCCGTGACGTAATGGGCCGTCGCGCCGATCAGCTTGACGCCGCGCTCCCAGGCCCGCCGGTAGGGATCGGCTCCGGCGAAGGCCGGCAGGAAGCTGTGATGGATGTTGATCGCGGGAGAGCCGAGGCCCTCGAGGAAGCCGGCCGAGAGGATCTGCATGTAGCGGGCGAGGACGACGACGTCCACCTGGCCTCGCATCCGCTCCAGGGCGGCGTGCTCTGCACCGGGCCTGCTCTCCCGGGTGACGACGATGTGGTGATAGGGCAGCCCGAAGGAGCGAACGGCGTCCTCGTGATCGGGGTGGTTCGAGATCACCATCACGGGCTCACCGGGGAGCTCCCCCGAGCGGAACCGCCAGAGCAGGTCGAGCAGGCAATGGTCCTCGCGGGAGGCCATCACCGCGACCCGCGGCAGCCGTCCCGCCTCCGCGAACCGATGCTCCATGGACAGCGGCTCGGAAACCTCGGTGGTGAACCGTCCGTAGAGATCCTCGCGGTCCGCCTCTGGCGCGGACTCGAAGACGAGTCGCATGAACAGCCGCCCCTCCTCGGTCGAGTGCTGGTCGACGTCGATGATGTTCCGCTCGGCGGCGGCAAGGAATCCCGCGACGCGCGCGACGATCCCCGGCCGGTCGGGACATCTGATCAGCAGTCGGGTCAATTCCATGTCGACAGGATGGCGGCTGACGGGCCCTGGTCACGCTAGATTGGGTGCGACGCGGTGGGCGTAGCTCAGCTGGTAGAGCTCCTGGTTGTGGTCCAGGCGGTCGCCGGTTCGAATCCGGTCGCTCACCCCTCAGAAAGCCCCGCTACGGCGGGGTTTTCCTGATTGTGGTCATGCCGTCGCCTTGCCGACGGGTACCAATCGGGTACCAAAGCGCGCTGAATCAGCCGCCTCCGGCTGGCCGGGCTGCTGCTTTGCATGGAAAGCAGTGGTGCTGGAACGACAAGAAGCAACGTCTGGAGGAAGGCGACTCCGGGTCGCCTACGACTCACTGATCCAAGTATGGATCAACATTCCCACTTCACTGGGCGGCTCTCGGCGTTCGCCGTAGGCCTCGTACGCGAAGCTTCCGGGCGGCTTGCGGGTCACTGGATTGATCCACAGGTGGTAGCTCCGGTCACGCTCTTTGCCATCCCGCGTATCTAGCCACCGGACGAAGATCGCCGTCTCTGGGTACTCGCCGACGATCCGAGCCTCCTGAATCTGGTGGAAGAAGCGCGGGTTATTGCTGCTCCCCTCGATGCGTCGTTGAACCGCCTCCAGGCTCTCGCGCTCGTACTCCTTCCGCTCGCCATCTGTCATCTCGATGGCGGGAGGCAGCAAGTGGGGAGGCCCTGATTCCGGCATCGCGTCAGATCCTCGCACTCACCCCGGCGCGCGACCGTCGCTTTGGATGAGAAGCGGCTATCGGGATCGGAGATTCAGCGTTTGACGAGCCGCCAGGCGCGTACCCACAGAAAAGCCACCACGAAGCCGATGATCGCACCGACTACTCCGGCTGCGAACTCTCCACCCGCGCTCAGGAACCCGACGAGAATGCCTCCCGCGATCAGGGGCGGAAACCAGCGCTCGTAACTCCTGACCCACTCCGCACGTTTCCGCTCGTCGGACGTCACCACTCAGATGATCGGCGAGAAGAGCGTCCGGCGTGACCCACGCGCGTAAAGTCCACAGTCGGGCCGCCTCGGCAATAGCCGCTTAGGACGAGAAGCAGTACTCCTGCTTTGCATGGAAAGCAGTAGCTGTGTGCGAGATACTGCGTGGGCGATGTCGCAGGAGAACGTCGAGAACATGCGGCCCCATTTTGGACGCCGGCGCCCACCTCTTGCCGACGGTTGTCCCACGCTTCGGTCGTATTGACCTCAGGCGGCCGACGGGTTACGGCGCCGTTGACGACTCGCGCGAGTACCCGGGCGTGCACCGACGGCCTGGGCGCGGAAACCCAGCAGCGATCGAACCGGTTGATCGCGCGATCGCAGGGGTGTACGGTCGATCCGGAAAGAGGGGCAGTTGTCCGTAGAGATCCGCGTCCTCGGCCGCGTCGATGCGCTCGTCGACGGCCGGTCGTTACCACTCAGTAGAAGCAAGCTGCGAAGGGTGCTCGCGATGCTCGCGCTGCGCGCCAACCGCACGGTCGGCGCCGACGAGCTGATCGACGGCCTCTGGGCCGATCACCCGCCGGCGAGCGCCGCCAAGAACCTCCAGTCCTACGTCTCGGAGTTGCGCAAGGCATTGGCCTCCGACGGCGGAGGGGCCAGCATCGTCAGCCGGGGTCGCGGCTACGAGCTCCGGGTGGCGGAGGAGGCGGTCGACGCGCTGCGCTTCGAGGACCTGGTCGAGGAGGCCGCTCGCCAGCCGACCGGCGCCGGCGCGAACGGCCTAGCCGGCGCCGCGCTCGAGCTCTGGCGCGGCGCCCCGCTCGCCGACGTCGCCTCCGAGCCGTTCGCCGCCCCAGAGATCGGTCGCCTCGAGGAGCTTCACATGCGGGCGATCGAGCTCGCGATCGAAGCCGAGCTCGCCGCCGGGCGCCACGCCGAGGCGCTCGCCCGGCTCGAGGCCCTGATCGCCGAGGAGCCGTTGCGAGAGCGCCTTCACGCGCAGCGCATGCTCGCCCTCTATCGCGACGGGCGCCAGTCGGAGGCGCTCGAGGCCTACCACGAGGCGCGCGCGGCGCTGATCGAGCAGATCGGGGTCGAGCCGGGCCCCGAGCTCAAGCGCCTGCAGGAGCAGATCCTCGCCCAGGACCCGGCCCTCGAGGCGCCGCCGCCGGCCCTCGAGCTGCCCATACAGCTCGAGGGGGGCTCGCCGCTCCTCGCCGGCCGCGAGCGCGAGCTCGACTGGCTGCGCAGGCGCTGGGCGCGGGCGCGGGAGGGCCGGATTGCCTGCGTGATGGTCTGGGGGCCGGCGGGGATCGGCAAGACACGGCTGGTGGGCGAACTCGCGGCCGAGGTCCAGCAAGAGGGCGCCGCGGTCCTCTATGCCGGCGGTGGCGAGGTCGCCGAGGCGGCGCTGGCGACCGTCGCGGAGGCCGGCACGGGCCACCGACCGACGCTGCTGGTGTTCGACTACGCCAACGACGCCCCCCCGAACGTGCTCGAGGCCGCCGCGGCGCTCGCCCGCGCGCCCGAGGGTCGGCCGCTCATGGTCTGCGTCCTTCATCACGACGAGCAGGGCCCGCCCGCGTTCGCCGCCCTGCTGGAGAACGGTGTCGCCCAGCGGCTGCGGCTCGACCCGCTGTGACGAGGATGCGGCGGCCGAGATCGCAGCGCTCTACGTTGCCGAGGGCGTCGTCATGCCCCTGCCGACACTGCTCGCCGAGAGCGACGGGGTGCCGCTGCTCATCCATCGGGCGGCCAGCGAGCTGGGCCCGGGCGGAGGTGGCGGAGCGGCTAGAAGCCGCGACGGAGGAGACCGCCGTCGATCGACACGGCTTACGCAAGGGCCGGGCGAAGGTTGCGGGCGGTGTAGTCGACCTGCAGAGGACCAGCGAGCAGACCCGCCTCTACGCCGTCGAGGAGCCACCGGATCCCTCGGCGCCGAGGTCTGCCCCTACCGCGGCCTGGCCCCGTTCGATGCCGCCCATGCCGAGTACTTCTTCGGCCGCGAGCGCCTGGTCGCAGAGCTCGTCGCCCGCCTGGTCGGCTCGACCCTGCTCGCCGTGGTCGGCCCCTCGGGCAGCGGCAAGTCCTCGGCCGTGCGCGCCGGCCTCCTGCCGGCGCTCGCCGACGGCGTCGTCCCCGGCTCGGAGGGCTGGCGGCGCGCCGTGATGCGCCCCGGAGAGCGCCCGCTGGCCGAGCTCTCGCGGGCCCTCGCCCGGGCGGTGCCGGAGGCGGGAGACGAGGGCGCGGCGCCGTGGATCGCCGACGCGCTCGAGCGGCTGCCCGACGGCGAGCGGTTGGTGCTCTTGATCGATCAGTTCGAGGAGGCCTTCGTCGCCTGCCGCGACCAGGCGGAGCGGGAGGCGTTCTTCGACGCATTGGTCGAGGGCGCCGGTGACCCCGACGAGCGGCTGGTGGTCGTGCTCGCGATCCGCGGCGACTTCTACGCGCGCTGCGCCGAGCACGCCGAGCTCTCGACCCTGGTGAGCGCCAACCAGCTCCTGGTCGGGCCGATGCGCCGCGACGAGCTGCGCCGGGCGATCGAGCTTCCCGCCCGGCGGGCGGGGCTCCGGGTCGAGCCGCGGCTGGTCTCGGCGCTGGTCGGTGACGTCGCCTCAGAGCCCGGCGGCCTGCCGCTGCTCTCCGCGGCCCTCGTCGAGCTCTGGCAGCGGCGCGACGGCCGCAGCCTGCGCTACGGGGTCTATGAGCGAAGCGGCGGCGTCAGCGGCGCGGTCGCGCGCCTTGCCGAGGACGCCTACCAGCGCCTCAGTCCGGCCGAGCGGCTGCGGGCGCGCCCGATGCTGCTGCGCCTCGCCGGCGCCGACGACGAGCAGGCGGAGGGGTTCGTCCGCCGCCGCGTTCCCCTCGACGAGCTCGAGCTCGACCGCGACGAGGGCGCCGCCCGGGCCCTCGCCGTGCTGACCGAGAGCCGCCTGCTCACCGTCGACGAGGGGGCGGCCGAGGTCGCCCACGAGGCGCTGCTGCGCGAGTGGCCGCGCCTTAGCGACTGGCTTGCCGAGGACGCCGAGGGTCGCCACCTTCACCAGCATTTGATCGGCGCGGCCCGCGAGTGGCGCGACTCCGAGCGTGATCACGCCGAGCTCTACCGGGGCGCCCGGCTCGCCGCGGCGCTCGACTGGGCCGCCGAGCACGATACGGAGCTCAACCAGCTCGAGCGCTCCTTCCTCGAGGAGAGCCGGGCCGCCGGCGAGCGCCAGGCCCGGCGCCAGCGGCGCACCAACCGCCGCCTGCGGACGCTGCTCGCCGGGGTCGGCGTCCTGCTCGCCGCCGCCGTGGTCGCCGGTCTGATCGCGCTCTCGGAGCGCCAGGGCGCGCGCAGCGCCGCCACCGCCGCCGACGCCCAGCGGCTCGGGGCCCAGGCCCTCACCGAGGAGCGCCTCGACCGAGCGCTGCGGCTCGCGAGCGCCGGGCTCGCCCTCGACGACTCGGCCGCCACCCGCTCCAGCCTCCTCTCGACGCTCCTTCGCAGCCCCGCGGCGATCGGCGTCCTCCCCACCGGCGGCGAGGCGATCCAGGCCCTCGCACTGAGCCCCGACGGGGGGACCCTCGCGGTCAGCGACGTCGACGGTACCGTGACCCTGTTCGACACCGAGACCCAGGAGGTAGTCGGCGATCATCAGGCGCCCGGAACGGCCTATACCCTCGCCTTCGATCCGCAGGGCGACTCGCTCGCCCTCGCCCGAGCCCTCGGCACGGGAACGGGAACGCTGGAGATTCTCGACGCGGCTACCGGGCGGGTGCGGAGCTCGACCTCGCTTGCCGCCGGCCAAGGGTTCACACCCTTCAGCATCGTCTTCTACGCTCCGGACGGACGAAGCCTGATCGTCCCCTACTTCCGCGGTCCCGACGACGGCGATACGCCCTTCTTCCTGCGTCGGTACGACGCCCGCCGGGGCACGCCGCTCGGCAAGCCCGTCCGCGTTGCCCCTCATTCGCCCGACACGACGCCGCTCATGAGCCCGGACGGGCGCCTCCTGGCCAGCATCGGCCGGACGACCTACGCGATCGACGCGGAAACGCTTCGCGTCATCCGCCGCTACCCCGTCCGCGGACGGCGGACGCCGTCAGCCCCGACGGGCGCACCGCCGCGATGGCCACCGGCGGGGGCATTCGCCTGCTCGACCTCGCCTCTGGAAGAGTGCGGACGCTGACGGATCAGCCGCTCGGGGCCGGAGCCTTCAGCCCCGACGGGCGCACCCTCTCGACCTCCGATGACAGTGGGAGCGTGATCCTCTGGGACGTCGAGAAGGGGGTCCCGATCGAAACCCTCGAGGGCCACGCGGACGTCGCCGAGGCGCAGGCGTTCAGCCCTGACGGACGCACCCTGTATACGGCCGGCGCCGACGGCCGCGTGGTCGTCTGGGACGTGTCCGGGGACCGCCGGCTCGGGCGCCCGTTCCGGACCGGATACCGCTCCAAGGGCCGGGAGAAGGGCCTAACGCCTGGGTTCGCGCTCAGCCCCGACGGACGCGCCCTGGCCGTCGCGAGGCCCGACGGCCGGGTGGAGCTGATCGACGCCGAGACTCTGCGCAGGACGGCGAGCTTCGAGGCCTTCCCCGGCAGGTCTGCGACGGCGATCGATTACTCAGCCGATGGACGTCGGCTGGCGGTGGCGGCACAGGGTGGCGGCGTCGGGGTCTGGGACGTCGAGTCGGGAGAGCAGCTCGGCGCGCTCCTTCGCGCTCCCCGGGGCCCCCGGGGCCCCCACACGGTCAACCCGCGAACCGTCTCGGCGCTCGCCTTCGGCCAGGGCGATCTGCTCGCCGCGGCGGAGGCGGGGGGCGCGGTGCGGATCTGGGACCTCGGCCGGCGCGAGCTGCTTCGACCGCCGCTGCGCCTGCCTGCATCCGTGCTCGGGCTGGCGTTCAGCCCTGACGGCTCGCAGCTGGCGATTCCGTTCGGTGCTTTCCCCCGCGGACGTCCCGACGGGGTCGAGATACTCGACGTCGGAAGCGGCGAGCGGGTTGCCAGGCTTTCCCCCGACGGCGAGGTCCGCTCGGTTGCTTTCTCCCCCGACGGCAGCCTGCTCGCGGCTGGCAGGGTCAACGGCGGCGCGCTCGGCGGCACACTCCTCTGGGCGACCGACAGCTGGCGGCAGGTCGGAGGTCCGCTCGCTCTCCCGAACGCGTCCACTCTCGAAGTGGCGTTCTCACCGGACGGGCACACACTTGCCACCTCACACTCGGACGGCACCGTGGTGCTCTGGGACGTCGCCTCGCAGCAGCCGATCGGGCCCCCCCTGCCCGCCGCGTCCGCCGAACCGGGGAACGACACCGCGGTGACGGCGCGATTCACCCCCGACGGCGCCCGCCTTTTCGTGGTATCCGGATCCGGGCGCGCGATCCGCTGGGAGGTCGATCCCGCCGCCTGGAGGCGGCAGGCCTGCCGGCTGATGGGCGGCAACCTGACGCCCGAAGAGTGGGAGCAGATCGCTCCGGAGCACGGCTACATCGAGGTCTGCCCCTCCGGCTGACGGCCGACCGCCTCGCGCCCCAAACCGCTCCAGCACGCCTAGAGCACGCCTAGCCCGGCCCGTGTGTACCGAGTGTGTACCGCCGTGTCGGAGGCTTCTGGCTGTCAAACAGGCACCGAGCCTCGACTCGTTGGGAGGTCCGACGCCACGACTCGAAGGAGGCCCGAAATGAGGGCCAAGACGAAAGGGAAGCACGAGATGGGGAAGCGATTCGCGGTTGTGATCGGCGTGGCTGCGCTCGGCGTGATGGCGCTCGGGGCGCAGACCGCGATCGCGAAGAACGTGATCGAGCGCCCGAACGGGAACAAGGTGCCTTATCGCGCCATGGGCGAAGTCGGCTCCAGCGTCAGCCTCGGTGTCTTTGCGGTGCCATTCGACCCGCAGGGCGTCGTCACGTATGCCTTCGACGGCGAGACCGGTCCGCAGGCCGAGATACGCAGGGTTCGATTTGTCCAGAAAGGTCCCTCTGGGGGCGGGCCGAGTGGTGCCGCCTGTAGTGAGTATCGGACGGTGACCTTGTTCCGTGTTGAGCCCAATGGGACCAGTACGAGGGTCGCCTCTGTCCAGACAGGGCAAGGCACGGGCGGGTTCGCCCTGGAGAGGCCCCTGGGCGAAATCACGGGCTACTACTACGCGGAGGTGGCCCCGGCGACCACGAGGAAGCTCGGTCGTCACGAGCTTTACAAGGTTGGCGGCGATCCTAACCAGCCGATCAACCCGAAGCGAAGTCGCGGGGCGTACTACCGGGCGCTGAGCTGCCTACCAGCGCGCTCCCCGACCATCTTCGCGGAGGTTCCTGCCGCAACTCCACCAAGCCACGCGCCGCCTACCTGCGACGGCAAGCCCGCGACCATCGTGGGTACGGAGGGGCCTGACGGGGTTCAGCCGGATTCCCCTCCGCAACTGATAGGCACACCTGGTCCGGATGTGATCGTCGCCCTCGGGGGGGATGACATCGGCGTCTACGGTGGAGCCGGCAACGACGTGATCTGCGGCGGCCCCGGCAAGGACTTGCTCGAGGGCGGCGCGGGCAAGGACACCCTGCTCGGCCAGGCGGGCAGCGACCTCTTAAACGGGGACGGGGGGAGCCGCGCGGACGAGCCGGGCAAGGACCGCTGCGAGGGCGGCAAGGGACACGACTTCACCGTCCCATGGCAAACGTTTCCTAAAGGGCCGTCACAAACATTGCGCGTTGTGTCGAAAAGTCGAACGACATGCGAGGTCGAGAAGTCGATCGAGAAGTCAGGCTTCCGGGGCTGGTGGGGGGGGAGTCTGGTCGGTTGAAAGACTCCGATCTTCCACACCCGCGGCGACCGGCAAGGGCGTGGCGTCTGGGAAGGTCCAGGCGCCACGTTTTTTGAAAGTAGGCGACCGCTGCTTTGGACGAGAAGCGGCAGGTCGGAACGTGGGTGTGGGACGCGACGGCTGATCCCGCCACGTATTGGACCGTGGACGTCCTCAATCCGGTACTGAGGTGAGTATGAGCAACTCCGAGCGCCGGGAATACTTTGTTTCTGTCCTGGCTGGCCCCTACGACGATGAGCTTGCCGGCGCGCTGGGCCGGACCGGAATCGGTCGCACCGGCGGTTACTCATCCCGCAGGTCGCCAGGGCCAGGCGGCGAGCTTCCCCCGATCGACGGGCACACGCTCGTGCTCGACGCTGCGAGCGAGGAGGATGCCCGCAAGCAGGTCGCCGCGATGTCGGACTCGATCAACCGGCCGCACACGATCGAGCGTGTCGAACCGGTAGCGACCAACTGAGGCCCGCGCCCGCTGACGGTTCGCGCCTTCGCACGCCTAGACCACGCCTAGCCCGGCCCGTGTGTACCGAGTGTGTACCGCCGTGTCGGAGGCTTCTGGCTGTCAAAACAGGCACCGGAGCCTCGACTCGTTGGGAGGTCCGACGCCACGACTCGAAGGAGGCCCGAAATGAGGGCCAAGACGAAAGGGAAGCACGAGATGGGTAAGCGATTCGCGGTTGTGATCGGCGTGGCTGCGGTCGGCGTGATGGCGCTCGGGGCGCAGACCGCGATCGCGAAGAAGGTGATCGAGCGCCCGAACGGGCCGAAGGTGCCTCTTCGCGCCATGGGCGAAGTCGGCTCCAACGTCAGCCTCGATGTCTTCGGTGCCATCGACGGGCAGGGCCACACGTACGCCTTCAGCGTCCAGATCGGTCCGCAGGCCGAGATAGCCGGGGTTGCATTTCCCCCCGAAGCTCTCAAATCAGGTCAGGTCTTCTCCAAAGGTGCCACTGGGGTGGGGACGAGCATGGCCTGTAGCGAGTATCGGACGGTGACCTTGTTCCGTGTTGAGCCCAATGGGACCAGTACGAGGGTCGCCTCTGTCCAGACAGGGCAGGGCACGGGCGGGTTCGCTGGACCCCTGGAGAGGCCCCTGGGCGAAATCACGGGCCGCTACTACGCGGAGGTGGCCCCGGCGACGAGGTATCCAGGAAAACCTCGATCTCCTCGATCTCCACTACATCACGGCCGCCTGGTTTACAAGATTGGCGGCAATCCTAATGACCCGAAGCCAAGTGGCGGGGCGTACTACCGGGCGCTGAGCTGCCTACCGGCGCGCTCCCCGACCATCTTCGTGGAGGTTCCTGCCGCTCTCTTGAATTCCCAGAGCGCGCAGACACCGAGTTGCCTGCCCACCTTTGACCGGACGCTCGGCCCGCACGGCTTCGCCGGTCTCGGCATCAAGGCGAGTGCGCCCGTCTATACGGACGCGCTTCATTTTGTGCTCGCCACCGGGACCCCGCGTCGATTTCTAGTGCACGAGGCAGATGCGCTGACCAGCGAGGGGTTCGTCTCGGGGATCTCGCAGCAGTACTTTGGGAAAAGGTGGTCTTATGGCGGTGCCGAAACCGTGCAGCTGGGATCGCCCGAGCAGGCGCAGGCTGAGTTGAACCGCAGCCTGGCCAAGGCCCCTCGTAGGAAGCGCTTCACGGTACCCGCCATTCCCGGCTCCCAGGGTGTGCGCCACAGTTGGGACGAACCAGACCACCAGACCACCAACACCCTGTTCTTCACCGATGGCGACTACTCCTACGCGATATCGAGAGCCGACTTCAACACGCGAGCCGACGTGACGCATCGGCGTGCGATGCGGGGCACCAGGCAAGTAACGAAGGCCGCCATCAACCTCTACAACCGCGTCCACGGCGCTGCCGCCTGCCCCTAAGAGCAGCGGAGACGCTGTGCTGAGAGGGCCCCGCGATGCGGGGCCCTCTTTCATGCGGTCGAGCAGTCTGGCCTTCAGCCTGTGCAGCGCCCTCGAAGCCGCCGGGCTGCGGGAGTAGGGCGTGGCGTCTGGGAACGTCCCAGGCGCCACGTTTTTTTTGGGAGTAGGCGACCGCTGCTTTGGACGAAAAGCAGCGGTCCTGCTTTCCATGCAAAGCAGTAGCCGGGCGGCTCCGCGAAGCTGGTGCTCTCTTGCGCGAGAAGCGAGCGCGAAGTGCGCTTCTCCTTGATCTAAGAGGGCAATTCGGTCAGCCGACCCTGAGGTACTGACGCAGCGCCTTTCGAATCACGGTGGACGTCGTCTCGTCGTCGCGCTCAGCCCGCTCAGCAAGGGCATCTCGTAGTTCAGGCTCCAAGCGCACCGACTCGACCGATGCCGGCGCCGAACCGATCGCGGGTCGTCCAGGCCGGCGCCGAAGGGTCTCCTCGACGTCGTAGCCGGCCTCGGCCTTCTTGGCCAGCTTCTCGACCATCTCTTCGGTGAGCGGCTTGCCGCTCGCCGTCTTCCCGTGTGTCTTCCGCTTCGCCATCTCAGCCTCCGGGCAGCAGGCGCCGGTACTTCGGCCGCATGCTCATCGCATGGATCGCGAGCTCGGAGCCGTCGTCACGAAGGATCGTGACCACCTCGATCAGCTCAGCGCTGCGAGCCGGTCCGAGGTACAAGCGGGTGTCGTCTTCCTGGTCGTCGATGCTCATCGCGTTCGCAATCGCGTGTTCGATGTCCTCGTCGGCGATGCGGTGCTTGCGCGCCGACACGTGGATATCCACCAGGAAATTGTATTACGAAACTCGGCCAACTCGAGGGCACATTCGAGGGCACAATCTGCACGAAACTGAGGACAACTCAGACCACCTAGAACCGCATGGGAATGCGGAAACCGACCTAGAACGAACCCGTGCAACCTAATAGCGCATTCGGCTGGGGGCCGAAAGGTCGCTGGTTCAAATCCAGTCGCCCCGACTTTTCCCTGGTAATCGCGGTGTTTTAGCGAATCAAGAGCCGTCTACTTCAGGCCCAGCCGATCTCGGCTGGGGGTCTTCTCCAGGCACGAGACCCCCCAGTCGAATTCAGGGAGGTCCACCTGAGGGCCCAACCCGACTCTGCCCACAGCGACTGTCCCGACTCTCGCTTAGGGGGCAGTACGGCCCATTCCCGCCTCGCGCGCCTTGACGATCGCCCCGGCGCGATCGGTCACCTGCAGCTTGTTGAAGACGTTGGAGACGTGGTTGCGGACCGTCTTCAGGCTCAGCACGAGCTCGTTCGCGATGGCCTGGTTGTTCTTGCCCTGAGCGATCAGCTCGAGCACCTCGCGCTCCCGATCGGTCAGCTCGGGGAACGCAGTGGCGTTGGCCGAGGAGAAGTAGGCGATCAGTCGGCTGGCGATGGCCGGGCCGAAGATCGCCTCGCCCGACGAGATCGAGCGGATCGCACGCACCACCTCATCCTGCTCCGAACCCTTGAGCAGGTAGCCACGCGCGCCCGCGCGCATGGCCGCGAACACTGAGTCGTCGTCCTCGAACATGGTCAGGACAAGGACGCCGATGTCGGGCCTTACCTCCAAGATCCGCCGCGTGGCGTCGATTCCGTTGAGGCCCGGCATCCGCAGATCCATCAGCACCACGTCGGGCTGCAGCTCGAGCGCGCGCGCCACGGCTTCGTCCCCGTCGGCCGCCTCACCGACCACCTCGAACTCCTCGGTCGAGTCGAGCATCGCCTGCAGCCCCTGGCGGAAGACCGGGTGATCGTCGGCGATCAGCAGGCGGATCGCTCGCTCGTTCATGATCCCTCGAGCGGCAGTTCGGCCCTCACCATCGTGCCGCCTCCGTCCGCGGCGGCGACCGAGCAGGTCCCGCCCAGCTCATCCGCGCGCTCGCGCATCGAGGACAGGCCAACGCCAGGCGTTGGATTGCCGATCCCACTTCCGTCATCGGCCACCTCGACCTCGAGGTGCTGGTTTACCAAAAGCCGCACGGTGCAGTGGCGGGCGTTCGCGTGCCGGACGACGTTGGTAAGCGCTTCAGTGGCGATCCGGTAGGCGGCCACCTCGACGGCCGCGGGCAGCGGGGGAAGCGTCTCGGGTGCGTCGACCATGACCGTAAGTTCGCTAGTACCGGTGCCGTCGGGTGCCGAGAGGCGGAGCGCCTGTTCGCGGAGCGCTCCTACCAGCCCCAGCTCGTCGAGCGCCGGCGGGCGCAGCTCGTAGACGACCCGTCTCACGTCTGCGATCGCGTCCTGCGTCTCCCCCCGGAGCTCGCCGAGTATCTGATCGACGTTGGGGTCCCCCGCACGGTTGCGAGCAGCGTCCAGTTTCAGCGCCATCCCCGCCAGGGCCGGGCCCAGCCCGTCGTGGAGGTCGCGGCGCAGGCGTCTGCGCTCCTCCTCGCGCGCGCCCACGAGGCGCTCACGCGAGAGCTGGAGGTCGGCATTGAGGCGAACTGCGTGGACCGCCGGACCGGCGTGCTGCGCGAGATCGTTGAGGAGGCGCTCGTCGGGCGCAGTCAGCTGGCGGCCAGGCGGCACCTGGACGACCAGGTTGGCGATCGTTTCTCCGTTGTAGATCAGAGGCAGCCGCCGCAGCTCGCCATTGCCGGGCCTACCGTGGGTGGCCGCGGTCTCAACGCTGCCGTCGCGATCGAACTCGATCGCCGCGTAGCGGAGCCGAAGAGCCTCGGCGACGGAAGTGACGACGGTCTGCACCACCTCGTCTGGCGCCAGGGTGCCCTTCAGTCGGTCGCCCAGCCGCGTCAGAGCCGCGTAGGGGTCGGAGCGATCGCCATAGATCCAGCGGTCGGCTCGACTCTGCAGGCGCAACCTCAACGGCTGGAAGCCGGCCGCGACCAGGCCGGCGGCGAGCACGCCCGCGATGCCCCTCTGCGAGATCAGGGCGGTGAGCCCGCTGACCGCCACCACGTACGCCACCACGATGCAGAGCGTCAGCGTCCCGTAGACCAGGGTCCGGTTGAACACCAGCTCGATGTCGAAGAGCCGGTACCGCAGGATCCCGATCGCGACGGCCGCCGGAATCGCGATCAGCATCGCGGAGACGGCGATGCCGGTGACGATGTCCGTGCCGCCTCCCGCAATCAAGCCTGAGAGCACGTTGATGACGAGGGCCAGCGGGATCAGCAGGGCTGCGTACGTGAACCAGAGGATCTGCAGGCGCTCAGTGCCCTCTGCGCGGCGGAGGCGGCTGCGGACCGCGAAAAACGCGGCGAAGAGGCTGGCGAGGACCCCGATGTAGAAGGGGATCCAGATGAACTCGAGGGAGCTTGGGTAGGAGGGAGTCGGCTTGCTGAGGTGCTCGAAGGGGGGGTCGAAGTGGCCGGGGTGAAGCGCGAAGCCGAGCTCCAGCCCCAGGTACGAGACCACAGTCGCGATCGCCACCCAGCGCCAGCGGCGGGAAGGCAGGTGCCCGTCCGGGAAGACAAGGGCGATCGCCATCAGGAAGACGTAGATGCCGGGCCAACCGATTTCGTTCCAGAGAGCGGCCCAGCTCGCCCCTGGCAGGCTGCCGGGATGGCTGACCCCTCCGTAGTAGGCATAGGGCCAGGCGAGGGAGAGGCTCGCGAGCGATAGCCCGTTGGCAAGCAGGAGCCAGCCGACGAGGTTGTCGGGCCGGCGCAGTCGGACCAGCACACCCAGCGCAGCGCTCGTTACGGCGATCGGGATCACCAGCAGGCTGAAGCCCCAGTCGCCGCTGCTCCCTGAGGTCGAGGCGAGAGCGAGCACCGCGGAGAAGGCACAGATCCCGATGACGGCCCCGAAGCACGCCCACGCTCCGAGCGCCTGTCTGCGGCTGGCGGCGGCCGCCGGCGCGAGGGTCTCCTCCGTCACGGCTCTCGAGATCGCCTCCATGGACTGAGCTCATTCTCCACGCCAAGAACGGGCCTGTCACGCCGTTCGCTGAATTTCCCGAGTTGATCGGGACGTCTGCCCCACGCGGATTTCCCGCCGCAAATGGGAGCTCGCGCCCTTGTCGGCGGGACGGTTGGCACCGGATCGTCTCCTCACTCGCCGCGAGTGGCGCGGCGCGACCGAAAGGAAATGCAGATGAAGATGGGGAGAAAGACCTCCGGAGCGGGGCTGGCTTCAGTTGCGGTCGTCGGTGCTCTGCTGGCTGGCTGCGGCGGTGGCGATGAAAGCTCGACGACGACATTGAGTCAGTCGGAGTTTGCCGCCAGGGCGTCTGCGATCTGCCGGCCCGTCAACCAGCAGATCGAGGCTGCGGCGCACAAGTACCTGGGAAGCGGACGGCCGACAAGCCAGGACTTCGAGCAATTCGTCAATTCGGCGGTGGTGCCCGACACCCAGCAGGTCATCGATGGGCTGAAGGGGCTGACGCCCCCCGCCAGTCAGTCCGCCACGTATTCCGCCCTGCTCGACGAGCTGGAGTCCGTCAACGACCAGCTGAAGGCGAACCCGCAGCGGCTCGCACAGCAAGGCGACCCGTTCGCGAAATCCAACCAGCTCGCCAAGCAGTCGGGGCTCGACGGCTGCGCCAGCGACTGAGCAAGAGAAGACGAAAGGAGATAAGCCATGCAAGCCAACACCTATCAGCGCGCTCTCGCGATCTCAGGTGTCCTGTTCGGGATCGTGATCGCTGCGGCGACTGTGCTCGGAGGCGACCAGCCCGACGACAGCCAACCCGCAGCGAAGGTCCTCAGCTACTGGCACGATCACCAGACGAGGGCGATAGCAACTGCGCTGCTCGCCCATGCCGCTGCGGTCCTGTTCGTGTTCTTCGGTGCCGGCCTGCGCTCCGCCCTGCGGTCCGGCGAGGCCGAGGAGGCGACCTATTCGGTGGTCGCGTTCGGCGGGGCCGTCCTCACCGCCGCCGGCTTCGTGATCGTGGGCATGATCACTCTTGCCGCCACCACGGCTGCGGACCATGGTGCACAGGACGCCGTCTACACGATCAACCAGATCAGCGCGGCGGACTGGATCCCGTTCACAGCCGGCCTGTCCGTGTTAATGCTCGCCGCCGGAGTCGGCGGTCTGCGCACCCTCGCGCTGCCGCGCTGGCTGTCTTGGGCCGCGATCGTCCTCGGGGCCGCCTTCTTCACCCCGATCGGTGCGTTCGGATTCCTGCTCGTGCCTTTTTGGGTGATCGCCGTGAGCGTGATCCTCTACCGGCGCTCTGAGGGGGTCGCAGCGCCATCTCCCGCTCCGAGCCCCGCGGCTTGACAGGGAGAAGACCCATGGTCAGCAAATCCATCGTTGCGTCCTCATCTCGAGCGGAAGCGCCCGGGGTGTCGGTCTCGCCGGCTCGCGAGCTGGCTGGACCGCATGGCGCCAAGGGCCGCCTCGGCCGCATCAGCGAGGAGACGCGCCTGATCTCCATCAGGGGTTCCAGGCGGCCGTTGGCCGGCGAGGACTACTTCGCCTGATGCTTAGCCTCGCCCTGGCGAAGAAGCCCCCTGTAGGCCGGCTGCGCGACTTCGTCCTCGAGAGCTCGGGCGAGCATCGCGGTCTAATCGACATCAGACAGGGCGGGTTGTTGCCGCTGACGTCGATTGCCCGCTACGCGGGCCTGGCGGCGGGGGCGATCGGCTCCAACTCGACGCTGGAGCGGCTCAGTGCTGCCGATGCGGCGGGCACGCTCGAAAGCAGGTCTGCCGCCACCCTGTGCGAAGCGTTCGAGGTCTTCCAGAGTCTTCGCCTCGAGCACCAGGTTCACCAGATAGAGCGAGGGATCGAGCCGGACGACTTCCTCGATCCCGAGGATATGGACCCGGCTCGGCGCCGCCAGCTCCGCGATGCCTTCAGAGGCGTTCGGGCGGTCCAGAAGAGGCTTGGCCGACAACTCAGCGGCGAGATCGCGTTCGCCTGATGGCTCATGTCCTGCACCACTCCGAGGCCGTAGACGTCTATCTCCAGACGGCACCACCCGGTCCGTCCGTTCCCTGGCGCGAAGCGTCGTTTGCCGTCCTCGGCCTCGAGGCGACGGGGCCCGACCCACATCGGGGCCAGATCCTCTCCCTCGCCTGCGTTCCGGTGGAGAAGGGGAGGGCGATTATCGGCAAGGCCTCCGAGACGATTGTGCGCGCGGGACGAATACATCAGGCGCTCGACGCGATCCTCGAGGCGTTGACGGGTCGTGCCCTCGTCGCCCACACCGCCGCGGTCCACGGCGGCTTTCTCTCGGCCGCCTTGAAGACAGAAGGGATTGATCTGAACGGCCCCATGCTGGATACGTCAGTGCTCGTTGGGTGGGTTCCCCTGCGGGCTGCCTCCGAAGCTGGGCTGTCCTCAGCGGCGCTGGACCCCGCGCCAGGGCTCTCGAGGGTGGCCTCAAGCATGGGTCTGCCGATCCACCGGCCGCACCAGGCGAGCGGGGACGCCCTGACCGCTGCTCAGCTGTTCATGGCGCTGGCAAGTCATCTCGACCAGGTGCACCCGCAGACCGTCGGCTCGCTCGCACGGCTGTCGTCCGAAAACCGCCCGACTAAGAGCCCGAACGGCGGGACGAGCATGGCTACGACCGAAAGGGGCGAGGGTCCCATAAGGTGGCCTCGGCGAACTCCCATTCAAGCGCCCAATCTGCACGAAACTCCGAGCAACTCAGGAATGCGAAAAACCGACTGAAACGGACCCCTTCACACGAATAGCGCATTCGGCTGGGGGCCGAAAGGTCGCTGGTTCAAATCCAGTCGCCCCGACTAACGGGAAGGCCGCTTGTGGAGCGCCCTCGTGCGTCTCTCGTGGCTCCCGCGTCAGACCTGTTTGGGGGTCGTGGTACCAGGTGTGGTACACGGAAGCAGTAATTGTGCGCGAGATACTGCATGGACGATGTCGCAAGAACGTCGAGATCATGCGACCCCGTTTTGGACGCCGGCGCCCACCTCTTCTTGCCGACGGTTGGCCCCACGCTCGCTCGTATTGACCTCAGGCGGCCGGCGCGTGTACCGCGCCGTTGACGACTCGCGCGAGTAGACGGGCGAGTCGTCTACTCGCGCGAGTAGACGGGCGAGCACCGACGGCCTGGGCGCCGAGAGCCAGCAGCGATCGAACCGGTTGATCGCGCGACCGCACGGGTGTACGGTCGCTCCGGAAAGAGGGGCAGTTGGCCGTAGAGATCCGCGTCCTCGGCCGCGTCGATGCGCTCGTCGACGGCCGGTCGTTACCACTCAAAGGAAGCAAGCCGCGAGGGGTGCTCGCGATGCTCGCGCTGCGCGCCAACCGCACGGTCGCCGCCGACGAGCTGATCGATGGCCTGTGGGGGGACGCCCGCCGGCGAGCGCCGCCAAGAACCTCCAGTCCTACGTCTCGGAGTTGCGCAAGGCATTGGCCTCCGACGGCGCAGGGGCCAACATCGTCACCCGGGGTCGCGGCTACGAGCTCCGGGTGGCGGAGGAGGCGGTCGACGCGCTGCGCTTCGAGGACCTGGTCGAGGAGGCCGCTCGCCAGCCGACAGGCGCCGGCGCGAACGGCCTAGCCGGCGCCGCGCTCGAGCTCTGGCGCGGCGCCCCGCTAGCCGACGTCGCCTCCGAGCCGTTCGCCGCCCCAGAGATCGGTCGCCTCGAGGAGCTTCACATGCGGGCCATCGAGCTAGCGATCGAAGCCGAGCTCGCCGCCGGGCGCCACGCCGAGGTGGTCGCCCGGCTCGAGGCCCTGATCGCCGAGGAGCCGTTGCGAGAGCCTCTGCACGCGCAGCGCATGCTCGCCCTCTATCGCGCCGGGCGCCAGTCGGAGGCGCTCGAGGCCTACCACGAGGCGCGCGCGGCGCTGATCGAGCAGATCGGGGTCGAGCCGGGCCCCGAGCTCAAGCGCCTGCAGGAGCAGATCCTGGCCCAGGACCCGGCCCTCGAGGCACCGGCGCCGGCCGTCGAGCTGCCCATACAGCTCGAGGGGGGCTCGCCGCTCCTCGCCGGACGCGAGCGCGAGCTCGACTGGCTGCGCAGGCGCTGGGCGCGGGCGCGCGAGGGCCGGATTGTCTGCGTGATGGTCTGGGGGCCGGCGGGGATCGGCAAGACGCGTCTCGTCGCCGAACTCGCGGCCGAGGTCCAGCAAGAGGGCGCCGCGGTTCTCTATGCCGGCGGTGGCGAGGTCGCCGAGGCGGCGCTGGCGACCTTAGCGGAGGCCGGCACGGGCCACCGACCGACGCTTCTGGTGTTCGACTACGCCAACGACGCCCCCCCGAGCGTGCTCGAGGCCGCCGCGGCGCTCGCCCGAGCGCCCGAGGGTCGGCCGCTCATGGTCTGCGTCCTTCATCACGATGAGCAGGGCCCGCCCGCCTTCGCCGGCTTGCTTAAGAGCGGTGTCGCCGAACGCCTGCGCCTCGACCCGCTTAACGAGGATGCGACGGCCGAGATCGCCGCCCTCTACGCACCCGCCGAGGGGGTCGCGATGCCCCCCGAGACCCTGATCGTGGAGAGCGCCGGGGTCCCGCTTCGCATCCACCGCGCCGCGGACGAGTGGGCGCGGGCGGAGGCGGCTGAGCGGCTCGTGACCACGGCCGGCCGTGCGATGAGCGAGCGACCCGGCCTTCGCACGACCGAGACCGAGCTGGCCGGGAGCGTCGTGGACTTGCAGCTAGTCCGAGAGCGGGGAGCGTTCTATGTGCCCGACGCGCCGCCGGGCCCCTCCGAGCGGCTGATCTGCCCCTACCGCGGCCTGGCCCCGTTCGATGCCGCCCACGCCGAGTACTTCTTCGGCCGCGAGCGCCTGGTCGCAGAGCTCGTCGCCCGCCTCGTCGGCTCGACCCTGCTCGCGGTGGTCGGCCCCTCGGGCAGTGGCAAGTCCTCGGCCGTGCGCGCCGGCCTCTTGCCGGCGCTCGCGGACGGCGTCGTCCCGGGCTCCGAGCACTGGCGGCGCGCCGTGATGCGCCCCGGCGCGCGCCCGCTCGCCGAGCTCTCGCGGGCCCTCGCCCGGGCGGTGCCCGAGGCGGGACACGAGGGCGCGGCGCCGTGGATCGCCGACGCGCTCGACCGGCTGCCCGACGGCGAGCGGTTGGTGCTCTTGATCGATCAGTTCGAGGAGGCCTTCGTCGCCTGCCGCGACGGGGCCGAGCGCGAGGCGTTCTTCGACGCATTGGTCGAGGGTGCCGGTGACCCCGACGAGCGGCTCGTCGTCGTGCTCGCGATCCGCGGCGACTTCTACGCGCGCTGCGCCGAGCACGCCGAGCTCTCGACCCTGGTTAGCGCCAACCAGCTCCTGGTCGGGCCGATGCGCCGCGACGAGCTGCGCCGGGCGATCGAGCTTCCCGCCCGGCGGGCGGGGCTCCGGGTCGAGCCGCGGCTGGTCTCGGCGCTGGTCGGTGACGTCGCCTCAGAGCCCGGCGGCCTGCCGCTGCTCTCCGCGGCCCTCGTCGAGCTCTGGCAGCGGCGCGAGGGCCGCACCCTGCGCTACGAGGTCTATGAGCGAAGCGGCGGGGTCAGCGGCGCGGTCGCGCGCCTTGCCGAGCACGCCTACCAGCGCCTCAGCCCGGCCGAGCGGCTCCGGGCGCGTCCGATGCTGCTGCGCCTCGCCGGCGCCGACGACGAGCAGGCGGAGGGCTTCGTCCGCCGCCGCGTTCCCCTCGACGAGCTCGAGCTCGACCGCGACGAGGACGCCGCCCGGGCCCTCGCCGTGCTCACCGAGAGCCGCCTGCTCACCGTCGACGAGGGGGCGGCCGAGGTCGCCCACGAGGCGCTGTTTCGCGAGTGGCCGCGCCTGCGCGACTGGCTTGCCGAGGACGCCGAGGGTCGCCGCCTTCACCAGCACCTGATCGGTGCCGCCGGCGAGTGGCGCGACTCGGGGCGCGACCCGGCCGAGCTCTACCGGGGTGCCAGACTCGCCTCGGCGCTCGACTGGGCGGCGAGCCACGACCCGGAGCTCAACCAGCTCGAGCGCTCCTTCCTCGACGAGAGCCGGGCCGCCAGCGAGCGTCAGGCCGAGCGCCAGCGGCGCACCAACCGCCGCCTCAGGGCGCTGCTCGCCGGCGTCGGCGTACTGCTCGCCGCCGCCGTGGTCGCCGGGGTGATCGCGCTCTCGGAGCGCCAGGGCGCGCGCAGCGCGGCCACCGTCGCCGACGCCCAGCGCCTCGGCGCCCAGGCCCTCACCGAGGAGCGCCTCGATCAAGCGGCGCGGCTCGCGAGCGCCGGCGTCGCCCTCGACGACTCGGTCGCCACCCGCTCCAGCCTCCTATCGACGCTGCTTCGCAGCCCCGCGGCGATCGGCGTCCTCAGCCCTGGCGGCGGCGAGCCGATCCTCGCGCTCGCGCTGAGCCCCGACGGGGGAACCCTCGCGGTCAGCGACGCAGGCGGTACCGTGACCCTGTTCGACACCGATACCTACGAGGTAATCGGCGATCATCAGGCGCCCGGACCCGCCTTCGTCATCGCCTTCGATCCGCAGGGCGACTCGCTCGCCGTCGCGGAGGACGCAACGGGAACGCTGGAGATTCTCGACGCGGCTACCGGGCGGGTGCGGAGCTCGACCTCGCTTGCCGCCGGCCAGGGGTTCGCTCCCTTCGGCATCGTCATCTACGCTCCGGACGGACGAAGCTTGTTCGTCCCCTACTCCCGCGGTGACTCCTTGTTCCTGCGTCGGTATGACGCCCGCCGGGGCACGCCGCTCGGAAAGCCCGTCCGCGTTGGCCCTCAGCTCGACACGCCGCCGCTCATGACCCCGGATGGGCGCCTCCTGGTCTCCACCGGCCGGGGGGTCAAGGCGCTCGACGCGGATACGCTTCGCGTCATCCGCCGCTACCCGGTCGGCGGCGGCGCCCTCAGCCCCGACGGGCGCACCCTCGCGTTCGGGCAGCCCGGCGGGGGCCTCGGCCTGCTCGACCTTGGCTCTGGAAGGGTGCGGACGCTGACCGGCGCGCGGGCGGGCGAGCCCAAAGCCTTCAGCCCCGACGGGCGTACCCTCTCGACCGCCGAGGTCAGCGGGAACGTGATCCTGTGGGACGTCGAGAAGGGGGTCGCGACCGAAACCCTCGAGGGCCACGCGGCCAACAACGACGAGCAGCACGCCTTCAGCCCTGACGGGCGCACCCTGTATACGGCCGGCAACGACGGCCGCGTAATCGTCTGGGACGTGGCCGGGGACCGCCGGCTCTGGCGCCCGTTCCCGAGGGGATTGGGCGGCTGGGGGCCCAGGGAGCCGGCTGGTCGGCCTGCATTCGCGCTCAGCCCCGACGGACGCGCCCTGGCCGTCGCGAGGCTCGACGGCCGGGTGGAGCTGATCGACGCCGAGACGCTGCGCAGGACGGCGAGCTTCGAGGCCTTCCCCGGCAGGGCGGCGGTGGCGATCGATTACTCAGCCGATGGACGTCGGCTGGCGGTGGCGGGAGAGGGTGGCGGCGTCGGGGTTTGGGACGTCGAGTCGGGAGAGCAGCTCGGCGCGCTCCTTCGCGCTCCCCGGGGCCCTCGGACGGCCAACCCGCGAACCGTCTCGGCGGTCGCCTTCGGCCAGGGCGATCTGCTCGCCGCGGCGGAGGAGGGGGGCGCGGTGCGGATCTGGGACGTCGGCCGGCGCGAGCTGCTTCGACCGCCGCTGCGCCTGCCTGCATCCGTGCTCGCGCTGGCGTTCAGCCCCGACGGCTCGCAGCTGGCGATTCCGTTCGGTGCTGACTCCAACGCCCTCAACCGGTTCCCCGAAAGCGTCCCGTCCGCCGAAGGTCCGAACGGAGTCGAGATCCTCGACGTCGGAAGCGGCGAGCGGGTTGCGAGGCTTTCCCCCGGCGGCGAGGTCAGCTCGGTTGCCTTCTCACCGGACGGCAGCCTGCTCGCGGCTGGCGAGGTCGACGGCGGCGCGCTCCTCTGGGCGACCGACGGCTGGCGGCGGGTGGGACGTCCGCTCGCTCTCCGGAACGCGTCCACTCTCGGAGTGGAGTTCTCCCCGGACGGGCACACACTTGCGACCACGCACTCGGACCGGTCGGCGGCCCTCTGGGACGTCGCCTCGGGGCAGCCGATCGGGCCCATCCTGCCCGAACCCGCGGCGAACGCCGAGGCGGGCGGAACGGTGACGGCGCGATTTACCCCGGACGGCGCCCACCTGTTCGTGTTATACGACTCGGGGGAGGGCAGGGCTTCGAACCTCTGGCGCGCGATCCGCTGGGAGGTCGATCCCGAGCTCTGGCTGCAACGGGCGTGCAGGCTCGCCGGCGGCGGCCTCACTTCCGAGCAGTGGGCGGAGCTCGTCCCCGAGCAGGACTACGTCTCCGCCTGCCCCTCGGGCTGACGAGCGACCGTTCGCGCCCCAGACCGCTCCAGCGCGCGAATAGATCGCGCGTGGACCGACCGATGTACCGAAAATGTACCGCCGTGTCGGAGCCTTCTGGTCGTCAAACAGGCACCGGAGCCTCGACTCGTTGGGAGGTCCGACGCCACGACTCGAAGGAGGCCCGAAATGAGGGCTCACACCATCACCAACCTGACCCGGCCGGCGTGGCGTCGGCTGGTCTTGATCGTCCTCGGAATCTGCGCACTCGCGATCCCGGCGACCGCGGGCGCGGCGCAGCAGTCCACGGGCGCCGAGGCGGTCCGAGACTGGAACCTCTACGCAGCGAACGCGCTCGGCAACCCACCCACCGCGCCCGTCATGCCCGGCATCGG
Organism: uncultured Solirubrobacterales bacterium; assembly: GCA_963833375.1. Lineage (GTDB taxonomy): Bacteria > Actinomycetota > Thermoleophilia > Solirubrobacterales > 70-9 > DASUPK01. The sequence goes on from CAWHXR010000010.1 coordinate 571,747, forward strand.
CCAGGCGCCGCAGGTTTCCGTGCTTCACGTGGCGAATGGTGCAGGGCGCCGTCTACGACGCCGTCAACGCGATCGACGGCGGGCATCAGCCGTATCTCGCCGGGCTTCCGTCGGCCTCGCCATCGGCCTCGAAGGCTGCCGCCGCCGCTACCGCCGCCTACACGGTGCTAGCCGGGCTCCAGCAGGCCGGGGCGCCGATGCTGCCGCCGGCGGTTCGCGTCTGGCTCGACAAGGCCTACGCGGACTCCCTCGCGGCGATTCCCGAGGACGTTGCACATGCAGGACGGCATTGCGGCGGGGTCCGCCGCCGCCGCGGCGATGCTCGCTGCGCGCGCCGACGACGGACGCTTCGACCCCTTCGCGGTCGTCGAAGGCACCGATCCCGGAGAGTGGCGGAAGACGCCACCCAACTTCGGGGGCGACCCCGGCGCCTTTGTAGGGAACGTGGACCCGTTCCTCGTCCCGAGCGTGGAGATGCTCCGCACCGACGGCCCGAACGCGCTCACCAGCGCCGCCTACGCGGAGGACTTCAACGAGGTCAAGGACCTCGGCTCGCTGACGAGCACGAGCCGCACCGCCGACCAGACGGCAGCCGCGATCTTCTGGCAGGACAGCGGCATCTCGATCTGGAACCGCGTCTTCCGCGCGCTGGCGGAGAGCGAGCAGCTGGACGGCGTCGAGAGCGCCCGCCTGCTCGCGATGACCAATCTGGCCGGGGCCGACGGCTCGATCGGCTGCTGGAACGACAAGTACTACTGGAACTTCTGGCGCCCGATCACCGCGATCCGCGAGGCCGCTAGCGACGGCAACCCGGCGACCGAGGCCGACCCGGCCTGGCTGCCGCTGTTCAACCCCACGATCCCCGTCTCCGGACCGCCGCTCGTCACCCCCGGCTTCCCGGACCACCCGTCGGGGCACACCTGCATCAGCGGGGCCTTCGTGCACGCGCTGCAGGCCTTCTTCGGCACCGACAAGATCGCGTTCACCGCGATCAGCAACAAATGCAGCCCCGCACCCTGCCCGCCGCGGAGCTTCGACCGCTTCTCGGACGCCCTCAAGGAGATCATCGGCGCGCGCGTGTGGAGCGGCATCCACTTCCGCACCGCCGACGTGCAGGGAGCCGTGCTGGGCAAGAAGGTCGCCCAATACCTGGGGAAGCACTACTTCCAGGCCCAGGCACCAAGCGGGCAGCGCGCCGTCCAGGCACCAACCGGGCAGCGCGCCGCGGCGCTCAAGAAGTGCAAGAAGAAGCATACGAAGAAGGCGCTCAAGAGGTGCCGGAAGAAGGCACAGAAGCTTCGGGTCTGAGGTTGCGTTTTCTAGCGACCTACTCCGTCAGCCGCCGGCTTCGAGGGCCCTCGAAGCCGCTGGCTGTCGGAGTAGCCGCTTGGACGAAAGCAGCAGCGGCGCGCGCGGTGAGCTGACGCCTCCTTCCGCGTGAAAGCGGAAGCGCAACTCCCTAGCTGGGGTGCCGACTGGTCTCACGGATCCGCGTCGGGTGGTAGCGAGAAACGAATCGGGCCCCCGCTACCTTCGCCGCTACGACCGTGTGGTACCGCTTTGGTACCCACTGCTGCGTCCTATATGTCCAGATCGTCCAGTCCCGGGGACGCTGGGGACGCTGGGGACGCCGACGGACAGATCTACAGCGCAAGCCTCTCGGCTGGGGGCCGAAAGGTCGCTGGTTCAAATCCAGTCGGCCCGACTGAAGAAAACCGCCGCAAATGCGGCGGTTTTCTGTTGTCAGCACGGAGCTTCACCGACCTGGACCGAACCGGGGTCGGTGTCCCGAGCGCCCAATAGGCGCCTATCTTGTGCGCGAGCCGTGACACGAGCGCGGCGTGCCACAAGGTTGTGGTCCAGGCGGTCGCCGGTTCGAATCCGGTCGCTCACCCCTCACGAAGCCCCCGCTAACACGGGAGTTTCGCTCTCTGGCTCCCTCTAGGTGCTGGCGGGCGGGTCCCAATCGGGTCCCAAATCGGCCCAAGCGTTATGGAAGCCAAGACCCCTCGTGAGAAGTGCGTCACGGGAGGTTGACCTGCCCAGAGGGGGGCCTTAGCTCCCAGAAGCGGGCAAAGGCGAGTTGTCGCAGGCCGCCTTTGAAGCTGCATTCACGCGAAGAACGAGAGTCTCTCTTCAGAGTAAGTTCGGACTAGGCCGCGAGCGAGACAGGAGCGAGTGCATGAGGAATCTGGGAAAGACGCGCCCGTTCCGCGGGGCGGACGGCGAGGTCGTATCCGGCAGCATCGCCGAGATCGCGTATCGCCGCCTCGGCTGGCTCGATCAATGGGTGATGATTCGGGGCGAGAGCGTCGCGAACCCACCGTTGATCATGCTGCACGGCGGGCCGGGGCTCAGCGAGACGGGTTTCTTCCGTCACTTCAATGCGCCGCTTGAGAAGAGCTTCACAGTCGTCTACTGGGATCAGCGCGGCGCCGGCAAATCGTTCGACCGCAACATCCCTAGATCGTCCATGACGGTCGAGCAGTTCATCTCCGATCTCGACGAGCTGGTCGACGCGGTGTGCAAGCGCCTCAGCAAGACGAAGGTCGTGATCTTCGGGCACTCCTGGGGCTCGGCTCTAGGGACGCTCTACGCGGCGCGCTTTCCCCAGAAAGTCGCGGCCTACGTCGGTAGTGGACAGTACGGCGATGGCGCTGTCGGCGAGGCGGCGTCCTATGCGTTCGCGCTCGCAGAGGCGCAGCGCCGCGGCAAGCACCGGGCGGTGGAGAAGCTGCGCGCGATTGGCCCACCGCCTCACACCGCCAAGCAGGTGTTGACGGAGCGCAACTTGGTGGCGCGCCTCGAGGGTGCCATGCGCCCGAGGGCATTGTGGAAGGTGGGACGAGCCGTACTCACCGGCCAGGAATCGTCGATCGTCGACTTGCCCAGCACCATGCGCGGCTTCCGGTTCTCTCTTGACGCGATGTGGGCGGAGACCTCGCGGCTGAACCTGCTCGACCTCGTGCCCGCACTGGAGATGCCCGTGTTCTTCTTCCTCGGGCGCAAGGATCACTGGGTTCCCCCGGAGGCCAGCCTGGCCTACTTCGAGATGCTCACGGCGCCCTCAAAAAGGCTCGTCTGGTTCGAGCAATCCGGCCACGAGCCCTTCGTCGACGAGCCTGCCAAGTTCAATGCCATGATGGCGGAGCTGGTTCGGCCAGTTCTGCCCTCGGACCTGGCGGCAGGAGCCGCGTGAACGCTCGAGGGCGATGTCGTACATGCGCACGTTTCCGGAGGCCTGGGTCTTACAGCTAGGCCTTTGCGCGGTTCCTGGCCCCCTTCTTCGCTGAGTTGCGTCGCTTCAGGACGTTTGCCTTGCGAGTCCGGGCGGCCTTCTTAGCGGCCTCCGATCGCTTGCGAGAACCACCACCTGCCCGATCTCTAATCGAGTTTGCGGCTGCCGTCAGCTCGTCCGCGACCCTATGCGCCTTCGTGGGCTTCTTCTGGCCCTTGGCCGGAATTGCCTCGGCCACCCGCTTGGCAACCTTCTTTCGAATCCCGCTATCCCTGAGCCTTGCGTAGAGCTTCTCATCGGCCTTCGTCTTCGCCATTCGACAGCTTCCTTTCCTCGCTCGTGTCCCCGCATCTACCCGTACGCGCTCTCCTGCCAAACACTTAGGCCGGAGCATGCGGGTGCATCGGCGCCGCGCGGTCAGGGCGCGCAGCACCACCTCGACCGGCGAGCTGTGCTTGGATCCGTTCTCGATTGCCTCCCGCGTCTTGCGCACCTCGGCTGCGAACTGGCCGACGTTCTCGCTGAACTTGCCGATGTTCTTGCTGGTCTCGGCAACGTTCTTGCCGGCCTCGCGGCGGCCCTGGCCAACGCGCATCCCCAGGATCTTGGGCCCGGAGTTGCGCTTACCCAAAGCGAGACCTCCAGCCAGCCCCGCAAGCGTCGCGCCGCCCGCCACTGCCGGCCACTTGACTTTGCCCGCGGCTGAGGAGATCACCTTGCCACCCGTGTGCGCGCCCTCGGCAACGGCCTCTTTGCCTTTCGAACCGATCTGCTTGACGGTGTCCGCGGGGCCTTCGGAGATCGAGTTCGCCGACGATCGCGTGCGGCCGCTGGCGCTCGCGCGCAAACGCCCGTTCCGCGAAGCGCCTGACTTTCGGCTGTTCGCTCCCCTTCCGTTGCGTGACTGACGATTCCGCGTCGAGCTCGATCCGCTGGACGAGGCTGATGCTCGCGTCGAACGGCTCGAGCGTCCCCTTGTCCCATCGCCGACGGACGACTTCTTTCTTGTGCTGGTCTGGGCCATCGGGCCCTCCTTTCGCCGCCGTGCAGATTCCTTGTGGCCGTGCCACCTGTTACCCGCATTTGCACGGACCAACCAGACGCCGCGCTGGTTCGCTACACGAAAGGCAGCACTTGGACGGAGGCTTTGACGGCGAGATCGAGGTCGGCGAGGGCAACAAACGGGGAAGAGTGGCGTCTAGACAACCCGCCTGAACAGATACAGCGCGATAAGCGCCAGGATGATGATGATGAGGATGGTGATGATGGACACTGGGTTCCCTCCCTTCCGATTCCGTATCTGGCCCCCCTTGCGCGAACTTCCTTGTTCGCCCACCGGCCTTACCCGCACGACACGACTTCTAAAACCTCGGTTGATCGGCTAAAGCGGTCGCGGGTTCGAATCCGGTCGCTCACCCTCCGGAGGCGCTGTGGCGGCCCAGGCGGACGCACTTTCAGTGTGAACAGCTCGCCGCCGAAAATTTCCAGACCGGGTGAAGCTCGATCGCATTCGGCGCCACGCCGGTTTGCAGTGAAGTGGCTGGAGAACGGCTGACCGCAGGCAGCGATGATCGCCGTGCGGGCCGCACGGCGCGATTCAGGCGCTGATCATCTTGTTGCTCGTGCAGAAGTTGCCGCGATGCACGGCGGAGACGTAACCTTGTGCTTTCGCTCCGCGAGCCAGTTGGGGCGCAGACTCAGGGGCGTCGCAAGGCAAGGGACAAAAGCGACCCAAGGAGAGGCAGTTACATGAAGAAGAGCCGATCGAAGAGAGCCGAGTCTCCATCTGAGCTAATAGACGCGAGAATCGAGGCCCTGGGCGACTGGAGGGGCGAGATGCTTTCCCGGCTCCGCGCCCTGATCAAGGAGGCAGACCCCGAAGTGGCCGAGGAGTGGAAGTGGAGAGGGACTCCAGTCTGGTCGCACAACGGGCTGATCTGCACCGGCGAGACCTACAAGAATGTCGTGAAGATGACCTTCGCCAAGGGAGCCTCCCTGGAGGACCCTTCAGGCCTCTTCAATTCCAGTCTCGAAGGCAACGCCAGGCGCGCCATCGACTTTCACGAAGGCGACAAGCTGGACGAGGAGGCTCTGAAGGCTCTCATTCGGGCCGCCGTGGCCTCGAACAAGTCTTCAGCCCGCGGCTAACTCAAAGGACACGCGCTTCGGGCTGTCCTTAATGAAAGCGATGGAAGTACGGGCGGTTGGCGCTCGGCGGCTGCGCTAGCGGCTCAGCCCGGCGGCTTCGAGGGCCTTGGAACGATCCAGGTAATTGTTGATCCGGACGATCTTGCCGGCCCTCAGGGTGACGAGCTGGGCGAAATCGACGCCGACTTCGGCGCCGCTGGAGGCGCCGCGGCCACGCTGGCGCACCATCGAAACCACCCTGTCGCCGCTCCCGAAGAGCTCCTCCACCTCCAGTTCCCACTCATCAAACTCGAAAGCCGAGAACCAGTCGGCCATAAGGCTCGGATTTCGTCATAGCCGGTGTAGATGCCAAAGCCGGGAATACGCGTGGGGGTCATGTCCCAGACGATCTCAGGGGTCCAGAACGTGTCGATCACGGCGTCAGTCCCACCCCGATTGAACTCTTCAGTGGCCCGACGCACGACCTCAACGTTCTCCTCCGACATCGCCCACGCAGTATCTCCCAGGGGAAGGAGAGGGCCGCAACCGTCAGGCGCAATCGCGCGGACCTCGCCGTGTGGCCGATGGCGCGCGCCGCGGAACTGCGGATTGCCTACTCCCGCAGTCCGGCGGCTTCGAGGGCTTCGTCCCGCGTGTAGAAGGTGCGCCACCAGACGCATTTCCCGCGCCGCCACCGGCTTGCAAGCCAGATCGTGTCCTCGAAGGGCACGTCACTACCGGCGCCGTGGCCGAGAGCGCGCAGGGCTGCGACGATCTGGTCTCCAAGCGCACCGACGTCGACAACCTCGATGTCGTAGTCAGGGAAGACGTTGAACCAGTTCTCCCACCAGCGGCGCATTCCGTCGTGGCCGTGCAAGCCGCCCTCCATGGCGACGATGCGCGAGACGACCTCCACGTCGTCGTCCATCAGTGCCAGAAGAGTCCCGAGGTCGCGTCGGCTGATGGCGTCAAAAGCTCGGTAAGCCAGCTCGACGTTCTCCGACATCGCCGACGCAGTATCTCGCGGGGGAGGGGGAAGGTCACGGCGGAGAAACGCGAACATGTGGCTACCCCGCCGAGTGCCGATGGCGCGCCCCCAGTGCGGATTGCCTACTCCCGCAGCCCGGCGGCTTCGAGGGCCTCGGCATGGCTTTGGTACGCGCGACCCCACACGGCAAGACCATCGCGGTAGCGGGTGAGCCAGCCGATTCCCGTATCCAGCGTGACACCGCTCCTGAACCGGGCGCGAAGGTGGCCGAGTGCGAGGACGGCGTCGCCGAGGTCTCGAACCTCCTCAACACTCGCCTCAAGCTCCTCGAAGGTCGCGTCTACGTTCGCCCACCACTGCCTGAGGCCCTCGTGACCGTGGTAGGCGTCGTCGCCCTCAACCTGCGCCGTGAACGGGTACCACTCGGCCTCGGTGTGCCAGATCTCCAGCATCGCCTCGACGTCGCGCCGGTTGTAGCCGTCAAGTGCCTTATGGAAGAGCTCGACGTTCTCCTGCGACATCGCCCACGCAGTATCCCGCGACGTAGGGGAGGGTGCCGATCCAGAACTGCCCGCTGGACTCCAAGCGCCCGACCGGCGAGAAGATGATCCGCGTCAACGCGAGTGGGCGTCCGACCATCGTCACCATCAACGGCAGGTTTGCCGGCGTGAGGGCGGTCGATGGCTCGCTGATCAGGCCCCCGAGCTACTAGCTGGGCCCTACTGCTTCAATAATTGTGAGCGCTGCCCCGACGCCTGGCACACTCAGTGGAACACCATGATGCGCAAGGTCGCCGCCATAGCCGCCGCCGTCCTCCTCGCCGTCACCCCGGCCGCTCTCGCCAAGCACCACCACCCGAAGCCGGGGATCGTCGGGAACGGGATCGGTCTTGCCCCGGCAGTTAACAGGCACGGACTCGTTCCTGCGCCGCAGAAGACTTGTGACGAGTCCGGCGACTGCGTCACCTCCGGTTGCAAGTCGCCACTCGCCACCCTCGCCACCCTCGAAGCCTAAGCCGAGAAGGACCTGCCTTCCCCCAGCGCCACCGCGAGGCCCTGCGACGAACGGGAACCGACGCGGCCCTCGAAGCTGACCTGAACGCCACGGTCCCGACGAGCCGGTCAGGTCACTGGACTTACTCGTCCTGCTCTTGGAGGATGTTCAACCGGAGCACTTGGCCAGCGATCACCACGCGGCCCGGCTGATCCAGCGCCTCGGAGTTACTCCGGTGCTCCCAGCCATCCAGCGGAGCGATCGAGATGAAACGGACCTACCGATACCCACCAGTAGGCCCGGGTACGGTCTTTCCAGAGAGGGGCGGTCCGGAGCTGGCTACCGCCTCTCTGAATGCACCGGAAGCGGCCCCGTACGTCCTACCCGGATCCCGTACGCGGGCCGCTTCCACCCTTACCGACCCTGCTAGTCGGTGTACCGCAGTAAGCGCCCACCCGAGCCGCAGGGTTACGGCTGGAAGTCTTCAGGGAGCTGCTTCGCGCGGCGGTTTCCTTGAGCGCGCGCTTGCCGCGCAGACCGCCGGGTAGCGCGCCGCGCATAGACGCCAGGGCGAGGAAGGCGCCCCGCCGATTGGGGCGCCTTCTCCGTACTCCTGCCGGCCCGGGTGGCCTCTGGCGGACGTTCTAGATTTCTTCAGCCTCACCGTTTCTTGCGGCTATTGCGGGGCAAATGCCGCAATTCGTCGGAATTCAGTAGATTCAGCTACTAGAATTCAGTAGATTCAGCTCCTAGAGGAGAGTCGTCATCCGTCATCCGGGGACGACCCTCTGTTCCTAGGAAGAGGAGGGCCGTCATCCGGGGACGACCCTCCTCTTTAGAAGCTGAATCTACCGAACCTTGTCCTGACCCTCTCCCGATGAGCGTCGTATTACAAGGGCGGTGCCCACGGCCCCTGCGTAAGCGTTCAGTACCTAAGCAGCATTAGGGAGATGGCGGCAAACGAACATTCGTCCAGATTCAGATCGAAGTGCTGGGCCGCTCAGAGGTTCTTTATCTGAGGTGTCGGTCGGCGGCACTTGGTCTGCCTGGGACCCGACGCCGGGATCGACCTTGTCGCAGAGGAGCACGATGGGGGACCTGTGGGCAATCCAGGCCAAGGCATAGGACCCGGCAGCGATCAAGAATAAATACGTTGCCGGCAGGCGAATCTAGGGGGCGCTGGCTCGACTCGCTGAGAAACGAGCCAGCTGCTGATCGCCACCACCGACCGGCTCGGCCCCCCAGGGCGAAGCGGACCTCGACGCACAACGAGAGCCGGCGGGCTATCTGCTCCGCTCTCAACTGGCGCTTGCCCGGTTGATTGGCCCGCTTCAAACCTGATGATCTGAACCCTCGGAGCGGGACCTAGCCGGGGCGTCGAATCAGCCATGACGTGCCGCACTCAAAGCATCCGATCCAGGTGCCGTAGCGGGTGTATTCGATCAGCCGGATCCACATCGGGTCCCCATGCGCGCACGCTTCCGCAACCGGCTGCTCAGGGTCCCGGTTCTCTGGGGCTGTGGTTGTTCCAGTTTGCATTTCGGTCACGGTGCAGGTTTGCCGGAAAGCGCCAAAAGAAAGGGAAGCTCCGCACAAAGGTTTGGTAAATGCTGTTCTCGCCAGGAGCCGCCAATCCTTCGTTGCACGCGAACGGTCGAATCGAGGGGCCTTTGCGCCGGATGGCGACGGCGGCCGCGACCTTCAGCCGGGCTTTCGGAACCGCTTCGGCCGTCTTTCGAAACCAGATGGACACTTCTGGTTCCCACAAAATCCCCGGCACCGGAGGTACACCAACCATGAACAGCGAGCAGGCTGACCGAGACGACCAGTACCTCGCCGCCCAGATCCGCCTTGACGCGCTGCGTGCTTGGAGGCGACCCAGGCCACCCTTGCGGATCCGCTCGGCTCAGGATCGAAGAATCGCTATCCCAGAAGAAGTCGCGCTGATCAGGGGAACGGCCTCTGAGGAAACCCTCGCTGCGTGACGATGCCCCCCGATCTCGATGCGTGGCTGCCAGACCCGCAGGTGCGCACCCGCCACCGCCGCGCCGCCCAAGCCGACGCCGATCGACTGTGGCATGCGGCAGAGACGGTCCGGCTCCGTGACGCACCCGCTCTTGGGCGGGCGGTGCGCTGGCGAATCCCTGGCACCCCGGCGGATCTGTCCTTCCGGGATCTGTTCCGGGAGTACCCGTTCGTTGTGATCGCTGAAGGGGCTCGCTGGTCGGTTTCGGGCATGTGCGGGCGAATCTGGACGCTGCGGCGGGACTATCCTCGGATCGAGGGTGTGGATGACTTCTTGACCTGGGAGGAGCGAGGCACGGTCCGGGTCCTCTTGGCTCATTGGATCGAGCGGGACGGCCCCGGGCAGAACGCGCTCGTGAGCGAGGCACGGATCAAACCGGTCAATGGTCAGGCGGGTCTTCGCATCCGGGCGCTGTGGGCAGTTGTCGGCCACTTCGAGCGCCTCATCGGCGGTGAGGTCCTGCGCGTCGCGGTCCGGCGCGCCGAACGGGCCTGAGCCCCGGGGATCGTCGGCAATCCCCGAGCTGCCGCGGCGTAGCACTCAGGCAGCTCGCTGGACGAGCGCCCCGTTGTCGCTCACCTTGCGGTTGGTCGCTTGACCTGGCGCGGCGTTCAGCGGATGTGCATGCTTGCTCGCCTTCTCGAGCGCAGGGGTTAGCGCCTCGATGTCGGCTTCGGTGAGGTGTCGCGAGAAGTGCAGGGCGACCTCGTCCCGATCGGCGCCAATCTCACTGAGTGAGCGCCTATCGGCGACGGGCGCGAACCCCGAGCTCAGGGCAGACCTCGACCGGTTGGCGTCGAAGTACGAGGCCACGCTGGCGACGATCGAGTGCGGCTGACGGCCACGTTCAGCCGCGTGGAGACACGACGAACCCTCGACGTACTCGTGGGAAGCCCGGCGAAACAAGTTGGCCCAGCTCGACCTAGGTCTAAGATCGCCGCATGATCTCCGTGATCATCTTGGTCGGGGTTGCCGTACTCGCTGTGGCGGGCCTGGCGCTGCTGCGCTCCCGGCAATCACCCGTCAGGAAGGTGCGAGATGTCGATCCGAGGGGGGTCGAGCAGGAGATCTACGAGAAGCTCTACGGAAAGCGCTCGGCAGCAGTATCCGCGGCAGTTCCTCTCAAACCCTCACCTGAAGCGCAGCCGGATGACTCCCGGGCTCAGGGGCCCTCAGCTGAGGGGCGCCCCCGCGCCGTCCGGCGACCGCGGGACCGTGGCTCTCATCTGTGAAGTGGCTCCCTGTGGACTCCAGGGCGATCGCCTCCCGTTTGGTGGGCCCCAGTGACGGGACAGCCCGTGGCAGCGGAGAAGTCTCGCGTCATGCGGCTCGAGGCTCACGACTACCACGCGGTCGCGGCTATGGAGCCACGGTTATCGTCGGTGCCGGTCCCTCCGGGCTGGCCGCGGCCGTCTGTGGAGCATCCGAGGGCCTGCGCACGATCGTGATCGAGCGGGAAGCACCCGGCGGGCAGGGCGGCACCTCGTCCCGAATCGAGAACTACCTCGGTTTCCCCTCGGGTGTCTCCGGTCAGGCTCTCGTAGCCGCGGACTAGGGCTGCGCGACCGGGACCGGCGGCGTCCCGCCGTCCTCCGGCGTGACCAGGATCGCGCCCTCGCCCGAGGCGTACGCGTCCTCGCCGTGTTGCACCACGTCCATCCCGAGCGCCTCCTCGTGCTCGGTGGTTCGGAGCGGCATCAGCAGGCCGATCACCTTGAGCAGCGCGAAGGTCATGGTGAAGGCGTAGACCGGGGCCGCCACCGCCGCCAGCGCCTGCCAGCCGAGCTGGCCCGCGTCGCCGTAGAGGAGCCCGTTGGAGGTGCCGTTCCAGGAGAGCTGCGCGAAGAAGCCGATAAAGAGAATGCCGGTGAAGCCCGCGACCCCGTGGGCGGCGAGGACGTCGAGCGTTTCGTCCACCCGCGTGCGCGGGCGCACCACGATCACCGCGTAGCTCGGCAGGGCCGCGAGGGCGCCGAGCGCCATCGCCCAGCCGGGGCTGATGTATCCGCCGGCGGGGGTGATCCCCACGCAGCCGACGATGATCGCCGTCGCGGCCCCGACCGCCGTTACCCGCCGGCCCCTGATCACGTCGAGGATGAACCAGACCACCAGCGTGCACGCGGGGCAGAGCAGCGTGTTGGTGAAGGCGAGGACGCTGTTGGCGCCGGTGTTGAACCCGCTGCCCCCGTTGAACCCGAACCAACCGAACCAGAGCAGCCCCGCGCCGAGCAGCACGTAGGCGGTGTTGTGGGGGAGCAGGGCCTGGCGGCCGTAGTCCTTGCGGGCGCCGACCACGAGCGCCGCGGCGAGCGCCGAGAAGCCCGAGCCCATCTCGACCGGGACGCCGCCGGCGAAGTCGAGCAATCCGTGGGAGTGCAGCCATCCGTCGCCGAACGACCAGTGGGCGAGCACCGAGTAGACGAGCACCGACCAGAGCGCGGCGAAGAGCATGAACGCGCCGAAGCGGATGCGCTCGACGACCGCCCCGGAGACGAGGGCGACGGTGATGATGCAGAAGGTCGCCTGGAACGCCATGAAGAGGAGGTGCGGGATCGTGCTGCCCTCCCGCGGGAGAAAGGTGACGTCGTGCAGGCCGGCGTAGTTGAGCCCGCCGATCAGGTCGCCGTTTCCGTCGAAGGCGAGCGAGTAGCCGATCAACGCCCACATCACCATCACGATGGCGATCGCGGCGACGCACATCATGAAGGTGTTGAGCGTGTTCTTCGCCCGGACAAGCCCGGCGTAGAAGAGGCCGAGAGCCGGGGTCATCATCAGGACGAGGGCCGTCGCGACGAGCATCCACGCGGTGTCCCCGGTGTCCACCTTGGCTGCTGCGATCAGTCCGGTCATCGATCAGGCACCGACCGGGGTGACCGCGGCGTTGTCGGATTCGCCCGTCCGGATCCGGACCGCACGCTCGAGCGGGACGACGAAGATCTTGCCGTCGCCGACCTCGCCGGTGCGGGCGCCCTCGCTGAGCGCCTTGATGGTGGGCTCGACGAACGGATCGGTGACCGCGATCTCGAACCGCACCTTCTCGGCGAGCTCCACCTTCACCGTGGTCCCGCGGTAGGTCTCGACGTGATCGAGCTCACCGCCGTGTCCCTGGACCCGGCTCATCGAGACGCCCCTGACCTCTGCGCGGTACAGCGCTTCCAGTACGTCGTTGGCCTTTTCCGGCCGCACGATGCCAATCACCAGCTTCACGATCCACCCCTCTCGGACGAAAGCAGCGCCAGACGCTGCGCCGGCGACGCTATCTGCGGCGTCTGACGGAACCCGTCAGCAGACGTCGGGGCGATCGACCAGCAGGCCGACCGTCGAGCCCGGGCGGACGACCGAGCCGGCCGCCGGGGAGGTCTGGCAGACGTGCCAATCGGAGGGGATCACGACCCCGAAGAGGCCCCCGCCCTCCTCGGTCGACCGGAGCCCGAGGTCGTCGAGCTGCCGCTCCGCCACGTCCAGCGGCTGACCCGCCAGGGACGGAACGGTGACTCCGCTCGGCCGGGAGGTCGTGCCGCCGTCTGAGAGCTTCGGCACCGCGATCAGCGCCGCCGCGGCCAGACCGGAGATCACCAGGATGGCCACGATGGCCGCCACCAGGCGACGGCGACGGTGGCGGGGGAGGCGGGCCGTGGGAGCGGGAGCGGGCTCGGTCGCCATCGGCGTGGTCTCGGCAAGTGGCGCGGCCTCCCCGGCGCCCACCGCTCGCTCGGGTTCCGTCACCGCCTCGCCGTGGGTCGCGGCGACAGCGGCGCGGCCGAGATCGCCAGCCGACGGATACCTCCGGGCGGGGTCCTTCGCCATCGCGCGGCGGATCACCGGATCGAGCGCGGCTGCTCCCCTCTCACCCTTGCCGGCGGCGGGGGGAGGCTCGTTCAGGTGCGCCCACATCTTCGCCGAGCTCTCGCGATCGGCGAAAGGGACCTCGCCGGTGATCGCATGGAAGAGGACGCAGCCGAGGGCGTAGACGTCGGTGCGGGCATCGACGCGGCGGCCCTCGATCTGTTCGGGCGCCATGTAGTCGACGGTTCCGATCACCTCGCCGGTGGCGGTCAGGCCGCTCGTCGAGGCGGTGGCCTTGGCAAGGCCGAAATCGGTCAGATATGCGCTTCGCCCGTCCTCGCCGACGATCACGTTCGCCGGCTTGACGTCGCGGTGGACGAGCCCCGCGGCGTGAACGGCGTCCAGGCCCTCGGCCACCTGCGAGATCAGCTCGGCGGCATCGTCGGCGGCGAGGGCACCGCGCGACGAGATCAGCCGGCCCAGGTCCCGGCCGGGGACGTACCTCATCGCGACATAGAGAAGGCCCTGCCGCTCGCCCGCCCCGAAGACGGTGACGACCTGGGGGTGCTCGACCGAGGCCGCGGTGCGCGACTCGGACCGGAAGCGGGCGCGGAAGCTCTCATCGGTGGCGAGCTCGGCCCTGATCACCTTGAGGGCGACCAGCCGGTCCAGAGCGACCTCCCTGGCCAGGTAGACGATCCCCATCCCTCCCTGGCCGAGCGTGCGCTCGATGCGGTAGCCGTCGAACTCGGAGCCGGCCGCAAGCGGGGCCGCCCCACTGCCTCTGATCCTTCCCTCGACTGACATCTGGAGCCCAGTATCGCGGCTGATCTGGGCGATGCCGGCGCGGCAGCCTAGCCGGCGCTCAGCAGGCCTTCCTCGATCTCGGCGGCCACGGACACCGGCTCCAGATGCGCCACCAGGACGAAGGAGTCTGCGATCTGGTCGAGGCGGATCCTGGCCACCTGGCCGCTCGGCGAGACCTCCTGAACCACTCCGGCGATCGGGGTGCCGTGCGCGCGGTAGCAGTACCGCCATTGCTCCTTGATCTGGGCCATCACGCCTGGGCTCATCGGGATCTCTGTGGCTGGTCATCGGCCTCGCTGAGACGCCTATTGAGCGGCGAACCCGCGGATCCTCCGGTTGGAAACCACGGTCGCACGGCCGGACGTCGACCCCGCGGTGCCTTAGGCTCGCCTCGTGGACGGCCCGACGACCCGCCTGGAGCTGCGTGAGCTGCAGCGGCCGATCAAGGAGCGCTTCGCCGACGACCCTGAGGCCGCCCGATCGCCATCGCTGTCCGTGTCGCTGGAGCGGGACTGATCGCGGCCCAGGTCGAAGCGCCGGACGTCCGAGCCTTCTCGCTGGTCTCGGCCGCTGGAAGGCTCGCGATCGGGGTCGGGATGCTCGCCGCCCCCGAGCTGACGCTGCGCGCCCTCGGCTTCTCCGAGACGAGCCCGGCGACGGTGGCGGTGGGCCGGATCGCGGGAGGGCGCGATTTCGTGCTCGGGGCGCTGACGCTTGCGGCGCTGGACGATCCGGAGCGCCTCCGGCGGGCGAGCCTGGCCAATGCCGGCGCGGACGCCGGTGACGTGGCGGCCTTCGCGATCGCGCTCGGGACGAAGGAGCGAACCGCCGGTGTACGAGGGATCGCGGCGGCGCTGCCAGCCACGCTGGCCGGGCTCTGGGCGGCTTGGCGGCTGAGCTGAGCTCACCCCGGGCGCGCGAGGTCCTGCGGCGCGTGCGGCGGGTCGCGCCGGGATTCGTCACCACCTACGGGGACCTCTGTCCCGAGGCGCCGCGATTCGCCGGCTACGTCCTCTCCAAGTGCGACGACCCCGCCGTGCCGTGGCAGCGGATCGTCCGGGCCGACGGATCGCTGGCCAAGGGACGCCGGCAGCGGCGACTGCTCGAGGCCGAGGGCGTGCCGTTCCGCGGCGATCGCGTGGACATGGCCGTCGCCTGGGTCCCGGCGGAGGTTGATGCGAAGGCGCCCTGAGGCGAAGCCGAGGAGGGACCGCTTGATGAGGCGACCGTGAGCGCCCAGGGGGAGGAGCCCGCCCGGGCAACCGGAAAGAGAACCCGGAGCGTCACGATGATCGTCGATTGCGCCTACTACAAGGACGGGGTGCGCCAGCACGACGGCACGCTGACGCCGGAGCAGGCCGCCGAGCAAGCGAAGTCCGCGGCGGAGGGAGAGTTCGTCTGGATCGGGCTACACGAGCCGGAGCCCGGCGACATGGACCGGCTCGCGGAGCTCTTCCACCTGCACGAGCTGGCGGTGGAGGACGCCCAGCGCGCCCACCAGCGGCCCAAGATCGAGGACTACGACGAGAACTTCTTCATCGTTCTGCGGACGGCCCACTACCACGAGGACCAGGAGGAGGTCCATTTCGGGGAGATCCACGTCTTCGCCGGCAGGGGCTACGTGATCACCGTCCGCCATGGACCCGGGAGCGAGCTCTCATCCGCCCGGCGGAGGCTGGAGTCGCGGCCCGACCTGCTCAAGCTCGGGGCGTCCTCCGCCGTCTGGGCGGTGCTCGACAAGGTCGTGGACGACTACCTGCCGGTCGTGGACGCGATCGACGACGACATCGAGGAGGTGGAGAAGGACGTCTTCGACGACGACGTTCCCGCCCCGACGGCGCGGATCTACCATCTGAAGCGGGAGGTGATCGAGTTCCATCGCGCCGTCTGGCCGTTGCTGACCCCGCTCGAATCACTGGAGGCGGGGTCGTACGAGCGGGTCCCGACGGAGCTGAGGACCTTCTTCCGGGACGTCGCCGACCACGCTCGCCGGGTGGACGAGCAGGTCACCTCCCAGCGTGAGCTGCTGACCAGCGTCCTCGAGGCGAACCTCGCCCTGGTGAGCGTCAACCAGAACGAGGTCGTCAAGAAGATCTCGGCGATCGCCGGGATCATCGCGGTGCCGACCTACATCGCCTCCGTCTACGGCATGAACTTCAACCACATGCCGGAGCTGCACTGGCGGTTCGGATACCCACTGGCGATCGCGCTGATGGCCCTCTGCGTGGCCGTTCTGGTCTCGTTCTTCAGGAGGATCGACTGGCTCTAACCTGGATTTGATGCAGCCGCTACTCGCGCATGCCGTCGGCGGCCCCGTGTTCGAGCCGCTCCAGGTGGTGCTCCTGACGCTGGTGGCGACCGCCTACTCGTTGCGCCTGATCACTCTCTCCCGTGAGGGCAAACCGGTTGCGGGCTGGCGGGTCGCCTGCTTCGCCTCGGGCCTGGGGTTGATCGCGGTGGCGTTCATCTCGCCGCTGGGGCGCCTCGACGACCAGCTCGTCCTGGCGCACATGGGCCAGCACCTGCTGATGGGGGATCTCGGTCCGCTGCTGATCGTGCTCGGGCTGACCGGCCCGCTCGTGCAGCCGCTGCTCTCGAGCCGCTGGCTGGGTTGGATGCGCCACCTCGGACACCCGCTTGTCGCCCTGCCCCTCTGGGCCGCCGACCTGTACGTCTGGCACCTCCCGGTGCTCTACCAGGCGGCGACGGACCACAGCGCCGTCCACGCCCTCCAGCACTCCTGCTTCATCGGCTTCGGTGTGCTGATGTGGATGCCGCTGGTCGGTCCGCTGCCTCAGCCGAGGTGGTTCGGGATCCCGTCGAAGATCGGCTACCTGATCGGCGTCCGGCTGATCGGGACGGTGCTGGCCAACGTCTTCATGTGGTCGAGCAGCATCTTCTATCCCCACTACGCGGCCGGTGAGGCGAGCTGGCACATCGCCCCCCTCACCGACCAGAGCATCGCCGGCGTGATGATGATGGTGGAGGGCGGCTTCGTCACCCTCGGGGTCCTCGCCTGGCTCTTCCTGCAGTGGGCCAAGCAGGACACCGAGCGCCAGCGGCTCCTCGACCTCGCCGAGTCCCGGGGCGTCGAGCTCAGCGACGCCCGCGCCGCCCGCGCGGCGGCAGCCGGGCAGGGCGCCCGGCTCGAGGAGCGGATCAAGACGGAGGGGCAAGCCTGAGCCGTTTCCAGGCCCGGCGGGCGCCGTAGATCCCGAGCGCCGCCAGCGACAGGCCGAGGTCGATCGAGAAGGAGGCGAGCCGGCCGGGCGCGCCCGTGTAGAGCCAGGCGCCGAGCCGCTCGCGTCGTGTGGTCTCTAAGGTGGTCGCTTCCATGGAGACGACCGTAAAGGAGCTTCCCGACTCCCGCGTCCGCGTCGACGTGGACGTCGACCCGAAGGACGTCGAGGGCAGCATCAACCGGACCGCGCGCCAGCTCGGCCAGGACATGAAGATGCCCGGCTTCCGCAAGGGCAAGGTGCCGGCGGAGATGGTGGTGCAACGCCTCGGCCGCGAGACCGTCCTCACGCAGGCGCTCGAGTCCTCTCTCGGCGACTGGTACGAGCGGGCGATGCTGGAGTCCGGGGTGAACCCGGTCGGCGATCCCAAGCTCGACCTCTCCGACCTCCCCGAGGAGGGGAAGCCGCTGCGCTTCTCGATCGAGGTCGCGGTGCGGCCGGGTGCCGAGCTCGGCGAGTACAAGGGCCTCGAGGTCGGGCGCGAGGAGCCTGAGGTCCCCGAGGAGGCCGTCCAGACCGAGCTCAACCGGCTCCGCGAGGGCTTCGCCAGGCTCAACCCCGTCGAGCGGGAGGCCAAGCAGGGTGACGTGGTGCTGATCGACTACGAGGGCAAGATCGAAGGCGAGCCCTTCGACGGCGGCGCCGCCAAGGACTACCTGCTCGAGCTGGGGGAGGGCCGCGTCCTGCCCGAGCTGGAGAAGGCGCTCGAGGGCGCCAAGCCGGGTGAGGATCGCCAGGCAACGGTGCCGTTCCCGGACGATTACCCGGCCGAGGAGGTCGCGGGGAAGACCGCCGAGTTCGAGGTCAAGGTCAAGGAGGTCCGCGAGAAGGAGCTGCCCGATCTCGACGACGACTTCGCGGCGGAGGCGTCCGAGTTCGACACGCTCGCGGAGCTGCGCGAGCACGTCGCCGGCCAGATCAAGGAGATCCTCGACAGGCAGATCGCCGAGCGCTTCCGCGAGGCCGCCGTGGACGCGGCCGTCGCGAACGCGAAGGTCGAGCTGCCCGGCCCGGTCGTCGAGGCGCGGGCCGCGGAGATGTGGCGGCGCGTCGAGCGCTCCCTGCAGCGGCAGGGGATGGATCCCGAGGCCTACCTTCAAATGCAGGGGAAGACGCGCGACGAGATGATCGAGCAGGCCCGCCCTGACGCCGAGCAGGCCCTGAAGCGGGAGGCGGTCCTGGAGGCCGTCGCCGAGGCCGAGGGGATCGAGATCACCGAGGAGGACATGCTCGAGGCGCTCCAGGTCCCGCCGGGTCACGAGGACCACGGGCACCCGGAGCCTGCCGATGCCCTCAAGGACATCCGCGAGTCAGGGCGCGAGGAGCTGCTCAAGGAGGACCTGCGGATGCGGCGAGCGCTCGAGCTGATCGCCGAGCAGGCCAAGCCGATCCCCATGGAGCAGGCTCAGGCCCGCGAGGAGATCTGGACCCCGGAGAAGGAACGCGAGGAAAAGGGCGGCCTCTGGACGCCCGGCTCCGACTAGGCGACTCCTCAGACTTGCCGCTCCGTCAGGCGAGCGGCGGTGTTGGTTCGAACGTGACTCGGATCGTCGGCTCGACTGCAGTCTGTCTTGCTGTGGTCGCGCTGCTCGCGACGTCCTCCGCCGCCTCGGCCAAGACCTACCGTCCGACGCGCACCGACGATCCCGTGCCCAACGGCTGTAAGCCGAAGGACTGCTCGCTGCGCGAGGCTGTGATCGCCGCCAATGCGAGTGGCCCGACACCTTCGACGATCGTGTTGCGCCCCGAGAAGCGCTACGCGCTCACCCGCCGCGGCGCCGCCGAGGACGCATCCCTCACCGGCGACCTCGACCTGACCGGACCCAGCACCGTCGTCAAGACCAAGGGGCGGGGCGGGCGGGCGGTCATCGACGGCAACGGCATCGACCGCATCTTCGACCTCCCCGCCAACATCAGGCTGACGCTGGAGCGAGTCGTGCTGCGTGATGGTTACGCTCGCGGCGGCGACGGCGGGGCCGTCCGTGGCGGCGTAATCGATGTGCACGACAGCCGCCTGGTCGACAACACCGCGGACAACAGCGGCGGAGCGATCTTCAACGGAGGATTCACGCCGGACGGCAAGGGAGGAATCATCGTCAACGGGGGCGGCGTCGGAATTCACAAGACACTGCTACGGGGAAACAGGGCCGGCGGCGCCTGCTGCGGGGGCGGCGGCGCGGTGGCCGTCGTGGGGGACTGCGCCAACAATCTGGTGCACGTCGCGATCACCAAGAGCCGGGGCACACGCAACAGCACCGGATCACACGGCGTTGGCGGCATGGTGTACGCGTCCTGCACCGTGACCTCGATCACGCGAACGCTTGCCGACCACAACCGGACCCCGGGCGTTGGGGGTGCGATCTTCAGCGCGCTCTCGAATCTATCCCTTTCCGACTCCACCCTCGCCGGCAATGAGTCCTAGGATCTGGGTGGCGGGCTCGCCGTCCTTGGCGGCGGATTCGTCGACCACTCGACCATCTCCGGGAACCGCGCCGCCTCCGGCGGCGGCATCGGCACCTTCGCAGCAAGCGAGGCACCGCAGCCGGGACTCGTGGTCGAGGACTCGACGATCGCCAACAATCGAGCCGACGGCGTCGGCGGGGGGATCGGCTCGTTCGGTGAGTCGGGCGTCCCCAGCGCTCATTCGACCATCGAGCTCGACGCCGTCACCGTCGCCTACAACGTCGCGAACGAGGGCAGGTGCCGGTGCGCCGGCGGGGGCCTCTACGAGGGCGCCGGCAACGTGATCAGCGCCCGAAACACGATCGTCGCGCTCAACAGCCTGGCTTCAGGAGGGACCGCCGGCAGAGATTGCGACAGCTTCGCCTCGGAGGGCCTCCACTCGCTGGGCCACAACCTGATCGGCGACCGTATTGGCTGCGCGGGGTTCGGCGTGGCCGGCGACTTGTTCGGCGGGCCGCTGAGGCTGGGCAGGCTGGCCGACAACGGCGGCCCCACCAGGACGATCGCGCTGATGCGAGGCTCACGGGCGATCGACCGCGGCGACCCCACCGCGCCCCCTGGGGTGGTTCTCGTGGACCAGCGCGGCGTGAAGCGCGACAAGAAGCCCGACATCGGCGCCTACGAGCGGACCCGCAAGCGCGCTTAGAGGCCTAGGCTCGTCTGTCGGGCGGGGTAGGTGACGACCCCGTTCTCGACGACGGCGAAATCCGTGAGCTCGTGGGGAGTGAGCGATCCGGTCGGCCCGAGATGGAGGATGCGCCAGCCGCGGAAGGTGAGCGCGTCCGAGAGCAGGCGGCGGTGACAGCGGCTCCAGTCGGCCTCCGCGCACATCACGGCGGTGCGCCGCTCACTGGCGAGCTCCTCGAGGCGCTCGATCCCCGTCTCGAACTCGAGCGAGGCCATGTGATCGGCGTAGCCTTGGAAGGCCTCGATCTTCTCCCAGCCCGCATTGGGCGAGTCCGCCGCCGGGGTGCGCCGGCCTCCGAGCTCCCCGCCCAGGTCGACGTAGTGGATGCCCTGCTCGATCAGCTCCGCCGCCAGTGAGGACCTGTTGAACTGTGGGTAGCGCGAATGGGGATTCGCCCGGATGTCCGCGACGAGTTCGACCCCGGCCCCGCGGAGCAGGTCGAGGAACTCCCGCTCCTCGTGATTCGAGTGGCCGACGGTGAGGATCTCGGTCACTCGCAGAGCACCGTGTCGTCGTGGGAGTAGGGCGGAGCCGAGGAGCAGAGGACGACCAGCGGCTCGGCTCCTGTGCTCCAGAGCTTGTGGCGGGTCCCGGGCGGGATCACGACCGTGTCCCCGGCCTGGACCTCCGCCTCCTCGCCGGCGAGCCGCATGCGACCGTTGCCGGAGACGAAGCTGTAGATCTCCTCCGAGGCGCGGTGGTAGTGCTCGATCGTCTCGCCCCCGGCGGGCACGATGGCCTCGGCCAGGGATTGGTTGACTGCGTTGCCAGGCGCCGGCCCGGCGACCTCCCTCACCCTCGATCCATCCCGGGTCACATACGGCTCGCGCTCCGCCGCGCGCACGACCTTCATCTCGAAGCCGACCCTACTGGCCCGGCGCCTCTGTTTGCCCGCCCCCGCCGGTCGCTAGACTGGCCCGCCCATGAGTCCCCTGGTCCCAATGGTGGTCGAGCAGACGTCCCGCGGCGAGCGGGCGTTCGACATCTACTCGCGCCTGCTCAACGAGCGGATCATCTTCCTCGGCACCCCGGTGACCGAGGACATCGCGAACCTGATCGTCGCGCAGCTGATCCACCTGGAGTCCGAGGATCCGGACAAGGACGTCTCGATCTACGTCAACTCGCCGGGAGGCTCGGTGTACGCGGGTCTCGCGATCTACGACGCGATGCAGTTCATCAAGCCGGACGTGCAGACGATCTGCGTCGGCGTCGCGATGAGCATGGGCGCCCTGCTGCTCGCGGGCGGCGCCGCGGAGAAGCGGATGGCGCTGCCCAACTCGAAGATCCTGATCCACCAGGTCTCGGGCGGCTTCTCGGGCCAGGCGACCGACATCGAGATCCACGCCAAGGAGATCATCGACGTCCGCCAGCGCCTCGACGAGATCATCGCCAAGCACACCGGCCAGCCTCTCGAGAAGGTCGCAAAGGACACCGAGCGGGACTACTTCATGAGCGCGGAGGAGGCCAAGGAGTACCACCTGGTCGACCGCGTCATCGAGCACCGCTAGCTCCCCGCGGATCCAAGCCCGCTTGAGGCGCTTCGCTCCAATCCTCCTCGCGCTGGCGACGGCTCTGATCGCGGCGCCGGTGACTGCCGCCGACGACGCCGTCGTCCAGCGCGCGTCGGTCTCTCCCAGGCAAGGCTTCACCGACTCCGCCGACGGCGTCCGCGTCGAGTTCCGCATCGGCGGCTCGGCGGCCGCAGACGTGACGATCCGGATGGTCGGTTCCGGGGGGGAGGTGCGGACGATCGAGCTGCCCGGCGTTCAGCCCGGGACCGAGCGGGTCGAGCGCTGGGACGGCCTCACCAACGGCGGCAGGCCGGTCGCGGACGGGACCTACCGGGTCGTCGTCGGCGTGGCCGGCGCCAACCATAAGGAGGCGGGGAGCGTCGAGCTCCGCCGGCACCTCTTCCCCGTCCGGGGACCCCACGGGACCCGTGGGGGAGTCGGCGAGTTCAACGCGCCGCGCAACGGCGGTCGCCGCCACAAGGGCTTCGACGTCACCGGCGCGTGCGGAACGCCGCTGGCGGCGGCCGTGACCGGCACCGTGGTGAAGCGCGCGTACGACCCTCGCCTCGACGGCAACTTCATCGTCATCCGGGGGCTGGGGGAGAAACGCAAGTACTGGTACGCCCACATGGTCCATCCGTCGCCCTTCCAGCGCGGCGATCTGGTCCACGTAGGCGAGATCGTCGGGCACATCGGCCGGACCGGGAACGCGAGGACCGTGGGGTGCCACCTCCATTTCGAGATCCACGTCAACGGGCGACCGGTCAACCCCAGCCCCTATCTGCGGGCCTGGGACCGCTACAGCTGAGCCGGGCGATGACCGCTCCTGGGTACGGTTGCGCAGCTGGGCGCCTAGTCGCGCTGCTTGTGCAGGGCGACCTCGTAGACGCTGACACCGATTCGCTGTCCGCTGGGGTCGGCGGGCGACATCGCGTTCAGTGCCTCGTCACCCCGGCGTAGATCCTCCTCCGTCTCATAGATCGTGATGCCGAGTCCCCTTGCCCCCTCACGGTCCACGAGCATCCACATCTGCTTGACGCCCTCGAGTCCTTCGGGGGGAGTCTCCCAGTTCGTCTCGACCTGGCCACGTGCCGCCTCGAGCGCTTCATCAATGCGGTCCGGGTCGCCCTCGAAGGTCGCTATCCGTGCGTACATACCGGCTCCTCTCCGATCCTTGCTGAGTTCCCGAATGTACTCCCACGACGGCCTACCGAGAAGCCGGGTTGCGGCCGGGCACCCGCCGGCCGATGCAAGGGTGGAAGGAAACCGGTTGCTCGCGGCGTAACGAGAATCGGTTAGGCCGAGGTCGGCGGGCGTCTAAGCTTCCAGCGAGGAAGGAGCCGGCCGGGCGAAGCGAGACGAGGGAGTAATCCGCTGGCACGTCCCACCGAATCCAACGAGCAACTCCTCTGCAGCTTCTGCGGCAAGTCGCAGCGTCAGGTCAAGAAGCTGATCGCCGGCCCCGGCGTCTACATCTGCGACGAGTGCATCGACCTCTGCAACGAGATCATCGATGAGGAGCTCACCGCCCCGCCGACGTTCGAGCTCGAGAACCTTCCCAAGCCCAGGGAGATCTACGGCGTGCTCAACGAGTACGTGGTCGGCCAGGACGGCGCCAAGCGGGCGCTCTCGGTCGCGGTCTACAACCATTACAAGCGGGTCCAGATGTCGTCCTCCGATGAGCAGGGCGAGGACGCGATCGAGCTGCAGAAGTCGAACATCCTGCTGCTCGGCCCCACCGGCTGCGGCAAGACCCTGCTCGCCCAGACCCTGGCGAAGATCCTCAACGTCCCCTTCGCGATCGCCGACGCCACGGCCCTCACGGAGGCCGGCTACGTCGGTGAGGACGTCGAGAACATCCTTCTCAAGCTGATCCAGGCCGCGGACTTCGACGTGAAGAAGGCCGAGACGGGGATCATCTACATCGACGAGATCGACAAGATCGCCCGCAAGGCCGATAACCCGTCGATCACGCGTGACGTCTCGGGCGAGGGGGTCCAGCAGGCGCTCCTCAAGATCCTCGAGGGCACCACGGCTTCGGTGCCGCCGCAGGGCGGCCGCAAACACCCGCACCAGGAGTTTCTGACGATCGACACCTCGAACGTCCTCTTCGTCTGCGGCGGCTCCTTCGGCGAGCTCGACAAGGTGATCGATAAGCGGATCGGCAACCACGGCGTCGGCTTCGGCGCCGAGGTCACCTCCGCGGCCGACAAGGACACCGGCGAGTACTTCGAGCAGGTGCTGCCCGAGGACCTGATGGAGTACGGCCTGATCCCCGAGTTCATCGGCCGCCTCCCGGTCGTCGCCGCGATCCACCAGCTCACCCGCGACGACCTGATCACGATCCTGACGGAGCCGCGCAACGCGCTCACTCGCCAGTTCAAGCGCTTCTTCCAATTCGACGACATCGATCTGGTCTTCGCGCCCGACTCCCTCAGCGCGATCGCGGACAAGGCGCTCGAGCGCGAGACCGGCGCGCGCGGACTCCGCTCGATCCTCGAGGAGACTCTGCTCGACGTGCAGTTCGAGCTGCCCTCCCGGGGCGACGTCAGCAAGTGCGTCGTCACCAAGGAAACGATCGAGAAGGGACAACGCCCAATGCTGGTCACCGACGCCACCGGTGAACACGAGACGGCGCTCGACGACCCGGCGCTCGGCGAGCAGACCGCCTAGCGGCATCTCGCCACCTAAGTAGTTCCCCGCAGTGTCGAATTGGCGTCCAGCCCCGATGCCGGGCGCCATGTCGGCTGCGACGCTGGTGGGGTGAGACGCCTGAAGAAGCACGGCGGCGGTGCTGGGCGCTGACGCAGCCGCCGATGCAGGTCCGGTCATCCAGGTTCGTGGCCTGCGCAAGTCCTACGGGGAGCGGGAGGTCGTCCAAGGCATCGACCTCGAGATCCATGCTGGGGAGGTCTTCGCGTTCCTCGGTCCGAACGGCGCCGGCAAGACGGTGACAGTCGAGACCCTGGAGGGCTACAGGACTCGCAGCGATGGGGAGGTGAGCGTCCTCGGCGAGGACCCGCAGGATGCAAGCCGGGGGTGGCACTCCCGGATCGGAGTCGTGCTGCAGAGCTGCACGATGCCGGGCGAGCTCACCGTCGCCGAGCTGCTCGAGCTCTACGCCAGCTACTACCCGCATCCCCGGCCAGTCGACGAGACGATCGAGCTGGTCGGCCTCGAGGAGGACCGGGACTCGCGCGCCATGCGGCTCTCCGGCGGACAGCAGCGCCGCCTCGACGTGGGACTGGCGCTGATCGGCGACCCGGAGCTGATCTTCCTGGACGAGCCGACCACCGGCTTCGATCCGGCGGCCCGTCATCACGCGTGGGAGGTGATCTCGAATCTGCGCGACCTGGGCAAGACGGTCTTCCTCACCACGCACTACATGGAGGAGGCACAGGCGCTCGCCGACCGGCTCGCTGTGATCGCGGCCGGACGGATCGTCTCCGAGGGCACTCCGGAGACGCTTGGGGGCCGCGACAAGGCTCCGAGCGACATCTCGTTCACCGTGCCCCCCGAGATTGACGCGACCACGCTTCCACCCGAGCTCGCCGTCCGGGCCGAGCGCCGCGACGGACGCTTTCATCTTCGGAGCGAGCATCCGGCATGGGCCCTTCACAAGCTCGGCGGTTGGGCGCTCGATCAGGGCTGCGAGTTGGCGGACCTGACCGTGGGCCGGCCGACGCTGGAGGACGTCTACCTACGGTTGACGGAGACGACGGAGCGCGACCTGTGATCGACCGACGTCTCCTCGCCACCCAGTTCCGGTCCGACCTCAAGGTCTTCTGGCGCAACCCGCAGTCGCGGTACTTCACGATGATGCTGCCGGTCGTCTTCCTGGTGATCTTCGCCGCGATCTTCGAGGGCTACACGGTCGTCGAGGGACATCCGATCAAGCTGACCACCTACTACGTGCCCGGGATCATGACGCTGGGCATCATCTCGGCGAGCTTCGTCAACCTGACGGTCGCCATCGTCACCCAGCGCGAAAGCGGCGTGCTGAAGCGGGTGCGCGCCACCCCGGTGCCACCCGGCGTGGTGATCACCAGTCGCGCCACCGTGGGCGTCCTGGTGGCGCTGATCATGTCCGGTCTGCTGCTCGCGATCGGGCACCTCGCGTACGACGTGCGCCTCCCGGGCTCGACGATGCCGGGGCTGATCGCCGCCGTGATCGTCGGCGCTGCTTCGTTCTGCTGCCTCAGCTTCGCCGTCTCGACCCTGATCGGTGCGGCCGACGCGGCACCTCCCGCAGTCAACCTCGCCGTCCTGCCGCTCTACTTCATCTCCGGGGTCTTCATCCCCGAGAACCAGATCCCGTCGTTCCTGCGCCACGTCGCGGATCTCTTCCCGATCCGCCACCTCTCGCAGGCTCTGCTGAAGCCCTTCATCGATACGCATGGCAGCGGGCTTGCTGCCGGCCACCTGCTGATCGTCGCGGTCTGGGGTATCGCCGGACTGGCGCTGGCGACGCGCACCTTCAGGTGGACGCCGAAGATCGCCTAGGCGCGCCGGATATCCTCCGGGCATGAGCACCCGTTCCTCCCGCGAACCGATCGAAGCCGTCCGGCACCAGCTCCGCCCCCTCTTCGACCAGGTGGTCCTCAAGGAGTTGGACCAGGACCGCATGCGCCGCTCCGGCCTGGTCGTTCCGGCGGGCACCGACGAGCCGCCGCCCCAGCAGGGGATCGTGCTCGCGGTCGGGCCCGGCCTCGACTGGTGGGAGAACGCGGGCGTCGAGATGCCGGTGCAGCCGGGGGACCACGTGGTCTTCCCCTCGTCCGCCGGCGTCTGGGTCGAGATCGACGAGGAGCGCCTGCTGGTCTGCCGCGTGGGCGAGCTCCTCGGCGTGCTCGAGTCGCTCGAGTCGCAGCCGACCGACTCCTAGCCCAGCGGCGGGCCGCAATTAAGATCGCCGCGTGGACGCGGAACGCCGCAAGACCCTCGAGGAGACGACCCGCTGGGACCCCGGCGCGGTCGAGCAGGCCGTCTTCGAGCGCTGGATGGAGGGTGGCTGGTTCCACCCGCCGGCGGAGGGCTCGCCGGACGAGAACTTCTCGATCGCGATCCCGCCGCCCAACGTCACGGGCGCCCTGCACATGGGCCACGCGCTCAACGGGACGATCCAGGACGTCCTGATCCGCCTCAACCGGATGCGCGGCCGCAACACGATGTGGATCCTCGGCACGGATCACGCCGGGATCGCCACCCAGTCGGTGGTCGAGAAGGAGCTCGCGAAGGAGGGCATCGCGCGGACCGAGCTGGGGCGCGAGCGCTTCGTCGAGAAGACCTGGGAGTGGCGGTACCGGTACGGCAACACGATCGTCGAGCAGTACAAGCGCCTCGGTGCCTCCTGCGACTACCTGCGCGAGCGCTTCACTCTCGACGAGGGCTACGTGCGAGCGGTCTACCGCGTCTTCGCCGAGCTCTACAGCAAGGGCTACATCTACCGCGACAGCTACATCGTCAACTGGGATCCCGGCCTCAACTCGGCGATCTCCGACCTCGAGATCGAGAACCGCGGGGTCACCGACACCCTCTATGAGATCGCCTATCCGCTCGAGGACGGGGGAGAGCTGATCGTCGCCACGGTGCGGCCGGAGACGATGCTGGCTGACACGGCGGTCGCCGTGAACCCAAACGACGAGCGCTACCGCGACGCGGTCGGAAAGCACGCGATCCTGCCCCTGGTCGAGCGCCGCCTGCCGGTGATCGCCGACGAGCACGTCGATCCCGAGTTCGGCACCGGCGCCCTCAAGATCACGCCGGGACACGACCCCAACGACTTCGAGATCGGCCGCAAGCACGGCCTGGCCGAGATCTCGGTGATCGGCGAGGACGGCCTGATCACCGACGCGGCCCCCGAGCGCTTCCGCGGCATGACCGCCGCGGACGCGCAGAAGGCGGTGATCGCCGAGCTCGAGGAGGCCGGCCGGCTGCGGGGCCAGGAGTCCTATCCGCACACGGTCCCCTTCTCGCACCGCTCGGGCGAGCGGATCGAGCCGCTGATCTCCCTGCAGTGGTTCTGCCGGATGGATGAGATGGCGAGGGCCGCCATCGACGTGGTCAACGAGGGGAAGGTGCGGATCGTCCCCGACGGCGCCAG
This sequence comes from uncultured Solirubrobacterales bacterium, assembly GCA_963833375.1. Classification (GTDB taxonomy): domain Bacteria; phylum Actinomycetota; class Thermoleophilia; order Solirubrobacterales; family 70-9; genus DASUPK01. Next base: position 599,716 of record CAWHXR010000010.1, read on the forward strand.
GCGCCAGTACCTCGACTCGATGGAGAAGATCCCGCCCTGGTGCATCTCCAGGCAGCTCTGGTGGGGCCACCGGCTGCCGGTCTGGTACCGCGGCGACGAGACCTACGTCGGCGAGGAGGCGCCCGAGGGGGAGGGCTGGGAACAGGAATCGGACGTGCTCGACACCTGGTTCAGCTCCGCGCTCTGGCCCTTCGCGACGCTCGGCTGGCCGGACACCGACGCGCCGGAGTACAAGGCGTTCTTCCCGACCGACGTGCTGGTCACCGCCCGGGACATCATCGCTCTCTGGGTCGCGCGGATGATCATGACCTCGCTCGAGTTCGTCGGGGAGGTGCCGTTCTCCGACGTCTACGTCCACTCGGTGATCCAGGCGCCGGACGGCCGCCGGATGTCGAAGAGCCTCGGCACCGGCATCGACCCACTCGACGAGATCGACGAGCACGGCGCCGACGCCTTGCGCTTCGGCCTGCTCGCGATGACCTCGACGCAGGACGTCCGCTTCTCGCAGGCGCGCGTCCAGCAGGGCCGGGACCTCGCCAACAAGATGTGGAACGCGTCGCGCCTGATCCTGATGGAGGCGCGCGACGACGTGGACCGGGCCCCGCGCTCGGCTCAGGTCGAGGACCGCTGGATCGCCTCCCGGCTTCAGCGGGCGAGCCGTTCAGTGAGCGAGTCCATCGAGTCCTACGACTTCGCGCACGGCGCCCTCGACCTCTACGACTTCTTCTGGTCGGAGCTCTGCGACTGGTACCTGGAGATCGTCAAGCCGAGGCTCTACGACGGCGACGAGGACGCCTCGGCGACCCTGCTCTGGGCGCTCGAGCAGGTGCTCGCGCTCGCGCATCCGATGATGCCCTTCGTCACCGAGGAGATCTACTCCTATCTGCCGGACCGTCCCTCCGAGGCGCTCGTGATCCACTCCTTCCCAGAGCCCGAGGACGCCCTGATCGACGAGGCGGCGGAGAAGGAGATCGGCCAGGCGATCACGTTGACCCGAGCGCTGCGGCGCTGGCGGGATCTGGCCGGCGTTCCGGTCAGGCAGGTGCTGGCCGCCCGGGCCGACGACGCGAAGCCGCACGACCTGGTCTCCAGGCTGGCCAAGGTCGAGTTCCCCGAGGACGGCGGCGAGCCGATCGCGACCGTCGGCGGGGTGGAGTTGCTCGAGACCGAGGGGGTGGACCCGGACGCAGTGCGGGCCCGGATCGAGGAGCGCCGCGAGAAGCTCCGGGGTGAGGTGAAGCGCGGCGAGGGCAAGCTGGCGAACGAGGGCTTCGTCGCCAAGGCGCCGGCCGACGTGGTCGACGCCGAGAGGAAGAAGCTCGCCGCCTACCGGGCGGAGCTCGAGGAACTGGGCGGATAGCTCAATCCGAGGAGATCCTGCGCAGGCGCGAGGTCCTGGGCTGGAAGCTCGGGCTCGAGCGGATGCGGCGGCTCTGCACGCTGCTCGGCATGCCGCAGAACCGCTTCGCCTCGATCCACGTCGTCGGCACCAACGGCAAGACCTCGGTGACGCGGATGACCGCAGCGCTGCTCGAGGCTCATGGCGTCTCGACGGGCGCCTACGTCTCGCCCCACATTCACTCCTGGCGCGAGCGGGTCCTGATCCGCGGCGAGCCGATCTCGGAGGAGGCCTTCGCGGAGGCCCTGGAGCGCGCCGAGCAGGCCGCGGAGGTGGCCGACCGGTCGGCGGGCGACGACGGTCCGGTGACGCAGTTCGAGCTGATCACCGCCGCGGCCTTCGTGGCCTTCGCCTCGGCCCGGGTCCAGTTCGGCGTGATCGAGGCCGGGCTCGGCGGGCGGCTCGACGCCACCAACGTCATCCCCTCGCAGCTCACGGTGCTCACCTCGGTCGGGCTCGACCACACCGAGTGGCTGGGGGAGACGCTGGAGGAGATCGCGGCGGAGAAGCTCGCGGTCCTGCGCGATCACACCACCCTGATGGCCGGCGACGTCCCGGTGGAGGTCGAGCCGGTCATCAAGCGAGAGCTCGAGCGCCGACACGCTCGCCTGGTCCGAGTCGCCCTCGACGCTCCGGCCGACGGGGTGACCTACCGGGACAGGAACCTGGCGCTCGCGCAGTCGGCGACCGAGCAGGTCCTGGGCCGCCTGGATCCGGACGCGCTCACCGGCTTGCAGGGGATCACGATCCCCGGCCGCGCACAGCTGGTCCCGGGCGATCCCCCGGCCCTCTTCGACGCGGCCCACAATCCCGATGGGGCCAGGGCGTTGGCGGAAGCACTGCCCCGGCTCACGGGTGGCGCGCAGGTGATCTGCTGCCTGGCGGTACTGGAGGGCAAGGACGCGGCCGGGATTGTCAACGGCTTGGCTCCGGCATGCGCTCATTTCGCCTGCACCGAGATCCCGCCCGACCGGATCGAGGGCTCCGGACGGCCGGGCGGCCGCAGCCGCCCGGCGCTCGAGCTGGCCGCGCTCTGTGAGGAGGCCGGTGTCGAGGCCGAGGCGATCCCCGACCCGCTCCGGGCGTGGGAGCGGGCACGAGACCTTGCCAGGGAGCGAGACGGTGTCGCGCTGGCGGCCGGCAGCCACTACCTTCTCAGCTGCATATGGACAGAGAGGCCCGCTCAGAGCTCCTGACGATGATGGGACTGGTCGCGATCGTCGTCGCGGTGGTGATCCTTGTCTTCTTCGCCTTCGGCTACGTGTTCGGCCTGCTCTTCCTCTAACGCCTCCAAGAGACTCGTAAATCCCCAACACAGGCAGGGTTCCACGCCCTCTTAAGGAAGTACGTACACTCGCGGCTCCCAATTTCCCATGCCCCTCGCACTCTTCGGATTCGACGGCGGCCTCGGCCTCGTCGTCAACCTGCTGGTCCTCTTCCTGGTCGTCGTCTATCTGGCGCTGATCTACTGGACCTACCTCGACGCGCGACGCCGGATCGAGGACCCGGTGCTGATCGCGTGCGCGACCGCCGCTTCGGTCTTCCCCTACCTGGGGACGGTCGTCTACACGATCCTGCGCCCGCCTGAGTTCCTCGAGGACCGCGACGAGCGCGAGCTGGAGCTGCGAGCGGCCGAGCTCGAGCTGCGCCAGCGGATCGAGCAGTCGTGCCCGCACTGCGAGTACCCGATCGAGCGCACCTACCTGCGCTGCCCCAACTGCGAGCGGCGGCTGCGCAATCCCTGCCGCAAGTGCCACAAGCCGCTCGATCCGCGCTGGGGCATCTGCCCGTACTGCGAGACCGAGGTCCGCAAGCAGCGGCCCGAGCGCGAGGCGCGTCGCACCGAGCGCCCTCGCTCGCCGCGGCCGCAGGGACAGCGCCCGGCCGCCTCGCGAAGCGACGGGCCCACCCGTCGCCAGGACCGGCCGACGGTCGGCGCCCGGCCCCCGCAGCGCCCGAGCGGCTCCTCTCGCTGACCGACATCAAACGGGTCGCTCCTCGACTCCGCCTCGGAGCGCCCTCTCATCCCACTTCCATGTAGGTTCCCGCGCCGATGGCGACCGAGCGCACACTGATCCTCGTCAAGCCCGACGCGTTCGAGCGCGGGCTGACCGGCGAGGTGATCGCACTCTTCGAGCGCAAGGGGCTTCGCCTCGTCGCGCTGAAGCTGATGCAGGCCGACGAGGAGATCGCCAACGTCCACTACGAGGAGCACACGGACAAGCCGTTCTTCGGCGAGCTCGTCGAGTTCATCACCCGCAGTGAGCTGGTGGCGATGGTGCTCGAGGGGCCGAACACCGTGAAGGCCGCCCGCCAGGTGATCGGCGCGACCGACCCGGTGGAGGCCGACGCGGGCTCGATCCGCGGGCGGTTCGGCACCGAGGTCACCTTCAATCTCGTGCACGGCTCTGACTCGCCCGAATCGGCTGAGCGTGAGATCGGGATCTGGTTCCCCGAGCTGTAATCCTCGCCTCGCGCTCTCAGCAGCGCAAAGCGCTGCTCAGAGCGCTGGGCGTCCAGTTCAGAGCGATCGCATCGGAGGTCGAGGAGACCAGCGAGGGGGAGCCGCGCGAGGTCGTGCTCGCCAACGCCCTGGCCAAGGGCCGGGCGGTGGCGGCGAGGCGGCGACGGGGGACGTTGGTGATCGCCGGCGACACCGAGGTCGTCGTGGATGGTCGTGCCCTCGGCCAGCCGGCGCTGGAGGGCGAGGCGCGCTGGTGCCTGGAGACGCTCTCCGGCCGCTCGCACGAAGTCCTCGGCGCCCTGGCGCTGCTCGGACCGGACCGGGTAGAGGGGGGGCTCGCGGTCCGCACCGGGGTCGAGTCCACTCGGGTGATCTTCGCGAAGCTCGAGCCCGAGCTGATCGACCTCTATCTCGCGAGCGGCGAGTGGCGCGGGCGCGCCGGCGGATACGCGGTGCAGGGACTGGGCTCGGCCCTGGTCGCGGGGATCGAGGGAGACGTCTCCAACGTGATCGGCCTGCCGGTCGAGCTGCTGCTGCGGCTCGCACCCGAGCTCGCCGGCTGGAGCTAGATCCCGAATTCGCGGACTTTGGGCATTTAGGGCGAGCCGCTAGGCTGGGCTCGAAGCACCTATTTTGGCGTCACGGATGAACCTTCTCACCTCAATCAACCCTGCCCGCGACATGGCCGTCGACCTCGGAACGGCGAACACGCTCGTCTACGTCCGCGGACGCGGGATCGTCGTCTCCGAGCCCTCCGTCGTGGCGGTCGACGTGAGCTCCGGGGAGGTGCACGCCGTGGGCGCCGAGGCCAAGCAGATGCTGGGACGCACTCCGTCCACGATCAACGCGATGCGTCCGCTCAAGGATGGCGTGATCGCCGACTTCGAGGTCACCGAATCGATGCTCCGCTACTTCATCAAGCGGGCCAACCACAGCCGGTTCACCCATCCACGCGTCGTCGTCTGCGTCCCCTCCGGGGTCACCGGAGTCGAGAAGAGGGCGGTCGAGGAGGCGTGCCTCGGGGCGGGCGCCCGCGAGGCCTACCTGATCGAGGAGCCGATGGCGGCCGCAATCGGCTCGGGGCTGCCCGTCAGCGAGCCCACCGGCAGCCTGATCATCGACATCGGCGGCGGGACGACCGAGGTGGCGGTGATCTCCCTGGGCGACATCGTCGTCTCCCAGTCGATTCGGGTGGGTGGCGACGAGATGGATGAGGCGATCATGAACTTCTGCAAGCGAGAGCACCAGCTGCTGATCGGCCATCAGACGGCGGAGGACGTGAAGCACGAGGCGGGCTCGGCATCGCCCCTGAACCCGGAGATCGAGATCGAGATTCGCGGCCGGGATCTCGCCTCAGGCCTCCCCAGGGCGGTCAAGCTGAACTCGGAGGACGTCCGCGATGCGCTCGATGAGCCGATCGCCCAGATCATCGCGGCGGTTCGCGACACGCTCGACCGGACGCCCCCGGAGCTGGCGGGCGACCTGATGGAGCGCGGCATGACCCTCGCGGGCGGGGGTGCGCTCCTCCATGGGATGGCGGAGAGGATGAGCGAGGAGTGTCAGATGCCGGCCCGGCTCGCCGAGTCGCCGCTCACCTGCGTCGCCACCGGTTCCGGCCAGGCGCTCGAGGAGTTCGAGGCGATCAAGCGCGCCCTGAAGAACTCCCGGGTTCGGAGGCGGTACTGAGGGCCGGCTGAGGAGGAGACTCGGCCCATGTACCTCCTTCAGCGCCCCGACGACATCCCGCCGCGCCTGACGAATCGCCTCAACGCGCGCATAGCCGTCCTCTCGGCCGTGGTCATCGCGGCGGTCGCGATGGTGGTGCTGAGGCTGTGGTCCCTGCAGGTGCTCTCCGGCGAGCACTACCGCGCCCTCGCCAAGGATCACGGCGTCCTCGACGTCAGGGTGCACCCGCCCCGCGGCGAGATCCTCGATCGGACGGGGAAGGCCCTGGTCGAGAACCGCACGGTGATGAGCCTCGAGCTGCGGCCCTCGGATCTGCCCCGCTCTCCCCAGGAGCGCCGGGCCGAGCTGCACCGGCTCGGCGGGATCCTCGGAACCTCGCAGCGCGAGATCCGCCGCAAGATCCGAGAGACGCCTCAGTACGCCGGCTATCCGGTGGTCCTGCGCCAGGGCGTCGACAGGCGGCTGCTCTTCTACCTGCTCGAGAATCGCGAGCGCTTCCCCGGCGTCAGTGTCGAGCGCACCTACGTCCGCGACTACAAGGACGGCTCGCTCGCCGCCCACCTGCTCGGGATCGTCGGTCAGGTGAGCCCGCATCAGCTCACCCGTCCCGCGTACCGGACTCTGAAGCCCGGCGACATCATCGGCCAGGCGGGCGTCGAGTACACCTACGACAAGTTCCTGCGCGGCACCGCCGGGAGCCAGCGGATCCAGGTGGATGCGCTGGGCCGGCCCCGTGGGCAGCTCGGCAGCCGGCCCGCCCAGGCCGGCGACAACCTGCGGCTGACGCTCGACGCCGGGCTGCAGGCGGTCGGCGAGGCGGCGCTGAGCGCCAAGGGACTCCCCAGCGCCTTCGTGGCGATGAACGTCCAGACCGGCGCGATCCTGGCGATGGGCTCTTACCCCACCTACGACCCGTCCTTCTACACACAGCCTCACACCCGTGCGCAGTACGACGCGTTCGGCAACCGGCCGGGAGACCCCCTGGTGGACCGGGCCGATCAGGGCGGGTATCCGACGGGCTCGGCCTTCAAGCCCATCACCGCGACCGCCGCGCTCGAGGACCACCTGATCTCGCCGAGCACGATCTTCGACGACACCGGTTCGCTCGACATCGGCGGGATCACGCTCCACAACGCAGGGGGAGCCGCGAACGGGCCGGTCGACATGAGCACCGCCCTGAAGGTGTCCTCCGACGTCTACTTCTACAACCTCGGGCTGCACGCCCGGGCGAGCGGGAACGGCGGCCAGATCCAGGACTGGGCGCACGCGTACGGATTGGGTCAGAAGCCCGGGATCGACGTCCCCGACGCCACCTCGGGCCTGATCCCGACGCCGGCCTGGCGAAACCGCGTCTTCCGCCATCACTCCAACCCCTACATCGACCGGCCCTGGACGCAGGGCGACAACGTCAACCTCGCGGTCGGGCAGGGCGACGTCCAGGTCACCCCGCTGCAGCTGGCGCGGGCTTACGCGGCGCTCGCCAACGGTGGCACGCTGGTCACCCCGCATGTCGGTGGCCGCATCGTGGACGTTCACGGCCGGACCGTCAGGCGGATCAAGCCGAAGCCGAAGCGCCACCTGCACATCTCCGAGGAGACGCGCAGCGTCATCCTGGGCGGCATGGAGCGGGCCGCGATGGAGCCGGGGGGCACCTCATATTCGGTCATGGGCGGATTCCCCTTCCCGATCGCCGGCAAGACGGGCACGGCACAGCGGGACGGACAACAGGATCAGTCCTGGTACGGCGCGATCGCGCCCTATCGGAACCCGCAGATCGTGGTCACCGCTACGGTCGAGCGCGGCGGCTTCGGGGTCGAATCGGCCGCGCCGATCGTCCGGACCATCCTCGAGCACTACTTCCACCTCAACCAGGGAGCCGCCGGCGGCGCGAGCGGGGCCGCCGCCGCGGCGGCGGGGCCGGGCTGATGGAAGCCGCGAAGCCCTCGCTGACGATCGCGCCCCGCCCCTCGCGGCTGGTCGAGTGGCTCAACCTGCGCCGGATGGACGGTGTCATGCTGGGCGCCGCCGTCGGGCTGATCGCCTTCAGCGTGTTCACCCTCGCGACCTCGACGAGGAACGAGATCGCCGGGCGGCCGCTCTACTTCGTGGAGCGCCAGGCGCTCTACGCCGCCGTCGGGATCACCCTGATGATCGCGATCAGCAGGATCGACTACACCCGTCTGCGAGACCTGCGCATGACGATCTACGCCGCGATGGTCGGCTCGATCGCGTTCGTCTTCCTGGTCGGCACCGCGGTCCGCGGCTCGAATCGCTGGATCGACCTGCCCTTCTTCCAATTCGAGCCGTCGGAGCTGGCAAAGGTGCTGCTCTGCGTCTCGCTCGCGGCCCTGATCTACGAGCGGATCAGGCGGCCGTTCGGGTTGCGCCAGACGGTCGTCCTCCTCGGGCTTGGACTGGCGCCCGCGGCGCTGGTCTTCCTCCAGCCCGACCTTGGGACCGGGATCGTGCTCGTCGCCATCGCGGTCGCCATCCTGTTCGTGTCCGGGATCCCATGGCAGCACTTCGCCGCGATCGCCGCCGCCGCCGCCGTCATCGGCGGGGGTGCTTACGCCGCTGGATCCGCGGCCGGGGTCCATCTCCTCCAGGGCTACCAGCAGGACCGGCTCACCGCCTTCCTGCACCCGAGCAACGACCCGAAGGACGCGAGCTACCAGGTGAACCAGGCAGTGATCGCGGTCGGGTCGGGTGAGGAGGTCGGGCGCGGGAAGGACGCCACCCAGACGGAGCTCCTCTTCCTGCCCGAGCGCCACACGGACTTCATCTACGCAGTGATCGGAGAGCGCTTCGGCTTTCTGGGGGCGGCGTTCGTCGTCTTCCTCTACGCGGTCCTCTTCTGGCGCGCTATCCGCGTGATGCGGATATCGACCAGCTACTACGGGACGATGATCGCGGGCGGGGTGCTGGCGATGCTGGCCTTCCAGGTGGTCGTCAACGTCGGCATGAACCTCGGGCTGATGCCCGTCACCGGGATCACCCTGCCGCTGATGAGCTACGGAGGCTCGTCCGTGCTCGGGACGTTCCTGGCGCTGGGCCTGCTGCAGAGCATCCACGCCCAGTCGCGTGCGCAGGCGTAGGGGGAACTCTTTCAGTCTCGTTGAACCAAGGCGCTACATTCGTCCCCGCGCGGGTGGGGCTAGGGGCTCCAGAAGGAGCCCCACTGACGAAAAGCGACTTGAGAGCTAGGAAGACATGTACCGCAAGCAGGTGCGCCGTCGACGGGCGGTGCTGTTGCTGCTCGTCGCCGCCTCGCTGACACTGCTCAGCCTCTATTACCGCGAGGGCAATGCCGGCCCGTTCCACAGCGCTGAGAAGGTCGTCTCGACGATCTTCTCGCCCATCCAGAGTGGAGCGGATCGTGCGCTGAAACCCGTACGCGACCTGGTCAACTGGTTCCATGAGACCTTCGACGCCCGCGGGGAGCGGGCCCGTCTCCAGGACGAGGTCGCGACCCTGCGCGATCAGCTCGCCCGCTCGCAGACGACCCGGCAGGAGACCAAGGAGCTGGCGGCGCTCAACGAGCTGACCAGCGGCGGCATCGTGCCCGATGGCACGGCTCCGGTCACCGCCCGGGTCGTCGGCCGCTCGCCGACGGTCTGGTACGCGACGGTGACCATCGACAAGGGGTCGAGCGACGGGGTCCGCGTCGACGACCCGGTGGTCGCCGCCCAGGGGCTGGCGGGGAAGGTCACTCAGACGACCCCGAACACGGCCCAGGTCACGCTGATCACCGACTCCGACAGCGCCGTGACCGCCCGCGTCACCCCCAGCGGCGCGACGGGGGTGGTCGAGCCGAACGTCGGCAACCCCAACGACCTGCAGCTCGACTACCTGGAGCGCGGCAAGCCGGTCGCCCGGGGCCAGATGGTGGTCACGGCGGGCTTCTCCACCGGCGACCTCGGTTCGATCTTCCCCCCGGGGATCCCGATCGGGAAGGTCACGAGGGCCACCGTCGAGGAGCAGCAGGCCTACCAGCGCGTGCACCTCTCCCCGTTCGCGGACCTCCGTGACATGGACTTCGTCAAGGTCCTGACCACCCACTCCGGAAAGGGCAACGGATGATCCTTACGCCGGGGATCATCGCCCGCCTGATCGCCCTTGGCGCGTTCGCCGCAGTGGCGCAGGTCGTCTGCTTCTCGAAGATGGACGTCTTCGGGACCAATCCCGACGTCGTGCTCCTGGTCGTGTTCTCGGTCGGGGTGCTGGGCGGAAGCCTGACCGGCGCGGTCATGGGCTTTTCCGTGGGGCTGTTGATGGACTGCCTCCTGCTCGAGACGCTCGGCGCGTTCGCGCTCACGATGCTCTCCGTCGGCTACGTCGCCGGGCGCTACCGCGAGACGGTGGGCCGCCCGACCCGGGGCGCGGTCGCGCTGCTCGGTGGCGCCCTGACGCTGCTCGGAGCGCTGGTGATCGCGGCCATCCAGATCGGCACGGGCGTCGACGCCAACGTCAGCTTCCTGGTCGTGCGTGACGCGCTCGTCAAGAGCGCGATCGGGGCGGCTCTCGCGATTCCCGTCGTGCTTGTCGTCAGACTGGTGGTGCGCTCCGCGCTCGTCGACGAGCGAAGGGCCGCCAGGCGCCCCTCGATGCGAGGGGGCTCCGCCAGGAGCCACCCGTTTGGTGACGGTCCCGTGGAGACGCAGTAGGCGATGATGTATCTGCATCGACCCGAATCCGAGCCGGAACGGCGCACCTCTCCGCTTGCACTGCGGATCTCGATCCTGACCGGTCTCGCGATCGCGATCTTCTCCGTCCTCTTCCTGCGCCTCTGGTACGTCCAGGTGCTCTCCGGCGACAAGTACCGGACGCAGGCCAACGACAACCGGATCCGCGAGATCCGGGTGCAGGCCCCCCGCGGTGAGATCCTCGACCGGAACGGCAAGGTCCTGGTCGCCAATCGCACCGAGCTGGCGGTCGAGGTCACCCCGGCCGACCTTCCCGACCCGGGCCCCGACCGCTCGCGCGAGCTCCACCAGCTCTCGACGGTCACCGGCATGTCGATGGACGAGATCCGCAAGGCGCTCCAGAGCGGGGTCCTGGCGGCGCCCGGCGGGCCGGTGATCCTGAAGAAGGGCCTCGGCGTGGACAAGGTCTATTACCTGCGCGAGAACCAGTCGAGCTTCCCGGGGGTGAGCGTGGAGCGCGTCTTCACCCGCGAGTACAAGCAGGGCGACGTCGCCGCCCACCTGTTCGGCAACGTCGGCGAGGTGACCGCCGAGCAGCTCAAGCAGCCGCGGTACACGGGCCTCCACCAGGGCGACACGGTGGGCCAATCCGGCATCGAGTACGAGTACGACCGCTTCCTGCGGGGCAAGCCCGGGACCGATCGAGTACAGGTGGATGCCCTCGGCCGGCCGACACAGCAGCTGGCGGGCAAGCCCGCCCAGGCCGGCGACGACGTCCGGTTGACGATCGATGCCGGCCTGCAGAGCTACGCCGAGGGCGCCCTCGACTCTTTCGGCCTGCCGGGCGCCTTCGTCGCGATGAACGCCCAGAACGGCGAGATCCTGGCGATGGGCTCGGCGCCGACCTTCGACCCCTCGATCTTCACCCACCCGATCACGCAGAGCCAGTACCACGCGCTCACCTCCCGCAAGACCGACGCCCCGCTGGCGGACCGCGCGATCCAGGGCCTCTATCCGACGGGCTCCGCCTTCAAGCCGATCACCGCGACGGCGGCCCTCCAGAACCACCTGATCGCGCCGAACACGATCTTCAACGACACCGGGTCGCTGCGGATCGACGCCAACCAGGTGCTGCACAACGCCGGCCATGCGATCAACGGGCCGGTCGACATGAGCGACGCGCTCAAGGTCTCCTCCGACATCTACTTCTACAACCTCGGCATGAAGGCGAAGGCGTCGAAGGGCGGGGGCATGATCCAGGACTGGGCGAGGCAGTACGGGCTGGGGGAAAAGACCGGGATCGACCTGCCGGCCGAGGTGGACGGCCTGATCCCGAACCCCGCCTGGCGAAACCGCCTCTACCACGACCACCTCACGGACCGCCCGTGGAGCGTCGGCGACAACATCAACCTGGCCGTCGGGCAGGGGGACCTGGAGGCCGATCCGCTGCAGATGGCGGTCGCCTACGCGGCCCTCGGGAACGGCGGCAAGGTGCTGCGCCCCCACATCGGCGATGACGTGGAGAGCGTCACCGGCCGTGTGCTCGAGGAGATCCGGCCGGCTCCGCGGCGCGAGATCCACATGTCGCCGACCACCCGGGACACGATCATGACCGGCCTCACCCGCGCCGCAATGGAGCCGGGCGGGACCTCGTACCCGGTCTTCGGTCACTTCCCCTTCACGGTGGCCGGCAAGACCGGGACCGCGCAGCGCCCCAACCAGCCCGACCAGTCCTGGTACATCGTGCTCGCCCCCGCGAAGAACCCCCAGATCGTTGTCGCCGTGACGGTCGAGCGGGGCGGATTCGGAGCCGACACGGCCGCGCCGGTCGCCGCGCGCATCCTCGAGCACTACTTCCACCTGCCGATCACGCCCACGGCCGGCACGAGCAAGACGCAGGAGTGATGGCGGCACAATCCCCGGCGATGTTTACCCTGATGATGCGAGGGTGCTCCACAGATCCGAGGCGGCTCCGTCAGGGGCCACCCGTTCCATGGATCGAGGAGCGACCCGTTTAGCTCTATGGAGGCGGCACCACTCACTCTCACGCCCAGGCGCGCCCGGATCGGGGAGCGCCTCGGCCTGGCCTACTTCGACGGCTGGCTGCTCGCCGCCGCGCTCGGCCTGATCGGCTTCAGCATCTTCACGCTGGCCGTGGCCACACCCGACGCGGTTCAGGGCCAGCCGCTCTACTTCGCGATCCGGCAGTCGGTCTACGCGGTGGTGGGGATCACGCTGATGCTGGCCGTCGCCAGGATCGACTACTCGCGCTTCCGGGAGATCCGCGTCGGCATCTACTCGCTGATGATCGGGTCGATCGTCCTCGTCCTCATGTTCGGGGCCGCTGCCCGCGGCTCCCGGCGCTGGATCGAGCTCCCCTACTTCCGCTTCCAGCCCTCGGAGCTCGCCAAGCTGCTGCTCGTCGTCGCCCTCGCGGCGTTTGTGATCGAGCGCACCCGCCGCGGGTCGCCCCTGCGCCAGACGATGCGCATCCTCGCCCTCGGCCTGGCGCCGGCGGGACTCGTCTTCCTTCAACCCGACCTCGGCACGGGAATCGTGCTCGTGGTCATCACACTCACCATTCTTTTCCTCGCCGGGGTGCCCTGGTCGCACTTCGCGGTGATCGGAGGCCTGGCGGCCCTCGCCGTCAGCTTCGTTCTGGTGATCGCCCCGGCTGCCGGCCTGCCGAGCCCGCTTCACGGGTATCAGCAGGACCGGCTCACTGCATTCCTGCATCCCAGCAACGATCCGAACGACGCGAGCTATCAGGTCAACCAGAGCGTCACCGCCATCGGATCCGGTGAGAAGACCGGACGCGGAGACAACTCGACACAGACCCAGCTCCTGTTCCTGCCCGAGCGGCACACGGATTTCGTGTTCGCCGTGATCGGGGAGCGCTTCGGCTTTGCGGGAGCCGCATTCGTACTGTCCCTCTACGCCCTGCTTATCTGGAGAATGCTGCGCGTCCTGACGCTCTCCAAGAACTTGTACGGGACCCTGATCGCCGGCGGCATCGCCGCCATGCTCATGTTCCAGATCCTGGTGAACGTGGGCATGACTCTCGGCGTCATGCCGGTCACCGGCGTCACCCTGCCCCTGATGTCATACGGGGGCTCCTCGGTGCTTGCCACCTTCCTGGCGATCGGGCTCCTACAGAGCATCCACGCACAAGCGCGGCTCAGCTCCACGCGCAGCAGGGCGCCAATCCCACTGTTGCGCTGAACCACCGAGAGCACACCCACACCAACACCCGCCGCATCCACCCCGCCCGCGAGGGCGACGGGGCGGCGCATATTTGTGCTGCGCTCGCGCAGAAAGGAAATTCATGAAGAAGAACATCCTCGTCAGCGTCGACCGGGGCGAGACCCGGGTCGCCGTGCTCGAGGCGAAGGGCAGCCCCACAGAGGGCAAGCGCCGCAAGAAGGCCGCCCCGAGCAACGAATGGAAGGTCGCCGAGCTCTACGTCGAGCGTCGCGGCCGCCGATCGATCGTCGGCAACATCTACAAGGGCAAGGTCGACAACGTCCTGCCCGGCATGGAGGCCGCCTTCGTCGACATCGGCCTCGAGCGGAACGGCTTCCTGCACGTCGATGAGATCGTGCTGCCCGGGGGCCAGGTCGTGCCCAAGCGCGGCCGCGGCCGCGGGCGCCGGATCGACGAGCTGATCAAGCCCGGCCAGGAGATCATCGTCCAGGTCGTCAAGGACCCGTTGAAGACGAAGGGCGCCCGGCTCTCGATGCAGCTCTCGATCGCCGGCCGCTACCTCGTCTACATGCCGCAGGGGGGCGGCATCGGCGTCTCCAAGCGCCTCCCCGACAACGAGCGGACCCGCCTCCGCAAGCTGATCGACAAGGTCGATATCGGCAAGGGCGGCGTGATCGTCCGCACCGCCGCCCAGGGCGCCAAGAAGGAGGACTTCGTCCGCGAGATCGCCTACCTGCACCGTCTCAACGAGGTCGTCACCGAGCGGGCCGAGCGCTCCGACGTCGGCCAGATGGTCTTCCAGGAGGCCGACCTCTCCATCCGCGTCGTCCGCGACGTCCTGGTGGAGGAGTTCGAGGGCGCGATCATCGACGACGCCAAGCAGCACGAGCGCGTCAGCAAGTTCCTCCAGAGGACCGCGCCCGAGCTCGCCGAGCGAGTCGAGCTCTACAAGGCCAAGGAAGCCCTGCTCGAGAAGTGGGACGTCGAGAAGGCGTTCGACTCCGTGCTCTCCCGCCGGGTGGACCTCCCCTCCGGCGGTTACCTGATGATCGACTACGCCGAGGCGCTGACGGTGATCGACATCAACACCGGCAGCTTCACCGGCAAGGGGAAGGGGCGCCTCGAGGACACGATCACCAAGGTGAATGTCGAGGCGGCCGAGGAGGTCGTGCGCCAGCTCCGGATGCGCGACATCGGGGGCATCATCGTCATCGACTTCATCGACATGGCCCGCGCCCGGAACCGCGACCAGGTCCTGAAGACGCTGCGCTCCGCCCTGGACGAGGACCGGACCAAGACCTACGTGGTCGAGGTCTCGCCGCTCGGGCTGGTCGAGATGACCCGCCAGAACGTCACCGACGGCGTCCGCGAGATCCTCACCAAGCGGTGCCCCACCTGTGACGGCGAGGGCGTCGTCAGCTCGGAGGAGACGGTGGCGATCTCGATCGTGCGCAAGCTCCAGGAGGTCGTGGATGAGCAGCCCGACCCCGAGGCCTATCTCGTTCGCGTCAACCCCCGAGTGGCCGCTGAGCTCCTTTCGCCCGATTCGGGTCTTACCGAACTGGAGGAGGAGACGGGCAAGCGCTTCCACTTCGAGGGTGGCGACGCTCTGCCGCTCGACACCTTCCGGGTGGCCGAGACCGGCAGCAGGGAGGAGATCGAGGAGCGCGCGCTGCCCTTCCAGGTCGGCGAGGAGGTGCTCGTCTCGATCGAGGAGCCCCACATGTACAACGTCGACGATGCGGTGGCGCGCGTGGACTCCTACATCGTCAGCGTGACGGGCGCCGGCCCGCACGTCGGAGAGCAGCGCATGGTGCGGATCGAGAGCGTGGGGCGGTCTGCCGCGACCGCGTCGCTGCTCGACAGCGAGGGCAACGTCGTGCAGGCGCGTGACAATGGGGATGGCGGTGAGAAGCTAGAATCCTCTGCCTCCAGTGGTCGCAGGCGTCGCGGAAGCAGGGGCGGAAGGCGACGCTCCCGCGCCGGCGATGGCAGCAACTGAGACGAATACCCATCGTCAACGGCGGCCACAAAGACCGCCGCCGAATCAGGAAAGGCAAATGGCGAGCTACGCAGTGATCGAGACAGGCGGCAAGCAGTACCGCGTCGAGAAGGGCTCGACCCTGCTCGTCGATCGCATGAGCGCGAAGGAGGGGGACAAGGTCGACCTCCGCGCCGTCGCGTTCCGCGACAAGGAGATGGTCTTGGGCAAGGACCTCGAGAAGGTGAAGGTCGAGGCCAAGGTCGCCGGACACGAGCGCGGCCCCAAGCTGCGGATCTTCAAGTACCGCCCGAAGAAGGGCTATCGCAAGCGGGCGGGACACCGCTCCGAGCTGACTCGACTCGAGGTCACCGAGGTCAAGATGCTCTCCAGGAAGCCGGCCGGCACAAAGTCGGCCGCCACAAGACCCGCGGCCGAAACCACCGGCGAGTCGAAGCCGGCAGCGAAGAAGGAGGGAGCCGAAGATGGCTCATAAGAAGGGACTTGGATCGAGCCGGAACGGCCGCGACTCGAACCCGAAGATGCTCGGGGTCAAGGTCTTCGCGGGCCAGGCCGTGAGCGGCGGGGAGATCATCGTGCGCCAGCGGGGCACCCGCTTCCGGCCCGGCGACGGCGTCGGCATCGGGCGCGACCACACGATCTTCGCGACGCGTCCCGGCGTCGTTCAGTTCAGCACCGGTCGCCGCGGGCGCACGATCTCGGTCGTCGAAGCCGGGTAGTTCGCGGGAAAACCCCGTCGTCCGGGCGAGGGGTCCGTGTTAGCTTGGCGCAGTGCTGCGCCGACCCGGCAGGTTGGCGACGTTCCTGGCGGTGGCCGCGTCCGCTTCGCTCCTCGTCGCGGCGAGTGCCCAGCCATGTACGAGCGGCTCTGGCGGGTGGTGGCGGGCCAACTGCTGGCGACGCTGCTGCTCCTGCTGCTGGCGATCACGCTGATCGGGATTCCGGTCGCGATCTACATGTACATCGCCTGGCAGTTCATCCAGCAGGAGATCATCTTCGAGAACCGCTCGATCCGGGAGGCGTTCCACGGCAGCTCCGCGCGCGTTCGAGGGAGGTGGTGGCGAACCGTCCGGGTGGCGGGGATCCTCTGGCTGTTCAGCATCGTCGCGGGACCGGTTCTCGGGTTCTTCCTGATCTTCGCCAACTTCTCGCCGATCATGGTCAACCTGATCGGCTCGGTGGTGTTCGCGCTGCTGATCCCCTACGTGGCCATCGGCCGCACGCTTCTCTACTTCGACCTGGGCGCCAGTGAGGCCGAGGCCGCGGGCGCACCGCGCCGCCGCCGCTGGCTCCCGCGGCCTCGGCCCGCCGCCGGCACACGGGCTGATGACGGGTCGCCCGCCACGGGCTAGCGGGGGTCCACCGGCACAGAGGCAAGCGCCGCTCTAACTTCGCGGGGTGCTCTTCGACCGAGCCAAGATCTACGTCGAGGGTGGCCGCGGCGGCAACGGCGTGGTCAGCTTCCGCCGTGAGGCGCACGTTCCGCGCGGCGGGCCCGACGGCGGCGACGGAGGCCGCGGCGGCGACGTCGTGCTCGTCTGCGATGCCCAGCGCCGGGACCTGGCCTCGCTGGGCCGCAGCCGGCATTTCCGCGCCGGGCGCGGCGAGCACGGCAAGGGCAAGCGCCGGCACGGCGAGAGGGGGGAGGACCGGGTGATCGCCGTGCCGCCCGGTACGGTCGTCCACGGGCTCGACGGCTCCGAGACGGAGCTGCTGGTGGACGGGCAGCGGCTGGTCGTCGCCCGCGGCGGCTCCGGCGGGCATGGAAACAAGCGCTTCGCGACCTCGACCCGCCAGGCGCCGCGCTTCGCCGAGCGCGGGCTCGACGGCGAGTCCGGCGAGATCGAGCTGCGGCTGAAGCTGCTTGCCGACGTGGGACTGGTCGGCCTCCCGAATGCGGGCAAGTCCTCGCTGCTGGCCCGACTGACACGAGCCGACCCCAAGGTCGCCGGGTATCCGTTCACGACGGTGGAGCCGAATCTCGGGACGATCGAGCTCGACGACCGCCAGCTCGTCCTCGCCGACATCCCCGGCCTGATCGAGGGCGCGGCCGAGGGCGCCGGCCTCGGCCACGAGTTCCTGGCGCACCTGGAGCGCTGCCGCCTGCTCGTCCACCTCGTCGAGGTGAGCCCGTCGGAGGGCTCGCCCGAATCCAGCTACGAGACCGTGCGCGGCGAGCTCGCCGGCTACGGCGCGGGGTTGGACGGCCTACCGGAGATCATCGCCCTCTCGAAGGTCGATCTGATTCCGGATGACGAGGCCGAGCGCGCAGTGGGCGACTGGGCGGAGCGGTGCGGATCGGATGCCGTGCTCGGCATCTCCTCGGCCACCGGGACCGGGCTGGAGGAGCTGACTCGGGCGATCTTCGCCGCCTTGCCCGAGGAGGAGCCCGCCGCCCCGGCGAGCGCCGCGGAGTTCGAGGCCGAGCACCGCGTCTACCGGCCCGGCGAGGAGGAGGGGTTCGAGGTCGTGGCGGAGGGGGACGGCAGGTTCCGGGTGTCCGGACGGGGCATCGAGCTCTTGATCGCCCGCCACGATCTCGAGAATCCGGAGGCCCTCGACTATCTCGAGGGGCGGTTGCGCGAGATCGGGGTGATCGCTGCGCTCCAGCGCGCCGGCTTCGAGCCGGGAGACGAGGTCGTGGTGGGGGACCTCGAGTTCGAGCTGGACCCGTCGTGATCGGCTGGCGAAGCCGGGCGACGGCGTACCCTTGCCGCGCCATGACCGTGGTCGCGAAGCTGGGCTCCTCGATCGTCGCCGGGGAGGGCGGTGCCCTCCGCAGCGAGGTGCTCGATCGCGTCTGCGCGCAGGTCGCCGAGCTTCACGCCGGCGGCGAGAACGTCGTCATGGTCACCTCGGGTGCGATCGCGCGCGGGATGCGGGTGCTCGAGCTGCCAGGGCGGCCCTCCGCGATCGACGAGCTGCAGGCGGCGTCGGCAGTTGGGCAGGGCAGCCTCTTCCGGGCCTACGAGGAGCGCCTCGCCGCCCGGGACGTGCGCGCCGCGCAGGTTCTGCTCACCGCCTCGGATCTCCAGCTGCGCACGCACTACCTGAACGCGCGCCAGACGCTCAGCCGCCTGCTCGACTGGCGGGTGGTCCCGGTCGTGAACGAGAACGACACCACCGCCACGGACGAGATCACCTTCGGCGACAACGACTTCCTGGCCGCGCAGGTCGCGATCATGCTCGAGGCCCGGTTGCTCGTGCTGCTCACCGATCAGTCCGGCCTCTACACCCAGGATCCGCGGCGCCACCCCGACGCCGAGCTGGTCACCGAGGTCACCGGCGAGGCCCAGCTGGCCGGCTATGAGATCGGCGAGCACACCTCACCGTTCGGACTCGGCGGGATGCGCAGCAAGGTCGCGGCGGCGGGGATGGCAGGCGCGTCCGGCATCGGCGCCGTGATCTGCGACGGCACCGCGGAGGGGACACTGCTCGCCGCCGCCGCCGAGGAGCCCGGAGGCACGCGCTTCGCGCCGCACCCTGAGCGTGCCTCGAGCTTCAAGCTCTGGCTCCGCTACGCGAAGCCGAGCCACGGGGCCCTGCGTGTCGACGACGGCGCGGCTCGGGTCCTGCGGGAGAGCGGCAGCAGCCTGCTGCCGGTGGGGATCACCGAGGTCGAGGGCGAGTTCGACGCCGGCGACGCCGTCGACGTCACCTCCGACGGCAAGACGATCGGCAAGGGGATCGTCAACTACTCGGCGGGCGAGCTCCGCCGGATCAAGGGCATGCGGACCGAGAGGGTCCGCGAGCTCCTGCCGCACGCCTCCGAGGAGGCCGTGCACCGCGACTACTTCGTGCTGACGTAGCGCGTCCCGGCTTCGCCGTCAGCACACAACGGGTCGCGCTGACGCGCGCCCTCGCATCTGCGCCTCGCTTCGCTGCGGCGCAGACTCGAACAAAGCCGGCCAGTCCGGGGTACTAGAGTCCCGGTCGATGGGATCCGGAGAGGAAGCCGGCGGCGTGCTGAGCGATGCCCAGCGGGCGGTCCTGACCGCGGTCTGCGACACCGTCGTCCCGTCCCTGCCGCGAGACCGCGATCCCGAGGGCCTCTGGGCGCGCAAGGCGAGCGACCTGGGGGTCGACGCCGGCGCGGCGATGCTGATCTCGGAGATTCCTGATCCGGAGCTGCGCGGCGGCCTCCTCCAGCTGATCGACGCCGTCGGCGGGCAGGGGATCACGCGTGCCCCCTCCCAGGAGTCCCGGGAGCAGATCCTGCGGAACACCGCGCTCTCGGATCCGCGCGCCGCCGCCGGGGTGGCCGCGCTGATCGGCATGACGCTCTTCCTCCACTACGGCGCGCCCGATCCGCAGACCGGCCAGAACCCGAACTGGAAGACCTTCCGGTATCCGGGGCCGATCTCGGCGCCCCCGCAGGTCGAGAAGCCGCTCAGGATCCACGAGCCCGAGGGCTCCGAGGAGACCCTCGAGGCCGATGTCTGCATTGTCGGCTCCGGGTCGGGCGGCGCGGTCGTCGCGGCCGTCCTGGCGGCTCGCGGCCTGGATGTCGTCGTCCTGGAGGCCGCGGGCTACCACAACGAGTCTGACTTCACCCAGCTCGAGCTGCCCGCCTACCAGCAGATGTTCTGGCGGGGCGGCCCGACCCCGACCGCCGACGGCAACGTCAGCCTGGTGGCGGGCACGACACTCGGCGGCGGCACCACCATCAATTGGACCAACTGCCTTCGCACCCGCCCGTGGGTCCGCGAGCAGTGGGCCCAGGAGCATGGCCTGCAGGGTGTCGACGGCCAGGACTTCGATCGCCACCTCGATGCGGTCTGGAGCCGGATCAGCGCGAACGACGGCTGCAGCGATTTGAACGGCACCCAGCAGAGGCTGCGTGAGGGCTCCGAGACGCTCGGCTGGAGCTTCGAGACGATCGTGCGGAACACCGACCCCGAGAGCTATACGCCCGAGATGGCCGGCTACCTCGGCTTCGGCGACCAGTCGGGGAGCAAGCGGAGCGCCGATCGCACCTGGCTCGCCGACGCACAGGAGCACGGCGCCCGGTTCCTCACCTCGACCAGGGCGAGTCGGGTGCTCAGCGAGGGCGGCCAGGCGACCGGCGTGGAGGCGGTCTGGAAGACGCCGGACGGCCGAAGCGCCCAGGTCACTGTTCGGTCACCGCGGGTGGTGGTCGCCTGCGGCTCGCTCGAATCACCCGCGCTGCTGCTGCGCTCCGGAATCGGCGGGCCGGCGGTCGGGCACAACCTGCGGCTTCATCCCTCCAGCGTCGTCGGCGCGGCGTACGGCACCGACCAGCAGGCCTGGTGGGGGCCCCCGCAGGCTGGGCTCTGCGACGAGTTCGCCGATACAGGCGAGGGCTACGGCTTCCTGATCGAGACCGCCCAGTACGCGCCGGGCCTGATCGGTTCGGCGACGCCGTGGGTCTCCGGCCTCGACCACAAGCAGCGAATGGAGGAGTTCCGCTTCACCGGGACGTTCATCTCGCTGACCCGCGACCGCGGCGGCGGCCAGGTGATCGTCGACGCGAACGGCGAGGCGGTTCCGCTCTACTCCGTCACCGATCCCCTCGACCTTGAGAACCTGAAGAAGGGGATCGAGGTGCAGATCCGCCTGCACGAAGCGGCGGGCGCGCATCAGATCGGGCCGCTCGCAGAGGGCGCCCCGACCTGGCGCCGCGGCGACGACCTCGAGGCCTTCATCACCGGCGTCAAGCGGATCCCGTTCAGGGCCGGCGGATACAAGCTCTTCAGCGCGCACCAGATGGGCACCTGCCGCATGGGGATTGATCCACAGACGTCGGTCGCCGGCCCACTCGGCGAGCTCCACGACACCAAGGGCGTCTGGATCGGCGACGGCAGCGCCTTCCCGACCTCCTCGGGAACCAATCCGATGATCACGATCATGTCCCTGGCCCACCGCACGGCCGAGGCGATCGCCGGCGAGGCCGGCGCACCCGCACAAGCGGCGCCCAGAAGGGCCGGCGCCGGATCAAAGACCGAAGCAACGCCGGCCTAGAACTTCGAAGAGAAGGAGCGAAACCTTGGCTACCGAGACAGCCGCCCCCGCCCAGGAAGAACAGCGCCCACAAACACCGGCGCCGGAACATCCGACCGAGCAGATCGTCCGCGACCGCCTCTACATCGGCGGCCAGTGGATCGAGCCCGCCGGCAGCGGCACGATCGACGTTGTCGACTCGACCACCGAGCAGGTGATCGGCCGCATCCCGGAGGGCACCACAGACGACGTCGATCGCGCGGTCGACGCCGCTCGCGCGGGCTTCGCGGCCTGGCGCGAGGTGCCGGTCGAGTCTCGGGTCGACGCCTGCACCGCGATCAGCGCCGCGCTGGCCGAACGCGGGGACGAGATCGCCGCGCTGGTGGCCGCCGAGGTGGGGATGCCCCTCGCTCAGGCGCGCACGATCCAGGCCGGGCTCCCGGCGATGGACTTCGGCTCGATGGCCCAGGTCGCCTCCGAGATGGTCTGGGAGGAGCAGATCGGCAACTCGCTGGTGGTGCGCGAGCCGATCGGCGTGGTCGGCTGCATCACGCCGTGGAACTACCCGCTGCACCAGATCTGCGCGAAGGTGGGGCCGGCGCTGACCGCCGGCTGTGCCGTGATCGTGAAGCCCAGCGAGGTCACTCCCCTGACCTCCTTCATCCTGGCCGAGATCATCGACTCGCTGGATCTGCCCGCGGGCGTCTTCAACCTCGTCACCGGCTTCGGCCCGGTGGTGGGGGAGGCGATCGCCGCACACGACGGCGTCGACATGGTCTCGTTCACCGGGTCGACCCGCGCCGGCCGGAGGGTGAGCGAGGTCGCCTCGCAGACGGTGAAGCGCGTCGCGCTGGAGCTCGGCGGGAAGTCCGCCAACGTGATCCTCGACGACGCCGACCTGAAGACCGCCGTCGGATACGGGGTCGCCAACTGCTACCTCAACTCCGGCCAGACCTGCAGCGCCCACACGCGGATGCTGGTCCCACGCGAGAAGCTGGCGGAGGCCGAGCAGGTCGCGGCGGCGGCCGCCGAGAGGGCCAAGCCGGGCGACCCGTTCGAGGACGGAACGAGACTCGGTCCGCTCGTCTCCGAAGCGCAGCGCGAGAGGGTGCGCGACTACATCAAGAAGGGTGAGGAGGAGGGGGCGAAGCTCGTCACCGGCGGCACCGAGCCGCCCGAGGGGCTGGACAGCGGCTACTTCGTGCGGCCGACGGTCTTCTCCGAGGTGAAGCCCGAGATGACGATCGCCCAGGAGGAGATCTTCGGACCGGTGCTGTCGATCATCCCCTACGACTCCGAGGACGAGGCCGCGGAGATCGCGAACGGGACGATCTACGGGCTGGACGGCGGCGTCTGGTCGGCCGACCCTGAGCGCGCCAAGGAGTTCGCGCGCCGGATGCGGACTGGCCAGGTCCAGATCAACGGCGCCACGTTCAACCCGCTCGCCCCGTTCGGCGGCTTCAAGCAGTCGGGCCACGGCCGCGAGTACGGTCGCTACGGCCTCGAGGAGTACCTCGAGGTCAAGTCGATCCAGCTCTAGGGCCGAACCACTGCGGCGAGCGGGTCCTGTCGCCGAATTTGCCGCACACGCGCTGACCGCGCGTGGGCGGACCAATCGGCGCCACCCGCTCGAGCGCGGTTTCGCAGCCCGTGGATCCGCGCCACCCGCGCGAATTGCGGTTTCGCTGCCCCGAATTGGCGGGTACTCGCGCATGGGAGAGCTTAAATGACGAAAGGAGTCGATTCAATGGCGAATGAGCTGACGGGGAAGCGGATCGCTTTCCTGATGGCGAACGAGGGCGTCGAGCAGGTGGAGTTCACCGAGCCGCGCAAGGCGGTCAGCGAGGCGGGAGCCGAGATCGACGTGATCTCGACCGAGTCGGGCCAGATCCAGGCCTTCAATCACCTCGACAAGGCCGACACCTTCGACGTCGACAAGACCACCTCGGACGCGAAGGCCGACGACTACGACGGCGTCGTCCTGCCGGGTGGGGTCGCCAACCCCGACACGCTGCGTACCGACAAGGACGCGGTTCGGTTCCTGCGCGAGTTCTTCGCAGCGGGCAAGCCGGTGGCAGCGATCTGCCACGCGCCCTGGATGCTGGTCGAGGCGGACGTGGTCGATGCGCGCAAGCTGACCTCGTGGCCGAGCCTGCAGACGGACATCCGCAACGGCGGCGGGGACTGGGTCGACGAGGAGTGCGTGGTCGACTCGGGCCTCGTGACGAGCCGCAAGCCCGATGACCTCCCGGCCTTCTGCGCGAAGGTCGTCGAGGAATTCGCCGAGGGCGTGCACGAGGAGCAGCGCGAGAAGGCTCAAGCCGCCTCGTAGCTGAGCCTCTGAGCCGCTGCTGCGCGGGTGGCGCCGTAGGTGGGGCCCACGCATGCGCGCCCCCGCGCATGCGTGGGACGGTCCCTGCGGCGACAGGACCCGCGCCCGCAACGCCTCGACTTCCCGCTACGGCCGCGCGAACGGCACGGTTACTCTTTAGGAATGGCCACCGCCGCGAAGTCCGTCGCCGATGTCTGCGGCGAGGCGAAGGACGCCTCGCATCTGCTCGCCCGCGCCGGCCGCGAGGCGAAGGATGCCTGCCTCAGGGACCTGGCGGATCGGATCGACAGCAGCGTGGATGCCCTGCTCGAAGCCAACCGGGCCGACGTCGACGCCGGGCGCGAGGAGGGGCTCAACGAGGCCCTGATCGACCGCCTGACCCTGACCGAGGCGCGGGTCGCCGAGATGGCGAAGGGCATCCGGGAGATCGCGGATCTGGACGATCCGGTCGGGGAATTGGTCGAGGGCTGGACGCTCGAGAACGGACTCGAGGTCGCCAAGAAGCGGGTGCCGATCGGCGTCGTCGCCGTCGTCTACGAGGCGCGGCCGAACGTGACAATCGACGCGGCCGCGCTCTGCCTGAAGAGCGGCAATGCGGCGGTGCTACGTGGTTCGAGCAGCGCCGAGAGCTCGAACGCTTTCCTCGCGGGCCTGATCGCGGACGCGCTGGCGGCGGCCGAGCTGCCCGCCGCGTCCGTCTCCCTGCTCTCCGGTGGAGGCCATGAGCAGCTCGCGGAGCTCGCCACGCAGGAGGGCATCGTCGACCTGATCATCCCGCGCGGCGGCGAAGGCCTGAAGAACGCGCTGAAGAGCGTCGCGAAGGTGCCCGTCATGTACGCGGCCGCCGGGAACTGCCACGTCTACGTGCACCAGGACGCCGATCTCGAGATGGCGGAGCGGGTCGCCTACAACGCAAAGGTGCAGCGGCCGGGCGTCTGCAACGCGGCGGAGACGCTTCTGGTCCACAAGGACGTGGCGGCCGAGCTGCTCCCCAGCCTGCTGCCCATGCTGAGCGAGGCCGGCGTCGAGCTGGTCGGGGACCGGCGCACTCGCGACTCGGCCGGGCCGGCCACGGTCGGCGAGGCCGCGGAGGCCGACTGGGACACGGAGTACCACGGCCTGAAGATGGCGGTCGGGGTGGTGGATTCCCTCGGCGAGGCGATCGACCACATCAACCGGCACGGCACCGGGCATTCGGACGCGATCGTCACCCGCTCTCAGGAGGTCGGGGACGAGTTCACGGACGCCGTCGACTCGGCCGCCGTCTACGTCAACGCGTCGACCCGGTTCACTGATGGCTACGAGTTCGGAATGGGCGCGGAGATCGGCAACTCGACGCAGAAGCTGCACGCGCGCGGGCCCATCGGGCTGCGCGAGCTGACGACCACCAAGTACGTCGTCCACGGCAGCGGGCAGATCAGGGAGTAGTGCAGTCGCTCGGATCGGGGTCCTGGGCGGGGCCTTCAACCCGCCCCACGTCGGACATCTCCTCCTCGCGCAGGAGGCGGGCTGGCAATTGGACCTCGACGAGGTCCTGCTGATGGTCACGCGGCGGGCTCCGCACAAGCAGATCGAGGACGATCCGGGGGCGGAGGTCCGGCTGGAGATGGCGAGGCTGGCGGCCGAGGGCGAGGACGCGGTTGCGGCCTCCGGGCTGGAGGTGGACCGCGACGAGACCTCCTACAGCTACCGGACCCTCGAGCAGCTGGTCGGGCAGGACCCGGAGAGGGAGATCTTCTTCCTGCTCGGCGCCGACATCGCGGCCGGACTGGCGAGTTGGAAGGAGCCGGCCCGTGTCCTCGAGCTGGCTCGGCTCGGGATCGTGCCGCGACCCGGGGTCGGGCTCGGGGAGGTGCGCTCGGCGCTCGAGCGGCTCGGTGCCGCCGATCGGGCAGAGATAATCGACATGCCACTTTGCGGAGCGTCCTCGACCACAGTCAGGCAGCGGGCACGGGAGGGAAGGCCGCTGCGACATCTGGTTCCGGACCCGGTGATCCGGGTGATCGAGGAAAAGGGTCTGTACCAGTGACGCGGGGCACCGAGATGACCTCCGAGGAGCTTGCGTGCCGGCTCGCCGCGATCGCAGATGACAAGAAGGCGACGGAACTGGTCGCGCTCGACGTCCGGCAGCTGGTCGGCTACACGGACTACCTGGTGATCTGCACGGCTCGCAACGAGCGGCAGGCGAAGGCGATCCACGACGAGGTCTATCACCAGCTCAAGCGGGAGGGCTGGCTTCCGGCCCGCGTGGAGGGCGAGCGGGACGCGGATTGGGTCCTGATGGACTACCTCGACTGCGTGCTGCACGTGTTCACGCCCGAGATGCGGGAGCGATACCGGCTGGACGTGCTCTGGGGCGAGGCGGCCAGGCTGGATCTGGATCTGGCCGGCGCGCGCGGGGTTGCCTAGACAGTTTTTGGACGCTTTCCCGGACAGCGTCCGGCGCCCACCCTAGGCTGCCGCTCGTGTCGAACGAGCGTTTCCGGCGCGCCTTGCGCGGCTACGACCCCGAGGAGGTCGACGCGGCGATAGGGGCGCGCGATGCGCGACTCGCCCGCCTCGAGCGGGAGGCGCAGCGGCTCGCCGAGAGGATCGTGGAGCGCGAGAAGCGGCTGCAGGATGCACTGAAGCGGCCGATGGCCGCCGCCGTCAGCAAGGGGATCGAGGAGATCTACGGCCAGGCGCGCCGCCAGGCGACCAGGATCCGGATGAAGGCCCTCGAGGACGCGGTTCAGATGGCGGACCGGGTGACGGAGCTCTCCAGGCTCAGGGACGAGCTGGGAATGCGGGTGTCCGAGCTGGCCGACGTTGCGCGGATCCGCCTTGGGATCGAGGAGGACCGGGCCGCGGTCGGGATGGAGCCGGCGCAGGCCACGGCTGAGGGCGTCTACGCCGGCGAGGTGGAGGTCGAGGTGGGGCCGCTCAGCGACTTCGCACAGCTGACGGGCTTCGAGGACGCGGCATCGGGGATCGAGGGCGCATCCGAGGTCATGGTGAAGCGCTTCTCCGGAGGCCGGGCGACGGTCTCGATGAACCTGCAGGGTCCGGTGGACCTGCTCCGAGAGCTCGCGGAGCGGGCGCCGTTCGGCTTCGTGGTGCGGGATACGCGCCGTGGCGGGCTGGTCCTCGACGTGGACGAGGACGGGCGCGAGCAGGACCGCGCCGCGTAGCGCGCGTCTCTCGACGCACTCTCGCGACACATACCTGACACTCAGCGCGAATCGCGCCACGCCACCCACGCGAGTATCGCCGGGTGCTGACATCCAACGACAAGGGCAATATCGCCGAGGCGGCGATCGCCCTGGAGGCGATCAAGGCAGGAATAGATGTGCTCAAGCCGGTCGCCGAACACGGCCGCTACGACCTCCTCTTCGATCTGGGCCATCGCGTTCTCCGGGTTCAGTGCAAGTGGGGCGCTCTGGATCGAGAGCTCGGAGTCATCTGCGTGCGGGTGGGCGGCTCGCGACACACGCCGAAGGGCTACGTCACGAGTACGTACTCGGCCACGGAGGTGGACGCAATCGGCGTGTACTGCGGCGAATTGGACAAATGCTTCGTTGTTCCGATCCGTCTCGCAGAGGGCAAGAGGCAACTGCATTTGCGGGTCAGCCCGCCACGAAATAGCCAACGTGCCTGCATTAACCTTGCAGGTGAGTACCAGCTCGGGGCTATAGCTCAGTTGGGAGAGCGTTCGGCTGGCAGCCGAAAGGTCGGGGGTTCGAGTCCCCCTAGCTCCACTCCTCCCGCCGACGACGACATCGCCGTAGGCGCGCACGAGTTCCGCGAGAAGTTCGGCTACTGGATGGAACGTGCTGCAGCCGGGGACTCGATCCTGATCACCCGCCGGGGCCGCCGCTACGCGCGCCTCGGCCCTCCGGATCCGCCGCTCGCCAGTACACGTACCGGAGAGGCTCCAGAGCCAGCAGCGGCCCCGGAGGCGGCTCCGCCCGGTACTGCTCGTACTTCGCGATGAGCGCCTCGAGGCCGACGGCCCCCTCGCTCGCATCGAGGATCGAGACCATCCCGATCACCTGCACCCAGGCGAGCTCGTCCCAGTCCCCCGAGTAGCGATCGACCGTCAGCGCCGCCCTCGGATCTCGCCGCAGGAAGCGCAGCCGGGCCGGCTCCCTTGACCGCTTCGGCTTGCGGTCGATCGCGCTCCAGATCCGGCCGCCGGCGAGGGTGAAGGTCACCGGCAGCACCCGCGGAGCACCCTCCCCGTCGAGCAATCCCAGCCGTCCGACCCGCGCGCTCTCCAGCAGGTCCTTTGCCCACCCAAGCAACTCGGTAGGTACAGGGTCAGCCACGAACCGAATATAGGACCGGCGAGAGGAGCGGCATGGAACTGGGAATCGGGCTGCCGAACGCCGTGCCGGGGGCGACCGGCAGGCAACTCACTGATTTCGCGCGCGCCGCGGACGATGTTCGTCCGGGTGGTGCTGCCGGTAAGGGAGCTCCACAGCTGAGATGCGAGGGTGCGCCGCAAGAGCAGCGAGGCGCAACCCGTTGATGACGACAGACGGCCGGGTCACGGCAAGCGCCGGAGACGCCGATTGTGGCCTGGCCGGACTGCCGCGATAAGTTGCCTCCATGGACTTTCGAGAATGAGTGAGGAGAGAATGGCGACTGAGGTGAGGACCGAGGATCTCGAGAAGCAGCTCGAGTCGATGCTCGACATCGAGAAGTTCCCGCCGCCCGAGGAATTCCGGAAGGAGGCGCTGGTCACCGACGAGTCGATGTACGAGGAGGCGGCCAGCGACCTGGAGGGCTTCTGGTCGCGCCAGGCCGAGGAGCTGATCGACTGGATGGAGAAGCCGTCGCAGACGCTGGACGAGTCCGAGGCGCCCTTCTACAAGTGGTTCGCGGACGGCACGCTGAACGTCTCCTACAACTGCCTCGACCGCCACGTCGAGGCCGGCAACGGCGACCGGGTCGCCTACCACTGGCGCGGGGAGGAGGGCGAGGAGCGCGACATCACCTACGCCGAGCTCCACCGCGACGTGCAGCGCTTCGCCAACGCGCTCAAGTCCCACGGCGTCGGCAAGGGCGACGTCGTCGGGATCTACCTGCCGATGATCCCGGAGGTGGCGATCGCGATGCTGGCCTGCGCCCGCATCGGCGCACCGCACAACGTCGTCTTCGGCGGGTTCTCCCCGGAGGCCGTTCGCGAGCGGATGGAGTTCTCCGATGCCAAGGCTCTGATCACGGTCGACGGGGCCCGCCGCAAGGGCAAGACCGCCCCGATCAAGAGCGAGGTCGACGACGAGATGGACGGGGTCTCCTCGATCGAGACGATCTTCGTCGTCCGCGCCACGAACACGGATTGCGAGATGAAGGAGGGCCGCGACGTCTGGTTCGACGAGGAGATCGAGCGCGCCGACGACGAATGCCCGCCCGAGCCGCTCGGGGCCGAGCATCCGCTCTTCGTGCTCTACACCTCGGGCTCGACGGCCAAGCCGAAGGGCGTCCTGCACACGACGGGTGGATACATGGTGGGTGTCACCTTCACCCACCGCTACGTGTTCGACCTGAAGCCGGAATCCGACGTCTACTGGTGCTCTGCCGACGTGGGCTGGGTGACCGGGCACTCCTACATCGTGTACGGGCCCCTGGCCAACGGGACGACGAGCATCATGTACGAGGGCGCTCCGGACTATCCGGACAAGGACATCTGGTGGGAGATCGCGGAGAGATACAGGGCGACGATCTTCTACACGGCCCCGACGGCGATCCGAGCCTGCATGAAATGGGGCCCCGAGCACCCGGCGAAGCACGACCTCTCGTCGCTGCGGCTGCTCGGCACCGTCGGGGAGCCGATCAACCCGAAGGCGTGGCTCTGGTACTACGAGGTGATCGGGAGAGAACGCTGCCCGATCGTCGACACCTGGTGGCAGACCGAGACCGGCCACATCCTGATCAGCCCCCTTCCGGGCCTGACCGAGACGAAGCCGGGCTCAGCGACCAAACCACTCCCCGGCATCGACGCCGCGGTGGTCGACGAGCAGGGCAACGTGGTCGAGGGAGACCAGGGGTACCTCGTTCTCCGCCGGCCGTGGCCGGGGATGCTCCGCACGCTCTACAGGGAGAAGGAGCGCTACAAGGACACCTACTACAACAAGTTCGCGAAGAGCTACTACGTAGGTGACGCCGCCCGCAAGGACGAGGACGGCTACTTTTGGCTCCTGGGCCGGGCTGACGACGCGGTCAACGTCTCCGGCCACCTCCTGTCCACCGCGGAGGTCGAGTCCGCCGTGGTCTCACACCCGAAGGTCGCCGAATGCGCCGTGATCGGGATCCACGACGAGGACACCGGTCAGGCGATCTGCGCCTTCGTCACGCTCGAGGGCGGTCTGGATGGCTCGGAGGAGATCGAGAGGGAGATCAACGATCACGTCGCGCATCGGATCTCGAAGATCGCCCGCCCGAAGCGCATCATCTGGGCCGGTGACCTGCCGAAGACCCGCTCCGGCAAGATCATGCGCCGGCTGCTGCGGGACATCGGCGAGGGTCGAGAGCTCGGCGACGTGACGACGCTCCGGGACCCCGCGGTGATGGAGCAGCTCGAGGGCAAGGTCAAGGAGATCCAGGCGCAGGAGAGCTAACCGGCGGCCCGCGCGTCGCTTAGCGCGGGGCGGCACCGCTTCGGCAGCTCCATCCTGACGCGCCACGTGGCTCCGGAGAAGTTCCGGTTCGCGACCGTGGCGAACCCCTGCTCGTCCTCGCGCAGGGCGAGGAGCAGATGCGCGACGCGGTCGCCGGCAGGCAGGTCGGCGCCCTCGCCCACCCGCACGCAGAAGCAGTGGACCCGGTGGCCACCGGGGCGGACCAGGATCGCGCCCTCCTCGCCGACCAGCCAGGTTCCGAGACGGCCCCGCTGCAGCGCGAGGCCGGTGTCCGTGAGCAGGTCTCGCGACTCGTGCCCGACCAGGTCCCCAAGCAGCCCCAGCGCGGTCCGCTCGGCCTGATGCGCGGGCGCTCCGATCGGTTTCACGCCGTGAGCCCCCCTCCGCGCCTGCAGGTGAAGCACGGCGATGCCGTGGCCCAGGAAGATCGCCGAGACCGGGAAGGCCAGCGGCTCCAGCCAGACGAGCAGCGCGGCGGGCACGCCGAAGGTGACCGCGATCCCGATGCTCCACAGCGTCCAGATCCGGCCCTCGCGGCCGAGGCTCTTCTCGCTGGTCCGCCGCCGCCACGGCATCGCGGCGGCCTCGGCGAGGACGCCGTTCACGGCTTCGCCATCAATCGGGTTGCTCCTCGGCTACGCCTCGGAGCACCCTCCCATAATCGGGCGCCGCATCACGACGAGCTGCGCGTCAAGAGGCAGCTCGCGCACGACCTCCGCCGATCCATCGGGCAGCGTCGCACTCGCGAGCATGCCCTCGTCGAGCTCGCGGCGGAACGCCTCGATCGCAGCGCGCTGGGAGTCGGCGTCCTCGGCCGTCCAGCTCGCCAGCTCGGTGTGACCTGTCCGGTCCAGCCTGATCAACCTCGACATCGCGAATTCCTCCTTCGATCCGGCCGCGGCGTTTGTGGCGGCCGTTCAAGTCGGCTTCTGAATATACGCCGCGGCCGCGCGCGTCCGGCCCGCTCGTAAACTGGCCGCGACATGACGACATCCGGGACAGAGGCCCCATCCCCGCAGCCCGGGGGCGACCGCTACGACCCGCAGGCGATCGAGCGCAAGTGGCAGCTCGTCTGGGACGCGGAGAACACCTGGGTCGTGGCGAACCCGGGGGTGCCCGAGTTCGACGCCTCTGCGCCGAAGAGCTACGTGCTCGAGATGCTTCCCTACCCGTCGGGCGAGCCCCACGTCGGCCACCTGAAGACGTACTCGGTCGGCGACGCGGTCGCCCACTTCCGCAGGCGCCGCGGCTTCAGCGTCCTGCATCCGATGGGCTACGACGCGTTCGGCCTGCCCGCCGAGAACAACGCGATCAACACCGGCGAGCATCCCCGCGAGGCGACGGAGAAGTCGATCGTCTCGTTCCGCGAGCAGTTCCGCCGCTGGGGCATCTCCATCGACTGGTCCCGCGAGTTCGGCACTCATGAGCCCTCCTACTACCGGTGGACGCAGTGGATCTTCCTGAAGCTGTACGAGCGGGGGCTCGCACACCGGCACGAGGCGCCGGTGCAGTGGTGCCCGAAGGACGCGACCGTGCTCGCCCATGAGCAGGTGATCGACGGGCACTGCGAGCGCTGCGGGACGCTGGTCGAGCAGCGGAAGCTCGAGCAGTGGTTCTTCCGGATCACCGAGTACGCCCAGCAGCTGCTCGACGACTTCGAGCTGCTCGAGTCCTGGCCCGAGAACGTGGTGACCATGCAGCGCAACTGGATCGGCCGCTCCGAGGGCGCCGAGGTGATCTTCCGCTGCGACGAGCTCGACCTCGACTTCCCGGTGTTCACCACCCGGCCGGACACGCTCTTCGGCGCGACGTTCTTCGTGGTCGCGCCCGAGCATCCCGAGCTCGAGCGTCTGGCCGCCGGGACCGAGAACGAGCAGGCGGTCCGCGACTACGTCAACGAGTCCGCTCGCTC
This sequence comes from uncultured Solirubrobacterales bacterium, assembly GCA_963833375.1. GTDB lineage: Bacteria > Actinomycetota > Thermoleophilia > Solirubrobacterales > 70-9 > DASUPK01. Next base: position 631,942 of record CAWHXR010000010.1, read on the forward strand.
CTCGGCCGAGGAGCGCGCCGACGAAGGGCGCCAGAGGACCGGCGTTCCCCTGGGCCGCGAGGTGATCAACCCCGTGAACGGAGAGCGGATCCCGATGTTCGTCGCGGATTACGTGCTGATGGAGTACGGGACCGGCGCGATCATGGCCGTGCCGGCCCACGACGAGCGCGACTACGACTTCGCGAGGGCCTACGACCTGCCGATCCGGCGGGTAATCGAAGGAACCGACCCCGAGCAGGCGCGCGACGACGAGGGCCTCCCGTACAGCGGCGACGGCCAGATGGTCAACTCCGACCGCTTCGACGGCGAGAACAACCGCGAGGCCTACGACGAGATCGTCGACTGGCTCAGCTCCGAGGATCGCGGCAAGCCGGCCGTCAACTACCGCCTGCGGGACTGGCTGGTCTCGCGGCAGCGCTACTGGGGGGCGCCGATCCCGATCACCTACTGCGACGAATGCGGGATGGTGCCGGTCCCGGAGGACCAGCTCCCGGTCCTGCTCCCGGACATCGAGGATTACGCGCCCAAGGGAAAGAGCCCCCTGGCGGCCGCCGAGGAGTGGGTGCGGACCGACTGTCCCTCATGCGGAGGCGAGGCGCGCCGCGAGACGGACACGATGGACACCTTCGTTGACTCCTCCTGGTACTTCCTGCGCTACCTCGACCCGAAGAACGACGAGCAGTGCTGGGCGAAGGAGGTCGCGGACTACTGGATGCCCGTCGACCAGTACATCGGCGGGGTCGAGCACGCGATCCTCCACCTGATGTACGCGCGCTTCTTTGTGAAGGCGCTGCACGACATGGGGCTGCTCGAGGCGCGCGAGCCCTTCGCGAGCCTCTTCACGCAGGGGATGATCACCCGAGACGGGGCAAAGATGTCCAAGTCCCGCGGCAACACGGTGAGCCCCGCCGAGTACGTGGACCGGTTCGGGGCGGACACCCTGCGGACCTACATCTGCTTCATGGGCCCTCCGATCAAGGGCGGCGACTGGTCGGACGAGGGCGCAGAGGGGATCTTCCGGTTTCTCTCCCGGCTCTGGCGGCTGGGTACCGAGGTCGCCGAGCGCACCGAGGCCGGCGGGACCACGGACGGAGCGGTGGGCGATGCCCGCGTGGTGCTGGCGAAGGCGCACTGGGCGATCGACAAGGCGACGCGCGACATCGAGCCCCGTTTCCAGTTCAACACGGCGATCGCCGCGGTGATGGAGCTCGTCAACGAGATCTACCGGCTCAAGGACGGCCTCTACGACGACGGGACCGGAGCCGCAGCCGTCCGCTTCGCAACCGCGACGGCCGCCTCGCTCCTGTTTCCATTCGCACCGCACCTCGGCGCGGAGGTCTACGAGTGGCTCGCGGGCGAGCGGGTCTGGGAGGAGCCCTGGCCGGAGGCGGACCCGGCGTTGCTCGAGCGCGACACCTACATGCTGGTTGTCCAGGTGAACGGCAAGCTGCGCGACCGGATCGAGGTGGAGAGCGACGCGTCGGAGGAGCAGCTGCTCGAGCTCGCCCGGCAGAGCGAGAACGTCCAGCGCCACCTGGACGGGAAGGCGATCGTCAAGGAGATCGTCGTCCCGGGTCGGCTCGTAAACCTTGTCGTAAAAGGATGATCTGCTAGAAAGGCCCCGTGCTGGTCAGGCGGCTCGCGGAAGCTCCCACGGAGGAGTGGCACAGGCTCCGCAATCACATCCTCATGGACGCGGGGGAGCTCGGTTCCCGCAACATGTCCGTGACCTGGCTGGAGGTCCCGGCCGGCATCGACCAGGAGCTGCACTCGCACGAGGAGGCCGAGCAGGTCTACATCGTGGTCAGCGGGCGCGGCACGATGACCGTCGCCGGGGACACCCAGGAGGTCGCCGAGGGCGACCTCGTCCTGGTCCCGCCGGCCACCGACCACTCGATCGCCAACGGGAACTCGGCGGACCTCTGCTGCGTCTCGGTCCAGTCACCGCCGGTCACCGCCTCGGAGGTCTTCGGTCGGACCGGCGTCGGCGCCGCCTCCGAGTACGACGACGAGGAGTAGCTCCCTGACCCGCAAGCGGGTCCTCGTCAGCGGGCGGGTCCAGGGGGTCTTCTTCCGGGACACCACCCGGCGCCGCGCCGAGTCCGCGGGGCTGGCCGGCTGGGTTCGCAATACGCCGGACGGGGCGGTCGAGGCCGTCTTCGAGGGGGATCCTGCCGCCGTGGATCAGATGGTCGAGTTCTGCCGGCGGGGCCCCAGTCGCGCCGAGGTTGCATCCGTCGAGGTGGAGGACGAGGAGCCCGAGGGTTTGCCGGGCTTCACCGTGCGCTGAGCAGACCCTGTTCCGGCGCTGATCCGTGACCTAGCGCAGCTCTCTCGCGCAGCCGGCGCGACCAGGCTCGGCACGTGCCCGAGCTGAGCCGCTCTCAATTGCTGGTCTACGGGGCGATTGCGATCGCCGTTCTGCTGATCGGCGCGCGCTGGGTCCGCTCGAGTGGCGGGGGCCCGGCAGGCGGCGCCGCGCTCAGCTTCGCGGCCGATTCCTCGCATGCGGATCAGGGGACGGGGGACGTGGTCGTGCACGTGGCCGGGGCAGTCCAGCGCCCGGGGGTCTACCGGCTGCCGGCCGGTTCCCGGGTGACGGACGCGGTCAGGCGGGCCGGCGGCTTCGACCACGGAGCGAACCGGGACGCGATCAACCTCGCCGCCCGGCTCAGCGACGGGCAGCAGGTCGTCGTGCCGGGTCGGGGCACCTTCGCCGCGACCGCGGCGGCCGGGGGTCAGACCGGGCCGATCAGCCTTGGCAGCGCCACCGCCGAGCAGCTCGATGGGATCGAGGGCATCGGCCCCGTGACGGCGCAGAAGATCATCGAGTTTCGCGACCAGCACGGGGGCCTCTCCTCGATCAACCAGCTCGATGAGGTCAACGGCATCGGCCCGTCGACCATGGAAACGCTCAGGGCCGCGCTACAGCCCTGAGCGTGTCCGCGGCGGGAAGAGCCCTCTCAGTGGCCGAGCAGCCGGTCCCACTCGTGGCGGCGGTGGCCGACGTTCTCCTGCTCGGGCTGCTGATTGCCCCGCGGAATGCTGCCCGCGTGGCCCTCGGCCGCCTGCATGTCGGCACGGCGCTGATCGAGTCGGGCCTGCTCGGGTCCGTCCTGGGCGCGCTGCCGGGGCCCGCGCTTCCTCTGTTCGTGGCTCGTCGCCATCGCTCCTCCGTTCGGTCAAAGCTGCGTTCACTCCCGCGTACCACGTGACCACTGAGTGAAACGCGCGCCCGAAGCGGGCTGGGATGACGGTCGCTGGTTGGGCGAATGGCGCTTCGCGGCGCTCGCCGGCCTCGCCGTCGGCCTGGCCCTCGCGACGCTCGCCGATCCGAATCCAGCGCCGGCGGTCGCCGGGGGCGCTCCCATCGCGGTGATCCTCCTGGCGGCTGTCCGGCCGCCCGCAGGCGGATCGGAGGGACCCGCTCGGACCTGGCTGGCGCTCGTGGGGTTGGTCGCCGCCTTGGCGGGCCTGCTCGCCGGCGGCGCCAGGCTGCACGCGCTCGACAACGGCGCTCTCCGAGCGCGCCCCGGCCTGCACGGCCGCGTCGACGGCTTCGTCGCCGGCGTCCCTCGCCGCAACGGCGACGAGGTCGACGTGCGGGTGGACTCAGCGGCTGGACGGGTTCTGGTGGTTGCCCCCGAGCCAGTCGGCGATCTCAGGGTGGGCTCGGAGGTGAGCGCCGAGGGCGTTCTCGAGGAACCCGAGCCGTGGCGGGCCGCGTATCTGCGCCGTCAGGGCATCGCGATGACCCTGCGGACCGACCGGATCGAGCCACGGCCCGGGCGGCGCGGTGGCCTGGCCGGCTGGATCGACGGGATCCGAACCCGGGCCGAGGTGGCGCTCGCCCGCGGCATGCCGGAGCGGGAGGCGGCGCTCGCGCGCGGATTCGTGCTCGGCGAGGACGACCGCATCGATCACCGGACCCGCGACGACTTCCAGCGCTCGAACCTCACCCACCTGCTCGCGGTCAGCGGCGAGAACGTGATCCTGCTCTGCGTTCTCGCCTGGCCGCTGCTGGCCGTGCTCGGGCTGACGTTGCGCGCCCGGCTGATCGGAGCGCTCTGCCTGATCGCGATCTACGTGCCCGTCACGGGGGCCGGTCCCTCGATCCAGAGGGCGGGGGTGATGGGCGCGGCCGGGCTGATCGCGGCCCTGGCGGACCGGCCGCGCTCCCGCTGGTACGCGGTGCTGCTGGCCGCCGTGGTCACGCTCGCGATCAACCCGAGGGCGGAGGGAGACGTCGGCTGGCAACTCAGCTTCGCTGCGGTCGTCGGCATCCTGCTCTGGTCGGGGCGCCTCGCGAACGCCCTCTCTGGCGACGCGGCGCGGGGTTCGGTGCGGCGGGCGCTGGTCGAGGGGATCGCCGTCACGGTCGCCGCCACCGTGGCGACCGCGCCGCTGATGGCCGCTGCCTTCGACCAGTTCTCTCCGGCGGCGCTGCCCGCGAACGTGCTCGCGCTGCCTGCGGTCGCGCCGGCCATGTGGCTGGGCATGCTGGCCGGGATCGCGGGCCAGCTGCCGCTGGCTCCCGTCGAGCCGCTCAACTGGCTGGACTCCCTCTGCCTCGCCTACATCGCGCAGATCGCGCACTGGCTGGCGGCCCCTCGCTGGGCGCTGCTCACCGTCCATCTGCGATCGGTGTGGTCGGTCCTAGCCGCCTACGCCTTCCTGCTCGGAGCGATGGAGATGCTGATCCGCCGGCTGCAGCGTCGGGATGGCCTCGGTTCGCTGGTCACTGCAGGCCGGTTCGGCGGGATGGCAGCGGTGGCCATGGTCGCCGTCGCCGTGCTCGCGCTGTGGCCGTCTAGCGGTCATCCGGGCCTGCCACGATCTGCGACCGACCTGGTGGTGCGTGTACTGGACGTGGGCCAGGGCGACTCGATCCTGCTCGAACCGCCCGATGGCGACCCGGTCCTGGTCGACACCGGGCCGCCGGGCGACGGGGTGGAGGACCGCCTGCGCGAGCTCGGGGTCGACTCGCTGGCCGCGATCGTGATCTCGCACGACCAGTCGGATCACGCCGGGGACCTCGGCGATCTGCTCCGCTCGATTCGCGTCGGCCGGCTCGTCTACGGGCGGGCCGATCCCCGGCTGCGCCGAGCCGCGCTCGCGGCCGGCGCCGAGCCCTTCCAGCTCGCGGAGGGAGGCGAGGTCGACTCGGGCGCCCTCCACCTGAGCGCGCTCTGGCCGCCGCGCGAGCTGCTCGGCGAGACCGGGGAGGACCCGAACCCGCTCTGCCTGGTGCTGGTCGCGCGGTGGCGCCACTTCACGATGCTGCTCACCGGCGACGCCGAGGCGGAATCCGTTCCGATGGACCCTGGCCCGATCGACGTGCTCAAGGTCTCCCACCACGGCTCGGCGGATGCCGGGCTTCCGGACTTGCTCGAGCGATCGGTTCCGAAGCTCGCGGTCATCTCGGTCGGCGCGGGCAATCCGTACGGGCATCCCACGGCCCAGACCGTCTCGGAGCTCCGCTCGCACGGCGTACCCACGATGCGCACCGATCGCCAGGGCGAGATCGACATCGACGCGAGCGGAGCCGGGTGGATTGTGGACGCGGGCCGCGGGTAGCCCTGGCGGCCCCGGAGCTCGCCATCGCCACTCGTCCCTAGACTCGGCCGCATGGCGGAGATGAAGCCGGCGTATCTGATCACCGGCAGTGACGAGGCGAAGATCGCTCGGGCCCGCGGGCGCCTGCGTGAGCGCGCCGAGCACGAGGGCGGGCCCGGCGCACTCGAGCTCTTCGAGGCGGGCGACGGCCGGCGCTCTCCGGACGTCGATGCGCTGGTCGGCTCGCTCGCGGCGATCTCGCTGATCGCCTCCCGCAGGTACCTGCTGGTGGACGGCATCGAGGGCTGGGGCAAGGCCGACGTCGGCCGCGCGGTCGAGGCGCTCTCCCAGATCCCGCCGGAGACGACGGTCGCGCTCGTGGCCCACGGCAAGGCTCCCGCCGGGCTCGAGAAGGCGGTCGAGTCGGCGGGCGGCGAGGTGCTGTCGTTCGAGGTGCCCAGGGAGCGGGAGCTGCCCAAGCAGCTCGTCGCGGAGGCCAGGGAGCTCGGCTTCGCCCTCGAGCCGACCGCGGCCCGGCTGCTCGTCGAGCGCATCGGCCCCAGGCCCATGCGGCTGCGCACCGAGCTGGAGCGCCTCGCGCTGTGGGCGGGGGAGGGGGGAAGCGTCGGCGTGGAGGACCTCGAGGCGATGGTGTCGGACACGTCCGAGGAGGCGATCTGGACCCTCGCCGACGCCGTGGTCGCCGGAGACGACGTGGAGACGATGCGGGTCGCGGAGCGCCTGGTCGCCCAGGGCGAGGCCCTGCCGCGGATCGTCTACTCGCTCGCGCCGCGCCTGCACCAGGCTCTGAGGGCGGCCACGGAATTGGAGGCCGGCAGGCCGCCCGGCGAGGTGGCGAAGGGCCTCTCGATGCATCCCTATGCGGCGAAGATGCTCGTCTCGAAGGTCAAGGACCGGACGCCCGAGGACCTCGACGCCTCGATTCGCGCGCTGGCCGACCTCGAGCTCTGGTCCCGAGGCGGTTCCGACTACGCCGAGGGAGTCGCGTTCACGCTCTCGCTGCGCAGGGCGCTCGGCCTGGTGCCCGACGACACCGAGCCGTTGGCCTGGGCTCTGCGATGAGCGCTACTTGGAGACCGAGCCGGCGATTCCGGCGGCCCGGGACTTCTTGCGGGCGCCGGTGTTGCGATGCAGGGCGCCCTTCTGGACGGCCTTGTCGATCCTCGAGACGAGCGCCTTGTGCTCGTTCGCGATCGTGTCGGCGTCGCCCGACTGCACGGCCGCCTCGAGGCGCTTGAAATGAGTCTTCACCGAGCTCCGAAAGCGCAGGTTCTCGAGCCGCTCACGCTCTGAGCGCGCGTTCCGCTTCTTCTGTGAGGCGATATTGGCCATGAAAAGACCCGCGAGGCGGGCGGCGAAGAGAATAGAGCAATGACCGAGCGGGGCGACGGCGAGAAGCAGTTGGGCGGTGAGCCCCCGGTTCCGCCGGAGCCGTTCGATCCGTCGACCGGCGAGTTCCCCGCCATGCGACCGGACGAGGAGCTCGATCCGGGCAGGCCCTTTCTGCCTCCGGGCCACGAACCCGAGGCCGAGGCCACGCAGGAGGACGTCCGGGTCAGGGAGGCGGAGCGCATCGAGCGGCGTCATGAGGCGGTCTCGATGGACACCTCGGCCTTCATGGCGATCCCGGCGCCGACGCCGACCACGCCGTTCGTCCCGCCGGAGTTCGACGAGCGCGAGGGGCGCCTCGGCCGCTCGACCGCCTTCTTCTCGCTCGCCACTGCGTTCTCGCGCGTGGCCGGGCTGGCCCGGGAGATCGTGGCGGCGAGCTACTTCGGGATCAGCGGGCCGATGTCCGCGTTCACGATCGCGTTCCAGGTGCCGAACCTGGTCCGCTCGCTGTTCGCGGACGCCGCGATCCAGGCGGCGTTCGTGCCGGTCTTCACGGAGCAGCTCGAGAAGGGCAACAAACGAGAGGCGTTCCGGCTCGCGTCGACCCTGATCTATCTCGTCACGCTGGTGCTCGGAGCGATCACCGCGATCTTCGTGCTTGCGGCTCCGCTGATCACGCCGCTCTTCGCCCCCGGCTTCAGCGGCACGATCCTCGACCTCACCGTCACGCTCTCGCAGATCCTCTTCCCGATCCTGATCATGCTCGGCGCGACCGGCATGGTCGTCGGGGTTCTGAACAGCTACGACCGCTTCGCGGCGTTCGCGATCTCGCCCTTCTTCTGGAACCTCGTGATCATCCTCGTGCTGGTCCTGCTGGAGCCCGCTTTCCACGGCAACGACCGCATCTACGCTTACGCAATCGGGGTCCTGGTCGGCACCGCGGTGCAGCTGGCCATCCCGGCCTGGGACCTGCGCAACACGCCGTTTCGCCCGGTGCTGAGCATGGACTGGCACCTGCCCGAGGTGCGCCGGGTGCTGCTGCTGATGCTGCCGGTGACCCTCAGCCTCGGGCTGATCAACTTCGACCTGCTCCTCAACAGCATCGTCGGGACCCTCATCTCGGATCAGGCGCCGGCGGCGATCGACAAGGCGTTCCGCATCTACATGCTGCCCCAGGGCATCTTCTCGGTCGCCGTTGCGACGGTGACCTTCCCGACGCTCGCCCGGTTCGCCGCGAGGCAGGAGTGGGACAACCTCCGGGCGACGATGTCGAACGGGATGCGGCAGATCCTGCTGTTGCTGATCCCGGCCGCCGCGGCGGTGCTGGTCCTCTCGGTGCCGATGACGCGGCTCATCTACCAGCGCGGGGAGTTCGACGCTCACCAGACGCACCTCGTGGCGCAGGCGCTCTTCTGGTTCGCCTTCTCGCTGCCGTTCAACGGGCTCTACCTGATGCTGACCCGCACCTTCTTCAGCCTGCAGCGGCCCTGGGTCCCGACCGCGGTGGCCGGATCCAACCTCATCGTGGACATCATCTTCTCCTTCGCGCTCTACTCGCCGTTCGGGATCGGCGGCGTGGTCGCCGCCACGGTGATCGCGACCGTCTCCAGCGTGGTCGCCCAGTCGGTGATCTTGCGCCGCCAGCTCCATGGCCTCGAGCTGGGGCGGCTGGTGCCGACGACCGCGCGCATACTCGCCGCCGCGGCCCTCCTCGCGGTGGTGAGCTATCTGGTCTGGGACGGGCTCGACCAGGCGCTCGGCCGCAGCACGGTCGCCCAGATCATCTCGCTGGGCGCGGGCCTCGCCACCGGCTTCGCCGCCTACTTCGGGGCCGTTCTGGCATTGCGCGTCCCGGAGGCGGGGCAGATCATGCGGCTCGTGCGGCGGATCTAACCCGGGAGCCCGGCCGCCTCGAGGGCGGAATCCCAGTCGGAGAACCCGATCAGCAGGCTCGCAAGGCCCCCCTCCACCGTGCAGAGGTGCCCGTATTCGAGCGACGCCTCGAGCCCGTCCCTTGCTCGCCCCCGGAAGCGGAGCAGGGCCAGCACCCTGTCGTTGCCGACCGGCTCGATTCGCTCGACCTCGATCCGCAGGCTCTCCCAGGGATCGCGCCACGTATGCCAGAACCGCTCGATCCCCTCGTGCCCGCGGTAAGACGATTCGGTGTCGGGCAGGATCTGCGCCGTCCGGAACTCGCAGTCCGGCGTGCAGTGATCGAGCACCCACTGGAGGTCGCCTTGGTTCCACGCGTCGTAGTGACCCTGGAGCAGCTCGACGTTCGGGTCCGTCACGCGAGCAGTATGCCGCGAGCGCCCTGGCCGGGATACTTGCCAGATCGCCTCGAACACCGAGACAGTCAGGCGGATTCTCGACCTCTGGAGGGACTTGAGGGCGCTGCCTCCCGAGCTGATGGACAGCGACATCGAGTGGGTGAATCCAGGCGACGCCATCGAGACGGGCACACGCCAGGGACGCGGCGGATTCGAGGAGGCGGAATCGGCCTTTCGTCGCGCCTACAGCTCGATCCGGATCGAGGTCGAACGGCGAGTTGAGCTCGGCGACCGGGTCGGCCTGATCGCGGAGGTCCTGTTCCAGGGCCGCGGCAGCGGTATCGAGGTTCGCCAGCGCATGGGGATGCTGTTCACCATCCGCGAGGGACGGCTCACACGATTTGAGTGGTCAAACGACCCGGAGAGATTGCTCACCGCGGCGGAGAGCGGAGAGGACGACGAGGGATAGCGGGGAGGCCGTTCGCGCGGAGATCGAGGCTCAACCGGCGCGGACTAGGCCGGGCGCGGGTCGCCGACCCAATAGCGCGGGCCGGGTCCCGACCTCGCCGCCCGGTCCCCGGGGTTGGCGAGCTTGCACCGTGAGAGCGAGAGGCAGCCGCAACCGATGCACTCGGTGAGCCCGGCGCGGAGGCGCTCGAGCTCGGCGATCCGCGCGTCGATCCGGGAGGTCCAGCCGGCCGAGAGCCGGGACCAGTCGCTGCGGTTGGGCGCCCGGTCGGGGGGCAGCTTGGAGAGCTCCTCCGCGATCTCGGCCAGCGTCAACCCCACCCGCTGGGCGAAGACGATGAACGCGATCCGCCGGAGCACCGAGCGGGGGTATCGACGATGACCCGAGCCGGTCCGCTCGGAGGAGATCAGGTCGCGGTCCTCGTAGAAGCGCAGGGCGGAGGCGGCCACGCCGCTGCGCTTCGCCACCTCGCTGATCGTCAGAAGGTCGTCCATCGCAACAGCAAAGCAGGATCCTCCCTTGACCTCAAGTTCACTTGAGCTTGTAGCTTGATAGCTCCATCCCACCCCGAGGAGGCCCCGTGTTCGAAGAGACGAGGACACCCAGCGAGCAGATCACAGACACCGTGACGGCTTGGGACGGAGTCGAGGCCGGCTACGGGAAGCGAGGCGAGTACGGCTTTCGGGTCGGCGGGCACGAGGTGGGCCATCTTCACGGCGACCACGCGGCCCACTTCAGCTTCGGCAAGGAGCTCGGCGCCGCCCTGCGGGAGCGCGGCATGGTCGTCGATCATCCCGTCTTCCCCGGCAAGCTCGGAATGGCCGCTCGCCGGATCGAGACGCAGGACGACGTCGACGAGGTGATCGAGCTGATGCGGATCAACTACGACCGCATCGTCGCCCGCTACGGAGCGATCTCCGCGACCACGTAGCGGCTGGTCACCCGGAAGGCCGAGGGGTCCTCGTTGGCCTCCTCGTAGATCTGCAGAAGCCGACCGCGAAGCTCCTCCGCCCGCCCGGCTCGCTCGAGCACGGGTCGCGCCGCCACCGCCAGCGGGTGGGTCTCGGCCTCCGAGTCGACATGGGCCTCGGGCGAGGAGGCGGTGAAGGCGATGGTCTGCTCCTCGACCGCCACGCCGAACCCATGTGGCGCGAAGAGCTCGCGCAGCGCCTCGGCTTCGTGCCACGGGAATGGCGGTGAGCCGGGTGGCTGCCCGAGTATCTCCGCCACGGTTTGGCGGCTGAGGCGGACCGCCCGGGAGATCGCCCCCTCAGGGATCCAGGCGGTGATCACGATCCGGCCGCGGGGCGCCAGCACCCTGGCGATCTCGGCCGCTGCCGCCTTCGGGTCGGGCGCGAAGATGACGCCGAAGACGGAGAGCACGACGTCGGCGTTCGAGTCCGGCAGGGGCATCGAGGCCGCCTCGCCGACGACGAAGCTCGCTTCGAGCCGGCGTTCTGCCGCCAGCCCCGCGGCGACGTCGAGCAGCCGCTGGGCCGGATCGACGCCGGTCACCTCCCCGCCGCGCTCGGCGGCGAGCAGCGCGGCATTGCCGGTCCCGCAGCCGACGTCGACGACGCGCTCGCCCTCGACCGGCGCGGCTCGCTCGACCACGACCTCGGCGGCCGGGAGCAGCTGTTCCGCGGTGCGCTCGTATCGGCCCTGGCTCCACTCCACGGGCCGGACTCTACTTCCGGCGCGGCACGCCCCCTACCCTTTCTCTCCGCAGATGGACCGGATCCGCAACTTCTCGATCATCGCCCACATCGACCACGGCAAGTCGACGCTCGCCGACCGCATCCTCGAGCTGACCGGCGCCGTGGACGCGCGCACGCACGTGCCACAGATGCTGGACTCCATGGAGCTCGAGCGCGAGCGCGGCATCACGATCAAGGCCCAGGCGGTGCGGGTCGCCTACGGAGCCGCCGACGGGGAGACCTACCACCTCCATCTGATCGACACCCCCGGCCACGTCGACTTCTCGTACGAGGTCTCTCGCAGCCTCGCCGCCTGCGAGGGAGCGCTGCTGGTGGTGGACGCGGCGCAGGGCGTCGAGGCGCAGACCGTCGCCAACGCCTACGCCGCCGTCGACGCGGGGCTCGAGCTGATCCCGGTCCTCAACAAGGTCGATCTGCCGGGCGCCGACCCCGACGGGGTCGCCGCCCAGGTCGCGGACCTGCTCGGCGGCGATCCGGGCGAGGCGCTGCGGATCTCCGCCAAGACCGGCGAGGGGGTCCCCGACGTGCTCGAGTCGATCGTGCAGAGGATCCCTTCGCCCGAGGGCCAGCCGAAGGCGCCGCCGCGCGCGCTGATCTTCGACTCCGAGTTCGACCAGTACCGCGGCGTGGTCGCGTACGTGCGGATGGTGGACGGACGCTTCTCGAAGGGCGAGCTGATCCAGGCGATGCAGGCTGGCACCCAGGCGGAGATCGACGACATCGGATTCTTCACGCCCAAGATGACCCCGGCGACGGGGATGACGGCGGGAGAGGTCGGCTACGTGATCACGGGGATCAAGGACGTCACCAAGCTCCGGGTCGGCGACACGCTCACTAGTCGCGAGCGCTCCGCAGCCGAGGCGCTGCCCGGATACCGCGAGGTCCGTCCCATGGTGTTCTGCGGGCTCTTTCCGATCGACACGGATCGCTACGAGGACCTCCGAGACGCGCTCGACCGTCTCGCCCTCAACGATGCCGCGCTCTCCTACGAGCCCGAGACCTCAGAGGCGCTCGGCTTTGGCTTTCGCTGCGGGTTCCTCGGCCTGCTGCACATGGACATCGTCCGGGAGCGGCTCGAGCGCGAGTACGACCTCGAGCTGCTCGCCACCACGCCCAATGTGCGTTACGAGGTGACGCTGATCAACACGGGCGAGGCGGTCGAGGTTCGCAGCCCGACCGACATGCCCGATCCCGCCGCGATTCAATCGATCTCCGAGCCCTTCATCCGGGCCACGATCATCACTCCCAACGACTACGTCGGGCCGGTGATGGAGCTTTGCCAGAAGCGCCGCGGGCAACACGTGGGGCTGCACTACCTCTCGCCGACGCGGGTGCAGGTCCAGTACGACCTGCCGCTGGCCGAGATCGTCCTCGACTTCTTCGACCAGCTCAAGTCGCGCAGCAAGGGTTACGCCTCACTCGACTACGAGCCGATTGAGAACCGGCCATCGGATCTGGTCAAGCTCGACGTGCTGCTCGCCGGCGACAAGGTCGACGCACTCTCGCTGATCGTCCACAGGGACGCGTCCTACGAGCAGGGCCGCGCGCTGGTCGATCGCCTTCGCAAGACCATCCCGCGACAGCAGTTCGACGTCCCGGTGCAGGCGGCGATCGGATCGAACGTGATCGCCCGAGAGACCGTCAAGGCCGTGCGCAAGGACGTCACCGCCAAGCTCTACGGCGGAGACGTCACACGGAAGAAGAAGCTGCTCGAGAAGCAGAAGAAGGGCAAGAAGAGGATGAAGCAGGTGGGCGCGGTCGAGGTCCCGCAGGAGGCCTTCCTGGCCGTGCTCGAGATGGACGGCAGTGGCAAGTAGAGACGAGCGCGAGCGGGTCGCAAGGGGAGGTCTCGAGGCCTACACGGCGCGGGACGTCCCCAGGATGCTGGCGACTCTCTCCGAGGACGTCGAGGTCTTCGCCTCTCCCGAGCTCGTCAACGGCGGGGAGTTCCATGGGCATGAGGGCTTCCTGACGTGGATTCAGGACTGGGACGAGGCCTGGGAGGACATCAGGGCGGAGATCACGGAGACGATCCCGGTCGGGGAGCACCACGTGGTCGCGGCGGCCCATCAGACCGGACGCGGTCGCTCAGGCATCGAGGTCAGCATGGACGTCGCGTTCCTGTTCGAGGTGCGCGATGGCTCGTGCGTCTACCTCGCGCTTCTTCCCGACGTCGAGCAGGCGATCGAGCACGCCCGCGAGCGCGAGGCGAGCGACTAGCGGTTGCTGACCCTCCTGAGCGGCAGCCCGAGCCGCGATTCCACCTTCGCCAGCGGGTCCTTGCCGTTGTCGGTGAGCAGGATCACCTCGTCGGCGGCGAAGTCATGCAGCTCGTCCTCGAGGGCCTGTGCCGGATCGGCGTCGCCGACCGAGCCACTCACCGGCAGCCCCGCGGCGACCAGGGCGCCGGCGGAGCGGGCGAGCCGGCCTTCGGCCTCGCGGCGCGCCTTGTCCTCGGCCGAGAGCCAGCGGTCGAGGCGATGACTGGGCACCGGGACGACGACACGGACGTCGGCGGCCGACCCCGCGAGTTCGGCGATCCGCTGCGCGGAGCCCGCCGTCGCCTCGGCGACGGCGACCACCAGCACGCGGTGCCCGGCGTCGCGCGAGCCGGCGACCTCAAGCCGCCGATCGGGGCGCGAGCGCGCGGCGAAGACGATCAGTGACGTTGCGGCGACCGCTCCCACCGCCATTCCGAGGCCGGCGCCGAAGGTGCCGGCCGCGCCCATGGCCGCGACGATCGGTACGCAGATCGCCGCGATGATGAGGGGGATCGCGAAGGGCCGGAATCGCATTCCTCCATCCGGCTCCCGGGTTGTCAGGAACGGAGACACACTCGTTTCTACCCTAGCCGGGCGGGCAGCACGCGGCGCGGAAATCGGCTCAATGCCTAGAATCGCCCGTCGCTCATGCCCGTCAAGACCGACGCAATCGGGAAGCAGTGGCCCGCCGCGACCTACGAGGTCGGGGCCGAGAAGGTCCGCGAGTTCGCGGATGCGATCGGCGCTGGGAACGACGTGCACCGCGACCACGACGCCGCCAAGGCCGCCGGCTACCGCGACCTGGTCGCCCCGCCGATGTTCTGCGTCGTCTACAGCGCTCGGGCCATGGGCCCGGCGATCCTCGATCCGGAGGTGGGCATCAACCTCGCGGCGATGCTGCACGGCTCGCAGGAGTTCGAGTGGGACGAGCCGGTCTGCGACGGAGACGTGATCGAGACCACCGCCAGCTGCAAGGAGATCTACGAGAAAGACGGCAAGGGCTTCTACGTCTTTGAGACGGTCTCCCAGAATCAGCTAGGCGAGCGGACCGTGAAAGGGACCTGGACAAACATCGTCAGGGGGGTGGGATGACGGATCTGGGGGACCTGAAGGAGGGCGACTCCCTCCCGGAGCTCAAGGTGACGCCCGACAAGTACCTGCCGCATCGCTACGCCGGCGCGTCCGGGGACTTCAATCCGATCCACATCGACCCGGAGTTCGCCAAGCAGGTCGGCCTGCCCGGCAACATCCTGCACGGCCTCTGGATGATGGCCCAGGTCGCCCGCGGCAACGCCCAGCTCGCCGGCGGCGACCCGCGCGCGCTCAAGCGCCTCTCGGTCCAGTTCCGCGGCATGGGCTTCCCCGAGCAGGAGCTGGTGGTCAGCGGCACGGTCAAGGAGGCCGGCGACGGGCGCGTGGTCATCGACACGGTCGCCGCCCAAGGCGACAATCAGGTGATCAGGAACGCCCAGGCAGAGCTGGCCGCCGACTAGCGTTCCTACAATCCGCTCTGTGCTGACCGAACGCCAGAGCCAGATCCTGCGCTTGGTGGTCGAGCGCTTCGTCGACGACGGGCGCCCGGTCGGATCGCGCGCGCTCGCGATCCGGCCTGACATCGCCTGGGGCCCGTCCACGGTGCGGGCTGAGCTCGCCAGCCTGGAGGAGGAGGGCTTCCTCACCCATCCGCACACCTCCGCCGGGCGGGTGCCCACCGACAGCGGCTATCGCTTCTACGTCGAGCAGCTGCTCGCCCGCCAGGCTCGCCTGCCGCAGCCTGCGGCCGACGAGCTCGGCATCTCGCGCATGCGGCGCGAGGTGGACGTCGCGATCCGGGAGACAACCATGACCCTGTCCCAGATCACCGACCTCGTGGCGCTCGTTACCGCCCCGCCGCTGCACACGGCGACGATCCACCGGATCGAGGTCCTGCGGCTGCAGCCCCGGGTGGTGATGGTGGTCGTGATCGCCTCCAACGGCGGGGTCACCAAGCGCGTGTTCACCTTCGAGGACGAGGTCGACCCGGGCCTGGTCGAGTGGGCCGCCAGCTACCTGAACGAGCGGCTGGCCGGGTTCGGGCTCGGTGCGCGAATGGCCGTGGACCGGCTGCGCGACGCGGAGCTGGGCTCCCAGGAGAAGGGTTTCCTGGCGGAGATCTCGAGCGCCTTCACCGACCTCGAGGAGTCGGCGGAGGACACGCTCTACGTCGACGGCACCGCGCGCCTGCTCTCTGAGGAGCATTTCGCCGATCTCCCGCACGCCGATGACCTGATGCGCGCCCTCGAGCACCGCGTCAACGTCCTGCGCGCGCTGCGGACCGCTCTCGACCGACGCTCGGTCTTCGTCTGGATCGGTGGGGAGAACCCGGCGCCCGAGTTGCGCTCGGTGAGCGTCGTCGGAGCGAACTACGGCCTCGGCTATCGCAACCTCGGGGCCGTGGGGATCATCGGCCCGCTGCGGATGGACTACGAGACCGCGATCGCGAGCGTGCGGCGCGCCGCTGGCGAGCTCTCCCGCTTCTTCGAGACGGTCTACGACGAGTAGCACCTGGCTCCGATGGCCAAGTCCGACTACTACCAGGTGCTGGGGGTCGACCGAAGCGCCTCCGATGGCGAGATCAAGAAGGCATTCCGCAAGCTCGCCCGGGAGCTGCACCCGGACGTCAACGCCCACGACCCGGGCGCCGAGGAGAAGTTCAAGGAGGCGGCCGAGGCCTACGAGGTCCTCTCCGACCCGGAGCGCCGGCAGACCTATGACCGCTTCGGTCACGAGGGCCTCCGCTCCGGCGGCTTCCAGCCCGGAGGCGCGAGCTTCGGCAGCTTCCAGGACGTCTTCGATGCGCTCTTCGGCGGCAGGGACCCCTTCGGCGGCTTCGCCGAAGGCCGGGCGGGCGGAGCTGACATCGCGGCGGTGGTCGAGATCGGGCTTGAGGACGTGCTCACCGACCAGACCCGGGAGGTCTCCTTCGAGGCGGTCGGCGTCTGCGATCGCTGCCGGGGCAACGGCGCCGAGCCCGGCACCCCGATCGAGACCTGCGACCGCTGCGGCGGCACCGGCCAGCTGCGGGAGGTTAGCCGCAGCATCTTCGGCCAGGTGGTTCGGGCGATGCCCTGCGACCGCTGCGGCGGCGACGGTCGCGTCCCCGAGACCCCCTGCGAGCGCTGCGGAGGCGCGGGGCGGGTCTCCGAGGAGCGCACCTGGGAGGTCGATATCCCAGCGGGTATCGAGGGCGGCCAGCGGATTCGCATCGCCGGCGCCGGACACGCCGGGGCGCCCGGCGGGCGGCAGGGCGACCTCTACGTCGAGGTCAGCGTCGTCCCGGACGAGCGCTTCGCCCGGCAGGGCACGGAGCTGATCAGCCGCGCCGAGGTCCCCGTGACCACCGCAATCGTCGGTGGCGAGGTCTTCGTGCCGACCCTCGACGGCGAGCTCAGCGTCGAGGTCCCGGCGGGAACCCAGCATGGCGAGGTAACGGTGCTGAACGGCCGAGGCCTGCCGCCGCTGCGCGGAGGTCGCCGCGGCGACCAGCACGTGCTCTTCGAGCTGGTTGTGCCCACCGACCTCGATGACGAGCAGCGCGAGGCGGCGGAGCGCCTCGCGGAGGCGCTCGGGCAGCGACAGCCGTCGAGGCGTCGATGATCCGCCTCGCGGTTCGCTGCGCTCCGGAGTACGCGGAGAACGTGATGGCGAACCTGCTCGAGCTGGCGCCGAACGGACTGGAGGAAGAGCGCGGGCCCGGCTGGGTCGAGTACGCGATCTACGGGCCTCCGGGGGAGGTCCCCGACGTCGGCGAGCTCCAGGCCGCCGCCGGGGGAAGCCTCGTGGACGTCACCACGACGTCCGTGCCCGACGACTGGGCGGATCGGTGGGCCGACTTCCACCGCCCGATCGAGGTCGCCGGCCGGATCGGGGTGCGTCCCTCGTGGTGGGACTCGAAGGAGGGCATGATCGACGTCGTCGTCGATCCCGGCCGGGCGTTCGGCACAGGGGGGCACCCGACCACCCGCCTCTGCCTCGCCCTGCTGGTGGAGCTGGAGCGGGCCGGCCAGGCCACGGGTCCGATCGCCGATTGGGGCACGGGCTCCGGCGTGCTCGGGATCTCCGCCGCGAAGCTCGGCTGGTCGCCGATCACCGGGTGCGACCGCGAGCTCGCTTCGCTCGAGACTGCGCAGGCGAACGCCGAGGCGAATGGCGTCGAGATGTCGATCGAGCGTGTGGACGTACGCGAGGGCCCGCCGCCCGTCGCGCGGACCGTGGTCGCCAACCTGACCGGCAATCTGCTCAGGGACTGCGCCCAGCACCTCGCCGGCGCGGGAGAGGCGCCGGAGACGCTGGTCTGCTCCGGGATGCTGGAGGGTGAGGTCGACGAGGTAGCCGAGGCGTTCGCCGCGGCGGGAATGGCGGAGTCGCGGCGAATGGTGGAGGGGGGCTGGGGCGCCCTGCTGCTGCGCTCCAGAAATCAGGCCTAGCGGCCGGTTATATTCGTCGCGTGCTCGGGGTGGTCCACTTCTACGACGTGGCCGTCTTCCTTCACGTCGCCGCGGTGGTGGTCGGGCTCGGCGTCACCTTCAGTTATCCGATCTTCCTGCGGCGCGCGGCCGGGTCCGAGCCGCGCAGCATGCCGTACCTGCTGAGGACGATCGACACGATCGGCAGGGCCGTGATCGGGCCGAGCGCGCTGCTGATCCTGATCAGCGGCCTCTACCTGGTCGGTGACGGGCCCTTCGACTTCGGGGACACGTTCGTCAGCGTCGGGCTCGCGATCATCATCGTCCTGATCCTGGTCGGCCCCCTCTTCTTCGGGCGGAAGGGCCGCGAGCTCGAGCGGATCGTCAACCGGGACATCGGCGCGGCCGGAACGGGTCAGGTGGAGCTCAGCCCGGAGTTCGACTCCGTCCTGGGTCAGATCATGAACGTCGGGTACCTGACCGAGCTGCTGGTCCTGGTCGCGCTCTTCTTCATGATCGTCAAGCCCTAGCGGCAGTTACCCGAGTCATCATCTCGGCTGACATGGATGCCGCCGACTCCAGGGCCGGCCTGCCGATCGCGATCTTTGACTCAGGCGTCGGCGGCCTCACCGTGCTGCACGAGTGCCTCGTCTCGCTGCCCGAGGAGGACTACGTCTATCTCGGCGACGACGCGCGCTTCCCCTACGGCGCCCGCTCGGAGGAGGAGCTGCGCGAGCATGTGGAGGAGGTGACGCGCTATTTGATCGACCGCGGGGCGAAGCTGCTGGTGATCGCCTGCAACTCCGCGGCCTCGGCGGGCCAGGAGGCCGCCAGGACAATCGCCGCCGAGGCCGGCATCGAGGTGGTCGCGGTGATCGACCCGGAGGCCGAGATCGCCGGGGCCCTGACCCAGACCGGCAAGGTCGGTGTCCTCGCGACGCCGGCCACGGTGCGGAGCGGTGCATACCTGCGCGCCCTCGCCCACCAGCACCGCGCCCTCACCGTCACCGAGGTCGAGGCGCCCGACCTGGCCGCCGTGATCCAGCGCGGCTTCCCGTTCGACGAGAGCGTCGTCGAGATGGTGCGCTCCTACTGTGAGCCACTGAAGAGGGCGGAGGTCGACACCGTGATCCTCGGCTGTACCCACTACCCGCTGGTCGCGCCGATGCTGCAGCGCGTCCTCGGACGCGACGTGCGCCTGGTCACCGCCGGCCACGCGATCGCCGCCTGGGCGCAGCGCGCCCTCGAGGAGTCGGGCCTGGCGACGGAGCGCCGGGAGGAGGGGACCTACCGCTTCCTGTGCACCGGCGACGCGGCGGCCTTCCGCGAGCTCGGCACGCGCTTCCTCCAGATGCCGCTGGGCGAGGTCGAGCTGGTCGAGCTGCAATGAGCCCAATGCGGAGCCGCCCGCGCGCGCTCCCCGTGCCGGTCAGCCTCCGGTGAGCTCTCCGAGCCGGGCCATGACGACCTCCATGACGACCCTCTGTTCGGCGGGCAAGCTCTCCAGGTGGTCGTCCATGGCTGAGATAGCCGGATCCTCTCAGAAGGCGATCGACATCCCGTTCTGGCCCTGGGGGCTCCTGATCGTCCTCGTCGGGCTCTACGTGGTGGGTGTGGCGGCTCTGATCGCCGCGGGACGCCGAGAGAGCGCCCGGGCGCTTGCGGGCTTCATCCCGGACTGCCTGGTGCTGGTCTCCCGGCTCGTCCGGGATCCGCGCATCTCCCGGCCGCGTCGGGCTGCGCTCTGGCTGGTGCTCGCGTATCTCGCCCTGCCGATCGACCTCGTCCCCGACTTCCTGCCCGGCCTCGGTCAGCTCGACGACGCCGTCCTGCTCGGCTTCGCGCTGCGGCTGCTCGTGCACGGTGGCGGCACCGAGACCGTGCGCCAGGCGTGGCCCGGGCCGCAGGCGTCGCTCACGATCGTGCTGCGGGCGGCGGGCCTGGAGACGAATGGCGCCGCATCGCGAGGAACTACGCTTTAGGCCATGAGCATCCTCGAGCAGGTCCAGGAGGACGTGAAGACGGCGATGAAGGCCGGCGAGAAGGAGCGCGTCGGCCAGCTGCGCATGCTGGTCAACGCCCTCCAGGCCGAGGAGAAGGAGGGCAAGGGCGACGAGGTCGCGGCGCTCCAGCGGGAGCGGAAGCGACGGCTGGACGCCGTGGAGGCCCTCCGGGAGGGCGGCCGTGCGGAGCAGGCGGACACCGAGGCGGCCGAGGCCAAGCTGATCGAGGGATATCTGCCCGAGCAGCTCTCGGAAAACGAGCTCTCGGAGCTCGTGGCGAGCGCCGTCGAGGAGTCCGGCGCCAGCGAGCTCAAGGACATGGGGGGCGTGATGAAGGTGCTGATGCCCAAGGTCGGCGGACGAGCCGACGGCAAGCGCGTCAGCCAGGCGGTGCGCGACAAACTTGGCGCGTAGGCAGCTCACGATCGCCAACGCGGTTGCTGCGGAGCTGGCTGGCTCCGAGGACGCCGTGCTGCGGGCACTCGAGGGTCATCTCGACGTCGACCTTTACCTGCGCGGCAACGTCCTCACTCTGCACGGCGACGCCACCGAGGTGCGGACTGCGGAGACGGTCGTCGGGGAGCTGGTCGACCTGATCGAGCAGGGCCACGAGATCGCACCCGGCACGATCGAGGCCGTCACCGGCGCCCTCGACAAGCACGAGAGCCCGGCCGAGATCCTCGAGGACGTCGTCTGGCAGCACCGCAACACCCGGGTCGCGCCCAAGACCGTCAACCAGAAGCAGTACGTCGACTCGATCCGCCGCCATACGATCACCTTCGGCATCGGGCCTGCCGGGACCGGGAAGACCTTCCTCGCCGTGGCGATGGCCGCCGCGGCCCTCTCGCGCGGCGACGTCAGCCGCGTGATCCTCACCCGGCCCGCGGTCGAGGCGGGCGAGCGGCTCGGCTTCCTGCCCGGCGACATCCAGGCCAAGGTCGACCCCTACCTGCGACCCCTCTTCGACGCGCTCTACGACATGCTCGATCCCGAGAAGGTCAACTCCTATTTCGAGCGGGGAACGATCGAGGTTGCTCCGCTGGCATTCATGCGGGGCCGCGCGCAGCCGCTCTTCAGTTCCGTGCTCACTCCCGCCGGCTTCCGACCGATTGGCGAGTTGGAGGTTGGCGATCTCGTCGTCGGATCGAACGGACTGCCAACCCCGGTGCTCGGCGTCTATCCCCAGGGCCGCAAGGAAGTCTTCCGTCTGCGAGCGCAGGATGGTGCCTCCACGCTTTGTTGCTCGGAGCATCTCTGGCATGTCTTCACGCCGGAGGACCGCCGTAGAGGCAACCCTGGACGCGTCCTCGAGACCCAGGAGATGATCGGGCGGCTCCGGAGGGCTCACCAGCACCGATACGAGCTTCCCCTGGTGAGCGCCGCGGTTGAGTTCCCCTTGCGGGATGTACCGATGGATCCGTATGCACTGGGGCTTCTTCTCGGGGACGGATGTCTGACGATCTCGACGACTCCCAGCTTTACGACCGCCGATCCGGAGCTGGCGGTCAGCCTTGAGGAAGCGCTCGATGGAATCGAGGTTCGAAGGAAGGACCGAGTGGACTACGTCCTGAACCGGGTCGGTGGGCACCGCGGCGGCGTCATCGTCGCCAACCCAGTGACGGCGGCTCTCCGTGACCTTGGCCTGGCCGGGACGACCTCGAGCACGAAGTTCGTTCCGGACGTCTATCTGTACAACGACCCGGCGACTCGGCTGGCCGTGCTGCAGGGGTTGCTCGACTCCGACGGGGGGCCGGTTACGCAACTCGGCCGGACAAGTCGGATTCAGTACACGACCTGCTCAGAACGTCTGTGTGACGGGGTGCTTTTCCTTGTCCGCTCACTCGGTGGCGTCGCCTACTGGCGACGGCGCCCCGCGGTCGGTCGCCCTCCGGGTCGGGCGAATGGTCGGCCGGTCCACCATCGCACGGATGCCTTCGTCATCGATATTCGCCTCCCCGACGGGGTCGAGCCCTTCCGCCTCCGGAGAAAGCGCGATCTCTACCGTCGGCACGGCGGCGGTCGTCCGATGCGCTATATCGATGCGATCGAGCCAGAGGGAGAGGTCGAGACCGTTTGCATCCAGGTGGCGGCCGAGGACTCCCTCTACGTCACCGACGGTTTTCTGGTGACCCACAACACCCTGAACGACTCGTTCGTCATCCTCGACGAGGCCCAGAACACGAGCCCCGAGCAGATGAAGATGTTCCTCACCCGGCTCGGCTTCGGCTCGAAGATCGTGGTGACCGGCGACATCACTCAAATCGACCTGGAGCGCGGCTCTCGGTCGGGCCTGGTCGAGGTCGGCGACATCCTCGACGAGGTCCAGGACATCAGCTTCATCCGCTTCGGCGGCGAGGATGTCGTCCGCCACAAGCTGGTGCAGCGGATCGTCGCGGCCTATGGCGAGGCCGAGAACCGCAGCCAATCCGCATCCGACGGGGGCGGCTGACATCGACCTGTCGGACGTCCCGGGCGACCTGAGGCGAGCCGTGGGGGTGGCCCTGCACGCGGCCGGGGTCGACGACGGCCACCTCGGGGTGGAGATCGTCGGGGAGGGGCGAATGCGCACCCTGAACTACGCCGCCCGCGGGGTGGACGAGGCCACCGACGTGCTCGCCTTCCCGATCGACCCACCTATTGCGGCTGGCTCCTCGACTTCACCTGCGGAGCCCCCTCGAATCATCGACGCCGGCCCACGGGAGCTTGGCGACGTCTTCATCTGCCCGGAGAAGGCGACGGACGTGACCGAGGCCGCCGTCCACGGCGCCCTGCATCTCTGCGGCTTCGACCACGAGACCGACAGCGGCGAGATGCTCGAGCTGCAGGCCAAGGTCATGGCGTCGCTGCGGTGAGCAAGGCGGGGTTCGTCGGGCTCGCTGGCCGGCCCAACGTCGGCAAGTCGACCCTGGTCAACGCGATCGTCGGCGCCCACGTGGCGATCGTCTCCGAGCGCCCGCAGACCACCCGTCGCGCGATCCGCGGAGTGGCGACGGACATCGCCGCCGGCTGGCAACTGGTGCTGACCGACCTGCCCGGCGTCCAGCGGCCCCGCGATGCGCTCACCGAGCGGATGCAGCGCCGGGTCGAACGCGAGATCGCCGATTCGGACGCGGTGCTGTTCGTCGTCAACGCCGAGCAGGGAGTGGGTCCGGGCGACCGCTTCATATCCAAGGCGCTGCTGAGGGCGAGCCTCGACACGCCGGTCGTCTGCGCGGTCAACAAGGCGGACCGGATCAACAACGCCGAGATGGCGGCGGTGCTGGCGGCGGCCGCGGAGCTCGAAGGCGTCGACGAGATCTTCCCGGTCAGCGCCCGCAAGGGGACCGGCCTCGAGCCCCTGATCGCCAAGCTCGTCGAGCTGGTCCCCGAGGGGCCCTTGCTCTTCCCTCCCGAGCAGCGCTCGGACCTGCCGAGCGAGGTGCAGCTCGCCGAGCTGATCCGCGAGCAGGTCCTGCGCCGCACCCGGGACGAGCTGCCCCACGCCGTCGAGGTCCAGATCTCCGAGGTCGCCCACCGCGAGGACGGCGTGGTCGAGGTCCACGCCCACGTCTGGGCCGAGGCGGAGTCCCAGAAGGGCATCCTGATCGGATCCGGCGGCCGCAAGATCAAGGAGATCGGGACCGCCGCCCGCGCGGAGCTGGAGCGGGAGCTTGGCGGCCGCGTCTTCCTCGACCTTCAGGTCCGGGTCCGGAAGCGCTGGCGCCGCGACGAGGGCTTGCTCGACCGGCTCGGGATCGAGTAGCGCTGCCAGGGTGGGGTCACGGCCCAGGTGCCGTCCCCAAAGCCCGCGTTCGACGCGGAGGAGTGCTCGATCCCCGCGCCGTGGCGGGGTTCGCCCCCGCGCTCCCCGGAAGACGCCGATTCCCTGGGCTGACGCCATCGGGCGCAGGAGCAGGGGCTTCGTACAATCGCCCGATGGTTGTGCAGACCGCCGGAGACGCGGCGAAGGTGCGCTTCGACGAGCGCGGCCTGGTGCCGTGCGTGATGCAGGACGCTCGCTCCGGCGAGGTGCTCACACTCGCCTACATGAACGAGGAGTCGCTCTTGCTCACCCTCGAGACTCGCGAGATCCACCTCTACAGCCGCAGCCGCCGTGAGATCTGGCACAAGGGGGCCACCTCCGGGAACATCCAGCGTGTTCGCCAGATCCGCTACGACTGCGACGGCGACGCTCTCGTCGCTCTCGTCGAGCCCGCCGGGCCGGCCTGCCACACCGG
This sequence comes from uncultured Solirubrobacterales bacterium, assembly GCA_963833375.1. GTDB lineage: Bacteria > Actinomycetota > Thermoleophilia > Solirubrobacterales > 70-9 > DASUPK01. The sequence continues at coordinate 656,234 of CAWHXR010000010.1, forward strand.
CGAGCGCTCCTGCTTCTACCGCGACCTGGAGGGGACCGCCGACTCGCGCGTCGACGCCCCCGGCGTCCAGGGGGAGCCGGCGCCGCTGCCGTACGAGGCCCTGTCCGCCCTTGAGCGGACCCTGGTCGCCCGTCAGCGCAAGCGCCCGTCCGGCAGCTACACCGTCGAGCTGCTCGAGGACCCGAGGCTCGCCGGCGACAAGGTGCGCGAGGAGGCCGCCGAGGTCGCCAAGGCCGTCCACTCCGAATCCGAGGAGCGGGTGGCGGAGGAGGCCGCGGACGTCGTCTACCACCTGGCGGTGCTGCTGCTCTCGCGCGGCGTCTCGATGGCCGAGGTTCTTCAGATCCTGAACGGCCGCCGCCGGCCCCGATGAACGCCTCGCCATGAACGCCATCGGCGCGGCCACCAGCCTGCCCGGCCTGGAGCCGGATCTCGACCGTGCCCGCCGGTTGGCCGAGTCCGCCAATGTGGTTCCGGTTCGCTACCGATTCATCGACGACTGCGAGACTCCGGTCAGCGCCTTCTTGAAGCTGCGCGGCGACGGCCCGGCGTTCCTGCTCGAGTCCGCCGAGCAGGGTGGGCGGCTCGGGCGCTGGTCCTTTCTCGGCTTCCGGCCGCGCGCGATCCTGCGCTGGGCGGAGGGCCGGCTCTCCGAGTGGGGAAGCGATTCCGCCGCCGAGTCCGGCTCCGGGGCGGAGCCGGACGGAGTCACCGATGCACCCGATCCGTACGCCGCGGTGGCGGAGTACCTTGGCCGCTACGAGATCGCCGAGCCCGACGAGCTGCCTCCGTTCGCGGGGGGCGCCGTCGGCTTCTTCGGCTACGACCTGGTGCGAACGGTGGAGCCGCTCGGCGAGCCCAATCCCGACCCGGTCGGGCTGCCCGACATGGCGCTGATGATCACGGACGTGCTGGTTGCCTTCGACCACCAGCGCCACGAGGTCACGCTGATCGCCAACGCGTTCGTCGAGGACGGCGGCATCGAGGAGGCCTACTCCCGTGCGGTGGAGACGATCGGCGAGGTCCGCGAGCGGTTGCGGGAGCCGGTGCCGACGGTCGAACCCTCGGCTCAATCGGCGGATGTCGACTTCCAATCGAACATGGCCCGCGAGCAGTTCGAGTCAACCGTGGCGCGGATCATCGAGTACGTCCACGCGGGCGATGCGTTCCAGGTCGTCCCGTCGCAGCGCTTCAGTTCGCCTTGCCCGGTGGAGGCGTTCTCGATCTATCGCGGCCTGCGCAGCGTCAACCCCTCGCCCTACATGTACTTCCTCGACTTCGGGGACTTCGAGATCGCCGGAGCCTCGCCCGAGCCGCTGGTCAAGGTGACCGGGCGCCGGGTCGAAACCCGTCCGATCGCGGGCACCTATCCGCGCGGCGCCGACGAGGAGGAGGACCGCCGCCAGGCGGAGCGCCTGCTCCAGGATCCGAAGGAGCGCGCGGAGCACGTGATGCTGGTCGACCTGGGGCGCAACGACCTCGGCCGGGTCTGCGAGTACGGCTCGGTCGCGGTCGACGAGCTGATGGTCGTCGAGACCTACTCCCACGTCCTTCACATCGTCAGCCAGGTCTCCGGGACGCTGCGCGAGGGCGTCAGCGCGATGGACGTCCTGCGTTCGGTGCTTCCGGCGGGGACGCTCTCCGGCGCGCCGAAGGTCCGCGCGATGCAGATCATCGACGAGCTCGAGCCGCACAAGCGCGGCTCCTACGGCGGCGCGATCGGCTACCTCTCCTACACCGGCGACCTCGACACCGCGATCCACATCCGGACGGTGGTCGTCAAGGACGGCCTCGTCCACGTGCAGGCCGGCGGCGGCACCGTCGCGGACGCCCAGCCGGCCTACGAGTACAACGAGTCGGTCAACAAGGCGAAGGCGGTCTTCAGGGCCGTCGAGCTCGCCGCCGAGCAGCCGGAGTGGCCGTGAGCGCGCAGCGCGAACAGGGTGGTGGAGTGAGCGTCCTCGTGATCGACAACTACGACTCCTTCACCTACAACCTCGTCCAGTACCTCGGCGAGCTGGGGGCGGAGATCGGCGTCGTCAGGAACGACAAGGCGACGGTCGGAGAGCTGCTCGGGTTGAAGCCCGACCGCCTGGTCGTCTCGCCGGGACCGTGCACGCCGAGGGAGGCGGGGATCTCCGTCGAGGCGGTGCGCTCCTTCGCCGAGGCGGGGACGCCGGTTCTCGGCGTCTGCCTCGGGCACCAGTCGATGGTGGAGGCATTCGGTGGCAAGGTCGTCCGGGGCGAGCCCATCCATGGCAAGGACGCGGAGATCCGGCACGACGGCAGGGCGGTCTACGAGGGCCTGTCCAATCCGCTGGTGGCCGGCCGCTACCACTCGCTGGTCGCCGACCCCGAGCTGCCCGACGAGCTCGAGCAGACCTCGACCTACGGGGACGTGGTGATGGGGGTCCGGCACCGCGAGCTGCCCGCCGAGGGTGTGCAGTTCCACCCGGAGTCGGTGCTCACCCCGCAGGGAAAGAAGCTGCTGGCTAACTTCCTCGGCGTCTAGCCGCAACGCCTCGACGATGCCGAACGACATCCTCACACGCGCGATCGACGAGATCTGCGCCGGGACGCACCTGACTGCGGACCACACCTCGGCGGCGCTCGCCGAGATCATGGAGGGCAGGGTGAGCGAGGTGCAGACCGCCGCCTTCCTGATCTCACTGCGCGCCAAGGGGGAGACGGTCTCGGAGCTGGTCGGGCTTGCGCGGACCATGCGCTCGCTGGCGGCGCACGTCGAGATCGACAAGCCGGGCCTGGTTGACACCGCCGGCACGGGCGGTGGACCCACCACCTTCAACATCTCGACGACGGCGGCCCTGATCGCGGCCGGGGCCGGCTGCTCGGTCGCCAAGCACGGGAATCGCTCGGCCACCAGCCGCTCGGGCTCCGCCGACCTGCTCGAGGCCCTGGGCGTCGACATCGAGCTCTCCCCGGCCGAGGTCGCGACCTGCATCGAGGAGATCGGCTTCGGCTTCATGTTCGCCCCCAGGCACCACCAGGCGATGGCGCATGTCGTCCCGGTCCGCAGGGAGCTCGCCGTCCGCACCGTCTTCAACTTCCTCGGCCCGCTCACGAACCCGGCCGGCGCGAGCGCCCACCTGCTCGGCGTCTCTGACCGCGGCTACCAGGAGATCATCGCCGACGCCCTGCTTCAGCTCGGCTGCCTGCGGGCGCTGGTGGTCTCGGCGGACGACGGCATCGACGAGCTCAGCATCGCCTCACGGACCAGGGCGATCGAGGTCGCCGACGGCGGCACCGAGGAGTGGTTCGTGGACGCCTCCGAGTTCGGGCTCAAGCCCGCGCCGCTCGAGGCGATCCCGGGCGGGGACCCGGCCGAGAACGCCGCGCTCGTGCGGGCGGTGCTCGAGGGGGAGGCCGGGCCGCCGAGGGATGTCTCGATCCTCAACGCGGGCGCCGCGATCTACGTGGCCGGTGGCGCTGCCGATCTGGGGGAGGGCGTCGCCAAGGCGGCCGAGGCGATCGACTCGGGCGCGGCTCGCAACGTGCTCGGCCGGCTGGTCGCCCGCTCCCGCGAGCTGTCCGGCGCGTAGCCGGCGAGCTAGGGTGAGACCGACGAGATGGACATGATCGAAGAGTTGGTCCAGGCCGCGCGGGCAGGCGCGGAGCGGCGACGCGCAGCGCTCCCGCTGGAGGAGCTCCAGCCGCGCTTGGCCGATCGGCCCGAGCAGCGCCCGTTCGGCGAGGCGCTGACGCGCCCGGGCCTCTCGTTGATCGCCGAGTTCAAGCGGCGCTCTCCCAGCGCCGGCGAGATCCGCTCCGGCGCCACCCCGGCGGAGATCGCGCGGGCCTACGAGGACGGTGGGGCCGCCGCGCTCTCGGTGCTCACGGACACGACGCACTTCGGGGGATCGCTCGATGACCTGCGCGAGGCCCGTGAGGCCTGCGTGCTGCCGGTGCTCCAGAAGGACTTCATCGTCGACCGCTACCAGCTCTACGAGGCGGCGGTGGCGGGCGCCGACGCCATCCTGCTGATCGTCGCCGCGCTCCAGCCGGACGATCTCGCCCGGCTCTACGAGGAGGCGCGCGGGCTCGACCTCGACGTGATCGTCGAGGTCCACAAGGAGGAGGAGCTCGAGACCGCGCTCACGGTCGATGCCGAGGTGGTCGGCGTCAACAACCGCAACCTCGACGACTTCACCGTCGACGTCGGCACCACCTTCGAGCTGATCACCGACGTCCCCGCCGGGAAGACCGTCGTCTCCGAGAGCGGGATAGCTGACCGGGCCACGTTGGAGGAGCTCGAGAGGGTGGGGGTGGACGCGGTTCTGATCGGCGAGGCCCTGATGCGCGCCGACGACCCCGCCGCGAAGGTCAGGGAGCTGACCTCGGATGAGGAGTCGACCCGCGAGCACTTCCTCTAAGGGCTCGCTTATTAGAGAACCCGAAGACCCGGCTTAGAGAGGGTTAAGCGGCGGGCCCGACACTGGCCCGGCATGCAGTCCCTGCGGAGATTCTTCTCGACCAGCTTCGGGTCCGCCGTCGGCGGCGGGCTCGTCGTCCTCGTCGCCGGCCTGCTCCTGATCAAGGCTGGCGCGGTCGACACCGGCGACGACAGTTCGTCGGCGCCGGTGATCGCCCCGGCGGCGCTGGCGCGCCCGGCGAGCAACTCGAGCCAGGGATTGACCGTCCACGAGATCTACCAGCGCGACGGCCAGGGGGTCGCCTTCATCCGGTCCGAGATCGTCCAGAGGACCCAGTCGCCGTTCGGCCCCTTCCCGCAGCAGCAGCGGAGCGTCGCCAGCGGCTCGGGCTTTCTGATCGACAACGACGGGCACATCCTCACCAACGCCCACGTGGTCCAGGGCGCACAGAGGGTGGACGTCCAGCTGGGCGACGGGGGGCAGCAGAGGGCCCAGGTGGTCGGCAGCGATCCCTCCACTGACGTGGCGCTGCTCAAGGTCGACAACACAGAGGGTGCGCAGCCGCTGCCGCTGGGGGACTCCTCCAAGGTGCAGGTTGGCGACCCGGTGGTCGCGATCGGCAACCCATTCGCTCTCGATCGTACGGTGACGAGTGGAATCGTCTCCGCGCTCCAGCGCCAGATCCAGGCGCCCAACGGCTTCTCGATCAGCGACGTGATCCAGACGGACGCGGCGATCAACCCGGGCAACTCCGGCGGGCCGCTGATCGACGGCGCGGGCCAGGTGATCGGGATCAACTCCCAGATCGAGAGCCAGAGCGGCGGCAACGTGGGCATCGGCTTCGCCGTCCCCATCAAGACCGCGGCCGACGTGGTCTCGCAACTCGAGAACGGCGGCCAGGTCCATCAGGCCTACCTTGGGATCACCGGCGGAGACATCACCCCGGAGATCGCGCATGCGCTCAACCTGCCCGTCACCCAGGGCGTGCTGATCGAGCGGGTCCTCAGCGGTGGCCCTGCCGACGACGTCGGGATCAAGGGGGCGACCGGTCAGGCGACGATCGCCGGCCAGACTTTCCCCGTGGGCGGCGACATCATCACCAAGGTCGACGGCAAGGCGATCACCGGCATGGACGCCGTCATCTCGGCCGTCAATGAGCACAAGCCCGGCGACGAGATCACGCTGACCGTCTTGAGCGACGGCCAGCAGAAGGACGTCACGGTGAAGCTCGGCGACCGCCCCTCACACGTCCAGGACTCGAACTCCAGCTCGTTGCCGTAGGAGGGAGGACGCTGAGCGAGCTAGACGGCGACGACGTCGTGGGTGATCAGGCTCTCGCCCGTCTCGGCAACCGTGTCCTCGATCGGGCGCGGTGACCAGCCGAGCGTCGTCTTCGCCTTCGCCGAGGAGAGCTCGGTCTTCTTGCCGAGCCCGCTGACCACCGAGCGGATCTCGGGGTCGAAGATCGCCATGCCGCGGACGACGAGGTTCGGGACCGTCCGCTTCGGCACGTTCTCGGCCCGGTCGCCGAGGCGGTCACGGAGGATCTCGCCGACCTCCGCCATCCAGAGGAACTTCGTCACGGCGATGAAGCGCTGGCCGCCGGCCTCCGGCGTCCTCATCGCGAGGATCTCCATCTCCGCCACGTCACGGACGTCTACGAAGCTGAACCCGAGCCGGGGCACGCCCGGCATCCCCTTCAGCATTCGCTCGATCGACTGCAGCGAGTAGGAGAGGTCGTCGTTCAGCACGGGGCCGATGATCGCCCCGGGATTGACGACGGCCAGCCTGTCCTCCGCACCGCGCTCCTTGACCAGGTCCCAGGCCGCCCGCTCGGCGATCGTCTTCGAGCGCACGTACGGGGTGAGACCCGGGGCGTCGGGATCCGTCCAGTCTCCCTCGTTGAGCGACCGCTCCGCGTCCCCTGGGGCCAGCCTGACCGCGGCGATGGAGGAGGTGATGACGATGCGCTCGACGCCCTTGTCGAGCGACGTGCGCAACACGCGGAGGGTGCCCTCTCGCGCGGGCACGATCAGCTCGTCCGGGTCCTTGGGCTGCTTCGCCGGGAAGGGCGAGGCGACGTGCAGGACGTAGTCACAGCCCTCGATGACACCTTCCCAGTGATCGTCGCTGGTCAAGTCGGCGGCGTGGACGCTGAGGTGCTCGTGGGCGTCCGTCTGCGAGCCGACCGCGGCGCGCACGTCCCGCTCGCGGGCGGGATTGCGCACGGTGGTCCTGACCCGGTAGCCGCGCTGCAGCAGGCCGACTATGCACCAGCCCGCGAGAAAGCCGGACCCGCCGGTTACCAGGACTGTCTTGCCGTCGCCTTCGGCCACTGCTCCTAAAGCATCACACGGGTCGCGCTGGCGCGCGCCCTCGCATCAGTCGAGCGCATCGGCTTTGCGAACAGCATCTGCACGTCGCGCAGCCGCCGCTCGCGGAACCCTGCCTCGCTCATTGCCAGCCACAGCGTCCAGAGCCGCCTGAAGGGCTCGTCGTAGCCGAGCTCGCCGGCGAGGTCCGAGTTGGCGATGAAGCGCTCGCGCCAGAGCTCGAGCGTGCGGGCGTAGTGGGCGCCGATCTCGTCGAGCCAGATCGTGCTCATGTCGGTCTCGCGGGCGACCGAGCGCTGGATCACCTCGACCGACGGCAGGCAGCCGCCGGGGAAGATCATGGCATTGGCGAAGCTGCGGGCCGCCTTCTCCGTCTCGTAGAGGCGGTCGTCGATCACGATCGACTGCAGGAAGAAGAGGCCATCGGGCTCGAGCAGCTCCGAGCAGCGGCGGAAGAAGAGGTCGAAGTACTGCCAGCCGACCGCCTCGATCATCTCCAGCGAGACGAGCTTCGAGTAGCGGCCCCGTAGGTCCCGGTAGTCCTCGAGGAGCACCGTGACGCGGTCACCGACGCCGGCGTCGCGGATCCGGCGCAGGGCGCCCTCCCGCTGCTCGGTCGAGATCGTCGTGGTGGTGACACGGCAGCCGTAGCGGCTCGCCGCGTGCGCCGCCATCGCTCCCCAGCCGGCGCCGATCTCGAGCAGGTGGTCGTCGGGGCCCAGCTCCAGCACCCGGCAGACCCGTTCGAGGCGGTGCTCCTGGGCCTCGGCGAGGCTCGCGTGCGGCTCGGGGAAGATCGCCGACGAGTACATCATCGACTCGTCGAGGAAGAGCGCGAAGAGGTCGTTGCCCAGGTCGTAGTGGGCGGAGATGTGACGACGCGCGGCTCGGCGGCTGTTGCGCGGCACGCGCCAGAGCGTTCGCTGGAGTGGCGCGAGCAAGGGGTGGAATAACCGCCTCAGGCGATCGAGCGGGCCCAGGTTGCGGCAGGCGATCCGGATCAGCGCAACGAGGTCGCCGCAGTCCCAGACGCGGTCCCGGTAGGCCTCGCCGAGGCCGACGCTGCCTCCGAGGCTGGCCCGGTAGAAGCTCGGGGAGTGGACCTCGACCGTGGCCGCGAGGTCCGCGCCGGGGTCGCCGAAGCGCAGGCGCCCGCCGTCGGGCTCGACCAGCTCGAGACTGCCGCCGCGCAACCGGCCGAGCGCCCCCAGGAAGGCTCGCCGGCAGCTGCGCTCCAAACCGGACATCTCGCTTGCAGCCTACGCCCGGCAACGCCCGCTCGCATTGTGCGAGGGTGCGCGTAAGCGCGACCCGTGTGACGATGGTGAATCCGCCTACCCTTGTCGCATGTCCAGGGTCAAGGTCTGCGGCATGACCAATCTCGCCGACGCCGAGCACGCGGCGAGCCATGGCGCCTGGGCGATCGGGCTGATCCACCACCGTGACAGCCCGCGCTACGTCCAGCCGGAGGTCGCCGAGGAGATCGGCTCGGCCCTGAAGCGCCGCTGCGAGATCGCCGGTGTGTTCGTCAACTCGACCCTCGACGAGGTGATCGACGCCGCCGAGCGCGGGGACCTCACCCTGCTCCAGTTTCACGGCGACGAGGGTCCCTCGTTCTGTGCCGAGGCCGCTCGGCGGACCGGCGCGAAGGTGATGAGGGCCTTCCGCGTGACCAGCGCCGCGGACGTCAAGGCGGCCGAGGCCTTCCGGACCGACTTCCACCTGTTCGACGCCTACTGGCACGGAATCCACGGCGGGACCGGCAAGAGCTTCGACTGGGACCTGGTGGCGAGGCGCCGCTCGAAGATCCCGATGGTCCTCGCCGGGGGCCTGACGGCAGAGAACGTCGCGGGTGCGATCGAGCTGGTGAAGCCGTTCGCCGTCGACGTGGTCAGCGGCGTCGAGGCCGAGCCCGGCCGCAAGGATCACGTCAAGGTCGAGGCCTTCCTCGAAGCCGCGGGCGTGCAGCTGCCCCCCAAGGTGACCTCGCCATGAGCGCGACAGTCGAGGAGCGCTTCGGCCCGTACGGGGGCCGGTTCGTGCCCGAGACCCTGATCGCGGCTCTCGACGAGCTCAGCGCAGCCTGGGCCGATGCCCGCGAGGACGAGGGCTTTCAGTCGGAGCTCGCCACGCTGCTGAGGGACTTCGTCGGCCGCCCGACTCCGCTCTACCTGGCCGAGAGGCTCTCGGAGCGCGTCGACCGTCGGGTCTACCTGAAGCGCGAGGACCTCGCCCACACCGGCGCTCACAAGATCAACAACGCGGTCGGCCAGGCCCTGCTCGCGCGGCGGATGGGGAAAACCCGCGTGATCGCCGAGACCGGGGCGGGCCAGCACGGCGTCGCCACGGCGACGGCGTGCGCGCTGATGGGCCTCGAGTGCGCCGTCTACATGGGCAGCGAGGACATCCGCCGCCAGGCCCCGAACGTCGAGCGGATGCGGCTGCTGGGCGCGGAGGTGATCCCGGTCGAAGCCGGCGCCCGCACGCTGAAGGAGGCGGTGAGTGCCGCGATCCGCGACTGGGTCGCCTCCGTCGAGGACACCCACTACGTGATCGGCTCGGTGGTCGGCCCGGCGCCCTACCCGGCTCTCGTTCGCGACCTCCAGCGCGTGATCGGCGACGAGGCGCGTGCCCAGGCCCTGGAGGCCGAGGGCGCGCTGCCGAGCCGGGTGATCGCGTGCGTCGGGGGCGGCTCGAACGCGATCGGAAGCTTCCATGCCTTCCTCGACGACCCCGTAGAGCTGATCGGGATCGAGGCCGCGGGGGAGGGGCTCCAAACCGGACATCACGGCGCATCGCTGGTCGCCGGCAACACGGGCGTGCTCCACGGCGCGCTCTCCGCGGTGCTCTCGGACGAGGAGGGGCAGATCCTCGAGGCGCACTCGGTCTCGGCCGGGCTCGACTACCCCGGGGTCGGGCCCGAGCACGCGCACCTGCGGGACTCGGGCCGCGCCACCTACGAATCGGCCACCGACGCCGAGGCGCTGCAGGCCTTCCGCGAGCTGACCAGGCTCGAGGGGATCATCCCCGCGCTCGAGCCCTCGCACGCGATCGCCTGGCTGCTCGAGGAATCCAACGCCGCGTCCTCCGCTTCGCGTCCGGGCGCGGCTCGGTCTCGCCGGCGGGACGACGGGTATGACGTGCTCACCCTCTCCGGTCGCGGCGACAAGGACATGGACGAGGTGACGGCCAAGCTGGCCGAGCTCGATGGCTGACGGGACGGCCACCCAGACCGGGGCCGCCCGGATCGGCGCCGCCTTCGACGCCGCGCGGCAGAACGGGCGCGCGGCGCTGATGCCCTACCTGATGGGCGGGTTCCCGGACCAGGAGACCGCCACGGCGGTCGCCGGGGCCTACGCCGACGCCGGAGCGGACCTGATCGAGCTCGGGGTCCCCTTCTCGGATCCGCTGGCCGACGGCCCGACGATCCACGCGGCGGACACCACGGCCCTCGAGGGCGGGGCGACCCTCGAGTCGGTGCTCGAGACCTGCGCCGCCGTCGGCGATCGCGTCCCGGTGGCCCTCATGTGTTACGCGAACATGGTCTTTGCCAGGGGCGTCGGGGAGTTCGGCTCTCTGGCCGCCGCCGCCAGGGCATCGGGGGTGATCGTGCCTGACCTTCCCCTCGAGGAGCAGAACGAGGTCGGCGCCGAGCTCGCCTCCTTCGGTCTCGCGCTGATCCCGCTCGTCGCGCCGACCACGCCGCCGAAACGGCGCGCCGAGATCTGCGCGAGCGCCCACGGCTTCGTCTACCTCGTCTCGACCGTCGGCGTGACGGGGGAGCGCACGGAGCTGCCGCCCGAGCTGACCGATCTGATCGCCGCCGCGAAGTCGGAGGCGGTCGTGCCGGTCGCGGTCGGCTTCGGGATCTCGACCCCGGAGCAGGCTGCGACGGTGGGGGAGGTTGCGGACGGGATCATCATCGGCACCAGGCTGGTGCGCGAGGTCGGAGAGGCCCCGGACCGCGACGCTGCCGTCCGCGGGGTGACCGACTTCCTGAGCGCAACCCGCGACGCCCTCGCCAGATAGGGTTCCGAGCCGTGCAGCTGATCCTCTTCACCGTGCTGGGCGGGTGCGTGATGGTGATCGCCTACGCCCTGGGCATTCCGGGCCCGGTCGACGCCATCCTGTTCCTCGGCGGGGTCTTCACCGGCGCCCTGCTGCGGGTCGCGCGCCCGATCATCGACTGGATCACACGGCCCTAGGGGCCGCGCGTTCAGCTCTCCGCCCCGATTCGCCGCAGCGGGTCAGGCCGAGCCCGAAATGGTCCGCGCAGGCGAGGAAGCCCCCGCGAAAGCTCCGAACCAGGCCGCTCATCAGGGCGGAGATCTGGTCGCCGAGCTCCTGCCTGCGCCTTTCCTCTGGGCGGTCCGGGGCCGACTCCGGCCGCGGCGCTCGTCCGCCTAGGCTTCTGGCATGCCGTCCAATCAGGCTGCCTACGACGTCCGCGCGATCGGCCGCGTCGAGTCGCCGCTCACCGACCTGGACTCGGCGCCCAAGCAGGGCGACGAGGGGGCGCCGGACGCGTGGCTCATCTTCGAGCCGGAGCTGCTCGAGGGCCTGCGCGGCATCTCGCCCGGCGATCAGCTCGTTGTCCTCACCTGGCTCGATCGCGCGGACCGCGACACGCTCGTCGTCCATCCGCGCGGCGACACCTCGAGATCGCCCGCCGGGGTGTTCACGACGCGCTCGCCGCACAGGCCCAACCCGATCGGGATCCACCGGGTCGAGGTCGCCGAGGTCGACGGCGAGCGCGTCAGGGTCCACGATCTCGAGGCGCTCGACGGCACCCCGGTTGTCGACGTGAAGCCGGTGTTGAGCGCGGATATCTCCGAGCGCTGACGGAGGCCGACCGCGCCACGGTAGATTGATCGCGTCATGCGGATCGGCGTGCTCACAGGCGGAGGAGATTGCCCAGGGCTGAACGCGGTGATCCGCGCGATCGTGCGCAAGGGGGTCCGCGACTACGAGTACGAGTTCGTCGGTTTCCGCGACGGCTGGCGAGGACCGCTGGAGGGCGACAGCCGCCCCCTCACGATCGTCGACGTGCGGGGGATCCTGCCGCGCGGCGGCACGATCCTCGGGTCCTCTCGGACCAACCCCTTGAAGGAGGACGGCGGGCCCGAGCGGATCGCCAAGTACCTCGCCGATCAGGAGATCGACGGCCTGATCGCGATCGGTGGCGAGGACACGCTCGGCGCCGCCTCCAAGCTGCACGAGCAGGGGGTCAAAGTCGTCGGGGTGCCGAAGACGATCGACAACGACCTGAGCGCAACCGACTACACCTTCGGGTTCGACACGGCGGTCAACATCGCGATGTCGGCGATCGATCGGCTGCACACGACGGCGGAGAGCCACAAGCGCACGCTGATCTGCGAGGTGATGGGCCGGCACGCCGGGTGGATCGCCGTCCACGCGGGCCTGGCGGGGGGCGCCAACGTGATCCTGATCCCCGAGCTCGAATTCGACACCGATCGAGTCTGCAACTACATCGTCAAGCGGTTCGAGGACCAGTACTCACCGATCGTCGTCGTCGCCGAGGGCGCGACGCCGAAGGGCGGAATCCCCCAGGAGCAGGAGCTGCCCAGGGACGCCTTCGGACACGTGCGGCTCGGCGGGATCGCCCACTGGCTGGAGGGGGAGATCGAGGAGAGGACCGGCCATGAGGCCCGGGCCACGGTGCTTGGCCACGTCCAGCGCGGCGGCACGCCGACCGCGTTCGACCGGGTGCTCGCCACCCGCTTCGGGCTGCACGCGATCGACGCCGTCCACGACGGGCAGTGGGGCAAGATGACCGCGCTCAAAGGGATCGACATCGAGCTCGTCGACCTCTCCGAGGCGATCGCCGAGCTGAAGACCGTTCCGGAGTCCCTCTATCGCGAGGCCGAGGTCTTCTTCGGCTAGGCCGATGCCGCGCCTGGCACTCGCGGCGCTGCTGCTCTACCTCGCCCTCGCCGTCGCCGGCTGCGGGGTCGCCGGCAGCGCATCGATCGAGGCGCCGGTCGCGGTCTACGTCAGCCTGCCGCTGACCGGTCCACGGGGCGCCGATGGCCGCGACGCCTCCGACGGCGCGCGACTCGCGCTGGAGCAGGCGCAGGCGAGGGCGGGGTCGATCGAGGTGCGGGCGCGGTTCCTCGACGACGCCAAGGGCAGGGCGTGGGATCCGGTGGCGGTGGGGGCCAACGCCCGCCAGGCGGTTCAGGACTCATCCGCCGCCGGATACATCGGCGAGCTCGACTCGCAGCCGACACGAGGGTCAATGCCGATCACCAATGACGCGGGGCTCGTCCAGGTCTCACCCGGCGCGGGCGGAGTCGACCTGACCGCGCCGGCGACCGGCTACCCGGATTCGCCGGACCGCTATCGGCCATCGGGCTCGCCGAACTTCGCGCGGACGGTCCCGGCGGACGACGCCGTCGTCGACGCGGCCGCCAGCTGGGCCTCGGAGCTCGGCGTGACCGCCGCCGCGGTCACCTCCGACGGTTCCCCCTTCCAGGACCTGGCCGCCGGGGAGTTCAAGTCGGCCGCGGCCGAGCACGGGATCCAGCTCATGCAGGGGAAGCCTCCGTCGGCGGTGGCCGTGGGAGGCAGCGGAAAGCAGGCCGTCTACGAGCCCGGGTCGCAGACGCTGGGCGTCCACGGGCCCGCCCCGGAGACACTCACGTTGAGTGCCGAGCTCGACCCGAGCCGCCTGCCGGGCCGTGGCTTCTCCGGCCAGTTCCAGCAGCGGTTTCACCGGGCGCCAGGCCCATACGCCGCCTATGGCTACGAGGCGATGGGGCTGATCCTGCAGGCGATCGAGGGCGCCGGCACCGACGCCTCCTCGTTCCGCGACAACGTCCGCGACGGGGTCTTCGGGGCTCACCGGGACGGCACCCCGCTGGGCAGCTACGCGATCACCTCGGACGGCGACACCACCGAGTGCATGATCCAGCGCTACCGGGGGCAGGGATCGACCCGGCAGGCCCTCGGCGCTCCCTGTCCGCCGGGCTAGCGAGCGGAGGGCGGTCCCTCGATCACCGGCTGGCCGGTGATCACCGACGAAATCCAGTCGCGCATCTCTGGGATCAGGGCGAAGTCGACGGTGTGCTGGACCCGCGGCTCGCGGAAGGTGACGTAGAGGCCGCCCTCCTCCAGCAGGTCGCGGGCCTTGCGGCCGAAGCCGACCGGGATCACCGGGTCGTAGGCACCGTGGGCGACGTAGGCGGGCAACCCGCGCTTCGCACGCGGGTCCATCTTCCAGCCGCGGACCATCGGGAAGAAGCCGCTCATCATCAGCAGCCCGGCGGGGCGCGGGCGCTCCATGCCAAGGGCCACCGCGCAGGCGACCGCGGCGCCCTGGCTGAACCCGCCGATCACCGCCTTCTCCCATGGGATCCCGCGGTGCCGCAGCTCGTCGTCGAGAAAGCGGCAGAGGGTCTTCAGGCCCTCGACGAAGGTCCCCTCGTCGGGCTGCCCGATTCGCTCGATCACGTACCAGTGCCGGCCGCCCGGCGGCACGTTCGTCAGCGGCGCGCCGGGTGTCATCCCGAAGAGCTTCAGCTCGGGATCGAGCTCGTCGAGCATCGGATAGAGGTCGCGCTCGTCGACGCCGCGGCCATGGAGCAAGATCAGCGCGCCCTCGGGATCCCCGGCTGGCTCGCGCATGAGATGGACCATGTCGGCGACCTGCCCCGGGCGATCCCAGGGGGGCTGCTCAGGCTGGGACACGCGGGTTGCTGATCGGCCGCAGGACAGGCTCGACCTGTTCCCGGAGGTGCTCGTAGTCGGGGGGCAGCGAGAGCTTCTCACCGAGCGACTCCAGTGGCTCGTCGACGGTGAAGCCGGGCCCCAGCGTCGCGATCTCGAAGAGGACCCCGCTCGGCTCGCGGAAGTAGATCGAGCGGAAGTAGAAGCGATCGATCACCGGCGTCGGCCGGCCTCCGGCGGCGATGACGCGCTCACGCCATCCCTCGTGGTCATCCATCTGTGAGGCCCAGGCGATGTGGTGGACGCTGCCGGCGCCCTGCAGCCCGCGCTCCGAGGGAGGATCGACGTAGCCCCAGAGACCTCCTCGGCTCTGGCCTCGAACCTCCCAACCGCGTCCATCTGGGCCCTCCATCTCCTCGAAGCCGAGGGCCTCCAGCAGCGGGCGGCTCGCCTCCGGGTTGCTCGAGTGAGCGAGCGCCCCGTCGAAGCCCTGCAGTGCCATCTCGGACGGGATCTCCGGGTGATCCGCGATCAGGGGCTCGTCGTCGGTGTCAACCACCTTGAGGGCGTGAGCCAGGCCCTCCGGATCCTTGAAGCGCAGGTGACCGTGCTCGAGCTCCGTCTCGGTGCCGTGGTGCATCAGCCGCTCCGCCCAGAAGTCGAGCGCCGCCTCGTCGCCGAGGCGCCAGCGGATTCCGCCGACCATTCCGTCGCCGGCGCGCCCGGGCGGAGCCCCGGGGTACTCGAAGAACGTGAGATCGGAGCCGGCGTCGCCCCTCTCGTCCGCGAAGAAGAGGTGGTAGACGGTCGGGTCGTCCTGATTGACCGTCTTCTTCACCAGCCTCAGCCCGAGGACGCCGGCATAGAAGTCGACGTTCTTCTGCGCGTCGCCGGTGATCGCGGTGATGTGGTGGACGCCCTCCAGCTGCACGGACTCCATCTTGCCCTATCGGAGGCCGCTGGGTTTTCACCCGCCCCGTGTCGGGCAAGCGGGGGGCATGAAGGCCGTGTACCTACCGATCAGCATCCTGGGCGGGTTCCTGGCCGGCGTCATCGGGAAGAAGACGTTCGAGGGAATCTGGGGAAAGGTCGACGAGGAAGAGCCGCCTGACCCCAAGCACCGTGAGGCCAGCTGGGGCAAGCTGGCGGTCGCGCTGCTCCTCGAGGGAGCGATCTTCCGTCTCACGCGTGGTCTCTTCGATCACGCGGCACGGCGGGGCTTCGCACGTCTCACCGGTCGCTGGCCGGGCGAAGAAGAGCCCGAGAAGGCGTAGAGGCCGTCCATGGCGGACTCGCGCACCGCGGATCGGTCCGCGAGGACCGAGTCCGATGGGGACCCGACGGAGAATCGCAGTACCGACTACGTGCCGTCGGGCGTCGAGCGGAAGACCGGTCTCTGGCCGACGCTGAAGCGGACGGCCCAGGAGTTCCAGGAGGACAACCTGAGCGACTGGGCGGCGACACTCACCTATTACGGCCTGCTGGCGCTCTTCCCGGCGCTGATCGCCCTCGTCTCGATCGTCGGGCTGGTGGGCAACCCGCAGTCGACGACCAACACCCTCACGGACGTCGTCACCAAGATCGGTCCCGACTCCGCCGCAACCACCTTCGCGGGACCGATCAGGCAGGTGACCGAAAGCCGCTCCACCGCGGGTTTCGCCCTGATCGCCGGCACCCTGGTCGCGCTCTGGTCGGCCTCGGGCTACCTGGGCGCCTTCATCCGCGCCTCCAACGTGATCTACGAGACCCGCGAGGGCCGGCCCTTCTGGAAGCTTCGGCCGCTGCAGGTCCTGCTGACGCTCGTGATCGTCCTCCTGCTCGCGGTGATGGCGATTGGCGTCGTGCTCACAGGCCCGATCGTCTCGGCGGTCGCCGGACCCATCGGGGTCTCCGACACGGCGGTCTCGGTCTGGAACATCGCCAAGTGGGTCCTGATCGCCCTGGTCTTCGTGCTGGTGATCGGCCTGCTCTACTACGCGTCGCCGAACGTCAAGCAGCGTGGCTTCAGGTGGATCACCCCGGGTGGCCTGGTCGCCCTTGTCGTCTGGCTGGTCGCATCCGCAGCATTCGGCCTCTACGTCTCCCAGTTCGGCTCCTACAACAAGACGTATGGCTCGATGGCGGGCATCGTCATCATCCTGATCTGGATGTGGATCACCAACCTGGCGATCCTCTTCGGACATGAGCTGAACGCCGAGCGCGAGCGCAATGCCCAGCTCGAGGAGGGCCTTCCCGGGGCGGAGAAGGAGATCCAGCTCGAGCCCCGCGACGAGCCCGAGCCGCGCCGGACCGTCTGACCTCCTCAGCGGAGTGCCGAGGTCAGGGCCTCCTCGATCTCCGGGTGCCGGAACTCGTAGCCCATGTCCAGGGCGCGGCGGGGCAGGACGCGGGATCCGCCGGCGACCGCGTCCGCCAGCTCGCTCCCGCGCAGCGCGGTGACGGCGAACCGCGGCACCGGCATGAAGGCGGGGCGGCGAAGGGCCTGCCCGAGGGCCTTCGAGAACTCGCGGTTCGTCACCGGGTTGGGCGCAGTGGCGTTGATCGTCCCCGAGACCCCATCGTCATCGAGGGCCCAGAGGAGCAGGCCGACCTCGTCGTCGATGTGGATCCAGGACATGAACTGCTCGCCGCCGGCGATCGGTCCGCCGACCCCGAGCTTGAATGGGAGGAGCAGCTGCTTGAGCAGCCCCCCGTGCCTGGTCAGCACGAGGCCGGTGCGGAAGATCACCACGCGCGGCACGATCTCCTCGGCCTCCCGCTCCGCCGCTTCCCAGTCGATCGGAATCTCGGCGGTGAAGCCCGCGCCCGGCTCGGACTCCTCGTCGAGGATCTGGGCGCCGCGGTCGCCGTAGTAGCCGATCGCCGACTGCCCGATGAAGACGCCCGGTTTGGTCGGGGCGGCCTCGATGCCCTGGAGGAGGTTGCGGGTGCCGACCAGCCGGCTCTGGCGGATGCGGACCTTCGCCTGGTCGGTGAGCCGCTGGTTGATCTCCTCGCCGATCAGGTTGACGACGCCGTCGACCTGATCGAGCGCCTCGGGGGGCGGGCGCTCCGTGGTCGCCTGCCAGGCGTGCCAGCGGACGGTGGGGTTCTTCGGCTTCGCCCGCTCCGGGTCGCGGGTCAGTCCCACGACCTCGTCGCCCCTGGCCAGCAGGGCGTCGCATAGAGCCGAGCCGATCAGCCCGGTCGCTCCAGTGACGAGAACGCGCATCGGCGCGGGATCCTAGTACGGGCGCGAGTAGGTTCCCGCGATGGCCGAAGGCGTGAGACCAGCCCGCCCCGGCGAGGGAGCGAGGCTCAGCGAGATCTTCCTCTCATCCGGCCGGGCGGCCTGGGCGCGGCACCTCTCGCCGGTCGGCCTGGCGACCGTCACCTCGCCGCCGCAGGAATGGGAGAGATGGATCACCGACCCCGACGTGATCTGCCTCGTCGCCGAGCGTCGAGGCCGCGTCGCCGCCCTCGCCGTGCTCTGCCCGAGCCCCGACCCGGACGCGGACCCGATCCGGGTTGCCCTGCTCGACCGGCTCTACACCGAGCCCGCCGCCTGGCGGAGGGGCCTCGGCCGGGCGCTGATCGACGCGGCGATGGAGGAGCTCTCCGCGCGCGGATACCGCGAGGTGACTCTGTGGACGGCCGAGTGGAACACCTCGCGCGGCTTCTACGAGGCGAGCGGCTGGATGCTCGACGGCGCGACGCGGGAGACGACGTTCGCGGGCGGGACGTTCACGGAGGTGCGCTACCGCACCGCGGTGAGGGCTTGAGCGCCGGCTCGGCAGCCGCGATCGGTGCCGGTGCCGCTCAGGGCGACGCGCGCCGGATCGGCGTCCTGTTCATGATCGGCTCCGCCTGCTTCGCTATCGCGTCCCTGCCGGGTGCCTCGAGCGTCTCCGACAAGGCGGTGGGGATCACGTACTTCATCGGCTCGATCTTCTTTACCACCGCCGCCTTCGAGCAGCTTCGGGTCGCCCGGGGCAAGGGCAAGGAGGTCTGGGCGGCAGCAGTTCAGTTCGCCGGCACCCTCTTCTTCAACGTCAGCACGTTCTTCGCCATGTCGCATCATCTCTCAAGCCATCAGTCGAACCTGCTGGTCTGGTCGCCCGACGTGTTCGGTTCGATCTGCTTCCTCGTCTCGAGCGTGCTGGCCGAGATCGCGGTGATCCACGCGATCCTCCTCGTCCGCCGCTCGGCGACCCTCAACCTCGTGGGTTCGGTCGCCTTCGGGATCTCGGCGGTGGCCGCGTACGTCGTCCCGAACACGGACGAGCTCGTGAACGCCTCACTCGCCACGTCCATGACCCTGCTCGGCGCGCTCTGCTTCCTCTGGGCGGCTCGCATCCTGGTCAAGCCGCCGCCGTGGCTGCTGCCGGCGAAGGCGTAGCCACTACTTCCTCTTCCGGCACCTCTTCTTGGCCGCGGCCGCCCGCCGCTTCCGCTTGCACTTCTTGGGGGTGCGCGCCGGCTGGCTGCTCGCCGGAGCCTGGACGTCCAGAGTGAGCGCCCAGCCGATGATGGAGAAGCCGACATAGCCCGCGGAGTTGTCGTCGAGCGCGTAGAGGTTCCAGGCGCCGTTCGCCGACGACCCGTTGAAGAAGGACAGAGCGTTCACGTAGGGGGGCGCCGGGCCCGCGCCTCCCGCGCTGAGGTCGTCAGGTTCCGGGGCCTCCCCGAGGTAGTTGGACGGCTTGTAGCTGACGACTTGGTCGGTGCCGCACGATCCGCCATCGGGTACGAACGTCGCGGCCGCGTCGTCGAAGGTGAAGGTGTCGGGTCCCGAAGGGTCCATGGTCGCCGGATTGACGCCGCAGGCATCGGACATCAGCATCACCTGCTGACCATTCGGCCCGGTGATCACCAAGTCCAAATCGTCAGGGCTCGCCGAGCTGGAGCTGATCAGCGTGACGGTCGCCGTCGAGACCGTCCCCGAGAGGCCCGACACCTGCATGCTGGAGGGGTAGTGATTCGCGGGGCCGTATGTGCTGCCGCCCTGACTGGGGTAGAGGTGCTCGGTGTTGAGGAAGACGTGCGTGTCGGCGCGCGCGAGCCCCGGGGGGCAGGGCGAGCGAGGGGAGCGCCAGCGGCAAAAGGAAGCGGCTGCGTCTGATTCCCCTTCTCCCCATTGCAAGCCGTTGCGAGGCTACCCCGTGGCGCTTGCGGCGGAGGCCCCGTCGCCGTGGACGATCTCGAACGTCCCCGTCTCCTCCGAGAAGCGGGCGAGCCCGGCCTCCTTCGCCTCTTCGACGACCGCCTGCGCCACAGCCGGCGCGACGTCGCGGTTGAAGACCGACGGGATGATGTAGTCCTCGGCCAGGTCGTCTTCGGTGACCACCTCGGCGATGCCGCGAGCGGCGGCCAGCTTCATCTCCTCGGTGATCCGGGGGGCGCCGGCGTCGAGGGCGCCGCGAAAGATCCCGGGGAAGCAGAGGACGTTGTTGATCTGGTTCGGGTAGTCCGAGCGACCGGTGGCCATGATCCGCACGTACGGCTCGGCGTCCTCCGGCATCACCTCGGGGGTCGGATTGGCCATCGCGAAGACGATCGCGTCGTCGTTCATCTTGCCGAGGGACTCCGGCTCGATCAGCCCGGGCCCGGAGACGCCGATGAACAGGTCGCAGCCCTCGATCACCTCGTTGGGGTCGCCGGCGAGCTTCTCGTCGTTGGTGTTCTCCGCGAACCAGCGCTTGATGCCCGACATCGAGCCGTCCGCGTAGTCGGCGCGGTCGGTCGAGATCGCGCCCTGGCGGTCGCAGCCGATGATCTGGGTGATCCCGGACTCCTGCATCATCTTCGTGCAGGCGACGCCGGCGGCGCCGGTGCCGAGCACCAGAACCCGCAGGCTCTGGATCGGCTTGCCGACGATCTTCAGCGAGTTGAAGAGGGCCGCCATAACGACGACGGCGGTGCCGTGCTGGTCGTCGTGGAAGACGGGGATGTCGAGCTCCTCCTTGAGGCGCTCCTCGATCTGGAAGCAGCGCGGCGCAGAGATGTCCTCGAGGTTGATGCCGCCGAAGGTCGGCGCGAGGAGCTTCACCGTCCGGATGATCTCCTCGGGGTCGTTGGTGGCCAGGCAGATCGGGAAGGCGTCGACCTCGGCGAACTCCTTGAATAGCATCGCTTTGCCCTCCATCACCGGCATCGCCGCCTCGGGCCCGATGTCGCCGAGGCCGAGCACGGCCGAGCCATCTGAGACCACCGCGACGGTGTTGGCCTTGATCGTGAAGTCGAAGGCCTTCGACTTGTCCGCGGCGATGTACTCGCAGACCCGGGCGACGCCGGGCGTGTAGGCCATCGAGAGGTCGTCGCGCGTCTTCAGCGGGTACTTGTTGTGCTGCTCGATCTTGCCCTTCTTGTGCATCTCGAAGGTCCGGTCGGTGAAGCCGAGGACGCGCGCGCCGCGGGTCGAGCCGATCGAGCGCAGGATCTGCTCCCAGTGCTCGGGGCTGTTCGCGTCGATCGTGAACTCCCGCACCCGCTTGCCCTCATCGCCCGCGCCGGGGATCAGGTCGACGGACTGGAGCGCGCCGCCGGCCTCCGCGATCTGCGCGGTCAACTTGCCGAGCGGCTCCTGGCGTGCATCGAGCTCGACCCGGACGGTGACGCTGTATTGGGCGCTCGCGGCCATGGGCCGCTGATCATAGGCAGCGGCGCTGGTCTGGCCGCTCTCCGCCGAGCCGCTAGGCTGGCGGCCGTCGCCGCGCAGGGATGTCGGAGGCGGCCGAATCGATTTGAGAGGTTCGACGAAAAGGAGTTCGTAGATGCCGCGTGCCCCGCACGCCCGCGCCCGCAGCGTGGCCGCCGCCGCCGTGCTGTTCTGTCTGCTCTGCTTGGCCGTCCCGGGTGGCGCCCTGGCGAAGAAGAAGGCGGGCCTGCCACCGATCCACGTGCGCGGGACGGTCTACACGTTCGACGATCAGACCCCGATCGCGGGCGCCGTGGTCCGGGTCGCCGAGCTGCCGGGCCTGAGCGCGCAGTCGGGGCCCGACGGCAGCTACGACCTCCTGGTTCCCGACGGCGCCAAGTTCACGCCCTACGTCGACGCCGCCGGCCACCACCGGATCTACCTGCAGACCTTCGTCAGCCAGGGCAGGGACCTCGAGCGCGCCAACTTCCAGATGCCAACCGACTCGGCCTTCAATCTGCTGGCGTTGATCCTGGCGGCGCCGCGCGACGCAAACAATGAGCTGGTGAACTGCGCGGTTGTGTCGACGTTCAGCACCATCAACGTGCGCGACGTCAGCTTCGGCGACTTCGTCGCCTACGGGGCCCACGGCGTCGCCGGCGCGACGGCCAGTGCGAGTCCGACACTGCCCAACCCCGTCTACTTCAACGATTCCGTCATTCCCGACGCTTCGCGGACCGAGTCGTCCGGCGATGGGGGGGTGGTCTGGCCGGTGGTGCCTGCAGGCGTCTACCGGTTCACGGCCCTGCATCCGTCGACCCGCTTTGCCCCGTTCCGCGCAACCTGCGAGCCTGGGCGGGTCGTCAATGCCAATCCGCCCCAGGGGTTCTTCGAGCTCCGCCCGAGCGAGCGGATCGACTCCTCGGTGGCCGCATCGCTCGCCTCCCTCCGCTTCGACCTCGGCGGAGCCAAGGCCCGCCTGAAGGCCCGCGTCCAAGCCCGCGAGTACGTCGCGGTGAGCGGCCGGCTACTGCGCGGCAAGCGCGGCTGGGCCAGGCGCAGTGCCAAGGGCTATGCGCCCGGCAAGCGAACCCTCGCCTTCCCGATCGGCCACGGCCTCGCCGGGAAGCGGATCGCCGTGGAGCTGACGGTGGAGGACGGCCAGGGCAACGTCAAGACGCTGACCCGAAAGCTGCGGGTTCCCGGGCCGTAGCCCGACCGGGCGACGAGCACGGCGCCGCGTAGGATCGGGGTATGCCCGCGACGAAGTCCAAGGCCGCCCCGAGACAGGGGGCCAAGAAGCAAAGGGGCGAGCTCTTCCTGATCGACGGCAACTCGCTCGCCTACAGGGCGTTCTTCGCCCTGCCGGAGTCGATCGCGACGCACGACGGGCGTCCGACCAACGCGATCTACGGGCTGGCCTCGATGTTCGCCAAGATGCTGATCGACTGCGACCCGGCGGGCGTGGTCGTCTGCTGGGATGCGGGCTGGTCGGGCCGCGAGCTCACCTACGAGCCCTACAAGTCCGAGCGCAAGCCGCGCCCCGACCTGCTGCGGGACCAGTGGCCCCACCTGATGCCGCTCGCCGAGGCCTTCGGCTTCACCAACATCAAGGTGGACGGCTACGAGGCGGACGACGTGATCGCCTCGCTGACGAAGCGCGCCCGCGAGCAGGACATCCCGGTGATGGTCGTCTCGGGCGACCGCGACGTCTACCAGCTGGTCGAGGACGGGGTCCGGGTGATGACCACCTCGCGCGGCGTCACCGACACGAAGATCTACGACCGCGAGGGCGTGATCGAGCGCTACGGCGTCCCCCCGGAGCTGGTCACCGACCTGATCGGCCTGAAGGGCGACACCTCGGACAACATCCCCGGTGTCCCCGGGATCGGCGACAAGACCGCCGCCCAGCTGCTCCAGGAGTACGGCGACCTGGAAAGCGTGCTCGCGAACGTCGACAAGATCTCCGGCGCCAAGCGCAAGGAGAACCTCACCATCCACGCCGAGGACGCCCGCGTCTCCAAGCAGCTCGCCACGGCGATCACGGAAATCGACGTCGAGCTCGACCTGGACGAGCTGATGTCGAAGCAGATGGACCGCAGCCGGCTGCGGGAGGTCGCGCGCGAGTTCGAGCTGCGCGTGATCCTCCAGCGCCTTGAGGAGGAGCTCGGTGCGGACTTCATCCCCGAGGCGAAGGTCGAGGAGGAGCTCGACGCCACGGCGCAGGAGGGCTCGATCGAGGACCTCGGCAGGGGGGAGGTCTCGCTGGCGATCGAGGGCACCACCTGGGCCGGCTACGACGGCGAGAAGCTGGTGGAGGGCGAGTGCCCTGACCTGACCGAGCTGGTCGCGGCCGTCGGGAAGAGGCGCCTGATCGGCCACGACCTGAAGAGCCTCGGCGGTGGCGCCCGGCATGGCCTCTTGGCGGCCTCCGGCGATGGGCTCGACCTGCGACACGACACGATGGTCGGCGCCTACCTGCTCGATCCGGCGCGCCGCACCTACGACCTGGTGGACATCGCCGCCCAGCGCGGTCTCGCCGCCGCCCCCAAGGAATCGGAGGGCGCCGACTCAGAGCAGCTCGAGCTGGGGGAGGAGCCGCCCCCCGACCCCGCCGCTGAGGCCCGCCTCGTCTGGGAGATCGCCCAGCTCCAGCGGAAGGGGATGAAGGAGCAGGGGATCGAGCGGTTGATGGACGAGGTGGAGATGCCGCTGATCGAGGTGTTGGCGGCGATGGAGCAGACAGGCGTCCTGCTCGACCAGAAGCGCCTCGCCGACATCGGCGAGGGCTTCGAGCAGCGGATAGAGACGCTGCAGGCGGACATCTTCAAGCTCGCCGGCCACGAGTTCACGATCGGCTCGCCCCAGCAGCTCGCCGAGGTCCTCTTCGACGAGCTCGGCCTCACCAAGAAGCGGCGCGGCAAGACCGGATTCTCGACCGACGCGCGGGTGCTCTCGCAGATCCGCGAGGAGCACGAGATCGTCGCCAAGGTCGAACAGTGGCGCGAGCTCACCAAGCTGAAGAGCACCTACCTCGATGCGCTCCCGGAGCTGATCGACCCGGACACCGGGCGCCTGCACACCACCTTCAACCAGGCGGCGACCGCCACCGGCCGCCTCTCGAGCACCAACCCCAATCTTCAGAACATCCCGATCCGCACGGAGGAGGGCAGACCGATCCGCTCCTGCTTCGTCGCGCCCCGCGGCCAGCGCCTGCTCTCCGCCGACTACAACCAGATCGAGCTGCGGATCCTCGCCCACATCGCCGGCGAGGACGCCCTGCGCGAGATCTTCGCCCGCGGCGAGGACATCCACGCCGCCACCGCATCGGAGGTGCTGGGCATCGACGCCGGGGAGGTCGGCCCAGGCGAGCGCTCCAAGGCCAAGATGGTCAACTACGGGATCGCCTACGGCCTCTCCGCCTACGGGTTGGCGGACCGCCTCAACATCGAGCAGGAGGAGGCAGCCGCCTACATCGAACGGTACTTCGAGCGCTTCCCGGCGGTGAAGCGCTACATCGAGGAGACGATCGAGTCGGCGAAGCGGGATGGCTACGTGACGACCCTGCTTGGTCGCCGCCGCCCGATCCCGGAGCTGCGCTCCGGCCGCCCGCAGGTCCGCGGCCAGGGCGAGCGGCTCGCGGTCAACATGCCGATCCAGGGGACCTCGGCGGACATCATCAAGATCGCCATGGTCGGCTGCCAGCGGGCTCTCAACGAATCAGACCTGGAGACGAGGCTGGTCCTCCAGATCCACGACGAGCTGCTGTTCGAGGGCCCGGCGGATGAGATGGACGCCGCCTCCGCGCTGGTCGAGCGGGAGATGTGCCGGGCGTTCGATCTCGATCCGCCGCTGGCGGTCGACGTCGGCGTCGGCAAGGACTGGCTGGCCGCGAAGTAGGCCGGGCGGCCGAGCCGCTGTCGGTGCGCCGCGCCTTCGGTGCCGCGCCGGATCAGCGAAGATCACGTCATGGACAGGGGCTTCGCCGTCCTGATCATGGCCGTCGTGGGTGGCTGCATCGCCCTGCAGGCGCCGATCAACGCCGGCCTCGGACGCTCCACCGGCAGCTTCGCCGCGGCGACGATCTCGTTCGTGGTGGGGACGGTCCTGCTGGGGGCGATCGTCGCGCTCAGCGGGCGGGCCGGCGGGCTCGGCGACGTGGCGGACGTCCAGTGGTACTACCTGCTCGGGGGCGCGCTCGGCGCCGCCTACGTCTTTTCGGCGCTCGTCCTGGTCAGCGAGATCGGCGCCGGCGCGGTGGCCGCCGCGACCGTCACGGGACAGCTCACCACCTCCGTGGTGCTCGACCGGATCGGGTTCCTCGGCCTCGACCGGGAGCCGCTGACGGCGTCGCGAGTGGCGGGAGTGATGCTGCTGCTCGCCGGCACCTACCTGGTCGTTCGTTGATTACCGGGTTCCCCCGATGTTCGGGCCCTGGTCGCGGCCAGCCGCAGAGAGCCGCGGCTTCTAGCTACGCGGCCGCCGAGAGAGGCTGGCGCGCGTCGCTCCTCTGCGGCGCGGGGCCCGCGAACTCGGGCGGGGCGATGCGGAGGTAGTGTCCGAAGGCCCAGTCGACGAAGCGCTTGCGCCCGCAGGCGCGGATCACGGCGCGCTGGGCCAGGGGCGGAAGCTTCGGCAGCAGCTTCTGGGCGCGGAGCATCCAGCGGAACTTCCACTCGTGCCCGTCGACGAACTCGGCGTAGTTGCGGAGGGCGTCCTCGCGGTCCTGCCTGCCCTCGACGACCTCACGGAGCTCGTCGCCGAGCTTGATCCCGAAGTAGAAGGCGGTCCTGATCCCCTCGGCGGTCAGCGGGATGCAGTGCCCGGCCGAGTCGCCGACGAAGAAGATCCCGTCCTCGGTGCCCGGGCGGAGCTTGTGGGGGATCCAGTTGCCCTGGTAGCGAACCGCCGGGCGGTCGAGGTCGTCGGCGAGCAGCACGGTGGTGTCCTTGACGTGGAAGCGCGGGTCGAATGAACCGACGCCGATCCGCTGCTCGTCGAGCGCCGGGAAGCGCCAGCCGTAGCCCGCGGGCACGTAGCGCCGGTCGATCCAGACCTCGAGGTCGTCCGCGCCGCCGTCGGGATGCACCTCGAGGCCGCGGGAGAGCGGAGCGTCGGGAGGCTGGTAGCCGCCCTCTGAGCCGAGGATGCGGCGCCAGCCCAGCGCGTCCACGATCAGGGGGGCGGAGACGTCGCCGCGGTCGGTGTGCACGGTCTCGCCGGTCCGCCCGTTGACCTTGGCGGTCTCGAAGTCGGCATCCGACTGGGCCCAGAGCAGCTCGCAGAGCTCGCGATAGTCGAAGGTGGAGAAGGTCCAGGGCAGCTCGTAGCGCGAGGTGCCGCCGGGCGTGTGGAGAACGAGCTCGCCGAACTCCTGCCTGGCGGATCCCTCCAGCCCCATCGCCTCGAGCCAGGCCGTGGGGATGCCGCAGGCCGAGGTCTGGCGCTCGCCGATCTCGTAGCGATCGAGCACCAGAACGCTGGCGCCCGAGCCGGCCAGCTGCCTGGCCACCGTCAGCCCGCCGAAGCTGGCGCCACAGACGATCACGTCGTGGCTGCCGCTCAGGGGCGTGCGCTCCTCGCCGCGCTTGGTCTGGCGCTTGGGCATCGCTCGCAACGGTAGTGGAACGCCGGGCGCCGTCGGTTCAGCGGCACCCTGCCTCAGGCATGCGTCTGCCACACTGTGCGGCCGTGCCCGAGATGGACACAACCACCCAGACGGAGCAGCAGCCGGAGACGCAGCCCGAGCAGCTGGAGGCCGCCGGCAACGGTGCTCCCAGCTCGGACAACCTGCTGATCGAGGTCGACGGCAAGCTCGTCCCGAACTACGACGCCACGATCCACCCCTTCAGCGAGGGGGACGTGGTGAGCGGCAGGGTCGTGCGTATCGACCAGGACGAGGTCCTCGTCGACATCGGTTACAAGTCGGAGGGGGTCATCCCCTCCAACGAGCTCTCGATCCGCAAGACGGTGAAGCCGTCCGAGGAGGTGGAGCTCGGCGAGGAGGTTGACGCGCTGGTCCTCACCAAGGAGGATCAGGAGGGCCGCCTGATCCTCTCCAAGAAGCGCGCCCGCTTCGAGAAGGCGTGGCGCCGGATCGAGAAGGCCGCCGACTCGGGCGAGCCCGTCGAGGGCACGGTGATCGAGGTCGTCAAGGGCGGCCTGATCCTCGACCTCGGCGTGCGCGGCTTCCTGCCCGCCTCGCTGGTCGACATTCGCCGCGTGCAGAACCTCGACGAGTTCATGGGCCAGAAGCTCGAGTGCAAGGTGATCGAGCTCAACCGCTCCCGCAACAACGTCGTGCTCTCCCGCCGCGCCGTCCTCGAGGAGGAGCGCAAGGAGGTGCGCGAGCAGATCCTCGGCCGCCTGCAGCCCGGGCAGGTCGTGGAGGGCAAGATCTCGAACATCGTCGACTTCGGCGCCTTCGTGGACCTGGAGGGCATCGACGGCCTGATCCACATCTCCGAGCTCTCCTGGAGC
The DNA here is from genome assembly GCA_963833375.1 of uncultured Solirubrobacterales bacterium. Classification (GTDB taxonomy): domain Bacteria; phylum Actinomycetota; class Thermoleophilia; order Solirubrobacterales; family 70-9; genus DASUPK01. The sequence goes on from CAWHXR010000010.1 coordinate 683,743, forward strand.
CACGTCAACCACCCCTCCGAGGTGGTCTCGATCGGGGACACGGTGCGGGTCAAGGTGCTCGACATCGACAAGGATCGCCAGCGGATCTCCCTGGGCCTGAAGCAGACCCAGGAGGACCCGTGGCAGCGCGTCCTCAACGAATACAAGGAGGGCGACGTCGTCGACGGCAAGGTGACCAAAATCGTCGCCTTCGGCGCCTTCGTCCAGATCCTGCCCGGGGTCGAGGGCCTGGTCCACATCTCCGAGCTTGCGCAGCATCACGTCGAAAGCCCGGCCGAGGTCGTGCGCCCCGGCGATGAGCTGCAGGTGAAGATCCTCGAGGTCGACGACTCCCGGCGCCGGCTCTCGCTGAGCGTCAAGCGGGTCGAGGGCCAGGAACTGCCCACCCGCGAGGTGAGCGACGACGTGGTCATCGAGGAAGCGGAGCCGCCGGAGGGCATCGAGCCCCCGCCGGCCGCGTCCGAGGCGGAGGCCGCCCCTGAGGCTGAGGCCGCCCCTGAGGCTGAGGCCGCCGAGGTCGCGCCGGAGGCGCCACCGGAGGAGATCGTTCCCGATGAGGCGCCCTCGGAGGGGCCCGACCGAGGAGCCCTCCGCCGAGGAGCCCCCCGCCGAGGAGCCCCCCGCCGAGGAGTCACCCGCGGAGGAGCCGGCCCCCACCGAGGATTGACCCGCTTCGTAGGCCTCACCGGGGGCATCGGGGCGGGGAAGTCGGAGGCGCTCGCGGCCTTCCAGCGGCGCGGCGCGGCGACGCTCTCGACCGACCAGGTCACGCACGACCTGCTCGACGACGAGCAGGTCAGGGAGGCGTTGGTGGAGCGGTGGGGGGAGGACGTCGCGCCGGGCGGCAGTGTCGACCGCAACAGGGTCGGCGAGATCGTCTTCGAGAACCGCGAGGAGCTCGCCTGGCTGGAGGGCATCCTGCACCCACGGGTCGGCGCCCACGTGCTCGAGTGGCGCCAGAACCTGGGCCCCGAGGTGGAGATCGCGGTCGTGGAGGTGCCGCTGCTCTTCGAGGCGGCCATGGAGGACGCCTTCGACGCGACGCTGGCCGTGGTCGCCGACGACGAGATCCGGGACGCTCGCCTGCGAGAGCGCGGCCAGCCGGGGTTGGAGGGGCGAGAGGACCGTCAGCTGGACCAGGCGCAGAAGGAGCGCCGTGCCGACCACGTGATCCGCAACGATGCCTCGCTTGAGGAGTTGGAGTCAGAGGTGAATGAGTTGATTTCGGAACTGCGCAGCGGGGGCGGCTTGTGAGCCCCGGCGCCTCCGCGCGGTCCGCGCGCACCCGCTCTCGGCGCACCAGCACCCGCTCGAAGAAGCGCCGCACGACCCGCACCAAGTCGCGGCAGCGCTCCCAGCGCCGCCGCCGCGCGATGGTGATCGGCGGGACCCTGATCATCGTCGCGCTGGGCGGGTTCCTGATCGCGAACAGCGACCGCTTCCAGCGCACGCTGGAGGAGTTCACCCTGCCGCTCCGCCACGAGGACATCATCCGCCAGCAGGCCGCCCAGAAGGACGTGCCGCCGGATCTGATCGCGGCGGTGATCTACTCGGAGTCACATTTCCGGGACCAGACCTCCCACGCCGGGGCTCGGGGGCTGATGCAGATCACTCCGAGCACCGCGAAGGTGATCGAGCAGCTGAGCGGCGGACAGACCTTCAAGTTCGACGACCTCGCGGACCCCGACATCAACATCCGCTACGGGACCTTCTACCTCCACTACCTGATCCAGAAGTTCGATGACAACGAGATCGCCGCGCTGGCGGCGTACAACGCCGGCGAGACCAACGTCGCCGCCTGGGGAGGCTCCAGCCTGAGCCTGGATGACATTCCCTTCCCGGAGACCCGCGACTACGTAGAGAATGTGCTCGAGAAGCGGGACGAGTACGCGCGGCATTACCGTCACGAGCTCGGACTCGACTGAGGCCGGCCGAGAGAGGGAGAGATGGAGCTGAGTCGCCGACATCGCAGCTTGCTGGCAGCCCTGGGCTGTGCCGCCGCCCTCGCGGTTGGCGTCGCGCCGTCCACGGCGCCGGCCGCGCCCCGAGCCCACTCCTCGATCGTCGGCGGGGCCCCCGCCAGCCCGGGCCAGTGGCCCTACGCGGTCGCGATCTTCCGGAAGGGACACATGCACTGCAGCGGCTCGGTGATCGCCCCGACCAAGGTGCTGACCGCCGGCCACTGCGTCGACGGGTTCAACCTCGCCAACTTCCAGGTGATCATCGGCCGGCCGGTGCTGCGCGACGTTTCGGTCGGCCAGTCGATCGGGGTGGTCTCCGGCAGGGTCCATCCGGACTTCGAGCAGACCGGCCTGCACGACGTCGCCGTACTCAACCTCGCGCAGCCGACGAGCGTCTCGCCGATCGCCCTGGCGACCCCGCAGCAGAACGCCGCGACCACGGCGCCCGGCGCGCAGCTCAGCGTGGCCGGGTACGGGGCAATCAATGCGTTCGGCACCCGCCTTTCGGGGTTCCTGAAGGCGACGGTCGAGCAGGTGCGGACCGACCAGCGCTGCCTGAGGGCATACACCCGCGACCTGTTCGCGCCCGAGAGCATGATCTGCGCCCTCGGAGCCAAGCGCAAGCATGGGGGCCGCTTCAAGATCCACACCTCCGCCTGCTCGGGCGACAGCGGCGGGCCGCTGGTCGCCGGCACCCCGACCGGCCCGGTGGAGGTGGGCACTGTCTCCTTCGGCGGAGCCCTCTGCGGGTTGCCCGCGGCCCCGACGGTCTACTCGAGGGTCTCGGCCAGCGTGGACTTCATCAACGCGGGCTGACCGCGGCGCCCCGCGGGGTTCCCTGAGCGCTCAGCGCTTCTTCTTGTGCTTCCTCTTCTTCTTGGCGGTGACGACGATCCGCTCCTGCATCTGCGTCGGGTGTAGGGCGCAGAAGAAGCGGTAGGTCCCCGGACGATCGAACTTCTGGGTGTAGGTCCGGTTGCCGTCGAGGTTGTCGGTGCCGATCCCGAGCGGGCCGTTGGCAAGGGTCAGGTTGTGGAGCTCCTGGCCTCCGAATTGCCAGGTGAGGGTGGAGCCCTGTCTCACCCTGAGGTTGGGATCGCCGAAGAAGCGGTCGCCCACTGGGACCACTGTCCCGGACGAGGCGTTCTGGAGCTGCCCCGGCGGAGCGTCGATCGTGGTCGCCTGGCCGTTGGCGTCGAGCCCGGTTAGCGGGATCGTGAAGGGGATGGGACCGCTGCGACCGGGCTGGTTCGTGCTCAGAATCTCCCAGTTCGGAACAGGCCCGCAGTTCTGGGTCACCGATGGGTCCGGGGCGAGGTAGGCGATCAGGATCCCCATGACCCGGACGTGCGGTTGGGAATCGTCATAGATCGAGTTGAGCCTGAGCGTCTCGCCGGCGTTGATGGGCAGCCCGGTGGTGCTCCGGAAGGCGCTCATGTTGATCGGGCCCGGCTCGTGCAGGATCGGCCTGACGTTGTAGAACGGGTGATCGGGGAGCCCCCAGGTGGGATCCGACTCGGCGACCTGCCGGTTGCCGCAGCTCGGCTCGGTCAGGGTCTCCTTGATCGCCCCGCCGTGCACGTGGCCGGCGCCGGCGATCAGGCGGCCGCTCTCGGGGAAGACGTAGTCGCGCGTCTCGTCGGTGGTGGGCGTGGCCGTGGCCTTCTTCTTCTTATGCTTCTTCTTGCCCTTCCCGTGCTTCCGGGCGGCCGAGCCGGCGCTGGTGCTCTTCCGCCCGTTCTTCGCCTTCTTCGGCTTCGCCTTCTGGGCGACGCTCGGGATGTTGTAGATCGGATCCGCGTGGCAGTCACGCACGTCGAACCAGTAGGGCTTGACCGGCGTCAGTGGGTTGGTGTCGATCGTCACCTCGTAGTGGATGTAGGCGTGGTCGACGGTCGAGCGGTGGTTCATCACCATCGCCACGACCGCCCAGGTGTCGGTGTGATTCGTGTTGTAGCCGTAGCCAGGTGGCATCGACATCTTCGCCCGCTCCTCGCCCGCGGCGTAGAAGCGCTGCGGCGCGAAGGTGTTGCCGAAGTCCTTGCGGCCGTCGAAGCCGACGTACCCCTGGCCCTGACAGGTGCTGTCCTGCCGGTTCACATTGACGAAGACGATGTGGTGGAGCATCAGCCGGGAAATCGGCACCTGTTCACCAGTGTCGGCGTCGACGACGTCCGTCTCCATATGGGTGATGTAGCCGTTGGTCACCGGAGTGGGGTTGGGGACCAGGGCGTACCACTGCCGGACCTCATAGCCGCCGATCGTTCCGGTGGGGACGTTGCACTCGTAGGTCGTCTGGGAGCCCGATGGCGCGCCGGCGGTGCAGCCCGGGGTTGGGGGCGTCGCGGAGGCAGCCGCGGGGACGAGCAGCGCGATGGCAGCAACCGCAGTCAGCAGTCCGGCGAACCGAACGGGCCCCGCGGTGACCCTTGAACCCGTTCGCGCTTCCTTGCGCGCACTTCCCACTCGTTCCTCCTTGCGACCCCGATCTTTTCGGAGCCACGGACGGGAACGGACAGTAGCAGCGCGGTGGGGCCGGACCACCCACTTTTCGAGCGCTGCGACGCCGTTCAGTCCGGCGGCGACGGCGCCAGCCGGCGCTCGAGCGATGTCTCGATCCGGGGCTTGCGCCAGTCGCCGGGCACGGTCTTCTCGATCCTGAGGTCGATCCGGTCCCCGTCGATCTCGAGGGTCGCGAACTGGTTGTCGAAGGTCGGCTCCTGCTCGAGTCGCCACTCGACCTCGGGCGGCTTGACGCCGGCGGAGCGGGCCAAGCCGCGCGCGAGGGCGCGGGCCACGCGGGTGCCGCCGAGCCGTGCGATGCGCTCTTCACGGCTGCTGAGGGCGTTCCGGAAGGGCGAGCAGACCGCCTGCCAGACCGGGCTGCGGACACCGTCCCGCTCCGGGAACTCGACGCGGGCCAGATAGGCGTGGTGGATGTCGCCGCCGAGCGTGACGATCGAGGCCGGCGGATCGCCACGCTCGCCCGCACCTGCGGCGCGAATCAGCTCGACGATCTGATCGAACGAGTGGGGGAAGGCGCCCCAGTGCTCGAGGTCGAGCGCCCGTCGCACCCGCTCGCCGAACCCCTTCAGCAGCGGGCTCCATGCCCCGCCCGCCACGGCGTCGTTCCACGACTCGAGCGACTGGATGGCGGGGGGCAGGAAGATCGGGAGGGTGTCGGCGATCAGCAGGTGCCGGATGCCGCCGGTCACCACGCTCTCGAGCCAGCGCCACTCCTCGTCGTCGAACATGCGGCGGGGGCGCTCACCGAGGACGCGCCCCTCGCGCGAGTCGAGCATCACCAGGCGCACGTCGCCCAGGTCCCGGGAGAGGCTCCACCGCCTGCCCTCGCTGCCCCAGTCGACCTCGCGCGCCCACTCGTGCAGCGCGTGCCCGGCGTCGGGCTCCGACTTCAGCCGGGCGAGCAGCCCTCGCTCGGCGATCTGGTCGGGCGAGAAGTTGCCGAGCGCCTGGTAGACCCAGTAGCTCGCCAGGCCGCCGGTGATGCGGCGATCCCACCACGGCTGCTCCCGCATCTCCTCCAGCCACGAGATGGAGGTGTTCCAGTCGTCGCGGATGTCGTGGTCGTCGAAGATCATCGCCGAGGGCACGGTGGAGAGAAGCCAGCGGATCTCCTCCTCTCCCCAGGTCTCGCGGTAGAGGCGGGTGTACTCCTCGAAGTCGGCGACCTCCTCGCCGGGCTCGCCGTCCGTGCCGCGGCGCTCCCGGATGAACTTCCGGGTCTCGGGCGCGTCCTCGTCGGCGTAGACCTGGTCGCCGAGCATCAGCAGGAGGTCCGGCCACTCCTCCGGGGGCCGCTCCTTCATCCTGATCGCGAGCGCGTAGAGGGCGTCGATCTCACGCCCGTGCTCGGGGTCCTCGTCCTTGGTCAGGGTGTACGGAGGGCGATGCGGGACGGCGACGCGGCACGAGCCGAAGACGATGCGAAGCCGCGGCTGCTCGCCGATCGTTCGCAGCAGGCTCGGAGGGAAGTCGCTCTCGGGCGGCGGCCAGACTCGCTCGCCGTCGAGCTTCACGTCGTATTCCCGCGAGGAGCCGGGCTCCAGCTCAGTGAGGCAGACGAGCGCGTAGTGGTGGCCCTCGACGCGAAAGGTCCCCTCGCGCCGGCCAAGGACCTCCACCTCGCAGGGCCCGTCGGTCTCGACCCAGACAGTCGCCTCGGTCTGGCTCACGTAGCGCAAGAGCGGTCCCAGGATCAGCTCCGGCATGGGCACAGTCGTACCAGGCCCGGCCCTCACGAACACCAGCGGGGTGCCGTATGTCCGCCCAGCTACGCTCACCCGGTGGCGAAGTTCAAGCTCAATCCGGCGTACACGCCGACGGCGGACCAGCCGAAGGCGATCGAGGGCCTGGCCGACGGCCTCGCCTCGAAGGAGGGCGTCCAGACGCTGCTCGGGGCCACCGGCACCGGCAAGACCTTCACGATGGCCGGCGTCATCGAGCGGGTCCAGCGTCCCTCGCTGGTGATCGCGCACAACAAGACGCTGGCGGCGCAGCTCTGCAACGAGTTCCGGGAGTTCTTCCCCGAGCAACGCCGTCGAGTACTTCGTCAGCTACTACGACTACTACCAGCCCGAGGCCTATGTCCCGGCGCAGGACCTCTACATCGAGAAGGACTCCTCGATCAACGACGAGATCGACCGGCTGCGGCATGCCGCGACCGCGTCGCTGTTCGCCCGCAAGGACGTGATCATCGTCGCCTCGGTCTCCTGCATCTACGGGATCGGCTCGCCGCAGCTCTACAAGGAGCAGATGCAGCTCTTCAAGGTCGGCGACTGGATCGACCGGCAGGAGGTCTTCCGCAAGCTGGTCGGGATGCAGTACCGCCGCAACGACCAGGCCCTCGGCCGCGGAACCTTCCGCGCCCGGGGCGAGGTCCTCGAGATCTATCCCGCGTACGCGGAGTCGGCGTACCGGATCCAGCTCTTCGGCGACGAGATCGAGGCGATCCAGCACTTCGATCCGCTCACCGGCGAGATCCTCGACGTGATCGACCACGTCTCGGTCTGGCCGGCGAGTCACTACGTCGTCAAGGAGGAGACGATGGAGCGGGCGGTCGACGAGATCGAGCGGGAGCTCCGCAACCAGGTCGCCCAGTTCGAGGAGCACGGCAAGCAGCTCGAGGCGCACCGGCTCCAGCAGCGCACCCGGTACGACATGGAGATGCTCCGGGAGCTCGGCTTCTGCCCCGGCATCGAGAACTACTCGCGCATCCTGGACGGTCGGCCGCCGGGCAGCCCGCCCTACACGCTGATCGACTACTTCCCCGACGACTTCGTCGTCTTCATCGACGAGTCGCACCAGACCATCCCCCAGCTCGGCGGCATGTACGAGGGCGACTACTCGCGCAAGTCGACCCTGGTCGACTTCGGCTTCCGCCTGCCGAGCGCGGTCGACAACCGGCCCCTGAAGTTCGACGAGTTCCTCGACCGGGTCGGCCAGATGGTGCTGGTCTCGGCGACGCCGGGGCCCTGGGAGCGCGCCGAGTCCTCGCGCGTCGTCGAGCAGATCGTTCGCCCGACCGGCATCGTCGACCCCGAGGTCGAGGTCCGGGAGACGAGGAACCAGATCGACGACCTGATGAACGAGGTCCGGACCCGCGCCGAGAAGGACGAGCGGGTGCTGGTCACGACCCTGACCAAGAAGATGGCGGAGGACCTGACCGAGTACCTGCTCGAGCACGGCTTCCGGGTCCGCTACCTGCACTCCGAGATCGACACGCTCGAGCGGATCCAGATCATCCGCGAGCTGCGGCTGGGCGAGTACGACGTGCTGGTGGGGGTCAACCTGCTCAGGGAGGGACTCGACCTGCCGGAGGTCTCGCTGGTGGCGATCCTCGACGCCGACAAGGAGGGCTTCCTCCGCGGCGAGACCAGCCTGATCCAGACGATCGGTCGCGCGGCGCGGAACGTCGACGGCCGCGTCCTCATGTACGCGGACAAGGAGACCGACGCGATGCGCAAGGCGATCTCGGAGACCGATCGTCGCCGCGCCATCCAGGTCGCCTACAACGAGGAGCACGGCATCACGGCCGCGACCGTCACCAAGGGGATCTCCGACATGGCCGAGTTCCTGGCGATGGAGTCCCAGGCCCCACGCCGCCGTCGCAGGCGGCGCGAGGAGACGGCGACCAAGACGCCGGAGGAGCTCGAGAAGCTGGTCATCGAGCTTGAGGAGGAGATGCTCGCCGCCGCCGACGACCTCCGCTTCGAGGAGGCGGCGCGGATCCGCGACGAGCTCAAGGAGCTCCGCGCGGACCTCGACGCGATCCGGGCCTAGCGGCGATTCGCACGAAGCCGACGAGGCCCGTTTCCTACGATCACGGGAGTTGTCCACTCGTAGGAAGGGGGCTCACGGATGAGGATCGGAATCGTTGGGGCCGGACGCATCGGCGGGAACTGCGCGACGCAGCTCGCCAAAGGCGGCCATGAGGTCATGCTCAGCTTCTCCCGGGATCCGAGCAGGCTCGAGGCGCTGGCCGCTGAGATCGGCGACGCCGCGAGCGTCGGCACCCCGGCGGAGGCAGCCGAGTTCGGCGAGGTCGTCGTCCTCTCGGTGCCCTGGGACCTGATCGACGAGGCCCTGGACCAGGCGGGGTCGCTCGACGGCAAGATCGTGATCGACACGACCAACCAGTTCGGCACGGTCAGCCCCCCGGCCGACGGCGAGACCGCGGCGCAGCACAACGCGGCGCGGATGCCCGGCGCGCGCTACACGAAGAGCTTCAACACGCTGACCTCGGCGTTCCAGGCCGAGGCCGCCGGCAGGCCGGAGGCCGATCGCGTCGTCCAGTGGGTCTGCGGCGACGACGAGGAGGCGAAGCGGACCGTCATGGGACTGATGGCCGACGCGGGCTACGCGCCGGTCGACGTCGGCGGCAACGCCGACGCCGCGGTGATGGAGATGCCGCGCCGGCCTGGCGCGGTTTACGGCGAGGAGTACCGGCTCCCCGACGCCGCGAAGGTCGTGGAGGCGGTGAGGGCGGGGGAGAAGATCCCCCCGACGCCGGCCTACCCGTGAGCACCCAGACGAGGTGGGCGATCACCGCCTGGCGACGGCACCGGGGGCCGTGACCCACAGCAGCCACCGACCGGTGAGGGGGGAGGCCGCGATCAGCAGGACATAGGCCTCGAGCGGCGAGCCTTCGCCGTGCGCGAAGTCGAAAGCTCCGAAGAGCAGCGAGACCAGGTAGAAGACCGCGTCGACGATCAGCCAGGAGCCGAGGTTGGCAGCGATCCACGACTTCCATCGCCGCGTGTACGGCTGCAGCGCTCTCGCCTGCACGAATCCGATCAAGGGGCCGAGCGCGAGCGCCTGGCTGACCGCCAGGAAGTACGCGACGCGGAGGTCATCGCCCGAGGCGTCAGCCGTGACCCCCGCCGGCACGACGACGATGACCCAAACGAGCAGGGCCGGTATGACGGAGGCCCGGACCCATTGCCGGCGAGAGATCGGGATTCGCTCGCGCAGCACGCGCCACTGCAGAGCCCCCAGGACGGTCCCGTAGAGCAGCGCGCCGACGGTGGCGATCAACAGCGACCCGACCGCCCGGTGGTCGACGGCGACGCGGGTGATGTCGAGCCCGAGGCTCGTGCCGCCCACGACGGCGGCGAGGATGACCGTGTAGGCGAGCGCGCTGTAGAACGTCCACAGCCGCCACAGTCGCGCATCCCAACCGCTCCCCGGGTCCGTCGCTGAGGCGAGGAGCTTCGAGAGGCGGTTCATGGTCTCGTCCTTGTCGCCCGCACGGCCATGCAGCCGTGGGGTCTACTCTTCTTTGCGGATGACCCAGGGGCAGCATGCAGAGGAGCTCGCGGCGAAGGCCGCGCAGGCGGTGCGCAGGGCGATCGAGGAGGCCGAGGTTCACGCCTCGGAGCATCGTGCGGGACGCCGAGGACAAGGCCGCTCGCGTACGCGAGGAGGCCCAGGCGGAAGCCGCTCGGATTCGCGAGCGAGCAGAGGCCGATGCGCGAGCCCAGATCGATGCGGCCAAGAAGGCGCTCGATGAGCTCGGGGGCACGCTGGCCGCGGCGGCCGCCGCTGCGTCCGGCGGCGGAGAGCGCTCCGGCCGACCCTGAGCCGGACGCCGCACCCGACCGGCCCCCAGCGAGCGCCGAGCCGCCCGCACCCGATGCACCCCCGGCGGAGTCCCCGGGGCGCCGGAGGCCCCGATCTCGCCGCCCGCTCCCGAGCCCGACAGGCTGAGCTCGACGGCCGCCGTCGGCAACGGAGACGACGCGGCCGAGCGACTGGTCGCGATGAAGCTGGCGGTGGACGGGAAGGACCGGGCGGCGATCGAGGCGGAGCTCGAACGACAGGTTCGGCGCCGGCGATCGCGCGGCTCTGCTCGAGGACGTCCTCAGTCGCGCCGGGCGCTAGGTTAGTCGCTCGACCGCTGACGGCGCGCCAGCCGCTTCCCGGGCGCCAGAGGCTGACCAGCCCGGCGACGAGCGTGACCAGGAAGACGTTGCCCATCAGCATCTCGAGTCCGGCGAACAGCTTTCCGGGCTGTCCGGCGGGCACCAGGTTGCCGTAGCCGGTGGTGGTCAAGGTGGTGAAGCTGAACAAGAGGGTGTCGCCGCGTTCGACCTGGACACCTGCTCCGAAGAAGGGGCTCGACTCGATGCGGTCGAGCGCCACGTACAGGAAGGTGAAGAGCAGGCCCAGGATGATGTAGACGCTGATCGCCCCCAGGATCGTGCGGAAACCGACTTCCGTCTCCGCGACGACGGTGCGGAGGATGGCGCCGGCGGCCACCAGGAGGAGGAAGGCCGTGATCAGGCCGCTCGCGCCCAGCAGGCTGCGGACGTCGAGGATCGCCGACAGCACCGCGAGCACGACCGCGGCAAGGGCGAGTAACGCGGCGGCACGAACGAGAAGCAGGCGGACCTCGGCGCTGGCCAGCGCGACGACCGCCGCCGTAGTGGCGACCAGGATGGTCAGCGCCGCGGTCCAGCCGTGGGATGGCGTCAGCGAGCCGAGGACATACGTGGCCAGCACCAGGAGCAGGACCAGGCCGAATGCGTCCGCGACCCTCGTCGCGAACTGCCCCCAGCGCTCGCCGCGTCGGCGCGAGATGCCCAGCGTTCGCCCTCCTGCCAGGGCTCTCCTTTGGCTCTCGGGCCACTTCCGTCGTTTCGGGCCGGCAGACGGCTTTCCTGCCGCTGACGCCGAAGGGTCAGGTGCCCGCGATCAGGCGGGAGCGGTTGCCGCGGCCGGTTCTCGTTCGTCGGCCGGCGCAACGGCGGAGGTGGGCAGCTTCCTCGTGAACCAGAGGGAGAGCAGCGCGATGACCGCGACCGCGCCGATGGAAATGCGCAGCGCGTCGAGCTGCGCATCGCCGTAGTCGTTCGCCACCGCCTTCGCCTGGTCTTCCGAGAGGCCCTTCGCAGCCGCCTGCTGCTCCACCTGGGCGACCGGGACGATGTCGATGCCCTCCTCGGTGTTGGCGGCGATCGTCTCGCGCGCCTGGGTCGGCACCTGCGGGTTATCGGCGATGTTGTTGTTGAACCCGTTGATCAGGTTGAGGATCAGGATCGCGCCGATCAGGGCGGTGCCGATCGAGGAGCCGAGGTTGAGGGCCGTCCCCTGCAGGCCTCCGGTCTCGCTCGCCTTCGAGGGGTCGGTCGACGACATGATCACGTTGCCGAGCTGGGAGGCGAGCAACCCGCCGCCGGCCCCGATCAGGACCATGGCGATCTTGAACCCGGCGTCGTTGAGGCTCACGTCGAGCGTGGCGAGCATCACGACGGCCCCGGCGCTGATCAGGACGAGGCCCGCCTGTGCGACCGTCCTCGGCGAGCGCCTCCCCGCGACCTTCGGCCCCGCCATCGCCGCGATCAACATCGCCACCGAGAGGGGCAGCAGCCGTTTGCCCGTCTCGAACGCATCGAGACCGACCACCACCTGCAGATAGACGGGGACCACGAAGAAGATCCCCATCAGCACCAGCTGCTGGCCGAGGAGCGTCGTCAGCCCGGCGCGAAGCTGCGTGATCTTCAGCAAGGCTGTGTCAAGCAGGCGGTCGAGGCCCAGGCGGTGCCTGCGCTCCTCCCAGTGGACGAATCCGGCGAGTATCCCGAGCCCAGCCAGGACCATGAAGGGCACCACCGAGAAGCCGAGCGGGGTGATCTCGTTGCCGTTGATCGTCGGCGCCGCGAGCGGCTTCACGAATCCCCACTTGCTGCCCATCAGGATCCCGAAGACGGCCAGTCCCAGGCCGGCGACAGAGAGCGCCGACCCGATGATGTCCATCTTGGGGGGATGCTCGGCCTTCGGCGCCTGGGCGATCCGTCCCCGCACCAGGATGATCCCGGTCACGATCACAGTCTCTCCCGCGAACACGTAGCGCCAGCTGGCGTTGGTCGTCACCCAGCCGCCGATCAGCGGGCCGGCCGCGACGGCGACCGCCGTGATCCCGCCGATCAACGCGTATGCGACCGCTCGGTCCTTGCCCTCGTAGTTGGCGGCGGTCAGCGCGGCGATCCCGGGGATCACCATGATCGCCCCGAGCCCCTCGATCCCGGACCAGCCCACCAGCAGAACCGTGAGATTGGGGCTGAGGGCCGTGATCAAGGAACCGACGCCGTAGACCGCGAGCCCGATCGCGAACATCCGGTTGCGCCCGTAGATGTCGCCGAGCTTGGCCCCGGTGAGCATCAGCGCGGCCATCACCAGCGCGTACAGCGTGATCGCCGCCTGCACTCCCTGGATCGAGGTGTTGAGGTCGGCCGTGATCTGGGAGATCGAAACGTTCATGACGCTCGTGTCGAGCGTCATCACGAACTGGCCCGAGGCCAGGATGATGATCGGGATCCACTTGCGCATGGGCGAGCGGATTGATCCTGTCATGCACCGGAGATGGCACCTCGGGGTTCTCCACGGAGATAGTCTCGGGGGCCCTCGCCGATGGAGCGTCTCCGGCGACGAATACTCTGAATCGACGAGCGACTCACGCTCCCGACTTCACCTTTGGAGGAAATCTGAATGGTTCTCGCTGACTTCACGTTTGGCCAGGCGCTGCTTACCGTGCTGGAGATCTTCGTCTTCGCCGCGTGGCTGATGGTCCTCTTCACGATCATCAGCGACCTGTTTCGCGATCACGAGATGTCCGGCTGGGGCAAGGCCGCCTGGGTCCTGTTCCTGATCTTCGTCCCGTTCCTCGCGGCGCTGATCTATCTGATCGCCCGCGGCAGCGGCATGCGCGAACGGGCCCTGGCGCAGCAGCAGGAGGCTCAGAAGCAGCTCGATGCCTATGTCCGCCAGACCGCCGGAGGCGGGTCGGCGGCGGACGAGCTCGCCAAGCTCGCGAAGCTCCACGACGAGCACAAGCTCTCGGATGAGGAGTTCGAGCGGGCCAAGTCCAAGATCGTCTCGTAACGGCTTGGGATTGGGACGGCCGCCGTCGAGGCGGCCGTCCCCGTCCGGTCGTTCTTCTCTAGACGCTCGCGGTGGCGGGCTCCCGGCGCAGGATGCCGACGTAGGCGATCGCGCCCGGGATCGTCGGCAGCCAGAACGAGAAGGCGCGGTAGGAGAGGACGGCGACGATCGCGAGGCCGCCGGGGACGCCGAAGGCGATCAGCGAGCCGATCATGCCGCCCTCGACCCCGCCGATCCCGCCGGGCAGGGGGAGCAGGTTGGCGGTCATGCCCGACGAAGTAGGAGGCGACGATCACGCCGGCCGGCGGCGGCGTGCCGAAGGCGTGCAGGCACGCCCAGAGCACCGCGATGTCGAATGCCCACCAGCCGATCGCCCACACCCCGGTCAGGGGGCGCTCCCCGAGGATCTCGATGGCGCCGCGCACTCCGCCGGCCAGGGTGTTCGGCACGGTCGCGAGCGCCGCGCGCCAGCGCTCGCTCCTGCTCGGGTGCCGCAGGCGCTTGGTCGTCTCCCGCAGCTCTCCGCCGAAGTAGCCGATCAGCAGGCACGCGACGATGATCAGCCCCGCGACGGCGGCGGGGATCAGGGTGAACGCCAGCGGGCTCGGCCCCGAGAGGATCCCGATTCGCAGGCCGAGGCCGGTGAGCACCACCGCACCCATGTAGACCGAGTAGAGCAGCACCATCAAGGTGGCCATCCGCAGTGCCACGAAGGGTGCCGGCAGGCCATCGCGCCGCAGCGCCCACGCGGTCAGCGCGATCCCACCGATCCCGCCGGCCGCCAGCAGCCTGGTGGCGGCCAGGCCCGCCAGGGTGATCCGGTAGCTCTGCGCCCAGCCGATCCCGGCCTCGTGCCCGATCACGCCGCGGAAGAGGGCCACGTAGCAGAAGAAGCTGGCGATCTCGAGGATCAGCCCGGCCGTCAGCCATCCCGGCTCGCCGCGATTGAGCCTGCTCCAGGTGTCCCCGAGCCCCGCGATCGCCGGCAGGAGGATGTAGAGCAGGCCGAGCGAGACCGCGGCGAACGCCACCCCGATCAGCAGCTGGCGCCGGGTGAGCCCTGCTGGTGCGCGGTTCATTCGTTGCGGAACGTACCCGGGGCACCGCCGGCGCGAGCGCCCTCGGCATAGGCGGCGAGATCCTGGCTCCAGAACTCGACCACGTTGCCATCCGGATCGGTGACGTAGATCGCCCGCCCCGGACCCAGCTGGATCGGCCCCTCGACCTCCGCGCCGGCGCCCTCGATCCGGGCCTTGAGCGGGTCGATGTCCGAGTCGGAGACGGAGAACGCGTAGTGGACGTGGGCGCCGCCGCGGCCGCCTGCCAGCCCCACCTGCTCGGTCCAGAGCCCGAGCCGCGCTGTGTCGCCGATCAGATACCAGCACCGGCCTTCGCGGCCCTCCCCGTAGAACGTCTCCTCGAAGCCGAGCACGTCCCGGTAGAAGCGCCGCGCCGCCTCGAGGTCTGAGACCTCGAGGACCAGCTCGGAGATCCCGGTGACGGGAGGCGGGCCGCTCATCGGGGGCGAGCTTAACCTGGGCCGGGATGTTCCCCGAGGCCTACAAGCGGGTGCTCGGCGCCCAGGGTGTCCGCCAGCCGCTGGCGGGAGTGGTCATCGGGCGCGTGGCGATCGCCGCCGAGCCGCTCTCAACGGTGCTCCTCGTCCGCGGCTCGACCGGCTCGTTCGCGGCCGCCGGTCTCGTGATGGCCTGCTACTCGATCGCGGCGGCCATCTCGCTGCCGATTCAGGGACGGGTAATCGACCGGATCGGTCAGACCCGCGTGATCGTCACGGCGACCGTGGTCAATACCGCCGGGTTCGGCGGCCTGATCGTCTTGGCCCACTCGGGAGGGTCGGTGGGTGCGATGGCCGGCGTGTCCACAGTCGCGGGTGCGGGGACGCTGCCGACGGGCAGCACGATGCGGACGCTCTGGTCGGAGCTGGTTCCCGACCCCGGGCTGAGGCAGGCCGCGTTCGCGCTCGACGCCGTGGCGATCGACGTGGCGTTCATCGTCGGGCCGTTGATCGCGGCGGGCGTCATCGCCGTCGCCTCGCCCACGGCCTCGCTGTCGACCTGCATGGCACTCACCCTGATCGGCTCGGTGGTCTTCGCCACCGCGCCCGCCTCCCGGAGCTGGCGGGGCGCGCCTGCGCACCACAGGCAGGTGGGGCCGCTTCGCTCCGCCAGCGTTCTGGTGCTGATGGGCGCCGCGTTCGGCGTCGGGGTTGCGGTCGGCGCCGCCGAGCTGGCGATCACCGCGTTCGCCTCGCACCACGGAGCCCCCGAGCTGGGCGGTGCGCTGATCGCGGTGCAGGCCTGCGCCAGCACCGTGGGCGGTCTCTGGTTCGGTGCGCGCGCCTGGCGAAGCCCACCCGGCCAGAGGCTGTCGTCGGCCTCACTGGTCTTCGCCATCAGCATGATCCCTCTGGTCGCGGTCCCCTCCCTGGCCGCTGCCTTTCCGCTGATGGCCTTGAGCGGCGTGGCGCTGGCGCCGACCATCTCGGTGATCTACCTGCTGCTCGACTCGCTCGCTCCCACCGGGACCGCGGCGGAGGCGACCGGCTGGATCCTGACTGCGATCGTCGGCGGGGCTGCGCTCGGGAATGCGGCGGCCGGAGTCGCGGTGACGGAGGCAAGCCCTCATGCGGGCCTTGCCGTCGCGGCTCTCGGCGGAGCGCTGACCCTCGCTGCAGCGGCGCTGGGACGCCGCAGCCTGCGGGCCTCCGCCCAAGAGCTCGTGCCTGCGCCCGGGTCGGCTCAGTAGCCCCGCGCTCCCGTCCAGAGCAACGCAGGAGGGATTCGATGAAGCGGCGGTCTTCGCGTTTGTGCCGTCAAGGGCTTCCGAGCCTCCCCTGCCGTTTTGAGGAGGGGTCCCTAATGGGATGGCTTTCGCACGGCCGAGCGGCAGTTTGGTTAAGAGTGCTCGGTAGCAGCGTCCGAGTCCTTCGAGGAGGGAGTTGACTGATGAAGCGAAGCTACGTACTGATCGGCCTCGCGGCGATCGCCGCGATCGCACTGATCTCGACGGCCATCGCAGGCTCCGGCGGCAGCTCGGGTGGCAAGGCCCCCGGAGCCAAGGCGGCGGCGAAGAAGAAGGCCAAGCGGGGCCCGCAGGGCCCCCAGGGGCCAGCCGGCCCCCAGGGCGCCCAGGGACCGCCGGGGATTCCAGGCACGAACGGCACGAACGGCACCAACGGCACCAACGGCACGAACGGAGCGACTAGCGTGACCACCCGCACGGCCGCCCTGAACGTGACTGCAGGCACAACGGCAGCGCCACCGCGAACTGCAACGCCGGCGAGAAGGCAACCGGGGGCGGCTTCGCGCAAGCGACGGCGATTGCGGCCTCGAGCCTCTTCGTGGACGCCAGCCGGCCCGCACCGTTCCCGGGCACACCGACGGGGTGGTTCGTCGACCTCCAGAACACGAGCGGAAGCGCCTATGTTGGGCTCGTGTATGTGATCTGCGCCGCGCCGTAGCGCGGACAAGCAGCTGTGACGAGAGAGGGCGCCGCTCGCGGCGCCCTCTCTGCTGCGGTCTGCTGAGCGGGCGAGCTCTGCGCTGGCACCTCCGCTACGCCGCGAGATACTGCGAGGACGATGTCGGGGGAGAACGTCGAGATCATGGCAAGGGTTCATCGAACGCCACCCTGAAGCTGCTCAGCCCTGATCTCGCGGCTGTGGCATGGCTTACAGGTGCTGACCAAGTTCTCCATCGCGAACTTTCGCGGGATTCGTGGTGCTGGCGGCGCTCATGGTTGGATCGCCGGCGATCGGCGGCCCGTCGCTCAAGAAGTTGGTCAAGAAGGAGGTCGCGAAGCAGCTCGCCGGCAAGACCGGCCCACAGAGCCCCGCCGGCGCGAACGAGCCGCGGGCGGACCGTCGGGGAACGACTGTTCGCCCGCGTAAACTCGATGTGATGGCGCCGTCCGAGCGCATAGTCATCCGCGGGGCGCGCGAGCACAACCTCAAGGACGTCGACCTCGAGCTGCCGCGCAATTCCCTGATCGTGATCACCGGGCTCTCAGGGTCCGGGAAGTCGAGCCTCGCCTTCGACACGATCTACGCCGAGGGACAGCGGCGCTACGTCGAGTCGCTCTCCGCCTACGCGCGCCAGTTCCTCGGCCTGATGGAGAAGCCGGATGTCGACTCGATCGACGGGCTCTCGCCGGCGATCTCGATCGACCAGAAGACGACCTCCCGCAACCCGCGATCGACCGTCGGCACGGTGACGGAGGTCTACGACTACCTGCGGCTGCTCTGGGCCCGGATCGGCAGGCCGCATTGCCCTGAGTGCGGCGAGCCGATCGAGGGACAGTCGGTCGAGCAGATAACGGACCGGGTCATGACCCTCGAGGAGGGCACCCGCTTCATGGTGATGGCGCCCGTGGTGCGGGGCCGCAAGGGGGAGTTCGAGAAGCTCTTCGAGCAGTTCCGGCTGGAGGGCTACAGCCGCGTCCGGGTGGACAACGAGATTCGCCGCCTCGACGAGGAGATCAAGCTGGACAAGAAGTACAACCACGACATCTCCGTCGTCGTGGACCGGCTGGTGATGAAGTCGGATCTGCGCCGGCGCCTGTCCGAATCGATCGAGGCCGCGGCCGGCCTGGCGGGCGGGGTGGTCGAGGTGGACGTCCTGGCGGAGGGAAGCTCCGGCGAGGCCGGTGACTCCGCGGACTCGGCCGGCCGCTCGGGCGGGGTCAAGGGAGCGAAGGGGGCCGGGGAGCTGCCCCCGGGCGTCACCGACCGCCTCACCTTCAGCGAGCGCTTCGCCTGCCTCAACTGCGGCACCTCGATCCCCGAGCTCGAGCCCCGGATCTTCTCCTTCAACTCGCCGCACGGCGCCTGCGAGCGCTGCCACGGCCTCGGCTTCCAGCGGGTGGTGGATCCGGACCTGGTGGTTCCGGATCCGACGCTGTCGCTGTCGGAGGGCGCGCTGCAGCCCTGGCGGCTCGGGCACTCCCGCTACTGGAAGCGGCTGGTCGAGGCGGTCGCCGACGACTACGGCGTCGACTCCGACGCTCCCTGGCAGGAGCTCTCGGACGAGGACCGCGAGATCTTCCTCTACGGCACCGGCGGCGAGCGCCACAAGGTGAGCTACACGAACCGCTTCGGCAGGCGGCGCTCCTACAGCGTGCGCTTCGAGGGGATCGTCAACAACCTCGAGCGCCGCTACGAGGAGACCGACTCCGACGGCGTGCGCGAGCGCGTCGAGGGCTACATGGCCGAGCAGCCCTGCCCGGACTGCAAGGGCGCCAGGCTGCGGCCCGAGAGCCTGGCGGTCAAGGTCGGGGGGATCTCGATCCACGACTACACGGAGCTCTCGGCGCGGGCGGCGCTGCGCTGGATCGAAGAGCTGGAGATGAACGACACCGAGCGGGCGATCGCCAGGCTGCTCGTTCGCGAGATCACCGAGCGGCTCGCCTTCCTGGACAACGTCGGGGTGGGCTACCTCAACCTGGCGCGTTCGGCGCGGACCCTCTCCGGCGGCGAGGCGCAGCGGATCAGGCTCGCCACCCAGATCGGCTCGAGCCTGGTCGGAGTCCTCTACATCCTCGACGAGCCCTCGATCGGCCTGCACCAGCGAGACAACGCCAAGCTGATCCAGACGCTGGAGCGGCTCCGCGATCTGGGCAACACGGTGATCGTGGTCGAGCACGACGAGGGGACGATGCGGTCGGCGGACCATCTGGTGGACCTCGGCCCGGGTGCCGGCGAGCACGGCGGCCATGTGATCGCGGAGGGGACCCCGAAGGAGGTGGAGGGCGATCCGGCCTCGCTGACCGGCCAGTACCTCGCAGGGCAGCGCCAGATCGAGATCCCCGAGAAGCGCCGCGAGCCGCGCGGCGAGCTGGTCGTCAAGGGCGCGCGGCAGCACAACCTGAAGAGGATCGACGTGCCGGTCCCGCTCGGGGTCTTCTGCTGTGTCACCGGGGTCTCCGGGTCGGGCAAGTCGACGCTGATCAACGAGACGCTCTACCCGGCGGTCGCCAACCGGCTGCACCAGGCGAAGCTGCGGCCCGGGTCCCACGCCCGGATCGAGGGGATCGACGAGGTCGACAAGATCATCAACATCGACCAGTCGCCGATCGGGCGGACGCCTCGCTCGAACCCGGCGACCTACACCAACGTCTTCGACCACATCCGCCAGCTCTACGCGCAGACGCGCGAGGCGCGCGCCCGCGGCTACAAGCCCGGCCGGTTCAGCTTCAACGTCAAGGGCGGGCGCTGCGAGGTCTGTCGTGGCGACGGGCAGATCAAGATCGAGATGCACTTCCTGCCCGACGTCTACGTGCCGTGCGAGCAGTGTCACGGCAAGCGCTACAACCGCGAGACGCTCGAAGTCCGCTTCAAGGGCAAGTCGATCGCAGACGTGCTCGAGATGTCCGTCGCCGAGGCGTGCGCCTTCTTCAAGGACATCCCGAAGATCGCGCGGCGGCTGGACACGCTGCACGACGTCGGGCTCGACTACATCCGTCTCGGGCAGCCCGCGACGCAGCTCTCCGGCGGCGAGGCGCAGCGAGTCAAGCTCGCCACCGAGCTCTCCAAGGTGGCGACCGGCGAAACGCTCTACATCCTCGACGAGCCCACCACCGGCCTCCACTTCGCGGACGTCCAGCGCCTGCTCGACGTGCTCGACCGCCTGGTCGAGGCGGGCAACACCGTGATCGTGATCGAGCACAACCTCGACGTGATCAAGACCGCGGACCGGATCATCGACCTCGGCCCCGAGGGCGGGGAGGAGGGGGGCAACGTGCTCGCCACCGGCACTCCCGAGGAGGTCGCCGCGACGCCCGGTTCCTACACGGGTGAGTTCCTCGCCGGCCTGGTCGGGCCCGAGGTCACCGTGCGCCGCTCCGGCAAGCGCAAGGCCGCAGTCGCCGCCTGACCGGCCGGCGCGGCGATACTAGGGCCGTGAGGGAGAGGCCTTGCTAGCCGAGATCACGTTCGAGATCCACAGCAGCGCCGCGCTCGATACCGCCGATCAGCGGGCCGGGCTGATCTTGCTGGGCGCGATGCTGCTCTCCTTCGGCTTCATCCGGTTCAGCACGCGGATGATCCGGGCCGAGGTCTCGTGGTGGCCCGGGAACGTCACCCCGGGCGGAGTCCACATCCACCATCTCGTCTTCGGGATCGTGGCGATGATGATCGCCGGGTTCCTCGGCTTCGTCCTCTCGCCGGCCAGCCCCTGGTTCGAGATCCTCGCCGGCCTCTTCGGCATCGGCATGGGCTTGACGCTCGACGAGTTCGCGCTCTGGCTCTACCTGGACGACGTCTACTGGTCCGAGGCGGGGCGGAGCTCGGTGGACGCGGTGATCTTCGCGGCGATCATCGGCGGGGGCATCATCGTCGGGTTCGTCCCGCTCGACGCCGGCAACGGCGGGTCCACCTTCGCGATCGTGTCCACCGTCGTGATCGACCTGGCGGTGTGCGCGGTGGTCGCGCTCAAGGGCAAGCTGAGCGCCGCCGTGATCGGCATGTTCATCCCGCCGGTCGCCTGGGTGGCGGCGATCCGGCTGGCTCGCCCGAGGTCGTGGTGGGCAAAGCGGCGCTACCGGCCGGGCAGCGGGAAGTTCACGCGTGCCGAGGCCCGCAAGACGCGCCACGACCGCCGTGTCCGCCGCTTCCAGGACCTGATCGGCGGGGCGCCATCCGTGCCGAGCCCGCGAGCACAGGGCTCTGGCCGATCAGACGAGTAGCCTCGCCCCGCATACGGTCGCCGTGGGGGCGGCCGGCTACAGAGAGGAGACCCCGATGAGAGGTGCGGGTCGAGTCGTGTTTGCGGCGATCCTGCTGCTGGTGATCGGCACGCTCAACATCATCTACGGCATCGGTGCAATCGACGACGCGAATTACTTCGCGAATGACACGAGGTACATCCTCACCAACCTCAACACGATGGGGTGGGTGCTGATCATCCTCGGGGTGATCCAGCTGACGGCCGGGTTCTCGCTGATGGCCGGAAATGCCTACGGACGCGTGATCGGGATCATCGGAGGAAGCCTCGGAGCGATCGGCGCCTTGCTCTCGATGGGCAATGGCCACCCGTGGTGGAACCTGGCGATCTTCGCCCTCTGCATCTGGGTGGTCCACGGGATCATCGTCTTCGGCGAGGACGAGCGAGTAGCCGGCGTCCGATGAGTTTCGCGGGAGCCCGGCGTGTGCCGGGCTCCCGCAACTCCTCCGAGACCTAGCCTGCCAATGCGGCGCAGGCCGCCAGCCGGAAGAGCCGGTGCAGCGGCGGAAACACGCCCGGCGGCCCGGTGGCAACGTCCAGCTGGAGATTGGCGGAGACGACCGTCGACCTGCTCCCGTCGGGGCTGGACGCGCTGAACTGCGTGTACCCGGGGAAGTTCCCCGTGTGCCCGTAGACGGTGCCGCAGGGAAGCCGGTAGCGGAAGAGCGCCAGCCCGCCGCTGTTCCGTCCGGGGCCGGGTGGCTCGCCGGCGGCGCCGGGTATGAACCGGGTCTGGGCCCGTCTCAGCCTCCGGCTCAGGAAGGTGCCGCCTCCCCAGGCGCGGATGAAGGTGTTGAGATCCTGCGGGGTCGAGACGATCGCCCCGGCCGCCCAGGTGCTCGACGCGCTGACCGCCTCACTGACGTCTTCGAAGGGATGCCCGGGCGCGTCGAAGACGTAGCCGCTCACGAAGGGCCTGGGCAGCAGGAATCCCGAGGGGAGGGTCGTCCGCCGCAGCCCGAGGCGCCTGGAGACGAGCCCTCGCAGCAGCTGCTCGTAGGTGCGGCCCGTGACCCGCTCCGCCATCAGGCCGATGACGATGTTGTCGGTGTTGGAGTACGCATACCGGCTTCCGGGCAGGAACTCCGGCGCCCGGTCGGTGACGAAGGAGATGGCGAACGCCGGCGAGATGTGGTCCCGCAGGTGCGTGGCGAAGTAGCTCAGGAAGTCGGGGTCCGCCGTGTAGTTCGGAAGACCGCTGGTGTGCTGCAACAGCTCACGGAGGGTGACGGCGCCCCACGAGGCGGGCAGCTCCGGCAGACGCTCGCCGATCGTGTCCCCGAGCGCCAGCTTGCCCCTCTGGACGAGCAGCAGGGTGACGGCGCCGCTGAAGGCCTTCGAGACGCTGGCTATGCGCATGCGCTGCCTCAGCCGGATACCGCCCGGTCGCCCCACCTCGGCGCGACCGGCGGTGCGGAGTCGGCGGTCCTCCCCGCGTTGAACGACCACCGAGATGCCCGGCGGGCCGTCCGGCATCGCCACGAGCTCGTGCATGGCCCGGCTGAGCCGGCTGTCCGCCTGCCGCACGCCGGCGGATGCGCCGCTCGGTGCAGCGAGGGCGGCCAGTGCGGCCAGGGCGACGAGTGTCAGCTTCCCCGCGGGCACTCTCTTCGTTAGCCGGCGGATGCCGGCACCCGTGCGTCGACCAGCAGGGCGGCCCCGATCGCGCCGCCGAGATCCCCGAGCGTCGCCACGTGCATGTGTGGCGGTCGGTCCGGGACGAAGAGGTGGGGGTGCATGCGGGTGGCGATCCGGCTCACGTACTTCTCGCCGAAGCGAACTCCCAGACCGCCGCC
Organism: uncultured Solirubrobacterales bacterium; assembly: GCA_963833375.1. Taxonomy (GTDB): domain Bacteria; phylum Actinomycetota; class Thermoleophilia; order Solirubrobacterales; family 70-9; genus DASUPK01. The sequence continues at coordinate 706,642 of CAWHXR010000010.1, forward strand.
GACGATCACCGCCTCGGGATCGAGCAGGTTGACCGCCGACGCGATCCCCACGCCGAGCGCCTTGACGGCTCGGTCGATCAGCGTCGTCGCCAGGTCGTCCCCATGCTTGAGGGCCCGCTCCCAGACGCCGCTGGTGAGCCGGTCGCGGCCACGCTCCTCCATGATCCGGAAGAGGTTCGTCTTCGCCCCCTGCTTCACCTCCTTGCGCGCCTTGAGCTCCATGGCCGCGCGGCCGGCGTAGGCCTCCATGCAGCCGCGGCGCCCGCAGGTGCAGAGTGCCCCGCCCTGGCGGATCACCATGTGCCCGATCTCGCCGGCGGCGCCGCGCCCGAGCCACTGCTTGCCGTCCAGGATCAGCCCGCCGCCCACGCCGGTGCCCCACCAGACGCCGAGGACGGTCTTGAACTCCTTGCCGGCGCCCAGCTCGAACTCGCCCTGGACCGCGACCGAGACGTCGTTGCCGATCCGGACCGGCGCCCCGAGCTGCCCGGAGAGGTGGTCGCCGAGCGGGAAGGCGCCGGTCCAGCCCGGCAGGTTCCGGGCGTCGGAGACCACGCCGGTCTTCTCGTCCGCGTCCCCGGGGGAGCCGATGCCGACGCCGCTCAGGTCGCGGGTGCCGAGCCCCGCCTGCGCCGCCGCCTCCCGGAGAGCTGCCGCCATCTCGCGCGCCACGTCCTCGGGGCCGCCCGTGGTGGGCGTCGCCCGCCGCGACTGGCCGAGGACCTTGTTCTCGGCGTCGACGACGACCGTCTGGATCTTGGTTCCGCCGAGATCGATCCCGCCGCGCGGGGCCTGATCCGAGTCGGGGCTCACGACCGGGACCATAACCGCCCGCTTTGAAAAGCTCTGGGCGTGGCGTCGCTCGGCGAATGGCGCACCTGGTGGGTCAAGCGTCGCTGGTACGACCGCAACCGGCGCTGGCGCAGGCGGATGCGGATCAACCGGCACGCCGCGGAGGGCGGGTTCTTCATCCGCCAGCCGGTCGAGGGAGAGGTGCTCGAGGCGCTCGACTCGGGCCATCTGGAGATTGGCAACGGGACGCTGCTGGAGCCCGGCTGCTGGCTGACGCTGACCGGCGAGGCGCGGATCCGGATCGGCGAGGGCTGCTTCCTCAACCGCAACACGATGCTGGCCGCGCTCGAGCTGATCGAGATCGGCGATCACGTGATGTTCGCCAACAACTGCTTCGTCGGTGACTCGGACCACCGCTACGACGACCCCACCAAGCCGATCACCTGGCAGGGCTTCGAGCCCCGCGGGCCGGTGCGCATCGGATCCAACTGCTGGTTCGGGGTCGGCTGCGTGGTCACCGGCGGCGTTCAGATCGGCGAGCGTTGCGTGATCGGCGCGAACTCGGTGATCACGCACGACCTGCCGCCCGGGGTGATCGCGGCGGGCGCGCCGGCGAAGGTGATCCGCGAGATCGAGTTCAAGAATCCGTAGATCACAGGGATCGCGTCCCCGCGCGTTCCTACAGTCTGCCCGTGCTGAGACTGCGCCTCGCGATCGAGGAGCACCGGGCCGACCTGGTCACCGAGGCGCTGGAGGGGACGGGGGGAGTCCACCGGATCGTCGCCCTGACCCCCGAGCGGGCGAGCACCGGGGTTGTGCTTGCCGCGGACGTGATGCCCTCCGTGGCGGATCGTGTCATGCAGCTGATCCGCGAGTGGGAGGTCGGCGACTCCGACTACCTGCTCACCCGGCAGGAGGTCGTGGCGCCGAACCCGCCCCATGGACGACTCGCGGGGGGAGGCGATTTCGCCTGGATCGAGGTGATGGGGGAGGCCCGGACGCACTCACGGCCGCTCGGCCGTTACCTGGCGCTGATCGCGGTTGCCGCCGTCATCGCAGCCATCGGGGTGATCACCGACAACCCGATCCTGATCGTCGGGGCCATGGCCGTCAGCCCGGACCTCCTCCCGATCTGCGCCGCCTGCGTCGGGCTGGTCGCCGGCCGGGTCAGGCTCGCCTCGCGCGCGACGGTGACGCTGCTGCTCGGCATCCTCCTCACCTGGGCGGTCGCGGCGGCGCTTGCCTGGTGCCTGCAGGCGACGGGCATCCTCAGCTCGGGCTTCCGTGTCCACGACAGCGCCCTCCACGGCCTCGCTCACATCGACTACTCGACGGTGCTCGTCGCGCTGGCGGCCGGGGTGGCGGCCATGCTCTCCTTCGAGACCCGGGCCGCCGCCGCCGTCGGGGTCGCGATCTCGGTGACCACCATCCCCGCCTCGGCTCTGTTCGGCGTGTCCCTCGGCCTGGGCGAAGCCTCCGGGGGTGCGGCCGGAGTGCTGGGGGTCAATGTCAGCCTGCTGTTGCTCTCCGGCACGGCCACCCTCGCTCTGCAGCGCTGGCTCGCCGAGAAGCGCGGCGGCCCGGCCGGCGGGCTGGCCGGCTAGCCCGTCAGGAGACGACCTGCACGACCACGGTGCGGTCGCGCGGCCGGTCGTCGAAGTCGATCAGGACGAGCTGCTGCCAGGTCCCGAGGGTAAGCCGGCCGCCGATGACCGGGACCTGCTCCGAGGCGCCGATCAGCGAGGCCCGCTGGTGCGCGTGGGAGTTGGTGTCGTGGTTGAGCCGGTTGTGCTCGTAATCGCCCTCGACCGGGATCAGCCTGTCCAGCAGGGCACGCAGGTCCGCGACGCCGCCGGGCTCGAACTCCATCGTGGTGATCGCGGCGGTGGAGCCGCGGACGAAGGCGGTGACGAGTCCGTCGGCCACCGGGCCATCCGAGATGATCCGTTGCACGTCGGCGGTGAGGTCGATGATCTCCGCGTCCCCCCGAGTCGAGAGCCGCAGTTCCCCGCTGTGCACGGCCATGACGGCCACGGTAGCGATATCACCCTTTTCGGGCGATGCAGGCGCCGGGACTGGTGAAAGAATCGCGCCCGATGCGGGTACTGAGCCAGTGAACGACGCACCCACCCAGCCGCAGGGGAAGCAGCGCTCGGAGGATCGCGCGGCGCGAGAGCCGAAGCATCGTCACCGCGCCCTCGTGTGGTCCCTCGTCGTGCTCGCGTCGGTTGTGCTGCTCGTCTCGATGATCGCGAACTGGGTTCAGACCGAGGTCCTCGACACCAACCAGTTCTCCAACAACACGGAAGAGATCCTCAAGAACAAGGACGTCCAGCAGCAGCTCAGCATCTTCGCGGTAGATCAGCTCTACGCCAACATCGACGTCCAAGCCCAAATCGAGCAGAAGCTGCCGCCCCCGGCCCAGCCGCTCGCCGCTCCGATCACGGCGGCGACGAGACAACTCGCCACGAACGTGGCGGAGACGGCGCTCGCCTCGCCTCGGGTCCAGGATCTCGTTGCCACCGCGATCAATGGCGCGCAGCAGCGATTCGTCAACCTGATCGAGGACAAGGGCCAGTTCGTCTCGACCCAGGGCGGCGTCGTCACCCTCGAGTACGGGAGCTTCGTCGCCGAGGTTGCCACCCGCCTGGGGGTGGACCCCGCGACGATCTCCCAGATCCAGGGCCTGATTCAGCAGCAATCGACGGAGCTCAAGCAGCGCTTGACCACGGCCCAGAGCAAGATCGAGTCGACGCGAACGACCCTCTCCCAGGCGCAGGCGGGCACGCTGAGCCCCGAGGCGCAACAGAACCTCACGACTCTCCAAACGGATGCCGCCCAGCTCCACACGACCGTCGCGAGCCTCGAGCAGAAGATCACGGGCATTCAGCCGAAGGCCCCCGCCCAGCTCCAGAGCCGGCTGTCCGACCTCCAGGGCCGTCTGGCCCAGCTCGACAAACGCCTGACCGGGGTGGAGCGACAGAGCACAGCGGTGCTCAAGGATCCGAGCCAGGCGAACATCATCAAGCTCGAGCCAACGCTCGCCTCGCTCCAGACGCGCGTCACCAGCTTGCTCAACCGCCAGGCGGTTCAGCACCCAGGCGAACTCGTCGTGATGAAGTCAAGCCAGCTGAGCGGGCTCCAGGACCTTGTCAGTGCGCTGCGCAACCTCGGCTTCGTGCTGCCGCTGCTGGCGCTCCTGCTGTACATGGCCGCGCTCTATCTGGCGAAGGGATGGCGGCGAGAGACGTTGATGGCGGCCGGGGGCGGGATCCTGGCGGCTACGCTGCTCACCCTGCTGGCGAGGCGCCTGCTCGGCAGCGCGATCGACAAGCTCGACGGCGAGCTCCGACGCGGTCAAGCCGGCCATCACCGCCGTCTGGAACATCATTTCCGCCGGGCTGCGCCAGCGGGCGCTGTTCGTGCTGGTGATCGGGCTGGCGTTCATCGGCGGGGGCCTCCTCGCAGGGCCCGGCCGCCGCGAAGTCGCCGTGCGACGCTTCCTCGCGCCGTACCTGCGCGACCGCCCGGTTGTCGTCTATGCGGTTCTCGCCGTCGTCTTCCTGATCTGGCTGGCGTTCCTTCCCACGATCAACAACCTCGGTCAGGTCCTCGTGGTTCTCATTCTCGCCGTGCTGGCCGTGGTCGGCGTCGAGATCCTGCGCCGGCAGACGGCACGGGAGTTTCCGGACGCCTCAACGGCTCCTGACCAAACGCTGCGCTCGTAACCGGGATCCTCCTCGTGGTGGGCATGGAGTTCCTGCGCCCGGCAGGCGATCAAGGACTCCCGGACCAGAAAATGGGAGGGCGCGACGGAGCGCTGGGCGCTTCGCTGCGGTCCCGCTTCAGTCGAAGCTAGCTACCAGTCCCAGGGGGTATCGGTGCCCACCAACGCCTCCTCCTCGAGGTAGCGGGCGAACTCCTCGAGCTCCTCCTGGGGGATCGAGTAGGTGTGCTCTTCCTCCTTGGGGAAGGTGCGGGCGCGAACCTCCGCCGTGTAGGCGCGGACACCCTTGAGGGACTCGTCGCGGACGTTCGCAAAGCGTTTCACGAACTTGGGCTTGTGCCCGGCATAGACGCCGAGCAGGTCGTGGAGCACCAGCACCTGTCCGTCCGTCGCGGGACCCGCGCCGATCCCGATCACCGGTATCCCCAGCTTCGGCATCAGTGCCTCTGTGACCGCCGACGGAATCGCCTCGAAGACGATCGCGAAGCACCCGACCGCCTGGAGCGCCAGCGCCGCCTCGGTCAGCTTCGCCGCCGTCTCGGCTGTCCGGCCCTGAGCCTTGAAGCCGCCGAGCGCGGTCGCGGTCTGGGGGGTGAGTCCCACGTGGCCCATCACCGGGATACCCGAGCGAACGATCGCGCGGGCGCGGTCGACCGAGGGGCCGCCGCGCTCGAGCTTGACGGCGTCGCAGCCCGCCTCCTTGACGAAGCGCTGAGCGTTCTCGATCGCCTGCTCGTTCGAGCCCTCGTAGGAGCCGAAGGGCATGTCGCCGATCAGCAGGGGACGCTCGAGGCCGCGCCGGACGGCGCCCGCCATCATCAGCATCTCCTCCATGCCGACCGGCGTGGTGGCGTCGTATCCGAGGACGACCATCGCCGCCGTGTCGCCGACCAGGACGATGTCGACGCCCGCCTCGTCGACGATCTGCGCGGAGGGATAGTCGTAGGCGGTCACCATCACGATCGGCTCGCCGGCCCGCTTCATCTCGGCGATCCGCGGCAGGGTCACCGGCTTCCGGGCGTCGCCCGCCGGCTGCTCTGGCGGCTGGGTGGTCAAAGCATCGCCTCCTGGTCCCGGTTGCTCTCACCGAGGAGCACGGTGGGGTTGCTGTCGACGGCGATCACGTCGTTGTCGTCGTTGACGTGGACTACGACGGGCGAGTACCGCTCGAGGTCCGCTTCGTCGAAGGCGCCGAAGCTGGCGATGATCACCTTGTCGCCGGTGTGGACGAGGTGGGCGGCGGCGCCGTTCACCTGCACCGTCCCGGATCCCTGCTCGCCCTCGATCGCGTAGGTGACGAAGCGGGCGCCGTTGTCGATGTCCCAGACGTGCACCTGCTCGTTGACCAGCAGGTCCGCCTGCCGCATGAGCTCGGGATCGAGGGTGATGCTGCCAACGTAGTCGACGTCACATTCGGTGACGGTCGCGCGATGGATCTTGGATTTGAGCATCTGACGATGCATCAGGCCTCCCTGTTCGGTGCGATCAAGACGTTGTCGATCAGGCGGGCCCCACCCACCCGGGCCGCGACCGCAACCAGCACGGGCCGCCCATTCAGCTCGGCGACCGGGGAGAGGTCCTCCGCCGCGCGCGCCTCCACGTACTCCGGCTCGATCCCGGCCCTGCGCAGCTCGTTCCTCGCCGTCTCCACCAGTGCCTCGGTGGAGGTCTCGCCCGAGCGGGCGGCCTCCTCGACGGCCCGCAGGGCACGGGAGATGGCGAGTGCCCGCTCCCGGTCTGCGGCGCTCAGGTAGGCGTTGCGGGAGCTGAGCGCCAGCCCGTCCTGCTCTCGGACGGTGGGCTGGACGGCGATCTCGACCGGGAAATCCAGGTCCCGGGTCATCCGCTCGATCACCAGCGCCTGCTGGGCGTCCTTGCGCCCGAAGTACGCGATGTCCGGCTGCACGGAGTTGAAGAGCTTGGCGACGACGGTCGTGACCCCGCGGAAGTGGGAGGGGCCGCGCTGCTCCGGATCCCCCTCGAGCACCCCGGTGAGGAAGTTGGCGACCTCGACCGAGGTGGCGAATCCCTCCGGGTACATCTGCTCGGCGTCCGGCATCCAGAGCAGGTCGACGCCCTCGAGGGCGGCGAGCTCGGCGTCCCGGTCTTCATCGCGCGGGTAGGCGTCCAGGTCCTCTCCCGGCCCGAACTGGGTCGGGTTGACGAACAGGCTGACCACGACGACGTCGCAGTCCTCACGCGCCCGGCGCATCAGGGAGAGGTGGCCACCGTGGAAGCAGCCCATGGTCGGAACCAGCCCGATCCGCTTGCCCCGGCGGCGCGGCTGGGCGAGCGCTTCGCGCAACTCGCTCCTGCTCCGGACGACCTTCATGCGGACACACTCCGCATGACGGGTGGCTCCTCCGGCATGCCACGGGTCGCGCTGTCGCGCGCTCTCGCATCCGCGGAGTCCCCTCGCGCAGCCCCGGCGACGGCCTCGGCACGCGCGGCGAGCGCGTCGTAGACGGGGAGCAGATCCGGCGCGCTCTCCGCGAGCACGGCGCGATGGCGCTCGACCGTCGCGCGGTCGCCCCGGGCGATCGGGCCGGTGAGCGCAGCGGGGCCGCGTTCCGCCCAATTGGCGGCGGTCCGCAGGACCAGGGGCGCGAGCAGCTCGCGTGCGTCCTCGATCCCCAGTCGCTCGACCAGCTCGGCGGCCGACTCCTCGAGTGCGATCAGCAGGTTCGAGGCCATCGCCGCGGCGGCGTGGTAGGCGGCGCGGCTCTCTTCCCGCACTTCGAAGGGCCTCATGCCGAGGGCTTCGGCCAGGGTCCGAGCGAAGGCGACTGCCTCGTCATCGACCCCGGCGATCGCGGCGGGCGTTCCATCGACGGTGGTCTCGCCGTCCGGGAAGGTCTGCAGCGGATGAAGGGAGATGGCCCGGGCGCCGCGCTCGGTCGCGGCCGAGAGCGCATCCAGGGTGCTCGCCCCGCTGACGTGGCCGACCAGCGCAGGCGCCGCCTCGGCGACCCGCGCGCAGAGCTCGGCGATCGCCTCGTCGGGGACGCAGAGCAGCACGGCGCCGGCCCCCTTCACATCGCCAGCCTCGTTAGAGCTCACCAGCCGCACGTCGATCCCGGCGGCCTCGGCGGCCCTGGTCAGCGAACGGCCGACGCGGCCACGGCCGACGACCACGAGCTTGGTGGCGTTCAGGGGGGAGGGGAGGTCATCCCGTTCCAGATCCCGCATCGGAGATACCAGACGGTTCGTGTTTGAGAGGGACGAGGTGTGTGTGATGCCCGAAGTTCGTTTGGTCCACGCCCCGCAGCAGCAGGTGCGTTGGGGTCGCGGCCGGAGTCGAGTATAGAGAGCGGCCCTGGCCGCCCAGCCAGTTCGACGCCAGCGCGAGGACGCCGGAATCAGCCCAATTTGCGGTCCACAGGCTCACCGGATGGTCTTCCGCCCGAACTACCATCAACCCGGTGCCGATCCACGAGTACGCCTGTCAGTCGTGCGGCCACCGCTTCGAGGAGCTGGTCGGCTCGCACGTGGGCGTGGAGGCCGCCGAGGTCGCCTGTCCCGACTGTGGATCGGCGAAGACCGAGCGCCTGCTCCCCACCTCGTATGCGCCTCTGCACCGGCAGCTGACCCCGAACCAGCGCCGTCGCCTCGAGGACAAGCGCGGCACCGACCGCGGCGGCGCCAAGGAGCGCTTCAAGCAGCAGCGGGCGGCGGAGAAGCGGGCGGCGTCACGACGCGGCAGAGGGGGCTCGTGACCGACGCCGAGGCACGCCGCGAGGCGCTGGTCGAGGTCTACAACCAGGCCTCGATCTGCGAGCGCTGTGCGCTGTCTGCGACCCGCACCCGGGTCGTCTTCGGGGCGGGCAACGCCGACGCCGACCTGATGTTCGTCGGCGAGGCGCCAGGCGCGGAGGAGGATCGCCAGGGCCTGCCCTTCGTCGGCCGGGCCGGCGGGCTCCTCACCGAGCTGCTCGCGGGGATAGGGCTGAGACGCGAGGACGTCTTCATCGCCAACGTCCTCAAGTGCCTTAGATACAACGCTCTCGTCCAGCTCGCCGACGGGTCATGGGAGCGGATCGGCCGCCTCGTCAGGTCGCGCTATGCGGGTGAGGTCATGACGGTGGATGACAAGGGATGTCTCGTTCCTCGACGGGTCACGGGCTGGCATGCGACGCCGCTCGCTGGTCGCCGCGTCTTCCGCTTGACCTATCGATCGTCAAAGAACGCAGGCGCGGGAAGAACCGGCATCGAGCTCACCGGCGACCATCCTGTGTTGACGGAGCGCGGATACGTGGCGGCGCAGATGCTTCAGTCCACCGACCGCGTTGCAACGGGGCAGGGCTTGAGCGACCTTGCGCGCGATGTGGTTTGCGGAACGTTGCTGGGCGATGGCCATCTCAACGCGGCCTCAGCGCATCTCTCCTTCAGTCACTCTGAGAAGCAGGCCGCCTACGCGGAGTTCAAGGCCGACCTTCTGGTGGAGCTGAACCCACGGTTCGCGGCGTTCTCTGTCGCGGCAGTGGCGGGTGGCGAGCGCGGCTACCCAGTCGTCCAGGTCCGAACGCTTGCCCACCGCGCGCTCGGAGTTTTGCGACGCGAGTTCTATCGGTCGGAGAAGGTCGTCCCGTCTTGGGTGGCTGAGCAGCTCAACGAGCGCATGCTCGCGGTGTGGTTCATGGACGACGGGCACACTCGGATCCGCGGAGGCGGTCGCCAACCCATGGCGGAGATCGCAACCGTCGGGTTTAGCGACAGTGACCTTCAGGTCTTGCTGCGTGGTCTCGATCGGGTTGGACTCCCCGCAAAAGCTTTGAGGGGTCGTCTCTATTTCGACGTGCCGACTACGAGGATGCTGAGTGAGCGGATCGCTCCGTTCGTGCCCCCGTCGATGCGTTACAAGCTTCATCCGGATGTGGAGGCACGGATCCCATTCAATCCAGCGGAGCTGCAGCGAGGTGATCCGAAGGTCCTTTTCGACGAAGTCGAAGTCGAAGACGTCACGGACGCACCAAAGGCGGACACAACGTTCTTTTGCATCGACGTTGAGGAAACTCACAATTTCGTCACTGCGGGTGGGGTTGTCCACAATTGTCGACCGCCCGAGAACCGGGATCCGCAGCCGGAGGAGATCAATTCGTGCCGGCCGTACCTCGAGCAGCAGGTCGAGCTGATCCAGCCCCGAGTGATCGGAACCCTCGGGAACTTCTCCACCAAGCTCCTCACCGCCAACCAGACCGGCATCACAAAGGTTCGCGGCGTCCCCCAGCAGCACCTGATGGGCGGGCGCTTCGTCCACCTCCTCCCTCTCTTCCATCCGGCCGCAGGACTGCGCACCCCGCGGGTTGCCGAGCAGCTCCACGAGGACTTCCGGCTGATCCCTGACCTGCTCGAGCAGCCGCTGCCCGAGCCGGAGCCGCTGGTCCCGGAGCGAGAGGTGGAACCGGATCAGATGGGCCTCTTCGGCGGCTGAACCCTTCGCGCGCCCTCAGGCCGCGTATCGGAGCGCCTCCCACCAACGTGGCTTCTCCATCAAGCGAGACGGGATGTTTCCCGCGGATACCCTCGGCCCGTGACCGAGAGAACGCGCAGCGCCGCGGAGACCGAGGCATTCGGCGAGCGCCTCGCCGCCGAGCTCGGGCCCGGTGACGTGATTCTGATCAGCGGCGAGCTCGGGGCGGGCAAGACGACGCTGATCCGGGGAGCCTGCCGGGCGCTCGGAGTGACCGAGCCCGTCACCTCGCCCACTTTCACCATCGGCCATACCTACGACGGGCGGATGCCGATCTCGCACCTCGACCTCTACAGGCTGGCCGAGCTCGACCAGGAGGACCCGGCGCTCCTCGATGACTACGTCACGCCGGAGGCCGTCGCCTTGATCGAGTGGCCCGGCGCCGCCGAGCCCTGGCTGGAGCGCGTCACGCGCCGCGTCGAGATCCGCCACGCGGGCGGGGACGAGCGGGAGATCGTGCTGGACTGAGCCGAGGGGCGCCCCTAGTAGCCGTAGCCGCCGCTGCCGCCGTTCTGGTTCTGATTCTGCGTCTGCTGCTGGATCTGGCTCTGGACGCTCTGCGCCTGGCTCTGGACGCTCTGCGCCTGCTGCTTTGCGTTGGTGACGGCCGTCGAGGCCTGGCTCAGCACGCTCTGCGCCTGCGAGCTGACGCTGTTGATCGCGTTGCTGACGCTGGCGCTGTTGTTGTCGCCGCCACACCCGGATACTGCAACGCCTGCGCCGGCGCCGAATACGGCTACGCCAAGCACGGCCGCCACCGTTGACGCGCGCCGTGTGCCGGAGGCGAACCTGCTGGACTGGTCTTCCATGATGTCTCTCCTTCTCCCGGGGTCGATGGGCGGCGATTCGCTACGGAGTGGACTCTATTGATGGTCGTACTCGGGGTCGATACGGCCACTGCCGACGCCGTGGTTGGTGTGACAGCCGACGGCGAGGTCGTCCGCGAGGTCCAGGTCGGACCCGGAGACGACGGGCGCCCCCGCCACTCCCAGGTCCTCCTGCCGGAGATCGAGCGGAGCGTCGACGCCGCCGGCGGCTGGGAGCGGATCGACCGGATCGCGGTCGGCGTCGGACCGGGCTCGTTCACCGGCCTGCGGATCGGCATCGCGACGGCGCGCGGGCTGGCCCAGGCCAGACGAATCCCGATCGTCGGCGTCGGCTCCCTGGTCGCGCTCGGCGCGGGCATCTCCGCGCACCCGGATGGTCGCGGCGGACTGGCCCTGCCCGTGATCGACGCCCGCCGCGGCGAGGCCTTCGCCGCCCTGCTCGAGGACGGGCTGGCGGAGCGATGGCCCCCCTTCGTCGCCTCCCCGGAGCAGCTGGCGGATCGCGTGCGGGACCTCGACGGACCCTCCCTGGCGGCCGGAGACGGAGCGCTAGGATTCGCCGCAGAGCTGGAGGCCGCCGGCGCCACGGTTGCCCCGCCCGAGGACCCGATCCACCGAGTCGCCGCCAGGCACGTTTGCGCGGTGGGGGAAGCGGCATCAGAGGCGTCGCCGGACCAGATCCAACCCCTGTATCTGAGACCGCCCGATGCAAAGAGATGGCTTGAGCGAGATCGATCGGACCCCGGGGGATGAGCGGGGCGACCTGAGGCTGCGCCGCCTGGGCTACGGCGACCTGCCCTCCGTGATCTCGATCGAGCGCCGGTCGTTCCCGACGCCGTGGTCGCTGGCGATGTTCGTGCTGGAGCTCTCCAAGCCCTCCGGCATCTGCCTGGCGGCCGAGGACACCGATGGCCTGGTCGGGTACCTGGTCTGCGCCCGCTACGACGACGTCTGGCATCTGATGAACGTGGCCGTCCACCCGGAGCGCCGCCGCCGTGGGGTGGCCACGGACCTGATCGAGCGGCTCTTCGAGGAGGCAGGTGACGGGGCCCGCTTCACACTCGAGGTCCGCGTCTCCAACGCGCCGGCGATCGAGATGTACCGGCGCTTCGGCTTCCGCTCGGCGGGCAGGCGTCGCCGCTACTACCACGACAACGGCGAGGACGCACTGATCATGTGGCTCGAGGCCGCCGAGGGCGCCTCGGTCGCTTGATCCTTGCGCTCGAGACCTCCTGCGACGACACGTGTGCCGCGGTCGTCGACGGGGAGCGGATCCTCTCCAACGTCGTCTCCTCGCAGGCCGCCTTCCACGAGCGCTACGGCGGGGTGGTCCCGGAGGTCGCCTCGCGGCACCATCTCGAGCTCGTCAACGCGGTAGTGGCCGCCGCCCTCGAGGAGGCGGGCACCTCGCTTCCGGCGGTCGAGGCGATCGCGGTCACCCAGGGACCGGGCCTGATCGGCGCGCTGCTCGTCGGGCTGAGCTCGGCGAAGGCGCTGGCGGCCGCCCACCGCAAGCCGCTCGTCCCGGTTGACCATCTGCAGGGCCACGTCGCCGCCAACTTCCTGGAGCCCGATCCGCTCGAGCCGCCGTTCCTCTGCCTGATCGCGAGCGGAGGCCACACGCTGCTGGCGGGAGTGCGAAAGCGCTCCTCGTTCGAGACGCTCGGCGCCACGGTCGACGACGCCGCGGGTGAGGCCTTCGACAAGGGGGCGCGCCTGCTCGGCCTGGGCTATCCGGGCGGTCCGGCGATCCAGAGGGCCGCGGAGGTTGGCGACGCGGAGGCGTTCGAGTTCCCGGTGGCGATGGGCGAGCGCGGCCTGGACTTCAGCTTCAGCGGCCTGAAGACCTCGCTGGTCTACCGGGTGCGCGACCTGGGGCCGGAGCAGACCGAGCGCCGCCGGGCCGACCTCGCGGCCTCCTATCAGCGGGCGATCACCGATCAGCTCGTCACCAAGCTGGAGCGCGCCGCCCGTTTCGGCGACTGGCCCGCGATCGCTCTGGGCGGCGGCGTGGCGGCGAACGCGGAGCTGCGCGACCGCACGCAGGCCCTCTGCGACGAGCTGGGCTTGCGGCTGAAGCTGGTGCCGATCTCGCTCTGCACCGACAACGCGGCGATGATCGCCTCGGCGGCCCGCTTCATCGAGCCGATCCCGTATCCCGCCTACCTGGGGTTCGACGCCTTTGCGAGCGCCCGCGAGGCGAGAGTCGCCTAGACGTCATGGCGCGAGCCGAGACGGGCGCGAGAAGGCGTGTTGTGACTCTCTACGGGCGGCCTGACTGCCACCTCTGCGACGAGGCACGCGCGGGACTGGAGCAGCTCCGCGCCGACGGCCTCTCATTCGAGCTCGACGAGGTCGACATCGAGTCGGACGAGCGTCTGCATGCCCGGCTCCTGGAGCGCATCCCGGTGGTCGAGCTCGACGGCGAGATCGTCTCCGAGCTCTGGCTCGACCGAGACGGCCTGCGGGCGCGGCTCGATACCTTGTCCGGATGATCGAGGACGGGGCGGCCGGGACCGCTGAGCAGCAGGCCTCGGAGCTGACCGACGGCGACCGCCTCTCGCTGGGCGTCGCGGCGCGACTCTCCCGCTATCTCCAGGTCCTGACCCAGGCCCGGAAGATGGGCAAGGACACGATCTCCTCGCAGGAGCTCTCGGACTACACCCACATCAACTCGACCCAGATCCGCCGGGACCTCTCCGGGTTCGGCAAGTTCGGCAAGCGGGGGGTCGGCTACAACGTCGACTCGCTGGTCCGCGAGATTCGCAAAATCCTCCGGACCGCCGGCCAGCACAACATCGCGCTGTTCGGCGCCGGGCACCTCGGCCAGGCGATCGCCAGCTCCGATATCTTCGCCGACCACGGCTTCCGGATCGTGGCCATGTTCGACGTCGATCCGACCGTGATCGGGCGGCGGGTCGGAGGCCTCGAGGTCCGCTCCTTCGACGAGATCGACTCGGTGGTCGAGGGCGAGCAGGTGGTCGTCGGCGTCCTCGCGGTCCCCGCCGACGCGGCGCAGGAGGTCGCGGACCGCCTCGTCAAGGCCGGGGTGAAGATCATCTTCAACTACTCCGAGCGGCTGCTGCAGGTTCCGCCAGACGTCACGGTGCACACCTCGAGTCCGGCCGTGGACCTGCTCTACGCCCTCTACTTCTATTTGACCTAGAGCGCCTGGCCCGTGACAACCGATCCGCAGCCAGAGCACGACGCGCTGGACCTCGAGGCCGTTCGCGAGACCTTCGAGTCCTCCACCGATTTCACGGTCGGCATCGAGGAGGAGTTCGCGATCCTCGATCCGGCGATCCTCGATCTCGAGCACCGCTTCGAGGCGATGCAGGAGGCGTGTCTCCGCGACCCCGAACTGGCGCATGCCGTCAAGGGCGAGCTGATCGACACGGAGATCGAGATTCGATCCGGCCGCGGGGAGACATTCGCCGATGCAGCCGAGTACCAGCAGGCCCGCCGCGAGCGCCTCTTCGGGATCGCCGACGAGATGGGGCTGGCCCTGGCGGCGATGGGCACGCATCCCTGGGCCAATTACCTGGACCAGCACATCATCGACACCGAGCACTACCGGCGGCTCGAGGGCGACCTGCGCTGGGTGGCGCAGCGCAACAACACCTGGAGCCTGCACGTCCACGTCGGGATCCAGGGCCCGGACCGCGCGGTCGCCGTCTCCGACCGGATGCGCGAGCTGCTCCCGCCACTGCTCGCCCTCTCGGCGAACTCGCCGTTCCTCGACCACCGCGATACCGGGCTCCATTCCGTCAGAACCGAGATCTTCACGCGGGTCTTCCCGCGCTGCGGCGTCCACGAGCCCTTCGGGGACTGGGGGACCTATTCCGACTTCGTCCGCCTGCTGCAGGACACGGCGTCGATCGTCGAGGCGACGCAGCTCTGGTGGAGCGTCCGGCCGCATCATTCCTTCGGCACCGTCGAGGTCCGGATCTGCGACGCGCAGACCCGTGGCGACGAGTCACTCAACCTGGCCGCGCTGATCGCGGTGTGCGTCGCGCAGGCCGCCATCGACCTCGACGAGGGCCGCTCACCGGAGCCCCTGCGCCAGCGCGAGATCGAGGAGAACCTCTGGCGCGCGATCCGCTACGGCATGGACGGCGAGATGATCGACTTCCGCGAGCGGCGTGTCGTCCCGACGCGGTCCGTGCTCGAGGACATCATCGAGTGGACCGAGCCCGCCCGGCAGGCCCTGGCCGTGGACGTGGAGATCCCCGAGCGAAACGGGGCCCAGCGCGCGTACGCGCAGTTCGCCGAGGGCGCCCCGATCGAGGAGATCTACCGAGGCTCGGTGGAGGAGACCCGAAGAACCTACGCACCGGAGGGAGCAGTCAGTGGCCGATGAAGAGCAGCAGCCAAGCGGTGAGCAGCCGAGCGGTGAGCAGCCGAGCGGCGAGCAGCCGAGCGGCGAGCAGCCGAGCGAAGAGGAGCTGCGCGCCCAGCTCGAGGAGGAGATCCGCAGGGTCCGGGTCGAGGACGTGGTCCTGCAGAGCGTGGTCAGCATCCTCAACCTGTCGGCGAGGCGGATCGCGAAGGACGACGAGCGCGACCTCGCGCAGGCCAAGGTCGGGATCGACGCGGGACGTGCGCTGGTCGACCTGGTCAAGCCCGAGGCCCAGCCGCAGCTGCGCCAGGCGATCTCGGAGCTGCAGGTGCTCTACGCGAAGCACGCCGGCGAGGAAAGTGCCCCTGAGCAGGGAAGTTCGGAGAAGCCCGCTGAAAAGCCGAAGGGCGACTCGGGGCTTTGGACGCCCCCGACGTCCGGCTGACGGGTAGACTGCCGCGCCGCTTTTCACACGAACCTGACGGGAGCCTCACTTGACTAAGTTCTTCACCGATTACGGAGTCGTCGTCGCGCTCGGCTGCGCGGCCGCGGCGGTTGTCTACGGGTTGCTGGTGACCCAGCGGCTGCTGGCGAAGTCGCCCGGGAACGAGCAGATGCAGGAGATCTCGGGGGCGGTGCAGGAGGGCGCGAGCGCCTACCTCAAGCGCCAGTACATGATCATCGCCGGTGTCGGCGTGGTCGTGGCCATCCTGCTGATCCCCCTGCAGAACGTGGAGACCGCAATCGGCTTCGTAATCGGGGGCATCTTCTCCGGATCCGCCGGGTTCATCGGCATGAACCTCTCGGTCAGGGCGAACGCGAGGGTCGCCGAGGCGGCGCGCGGTGGCATCCCGCCGGCGCTCGACATTGCCTTCAAGGGCGGCTCGGTGACCGGGCTCCTGGTCGTCGGGCTGGCGCTGCTCGGCGTAGCCGGCTACTTCGGGGCGCTGCTGATCTTCACCGACCTGTCAGACAAGGACTGCGTCGACGCCCTCGTCGGCCTCGGCTTCGGGGGCTCGCTGATCTCCGTCTTCGCCCGTCTGGGCGGCGGCATCTTCACCAAGGCCGCCGACGTCGGCGCGGACCTGGTCGGCAAGATCGAGGCGGGCATCCCCGAGGACGACCCGCGCAACCCGGCCGTGATCGCCGACAACGTCGGTGACAACGTCGGGGACTGCGCCGGGATGGCGGCCGACCTCTTCGAGACCTACGCCGTCACGGCGGTCGCCGTGATGCTGCTCGGGGTCATCACCTTCACGGGCTTCACCCGCGAGGTCGCGATCTACCCGCTCGCGATCGGCGCCGTCGCGATCATCGCCTCGATCATCGGCGCCCTCTCGGTGCGGACCCGATCGGGGAACGTCGAGGCGGCGCTGTACAGGGGGCTCGCCGTCTCGGCGATCCTCTCGGCCGCGGCGTTCTACCCGATCACCAAGTGGCTGATGGACGACCCGCTGGGCGGCGGGTCGCTGGGCAACACCACCGCCACCGACCTCTGGCTCTGCGGCCTGATCGGGGTTGGAGTGACCGCGATGCTCTTCATCCTCACCGACTACTACACCTCCACAAGGTTCCGGCCCGTGAGGACGATCTCGCGCGCCTCCCGGACGGGTCATGCGACCAACATCATCCAGGGGCTCGCCCAGGGCCTCCAGTCGACGGCTCTGCCGGTGCTGGTGATCGCGATGGCGATCCTCGGCTCCTGGAAGCTCGCCGGGGGCGGCTCCGACGGCATCTACGGGATCGGCGTCGCGGTGATGGCGCAGCTTTCCCTGACCGGCCTGATCGTGGCGCTCGACGCGTTCGGGCCGATCACCGACAACGCGGGCGGGATCGCCGAGATGGCGGACCTGCCGCAGGAGGTGCGCGACATCACCGATCCGCTCGACGCGGTGGGCAACACGACAAAGGCCGTCACCAAGGGGTACGCGATTGGCTCGGCCGCCCTGGCGGCACTGGTCCTGTTCAACGCCTTCACCCACGAGTTGCAGGCGGAGGCCGGGAACAAGGCGCTCAGCTTCCAGATCTCGAGCCCGCCGGTGCTGATCGGCCTCCTGATCGGCGGGGTCATGGTCTACCTGTTCTCGTCGCTCGCGATCGAGGCCGTCGGGCGCGCCGGTGGCGGCGTGGTCGAGGAGGTCCGTCGCCAGTTCCGCGAGAAGCCCGGGATCATGCAGGGCACGGAGAAGCCCGAGTACGGGCACGCGGTCGGCATCGTCACCGCGGCGGCTCAGCGCGAGATGATCCTGCCCTCGCTGATCCCGATCCTGGTCCCGCTGATCGTCGGCGTGATCTCCTACCAGGCGCTCGGCGGCCTGCTGATCGGCGTGATCGTGGTCGGCATCTTCGCGGCGATCTCCATGACGGCCGGCGGCGGCGCGTGGGACAACGCGAAAAAGCTGATCGAGGACGGCGAGTACGGGGGCAAGGGATCCGACGCCCACGCGGCGGCGGTGACCGGCGACACGGTCGGCGATCCCTACAAGGACACCGCCGGGCCGGCGATCAACCCGATGATCAAGGTGGCCAACATCGTCGCCATCCTGATCATCCCGATCATCGCTTTGTAGCGGCCACCAGGTCGCTCGATTTGGGGAGCGAAGGGCGAAGCCCGGAGCGACTTATGTTGGGCGGCCGCTCGTGGCCGCGGCCTGGTGGCGAAGCCGGGGCGCGGTCCACCAAGGAGCCTAAGCTCCCACGCATGAACCGGCGACCCTCGCCCGACGAGGGCTACCAGCTCGCGGTCCGGATCTTCTCGGTGACGATCATCGGCTTCGGCCTCGCGATGCTGGTGATCACGCTGGCGCGGGGCGGTGGGCCGCTGGCGGTCGGGGTGCTGTTCGGCCTGCTCTTCGTCGCCCTGGGCTCGGGAAGGCTGTACCTGTCGATGCGCGGATGAGGGCGGTGGGGCGATGAGGGCCAGGCGTCTGCTCGGCGCGCCGTTCCTGTACGCGGCCGCGTCCGCCGCCGTTGGGTTCTCGATCTACTTCTCGATCGGCGTGGTCGCCGACCGCGGCCTCGGCCTCACCCCGCTGATCTTCCTGGCGGCCGGGCTGATGTTCGCGCTCACCTCGCTCTCCTACGTCGAGGGCGGCGCGATGCTTCGCCAGCGCGGTGGGTCGGCGACCTTCGCCCGTCACGCTTTCAACGAGCTGATCAGCTTCATCGCCGGCTGGGCGATCCTGATCGACTACCTGATCGTGATCGCGGCGGCTGCGATCACGGTCTCCCACTACCTGACGCCGATCTCGGGGAAGTTCGGCGGCGGCGACGCAGAGCTGGCGGTCGCGATCGTCGTGATCGGGCTCTCCGCGATCCTCAACATCGCCGACGTCACGGGGAGGAACCGGCAGGTCCGGCTGGTGGTGCTGGCGCTGGCGGAGCTCGGGTTGCAGCTGCTGGTGATCGTCGTCGGCCTGATCGTGGTCCTCCATCCGGACCGGCTCACGGACCAGCTCGACCTGTTCACATCGCCGAGCGTCAAGGACATCGTCTACTCGCTGGTGATCGCGACGATCGCCTACGCCGGCATCGAGGCCGCGAGCGACCTGGCGCCGGACCTCGAGTTCGAGCCCGGGGATTTGAAGCGCGTGCTCGGCGTCGGGGCCATCGTGATCCCCCTGATCTACGCGGGCATCGCCGTGGTCGCCCTGATGGCGGTCCCGGTCGTACCGGGCCCGCACGGCCCCGAGACGGCGCTCGCGGGCCGGTACATCGAGGAGCCGGTCCTCGGCGTGGTCGGGAACTTCGACCCGACCTGGGTCGCGGACGTCATGAAATGGGCCGTGATGCTGATCGCGGTCCCGGTCCTCTTCTGGGCCGCGAACACCGCGATGCTCGGCCTCTCGCGACACGTCTACGTGCTCGCCACAAACCGGCAGATCCCGAGCTGGGCCGGCAAGCTCGAGCGCAACTACTCGACTCCCTACATCGCGATCGTGATTGCGGCCCTCCTCGCCCTCGCCCTGGCGATCCCTGGAGACATCCGCTTCCTGGCGCGCGTCTACGCGTTCGGGGCGCTGCTCGCGGTGACCATCGCGCAGATCTCGATCGTCCGATTACGGGTGGTCGAGCCGGATCTCGAGCGGCCGTACCGGGTGCCGTGGAACGTCAGGATCGGGGCCCACCGGCTGCCGCTGCCCGCGATCGCCGGGGCGCTGATCAGCGGACTCGCCTGGATCAGCGTCTTCCTCCTGCATCGCACCGCGGTCTACGTCGGCGGCGGCTGGATGCTGTTCGGGCTCGTCTTCTACGTGATCTATCGGCGCTACGTGGAGGGGACGCCGCTCACCAGACGGGTTCAGGTGCCGGAGGCTTCCCTGAAGAAGCAGCGCACCGAGGTGGAGTACTCGACCATCCTCGTGCCGGTCTTCGGCACCCAGCTCGACGACGACATCGTCAGCACCGCGGGCAGGCTCGCCGACGCGGAGGTGGAGAAGGGGGAGCGGCCCCCGAGGCTGGACGTGGTCTACGTCGCGGAGCTGCCGCTGACGGTGCCGCTCGATTCCCCGCTGCCGAAGGTGGTGAAGGAATCGGGAGAGCGCGCGCTCGAGCGCGCCCGCGAGGTCGGCGACGAATACGAGAACGTCGAGGTGACCACCAACCTCGTCCCGGCGCGCTCCACGGGGTCGGGGATCGTCCAGGAGGCCCGCGAGAGGGGGGCGGAGGTGATCGTCATGGGAGGGGAGCCCCCGACGCGGATCCGGGGGGGAGCGATTCTCGGCGGCATCGGCGGCGCACGCCCGGATGAGATCGGCGAGGTGACCGAGTACGTGCTGAAGAAGGCCCCTTGCCGGGTGCTGCTGACCGCGCCCCCCGAGGAGAGCTGACTACGCGGCAGACGGCTCCTGGTTCGCGGCCGCCGCGCTCCGGCTCCGGACCCGCCTGGTCGACCTGAGCTCGCGGGCGCGCTGATTCCAGGTCGCGAGCCAGGCGGGAACCTCTCGCGCGGGCAGCGGCTGGGCGATCAGGAAACCCTGGGCGCGCTCGCAGCCCATGCTGCGCAGCTGCCGCCACGAATCCTCGGTCTCGACCCCTTCGGCCACCACCTGCAGGCCCATCTGGTGGGCGAGGTGGATGGCCGACCTGACGATGGTCCTGTCCTCCTCGTTCTCGTTCAGGTCGAAGATGAAGGAGCGGTCGATCTTGAGCTCGTCGATCGGCAGGCTCTTCAGCCGGCCGAGCGAGGAATGCCCGGTGCCGAAGTCGTCGATTGAGATCGTGGCACCCAGCTCGCTGAGCCGCTTGAGGGTCTCCGCCGCCACCTCGGGGTTGGCCATCAGGGCGTCCTCGGTGACCTCGAACTGCAGGGCCTTTGCGGGGAGGCCGGTCCGCGCGAGGGCCGCGGCGACGAACTCGGCGAGCTTCCAGTCGGGCTCGGAGAACGTGCTGGGGGAGAGGTTGACAGAGAGCCTCAGGCCGAGCCCCGAGTGCCACCAGTCTCCGGCCGCGCGGGTCGAGAACTCGATCACCCCTTCGGTCAGGGCCCGCATGTGACCGCCGGCCTCGGCGAGGTCGAGGAACTCGGCGGGGGAGACGACCCCGCGTTCGGGGTGGACCCAGCGGACGAGGGCCTCGACGCCGATCACGCGGGCACTGCGCAGGTCGACGATCGGCTGAAAGTGCGCCTGGATCTCGTTTCCGTCGAGGGCGCGACCCAGTTGATCGAGTCTCTGGATGTGTGTGACGAGCTCCTGCCCGGTGAGACGACCGCGGGACAGCGACTTGGCTGCCGCGTTGACGCCGGCGGTGTGCAGGCTGAATCCCTCTCCTCCCATGGCCGTGACGACGATCCCGGAGGGGTCGATCCCGTCGGCCGCGATCTCACCCGCCGCCGAGCAGCTGATCATGGCTGCGTGGGGAGAGCATTCCTTGATGGCGTCGAGCACCTGATGGAGGTCGGGCCTCTCGGAGCAGAAGACGACCAGCAGCTTGACTTCCCGCCCCGCGATTGCCGCCTCGGCCGCGGCACGCCCCGCTTCCGAGGGCTCGGCCGCGCTCGACTGGCCCACCCCGACCCAGTTGCGGGGGCTGGAACCTCTCCCGACGTGGTTGTGGATCGAGTCCATGCTGGAAAGGCGGCTGTCCCCCCAGCCTGGCGCGGGCAATTCGATCGCGTGAGCCCTCGCGCAGAGTCTCGACCCGAGACCAGGTACCTGCAAGGGGTCGAACTACCCGCCGGATTCAGTAGTTGCCCCGGATGGGCGTGGGCACGGCGACGCGCGGCCGAGGCGCGGGCGCGGCGAGGCGCGGGCGCGGCTTCGCCATCTGACGGGTTGCACCTCGCGTCGCTCGGAGCACCCTCGCATTTCGCTCGGAGCACTCTCGCATCTAAGATCCCAATCGAATGTTCGTTCTGATCGTTGGCTGCGGCAGGGTCGGCTCCTCGGTGGCCCGCACGATGCTCCGCGAGGGACACGAGGTCTCGTGTGTTGACGAGGATCCCGAGGCGCACGCGCGGCTCGAGGTCAACCTGGACAAGTCCTGGGAGGACGCGGGCGGCCAGTTCACGGTGGGCACCGGGCTGGAGGAGGAGGCGCTCACCGCCGCCGGGATCGAGCGCGCCGACGCCTTCATCGCCTCCACGGACGGGGACAACACGAACATCGTCATCGCTCAGATCGCCAAGCGAAAGTTCAACGTGCCGACGGTGATCGCACGGATCCTGGATCCGTTGCGCGCCGAGTGGTACGGCAAGCAGGGCGTCAACACGATCTGCCCGACTCGAGTCGCGATCGAGATGCTCGAGAAGGAGGTCCTGGAATCCGCCGGGGCGAGCTGATGGGCGAGGGCAAGTACATCATCATCGCCGGGGCCGGCAAGGTGGGCTGGAACCTCGCGCGGGAGCTGATCGACAAGGGTCACGAGGTGACCGTGATCGAGGACAACCGCAATCGCTACATCACGGTCGAGCAGGAGCTCGAGCACAACATCCAGTACGGGGACGCCTCCGAGCTCTGGGTGCTGGAGCGGGCGGGGATCTCCCGCGCCGACATGGTGATCGCGGTGACCGGCGATGACGAGGACAACATGCTGATCTGCCAGGTCGCGAAGGAGAAGTACCTCGTCGACCGGATCATCGCCCGCGTCAACAACCCCCGGAACCGCCCGCACTTCGAGCTGCTCGGGATCAAGCCCTACGTCTCCGCGACGGACCTGATCCTGCGGCTGCTGGAGCACGAGGTGCCGGAGTACGGGCTCGTGCACCTGCTCGATCTGCCCGAGGAGCGTCTCGAGATCATCGAGATGCTGCTCGTCGACGACAGCCGCGTCGCCGGGATGAAGGTCGGCGACCTCAACATGCCCGAGGGCAGCCTGCTGATCTCGATCCTGCGCGAGGGCCAGGGCGGATTCGTCCCGACGCCCGACACGGTGCTCGAGGCCGGCGACGAGGTCCTGGCCGTGCTCGACCCGGGGCTCGAGGAGGAGCTGAAGGTCTTCTTCGGCTCGGACGGTGCCGCAGCGGGTTGAGCACCTGCTGATCGGC
The DNA here is from genome assembly GCA_963833375.1 of uncultured Solirubrobacterales bacterium. Lineage (GTDB taxonomy): Bacteria > Actinomycetota > Thermoleophilia > Solirubrobacterales > 70-9 > DASUPK01. The sequence goes on from CAWHXR010000010.1 coordinate 729,283, forward strand.
GGGGGGATGGCCTCCGCGCACTGCGCCGCCGAATTGCGGCGCCGGGGCGCCGACGGCGACATCCTCCTCGTCGGCCGCGAGCCGGAGCCGCCCTACGAGCGCCCGCCGCTCTCCAAGGAGTACCTGCGCGGAGAGCAGGGACGGGAGGACGCCTATGTGAACCCGGTCTCCTGGTACGAGGAGAACGGGGTGGAGCTGCGCTCGGGGACCAACGTGATGTCGCTCGACACCGAGAGCCGGACGGCGAAACTGCAGGGTGGGGACGAGGTCGGCTTCGAGAAGGCCCTGATCGCCACCGGCGCCAACGTGAACATCCTGCGGGTCGAGGGCGCCGGACAGGAGGGGGTCCACTACCTGCGGGCGTTTGGCAACTCCGACGGGATCCGCGAGGCGGCCGAGGGCGCCGAGCGGGTGGTCCTGATCGGCGGCAGCTACATCGGCTGCGAGGTGGCGGCCTCGCTGACCGCGAAGGGCGTCCAGTGCGCGATCGTGATGATGGAGGAGGTGGCGCTCTCCCGGACCTTCGGCGAGGAGCCCGGCCGCTGGTTCCACGAGCTGCTCGCCTCCAAGGGCGTCGAGATCCACGGCGGCGAGACGCTCGAGGCCTTCGAGGGCGACGGCGACGTCAAGGGCGTCGTCACCGAGAGCGGCAAGGTTGTCGAGGGCGACGTGGTCGTCATCGGTGCGGGCGTCAAGCCGGATGTGATGCTGGCGGAGCGCGCGGGCCTGGAGGTCGAGAACGGGATCGTCTGCGACGAGACCTTGCAGAGCTCCGTCGAGGGGATCTACGCGGCCGGGGACGTGTGCTCGTACGAGAGCCGCGTGCACGGGCGGCGGCTGCGCGTCGAGCACTGGGACGTCGCGATGCAGCAGGGGATGCACGCGGCGCACTCGATGCTCGGCGAGGGTCAGCCCTACGAGGTCGTGCCCTACTTCTTCAGCGACCTGGCGGACTGGGCCGGGCTCGAATACGTCGGGCCGGCCAGCGACTGGGACGAGGTGATCTGGCGAGGCGACCGCGACGCGGGCGAGTTCACGGTCTTCTATCTGAAGGACGGGAAGGTGGCAGGGGCGCTCACCGTCGAGCGCTCGGAGGAGCTGGCGCACGCCCGGACGCTGCTCGCCGAGGGCGTTGACGTGGGCGGGGAGGAGGCCAAGGCGCTGCTCGGAGATCCCGACAGCGATCTGGCTCAACTCACATCAAGCTAGGCTTCCGGGCGAGCGTTGGGCCCTGGTGTAATGGCAGCACGCCTCGCTCTGGACGAGGTAGTCGGGGTTCAAATCCCTGGGGCCCAGTTTCCGAAAGCCTTTCCGGCAAGCCTGCTACCTTGCCCGGCCGTATGTGGCGCGTGCGGCACCTCTTCGTCCTCGCCGCCGCCCTCGGCGTGGGGCTCGTGCTCTCCGCCTGCGGCGGTGACGGCTCGCCGGAGACCCCGATCGCGGTCCCGACTGAGACCACGCAGGGATCCCTGGGCAAGGCCGAGTTCATCGCTCAGGCCGACTCCGCCTGCGCCGAGGCGAACAGCTCGATCGAGCAGTTCGCGGCCTCTGGCCAGGGCGAGAGCGAGGCGGCCCAGATCGCGCAGCTCCGCCAGGGCGTGATCGACCAGATCAAGCAGCTCAACCCCCCCAGCGACCCCACCCTGGACCAGTTCCTGAAGGCGATGTCCGACGAGGTCTCCGCGGGCCAGAAGATCGGCCTGGCCGTCCAGCGCGGCGAGGACCCGAGCCAGTTCGAGACCGAGCTGGACAGCGCCAAGTCGGATGCGGAGAGCGCCGCGTCGGCCTATGGCTTCAAGGAGTGCGGCTCCGCGATCAGCGCCTCGAGCAGCAGCACGAGCGAGCAGCAGCAGCTCGAGCTCGAGCTCCAGCAGCGGGGGGGCCGTCGCCCCGAGCGCGCCAAGCACCGGCGCGCCCAGCACGGGCGCGCCCAGCGGCGGCACGGGCGGGGGAACCTCCGGGAGCTCCGGCACCAGCGGCAGCAGCGGCACCTCGGGCAGCTCGGGCTCCGGCGGGTCCGGCGGCATCGGCCCCGGCTAGCTCGGCTAGGCCGCGGCGAGTTCGGCCCAGGTCCCGTAGAGCTCGGCGTAGCGGCCCCCGGCCGCGATCAGCTCGTCGTGGGTGCCGCTCTCGGCGATCCGCCCGTGCTCGAGCACCGCGATCCGGTCCGCGCCGCGGATCGTCGAGAGCCGGTGAGCGATCACGATCGCGGTCCGCCCCTCCAGGAGCCGCTCCAGCCCGAGCTCGATCGCCCGCTCGGTTCGCACGTCCACGTTCGAGGTCGCCTCGTCGAGGATCAGGATGCGCGGCTCCGCCAGAAGCGCGCGGGCGAAGGCGATCAGCTGTCGCTGTCCTGCCGAGAGCGCGACGCCGCGCTCGCCGACCTCCGCCTCGAAGCCCCCGGGCAGGCGGCGGATGAAGTCGCCGGCGCCGATCGCGTCGGCCGCCGCCTCGATCTCGTCGTCGCTTGCATCCGGTCGCCCGAACGCGATGTTCTCGCGCACGGTGCCCGAGAAGAGGAATCCCTCCTGCGGCACGATCCCGAGTTGGCTGCGCAGGCAGCTCGCCCTGAGGTCCCGCAGGTCGTTGCCGTCGACAAACACCCGGCCACGCTGCGGGTCGTAGAAGCGAGAGACCAGCTTCGCGAAGGTCGATTTGCCGGCGCCCGTCTCACCCACCAGTGCCAGCGTCTGGCCCGCGGGCACCTCGATCGAGACGTCCCGCAGCGCCCAGTCGTCGAACGCCGGCTCCTCGTCGAGCCGCTCGATCTTCCCACTGGACCGCTTCAACCCGGCGGCCCGATCGAGTCCGTACGAGAACCAGACCCCATCCATCTCGATCTCGCCGCGGAGTGGCCGCGGATCCAGCGCCCCGGGCTTGTCGACCATGTCCGGTTCGGTGTCCAGCAGGTCGAAGATCTTGTCCAGCGCCGCCATGCCCTGCTGGTAGGTCGTGTAGAGGTTGGAGAGCTGCTGGATCGGGTCGAAGAAGGTCGAGAGATAGCCGACGAACGCGACGACCACGCCGATCTGCGCATGTTGCGCGTCCCCTGTCAGGTCCAGCGCCTGGTAGCCGCCGTAGAGCAGGATCACCGCGGTGCCGATGGCCGAGAGCAGCTCGACCGCCGGGAAGTACGAGGCGTTGAGGTAGACCGTCTTCAGGTTCGCCTGGCGGTTGAGCTCGTTGAGCTCTGACATCCGCGTGATGTGGCGCCGCTCCTGCGCGAAGCTCCGCACCACCCGCACGCCGCTGAGGGTCTCCTGCAGGTAGGCGGTCACTTCCGCGATCCGCTCCCGCGTGATCCGGTAGGCGCTCGCCGCCACAATCCGGAAGACGAGACTGGCGATGGCGAGCAGGGGGAGGGTGAGGAAGACGAGCAGGGCAAGCTGGACGTCGAGCGCGAGCATGATCACGACGACACCGAGCAGGGTCAGCGTGCTGGAGAAGAGGGTCACCACACCGGTGCTGATCAGCTGATCCAGCGCGTCGACGTCGTTCGTGATCCGCGAGATCAGCACGCCGGGCCGGTTGCGGGTGAAGAAGCCGATCGACATCCCCTGCAGGTGAGTGAAGATCCGGATGCGCAGGTCCTGCAGGGCCCGCTCGCCGACCCATCCGACCAGGTAGGTCTGCAGGAATCCCGCGCCCCAGGCGATCAGCGCCGTCCCCAGGAATGCGGCGATGATCAGCACGAGCTTGGTCGAGTCTCTTCCCAGGACGCCGACGGAGATCGCCTTGCCGACGAGGAACGGCGGTGCCAGGGTCGCGGCGGTCGCGAGGATCAGGGCGGCGAACATCATCATCACCTGGCGGCGATAGGGCCGGAGCAGCGAGAAGAGCCAGCGGACCTTCCGGCCGCGGTTGTCCTCGCCGCGGATCAACCTCCAGAGCGAGCGGAAGAGCAGCAGCACGTTCTGTCCGCCGTTCGACTCGTTCACAGTTTCGCCAGCTCCTCGCGCTCCTCGAGGTCGCGCTGCAGGTAGACCGAGTCCTCGAGCCCCTTCTCGGCGATCTCCTCGTAGAGCGGGCAGCGCTCGAGCAGCTCGTCGTGGGTGCCGCGGTCGACGACCCGCCCCCGGTCGAGGACCACGATCTCGTCGGCCAGCGAGATCGTCGAGAGCCTGTGGGCGACGATGAAGGTCGTCCGGCCCTCCATCGCCTCGCGCAGGCCGGCCTTGATCTCGGCCTCCGTGCGGGCGTCCACCGAGGAGGTGGCGTCGTCGAGGATCAGGATGCGCGGCTCCGCGAGCAGCGCCCGGGCGATCGCGATCCGCTGACGCTGCCCGCCGGACAGCGTCAGGCCGCGCTCGCCGATCACCGTGTCGTAGCCGTCGGGGAGGCGCGTGATGAACTCGTGGGCCTGCGCGCGGCGCGCGGCCGCCTCGATCTGCTCCGACGTCGCCTCGGGGCGGGCATAGGCGATGTTGCCGGAGACGGTGTCGGAGAAGAGGAAGCTGTCGTCGGCGACGAAGGCGATCTCGGAGCGCAGCGAGGCCAGGTCCACCTCGCGGATGTCGGCCCCGTCGATCACCACCCGGCCCTCGCTGGGGTCATAGAGGCGGGCGAGCAGCCCGACCAGGCTCGTCTTGCCCGAGGCGGTGGGCCCGACGAGAGCCACGGTGCGCCCGGGCGCGACCTCGAGGTCGATGCCGGTCAGGGCCGGCTCGCGGCCGTCGTAGCGCAGGGTCACCCGCTGCAGAGAGACCCTGCCGCGGCCTTCCGGCAGCGGGGGCGCATCCGGAGGGCTCTGCATCGACGGCTCGCGGTCGAGGATCTCGAACATCCGGTTGCCCGAGGCGACCGCCCGCTGGGCCATGCTCAGCGACATCCCGAGCCAGCGCACCGGTCCCGAGAGCATCACGACGTAGACGTAAAAGGCCGTGAGATGGCCGATGTTCGCGTGGCCGTGGATCACCTGAAGGCCGCCCACCAGGAGGACCGCGGCGAGCCCCAGGTTCGGGAGGAACCCCATCAGCGGCGTGTAGAAGGCCTGGAGCCGCGTCGAGACCATGCTCTGCTCGAAGACCCGGTTGGCGGAGTGCCGGAAGCGGTCGAGCATGTGGCGCTCGCGCGCGAAAGCCTTGACGATGCGGATTCCGGAGACGCTCTCCTCGGCGCCCGCGGTGAGCTCCCCGAGCCTCTGCTGGACCTCCTGCTCGGCCGGCCGGTTGCGGCGGCTGTAGCGCGCGGCCGCCGCGACCAGGAACGGGACGGGAGCCAGCGCGAGCACGGCGAGCAGCGGGTCGAGCACGAACATCGCCACCGCCGCGAACAGGATCGTCAGGGCGCTCTGGCTCACCCAGATCAGCCCGTAGCCGAGGAAGAAGCGGATCGACTGCAGGTCGACGGTCGCTCGTGACATCAGCTGGCCCGTCTGCTGGCTGTCGAAGAAGGCCAGCTCGAGCTTCTGCAGGTGCTCGTAGAAGCGCTGTCGGAGATCGAACTCGACGGCCAGAGAGACTCTGCCCGCGATCAGCCGGCGCCCGACGGTGAGCAGCAGGCGCAGCACGCCCGCTCCGAGCAGGGCCAGCACCAGCGGCAGGATGTCGTTGCGATGCTCGGACTCGATCGCGTTGACGGCGCCGCCGATCAGCAGCGGGATCAGCACCGTCATCCCCATCGCCAGCCAGGCGAGCGCGAGCGAGACGATCAGCGGGCGGCGGTAGGGACGGAGGAAGCCGAGCAGGCGCCGGAAGGTGCGCATATACCGACTATACAAACTGAAGTACGACCTCTTGCAGCCTTCGAGGCGAGCTTCATTACCCTGGGTGGTCATGCTCCGGGAGCTCGTCACCTGGCCAATCTCGATGGCGCGCGCGGCGATCGAGCTGCCGCGGACCATGGAGCGCAGCATGCGCGAGGCGAACGACCTGATGGAGGTCTCGCGCAAGCAGCTCGAGGTGATGCGCCGCCAGGCCGATCAGGCCCTCGAGCAGGCGGAGCGCATGAACGAGCTGCTCGGCCGAGTCGTCAGGCTCACGGAGCCGCTGGAGCGGGCGCAGCGGGGCGGCGAGTACGTGGGTGAGCGGCTGAAGAGGGCGATCTTCGGGGCGGAGGAGGCGGCCGAGGCTGCGCTGGAAGCCGCCGAGGACGCCGAGGAAGCCGCCGAGGACGCCGAGGAAGCCGCCGAGGAGGTGGGAGGGGGCGACGAAGATGCGAGGGCGCGCGCCAGCGCGACCCCTGAGATGCCGGAGGAGCCCCCCGATTCATTGCGAGAGTTGTGAGCCGTCCCCCCGCCGGCCTCTGCGACCGCTGCCGGCACCAGCAGCTGATTCGCAACACCCGCGGCTCCGAGTTCTCGCTCTGCGAGCGCTCCAGGACCGAGCCGGAGTTCCCGCGCTATCCGCGCCTGCCGGTCGCCAGCTGCAGCGGTTTCCAAGAGCGACCCATGGGTAGGGGCTGAGAGACCAGGAGCTTTCGAGTGATCTGCACGGGGAACCTGAGGGCCGCTGGGCTGGCGATTTCGCTCGCCCTGGCGTCGGTCACCCTGGTGGCCTGCGGCTCGGGCGAAAGCGGGCCGGTCACCCAGCGCCCAGCCGTCTCGGCGGCGACCGCGGACAGGCTCGCCAAGCTCAGCGACCGGATCGCCTCCGACCTGACCGCGGGCGATACCTGCCACGCCGCCCATGCCGCGGACAACCTGCGGTCGGCTGTCGAACGGTCGGACCTGCCGGACACCCTGCGTCCCGATGTGGACGCCGCGGCAGCAACCCTCGTCGACGAGGTCAACTGCCCTCCGCCGCCACCCCCGCCACCGGAGAAGCCTCGGCCGAAGAAGAAGGCCCAGAAGCCCGACAAGCCATCGAAGGACCACCACGGAGGGAACCAGGGACACCTGCCTCCCGGCCACGGGGGGAAGCTGCCGCCGGGGCAGGCGAAGCTCAAGGGGGAGGTCGGATGAACCGGCGTCTGGGCTCGAATCGATACGAGCTGCAGCACCGCCTCGGCCACGGCGGGATGGCCACTGTCTACTGCGCCCGCGACCTGAAGCTCGACAGGCAGGTCGCGATCAAGCTGCTCGCGGACAACTTCGCCGGCGACGACGAGGTGCGCAAGCGGTTCTCCCGCGAGGCGCGTCTCGCCGCGAAGCTGGATCACCCGAACGTCGTCCAGGTCTTCGACGTCGGCGAGGAGGAGGACCGCCCCTACATCGTCATGGAGCACGTCGACGGCGGCACGCTCGCGGACCGGCTCAATGGCCGGCGGCGGTCGGTGCCGCGAGGCGAGGCGCTCCACCTGCTCCGCCAGCTCTGCGAGGGACTCGGCCACGCCCACGCGAAGAAGCTGGTCCACCGGGACATCAAGCCGCAGAACCTGCTGCTGCGTGAATCCGACGGCTGCCTGAAGATCACCGACTTCGGGATCGCCCGTGCGGCCGAGGAGACCAGCCGCCTGACCAGGCCGGGCAAGGTGATCGGGACCGACCGCTACATGGCCCCCGAGCAGCTCGCGGATGGCAAGATCACCCCCGCCGCCGACGTCTACGCGTGCGGGGTGGTGGCCGACGAGCTCCTGCCACAGGCGCGCCCGCCGGAGATCCGCGAGATCGTCGAGCGCTGTCTCCGGGAGGACCCGGACGAGCGCTTCCGCGACGCCCGATCGCTCGGCGAGGCGCTCGCTACGGTGGATGGCGACGCCGAGGCCGGTGTGGTCCGGCGGGTCAAGTCCCACGCGGACCCGACGCAACGATTGGCGGCGACCGGCCCGGCGACCGCGAACTGGCCGGCCCCGACGGCCAGGCTCGCGCGCGGCCGCTCGACGAGGGCACGGCTCGCCGCCGTGCTCGTGGCCATCGCGGTCGTCGTGGCGGGGGCGATCGTCGCCTTCGATTCAGGTGGCTCGCAGTCGCCGCGCAAGGCCGACGGCGCCAAGCGGAGCGTGACACCGTCGCTCTCCGTGCCGCGCTCGAGCGACCCCGCCACCCAGGCGAGGGAGCTCGCCGACTTCCTGCGCGCGCAGGCGCGCTGAGCGCTCAGGGGGTCGTCTTCGGGACCGGGGCGGTCGGCGTGGGCGCCGGCTTCGTGCGCGCGGGAGGCGTCGTGGTCGTTGGCGGCGGCGGGGCGGTCGTCGTGGCCGTCGTCGGCGGGTGTATCGCCGGCTCCGACTTCTCGCCGCAGCCCGCCGTAGCCAGGGCGCCGAGCAGCACCGCTCCGAGCAGCACTGGCCGCAGTCGCCTTCCCGCCTTCCGTTTCACTCCGGGCACGCTAACGGAGGCGTTTACCTGTCGCCTCGCCGGGCATCTGCACCTCTCCGGCCGAGCCTAGTGAGCGTGCTGCTCGCTGAACTCGACCTCCATCAGGGGGCTGGCGGCGACCCACTCCTCGAGGTTCCCCCGGCCCCGCCCGAGCTCGCCAAGGATCCCGCCGATCACCTCGCGGCGCTCCGCCTCCGCGGTGATCGGACCTGCCACGGCGGGCAGATCGGCCTGGATGCTGCCCTTCAGATGGAAGGTGAACTCGGGGTTCGCCAACAGGTTCGCGTACCAGGCGCGCTTCCCCGGTGACCCGCTCAGGAAGACCCGCCCGTCATAGCGGTACATCCAGATCTCGATCCGCCGCCGCTCGCCGCTGCGGCGGCCGGTGGTGGTGATGTCGATCGTCCGATCGTTCTCCAGGGCCCGCTGGATGCGCTCATCCATGGTGGGCGGTGACTAGGCCGCCTCGGAGTAGGCGGCGTCACCCGCCCGCATCTGCTCGGCCTCCTCGCCCGCGAACTGTTCCGCGGCCTTCTCCTCGGACTGGAGCACCACCGCGGCGACGCCAATCGCTGCCACGACCAGTCCGGCTGCGATCCAGAAGGCCAGGTGGTAGCCGCTGGTCAGCGCCGAGGCGGTCGAGTGCCCGGCCGCCTCCAGGTCGTCGCTGCGCGACGTCGACAGCGTCGCGAGAACCGCCAGGCCCAGCGCACCGCCGACCTGGGCGGAGGTGTTGACGAGGCCCGAGGCGAGCCCGGCGTCGGCCCTGGTCGCACCCGACATCGCGATCGTCATCAGCGCGGGAAAGCAGACACCGATGCCCGTCCCCAGCAGGACCAGGACCGGGAGCACGTCGGTGGCGTAGGTGGCATCCACTGGGGCCCGCGTGAACAGCACGAGGCCGGCGGCCACCAGGCCGAGACCCGGGAAGAGCAGCCTGCGCGCGCCGAAGCGCATGATCAGGGGTTCGGAGAAGCGGCCCGTGAGTGTCCCCATGATGATCGTCACGGGCAGGAAGGCCAGGCCGATCTGGAGCGCGTCATAGCCCTGGACCAGCTGCAGGTACAGGGATCCCATGAAGAACATCCCGAACATCCCCGCGACCGTCAGCACCTGCACGATGTTGGCCCCACTGACATTGCGCGAACGGAAGATCCGCAGCGGGATCAGCGGGGTCCGGGCGGTCGCCTCGCGACCGATGAACGCCGCGAGCAGGAGCAACGAGACCGCTCCGAGGGCGAGTGTCTCCGTCGCGCCCCAGCCCTGCTCGGCCGCGGGCTTGACGATCGTGTAGACGCCCAGCATCAGGGACCCGGTGATCAGGAAAGCTCCCGGGAGGTCGGCGCCTTCGCGGAAGCCGATGCCCTCGTCCCGTTCGAGCAGCCGGGTCGCGAAGACCGCGGTCGCGATCCCGATCGGGGCGTTGACGAAGAAGATCCAGTGCCAGCTGATCGCCTGGGTGATCACACCGCCGAGCAGCAGCCCGACCGCACCGCCGGCCGAGGCGACGAACGCGTAGACGCCGACCGCCTTCGCCTGCTCCCGGGGCTCCGGGAACATCGTCACGATCATTCCGAGGATGACGGCCGACGTCATCGCGCCGCCGATGCCCTGCAGCAGGCGAGCGCCGATCAGCATCCCTTCGCTCTGCGAGGCACCGCAGAGGACCGAGGCCGCCACGAAGACCGCCAGCCCGGCCAGGAAGATCGTCCGGCGCCCGATCAGGTCGCCGAGGCGTCCAGCGAGCAGGAGCAGACCGCCGAAGGTGATCAGGTAGGCGTTCACCACCCAGGCGAGGCTCGACTGCGAGAAGCCGAGGTCGCTCTTGATCGAGGGGAGCGCCACGTTCACGACGGTGATGTCGAGCACGATCATCAGCATGCCCGCGCACAGCACGTAGAGCGCGATCCACCGGTTTCGGTCGCTGATTGGCTGTGTCTGCGTCTGTTCTGTTCCCACCTGTGCCTGCATCTGGTCGGCCTCCTCCGCCATCAAAAAGGTCGTTTCCAAGTACGACCTCTGCGCCTCCCGAAACTCATCGTTCTTTGTACAAGTTCGACCGCGCTCTAAGTCAAGCCGGTGTGACGAACGTCTCAGTCGAGCCTGGCGGGCAGCCCGAAGCGCTCGTACGCCCTGGCCAGCTTCTCGTAGTCGGCCGGCTGCTCCGGTGTGCGCGCCTGGACCTCGGGATCCGGGTCCTGCGAGCCGCGCACGATGAAGGCGTCGACCTCCTTGATCTTCTCGCCCTCGAAGGTGAGCACGTTGATCGCGAAGGGGACTCGCGCGCCCTGCTCCTCGTCCCAGCTGTAGAAGGCGAGCGCCGGCTGGCCGTTGGCGGTGGTCGGGATCGCCCGCCAGCGCCAGTCGGGGATCATCGAGAACCCCTCGAGGAACCCACGGATCCCGTCGTGGCCGAAGAACCAGCGGGCCATCGGCGGCATCGTGAAGGCGGCGTCCTCGGCGAGCAGCGAGACGACCGTGTCGACGTCGTTCCGCTCCCAGGCGTCCGCGTACCGCTCGACGATCTCGCGCAGCTTCTCGTCGCCGAGCGAGCGCAGCGTCTCCTGCTGGCTCTCCTCGGGAAGCTTCTTGTCGATCGTCGCCCGCGCGCGCTGCATCGCGCTGTTCACCGAGGCGACGCTGGTTTCGAGGGTGTCGGCGGTCTCCTGCGCCGAGAAGCCGAGCACCTCTCGCAGGATCAGCACCGCACGCTGGTTGGCCGGCAGATGCTGCAGGGCGGCGACGAAGGCGAGTTCCACCGACTCGCGCTGCTCGTAGCGGGCATCGGGTGACGCGTAGCCGTCCTCGATCCCCAGGGTCTCGTCGGGGAAGGGCTCGATCCAGACCGACTCCACCAGCGGCTCGCCGACGCCGCCGTGCGGATCGGCCGGAGGGCCGTAGTCGATGGGGAGGATCCGCTTCGGCCGCCGCTGGATCGCGTCCAGGGAGGTGTTGGTCGCGATCCGGTACAGCCAGGAGCGCAGCGAGCTGCGGCCCTCGAACCCCTCGAGCCCGCGCCAGGCGCGGACGAGCGCCTCCTGCAGGGCGTCCTCAGCATCCTGGACCGAGCCCAGCATTCGGTAGCAGTGGGCCTGGAGCTCAGAGCGGTGCGGCTCGACCAGGCGCCGGTAGGCGTCCTCGCTGCCCTTTCGGGCGGTCTCGAGGAGCTCTCGCTGCTCGACCGTCGACTCTGCCGGGTTTGCGCTCATCGCTTCTGTGGAGACTAGACGGACGCCGGCCCCCGGATTCATCGCCGAACCGATGAATTTCCGCGCCGAGTCGGGTCTATCTGGCAGGGAATGAAACCTGCGCCCGCCAACTCGGTGATTCACCTGGAGCTCCACACCGGCGACCTCCAGGGGGCGGTGGCGTTCTACGCGCAGCTCTTCGGCTGGCGGCCGGAGCGCATCCACGCCGGGGCGGGCTCGTACCTGGCTCTCGGCATGGGCGACCGGTTGGGAGGCGGCGTCGTCGAGTGCGAGGGGAAGCAGCCGCTCTGGCTGCCCTACGTCGACGTCCCCGACGTCGTCAGGACCACGGACCGGGCCCGTGCCCTCGGCGGCGAGGTGCTGCTCGGCCCACGCGAGGGCCCGGGGGGCTGGCGCAGCGTTGTCTCGACGCCGGACGGCGGCGAGGTCGCCTTCTGGCAGTCGAAGAACGAGCGCTGAGCTCCGGCGACACCGTTGAGCACGGCTCGGATCAGTGGCCGAGCAGACGCTCGTACTCGTGCAGGCGGTGGCCAAGGTTCTCGTGCTCTGCCTGCTGATTACCGCGTGGAACGCTGCCCGCGTGGCCCTCGGCCGCCTGCATGCTCTCTCGGCGCTGGTCGAGCGCTCTCTGTCCGTCTCGTTCCTGCTGGTCGCGTTGCTGTGCGCCGCGCTGCGTTTGCCTACGGTTCGTCGTCATCGGGATCCTCCTGTGATGAATGCTTGCCTTTCACTGTCGCCTGGGCGCGGCGGGGATGGACCGGACCAGGGGCGCCCGGCCCATCCCGTCACTCAACTCAGTGGCCGCTGCTGGTCACCTGGAAGCAGGCGACGTCGTACTGCGAGATCGCGTGAGGGTTGTCGTTGGCGCCACCATCGGCGTATTGACCCTCCGCGTTCGCGAAGCCCCCTGTGCTGAAGCCCGGGGGCGCCGACTCGGCTCCGGTTGCGCCGCACTCCTGGCTCGGTTGGCCCGAGCCAGTGGGGTTGGGGTTCCGGGCCGCACTTGCCGGGCCCGCCGCGAACGCGGCGAGGGCCAGCGAGGCAATCGCGACCAAGATGAATCTGCGCATGGCAGCTCCTTCCATTGAGGACCGTTGAGGGCGTCTTCCCAAAAGCAGGCGCCCGCTATTGGCTATACGAGCCGGCACCGCGCCGGGATTGGCCAATCCCCCGGAAGCCTGATGACCGCCGTTGAAGGCTCCCTAATGGCAGAAGTAGAAAACACTCACATTAAGCCCCGCCTTGGCGCGCGGGGCCGCGGGGTTGGCGATCCCTTGGCGCGCTATTTCGAACCACATGGCGGCTCCTGCGTACTCGACCCGACGTCTTCGCCGGCGCTGCCGGCTGACGCGGTTTCGGAGGGCGGGCCCCGGCTCTATGAGCCGGGGGCCCGCGATCTCCGAGTGGTCTAGACGAGAACGGCGTCGACCAGCACCTGAATCAGTCCGGCGACGCCGTTCGTGGTCACGTTGTCCGTGCCCGCGAGGGTGTTGACGGAGAGGGTGTCGGTCGGATCCGCGTGCTTGACCGACACGGATGTGGCCAGGCCGGTCACATCCGCACCGGACCCGTTGCCGTTGACGGCGATCTTGTCGTCGCCGTTGGTGCCGTTGACGACCACGCTGTCGGCCGCGGCGTCGCCGGCGTTGCCGCCGAACGCCCCCGCGAGGTCGACGTTGGTCTGCCTGACGTCGGTGCCGGTCAGGTCGTTGACGGTGACGCTGTCGGCGCCGCCGATCGCGTTGTCATCGACGATCTCGACGCCGTCGGTGTTCATCGTGACGTTGCCCTGGACGCGGAAGAAGGTGAGCCTTCCTGCGTTCGCCGACATCGTCACCTGCTCGGCCACGGGGGCACCGTTGAACAGCATCGTGTCGGTGCCGTCCTGGCCCTCGATCACGTCTGAGCCCTCGCCGTTGTCCCAGCGGAAGGTGTCATTGCCATCCGCCGAGGTAGGCGGTGTCGTTGCCCTTGCCGCCGTCGACCAGGTCGTTGCCGTCGCCGCCCTTGAACGTCTCGTTCTGGGCCGCGACCTGGGTCTGGCCGCCCTGCAGCGTGTCGTTGCCGTCGCCGCCGGAGATCGTGGCCGGGATCGAGTCGGTGAAGGCGCCGTTCGCGTCGTCGATGCGAGCGGAGTCGTTGCCGTCGCCCATCTTGACCTTGATCGCCGAGACGTGCCCTCGGTCGAACGAGAAGTCGGCGGAGCCGTTGTCGCCGGCGTCGACCTGGATCACGCTCGTGTCGCCGGCCTGCAGGCGCAGCGCGACCTGTTGTCCGCCATCGCTGCCCTTCACTGTGAGCGTGCCGTGCTTGAGCGTCGCCCGCACGCCGTCGACCTTTTGGCTCGCGCTGGCATGAGCCGCGACGACGAGCGCCGCGAGCGCGACCGCCACGACCGCCGCGATCGAATAGATGGGTCGCGTCGGCCATGAATTGGTGGTGGGAGTAGTCATTTGGATTCCTTTCGGTGAGTTGCCGATTCCCACCGAAGGACGCCGGTCCGGCGCGATTTATTCCCGGGCCGGGCTGCCGAAGGTGAGGCAGGCGATGTCGAGAGCCGCCAGATTCAGCTCGTAGTGAGCCATCTCGCGGAGCACCTGCGGAGGGTGCAGCTCGCCCGCGCCCGAACGCTCGAAGACCGTCGCAAGCTTCTCGGTCGCCTCGTCGACGATCTCGGCGATTTCCAGAATCTCCTCAGCGCGTCTCATGCTCAATTCGGACGTCCGCACCCGGCGATTTATTCCCGGCGCCGAGCCGTCTTCGAGGCTGTGCTCCTCTGAAGCTCCTCGGCGGACGCGACCAGCCATCGCTTGACCGTCGCGATCTCGTCGGGCGTGAAGTCCTCTTCGATCGCCTCCTCCATGCCCCGAACGGCGGGATGCGCTGCCTCGAGGCGCCTCCGGCCCTCGTCGGTCAGCGTGACTTGGAGGATGCGACCGTGCGTGGGGTGCGGGTGGCGCTCTATCAGGCCTTCGCGTTCCAGCGTCGCTATCACGCTGTTCATCGCCTGCGGAGTGGTGTTGCTCCCCCGCGCGAGATCAGCGCCTGAGGCACCGGGGACGCGCGCGAGGACGCTCAACGCACCGTACTGGGCGGGGGTCAGACCCTGTGCCTGCAGCGCTGCTTCCATGGTCCCGCTGAACGCCTGCCACGCCTGCCGCAGGAGGAAGCCGCTGCGGCCCTCGACGCCCCTGAAGCCCTGTCCAAGTAGTGGAACGCTCACCGGGTAAGTATATATCAAGGCCTTGACAACATCTCAATAGCCTGTCAAGATCGCAAGACCTTGATAACGACCGCCCGGACACCGAACGGAGCCAAGACCAAGGCGCGAATGCTTGTTCTGGCCGACTCGCCTGTCTGCACGAACGGCGAACAGGGATGAACGCCCCAGCTGTTCAAGAGGCGTACCGCGCCGTACACCCCCGGCCCGGCTCCGCCCCAGGCCATGCTCCTCCGCCGCGCAGTCAAGGGCGCGAGAGCACGACGACACCGGAACACCTACTCGATCCAGAGACACTGGGCGACCACGTCGATCGGCTCTTCCGCGCCGCGTGGGCGGTCTGCGGCTCGCGCGAGGACGCCGAGGACCTCGTGCAGGAAACCTACGCCCGCGTACTGGCGCACCCGCGCCTGATGCGTAACGATGACGACCTCGGCTACCTGCTCCGCGCCATGCGCAATACCTTCATCTCCAAGCGCCGCGCCAGCGCGCGGCGTCCCCAGTCGGCGGGCGCCGACCCCGAGGCGCTCGGGCTGCCGGACCGCCGCGGCGGCTCCACTGAGCCGCCGGTCGCGGCCGAGACGCGCGAGGTATTCGGGGTGATCGCGGCGCTGCCGGCCGAGTTCCGCGACGCGCTTGTGTCAATCGACGTTGCCGGGCTCTCCTACGGTGAGGCCGCCAAGGCCCTGCGCGTGCGCGAGGGCACGGTCGCCAGCCGCCTGTTCAGGGCCCGCAACCAGGTCGCCGAGTCGCTTTCCCGGTCTTAGAGGGGATCGATGCCAAACTCCCAGGCTCGAGGGTTCGAACGGCAGGCGCTCGGCTCTTCGCCTGGAGAAAGGAGCTGACATGTCGGAGCCGGCCGAGCTCGAGGGTCGATGCGAGTCCCTTCGCTCACTTCAGGTCCCGGGTGATCCGATTGTGTTGCCCAATGCCTGGGACGCCGCTTCCGCCAAGGCGATCGAGGCCGCCGGGTTCCCGGTCGTCGCCACCACTAGCGGCGGCGTCGCCGCTGCGCTCGGCTACGAGGACCACGAAGGCGCGCCTCGTGACCAGATGCTGGCCGCTGCCTCCCGGATCGGCCGAAGCGTGAACATCCCGATGACGGTCGACGCGGAGGCGGGCTACGGGATGGACCCGGCGGAACTGGTGGCCGCCCTGAGGAGCATCGGAGCAGCGGGCTGCAACCTCGAGGACACCAACCACGCCACCGGGAACCTACGCGATCCGGTCCAGCAGGCGCAGTGGTTGCGCCGCGTTCGCGAGGCCGCCCGGGATCAGGACTATGGGCTCGTCATCAACGCGCGGATCGACGTCTTCCTCTCTGCCGTCGCGTCCGGATCCCATCATGGGAAGCAAGGGGAATTGGTGAGCGTGGCGCTGACACGAGCGCAGGCGTACCTCGAAGCCGGCGCCGACTGCGTGTTCCCGATCCTCCTGTGGGAACCGGATGCCCTGCGGGCCTTCACGTCCGAGGCCCCGGGTCCGGTCAATATCCTCGCGATCCCGGCGGCCCCCTCGCTCGCTGAGCTGGCCGAGCTGGGAGTCGCAAGAGTCAGCTACGGGAGCCTCTTGCACCGCGACCTGATGGAACAGTTCAGCGACTTGCTGGCTTCGCTGGCCGCTGACCTGACCAAACAGGCGAAATACGGTCACCCAGCGTAGGAGTTCACCCCGACCCAACCGCCTCGGCGACCTGCTCGCGCCCCCGATAGACGCGACTCATGATTGTTCCCTGCCGAACGCCGAGTGCCCGGGCGGCCTCGGCGTAGGAAAGGCCGGCGACGTCAACCGCCGCCACAGCCTCGCGGTAGGGCTGGGGAAGCTGCGCAAGCGCATCCAGCACCGCCCCGGCCTCGAGGGAGGCATGGGGATCTCCGGCTGAGCTCCGCGCCGCGAGCTCCTCGGGCGGCGAGGCGCCGAGGTCGGTGGCCTCGCGCCGAGTCCGCTCTGCGCGAAGGTAGCTGTACCAGGTGTTCCTCAGCGCTTTGATCAAGTAGCCCAGATCGTCTTCGCGACGCAGCACGCGGGGTTTGGAGAGAACCTTCACGTAGGTCTGCTGGACGAGCTCTTCGGCGAGGTCGCGAGAGCCGGACATCGCGCGTGCGACCCGAAAGAGTGTGTCGATGTGGTCCCCGGCGGCCTCGGGATCGAGTCGGCGTTCCCCCCCCTGAACGAACAGGATCAGAACGGAACCGCCCCGTCGCCCTTCCACGACGCCAGCTTGAGCAGCTGGCGGTCGCTGACCCCGGAGCCCGAGAGGACGCAGGTCCTGCCGTCGCGCCACCAGGTGACAATCTGGCGGCCCTGGTCGCTGGTTGAGTGGAGTTTGACGCCGTTGATGTTCGACGCCCGGGCGCCGCTGGGGGGACCGATCCCGTCGCCGGAGACGATCGTGTAGCCGATCCGCTTTCCGGCGTGCTCGTAGAAGACAGTCCTGGTATCGCGACCGTCGAGCCGGTCGGACCTGATCCCTGCCTGCCGCCATCCGAACTCCTTGGTCCAGTTCGGGAAGGGGACACCCTCGACAGCCGCGGCGAGCAGCTTTGGGTTCGAGGGCTCGACCTGCACTGACTCCGTGGCGGGGAGCTTCGAGAGGCGCGCCGCCTGGACCACCGTCGGGCCACCCGCCCCCGAGGGCAACAGCACCAGGGCGATCAGTACGGATGCCACCGCAGCAGCCCCCAGGGCGCCGCCGATAGCCAGCCGGCGCCGGCGCACGGGCCGCGAAGGAGTCGCCTGCTCGGAGAGTATTCGCGCCCTCAGCCCCGGGGGTGTCTGGAGTTCGAGCCCGCGGAGAGCGGCGACGCCGGCGCGCTGGCGCTCCATTGCGGCTCGCAGCGTTGGCGAGGCGGAGATCTTCTCTTCGAGCGCGTCCCGTGCCTCTCCCTGAAGTGAGCCGTCGGCAAGGCGCGCGAGCTCGCGGATGGTCCGCTCGGGGATCTCGTCGTTGTGTGCGTCTTCTCCGTTCATGGGTGCTCCACCCGTACTGACGCTCGCGGACCCCGAACTATTCCACGGTCCCGGGAATAAACCGCGGCAGTCGGCGTCCTTGGTCATATGCCTGCCTACCAAGCACTCGCACGCCGCGCGAGCAGGTCGAAACGGCTCGTGCGGAGGTCACGTCTCACGGCAGCGGTCGTGGCCGTGCTCGGAGCGGTCGCAGTCGCCGCCGCGGGTTGCGGCGGGGGATACGGCGGCCGCCCCGCGCCCGCCGGCACGGCCGCGCCGGCCTCCAACTCGCAGGGCGGATCCGGCTCTGGCGCGGCGAGCCATTCGCACCCCTTCGCCTGGCTCCACCCGTCGCCTCCTCCGCGGGCGTGGCGCACGAGCCGGTTGCCCGACGGCGCGGCCCGGCTGGCCTATCCGCCCAGCTGGCGCCCGATCAGGTCCGACCCCGGCACCGTCTCCGCCGCCAACCGGGCGGCAGGGGGAGGAATCCGCGGCTACCTGAATGCAACGCCCCAACAGGGGGCGGAGACGCTCGCGAACTGGAGCAGCTTTCGGATCGACCACAACCGAGATGAGGGCGACGTGAACGTGAAGCCGGTCGCGTCCGCCACCAACCTCCGGTTCCAGGGTGCGCGCGGCTCCTGCGTGATCGACGCCTACACGTCGTCGACCGGGCACGCCTACCGCGAGATCGCCTGCATCGTCGCCGGAGCCGGCGGCACGACGGTCATCGTCGGGGCGGCCCCGCCCGCGCAGTGGCCGCGGCAGGGACCGGCGATCGAGCGGGCCGTCTCGAGCTTCCTGCCATGAACAACAACCAACCAAGGAGTCAAACCATGCTCTCAACAACGAAGGCCCGGATCGCGGTGGTCCTCGCCGTGTTGGGGATCGGCGGCGCCGTTGCGCTGCCGGCCGCGATGGCGGGACACCACCATCACCACCATCACGGCATCCCGCAGCACAACGGCGGGGACCACGACGCCGACAACAACGGGGGCCCGAGCGATGGCGACGGCAGGATCTAGCCGTCGCACCCTCACGACCGCCGCCGCGCTCGCGCCCCCGAGTGCGGCGGCGCCTTGCCCGGACTACGCTGAAAGGAGCGTGAGATGAAGGGACCGGAGGTCACCTTGACGAACGGTCGTTACGAATTCCGCAGATCCGCTCGTGGCATTCTCAGCCACGCCGGCCGACCTGAGGCGGTCTGGCGCACGCGAGCGCCCCTCGGGCCACTCGGCGCTCGGTCCCGGACGACCCGCCGCTTCACCAACGGTGGCGATGACGATGCGCAGCATCGCGACTCGGCATGACGACGCAGCCGGACGTGAACGGGCTGGTGCCTGCCGATCTGGCCTTCTTCAGGGGCCTGCTCGATCGTGACATCCCGGCCCTCGAGGCGCTGCTCGCCGAGGAGTTCCTGATCGTCGACGTCGCGACCGGGTCGGTGCACCCGCGCGCCGCGTTCCTCGCGGCGATCAGCGACGGGATGGTGAGCTTCCAGGCGATCGAGACCTTTCCCGACGAAGCGGTGGTTCGCCTTGCGGGCCCCGGCACCGGCATCGTCATCGGCCGTACCGCGATGTCCTTCGGTGACGCCGAAGGTGCGCTCACTGAGGTCGCCAGCCGCTACACCCACGTATTCCAGGCTGACGACGGGGACTGGCGACTGTTCTCGGCGCAGGGAACCCCGATCGTTGATGAGTCTCGACCCTGACCTCGCTCCGGAGGCCGTGCTGGGTCCGCATCGGACCGCGATTGACGAGAGGTTCGCCTTCGTCTCGGTTGTCGCCGATCAGTTCGTTGCGCTCCGTGGGGCGGGCGGGCTGCCGAAAGTGAGGCCGGCGATGTCGACCGCCGCGAGGGTCAGCTCGTAGCGGGCCATCTCACGGAGCACCTGTGGGGGGTGCAGCTCGTCCGCGCCGGAGCGCTCGAAGACCGCCGCAAGCCTCTCCGCAGCGTCATCGACGATCTCGGCGATCTCCAGGATTTCCTCAGCGCGTCGCATGGCTCTACATCGATTGACGCCTGCGGCGACGATTCATTCCCGGCAGCCCTGGAACAAGTGAGCGCGCTAGCCAGTGCTGGCCCATCTCCCGGCTCCTGGGAATTATTCGCGGCCGCAGGCGTCATTGATAGGGACGGACATGAGATCTCTCGTGGAAAGCTCAGCGAATCGGTCAGCGCGCCCACGCGTGGCCCTGCTGGTAGCCGCCGTTCTCGTCCTCGCAATGGCCTTCGCCCCGCGCGCAGGGGCGTTCGTCTACTGGGCCAACGGCCGCGACGGGACGATCGGGCGCGCCAACCTCGACGGCACCGGGGCGAACCCGAGCTTCATCGCCGGCGCCACCTCGCCCTGCGGGGTGGCGGTCGACGCTGGGCACGTCTACTGGGCCAACGATGTGGAGAGCGGCACGATCGAGCGCGCCAACCTCGATGGCACGGGCCGCAAGAGCCTGATCGGCGGCGCCACCTTCCCGTGCGGGGTGGCGGTCGACGCCGGGCACGTCTACTGGGCGAACGTCGACGGGACGATCGGTCGCGCCGACCTCGACGGCGGCAACCCGCGCCAGGACTTCATCACCACCGCCAACCTCCTGTGCGGGATAGCGGTCGACGGGGCGCACCTCTATTGGGCCGGCAGCGACGACGGGACGATCGGGCGGGCCAACCTCGACGGCACGGGGGTGAACGAGAGCTTCGTCACCGGCGCGAGCCGTCCCTGCGGGGTAGCGCTCGACGCAGGGCACCTCTACTGGGCGAACGACGCCGCCACCGGCACGATCGGGCGGGCCAACCTCGACGGCACCGGAATGAACCAGAGCTTCATCGCCGGCGCCACTTTCCCGTGCGGGGTGGCAGTCGACACAGCGCACGTCTACTGGGCCAACGACCTCTTCGGCGGCACGATCGGGCGCGCCAACCTCGACGGCGGCAACCCGAGCCAGGGCTTCATCGGCGGCGCCAGCGCCCCCTGCGGGGTGGCGGTAGACGCGCTCACAGTGACGCCCATGCCTCCGCCGACCTCTCCACCGTCGAACGAGTTCACGCTCGGCAAGCCGAAGCTGAATGAGAGGCAGGGCACCGCGAGGCTGGCCGTGACCGTCCCCGGCCCGGGCGAGCTCGCCCTCTCCGGCAACGGCGTGAAGCCGGCCCGCACCGCCGTGGCCGGTTCGGCGAATACCGTCACCGCCCCGGGTGCGGTGCAGCTGCTGATCAAGGCGCAGGCGAAGACGCGGATCAAGCTGAACGAGACCGGCAAGGTCGCCGTCAAGCCGAGGGTCACCTACACCCCGACCGGCGGTGACCCCAGCACGCGGTCAACGAAGCTGAAGCTCGAGAAACGCTAGCGTCGCCCCGGCCCCTGGCCGCGGGATACTGCGTGGGCGATGTCGCAGGAGAACGTCGAGATCGTCCATCAGGTGCTCGAAGCGTGGAACCGCCGGGACTTCGATGACGCCGTTCGCGTCGCTCACGAGGACGTGGAGCTCCACTTCATCGGCGGCTTCGCCGACCTGATCGGAGAGGAGTTCGACGGTCGCGAGGGGATAGTTCGGTTCTGGCGGGACATTCTCGGGACCCTCGGCGGTCAAGTCACGGTCGAGACCACGCTTGATGCGGGCGATCGAGTCGCCATCATCTCGAGCGCTGAGGGAGCCGGAGCGGAGAGCGGTGCTCCCGCGGAATTGAGGTTTGGGCAGGTGTGGACATTCCGGGACGGGAAGGTGATCCGAGTGGACTTCTACTACGAGCCGAACGAGGCCCTCGAAGCCGCCGGGCTGCCGCAGTAGGCGATGTCGGAGGAGAACGTCGAGGTGGTCAGGCGGGCAATCAGCGCGTACAACCGCCGAGACATCGATGGGTTCCTGAAGCAGTTCGATCCGGCTGTGGAGTGGCGGGCGCTGACCCAGGTGATGTTCGGGGGAGAAGCGGCCGTATATCGAGGCCATGAGGGCATCCGCAAGTTCATGAGGGATGTGGACGACGCTTTCGCAGAGGCCCAGGTCGAGTACTTGGACGCCCGCGACCTTGGTCAGCGGATCGTCGTGATCGGGCATCTCCGAGCGCGTGGCAAGGCAAGCGGAGCCGAGACCGAGTCGCCTCTCGCCTGGGTAATCGAGTTCAAGAACGGCAAGGTGACTCGGATGTGGGACTACCTCGATCCCGCCGAGGCCCTCGAAGCCGTCGGGCTGCGGGAGTAGGTCCCTCAGGGCCGCTGCACTTCTTGCACGCCTTCTTCGAGTGCTTCTCATGCACCTTGTGAGCGCGGCGGCGCGCTGGCCTGTTTGGCTGCCCCGCGGGCGGCACGGTGCGTCTGGGCCAGGTCCCCCTAATGCCTAACGAGACTCGAGAGGCACGGGGGCAACGCCGATGGCGGATGATCCAGCTGCACTGCGAGCAGACGGATGCGGGTTGCGACAGGCATCAGAAGAAGGAAGGAGGCGAGGCATGAAGGCTGAGGAGTGGGTGGAGAGCTTCGCGAGCGCCATTGGGGCCAATCCCCCGGACGCTGGCGAGGTCGAGGCGATCCTCGAACTGGCTGCGGTGGCGGCGCACGCATCGGAGCGAATCGCGGCCCCGGTGGCCTGTTGGATGGCGGGCCGCAGCGGCCGCTCGCTGGAGGACCTGCGCGAGCTCGCCGACGACGTGGCGGGCTAGCGCAGCTGGCCTGCCTCGGCCAGCTTCTCGGCCGCCTCCAGCTCGGCGGTGGTGTTGACGTTGATCAGCAGGCGCTCGGGGTCACCGAACCGCCCGAGCTCCTCGTCGGTGATCTCGCACGGGTCAAGGGAGGCGACGGTCTCCCGAAGCGGCCGATCCTCTCCCAGCGCCGATTGCAGCCGCGGCAGCAGAGAGGGCTCGTAGCGGGCGAGCAAGGGGTGCAGGCGACCGTCCCGGCTGGGCACGGCCAACGGCTCGGCCAGCGACGCGAGCCACGCAACCAGCTCCGCGGTCACGAATGGCATATCGCAGGCTAGAGCGACAAGCGGGCGTCCCCCTGCCTCCCGGACACCGGCGACGATCCCGCAGAGCGGATGCCGAGGCTCCGCGGGCTCGTGCAGCACGCGCTGCCCCAGATCGGGCAGCTCGGTGTCCGCCTTCGCCACGACCACGACCTCGTGGCCCGAGCCGAGCGCGGCGGCGAGCGGATACGAGATCAGCGGCCGGCCGGCCAGCTCGGCGCTCGCCTTCTGCCCGCCCAGGCGGGTGGCGTGGCCACCGGCGAGGATGGCGATCAGCGCTTGCATCCGGCCAGTCTGGCACCGCTGCATCCCGGGTAGCCTCGGCCCCGTGGCGCGCAGGCTGATCGAGGTCGAGGGGGCCAGGCGACTGGTCGCAGACAGCGTGGAGCGGCTGGAGAGCGAGCGTGCCGCCCTGGGTGACGCTCTCGGCCGCGTGCTGGCAGAGGACGTGACCAGTGCGGAGTCGGTGCCCGGGTTCGACAACTCGGCCATGGACGGCTTCGCGGTGAAAGCAGTCGACACGGCCGGCGCCGCGCCGGGGGCGCCCGTCCGCCTGAAGGTGGTGGACGAGTCGCGAGCGGGCAGGCCGGCGATCTCGGGTCTGAGGGCGGGCGAGGCGATTCGCATCTCGACCGGCGCCATGCTGCCCGAGGGGGCCGACTCCGTCGTCCGGGTGGAGGAGGCGTCCGAGCGCGAAGGGGCGGTCGAGACCGAGGTCAGAACCGAACCCGGGCGCGACGTCCGCCGTGCCGGCGACGACATCGAGCCCGGCGATGTCGTCCTGCGCGCCGGCGCCACCATTGGGCCCGCCGAGCTGGGCGTCCTCGCCTCCGTGGGCCGCGATGCCGCGAACTGCGCGCGCCGCCCGCGGGTCGCTGTCGTCACCACCGGAGACGAGCTGCTCGATCCCTCCGAGCCGATGACCCGGGGCGGGGTGCGGAACACCAATGCCTGGGCCCTGCCCGCCCTCGCCCGGCTGGCCGGCGCTGAGCCGGCCGGCGTCGGCCGGACCCGGGACGATCCCGGCGTCACCCGGGAGGCGATCGCCGCCGCCCTGGCGGCGGATGTGGCAGTGATTTCGGGAGGCGTCTCGGTCGGCGAGCACGACCACGTGCGCACGGCACTCGCCGAGTTGGGAGCCGACCAGCGCTTCTGGGGTGTCGCCCTGCGGCCTGGTCGCCCCACCTGGTTCGGCGTGCACGGGGGCGGGCCCGGGGCGGGCGGGTCGCTCGTCTTCGGGCTTCCCGGCAATCCGGTGAGCGCCGTGGTCACCTTCCTCCTCTTCGTGCGACCAGCTCTGCGGATGCTGCAGGGTGCAGATCCCGTGCGGGATCGGACCACCGCCATCCTCGACTCCGGCTACGAGAAGGGGCCCGGGGGCACTCACGCGGTGCGGGTGAAGCTCGAGCTCGCGGAGGATGGCTGGCACGCCGAGCGGACCAGGGAGGCCCAGAGCTCCCACATCCTCACCTCGATGCTTGGTTCGGACGCGCTCGCGTTGATTCCCGCCGAGCGGGAGTCGGTGGCCCCCGGGGAGCGGGTCGCGGTGGAGCTGCTGCCGCGGGCCTAGCATCCACTGGCGACGCGGGTATCGGTTCGATTGTTCGCGATCCTGCGGGAGCGCACGGGCGGGACTCGCTCGAGCTCGAGGCACACGGCGAGGGGAAGGACGAGGGCGGGGACCGCCTGGCGACTCGAGATCGCACCACTAGCACGACGCAGGCCTCCAGCCTCAGTAGTTTCCCCCGGGCAGACTCCGAACGGACCCCGGATGGGAGCGGTGCAAGTGCCCGGTATGAATTCCGCGATGGAGCCCGACCGAGCGGCTGGCTGGTGTCTTGACCCCCCAGGGAGCCTCGGGGTTGATTCGCGATGAGCGACGGTCGCGCGCTGCTCCGGGCCCAGCAGTTCTTCGGCACGCGCGCGCGATCAGCCGAGGGGTGGAGCGAGAACCTCGGCTACTCCCGCGACTGGGAGGCCGCCTATCGGCGCCGCTGGCAACACGACCGCGTCGTTCGCTCGACCCACGGGGTCAACTGCACCGGTTCCTGCTCCTGGAAGGTCCACGTCAAGGACGGGCTGGTCACCTGGGAGACGCAGCAGACCGACTACCCATCGAACGGCCCCGACACCCCTGACTACGAGCCGCGCGGCTGCCCCAGGGGGGCCGCGTTCTCCTGGTACATCTACTCGCCGCTTCGCCCCAAGTTCCCGTATGTGCGCGGGGTCCTGCTGGAGATGTACCGGCGGGCCCGCGAGCGGACGGGCGACCCCGTCGAGGCCTGGGCGTCGGTCGTCGACGACCCCGAGAAGGCCTATGCCTACAAGTCGCGGCGCGGCAAGGGCGGCTTCATGCGGGCGAGCTGGGACGAGGTCACAGAGCTGATCGCCGCCGCCCACGTACACACGATCCGCAAGTACGGCCCCGACCGGATCGTCGGCTTCTCTCCGATCCCGGCGATGTCGATGGTCTCCTACTCCGCGGGAACCCGCTTCCTTTCGCTGATCGGCGGGACGTCGCTGAGCTTCTACGACTGGTACGCGGACCTGCCGCCGGCTTCGCCGCAGATCTGGGGCGACCAGACCGACGTGCCGGAGTCGGCGGACTGGTGGAACTGCTCCTACCTGGTGCTCTGGGGCTCCAACATCCCCCAGACGAGGACGCCGGACGCCCACTTCATGACCGAGGCCCGCTACAAGGGCCAGAAGGTGGTCGTGATTTCCCCGGACTACGCGGGGCACACCAAGTTCGCCGACCACTGGTTGCCCGCCCGCGCCGGCACCGATGGGGCGCTGGCGATGGCGATGGGGCACGTGATCCTGAAGGAGTTCTACGTCGATCGGCGATCGGAGCCGTTTGACGAATACGCCCGCAGGTACACCGACATGCCCCACCTGATCACCCTGCGCGAGCGCGCCGACGGCACCGTCGTTCCCGATGCCTTCCTGCGCGCTTCCGACCTGGGCTCGGAGGAGGAGAACGCCGAGTGGATGACCGTGGTGATCGACGAGGCGACCGGCGAGCCGGTGGCTCCGAACGGCTCGATCGGACACCGCTGGGGCGACGCCGGCGAGGGCCACTGGAACCTCGACCTCGAGGACGTCGACCCCGCCCTGACGCTGCTCGGGCGCCACGAGCAGGCGGTGGAGGTGACTCTGCCGTGCTTCGACGGCGGCGAGACCGAGGGCGGGACGACGATCCGCCGCGGTGTTCCGGCGCTGCGGGTGGGCGGGAAGCTGGTGACAACCGTCTTCGACCTGGCGTTGGCCCAATACGGCGTCGCGCGCGACGATCTGCCGGGCGAGTGGCCGGCCGGGTATGACGACGCTGCGTCGCCGCACACCCCCGCCTGGCAGCAGGAGATGACGGGCGTCGACGCCGGCCGCTGCGTCCGGATCGCACGCGAATTCGCCGACAACGCCGAGCGCACCGGCGGCCGCTCGATGATCGTCATGGGGGCGGGGACAAACCACTGGTTCCACTCCGATGCCACATATCGGGCAATGCTCGCCCTCGTGCTGTTCTGCGGCTGCCAGGGGGTGAACGGCGGTGGCTGGGCGCACTACGTCGGGCAGGAGAAGGTGCGGCCGCTGACCGGCTGGCAGACGGTCGCCTTCGCCCTCGATTGGCTGCGCCCGCCGCGCCAGCAGCCCGCGACGCCCTTCTGGTACCTGATGAGCGACCAGTGGCGCTACGAGAAGTTCGCGGGCGCCGGTGAGTTCGCGTCTCCGGCTGGCCCCGGAACGCTCGACGGCCGCCACACGGCCGACTGCCACGCCGTCGCGGTCAGGCTCGGGTGGCTCCCTTCCACGCCCGCACTCGGCCGCAATCCGCTCGACATCGCCGATGAAGCCGCGGGCTGCCGGCAAGGAACCCGCCGAGCACGTCGTCGACGAGCTCCGCGAGGGCCGCCTCCAGTTCGCCTGCGAGGACCCGGATGACCCGGCCAACTTCCCCCGCATACTCACCCTCTGGCGCGCCAACCTGCTCGGCTCCTCCAGCAAGGGCCACGAGTACTTCCTGCGCCACATCCTCGGCGTCCCCGACGCCGCGGTGCGCTCGCCGGAGACCCCGCCGGATCAGCGCCCGGAGGAGGTCCGCTGGCGCGACGAGGCGCCGCAGGGCAAGCTCGACCTGTTCACCACGATCGACTTCCGGATGAACGGATCGGCGATCTACTCCGACGTCGTCCTGCCGGCCGCCACCTGGTACGAGAAGCACGACATCTCGAGCACCGATCTGCACCCCTTCGTCCATCCCTTCAACGCAGCGATCCCGCCGCCGTGGGAGGCGCGCTCCGACTGGGACGCCTTCAATCGGATCGCCGAGCGGTTCAGCGAGCTGGCCGAGCGTCACCTGGGCAAGCGCACCGACATCGTCGCCGCTCCGCTGCTGCACGACTCGCCCGACGAGATCGCCCAGCCCGGCGGCCGGGTGCGCGACTGGCGCAAAGGCGAGTGCGAGCCGATCCCGGGCAGGACGATGCCGAAGCTGATCGTGGTCGAGCGCGACTATCCGGCCGTCGCCGACCGGATGAAGGCGCTCGGGCCGCTGGTCGAGGAGCTCGGGGTGGGGGCGAAGGGAGTCTCCTGGAAGCCCACTCCCGAGGTCGAGGAGCTGGGCCGCCGCAACGGGCGGGTGAACGGCGGCTCGTCCGCCGCGGGGCGGCCGTCGCTGGCGCGCGACACAGAGGTCGCCGAGACGATCCTGGCGCTCTCCGGTACGACCAACGGCCGGCTGGCGGTGGAGAGCTTCCGCGCCCTCGAGGGGCGAACGGGACAGCGGCTGGCCGACATCCCCGAGGAGCGGGCCGACGACGCCCTCACCTTTCGGGAGATCGGGGTCCAGCCCCGCAAGGTGATCGCCTCGGCGGAGTGGTCGGGGATGGAGTCCCGCGAGCGCCGCTACTCGCCCTTCACCTCCAACGTCGAGCGCCTGATCCCGTGGCGCACGTTGACCGGGCGCCAGCAACTCTACGTCGATCACGAGTGGATGCTCGACTTGGGCGAGGGGCTGCCTGCATATCGTCCGCCGGTCGACGTCGGCCAACTCGTCGGCCTCGGCGGGGAGCCCGGCGTGCCGGAGGGGCGCGAGGTGACAGTCCGATACATCACACCCCACTCAAAGTGGTCGATCCACTCCGAGTTCCAGGACAACCTGCACATGCTCACCCTCTTCCGGGGGGGCCCGGCGATGTGGCTCTCGGTCGAGGACGCGGAGGAGATCGGCGTCGTCGACAACGACTGGCTCGAGGTCTACAACCGCCACGGCAACGTCGCCTGCCGCGCCGCGGTCTCCCACCGCGTCCCGCCGGGAATCGCGCTCTTCTACCACTCGCAGGACCGCCACGTGAACGTGCCGGTCTCCGAGATCTCCGGAGCCCGTGGCGGCACCGACAACTCACTGACCCGGATCTCGATCAAGCCCACCCACATGATCGGCGGCTACGCGCAGCTCTCCTGGGGCTTCAACTACTACGGCCCCACCGGCCCGCAGCGCGACCAGAAGATCATCGTCCGCAAGCGCAGCGCCGAGGTCGTCTACTGATGCCCGGGAAGGGCAGCTGATGCGCGTCCGTGCCCAGATGGGGATGGTGATGAACCTCGATAAGTGCATCGGCTGCCACACCTGCTCAGTCACCTGCAAGAACGTCTGGACCAATCGGCGCGGCGCCGAGTACATGTGGTTCAACAACGTCGAGACGAAACCCGGCCGTGGCTATCCCCGTGACTACGAGGATCAGGAGAAATGGCGCGGTGGCTGGAAGCTGAGCAAGCGGGGCAAGCTGAAGCTGCGGGCCGGGGGCAAGCTGCACAAGCTGGCCAACATCTTCTGGAACCCGGACCTGCCGTCGATCGACGACTACTACGACCCGTGGACCTACGACTACGACCATCTGGTCAGCGCTCCCGCCCAGGAGACCCAGCCGGCGGTCCGCCCCAAGTCCCAGGTGACTGGCAAGGACCTGGACCTCCAATGGGGCCCGAACTGGGAGGACGACCTGGCCGGCTCGCAGTCGCACGCCGCCAACGACCCCAACCGGCGCGGGCTGGAGGAGGAGGTCAGGCTCGAGTTCGAGCAGGCGTTCATGATGTACCTGCCGCGAATCTGCGAGCACTGCGTCAATCCCTCCTGCGTCGCCTCGTGTCCGTCGGGCGCGATGTACAAGCGCGAGGAGGATGGGATCGTGCTGGTCGACCAGGAGGCGTGCCGCTCCTGGCGCTACTGCGTCTCGGGCTGTCCCTACAAGAAGGTCTACTTCAACTGGAGCACGGGCAAGGCCGAGAAGTGCAACTTCTGCTATCCGCGGATCGAGGCTGGGCTGCCCAACGGTCTGCTCTGAGACCTGCGTCGGACGCCTGCGGCACGTCGGGATCGTCTTGATC
Source organism: uncultured Solirubrobacterales bacterium (assembly GCA_963833375.1). Taxonomy (GTDB): domain Bacteria; phylum Actinomycetota; class Thermoleophilia; order Solirubrobacterales; family 70-9; genus DASUPK01. The sequence continues at coordinate 758,200 of CAWHXR010000010.1, forward strand.
GACACCGACCGGGTCGAGGAGGCCGCCTCGGTGCGAAACGAGCAGGAGCTGATCGACTCACAGCTCGACATCTTTCTCGACCCCGACGACCCCGAGGTGCGCGAGCAGGCGCGGCGCAACGGGATCGCAGAGGACTGGCTCGACGGCGGCGAGCCGCTCGCCCGTCTACGCGATGTGCAAGCGCTGGCGGATCGCGCTGCCGCTCCACCCCGAATACCGCACCCTGCCGATGGTCTGGTACGTGCCGCCGCTCTCCCCGGTGGAGAGCCTGGGCGAGGAGCTGGTCCGCGAAGGCGGTGCGCCCGAGGACGTCTTCGAGGCGATCGAGGAGCTGCGGATCCCGCTCGAGTACCTGGCGAGCTTCCTGGCGGCCGGCGATCCCGAGCCCGTCCGGCGCTCGCTGCGGCGCTTGGTGGCGATGCGCCGCTACTTGCGCGGCGTCAACGTCGGCGGCGAGGCGGATCCGGGTATCGCGCGGGAGGTCGGGATGGAGCCCGCCGAGATGGAGGCAGATGTTCCGCATGGTCGCGATCGGCGACTACGACGAGCGCTACGTGATCCCCAGGCGCCAGGGCGAGGCTCGGCGGCGCCGCCTTCGCCGAGCAGGGCTCATGCGGGCTCGAGTTTCCACAGCCCGGCTCCACGCCCTCGCTGCTCGACGGCAGTCTGGTGGCCCAGAGCCAGGCCGAGCTTGGGGGCGATGGGCCATCGGCAGAGGACTTCGGCCTCCTCGAGCACCTCCACCGGCGCGGAGGGGATGGCGGCGGCCAGAGTGGAGCGAACGGTGGCTGAGCGCCTGCATCCCCTGAAGCTCGTCTCGATGGTCCTTCAGTACCCGAATGGCGAGCTGCAGGCGGCGGTGCGAGAGCTCCACCCCGGCGAGCTCGACGGTCGCGATGCGGACCGCCTCGCCCCGTTCATGGACTGGTACCGGGCCACACCACTGCCCGAGCTCCAGTCCAGCTACGTCGAGACCTTCGACTTCACCAGGCGGAACAGCCTGCACCTGACCTATCACCTGAACGGGGATCGACGCCAGCGGGGCCTGGCGCTGCTGCGCCTGAAGCAGGCTTACGCCGCCGCGGGCCTGGAGGTGACCCCGCAAGAGCTTCCCGACTACCTGCCGCTGATGCTCGAGTTCGCCGCCCTCGTCCCCGAGCAGACCGGCCTGGAGCTGCTGGCCGAGCACAGGGTCGCGATCGAGCTGGTCCGTCGCTCGCTTCGCGACCAGGGCAGCCCCTGGGCGCCCACGCTGGAGCTGGTCGCCCGCGCGCTGCCCGGCCTTACCCGCAGCCAGATCTCACGGCTCCGGCGCCTGGCGGCCGAGGGCCCGCCGACGGAGCAGGTGGGCCTGGAGCCCTTCGCGCCTCCCGAGGTGATGCCAGAGCCCGGCGGCCCACCCGCCGAGCCGCTCGTCGGAGGCGTGGGCGAATGAGCCAGGGTTCGATCCTGCTCTACGCGGTCTTGCCCTACGTCGCGCTCTCGGTGTTCGTGGTCGGCCACATGCTGGCGCTATCGCACCGACCAGCTGCGGCTGGGGCGCTCGATCGACGCAACTGCTTGAGTCGCGCACGCTCAGGTACGGCAGCACTGTCTTCCATTTCGGTGTGCTGGCGGCGATCGGCGGACATCTCCTGGGAATCCTGGTGCCGGCGTCCTGGACCTCGGCGGTTGGTCTCTCCGACGACTACTACCACGTGATCGCCGTGCTCGGCGGCGTCGCCGCAGGCGGCGCGGTCTGCGTCGGATTCGCGATCCTCGTCTACCGGCGGATCCGGTTCCCACGGGTCCGAGTGACGACGACCCGGATGGACGTCGCCACCTTCGGGCTGCTGGCGCTCGGGATCGTCACCGGCATGCTCGCCACCCTCACCAACCTCGGCGACTCGGTCCATTACCGCGAGTCCGTCGCGCCCTACTTCCGGAACATCATGGTCCTCAACCCGAAGCCGGGCCTGATGACGGGGGAGCACATCAGCTTCGTCTTCCAGATTCATGTCACGGCCGTCTGGTTCTTGTATGCGCTGTGGCCGTTCAGCCGTCTCGTTCACGCCTGGAGCCTCCCCGTCGATTGGCTGCTTCGCCGCAGCCCGATCGCCTACCGCAGCCGTGTTGCGGTGGGGCAGGCGGCGGTTCGCTCGGGCTCCGACCTATAGGAGGGCAGATGGAGGCACACAGCCGAGGGGGCAAGGGGGCCGGGAGGAACCTGGCGCTGGCCACGCTGGCCTTTGCGCTCTGCTTCTCGGCCTGGGGCATGCTCGCTCCGCTGGCGCCGAAGCTTCAAGACAAGCTCGATCTCTCCAACACCGAGACGGCGGTGATGATCGCGATCCCCGTCGTGCTCGGATCGCTGCTGCGAATCCCGATCGGCCTGCTCACCGACCGCTACGGCGGGCGGATCATGTTCACGCTGCTGCTCGGATACTCGGCGGGTGCCGCTCTGCTGATCGGGTTCACGACCAGCTACGCCGCCCTGCTGATCGGGGGCTTCTTCCTCGGCGCGGCCGGGTCCTCGTTCGCGGTGGGAGTCCCGTTCCTTGCGGACTGGTACGAGAAGGAGCGTCAGGGTTTTGCCCTCGGCGTCTATGGGATGGGCAACGTCGGCACCGCGATCGCCGCCTTCAGCGTCCCCTTCATCTACACCCATGTGAGCCAGGCGGCTGCGGGGATCATCTATGCGGCCGTGCTCGCGGCCTTCACCCTGATCTGGACCTCCACCGCCCGCAACGCCCCGGTCGCCGAGCATGCCCGGCCCAATTACCGGGAGGTGTTGCGCTCCGGCTGGGAGATGTGGCAGCTGGCCCTCTTCTACTTCGTCACCTTCGGCGGCTTCGTGGCGATGGCGATCTTCCTGCCGAAGCTGCTCAAGGACTGGTTCGACTATTCGCTCACCGAAGCCGGCCTGCGGGCCGCCGGCTTCACGCTGGTCGCAACCGCGGCCCGGCCGATCGGCGGCTGGTTCTCGGATCGGGTCGGCGGCCCGCTCGTGCTCACGGTCGCCTTTCTCGGGGTAGGGGTCGACGCGATCGGCCTGTCCTGGCAGGCGACCGACCCGAAGATCATGCCGGTGACGATCTTCTGCCTGACCATGGCGGGCTTCCTGGGGCTGGGCAACGGCGCCGTCTTCAAGATGGTGCCGCAGCTCTTCCCGCGCTCGACCGGCGCGGTCACCGGGATCGTGGGCGCCGCCGGGGGGCTGGGCGGTTTCTTCCCGCCGCTGATCATGGGCATTGTCAAGGATGCGACCGGGACCTTCACCATGGGCTTCGTCTTCCTGGTCGCCTTCGCCTGGATGTGCGCGGGCCAGGCGCTGGCGCTCCACCGCGGCAAGCAACCCCCGCCACCGGCCGTGCCGGCGAGGGTCGCGGGCCATTGAGGCTGGGGCAGGGCGCCTGCTCGTAGATGGTTAGCTGCCCTAATTCCGCAGCGGTCCCGAACGGATCACCGATGAGCAGGGTGACGGGCTCGGGTTTTCGGCAGCAAGGCGCCGTTTTCGCCCCCGAAACGGGATCGGGATTGCGGGGCTGTATCGGTGGCTTCCGCTGACACCCTGCTGAAACCTCCAGGTCGGGCACTCGGTCAGGTCACCTCACGGAGGAACTCCCCGAACAAGCCGACGTAGCGATCGACGTCCGCGGTGTCGTGGGCGACCGAGACGGTGGGGCCCAACCACCACCCCGACTCCCATACGCCGCGGTTCGCCATGTAGACACGGATGAGCGCCCGTAGGCCCGGGTCGTCGGCGGCGCGCGAGCCAGCGCCATCGATGGGCCGCTCAGGCGTGAAGAAGTAGGAGGCGTGAGCGCCGTACTGCGCCACGCTCCAGCGAACGCCAGCACTCCCGATCGCCGTTCTCAGGCCGGTGGCCAGCCCCTCACCAAGCGAGGCGGTGTGCGCGAACGCCTCCTCGGTGAGGACGTCGAGGAGTGCAGCGCGCCCGGCCGCCATCGAGAGAGCGTTGGCGAAAAGCGTGCCGCCGGTCGGCACCTCGTCGACGAAGGCACCGGCGACGACCCGCGACTCCTCGGGCGGCGCGATCACCGAGGCGATCTCGTCGCGCATCCCGTAGGCGGCGAGCGGGACGCCCGCGGCCAACGACTTCCCGAGCGTCAGGAAGTCCGGTTCTAGCCCCCAATCTCCGGAAAGCCCGGCGTAGGCGCAGACCAGCGTGTGGACCTCGTCGAGTGCAAGCAGCGTCCCCGTCTCGCGAGTCGCCGTTCGAAGCGCGGCGTGATATTCGGGCTCGGGGAGGATGAACCCGGCGTTGGTCATGGCGGGCTCCGCGAGCACGAGGGCCACGTCCCGCGGCTCGAGCGCGGCCTCGAGAGCGGAGACGTCGTTGAACTGGACGATGCGTGCGCCGTCGGCGACCCACGGAGGGAGACCCGGATGCTCGGGGACGACCCGGTCTCCTTTCTCGATCACGAGCGTCGCGTCTCCTTCGCCGTGGTACTTGCCGTCGAACACCAGCACCCGGTCGCGACCAGTCACCGCGCGCGCGAGGCGGATCACCTCCGTATTTGCCTGCGTTCCGGAAAGCGTGAACTGCCACTTCGGCAGCCGATAGCGGGCGGCCAGGTGCTCGGCGACGGCGATCGCGTCCTCGCTGGGCAACAGGAGCTGATTCCCGAGCTTGATCCGAGCGGCGACTGCGTCGATCACTGGGCGGGGCGCATGACCGCAGAAGGCGCTCATGTCGGCGACGTAAAGGTCCAGATAGCTGTGCCCGTCGACGTCGGTGAAGGTCGAGCCCGCGCCCTCAGAGACCCAGACCGGCGGGTGCTCGTAGAGGTCGTCCATCCACGCCATCGGCACGCCACGCGGCATCGAACGGCGCGCCTGCTCCCAGAGCGCCATCGACCGGGGGCGTTCGGAAACGAAGCGAGCGTTCTCGGTTTCCTCGAGCTCGTGCACCCGGGCCAGATCGATACCGGTCAGGTCGGCCATGGCTCCTCGCCCGGGATCCTAATTCGTGATATCCGCCGTGTCCTAACCACGGAAGGTGAAATGTGCCATCAGCGACCGAGGAACGGAGGAGAGATGGCTGAGACTGCGCGCGATCTGATGAGTGAGGGTTGTCAATGCGTGGGAGAAAGCGAGACCGTGGCCGAGGCAGCTCGAAAGCTCGCTGAGCTCAACGTCGGCGCGATGCCGATCTGCGGCGATGACAACAAGTTGAAGGGGATGATCACCGACCGCGACATCGCCGTGAAGGTGGTTGCCCAGGGGAAGGATCCCGCGCAGGCCAAGGCGGGTGAGCTCGGCGAGGGTGTGCCTCTGACGGTAGTCGGCGTCGACGAATCCGCCGAGGACGTGCTGAAGACCATGGCCGACAATCAGGTCCGTCGCATGCCAGTGCTCGACGCCGACAAGAACCTGGTGGGGATCGTCAGCCAGGCCGATGTGGCCACCCGCGCCAGCGCGGACCAGGCCGGCAATCTCGTCCAGGCGATTTCCGAAGGCTGAGCCCGCCCGGCGCGCCGGGAACTATGTCGCCGGCTTCGGGCCGATCCTGCGGACGATGAACCCAACGAGGATCAGCACGATGACCACGCCGATCACGGCGCTGAGCAGGCCGCCCAGATCGAAGGCGTCGTCGTCGCCGATCCCGAGGCCGCGGGTGAAGATCATGTAGCCGACGAATGCCCCGACCAGGCCAAGCAGGATCGAAACACCCCATGAGCTGGGCCCCCGCATTCCGCTGAAGACGTCGTTCGGGACGAGGGCTCGACCGATGAATCCTGCGACCAAGCCGAGTATGAGTGCGCCAACCACGTTGTTCTCCCTTCCGTAGGTTCTCGCGAAGCGTGTACGAGCGCGCTCAACGATCCGGGCCAGGTGCGCCCGGGTCCTTGACGGCCTTGGCCGCACCCTTTGCCTTGTCCGCGATGCTCTCCTTGCTTGTTGCCACGCCTTTCAGCTCCTCGGCGTCCTCTTTGAGGCTCTCGACGCCGCCGCGATCGTCGACCGCCTTCTTGCCGCGCTTGAACAGCTTGCCTAGGTCCATTGCTATTCCTTTCAGGGAATGCTCGGGCTCTTGTTGAGCGGGATGTTCACTCCGGCACTTTGGGCCGCGCTCACGATTCCATCGAATGAGCTCGACGCGTTGGTCACGCCCGTCGGATCCAAGTTTCCTCCTTTCAGGGCGCTGGCGAGGAGCGCGACGGCCGGCATCGCCGCCTCCTCGGCGGCGGGCCTGGCCGGTCTGGGAACAGAACACGGCTTGCGCTCAGCGGAAGCCGCCCGGACATAAGTTGCCCAATTTGCGAAGTATTTTGTTGACGCGTGCCTTGACAGGGCCCGGGGGGCGGAAGAGGATCGGCCTGTCTCGTCAAGTCGCCGGAGGACGCAAATTGCGGGCTTCGAGTGACCGAAGAGGGGGAAGCAGAGTCTCGGATCTGCGCAAGAATGGGTTGAGCGGGCCGGCAACGAGGTGCCAGATCAAGGGCGACCTCGCGGGCAGGGATCAGGGGCGACCTCGCGGGTCATGACCTCGATCATGACCTCGACCAGGGCCCTTCGGGCCCTCTTGATGGCGTTGGCGGCGGCGCTGCTGTCGCTGGTGGTGACGGCCTCGTCCACCGCGGCGCCAGCCTGCACGACCACATTCGACGGCGGGGCGGGCACGAGCTCCTGGCACGACGCCGCCAACTGGACCACTGACGCGATTCCAGGGCCAAGCGACCACGTCTGCATCCCGAACGTGTCGGTCAACTACTCGACGGGTGATACGTCGATCCTGAGCCTCCAGAGCCAGGGCACGCTCGAGCTCACAGGTGGGTCGCTCTCGCTCACGGATGCGACCAACGCATCGACGACCGCCAACCTCACCCAATCCGGCGGCACGATCGGCGGCGCCGGCACGCTCACGGTCTCGGGCAGCTTCAACTGGAGCGGCGGCAGCCAGACCGACGCCGGCACGACCGTGATCGCCTCCGGGGCGACGCTCTCGATCGACACCGCCGCGGACAACGTCTTCCTCTCGGGCGGGCGCACGCTCCAGATCGACTCCGGCGCCACCGCCAGCTGGAGCGGGCCGTTCGGCATCTGGCTCGCCGACGCGGCGACGATCGAGAACGCCGGCACCTTCAACGCCAACGGGGCCGCGATCGGCGATTTCAACGGCGGCAGCGGGCTCAGGCTCGTGCACAACACCAGCCACCGGCACCTTCCGCAAGAGCGCCGGCACCGGCACGCTCGCGGTCGGCGTCCCCTTCGACAACGACGGCACGGTGGAGGCCGCCGCGGGGACGCTGAGCCTGCAGGGGGGCGATGCAGGCTCTACGACCGGCGACTTCAACGGCTCCGGCGCCGACGGCCTGGTCCGCTTCAACTTCGGCGGCTACACGCTGGAGACCGACGTCAGCCTCAGCGGCCGGATCGAGCTCACGACGAATGCGACGCTGAACGTGAGCGGGACCGTCCCGATCACCACCGGGGCGACCTTCACCCAATCCGGCGGCACGATCGGCGGCGCCGGCACGCTCACGGTCTCGGGCAGCTTCAACTGGAGCGGCGGCAGCCAGACCGACGCCGGCACGACCGTGATCGCCTCCGGGGCGACGCTCTCGATCGACACCGCCGTGGACAACGTCTTCCTCTCGGGCGGGCGCACGCTCCAGATCGACTCCGGCGCCACCGCCAGCTGGAGCGGGCAGTTCGGCATCTGGCTCGCCGACGCGGCGACGATCGAGAACGCCGGCACCTTCAACGCCAACGGGGCCGCGATCGGCGACTTCAACGGCGGCAGCGGGCTCAGCTCGTGCACAACACCAGCCACCGGCACCTTCCGCAAGAGCGCCGGCACCGGCACGCTCGCGGTCGGCGTCCCCTTCGACAACGACGGCACGGTGGAGGCCGCCGCGGGGACGCTGAGCCTGGCACGGGGGCGATGCAGGCTCTACGACCGGCGACTTCAACGGCTCCGGCGCCGACGGCCTGGTCCGCTTCAACTTCGGCGGCTACACGCTGGAGACCGACGTCAGCCTCAGCGGCCGGATCGAGCTCACGACGAATGCGACGCTGAACGTGAGCGGGACCGTCCCGATCACCGCCGGGGCCACCTTCACCCAATCCGGCGGCACGATCGGCGGCGCCGGCACGCTCACGGTCTCGGGCAGCTTCAACTGGAGCGGCGGCAGCCAGACCGACGCCGGCACGACCGTGATCGCCTCCGGGGCGACGCTCTCGATCGACACCGCCGTGGACAACGTCTTCCTCTCGGGCGGGCGCACGCTCCAGATCGACTCCGGCGCCACCGCCAGCTGGAGCGGGCGTTCGGCATCTGGCTCGCCGACGCGGCGACGATCGAGAACGCCGGCACCTTCAACGCCAACGGGGCGCGACGATCGGGATCTTCAACGGCGGCAGCGGGCTCAGGCTCGTGCACAACGCCAGCCACCGGCACCTTCCGCAAGAGCGCCGGCACCGGCACGCTCGCGGTCGGCGTCCCCTTCGACAACGACGGCACGGTGGAGGCCGCCGCGGGGACGCTGAGCCTGGCACGGGGGCGATGCAGGCTCTACGACCGGCGACTTCAACGGCTCCGGCGCCGACGGCCTGGTCCGCTTCGACTTCGGCAACTACACGCTGGAGACCGACGTCAGCCTCAGCGGCCGGATCGAGCTCACGACGAATGCGACGCTGAACGTGAGCGGGACGTCCCGATCACCGCCGGGGCCACCTTCACCCAATCCGGCGGCACGATCGGCGGCGCCGGCACGCTCACGGTCTCGGGCAGCTTCAACTGGAGCGGCGGCAGCCAGACCGACGCCGGCACGACCGTGATCGCCTCCGGGGCGACGCTCTCGATCGACACCGCCGTGGACAACGTCTTCCTCTCGGGCGGGCGCACGCTCCAGATCGACTCCGGCGCCACCGCCAGCTGGAGCGGGCAGTTCGGCATCGGGCTCGCCGACGCGGCGACGATCGAGAACGCCGGCACCTTCAACGCCAACGGGGCGCGACGATCGGGATCTTCAACGGCGGCAGCGGGCCAGCTCGTGCACAACGCCGCCACCGGCACCTTCCGCAAGAGCGCCGGCACCGGCACGCTCGCGGTCGGCGTCCCCTTCGACAACGACGGCACGGTGGAGATCGCCACGGGAATACTGGGCGCCGCTTCCTACACCCAGTCGGCAACGGGCACTCTTCAGGTTCGCATCGCCGGCACCGCGCCCGGGACCGGCTTCGGACAGCTCCACGTGGACGGCACCGCCGCCCTTGCCGGAACGCTTCGCATCGTCACTGCGAGCGGATTCACCCCGGCCGAGGGCAACAGCTTCAGGATCGTGGACGCGAGCTCGCGCACGGGAGTGTTCAGCACAGTGGAGGGAGCGACCACGGACGGCGTGGAGTACTCGGTCCAGTACGACGCTACCGGCGTCACGTTGGTCGTGGGCACCGCTGCATCGAACATCTCGATCGACGATGTCTCGATGGCGGAGGGCAACAGCGGGCAGACCGCGTTCAATTTCACGGTCTCGCTCAGCGCGCCCAGGCCGCGCCGGTGACGGTCGATTTCGCAACCGCGGACGGACCCGCCCCCGACGGGGCGACCGCGCCCGGTGACTACACCTCGAACTCGGGGACGGTGACCTTCGCCGCCGGCGTGACCTCGCAGACGGTGACCGTGCAGGTCAACGGTGACACCACCGTGGAGCCGAACGAGACCTTCATCGTGAACCTCTCGGGCGCCACCGGCAACGCGACGATCACCGACGCCCAAGGGGTGGGGACGATCCAAAACGACGACCAACCGGTCGGCGCGTCGAACATCTCGATCGACGATGTCTCGATGGCGGAGGGCAACAGCGGGCAGACCGCGTTCAATTTCACGGTCTCGCTCAGCGCGCCCCAGGCCGCGCCGGTGACGGTCGATTTCGCGACCGCGGACGGACCCGCCCCCGACGGGGCGACCGCGCCCGGTGACTACACCTCGAACTCGGGGACGGTGACCTTCGCCGCCGGCGTGACCTCGCAGACGGTGACCGTGCAGGTCAACGGTGACACCACCGTGGAGCCGAACGAGACCTTCTTCGTGAACCTCTCGGACGCCACCGGCAACGCGACGATCACCGACGCCCAAGGGGTGGGGACGATCCAAAACGACGACCAACCGGTCGGCGCGTCGAACATCTCGATCGACGATGTCTCGATGGCGGAGGGCAACAGCGGGCAGACCGCGTTCAATTTCACGGTCTCGCTCAGCGCGCCCCAGGCCGCGCCGGTGACGGTCGATTTCGCAACCGCGGACGGACCCGCCCCCGACGGGGCGACCGCGCCCGGTGACTACACCTCGAACTCGGGGACGGTGACCTTCGCCGCCGGCGTGACCTCGCAGACGGTGACCGTGCAGGTCAACGGTGACGCCACCGTGGAGCCGAACGAGACCTTCTTCGTGAACCTCTCGGGCGCCACCGGCAACGCGACGATCACCGACGCCCAAGGGGTGGGGACGATCCAAAACGACGACCAACCGGTCGGCGCGTCGAACATCTCGATCGACGATGTCTCGATGGCGGAGGGCAACAGCGGGCAGACCGCGTTCAATTTCACGGTCTCGCTCAGCGCGCCCCAGGCCGCGCCGGTGACGGTCGATTTCGCAACCGCGGACGGACCCGCCCCCGACGGGGCGACCGCGCCCGGTGACTACACCTCGAACTCGGGGACGGTGACCTTCGCCGCCGGCGTGACCTCGCAGACGGTGACCGTGCAGGTCAACGGTGACGCCACCGTGGAGCCGAACGAGACCTTCTTCGTGAACCTCTCGAACGCCACCGGCAACGCGACGATCACCGACGCCCAAGGGGTGGGGACGATCCAAAACGACGACGCAGCCCCAGTGGGGATCGACGCCGCGGGCGACGTGATCGTCCACGGTCAAGTGAAGGCCACGAAGCACCACGGCCACCACGGTGATCACCAGGAGCGCTCAAGGAGCAAGGTGTTCTTGTTCCGGGTCAGCAACCTGGGGGACTCGCCGATTACCGTCGATCCCAACACTGACATTGACGCTGTCGTCAACGTCAACGGGACGGCGAACGGCTCGGTCAGCTCGTTGACGGGGGCGAAGACGATCAAGCCGGGTCACAGCCGCGTGTTCCCGCTCCGCTGGACCCCGGACGGCACGGTGGATGTCGGCGACACCGTCGAGTTCACGGCGTGCGTGAACCTGGCTGGTGACGTCAACACCGCCAACAACTGCGACAGCGAGACCCGCACGGCTCGCTAGCTCAGTTGGCGCCGCGTGACGGCGTGATTGGCGGGAGAGGGCGATTGGCCCTCTGCTCGCCCCGCGGCATAGTGGACGCCCCGCGCGTCGCGGATTCAGTGCCGGAGGAGGGACTCGAACCCCCGACACGCGGATTATGATCCCGCGCCGCCAGTCCGGCCGAGTCCGGTCCAGTCCGCGAATCGCCGCTAGAACGCGGTTTCGGGGGGGCGCCATTCCGCCTGAGTCCGCTCGGTTCCGGTTGGGTCCGTTGCCACTCTGTTACCAGCCTGGTCGAGTTCGCCGTGCAAGTCGAGAAAGGCGTTCGTCGCCCGGGGGGCTCCCGGGCTGGCGGAAGTACGGAGAAACCCCCGGCTGGTCCGGGCGCTTTCCGCTGCCGACGGTGGCGCAGCTCGACAAGCGTGGCTAACGCCCCTAGCGCCCTCGCACCTTCCGCAGCAACCAGTCGATCTGGGCCTGCTGGCGGCTGTTCTGCGCCTTCAGGGCACCGTTCTGTGCCCGTTGGCGAACGATCCGCCGCTGCTGCTTCTTGTCTTGCCGCTGCTGTGCTTGCAGCTCGTTCAGCAGTAGCACCGGGAGGTTCTGGTAGCTGACCCCATCGGGGCGGCCGTCCTTGCCGAAGACGGCGAGGCTGGGCATCACCTTGGCCACCTGCTCAGCGATCAGCCCGTACTGAAGGATCGATGGATCGGAGCGGTAGCGGAAGGTGACCGGCCGCAGCTTCATCAGCGGGTCGCTGGCGGAGCCCATCGCCTGAATTTCCTGCTTGATGCGCCGCGAGGAGGCGATGCCCGTTCCAAGCTGGCCGGTCGCTGGATCGATCAACACCGGGACCGAGGAGGGGTTGGGAAGAACGGCCGCGTGGATGCCGGCGATGAACGTCTTCTGATGGATCCCGAAGTTGCCGATCCGGATCGTGCTCGAGTCGCCCGCGATCCCGTTGTTGAAGATGTCGATGTTGTTGCTGTTGTTGCCGGTGAGAGCTGAGCCGGCGCTCGGGCCGAGCGCGATGTTGGAGTTGCCGCCGACGAGGCTGTTGAGTGAACCCTGGCCGATCCCGACGTTGTTATTGCCCGTGGAGAGGCTGGAGAGCGCGCCCGTGCCGAACGCCGAGTTGAAGCTGCCGCTGGTGTTGTTCTGCAGGGCGTTTCTCCCTAACGCCGAGTTCTGGCCGCCGTTGCTGGCAGCCAGAGCGCTCTCCCCAAACGCCGAGTTGCTCCCGCCGCTGGTGTTGCCGAACAGCGCGCCGTGGCCGACCGCCGAGTTTCCGCTGCCGACGGTGTTGGAGCCCAGCGCGCTCTGGCCGAGTGCCGAGTTCCGCTGGCGGCGTTGACGTGGAGCGCGTTCTGACCGACCGCGGAGTTGTTGTTGCCGGGGGGATTCGGGCCCTCGCCCTGGAGGGCACCCTGGCCGAGCGCCGAGTTGTTGTCGCCGGGGCCGTTGACCAGCGCGCTCTGACCGACCGCGGAGTTGTTGTTGCCGGTCTGGTTGGAGCCCATCGCCCGCGAGCCGACCGCGGTGTTGCTCGCGCCGGTGCTGATGGTGAGCGCCTCGCTGCCCAGTGCCGTGTTGTGGTCGGCGTTGCTGATGCTCAGCGTGCCGTTACCCACCGCCGTGTTGTTCGTGCCGCTGGCGTTGTCACGCAGTGCGTCCTGGCCGAAGGCCGAGTTGTTGAAGCCCGTTGTGTTGGCGGCCAAGCTGGCTGAGCCGAAGGCGGAGTTGAAGTCGCCGCTGGTGTTGGCGGCCAGCGCGCCGTTGCCGAGCGCTGCATTGCCATTGCCGCTGGTGTTGGAGGGAAGTGCGTTGAAGCCGAACGCCGTGTTCTCGAAGCCGCTGATCGTGAACGGCGCGCTCTGGCCGGCGGCGACGTTTCCGTCGACGTCGCGGTAAACACCCGGCCCGCAGGTCAGCGCCGCCAGGCTCGAGATGTCTCTGACCGCCTGATTGTTGGCGCAGGGGCCGCCAGTGACGTCCAGGGTCGGGTTGGGGTAGGTGCCGGCGAGCGCACCGCCGGCGGCCGTGTTCGAGGACAGGAAGTTGGCGGCGTGGAGGCCGTCGAGGGTGTCGGCGTTGCCGGCATTGGTGGCGTTGGTCGCGTTGGGGACCGTCCCAGGGTGGCCTCGTCGATGTCGGTTCCGGTCAGGCTGTTGTTTAGGACCTTGTTCGAGTTGACCGCATCGCCTGCGATCAGGGGGCTCGGGTAGTTGCCGGTCAGATCGCCGCCGGCGGCGGTCCCCGACTGCAGGAAGTTCGAGGCGTGCAGACCGTCGAGGGTGTCGGCGTTGGGGACGATCCCGAGGCTCGACTCGAGAATGTCGGCGCCGGTGAGCGAGTCGTTCTCGACCCGGTTTGAGTCCACCGCGTCAGTTGCGAGCTTCAGCCTGGTGACTGCGCCGGTAGCGATAGTGGGGTTGGGATAGGTGCCGGCCAGATCGCCGCCGGCGGAACCGGAGAGGGTGCCAGCCGGCCCCTCGGGACATTGCGGCCCCTGGGGCCCTTGCGGCCCTGGGACACCCGAGCGAGCCTCGAGGGCGGCGACACGCTTGTTCAGCTTCTTGAGCTGCTTGGTGACGCTCGCGCTCTTGGTCGCCTGCGAGGAGGCGGCCTGGGTCGTCGAGGTCGAGGAGCCGGATTGATCACCGGCGGCCTGCACGATCGCGGTCGTGCCAACAGCAGCCATGAACACCGCGAGTCCGATCGCCAACGAGGGTGAGGGTCGGCTTCGCATGATCCGCGCCAGCCGTTCGGTTCGATCCTTGCCGGTCTCCTTCTTGCTTCCCACCTGGGCCTCCCCGGTCGGTATTCGAATGCGGGATTAGGTCAAGTCGCCCCTGAGCCTCTCCGCAGCCTCCCCTGTCCAGGGGCCCTTCGTGTCCGTGCAAGGCACCGGACCGAGCTAGGGGGTCACTACTGACTTGGGGAAGGTCGGTTGCCCTAGATCCCGCGCCGCCGTTCCGGCCGAGTCCGGTCCAGTCGCTGAATCGCCGCTAGATCGCGGTTTCGGGGGCGAGCCATTCCGCCTGAGTCCGCTCGGTTCCGGTTGGGTCCGTTACCACTCGGTTACCACCCCGAGCGATTTGATCCGCCGCCGCTGCTTCTTGTCTTGAGGGCGTCCCGGCGGCGTAGCGTATGTGAGCGTGCGAATCAGCCAGGCGCTCCTCAGTACCGAACCGGATCGAGTCCGCGCTGCGCTTCAAGGTGCGGCCCGGCTGATGGCGACGGCGAGCGCCGAGGAGTGCCTCGAGCAGCTGCTCCCGCAGCGCGCCTCGGCGAGCATGGTCAGCTCGCTGGTCTCGGGGATCGACCACATCGGCTTCATGGCGGCCCCCGAGGACGAGGGAGCGCTCGACTCCGCCGCCGAGGAGGCCGGGTTCGGCCCCAACGGGCACACCTTCCCGAGCACGATCCTGACGAGGCAGCTCGCACAGCTGGCGGGCCGGACGGTCCCCACCACGATCTTCGAGGCCCTCGCCGCCGACCCAGACCGCGGGTCCCTGAGGGTCGAGGTCGCGATACCCCGCGGCATCGAACGCGATGTCCTCGACGACTGGATTCATCGGGGAATCGGCGCGCACCTGGCGTTCGGGGTGAGCAGCCCAGCGCGGTTCGGTGAGCTGGGCGAGCTGGTGGAGGCCCAGGGATTCCGATCGCCGGCCTCGCTGCAGGGCCACCCCTGCACCAATCCCGCCTCGGGGGTCACCTCTCTGTTCTTCGATCGCCGTCCCGCGGAGCCCCTGGGCCTCGAGTTCTGCCACTACACGTAAGCCAGGCGGTGCCGGAGGAGGGACTAGAACCCCCCGACACGCGGATTATGACCTGCGCCGCCCCACGTACGTTGCGTCATAATCTTAGACGATGGCACGCGGCACCTACGACCTGCTCGGACTCGCTGAAGTCGGCGAGACGCTTGGAGTCAGCCGCCGACACGCCGCCCGCGTCGTCACTCGCGAGGACTTCCCCGCCCCCGTGCACCGCGTTCGGGCGACGCCGTTATGGGAAGGCCGCGAGGTGCGGCGGTGGAAGCGGGAAAGAGAGCCCCACAAGCGGAGGCGGGCGCGGTGACGGTAGTCCAACCCGAGCTCGTGTGCCGGCCGCGCCACTAGTCGCCCACTCACTTCCACCGCGGCGGCGACTCGCCAATACGGACCAATCGGGTCGATCCGCCCGGTGCCTCGGGAAAATGGGACAAGCTCGCCGTTCACGGCGCGCACGCCGACGAGCTCGCCGCGAACGACGACGACGAGTCGGACGGCCGTGCTCGTTGAAGGCGATCGGCGCCGGTGGCTTCTCGCGGCCTACAAGCCGGCGCAGCCGATCGGCTGCGCTCATAGACGCTGCTAGTCATCGCGGAGGAGCCGGTCGAGTTCCTCGTCGAGTTCGTCCGGGTCAGGCTGTTGGGGGCGCAAAACCCGCTCGAGCACCGCAGCGGCGGTCACCGAGCCCTTCCGGGCCATCTCCGAGAGAATCTGGAGGACCTCCTCGCGGGTGAGGATCTCCCTCTCGTCTTCGAGCTTGTTCGTCAGGTGCTTGCCTCTGCCCATCGGTCCAACCTCCCGTGAATAGATTTCTCGTGCGTGTGTGAGTGCTCAACCCGGCGGTCGTATGAGCGGTCGATTGTGCGCTGGCACCCTCCCCTACGCCGGGGGATACTGCGTAGGCGATGTCGCAGGAGAACGTTGAGCGGGTCTGTCGTTTCATCGAGCAGGCGAACAGGACGGGCGAACTGGGTCCTGACTTCGATTCCCTCGTCCACCCGGAGATCGAGTTCGAGGATGAGATCGGCGCCTACGACACGCGCGACGAGCTGCGTGACTTTCTCGAGGGATTCGCCCAAGCGATCGGCGGCCTTCACGTCGAGGTCGAGGAGACGCGTGATCTTGGCGACGTGATCATGATCATCGTCCAGCAATCTGGACAGGGGTCTGCAAGCGGGGTTCCTATCGCGCAGCCCTTCACCTGGGTGATGCGGTTTGCCCACGACCGTTGTGTTCGATGGCGCATCTACGCAGACCATGGGCGTGCCCTGGAGGACGCCGGGCTGTCGGAGTAGGCGATGTCGGAGGAGAACGTCGAGATCTTGAGACGAGGGTTTGAGGCGTTCGCGCGCGGCGATATTGACGCGCTCCTGCAGGACGCGGACCCCGACATTGAGTGGGCTCCGGCGATCGCTCCGATGCTCGGTCTCGAACCAGTCAGAGGAAAGGAAGCGCTTAGGCGCTTCTTCACGGAGGACCTGGTCGAGGGCTTCGACGACTTTGAGGCGAGACCGCTGTCCATTGAGGATCTTGGCGACAAAGTCCTGGTCAACATCAGCTACTTCGCACGCGGCCGAGCCAGCGGCGTACCTGTCTCTTTGGAGACGTTCGCCCTGTTTGTGATGCGCGACGGCATGACGGTCTCGTTTCGGGATTACGACACCAGGGCCGAAGCCCTCGAAGCCGCCGGGCTGTCGGAGTAGGCCCGACCTGCCCCTCTCGGTTACGGTGGCCGCTAGAGGAGCCAGGTGTCTGACTTCGAGATCTTTCTCGCAGTGGCCGGTTGTGGTGTGCTTCTGATCGGTCTCGCTCGGTGGATCAACCCAGACCGCTTCATTGATGAGAGTTGGAACTTCCATCGGCCAGGGGGGTTTCGGGGAGTGCTCGCCACGGTGATCGGCGTTGTGGGTTGGCTCGCTCTGATCATTGGAGTGCAGTGTGCGATCGGCATTGCGACGGGCGGTCTCGGCTCTCATAGAACGGGTGGCTCTCATAGGTGAGTTACCCAAAGTGGATCTCTTCGGCGCGCGCAGCCGACCAACCGGCGGTCTTTCGCTTGCGCTTCACGTGTCGCGACCCTCCCTCCCGGTCACGCGACGTCAAAGGTCACGACTCGGATCGGCGGTGCCGCCTTGATCGACAGCGTGCGAGTGCCGCTGTTGGCCGGGGTCGCGACGGCTGAGGCTTCGGCGAGATCGACCAGATTCTCGACGCGTCAGACTCGCGGCCGCGGTAGCGTCTTCGGCGACGATGGCGGTCGGGTTACGCTCCCGTCTATGACGGTTGTAATCCGACTGTTTCCACTCGATGAGCGCGGACGGGAGATCATCGATGAGCTTGAAGAGAAGACGGAGGTGCAGCCACGTCATCCCGGATCGGGCGCACGACTGAGTAGAGGTGGCCGCATGTACGACCTCCCCGCCGAGGACGTGAGTGTGGAGGTGTTCGACGCGATGCTGACCGGCATTGATTCCGACTGGCGAGAGCACGTCACTCGGACGAGCTCAATACTGCGGTGACGGCCTGGCGCGTTAGCACTCCCGTTAGCACCCTGGCGATCGCGGTCGCCGCTAGAAAGTGAAAACCCCGCCTGAGCGGGGCTTTCGCAGGTGCCGGAGGAGGGACTCGAACCCCCGACACGCGGATTATGATGCCGGCGAGGAGGGGTCGTCTGAGGCCCGCTAGGCGCATCTCAGGCGTGCTGAGGTGCTCTCAGTTCGCCTCGAAGTCGGGAGTTGGACGCACAGTTGGGCGCACGGTAGCTCGTCGATGGTGCCCACCGGGGAACGCGCAGGGTTGCAGCGGCGCCTGTCGCTCCTTCCACGACGGCGCCCGGAAACCACGGAGGCCAAGTGTCCGTCACTCCTTCACCTGAGGCCCGCGGGACGGCTGCGGGCGGTTCAGGCACCCCTATCCCGGTAGGTGGGCGATTCAAGTAGTAACCCGGGATGTGGGAGCATTCCGCCTCGGAAATACCGTGCGTGCGTCAGGAGGATGCGTGGAGGGAGTCAGGTTGTGACCAAGAGCAGCATCGCGGCAACGCCGAGGCGTCGGGCGTCGGGTTCGGCTCTGCCTGCATCGCCATCCCCGCTCGTCGAGCGACCCCGCCTGCTTCGGCGTCTCGAAGAGTCCACTACCCCCCTCGTGGTCCTGAACGCCCCGGCCGGTTATGGGAAGTCGGTGTTGCTCGGCCAGTGGGCCGAGCAGGACCCACGCCCCTTCGAATCGATCATCCTCGGCGACGCGCACAACGACCCGGTGATGCTGTTGATGTCGATCATCGAAGCGCTAGAGCGAGTCGAGCCCATGCCGGAGGACGTGTCCGCGGCCATGACAACGCCCGAGCCGAGCATCGAGAAGGTCGTCTTGCCGCGCCTGGGCCGCGCGCTGGCCGACCGCAAAGTGCCGCTGGTGCTCATCCTTGATGACCTCGAGAAGATCGAGTCACCGCAAGCGCTGCTGGCGGTGTCGACCATCGCGAGCCAACTTGCGCGGGGCTCGCAGCTGGCGCTTGCGACTCGAACCGATCCGGCGCTTCCGATTGGCAGGCTCCGCGCCAACCGCCGGCTGACAGAGATCGGGCGTACCGATCTGGTGATGACCAAGACGGAGTCGGAAGCACTCCTTGCCGGGCTCGGCCTTGAGCTCGGCCCAAGGCAACTCGACGTCCTGATGAGGGACACCGAGGGCTGGCCCGCAGCTCTGTATCTCGCGGGTCTCGCACTGGGCGAGGAGCCCGATCTGGGCAAGGCCATCACGCAATTCGCCGGTGACGATCGGATGGTCGTCGACTACATCCGCGAGGAGTTATTGGCTCCGGTGTCGCGGCGCCGGCTCGAGTTCCTGCGGCGAGTCTCGATCCTGGATCGGCTCAGCGGTGGCCTGTGTGACGCGGTGCTCGAGCGAACCGGCTCGGCCACGGTGCTGCGGGACCTCTCGCGGGGCAACATGATGCTGGCGCCGCTGGATCGGCGAGACGAGTGGTTCCGCTTCCACGCTCTTTTTCGCGAGATGTTGCTCTCGGAGCTTCGTCGCGTGGAGCCCCGTCTGGAGGCGGAGCTGAACCGCCGAGCCTCCGACTGGTGGGCCGAGCACGGCGACGTGGACCGGGCGATCCATCACGCAATTGAGGGCGAGGCGTTCACCCGTGCCGGTGAGCTGCTCTTCACGGCGGTGCCCGAGTACACGACCCGTGGCCGCAATGCCACCCTGACGCGCTGGATGGATCGTCTCGGCGAGGACGCGGTCGCCTCGGATCCCGCATTGAGCCTCTCGGCGGCGGCCGCCGCAGCCACGCGCGGTGCCGGGGCCCAAACCGGCCACTGGGTGGCGGTCTCCGCGGGCCTCTTGGACCGGATGGCGGCGTCGCCGAAGAAGGACGCTCTGACTGCGACCCAGGCGATCATCGAAGCGTTGCTGGGGAGGCAGGGTGTCGAGGCAATGTGCGAGCGCGCCGCGGTGGCCTCGGCGCTGCTGCCGGACGAGTCCCCGTGGCTCTCGGTGACCTGCCTGATCGACGGCGTAGGACTCCATCTCCGTGGATTTCGCAAGCAGGCCCATGAGAGGCTGACCGAAGGAGCACGGCGTGGAGCCGTCGGGGTATCCAATATCCAGGTGCTATGCCTGGCACAGCTCGCGTTGCTCGCAGGCGAGGAGGACAACTGGCAGCTGGCCGAGGTGCTCGTCTCCCAGAGCCGCGCGCAGGTCGAGAGGTGCGGTCTCGGCGACTACGCGACTATCGCCCTCGGCATGGCTGTGTCGGCGCTTGTCCGTGCCCAGATCGGCCAGGTCGAGAAGGCCGCGGCCGACCTGCGGCAAGCAAAACGACTGCTCGGAGAGCTGGAAGAGTTCGCCCCCTGGTATGAGGCCGAGACCCGAATAGTGCTCGCGCGCACGGCGGCCCGGCTCGACGACGCCCCAACCGCGACCGAAATGCTCGCCGAAGCTGCCAGGTTGATGAAGCAGGTCCCGGATGCGACAGTGCTCGATGAGTGGATCCAGCAAATCGCCGAGATCATCGAGGCCGTCTCGGCTTCGGCGGCGGAGGATCTGACGCCTGCTGAGCTGCGGCTGCTCCAGTTCATGCCCACGCACCTCTCCTATCCGCAGATCGCCGCGCAGGTCTACGTCTCACCCAACACCGTCAAGACGCAGGTGCAGGCCGTGTATCGAAAGCTGGCCGTCTCCTCGAGGCCGGAGGCGGTCAACGAGGCTCGGAAGGCCGGCCTCCTGGACGCAGAGAGCCCTGCTTCGGGTCCGTCGCATTCCTGAAGAGGGATCGCCGGAATCACCCTGTTCGGGCGATGCGTGCCGGGCAGTGCCTGCATAGATTCGGCATTCCCTCTTATCTGGTGCGGGCGGAGGTCCTCCCGAGCGGAGATGCCAGACCTGATCGCGATCAAATACGCCGAGGATGTCATCGCCGGTCAGGCGGCGGAGGAGCTCAAGCGGCGGGGTGATGACCTGCTCATCGATCCCGATGCGATCGGCGTGATCGTCTGCGCGAGGGACGGGAGTTGTCAGTTGATGACCAGCCGCCACCCGGGCGCGAAAACCGGCTGGAGCAGGTTCTGGGGTGTCCTGCTGGGAGCGGTGATGGGGGACGTCCGAATGAGCGGTATCGATCCAACGTTCCGGGACCGGATTCACGACATGCTGACTCCTTGTAGCTCCATCTTGTTCGTCGTCGTCGCCAAAGGATCGCCAGAGCGGGCAGTTGAGGCGGTGAGCCAGTACGGCGGGACCTGCCTGAAATGCCCTCTCGCCGCGGACGGTTTCGACGAGCTTCGGGAACCGCTCGATGGCGAGCACGCCGCTGGGCCAGAAACATGAATCACGGCATGCCGAGATCACCGAGCGAGCGGTTTGCATCCGGAAAAGCTGCGAGGCAGCAGGTTCCGCGATCTGCGCACGCAGTTGTCGCGGAGCGTCAGCGGAAGAGCCCCGTCGAGATTCTCGCCGGACAGGACAAGAGCCGCGTTCCGGAGCTAGTGCCGGTCCGCTACGGGCGGATGCTCGCCTCGCCCTTCACCTTCTACAGGGGGGCCGACGCGATCATGTCGGCCGACCTGGCGTCGCTTCCGAACTCCGGGCTGCGGACGCAACTCTGCGGGGATGCTCAGCTCTCAAACTTCGGCGCTTTCGAGGCGCCGGACCGCAGGCCGTGTTCGACATCAACGACTTCAACGAGACGCTCCCCGGTCCGTTCGAATTGGACGTAAAGCGGCTGGCGGCGAGCTTTGCGATCGGGAGATCAGGGCGAGGAGCGCCGCGGCGACCACCGGATCGCTGACTCCCGCCGGGACCACCGTCCGCTCAAGCTTACGGCCACCAGGATGGAGAGCGTCGAGCCGGGACCGATCTGAAGCTGTCGCGAGGTGCCGAACACCGCGTAGAGCAGCGCGGGAAACGATGGAGGCGTAAAGCCCGTAGACGGCTGGGAGGCCGGCGAGCTGCGCGTGGGCAAGCGCCGCGGGGATGGTCATTGCGGCGACAGTAAGCCGGCCAGCAGTCGCCCGACAGCCACTCGCGCCGATCTTCGGCCGCCCAGCGCTTGATCGGGAGCATGCGGGACAACCTGAGACGGCGAGGCTACCGGCGATCGGCCGGAATGGGTTCACCCTGTCCGGGTGATGTGCAGAGCCCGGCCCTGCGCTTCGATTCGCGGGGGTCACGCTTCCAGAGCGACCCGGACGATTCCGAGCACGGAGGAGAGACGATGAGCCAGCCCGATCGCAGCAAGCTCCCGATCCGCATGCCGCCCTTCGGCGGCGTCGTCAAGCGGACGCTCGACGACTCCGAGCCCGACTGGGCATCGATCGGTCACGTCGAACCTCCCGACGGTGCGCCCAACGTCCTTCTCGTGCTGATCGACGATGCCGGCTTCGGCAATCCCGGGACCTTCGGCGGGCCGATCGAGACGCCCAACTACACCCGGATAGCCGAGGAAGGCCTGCGCTACAACCGCTTCCACGTCACCGCCCTTTGCTCGCCGACGCGGGCGGCGCTCCTCACCGGCCGCAACAGCCATGCGGTCGGCATCGGCACGGTGGGCGAGTTCTCGACCGGGTTCCCCGGGTACACGGGGTTCTTCCCCGACGATTGCATCCCGTTCCCGCGGATCCTCCGCGACAACGGCTACAGCACTTCGGCCTTCGGCAAGTGGCACCTGACCCCGGACGGCCAGCAGGGTCCAGCGGGACCGTTCAACCGCTGGCCGGTGGGCTGGGGGTTCGACTACTTCTACGGCTTCCTCGGCGGAGGCTCGGGGCAGTGGGATCCGTGCCTGGCGGAGAACCAGAAGATCATCGGCACCCCGGAGGACTACTACGACGATGACGCCGAGGATCCCTACTACCTGCCGGACGACATGGCCGACAAGACAATCGAGTGGCTGCACGCGATTCGTGCTCAGGACGCCAAGAAGCCGTTCTTCACCTACTTCTCCACTGGCTGCAGCCACGCGCCGCACCACGTGGCCGAGAAATGGGCCGAGAAGTACAAGGGCAAGTTCGACCAGGGCTGGGACAAGCTGCGTGAGGAGACTTTCGCCAGGCAGAAGGAGCTGGGAGTGATCCCTC
Organism: uncultured Solirubrobacterales bacterium; assembly: GCA_963833375.1. Taxonomy (GTDB): domain Bacteria; phylum Actinomycetota; class Thermoleophilia; order Solirubrobacterales; family 70-9; genus DASUPK01. Next base: position 780,768 of record CAWHXR010000010.1, read on the forward strand.
CCGATGCCGAGCTCACCGAACGCGACGAGGCGTTCCCCGCCTGGGAGGACGTCCCCGAGAAGCTCAAGGAGTACTACGCGCGGCAGATGGAGGTCTACGCCGGCTACTCCGAGAACGCCGACTACAACGTCGGCCGGGTGATCGACGCGATCGACGAGCTCGGCGAGCTGGACAACACGCTGGTGCTCTGGATCTGGGGCGACAACGGCGCCAGCATGGAGGGCACGATCACCGGCTCGTTCAACGAGCTGACGATGCAGAACGGCATCCCGCTGACCGACGAGATGCAGCTGCAGCTCGCCGAGCGCTACGGCGGCATCGAGGCATGGGGGAACCAGATGATGGCGCCCCACTACTCGGCCGCCTGGGCGTGGGCGGGCAACACGCCGTTCAAGTGGGGAAAGCAGGTGGGCTCGCACCTCGGCGGCACTCGCAATCCGCTCGTGGTCCATTGGCCGGCCACGGTCAGGGAGGAGGGCGCCTTGAGGACGCACTTCACGCACGTCACCGACGTCGGTCCGACGATCCTCGACATCACGGGGATCCCGATGCCGACCCACATCGACGGGATCGAGCAGCAGGCGATGCACGGCGCCACCTTCGCCGACTCGCTGACCGAGGCGGACGCTCCCGAGCACCACACCCAGCAGTACTTCGAGACGATCGGCAACCGGGCGATGTACAAGGACGGCTGGTGGCTGGCGATGAAGACCGAGCGGATCCCCTGGGTGATCACGCCGGAGGCGCTGGAGCCGTACAAGCCCGGCGTTTGGGACCCGGATAAGGATCCCGTCGAGCTCTACTACCTGCCCGACGACTTCACCCAGTCGCGGGATCTCGCCGGGGAGAATCCAGAGAAGGTGAAGGAGCTCAAGGAGCTCTTCTGGGCCGAGGCCGAGAAGTACAACGTGCTGCCGCTGCTGTCGACGCTGGCGCCCTTCTTCGGCATCGTGCCGCCGCTCCCGGAGATCTCAAAGGAAGAGTTCCGCGGCGATGTGCAGAACGTCCTCTCGGGGATGATCCCGCGGATCTACAACCACTCATACGCGATCAGCGCCGACCTGGTGGTCCCGCCGGGCGGCGCCGAAGGGGTGATCGTCGCCGAGGCCGACCACATGGGCGGCTTCTCGCTGTTCGTCGACGACGGCAAGCTCACCCACACCTACTCGATGATGGGGGTGTTCGTCTTCCGCCAGGTGGCCGAGGAGACGCTCCCGGAGGGCGAGGTGACGGTGCGGATGGAGTTCGCCGCCGACGAGGCGAAGCCGGCCACCGGCGGCGAGGTGACGCTGTTCATCGATGACCGCCCGGTCGGCAAGGGCCGAATGGACCACACGGTGCCGATCCGCTTCTCCGGCTACGCGGGGATGGACATCGGCCGCGACAACGGCGGGGTCGTCGACCAGGGCTACGAGGACCGCAAGCCGTTCGCCTTCACCGGCACGATCAAGAAGGTCGTCTTCGACGTCAATCCACACGAGTCGACGGAGGAGGAGCACGCGCTCCACAAGGAGGTCCATCACGGCCACACGGCGCACGCGATCTCGGCGTGAGGGTGCCGACCCTGCGAGGAGGTTCCGATGAAGCTGCATGACACGATCGACGTCTTGATCGGCGGCTACCTGTCGAAGGACGCCGCGGAGGAGGACTACAACGCGGTCCACAAGAGCGGCGCCCACCTGCAGGGAATGGCGCTCGTCGCCAAGGACCTCGAGGGCAACCTCTCGGTCGAGGAGACCGATCACATGGTTCGCGAGGGAACGGCGGCCCTTGGCGGCGTGGGTCTGGCGGTCGGCCTGGTCGCGCCGCCGCTGCTGTTGACGACCGCGATCGGGGCCGCGCTCGGCGCAGGTGGCGGCGAGCTCCTTCATCACAAGACCGCCGAGAAGATCGGGGAACAGGCGGGTGAGACGATTCCGATCGGTGGAGCCGGCCTGATCGTCGTCTACTCGAGGTCGGAGGCCGAGAAGGTCGAGCCCGCGGTGACCCGCACCGTGAAGCAGGTGAAGGGCGAGGCCGAAGGGCGCCACGTCCAGGCCGTGAAGGCTGCGCTCGCGGACGCTCAGCAGAAGATGGCCGAAGAGCCGGGCTGAACCTTAGCCGTCGCGGGCGCAGCGAAAGCCGGTGTTACCGGTCGAGCTGTCCGGTGAGTTGCCCTGCCGGGCCGCCACTCTGTAGCGCCGGCAGTAGGAGTCGTGGCAGAGGTACGAGCCGCCCTTCTGGATCCTGAGCGTGCCCGCGGCGGGACCCCGGGGATCGTGGTCTCGGTCCCGCCGGTGAAACGCTGGATCGAACCAGTCCGCGGCCCATTCCCAGACGTTGCCCGTCACGTTGTGCAGCCCGAAGCCGTTGGGCGGGAAGGCGTCCACGGGGCAGGTTCCGTAGTAGCCGTCGGCCTCGGTGTTCTTGGTCGGGAAGGCGCCCTGCCAGACGTTCATCCGGTGCTCGCCGCCCGGCTCGCGCTCATCGCCCCAGGGGAAGGCCTTGCCATCGAGTCCGCCGCGGGCCGCGAACTCCCACTCGGCCTCGGTCGGCAGGCGCCTGCTCGCCCAGGTGCAATACGCCTGGGCGTCGTTCCAGGAGACATGTACGACGGGGTGATCGAGGCGACCCTCGAGCGAGGACTGCGGGCCGTCTGGGTGCTGCCAGTCGGCTCCCTCCACCTTGCGCCACCACGGAGCCTCGACAACCGCCTGGGTGGGCGGGAAGTGGTCCGGCAGGAGCCCCGCGAAGACGAAGGACCAGCCGAATCGCTCCGCCTCGGTCGCGTATCCGGTCGCCTCGATGAAGGAGGCGAAGCCCTCGTTCGAGACCGCCTCGGCGTCGATCCGGAAGGAATCGAGCGAGACCTCGCGCACCGGCCCCTCGCCGTCGGCAGGGTAGGCCCAGCGGTCATCGCTGCCCATCCGGAACGAGCCCTTCCCGATCAGAACCATGTCCTCGGCCGGCCGGGCCTCGCTGCCGGCGGCGATCGCCACGGTCGGCGCGGCCGGCGCCTCGTGCTGCGCGTCGGGGGCGCAACACGGGGCCCTCATCGAGGACGTCTCTTCGGGGTGTGACCCGTCCTTCACCGGAGCCAGCCTATTTGGGTGGCTGAGGCTCGAACGGCCGCTGGTCGACGGAACCATCCTCGATCAGGAGGCCGGTTGACTCGGGCACCTCGGTCCAGGCGCCGAACAGGTCGGCCAGGGGCTCGGAGACGACCAGTCGGTCGCCCTCGGTGAGCTCGCGCAGCCTGGGGTTCTCAGGGTGCAGACGCTGAACCGCTTCGACGTCCTCGGACACGAACAGGGTTCTTGACTCGCCCTTGCTCGAATAGCGGATCGCCCAGAGCCGCTCGCCGTCGGCGATCCCGATAGTCATCTGGACGGGGGATTCGATCCCGTGCGACTCAGCAAGCTGCTCGACGAATCCGACGGCCCGCTCCATTGCCCCGAGCGGGTCGTCCTCCAGTCCATAACCGAGGGCCAGATAAAAGAGGGTCTCGGAGTCGGTCGAGCCAGTGACCCCATCGAACAGCTCCGGGTCGATCGCCACCAGCATCTCGCGTCGCATGTCCGCGAATCCGGAGATCATTCCGTTGTGGACGAAGAGCCAGCGTCCATGACGAAACGGATGGCAGTTGGTCTGCTGCACCGGACTGCCGATCGCGGCGCGAATGTGCGCGAGGAACAGGGGGGACTCGATGTGCTGGGTCAGGTCCCGCAGGTTGGCGTCATTCCAGGCCGGATTCACGCTGCGGTAACGGGCCGGATCGGTGGGCATGTCGGGCGGGTACCAGCCGAGGCCAAAGCCGTCCCCGTTCGTCGTCTCTGCGCCCATGCGGGCGTGCAGGCTCTCGTCGATCAGCCCGTGCTTCGGCTTGTAGAGCAACTCGTCGATCAACAGTGGCTGCCCGATGTACGCGTTCCAGCGGCACATCAGGGCCCCTCGACGGAGTATTCGGCGTGACGACGCGCACCGGCGCAACGTGCTGGCATCGAGCTCGGACCATGGCATCTGTGCAAAGGCCGCGCCTCACCCGCACCGGGTGAAATAAAAGCTCGATGGACAATCCCCGGAGAGGACCAGCGGAGTCGGCGGGGCCCGAGAGCCAAACCATCCGACGAGAATTTGTTCCCGTCGCCCATATCGGTCTGATTCTGGAGCGGCGAAAGCTCGTCGTCGCCTGTTCTGCGTTGCTCGAAGACAAGTCAGGCTCTAGCTCCGACTCGCAATCTTCTTCTCGAAGGCCCGTCACGACTCCCCTCGGCATCAGATTCCCGGCTTCGCACGGCGCGGGCTCGCCCCGGCTCTAGCGACAAGATGGACAGGGGCTGGATATCCGGCGTCTGCCTGACGTTCATCGCCGCTGCTCGTCAGGAGCGGGGGTTCCAGAGGGAGTTGGATGTCCATCCGCACGTGAGCGGCTTCCTCGCCTCGGTTGCCACTGGGTTTCACCCTCTCAGGGTGATGCCCTGGCCGCGACGCCGCGCCAATATGAATTAGTCGGGTCATGGCTCGAACCAATTACGAACGATCAGTTGGGATTCAGGCGCAGCGCACCGCGAGCGTTCGCCCATACGACGAGGAGATAGACGATGAGCGACAACCCGGTATTCGTCTACGCGGCGGTGTACGCGGAGCCCGCGGACGCCGACGCTGATTACGACACGCTGCTCGACCTGCACTCCGCCGACCTGGTCGGCAGCTACGACGTCGCGCTGATGTCCAAGGACGACGAAGGCAAGGTCCACGTGACCAAGCACGAGAAGCCCACCCAGCACGGCGCCTGGACCGGCGCCGCCGTCGGCGCGCTCGTGGGGATCATCTTTCCGCCGGCGGTGATCGGTGCCGCGGTCGTCGGCGCCGCCGCCGGAGGCGGGATCGGCCACGCTCTCGGCGGCATGTCTCGGAGCGACGCCAAGGAGCTTGGCGAGCACCTTGACGAGGGCCAGGCCGCGCTGATCGTGATCGGCAAGTCACGCGTTCAGGAGCAGCTCGACAAGGCGCTCACCCGTGCGCAGAGGAGCGAAGAGCGCGAAATTGACGCCGACGCGAAGGAGCTCGAGAAGGAACTCGAGGCGCTGCCCAGCTAGTCGGGATAGGACAGCACGGCAACGCCGGCCAGCATCCCAGCCATGTCTCGCACGCCCGCCAATACCCGTCCAACCGACGTATTCGCCTCGGCAACTGACCGCGCAGCGGCCGGCAAGGCGGCGCGCGAGAAAACTTCTCGATCGAGTCACGGAGACTGGGAACCGGCAGCCCGCCGGCGAGATCCGGTCAAGGTGCTCGAGGACCAGGCCAAGAGCCGTGTCCAAGAACTCGTTCCGATCCGCTACGGGCGGATGCTGGCCTCGCCCTTTACGTTCTTCCGCGGCGCAGCGGCGATCATGGCGATGGATCTCGCGAAGACTCCCCAGTCCGGGATTCAGGTCCAGCTATGCGGCGACGCCCACCTCTCGAACTTCGGGGTCTTCGCCGCCCCCGACCGCCGGCTGGTGATGGACGTCAACGACTTCGACGAGACTCTTCCCGGGCCCTGGGAGTGGGACCTGAAGCGTCTCGCAGCCAGTTTCGCGATCGCTGGGCGCGATCGCGACTTCACCCCGAAGGAGACCCGCCGCGCCGTCCTCAGAACGGTCCGCGAGTACCGCGAGGCGATGCGGAACTTCGCCGCGATGCGGAACTTCGACGTCTGGTACGCGCGCCTCGATGTCGACACCCTGCTCGCCGACGTGGCCAAGGTCGCCGACGCCAAGCAGATGAAGGCGGCGCGTAAGAACGTGGCCAAGGCCGGGAAGAAGAACAGCCTCAGGGCGTTCGATCGCCTCGTCCACGAGGTCGATGGCGAGCCGCGGATCATCAGCGATCCGCCGCTGCTGGTTCCGGCTGGCGAGCTGGTTTCGGAGGATCAGCGCCAAGCGCTCGAGGAGCGGATCGTCGAGATGCTCGGCCGTTACCGCAAGAGCCTCAAGGGGGACCGCCGCCACCTCTTCGACAGCTACCGGTACGTGGAAATGGCCCGCAAGGTGGTCGGGGTCGGCAGCGTCGGCACGCGCGCCTGGGTGGTGCTGATGATGGGCCGCGACGGGCAGGACCCGCTCTTCCTGCAGGCCAAGGAGGCCGAGGCCTCGGTGCTCGAGCCCTACGTCGGGGAGAGCGAGTTCGGAAACCACGGCGAGCGGGTGGTCGAGGGCCAGTGGCTGATGCAGGCCTCGAGCGACATCCTTCTCGGCTGGCTTCCGGCGCTCGGGTGGGACGACAAAAAGCGAGACTTCTACGTGCGCCAGCTTTGGGACGGGAAGCGATCGGTCGAGATCGAGACCCTGCCACCGGAGGGGCTGGAGATATACGGGCGCGTCTGCGGCTGGACGCTGGCGCGAGCCCATGCACGATCCGGCGACCGGATCGCGATCGGCGCCTACCTCGGCAAGAGCGACAGCTTCGATCAGGCGATCGCCGAGTTCTCCGAGCGCTACGCGGACCAAAACGAGCTCGACTACGCTGCGCTCGCCGACGCGGCCAAGTCGGGCCGCATCGAGGTGGAGAGGGACCTGGGGTAGGGGCCCGATGGCGGACGACCCTGAGAATCGGGACGATCCTGGCCAGTTCGACGTTGCGGGCTTTCCGCTCGCTCCCCGTGCGCGTCACCTGCTCACGCTCGAGTTCGGGGATCGCAAGGACTTCGATGATCCGCGGCTTGAGTGGCGCCGCCTGTTTTCCGAGCTGCTGGGGACGTTCTTCCTGGTCCTGGTCGCGGCCGGCGGCGGGCTGCTTCACGCCAAGGGCCAGATCAGCCTTGCCGCGGCCGTCGTCGCGCCCGGTCTCATGGTCATGGCGATCATCCTGTTCATGGGGGCAATCTCCGGCGCGCACCTGAACCCGGCCGTCTCGCTCGCGTTCGCAATGCGCGGCGACTTCCCGTGGAAGCGGCTGCCGGGCTACATCATCATCCAGCTCGTCGGAGCGACGCTGGCGTGCCTGTTCCTGCTGGCGGTGTTCGGCAACGTCGAGCACCTGGGCGCCACGCTGCCCGGACCGGGGTATGAGAACTGGCAGGCGCTGCTGATGGAGGTCGCGCTGACCGCCGGCCTGGTCAGCGTGATCCTCGGCACCGCGTCCGCGGCGCAGAACGTCGGCGCGATCGCCGCGCTCGGCGTCGGCGGCTACATCGCTCTGGCGGGCCTGTGGGCGGCGCCCGTGAGCGGCGTCTCGATGAATCCGGCGCGTTCGTTCGGTCCCGCGCTGGTGAGCGGCGATTTCACCAGCTACTGGGTGTACCTCGTCGGCCCGATCGTCGGGGCCCTCATCGCCGTCGGCTGCGCCGTGGTGCTGCGCGGCCGCGGCGGTAGCGCGATCTCAGTGGCCGCGGGGTCCGGCGTCCTTGATCCTGGCAGCGCTCCCGCGCGCCAAGACCTGGCCGGCCGGATCGAGCGGGGCGAGGTCGACCCCTCAGGCGGCGCGCCCGAGGACCAGCAGCGCTAGATGATTGATCGTCGTGTCCACCTCAGCCCCCGACTTTCTCGACCATCTACCACTGTCCCAAGCGGCTTGGGAGTACGCCCGCGACGTGCACGGCGGACAGACGCGGGTGAGCGATGGCGCTGCGTTCATCGAGCATCCACGCGAGGTCGCGCTACTGCTCCACGCCTCCGGCGCTCCCGACCCGCTCGTGGCAGCCGGGCTGTTGCACGACACGCTCGAGCGCACCGCGGCGACCCCCTCCGATCTCGCACTGCGTTTTGGCCCTGAGGTCGCGGCGCTGGTGGCCGCGGTTACCCAGCAACCCTCTATCCGCTCCTACCGCCACCGCAAGGCCGCGCTCCGCAAGCGGGCCACCGGAAGCGGCGAACCGGCGGCGGTCCTCTTCGCCGCCGACAAGATCGCCAAAGTCCGCGAGTACCGAGAGCAGCTGGCCCGATCGCTGCGCGGCGGGAATCCTCCCCGCCGGCGACGCCTTCACCACTACACCGAGAGCCTGCTCTCGCTCGAAGCCGTCATTCCGGACCATCCGCTGGTCCGCGAGCTGCGCAGCGAGCTAGCGCAGCTGACGCCGCTGCCCGCTCCGGAGGGTGAGGCGATCGCCGACGAGACAGCCGCGCACGGGGAATAGCACGCATCGGGCCCGCGAGTGCTAGGCGGCGAGTCTGGCGGCGGCCTACGCGGGCAGAAACCAATCGGGGCGCAAGCGGAAGCGGCGGCGCAAGCCCGATGGTTGAGATTCGGTCCGATCGGGCCGGTGCTGATGTCGGGGAGGTCTCCTACGACCGTGTTGCTCAGGTAAGGAACTCGATCACGCCACGGACGACCAGCAGCACACCCAGTCCCGCCGCGACGTAGATCCCTGCCCTGAGGCCGTTCTGGCTGAGCCAGGCCCTGAAGCGCTGCACCTCCACCACGGTCCGCTCCGGGGCGAACACAGCGGATTCGCGGGCGGTCGACCACCGCGACGGATCCTGTCGTCCTGGCGATTACGCCAGAGTAGGCCGTAGCCGCTTTTCGTCCAAAGCGGCACTGAACCGGAAGAAGCCCCCGGACCTGGTGCGTCGGGGGCTTCTCCGTCCTGCACACCACCTGGGAAGAGGCGGCGGACAGCCTCAGTCGAAGATTTCGCCTGTTCCGGTCAAGGCGATCAGCCTCGTCACGACCTCATGCTTTGACGGCACGAAGCTGATCCGGTTGCCGTCCTCTCGGCTCCGCACGCTTGCCTTCAAGAGAACGCTTAGGCCGCTGGAATCCAGGAAGGCGAGATCGGACAAGTCCACCACGATCTGTCCGATCTCCGTGTCCTCGGCGTCGCGGATCGCGGCATCGAGATCGTCCGCCATAGATAGGTCGATCTCGCCGTGGACAGTGATGGTGACCGAGTCGCCGTCTTGCTGAGTCTGGATCTCAGCCGGCTTGCCCGTTAGATCCGCCGAGCCAGCGTTCGAATAGTCAACAGGTCGCATTCGCGTCTCCTTCCTCTTCAAAGAAACGCAATCCGTTTGCCCCGTTCCCCTCAACGGACCGGGGACCCGTCTTGCTCTACCTACAAGCAGAAACCGGCGACGATTCTGCCAAAGCCGTCACGATCTGACAAGGGGACGATAGGCCGCGCCCGGGGTGGCGCACAGGCAGCCGCGAACTAACCCCAAAGTTCCGCTTTCCATGCAAAGCAGTAGTGCCCGGCCTTCTCACGAGTACCGCCCTCTATTCACCAATGGCCTGACGCTGCCCCCACTGCGGGTCGCGGCCTGAAAGGGGGCGAGCTGCTACTCCCGGAGCCCGGCGGCTTCGAGGGCCTCGGCTCGGTCTTCTCCGAAGTAGGTCCACCTGGCTGGCTCGCCACCGCGGAACGTCCACAGGTTCCAGACAAGAGCCTCAACCTCAGCACCGCTCGTCTTGCCGCGGCCACTGAAGCGGATCAGCACGAGCACCTTGTCGCCCGCGTCGATCAATTCTACGACCTCCACCCTTGCCCCATCCGCCCAGGTCGCATCAAGGTCGCGATAGAAGGCACGCATTTCATCGGGCCCACGAAGCACCACGGGGTCTATGAGCCGCCGCGACAGATCGATCACGAAATCCGGGGGAAGCAGGTCCCAGGCTTGCGCGTCGCCGCGGTCGATCATCGCGAAGACGTTTCGGATGACCTCGACGTTCTCCTCCGACATCGCCTATCTGACCTCGAGTACGTCCCGCCAGCCTGGGTCGATCTCGTCCAGATCGATGCTGAGAGCACTCAGCGCGGCTTCGCGGGTCTCGAGGTTCTCGTAAGCGACGTTCCACCAAGGGCCTTCGCCGTAGACCGGCTTCCCTTGCTTACGCGCCGTAACGATGATGTCGTTGGCGCGTTCTCCGTCCTCACCGGTGCCGATGTAGCTGATGTTGAGGTGCCAGATGTTCGCCTGCGACATCGCCTACTTCCGCAGCCCGGCGGCTTCGAGGGCTTCGCCACGGTCGGTGTAAGTACGGAAGCGAGCGATCAGTCCACCGTGGAAGTGGGCGACCCACGCCGCAGATGTGTCGATGACGGCACCGCTGTCCTGTCCCTTGCCGCGGATGCGTCCCACGGCAAGAGCGGCGTCTCCGACGTCGCGAACTTCCTCGATCTCCCAGCTGAGGGAGTCCCAGGTCTTATCGACAGCCGCGCAGTACTGGGAGCCAGCGTCGGCGCCCCGATAAACGGTCCCTTCCAACGCCGCCCTCACCGGCACGATCTCTGCGCCGCGAGCGAGAAGTGCATCGAATGCCGCGCCATCCCGTCGATTGAAGGCGTCTGTTGCCTCACGCAGCAACTCGACTTTCTGGACCGACATCGCCCACGCAGTATCTCGCGCGAACCGCTGCTTTCCATGCAAAGCAGCGGTCTTGCTCGGGCTACTGCTTCTCGTCCAAAGCAGCTACTCCGACAGCCCGGCGGCTTCGAGGGCTTCGGCGTGGCTGAGGAAATCCTCGGTCCGGAGGATCTTCCCGTCTCGGAAGGTGACGAGCTGCCCGAATTCCTGGCTGAGCTCGATACCAGACGTGCGGCCGCTTGCGTCGAGATGGCCGAGGAGCAGAACCGACTCGCCGAGGTCGCGAATCTCCTGAATCTGAGACATGAAACCTCCCCACGCCTGGCTGCGATATTCGCTCCAGGCCTGTCGCACGCCGTCGTGACCCCGATAGGTGCTTGCTCTGCCCTCCAAGGCTTGCTCAAGGGCGGTATGCCACTCGACCTCGGGATCAGCCTCGGCCAAGAAGGCGTCCAGATTGTCGGCGTTCCAGGCCTGATGGGCTCGCTGGAGCGTGCCCACGTTCTCCTCCGACATCGCCTACTCCGAAAGCCCGGCGGCTTCGAGGGCTTCGGCCTTGGTCCGATGCACCTCCACTCGGGTCACCTTCCCGTTCTGGATGGTGATCAGGTGGACAAGCGAGAACTCGACCGGGAGCCCGGTGTGCCTGGCGCGTCCGCCGAACCGATTCGGAACGATCAGGTAGTCGCCGCGGTCGATGAACTCCGTCGCCTCGAACCATCCCTCACTGAACGCCTCCATCTGATTACCGATGAACGCGAGCACGCCATCCCATCCCTGGTGCGGGCGCGGGGTGCTATCCGGGAGCACCCCGCCTGGTTCGAAGACGACATCCTGATCCCAGTACTCCTCCAGGATGGGCAAAAGGATCGACGGGTCGCCAGCTCGATACGCCTCGTTCAGGGTCGCATAGCCGCGACGGGCGTTCTCGACGTTCTCCTCCGACATCGCCTACTCCTGAAGCCCGGCGGCTTCGAGGGCTTCGGCGCGATGGCGGAAGTACTCCACCTTGCGCACCTTTCCATCTCGGATCGTCAAGACCTCAAAGAAGTGGACGACGATCGGGACGCCGCTTTCCCTCCCCTGGCCGCTTTGGCGAATCAAAGCCAGAACGCGACCGCCAGGCGCCTCGAGGAGCTCAAGCGACTCCTGCGTTAGGTCGGCCCACCCGTCTCGATACTGCTCAGAGAACGCGATGAACTCTGGGGCGCCCCGAAGATGCTGTGGGGTATCGGGGTACGTTCGCTCGCCATGCCAGTGCAGCTCGATCCCGGGGTCGAAAGGTTCCGCTAATGCCTCGCTGGACAGCTCGCCGCGCATGAGCAAATTGAATTGCTCAGCAAGCTTGCGCACGATCTCGATGTTCTCCTGCGACATCGCCCACGCAGTATCTCTCGCGGAGTTGCGCTTTCCAAGCAAAGCAGTGGTCCTGTGGTCTGACGTCTCGGCCGAGCATGGCCGAGCACAGATCGCAATTTGTGTGTGACTCCGGAAGCAGCTAGGTCGCGGGATTCCGAGGGGGTAGCACAACCCTGTTTCCCCGAATGAGCCTCCTTTTCAGATCCTCCGACTTTCAAGGGGAGGGGTGGTCGGGGAGGCGCTGGGACTCGCCGAACTCAGTGAGACTTCGTCGCACGATTTCGACGTTCTCCTCCGACATCGCCCACGCAGTATCTCCCGGCGGAGTACTGCCTTCCATGCAAGCGGCACTCGATAGCCCGGCTCAATCCTCGTCGCGCAGGCGCTCGATCACGCCGTCGGCCATTCCGGTCTCTGGCTGTGCCCTGAGCACCCGGGTCATAGGCCCGGATCGGCGGGCATTCGCCGGCAGGTGACGCTGAATCGATTCACCGGATCGGGTCAAAAGGGCCGATGAGTCGATCCCATGGGGCATTCCGGCGAGGAGCACGTGCTCGAGCGCGGCGTCTTCGTACGGGTTGGTCCGGCGCAGAAGCGGCGCATCATGCCTGGGCCCGCAGGGTTTTCGCATGGTCGCCCGTCGGCGGCCGACCCGGCGAGTCCTACCGGCCCCCGGCTTGGACCGAACTGGGAGGGCCCCTGCCGGCGCCGCCGAACGGCGCTGGCTAGGTGCCCGCAGCGGGCGGGGTATGGCCGGAAACTAGCTACGAAGCCGGGAACCACCCCGGGATCACAGAGCGATCTGCGAGCCGACGATCACCGTCCTATCGCTTGGCAGCTGGAAGGCGTCGATCGGGCGCGTCGCGTTCCGGGCCATCCCGACGAACAGCTTCTTGCGCCAAGGCCGCATCGGCGGGGCGTCGGTCGGCTTGATCGCGATTCGCGAAACGAAGTACGTGGCATGCTCGAGGTCGAGGTTGCGCTCGAGAAGACCCTGCTTGCGGCAGAGCCGCAGCGCGGCCGGGACGTCGATCGGCTCGTGGTAGCCGTTCCTGACCGTCACGTGAAACACCCTGAAATCGTCGCCGATCTCCTCGACCGTGAACCGCTCGAAATCCTCGACGTGCGGGATGCTGACCATATCCACCGAGACAATCACGACCCTCTGCGGGAACGTGTGGGTGTTCTCGACCTCGATCCGGAGCGCCAGCGGGGCGGTCTCCTTGGTCGCATGGAGGTAGACGGCCACGCCGGGAACTCGGGTCGGTGGAGGGTCCTCGGCAGAGAGGCGATCCAGGAACTCGGTGAGGGACCCCTCCTTGGCGGTCCGATTGCGGGTGACGATCTCCTGGCCCCGGCGCCAGGTGATCATCACGATCGAGATCAGCAGCGCAACGACGAGCGGAAGCCACGCACCATGCTCGACCTTGGCGATGTTGGCGGCGAAGAACGACACCTCCACGGTCAAGAACAGGACCACGATCGGCACGAGCCTGCGCTTCGGAGTTCCCCAGAGCCGCCGGGCGACGGCCGCGAAGAGCACCGTGTTGAGGATGAACGTTCCGGTGACCGCGACCCCGTAGATGTCTCCGAGCTTGTCGGCGGACTGGAAGATCAGCGCCAGCGTGATCACCCCGATACAGAGCCCCCAGTTGACGATCGGGACGTAGATCTGCCCCTCGACCTTCGAGGGGTGCAGGACGGTGAGGCGTGGTAGGTACCCGAGCTGGACCGCCTGCCGGGCAACCGAGAACGAACCCGAGATCGCGGCCTGGGAGGCGATGATGGTCGCCGCAGTTGCGAGGAGGAGCATCGGGTACTGCGCCCAGTCGGGAACCATCAGGAAGAAGGGGTTGACCGCGGTGCTCGGGTCATCGCGGATCAGGACCCCCTGGCCGAGGTAGTTGAGCATCAGGGCGGGGAACGCGACCGCAAACCAGCCGAGCCGAATCGGCCCGGCGCCGAAGTGACCCCTGTCCGCGTAGAGGGTCTCCGCGCCGGTGACGGCGAGGACGACGCCGCCGAGCGTCAGGAATCCCGCCGCGCCGTGGTCGGCCAGGAACCGAGCCCCCCACGTGGGTGACAGCGCCTGAAAGACTGCCGGATCCTTCAGCACCTGGTTCAGTCCCAGGAGCCCGATCGCGATGAACCAGACCAGGATCACTGGACCGAACAGAAATCCGATCGTGCCCGACCCGCGCCGCTGGATGAAGAAGAGGGCGAGCAGGATCACAACCGAAATCGGCAGCACGAGGTGAGCGAGCTGCGGCTCGATCACCTTCAGGCCCTGAACCGAGCCGAGGACCGAGATCGCGGGCGTGATGATCCCGTCGCCGAAGAACAGCGCGGCGCCGAAGATGCCGAGGGTCACCAGCGTCGCCACGCGGGTGGCCTTGTGACGCTGGAGGAGGGAGGCCAGCGCCATGATGCCGCCGTCCCCACGGTTGTGGGCGCGCATGATGAACCCCGCGTACTTGATTGAGACGATGATCGTCAGGGCCCAGAAGATCAGCGAGACGACCCCGTAGACGCCAGCCGTCGTCGCATGCGCGGCGGCTCGGTGGGTCGTGAAGATGACCTGCTCGGTGTACAGCGGGCTCGTCCCGATGTCGCCGTAGACGACGCCGAGGGCGCCAAGTGCGAGCACGAGCTTGCTGGCGTCGGTGATTACGTCCCGCTTGGTGTCCTGCAGCGCTTCGAAGCGCAGGCGAACGGCCTCCGCGTCCTCTTCCTTGTCACTCGGAGCCTCTGGCCGCCAGTAGCCGAGCTTGTGCGAAGCCTCGTTGAAGATCTGCTTCTCGCCGGGCCGCTTGCCCGTGCGTACCTTGCCATCCTCTGCTTTCGGAGGCTCCTTCACACCAACCCTGTGCGATGCCTCGTGAAGAGGATGTTTGTGCCGCGGATCGATTTCGCTCACGCTATCCGCCCCCGACAAACACACCCGCCGGGACTACGCCGTCTCCGTTCTGTCCAATCCCAGCGGTGGTCGGATCGTGCTCGACGATGACTCGGCAGGGCCGGTGGGCGAGCACGTATGTGGTCGTCGGGCCGAGCAGCCCCTCCTCGCTGGGGGCGTGCTCAGTCGAGATGTAGATCAGGTCCGAGCCGCGCTCCTCCGCCTCCTCGACGATCGCGCGCCCCGGGCTCCGCGTCCGGATCAGCCGGCAGCGCACACTGCAGCCGGCGACCTTCGCCTGCAGACGTGCTACTTCCAGCACCCGCCACGCTTCCTGCTCCTCTTGCTCAAGACCTCCGTCGAGCGGCAGCTGTTCGGGAACCTTGAGCACGTAAACGGCCTCTACGGCACCGTCGGGCCCGACCAGCTTCGCGGCCCGCGCCATCGCCTCGTTATCGACGCTGGTGCCCAGGATCGGGACGAGCGCCGAGTGATATCCGCGTTGCTTGAGCTCGGCCATGGCTTCCCAATTCCATGATCGAGTGCGACCCGCTAAACACCCGCTAAGGATCGCCTGGGCCGCGTAGAGATTTCGCTAATTCTGCGCCCAGGCGCAGATCACTGCTCCGCGCGCAGTCGGTAGCCGATTCCCGGCTCCGTGATCACGTAACAAGGGGTCGCCGGATCCGGTTCGAGCTTGGCGCGAACCGACCGCTCATTACGTGCGCTTTGTTCCGTGCGGTATGACGAGCCGGCGCCTCGGCTGATGAACCCTCCCCCACTCGAGCCCCAGGCTCAAAACGGACATCTGGCCGATCGCGACAGGCGTCCTCCGTTGCCACTCTGTTGCCACCCTGGGCCCTTCCGGGCTCCGATCACACATGAGAAACCCCTTCACAGCGGGGCTTTCGCAGGTGCCGGAGGAGGGACTCGAACCCCCGACACGCGGATTATGATGCCGGCGAGGAGGGGTCGTCTGAGGCCCGCTAGGCGCGTCTCAGGCGTGCTGAGGTGCTCTCAGTTCGCCTCGAAGTCGGGAGTTGGACGCACAGTTGGACGCACGGTTTGCGCGTCCATCGCTTACCGGATGCGCCGGAGCGCCGGTAAGTGTCAGTCCGACGGAGGCCGGGGACGAGCGTGTGGAAAGCAGCCCCGTGGCGGAGTCCATTAGACGTTGGGGTGTGCCCCAACGTCATTTGTTTGAGCCGATCTCCGTGCCTGGATCGGGCGATCTCGGGCAGTAGACGAGAAGCGGCGCTTTGCATGGAGAGTGACTGCTTGTGTGACCCTGGCCGAGATTTCGATGTGCCGCGGTCACCACTTCAATTCGATTTCGAGCTCTCGCTCCTCGGTCTCGACCTCGAGCTCGACCTTGAAATGCACCTCATCGGGAACATGGACATTGATCTTCATCCCGCCTTGCTCGAACTCGACGTCGTTGTTTCGCGCCAGCATGTCGGCCAGCGCACGAAGGCGGTTGGCCACTTCCTCGCGTCCCAGGGTCTCCTTCTTCTCGATCTCGATGATGTCCATCTCTGCTCCTTGTCGGTCGCGGTTGGGAACCCTGTTCACGCCAAATTGGTGTGACCGGGATCGGGGGCAGCGGCGCCCGTGGTCTCTCGGCCGGCGGCGCGCCGCAGCAGGGTGCGGATCCCGTCTCCGATGCCTTCGGGAATCGCGGCGGAGGGCGAGGCGCCGGGGTGCTGGCGTGCGATCCGCACCCGCAGGACGGAGGGCCGGATGCGGAAGCGAAGGGGGGCCTGGAGAGCGAGCGCCTCGCCATCAATGCCGGCGGCGATCGGGCCCTCGGCGCGGACCTCGAACTCGGGGGCCGACCACTCACGCCATGGTCTTTGGAGCAGCCTTCCGCCGTCCCTGTGCCCGGTGGGCGCGCCGGCGATTGTGATCCCGAGCAGTCCGTCGTCGATACGTGGCCGGGTGCCGGACCCGACCGCCTTGCCGAGCCGGTAGCGGTTGTTGGAAACCAGGATCGCCGCCCCCGATGAGTGCTCACTGCCGCCCGGCCCGGTCCATTGCAGGTCGATGCCCTCGCCCTCGGGTCCGAGCGCGTCGGGCAGCGTGTCGAGGATCGTCCGCAGCTTCGCCTCCCGATAGCCCTCGCGTTGGACCGCCTCCGCATAGAGGCCGAGCGAGACGTTGTTGACGAACACTCGGCCGTTCACCTCTGCGAGGTCGACCCGGCGCTCACCGCCGTCGACGAATGAGTCGAGCGCGCCGACGACGTCGTCGCGATCGACGCCGAGGTCGAGAGCGAAGTGATTTCGGGTCCCGGCGGGGATGCATGCATATGGCAAATCGAGCTCGGAGGCGATTGCGGCAACGATCGCCTGCGAGCCGTCGCCGCCGGCCATCGCCAGCCCGTCGGCGCCGGCGGCGACCGCGTCGCGCACCAGCTGCTCGAGGTCTGTGCCGCGTGTGAGCTCGATCGGCTCGATTCCACGCGCTCGCGCCTCGTCCGCGAGCTTGAACCTCTCGGCCTTGCCTCCGCCCGACTTCGGGTTGAAGAAGAGCACTGGGTGCGCCGGCGGCACGGCGTCGGCGAGGGGGACGTGGATGGAGACGGCGGCCTTGGCCGCGGTGACGGCGCCGAACGCCGCCGCCGCGACGAGGATCGCCTCCGGCACGCCGCCGTCGAGGATGACGATGAGCACGCACGCGAGCACGAGCAGCGCCGCGCAGCCCAGGCCGGCGACCCTTGCGATGCCGCGACGGATCAGCCCGTACCATCCCGCGACCGCGGCGCCGATCAGCAGCGCAGCCACGATCAGTCCGCGCGGGAACTCGGTGATCGTCGAGTAGGCGGCGGCGGCGAGCACCAGCCCGCCCAATCCGATCGCCAGGATTGCCGCCAGCCGGGCCTTGTTCATCGGTCCACGAGGTGAGCTCGCATCAGACCACGGTCTCCGCCGTGATCCGGCCCGACTCGGCGGCTTCGACGACCGCCGCGTAGTCACGCTCGTTCTGGTCGGCATAGGCCTCCGCGAACTCCGCCAGGGCGCGGTCGAAGGGGTCGCCGCGGCCGAGGTAGGCGGCGATCGCGACGCTGTCGCCGGCCCGAGCGTGGGCGCGAGCCAAGGTCCGGCCGCAGACGCCGGCGTAGTAGGCGAGCGCGGTCGGGTTCATCATTTCGACCAGCGCCGAGCCCTTCGCATCCCAGAGCTGGCGCACGTAGTAGTCGCGCTGGACGCCGTCGACGTCACTGGTACGCACCCAGCCGAGCATGATGTCGCCGGCGGCCTGCATCAGCCGCTGGCCCTCGACGACGCGCTGACCGTGCTGCTCGTGTTCGCTCGCGCCCAAGAAGGGCTCGAGCACCGATGCCTCCGCCTCCTTGAACTGCAGAAACAGCGGATCGGCGTTGTCGCGGCCGAGCAGAAGCATGATCCAGGCGCGCGTTCCGACGCTGCCCACGCCGACGACCTTGCGGGCGGCATCGACGTAGCGGAACCGCTCGAGCAGTTGCCGGCGGTCGCCGGGCAGCGTCGCGCGGTAGGAGCGGATCAGGGTCTGGAGCGCCTCGTCGAGGGCCCGATGCTGCTTGGCGTCGAAGAGTTCGTGGATCGGGACGATCACCGGCGGGTCGTTGCGGATCCTCAGCTCGCCGTCGACCGCCTCGGTCAGCTTGCCGAAGGCCCTGAGGCTGTCCTTCGAACGCGCCTTGGCGATGTTCTTCTCAGCACGCCTGAGCTGCTTCCTCGTTCCGACCTCGGCCGCGCGCGCGAGGATCTCCTCGACGTGGACGCGCGAGTACCAGGTGTCGAGGGTGCGCTCGGCCGCATGTCCCCGCATCGCCTCGCGGTATGAGCGGCCGACCTCGAGGTTGACGACCGCGCGGGCTTTCTTGGCGAAGCCGCGATCGCGCCCGGCGATCGCGAAGCTCGCCGCCAGCCGCTTGAGGTCCCACTCGAACGGACCGGGCAGCGTCTCGTCGAAGTCGTTGACGTCGAACACCAGGGTCCGATCGGGTGCGGCGAAGGTGCCGAAGTTCGAGAGGTGGGAGTCACCGCAGAGCTGCGTGTTGAGGTCGGTGCGCGGCTGCGCCGCGAGGTCGGCGGCCATCAGGTAGGCCGCGCCTCGATAGAACGTGAACGGTGAGACCAGCATCCGCCCGTAGCGCAGGGGAACGAGCTCGGGAACCCGTGTGGCCGCCTGCTCCTCGAGCAGGTCGACCGGATCATGCCGGCCCGGTGCCGGCTCCCATGCCGCGTGAGCGCTGCGCGGGACCTCCTTGCGCGTGCGGCGGCCGCGCTCGGTGCGCTCCTCCACGCTCGGGTGCGCTGCGATGGCCTGTTTGGGGCTCATGCCTCGAGGCCGCGGACTCGCGCAGCGCGCGGCAAAGCGAGCCGCTCGGCGAGCTGGAAGGGAGCGAGCAGGTCGATGGTCTTACGGATCAGAGGACGGGGCCCGGTGGCAGTCGCTGTGGCTCGCACGCCGCTAGGCGAGCGCCGCGGCGATCTCGCCGATCGCCTCTCGCTCCGCATCGCTGACGCGCTCGCCGCGCAGGCCCATGAATCCCTCCTTCCGAGCGTTCGCGGCGCGGTCGGCGAGAATCAGCACGAACTTCTTGTAGTCCTCGAGCTCCTCGCGCGTCGCCTTCTCGTCGAGCAGCTCGACCGCGTCGCGGAGGCTCTGCAGGTAGGCCTCCTTGAACTCCTCCGGCGAGTCGTAGTGGCTGGTGTCCGCCTCGGGCTTCGCCGAGACGATCTCGTCGAGCAGCTCGCTGTCGCCGCTTTCCTCCTTTGCCTCCGCGTAGAACTTGGCCATCGAGAAGGTCTCGCGAATCGAGCCTCCGCGATCCGCGGTGATCACGACCATCCCGGCGTTCGGCGGAGCCTGCAGCAGCAGCTCCCACTCCTCGGCACTGAACTCAGATTTACCCGTCATCCTGACCTCCGATTTCTCGAGCGTTCATGACCGTCGCTTAGCTGGAACCCAGCAGCTTCGCCTTCTCGCGCTCGAACTCCTCATCCGAGAGCACGTTCTGCTCGTGAAGCTCGCCGAGCTGCTTGAGCTGCTCCATCACCTCAGGGGTCAGTCCGCCTGCCGCGGCGGGCTCGGCCGCCTGGCCGGGCTCGCCGGGCGCAGCCTGCTGTGGAGCTGCTGCCTCCTGCTCCTGCTGCGCTTCCTTCGCGTCATGGTGCTTCTTGGCGGCCACGGCGGCCCCGCCGATCGCGGCGGCGCGTCGCCTGCGCTGACGTCTGTCTCCTCCTAGTGGCATCTTCAAGTCCTCCTTGATTCGATTGCTCTGTTCCCATTTCGCGTCATCTGCGGCTAGTTGGGCTACGCCCGCGCAGGACCGGAGAAGGCACCGAAGATCCAGAGGATCGGGAAGAAAATCCCAAAGAAGAAGAGCCATCCGTGTCCGTTGCGGAGCGTGCTCAGGCCAAGCCAGAGGAAAAGCCCGATGTACACCACCGCAAGGAGAATCCAGAGCCAGGTACCCATTCGAATCCCTTCCGTTGGTTGGTCCAGGCCAACGTACTGCCTCCGCCCCCGACCTTAGGCCCGGCCGCTGAATTCACCTGGGTGAACGCGGGATTCCCGCGCCCTTGGAGGAAACGGAATCACCCAGGTGATTCGTACTGCTCGGGGTTCAGCTCCGGGACTCTTGGATTCGCTGTACCGCCGAGCACGGTGATCATTTCGACCACGTAGATAGAGGACGGAAGGTGCATCGCTACCGTCTCCTGCCGCTTCCGATGCCTGAGGGCGCGTACTAGTGCAGTCCGCATGTCCGCATATATCTCCCGAGTCCACGGGAAGCGGACAATCCTGCAACGCCCGATTCGCGAAGCGAGGCACGTCGCGTAGGCTTCCGCCCATGGAGGTCGGGACGACACAGCCGCGGCTGGCAGCGATCCTCGCCCTGGGCGGCACGCGGTGGGCCGGAGTTCCGTTTGGCCGGCGTCCGGGCACCGCCCTCGAGGCGGACTCGGCCGAGATCGCCATCCACGTCCGTCTGCCGCCCCGCTGCCTGCTCGTCGAGTAGCCGCGAGCTCGAAGCCCGCTCCACGGCGCCGCGGTTTACGGCCTACGCCCACCCGATCCAAGAGACGGTCAAGGGCGGTCCGGTGCTGTTCATCCGCGGCGACGAGGCCGAGGAGGCCTGGCCCATCATCGACCCCGTGATGTGATGAGGCGTGGTCGCCGGGGGACGTCTCGTTGCAGGACGATGCCGCGGGCGGACCGCGCCGGGGCACCCCGCTCTGACGGCAGGCCCGTGATGGCAACCGACGAGGATGGGCCAGGGAGGGCAGCCGGCAGGTCGTCGGACATCCGCCGCCGCTCGCCGAGGGCAAGCTCGTGCCGCCGCGCGTGCGCCGCGCCATGGTTGACCGCCCGCGCATCCTCCGCGCGCTCGATGCCGGCGCCGGCACCGCGCTAACGCTCGTCGGGGCGCCGGCGGGCTACGGGAAGACGACGGCCGTCCGGAAGTGGTGCGCGACCCAAGACGCCGGGTTGGCGTGGGTCACCCTGGACGCCGGCGACAACGACCCGAGCCGGCTGTGGACTTACGTCGCGACGGCGATCGACCGGGTTCGCCCGGGCCTGGGCCGACCGGCGTTTGATCGGCTGAGCGTCGCAGGAAGCCCTGTCGAGCACGTCGTCGACGAGCTGATGAGCGGCCTTGGCCGCTGCGGGGAGCCCGTGATCCTCGTGCTTGACGACTTCCACACCGTGGCCGAGCGGGACTGCCTGACGTCGATCGACTACGCGCTCCTCCGCATGCCCGAGAACGTGCGCGTGATCGTCAGCACGCGGATCGACCCGGATATCGGGCTTCCACGGCTGCGTGCCTCCCAACAGCTCACCGAGCTGCGGGCGAGCGACCTCGCCTTCACCTCGCCCGAGGCGACTGCGCTGCTTGTGACTCAAGGCAAGCTGGAGCTGAGCGCCGAGCAGATCGACCTGCTGGTCGAGCGCACGGAAGGCTGGCCCGCAGCGCTGGTCCTCGCCGGCATCTGGCTGCAAGCCGTGGACGACCCATCCGCTGCGGTGTCCGCGTTCGGCGGTGACCAGCGCTTCGTCGCCGACTACCTGAGCACCGAGGTCCTCGCGGCGCTCGACGAAGACCACCGCGCCTTTCTGTACGGCGTCGCCGTGCTTGGCCAGTTCACGCCGGAGCTGTGCGACGCAGTTCTCGACCGGGGCGACTCGGCCGATAGGCTTGCCGAGCTCGAGCGCGCCAACCTTCTCCTGTCTCGACTCGAGCGCGGCGACCGCTTTCGCATCCACCCGCTCTTCGCCGAGCATGCGCAGGCGCAGCTGGATGCGTCCGATCCGGGGGCGTCGTCACGCATCCATCTCCGGGCCGCGACGTGGCTCCGGGCGCGGGGCGATGCGATGGATGCGATCGCCCACGCGGCGGCTGCAGGTGAGCACGAGATCGTCGCGGAGCTGCTCGCCGAGCACCTCCTGGCGCTCATACGCAGCGGTGCCGGCCGGACACTTCTCCGCTGGGCGCACACCTTGCCGGACGACGTCCTGATGGCACGTCCGGAGGTCGCCGCCTTCGCGGCCGCCACGACCGTGCTCATTAGCGCGGGCACGATGGAGCGGCGGCGCTACCTGGGGCTCGTCGACCGGGCTCTCTCCGAGCGGCCCGAGGCGGCGAACGCTGACGTCGAGTGCGTGGCCCGCTTCGTTCAGGCGTTCTCGATCGAGGGGGGCGTCGGCCGGGCGGTGGACAACGGCCGCCGTGCCGTTGAGCTCGCGGAGGCCACTTCCGACGAGTTCGTCCCGGGCACTCTGGCAGCGTACGCCCGGGCGCTCTACTTCGACGGCCAGCCCGAGAAGGCACGGGCCGCCGCACTTCGCGCCCTGGAGCATCCGGAGATCAGCCGCGCCGTGCCGAGCATGATCCATGCGCGCGCGACGCTGGCGCTGGTGGCCGTCGGGGAAGACCGGCTGTCCTCGGCTCGCACTCACGCCGAGCGGGCGAAGGAGGGGGTCGGGCAGATCGGGATGGGTCGGAGCTGGCTCGGCGCGAACGTCTCCGCCGCGGTGGGCGCCCTGCTCGCGGCGGAGGGGGATCTCGCGGAGGCCGAGCGTGCGCTCGCCACCGCCGAGAGCTTCTTCCGCGACGACGTGCCGACCATCCATCACGTTTGGCTGCTCGCGCTGATTACCCGGGTGCGCGTCCGTCGCGGTCGCCTGGATCGAGCGGAGGAGACTCTGCAGCTGGCGCGCGAGGCGCTCGTCGAGCTCGCCGACGCCGGCTTCCTGCCGGCGCTTGTCGGTGAAGTCGAGCGTGAGCTCGCGCTGGCAAGGGACCGAGCGAGCACCGGTGCCGCCCTCGAAGCGCCGAGCGAGGCCGAGCTCGCTGTGCTGAGGCTGCTCGTCAGCGACCTCTCGACGCGCGAGATCGCCGAGCATCTCTTCCTGTCCGCCAACACGGTCCGCTCGCACCAAAGGGCCCTGTACCGGAAGCTCGGCGCCCACTCGCGCAGCGAGGCGATCGCGCGTGCGACCGCGCTCGACCTGCTGGACGAAACGGAATCGCCCGGGTGATTCGCCCGCGATCGCGAAAGACGCGCTCGACGACGCGCGGGTCAAGTCACGAGGCTACGTCTCCAGAGGGAGGCCGGCGCTCTTCCAGTGCCTCATGTTCCCTTCGAGGGCCTCCGTATCGCGATACCCACGGTGGCCCAGAACCTTCCTGGCAATCCAAGCTCGCTCGCCACCGTGGCAGGTGATCACCATCTTCTCCTGCGGTAGATCGCCGCTCTTCGCCAGGATCTTCCCGAGTGGCGCATTGACGGCGCCGGGAATGTGACCCCGCTTGAACTCGGGTTTCGTGCGCACGTCGACAACCAGCGGCGCGTCGCCCGATTCGATCCGCTGGACCAGTTCTTTGGCCTCCATGTCGAGCACCATCCTTTCCGTTCGGCTTCCCCTTATCAGGACGACGGTAGTGCCTCCGCCCCCGAGCTTGGGCCCGGCCGCTGAATTCACCTGAGTGAACGCGGGATTCCCGCGCCACTTGGAGGAAACGGAATCACCCAGGTGATTTGCGCGCGATTCCGGGGTTGATGCGTCGGTGCGTGCCATGCTCGGCGCGTGTCTGTGAGGACGTACCGGCTTACCGTCGAAGGAGAGCTCGGCGACCACATTGCGTCGGCCTTTCCCGGGATGACGCTCACACGCGGTGGCGGCACCACGACGCTGACGGGCGCGCTGCGCGACCAGGCCGAACTTCAGGGCGCGCTCAAGCGCGTCTCTGACCTCGGGCTCGTCCTGCTCGAGACGAAGGCGGTCGAGGACCGTTCTGAACAGCCCAACACCGAAAACGGGTTTGTCCAGGCGACCGGGCCTGGCTTTGAACAAATCGGCATCACCGCCGGTCGGGTGAGGCACAAGAAAGGAGTGGACCCATGAGAAGCCAATTGACGGATATGGAACCGGTTGACGACTACGTCACCCAGAACACCCCGGGCCTCAAGATCTGGCAGGAAGTCTGGGGCGACATGCAGTGCGCCTACCACGTCTTTGCCCCGGGTACTGACTTCACAGAGCTGCTGGCGCCAATGCCGGACGGCCTGTGCGGGGTTCCACACCACGCCTACATCATCAGCGGCACGCTGAAGGTCATCTACAAGGACGGGACCACTGACGTCTGCAAGGCCGGCGACGTGTGCTTCTGGCCGGCTCCGCACAACTTCATCTCAGAGGAAGGGGCCGAGATCATCCAGTTCAGCGGTGCTGGCGCCCTGGCAGCGCAGGCCGCGGTCATCGAGGAGCTTATGGCCAAGCAGGCAAAGGAGTAGGCGGTCGGAGCCGTCGACCGACCGCGGTTGTCAGGTTCGGCCGCTGTGTTGGGGCGGGGCTTGTCCGGAATGGCAGGCCCGCCTCCCGGACGCCTTCAATCACCTCCGTTTCCCCGACTGCACATGCAAGAAAAGAAAGCGAGTTGACGGTATGGAAGCAGCCCGAGAGCAGCTGAAGATAGGTCCAGTCGCAGATGGCCGGCGTCACATCGACAACACCCGCGGCATGGCCTTTTGCGGGCTTGCCGCTTTCGTCGGCGACCCGCCCGTGGAGTCCGACATCTATACGGCGACTGGCATCACGGACGTGACCCCCGAAACCGCGGGCACGATCGACGCGGAGAGTCTGTCGCGTGAACTCGGCGTCAAGTGCGCCGTCAATGGCGGGCGCTTCTGGACGATGGACGAAATCGACTACACCGGTGGTGAGGTAGTCGACTTCCAGGGCGTCAAGATGGCCTGGGTCGGCAAGATGACCGCCGAGGAAACGCGCTCGGAGTTCACCAACACCTACGTGGGCGCGGAAATCACCCGGGACACCGTCTGGACCTACAAGGCGGGCAAGCCGGTCTACCTGCTGCGCACCCCGGACAAGGCGGTCTGGGTCAACCAGGAATACACGAAGGATGTCGACAAGGACCTGACCGTCGACACCCTTGACCAACTCGGCGACAAGTTGAAGTTGCCCGAGGGGTGGACCTTCGAGACCAAGGTGCTCGACGAGGATCTGGTGCTCGATACGAGTCGCGCCGGCGGCGTGGCTTCGATCCTGCGTGACGACCTGGGCTGCTCCTACCAGTGCACCGGTCTTGACGACAGCGCCAACTACGTGCCCTGAACCGCGATAGAGCGCTCCGGGCCGGGCGCGCCACTGACGGCGAGCTCCGCTCCGGAGCCGCGGAGGGCAAGGAGGAAACGATGACCGAAGCGACACACGACGGGCGTCCGATCGTGGAGCAGCGACAGACGAGCCTGGGGCTCTACGTCACCGCGAAGGAGGCCTACGACATGTGGCAGGCGGACCCCGAGGGCGTGAAGATCCTCGACGTCCGCACGCCCGAGGAGTGGGTCTTCACCGGCCACGCTCCGATGGCGACGAACATCCCACTGGCGTTCCTGTCCTACGTTTGGGACGACGAGAAGAAGGGCTTCTCGTGGTCGCTGAACCCCGACTTCGTCGAGCTCGTCAAGGAGCGGTACTCCCCCGACGACACGATCCTGGTCTCGTGCCGCTCCGGCGGCCGAGGCGCGATGGCGGTCAATGCGCTGGCGGGCGAGGGGTTCACGAAGGCCTACAACATCCTCGACGGGATGGAGGGCAGCAGGGTCGAAGATCCGGACAGCGTCTTCGATGGCATGCGGCGGAAGAACGGCTGGAAGGAGTCCGGCCTGCCGTGGACCTACGACCTCGATCCCGAGCAGATGGCGCTGCCGGAGCGTGAGGCCGGGGACCTTCATCCGGGCAACCCCGAGGACTGAGGAGAGATGAGAGGCGGCGGGGGCTTCCAACCGCCCCTCGGAAATGCGGAGCATCGTCGCGTCGCCCGCCCGGCTGGAGATCGTGAATGGAGTGGGCGCTCGCGCTCGTGGCGGTGGCGCTGCTCGGCGTCGCCGCCGTCTCGCGGCGGCTGGCCGGCACGCCGATCACGCCGGCGATCCTGTTCGTGGCCTTCGGGTTGCTGGTCGGGCCGAAGACGCTCGACGCGGTCGACCTCTCGAGCACCGGCTCGACCGTGCGCGTCCTGGCGGAGGCGACGCTCGCCTTGGTGCTCTTCTGCGACGCCTCGCGGATCGACCTGGGTCAATTGCGGCGTGCCGCGGACGTCCCGGTGCGGCTGCTCGGGATCGGGCTGCCGCTGACGATCATCCTGGGTGCGTTGGCCGCGGCTGCGCTCTTCGGGGAGCTGAGCGTCGAAGAGGCCGTGATCCTCGGGATCGTCCTGGCGCCGACGGACGCCGCGCTGGGGCAGGCCGTCGTCACCGAGCCGCGCGTGCCACAGAGGATCCGCCAGGGACTCAATGTCGAGAGCGGGCTCAACGACGGGATCTGCGTGCCCCTGCTGTTCGCGGCCGTGGCGGCCGCCGACGTCCATTCCGAGATCTCGGGCGGCCGCAGCCCCGGGACGCTGCTCCTCGAGGAGATCGGCTACGGCGTCTTGGGTGGGGTGGTGGCCGGGCTGTTGATCGCCGCCATCGTCAGGGAGGCGGGGCGGCGCGACATGATCTCCCCAGCCTGGAGACCGGTGATCCCGGCTGCCGGCGCCGCCCTCGCCTACGGCATCGCCAGTGCGCTCGACGGGTCCGGGTTCATCGCGGCTTTCGTCGGCGGCATCGTCTTTCGCCTGGCGTTGGGCCGCGACCCGGAGGAGCTCAACCGGCTCAGCGAGGAGGTGGGCGCCGTCCTCAACGGGGTCACCTTCGTGCTCTTCGGCGCCATCCTGCTCGGGCCCGCGCTCGGCGAGCTCAGCTGGCAGCTGGCCTTGTACGCCGTCCTCAGCCTCACGCTCGTGCGAATGGTCCCGGTCGTCATCGCGATGCTGGGCTCGCACGCCCGTCTTCCCACGCTGGGCTTCCTCGGCTGGTTCGGTCCCCGCGGGCTGGCGTCGATCGTCTTCGCGGTGATCGTCGTCGAGGAGTCGAACCTGCCCCATGTCCACCTGATCGTGATCGCGATCTATCTGACGGTGGGGCTGTCGGTGCTGGCGCACGGACTGACCGCCGCCCCGCTCGCCGACCGCTACGCCCGCTGGTACGAGCAGCACCCGCGCGCGACACCCCCGCAGATGGAGAGCGCCCCAGCCGAGGTCACGCGAGCCCGCGGGCCGGCCGGCCAGGCCGCGTAGCGGAGACAGCGACGGTGGCCCGCACCAGCGAGAAAGAAACCGTGAGTCTCATCAACACACCGGAGGTGACGTGATGGTCTGGGCGATCCTTGCACTGATAGGAGTCCCGCTGTGGCTTTGTGCGCTCGGGATCTTGAGCGTGGTGCTGCGCAATCGAAAGCTTCGTAATCGCTACGGCGACATCCCGGTTCGGGTGCGCCGGCCCGGGAAGAAACGCTGGACACGCGGCCACGCAATCTGGGTGGCGGACGTGTTCGCCTGGCGGGGCTCGCCCGCGGCCTGGAACGAGGACCTGCTCGAGGTGAGCGAGGCCACGATCCGGTCGGCGGATGCCGAGGAGCGCGAAAAGCTGCACCGGCTGGGAGACGAATCCGCGATTGCGACCCTGGCGACCGCAGACGGTGACCCGCTCGAGGTGGCTGTCGATACCGACCGACGCTCGGCGCTTCTCGGTCCATTCGCCACCGCTGGCGGAACGGGCTGAGCTGCGCCTGCGGCCTGACTCCGTAGGTGGTTCTCCACGAGGCCAAATCAGTGCTGCGGTGCTAGGGCGAGGCCTGTCGGGAGCGAGACCCTTGTACCCAGCGAAAGAAGGAGCTGATCCGTGGAAGTCGAGAGCAACGATAAGCAGCAGTCTGCGACGGTCGACCAGGGCACCGAGCCGAAGGAACGCCCTTCGGTGAAGGCGGAACAGGGCCAGCACGCTGAGGCTGGCGACGAAGCCCCCGTCGGCGTGGCCGAGCTCGAGGCGATGGCCGCCGCTCAGGGCTGGCACAAGCCGATCCTCGAATGGCGAGAGTTCGCCCGGTCAACCGCCGCCTTGGCCCGGCGGGCATCGGACCTCCGGGCGATCTGGTTCGAGCACCGCCTCGATCCCGCCTTCCGCGAGGAGCTCATGGTTTCGGTGGCCGCGGCCAACACGAGCCGACAGTGCAGCTTCGCCCACCGAGAGTGGGCAAAGGGCGAAGGTCTTTCGCTGTCCGAGCTTGCCGCGATCGAGCACAAGCAGCCCGAGGCGCTCGACGCGCGGACCTGGGCCGCGGTCGCTTGGGCGCAAGCCGCCGCTCGGAGTCACTTTCGCCTCGCCGAGGTCCCGGCCGTCATCGAGGCCAACTTCCGGGGGCGGTTCAGTCCTCAGGAGCAGGCGGACATCGAGCTGGTCGCTCGAACGATGACCTGGATGAACCGGACCAGCAACACCGTGGATGCGGCCCTTTCACGCTTGCGCGGGGAACCGGTGCCGGGAGGCGGGGTGCTGCGCGAGCTCACGGCGGTCCTGATCTACGCGCTCACCACGCCGTTCGTCCTCGTCATCCTGAGCGTCAAGCAGCGACGCAGCCCGATCTCGTTGATCGCAGCCATCGGGCCTTTCTTCCGGGAGTTCGAGGCGCGCCAGCATTGATCGCTGCGGCCAGGATCCCCCTCGGGGCGGCGGGCACCGCGTGATCTTTCCCCCGGCTCCTGTCGACAACAGCGTCCGATAATGGGCCAGATCGTTCTTCTCGCTTTCGGGGCGGCGGTCTTCCCGACGCTGATCGCATGCGTGGCGATCATGATCTCGCGGCCGTCGCCACGGCCGCTCTTGCTCGCGTTCTACCTCGGCGGGCTGATCGCGAGCCTGACGTCAGGCATCTTCGTCCTGTCGGCCTTCAATGACGGCAACGCAGTGCTCAGCAGCGATGCGTCCAGTCCGAGCCCCGGCACCTCGATCGTGGCTGGGCTCGGTTCGCTGCTGCTCTCCTGGCTGATGGCATCAAGGCGCGGCAACGCGCTGCTTGATCGGTGGCGCAGCCGTCACCCCCGGCACCGGAAGCAGAAGGAGGGACCCAGCTGGGCTGAGCGTCACCTGGGCCGCGCCAATGCGAGGGTCGCGTTCGTGGTTGGCGCGGCGATCAATCTGCCGGGACCGTTCTATCTGCTCGCGCTGGGCGACATCGCGACCGGCGACTACGGCACCGCAGAGCAACTCGGCCTGATCCTGCTGTTCAACGCGATCATGTTTCTCCTCGTCGAAGTGCCGCTCGTCGGCTACCTCGTCCGCCCCGAGCAGACCGCCGAGCGAGTCGCCAGCTTCGCGACCTGGCTCAACGCCAACGGTCTGCGGGTGATGGGCTGGCTCGTCGGCGTGGTCGGCGTGGGCTTGATCGTGCAGGGCCTCGCCGCAGCTGCGGGCTGAACACAACAGCGGTCGGGATCAACTTGGCCCGTCAGGCATCACGCTCCACCTGCTCGCTGACCGAGTTCCGAGGGGCGCGCAATCAGGTAGATCAGGATGCCGATCAGCGGGATGATGAAGATCAGCAGGGTCCAACCCGCCTTCCCCCAGCCGGATAGATCGTGGCGGGTAAAGATGTCGGTGAACACCGCGATGAACATCCAGACCGCCAGGAAGAGGAAGAAGAAGGCGAGCATCGCCACCAGCAGGTTGCCCAGGGTGAAGTCGGCCAGAAGCAGCATCTGAGTTCCTTTCTCGAGCGTGCACTTCCGGACAGCGGAAGCGATTACGGGGCACCGTATCCGCCGGTGACTGGAATTCATTCACCCCAACCGGGTGATGCGGCCGGCAGATCGGTGCGCCAGGCTGCGGACTCGACGGCCAAACGATCGAGACCTCCGAATGGAGACGAGAGGAGTCACGCCATGTCAGACGAGGTGAACGCACCGGTTCTAGAGACCCTGGTGAAAATGAATGAAGGGACACCCGAGGCCTCCGGTCTCGACGCCGAGACCTACATGCTCGTGCGGATCGCCGCGCTGGCGTCGGTCGGGGCGCCGCCGGCCTCCTACCTCTTGAACCTCGGGGCGGCTTCCGAGCTGGGCGTGAGCGCCGAGCAGGTCCAGGGAGTGCTGATCGCCATCGCTCCGGTGATCGGGTCCGCCCGCGTGGCCTCGGCGGGCAGCGCCATCGCACGCGCCCTGGGATTCGCCACCGCGGTCGTCGAGGAGTCGGAGATGGAGGCGGGCAGCTGACAGGCCGAGGTTTCGGGTTCGGTCGCAGAAATCGAGTCACGAACGAGAACAACGTGTAACCCAAGCAAGGAGATTTGAAGATGCCACTAGGAGGAGACAGACGTCAGTGCCTCCGCCCCCGAGCTTGGGCCCGGCCGCTGAATTCACCTGAGTGAACGCGGGGTTCCCGCGCCCCTTGGAGGAAACGGAATCACCCAGGTGATTTGCGCGCGATTCCGGGGTTGATGCGTCGGTGCGTGCCATGCTCGGGGCGTGAGCGAGGGGTGGCTGACAGCTTTTCGGCCGGGTGCGCGAAGTTCGAACGCGCTCCCCTCGGATACGGCCGCCGACGGCGGCGGCCGGTGAAAAGGAGGAAATCCCTAAATGAGAGGTGCAGGCCGCGTCGTCTTCGTCGCCATCTTGCTGCTGATCGTGGGGACCCTGAACATCATCTACGGCATCGGCGCCCTTGCCGATGCGAACTTCTACGTCAATGACACCAGGTACGTCCTCACCAACCTGCACACGCTGGGCTGGGTGCTGATCATCCTCGGGGTGATCCAGCTGACCGGAGGGTTCTCGCTGATGGCCGGCAACGTCTACGGCCGGGTGATCGGGATCATCGCCGGCAGCCTCGGTGCAATCGGGGCCCTGTTCTCGATGGGCGACCACCACCCGTTCTGGGAGCTGGGCATCTTCGCTCTTTGCATCTGGATCGTCTACGGGATCATCGTCTTCGGCCCCGAGGAGCCGTCGGAGGTCGGGACGGGCCCAAGAGCCTGACCGAGCGCGGGAGCCCGGCCTCGGCTCGCGGCCGGGCTCCCGCGACCGTCCGGTCCGTGAGCAGATGACCGCGGAAAGTCACTGAGCAGATGACCGCAGAAACAAAGGCGCGGAGCCAGCGCTCGGAGGATCGCGCGGCGCGAGAGCCGAAGCATCGTCACCGCGCCCTCGTCTGGGCCCTCGTCGTGCTCGCGTCGGTGGTGCTGCTCGTCTCGATGATCGCGAACTGGGTTCAGACCGAGGTCCTCGACACCAACCAGTTCGCCAATAACACCGAAGAGATCCTCAAGAACAAGGACGTCCAGGAGCAGCTCAGCATCTTCGCGGTCGATCAGCTCTACGCCAACGTCGACGTCCAGGCCCAAATCGAGCAGAAGCTGCCGCCCCCCGCCCAGCCGCTCGCCGCTCCGATCACGGCGGCGACGAGACAGCTCGCCACGAACGTGGCGGAGACGGCGCTCGCCTCGCCTCGAGTCCAGGATCTCGTTGCCACCGCGATCAATGGCGCGCAGCAGCGATTCGTCAACCTGATCGAGGACAAGGGCCAGTTCGTCTCGACCCAAGGCGGCGTCGTCACCCTCGAATACGGGAGCTTCGTCGCCGAGCTTGCCACCCGCCTGGGGGTGGACCCCGCGACGATCTCCCAGATCCAGGGCCTGATTCAGCAGCAATCGACGGAGCTCAAGCAGCGCTTGACCACGGCCCAGAGCAAGATCGAGTCGACGCGAACGACCCTCTCCCAGGCGCAGGCGGGCACGCTGAGCCCCGAGGCGCAACAGAACCTCACGACTCTCCAAACGGATGCCGCCCAGCTCCAGGCGACGGTCGCGAGCCTCGAGCAGAAGATCACGGGCATTCAGCCGAAGGCCCCCGCCCAGCTCCAGAGCCGGCTGTCCGACCTCCAGGGCCGGCTGGCCCAGCTCGACAAACGGCTGACCGGGGTGGAGCGACAGAGCACCGCGGTGCTCAAGGATCCGAGCCAGGCGAACATCATCAAGCTCGACCCCACGCTCGCCTCGCTCCAGACGCGCGTCACCAACCTGCTCAACCGCCAGGCGGTTCAGCACCCCGGCGAGCTCGTCGTGATGAAGTCCAGCCAACTGAGCGGGCTCCAGGACCTCGTCAGCGCGCTGCGCAACCTCGGCTTCGTGCTGCCGCTGCTGGCGCTCCTGCTGTACATGGCCGCCCTCTACCTGGCGAAGGGATGGCGGCGGGAGGCGTTGATGGCGGCCGGGGGCGGGATCCTGGCGGCCACGCTGCTCACCCTGCTGGCGAGGCGCCTGCTCGGCAGCGCGATCGAGAGCTCGACGGCGAGCTCCGACGCGGTCAAGCCGGCCATCACCGCCGTCTGGAACATCATTTCCGCCGGGCTGCGCCAGCGGGCGCTGTTCGTACTCGTGATCGGGCTGGCGTTCATCGGTGGGGGCGCCCTCGCAGGGCCCGGCCGCCACGAGGTCGCCGTGCGACGCTTCCTGGCGCCGTACCTGCGCGACCGCCCGGTTGTCGTCTATGCGGTTCTCGCCTTCGTCTTCCTGGTCTGGCTGGCGTTCCTTCCCACGATCAACAACCTCGGGCAGGTCCTCGTGATTCTCATTCTCGCCGTGCTGGCCGTGGTCGGCGTCGAGATCCTGCGCCGGCAGACGGCACGGGAGTTTCCGCCTGCCCCGACGGCTCCCGGCCAAACGCAGCGCCCGTGATCGGGAGTCGGCCGAGCGGTGCCCTTTTCATGTAAGTGGAGGGGACGGTGCGAGATGTCAAGCCCCCAGGTCCAAGAAACAGCCCGAGTGGACAGGAAGGGACGACGCCCGCGTTCTAGGTGTTTGCCCAGCGCGGAAGGTGCCGATTTGCAGCAGCTTCATGCCGGAGGAGGGACTCGAACCCCCGACACGCGGATTATGATTCCGCTGCTCTAACCGACTGAGCTACTCCGGCGGGGCGGTAAATCGTAGTCGCCTCTAGGGTCCCGGCGATGGACGATCTGGCTCGAGCGGTGGGCGCGGTGGTCCGCGATTGTCTCGCCGTCGCGGCGGGCGAGGAGGTGCTGGTCATCTGCAACCCCGCCACGGAGCACCTCGGCGAGAGGCTGCGCGAGGAGGCTGCGGAGGCCGGGGCCGACTCGGTCCTGGCGATCATCTCCGAGCGCGCCTCGCATGCGGCCGAGCCGCCGCGGACGGTGGCCGAGGCGATGGTCGCCGCCGACGTCCTGCTCGCGCCGACCGTACAGTCGCTCTCCCACACGGCGGCACGCAAGCGCGCCACCGAGAACGGCGCGCGCTGCGCGACCCTCCCGGGAGTCACCGAGGACATGCTGGCGCGGGTGATGAGCGCCGACATGGAGGGCCTGCGCCGCAAGGGGCACGCCGTCGCCGAGGCGCTCGACCGCGCCTCCGAGGCGCGCATCACGGACGCCAACGGCACGGACCTGCGTCTCGACCTCTCCGGCCGGGAGGCGATCCCGGACGCCGGCGAGCTGACCGAGCGCGGAGCCTTCGGCAACCTGCCCTGCGGGGAGGGCTTCATCTCGCCCGCCGGCGGCAACGGCACCCTGGTGATCGATGGGTCGATGGCGGGGGTGGGTCTGGTCGGCGAGCCGGTCGAGCTCGTGGTCGAGGGAGGGCATCTGACCTCGGCGCGGGGCGCCGCGGGGATGGCCTTCATGGAGCTGCTCACCGAGCACGGCGACGACGGCACCAACATCGCGGAGCTCGGTGTCGGGACCAACGAGAAGGCGAAGCTGACCGGCGAGATCCTGGAGGACGAGAAGATCCTCGGCACCTGCCACATCGCCTTCGGCGCCTCGGCCGGCATCGGCGGCACCGTCCAGGTCCCGGTTCACCTCGACTGCGTGGTGATGAAGCCCACGCTCGAGCTGGACGGAGAGGCGATCGTCCGCGCCGGCGAGCTGCTGATCCCATGACGGGGGGCGACGGCCTCCGAGAGCTGCCGCTGATCGGGGTCCCCAACTTCTCCGAGGGGCGCAACGAGCGGGTGATCGACGCGCTCGAGGCGACCCTGGGCGCTCATTCGCGCGTGCTGAACCGACACTTCGACACCCTGCACAACCGCAGCGTCTACACGATCGCGGCGGAGCCCCCCCAGCTGGTCGAGGCTCTGACCGCCGGTGCCGCCCACGCCCTCGACCTGATCGATCTGCGGACGCACCAGGGACTTCATCCCCACATCGGGGCGCTTGACGTCTGCCCCGTCGTCTGGCAGGACGAGGACCGCCACGATGACGCGGTGGCTGCGGCACGCGAGGCCGCGGCGGGGATCGCCGCGCTCGGGATCCCGGTCTTCTTCTACGGAGAGCTCGCAGCTAGCCCCGAGCGCGCGGAGCGCGCGTACTTCCGCAGGGGTGGGCCGGCCGAGCTGGCGCGCCGGATGGGCTCGGGGGAGCTGCAACCCGACCTGGGGCCCTCCGAGCCTCACCCGACCGCCGGGGCGACCCTGGTCACCGCGCGCGAGCCGCTGGTCGCGTTCAACGTCGAGCTCGACACGCCCAACCCTGAGATCGCGCGGGAGATCGCCGCCGACCTGCGCGAGGCCGGCGGGGGGCTGCCGGGGGTACGGGCGCTGGGGCTGCCCCGGGAGGGCGGGCGCACCCAGGTCTCGATCAACGTCCACGATCCGCGCAGGGTGCCCCTCGCCAAGGTCGTCTCCGAGGTCTCGCGGCTGGCGGCCGAGCACGGAGTCCGGCCGATCGAGGCCGAGCTCGTCGGGCTCGCCCCCGAGGCCGCACTGGAGGGCTACCCGGAGGAGCCGGCGATCCGGGACTTCGATCCCAGGCGTGACGTGATCGAGAACGTTCTCGGCTAGCGTTCAGGCCGATGGCTCAGACGAAGCGGAAGCGCCGCCGCAAGCACCGCGGCACCCAGGGCGGCCGGATCGACACCCGTCCCGCCCGCGGGCGGGCTCGCAGCCGCGCCGAGGCACAGGCTCGGGCGCGGAGCCGCAGCAAGAAGAAGGGCGGCCCGCGGGTGGCCGCCCCGCCGAGCTGGTCGAGCGCCCTGAAGAAGGGCGCCGTGGCCGCTGTCCTCTTCGTCGGGCTGCTGGCGCTGATGGGCCAGAACCCGATCACCTCGCTGGTGGTCGGGGTCCTGATGCTCGGCTTCTACGTCCCGATGGCGTTCCTGATGGATCGCTTCTTCTACCAGCGCCAGCTCCGCAAGGAGGAGCAGAAGCGGGCGGCCAAAGAGGCGCAGCGCACCGGCGCCGGCCAGGCGGAGAGCTGAGCGTGGAGGTCCGCATGTTCACCGTCGGCCAGATCGCCGAGAACTGCTTCCTGCTCCGGAAGGACGGCTCCGACCGGGCGCTGATCGTGGACCCCGGCGATGAGGCCGAGCGGATCCTCGCCGCCGCCGACGAGCTCGGGGTGACCATCGAGGGGATCCTGCTGACGCACACCCACTTCGACCACATCGGCGCCGTGGCGCCGATCGCGAAGGCGACGGGGGCCCCGGTCTGGTGCCCGGAGATCGAGACGCCCGTGCTGGCCGACATCAACTCGTTCGTGCCCTGGCCGGGGTTCGGCCCGTTCGAGAGCTATGAGGCTGATCACACCGTGACGGGCGGCGAGAAGCTCGAGCTGGCCGGAATGGAGATCGACGTGATCTTCACCCCGGGGCACAGCCCCGGCCACGTCACCTACTCGATCCACGACGAGGCGGCGATCTTCTCCGGCGACGTCCTCTTCCAGGGCTCGGTCGGGCGCACCGACCTGCCCGGCGGGGACTGGGCGACGCTGCTGGAATCGATCCGCAGGCTGGTCGAGTCGCACCCGCCGGAGACCACCGTGTACCCAGGCCACATGGGCATCACCACCCTGGGCGCCGAGCGCGCCACCAACCCTTTCCTCGCCGAGCTCGCCCGCTAGCGGCGCGGAGTGCGCCACGTTCGCCCTCGAGGCGAACTACTGAGCGCTTCCGGTGTGCGAGCACGGATGCGCATCGCCACCCCCGGCAGGACGATCTTCAGCATGGCCAGGCCTACCGGTGCCGATCTGCCACCAGCCTCGCGGGGCTTGCCTGCGCTGAGCTCCCAGATGCCCCGGTTGCGCCGGGCCTGGCTGCGGTACCTCCTGCCGGTCGCAGGGTTCGTCGTCCTTGCAGGAGCCGCAGGAATGGCCGCGTTCTCCACGGACACCACGGAGTCGTACTGGGACGGCGTCTGGTGGTCGATCTCGCTGATGACAACCGTCGGCTGGTCCGGGCCCGCGCCCCACACGCTCGCGGGGCACCTGATCGCCACGGTGACGATGATCACAGGGTTCGTGCTCCTGGCCTTCACAACCGCCGCCGTGGCCTCCCTGCTCGTGCGTGAGGACGAGCAGCCGCTCGAGGAGGCGGAGCTGCGGGCGGACCAGGAGATCCTGCGCGAGGTCCGCGCCCTGAGGAGCGAGCTGGAGCTGCTCAAGGAAACCTCTCCACCGTCGGGCGGGCTCCCAGATCGGGGTTAGCCCGCCCTCGGCGCCGCCCAGGGCACCGGGACCCCCGCAGCCCGGTCCGCTCTCCCCCCAGCCGGAGTCCCGGCTAAGGTCGCTCCGCTATGGCCTCCAGGTTCAAGGCCCCGAGGGGCACCTTCGATGCGCTGCCGGACTCCCAGCCGGTTCGCAGCCGCATCGAGTCCGCCGCCCGCGAGGCCCTCGAGGCGGCTGGCTACGCACGGATCGACACCCCCGCGTTCGAGGAAACCGACCTGTTCGCCAGGAGCGTCGGCGAGTCGACCGACATCGTCCAGAAGCAGATGTTCACCTTCGAGGACCAGGGCGGCCGTAGCCTGACCCTGAGGCCGGAGGGGACCGCCTCGATCTGCCGCGCCTATCTCGAGCACGGGATGCAGAAGCTCGCGCAGCCGGTGAAGCTCTGGATGTCGGGGCCCTTCTTCCGCCACGAGCGCCCCCAGGCCGGGCGCTACCGCCAGTTCACCCAGATCGACGCGGAGGCGATCGGCTCGGACTCGCCCCTGGTCGACGCGGAGCTGATTCTGCTGATGCACGATCTGCTCGCCGAGCTGGGGGTGCAGGGCGTGAGGCTTCGGCTCGGCAGCCTGGGCTCGCCCGACGCGCGCAAGTCCTATCTCGACGAGCTCCGCTCCTATCTGCACTCGCACGAGGCCGATCTCTCGCCGGAGGTGCGGGAGCGGATCGACATCAACCCGCTGCGGGCCTTCGACGCCGACCACGAGGGCACCCGGGGGGTGATGGCGGGCGCCCCGACCCTCCTCGACCACCTCGATCCGGCGGACGCCGAGCACTTCGCGGCGATGCGGGGGCTGCTCGACCAGAACGGCGTCGCCTACGACCTCGACCCGACCCTGGTCAGGGGCCTCGACTACTACACGCGCACCGTCTTCGAGTTCGAGTGCGAGCGCCTCGGTGCGCAGTCCGGCATCGGCGGCGGCGGGCGCTACGACGGCTTGATCGAGCAGCTCGGCGGTCCCCCGACCCCGGCATGCGGCTGGGCGGTCGGCATCGAGCGGGTCGCGCTCGCGCTGGGCGATCAGGGGGCTGAGTCTCGGGCGGACGTGTTCGTCGTCGCCGACGGTGACGGCCGCAGCGGCGCCCTCGCCCTGGTCACGGAGCTGCGGCGCGCCGGGTTCTCGGCGGAGCTCGACCTCGCGGGGCGCGCGACCAAGGGGCAGATGAAGCAGGCCGACCGCGTCGGGGCACGGTACGCGCTGATCCTCTCGGGCGCGGGGACGGCGAAGCTGCGCGACATGGGCACCGGGGAGGAGCGGGAGATCGACCCCGCCAGGGTCGCGGAGGAGATCGCTGCTTCGGCTGATGACACACTCCCGTCGCCATGAGCGACGGCTTCCCAGCGCTGCGAGCCAACTCGTACCGCGACACCTGGTGCGGCCAGGTCCTGCCCGACCGGGTCGACTCCGAGGCGCGCGTCGCGGGCTGGGTCCACCGCCGCCGCGACCACGGCGGCCTCGTCTTCATCGACCTGCGCGACCGCACCGGTCTCGTGCAGCTCGTCTTCAACCCGGACGAGGCCGGCGAGGCCTTCAGGCTCGGACACGAGCTGCGCTCCGAGGACGTGCTCAGCGCAAGCGGCACCGTGGTGAAGCGCTCGCCGGAGACGGTGAACGCCGAGCTGCCGACCGGTGAGGTCGAGATCCGGGTCACCGACGCCCGGCTCCTCTCTGACGCCGACACGCCGCCCTTCGAGATCGAGTCCTTCTCCGGCGAGGTGAGCGAGGAGACCCGCCTGCGCTATCGCTACCTGGACCTCCGCCGCGACCGGATGCGCCAGGCCATCGAGCTCCGGCACCGGGTCAGCGCGGCGATGCGGGAGTTCCTCTCGGGCGAGGGATTCGTGGAGATCGAGACGCCGATCCTCACTCGCTCGACCCCCGAGGGCGCCCGGGACTTCCTGGTCCCGAGCAGGCTCCAGCGCGGCTCGTTCTACGCCCTGCCCCAGTCCCCGCAGCTCTTCAAGCAACTTCTCATGATCGGGGGTTTCGAGCGCTATTTTCAGATCGCGCGCTGCTTCAGGGATGAGGATTTGCGCGCCGACAGGCAACCGGACTTCACGCAACTGGACATCGAGATGTCCTTCGTCGACACCGACGACGTGATCGATCTGAACGAGCGCCTCCTCGCGCACGTGCTGGGACGCTGCGGCGTGGAGGTCGAGCTGCCGATGCGCAGGCTCCCCTACGACGAGGCGATCTCCCGCTACGGCTCCGACAAGCCGGACCTGCGCTTCGGCCTGGAGCTCCGCGACCTGACGGAGACCTTCCGCGGCTCGGAGTTCAACGCCTTCCGCCAGGCGATCGAGGGCGGCGCGATGGTGCGCGGCCTGAACGCCGGGAAGCACGAGATGTCCCGGGCTGACCTCGACGGGCTGGTGGCGGAGGCCACCGAGCTCGGGGCCAAGGGGCTGGTCTGGGCCGTGCTCGAGGGCGAGGGCTGGCGCTCGCCGGTCGCCAAGTTCCTCTCGGCCGAGGAGATCGCCGCCGCGAACGCGGCGCTCGGCGCGAGCGAGGGAGACGTCGTGCTGCTCGTCGCCGACGAGCCGCTGCTCTCCGCCGAGGTACTCGGCGAGCTCCGGCGCCGGCTGGGCGAGCGGCTCGGCCTGATCGATCCGGAGGCGAACGAGCTCACCTGGGTCGTCGACTGGCCGCTGCTCGGCTGGGCGCACGACGAGGAGCGCTGGGATCCGCACAACCACCCATTCACCTCGCCCAGCGGGGAGTTCGACCCCGGCGATCCGGGCTCCGCGAGGGCAAAGGCGTACGACGTCGTCTGGAACGGATGGGAAATTGGTGGGGGTTCAATCCGCATCAACGACCCCGAGGTGCAGCGAGAGGTGTTCGAGGCGATCGGAATCGACGAGGAGCAGGCCGAGGAGCGCTTCGGCTTCCTGCTCGAGGCCCTGCGCTACGGCGCGCCGCCGCACGGCGGCATCGCCTACGGCCTCGACAGGATCACCGCGCTTCTGCATGGCACCGAGTCGATTCGGGACGTGATCGCGTTCCCGAAGACCGCATCGGGCGGCGACCCGCTGACCGGCGCTCCAGCCCCGGTCGACGATCGCCAGCTGCGCGACCTGGGGATCTCCGTGCGAAGCGGGGGTGGAAAGGGCTAGGGAGATGGAAGGGCGCCTTCCCCCCGACGACGACGAGCTGTTCGAGTGGACGGACGCGCCCGAGCGGGCCCCGCGTCCGCCCCGGGAGCCCGGCACCGGCGAGGGCCAGCGGCCGGGGACCGGGGAGCGCGAGGCGATCACCCCATCGCCGGAGACGGGGGAGCGACGGCGAGTCCGCGGGGACACGGGGGAGAGGCGAGCCGTTCGCGGCGACACCGGCGAGTTCGAGCGCAGCGGCCGGCGTCCACCTCCGGGCCGGCGCGCCCGCCGGCGCGACCTGCCCGCGCGGGTGCGACGCCGCCAGGACTTCATGATCGGCGGCGCTGCGCTCGCGTTGATCATCGTCCTGATCGTGCTGATCTCCGGCGGAGGCGGCAGCAGCGAGCAACAGGTGCCGCTGAAGCGGCTGTTGGGCCAGACGATCGTCGCGAAGCTCGGGGCGAACGGGCCGGACGCTGCCCTGCTGCAGCGGGTCCGCAAGGGGCGGGTCGGCGGCGTGATCGCCTTCGAGAGCGACGCGCAGAAGCTGAAGGCTGACGTCCAGCGTCTCCAGGCCGCCGCGAACGACGGAGGCAACCCGGCGCTGCTGGTGATGGTCGATCAGGAGGGCGGGGACGTGAAGCGGCTGAAGGCCGGCCCGCCCGAGATCTCCCCGGCGGAGCTCGGCAAGAGCGGCGACGAGGGGCAGTCCAAGGACCAGGGGCAGAAGACCGGCTCCTACCTGAAGGGGCTCGGCGTCAACGTCGATCTCGCCCCGGTGCTCGACGTCTCCCAGCCAGAGACCGCCAACAGCATCAAGAGCCGCACCTTCGGCTCGGACCCGGCGGTGGTCTCCAAGGTCGGGGTGGCCTTCGCTCAGGGCCTCCAGGACGGCGGCGCGGTCGCGACCGCGAAGCACTTCCCCGGCCTGGGCCGCGCGACCGTCAACACGGACGATCGCGCCACGAGCATCGCGGCCACGTCCGCGCAGCTTCAGTCCGACCTCTCGCCGTTCAGGGCGGCGGTGGACGGCGGAGTCGGCATGGTGATGATCTCGACCGCCAGCTACCCGACGCTGGGGGCGCAGAAGCCCGCCGCGTTCTCTCCCACGATCGTCAAGTCCCTGCTTCGCGGCCAGCTCGGCTTCGACGGGGTCACGATCACCGACGATCTCGAGTCCCCGGCCGTGACGAGCACGCTCCCGCCGATCGTCGCGGCCGTCAGCGCGCTCGAGGCCGGCGAGGACCTCCTCCTGTACGCGACCAGCGAGAACGCCTCCCAGAAGGTCTTCGGCCAGCTGGTCCGCGAGGTGAAGAGCGGGCAGCTCGACCGGACCGTCGTGCAGGCGGCGTATGACCGGATCACCTCGCTGAAGGAAAGCCCTACTGGGTAGGGTGCGCCGCGAGCTCCCGGCCACTCTCGGAGGCACAAAGGAGGCCGATGAACGATCTCTTGAAGCCTGACGACCCACGCGATGCGCTGCGCAAGATCGGGGGTCTGCTCTTCGGCCTGGGCGCGGCGATGATCTACATCCGGAAGGGCCCGTTCCTGTCCGTGAATCCGAGCCAGTGGGCCGCGTTCCCGATCTTCCTCGTGCTGGCCATCCCGGCGGTCTACCTCTACGGCGGCCTCATGACCCGGCCGCGGGCCGGGGAGCTACGACCATGGCGGGTCGTACACAGCGTCTTCGGGCTGATCTTCATCCCGTTCGCGCTGCTGCAGTTCGTCGACATGGTCGGCGGCAACCCGAACGCCCAGCTGAACATCTTCTGGGCCTTCGGGGCGACGGCGGCACTCGCCTTCTACGCCGGCGCGATCGGGGGCGTTCGCGTCCAGCTCCTCTTCGGATCGATCGCGCTGATCATCTCCTGGACGGCGCTCTGGGACAAGATCCTCTCGGGCGGCGTCAGCTCGCACTGGGGCGTCTACCGGGGACTGCTCGGCATCCTCGCCATCGGGCTGCTCGCCGGGGCGCTCTACCTCTGGCGCAACAACCCCGGCGGGGATCGGGGCGCCGGCAGCGTCACCGCGCCATCGGGCGACCTCGGCCTCTGGAAGGCGTCCGAGTTCCTCACCGGCGCGGGGATCGCGGCTGTGATCGCCTGCTCGCTCGGGATCGCCGCGCTCGGCAACCTGAACCCGCTGGGGACCGGGACTCCTCCGATCCAGACGAGCAACCTGTGGGACATCCTGCTGCTGGTGATCTCGCTCGGCCTGGTCGGGATCGGATCGCAGATCGGCACGCGCGGACCCGTCTACGTGGGCGGGATCGGGCTGCTGCTCTTCCTCGTGATCGCCGGCCTGGACCTCAACTCGAGGCCGCCGCACCCGTTCAAGTTCGGCGTCTGGCCATGGGTTCTGCTGGTGCTCGGAGTGATCGGGCTCGGTCTCAGCTTCACGCGGGAGGCGAGCCTCGGCGAGCAGCCGCGGCGCTTCGCCCAGAACCTGCGCGGTAGGTAGCCGGCGTAATGCGAGGGTGCTCCGCCAGGAGCAACCCGTCTGACGAGGACTCAGGAGAGCTCGCTCGCCGCTTCCTGGCTGCTCTCAGCGCTGGTGACCGGGCGGCAGTGGGCGAGCTCGTCCATCCCGAGGTCGAGATTCGGACCGAGCGGACGGTCCACCGCGGCCGGACGGCGGCGATGGAGTGGTCGGGCAAGGTCTTCGACCACCTGGTGCGGCGCTACGTGCCGGTCGAGATCGAGGAGACCGAGAGCGGATTGCTCGTCCACGCCGAGCTGCAGTACGTCTGGCGCGGGAGCGGTGAGGTGGGGGACACCTCGCGGGTCGCGATCGAGCTCGGGGTGCGCGACGGCCTGGTCTCCTCCTGGTACCTGCTCGACGAGCCGAATGATTAGCCGGACGCCGATGCTAGGGTTGGGTTCGGGCCCGAGCCTGTACGCGAACCGCTCCAAACGTTGACCCAACACAATCGGCTTGGGGGTCGATTTCCGGCGGTCCCTCGGGGTCGCCGGTAGACCACCACCTGTGCAACACGGGTTACCAAGCCGGAGCGGAAAACGGCAGGCTGGAGCCTTCTAGCCGCCACGATCTGATGGCGAAGCCGTGACGGATCCTGAGGTCATAGAGCACTACCTTGCGGACGATTCCCGCCGGTGCCCGGCGCCCGCCGAGGCCTTCAGCGGCTCCGCCGGTGGGGCCCCGTGCGGGGACCTCGTGCGGATCTCGCTGGTCGCCGGCGAGCGGCGGATCAAGCGCGTCAGCTTCGACCGCGAGGGATGCGCGGCGAGCGCGGCGGCCGCCTCGGCGACCGCCGCGCTCGTGGAGGGCTCCTCGGTGCTCGAGGCCGCCAGGATCGGCCCGGACGAGATCGAGACCGAGCTCGGCGGACTGGCCTCCACGCACCGCCACGCCGCGGTGCTCGCCGGCGATGCCCTCCACCGAGCGCTCTCGGCGCTGGCGGGCTCGGGCCAGCCGCTGGCGCAGGCCCCGGCCGGACGCGAGCGGGTGCTGGTGGCGCTGAGCGGCGGAGTCGACTCGGCGGTGGCCGCCCTGCGCGAGCGGGAGGCCGGGCGAGACGTAGTCGCGGTCACCCTCAAGCTCTGGGCCGACCGGCGCACCGACGGCGAGCGCAGCTGCTGCTCGCCGGAGGCCGTGCTCGGCGCGCGGCGACTCGCCCATTCGCTCGGAATTCCGCATCTGACCCTCGACCTCGAGCGCGAGTTCCGCGCCGGCGTCGTCGGCCCGTTCCTGCGCGGCTACGCGGAGGGCCGCACCCCGAACCCCTGCGTCCTCTGCAACGGCGAGCTGCGCATCGACGCGATGATCGCCCTCGCCGACCGGCTGGGAGCGGCGAAGCTCGTCACGGGCCACTACGCGCGGATCGAGGACGACGGCTCGGGCCCGCTGCTCGCCGGCGCCGCCGATGGCGCCAAGGACCAGACCTACATGCTCTCGGCGCTCGAACCGGAGTCGCTCGCCCGGCTCAGGTTCCCGCTCGGTGAGCTGACCAAGCCCCGCGTACGCGAGATCGCAGCGCATGCCGGTCTCGAGGTCGCCGGGCGGGCCGAGAGCCAGGACCTCTGCTTCCTCGCCGGCCAGGGCAAGCGCGAGTTCCTCCGGCGCCACGCAGGTCTCGAGGACCGCCCCGGCGACGTGGTGGATCGGGTCGGCAGGCGCCTCGGCGGGCACGACGGGCACCACAACTTCACCGTCGGGCAGCGCCGCGGGCTCGGGGTGGGTGGCGGCGAGCCCCTCTACGTGCTCGGGACCGACGCCACGTACAACCGAGTGATCGCCGGCAGCCGCGATCAGCTCGCCACGTGCCGGATCAAGATCCGCGATCCGCGGCTTCATCGCACCCCGGCGCGGGTCGACGGGGTCCGGCTCCGCTACCACTCGCCGAGGCGCGCCTGCCGGCTCGAGGTGAACGGCGACCCGAGCGAGGCGGTGGTCGCGCTGGCCGAGCCGGTGGACGGCGCGGCTCCCGGCCAGGTCGCCTGCCTGCTGGACGGGGACCTCGTGGTGGGACACGGGACGATCGTCTAACCGCCTTCCATTACGACCCCGCTGCCGGATAGGTTTGGCGCTCAAACCTAGGCAGTGGAAGGGAAAGCGCATGCAACTCGACTCACGAATCAAGGCCCTGGCGGGCACCGCCTCGCTGGTCGCCTTGCTGGGGGCGCTCGCCATGGGCGGCAGCGCCTCGGCGGCGCCTCAGGCCAACGCCTCGGCCTGCAAGAAGGCGACGAACATCGAGGCGATCATCGATGACTCGGGCTCGATGGACTTCACGGATCCGAGCAAGTTCCGCACGACGCTGCTCGACGCGTTCGCGGCCCTGCAGCAGAACCAGGGCAAGACCCTGGGCGGGATCGAGTTCGGGGATACGGCCGACGTCTTGTTCGCGCCGGCGACGATCCCGGGCGTGATCCCGGCGATGGACGCCTCCTTCGGGAACGTCAACGCCGACAACGGATCGACCGACTACAACCTCGCGTTCGCGACGGCCAAGACCGCGAACCCGAACGCCGACGGCCGGATTTTCTTGAGCGATGGTGGCCACAACGTCGGCACGTACGACAACGGGCATGCCAGCCCGCCGATCAAGACCGACAC
This sequence comes from uncultured Solirubrobacterales bacterium, assembly GCA_963833375.1. Taxonomy (GTDB): domain Bacteria; phylum Actinomycetota; class Thermoleophilia; order Solirubrobacterales; family 70-9; genus DASUPK01. The sequence continues at coordinate 825,300 of CAWHXR010000010.1, forward strand.
GGTCGGCTTCGGCTCGGTTGACCCGGCCCTGCTGGACAAGATCGCCAGCGACACGGGCGGTAGGTCGTTCAACCTGCTCGACTCGAGCCAGGTGCCCGCCGTGGCGGCCGCGGTGACGGCCGACATGAATTGCAAGGCGCCGCCGCTCACCTTCACGGACCACTTCAGCCAGCAGGGCCAGTCGTTCGTGCATTCCTTCAAGGTGAAGGGCAAGTCAGCGGACATCCTCGAGACCTGGGACAACCAGGCGGCGATCCTCGACGTGCTCGGTATCTCCTCCGGCGGAGGCCACAAGGCATCGGCGAGCTCGCTCGCTCACCTCTCCGTCAAGGCGCGGAAGAAGAGGGGCAAGGGGTTCGTCACGGTTCACCTGAAGGGCCTGAAGAAGGGCACCAGGCTGAAGTTCAAGGTGAAGGCGAAGCAGCTGACCGGGTCGACCACCGCGACCGCCTCGGTGATTCGGTAGGCACCAAGGACAGCAACGGCTGCGCGGGCGGCCGGCGACTTGTCGTCGCCGGCCGCCCGTCGTTTGCCCCTCGCCCGGCCGCAAGAGCGCCGCGTTCCTAGACTTGGCCCCGTGAAGGTCGAGGAGATCCGCCGAACCTACCTCTCGTTCTTCGAGGAACGGGGCCACCGCATCGTGCCCTCGGCGTCGCTGGTGCCGTCGGTGCACGATCCGTCGGTGCTGCTCACGACGGCGGGGATGCAGCCCTTCAAGCCCTACTTCCTGGGCCATGAGCAGCCGCCGGCGCCGCGGCTCGCCGACGTCCAGCGCTGCTTCCGCACCACGGACATCGAGGAGGTCGGCAACACCGCCCGGCATCTGACCTTCTTCGAGATGCTCGGCAACTGGAGCTTCGGCGACTACTTCAAGGAGCAGTCGATCCCCTGGGGGTGGGAGCTCTCGATCGAGGGCTTCGGCTTGGACCCGGAGCGGATCTGGGTGACGGTCTTCGAGGGCGACGAGGAGCTCGGGCTCGGCCCCGACGAGGAGGCGATCGAGATCTGGCGCAAGGTCGGGGTCCCGGACGCTCGAATCGTGCAGCTGCCTCGCTCGGAGAACTTCTGGCAGGCGGGACCCGCCGGCCCCTGCGGACCGTGTTCGGAGATGTACCTCGACCGCGGCGAGCAGTTCGGCCGCCCGGGCGACCGCCCGGGCGACGACACCGACCGCTTCCTCGAGTACTGGAACCACGTCTTCATGACCTACGACCTCGCGGAGGACGGCACGCTCACCGAGCTGCCGATGAAGAACATCGACACGGGGATGGGACTCGAGCGGATGGCCGCGATCCTCCAAGGCGTCGACTCGGTCTACGAGACCGACTCGCTGCGCCCGCTGATCGACCTCGCCGAGGAGCTCTCCGGCCGCTCCTACTCGGACGGCGGCGCCACCACCCGGGCGATGCGGATCCTGGCCGACCACTGCCGCGGCACCGCCGCGCTGATCGCCGACGGCGTGGTCCCCTCGAACGAGGACCGCGGCTACGTGCTGCGCCGGATCATGCGCCGCGCGATCCAGCAGGGGCGCTCGATCGGGCTCGAGGCTCCGTTCATGGAGCGCTTCGCCGACCGCGCGCTCGAGGGGCTCGCGCCCGCCTACCCGGAGCTGGCGGCCGAGCGCGACACGGTGATGCGCTGGGTCTCCGACGAGGAGGAGAGCTTCGGCCGCACGCTCGAGCGCGGCACGCAGATGCTCGCGGACCTCGTCCGCCACGCCCACGAGGACCGCACCTCCTGGATCGACGCCGAGGATGCCTTCAGGCTCCACGACACCTACGGCTTCCCGTATGACCTGACCAAGGAGCTCCTCGCCCAGGAGGGGCTCTCCGTGGACGACGAGGGCTTCGAGGAGCTGATGGAGGAGCAGCGGACGCGGGCCAGGATGGGGACGGCGACCGCGCACGGGTCGGAGGACCACCACGGCGCCGTGCTCAGCTTCGCCTCGGCGGCCCCGCCGTCGCGCTTCGTCGGCTACGAGAAGCTGCGCGCCCAGACGAGCCTGCTCGCCGTCCAGGGCGACAACGGGCGCGCGCTGGTCAAGCTCGAGGAAAGCCCCTTCTACGCCGAAGGGGGCGGCCAGGTCGCCGACTCCGGCGAGATCCGCTGGGACGGCGGCAGCGCGCGCGTCGCCGACGTCTACCGGATCGGCGAAGACCAGGCGGTGGAGATCGAGAGCGCCACCGACGGCCTCGCTCCCGGGGCGAGGGTGGAGGCGGAGGTCGACCACGTCTCCCGCTTCGCGACGATGAGAAACCACACGGCGACACACCTCCTGCACGCCGCTCTGCGGGAGCGCCTCGGCACCCACGTCCGCCAGGCGGGCTCGGCCGTCCGGCCGGACAAGCTCCGCTTCGACTTCACGCACGGCGCCGCCCTCTCGGCCGAGGAGCTCAGGGAGATCGGCGACCGGGTCAACGAGTGGATCAAGGAGAGCCACTGGGTGCGGGCGCTCGAGATGTCCCGGATGGACGCCGAGAAGCTGGGCGCGATGGCGCTCTTCGGCGAGAAGTACGGCGACTGGGTCCGCGTGGTCGAGGTCGACGGCGTCTCGCGTGAGCTCTGCGGTGGCACCCACGTGCTCAACACCGCCGCGATCGGGATCTTCGCGATCTCCTCGGAGGGCTCGAGCGCTGCCAACGTGCGCCGCATCGAGGCCCTCACCGGCCCGGCGGCGATCGACTGGTTCCGGTCCCGCTCGCGCGATCTCAGCGAGGTGGGCAGGATCGTCGGCTCCGCGCAGGACCCCGTGGGTGGAGCGCGTCGCCTCGCCGAGCGCATCACGGAGCTCGAGAAGGAGACGAAGAAGACCGGCTCCGCCGATCTCTCCAAGAAGGCCGAGGAGATCGCCGCCTCCGGTCACAAGATCGGGGGGATCACGGTCTTCGTCGGGCACGCTCAGGGCGCCGACCAGCGCGCGCTGCTCGACCTCGCCGACCGGATCAAGTCGCGGGCAGGTGAGGCGGCGGTCGTGCTCGGCGGCGCCGAACCGGGCGCGGACAAGGTGGCGCTCGTGGCGAGCTTCAGCAAGGACGTCGTGGACCGGGGCATCTCGGCCGCGGAGGTGATCCGGGCGGCCGCGCAGGTGGTCGGAGGCGGGGGCGGCGGCCGCGACAACGTCGCCCAGGCAGGCGGCCGGGACCCCGAGAAGCTCGACGAGGCGCTGGCCACGGCCAGGCAGGCCATCGAGGCCAGACTCGCCGGCTGAGCCAGTCAATTTCGGCGAAGTGGCCGGAATCATGCTTGACGTTCCTGCTTTCCAGGTATATGACTTCCTGATAGGGAGATAAACCGAATAGGAGGGCTCAGGGTGAGCAAGCTTGGAAGGCTGCTTCTGCTGGGAATCGTCACCGCTTTCGCGGGCCTCGGACTGGCCGCTTGCGGAGGGTGGCGGCGGTGGTGGAGGGACCAGTGGCGGGACCGCCACGGTGCTGATGGGCACCGCGCCGGACTACCTCGATCCCCAGGAGGCGTACACGACCCAGGGCGCGGAGGCCGACTGGATCAGCTACACGCCCCTGCTCACCTACAAGCACGAGCAGGGAGCCTCCGGCAACGACGTGATCCCGGGACTTGCCACCGATCTCCCGACCGTCTCCCCCGACAAGAAGTCCTACACGCTCACCCTGCGGAAGGGTCTCGTGTACTCGGACGGCACGCCGGTGAAGGCCAGCGACTTCGAGTACACGATCGAGCGCGCCATCAAGGTCAACTGGGGCGGCAAGAGCTTCTTCACCGACAACATCCAGGGTGCCGAGGAGTACGACAAGGGCCAGGCGAACGACATCTCGGGCATCAGCGCGGATGACTCGACGGGCAAGATCAGCATCCGCCTGGTCAAGCCGTACGGGGCGTTCCCCAACGTGCTCGCCTTCCCGTCGGCCGGGCTCGTCCCGAGCGGGACGCCGATGCGAAACCTCTCGAACGACCCGCCCCCCGGTGTCGGCGCCTACATGATCAAGGACGTCGTCCCGAACAAGTCGTTGAGCATGGTCAAGAACCCCAAGTTCGCGTCGCTGAACCTCCCGGACATCCCGACGGGCCACCTCGACAAGATCGACGTGACGATCGATGTGAACACCCAGACGGAGGCTCAGGAGGTCCTCAACAACCAGGCGGACAACTTCGACGCCGGCGACACGCTGCCGCCGCCGATCGTCCCGCAGGTCCGCTCGCAGGCGAGCGACCGGTTCGAGGCGGTGACGATCCCGTCGACGTTCTACTTCTTCCTCAACACGCAGATCCCGCCGTTCAACAACGAGCTGGCGAGGCAGGCGGTCAACGTCGCGATCGACCGCCCGGCACTGCAGCGGCTGGCGAGCGGCTTCCTGCAGCCGGAGTGCTTCTTCCTGCCCGAGGGGATCGTCGGGCATCCCGACAGCTCCTGCCCGTACGGCGACCCGAACGGCCACGGCGACCTCGCCAAGGGCCAGCAGCTCGTGCAGCAGTCCGGGACCGCCGGGCAGTCGGTGACCGTCTGGGGCGAGAACCGCTCGCCGCGGAAGGAGTACGTGGAGTACTACGCCGACCTGCTCAACAAGCTCGGGTACAAGGCGACTCCGAAGATCATCTCGGACACGACCTACTTCCCGACGATCGGGAACGCGAAGACCGCGCCCCAGACCGGCTTTGCCGACTGGATTCAGGACTTCCCGAATCCGATCGACTTCTACCTGTTGCTGACGACGAGCGCGATTCAGCCCGTCAACAACGAGAATTTCGGCAACGTCAGCGATCCGTTCATCGACGAGCAGGTCAACAAGCTGTCGCCCACCCCGACACAGGACCTGGGTTCGGTGGCAGGCGCAGTGGCAGGCGCTCGACGAGTACACGGCGAAGAAGGCGTACGTCGTGGTCTACGGCTCCGAGCAGGTGCCGAAGTTCTTCAGCAACCGGATCGACTTCGGTTCGGCGGTGCTCCATCCGACCTACCTGAACGACTGGAGCACCTGGCAACTCAAGTAAGACCAACGACCGGATAAAGGACGACTGGGGCGTGCCAGGGGCGCCCCGTGACGAGATGGCAGCAGACCCGACCGCTCCAAGCCCCGGGACTCCGGCCGCACTAGAGCCAGGTGTCCCGCTCGGGGCTAGCGAAATTCAGGGCGAGGGCGGCGTCGGCCCGTACCAGCTGGCGCTCCGCCGCCTGCGGCGCAACAAGACCGCCCTCGCCTTCGGCGCGATCTTCCTGGTGATCGTGTTGATGTGCCTATGCGCGCCGCTCTACGCCAAGCACGTCGCGCATACCACCCCGTCGGCGAACCACATCACGGACACAGATCAACGTCCGCGGCGACACCCGGGACGTCGTCTCGCCGGGAGGCATTCCGACCGGCCCGACCTGGACCTCCAAGTTCCTGCTGGGAGCCGACTCCAACGGCCGCGACGTCGCAGTCAGGCTCCTCTACGGCGGACGCAACTCGCTCGAGATCGGCTTCATCGCCACCTTCATCAGCTGCTTCCTGGCCACCGGGATCGCCCTGATGGCCGGGTACTACCGCGGGATCACGGACGGGATCCTGTCCCGCACCATGGACCTGATCTGGGCCTATCCGGTGATCCTGCTCGGGATCGCGCTCGGAACCGCGCTGGCGGTGGGCGGGCTCGACTTCGGCCTCTTCACGGTCAACGGCACGTCCCTGTGGATCCCGGCGCTCATCATCGGCGTCGTCTACGTGCCGTACATGGCGAAACCCCTGCGCGGTCAGGTGCTGAGCCTGCGGGAGAAGGAGTTCGTCGAGGCGGCGCGGGCCCAGGGTGCCGGGAGCTTCCGGATCATGAACCGCGAGATCCTCCCCAACATCGCCTCGAGCGTGATCGTCTTCATCCCGCTGATGATCGCCAACGCGATCCTGCTCGAGGCGGCGCTCTCCTTCCTCGGCGCGGGGGTCCAGCCACCCAACCCGTCCTGGGGGACGATGATCGGCGACGGCATCCGCCTGATTCCGAGCGCGATGCATCTGACCCTGATCCCCGGAGGGATGCTGGTGCTGGCCGTGCTGGGGATCAACATCTTCGGCGACGGCGTCCGCGACGCCCTTGACCCGCGCGCCGAGGTGCGCATCGAGCACTGATGGCCCGCTTCCTCGTACGCCGGCTGCTCGCGATGATCGGTGTGCTGTTCGCGATCTCCGTCCTCACCTTCCTGATCTTCCAGGCGATCCCGAACGGCGACCCCGCCGTGCGACTCGGGGGCCGAGCGTCCACGCCGGAGACGCGCGAGGCGATCCGCAAGGACTGGGGCTTCGACAAGCCGATCTACGAGCAGTACGGGATCACGATGAAGAAGATCTTCACCGGGACCGTCGTCTCCTACTCGCAGCAGCTCAACGTCGTCGATGAGATCGGACGCGATCTGCCGGCGACGCTCTCGCTGGCGATCGGCGCGGGGGTGATCTGGCTCGGCTTCGGGATCCTCTTCGGCGTGATCAGCGCCGTGAAGGCGGGGAAGTTCACGGACACGAGCCTCACGGTCCTATCTCTGATCGGGGTCTCGACGCCGGTCTTCCTGCTCGGCGCCCTCGTGCTCTGGGCGTTCGCCTACAAGGTCCAGATCTTCCCCGCCGGGGGATACGTGCCGTTGACCCGGGACCCCTGGGGATGGCTGAACCACATGCTCCTGCCCTGGTTCGTTCTGTCAGTCCTTTTCATCGGCTTCTATTCCAGGGTCCTGCGCTCGAACATCCTCGACACGATCAACGAGGACTACGTTCGGACTGCTCGGGCGAAGGGGCTGAGCGAGCGCCGAATCCTGATCCATCACGTGCTCCGCAACTCGTTGATCCCGGTCGTCTCGCTCTTCGGTCTCGACTTCGCCGCCGTGATCGGCGGCGGGGCGATCCTCACCGAGACCGTCTTCAACCTCCAGGGGGTGGGTCAGTACGCGGCCAACTCGATCCAGCAGCTCGATGTCCCGCCGGTCCTCGTGATCACGATGTTCGGGGCGTTCTTCGTCGTGGTATTGAGCGCGGTGGTGGACATCATCTACGCGGTGCTCGACCCGAGGATCCGGTTGAGCGGATAACCGAAATGGCGGGACAACTGCTCGAGATCGAGGACTTGAAGGTCGACTTCGCGACCGACGAAGGGACCGTGCACGCGGTCGACGGCGTCACGTTCTCGCTGGAGGCCGGCGAGGTGCTCAGCATCGTCGGAGAGTCCGGCTGCGGGAAGTCGGTGACCGCGATGACCACCATCGGCCTGACCAGGGGCACGAACGCCCGGATCTCCGGGTCGGTCCGCTACCAGGGCAAGGAGCTCACCACGGCCAGCGCGGAGGAGCTCCAGGCGATCCGGGGTGACCGGATCGCGATGGTCTTCCAGGATCCGATGTCCTCCTTCAACCCGGTCCACAAGATCGGCGACCAGATCGTCGAGGCGATCCTCGCGCACCGGGACATGGGCAAGGCCGAGGCGCATCGCCGCGCCGTCGACGCGCTTCGCTCCGTCGGCATCCCGGACCCGGAGACCCGCGCCGGCCACTATCCGTTCGAGTTCTCGGGCGGGATGCGCCAGCGGGCGATGATCGCGATGGCCCTCGCCCTCGAGCCGGCCATCCTGATTGCGGACGAGCCCTCGACAGCGCTCGACGTCACGATCCAGGCCCAGATCCTCGAGCTCCTCAAGGACCTGAACCAGGAGCACGGGCTCTCGGTGATCCTGATCACCCACGACCTCGGGGTGGTGGCAGAGGTGGCCGACCGCGTGCTCGTCATGTACGCAGGGCAGATCGTCGAGCAGGGGACCCTGGACGAGATCTTCTACGACCCCCAGCACCCCTACACCTGGGGCCTGATGGGCTCACTCACGCGGCTCGACCAGGAGCGGCCCGAGCGACTGCCGCAGATCGGCGGCCAGCCGCCGTCGCTGCTCGCCCCGCCGAAGGGCTGCCGGTTCCGGCCCCGCTGTCCGCACTCCTTCGAGAAATGCTCCGAGCTCCCGCCGCTGGAAGAGCGGCTGCCGAAGGCGGAGGGCCACGCCGATCGCTGCTGGCTCGACCCCACGCAGAAGAAGAGCCTCAGGGAGGTCGAGGGACGCATCGGGCTCGAGGTGCCCGCCTGATGGCCAAGGGCGATCCGCTGCTCGAGGTCGAGCACCTCGTCAAGCACTTCCCGATCAAGTCGGGCATCCTCTTCGACCGGGAGGTCGGCGAGCGTCCGCGCCGTCGACGACGTCAGCCTCACGCTGCACGAGGGCGAGACGCTGGGCCTCGTGGGGGAATCTGGCTGCGGCAAGTCGACCTTCTGCCGGACCGCGATCCAGCTGCTCGAGCCGACCTCCGGGTCGGTTCGCTTCAGGGGCCGGGAGCTGGTCGGGCTCTCGCGCAAGCAGCTTCGGCCGCTGCGGCGCGAGATCCAGATGATCTTCCAGGATCCCTACGGGTCGCTCAATCCGCGGAAGCGGGTCGGCCAGATCATCGGCGACCCGCTGCAGCTCCACGGGCTCGCCTCGGGCAATCAGCTCCGTCGCGAGGTCCAGCAGCTGATGGACCGGGTCGGCCTCCAGCCCGAGCACTACAACCGCTATCCGCACGAGTTCTCCGGCGGCCAGCGACAGCGGATCGGGATCGCCCGCGCGCTCGCCCTGCGTCCCAAGCTGATCATCGCCGACGAGCCGGTCTCCGCCCTGGACGTCTCGATCCAGGCGCAGATCATCAACCTGCTCGAGGACCTGCAGGACGAGTTCGGCCTCTCGTACGTCTTTGTCGCCCACGATCTCGGGGTCGTTCGCCACGTCTCCGACCGGATCGCGGTCATGTACCTCGGCAAGATCGTCGAGCGCTCGCCGGCGCCGGTCCTCTACGAGCGCCCGATCCACCCCTACTCGGTGGCCCTGCTCTCCGCGGTGCCGATTCCTGATCCGAAGGCGAACGCCGCCCGCAATCCGGTGGTCCTCGAGGGCGACGTCCCGAGCCCGGTGGATCCGCCCCCGGCCTGCCGCTTCCACACCCGCTGTCCGTGGGCGACCGAGATCTGCTCACAGGACGAGCCCCCGCTCGCCGACTACGGGACCGGGCAGGCCGCCGCCTGCCACCACCCGCGCAACGTCGACGACAACCAGATCGCCGAGGCCGAGCTGGCTCCCGACAGCCCGGAGTCGGCCAGCGAGCGACTGCCCGAGGCCGAGCGGACCGCCGCCGCTACTCGATAGCGGTGCCCCGCCCGGCAACCTTGCACCGAATGCGACGGCCTCGGATCGCCGCCTTGCCGCGTCCTCGGTCGGCCGCGTACCACCCGGTACGCGGCCTCCCTGCGTCCTTGCCTGGCGGCGACCGAGTCTCGCCGCCTTCGGCGCACCGTTCCCGGGCGGGGCACTAGCCTGGTGCGCGTGCTCGCCCTCGATTACGGCACCGCTCGCTGCGGCTGTGCGATCTCAGACCCGACCGGAACGCTCGCGCGGCCCCTCGACGCGGTGGAGCCGCCCGATCCTGCCGCCATCGCGAGGCTGGTCTCGACGGAGGAAGCCGACCGCGTCATCGTCGGGCTGCCCGACGACCCTCGGAGGCGAGGAGGGCGAGCAGGCGCGGGTCAGCCGGGCCTTCGCCGCCGAGCTGGCGGAGATCCTCGACGTGCCCGTCGAGACCTACGACGAGAGGCTGACCACCCGGATGGCGGAGCGGACCGCCCGGGAGGGGGCCCGGGCTGATCCCGACTCGCTGGCCGCGGCACACCTGCTTGAGTCGTATCTGGCGCGGGGGTCCGCCGATGGCTGAGCGGCAGGGCGGCGACTGGTTCGCGGACACCGAGGGGAACCTGACCGCGCCGGGTGACGGCACGGCGCCGCCGACCGACGAGTTCGGCCGCGACGACCCGGAGTCGCTCGAGCGCGAGCGCCGCCGCCAAGAGCGCGAGGACCGGCGCAGCAAGTCGCGCGAGGCCAAGAAGGCGGCGAAGCGGCCGCAGGCCGCCGAGACTCCCGCCAAGCCGGTCGAGGCCGCGCCCGAGCGCCGCGCCGCTCCCGAGCGCCCGGCCGCGAAACCCGCCGCCTCCGCCACGCCCGCCGCAGAGAGCCCCCCGCGTCGCTCGGCCCGCGAGCGCGCGGCCGCCGGCCGGGAGGCGCTTCGCGCCCGGTTCGGGCGAGACGGGGGCGAGCCGCGCCCACCGAAGACCGGCATGTTCGGCGGCCACAAACATCGCCGCCGGACATACCGGCGCCGGCGCATCCTGGCCCTCGCCCTGCTGCTGGTCGGCGCGCTCGTCGCCTGGTTCCTGATCGCCTTCTTCCAGCCGCCCCCCTTCGATCCGGGGGAGGGCTCCGGCGAGGCCATCGTCACCGTCCCCGAGGGGGCGACCGCCGGTGACGTGGCGGATCTCCTCACCGGGAGCGGCGTCGTCTCCAATGGGACGCTCTTCGAGTGGCGGCTGAAGCTCGCCGGCAAGAGCGAGGCGATCCTCCCCGGGCGGTACGTGCTCGCCCACAACATGAGCTACGGCACCGCGATCGACCGCCTCACTGGTTCCGGCGGCAAGGTGACGGTCACCATCCCCGAGGGCGAGGCGCGCGACCAGATCGCACCGCAAGTGCAGCAGGTCGGGCTGCAAGGCGACTATCTGGCGGCGACGAAGGCCTTCAAGGGCTTCGACCCCAACAAGTACGGCGCCCAGGACCCCAAGTCGCTGGAGGGATTTCTCTTCCCGGCGACCTATCAGGTCGACCCCGGGGCGAGCGTCGACCAGCTCGTCTCCGAGCAGCTGCAGGCGTTCCAGCAGAACATCGCCGGCGTGGACATGTCCTACGCGAAGTCGAAGAACCTGACCGCCTACGACGTCCTCACGATTGCCTCGATGATCGACAAGGAGGTGATGGTCGCGTCCGAGAGGCCCCTGGTCGCGGCGGTGATCTACAACCGGCTGAGCCGGGGTATGCCCCTCGGCATCGACGCGACGACGCGCTACGAGTTCCACAACTACACCGGGGACATCACCGCCTCGCAGCTCCGCTCTCCGTCGCCGTACAACACCCGCATCAACGCCGGCCTCACGCCCACCCCGATCGGCAACCCGGGACTCGACGCGATCCAGGCGGCGGCCCATCCTGCGAAGGCGAACTATCTCTACTACGTGCTGAAGGCGAACGGCAACGGCCAGCACTGCTTCACGGCCAGCGGTTCCGAGTTCAACCAGCTCGTCGCCGCGTACCAGGCCGGCCGGGCGCCCGCGAGTTGCCACAGCTGAGGGCGCGGGTGAGCCCGCCGTGAAGCGGCTCGCGGTGCTCGGCCATCCCGTCTCGCACTCCCGCTCGCCGGCGATGCAGACAGCGGCGCTCGAGGCGCTCGGGCTGTCGGGCGAATGGAGCTACGAGGCGATCGACCTCGATCCGGCCGAGTTCGCGGAGCGGACCCGTGCGCTGCCCGGCCAGGGGTTCGTCGGGGTCAACGTCACGATCCCTCACAAGGAGGCCGCCCTCGCGCTGGCCGACGAGGCATCCGAGGCAGCCCGGGAGATCGGCGCCGCGAACACGCTCAGCTTCGAAGGGGGCCAGATCCGCGCCGACAACACCGACGCGACAGGTCTGCTGGCCGCCCTGCCCGTGCCGGTCGAGGGCAGGACGGCTCTGATCCTCGGCGCGGGCGGCTCGGCGCGCGCCGCGGTCTGGGCACTCGCCGGGCGCGGCGTCTCGGTGTCCGTCTGGAACCGGACGCCCGAGCGAGCGGACGAGCTCGTCCGCGACCTCGCCGGCGCCGGGGCGGGCACACCCGCCGAGGGCCACTTGGCGCCGGTCAGCGGCGAGCAGGCGCGGGCCGGCGCCTACGACCTGATCGTCAACTGCACCGCAATCGGAATGAGGGACGAGGATCCGTTCGAGCACCTGCCGCTGGACCGCGAGCGCTTCGACGCCGAGATCGTCCTGGTCGACCTCGTCTACGCCGGGTCCGAGAGCCGGCTGGTGAAGGAGGCCCGGTCGCGCACCGCCTCCGCGGTGGATGGGCTCGAGATCCTGGTTCGCCAGGGGGCTGACTCGCTTCGCCTCTGGACTGGTATGGATGCACCGCTGGACGTGATGCGCGAGGCCGCCCGGCGCGGCTAGCGGAAAGGAGGCTCTATGTCGGACACGCTGAAGCTCACTCGGCGCGAGACGGTGACCATCGGGAAGAGCTCTCCTGAAATGCTGGAGGTCGAGGGGAACTGGGCGCCGGGGGGGAAGCCGCCGCCGCCTCACTTCCACCCGGCTCAGGACGAGCACTTCCAGATCCTCGCTGGGACCCTGACCGCCCGGGTCGGCGGTGAGGAGCGCGAGCTCGGACCGGGGGACACCCTGGACATCCGCCGCGGCACGAAGCATCAGATGTGGAACAGGGGCACCGAGCCGGTGCGAGCTGTCTGGCAGACGAAGCCGGCTGGGCGCACGGAGGCATGGTTCCGGTCGATCGACAGCCTCTACCGGGAGGGCCGCGTGGACGGCGACGAGATGCCGGGGCCGCTGGCCTTCGGCGTCTACCTGACCGAGTTCCGCGACGTCTTCCGCCTCGCCGTCGGACCCGACCTGCTGACGAGGCCCCTGCTCGCGATGCTCGGCGTGATCGGGAGAACGCGGGGCTACCGCCCTGAGACCTGAGTCCGTCGTGCTAACTTTTAGTTAGTGCCGAAGCTGAAGAAGCCCATCTCCGGAGGCTTGAAGATGATCTCCGACGGGGTCGCTGATGCGAGCCCGCCTTCTCGAGGGGAACGGCTGCCCGACGCCGATGCCTTCGATGCGTACTCGCACACGGTCTCCGGCGTGGCGGAGCGGCTCGGGCCGTCCGTCGCCCACCTCGCCGTCTACCGGCGCACTCGCCGCGGACGGGCGGAGGGCGCGGGCAGCGGCGTGACGATCGCGTCGGACGGCTACATGCTCACCTCGGCTCACGTGGTCGCCGGCGGGCACGGCGTCAGCGCCTCGTTCTCCGACGGGCGCGAGCTGGGCGCGGAGGTCATCGGGGCGGATGCCCTGTCCGATCTGGCCGTGGTGCGCGCCGATGCGCGCGATCTGAGTCCGGCGCAGCTGGGGGACGCGGACGACCTGCGGGTCGGCCAGCTCGTCGTCGCGATCGGGAGCCCCATGGGACTCGCCGGGACCGTGACGGCCGGCGTCGTCTCGGCCCTCGGGCGTTCGCTTCCCACGCGGTCGGGCTCGGCCGGGCACCTGGTCGAGAACGTGATCCAGACCGACGCCGCGCTCAACCCGGGCAACTCCGGCGGCGCGCTGGCCGACGGCCTCAGCCGCGTCGTCGGCGTCAACACGGCTGTCGCGGGCGTGGGGCTCGGTCTGGCCGTTCCGATCAATGAGGCGACCCGGAAGATCATCTCCGCCCTGATCAAGGAGGGCCGGGTGCGGCGGGCCTACATCGGCATCGTCGGGGGCTCGCGGCCGCTGCCGCCGAGGATCTCCTCGAGCCTTGGCCGCGACAAGGGCATCGAGGTGGTCGAGGTGGTCTCGGGCAGTCCCGCGGCCCGCGCCGGGCTTCGCGCCGAGGATCTGATCGTCGCGGTGGACGGGGAGCCGATGGGGGACGTGGGCGACCTTCAGCGCCTGATGGTCGCCGAGCGAATCGGGCAGGGCATCGAGGTCGACGCGGTGCGGGACGGCACCTTCCTCAAGCTGGACCTCATCCCCCGCGAGCTCGAGACTTAGGTTTCGAGCCCGCAACCGCCCTGCGGGCCGCCGCGGCCGAGAGGACCTCGATCCTGGCGGCCACGCGGTGGGTCGATGTGAAGAGGATGCCGAGGGTGCCCGGCTGGTCGAGCAGGAGCTGGAAGTAGGCGGGGGCGTTCTCTCCGGCGACCCCGATCAGGCCGAAGGCGGGGATCTCGACCTGTGCCTGGGCGGTCGCCAGCACCCTGAGCGAGAGCTGGTCCCCCACCTGGATCGGCTCGCAGCTGGGCTTGCGCTTGGCGCAGACGGGGCCCGCGACCACAGGCACCTTCCTGCCCCCGACCACGATCTTGGCGCTCAGCGACCGGCCCGCGGGAGGAGATGCGGTCGCGGTGCTCTGGGTCTGCGGCGTGGTCGTGGCTCGGGTGGCGGTTCCGGTGCGGAGCGCGTGCTGCGGGACCAGGGCGGCCGCCAGGGTCGAGAGTCCCAGCAGGATCAGCATCACGATCAGCAGGCGTCGCGCGGCCATCAGCAGGGGCGAGGGGAGAGCTCGGGCGTCACGGAGCTCTCAACGATATGGCCGCCGCCCCGCTCGACGCTTCGCTCGTCGCCCTGCTCGCGGTGGTCACGGTCAGCGACCTCCGCGCGCGGGTCGTCCCTGACTGGGCGCTGGCCGCGAGCCTCGCTCTGGCGATCCCGCTGATCGCCGTCGCCGATCCGGAGGGAATTCCGGAGCGCCTGATTGCGGGCGCCGGGGCGGCCGGTTTCCTGCTCGGCGCGGCGCTGATCCGACCGGACGGGCTGGGACTCGGAGACGTGAAGCTGGTCGGGGTGCTCGGGATCTACCTGGGCGGGCGCGTGGTCGAGGCGCTCGTGGTGGCCTTCGCTGCGGGTTCGCTCGCGGGACTGGTGCTCCTCGCTCGCCATGGATGGCAGGCGCGGAGGCTGACGATCCCCTTCGCGCCGTTCCTCGCCGCCGGTGCCCTCGTCGCGATCGCGCCGCAACCGTGAGACCGGGGCGGCGGGGCGCCGTCAATGAGGGCCACGCCGGCCAGGTGATCGCCCCAGGGGCACGCCCCCTGACCGGCGAGGCCCTTACGCTCCCCGCGTGACTTTGAGGTTCACGACAGCAGGCGAGTCCCACGGCCCCGGCCTGGTGGCGATCGTGGAGGGCCTCCCGGCCGGGCTGGAGCTCAACCGCGAGGAGCTCGACCGCGACCTGGCGAGGCGCCAGCTCGGCCACGGGCGGGGGGGCCGCATGAAGATCGAGAGCGACGCGGTCGAGATCCGCTCCGGCGTCCGGCATGGGCGCACGCTCGGCAGCCCGATCGCCGTGCTCGTCGCGAACCGCGACTACGCCAACTGGGATGAGCGGATGAACCCGTGGCCCGTCGATGCCGAGATCGAGGAGTCGCATCTGCCGCGACCCGGTCACGCCGACCTCGCCGGCGCCCTCAAGTTCGGCCACTCGGACGTTCGCAACGTCCTCGAGCGCGCCAGCGCCCGGGAGACGGCGGCGCGGGTGGCGGCCGGCTCGATCGCAAAGGGGTTCCTCTCGGCCGTCGGCGTGAGCATCCACAGCCACGTGGTCCAGATCGCCTCGGTGACGGCGCCGGAGCGCGATCACCTGGGCCCCGAGGATTTTGCGGGCGTGGACGACTCGCCGGTTCGCTGCCTGGACGCCGAGGCGTCCGAGGCGATGGTGGCCGAGATCGACCGGCTGCGGAAGGAGAACGAGTCGCTGGGCGGCAAGTTCGAGGTCCGCGCCTTCGGGCTCGTGCCCGGCGTCGGCTCCCACGTCTCCTGGAGCGAGAAGCTCGACGGGCGGCTGGCCCAGGCGGTCTGCTCGATCCAGTCCGTGAAGGGTGTCTCCCTGGGTGAGGCCTGGGACGTGGCCGGCAGGCCCGGGTCCGAGGCGCACGATGAGATCTTCTGGTCCGATGACCGAGGCTGGTACCGGGAGACGAACCGGGCCGGCGGCCTCGAGGGCGGGATGACGAACGGGGAGTCGCTCGTGGTACAGGCCGCGATCAAGCCGATCTCGACGATGACCCAGCCGCTCCGCTCGGTGGACACCGAGACGAAGGAGCCCGCCCAGGCCATGAGGGAGCGAACCGACTCCACGGTCGTGCCCGCGGCGGCCGTCGTCGCCGAGGCGATGGTCGCGCTCGTGCTGGCCGGGGCCTACCGCGAGAAGTTCGGCGGCGATCACATCGACGACGTGCTCTCGGCGCTTGCGGCATACAAGGAGCGCATCGGATGGCGGAGGTAGCCCGAAGGGGCTCGCACCACGGGATCGTCTTCATCGGCTTCATGGCGGCGGGCAAGACGCGGGCCGCTCAGGCCGTTGCCGAGCGGCTCGGGCTCGGGGTGATCGACACGGACGATCTGCTGGAACGCGAGCTCGGCGAGCCGATCTCGACCTTCTTCGAGCGTGAGGGCGAGGCCGAGTTCAGGCGCCGCGAGGAGCGGCTGGTCGTCTCCGCGCTGGATGCCCTCGCAGCCCAGGTCGGCGGGCCGTCCTCCGTCGTCGCGCTGGGCGGCGGGGCGATCGAGAGCCAGGCGGTGCGCCGGGCTCTCGCCGACCACCTGCCGGTCTGGTGCGACGTCGACGAGGAGGTCGCCTGGGAGCGCGCCTCCGGCTCGGACCGGCCGCTCGCAACCGACCGCGCGGAGTTCTCGGAGCGGTTCGCGCGGCGCCGGCCGATCTACGAGTCGCTCGCCCGCGCGATCCTGCCGTCGGGCGCGAGAGAGGCAGCCGGCGCCGCCGCGCCCTGGCTGGCGGCGATGCAGAGCACCCCCGGCCTGAGGATGGCCTGGGCCGAGTCGCCGGGCGGCGCATACCCCGCGATCGTGGGACGGGGCGCGATCGGCCTGCTCGGCGCCGCGGTGGAGGCCGATCCGGAGGGGATGCCCGCCCGGATCTTCTGCGTGGCCGATGTCGCCGCCCTCGAGAGGCATTCGCGGCTGCTGCCGCGCCGCGAGGCGACGATCGAGGTCGAGGGCGCGGAGTCCTCCAAGACGATCGCCGAGGCGGAGCGGATCCTGAGCGAGCTGGCCGCCGCGGGAGCGCATCGCGACGATTGCGTGCTCGCCTTCGGCGGCGGTGTGGTCGGCGACCTGGCGGGCTTCTGCGCGGCCACCTACCAGCGAGGCATCCCGCTGATCCAGGCCCCGACCACCCTGGTCGCTCAGGTGGACTCCGCCTATGGCGGCAAGACCGGGGTGGACCTCCCGGAGGCCAAGAACTACGTGGGGGCCTACCACCAGCCCATCGCGGTCCTCGCCGATTCCTCGCTCCTCGGGACGCTCCCCGTGGAGGAGCTCGCGGCCGGGTTCGTCGAGGTGGTGAAGACCGGGCTGATCGCGGGCGGCGACCTCTGGGACGAGGTCCGGCAGCTCCAGGAGCTCGATCCCGCCACGCTCGGCGACGTGATCTTCCAGTGCGCCCGCACGAAGATCGAGGTGGTCGCCTCCGACGAGCGGGACGCCGGACGCCGCGCGGTGCTCAACCTGGGACACACCGTCGGGCACGCGATCGAGGCCGAGACGGGGTACTCGCGCTACCGCCACGGCGAGGCCGTCGGGCTCGGGCTGCTCGCGGCGCTGCGCCTCTCGGGCGCGGATGCCCTCCGAAACCAGGTCGAAGGGCTGCTCGCCTCGCACGGGCTGCCCATCTCCCTGGACCCCGCGATCGACGTCGATCGGGTGCTCGAGGCGATGGGGCGCGACAAGAAGGCCACTCGGGAGGGCCTCGGCTTCGTGCTGCTGGAGGAGCCGGGGCGGCCGCGCTGGGGGCAGCGGGTGGAGCCGGATAGGGTCCGCGCCGCGTTGGAGGAAATCCGAGCCACCTCCGGGATGCGAGGGCGCTCCGCAGGCGGAGCCGAGGAGCGACCCGTCTGATGTCTGAGGAGGTAGGCGATTCATGATGGTGGCAAGGACGAGGAACCGCGTCGAAGTGCTGCACGGCGTCAACTTCGACATGCTCGGCAGCCGGGACCGCCTGCTCTACGGCGACTTCACGCTCACCGAGCTCGAGGTGAAGATCAAGCGCTTCGCCAGGGAGATGGAGCTGGAGACCGCGTTCTTCCAGACCAACTCCGAGGGTGAGTTCGTCGAGCACCTGCACCGGCTGCCCGAGATCGCCGACGCGGCGATCGTCAACGCCGGCGCCTGGACCCACTATTCCTGGGCGATCCGGGATGCCCTCGACCTGACCGGGATCCCCACGGTGGAGGTCCACCTCTCCGACATCTCCAAGCGGGAGGAGTGGCGCAGGCACTCGGTGTTCGAGGGCCTCGAGCTGATCATCGGCCAGATCTACGGCAAGGGTCCCGATGGCTACAAGGAGGCTCTTGGCCTGATCGCAGAGAGGCTGGGCGCGTGACGCGCGGCGAGCGCCTCGCCGAGCTCGTCGCCGAGCGGGAGCTCGACCAGCTCTTCGTCTCCGACCTCACCAACGTCCGCTACCTCACCGGGTTCAGCGGCACGAATGGCGCCTGCCTGGTCGGCCGCGAGCAGCTCATCTTCTTCACCGATTTCCGCTACACGGAGCGCGCCAAGAGCGAGGTCGGCCCGGAGTGGGAGCGCCCCGAAGCCGAGCGCGAGCTGGTCCCGCAGATCGTCGGGCGGATGTCGGGCCGGGTGGGGTTCGAGGACGCGAAGCTGAGCGTCCGCCAGCTGGCGCGGCTCGAGGCGGCCGCCGGCGACGGGATCGACCTGGTCCCGGCGGGCGACCTGGTGGAGCAGCTTCGGATCGTCAAGGACGCGGACGAGCTCGAGAGGATCGCGGCGGCGGCCGAGCTCACCGACGCCGTCTATCGCTGGGCGATCGAGCGTGGGCTCGCCGGCCGCACCGAGCGCGACGTGGCGCGCGCCTGCGAGGCGCGGCTCAGGGAGCTCGGTGCCGAGCCGTCCTTTCCGCCGATCGTCGCGGCCGGCGAGAACGGCGCCCTGCCGCATGCCGAGCCCGGCGACCGGGAGATCGGCGAAGGGGAGCTGGTCGTCTTCGACATGGGCGCCCTGCTCGACGGCTACTGCTCGGACTGCACCCGGACGTTCGCCACGGGCGAGCCCGAGGACGAGGATCGCGAGGTCTACGAGCTGGTCCAGCGAACCCAGGTGGCGGCGCTCGAGGCCGTCCGCCCCGGCGCAGACGGCAAGGAGGTCGATGCCGTGGCCCGGGAGATGATCTCGGAGGCGGGGCACGGCGATCACTTCGGGCACGGCCTCGGCCACGGGGTCGGTCTGGAGGTGCACGAGGGGCCTCGCCTCTCGACCACCTCGGAGGACGAGCTGCGCGAGGGCAACGTCGTCACCGTGGAACCCGGTGTCTACCTGCCTGGCCGCTTCGGCGTGCGGATCGAGGACCTGGTCGTCGTGACGGCGGATGGCTACCGGAACCTGAGCGGCCTGCCCAAGGACCTTCAGGTCGTCCGCTGAGACCTGGTTCTCCGGCAGCAGGAGATCCTGCGGGTCCTCATCGGCGGAGCGGCTCAGGCCGTCGCCGGCGCCTCGATCGGCCCGCCCGCGGGCTCGCCTCCTCGCCGGATCCTCGCTCCGACCAGCGGGAAGATGAGCGTGGAGACGATCGCCGCGCCGACCAGGCCCGCGGCGGTGGACGACTTCATGTGGCCGGCGTCGATGGCGAGCGTCGTGATCGCCACCACCAGCGGCAGCTCGGTGGCGCAGTAGACCGCGAGCGCAAACCGGTCGCGCAGAGCCAGGTGGCTGCGGTAGAGCAGCAGGGCCGGGACTCCGCGGACGATCAGGAAGAGCGCGACGAACATCGGGACCTTGAGCAGTGCGGTCGTGCTGGAGGTCAGCGCGTCGAGGTCGAACGCCATGCCGCTGGTGACGAAGAAGAACGGGATCAGCAGGCCGTAGCCGACGGCGGTGAGCTTCGAGTCGAAGACCGCCACCTCGCGGCCACGGAGCGCGATGCGGGTGATCATGCCGGCGACGAAGCCCCCCAGCAGCAGGTCGAGCCCGAGCTGGGCGGCCAGCGCAACGAGGCTGAAGACCAGCACCACGGCGAGGCGCACGGCGAGCTGGCTGGAGGTCTCGAAGGTCCTCTCCACCAGCGGCCATCCCCGCCAGGCCGAGCGCACGGCGAGGATCCCGGTGAACACGGCGAGCGCGATGAAGACCAGCAGCACGACGGCCTCGTGGATCGGGTGTCCGGTCGAGAGGATCAGCGTCACCAGCAGGATCGGCCCGAATTCGCCGACCGCGCCCGCCCCGAGCAGGTAGGTGCCGAACTTCGTCCGCATCTCGCCGGCGTCGCTCAGGATCGGGATCAGCGTGCCGATCGCCGTGGTCGCCATGGCCGAGCCCGTGTAGAGGAACGAGAGGATGATCCCGGCCGAGGCGAGCACGCCGCCGATCCCGTAGGCGAGGATCAGGGAGATGCCCCAGCCGACCGCGGCGAGCTCGAGCGGCCGTCCCTTGATCCGGTCGAAATCGATCTCGTAGCCGGCGAAGAAGAAGAGCATCCCCAGCCCGAGGTCCCCGAGCAGAGAGGTCGTGGGGTCGACGTGCGCGATGTCCGCCCCCTGGGGCCCGATCAGGATCCCGAGCAGGATCTCGAGGACCACCACCGGGATGGTCACCCTCGGAGAGAGCGCCATCACGATCACGGCCGCGGCCGCGGCGGCCATCACCATGACCAGGGCGGAGGTCTCGTCCACGCCGCCGGCGACGGTCGAGGCGATCGGCAGCTGAGACATCGGGGCCACTCTAGGCGCCGGTCCCGATGCCAGCCTGTCGGGCCCCCGGAGCGGCGTGGCGCGGCTCGGCGGGGCTGTTCGCCACGCCGTGGCTCCCGGCTCTCGGTACGCTGCGCCGCGATGTCCGACCGACAAGTGGCTCGAGCGGCGTGAGGGTCGGCATACATCTGCCCCTGATGGAGTTTCGGGGCGAGGGCGTGTCTCTCTCGAGATTGATGAACGCCGTCGACGCTGCCCGGGACTGCGGTCTCGCGGCAGTCTCGGCAAACGATCACTTCCTCTTCTCGACCCCGTGGCTCGATGGCCTCACCGCCCTTGCTGCGGCGGTTGAGCGCTCCGGAGACATGACCCTTGCGACCACCATCTCGCTCGCGGCGCTTCGGGGGCCGGTGCCGCTCGCCAAGACCCTGACGGCGCTGGACATCCTCTCGGAAGGCCGGCTGGTCGCGGGTGTGGGCCCGGGGTCGTCCAGCGGCGACTACGAGGCGATGGGGATTCGCTTCGAGGACCGGTGGAAGCGCTTCGACGAGTCCGTGGCGACCTTGCGCGCATTGCTCCGTGGCGAGCCGCCCCCAGAGCCAAGGTATTTCGCGCTTCCCGAGGCGACGCTGACGCCTCGTCCGTACCAGGAGGACGGGATTCCCATCTGGATCGGTAGCTGGGGGTCCGACGCGGGCCTGGCCCGCGTGGCGCGCCTCGCCGATGGCTGGCTTGCCTCCGCGTACAACACGACCCCAGATCGATTCGCCGCCGCGAAGGAATCGCTCGCGCATAAGCTCGGCCTGCGCGGCCGGGACGCGGATGGGTTCCCAAACGCTCTCGTCACCATGTGGACCTGGGTGAGCGAGGATCGCGCCGATGTCGCTCACATGCTCGACCACGTCCTCGCCCCGCTGCTCAAACGTGACCCCGATCAGCTACGCGGGCAGGTGTGCGTGGGATCGGCCGAGCACTGCGCGGAGCTTCTTTCACGGTTTGCGGCGGCCGGGTGCCAGTGGGTCCAGCTGTGGCCCCTGGGCGACGAGCGACGGCAGGTCGAGCGGGTCGCCGCAGAGGTCGTGCCGCACCTTTCCTGAGGAGGGGTCCGGTCAGCTGCCCCTGGCGCCGCCCTACCGCTTGACCGTCACCCGCAGGAAGGTCGCCGGGATCGACGTGGCCTCATCGCTCGTGTTCTGTTCGTTGAACAGGGCCTCCAGCTCAGCCTGGAGGTCAGCCTCGCGGCCGTTGGCTGCTGCCGCCTCGAACGCGTTCATAGTCGGCGCGTAGTAGCTCCTGAACGCAGCCACCAGCTCCGACGGCGCACCGGGGTAGTCGAACGTGTAGGTGTCCCTCTCGAACGAGATCCGCTCCTCGGGGACTCCGGCTTGCGTGAACCGCTCGATCACGTCGTCCTCCACGCCCCAGGTCATCGGGCTGACGAAGCCCTCCGGAGGCGGGGGCGAGTACGAGGAGCTGATCCTCAGGATCTGGGCCACCAAGGTCGGGTCGTTCGGGATCCAGTTCCCCATCACGATCCGGCCACCGGGCTTGGTCACCCGGACCATCTCCTTGGCCACGTCGAACGGCTTGGGAGCGAACATCGCCCCGAAGATGCTGATCACAAGGTCGAAGCTCTCGTCATCGAGCTCATTCAGATCCGTTGCATCGCCCTCCTGGAACCGGAGGTTGGTCAGGCCGAGGGCCTGGGCGCGTGCGTTGCCCGCTGCGACCAGGTTGCTGGCGATGTCGACACCCAGAACGTTCGCCCCCAGCTGAGCCGCCGGCACCGCGGTCGTCCCGTCGCCGCAAGCGAGGTCCAGCACCTGGAGTCCCTCGGTGATCCCCAAGTCCCCGACGAGCGCCTCGCCGCTCTCCCGCATAGTCGCAGCGATCTGCGTGAAGTCGCCCTTCTCCCACAATGCCTTGTTCGCATTCATCGCCCTTTTCCCATCCTCAGGTCCGAGTTGATTGGGTCCTGATCCTATTGCGCACGCCCTATCGCTCGGGGAACCATCCCGGCTTCGTCGATCGAGGCCTGAGCGAAGTCCGCCTGGCCAACCCGGCTTCGTCCCGCGGGCCTCGACTCGCGACCCCAGTCATCTTTCAGCGGGGCGGCCGACGCCAAGGAAGGGTAATGCATGGCGGTTCGTGGCCGCAACGGAGCTTCGCTCTGGGGTATGCACGGATGGCAGCCTCCGCCGCGGCGCATATCGTCGTCACATGCATGCGGAAGTTGTCGAGGCCGCGCCGCATCACGGCGGTTGGGTCGCTCCGGGCTTCGAGGAAGTGCGTGACGAGTTCGACCGCAACTTCGTGGAGCGCGGCGAGATCGGTGCTGCCGTCGCTGCGTACTGGCGTGGCGAGAAGGTGGTCGATCTGTGGGGTGGCCGCCGCACACCCAGCGGCCCCGCGCCGTGGAACGAGGACACGATGGTCGTCGTCAATTCGACGACCAAGGGCCTGGCGGCGATGACAATCGCCGTCGCGAACTCGCGCGGCTGGATCGACTACGACGCACCGGTTGCCGAGTACTGGCCCGAGTTCGCCCAGAACGGGAAAGGCGCGATCACCGTCCGCCAGCTCCTCAGTCACGAGGCGGGGTTGGTTTGGATCGACGAGCCGCTGCAGGCCGAGGACCTGAGGGACCTCGACTCAGTCTCTCGTGCGCTCGCAAAGCAGAAGCCGGCGTGGGAACCGGGAACGCGGCATGGGTATCACGCGATGACGATCGGGCTCTACATGCAGGAGCTGATCCGACACGTCGACCCGGCGCACCGCACGCTCGGCCGGTTCTTCGCTGAGGAGATCGCGAGACCTCTGCAGATCGAGTTCTACATCGGGCTCCCGCCGGAGATTCCCGACAAGCGGCTCGCGCAGCTGAGGCTCTTCTCTCCCGGTCGTTCCATCCGAGCGCTGCCTTCGGTCCCTTGGGGGTATGTGATGCGGATCCTCTGGCCGTGGTCGCTGCTGCGAAAGTCGATGCTCTTCGCGGACCTCGACCCGAACGACCGCCGCTCGCTCGAGATCGAGATCCCGGCGGGCAACGGGGTGGGGACGGCGCGTGCGATCGCGCGGGCCTATTCGGCGTTCGCGGAAGGAGGGGCAGAGCTCGGCATCACTCCGGCGACGCTCGCGAGCCTCACGGCGGTCAACGATGTCGAGCGTTCGAGGGACGAGGTGATGGGTGTGCCCAGCTGGATGTCGCTTGGTTTCCTCCGACCGGGACCGCAGCTCGATTGGGGCTCGAGTCGGCGCGCCTTCGGCACTCCGGGCGCCGGTGGCTCGTTCGGATTCGCCGATCCCGACGCACGGCTCGGCTTCGCCTACGTGATGAACAACATGGACTACCACATGTTCGACGACCCGCGCGAGAAAGCACTGCGCGACGCCGTGCACCGCTCCATCCGGCGGCTCTCCGGCTGAAGCCGAGAGGCTCGGCTGAGCAGTGGGGCGGCTAGCCTTCCGGGACCTTGATAAGCACGAACCAGTTCAAGAATGGCGCCCACATCGAGGTCGACGGCACGATTTTCCGGATCGTCGAGTTCCAGCATGTGAAACCGGGCAAAGGCGGCGCCTTCGTGCGCTCGAAGCTCAAGCGGGTCGACGACGGGGCCGTGATCGACAAGACCTTCAAGGCCGGGGAGAAGTTCCGGCCGGTCCGCACCGAGACCCGCAAGATGCAGTTCCTCTACGACTCGGGCGACGCGGCCGTCTTCATGGACAACCAGAGCTACGACCAGGTCGAGATCCCCAAGTCGATCGTGGGCGACGCGCTGAAGTGGGTGCCGCCGAACTCCGACGTCGATCTGCTGTTCGTGGACGAGCGCGCCGCCGGGGCTCAGCCGCCGAGCGCAGTGGACCTCGCCGTCACCCAGACGGATCCCGGCCTGAAGGGCGACACCGCCTCAGGCGGCGGCACCAAGCCGGCCACCCTCGAGACCGGCGTCGTCATCCAGGTGCCCCTCTTCATCGAGGAGGGCGAGCAAGTCCGGGTCGACACCCGCAGCGGCGAGTACGTCTCCCGCGCGTGATGCGAGGGTCAGGCGAGGGCGCTCCGCCAGGAGCGACCCGATTGATGCATGTGCGATCCCTAAGGTGAGGCCATGAAGCGCTCGGATCAGCGAAGGGACGCGGTCTTCGCGCTCTACCAGCTCGAGGTGACCGGCCGTCCGCTCGAGGAGCTGCTCGAGGGGGCCAAGCCCTTCTCCCGCGAGCTGGCCGAGGACGTCGAGGCGAACCGCGCCGAGCTGGACGAGCTGATCGCCCGGCATTCGAAGGGCTGGGCGCTGGAGCGGATCGCTCCGCTCGAGCGAAGCATCATGCGCACGGCGCTCTTCGAGGCGCTCCACCGCGACGACATCCCGGTCGAGGTGGCGATCGACGAGGCGGTGGAGCTGAGCAAGGAGTACTGCGGGGCGGACGCGCCGGGATTCGTCAACGGCATCCTCGGGGCGGCGCTGGCGGAGCGAGGCGCCGCCGGCTGATGTCGCCCGCTCTCGAGGGTGTGGAGGGCCTCCTCCTCGACCTCAGCGGGGTGATCTACGTGCAGGACGAGGCGGTTCCCGGCGCCGCCGAGGCGCTCGACCGCCTGCGGTCGGCCGGCGTCCCGATCCGGCTCGTCACCAACACGACAATGCGCCCGCGGCGCTCGATACTCGAGCGCCTGGAACGGCTCGGGATCGAGGCCGATCCGGCCGAGCTGATCACGCCCGCCACGCTGGCGGCGAGCCGCTGCGCCAAGGCGGGCTACGAGTCGGTGTTGCTGGTCGTGCTCGACGAGCTTCGTGAGGACCTCGAGGGGCTTGGGAAGAAGGGCGACAGCGTCGACGCGGTGATCGTCGGCGACCTGGGGGAGCACTGGGACTACGAAATCCTCAACGGTGCGTTCCGTCACCTGATGGACGGCGCCGCCCTGATCGCGCTGCAGAAGAATCGCTACTGGGAGACAGCCGAGGGGCTCTCGCTCGACGCGGGGCCGTTCGTGGCGGCGCTCGAGTACGCAACGGGCCGCGAGGCCGAGGTGGTGGGAAAGCCGTCGCCGGCCTTCTTCGAGTTGGCCCTGGGCGAGCTCGGGGTGTCGGCCGCCCGGGCGGCGATGGTCGGCGACGACGTCGAGGCCGACGTCGGCGGGGCGATGGATGCGGGCCTTGCTGGCGTCCTCGTTCGCACCGGGAAGTACAGGGAGGACCTGGTCCGCGATTCCGGGATCGAGCCCACGGCCACCGTTGACTCGTTCGCCGACGTGCCCGAGCTGGTCGGGCGCGCACAGACTGCGTAGAAACCCGACGGCGGGCGGAACGCTCGCTAGCATCGCGGCCGATGGAAGCCGAATCGATCGGCGGTGGCGTGGAGGATCTCGAGCGCATCACCGCGAGGCTGGAGCAGCTCGCCACTCAGCTCGAGGGGGATGTGGACGACGACCATGCCGCCGAGCTCGTCCGCGAGGCCTCTGAGCTCGCTTCCCAGGCGGGCCGCGCGGTCGAGGGCGCCCTGCGCGGCACCTCCGGCTCCGCCGGGGGCTGACGCGCCAGGTGAGCGAGTACCCCGATGACCTTCGGGAGATGGTCGACCGCTGCCTCGATCAGCTCCGCTTCTCGGACGCGGCCGCGACCACCGGGCTCGACGAGGCGATGCGCTACTCGCTGCTCGCCGGCGGCAAGCGGATCCGACCGGTCCTCGCGCTCGCGACGGCCCGCGCGATCGGGCTGGACCCCGAGCGGGTGCTTCCCGCCGCCGCGGCCATCGAGCTGATCCACACGTACTCGCTGATCCACGACGACCTGCCCGCGATGGACGACGACGAGCTGCGCCGGGGGATGCCGACCTCCCACGTCAAGTTCGGGGAGAACGTCGCCATCCTCGCGGGTGACGGCCTCTTCGCCGAGGCGATGCGCCTCTTCAGCGAGCGGCAGGAGGGGGAGCCGGCGGCCGTGCTCGCGGCTCTGCGCGAGCTCACCTCCGCCACCGGCGTCGGCGGGATGGTCGGGGGCCAGTACGTCGACGTCACCGAGTTCGAGCAGGGAGGGGTGGGGGAGGGCGGTCGCATCGACCCCGATCGCCTGCGCGAGATGCACTCGCTGAAGACGGGACGGCTGATCGCCGCGAGCGTGAGCGTCGTATTGAGGCTGGGTGAGATCCCCGAAGGTGAGACAATCCCCTATCGCCGTTTCGCCGATGAGCTCGGAGTGCTGTTCCAGATCGTCGACGACATCCTCGACGTGACGGGATCGGACGAGGAGCTCGGCAAGCCGAGCGGCAGCGATGAGAGGCACGGCAAGCTCACATACGTGAGCGCTTATGGCCTTGAGAGGGCCCGCGAGCTAGCCTCTGAGTCGCACCGCAAGTCCCGGGATGCGCTCGCCGAGGCGGACGCGAAAACTGACGACCTGGCCCGGATCACCGACTTCATCCACACCCGACACACCTGATGGCCGAGGACTCAAACGACCACAAGCAGGAACGGCGGCTGCTCGATTCGGTCGACTCGCCGGCCGACCTGACCGCTCTCTCCGACGAGCAGCTCCAGCAGCTGGCGCAGGAGGTCCGCGAGCTGATCATCGACGTGATCGGCGAGATCGGCGGCCACTTCGGGGCGAATCTCGGCACCTGCGAGCTGGCCGTCGCGCTGCACAGCCTGCTGGACTCGCCGAAGGACAAGGTCCTCTGGGACGTCGGCCACCAGGCCTATCCCCACAAGGTGCTGACCGGCCGCAAGGATCGCCTTGGCACCATCCGGCAGTACGAGGGGCTCGCCCCCTTCTGCTCGGTGTTCGAGTCCGAGCACGACATCATGGGCGCCGGGCACGCCTCCACCTCGATCGGCTACGCCGTCGGACTGAAGGAGGCGATGCTCAAGGGGATCGGCGAGGACGGCAAGGTCGTCGCGGTGATCGGCGACGGCGCGCTCACCGGAGGGGTCGCCTACGAGGCCCTGCACCACGCCGGTGGGCTGCAGACGCCGATGGTGATCGTGCTCAACGACAACGGGATGTCGATCTCACCCAACGTCGGCGCGATCTCGCGGTACTTCCAGCGGGTCCGCCTGAACCCGCGCCTCTACCAGGCCCGCTCCAGCACGGAGGAGCGCCTCACGCAGCTGCCCCTCGGCCTCGGCCGCCGCATCGAGCGGCTGGGCCCCGAGGTGAAGGCGGCAATCAAGGCCTACTGGGCGCCGGGCCTCTTCTTCGAGGAACTCGACCTTGCCTACATGGGCGTGATCGACGGCCACGACGTCGCCGCCCTGCGCCGCGCCCTCCGGCAGGCGCTCGAGGCTGACCGGCCGGTCGTCGTCCACATCCACACGGTCAAGGGCAAGGGCTTCGAGCCCGCCGAGGAGGGCGGCCTCGAGGGCATGGAGAAGTGGCACGCGGCGAAGCCGGGCTCCATCGTCGACCGCCGGCCCGCACCAACGGCGGCCACAACAACCGCCGCCGAGTCAACGAAGCCGGTCCCGGTGAGCGAGTCGGACTCGCCCGAGAGGATCGAGAAGCTCGAGAAGCCGCCGCCCAAGGCGCCTCCCCAGTACACGGCGGTCTTCGCGGACGCGCTCGTCGAGGAGGCGAAGCGCGACAAGCGGGTGATCGGGATCACCGCCGCGATGGCAGGTGGCACCGGTCTCAACAAGCTCTGCGAGGAGCTGCCGGACCAGTACTACGACGTCGGCATCGCCGAGCAGGACGCGGTGCTGTTCGCCTCGGGGCTGGCCATCCAGGGGGCCAAGCCAGTCTGCGCGATCTACTCGACCTTCCTCCAGCGCGCCTTCGACCAGCTCGTCCATGACGTCTGCCTGCAGAAGCTGAACGTGGTCTTCGCAATGGACCGGGCGGGGCTGGTCGGAGACGACGGCCCGACGCACCACGGCGCCTTCGACGTCTCCTACTTCCGCGAGCTGCCCAACGTCGTCGTGATGGCGCCGCGGGATGAGGCGATGCTCGTCCACATGCTTCGCACGGCGCTCGCCTATGACGACGGACCGATCGCCTTCCGCTATCCGCGCGGCGCCGCCGAGGGCGCGCCGATGCCGGACTCCCCCAAGGAGATCGAGATCGGCAACGGCGAGCTGCTGCTGCCGGGCGAGAGGGTGGCGCTGCTGGGCTACGGCTACGGCGTCCAGGTCGGCCTGCGCGCCGCCGAGATCCTGCGAGAGAACGGGCTCGAGCCCACGGTCGCCGACGGGCGCTTCGCCAAGCCGCTCGACGGCGAGCTGATCGAGAAGCTCGCCGCGGATCACGACCTGCTCGTGACGATCGAGGAAAACGTCCTGGCCGGCGGCTTCGGCTCGGGGGTGCTCGAGCATGTCGAGGACGCCTTCGCCGGCGGTTCCGAGCGGGCCCGTGTGCTGCGGGTCGGCCTCCCTGACCGCTACGTCGCGCACGGCAAGCCGGCGTTGCTCCGCGAGGAGGTCGGCTTCACCGGCGAGGCCGTCGCCGAGCGTGTGCTCGCCGCTCTGGGCACCCGCGAGACCGTTCTCGGCTAGGCCGATTCGAGACCCGGGCGGGCGGGTATAGCCCGACCGTCGGCGAGAGCTCTTGCACAGCGCGCCGCGTAGGGGGAGCAGGGCAGGTGGCCGGTGATCCCGGTGCCCCGTGATCCCAACGCCCTGTGGAGAGGAGCTCTCGCATGACCTATCTCAGCTGTCCGAGTTGCGGGCTGACGATGTTCGATCGCAACCCGCTGGCATCGCCACGGAACTGCCCACGCTGCGCCCGCCGGCGGGCCGCGTCGATCGAGCTCCAACGGATCCCGAAGCTACGCGGTGGCGCGGCCGCCTCGGTGCTCGGGGAGCAGCCGGCGCAGGCCGTCGAGTCCCGCTAGCAGCCGCGGCGCCAGCGCGATCGCCGAGATGTCGAAGAGCACGTAGATGCTGGCGATCCCGCTCGGCGGGTTGCCGGTCGGCAGCGGGGTATGGGGGGCCGTCGTGGCCCAGTGCCAGGCGCCGATCGAGGTGCCGTAGAGCTCGAGGAAGGCGACGACCAGAAAGATGCCCGCGTAGAGGGTCGACGCGCGGCCCTGCCGCAGCACGTAGACGAGAAGTGCGCCGGTGAGGGCCCCGAGAGCGTCGGTGCGGTCGAGGATCACCAGCCCGGCCGCCCCCCAGGCGGCGACGATCGCGATCACGGCGGCGACGAAGGCCTGGGGATGGCGCCGCACGGGATCCGACTGGCTGATCCGGAGGCCCGCGAGGTAGACCAGCCCATGCCCCGGGGGCACGAACGCCGGCAGGTTGTCGAGGCGGTAGGTGTA
The DNA here is from genome assembly GCA_963833375.1 of uncultured Solirubrobacterales bacterium. Lineage (GTDB taxonomy): Bacteria > Actinomycetota > Thermoleophilia > Solirubrobacterales > 70-9 > DASUPK01. The sequence continues at coordinate 854,822 of CAWHXR010000010.1, forward strand.
CGCGCCGAGGACGATCGAGCCGAGCACCTCGGCGCAGCTCGCCACCAGCACGACGAGCAGCACCCGGGCCCGGTCCTCCCGCCCGAGAGAGACGCAGGAGGCGACCAGGATCAGCCAGGTGGCCGCGCCGAGCAGGATCTGTTGGTCGGCGTTCGCGAAGTGATCGAGCGCCAGGAAGCCGGCGATCACGCAGAGCACCATCGCCGCGAAGGGCAGCGGCGCGGACGGTGCGAGCTCTGTGTCTCGTCTGCCCATGTCATCAGCGGCGTCCCGCCGCTCGCCCCGGTCTTTCGCGGGCCGGCTGCGATTGGATCATCCTCGCGGGGCAGCTGTCAAATGCGAAACTGCGGGCTCCGCTATCGGGAGATCGCGGAGGAGAATTCGGATGCCGCGACGAACTCCTTGATGCCGCCCGAGGCTCAGCCTGCGCACGGATGAAGTCGATCGACCGCGGAACATGGCTCGCTCTGATCGCGATGGGGATCGCGGTCTTCGTGATCGCCAACGACTTCTCGGCGATCAACGTCGCGATCCCGCAGATCGAGCACGACTTCAAGACCAGCGTGACGACCGCGCAGTGGGTGGTGAACGCCTACGCGCTCACCTTCGGGGTGCTGATCGTGACCGGCGGTCGTCTGGCGGACCTCTTCGGGCGCCGCCGCGCCTTCTTCATCGGGACCGCGATCTTCGCGACCTTCTCGGTGCTCGGCGGGGCCGCCCAGAGCGAGGCCTGGCTGATCACGATGCGCGTGCTGATGGGCATCGGAGGCGCGCTGATGTGGCCCGCGATCCTAGGCATGACCTACGCCGCGCTGCCGGAGGAGCGGGCGGGGCTGGCCGGCGGCTTCATCCTCGGCGCCGCGGGGATCGGCAATGCCGCCGGCCCGCTGATCGGCGGGGCGCTCACCGACCTGCTCAGCTGGCGCTGGATCTTCTTCCTCAACCTGCCGGTCTCGCTGTTCGCGATGTTCGTGACCTGGCGCGAGATCCACCAGCCTCGGCCCGAGGTCGAGGACACCAGGATCGACTACGCCGGGATCGTCACCGTCTCCGTGGGGCTGGTCTCGCTGCTGCTCGCCTTCGACCAGGTGATCGACTGGGGCTGGGGCGATCCGCGGATCATCGCCCTGTTCGCCCTCTTCGCCGTCCTGATCTCAAGCTTCGTGGTGGTCGAGCGCCGCGCCGGGGCGCATGCCCTGGTGCCGCCCGACGTGATCCGCAACCGCGACTTCGCCTACACCTGCGCGGCGATCCTGATGATGTCGGCGGTGTTCTTCGCGGCGATGCTCTACCTGCCGCAGCTGATGATCAACGTGCTCGGCTACTCGCCGATCGGGGCGGGGGCGGGGATGCTGCCGATGATGGCGACCTTCGCCGCGGTCTCCTTCGCGGCGGGCTCGCTCTACCAGCGGTTCGGGGCGAAACCGCTGCTGATCCTCGGGTCGCTCTGCATCGCCGTCGGGCCGGCGCTGGTCGCCCTGTTCGCCGGCCAGGAGACCTACGGGGCGATCGTCCCCGGGATGGCGGTCCTCGGGCTCGGCATCGGCCTCTTCTACCCGACTGCGACGACGGTCGGGGTGACCGCCGTGGATGAGTCTCGCCGGAGCCTCGCCGGGGCGATCATCTACATGTTCCAGATCGCGGGGGGATCCGTCGGCCTCGGGCTGACCACGACGGTCTTCATCGGCGCGAGCGATCGCGCCACCTCGGGGAGCGGGTTCATCGACGGGATCCAGACCGCCTTCACGATGGACGCGTCGATCGCCGTCGGTGGGTTCCTGATCGCATCCTTCTTGATCGGGGGCCACCCGAAGCTGATGCGAGGACGCTCCGCAGGCGAAGCCGTGGAGGGACCCATTTCACGTCGGGTGCACCGGCTGCACGCCGGGCCCTCGCCGAGGGGGCACGGGCCCTAGAGAGGTCTGTCGCTAGTTCGAGCCGGTGGTTCCGGTGTGATCGCCGGAGCCGACGTCGGAGCCCGAGCCGCCGTCGCCCGAACCCGTCGTGGTCGTCGAGCCCCGCGACCCGTCGCCCCTGGAGTGACTGGAGTCGCCCGGGCCGCTTTCGGATGTGCCGCTCGTCCCGGAGCCGTGATGGTCCTCGTGACCCGAGCCGGAGGAGCTGGACGGGCCGGAGGAGTCGCCGGACGGGCCGGGGTCGGAGGCCGGGCTGGAGCGGTCGGACACCGTGGCGACGTCGCTGGTGGTCGCCCCGTTGTTCCCCGCGGAGTCGCGGTGCTGGGGCTTCGGCCCCGGCGCGGGCGCCGGTGTCGGCGAGCCGGTCGCCAGGGAGACCGGCTGAGCCGAGAGGCCGATCGAATCGCCCGAGATCGCGTTGGCCGCCAGTGCGATCGAGCCGGCTGCGATCACACCGACGATGCCGAGCAGGATTGTCAGCAGCCCCTCTCTACCGGTCACGGGATCACCGTAGAAGCGATGGGTTAGGAGTTGGCAAAGTCCTCGCCTTCCGCCACGGGCAGCGAGACCTCGGCCCGCACGCTGTCGGCGTCCACGCTCCTGAGATTCGCCTGGCCGCCCCTGCGGCGGGCCAGCGCGGCGACGATCGGCAGCCCGAGGCCCGTACCGGGGCCACGCCCGCTCCCGCCGCGGTAGAAGCGCTCGAACGCCCGCCGGGAGACCTCGTCGTCCAGCGGCCCCGATCGGCTGACGACGCCCACCCTCGCCACGCCGTTCTCCCGGCCGCACTCGATCGTCACCGGCGAGCCCTGCGGCGTGTACTTGATCGCGTTCTCGACCAGGTTGTCGAGGATCGCGGCAAGCTCCCGAGGCGCCGCCTCGACCATGGACTCGCCCCCGGTCTCGAGGACGATCTGGTGACGGCTCTCGCTGGCGGGTCCGCGCCAGCGCACGGCCGCCTCGCGCGCCGCGTCGGAGAGGTCCGCCCGCTCGTCGGTCGCGGGCTGCTCGCTCGAGGCGAGCTCGAGAAGATCCGCGACGAGTTCGTTGAGGCGGTCGGTCTCGTGCTCCGCGGCCTCGATCTCCCTGGCGACCGCAGGATCGGAGGTCTTCACGCCGGCTGCCTCCAGGCGCAGCCGCAGCCCCGTCAGCGGCGTGCGGAGCTGGTGGGAGGCGTCCGCGACGAAGGCGCGCTGGGACTCCAGCACCGCATCGAGCCGATCGGCCATCTCGTTGAATTCTCTCGCCACCTCCACCTGCTCCCGGGAGCCCGACTCGCGCGCGCGGGCCGAGACGTCCCCCATCGCCCGTCGCCGGGCGGCCTCGCCGAGCGAGCGCAATGGCCGCGCGATCGATCCGGCCAGGATCCAGGCGACGCCGAGGCCCAGGGCGAGGGCGAGCACGCCGATCCCGACGAGCGCGACGATGTCGTCACGGATCGCGCTGTTGACTTGCTCGACGCCCTGGGAGAGCTCCACCGCCCCGACGGTCCGGCCGCCGCGCACGATCGGCACCGCGGTGTAGAGCAGGTCCGAGTTCCCCGAGCCGCGGCGGTGGTGCGAGACCTGACCGCCGAGCGCCGCGAGCAGCTCCGGGCGGTCCGCGGTCGCGAGGGTGCTGCCAGGCGGGACCAGGCCGACGCTGTCGGTCAGCAGCCGGCCGCGCTGGTCGACGATCTGGATCGAGCCGCGAAGCTGCGCCGCCGCCAGCCGCGTCGTCCTGGTCAGGGCGACCGGCTTGTCGAGCTGCGTCACCGCGGTCGCGGCGACGATCTGCGCCTGGCCCGCGGACCCGGCCTCGACCTCGGCGTTCACCCGCTTGTTCAGGTTGGAGCCGAGGGGAACCTCGAGCGCCACGATCACGACGAGGAGCGTGTAGGCGAAGGCCGCCAGCAGGCGGGCGCGCAGGCTCATCGGGGATCTAGACCTCGTCGGCGCCAGAGAACCGGAATCCGACGCCGCGGACCGTGTGGATGTATCGGGAGTCCTTCGGGTCGTCGCCCAGCTTTCGCCGCAGCCCGCTGATGTGGACGTCGAGGGTCTTGGTGGAGCCGAACCAGTTCATGTCCCAAACGTCCTCGATCAGGGACTCGCGCGTGATCACCGAGCCCGCACCCTCCATCAGGGCGCGCAGCAGCGCGAACTCCTTGCGCGAGAGCTCGATGGCCTCGCCCGAGAGCCGCGCCTCGTGCCTGGCGGTGTCCATGCTGAGCTCGCCGATCGTGATCGCTGAGGACCAGTTCGAGCTGCCGGCGGGCGTCGCCCGCCTGAGCACGGCGCGGACCCGCGCCATCACCTCGCGTGCCGAGAACGGCTTGACGATGTAATCGTCGGCGCCGAGCTCGAGCCCGGCGACGCGGTCCGCTTCGGATCCGCGGGCGGTGAGCATGATGATCGGGACCTCCGACTCGCGACGGAGCTCACGGCAGACGTCCAGGCCCGAGCCGTCCGGCAGGCCGATGTCGAGCAGAACCAGGTCCGGAGCGGACCCGGCGGCGCTCTCCATCGCGTCAGCGGCGGTCTCCGCGACCGTGGGAAGGAAGCCCTCTCGCTCGAGGGCCTCGGCGAGCGGCTCGGTGATCGCCTGCTCGTCCTCGACGAGCAGAATCGTGGGCCGTTGAGTCGGGGCGTTCACGGCTCTCTCTTTGGTACGGCTGGAGTCGGCGACAGGATTGACTTCGTCGAGTGACCGGGGGAAGCGGTCAGAGGTTGGCAATCAGGAGGTTAAGGGCCGGCAAAGCGCATCCGTTCGTCGACGTGGGCGATCAACGATCCTCGATCCGCTCTCTCGCGCGAGCCCGACGGCGAGTGGGATCGCCCGCTTGGCGCCCTCCGAGCCGTCCAGGGCCAGAACGATCGTGTTCGTCTCGAACATGGTTCACCTCCGTAGGGCTTCTCACAAGGTTGCTTCTGGCCGGTCCTCGGGCCAGCGACGGGTCAGCATCGCGCTTCTCCCACCTTGGGAGCGGATACGCGTCCGTGCCGCGGATCATCAGTGTTGACCACGGAGGTCGCGAATCCCCACGGGGAATAGCCTCGACGTGGCGCTCAGCTACGGCGAACCCCAGTTGATCATTGGGATCGTCTTTACGGCGATCGCCGTGGTTGCGGCCACCTTCGCGCTCATCGCGATACAGGCGAGCGCGGATATCCCCGAGAGCGGGTTCGCGAGCGCGCCTACCGGCTGCGACGGCCCTGGTTCGCCTTCTTGATCGTCCTGCTCGGCGCCGGAGTCGGACCTGAGCTCGGGTGTCGCTGCCGCGCGAGTAGGGGAGAAGGAAGAGCGACGAAAGCGCCCCAGTTGGAGGGCTTTCGTGAGATAGCGCGCCTCACGGACCTGTGGAGAGTGGTAGCGAGAAACGAATCGGCCGGCCGGTCGGCTGAGGCAGTCTCGCGAGTCTGCCTTTCACTCGAACGCAACATCGCCGGCCGCTGAGTGCCGCTTTGTATGGAAAGCGGCGGTTTCGGGTCACCCGCGAGATACTGCGTGGGCGATGTCGCAGGAGAACGTCGAGGTCGTGCGCGCCGTATTCGACGCTCAGCGGAGCCGGGACTGGGAAGCGTTTCGCCAGCTTTACGACCCCGAGATCGAGTGGGACGACGTCGCGGGACTGTGGGGCGACTGGGGAACGCGTCGCGGGTTCGACGATGTTCGAAACGCCTTCTGACCTGGTTCGAGGCGTTCGAGCAGGTCGACTTCCGTCTCGAGGGGAAGATCCTCGAGTCCGGGGACGACGTGCTTGCCACCCAGCGGGTCAGTGGCCGGGGTCGGGGCAACGGTCTTCCCGTGAACCAGCGCATCACATTGATTTGGACCGTGCGCGGCGGCCGAGTCACCCGGGTCAGGGCCTATCGGGAGAGAGCCGAAGCCCTCGAAGCCGCCGGGCTGCGGGGATAGGCGATGTCGCAGGAGAATGTCGAGAGCTTCAAGCGGGTCTTGGAGGCGTGGAACAGCGACGACTTCGACGCGTGGATCGACCAGTTCGATCCTGCGGTCGAATGGTTCGCCCTCGTAGAGGTGTTTCGCGGGCATGCCGGAGTCCGGCAGGCTTGGGAGAGCTTCAAGGGGGATATGCGGCTCACAGTTCGATTTGACGACATTCGTGACCTTGGGGAATCCGTGCTCGCCCTGGGGGAAATGAAGGGCACGGGACAGACAACCCGGCTGGACTTCACTGGTGAACTCGCACAGCTGATGACCTATCGCGGCGGCAAGGTCGTCAGTTCCCGCGATTTCCGCAACCATGCTGAGGCCCTCGAAGCTGCCGGACTGTCGGAGTAGGCGATGTCGCAGGAGAACGTGGAGTCCTTCAAGCGCGGGACTGAGGCGTATAACCGCCGGGACGTCGATGCGCTGTTGAAGGAGCTTGACCCCGAGGTGGAGTGGCATTCGGCGCTTCTGATTCCATTCGGGGGCGAGGCGACCGTAAGTCGGGGACACGACGGCGTCCGTGGGGTGCTGGGTGAGGTGTATGAGGCTCTCGCCGAGATCCACCTCGACTACTCGGAGATCCGGGACCTGGGTGATCGAATCGTCGGAATCGGCCGCATCCGCACACGGGGCAAGCACAGCGGGGCGGTGACCGAGATGGCCTTCGGCACCGTCACCGACATGAAGAACTGCAAGGGGATTCGGATCTGGACCTACCTCGATCCCCAAGAGGCCCTCGAAGCCGCCGGGCTGTCGGAGTAGGCACGAGGGCCTGCGAAGAAACCGCCGCTTTGGAGGAGTCTGCGGCGGACTAGATCAGGAAGGCCACGCCGAGCGCCGCACCGGTGATGGCTTCGCTCATCCACTCATTGCTTCGCTAGGAGGCTTCTCGATGGGAGAGCCATCCGGCAAGGACTCCAAGGAGAAGTCCCACCTCGGGCGCAAGGGGGAGGTCGGTAGTCGCGCTGACGAGAATGCCGAGCGCGAGCCCGATGACTGCGCCGATCCCGATTGCGGCTCCAGTGCTCAAGGCATCCACCCTATCCACGCCGCCCATGCTTTCCATGCAAAGCGAAATAGCCGCTGTGGACGAGAGCGGAACTAACGCCTACAGCGCCTAGCGGCCCCGAGATCCCCACCACCTCGGGTTTGGTCAGATGAGCCCATGGCTACGGAGTAGCGGGGCTCGGCTTGGAAACCGGTTGCCCGGGGAGTCGACGCGGGCTACAGCTTTCCCTTCTCGCACCCCTTTCCCCTGTCCTTGCCCGGGCCGCCGACGCACTTGTCCCTGCCCTTGCCGCCCACCGCCCTGTCCTTGCCCTGTCCTTGCCCTGTCCGAGGCAGATCAGGTCGTTTCCGCCTCGGCCCTTCACCACGTCCTTGCCGGCGTTGGCGTCGAAGATCCGCAGCACGAGGCGGTTCTCGCTCGCGCTTGTTGTAGTTATGGCGACGCTGGGTGGCGGTTCCTCTGCACTCGCCTCGCACACCCCACGACCTCCGTGACGATCGCAGGCAGCCTGCAAAGCGTGTTGGGGTGCCCGGGCGACTGGCAGCCGGACTGTGCGCCTGCCACACGTCATCGGACGAGTCGTACGAGGGGTGCGTCAGCGGGGACGTTCGGGCTGCCTGCCGGCGCTTGGAACCAGGCTGGAGGCTCTGAAAGATCACTTCCCCCTACGGGCCACCCAGACAGGCGTCCACGATCAGGGCGCTTTTATTGCCGAGTCCGGTTGGCGACCCTGTCGTGGTAGCAGGTGACGTTGACAGCACAGTGCAAGCTGTCACTCCACCCGGGGGAAAAAACCCCACCGGGAAGTGACTCCCCTCCGGGAAGTGACTGTCCGTGCTAGCAAACGCCGAGGTAGCAATGGCCGCCATCAGCGCGAATGCGGATACAAGTGAGACAAGAAATAGCCTCATGATTCCTCCTTAGTTGCCCATTGACCGAGCGACGCTATTTCGGGGCGATGCCCAATGCATCCGGGCTCTCCGTGGGTTTTCAGTCGGTAGCCACCACCTACGCCAACCTACGCCAAGCTGGGAGTGTCAGCAGTCCAGGGACATCGCCTACTCCCGCAGCCCGGCGGCTTCGAGGGCCTAGTGAACGTGCCCCTGGCGCACCGTTTCCCACGACTCCCAGGTGATCCGCAGGATCACGAGCGTGATCGCGAGGCCGATCAGCGGGTCCGCGATGGGAGCGCCGAGTGCGACGACGATGGCACTCGCGACTACCGCCAGCGAGACGTAGGCATCAGCGCGGGCGTGGTTGCCGTCCGCGATCAGCGCAGGGCTTCGAAGCGTCCGGCCCGCTCGCCGTCGGACGATGCTCGCGAGCCAGTTCCCCGCGAAGCCGGCCGCCCCGGCGATCGCGAGCGCAACCAGATGATCGGGAGCCTCGGGGTTGATGAGCCGCCGGACCGCCTCGACTCCCGCGACGCAGGCGCTCACGAAAATCGCGGCCACCACCGCGAGTCCCGCGTTCCTCTCCGCTCGATCGCTCCGCATGGCAAAGGCGACACCGATGGGGACGGCGGTCAGCGCGTCGCCGCCATTGTGGATCAGGTCCGCGAGGAGGGCGATGCTGTTGGTCGCCACGAAGACAAAGACCTGAGCGACCGCTGTCAAACCGAGGATCGCGAGCGAAAGGGACACCGCGCGGATGCCTCTCCGCGACCGCATGACCGACGCATCGACGGGGCCGTGGCTATGCCCGTGACCCTGGCTTTCGTGGAACACCTCGACGTTCCCCTGCGACATCGCCCACGCAGTATCCCGCGTCAGAACTGGTTATTTGCGTGTTCGGCACGGATCCGATCTCGGGCTTCTGTACGGATGCGGAGAACCACCTTGCGCGACAGGATGCGAGCCGGTGGAGTTTCAGGTCGAACGAGAGATGGATCAACACTGGTATCGGGTGCATGCTGGGATCGAGGCGAACTCCTCGGGGCAGGCAGTCGCTCGATGCGCAGTCGCGGAAGGCACGTATCGTGCCCGGCCCGCTGAGACTCCCGATGTCTCCCCTGACCTCTTCTTGGTGCCGGCGTGGGGGCAGCCAATTCCATTTAGCCGTCCCTAGGCCTCCCGCAGGGGGAAGAGGGTTGCTTCCAGTCAAGGCGCAAGCCCCGCAGACCGCCGCCGACTGGTCCGCTACCCCCACGAACATGGTGGATATTCCCCGACGATCCGGAAACCTTCGTCCAGATCCAGGTCGAAGCGCTGGCTGCTGATCGAAAAGGTAATTAGCCTCCCATTCGTTGAGAGAGTGCTGAGCCACCATCCCCAGATCCGGCTCAGCACTGAGGCCTGGCACACAACGGGCCTCCCCAAGAACGGTTCAGGGGCTTGCGGGCCCCCTGAACCGTCTTTAGGGATAACCCCCCGGACCAGCCGGGGGCTTCTCCGCACTCCTGCCGTCCAGGGCGGCCTCTGGCTGCCCAGGAGGGCGGCTTCTACCTAACCAGGAGGGAGCGTCCAGGCGCAGGGCTGCCGAAGCAGCGGCGAGCAACTGGTCGAGTGCTTCGTCTCCGATTACCAACTGGTTACCTGGACCTTAGGAACCAGGTGCTCAATTACGGAGGGAACTTCTACTTCGATAGGAGGAACAAGCGGATGCCAGCGATCATCGTGCAGAGCAACGGCACCACCAAGCAAGACACCAACGTCCTCCTCTACGAGGATGTTCAACCGGAGCACCTGGCCAGCGAACACCACGCGGCCCAACTGATCGAGCGCGTGGCATGGGCGGTTAGCGAGGCAAAGGACGCCGAGGACAGCGGGTCCCAGCAAGGGTGGAAGGCCTGATCTTCGCGGAAGAGGCAAGCAGCGCCCGGACGAACGCAACTCCTAGTGAACCCTCCCTTGGTCCCTAGAGAGGCGGCGCGGGGAGCACACACTCCCCGGCTACCGCCTCTCGGGAACCGGCCCCGTACATCTGCCTGCCCGTTCGAGGGCATGGGCACGGTTCCACTACCCCGGTAAGCGCCCGCCCGCCTCGCAGGGTTACGGGACTGGAAGTCATCAAGGAGCTGCTTCGCGAAGCTCAACCAGACCCCGAGTTACTCGGGGTTTTTGCCAGCCATAGCTGACGCATGCCGTTTAGCCCTCGCGACCTCGACCGGCTTGAGCTTGGCTGCGATCTTCTCCGAGAGCTTCACAGCCTTCTCAGCTTGCTCCTCGGTCGGCGCGACGAGCGCGAGATACAGCGCCCGCGTCAGTGCTTGCTGGTTGGTCATGGCCGAGTCCGTACCCGCAAGCCCCAACTCTCCAAACGCTGCATGAGGCAAGGCACACCTTCGCCTCCTTGCTGATCGACTCCGGCGCCAACGCCAAGGCTGTGCAGGAGTTCGTAGGGCACTCGAAGATCCAGACGACCTTCGATGTTTACGGCCATTTGCTGCCCGGTTCTCACGATGAGGTTCGGGAGCGGATGGACGCCTACCTGCTGAACGCCCCCGAGGAGGCCGTGGAGACCGCCGAGGATGCATTGTGAGTGTCCGACTGGCGAACAGACTGGCGAACAGCGGCCTCCGGGCCATCGGGGGCCGCTTGCGTTCAGGGGCGAAATCCCTGCAAAGCCCGCAAAAGGAACGACCCGCCGAAGCGGGCCGTTCCAGGGGTACTACAGGGAGGAGAGATATGTGTGTTGTCTGTGGGAGGTAGCCGGTATCAGGCCCCGAGTGGGCGACTGAACCGCGTTGAAGCGGTCAGAGCCAGATGAGCGGAGCCGAACCCGACCAAAAAGACTGTTGCGACGTAATCCCCCGCGATCCCCGCAACGACCCCGACCGCGATCGTGGCGAGGGCCAGCGTGTAGTCGAATCCCGCGTGGGCGCTGAGCGGCAGATGCCCCCGGTCGCCCTCGCCGTAAACGGAGGCTCCGAGGCCGATCAGCATGATGCCGAGGGCGATGCTCAGGGCGCCCGCGACGTAGCCGAAGCCCAGCGCGAAGGGGGCCACGATCAGCAGCGGCGCGGCGGCCACCTCGAGGGCGGCGTGCACGTAAATGGGGATTGCCCTGAACAGAGTCATCGCGAAACCAGGGTACGAACGTATGTGCGATTCGTGTGTGAGCGCGGTCACAGTCGAGCGTGGCATCGGGCGCCCGCGAGGGCGATCCACGCCTATGTACGGTTCGCGGGGTGGCCCGCCGTCGCGTCGACACCCTGCTCGCCGAGCGCGGCCTGGCGCCGTCGCGGACCGCCGCCGCGGCCACGGTCCGCGCCGGGCGGGCGCGCCTCGGCAAGGACGGCGCAGCGATCGAAAAGCCGAGCGAGCTGGTGCCCGAGGACGCCGAGCTGGTGGTCGAGGAGGGCGAGGAGTTCGTCTCCAGGGGCGGGATCAAGCTCAAGAACGCCCTCGATGAGCTCGAGGTCGAGGTGGAGGGGCGCCGCTGCCTGGACGTCGGCGCCTCGACCGGCGGGTTCACGGACTGCCTGCTTCAGCGGGGGGCCGTGATGGTGATCGCGCTGGACGTGGGCTACGGGCAGCTCGACTGGCGCCTGCGACAAGACTCCCGCGTCCTGGTGATGGAGAGGCTGAACGCCCGCTATCTGGGTGGCTCCCATCTGCCCTTTCGCCCCGAACTGATCACCGTGGACGTCTCCTTCATTTCCCTGGCGAAGCTGATGCCCTCGATGGTCGCCTCAGGTGCAGAGCAGTTCGACTTGCTCGGCCTGGTGAAGCCTCAGTTCGAGCTGGGCAAGGAGAAGGTGGGGAAGGGGGGCGTCGTGCGAGACGCCGACGATCGGCGCGAGGCGATTCGCAAGGTGGCGGAGGCCGCGCGGGGGGAGGGCCTCGCGATCCGCGGGCTGGCCTCATCCGGCCTGCCGGGCCCGAAGGGGAACCGCGAGACCTTCGTCTGGGCCTCGCGCGACGGCGAGCCGATCGATCTGGACGCCGCGCTGGCGAAGGTGGAGCCATGACGCGCGCGATGCTGATCACGCTCACGCATCCCGAGTCCGCGTCCGAGGCCGTCGCCGCGACGGCTGAGGCCGCGCGGGCGGCGGGCGTGCAGCTCGTCTGTACCCCCGACGAGCAGGAGAAGCACGGCGAGGCGGCCGCGGGGATCGAGCGGGTCGAGGACGGCGAGCGGCCCGACGTCTGCATCGTCCTCGGTGGCGACGGCAGCATCCTCTACGCGCTGCGCCACTTCGCCGACACCGGCGTGCCCGTCTTCGGCATCAACTTCGGCACGATCGGCTTCCTCACGGCCGTCGAGCGGGACGAGCTTTTGACCGGCCTGGAGCGGGCCTTCTCGGGCGATTTCGAGGTGATGGACCTGCCTGCGCTCCGTGTGGACCTCCCGGTCGAGAGGTCCGTGGCGCTCAACGACGTCAGCTTCATCCGCCGCCCACACGGCCGCGTCGCCGAGCTCTCCTACGCGATCGGCCAGGAGGAGGTGGGGAGCGTGCGCTGCGACGGGCTGGTGGCGGCGACCCCGGCGGGTTCGACGGGATACAACCTCGCCAACGCGGGCCCGATCCTGGCCTGGGGCGTGAAGGGGTACGTGGTCAGCTTCATCGCCCCGCACACGCTCGCCGCCCGCGCGCTGGTGGTGGCACCGGACGACGCGCTCCAGGTCAGCAATGCCGCGGGACGCGAGCCGGTCGAGATCTCGCTGGATGGCGAGGCCGCCGGGGAGCTGGCGCCGGGCGATGCGCTCGAGATCCGCTTCGAGGAATCGGTCAGCCGGCTCGCCCAGCTGCCGGGCTCGAGCTTCTATCACCGCATCCGGGAGAAGTTCGGCAAGCTCGCGTGAGTTGATTCGGCCGCGGTGTTCGTGGCGGCCGTTTGTCAGACTGGTTTTCCATGGAGCGGAAGTGGTGGACCCTGCTGGCGACCTGCGTCGCGACCTTCATGTTGCTGCTCGACATCACGATCGTCAATGTCGCGCTCCCGGCAATCCAGCGCAGCCTGGATGCCAGCTTCAGCGACCTGCAGTGGGTGGTCGACGCGTACTCGCTGATGCTGGCCGCGGTCCTGCTGACAGCGGGATCGCTCGGTGACCGGCTCGGTCGCAAGCGAATCTTCGTCGCCGGCTTTGCGATCTTCAGCGGCGCCTCGCTGCTCTGCGGGCTCTCCAACACCCCGACGCTGCTCAACCTCGCCCGCGGCCTGCAGGGCATCGGCGGCTCCGCGATGTTCGCCACCACCCTCGCCCTGATCGCCCAGGAGTTCCGGGGCCCCGAGCGCGCGACCGCCTTCGGCATCTGGGGCGCGACGATCGGCGGCGCCGTCGCGATCGGGCCGCTCGTCGGCGGCGCGATGACCGACGCCTTCGGCTGGGAGTGGATCTTCTTCGTCAACGTGCCGATCGGCATCGCGGCCGTCGCGCTGACCCTGAGCAAGGTGGGCGAGTCGAGGGCGCCGATGCCGAGCCGATCGACTGGCCCGGCGCAGCGACGTTCTCGGCGGCGCTGTTCCTGTTGGTCTTCGCGCTGGTGCGCGGCAACCCCGAGGGCTGGTCGAGCGCCCCCATCGTCGCCGCGCTGATCGCCGCCGCGGTGCTGATGCTGGCGTTCCTCGTAATCCAGCCGCGCTCGTCCCATCCGATGCTGGAGCTCGGCCTGTTCCGCAAACCGGCGTTCGCC
>CAWHXR010000011.1:0-61918 GCA_963833375.1 uncultured Solirubrobacterales bacterium
GACAGCGGCGCTCAGCCGTGGCTGAGCCGCGCTCGCCTGCGCGTCAGCCGTCAGAGCTCGTGTCAGGCCTCTTCAGAAACGGGATGACTTCCGCCGCCCCATTTCGCGCTGGGCTATGCTCGCGCCCCGTCGGGGCGTCTGGCAGGGGCGGGAAGGGGACTCATCCCCCGGGTCGCCCTGGCGAGATACGGCGTGGGCGATGTCGGAGGAGAACGTCGAGGTGGTGCGCGCCGTATCCGATGCACAGCGGCGCCGTGATGGCAGGCATTTCCGCCTGTATGACCCCGAGATCGAATGGGACGACGTTTCGGGACTGTGGGGCGACTGGGGAATGCGCCATGGATCCAAGGCTGTTCAAGACGCATGGATGAACTGGTTCGAGGCGTTTAAAGATGCCGATTTCGAGATCGGAGCATTCTGTGGCAGGTGACGACGTGGTGACCTTCATCGGATGAGTGGGCGCGGCCGGGAGAGCGGTCTTCGCGTAGACGAGCTGATTTGGGTGGTGTGGACTGTGCGCAGTGGCAGGGTCCGGCAGGAGGACATCGAGACCAGATCCCCGCCCTCGTAGCCGCGGGGCTGCGGATAGGCGATGTCGCAGGAGGAGCGCATCGCGGAAAACGAGGCGTTTGCCGGAACCTCAACAGGAGCAAGGAGGACTGGATCGCAGTGGCGCTGTGACGGCGGGTTTTCGATGCGAGTGCTGGCGGATCGATTGCAGCGTCCGGATACCAGTCTCCAGGCGGGAATGGCAGGAGGTGCGCTCGCGAGCGGAGCGCTTCGTTGTCGGACCCGGGAACACAGCCATTGAAGTTCAACCGGGCGTTGAAGATGTGGTCAAGAAAATCGAACACTTCTGGATCGTCGAAAAGCGCGGCAAGGCGGGAGACGTAGCCGAAAACGGGAATAGGCGATCTCGCAGGGAAGATCGGGATGGTCGCGTGAAGGAGTCCTGCGGTCCTCAGATTCCAGGGCCGCGAGGTAGGGAGGGCGGCAAGGAAGCCTATCCCCGCGAATCTGCCCATGCCCAGGTCCAGCGGCAGCGCTCTAGGCGGGCGGGGCGCTCGGTCGAGCTTGCCATTGCGGAATTGCTGGCGCTGTTGATCGACCGAAGGGGCTCCGAAGTGCGCCTGAGAGGAGTCGAACCTCCACGACCCGTGAGGGTCACAAGGCCCTCAACCTTGCGCGTCTACCAGTTCCGCCACAGGCGCGAGGGCCGCCGATGATAATCGGCGCCGCCAAGGGTCGCTGACCGTGACGTTGACGATGACTCGCGCACCGGTGCCCTCCTTTGTCGCTGGCTCGCTCGCTGACGCTAACCGCCGGGGTCACGACAGAGGAGCGCAACAGCGAAGACCGCCGACGCGCGCCTCACAGCTTTTTCGGAAGCCGCCTGTCAGGCCGCGAGCGATCCAGATGCAGATCGGACCATGACCAAGATGAGAACGATGATCAAAACGATGGTCGCCATGTTCGGTTCAGGGCTTGATGACGATGTAACCCACGATGAGTCCCACGATCGCGATAGCGCAGAGCACCCAGATCAACGTGATCGGCCCCTGGTTTTCTCCTCTTGCTTCCATGCATTCACCTCCTCTCGCTGCTCGTGAACATCTCCCGACTGTCAGCCGGGACTTGCAGACTAATCCGCTAGGCGGAGGGTCGCACAGCGTGAGCCTTGCAGCGTCAGACCTCACCGCGAACGGCTTTGCCTCGGGGAGACGCGACCGACACCTGACAAGTTCACGTCCTGCGACGTCGCCCACTGAAGTATCTGCCGTGGACGCTCGAGCTCAGACCTCTCGGTCGCGACCGGGTCTGACGGCTTTGGTGACTCCCCCGCCGATGAAGTGGACGACCTTCTTCACCACTTGGCCGACAAACCGGACGCCCTACCCGATCCTGCTCAAGGGCCCGAAACAACCCCATCATGAAATCGAAGCCTAGCTGCGCGGTTTGCCGTCCGAGCACGGGGGGTCGCAACCGCAGATGCAGCCGCGCAGACCGCCGGCTGCTGCCCGCCGCCGGATCGTTCGAGCCGGAACGCTGCTTGAAACCGTCCGCGGGGAGCGCTAGTCTCACGAACATGTGTTCGCCCACCCGGAGCAGCGCCGCGACAGACACGCGGCTGACTGAGGAGGATTAAGTGGACCTCGTCAAGGGCCTGACGAAGCGCCAGAAGGAGATCTTCGACTTCATCAGCAGTTACCTGAGCCGCCATGGCTATCCCCCGACGGTCAGGGAGATCGGCAAGGCCGTCGGCCTGCACTCCTCCTCGACGGTCCATGCCCACCTCTCCAAGCTGGAGAGCCTGGGGGTGGTGCGACGCGATCCATCCAAGCCGCGCGCTCTCGAGGTGATGGTGGAGCGGGCCAAGAAGGCCGTTCGCCCCTCGGGCCTGCCACTGGTCGGGCAGGTCGCGGCCGGCGAGCCGATTCTCGCCGAGGAGAACATCGAGGAGTACCTCGACGTCCCGGACGTGGTCGGCGGCGAGGACGGCGACTACATCCTGCGGGTGCGCGGCGAGAGCATGAAGGACGCCGGCATCCTCGAGGGTGACTTCGTCGTGGTCCGCCCCACGGAGCGCGCCCGCGACGGTGAGATCGTGGTCGCCCTGGTCGATGACGAGGCGACCGTCAAGCGCTTCTTCCGTGAGAAGGACCAGGTCCGGCTCCAGCCGGAGAACAAGAGCATGAAGCCGATTCGCACCCGCGACGTGCGCCTGCTCGGGCGCGTCGTGGGGGTTTTCAGGAGGGTCTCGTGACCGCTCTCGCGGCAGAGGCCGCGGCGCCCGCGATCGGCGGGCGCCGCAAGACGGCGCGATCAGCGCCTGTTCGAGCCGTCCGAGGTGACGCTTGAAGAGACGATCCTCGGCGCCTGGGAGGCCCTGACGGCTCAGGGCCGGGCGGAGTGCCCGGTGTGTCACGGAGAGCTGGCGACCTCAGGTTGCGAGACCTGCGGGTCCCAGCTCGCCTGACGCCTCTACGGGCCCGGAAATTCGGGCAAGCGACTCGGCGGGACCTCGCCGAGAGTACCCTGGTAGGGCGAGCTAGGCAGTCGCGGAGGCAACGAAAGGATCCTTCGAGGAAAGTCCGGACACCAAAGGGCAAGGGCGGTGGGTAACGCCCACCCGGGGAAACCCGCGGGAAAGTGCCACAGAGAGCAGACCGCCGATGGCGCGGCCACACGTGAGTCGCGCACAGGTAAGGGTGAAAGGGTGCGGTAAGAGCGCACCGGCGCCGCGGTGACGTTGGCGCGCATGGCAAACCCCGCCCGGTGCAAGGCCAAGCAGGACCGTCGACCCAGCCCGGCGAGGTCCAGGTGGGCCGCACAGATGGATGGCTGCCCCCGACAGAATCCGGCTTACAGGCTCGCTAAGGAAGGGCCCCGGCGACGGGGCCCTTCTATTTGCGTCCGGATGGCTCGGCCGGCGGAATACGCCTGTCTCGCAGGCCTCCGGCCACTCGTCCTTGACTCCGCTGAACTTCCGGAAGCCCCATCCACGAGCAGCTCGAACGCCTCGGCGTATCCCGGCCGGTCGGAGTCGTCGAGCAGCAGGTAGCCGCCCGGCCGCACCTTCGAGCGCGCCGGGCGGATGCAGTCGATCCGCGTCAGCGATGGCGCCTCGAGGAAGTCGACGACCACCAGGTCGAACCCCCCGTCGGGCAGGGAGGACACCTCGCGCGGAAAGTCCTCCAGCCGCCTCAGGCGCAGGTCGACGTTGGTCAGCCGCGCCTCCTGCAGTCGCCGCCGCGTCCGCGGGTACCAGTACCCGCTGTCCTCGAGGCTGATCACCCGAGCGGCTCGGCGGGCGAACCAGGCGGTCGAGCGGCCGGAGCCAAGCTCGAGGATCGGACCAGTCCGATCGGATCCGCCGTCGGAGCCAGCCGATCGACGCGGGGACGATCCAGGGCCGCTCCGGCGTGCGGCCGCTCCGCGCCCGCAGCCAGGCGGCCGGATAGCGCAGCCAGCCGGAGGGGCCCATGGCCCTCGCACGGTGTGGAACCGGCCGGCCCTGGTCCCGGGGTCGTGCGGTCCCCTCAGGGGAACTTCGGAGGCCACTTGCCCGACTCCACCTTCTTCTTGAAGGCGCGCTGGCGCCGGAGCGCGTCGCGCATCAGCAGCGGAGTGAGGCGGAGCGACAGCTTCGGATGCCGGTCGAAGAAGCGGGCGAACTGTCCCCGCCAGCTCGGGATGGCGAGCACCGGCTTCGGCTTGTCCAGGAGGCGCTCGACTCGCTCGGCAACCTGCTCGGGCATCATCATCACCCCCGAGAAGGAGAGGGCGTCGTTCGGGTCCTCGAGCTTGTCGTTGATCATCGGCGTCCAGACGCCGTCCGGGCAGACGCAGGAGATGTGGATCCCGGTGAGGCCGGCCCGGCGCAGATCGGCGGCGGTCCCCAGGCTGAAGGCGATCGCGGCATGTTTGCTGGCGGAGTAGCCGACGATCCCGGTCGCCGCTGCCAGGCCCGCGAGCGAGATCACGTTGATGATGTGGCCGCGGCCGGAGGGTCGCATCCGCTCGATCGCCGCCAGCGTCCCGTTGATCGTGCCTACCGCGTTCACCTCCAGCATGCGGCGGAGCACATCCACCTCCTGCTCGAAAGCCAGTCCGGTGAGCAGGATCCCGGCGTTGTTGACCCAGACATCGAGAGAGCCTGAGCGATCGACGACCCGCCCGGCGGCGTCGCGGCACGCCTCGGTGTCGGCCACGTCGAGGGGGAGGGACCAGGCCCGCTCGCCCAGCTGTTCGGCCGCGGCGGAGGCGGTCGCCTCGTCGACGTCCGTCGTCGCGACGTCGTAGCCACGGCCGACGAGGCGGCGGGCGATCTCCAGGCCCATGCCGCGTCCCGCTCCTGTGACCAGCGCCGATGGCATCGGCCGGAGGATATGCGGGTGGGCGATCTCGTTCGCCGCGAAGGTTCGGGGCTGAACGACCGAAACGACGGTTGGTGGAACAGATCGAGAACAGCCTTGCTAGCCTGCACCGCGCACTTCCGCCGAGTCTCCATCCACAGGAAAAGGGTGGAGAGCGGGGGACCCATCAGTTGGGGCGAGTCGCGGCCAGCGAGCCGCGTAGCGCGATCTTTCAGCGCGAGCCCGTCAGCTAACCCCGTAGGCAACGAAAGAGGAAGGTTTGACGAGCAAGCGAACAATTCGTGTGATTGCGGGACTCGCGATGTGCGGCCGCGCTTTGCATCGGGGTGCCAGCTGCCGGCGCGCAGACCGGCGGTGTGCCGGGAGGCACCGAGCCGACCGCTCCGACGGCCCAGCCCAGCTCGGCACCGGGCAGCTGGACGGTCTACAAGGCGGCGACCTGGTACGGCCCCGGCTTCTGGGGGAAGTCGACCGCCTGCGGGATCACGCTCACGCCGATCACGCTGGGCGTCGCGCACCGGAAGCTGCCGTGCGGGACGCAGGTGACCTTCAGCTACGGCGGCAGGAGCGTGACTGCGACGGTGATCGACCGCGGGCCCTTCCGCAAGGGCTATGCCTGGGATCTGACCAAGAAGACCGCGAAGCGTGTGGGCTTCCTCGCGGCCGGCTCGGGTCCGATCCAGGCGACGGTCACGCCGCCGTCTTCGTAGCGCGAGTCCCTAGCTAAGCAGCGGCAGACCGAAGCACCGCTGGGTCGCCCTCCTGCGGCAACGCCGCGACTGAGGCGAACAGGCTCTCGAACTCGGCGAGGGCCGTTTCGGCGACCGCCTCGAGGATCTCCTCGTCGCTCCAGCCTGCCTCACGGGCCTCCTCCACCAGGTGATGGGGGGGTCGCTCGGCGGGATCGAGCGTCTCGCGCAGCAGGGCGAGCAGCGCCGCCTCCTTCTGTTCCGAGGAGGTGAAGTTGCGGGCCCGGGCGACCTCATCGAGGCCGAGCCCGGCGACGCGAGCGGTGCGGGCGTACTGGGTCAGGGTGTAGGGGTCGTTGCGCCACTCCGCCACGGCCAGGCCGATCCGCTCGCGGGTGGCCCGCGGCAGCTTGCTCGAGCGGAGCTCGGTGCGCAGGCGCGTGTAGCCGCGCAGGGCAGCGGGTGACTCTGCGAGCACGCCGAGGAACTTGGAGACCGTGCCGCCGGCGGTCTGGATGCTCTTGATCAGGGGAGCACTGGCATCCGGCGCGGTGAGCTCGTCATGGATGTGGAAGCGGCTGATATCTGTCTTGACTGTCATTTCTCTGGGTTACCGCCGTTTCACAGGGCTTTACTTTACTTTTAGCCGGTTACTTACGCCTCGTAAGTCTACAGGGTATTTGCTGGTTCTGCCCTCTGGTACGACGCAGGAGGCCGAGTCGGATGTACTGTTCCGCGTCATGGCCGAGGGTCCGACCAACGCCAAGGAGGCGCTCGCGTTCTGCGATGAGAACGACGTCCGCTTCGTGCGGCTTTGGTTCACGGACCTGCTCGGCCAGCTGAAGAGCTTCTCGATCAACGCCGCGGACCTCGAGGACGCCTTCGAGGGAGGCATGGGCTTCGACGGCTCGTCGATCAGCGGGTTCAACCCGATCGAGGAGTCCGACATGATCGCGATGCCGGATCCGACGAGCATCCATCTGATTCCCTGGCGTCCCGAGCAGGGCAACCGGACCGCGCGCATGTTCTGCGACATCCAGGTCCCGGGCGGAGAGCCCTACGAGGGGGATCCGCGCTGGATCATGCGCCGGGCCGTGGCGCGCGCGCGGGAGCTGGGCTTCGACGACTACAACATAGGCCCCGAGCTGGAGTACTTCTACTTCCGCTCCGCGAGGCCCGAGTCCGGCACCCCGGAGCCCCTCGACGAGGGCGGCTACTTCGACCTGACCACGCTCGACGCGGGCTCCGATGTCCGCCGCGAGACGGTGCTCGCACTCGAGCAGCTCGGCATCCACGTCGAGTACACCCACCACGAGGTGGGCCCCTCCCAGCACGAGGTCGACATGCGCTACAAGGACGCGCTCGCGATGTCCGACGACTGCATGACCTACCGGATCACGGTCAAGGAGTACGCGATGAAGTACGGCTGGCACGCCACCTTCATGCCGAAGCCGCTGCAGGGGGAGAACGGCTCCGGGATGCACGTCCATCAGTCCCTCTCGAAGGACGGCAAGAACGCCTTCTTCGACGGCGACGACCAGTACTTCCTCTCCGACGTGGCCAAGGCGTTCATCGCCGGCCAGCTCAAGCACGCCCGGGAGATCGCGCCCCTGTTCGCCCAGTGGGTGAACTCCTACAAGCGCCTGGTCCCCGGCTACGAGGCGCCGGTGTATCTCTCCTGGTCACGTCGCAACCGCTCGGCCCTGATCCGGGTGCCGCTCTACCACCCGGGCAAGGAGCAGGCCACGCGCGCCGAGCTCCGCTGCCCGGACCCCGCCTGCAACCCGTACCTGTGCTTCGCGGCGATGCTGCACGCCGGCCTCGAGGGGATCGAGCACGGCTACGAGCTGCCGGAGCCGATGGAGCAGAACCTCTACCACCTGACCCCCGAGGAGCGCCAGCGCCGCGGCATCGAGCAGCTGCCCGAGACGCTCGGCGAGGCGATCGAGATCGCCGCCGAGTCCGAGCTGGTCCTCAGGGTCCTGGGCGAGCACGCCTTCAACCGCTTCGTCGAGATCAAGCGGATGGAGTGGGAGGACTACCGGGTGCAGGTCACCCCGCACGAGATCGAGCAGTTCCTGCCGATCCTCTGACGTCCTACTCGAGCGTCGAGAGGAGGTAGGCGAGCGAGAAGCCGAGGACGGTCGCGAGGCCGACCGCGCGGCCGCCCTCCTGGGACTCCGGAATCATCGTGTCGACGAGCATCATCAGCACGGCACCGCCCGCGAACGCCTCGAGCAGGGCGACGGTGTTGCCGCTCGCTCCCTCGAGCAGCCCGTAGCCGGCGGCCGCCGAGATCCCGGAGATCAGCAGCACTACCACCCAGGTGATCAGGACATGCCGCGTTCCGATCCCCTCCTCGCGCATCCCTCGGGACGACGCGATCGACTCCGGCAGGTTGGAGATGAAGACCGCGGCGAGGACCGCGGCGCTGACGCCGCCCCCTCCGAGCAGGCTGATCCCAATCACCGCGGACTCCGGGATCCCGTCGAGGACCGCCCCCAGAAGTAGCGCCGACGCCGCGTCCGACTGCGATGGCTGGCCCTCGCGGCGCCGCGCCGGTTTCATCCGCCGCTCTGCTCCACGCCTCTCGATCGCAGCATCGCCCAGGAAGTAGGTGAGCGCCCCGACCGCGAGGCCGATCGCCACGGCGTCGGCCCCGCCAAGCTGGAAGGCCTCCTCGGTGAGCTCGAAGGCGACCGCGCTGATCAGCGTCCCCGCGCCGAAGCCCAGGATCAGGCCGATCAGCCGGGAGGGGAGCCGGAGCGTCAGCCCGAGCACCGCTCCGATCAACAGGGAGGATGCTCCCAGCAGTCCCCATCCGGCGGCCTCGGCCATGCGCGGACGCTACCGGCCGGGTGTGCGAGCGGCTACCCCAGTGCGGTGGCGAGCTCACCCGGCTCCGTCACGGGCGCCTTGCAGGCGAAGTGCTCGCAGACGTAGGCCGCCGGCTTGCCTTCGACCGCCAGGCGCTCTCGCAGCAGCTCGGGACGCTCGCTTCCCTCTGGGCCCCCGGCGAGTACCACGTGGGGGCGGTGGGCGGAGCGGACGACGCCGGCGAGCTCGGCCAGGCCGGCGGCGATGCCGGAGCCGTTGGCGGGGGCGACCAGGGCGACCTCGCGGACGGGGGAGAGGTGGAAGTCGATCGCCTGAAGCAGGTGGCCGAAGGCATCGGCGTGCTGCAGTGCAGCAGGCGCGAAGACGCGCATCGTGCCAAGGGCGCGCTCGGTGTAGTCGACCTCGCTGGTCAGCGCGCCCAGCCGCAGCAGCCCATACGCGGCGGAGGAGTTGCCCGAGGGGATCGGGTGGTCACCGACGTCCTTGCGGCGGGCGATCAGCTCCTCGTGGTCATGTGAGGTGGTGAAGAACCCACCGCGCTCGTCGTCGGCGAACCGCTCGATCATCGAGTTGGCGGTCTCGCGCGCCGCATCGAACCAGCGGACCTCGAGCGTCGCCTCATACAGCCGGAGCAGCGCCTCGACCAGGAAGGCGTGATCCTCCAGGTAGGCGTTGAGACGGGCCTCGCCGGCCTTCCAGGTGCGCAGCAGCCGCCCCTCCGAGTCCCGCATCGACTCCCAGATGAAGCGGGCGCAGCCGGCCGCCGCGTCGAGGTAGTCCTGGCGTCCCAGCGCCGCGCCCGCGTCGGCGAGCGTCGCGATCATCAGAGCGTTCCAGGAGCAGAGCCGCTTGTCGTCGAGACCCGGAGGCACCCGTCGGTCCCGCCGGGCCTTGAGGGCGCTGCGGGCGTCACCCAGCTCAGCCGGCTGCTTGGCGCTGGCGCCGAGCGGCACGTGGAGGATGTTCTTGCCCTCGAAGTTGCCGGCGGCGCTGACCCCCCAATAGCCGAGCACCCGCTCGGCCGCATCGGCCGCCACGCCGGCCTCGGTGAGCGCCTCGCGCATCTGCCCTTTCGACCAGACGTAGAACCGGCCCTCCTCGCCCTCGGAGTCCGCGTCACGCGCCGAGTAGAAGCCTCCCTCCGGCCCGCGCATCTCTCGCAGCGCCCAGTCGAGCGGTCTCGATGCAGACCCGCATCCAGCGCTCCTCGCCCATCACCTGCCAGGCGTGCAGGTAGACCCGCGCAAGCAGGGCGTTGTCGTAGAGCATCTTCTCGAAGTGGGGGACCAGCCAGCTCGGGTCGACCGAGTAGCGCGCGAAGCCGCCGCCCAACTGGTCGTAGATGCCGCCATGCATCATCTTGTCGAGGGTGATGCTGCACCGGCTCCGTCTCGCCGCGCGCCAGCAGGAACTCGAGGACGCTGGCGGGCGGGAACTTCGGGGCGCCGCCAAAGCCGCCGTTCGTGCTTGTCGAAGTTCGCCCGCAGGTGGGAGATCGCCGCGTTCATGATCGACTCGTCGAGCGGCTGAGCGGACTGCTCAACCTTGCCGACGGCCCCCAGCGACTCCCTGATCCGGGCCGACGCCTCGCGGAGCTCGCTCGCGCTGGGTGCGGTAGGCGCCGCGCAGTCGCCTCCAGCACCTGCCTGAAGCTGGGCATTCCCTGGCGGGGCTCGGGCGGGAAGTAGGTGCCGCCGTAGAAGGGGACGCCCTCGGAGTCGAGGAACACCGTCAGCGGCCAGCCGCCCTGGCCCGTCATTCCCTGGACGGCCTCCATGTAGATGTCGTCGACGTCGGGCCGCTCCTCGCGGTCGACCTTGATCGGGACGAAGTGCTCGTTCATATAGGCGGCGGTCTCCGCGTCCTCGAAGGACTCGCGCTCCATCACGTGGCACCAGTGGCAGGCCGAGTAGCCAATCGAGAGCAGGATGGGCTTGTCCTCTTCGGCGGCCTCGCCGAGGGCCTCCGGTCCCCACGGCCGCCAGTCGACCGGGTTGTCCTTGTGCTGCAGGAGGTAGGGGCTGGTTTCCTCGGCGAGGCGATTGGCCATCGCCATCAGGCTACCCGGCCCCTCCGGTTTGACATCGTCGCCCTCGGTGAAATGATGCCGCCCACCCGATCAACGGAGCCCGCGATGAAGGACCTGACGATGATCATGGAGGACCAGCCCGGCAAGCTGGCTGATCTGGGGGAGGCCACCGGCAGGGCGGGCGTGAACATCGAGGGCCTCTGCGCGATGGTCGGGGACGGCAAGGGCCTGATCCACATCCTGGTCGAGGACGGCGCGGCCGGGAGGAGGGCGCTGGAGGACGCCGGGATCCAAGTGGCGGACGAGCGCGAGGCGGTCGTGGTCGACCTCCACGACAAACCCGGGGCGATGGGCGAGATCGCACGGGACCTCGCCGAGGCCGGGGTGAACATCGACGTCGCGTACACGATCTTCAGCGGCGTCCGCCTGGTGATCCTCACCGAGGACGTCGAGGCGGCGCGCGGCGCGCTCGACCTGAACGGGGCCTCGGGCTAGCAGCGCTGCCCCGGAAACGCGGGCGGCCCCCGGAGGGGCCGCCCGTGGATGTCGATTGTGTGTTTCCGCCTAGGGGCAGCTGATCAGGACATCGTGGCCCGACCCGCCCTTGCAGCGGTCGCGCTTCTTGCCGCCGTTGAGCGTGTCGTTGCCGGCCTTCCCCTTGAGGCGGTCACGGCCGTTCTTGCCCTTGAGCAGGTCGCCACCCTTGCCGCCGACGAGCCGGTCCGGCCCGCTGCCGCCGATCACGGTGTCGTTGCCGTCATCTCCGAAGACGACGTCGGCTCCGCCGTCGGTGCAGACCAGGTCGGCGCCGCCGCCGGCGAACACCTGGTCGTTGCCGGTCGTAGGTGACGATCACGTCGCCACCCGAGGTGCCGGTGATCACATCGTCACCGGCGGTCCCGGCGATGGTCGGGGCTGCGCAGCTCGGCTTGGCCTTGTTGTTCTTGCCCTTGCCGGGATTGGTCACGGTGGTCGACGCGGTGGCCGAGTTGTTCAACGGGGTGTTGTCCTCCGGCGACGCAACGGTCGCCGTGTTCGAGAGCGTGCCGCTCTTCTTCGCCTTGACCACGATGGTCACGGTCGCGGTCCCGCCTTTCGCGACTGTGCCGAGATTGCATGTCACGGTGTTACCGGACCTGTCACAGCTCCCGCCGTGCTCGTCGCGGAGCCGAAGTCGATATCCGAGTTGGCGGGCAGGTTGTCCGTGACGACGACATTGGTCGCGGCGAGTGGGCCGTTGTTGTTGGTGACCGTGATCGTGTAGGTCAGGCTGTTCCCCTGAACGACCGGGTCCGGACTGTCCGTCTTGGTGATCGCAAGATCAGCGTCGCCCGGGGCCGCCGAGGCGCCGCCCGAGTAGCTGATCAGCATCACGATGAGAGCCCCCAGCAGCAAGGCTGCGATCCCCAAGAGCCGAGGCGCAGCCCACCGCGAATTGGCGTGGTCGTTGCGCATTGATTCCCTCCTTGACATTGCTCCTAGTCATCAAGAGCGTTCCCCGTTTAGCAGGGGGTTACGCATCTAGGAGCCGCTGACGTCCGAGGCGAACGCCTCGAAGGCGGCCACGTAGCGGTCGATGTGCTCCTGCTCGTGGGCGATCGAGAGGGTCCACTCCTCCTCGACGCCGGGGGTCATGAAGATGCCGTGGTTCATGTGGTAGAGCCAGGCGAGGGTCGAGAGGTCGCCGTCGACCTTGGTGAGGTAGTCGCGGTATTCGTGGATCGGCTCGGGGGCGAAGATCACGCAGCCCTTGGCACCGAGTCCCTGCGTGTAGGCGGGCAGGCCGTAGCGGTCGATGACCTCCTGGCAGCGTGCCTTGAGCACCTCGTTGGTGGCCTCGAGCTTCTCGTAGGCGTCCGGGGTGAGCACCTTGGTCAGGGTGGCCTCGGCGGCCGCCATCACCAGCGGGTTTCCGTTGAAGGTCCCGATCTGATGCACCTTGTCCGACGCGACCACCTCTCCGAGCTCGGCGGTCATGCCGATGGCGCCGCCCGGATAGCCGCCGCAGATCGCCTTGGCGAGGCAGATCATGTCCGGCCGCACGCCGAAGCGCTGGGTGGCGCCGCCGTAGGAGATCGTCGCGCCCGTCTTCACCTCGTCGAAGATCAGCTTGACGGCGTGCTCGTCGCAGAGCTCGCGGACGCGCTCGAGGTAGCCGTCCTTCGGCGGGATGATGTTGATGTTCATCATCGCCGGCTCGATGATCAGGCCGGCGACCTGGCCCTCGTACTCCTTGAGCACGCCTTCGAGGATGTCCGCGTCGTTGAAGGGGACCGGGACGGGTCAGCTCGACGACCGCCTGCGGATAGCCGTGACCGAAGGGGATCGGGTTAGGGCTCTCGCGAGGCCCGAGCTCGTCAAGCTCTGGATAGCAGGAGACCATCACCGCGTCGTGGTGCCCGTCGTAGGAGCCCTCGATCTTGATGATCAGGTCCCGGTCGGTGGCCCCGCGCGCGAGATGGATCGCGGACATGGTCGACTCGGTCCCCGAGTTGGAGAACCGCCACTTCGGCAGCCCGAAGCGCTCGACCAGGTTCTGGGCCGAGACGATCGAGCCGTTGGTCGGCGCTGCGAAGTGGGTGCCCTCGTCGTGGCGGGCCTTGACGGCCTCCCCGATCAACGGGTTGGCGTGCCCGACGCACATCACCCCGAAGCCGTTGTGGAAGTCGACGTACTCGGAGCCGTCGACGTCCCAGACGAGCGCGCCCTTGCCGCGGTCGATGTAGACGGGCCAGGGATCGTTGAGCTGGAAGGAGGACGGGACGCCGCCCGGCATCACCTTGCGAGCGCGGTCGAAGTACTCCGCCGAGGTCGGGGTGTGCTCGCGGAAGCGAGCCATCTGCTCCTCCGTGAGCTTGTTGAGCAGCTTCCGGTCGATCGCCGACTCGGCTTCCGTTGCTCGCTGGGCCATCAGGCCTTGAGCGTATCGGGCACCGGGTCGCGACCGGCGGTCGGAGCGCCGATGAACCCTGCGCTGAAGGCAGCGCAGGCCAGCGC
Source organism: uncultured Solirubrobacterales bacterium (assembly GCA_963833375.1). Classification (GTDB taxonomy): domain Bacteria; phylum Actinomycetota; class Thermoleophilia; order Solirubrobacterales; family 70-9; genus DASUPK01. The sequence goes on from CAWHXR010000011.1 coordinate 13,431, forward strand.
GGCGGCGGCCGCGAGGTAGAAGGCGGCGCTGTACCCGCCGAGCGCCGCGGCGGCCCCCGCCAGAGGTGAGCCGACCAGCATGCCGAGGTCGAAGTTGGCCGTGAACGTTCCCATCGCGACGCCGCGGCGCTCGGGGCCGACCCGGTTGATCGCGACCAGCGACAGGGCGGGGAAGAGCAGCGAGAAGGCGGCGCCCATCGCGATCGCGCCGACGATCACGACCGTGAGGCGCATCGGCTGCGCCCAGCAGGAGCAGCCCGATCGTCTCGATCAGGGCGGCGCCGACCGCACAGCGCGCGGCACCGATCCGGTCGGGCAGCCCGCCGGCGACCAGGCGCGTCGCGACGACCGTCGCAGCGAAGACGCTGAACACCTCGGGACCGTGGCCGATCCCGCGCTGGTCGAGGCTGAGAACGATGAACGCCGAGACCGCCGCGAAGCCGACGACGCTGAGCGCGAAGGTGACGCCCGGGCCGAGGGCTTCCCGGGAGATGAATGGGCCGCGGTCCACGACCTCCGTGGCCATGTACTGCTCCGGCAGCCGCGAGGCGATTAACGCCCCGAGCAGCGGGGCCCCCGCGGCGAAGGCCCAGACGAGGTGGAAGCCGCCGCCGTGCTGCAGGAGGACGCCGATCGGAGGGCCGAGGGTGAGCCCGGTCCAGATCGCCAGTCCGTAGAGGCCGATCATCCGCCCACGGCGCTCCTCGGGGGCCATGTCGACGTTCCAGGCCGAGCCCGCCGTGAAGACAGTCCCCTCGCCGGCCCCGAGGAAGAAGCGGGCGACGATCAGGCCCGGGATTCCGGCCGGGACGAAGTAGAGAGCGCCGGCGATCGCGGCGAGCAGAGGCGCCGCCGATCACGGTCGGCTTGCGGCCCCGGCGGTCCGCGAGATTGCCGGCGATCGGCCGGCAGACGATCCCGGTGAAGGCAAAGGCGCCCGTCACGATCCCGACCTCCAGATCGGATCCGTCCAGGTTGTCCTTCACGTAGTGGGGGAGAACGGCGAGCGTCGCGCCCACCGCGAGCAGGCCCAGGTTGGTGACGATGAAGATCCCGGCGAAGGCGGCCCACTCGGAGTCCATGCGGATCCAGGCGCGCACGGGCGCCGTCGAGCGCCAGGTGCTCACGACCCGTCCCGCAGCTCCGCGCGCCGGATCTTGCCGCTCGGGGTCTTGGGCAGCTCCTCCGCGAACTCGATGATCCGCGGGTACTTGTAGGGCGCGGTCACCCGCTTGACGTGATCCTGGAGCTCGGAGGCGAGCTCGTCCGAGGGCTCGCCGTTCGCCAGCACCACGATCGCCCTGACCACCGCGCCTCGCTCCTCGTCCGGCGCCGGGACTGCGGCGGCCTCGGACACAGCCGGGTGCGAGACGAGGGCGGACTCGACCTCGAACGGCCCCACCCGGTACCCCGCGGTGATGATGATGTCGTCGTCCCGGCCCTGGAACCAGAGGTAGCCGTCCGCGTCCTCGCGGACGTGGTCGCCCGTCGACCACCACTCGCCCTCGAAGGGCGGCTCGCCGAGGTAGTGGCTGAAGAAGCTGGGAACCGACTCGGGGCGGACCTGCAGGTCTCCGTCGACGACCCGGGTCTCGACGCCCGGCAGCGGCCTGCCCATCGACCCGTCCCTCTGCGGGTCCTCGTCGTCCGGGCGCATCCCCGTGAGCGCTCCCGTCTCGGTCTGCCCGTAGCCGTCGCCGATCGTCAGGCCCATGCGCTCCCGGAAGAGCCTGATCACCTCCGGGTTGAGCGGCTCGCCGGCGGAGACCATCCTCCGCAGCGACGGGATCGGCCCGAGCGCCGCTCGCTTGGCGAGGATCCGGTACTCGGTCGGCGCCTGGCAGAGAACGTTGACCTTCTCCCGCTCCAGGACCTCCAGGCGCTGGACCGGATCGAAGCGCGCGTCGTGGAGCAGGGCGGCGGCGCCGGTCAGCCAGGGTGCGATGAAGGCGTTGCGCGTCGACTTCGACCAGCCGGAGGCGGCGGTGCACCAGCAAAGGTCGCCCTCTTGCGCCCCAACCCAGTGCTCCGCCTGGAGCCTCTGGCCCAGTAGGTAGCGCTGCGGGTAGACGACACCCTTCGGGTTTCCCGTGGTTCCCGAGGTGAAGATGATCACCGCCGGGTCGCCGGGGTCGAGGTCCGCCACGTCGGCGGGTGTCTCCTGGGGGAGGTCCTCGTCGAGCGCCTCGGCCACCTGGGTCAGGTTCATCGCGGGGACGCCGTGGGGGAGCTCGCCGAGCAGGTCCTCCTCACCGATGCAGAGCCTCGGGTCGGCGGCGTCGACCCTCACCGCGAGGTCCTTGCGGCGGAGTTGGGGGTTGCACGGCATCGCCACCGCGCCCATCCGGAAGCAGGCGAGAATCGCGAGCACCCACTCGATCCGGCTGCCGACCAGGGTCATGACGACGTCGCCGCGCCCGACACCTCGCGCCGCCATCGCCCCCGAGAGCCCGGCGCTCCGCGCGATCAGCTCGCCGAAGTGCCACTCGCGGCGATTGCCCTCGGCGTCGATCGCGACGATCCCGAGGCGGGACGCCGGCGAGCCGCTCCATCACGTCCTCGATGAAGTTCACGCGCGCGTAGTTTGGCGGCGTACTGCTGCGACCGATGCCGAGCACGCCTTGCGACCCCCGGGAGGACGTCGGGGCTCCCGGGCATCTCCTCGAGGTCCGGGGCCAGCGCCGCGACCAGCGCCCCGTGGTCGCGGGCCTCGAAGGCCGCTCAGAATGGTGTCGGCGCCTTCGATGCCACCCGGCTAGCGGCGCAGCTCGGTACCGTCGTAGAGCTTCTTGACGACCACCCCGCCCGGGGGCGCCGCCTCGACGCAGAGGTTGCAGAGGACGCACTCGTCGAGGTTCTCGTGGACGATCGCGACCTGCCCGTCCTCGTTCGCGAAGATGTCGACCGGGCAGACCTCCTCGAGCTTCGCGGCCATCTCGGCGTCGTCGCGGATCTCGTCCGAGACCTCGACGTCGATGAAGATTCCGTGCATCTCCCTGGTGCGGCTTTCGTTCTGCCGGGCCATCAGACCTTCGCCCCCAGCCGTACTTGACGGCCTCGGGGATCTCGTCGATCCGCTCGACCACCGGGATCCCGGCGGCCTCGAGCCGGGCGATCTTCTGGGTGGCCGAGTCCTCGGCGCCCTCGACGATCGTCCCGGCGTGGCCGAAGCTCATCCCCTTCATCTCCTCGTCGTCCATGAACTTGCCGGCCATGAAGGCGACGATCGGCAACTTCGAGTCGTTCGCCTCGCGCCAGTCGACCAGCTCGGCCTCCATCCGGCCGCCGGGCTCCGTGTAGATCACGATCGCCTCCGTCTGCTCGTCCTCCTCGAAGAGGGGCATGAGCTCGGCGTAGGTGGAGCCGATGATCGCGTCGCCGCCGATCGAGACCGCGGTTGAGACGCCGAGGCCGGCGGCGGTCAGGGTCGAGGAGATCTCGGTGGTCATGCCGCCCGAGCGGGACATGACCCCGATGGAGCCGGGCTCGTATGCCTTGGCGGCGTCCTTGGCGGGACCGCCGATGCCGCCCATCTTGCCGACGCCCGGGGCGATGATCCCCAGGCAGTTGGGGCCGATGATCCGCGCGCCGCGCAGGTTGGCGAGCTCGACCATCTGGGCGACGTCGCGGCGCGGGATGCGCTCGGTGACGACGACGATCAGCTTGATGCCGTTCTCGATCGCCTCGAAGACGGCGTCCTTGGTGAAGGCGGGGGGGACGGTGACGACCGAGCCGTCGATCGGGGCGCCGTGGTTCGCGACCGCCTGCTCGACGGTGTCGAAGACCGGGACGCCGTGGACGTCGCGGCCCTTGCGGCCCGGCGTCACGCCGCCGACGACCTTGGAGCCGTAGTCCAGGCACTCCTTGGTCAGGTTGACCGCCTCGCGACCGGTGATGCCCTGGACGATGAAGGTGAAGTCCTCGGACAGCAGGATCGACATCAGCGCCGCGGTCCCCTGGACCTTCTCGACGGCCTCGCCGGCCGCGTCCCACATCGAGGTGGAGCGGTCGCGGAACTCGACGCCGTACTTGTCGAGGATCTTGGCGCCCTCTTCCTCCCAGGCGCCCGGGATGCGGAAGACGGTGATCGTCTCGGCCGGGTCCTTGCCGAGCTCGAGGCAGGCCTTGATCACGCCGCGGGCGACGATGTCGACCCGGGTGTTGGAGACGATCGACATCATCACCGCGATCTTCTCGACGCCGTCCTTCTTCAGGACCTCCTTGGCGAGACCGCAGGACTTGGCGACGGAGGGGTTGCCGCCGATCTCCGCGTAGTTGGCGGGCTTGCCGCCCTGGCTGCGGACCGCGTCGGTGAGGGTGAGCGAGCCGCCGCCGGCGCCGATCACCAGGCCCAGGTTGCCGGTGAAGCCGTGGTCCTTGCCTTGGATGACGCCGCGGTGGTCGGCCTCGTCGATCGCCTTCACGTTGCGCTCGAACTCGGAGGGCTCGTAGAGCTCGCGCGGCTCCTCGAGCGCGACGCCGATCTCCCTGAGCATCTTCTGGTGGCGGCCGACGGCCTCGTCCTCCATCTCCATGTGGGCGTCGAGCGCGACGAAGGAGCCGTCGGAGAGGCGCGCCAGCGGGTTGATCTCGGCCAGGGTCATGTCGTAGTCGCGCTGCAGCTGGGCGAGGCGGGCGAGGATCGGGGTGGCGCGGGTGAGCTCGCGGCCCGTCAGGCCGCCCGCCGCCGCGACGACCTCCTTGGCGCGGAAGTCCGGGATGGGGTGGAGGTTGGAGAGATGGCCGCGGCCGACGTGGTCGGGATGCTGATCGGCGACCTCCTCGATATCGATCCCGCCCATGTCCGAAAAGAGCATCATCGGGCGCTTGGCGCGGCCGTCCCAGAGGACCGCCGCGTAGTACTCCTGCTCGACCTCGGCCTTCGGGTCGACGAGCACGCCGACCGGCATGTGGCCGTTGATCTCAAGCTCGAGGATGTCGGCGGCGTGGGACTCGGCCTCCTCGGGCGTGTCGGCGAACTTGACGCCGCCCGCCTTCATCCGGCCGCCGGTCAGGACCTGGGACTTGATCACGGTCGCGCCGCCGATGCGCTCGGCGGCCTCGCGTGCCTCGGCGCCGGTCCTGCAGAAGCCGTACTCGGTGACCGGGATCCCGGCCCGCTCGACTATCCGGCGGCTTTCGAACTCGTAGAAGCGCATGTCAGCTCGCCCAGGGGGCGGGCGGGAACAGTACAAAGCCATTGCTCTCGGCGATGCGCCCGAGGCCAGGCACCAGCAAACGGCAGGGGCAGCGCGACCTCGCCGACCCCCACCGACGGCGGCCCGCCGCGGAAGAGGTGCAGGAAGCGGAAGTAGCCGGGCGCTAGGCGCTCTCGGCCTCGGCCACCACCGCGGCGGGCCCCCGCTCGTGCTGCGGCCTGAGCAGCACGATCGCGGCGATCGCGCCGACGAGGCAGAAGAGGGCCCCGACCCCGAACTGGAACTCGAAGCCGTCGGTCAGCGCCCTGACGGCTGGTGTCCCGGAGACGACCTGCGAGTGGGTGTGCGAGGTGGCCAGAGTGGTGAGGACGGCGAGGCCGAGCGCCGCGCCCACGAACCTCGACGTGTTGAGGACTCCGGACGCGAGCCCGCTGAGGCGTCCGGGTACTCCCTGAACGCCGACGATCGTCGCGGGCACCAGGGCCAGGCCAAGGCCAAAGGCGCCGAACATCCCCCCGGGAAAGACGTCGGTCCAGTAGTTGCCGCCCGGGCCGACTCCGGTGAGGAGCGCCTCGCCCAGGGTGGCGGAGAGCATCCCGGCGACCAGCACCCAGCGTGCGCCGATCCGGCGAGCGATGCGAGGCGCGAGGGTGGCTGCCGTGCCGACGGCCAGCGTCATCGGGACGAAGGCGATCCCGGTGTGCAGGGCGCTGTAGTGGAGCGTCCCCTGCATGTAGAGGGACTGGAAGAACCAGAAGCCGAAGATCGCCGCGTAGAGCAGGAAGATGACGACGTTCGCCGCCCGCAGGTTTCGCAGCCGGAAGACGCTCAACGGCATCAGGGGAGTTCTCTCGGGTCGCCGTGCCAGGTTCGCCTCATGGAGCAGGAACGCCACGAGCAAGGCCGTGCCGGCCGCCAGCGGGACGAGCACCCCGGGCGAGCCCCAGCTGAGCCGGTCGGTGGTGACGATCCCGTAGGTGAGCGCGGTCATCCCGAGCGTCACGAGCACGGCGCCGGGGAGGTCGAAATGCCGGTTCTTCGACTCGCTGCGGCCCTCGGGCACCAGGCTGCCGCTGAACAGCACGATCGCCAACCCGATCGGCACATTGATGACGAAGATCGCGGGCCAGCTGAACGCCTCGGTGAGGACGCCGCCGAGCAGGACGCCGGAGGTCGCTCCGATCGCCCCGACCGCTCCCCACGCGCCCAGCGCGCGGTTGCGGGGGGGCCCCTCGTCGAACGAGGTGGCGATGATCGCGAGCGTGGCGGGGGAGAGGATCGCCGCGCCGATGCCCTGGATCGCGCGGGCGCCGAGAAGCGTGCCGGAGGTCGGTGCGATGGCGCAGAGCAGGGAGGCTGCGGAGAAGAGGAGGGTGCCGCCGAAGAACATCCGCCGGCGGCCGAAGAGGTCGGTCGCCCGGCCGCCGAGCAGCAGGAAGCCCGCGAAGGTGAGCGTGTACGCGTTCAGGACCCACTGCAGGCCGTTGGTCGAGAAGCCCAGGGAGTCCTTGATCGAGGGCAGTGCGACGTTCACGATCGAGACGTCGAGGATCACCATGAACTGGCCGAGACAGACGACCAGCAGAAGCGCGTTGGAGTTTCGCCTCACCATTCCCCTCGCTGCGGTGACCGGGTTCACTTGCGAACGGCCTCCAGAATGTACGCGGCCTCTACCGCCGCAGCCTGCCGCGAGGGGCTTGTGAGACGAATGTCACCGTCCTCGCGCTCTCCGCGGGCGGACGTTGTTTCGATGCTCTGTGTGTCCGACATTTCGCTTGCCTCCGCGCCTGTTCGATAGTACGATGAGCATCGTACCATAAGTTCGACGAACGTCGTATAATCGAGATCGAAGCAGATGGAGCCACATCACCCCGATAGGAGCGAGATCGAGCTGGCGGGCGTGCTGCACGCGCTCAGCGACCCGCACCGGCTGGAGATTGTGCGGCGGCTCGACGAGGACTCGCAGCCCCGCGCCTGCGGGACGTTCGGCGTCGATCTCTCGAAGTCGACGATGACCCATCACTTCCGGACCCTTCGGGAAGCCGGCGTGATCCGGCAGGAGCGCGAGGGCACGACCAAGCTCACCTCGCTGCGCCGTGAGGACCTCGACGCGCGCTTCCCGGGGCTCTTGGACGCGGTACTGAGCTCGAAGCCCGTCACGGTCTAGCGGCGACTTTCAATCATCGCGGCGGGGTCATAGTCTTCGTTGCGAGTGAGCTCACCGACGGCGTCCGTAATCCGCAGGGCCGCGCTCGACGATCTGATCGTGGCGCTGACCAAACGGGGCTACACGGTGATCGGGCCGATGGTCCGTGACGGCGCGATCGTGTACGAGGAGATCTCCTCTGTGGCCGACTTGCCGGAGGGAGTGACCGACGAGCAGGAGGGCGGCACCTATCGCCTCCGCGGGCGCGACGACGGGGCGCTCTTCGGTTTCAACAACGGGCCGAACTCCTGGAAGCACCACCTCTTCCCGCCCAACCTGACCCTCTGGAAGGCCCACCGCGCTGCGGATGGTGAGATCTCCTACGAGGAGCAGGACGGGGAGCGGCCCCGCTACGCGTTTCTCGGGGTGCGCTCCTGCGACCTGGCCGCGATCGGCATCCAGGATCGCGTCTTCATCGGCGACCTGCACATTGACGCGGACTACGACGCGCGCCGCCGCGACGCCTTCATCGTCGCGATCAACTGCTCGAAGGCGGGCAACACCTGCTTCTGCGTCTCGATGGACACCGGGCCTCGCGCCGACTCGGGCTACGACCTGGCGCTGACCGAGCTGCTCGATGGAGAGCACCGCTTCCTGGTCGAGGTGGGCTCCGAGCGCGGTCGGGACGTCCTCGACGAGATCGGCGCCGACGAGGCGGAGCAAACGGACGAGGACGCCGCGACGGCGGTCTCCGAGAAGTGCGCCTCCGAGATGGGCCGCGAGCTCGACACCGACGGGATCAAGGAGCTGCTCTACCGGAACATGGAGCACCCCCGCTGGGACGAGGTCTCCGAGCGCTGCCTCACCTGCGGCAACTGCACGCTCGTCTGCCCGACGTGCTTCTGCCACACGGTCGAGGACATGAGCGACCTCGCCGGCACGGAGGCGGAGCGGGTGCGCCGCTGGGACTCCTGCTTCAACCTCGATCACTCCTACATTCACGGCGGCAGCGTCCGCAACTCGCCGCCGTCGCGCTACCGCCAGTGGATGACCCACAAGCTCGCCACCTGGATCGACCAGTTCGGCACCTCGGGCTGCGTCGGCTGCGGGCGCTGCATCACCTGGTGCCCGGTGGCGATCGACATCACCGAGGAGGCGGCCGCGATCCGCGCCACCGACGTCGGCCCTGTTGGCGGCGAGGACAGGGGGATCAGTGCGGACCATTGAGGAGCTGCTCGCCGAGGCGCCCGCCTTCAGCGGGATGTCGCCGGAGCACCTCGAGCTGATCGCCGGCTGCGCGCAGAACAGGACATTCCAGGGTGGCGAGTACCTGATGCGGGAGGGCGATCCCGCCGACAGCTTCTTCGTGATCCGCCATGGCCGCGTGGCGATGGAGATCTTCGTCCCGCAGCGCGGCGCGGTGACGATCGAGACGATCGACGACGGCGACCTGCTCGGCTGGTCCTGGCTGGTTCCGCCCTTCCGTGGGCACTTGGACGCTCGCGCGCTCGGCACCGTCCACACGGTCGTCTTCGACGCCGCCTGCCTGCGCGGCAAGTCGGACACCGATCCGGTGCTCGGTTACGAGCTGATGCGGCGCTTCATCCCGGTGATCGTCGAGCGGCTGCAGGCGACGCGGGTGCGGTTGCTGGATGTCTATGGACACGTTGCGAGCGGCTGAGCCGTGGTCGCGAACCCGATGCTGCCCAGCTCCTACGTGGTGACCGGCAAGCGACAGGAGCTGGGGGACACCTGGACCCTCGAGCTCGAGCCGATCGGCGGGAACGGCGTCGGCGAGTTCCAGCCCGGCCAGTTCTCGATGCTCTACGCCTTCGGCGCCGGGGAGGTGCCGATCTCGGTCAGCTCCAGCGGTGAGGGCGGGCCGCTGGTCCACACCGTGCGGGCGGTGGGGGCGGCGACGAGGGCGATCTGCACGGCTGAGCCCGGCGACCAGCTCGGCGTGCGCGGTCCGTTTGGCAACAGCTGGCCGCTGGAAGAGGCCGAGGGCGGCGACGTGGTCGTGGTCGCCGGTGGCATCGGTCTGGCTCCGCTGCGGGCCGCGGTCCATCGGCTGATCGCAGACCGGGATCGCTACCGCGCGGTGGCCATCCTCTACGGGGCTCGCAGCCCCGACGAGATGCTCTGGGGCTCGGAACTCCAGTCCTGGCGCGAGTCCGGCATCGAGGTCGATACCACGGTCGACAGCGCCCCCGGCGGCTGGGACGGCCGCGTCGGCCTGGTCACCAAGCTGATCCCGCTCGCCGCGTTCGAGGGCGCCCGGACGACTGCGATGGTCTGCGGGCCCGAGGTGATGATGCGCTTCGTGTCCACGGCGCTTCAGGATCGCGGCGTGCCGACCGACCGCATCCACGTCTCGCTGGAGCGGAACATGAAGTGCGCGGTCGGGCACTGCGGCCACTGCCAGCTTGCCCACCGCTTCGTCTGCAAGGACGGACCGGTCTTCCCGGTCGGGCGGATCGGGACGCTGCTCGGGGTCAGGGAGCTGTGAACGCCGAGGCGGTCGGGGATCCCACCAAGCCGAAGCTGGCGGTTTGGAAGTTCGCCTCCTGCGACGGCTGCCAGCTCTCGCTGCTCGACTTCGAGCGCGAGCTGGTCTCGCTGCCCGACCAGATCGAGGTCGCCTACTTCCTGGAGGCGACCCGCGGCGAGGTCGAGGGCCCCTACGACCTCTCGATCGTCGAGGGCTCGATCACGACGCCGCACGACCTCGAGCGGATCAGGGAGGTCCGCGCGAGGTCACGGCGCCTGGTGACGATCGGGGCTTGCGCGACCTCCGGCGGGATCCAGGCGCTCCGGAACTTCGCCAACGTCGAGGACTTCATGTCGGTGGTCTACGCCTCGCCCGAGTACATCTCGACGCTCGAGACCTCGACTCCGATCTCGGCGAACGTCCACGTCGACTTCGAGCTGCAGGGCTGCCCGGTAAACCGGCACCAGCTGCTCGAGGTGATCAGCGCCTTCGTCAACGAGCGCAAGCCCGCGATCGCCAGCCACAGCGTCTGCATCGAATGCAAGCGGGCGGGGAACGTCTGCGTGATGGTCGCCCACGGCACGCCCTGCCTCGGGCCCGTGACCCACGCAGGCTGCGGCGCTCTCTGCCCGAGCTACGACCGCGGCTGTTACGGCTGCTTCGGCCCGATGGAGTCGCCCAACGCGCCCTCGCTCTCTGGCTGGTTCGAGGGTCTCGGCATGGAGGAGGTCGACGTGATCCGCGTCTACCGCACCTTCCACACCGCGCGCGAGCCGTTCCAGACCGAGAGCGAGAGGCTCGGCGGCGCACCGGGACCCAAGGTCGGCCAGTCGGTTTCCGACCCGGAGGAGGGCGGTGGCGGATAACGGCGAGACTCGCACGATCCGCACCGAGGCGCTTGCCCGGGTCGAGGGCGAGGGCGCGATGCAGGTACGGATCCGCGGCGGCCAGGTCGAGAACGTCGAGCTGCAGATCTATGAGCCGCCCCGATTCTTCGAGGCCTTCCTGCGCGGCCGGGACTTTGCGGAGGCGCCGGACATCACCGCGCGGATCTGCGGCATCTGCCCGGTCGCCTACATGACCAGCGCGTTCAACGCGATCGAGGACGCGCTCGGGGTCGAGGTCGACGAGCGGATCCGGGTGCTGCGCCGCCTCATCTACTGCGGGGAGTGGATCGAGTCCCACGCCCTCCACGTCTTCCTGCTCCACGCCCCGGACTTCCTCGGCTTCGACTCGGCCTGGGCGATGGCGCGGGACCACCGCGAGGTCGTCGAGGGCGGGCTGAAGATCAAGGCGATGGGCAACGACCTGCTGCGCACGATCGGCGGCCGCGCGATCCACCCGATCAACGTCCGGGTCGGCGGCTTCTACAAGGCGCCGAGCCGGGCGGACCTCGACGCGCTGGTGCCGGGCCTCGAGGAGGCGCGGGATCTGGCGCGCCAGTCGGTTGACTGGGTCTCGAAGCTCGACTTCCCCGACTTCGAGCAGGACTACGAGTTCGTCGCGCTGCGCCATCCCGACCGTTACGCGATCGAGGACGGGCGCCTCGTCTCCGGCTCCGGCCTCGACATCGCGCCGGGCGAGTACGAGGAGCACTTCACCGAGCAGCAGGTCCCGCACTCGACCGCGCTCCAGTCCCGGATGAGCGACGGCGGCACCTACTTCCTCGGGCCGATGGCCCGCTACTCGCTCAACTCGTCCCAGCTCTCGGACATTGCGCGCGAGGCGGCGGAGGATGCGGGGCTGGGGGAGAGCTGCCGCAACCCGTTCAAGTCGATCGTCGTCAGGGCGGTGGAGATCCTCTACGCCTTCGACGAGGCGCTGCGGCTGATTTCCGAGTACGAGCCGCCGGATCCGCCGGCCGCCGAGATACAGCCGAAGGCCTCGACCGGCTGGGGCTGGAGCGAGGCGCCGAGGGGGATGCTCTGGCACCGCTACCGCCTGGAGGACGACGGCTCGATCGCCGAGGCGCGGATCATCCCCCCGACCTCCCAGAACCAGGCCCGGATCGAGCAGGACCTGCTCGAGTTCGTCAGGCCGCGGGTCGAGCTCCCCGACGATCGCCTGCAGTGGGAGTGCGAGCAGGCGATCCGCAACTACGACCCCTGCATCAGCTGCTCGACCCACTTCCTGAAGCTCGACGTGGACAGGGCGTGATGGACCGGTGCCTCCGCACTTCATCCATCGTGAGCACCATCCGAGCGATCCGGCTTTCCTTCGAGAGGAGCGCCGGTTTCTCGACCGCGAGTACACGGCGCTCCGCCTGATGGAGCAGCACCGCGATCAGCTGCAGCGAGACCTGGAGCTCGCCCGCAGGGAGGCCGCGGAGCTCGGCGTCTCGCTGAGGCGCGCGCCCGTCTCCGGGTACAGGGCATGGCTCGCGCTGATCGGCGTGGGCAACCGCTTCCGCCGCGACGACGGCGCGGGCCTCGAGGTCGCGGCCCGGCTGCGGGGAATGCGGCCGCCGGGTGTGAGGGTGCTCGAGGAGGAGGGCGAGCCCGCGTCGCTGCTCGAGGCCTGGGACGGCGTGACCGAGGCGCTGGTGGTCGACGGCGTCCAGTCCGGGGCGGCGCCGGGGACCCTGCATCGCTTCGAGGCGACGAAGGAGCCGCTGCCGGCCGAGCTCTTTCGTCCCTCCACCCACGCGCTCGGGGTGGCGGATGCGGTGGAGCTCGCGCGCGAGCTCGATCGACTCCCGCATCGGCTCGCCGTCTACGGCATCGAGGGCGAGAGCTTCGAGACCGGGCAGGGCCTGACGCCGCTGGTCGCCGCGACCGTGGATCGCCTCGTGCAGGAGCTCCACGACGAACTGCATGCGATCGCCCCCTCGCCACCAACGCCGCCTGGGCCGCAACCCCCTGACCGTCACGAGCTCGCCGTAGCCCGCGATCGTAGCCACGGCCGAGCGCCAAGCCGAGGGCCGGCCCGTGGCGGTCGTCCGGGTGCGGTCGGCCGGCTGCGCAAGTCGTCCCCGAGTGCATGAGCCTCTAGTTCGAGGTGGCCGCGATGGACTCGCTCTGCCAGGGCGCCTCGTTCGAGTGGTCCGCGGCAGGATGGCGAGGGAAGAAGCAAGGCGAGCTTGGATGCGTTCGCGGGGGCGGCCTCGCGGCCGCTCCCACGCCGTTCTGCCTAGGCTCTCGGCCTCATGGCGGAGGGGCCCCTCTACAAGAAGGTCGTTGCCGGCTACGAGGACAACGAGCGCGGCGAGGACGCGCGGGTCCTCGCCGAGCGCGTCGTCGCCCGCGACGGCGGTGAGCTCAAGGTCGTCAACGTCGAGAAGGGTTCGCCGGCGGACGCACTGCAGGCGCTGGCGGAGAGGGGGGAGGCCGACCTGATCGTGCTCGGCTCGACCCACCATGCGGCGGTCGGGTCGGTGGCGCCGGGCAGCGTCGCCGAGCACCTGCTCAAGGGTGCGCGCTGCCGGCTGATCATCGCTCCCAAGGGCTACGCGCAACAGGACCACTCAGGTGACCGGCTGCGGGTGATCGCGGTCGGCTACGACGGGATGGCCGAATCCAAGGCGGCGCTCGACGAGGCGACCGCGCTGGCCCAGAAGTTCGGTGCCTCGATGCGGGTGATCGGGGTGGCGACGCCGACGCCGCCGATGGCCGCCGCCGCCGCGCAGGCCGGCGCGGAGGCCGGACCCGACTTCCAGAGCAGGCTGCATGACGCGGTCGGCGCGCTCCCCTCCGAACTGCGCGCGCTGCCGGTGCTGGAGAAGGGCGACCCCGTCCACAAGCTGCTCGAGGCGGCCGAGATGGGTGTCGACCTGCTCATCCTCGGCTCCCGGGGTTTCGGGCCGGTGATGCGGCTGCTGATCGGGAGCGTCTCCTCCCGCGTGATCCGCGGGGCCCCGTGTCCCGTGATGGTCGTCCCGCGCCCGGGCTAGGCGCGGCTCGGCGTCTGTGATTTGCTAACGGCCGGTGGTCGAGCACCAGGACGTCCCGCCGCAGCTGCTCGAGGCGATCGAGAACCTCGCGCGCTTTCATCGCGAGCACGAGAAGTTCTACTCGCAGGCGCCGCTCCAGCGGGCCCGGGAGATTCAGGCCTCCTCTCGCGCGCTGAAGGCGCTGGCCGCCCAGTGGAGCGAGGCTGAGCCGAGCGAGCATCCGGCGCCCAATCCCTACGCCGGCGCGGAGGACCTCAACCCTCCCGGCCTGGCGGGTGAGAGCGGCATCCTCTTCCTGGAGGGGGAGGGAGAGCCAGCCGAGATCGCCCAGCTGAAGCGCGACATCGAGGAGAAGGCGGCCGGCTGCGAGCAGACGGGCGAGTGGCTCTCGGCGGCGATGGAGCAGGCGTGGGGGATCGCCGGGACCCTCGTCCAGTTCGACGACCTGATCGATCTGCTCGGTGAGCGCCACCGGATCATCGGCAACGACTGGCAGGCCGCGGGGATGAACAGCCTCGCCGGGCGCTTCCTGCGGCGCTCGCTCGAGGTGCTCGAGCGGATCGACTTCTCACCGGCCGCCCTGCGCGCGGACCTCGCCGGGCCGAGGCGCAACCCGCCCTACCTCTACACCGCCAGCGAGCTGCTCGACGCCGCCGCGGACCTCTACTCGCGCTCCTCGACCCTCGTGCATGAGAACGAGCGGCGCTGGCGGATCTTCGGCGAGCGGGTGCGTGAGCTGCGCGCCGCGGTCGGCTAGCTCCGACCACGGTGGCGAAGCGCCTCGACCCGCGCGTCGTCCTCTCCGGAGGCGACCCGCGATCGCTGGGCCGGGCGCAGGAGGTGGTCGATGCGGTGCTCTCCGACCACGGTCTGCTGCCCGCGCTGTTCGGCGGGGTGATGGACGAGGACGAGCTGGTCCGGATGCGCGCGAGCGACACGCTGGAGAAGGTCTGCCGCGAGCGCCCGGAGTGGCTCGTTCCCTACGTGGATCGCCTGCTCACCGAGCTCGCGCCAATTCAGCAGGACTCGGTCCGCTGGCACGTCGCCCAGATGCTCGGCGAGGTGCCGCTCTCCGAGCGGCAGCGCGAGGACGCGGCACGACTGCTGGAGCGCTTCGCCGACGAGGAGGACGGCGGCTTCGTCGTCGCGCACGCGCTGACCAGCCTCGCGGCCCTCGCCGAGGACGACCCCGCCCTGCGCCGCTCGCTCAGGGGGCGGCTGGAGCGCCTCTCGAGGGACGAGCGCGGCTCGGTCGCGAAGCGGGCGGGCAAGCTTCTCGCCGCCTTGAAATGATCACGCGCCGATGGCACGATCGTCTGGCTCATCGCCAACAACATCGGCGCAGGCGAGTCGCTCGAGCTCGACCTGGTGAACGCCTGGACAGCGACGCTGATCGCGGCCATCGCGCTTGACGTCAATCGGCCTCACTTCATCCCGGGTCGCGGCAAGTAGCGCCGTGCGGGGCCCAGAACCTGCGGCTCCGCGCGCTCCGAGCGCGTGGCTGCTTGCGCAGCCCCTGCGGAGCGGCACAAGGTCTCTCTCGTCCTCCCCCAACCCCAGTTCAGATCTTCTCCGGAACCATCTCGATCGCGCCGCAGGGGCACTCCGCGACGCAAAGTCCGCAGCCCTTGCAGAAGTCGAGGTCGATCTCGTAGTAGTTCGCGTCCGCCGGCTCGGCGAGCTTCATCACCGCGTTGTCGGGACAGACCCCGTAGCAGTTGTCGCAGGAGAAGCAGTTTCCGCAGGACATGCACCGCCGGGCCTCATAGAGAGCGTTCGACTCGTCGAGGCCGGCGACCACCTCGTCGAAGGTCGCCCGGCGCCGCTCGACCTCGAGCTTCGGCTGGACAGTGCGCGGGGCGTCCGCGTAGTACCAGGTGTTGAGCTTGTCGAAGCTGGCGATCTCGGGCTGGGGCGGGTGGCGGTAGGGCTCGCCGCGCAGCCAGCCGTCGATGTTGCGCGCCGCGTTCTTGCCATGGCCGATCCCGACGGTGACCGTGCGCTCGGCGGGGACCATGTCGCCGCCAGCGAAGATGCCGTCGTGCCCGGTCATCATGTTGTCCCCGACCTGGACGACCCCGTCGTCGACCTCGATCCCCTCGATCCCCTCGAGCAGCGAGAGGTCGGCCTCCTGGCCGAGCGCGAGGATCACGGAGTCGGCCTCGAGCTCCTCGAGCTCGCCGGTCGGCTGGGGGAAGCCCGTCTCGTCGAGCTCCATCTTCTCCATCGTCACCTTGCCGCCGTCGACCTGCTTGATGGTCTCCAGCCAGCGCATCATCACGCCCTCCTCCTCGGCCTCCTCGACCTCGAACTCGTGGGCCGGCATCCGCTCGCGGGTGCGGCGATAGACGACCACCGCGTCGGTGGCGCCGAGGCGCTTGGCGGTTCGGGCGACGTCCATGGCGGTGTTGCCTCCCCCGACCACCACCACCCGCCGGCCCAGCAGCGGCTTCTCCTCACCCTCCATCGACTCGAGCACCGAGACGGCGTCGAGTATGTGGGCCGCCTCGCCGGCCGGGACGTAGGCGCGCTTGCCGATATGAGCCCCGACCGCGAGGAAGACCGCGTCGAAGCCGCCCTCCTTCATCGACTCCTCGACGTTGGTCACCTTCGTGTTCAGCCTCAGCTCGACGCCCATCTCGAGGATCCGCTTGACCTCGGCGTCGAGCACGTCGCGGGGTAGCCGGTACTTGGGGATGCCGAAGCGCATCATCCCGCCGGTCATCGGACCGGCCTCGTGGATCTCGACCTGATGGCCGCGCCGGGCCAGGTGGTAGGCGGCGGAGAGTCCGGAGGGGCCGGCTCCGACGATCAGCACCCGCTTGCCGGATGACTCGTGAGGGGCCTCGAATGACCAGCCCTGCTTGATCGCCTCATCGCCGAGGAAGCGCTCGACCGAGTTGATCCCCACCGCCTCGTCGAGCTGGGCGCGATTGCAGTCGGTCTCGCAGGGGTGGTAACAGACCCGGCCCATGATCGCCGGGAACGGGTTGTCCTCGACCAGCTTCCGCCAGGCGCGCTCGTAGCCCTCGCCGCCCTCCTCGGCCTCATAGAGCCAGGCCTGGATGTTCTCGCCGGCAGGGCAGGCGTGGTTGCAGGGCGGCAGCCGATCGACGTACTGGGCGCGCTCGGTGCGCCAGCTGCCGGTCTTGTTGGCGAGGCTGGAGCCGACGTCCAGCGTGATCGCGAAGGGGAGGTTGTTGTTGGAGGCTTCCATCACTGCGGTCCGTGTGGGGAGGAGGCCAGCAGCCGCATCAGGTTGGTCTCCTGCTCGTCGGTGCGAGATGGGTCGGAGGTCCCCGGCGTCGCCCCGGCGATGTCGGAGGCGCTACCGGGCAGGTCGCCGCCCTCGTCGGCGTCCGCCAGCAGCCCGAAGTTCCGGATGTTGCGGTCCGCCTTCTCCTGGATCTTCGCGATCACCTCGGTCTGGGGCGGATCGCCGAAGAGGTGCGCGTAACGCTTTTGCAGCTTCAGGTAATCCTCAACCGGCACCGGCCGGCGGATCTTGGAGACCGAGGTGACCTCTCCGTCCTCGGCCTCGAAGACCGGAAAGAGCCCGGTCTCCTTGACGAGCCTCGCGACCCGGATCGTGTCGCGCGATGCCGATCCCCAGCCGAGCGGGCAGGGGACGAAGACGTGGATGTAGCGGGCGCCGCGCATCTCCATCGCCCGCTCGACCTTGGCCTCGAGGTCGCGCAGCTCGGCGACCGTCGCGGTCGCCACATAGGGGATCTCGTGAGCCATCGCGATCAGCGGCGCGTTCTTGCCCTTGCCGAAGGCGTTGCCGGGCTGGCCGCCGAGCGGCTTGGTGTTCGCCGTCCGGGCGGCGGGAGGGGTGGCCCCCGAGCGCTGGACGCCGGTGTTCATGTAGGCCTCGTTGTCGTAACAGACGAACAGCACGTCGTCGTTTCGCTCGAACATCCCCGAGAGGCAGGCGAAGCCGATGTCGAGGGTGCCGCCGTCCCCGCCCTGTCCGATCACCCGCACGTCGTCGCGGCCCTTCGCCTTGAGCGCCGCGGCCACGCCCGTGGCGACCGCGGGGGCGTTGCCGAACAGGGAGTGGATCCAGGGCAGCTGCCACGAGGACTCGGGATAGGGGGTGGAGAAGACCTCGAGGCAGCCGGTGGCGTTCGTGGCGATCAGCTCGCCATCGGTGGCGCGCATCGCCGCGTCGAGCACGTAGCGGGCGCCGAGCGCCTCGCCGCAGCCCTGGCAGGCGCGGTGGCCGGAGGTGAGCGTGTTGGAGCGCTCCATCCGAGCCTGAACCGAGCGCTGGTCGGGGGGGAGCAGCCGGTTGCCGGCGACGAAGGTGCCGGCCTGGTAGAGCTTGATCTCCTGGTAGGCCATCGCTCCTCCTCAGTGGGGTCTCGCGGCGACGACGCCGATGTCGTTGAGGATGTTCTGCTCGTGGGGGCCGGAGGGCGTGTCCTGGTGGGCTCGCTCGAGCTCGCGCTCGACGAGGTCGGTCTTCAGGTCGAGGAAGCCGAGCGGCCCGAGCTCGTCGCGGCCGGCTCGCTCGAGCAGGTCCCGCAGCGACTCGCGGGTGATCGAGCGGCCCCCGAGCCCGGCGATCACCGTGTTGCAGCGGGTGTGGGTGCGCTCAGCGCCTCGTGGACGTCGGTCGAGACGATCCCGCCGCGGCCGACCGCGAGCGCCTTCTCGAGGACGACGACGCGGCGGGCACCGGCAAGGGCCTCGCGGACCTCATCGAGCGGGAAGGGGCGGAAGGACTTGATGCCGAGGGCACCGACCCTGACGCCGGCGTCGCGCATCTCATCGACGACGGCCTCGATCGTCCCGAGCACCGAGCCGAGCGCGACGATGATCGTCTCGGCCCCCTCGGTCCGGTAGCGGCGCAGCAGTCCGCCGGAGGGGCGGCCGAAGTCGATCGCGAAGCGCTGCGCGACCTGGGAGATCACGTCCAGCGCCTCCATCTGCTTGGCGTGGGCGAGGTACTTGACCTCGAAGAAGGCCTCCGGGCCGACCATCGCGCCGATCGTCACCGG
Source organism: uncultured Solirubrobacterales bacterium (assembly GCA_963833375.1). Taxonomy (GTDB): domain Bacteria; phylum Actinomycetota; class Thermoleophilia; order Solirubrobacterales; family 70-9; genus DASUPK01. The sequence goes on from CAWHXR010000011.1 coordinate 32,122, forward strand.
GTGGGCCGGGTCGAGCACCTGCCGTGGCTCGAAGCCGGCACGAAGTCGTCGACCTGCTTCTGGTCCGGGATGTCGACCTCCTCGTAGGCGTGGGTGAGGATGAAGCCGTCCATGCAGACCATCACCGGCAGCGAGACCTGCTCCGCGATCCGGAACGCCTGGATGTGCAGGTCGACCGCCTCCTGGTTGGACTCGGCGTAGAGCTGGATCCAGCCCGAGTCGCGCTGGGACATCGAGTCCGAGTGGTCGTTCCAGATGTTGATCGGGGCGCCGATGGCGCGGTTGGCGATCGTCATCACGATCGGCAGGCCGAAACCGGAGGCGTTGTAGAGAGCCTCGACCATGTACAGCAGGCCCTGGCTCGCGGTCGCGGTGTAGGTGCGCGCGCCGGTCGCCGAGGCCCCGATCGCCGCCGACATCGCGGCGAACTCGGACTCCACCATCAGGTACTCGCAGGGAGAGAGATCGCCGGTCCTGACCAGGTCCGAGAGGTGCTCGACGATGTGGGTCTGCGGTGAGATCGGATAGGCGCTCACCACCTCCGGGCGGCAAAGAGCGACCGCCTCGGCGACGGCCCGGGATCCCTCCTCCTGCCTAAGCATGAGCCGGCTCCTCGCTTGCGGCGCGAATCCACTCGTGCGCCCGCTTCGCCCCCGCGACGTTCTTCTCCGCGACGGAGCCGCCGAACTTCTCCCTGATCGCCTTCGCGAGCGACTCCATCGAGATCCTCCCGGTGAGCGCGACGAAGCCGCCCAGCAGGACGGCGTTGGGGAGGGGGCGGCCGATCACCTCGCGGGCGATCTCGGTCGCGGGGATCGTCAGTGCGCGGCCGGCCGACCGTCGCGAAGTCGAGAGCCGAGCTCCTCGAAGGCCCGGGAGCTGTTCAGGAGCACGTAGCCGTCCTCGGCGAGGCCGCTGAAGACGTCGACCTGATGCAGGAGCGTGGGGTCCTGGACCACGAGGGCATCGGGCTCGGCGATCGGCTCACGGATTCGGATCGGCGAGTCGTCAATCCGGCAGAAGGAGGTCACCGGGGCGCCGGTGCGCTCCGAGCCGAACGTCGGGAAGGCCTGCGCATGCTGGCCGTCCTCGAAGGCGGCGATGGAGAGGAGCTCCGCCGCGGTCACCACGCCCTGGCCTCCTCTTCCGTGGATCCGGACCTGGAACATCTCAGGCGGCGGCCGGGGCTCTGCGGCCAGCCCGGCGAGTTCGACGAGGGAATCCGCGATCCCCTGGTTGAGCACACCGACGTCCGGGACGGTGTCCCGGTCGGCGTTGATGCAGAAGTAGAGCGTGCCGTCGTAACTGAAGACGGCGAGCCCGAGGGCATGCTCGGCGGCTATCGGGACCAGCGGCCAGATCTCCTGGACCCTCGAGTCGAAGTAATAGAGGGGCATCTGCGGGCCGGGGACGTTGGTGATCGTCAGGTTGAAGAGGCGGGTTGCGTACATCGAGCGAGCCATGAAGCTGTGGATCACGGGCGGCATATGCCGGGTGATATCGATCAGCGTGGAGGAGCCGATGGCCTGGGTTCTCGACTTGAGGGTCTCGGCCTCCTCGATCTGGCGCTCATAGCGACGCTCCGGGTCGTCTTCGGCGACCGGAAGGTGCACGAAGAGCGAGGAGATCCGATTGCCCATCGCGAGGCGGTCTCCCGCGGTTCGGATGTTGACGGGCACCATCGCCCGCAGGCCCATCGCGGGCGGCTTCTCGTCGCGAGCCTGGAGCAGCCGGCGAGCCCTCCGGCGGTGGCCGCGAGGACGACGTCGTTGAGCGTGCCGCCGAGGTGGTTCTTGATCGCCTTGAGCTCGTCGAGCTCCGCGCTGAGGACCGCGAGCCGGCGACTTTCCAGATCGGCTGGTTCAGGCTGCAGTGCGGCGCCGCGATCAGCTCGTCGCTGACGAGCAGCTCCGCCAACGCCCTGGACCGATGGAGGGCGTTACGGGCGCTGGACGGGTGTGCGGCGAGGCCGACGGCCGACTCCGCGGCTTGCAACCCGGACTGCGAGGCCCGGACGGCGGCGTTGCCGGGCGAGGGTCGGCCTGGCGACGCGCGAGACGCGCCGTCGCCAGCGTGTGGCATCGGCCTGCCCGGCGGGATGGAGGCCGGGGCGCTTCCGTTCGACGCGCCATCGCCGTTCTGCGGCGAGACGCGCCGCTCCGGCTGCGTATCGAGCAGCGTGGTCCCGATGTCGACGGAGCCGACTCCGTCGATCATGCAGTGGTGCGTCTTGGTGACCAAGGCCCAGCGGCCGTCGGCCAGCTCGAGCACGACGATCTCCCAGAGGGGCCTGGTGCGGTCGAGCCGCTCGGAGAAGTACTCCCCGGCCCAGTCCAACAGCTCGTCGAAGCCGGCGGGCGCGGGCAGCGCGGCCATGCGGACGTGACGCTCGACGCGGAAGCCAGTGTCCTCCTCCCAATTGGGCCAGCGGAAGCCGCCGGTCCGCGGGGTGGAGAGGCCGGTGGGGGTAGCGCGGCAGGTCCGGAAGGCGGGCGAGGACGTCCTTCCGGATCTGGTCGATCGGCGGTGCCCCTCCATCCGGCTGCGGCTCGAGCACGACCACCGAGCCGATGTGCATGTGGGCGCTGAGGTCAGCCTCCTCGAGCTCGAGGAACGTCGCGTCGAGGGCGCTGAGCTGTTCTTCCATGGCCGCGCCCTCCTCCTAGCTCCCCGAGCGGGCGGTGTCGAGCACGACGCGGCGCTCGGCTGCGGCGATCAGGCGCCGGGCCCGGTCGACGGCGTCGATGTTGACCGAGATCGCGTCGATTCCGGCCTCGACCAGGAGCTGGGCGTACTCGCGGTGCACGGAGGGCGCCTGGCCGCAGATCGAGGTGGCCAGGCCGAGCTCCTTGGCGCGCGGGATCAGCAGCCGCAGGTAGTCCGCGACGGCGGGGTCACGCTCGTCGAAGAGCTCGGCGAGCATCTCCGAATCGCGGTCCGCCCCCAGCATCAGCTGGGTCAGGTCGTTCGAGCCGATCGAGATGCCCTTGATGCCGAGCTTCGCGTAGCGCTCGAGGTGGAAGTAGACCGAGGGCACCTCGGCCATCACCCAGAGCTCGAAGCCCGGGAGGTCGAGCAGGCCCTCGTCGCGCATCACGTTCCGGCAGGCGGTGAGCTCGCGCGGCGTGCGGACGAAGGGCAGCATCACATGGAAGTTCGTGTGGCCCGCGTCCCAGACCCGGCGAATCGCGGCCAGCTCGAGCGCGAACAGGTCGGGCTCGCGCATGTAGCGGAGCGCGCCGCGGTAGCCGATCATCGGGTTCGACTCCTCCGGCTCGAAGCGATCGCCGCCCTCGAGCCCGCGGAACTCGTTCGAGCGGAAGTCGATCGTCCGGTAGGTGATCGGCCGCGGCGCGAATCCCTCCGCGAACTTGGTCAGCGCCTCGCCCATCCTGGCGACGAACTCCTCGCCCTTGCCCTGCTCGATCAGCAGCCGTGGGTGTCTGCCCTCGAGCGCCTCGATCACCATCAGCTCGGCGCGCAGGAGGCCGACTCCCTCGACATTGAGCTTCGCCGCACGCTCGATCTGCGAGGGCTCGGAGAGGTTGACGAGTAGCTGAGTGGCGGTGACGGGTGCCCCGCCCCCTACGGGGGCGGCCCCGTCACCGGCGGCCTCCTCGCCCGCCAGGGCGACCTCGCCCTCGTAGACGGCGCCGTGCGTCGCGTCGACTGTGACCAGCTCTCCGTCGCGCAGCTTTGAGGTAGCGTCGGCGGCGCCGACGACGCAGGGAATGCCCAGCTCCCGCGAGACGATCGCGGCGTGGCAGGTCATTCCGCCGGAGTCGGTGATGATCGCCGCGGAGCGTCGCATCAGCGGCACCCAGTCGGGAGCGGTCATGTGGGTGACGAGGACGTCGCCTTCCTTAAGGTCGTTCCCCCGGCTGAGCTCGGAGATGATCTTCACCCGGCCGTGGTCGACCCCGGGGGCGGCGCCGAGCCCGCGGACGAGCGCCTCGCCCTCGGGCTCCGCGATCGCGGAGCTGACGTCCCCGCCGGAAGCGGTCACGGGGCGGGACTGGAGCATCCAGGCGCGTCCCTCCTCGTCGAACGCCCACTCGGTGTCCTGGGGAGTGCCGTAATGGTTCTCGTCGCGAATCCCGAGCTCGGCCACCACCCGCACCTCGTCATCGCTGAGGACGGGCTGCGTTGACTCCTCGCCGGAGAGCTCGCGCGTACGCGTGCCTCCGTCGGGAAGCGGCTCGATCACCAGCTCCTTGCGCTTCACGTCGCGCTTGATGATGTGGAGGGTCTCCTTGTCGATCACGTAGCGGTCCGGTGACACCTGGCCCGAGACGACCGACTCGCCGAGCCCGAGGGAGCCCTCGATGACGAGGTGATCGCGCTCGCCTGAGGACGGGTCGATGGTGAACATCACGCCCGCTCGGGTGGAGAGGATCTGAATCTGGACGACGACCGCGATGTCCATGTCCGCCTGGCCGAAGCCCTTCTTCGCGCGGTAGAAGACGGTCCGGGCGCCGAACAGCGACGACCAGCAGCGGCGCACGGCTTCGACCACCTCGTCGGGCCCGCGCACGTTCAGGAAGGTCTCGTTCATGCCGGCGAATGAGGCTGCCTCCGTGTCCTCTGCGGTCGCCGACGAGCGAACGGCCACCGGCGGGTTGTCACGCTTGCCGGCCAGCTCGAGGTAGGCGTTGCGGATCTCGGTCGCGACCTCGTCGGGGACCGGCTCCGCCTCGACCATCGCGCGGACCTCCTTGGTGGCGACATCGAGCGCGGCGGTGTCGTCCACGTCCACGGAGGAGAGGCGCTCCTCGATGCGGTCGCGGAGGCCGCCGACATCGCAGAAGAGGGCGTAGGAGGAGGCGCCGACGACGAAGCCGGGGGGGACCGGGAGGCCCGCCGCGGTCATCTCGCCGAGGTTCGCCCCCTTGCCGCCGGCGTAGTCGACGTCCTGCCTGGACAGGTCCTCGAAGCGGCGGAGCAGAGCGGTCGAGACGGTCATTGGATCCCCTTCTGGTCGGTCTGGTGAGTACGTGCACTCTATGCCCGGCAGCTGCCCGCTTCATCCGCGCGGCGCACCGGGATCCGGGGTGGGGAGAACTACTGAGTCGGCCCGGTGCTGACCCCCGATGGGATCCGGCCGGAGCGTCCGTAGCCTGACGTTCCCGACCGCATCGACAAGGGGAAGAAGGATGCTCACCATGAGCCGTGAGGAGAGAGCCCGGGTTTGGCTGCGCCGGCTTGGGAAACGCCTGGCCCACGCCCGAATCCCTACCATCCGGCCCGACCCTTCCCTGGATGAGGGGCGTCCGGCGCCGAACGGTGTGAAAGCATCTCGCGCCCGGCAGGGGAGGGGGACGTCAAATCTACGAAGGAGTTGAGCGCATCAGTGAGTGAGACAACTGCCACAGAGGCACCGACCAAGCACGCCAAGCTGCTCTCCTGGGTCGATCAGATGGCCGAGCTGACTCAGGCCGACTCGATCCACTGGTGCGACGGGTCCGCGGAGGAGTACGACGAGCTCTGCCAGACCTTGGTCGATGCCGGGACCTTCGAGAAGCTCTCCGACGCGAAGCGCCCCAACTCCTATCTCGCGCGCTCCGACCCCGACGACGTCGCCAGGGTCGAGGATCGCACCTTCATCTGCTCCGAGCGGGAGGAGGACGCCGGTCCGACCAACAACTGGCACGCGCCCGAGGAGATGCGGGAGATCCTCACCGAACTCTTCGGCGGCTCGATGCAGGGCCGCACGATGTACGTGGTGCCCTTCTCGATGGGGCCGATCGGCTCGCCAGTGGCGCAGATCGGCGTCCAGGTGACCGACTCGGCCTACGTCGCAGCATCCATGCGGATCATGACCCGGATGGGGGCAAAGGCCCTGGGGGCCCTGGGCGAGGACGGCGGTTTCGTCCCCTGCGTTCACTCGGTCGGCATGCCGCTCACGCACGGGGAGCACGACGTGGCCTGGCCGTGCAACGAGACGAAGTACATCGTCCACTTCCCCGAGAGCCGCGAGATCTGGTCGTTCGGCTCGGGCTATGGCGGCAACGCCCTGCTCGGCAAGAAGTGCCTGGCTCTCCGAATCGCGTCCGTGGTGGCTCGGGATGAGGGCTGGATGGCCGAGCACATGCTGATCATCAAGCTGACCTCCCCGGAGGGCACCGTCAAGCACCTCGCCGCCGCCTTCCCGTCGGCCTCGGGCAAGACCAACCTCGCGATGCTGCCGCCCAGCCTGCCCGGCTGGAAGGTCGAGACGATCGGCGACGACATCGCTTGGGTGCGCTTCGGCGAGGACGGCCGACTCTATGCCGTCAATCCCGAGGCCGGCTTCTTCGGCGTGGCGCCCGGCACCGGCGTCAAGACCAACCCGAACGCGATGAAGACCGTCGAAGGCGACACGATCTTCACCAACGTCGCCAAGACCGACGACGGCGACATCTGGTGGGAGGGCATGAGCGACGCGCCCGACCACCTGATCGACTGGAAGGGCCGCGAGTGGACGCCGGAATCCGACGATCCTGCCGCCCACCCGAATTCGCGCTTCACGGCCTCGGTTATGAATTGCCCGACCTTCGACGAGGCCTGGGACGACCCGGCCGGTGTGCCGATCGACGCCTTCCTCTTCGGAGGGCGCCGGGCGACCGTCGTGCCGCTGGTCCACGAGGCGTTCGACTGGGAGCACGGCGTCTTCCTGGCGGCGACGATGTCGGTGGAGACGACTGCCGCCGCCTCGGGCGCCGTTGGCCAGCTCCGCTTCGACCCGATGGCGATGCTGCCGTTCTGCGGCTACAACATGGCCGACTACTTCAAGCACTGGCTGGAGATCGGCCGCAAGGGCGACGCTGCGAAGCTGCCGAAGATCTTCGTCGTCAACTGGTTCCGCAAGGACGACAACGGCAATTTCATCTGGCCCGGCTTCGGCGAGAACATCCGGGTGCTGGAGTGGATCGTCCGCCGCACCGAGGGCGAAGGCGATACCGCCGAGACGGCGATCGGGCTCGTGCCTCCGAGGGACGGCATCAATACGGAGGGCCTCGAGATCTCCGACGAGGACATGGAGGCCCTGCTCGAGGTCGATCCCGACGAGGTCCGCCAGCAGCTGCACCAGGTGGAGTCGCACCTGGCGCAGTTCGGCCACCGTCTGCCGGACGAGGTCCGGGGCCAGCTGAAGGCGTTGGAGAAGCGGCTCGGCTAGAGCCGCTCCGGGAGGTGGCTACCGCCCTTGCGCTTCCGGGCGCTCCTCTTCAGCTTCTTGCAGCCGCGCACCGTCGCTCTTGTCCCGGAACGCCTCGGCGCCCCCACCGCAGTTGACGGTTGGGTCGCGCTGGCCGTCCTGGGTCACAGGCCCGGCAGCGTTGGAGCGACCGATGCGACCTAAACCGCATAAGTTCCCTGTCGGGTGTGCGGAAAGCGGCCAAATGCGCACTATTGGGTGCGTCGCGAGGCATAGAATTGCGCCGCGGTGAACGAGGCGGTCAAGTTCCAGCTCCCCGAGGAGGAGATCCCCACCAGCTGGGTGAACCTGCTCGCGGATCTCCCCGGCGACCCACCGCCCCCGCCGCTCAGCCCGGCCACGGGCGAGCCCGCCGGCCCGGATGACCTCTCGCCCATCTTCCCGATGGGCCTGATCGCGCAGGAGGTATCGACCGAGCCGGAGATCGAGATCCCCGAGGAGGTCCGGGACGTCTACCGGCTGTGGCGCCCGACGCCCCTGCTGCGCGCCAGGGGCCTGGAGCGCGAGCTCGATACCCCGGCGCACATCTACTACAAGTACGAGGGGGTCTCGCCCGCGGGGTCGCACAAGCCCAACACAGCGGTTCCTCAGGCCTTCTACAACCGCGAAGCGGGGATCAAGAGGATCTCGACGGAGACCGGGGCCGGCCAGTGGGGCTCCGCGATGTCGTTGGCGTGCCAGCTCTTCGGCCTCCAGTGCGAGGTCTTCATGGTCGGCGTCTCCTATGACCAGAAGCCGTATCGCAAGGCGATGATCGAGACCTGGGGCGGGACGGTGCACCGCAGTCCCTCGGATCTGACCGAGGCGGGCCGGTCGCAGGCGTCGCACGAGTCCGGGAGCCTGGGGATTGCGATCTCCGAGGCGGTCGAGGTCGCCGCCGGCTCGGGGGACACCAACTACTCACTCGGCTCGGTGCTCAACCACGTCTGCCTGCACCAGACGGTGATCGGTCAGGAGTCCATCCGGCAGATGGAGCTGGCGGGGGAGGCCCCAGACGTCGTCATCGGGTGCGTCGGCGGAGGGTCCAACTTCGCGGGAATCGCCTATCCGTTCCTGCGGCAGCGCCTCCGCGAGGGCACGGAGACGCGCTTCGTCGGCGCCGAGCCCGCCGCCTGCCCGACCCTCACCCGCGGCCGCTACGCCTACGACTTCGGCGACACCGTCGGCATGACCCCCCTGATGCCGATGTACACGCTCGGGCACGACTTCGTCCCGCCCCCGGTCCACGCCGGCGGCCTGCGCTACCACGGCGATGCCCCGAGTCTCTGCGCCCTGGTCAAGGAGGGCCTGGTCGAGGCCAAGGCGATCGCCCAGACGGCGGCCTTCGATGCCGCCGTCCGCTTCGCCCGCTGCGAGGGGATCATCCCGGGGCCCGAGCCCGCTCACGCGATCCGCGCGGTGTTCGACGAGGCCGAGGCCGCCAAGCAGGCCGGGGAGGAGAGGGTGATCCTCTTCAACCTCTCGGGACACGGCCACTTCGACATGTCCGCCTACGCCGCGTACTTCGCCGGCGAGCTGGACGACCTGGAGCTCTCGGAGGACGAGCTGAACGCCGCGCTCGAGCGCCTCCCTGAGGCGCCCGCGCTCGCCTGAAGCTCAGACGGCTGGCCTACTCGCCGGGCTGTGTCCTGCTCGAGTGCGGGATCGGCACCGGCGGATCGCCTTCCGGAAGGGTTCGCTCAAGCATTCATCTCGTAGGCCTCGGCCAGCTCCGGGTCCTTCTTGGCGAGCATCTCTGCCAGCGTGACCATCACCTTGCACTGCTTCCAGGTGGCGTCGTCCTGCATCTTGCCGTCGATCATGTGGACCCCGGCGCCGTCCGGGATCGCCTCGAGCACCTTCTTGGCGAACCTGACCTCGTCCGGCGGCGGGGAGAAGACCTTCTTCGCGATCTCGATCTGCACCGGGTGCAGCGACCAGGCCCCGACGCAGCCGAGCAGGAAGGCGGCGCGGAACTGCGTCTCGCAGCCCTCGACATCCTTGATGTCCCCGTAGGGGCCGTAGAACGGCAGGATCCCGGCGGAGGTGCAGGCGTCGACCATGCGGGCGATGGAGTAGTGCCAAGGGTCCTGCTGCGCGGTCGGCCGCGGGGCCTCCGGGTTGTCGGGGTCGGGGTCCTCGATCACCCGGTAGGCGGGGTGGCCGCCGCCGACGCGGGTGGTCTTCATCCGCCGCGAACGCGGCGAGGTCGGCGGGGCCGAAGCTCATGCCCTGCATGCGCGGGCTGGCGGTGGCGATCTCCTCGAGGTTGACCACGCCGAGCGAGGTCTCGAGGATCGCGTGGATCAGCAGCGGGCGCCGGAGCTTGGCCTTGGCCTCGAGCTGGGCGAGCAGCCGGTCCACGTAGTGGATGTCCCAGGGCCCCTCGACCTTCGGGACCATGATCACCTCGAGCACCTCGCCGATCTCGGTGACGAGCTGCGTGATGTCGTCGAGGACCCAGGGGCTCTCGAGCGCGTTGACGCGAGTCCAGAGCTGTGTCTCGCCGAAGTCGACCTCCTTGCCGACCTCGATCAGGCCGTCGCGGGCCGGGATCTTCTTGTCGACCGGGACGGCGTCCTCGAGGTTGCCGAGCAGGATGTCGGCCTGCTTGGCCATGTCGGGGACCTTGGCGCGCATCTTCTCGTTGGATGCGTCGAAGAAATGGATCATCCGCGAGGGCTTGAAGGGGATCTCGCGGGGCGGTTCGGGGGCGTCGATCGCCAGTGGCTTGAAGAAGTCTCTTGGGTTTCTCATGGGGGGAACGCTATCTGGACCGGTCCGGATGAGGCCGTGCGGATAGCCTCAGCCCATGGCGAAGGTCCGTGAGGCGCTTCCCGCCGAGGTCGAGCGGGTGCTCGGTATGTACGAGTGGCTCTTCGCGCCACCGGGCTCGGTCCCGCCCCGCTGGGACCCGGAGCAGGCGCGCGCTGCGATCGCGGATGCGATCGTTGACCCGGCCGCCGCGATCTTCGTGGCCGAACACCGCAGCGAGCTGCTCGGGCTCTGCACGGCATACCTGGACATGAACTCGGTCCGGTTCGGTCCGCGCTGCTGGGTCGAGGATCTGGCGGTGAGCCCCGAGCACCGCTCGCAGGGGGTGGGGAAGGCCCTGCTTGACGCGGCCAAGGATTGGGCGCGCCGACGGGGCGCCACCCATCTGGAGCTGGACAGCGCCGGGGTCCGCTGGGACGCGCACCGCTTCTACGAGCGCGAGGACCCCAGCTGGCGCTCGATCAGCTTCGCCTGGGAGCTCTGAGCCCGGGCGGAGCCCGACCTCCGAGGAAGGCTCATTCGAGTTGTTACGATATATCGCGTCAGGTCATGATTCATCGAAGGGAACCGAGATGCAAAGACAGAGAAGCCGCCACGGATATGGGCGGCACGAGATGAGCCGCCGACGGGTCCACGGCCGTGGCCGCCACCGCGTCCGTCGCGGCGACGTCCGCAGCGCGATCCTGGCGCTGCTCGACGACCGGCCCATGCACGGCTACGAGATGATCCAGGAGCTCGAGGAGCGCACCGGGGGCCGCTGGCGCCCGAGCGCCGGCTCGGTCTACCCGACGCTCCAGCTGCTCGAGGACGAGGGCCTGGTGACGGCCGAGGAGATCGATGGCCGGCGCGTCTTCTCGCTCACCGACTCCGGACAGGAGGCGGTCCCGGAGCGAACCGAAGGTCAGCACCCCTGGGAGGAGGGTGACGAGGACTCGCCGCGCTTCGCCGTTCGCAGCGAGCTCTTCCGCACCGTCGCCGCCGCCAAGCAGGTGGCGCGCGGTGACGACGACGCCCAGATGGGGAAGGCCGCGGAGATCCTCAAGGAGGCCCGCCGCAAGCTCTACGGCATCCTCGCCGAGGAGTAGCCAGCCGCGGGGACTGGCGGTCGGGATCGAGCCCCGCCGCCTTCCGCGCGGCCCGGTCGAGGTGGAACTCGGCCCGCTGGAGCAGCGCGTCCGACGAGCCGATCATCAGCGTGACGAGGTGGCTGCCGCGATCCTTGCCTGCGCCTTCCATGCCTCGGACCATCGGCTTCGCCATCGATCTGCTGCGCTGCGCCCGGCTATTCTGCGTTCAGGAGGGCCTAACCAACGACTTCAGAGGAGCCATGGCCGTAGCCACCGAGCAGCAAGAGACGACCTACCAGGAGATGACCGACGAGCAGAAGGCCATCGTCGAGATGGTCCGGAACTTCGTCGACAACGAGATCATCCCCAACGCCGAGGAGTACGACCACGAGGACAAGTTCCCCGAGCCGATCGTCGAGCAGATGAAGGAGCTCGGCCTCTTCGGGGTCACCATCCCCGAGGAGTACGGCGGCATGGGGCTCGACCTGACGACCTACGCGATGATCGTCGAGGAGCTCTCTCGAGGCTGGATCTCGATCTCCGGTGTCGTCAACACCCACTTCATCGGGTCGTACCTGCTGATCAAGTTCGGCACCGACGACCAGAAGCAGTACTTCCTGCCGAAGATGGCGACCGGTGAGATCCGCGCCGCCTTCTCGCTCTCCGAGCCGGAGGTCGGCTCCGACGTGCAGGGGATCAAGTCCACGGCGACCAAGGGCGACGACGGCAACTGGGAGCTGAGCGGCCAGAAGATGTGGGTCACCAACGGCCTCGGCTCGAGCGTCGTCTTCGTGCTGATGAAGAACGACCCGAAGGCCGATCCGCCATACAAGGGGATGACCTGCTTCATCACCGAGAAGGAGCCCTGGAAGGAGAAGAACGAGGGCGATTTCGCGGGCCTCGAGATCCCGCCCAAGATCAAGAAGATGGGCTACAAGGGCGTCGAGTCAACCGAGCTGGTCTACTCGGGCTACAAGTGCCCCCCCAATCGGATCCTGGGCGGTGAGGAGGCCGGCCTCGGCAAGGGCTTCTCCCAGATGATGGACGCCCTCGAGGTGGGCCGCGTGAACGTCGCCGCCCGGGGCGTCGGGATCGCACAGCGCGCCCTCGAGCTGGCGCTCCGCTACAGCCAGGAGCGCAAGACGTTCGGCAAGCCGATCGCCCAGCACCAGGCGATCCTGTTCAAGCTCGCCGACATGGCCACCAAGATCGAGGCTGCCCGCCTCGTCACGCGGAAGGCCGCGCGGATGAAGGACGCCGGCGAGCGCTCGGACCTCGAGGCGGGGATGGCGAAGCTGATCGCCTCGGAGACCGGAAAGGAGGTCGTCGAGGACGCCTTCCGAATCCACGGCGGCTACGGCTACTCGAAGGAGTACGAGATCGAGCGGCTCTACCGCGACGCCCCGCTGCTGCTGATCGGAGAGGGAACCTCCGAGATCCAGCGCATGGTGATCGGCAAGAAGCTCCTGGAGCGGAACAAGATCTAGTCGGGGAAGGCGCCTTCCTAGACTGGGGAGGTGGCTTCGGATCGAAGGGTGGCGTTGGTCAGCGGGGCGAGCCGCGGGATCGGTGCGGAGATCGCGCGCCAGCTGGCCGCCGATCATGGCTACGTCGTGTTCGCAGGCGCGCGGGATCCCGATGACGTCGAGGACGCCGACGGGATCGTCCCGATCGAGCTCGATGTCACGGACCAGGCCACGGTGGATGCCGCCCAGGAGCAGATCGGCTCCGACCCTGGACACCTGGATGCGCTGATCAACAACGCGGGCGTCTACGGCGACCCGGTCGGCGTGGTCGACTACGACCTCGACCGGGCACACGAGGTGCTCGAGGTGAACACCTTCGGGCCATGGCGGCTGTGCCAGGCGCTCGTCCCGCTGCTGCAAAGAAGCCCGCACCCGAGGATCGTCAACGTCTCCAGCGGTGCCGGCCAGCTCTCCGACATGAACGGAGGCCGCGCGGCGTACCGCCTCTCCAAGGCCGCGCTGAACGCGCTCACCCGCACGCTGGCCTCGGATCAGCCCGGGATCAAGGTGAACACGCATGTGCCCGGGATGGGTCAGGACCGCCATGGGTGGCAGCGGGGCTTCGAAATCGGTCGAGGATGGCGCCGACACCGCCGTCTGGCTGGCGACGCTGCCGGACGACGGGCCGACCGGAGGCTTCTTCCGCGACCGCAAGCCAATACCTTGGTGAAATGGCCTCCACCCGAGAGCTGATCGCGACCGCCATCGAGCGGTTCCAGGCCGAGGTGCCGGCGCTCGCTCCGCTGAAGCTCGTCTTCGAGCTCGAACTGCGCGGCCGAGGCGATGTCCAGATGTTCCGCGTGGAGCTTCCTGGCCCGAAGATCTCGAAGGCCACCTCCACCGAGGACGCGCGCCTGACCGTTGAGATTGTCCGCTCCGACTTCAACCGGCTGGCCCAGGAGGGCCAGGTGTCCGACTACCGCGAGGCCTACGACGCCGGACATATCAAGGTCACCGGCGACTCCGGCATTCAGAAGCTGGTCGCCCAGGTGATCGAGCGGCACGAGCAGCGCGCTCGGACCAAGAAGGTCCACTAGATGCGAGGGTGCGCCACAGCGAAGCGAGGCGCAACCCGTTAGATGGGAAAGTTCAGGGGGATCGATCCCGCCGGGCTGGCGAGGCTGCGCGCCGCAATGCAGCTCCTGCACCGGCCGGCATCCGCGCGAGATCCGGCCGAGATCGCGCGCTCGATCGCCGGAGCCCAGGCCCAGGACGTCTATGCCGGCCCGCTCACCTTCCGATCGCGCAGCAGGCGGCTGACGGCCGCCGACGTCAAGCGAGCCCGTACGGAGGAGCGGTCGCTGCTCCGTACCTGGGTGATGCGGACCACCGTCCACCTGATCCCGGCCGACGACGCCGGCTGGTGGCTGCCGCTGTTCGAGCCGGGAATCGAGAAGTGGTCGCGCCGGCGCCTCGGTCAGCTGGGGATGTCCGCGGGCGACGAGGACAGGGCCCTGAGGGTGATCGCCAAGGCGCTGGAGGGTGAGGGGCCGTTGACCAGGCCAGAGGCCGTCCGGCGCGTGGTCGAGGCCGGGGTCGAGCTCAACGAGCAGACCAGGCTGCACATCATCGGGCTGGCGGTGGCCTCCGGGATCGCCTGCCTCGGACCGGACCGCGGCAAGACCACGTGCCTCGTGCGGCGCGAGGACTGGCTCGGGAAGCCGCCGCCCTTCGACCGAGAGCGAGCGCTCGCCGAGCTGGCGCGGCGGTACCTGGACGGCTTCTCGCCGGCGGGCGAACGCGACTTCGCGTACTGGTCCGGGCTGCCCCTGCGCGACGTGCGCGCCGGGCTGGAGTCGATCTCCGGCGAGATCGAGGAGGTGCGAGTCGGCGACCGGACCCTGCTGGCGAAGCGCGGCGCATTGCCTCGGCTTCCGGCAACCGGCCAGGTTCGGCTGCTCGGCAACTTCGACACCTACCTGCTCGGCTGGCAGGACAGGGGATTTGCGGTCACCGGCGAGCACGCGGCCCACGTCAAGGAGGGGGGCGGCGGCTGGATTCGCCCCGTGATCCTCGAGGACGGCATCGTCGTGGGCGGCTGGCGCTCCAAGAGGAAGGGGAGCCGGATCGAGATCACTCTCAACCTGCCGAGGGTCGAGCTGGACCGGCTGGGCGATCAGATCGAGGCCGAGGTCGCCGACATCGCCCGCTTCGAGGACATGGACGTGGGCATGGCCGGCTGAGTGGTGCAGCCCCAGCATGGACGGTTGGCTCCTCTCGGAGCAACCTCGCATTGGCCCGGCTACCATCCCGCGCCGATCCTGGGGAGGAGTCACCCGACTCAAGGAGACCGACCCAGACTATGAGTGACGAGAACCACCAGCTGACGACGGACCAGGCCGAGCGGGAGGCCTCGGGCGCGCACGAGTACGGGCGCTACCTGGAGGAGTTCGAGGTCGGGGCTGTCTACAAGCACTGGCCCGCCAAGACGGTGACCGAGTCAGACGACCACCTCTTCTGCCTGATCACGATGAACCACCATCCGCTCCACCTCAACGACCTCTACGCGTCGCAGTCGCAGCAGGGCCAGAACGTGGTGGTGGGACCGCTGGTCTACTCCCTCGCCCTCGGCATGTCGGTGAGCGACGTGTCCGGGAAGGCGATCGCGAACCTGGCCACGGAGGAGCTCAGGCACCCGGCGCCCGTCTTCCACGGGGACACGCTGTTCTGCGAGTCCGAGGTGTTGGAGGTCCGACCCTCGGGTCCAAGCCCGACCGTGGAGTGGTCAAGGTCCATACACGCGTCTACAAGCAGGACGGGACGCTGGTCGCCGAGTTCAAGCGGGCGGTCCTGGTCCCGCGCAAGAACCCGGGCTAGTCAGGGCTCCTCAGCAGGGGACCTCGTTCAGCCCGCCGGGCGCGGAGGGGTCGGCGATGTCCTTGACGCAGCGGAAGTTCGTGACCGTGTGGCGCAGCTTGCCCTTCTTCGTGCGGGTCACGATCTCGTCCCAGAACCAGTGGTATTCGACGACGTTTGGGTTGGTCTCACCGGGGAAGGGCGGATCGTTGTCCCCGGAGTGGTGCACATCAGCCATGAAGGCCCGGCCCTGCCGGGTGAGCGGCGCGATGTTCTTGCAGGCGCCGCTGACGAGAAGACCGTAGGGCGGAGGCTCGATCGTGAACCCCGTCGCGTTGTACTGATCCCTTTACTGCTCCGCCGTCCTCGCGATCTCGGCCGTGGCGTCGTCGCAGGTCAGCCTGAGGCGCCTGTGTTTCTTCGCGTCGGCACCGGTGACAGCGACAGCGGCGACGATCATCAGCCCGATGATGACCGCGATCGACAGTTTCTTCGCCACGGCATCCATGCTCGCTCCTCTCCCCTCGGACGAATTTCAGGTCAAGCTATCCGCCGAAGCGCGGAATGTCCACCCGGCTAGTGCCGGACTAACCAAGTTCTCGCAACACCTCTGACCTCAGAGGTGTAGAACCCTGCCCGGCATGGCGGGGGCATCCGCGCGCTCGCTCGCTCCTCAGGTGCCAACCAAAGAAGCAACGAAGGGAGCACGACATCAGTTTGAGGATGACGTGTTGTTCGGATTCCGCCTGCGCTGCCTGCACCCTAGAGGCGGAGGAGTTCGTCAAACGTCTCGGCCGCCTGCCGGGCGATGGGGATCGAGCGCTCCACCTACTACCGCTGGAAGCGCAAGGTCGACCGCTTCGGGATGGAAGCGCTGCGGGTGAGAGAGCGCCGGCGCCCGCGGATGCCCAACCAGATCGGCCCCCACCTGGAGCGGCGTGACCTGGCCTTCGCCCTGGCCCAGGCCGGGGCTCGGTCCCCGGCGGATCTCCGCCGAGCTTGGCCGGCCCAAGTGGGGCGGCATCCAGATATCCGAGCACGGCGTCTGGCGGGTCTTGCGGCGCTTCAACCTCAACACCCGAAACAAGCGCCTTGCCTTGATCGCCCGCCACGCCGAGCCCTACGAGCGCAGGCCCGAGCTGCCGCCGCCAGAGCGCCATATCGAGGCCTCCCGGCCCCAGCGAGAAGGTGCAGCTTGGACTTCTTCAACATGAGCCGGCTCTGCGGGCGATCAAGGGAACGGTCTGGCAATACACCGCCGCAGACGTCGCTTCGGCTTCGTCTGGGCGGAGCTTCATAGCTGATGGCAATCCGCGGGCGCGCTTCACCCGCCGAAGGTCGTCGACAAGGGTGGCGGAAGGGAGCTGAAGCAAGGAGGCTGCCGACGAGCTCAAGGTCACCACCGTCAAGGGCTAGGAGTTCAGCCTCAAGGAGTTCAAGGCGAAGGCCGTCGAGGAAGACGGCGCCCGCAGTGGAGGATCAAGGCCGGGAGCCGAACTCCAACGGCTGCGTCGAGCGGGCCCGGCTTGCACCATCCTCGAGGAGTGCTGGCGGCCCGCCTTCGCGCGCTCCCTGGCGCCGAAGATCACTGCCCTCGACGACCTGATGATACCTCGACGAGTTCAACTTCGATCGCGCCCACAACGGGCGCCTCACCAAGGGGCGGGTGCCCGGGGATATCGTCTTCGGCGCCCGCAAGAGGGGGAGCGTGAGATGAGCCCGAGTTGCTGCAACTACTCGGGGTAGGGAGGCTAGTGAGCCTCGTCACGGCGCGTGGGCCGGCGGACGTGACTCCTCGGCGAGTGAGGTGATCTCGAGCACGCCGCGGGAGGCCTCCTCGAGCACCTCGGTGGCCTCCTCGGCCGAGCGGGCGTAGAGCTCGACCAGGAGGTGGACGATGATCCGCTCCTCGTCGTGCTTGTGGAAGCGGACGTGGGTGAAGAACTCGCGCGTACCCTGCTCGCCGAAGGAGCCGTAGGTGAGGCGACTCGGCGGCCTCGGGGCCCGAGCAGGTCTCGACCTGGTCCTGGTCGACGGTGACCGTGCAGGAGGCGACCCACGGGGTGCCGGCCACCATGCGCTCCCAGCGATCCTCGACCGGCACCACCCGGCCTCCTGGATCGTCAGGTGGGGCTGATCGTGCAGGCAGCGCAGGCACTGGACGACGGCCTCCTGGACTTCGTCGAGGCGCTCGGCCGGCTCGCCGGAGTCGGGATCGACCCGGAGGATCGCGTCGTAGTGGAGCTGCACCTCGAGGTCGCTGGCCCAGCAGCGGTAGCAGCGGAGCCAGGCGCTGCGGTCGCCGTTCAGCTTCCGGGTCGTTCATCCGCTCAGGCGGGTTGCGCGGCGCGGGGCGCTCGGTCACCAGGTCGGCGATCTCGCCCATGATCCGGTTCAGGTCGAAGTCCTTCGGGCGTGTAGACGCGCGCCACGCCGGCCTCGAGCAGCGCGTCGGCGTCGGCGGCGGGGATGATCCCGCCGACCACGACCGGCACGTCGAGGCCGGCCTCCGCAGCAGCGCGACGACGCTCGGAACCAGCTCGCGGTGCGAGCCGGAGAGGATCGAGAGGCCGACCACGTCGACGTCCTCGTCGACGCGCGGAGGCGGCGATCTGCTCGGGCGTCAGGCGGATCCCCTGGTAGATCACCTCCATGCCGACGTCGCGCGCGCGGACGGCGATCTGCTCGGCGCCGTTCGAGTGGCCGTCGAGGCCGGGCTTGCCGACCAGGATGCGGATCCGGTGGCCGAGCTGCTCGGAGACCGCCGCGACGCGCTCGCGGACCTCGGCGAGAAGGTCGCCGTTCACCGGCCGGCCCGCGGCGCCTCCCGACGCCGGTCGGCGCGCGGTAGTCGCCGAAGACCTCGCGCAGGACGCCGGCCCACTCGCCCGTGGTCGCGCCGGCCTTCGCGGCCTCGATCGTCGCCGGCATGATGTTCGCGGAGGCGTCGCGGGCGGCCTCGGCGAGCTCGTCGAGGGCGGCTCGACCGCGGCCTGGTCGCGCTCGGCCTTCCAGTCCTCGAGCGCCGCGATCCGCTCGCGCTCGACCTCCGGGTCCGGCGTCAGGATGCCGCCGTCCTCGCCGGCGGTGAGCGGCGAGTCCTCGGTCTCGGTGAAGCAGTTCTGGCCGACGACCTTGATCTCGCCGCGCTCGATCTTCGGCGATCCGCTCGCGGTGCGACTCGACCAGCCGCGCCTTCATGTACGGCGACCGCCTCGACGGCGCCGCCGTGCTCGTCGACGACCTCCATCTCGGCTCGGGCGCCCTCGGCGAGCTCGTCGACGAGGCCGTCCATCACGACGGAGCCCTCGAAGATGTCGGGGTAGTCGAGCAGGTCGGTCTCGTTGGCGAGGATCTGCTGGATCCGCAGGCTCCACTGCTGGTCCCACGGGCGCGGCAGGCCCAGCGCCTCGTTCCAGGCCGGGAGCTGGATCGCGCGGGCGCGGGCGTCGCGGCCCAGGGTGACCGCCAGCGCCTCGAGCACGATCCGCGGCACGTTGTTCTCGGGCTGAGACTCGGTCAGGCCCGAGCGAGTTGACCTGGACGCCGTAGCGCATGCGCAGGAACTTCGGCTCGGTGACGCCGTAGCGCTCGCGGCCGATCTCCTCCCAGAGCCGGCCCATCGCGCGCAGCTTCGCGTGCTCCTCGATGAACCGGACGCCGGCGTTGACGAAGAACGAGATCCGCCCGAAGACCCGGGGGAAGTCCTCGTCGGCGACCTGGCCGCGCGCCTTGACCTCGTCGAGCACCGCGATCGCCGTGGAGAGCGCGTAGGCGATCTCCTGGACCGGCGTCGCTCCGGCCTCCTGCAGGTGGTAGCAGCAGACGTTGATCGGGTTCCACTTCGGGATCTCGTTGACGGTGAAGGCGACCGTGTCGGCGATCAGCCGCATCGAGGGCTCGGGCGGGAAGGCATAGGTGCCGCGCGAGAGGTACTCCTTGATGATGTCGTTCTGGGTCGTGCCCGCGAGCGCGGCGCGCTCGACGCCGTTCTCCTCGGCGACGGTGACGTAGAGGGCCAGCAGCCACGCGGCGGTCGCGTTGATGGTCATCGAGGTGTTCATCTCGTCGAGCGGGATGCCGTCGAAGAGCGTGTGCATGTCGCCCTTGTGGGCGATCGAGACGCCGACCTTGCCGACCTCGCCGCGCGCCAGCTCGGCGTCGGGGTCGTAGCCGGTCTGCGTGGGCAGGTCGAAGGCGACCGAGAGCCCGGTCTGGCCCTTGGCGAGGTTCTTGCGGTAGAGCTCGTTCGAGCGGCGGGCGTCGGAGTGCCCCGCGTAGGTGCGCATCACCCACGGGCGGTCCCGCTCGGGCAGGCGGTGCTCGCTCATGGCCCTAATGGTAAGTGCCACGGTCACTGCGAGTCGGGGACCGCTCCGACCGGGACTGAGGGGTGTTCTTGCAATCTCCCGGACGCCTCACGGCTAGGCTCACGCCCGCATGCGAACCAAGCTCACAGCCCTGCTCGTCGCCTGCGCCGCCCTCGCGGCGGGCGCGGCCGCGCACGCGGCCCCGATCCCGGTGGCGAACTACACGTTCCAGAGCGCGGACGACGTGTACGCCTTCCAGAAGGTGGCGCGGGACCAGCTGCAAGCGCAAGTGGGTCGGCAACCAGGCGCTGTGCGATCGGCGTCGGCAACAACACCAGCTCCTGCGCCTTCCGCAGCTCGGTGGTGGCGGACTCGAGCGATCAGTACGCCGACCAGGGCATGGTTGCGACCACGAGCGTCGGCGGCGGCACCAGAAGCTGCAGAAGAAGTCCTTCGTCGGGCGTGGGCGTGCGCCGGAGCGACTACCGCGAGCTACGTCGCTGCGGGTACTGCCGAACGCGCACAAGTGGCAGTACTTCCGCGACCCGAAGGGCGCCGGCGGGGCCGAAGCTCGAGGCCTCCGGCGGCGGCAAGTTCGTCAAGCTCGGCTCCAAGCCCAACGTGATCTCGATCCGGGCCTTCTCGTACGGCGGGCACGAGCACCAGCGTGGTCGGCTCGGTCAACGGCACCGGCGGTCGTCGGGGCCACGGATTCGGGCGCGGACCAGCCCGACGGGCGCCAGACGGTGGTCACCGCGGGCGCCAAGGGATCGGGCGCGGGACCGGGATCACGGGCCTTTTCGACAACGTCACGTCCAGGTCCCGAACCCGTTCTAGCGCGTTCGGCGGCGGCAAATTCCCGCCGCCTCGCGGCTGGAATCCTCTATCTTCGGCCGGGTGGCCACGACCACGGTTGAGCGCCCCAGATCCGCTGGTCCGGAGGAGGGCCTGGGCGGCAATTGGCTCGTGATCGTCCTCAACGACGACCACAACACCTTCGATCACGTCGCGAAGACGCTCTCCCGCGTGATCCCCGGCGTCTCCCTCGACGGCGGCTACCGGTTCGCCGACACGATCCACAGCCGCGGCAAGGCCGCGGTCTGGACGGGCCCGCGCGAGCCGGCCGAGCTCTACTGGGAGCAGCTCCAGCAAGCGGGCCTCACCATGGCCCCGCTCGAGCAGCACTAGCCGCCAGCAGGCCGGTGCATCTCGGAGCCGAAGGCTGAAGGACCGTACGCGACTGGTGACACCGGGTCGGCTCGCCGGTGGCCTCGACGAGGTCAGCTCGATGTCAGGGCGAGAGCCGGCTGCGACCTCTCTTCAGGCGCGGTCCGTGACCGCGTGTTGTTGCCCGTCCGCCGTTGAGGTCGGTCCTTGCCGGCGACCGCCGATCAGCTGATCGGGGCCCGGCCCGCCGAAGAGGCGGTCGATGCCGGTGCCGCCGCCGAGCAGATCGGTCCCGGCGCCGCCGATCAGCACGTCGTCGCCCGCGTTGCCGCTGAGCAGGTCGTCGTCGGTGCCGCCGTTGAGCTTGTCGTTCCCGGAGTTGCCGAGTAGGACGTCGCGGCCGGAGCCGGCGGCGCCGCTGTCGTTGCCGCTGCCGCCCTGCAGGCTGTCGCGGAGCCGGCCACCGGTGAGCGCGGTCGTCTACCCGCGGCCGGCGAGCACGAGGTTGAAGGCGGAGCGCCGCCGACGAAGCGGTCGTCACCCGGCCCGAGGTCGCCCGCCGCGCCAGTGCCGTGCCCGAAGCCGCCCGGGAGGTCGCGCTGGCCGAAGCCGGCGTCGGGGCCGACGACCGGAGAGGTCCACGCGGTCATTGCCGGCACCCATCACCGCGTCGACCTCCGGAGACCTGGAGCAGGCGACCGGGCCGGTCCTCGGATCCTTCCGGTTCAGCTTGACCTGGCCTGGGGCGCAGACGACGGTGACGCGGTCGGATCCCTTGCCGCCGCTGACGTCAGCAGCTGGCCGCTGAGCGAGGCGGCGACCTTGGCCTGCGGCGGCTCCGCATTGCCGGTGATCAGCGCCGCCGTCGATCGCGGCGAGCAGGCCGAAGCGCGACGAGTTGCGCGACGGGCGAGCGGTCATCGACGCACCTGAAGGAACACGCGGTGCGACCGGGCAGTAGCTGCCCGGACGCGACCCGCGCGATGCCGGCTACTCTACTTCTTGGCAGGCGTTTCTGGACCAGCGTGTTGTTCCTGGCGACTTACGCTTCCTTGCGCCGATCGGCTGATGCCGCCGGCGCACTCGATGAGCCGATGCATGCCGGCGCCGCCGCCGTAGGCGGATCGGAATCAGCCGACCTCGCAGCTGAGCAGTGTCCGAGTCCGCAAGCAGGTCGCGTCGGCGCGACGTTACCGCGTCGAGTCTCGCCGTCCCGCAATCGAGGCCGGTGTCCGTCGTACCCCGTCGCCGTGATGCAGGAGCGACTGCTCCGCTGGACCCGCGTCACCCCGCGGACACCGATGTAGGCTGAAGCAGGGCCCGCCCGTACCGAGTCAGGATCCGGCAGTCGCCGGCAGCCGTCCGAGTCACGAAGGTTCCGGGTAGGATGGCTGCCGGCTGAAGTCCCGCTGGCGGAGCCGCTCACCCTGGTTAGAGATCGATCAGGTCGTTAAGCCGGCGCGCTGGGCCGTCGACCTGGGAGAGATCGACGCAAGCCACGCCGGCATTGCCGTGCAGCGAGTTCTTCCTCGGTGGTCACCACGGAGCAAGGTGTCGCTGGACCGCAGTAGTCGAATGTCGACAGAGCCGCTGCCGCAGACGACCGTGAAGCCTCGTCCGAGGTACGCGCATCTCGCACGCTGGGTGACGTGCCGGAGAGCGGGACGATCAGGGACACGGGTGAGCGCGGCATGAGCCGGGACGGGGCTAGCAGCGGCCCGGCTTGCGATGCGCGGCGGCAGAGGACCAAGACGTATGGATCAGCCGCCGCGAGGGCGTCTGGCAAGTTCGGATCGACGAATGTCAGCGGCCCTCGCGATACGCCAGCAGGCTCTCGACGTGGGCTACTCGCCCGCGATCAGCGTGTGCCAGCGGGCAGGACGGGCTTGTTGTAGTAGTTGACCGCCGCCTCGCGCAGGGCGGAGATCTCGTCCGAGTACCAGTAGCGCTCGAAGTCGCGCGTGGTCATCCCAGACCGAGACCTGGCGGAAGTGGAGCGGGTCGTCGTCGTTCCGGGTCAGGGACCAGCCCTTGGCGCCGAAGGCCAGGCGCGCGGTCGAGCGCCGGGCTGCCAGATCTCGTACCAGCGATCCGCCCGGAAGGGGTGGACGTGCCATTCGATGTAGACGACGTCGAGGCATCGTCGCGGGCCGTCCCTCAGGTCGCCGCCTCCAGTCTACGGCGGCGCTCACGCGCCGACCTCGGCCCGGATCGCCCCGGGCCTCCTCGGCTCTTGCCCTCGCTCCTCGTCGGTCGCGCCGACCAGGATCGAGATCTTGCCGAGGTGCTTGTTCTCGTGCAGGAGCTGGTGCGCCTCGGCGACGCCGTCGAAGCCCATCACCCGCCAGAGCACCGGCCGGATCTTGCCCTCGGCCATCAGCTGGTTCGCGCGCATGCACTCATACGCGTTGGCGAAGTGCGAGCCGATGATCTGCTTCTGGCGCATCCACAGGTAGCGGACGTCGAAGTCGAGCGTGTAGCCGGAGGTCGCGCCGCAGATCACGACCTTGCCGAACGGCTTGACGACGAACACCGAGGTCGGGAAGGTCGCCTGGCCGACGTGCTCGAAGACGATGTCGGGGGAGTCGCCGAGGATCTCCTTGACCCGCTTGGCGAACCCGCGGGAGTCCTTGAAGCGCGCCTTCTCCTCGTCGGGCGACTCGCCGCCCTTGCGCATCATCCCGGCGAACTCGTTGCGGTTGATGTAGTCGACCGCGCCGAGGCGCTTGACCAGCTCGCCCTTCTCGTCCGAGGAGACGACGCCCACCGCGTTGGCGCCGGCGGCCTTGCAGAGCTGGGTGGCGAACACGCCGAGGCCGCCGGCGGCGCCCCAGATCAGCACGTTGTGGCCGGCCTGGAGCTTGCACTGGTCGATCAGCATCCGGTAGGCGGTGAAGTAGGTGAGCCCGTAGGCCGAGGACTCGGCCCAGGACAGGTTGTGCGGCTTGGGCAGCAGCTGCTGGGCCTGGACCTTGGTGAACTGGGCGAACGAGCCCCAGGTCGTCTCGTAGCCCCAGATCTTCTGGCTCGGGGCGGCGAGCGGATCGAGGCCGTGCACCTCGACGTCCTCGTAGGAGGCCTGGTTGCAGTGGATCACGACCTCGTCGCCGGGCTTCCACTTGGTGACGCCCTCGCCGACCTTCCAGACGATCCCCGAGGCGTCGGAGCCGCCGATGTGGTGGCCCCACTCCGGGTGGTCGCCGTAGCCGAACACCGAGACGGGCTTGCCGAGCGCCGCCCAGACGTTGTTGAAGTTGACGCCCGCGGCCATCACGCGGACGATCACCTCGAAGGCGCCGGGCTCGGGCACCTCGATCTCCTCGACCTGGAAGGCGTCCTTGGGCTCGCCCTCGCGCTCCTGGCGGATGACCCAGGCGGCCATCTTCTCGGGCAGCTCGCCCGGCTCGACGTCGAGCTTCGAGACGTCGGCGATCTCTACGGCCAATGTGACTCCCGCGTTCGGTTCGGTCGTTGACGGGGCGATCGTATTCGACCCCGCTCGTCAGGTTCGCGTCCGGGACCCGACTACCTTCGATGAGTCCCATGGAAGCGTCCGAGAAGCCACAGCTGCCGATCGAGCCCGACGGCTGCCGACGGCTCGGTCCGGGTGCTCGAGCGACCGGCTCGTGATCGAGCGCGCTGACGATCGCGGACGCGCGAGCCGCGCGCGTCGTGCGCGAGCGGGCCGAGGCCGGCGAGGAGCCGGCGCGCACGGTGCGCCGCGCAATCGAGATCGGGACCCGGGTGCTCGACCGCGAGGAGACCGCGATCGAGGTCGACTACGTCGCGCCGCGAGTTCGAGCGCCTCAGCCGCACAGCGAGACCGTCGAGGAGCGAACCGCGAGGCGTCGAGCGGATCGAGGAGGGCT
Organism: uncultured Solirubrobacterales bacterium; assembly: GCA_963833375.1. GTDB lineage: Bacteria > Actinomycetota > Thermoleophilia > Solirubrobacterales > 70-9 > DASUPK01. The sequence goes on from CAWHXR010000011.1 coordinate 56,806, forward strand.
GCGCCGCGCGCTCGGTGGCGAGGAGCTCCGGCGCACTGGGCAGGCTCTCGAGTCCCACAGCGAGGAGCTCTCCGAGCAGATCGCCGCCACCTTCGGCGAGGACCGCGAGGGCGCGGTGCAGGCAGCAGATCAAGCGAGATGCTCGACCAGCGCGACGAGGAGTTCATGCGCCGCGCTCTCGGCCGAGGACGAGCGCGAATCCGCTCGGCCGATGCTGTCGACCCTCGCACCTGGGCGCGACGAGCGCAAGGAGGACCAGGACGGCAGCGCGACGGGAAGCTGGAGGAGAAGCTCGACGAGCTGCTCAAGCCGCGCGGCGGAGCTCGCCGGCCTCGACGCAGAGCCGCGAGGCCTGGCGGAGGCCGAGGAGGCCGGGCACCCGCAAGGGGCGGAGCTTCGAGGAGCGGGTCGACCGGGCACTCGAGCGCATCGCCGGCGACCCGGGGGGACGCCTCGTCACACACCGGCGGCGAGGGGGCCGAGGGCGGCGGCAAGAAGGGGGACACGCTGATCGAGCTCGGAGCCGGCCAGCGGCCCGGCTGCTCGGGCCGGATCGTCTTCGAGGCGAAGGACAAGAAGCTCTCCAAGAACGACGCCTGGCGGGAGCTGAACGAGGCGATGGCGGCGCCGCGCCGCCTCCTTCGCCGTCCTGGTGGTCGCCGGGGAGGAGCGAGTTCCCGTCCGGCCGCGAGACGCTGGTCGAGTACGAGGGCAACAAGCTGATCGTCGCGGTCGACCGCGAGGAGCCCGACGAGCCTCGCGCTCGAGGTCGCCTACCGGCTCGCGGCGGCGCGGGTCGCGATGGCGCGGGAGCGGGACTGACCGTGGACGCCGCCGCCGTCCGCGACGCCGCCGAGGAGGCGGTCGCACTGCCTGAAGCAGGCGCAGGCGATCCGCTCGACGCTGACCGGCATCAAGACCAGCTCCGACAAGGCGCGGGCGACGCTCGACGAGATGGTCGAGAGCGTTCGCGCCCGCGCTCGAGCGGATCGAGTCGCTGATCGAGGTAGCCGACCCGGAGCGACTAGCGGCGAGGTCCGACTAGGGCAGCAGCAGGTCGTTCTGGCCCGAGGGGCGCTCGCGGCCCGACGGTGAAGCTGACGGCCGGACGCGCGATGCCCGTCGGCGCTCGCCTCGTAGCTCCCGGTCTTCAGGTCGACCTTGACCGTGCTCGGCGGCCCGGGCTGGATCTGATCGCTGTCGGCGTCGACCGGGCCGTTGATCGCCAGGCTGCCGGTCTGGTCGGTGAGGTTCGCGACCGTGAAGTTGACCAGGCCGGCGCCGAACTCCTTCGGCGAGACGGCGACCCCGTCGGTCGCGATCTTCACCGTCACCTCGGTCGGGATCGGCGGGCGCGGGTCGTTCTTGAAGTCGTTGCGACCGCAGCCGGCGACCGCCAGCGGCCGCCAGAACCACGGCCGCCGAGCACAGACCCACGCTCTGCCCCTCCTCCGCAGCATGCGCAGAGGAATCTAGCCGAACCGAGGGACGGGCCGCGGCGTCGATCAAGCGGTGAAGGCAGCTCGACGACCTCGCCGGTGACCCCGCCGTCGCCGACCGTCGAGCGCGGTCGCCCTCGCTCGCCTCGCGCCTGACCACCGCCAGGGCGATCGGGCCGAGGGCGGGGGAGAGGCAGGCGGTCCCGACCGTGCCCACCTCCCTCTCGCCGAGGCGAATCGCGTCGCCGTGCGCCGCCGGCGGCGCTCAGGCGGAGGCCGCGCAGGTTCCGGTTCGGCTTGCCGCTGGTAGTGCAGGCGGGCCACCGGCTCCTGGCCGATGTAGCAGCCCTTCTCGAAGTCGACGGCCCGCTCGACGATCCCGGCCTCGGCGGGCATCGACTCCGGGCCCATGTCGACGCCGAAGCGAGGCCGGCCGGACTCGACCCGGATGATCTCGGCCGCCTCCTCGCTCACCTCGGCGGCGCCCGCCGCCCGCAGGAGCTCCCGACGCGCGCGGCGTCCTCCGCCTTGCATGATCAGGTCGAGACCGAGGTCGGTGGCGACGCGCGAGCACGTCGGTGCCGTCCCACTCGGCGCAGGCGCTGCGCGTGCTCGGGCCCCAGGCCCTCGAATCCGCTGAGCTCACCGGCGCCGCGGGCCGATCAGGGAAAGGATCGACCACTCGATCGCCGCGTCCGCGATCTCGACGTCCCGACCGATGCTGTAGGTGCGCAGGTGCTTGAGGACGCCCTGGGCCGGGTCCGGGCTCGAGGTCGAGCCAGAGCTCGCCGGCCTCCGAGCCGAAGGACGCGCATGTCGGCCTGCGATGTGCCCCTTGCGATCGAGCAGCGCGGCGTAGCAGCCCCGCTCCGGCGCGAGGGCCTCGATGTCGTTGGTGAGCTGGCCCTGGAGGTACTCGGCCGCGTCGGGCCCCGCGACCAGCAGCATCGCTCTGTCGCGCTGATCAGGAATCCGGCCTCCTCGCGGAGCGCCCGGTACTGCCCGTCGAGCTCGACCTGGGCTGCGGTCTCGGTCACGCCTCGATTGTAGGTCGCGGCCCCGGGCGGCTTTCCGGGCCTCAGAGTTAGTCTTTCCTAACTTCGGAGTTAGGATCTGCTTCAATGCGGGCGTCGAGCACAGAGGCGCACAACGCCGCATCCGAAGCGGCGCACGAACGAGGGGGCCGAGAACTACGCGAAGGCGCTCTACGAGCTGCAGGCCCGCGGAGCCAGAGCCGTGGGCACGACCGCGGTGGCGCGAGCGGCTCGGGGTCACCGCCGGCCTCGGCGTCGGGGATGCTGCACCGCCTCGCCGACGACGGCGTAGTCGAATACGCGCCCTACCACGGGGCCCGCCTGACGCCGGAGGGCGAGCGGATCGCGCTCGAGGTGATCCGCCACCACCGGCTGATCGAGCTCTTCCTGGCCGAGGTGCTCGGCATGCCGTGGGATCGGGTGCACGCCGAGGCGGAGGTGCTCGAGCACCACATCTCCGAGGAGCTCGAGGAGCTGATCGCCGCAAAGCTGGGCGAGCCGGCCGCTCGATCCGCATGGCGACCCGATCCCGACCGGGACCTGGCGATCAGCTCGGACGGACTCGGTCCCGCTCACCGAGCTGCAGCCGGGGACGAGGGGGCCTTCGCTCGCGTCTCCGACAGCGACGCGTCGATGCTGCGGTACCTGGCCGAGCGGGATCCGGCCCGGGGGCGAGGCTGGTCGGTCGAGGGCCGTCGAGCCGTTCGGCGGTCCATTGATGGTCGAGATCGCCGGCCGCAGGCATCCCCTCGGCCCCGAGCTGGCCGGGAGCATGAGGGTCGCCGAGCTGGCGGGCGGGGCAGACCGAACTGAACCTCTCCGTCGGTCAGGACGACGTCGGGCTCGTGGAGCCGGTCCCGGGGAGCTCCGCCGCCCCCGGGCCCGCCAACGGCCTGGGCGGAGTCGAGGACGTTCTCCCCGGCGAGGCGGCCGTCGCCCGCGCGGCGCGGCGCTCGCTCGAGGGCCACGCGCGCGGCCTGCCGCGCATCTGGCCGTTCCTCGGGCCCGGCCTTCATCGCGGCCGTCGCCTACATCGACCCGGGCAACTTCGCCACCAACATCGCCGGCGGCGCGAAGTTCGGCTACCTGCTGCTCTGGGTGGTGCTCGCAGCGAACCTGATCGCGATGGTGGTCCAGACCCAGTCGGCGAAGCTCGGCATCGCGACCGGCAAGAACCTGGCCGAGGCTCTGCCGCGGACCGTTCTCCCGGCCGGACCTCGATCGGCCTCTGGATCCAGGCCGAGATCGTCGCGATGTCGACTGCGACATCGCCGAGGTGGTCGGCGCGGCCCTGGGCCTCAACCTCCTCTTCGGGATCCCGCTGTTCCCGGCGGCCTGATCGCCGGCGCGGGCGCGTTCGCGATCCTCGCCCTGCAGCAGAGGGGCTTCCGGCGCCTCGAGGCCGGGATCGTCGTGCTGGTCGGGGTCGTCGTGCTCGCCTTCGCCTTCGAGATCGTCAACTCGCATCCCGCCGGCGGCCAGGTCGCTCGGCACCTTTCGTGCCCGGGTTCGCCGGCACCGAGAGCGTCCTGCTCGCCACCGGGATCATCGGCGCGACGGTGATGCCGCACGTCGATCTACCTGCACTCGGCGCTCACCCAGCGGCGGGTCGTCGGGCCGCAACGAGCGGCGAGAAGCGGCAGATCCTGCGCTTCGAGCGCATCGACGTCGTGATCGCGATGGCGCTCGCCGGCGTCGTGAACATCTCGATGATGATCATGGCGGCGGCGCTCTTCCACAACGGCGGCCTGACCGCGATCGACAGCATCGAGGGCGCGTTCGACGGGCTCCAGCAGTCGGTCTCCCGAACGCGGCGACGTCTTCGGCGTCGCCCTGCTCGCCTCCGGGTTCGCCTCGTCGTCGGTCGGCACGATGGCCGGCCAGGTCGTGATGCAGGGGTTCATCAGGCGCCGGATCCCGATCTTCCTGCGGCGCGCGATCACGCTCGCGCCCGCGCTGATCGTGCTCGGCGTCGGGCTCGACCCCACGGACGCGCTCGTGTTCAGCCAGGTCGTGCTCTCCTTCGGGATCCCGTTCGCGCTCGTGCCCCTGGTCCTGATCGCGCGCCGGCAGGACGTGATGGGCTCGCTCGTCAACCCGCGCTGGCTGACCGCGCTGCCGGCTGCTCGCGGGGCTGATCATCGCGCTCAACGTCTTCCTGCTCCAGCAGGTCTTCTTCGGCTAGGGTCCCCGGATTCTGAGCGTGGCGTTGCCCAGGAATTCGAAGCGGTCGTCGAGTCGCTCCCGGACGACTGGACGGACCTCGAGCTCGACCTGCGGATCGCGGATGAGACACGATACGTGGATGCCGCGGTAATGCTCTCCCAGGTCAACGCACAGCCGTATTCGCGCGCCGACTGGCACTGGCGGATCAACGTCGCCCATCGGTTCGGCCACGCCGCCGGGCCGAGACGGTCCGCGGCGCTCTGGCCAAGCTGGACCAGTGAGGGGATCTCCGGCGAGTTGCGGGTCCGAGACGCGAAGGAGGGTCGGGCGGAGGTCGTCCAGATGTGGGGCCGGCCTGAGAGCGTTCGCCAGGACTTCCTCCGCCGCCGCAGCCTTTAAGCGGCTGTCAGGCCGCGACCGGGATGGCCTCAAACGACCTGCTTGGACGAATGATCGGCTCGCACCCCGAAAGGC
>CAWHXR010000012.1:0-10722 GCA_963833375.1 uncultured Solirubrobacterales bacterium
CTTTCAAGGGGGCGGTCCTGGGCTCCACCCCGTACAAGCTCGTCCAACTATCGGAGATCCCCGTGCTGGTCGTGAGGCCATGATAGCGGAAGGGGGAAAGGGGGGCAGCAACTGCGTCGTCCTCAGCTCGGTCACCAAGCGCTTCGGCGAGGTCACGGCGGTCGACGCAATCGACCTCGAGATCGAGGAGGGCGAGTTCTTCACCATGCTCGGCCCGAGCGGCTGCGGCAAGACGACGACCCTGCGGATGATCGCCGGCTTCGAGGAGGTCACCGAGGGGCGGCTGACGATCGACGACGCCGACATGCTCGGGATCCCGCCCCACAAGCGGCCCACCAACACCGTCTTCCAGAGCTACGCCCTCTTCCCCCACCTGAGCGTCAGGGAGAACGTCGCCTTCGGCCTGCAGCGGAAGGGCGCGGACCGCGCAGATCGACCGGCGGGTGCGCGAGGAGCTCGAGCGGGTGGGCCTGGCCGGGGAGGCCGAACCGCCGGCCCGCGCAGCTCTCCGGCGGGATGCAGCAGCGCGTCGCGCTTGCCCGGGCGCTGGTCAACCTGCCGCGGGTCCTGCTGCTGGACGAGCCGCTCGGCGCCCTCGACCTGAAGCTTCGCAAGGGGCTGCAGGTCGAGCTCAAGAAGATCCAGCGGGAGGTCGGGATCACCTTCGTCTACGTCACCCACGACCAGGAGGAGGCGCTGACGATGTCCGACCGGATCGCCGTCATGAACGACGGGCAGGATCGAGCAGATCGGCGATCCGGAGGAGGTCTACGACCGGCCCGCGACCACCTTCGTCGCCGGCTTCATCGGCGTCTCGAACCTGATGCCGGGGACGGTCCGCAAGACCGGCCAGACAGGGCGAGGTCGAGCTCGACAGTGGCGTCAAGGTGAGCACCGACGTGGACGGCTTCAACCCGGGCGAGCGCTGCCACGCGGTCGTCCGCCCGGAGAAGCTCTACATCGGCGCGGGCGGGCGCGACGAGCCGATGCGTCGAGGGGATGGTCGAGAGCTCGCTCTACCTCGGGACGTCGACCCAGCTGGTCGTCCAGCCTCCCCGGCGACGTTCGGATGACCGTCCTCGTCCCGAACACCGACGAGGCCGACCGGCAGCAGCTCCCGGGCGGCGGCGCAAACGTGAAGCTCTCGTGGGCGCCCGAGCACATGCACGTGGTGAGGGAATCCGAGACGAACGGGGCAGTGCCGGCTCGAGACGGCCGGCGGAAACGGCTTGAACGAACCAGACAGGAGGGAAAGGTGACGAGCAAGAGGAGATTCAGTGCATTGGTCGCAGCGGGCGGGGCGCTGGCGGCCGCGGTCGTCCTCGCCGCCTGCGGCGGCGGCGGGAACGTTGGTGGTGGCAATTCCGGCGAGGTGACCGTCGCCAAGGGGGGGACGCCAAGCGGCTCGGTCCTGATCTCGAACTGGCCCGGGTACATCGACCCGGGATCGAACGGCACCGTCGCTTCGTTCCAGCAGCAGACCGGCGTCAAGACGACCTACAAGGACGACATCAGCGACAACAACGTCTTCTTCAACAAGCTGAAGCCTGAGCTGGATCAGGGCAGCTCGGGCGGCCGCAGCCTCTTCGTCGTCACCGATTGGATGGCGAAGCGGATGTGGGACCTCGGCTACCTGCAGCAGATCAACCATGCGGACCTGCCGACGGTGTTCCAGAACATCCTGCCCCAGTTCGAGAACTCAAGGGAGGACCCTGGCCGCAAGTACTCGATTCCCTGGCAGGGCGGCCAGACCGGCATCTGGGTCGACACGGCCAAGGCGCCCGAGATCCACTCGGTCTCGGATCTGTTCGACCCGAAGTACAAGGGCAAGGTCGAGATGCTGACCGAGATGACCGACACCGTGCCGCTCGTCCTCCAGAGCGAGGGGATCAACGTGGCCGACGCGACCAAGGACGACTGGCTCGCGGCGATCGACAAGCTCCGCCAGGCGCGCGATTCGGGCCAGATTCGCCGCTTCACCGGCAACGAGTACACGGAGGACCTGACCAGCCGGAAACATCGTCGCCGCTCTGGGTTGGTCCGGAGACGGCTCCCTGATCGGGAACCCGAACGCCGAATGGCGCAGGCCGACCGACGGCTGCGACACGTTCTTCGACCAGATGGTGATTCCGGTCGGAGCCCCGAACACGGCCGCGGCGCTGGCGTTCATGAACTACGTGTACCAGCCACAGATCGCGGCGAACATCACGGATTACGTCCAGTACGTGACACCGGTCAACGGGGTGCGGCCGATCCTCGAGAAGACGGACCCCAAGGTGGCCAACGATCCGAAGATCTTCCCGACGCAGCAGGAGATCGCGCCATGTTCCGGGGACCCGGCCCCGCCGGGCAGCGCTCAGGACCAGGCCGATGTCCAGTCGGCCTTCCAGGAGGTGATCTCCGGCTGAGCGAGCGAGGCGTCGGCGGAGGAGAGAGACGATGGGCGAAAAGGGGCGCTCCCCCAAGAGCCTCCGCCGGCGCCTGATCCCCTACTGGCTGCTCGCGCCCGGCGCGATCTGGCTGATCCTGTTCTTCGTGGTCCCCATGTATTTCATGGGGGAGATGTCGCTGCGCTCCGGTATCCCGAACAGTCCCGAAGGGTTCACGTTCAACTGGGCTTTCTCCAACTACTCGGATGCGCTCGCGGGCCGCGGCGAGCAGATCGTCCGCACCTTCTACTACGCCGGAGCGGCGACGATCCTCGCACTGTTGATCGCCTACCCGCTCGCCTACGCGATCGCGCTCAAGGTCAATCCGCGCTGGCGCCTCCCGCTGCTGTTCGCGGTGATCGCGCCGTTCTTCACCACATACCTGATCAGGACGGTCGCCTGGGAGACGATCCTCGCCGACGACAGCCCGATCGTGAACGTGCTCAAGTCCCTCCACATCGTCCCCAATGACGGCCGCGTACTGGCCACCTCCGGCGCCGTGATCGCCGGCCTCACCTACAACTTCCTCCCCTTCATGATCCTGCCGATCTATGCCAGCCTCGAGAGGATCGACACCAGTCTGATCGAGGCGGGCAAGGACCTGTACGCGTCAGCGAGACAGGCGTTCCTTCGGGTCACGTTGCCGTTGACGACGCCGGGCGTCATCGCCGGCGTGCTGCTGACCTTCATTCCGGCCTCCGGTGACTACATCAACGCGGAGTTCCTGGGCGGCGCCAACAACACGATGATCGGCAACAAGATCCAGTCGACGTACCTGCAGCAGAGCGACTATCCCAAGGCCGCCGCACTTTCATTCCTGATGATGGCGGCGGTCCTGGCCGTGGTGTTCATATATATCCGGCTCGCCGGGACCGAGGCGTTCGTCGGCAGCGAGGAAGAGGTGCGATAGGGGATGGAGTCCGCGACCGCTACCGCGGCGCCGTCGGTCTCAGCAGCCCCGAGCCGGGCGTGGTCGTGGGTGAGGCGAAACGGGTTCAAGATCTACGCGGGCTTCGCGATCGCCTACACGCTGATTCCGATCGCGGTGATCGCGGTCTTTTCGTTCGCCGATGCCTCGCAGAACAGGGATCGGCTCGCATTCGCGATCAACAACGGGTTCACGCTCAAGTACTGGGAGCACGCATTCTCGGTGCCGGACCTGAACCAGCGCACTGATGACGTCCTTCCGGCTGGCGGCGCTGGCCACCTTGGCCTCGACGGCGATTGGAACGCTGATGGCGATCGCGCTTGTTCGCTATCGGTTCCACGGGCGACGCGTCTCGAACCTTCTGCTCGTCCTGCCGATGGCGACGCCGGAGATCGTGATGGGGGCATCGCTGCTCTCGCTGTTCCTGATCTACTCGGTGCCCCTCGGGTTCACCAGCCTGCTGATCGCCCACATCATGTTCTGCATCAGCTTCGTCGTCGTCGTCGTCCGTTCGCGCTTGATCGGCTTCGATCGCAGCGTCGAGGACGCGGCCGCGGACCTCGGCGCGACCCCAATCGAGACCTTCAGGTATGTGACCCTGCCGCTGCTCCGTCCCGGAATCCTCGCTGCAGCGCTGCTCGCCTTCGCCCTCTCGATCGACGACTTCATCGTTTCGGACTTCAACAAGGGGACGACGGAGACATTCCCGATCTACGTCTTCGGCGCCGCACCTCAGGGGCATCCCGGTTCAGGTCAACGTCATTGCGACGATGCTCTTCCTCGTAACCTCGCTCGGCATCGCCTTCGTGCTCTGGCAGGAGGCCAGGGCCGACCGGCTCGCCGCTGTTCGGCCCGAGCAGGAGGTTTGAGTGACCTCCGATCAAGGTAGTTTCCGCTGGTGTGCGCACCGGGGAGTTCGCGCTCGAGCGAACCGAAGCAGGACTGGCTGTGCTGACCATCTCTGGCGAGCATGACCTCAGTACGGCGCCGGATCTCCGGCGTCGGCTCGATGCGCTGCTCGACGAGGGCACGGCCAGCGTTGTCGATCTCTCCGCCGCCACGTTCATCGACTCGTCCATTCTCGGTGTGATCCTCGACGGTCGCAGACGTGCGGCCGATGCGGAGCTCGGGTTTGCCGTTGTTCACACGGACGGCGCAGATGCGGTGGATCGGGTGCTCGAGGTGACCGGCCTGCGCACCGAGCTACCCGTGTACGAACAGCGGGAGGAGGCCGTCGCCGCGGCCTCGGGTGATTCGGGAAAGACACCCGCATGAGCGAGGGCGGATTCGAGCTGACGCTGCCGGCGACTGCCGAGAACGTGATGATCGTCCGCCAGGCGGTGGCGGGGGTGGGCGAGGCTCTCGGCCTCTCGGTATCGCGGGTGGCCGATCTGAAGATGGTGGTCACCGAGGCCTGCAACAACGTCGTCGTGCACGCCTACGACGACCAGCCGGGGCCCCTTCAGGTGACGGCGGAGCCGCGCCAGTCCCAACTCGAGATTCAGATCGCCGACGAGGGCAGGGGCTTCCGCCCCCGCGCCAGCGAGGGCGACGCCTCCCTCGGCCTCGGGCTTCCGCTGATCGCCGCCCTCTCCGACAGCTTCGAGATCAGCGGCACGGCCGGTCAGGGAAGCAGGACCACCATCCGCTTCGGCTACTTGCCTCCTCCGGAGAGCCAACGGGAACGGCGCCCACGCGGAGGCGCCGGCCGAGCTGGCGATGGTGCTGACGCCCGGTGTGATGGTGAAGCCGGTGCTCGCGCGCGTGCTCGGCGCGCTGGCCGCCCGGGCCGCGTTCTCGGTGGACCGCCTGGCTGACACCGTCCTGCTCGGCGACGCCGTCTCGTCGTCGGAAGAGGCCGATTTCGCCGAGGGCCGGGTAGGCGTCTTCATCAAGGACGGCGACGGCGCCCTCCACGTCCGCGTCGGGCCCCTCGTCGACGGAGCGGGCGAGCGGCTGATGGCTGAGATGGAGGTGCCGGGGGTCGGCTCCCTCCAGAGCCTCGCCAGGAACATGGAGGTCGTCAGGGCGGAGACCGCCTCGGGCGCGACGGCGGAGTACCTGGCGTTCGAGGTCAGTCCGTAGAGCGCCCGGCGACGGGTCGCCCACAAGCGGGTCGCGCTGGCGCCGCGCGCCCCTCGCGTCAGCGCTCTTCCTCGGGAATCCGCTGCCGCAGCTTCTCGATGGTGAAGCGCAGGATCCGCGAGACGTGCATCTGCGAGACGCCGACCTGGTCGGCGATCTCGCTCTGAGTCAGGTCCTCAACGAAGCGCAGGTGCAGGACCTTGCGGTCTCGCTCCGAGATCTCCTCGAGCACGGGACCGATCGCCTCGCCGTACTCGACGGTCTCGAAGGAGAGGTCCTCCCCTCCGATCCGGTCGCGCAGCGGCCCGGGCTCGTCGCCGTCCCCCATCGTCGAGGTTGCATCGAGCGAGATCGCGTGGTGGCCCTGCGAGGCGTGCATGGCCTCTAGGACCTCCTCATCGGTGGCATCGATCCGCTTGGCGATGTCCTGGATGGTGGCCGTGCGGCCCAGCTTCGAGGGGAGCTCGGCCGTGGCCCGCTCGACCTTCAGGATGCGCTCCTGCACGTCGCGGGGGACATGAACGGACCAGCCGCGGTCGCGGAAGTGACGCTTCAGCTCGCCCAGGATCGTGGGCACGGCGAAGGTCGAGAAGGCCGTGCCGCGCTCGGGGTCGAAGCGATCGATCGCCTTGACGAGGCCGACGCTGGCGACCTGAACGAGGTCGTCGAAGGGCTCCGCGCCGCCAGCATAGCGGGAGGCGAGGCGCCTGGCGAGGGGCATGAACCTCTCGACCAGCTCCTCGCGCACGGTGGGCGACCGGTCCCGGGCATAGCGCTCGAGAAGGCGACGCTCGCCCGCGAGCTGCTCCCTAGGTCCCGGTGAGGGGATCGGAGTCATCTGGATGTCCGCCGGGGCGATCTCATTCATTGGTCCCGGCTCCTGACGGCCGACGGCCGCAAGTTCGCCCTCTCTCCACGTAGGCGAGATGCCGAGCCCACAGACGATAGCTACCCCCGTTTGCGGGTGGCGCAAACTCGCCGGCTTGCCTGGTGCAGTCCGAGTAGCGCTGGTGTGATCCCACCGGAAGGAGTGGTTTGCATGCCGCCCAGTGGCGTCAAGAAGGGCACCAAGCGCGTCCGGCAGTACGAGAAGATCAAGCAGAGCGCACGCAAGCGGGTGCCCCGCGGGCCGCGCCACGGACAAAAAGCCGTTGAGCGAACGTTTAGCGCCCTGAGGCAGGGGTACCCAGCCCCTGAGTCGAGGCAGCGGGCGGGCGTTCGGAGACCCCCTACTCCGGCGCCCGCCCACATATTTGACACCTCGTCTCCGCCGAGTTTCAGCCTCGGCGCAGGCGGGCGGATAGGGCGGCCGGTTTCCTTCTCCCCCTGGCCGTCCTACCCCGCCTTGCCCGATCAGGCGGCACCCCCCGCCGGCCCAATACGATCGGTCCCATGGCGGACCTCGAAACGCGCCTGTTGATCGGCGGCGAGCTCGTCTCAGGGAACGGATCGGCGCTCGAGGTCGAGAACCCCTACACGGAGGGGACCATCGCATCGCTGGCGACGCCCGACCCCGAGCAGCTCGACGGCGCACTCACCGCCGCCCGGGCGGCGTCCAGGGAGTGGGCTCGAACGCCGGCGGTCGACCGAGGAGAGCTGCTTCGAGAGGTGGCGACGCGACTGCGCGCCCGGACCGACGAGCTGGCCGAGGTGATGACGCTCGAGGGCGGCAAGCCACTGGTCGAGAACTCCGACGAGGTCGGCTGGACGGCCGCCTGCTTCGACTACTACGCCGAGATCGGGCGGGACTCGGCTGGGCGGGTGATCCCGTCGATCGAGTCGAGCCAGCTCTCGCTGGTGGTGAAAGAGCCCCTTGGCGTGATCGGCTGCATCGTGCCGTGGAACTACCCGCTGCTGCTCCTGGCCTGGAAGATGGCGCCGGCGCTGGCGGCCGGCAACACGCTGGTCGGGAAGCCCTCGGAGCTCACTCCACTGTCGACGCTGATGCTCTCCCCCTGCTTCGATCACCTGCCGCCGGGGGTCGTGAACCTCGTCGCCGGCGGGCCCGAAGTCGGGGCGGCGATCGCCTCCGACCCGCGCGTGGATGGCGTCGCCTTCACCGGTTCGGTGGCGACCGGGAAGAAGGTCGCCCGGGCCTGCATCGATCGCATGGCGCGGGTCAATCTCGAGATGGGCGGCAAGGACCCGTTCATCGTCTGCTCGGACGTCGCCAGCCGAATCGACGTCGCCGCGAAGGGCGGCGCCTGGGCCGCCTTCCTCAACTCGGGCCAGGTCTGCACGTCGGCCGAGCGCTTCTATGTCATGGAGGACGTCTACGACGACTACCTGAGCGCCTTCGTCGACTACACCAAGAGCCTGGTCATCGGCGACCCGATAAAGAGCGAGACCGACATCGGGCCGATGGTCTCGGCGAGTCAGCGGCAGAAGGTGTCCGACCAGGTGGGGGCTGCGGTCGGCGCGGGTGCGGAGGTCGTGGTGGGCGGGGATTCCGGAGGCCAGGAGCGCGGGCACTTCTTCGCGCCGGCGGTCGTCACCGGCGCGCCGGCGGAGACCGAGCTGCTGCGCGAGGAGACCTTCGGGCCGGTGGCTCCCCTGGTGCCCGTGAAGAGCCTGGACGAGGCGATCGAGCTTGCCAACTCGACGCCATACGGGCTGGGGGCCAACATCTACACCGTGGACTTCAAGACCATCCTGCGCTGCATGCGGGAGGTGAAGGCCGGCACGGTCTGGTTCAACGACCCCTGACCGACAACGACGCCGGCCCCTTTGGCGGCTTCAAGCAGTCCGGTCTGGGACGGGAGCTCGGCCGCGAGGGCCTCGAGGCCTTCCAGGAGACCAAGCATGTCCATATCGAGAGCGAGGTGGCGCCGAAGGAGTGGTGGTACCCGTACTCGCGCTACACCGGCGGCGAGCCCCCTCACGGGGCTTGAGGCGGAGGACCGCCCAAATACACTCGGCCTAGTGGCCGATCAGACCGAAGCTCCCTATCTCGATGCCGTCGTCTCCTACGTGGCTCGAAACCCCGGGCGCTTCCACATCCCGGGCCACAAGGGCATCGGGGCAGACCCGGGGCTGATCAGGGCCCTCGGCGAGGCGGCGGTCCTCCACGACGTCCCGGCCGGCATCGACGGCATCGACGTCGGCCCCCAGCCCACGCCCTTCCAGCGCGCGCAGCGTCTCGCGGCCGACGCGTGGGGAGCGCGGCGGAGCTGGTTCCTCCTGAACGGCGCGTCTGGAGGCAACCACGCGATCTGCATGACTCTTGCCCACGCCACGGGCGAGCTCGCCACCGGGCCGCCTGACCGCGGCCGCATCGTGGTTCAGCGCAACGTCCACTCCTCGATCATCGACGGCCTGGTCATCTCCGGCCTGCGGCCGACGTTCGTCGCGCCGGAGATCGACCCGGAGCTCGGCATCGCGCATTGCGTGACGCCCGAGGGGCTCGAGGCCGCGCTCACCTCGGAGCCCGAGGCGGTGGCGGCGATGCTCGTCTCGCCCACCTACTTCGGCGCGGTCGCCCGGGTCGCGGAGCTCGCCGAGATCGCCCACGCCCACGGCGTCCCGCTGGTCGTCGACGAGGCCTGGGGATCACACCTCTACTTCCACGAGGGACTGCCCGCAGGGGCCCTGCGCGGGGGCGCCGACATGGTGCTCTCCAGTACCCACAAGATCGTCGGCAGCTTCACGCAGTCGGCGATCCTCCATCTCGGCGACGGCGGCCGCGTCGACGAGGACGTGATCGACCGCTCCGTCACGCTGGTCGAGTCCACCAGCCCGAACGCTCTCCTCACGGCCTCTCTCGACGCCGCGCGCCGCTTCGCCGCCACCAGGGGACACGAGCTGCTCGACGAGACCCTCGAGGCGCTGCAGCGCACCCGCGAGCGGGTCCGCGAGATCCAGGGCCTGGACGTGCTCGACGAGCGCCTTGCCGGGCGGACCAGCGTCGCCGCCTGGGACCCGCTGCGGCTCTCGATCGATGTCCGGGGAACCGGCGCCACGGGGCACCGGATCGCCGGGCTGATGAGGGACAAGGATGACATCGTCCTCGAGCTCTTCTCCGAGAACGTGGTCGTCGCCGTCTTCGGGATCGGCGAGACGGCGGCCGCCGACGGCGGACCGGCTGGTGGAGGGCCTCCAGCATGCCGTCGAGCAGATCGCGCCGAGGGACGTGGAGCTGCGGCGGGCCTTCGCCGAGCCGCCGCCCTGGGGCCCGCTGGAGCTCGCCCCGCGCGACGCCTTCCTCGGGCCGCAGGAGGTCGTTCCGTTCTCCGGCGCGGAGGGCAGGATCTGCGCCGAGTCCCTCGCCGCATACCCGCCCGGCATCCCAACGTGCTCCCCGGCGAGAGGCTGACCGCTCCGACCATCGCCTACATCGCAGATTCGCTGGCGCACGGTGGGCTGGTGAGGGGGGCGAGCGACCGGTCCCTGAAGACGATCCGGGTGGTCATGGAGTGACGGTCGACCCGGCCTGGGGCGTCGACTCGGAGCACGGCCGACTGCTCGACGTCCTGCTCTGCCCGCCCGAGAACTTCCGCTGGCGGTGACCAGCGCGATCACGCGGGCGACGCTCGACGCCGGCCACAGCCTGGACAGCTCCCTGGCCGCCTCGCAGCACGCGACTCTGGTCGACGCCTACGAGGATGCCGAGGTCCGCTGCCACTTCCTGAAGCCCGATCCCGCCCTCCCCTACCAGGTGTTCAGCCGCGACTCGAGCACGATGGGCCCAACGGGGCGGTGATCGCCCAGCCGGCCCAGTGGTGGCGCCGGGGTGAGTACGCCCCTGTCGATCCGCTTCCACCAGCAGGCCGAGATCCCGATCCGCGGGATGATCACCGCCGGCTCGCTCGAGGGAGGGGACGTGATGATCGTCGAGCCCGGGGCGGTGCTGATCGGCTGCGGCGAGACCCGGACCCAGGAAGTGGCGGCGAACCAGCTCGCCGCCTGGTTCGAGGAGGATGGCTGGGAGGTGCGCGTCCAGCCGTTCCCCGAGCGCTTTGTCCACATCGACGTCCTCGTCGCGGTGCTGGCGGAGAAGCTGGCCGCCGTCTGCACCGAGGTGCTGCCATCGGCCGCCGTGGAGTGGCTGCGCGGCAGGGGCTTCGACTTGATCGAGGTGAGCGCGGAGCAGGCCTTCACGCTGGGGGTCAACGCGATCTCCCTGGGCGGCGAGCGGGTGATTTCCGCGGCGGGGGCGATGCAGCTGAACGAGGCGCTGCGCGCCCGCGGCCTCGAGGTGACCGAGCTCGACCTCTCGATGTTCACCCTGGGCGGCGGCGGTCCTCACTGCCTGAGCCAGGCTCTGCGGCGGGAGCGCGTGGG